>NZ_JAHCLT010000001.1 GCF_020005165.1 Kangiella taiwanensis
TTCCTGTCAACACATTTTTTAAAACTTTTTAAACCGTCTTAAAAACCGCTCTTCCTGAGCTCTTTCGCTGCGTTTCAAATGTTTCGTTTGCCTCGAAAGTGGTGCGCATTATAGACACTAAATCGCTTCCCGCAACCCTTTTTTGAATCTTTTTTTAAATTAATTTCAAAACCATTACTTTTCGCCTAAAACTTGCCCAAAACGATGGTAAAACAATCAATTAGATCCATTTTTTAAGCTTATGCATTAAAAAAGGCCGCGAGTGCGGCCTTTTTAAGTTGTATCAGTTTCTATTAATAACCTGTAGAAACCTGCCCTTTGCCGTGCTCGGTACTTTTTCCTTTCCCCAGAGCGCGCGTACGAAGCTCTTTTTCTAGTTGCCCAACGCTGATATTGCCACCATATTCACTAATGATTAACGCAGCGACACCCGCAACATGTGGCGAGGCCATACTCGTACCCGCATTCCACCCCCAACCACCGGGCGTTGTGCTTAGAACCATGTCGTAGACATAACAAGGGCGTCCAGGTAGTACAGGACCATTACAAGGTGCTGCGCCAAAATCAAAGAAAACATCAAAGTCACCACCCGGCCCTGACAAATCAACCCCCTTGCGACCATAATTAGAATAAGAAGCTAACTCTCCTAATTCTGTGGTAGTGTCTAACCCCCACAGGTATGGTGCAGTTGCTGACACAGACACCACTCCATTTGCTTCAGCGGGTAACGCCATAATAGGTCCATCGTGGTTCATATCGCGAGCATCATTGCCCGCCGATGAAATAATAATGGCTCCTTTATCACGCACGTACTGTGTTACTTTGTTATAGGTTCGAATCAACTCACTACAGTCTCTGGCCGGGTAATGTGTAGACTCTCCCGTATCAGGATCGGTAAACGTACAGTTCTTAGGGAAGCCACCGCTAATTCCAAGGCTCATATTAATCACATCCGCACCGTTGTCCGCGGCATAAATCATCCCTTGCCAAATACCTGAAGTGCTACCACTACCAGTTATTGCTGATAATACCTTTACTGAGATGATTTCGGCTTCAGGCGCAACACCGATGGTTCCAAATGCATTGTCCGCAGCAGCGATAGTCCCTGCGACGTGAGTGCCGTGGCTACCAGGAGGGTTATCAAAATCTTCCCCAGGCACGAACGATGTCGAAAGTGCTACATTAAGGTTAGGTGCTAAATCCGGGTGTGATGAATCGATACCACTATCAAGAACTGCGACAGTAACGCCTTGGCCCCTAACGCCTGCTTCCCAAGCTTCAGTAGCGTTTACTGCATCATGGCCCCATTGCAAGTCGAAGAAAAAATCGTCATCTCCTGTATTTGGGGGACTAGCGGCCATTTCATCAAACTTTATGTCAAATGCATCAGCTTGATTCGGTTCGACATAATTTAAGGTAAAGTCTGCAAAAGTCGAACCCACACCAGAGACGCCAGCCAAGCGCTCTCGAATGTCAGGGTTATCACTTTCTATGAGGAGTAATCCGACTTGTGGAATTCTTTGGGTGACAGTTGCGCCCATGGCTTCAATGCTATCCACAAGGTTTTTATTGATCTTATTTTTTGCTACTACGACAAATGAGTCTGCATAACTTGATACAGGCAGTGCTAATGAAGCGCCGATTACCATCGTTAATGCGCACTTTCTAAACATATTATCCATTATTTTCTCCAGTGGTGTGACAAGCTACCCCATGCAGCTTCACTAAATACTAATCAAACCCTGGCTGAAGGTGAATATTGGAATTGGGTAAAAGTGGGCAGTTTTGAAATAAAAACTGGAGCTATTTTTGTTTTTTGTAAAGTAGGCTGACAACTTCTTCGTCTGAGACCATTGTTAATAAAGGGCACAAAAAAGGCCGCGAAAGCGACCTTTTTGATATTTTGTACAGTTTTTTTACGTTGTAACGATAACGTAGGCGATTTTCTTTTTGCCTGCTTGCATCAAATATTTACCCGGAGTGACCATATAGGAAGGCTCTACCACTTCCCAGTCAACTTTAACACGCCCGTTTTTTAGCATGTCTTTTGCCTGAGCTGAGTTTGCTGCAAGACCCGCACGATTAATCACAGCTCCTATCGGGAACTGCTCAGCGCCATCTAGGCTGACTTCCACTTCAGGCGTTCCTTCGGGAACCTCACCTTCCGTAATAATGTTGCCCGCACCTTTATGAGCATTGTCCGCAGCTTCTTTACCATGGAACCGCTCAATGATTTCTAGTGCAAACGCCTTCTTAATCTCTTGCGGGTTAGTCCCGGCTTCTACATCTTTTTTAAGCTGCTCAACTTCTTCCAGCGACTTAAACGACAGTAATTCGTGATAACGCCACATCATGCTGTCTGGCAATGACAAGAGCTTTTGGTACATCACGCCTGGTGCTTCGGTGATACCCACGTAATTGTCCAGTGACTTAGACATTTTATTAACGCCATCTAAGCCTTCAAGCAAAGGCATCATTAGTACGGTCTGTGGCTTCTGTCCATTTGATTTTTGGAGTTCACGCCCCATCAACAGGTTAAAGCGCTGATCGGTACCGCCCAACTCTACATCACACTCCATGGCTACTGAGTCATAACCTTGGACCAGAGGGTACAAGAACTCGTGAATAGCAATAGGCTGTTCATTTGCGTAGCGCTTTTTAAAATCATCACGCTCCAACATACGCGCCACTGTAGAGTTAGCCGCAAGCTTAATCATCCCTGCAGCACCCAGCTTTTCACACCACTCAGAATTAAACGCGACGGTGGTTTTCTCAGGGTCAAGAATTTTAAAGACCTGCTCCTTATAAGTTTCAGCATTTTTGAGCACATCGTCTCGGGTCAACGGCTTACGTGTCACATTCTTACCCGTTGGATCGCCGATCATTCCAGTGAAGTCACCTATAAGAAATACCACCTCATGACCAAACTGCTGGAATTGGCGCATTTTATTAATTAATACGGTATGACCAAGATGTAAGTCAGGTGCTGTTGGGTCAAAGCCCGCTTTGATTTTTAAGGGACGGCCTTCTTTAAGCTTTGCCAACAACTCTTCTTCCGGCAAAATCTCATCAGCTCCACGTTTAAGCTCCTCAAACATGGCTTCAAAATCACTCATAAGGGTATTTCTCTCAAATTTCGATGGCTCAAAGATACACGAATTGTCATAGTATGCAACGGTTTCAGGGCAAAAAGCAGCTGATGACAGTTTTCGTCCGATAGCTTTTCAAAAGTGTAAAAAATCCTGACTCTTTCACATTTCCGTAACAAATGTGGCCAAATTATGGATTTAATACTTTTTAACATTGACCAAAACCCCTCATAAGGTTATGGTTATTGCGCAAAAACTATTCAACCAATTTCTTAAGTTAACTATGATAAACCGTGATTATAAAGGCTTTAACAGCAAAAAACCGCTGTTTGCCCGAAAGAAAAACCGACGTAAGGGCGCGATCATTACGATCTCTGCATTATCGGTCATATTCGCGGCAGTTTCTTACTTAGCAATGACTCCAGGAGAAGAGTCATCGACTCAAGAGAATAATAAACAACAAGAACTTCTTACATTACAATTATCATCGGACGACACTCAATCCTCTTCACAACCAGCAAATCTTGATATGGCATCAAGTCAGTCAGAGTTGTCAGAGGGCGCACTTGAGCCTGCTAAAGAGTTACCTGCTGAGAGTAAAGCAAACGATAGCATGAATAGCCAGCAAGCTTCTGCCGAGCTTAGCGAAGCTACCGATGCCATCAAAAACTTCGTCAAAAAAACCACAAAGCCTCGTTTTGAGTGGCAAACCATTGAAGTTGCCAAAGGTGAGAGCTTAGCTCGAATCTTTAAAAAACTTGGGTTCAGCTCAAAAGATTTGCATTATATGATGCAAGCTGACGATAAAGTGGACATCTTAAAGAAAATTCGCCCAGGACATACTTTAGAGTTCGCGGCTAATGACGAAAAAGAATTCCACAGCATGCGCTATCCATTTAACTCAAGCGATACTCTTGTTATCACTAAAATTGCTGATAAAGAGTTTCACGTATCGCTGGATGTTAAACCGATCGAATTCAAACAACGTTTCGCGACAGCCACCATCACCAGTAGCTTTTATAACGCGGGCAAACAAGCAGGACTTCCTGATGGCGTTATCATGGAGTTGGCAGGCGTTTTCGAATACGACATTGATTTCGCGCTAGAAATTCGTAAAAACGACAGTTTCTCTGTACTTTACGAAGAAAAGTATATTGATGGGAAAAAAGTCGGTTACGGCAACATCTTATCGGCAGAGTTCAACAATATGGGTGAACATTATGCCGCTGTACGCTACACCGATACCAACGGCCGCACGGCATATTACACGCCAGAAGGTAAAGCATTAAGAAAGTCATTCTTACGTGCACCTTTGCAGTTTAACTATGTCAGCTCTAACTTTAATCCGAAACGTTTTCATCCAATTCAGAAACGTGTCAAACCACATCGTGGTACGGATTATCGTGCTCCAATCGGGACACCGGTTCGCGCAGCAGGCGATGGTCGAGTAACGAAATCCAGCTATAACCGCTTTAATGGTAACTATGTGTTTATCCAGCATGGCGGTAACATTGAAACCAAATACCTACACTTCTCGAAGCGTGCAGTTAAAGCGGGGCAACGTGTCAAGCAAGGTCAGATTATTGGTTATGTTGGTTCTACAGGCATGTCACAAGCGCCACACTTACACTATGAATTTGTAGTCAATGGCGTGCACCGTAACCCTCGTCGCGTAAAATTACCGCACGCGGCACCGGTTCCTAAAGCTGAGATGGCTCGCTTCCAAGAGCACTCAAAACCGCTCATGTCACAGCTTGAGACTGAACGTACAACTTATTTTGCACGCCTAAATGAGCAAGAAGCGTCAGGCACAGCAAGTAACAGCAAGCTTCAAAAGTAATTGGTGACGAGAGCCTAACTCGTGACCTTATTCATTGGACTGATCTCAGGGACTAGCGTCGATGCTGTCGACGCTGTTCTCTGTGATATCCACTCCGACTCAAAGATCCAACTGCTAGATTCCCATAACCAAGCCATTCCAAGTAATCTTCAGCAAGCGTTGCTAAAGTTTGGCAAATCGCAATATGAAGGCGACCCTATCGATCAGTTGGGACAATTAGATCATCAGGTCGGCTTACTGTTCGCAGAAGCCACCAAGACGCTTTTAGATAAATCAAACTATCTGGCATCGGATATCGCTGCGATAGGTAGTCATGGTCAAACGGTCCGCCACAGACCTGACTCCAGCTACCCTTTCACGCTTCAAATTGGAGATCCCAGTATCATCGCAGCCCAAACAGGCATAACCACTGTTGCTGATTTTCGACGTCGGGACATGGCGTATGGTGGTCAAGGAGCTCCCTTTGCCCCAGCATTCCATCAAGCGTTTTTTGCGGATAACGACAGGCCGCGAGCCGTCATTAACCTCGGCGGTATTGCCAATGTGACGCTACTTAAGCCGAGGAAACCCGCCATCGGTTTTGATACAGGCCCCGCCAATACTCTGGTGGATCATTGGATTTATCAACACCGGGGTCAACACTATGATGCTGATGGGAACTGGGCATCCAGCGGGCAAATTATTCCTGAACTATTACTGCAATTGCTGGCGGATCCTTACTTCAAGCAAGCAGCTCCCAAAAGCACCGGATGCGAATACTTTAATGCTGAATGGTTGGCCGAAAGTTCGCAACAACCTTTAAGCGAATACCAACCTGAAGACGTCCAACGCACATTACTTGAGTTAAGTGTAAAAACGGTTGCTGATGCTGTGCTATCACAGATAGATCAAGGTGAAATCTATCTTTGTGGCGGCGGAGCGCACAACCCGATTATTATTCAAGAGTTGCAGAATCACTTACCTAGCTTTACTGTCACCACCACCTCTGATTTAGGCGTAGAGCCTGATTGGGTTGAAGCCATGACCTTTGCGTGGTTCGCCTCTAAAACTCTTAAAAAAGAACCCATCATGCTATCCAGTATCACAGGCTCAACCAAAAACAGCGTTCTAGGCGGCATATACTCAGCATAATTAGCAACAGATCGGATTAGCAGAGCTTATTCGAAATTTAATGCAAATTTGCATTACTCGTGACATACTAAAGTCATGAAGCTACTAAATGACATCAGTCAATTTAGCGAATGGGAAAAAATCCTAGTTGGTTCTATTGATAAAATTATTATCATTTTAGCGATCTGCAGCGTTCCAGCCACTATTGCTTCATATAGTCGAATCCCCATCTCAGGTTTCCAAATCTCAATGGCTTTACATCTGTTCATTGCCATCAGCCTAGTCACCTCGGCTTACATTCGACATAAGCTTTCAGTCAAATTTAAACTCAACATGGTACTGGTGCTAACTGTTCTCATTTCACTAGCGGGAGTGTATAACTGGGGATTGCTAGGCAATGGTATTTTATGGTCAATTCTATCCATCATTTTCATCACTTTATACTATGGTATTAAGTTTGGGATATTCTCTATTGGGTTGTTCTTTGTCTATGTCTCAATTATCGGTTACCTCTATACCCAAGGAATCATTACCCCGCAAGCAGATCCATCCGTTTACGCTGTTTCAGTTAGCGGTTGGCTAACCGGCATTATCGGCTCCTTGCTACCACTTTCCATTAGCGTATTAATCATAGGCACCCTTTATCAAGCCGCTAGAGACTCCTTGATTCGTTTAGAGCGTCAACGCATAGAAATTACCATTCTCGCTGAACGTGATGATTTGACAGGGATTTATAATGCTCGAGTATTCCGCAAACTATTAGAACAAGCGATCGAGCGTTCAAAACGGCATAACACTTGGGTTTACCTCATCAATATTGATTTAGATAACTTCAAAAGCATCAATGATAATTATGGTCACCATGCTGGAGACGCGACACTTCAATATATCGCGAAACAGCTCCTCAACGTCACTCGTGGAGAAGATACCTTATGCCGCATCGGCGGCGATGAGTTTTTAATGCTTATAGACAGTCCGCAACGCCATAGCCCACAAGAGCTTGAGGTTGTCATCAAGAGAATAAAGGCCGCTATTGAAATTCCCTATATTTATGAAAAGACCAAATTGAAAGTTAGAGGTAGCATTGGTTATGCTGAATATAACGCGACATCCACGCCTGAACTTAAAAATAAAGATGACATACTAAAGCTGGCAGATAGCCAAATGTTTAAAGATAAAGAATTATCACGCGCTCAACAGACGAGTTAAGCGCGTATAAGAATTAGATTGAGAAAGAGGAGCCACAGCCACAGGTTGTCTTGGCTTGTGGGTTATTAATAATGAACCTTGAGCCCTGAAGCCCTTCGGTATAATCCACCTCTGAGCCCATCAAGTATTGAAAACTGAGTGAGTCCACGAGGATTTTGACGCCATCTTGTTCAATGGTCATATCGTTTTCTTTCTGATTTTCATCGAATGTAAAACCATACTGGAAACCTGAGCAACCACCACCTGTGACAAACACACGTAGCTTAAGCTCCTGATTTTCTTCTTCTTCAATCAGTTGACGCACTTTTTTACTGGCGGCGTCTGTTACGGTAATTGACATACTGTCACCTATTTCTTACAACACCTTACTATTATAGCCGAAGATGGGGGTCACACCGCAACATCTCAAGGGCATAAGCTTATGCTTTTGCTGGCTCTGCTTCAACAGCCTCTTGATGAGTCTCTTCTGAACGAACCGAAGAATTGTCTGCTTGCGCTTCTTCCGCTTTATGCTCCAATGCTTTTGGATCACCGACGACCACCATTTTACCGTTTACCTCGGCACCCGCATTCATCTCAATCACTTTGTAATACAAGTCACCGTTAATTTTAGCGCCAGGTTTAAGATCGATCTTTTCAGTGACATAAACATCACCATCCACCTGACCAAAAATAATGGCGTACGGTGTCGAAATATTGCCTTTGATCTTACCGTGAACACCGATCGATAAAACTGACTGTTTCTCCGTATCGCCCTTCACCTCTCCGTTAATCTCACCATCTACAAACAGTGCCCCAGAGAAGCTCATGTCACCATTAATACAAGTTCCATCTGCAATTAAAGTATCGACATTGTTAGATTTACGTTTACTCTTTCGCATTCGTTTCTTCAACCTCATTGCTCGGATTTGTGGGTTTCCAAGTAAAGTCTTGGAGTACTGATTTTGCTCCTCGCCCTGATGTCGCGGCTACGACTCGGACGAAACTCGGCTCAAAACCTTCAGGCAGCTGAAAAGTGCCCGTGTGTGTCGAGACGTAAGTAAAATCAAATGTATTATTATTGCTATCGTTTCCTTGCAGCTGTTCAAAGCTGTAACTTTTTCTCTCGCCAGCTTCCTCGCCAACGATGGATATCGTAATGGTACCTTTCAGTGATCCTGATTGTTGCTTGGCTTGAATCAACATCAAACGATACCGATACATCGTGTCCAGCCCCTGTTCCCAGACAAAACTGGCAATTTGAAGCCCAGACTCTACTCCATCAGGATCAAAAATTCGCTGCAAAGCTTCACGCTCTTTTTCCAAATTTCGATTTTGACGGTGTAATTTATCCAGCTCAGTTTTCAGCTGCTGTGTGATCTCATGCTCGATTTGATATTGTTGCTGCCAGTGCGTTTGCCCTTCTTGAGCTTGATCCAACTGTTCTTTCAACATCTGGAATTGTTGTTGAGCTGTCGCGGTCATGCCGTGCTGACGCTTATTAAGCCAATAGCCTAAGGCCATTGCAGCTATCAATACAATCAAAATAATGATTGCCCAAGACCAATACCAAGTGGCCGTGCGACGCTTTCGGATAATATAGTCTGGCTGATTGGGATCTTTAGTCATAAATCATTGAAATCGTTTGTTCTTTCGGTCACATTTTCTTATTATGTAAGTCATTAATGACGCTGGCTATACACGCATAGAATCCGCAACCAGAAGTCGACTCCAGTTGCATTAAAACAGAAATTATAACCAAAGGGAACAGACCCTATCACATACTTGAGTGACGAATGACGCTAATTGATCGGTTAAGATTACGCCTTGGGGGCTTTGATGCTTTAGCCTTAATGGCGGTTATTGGCTTAATCTGTGGCATATTAGCAGGTGGCTCAAACATTCTGTTCCGATACTTTACTGAAAGCTCCTACGTTCTCTGGGCAACAGATCAATCGGGCAATACTGACTTTGAAAATGCCGATTGGTGGCTCAAACTTCTCCTGCCGACTATTGGCGGCTTAATCGTTGGCTTACTACTGCAACAACTGAAACCTGATACTCGTCGCGTCGGCGTATCACATGTCTTGGAACGCATGGCACACCACCAAGGACACTTGCCAGCAAAAAATGCGGTTGTGCAATTCTTCTTAGGTGGACTGACAATTGCCTCAGGTCAGTCGGTTGGTCGAGAAGGCCCGGGGATTCACTTAGGCTCCACCACAGGTAGCTTAATAGGCCAACGCTTAAAACTCCCTAATAATAGTACCCGCATCCTCGTCGGCTGTGGCTGTGCGGCCGCGATTTCTGCAAACTTCAATACGCCACTAGCAGGCGTTGTTTTTGCTATGGAGATCGTGATGATGGAATATGCTGTCGCCAGCTTTATTCCGATCATTTTGGCATCAGTAGCTGGCGCAGTGATGAGTCGCATGTTTTTTGGCTCAGATCCTGCCTTCATCATTCCTGCATCAATGGACATACAATCGCTGTGGGAAATGCCTTACTTCCTACTACTGGGCTTTATTTGCGGGATTATCGCCAGCTTGTTTATTATGTTCACCAGCGTTGTTCGCAGAGGCTCAAAAGATTGGCCTGTTTGGATCAAAACCACAGTCGGCGGCACCAGCGTCGGTATCATTGCGCTGGCAGTACCACAAGTCATGGGTATCGGTTACGACACGGTTAACTCATCGCTCCAAGGAGAGCTACTATTAACCATACTGGGTTTAAGTCTAGCGGGTAAGTTTATCGCCACCAGTATTTGTTCCGGTCTCTCGATGCCGGGCGGTGTGTTGGGCCCAACTCTGTTCATGGGTGCGATGCTCGGCGGACTGCTTGGGACTTTAGGGAGCCTCGTCTTTCCAACCCTTTCGAGTGACACGGGTTTTTACGCCATTATCGGGATGGCGACATTAATGAGTGCCGTGCTGCAAGCGCCGCTTGCTGGGCTGATGGCATTATTGGAGTTAACCAATAATCCCAACATTATTTTACCGGGCATGTTTTCAATCGTTATCGGCAACTTGGTCGTTAGCCAGTTATTCAAACGCGAGTCCTACTGGGAAACACAAATGAAAGACCGTGGTATGCGCTTAAAAGTCAGCCCAATGAAGCAGGTATTACGCAGCATTGGCGTCGCGGGCGTTATGACTCGTAATATTGCTTTCTTAAAAGCGGAGTCCACGTTACAAGATATTGCCGTTGCCTTAAAAGACAAACCTCGCTGGATTCTCATCAAAGATTACGCCGACGAAGTGATTTCATTAATGGTCGCCAGTGACCTAGGTCGCTATCTTATTGAGCAGGAAGAGGAACTAGAGCGTAAAAAAGCGAAAGCTTCCAAGCAGAAAGATGATGAAGATACTAGCGACGAGCAGGAAGAAATCACGCAAGAAGCCCATGCAAATGATGAAGGCGACGTCGAGCAGATTATAAATCTCATGGAAATTCCAGCAAACCGTCAAGATATCGTCGCCATTGATTTGCAGGCAACTCTTGAGGAAGCTTATGATCGCATGGAACAACGTAAAATTTCAGCGGCTTATGTCTATCGGATCACACATAACAAGGAAGAGCGTATTTACGGAATCGTGACCCGCGATATGATTACAGATCAGTACATTTTCTCAAAAGCACAAACAGGTTAGCGCTATGCAATGGGTCAAAACATTTCACCTTTTCTTTATGGTCGCTTGGTTCGCAGGGATATTCTATTTGCCAAGAATTTTCGTCAATTTAGCGCAAACTGAAAACGATGGCGCTTTCAATCAACTGAACATCATGGCGCGAAAGCTTTACCGATTCGTTACACCATTCATGGTACTAACCGTTATCTTTGGGCTTTGGCTGGCTTCCTACAACTGGGAGTACTATCTAAAAGCAGGTTGGTTCCACGCAAAAATGGCCTTAATCGTTCTACTGGTTATTTATCACTTCATCTGCGGCATGTATCAAAAGCAGTTCGCTGATGGCCGTTGTGACAAAAGCCACACCTACTTCCGAGTTTTTAACGAAATCCCCGTACTCATTTTATTAGGTGCCGTGATCTTGGCAGTGGTTAAGCCTTTTTAACGTTGCTGGGTATCGAATCCCTTGTACTAAGGTCACCATAACAAAGCTCAGTATCATCAGCAGATACCACGAGGTTAATTTAGACAGGGATACCATTTTCCAGCCATTTGTTTGATTCGGGTAAATCCAGATATTGGCAAAGGTTGCGATGTTTTCGGCAAACCAGATAAATAGCGCCACAAGAAACCATCCCAGTAATAACGGCATCCTTCTGTGAGTCTTAATCACCTTAAAGTGGATCTGTGTTTTATAAAAAAGCATAACTGTCACCAATAGAATGACCCACCGCATATCCATGATGTAATGATGACTAAAGAAGTTAAGGTAGACTGCCAAGACTAAAATCACGGTATAAGATATTTTTGGGTAGTGTGAATATCGAAAATCGAAAATTCTTGAAACACGTGCTAAGTAGCTCCCAACCGCGCTGTACATGAAGCCGGTAAACAATGGAACATTACCGATGCCAAAAGTAAACGCTTCGGGATAATGCCACGACTGGATGGCGTCAGAGGTTTTGAACAGTTCCATGACTGTCGCAACGATATGAAACAGTAAAATAATCGCAGCTTCGCGTAACGTTTCCAGCTTGAATAGCAATAAGACTAACTGAAACGCCACGGCCGCGATAAAAATAAAATCATACCGATGCAGGGACTCGATGGGATACCAATAGTGAGTCACCACCATCACCAACAATAAAAAGCCACCGAACACACAGGCATAAGCCTGCTTCAGTCCGAACAACCAGAATTCATGAATAAATGTTTTAAATCTAGATGGGTATGGTGTCATAGCCACTTCTTGTTAATTCGCCCCTTATCATAAGGCTACGCAACAGAAGTGGCTAGATTATTGTGGGAATATGGCTAATTGTGACTCTAAGTTTTCGAGCGAGGAACAAACTCTAACACTGTCGCATTAATACAGTAACGTGGCTGTCCGTTAGGGCCATCATCAAACACGTGCCCCAAGTGAATGCCCGAAGATTTTGAACGAATCTCAGTACGCTCTAAACCAAAGGCATTATCTTCATGATAAGTCACAGAACCTTCAACAGGCTGAGTAAACGACAACCAACCCGTGCCTGAATTAAATCGGTCTTTGGTATCAAACAGGGGCTGACCGCTTAGCTTATCGATAAACACGCCTGGCGGTGTGTCTTTAAAAATATCGTACTCTTTGCAGAAACGACTGTCCGTGCCCTGTTGGAATGCTACGTCATAGGCTTCGGAGTCGCCCAGTTTGAACTTACCCAGTACGGCATAAAACTCTTCTGGCGTTAAGTAGCCCTGATGACCAAACACCTCTTTACCATTTTCTAGAAACAGAATGGTCGGCGTTGCCCAGGTTTCTGTGGTCACGTCTAAACCGTCCAGCTGGCTACCGTGACGCCAAGTTAAAGGAATCGTACCCTGATAGTCGCTGGTAACGTTCTCTTTAAATTTTTCACAGTACGGACAGTAAGACTGAGGCTCAATCACCACAATCTGTTTGCCTTGTTGCAGCGCAGTATTGTCGACCTCAGGCGCTTTGTCTTTGTCATCGAAAACCACACCCGTCGAATGGTCTGGGCAATAACCGTTAGGATTCTTGACTAAATAATCTTGGTGGTATTCTTCGGCGCGGTGAAATTCATCAAGCGGCTTAATGATAGTTGCGATCTCGCCGTAGCCTTCTTCACTCATCAGCACCTGATATTCTGCCGTAATTCTTTCAGCAATATCTTGTTGCTCAGAAGAATTAGTCAAAATGGTCGAGCGATACTGAGTACCAATATCATTGCCTTGGCGGTTCACTTGCGTTGGATCGTGGCCTTCAAAGTAGTTTTTCAAGATCGCTTCTAAGCTCACTTTATTACGATTAAAAGTGACTTTGACCACTTCAGCATAATTATTCGGATCTAAACGGTATTTCGGCTTAATGATTTCACGGTACTCAGGCTCAATCCCTTCACCATCTGCATAACCAGACACCGCATCCACCACGCCGGGGATCGCCGCATAACGTTTTTCAGCACCCCAAAAACAACCAGCACCAAGAACAATCGAGTCCAAATGCTTGGTCGCTGGCATATCCGCCTTGATATCCGCTTTTTGAGTGACCAGAGTGGACGTTTGGGGATGCTTAAGGCCACCGGTCAAAATGTATGCCACTCCAACCGCGCTGGCAACGAAAAGAATGGTTTTATATAACAACTTCACAAATATCACCCTCACTCATCAAATTAAGGAGAAGTAGGATTTAGCATAACTCCTACCCTGTATAGATGATGTGAAGGCGATATTGTTACAACTCGGAACAATTAAGACTCTTTGACAAGCACCACCGCCGTACCAAAAACCAGCAGTTCTGCGGCTGAGCTGGCGACCATGGAGGTGGTAAACCGCGTGCCGATGACGGCGTTTGCACCTAAAAGTCGCGCTTCATCAAGTAGACGGTCAATCGCTTGCTCACGGCTTTCAGCCATCAGCTTGGTATATTCACTAACCTCACCTCCTACAATGTTGCGCAGCCCCGCTAAAATATCTCTGCCCACATGACGCGCTCGAACGGTATTACCCCGCACTAAGCCCAAAACTTTTTCGACTTTGTAACCCGGTACGTCTTCCAATGTGTACAACTCAATATCATAACTCATAGCTTTACGTTCCTATATTTATCAGTTTTTCTTGCAATTAATCGCTGACGCAACACCCTTAAAAATAACCCTAGCACGCCTAATTCAATCAGTAGCACACCAATTTTTGCCCATGTAGGTACCACGGGCTGGGTGAAAAAAGTAAAAGCCTGCCACCCCATAAACCCAACTAATCCAATAATGAGCATAATCCAACCAACAAGCCCCAAGGTCTTGGCAACGGGTTCATTCATAATGTTCTCCAGTTTGGCTTCCTCGCACTCAGGATAGTGCAACTGCCCCATTTCTTTACGGATGGCGACTAAGTCTTCATACACTTTTCGGCAGCTATCACAGCTTTCAATATGCAGTCGCACGCGTTGTGCTTTCTGCTGAGATAGCTCCTGATCAATATAACCACTGATCAATTCTTGAATGTCATGACATTGATTCATTCTGCACCTCGTTCATGCTGTAAATCACTCAAAGCTTCTCGAAGCGCCAAACGCGCTCGATGCAAACGGGACATTACGGTTCCTTTAGCAATCGACAATATCTCAGCAATATCATCATAGCTGTGTCCATGATAATCCCGCAGCACCACAAGCTCACGATGATGGACGGGTAACGCGTTCAGCGCATCACGCAAACGCAATTTAATCTGCTCGTTGGCTAATTGGCGTTCAGGCGATTCATCGGTGGCTTTCGCTACGGCTGTCTCTTCCAAAGGCGCTTCGCGAGATTGTTTCCGTAAATGATCGATCGAAGCGTTGCGCACCACGCGATAAAGCCATTTTTGCAAATCCACACCACCTTTCGGTGCTTTAGGGTGCGCCAATGCTTTTTCGATACTGGCTTGCACCACATCTTCGGCATCCGACTGATTACCCAACAGCTGTACGGCAAAGACTAAACTTTTACGACAGTAGTCATCGAGTTGTGAGACTGCATTCGACAATAATGGCTCCTTATTTCCAAAGACAACTTCTATGTGACTTGAGTTTGCTCTCTTTTACCGTTTAACGAACAACCTCCGATTTTATTCCATTGTTAGCACTTTTTTAACAAAAGGTTTCTGCCAACAGTTATAGCACGATCATCCGAATAACCCGAAAAAAGTGCTTGTTAATATCGTGTAACAACTGCTCATGCTTCATTTATTGATGGAAAAACAAATAGTTACTATACTTCTTTCAATAATTAAGGAGATATAGAAGGAAAGAATAATGACTATCGTAAAAGACTTTGGGAAAGGGCTCTACACACTCATCTTCCTTGCGCCGCTGTTCTGGATCATTCCAACACTAGTTGAAGGCTTACAGCACTTTGTTGAAGTGCAGCTGGGCATGTTCGTTTTAGGGGATAGCGTTGAAGCAGGCAAAGAAACTTTAATTCGGTTAGCTTTTGGTTTCTTAAAAGTACTAAGCATTATCATTCCATCACTTTTAATTCTGAAACTATCGGCTAATGGCTGGGATAAAACAAAACTTTTCCCTTTAACAACCACTGAAAAAGTTTTAATGCTGGTTATCTCGATATTCATTCTAGCGGCACTCATCTTTGTTACTTATTATGGACAAGATAGCTCAGCATACCTTGTTGGAGTCGTTGAAATTCCATCAGAGCTTGCGCCATTTGTACCTTTGTTAATTTTATTAGTGCCAATGTTTATATTCCGCGACAAGCTTCTAAAAGGACTTCTGCGACTTTGTGGCGTCAATATTGAAGGAAAGCTTTCGTCTAAATCGTATCTATTTGAGTTCCTCTATATTGTCTTCCCCATCCTCCTTCTTGTAGCCCCAATGGTGCTTCACTATAAACTGAATGGCTGGGCAGTCGGCACCGAAAGTTGGGAACTGTTTGGCTTATTGGCGCTAGACTCGCTATTGGTAGGCTTGATGACATTACTTATCGGCATGTCGCTACGCCTAGCGGTAACCTGCGTTTACTCAAAAGAGTTAGAACAGTCATAGATATTCTCAGCATGTAAATCGCACATAGCCGCTATTCGCATGGCTAAATTGACGCCACTCAGCTTTAGCGTTTCAATGTGGCTACACCTTTATTAAAGCTAGGCAATACTATGAGTAGCGACAATAATTACACACCACCTAAAGTTTGGACTTGGAATTCAGAAAATGGCGGTGAATGGGCGAGTATCAATCGTCCAACGGCTGGCGCTCGTCATGAGCAAGAGCTGCCAAAAGGCGAGCACCCTTTTCAGCTTTATTCACTAGCGACGCCTAACGGCCAAAAAGTCACCATCATGCTGGAAGAACTCTTAGCCATGGGGCACAACAACGCTGAGTATGACGCACACCTGATTAAAATTGGTGACGGCGATCAGTTTGGTAGCGACTTCGTCGACATTAACCCGAACTCTAAGATCCCAGCCTTATTGGATTACAGCGACGATTTAGATGATAAGCCGCAAAGAGTATTCGAGTCTGGAGCCATCCTATTGTACTTGTCTGAAAAGTTTGACGCGCTACTACCCAAGGATCATAGCAAGCGAACTGAAGCTATGTCTTGGTTGTTTTGGCAGATGGGTAGCGCGCCTTATATTGGCGGTGGTTTTGGCCACTTTTACAAGTACGCGCCGTTTCCAATCGAGTATGCGATTGACCGCTTCACCATGGAAGCTAAACGCCAACTGGATGTCTTAGACAAGCATTTAGCTAATAATGAATTTATGGCAGGCGACGAATACTCGATTGCCGATATTGCTATTTGGCCTTGGTACGGCAACCTGGTGCTTGGTCATGCTTACGATGCAGTCGAGTTTTTGGATGCCACCTCCTATAAAAACGTCCTACGCTGGGCAAAGCAAATCGAAAGCCGCGAAGCTGTACAGCGTGGTCGAATCGTCAACCGCACTTGGGGCGAGCCTCATGAGCAATTAAGCGAACGTCACAGCCGAGCTGACATTGATCAAAAGTTGAAGGATAATTAGAGGGAAACTACTCAAACATAAGGTTTTGCCATGAAGGTTTACGGCGATATTCGGTCTGGAAACTGTTACAAAATCAAACTTATTATGTCCCTGCTGGATATTGAGCACGAATGGATACACATCAATATCCTCAAAGGTGACAACCTCAATGATGAGTTTAAAGCCAAAAACCCGAGTGGAAAGATCCCAGTACTAGAGCTCGATGATGGGCGCTACCTATCCGAATCAAACGCCATCATTAACTATCTAGCCTCGGGCTCGACCTATTATCCCTCAGAACGATTTCTTCATGCCGAAGTACTTCAATGGCAATTCTTTGAACAATACAGCCATGAACCTTACATTGCCGTGGCACGCTTTATTGCTAAATATTTGGGAATGCCCGAAGAAAGACGCGAAGAGTTTCTATCGAAACAAGAAGACGGCCATAAAGCACTCAGCATTATGGAGCAAAAGCTCAGTAAAAGTGATTACCTAGTCAACAACCAGCTCACCACTGCGGATATCGCATTATTTGCCTACACGCACGTTGCTGATGACGGAGGGTTTGACCTTAATGAATATCCCGCTATTCAGCGCTGGATTCAAAGAATACAGTCTCATCCAAAGTTCCATCCTATGAGCGAGTAATGTTAAGAAGCCTCCAAATTAGGAGGCTTCGTGTCATTTAGTTATCACGACATTGGCGACCTCTAATGGTCGCGGTCACCCTATCGCCGAATGAACCATCGGCTCTTTGTTGCAGATAGCTGTATTCCACCTCTTCAAAATTGAAACTCACCTGTTCTGTCACAGGCGCGCCATCGGTACCACCGGTACGGAAGGTTTCAATTCGAACATTACGGAAGTTTAGCGTTAGATACTCAAAGCGCGAGCGATTTGAACCATCGTGCTCCACACTCAACCGAGCTTCTGGGTAGACTTCTTGCGTCAGTTGTCCCATTAAGATTGGCGGTGAACTTGCATCAATAGGCTTCACAAAGTGGAAATCACGTACGCACCCTCTACGTCGATTGGAATCAGCGCCCCAAGACCAGCTCAAGACATCAATTTCGTCTTTGTGGCCATCCGCTTGGCTTTCGCCCTTAATATCACCAATTTTTAGATAAGCAGCAGACCACGCAGTTCCTGCAAACCCTAAAACAGCAGCAACCACCAACGTCGCTAACAAAGCTTTAACTTTCATGACAAACCTCCAGTTCCATTTGACCATTTGTCAGAGTACTCCTATCCGCAAGGCCCCGCCACTGTTGATAATTCTTACAGTTCAGCCATAAAAAAACCTCCCGAAAAGGAGGTTTTTAAATCGAGTAGAAACCGTGACTTAGAGGCTTTTCTTAAACTCATCGGTCATCAGCTCAAAGTCTTCTTTGCCCACGCCGCAGTCTGGACAATACCAGTCTTCAGGAATATCTTCCCAGCGTGTGCCTGGGGCAATACCGTCTTCTTCCCAGCCTAATTCTTCGTCATAAATAAAGTCACAGACCAAACAACGATACTTTCTATATTCCACAAATAACCTCTAAAGTTAGCGCTTTCATAAATTTCGTGCCCATTTTAAGCATTTCTGGCTGAATTTCCACTTTGAGCCCTGTAATTTTAGCTACATCTGCCGCAGTTCGTGTTAGAATTGCGTCCCAAGTAGCTTAACACTAAGAATTTGGGTAACTGAATGGTATTTCAAGGGCAACACATACTATCGATTGATCAGCTGGACAGAGAAGCAGTCGAAAGGATTATCCAAGTTGCTGACGAAATGACACCTTACGCAACACGTGTTAAGTGTTGTAATGTGCTCGATGGTGCGATTCTCGCCAACCTATTCTTTGAACCAAGCACACGCACACGCATTAGCTTTGGAACGGCCTTCAACCTTCTTGGCGGCCATGTTCGCGAAACCGTCGGCATGACCACCTCATCGTTATCTAAGGGCGAATCCCTGTACGATACAGCTCGTGTCACAGCAAACTACGCAGATGTTGTCGCGATGCGTCACCCTGACATCGGCTCTGTCGCGGAGTTTGCGCGAGGCAGTAATGTTCCCGTAATCAACGGTGGCGATGGCCCAAACGAGCACCCTACCCAAGCACTACTCGACTTATATACGATTCATAACGAGCTGGAAGCGTTGGGTAAAGACAAGGGTACCATTAAGATTGCCATGATTGGCGACTTGAAGAATGGCCGTACGGTTCACTCGCTGACCCGACTACTGTGCTTATTCCCGAATATCCACTTTACCTTTATTTCGCCGCAAGCTCTGGCTATGCCAGATAAAGTGTTGGATGCCTGCGACAATGCAGGCCTGAACTACAGTATCTCTGAAGATTTCCACTACGGCCTGAAAGGTCAAGACGTGATTTACTTAACCCGTGTACAAGAAGAGCGTTTCACCACGCAAGAAGAAGCGAATTTGTATCGCGGAAAATACTGCCTCAACCAAAGCCTTTACCAGCAACATTGCGATAAAAACACCATTATCATGCACCCACTCCCACGCGATTCGCGACCAGAAGCCAACGAGCTCAGTGACGACATGAACAATAACCCGAACTTAGCAATCTTCCGCCAAACTCACTATGGCGTAAAAGTTCGCATGGCACTCTTTGCCCTTGTGCTGGGTGTAGAAGATAAGCTCACTCAATTCGAAAAGCCGATGAACTGGTACTCCCCTCGACACTCTTAACGTCAGAGCAACAGAGGTTTGTAACAATAGTATCGGCTAAACATTCATTACATCTAATAGTGTGACGATTATGACGATTTCCGAACAACTTTATAGCCGTGCCCAACAGCATATTCCAGGCGGCGTAAACTCTCCGGTCCGAGCCTTCACTGGCGTCGGCGGAACACCTGTATTTATCAAAGCAGCCGATGGTGCTTACTTTACATCAGCTGATGACAAGCAGTACCTTGACTATGTCGGCTCATGGGGGCCAATGATTTTAGGCCATAATCATCCTGCGATTCTAGACGCGGTGATCGATGCCGCAAAACGTGGCTTAAGCTACGGCGCTCCAACGGAAGTTGAAGCGGAAATGGCGGAGAAAATCTGCGAGCTGATTCCTTCGATTGACATGGTGCGTATGGTCAACTCAGGCACTGAAGCGACCATGAGCGCAATTCGCTTAGCGCGCGGTTATACGGGTAAAGACAAAATCATCAAGTTTGAAGGTTGTTATCACGGCCATGCCGATTGCTTGCTAGTCAAAGCAGGATCGGGCGCTCTCACTCTTGGCGAACCGACCTCTCCAGGTGTGCCAGCAGACTTCGCCAAGCATACATTAACCGCAGACTTTAATGATCTGGATAGCGTAGAAACCTTACTTAAAGCAAACAAAGATGATGTAGCCTGCATCATCGTTGAGCCTGTTGCAGGCAACATGAACTGCATTCCGCCAGTTGATGGATTCCTTCAAGGATTACGCGATCTGTGTGATCAATATGGCGCTGTGCTGATTTTTGATGAAGTCATGTCAGGCTTTCGCATGGGTGTTGATGGCGCGCAGGGCTACTACAAGGTTCAACCCGACCTTACCACTCTGGGTAAAGTTATTGGCGGCGGCATGCCGGTAGGCGCATTTGGTGGCAAAAAAGCCATCATGGATTACATGGCGCCTGTTGGGCCTGTCTACCAAGCCGGTACTTTATCAGGTAACCCTGTGGCTATGGCGGCGGGATTAGCTGCACTCAACGAACTATCCAAGCCAGGCTTTTACGAGCCCTTGTTTGCGTACACTGAAGCATTGGTCAATGGTATGCGCGATATCGCTGAGCAAAAAGGCATCGCTTTTACCACTAACCACGTCGGTTCCATGTTCGGTTTCTTCTTCAATGATGCAGAAACTGTGACGAGCTACAAGCAAGTAACCAATGGTGATATGGAGCGTTTTAAAAGCTTTTACCATGCGATGCTTGATGAAGGGGTTTATCTATCACCATCAGCATTCGAAGCGGGCTTTGTTTCTGCCTCTCATGGTGACCAAGAACTTAAGAAAACCTTGGAAGCCTTTGAGCGAGCGTTAAGCAAGTAATTTTACAGTTTTTTTGATATATTGGGGCCTAGGCGCTGTACAATCCTTAACCTTTAACCGATAAGGAATTAGCCGAGTCTAATGAGCCTAGGCCCATTTTTAAGATCGAAACGATCCATTCTTTTTTGGATAGCCATAATTAGCGTTGTCCTCTCCGGCTTTTTCTTCCAAAAATATCGCCAGCTTCAAATTCACTACGGCATTTTACCAGTTAATGATCAAGCACCCATTTACGCAGCGGAAACCATCAACGGGTTATTGAAACGACAACACCCCGACGGCTACTTTGTTAACAACCCGGATTTATTTGATGAGCCAACAACGCTCAACCGGGAAAGTGTACGACTCACACGCTATGCCATCGCTTCTCTAGATGAGCTTAATGCTCTAGAGAGAGTGAACAAAGATGCGCTCATCAGTTTCTTACTGAATAACTTTAAAGCTCCAAGTAATGCCATAGGAAATCTCAAAGGTTTTTCCGCGCTTCCAAACAGCGCCGTAAACATACGCTCAACTCTCGACTCGATTATAATTCTAGACAAGCTCGATGCGTTAGGAACGATTGATACCGAAGCTGTGGCTCAGCTTATTTTAGCCTATCAAAACAACGACGGTGGCTTCTGGGATCCCGGCTACCCTGAATTTGGGCAACAATCCACGGTTAAAGCCACATCTTATGCGGTGCGAGCCCTGCACCACATGGGGAAATTAAATTCGACCATAGTCGATAGTGAAAAACAGCAACAGATCAATACCTTTATTGAGAACAGCTGGAGTACTGACACCAAGGCTTTTAGTCCCTTTCCAGGCCACCCTGCCATCAGTAGTTACGATGCTTACAGAGCTTGGGTAAGCATTCATCATTTGCCAATCAATCAGAGTAACACGCAGGTCATTACCGATATTTTACGTCTTGAAGAGATGCTCGAAACTTTAAACACCACGTTTAAAACTACTGACAACCTTTACAGTGAGGAAGGTCATTCGGAAAGAAACTCCTTAAAAGCAACCCATTTGCTGATTTGGATGTTGCATGATTTAGAACGACTTGAAACCATTTCTGTTCCTGATGTTGTGCAGTTCATTAAAAGCTTTCGTGATCCAAGCGGAGCCTTCACTAGCGATATTTACTCGGTATACTCAGCGGTTGATACCTTAAGCTTGTTATCATCCACTCGAATGACAAAGCAGTTGATGCTTTATCAAATACTGACTTACTCATCAATTATAGTCGCAGTACTGTCCCTTCTTACATTTGCCATACTACACCGTCGAGTTGAGTCGCGAAAACATAAGTCCTTAGTGCGCCGCGCCCAAACGGATCGTTTAACGGGGCTTAACAACCGTGAATTTCTTGAGCAACGTTACCAAACGTATCAAGAAGATCATTCTCACATGGCCTTTATTCTGCTGGATGTTGACCACTTCAAATCGATCAATGATAACCACGGGCATCTCGTCGGCGATGAAGTTCTTATTGAGCTCTCCTCCTTGCTGAGTAATAACATCCGGAAAACTGATACTTTAGCCCGCTGGGGCGGCGAAGAGTTTGCCATATTGTGCCCTGCTACAGAGCCAGATCATGCTAAGCAGCTTTCTGAAAAGCTACGCAGTCTGATTGAAACAACAGAATTCAGCACCGTTAAATCGCTGACTTGTAGCTTTGGAGTGTCCTGTGCTTCAAAATATGAGTCTTTGCGCGAGCTCTACGTCCGAGCTGATAAAGCGTTGTATCAATCAAAACGTGATGGACGTAATACCATAACCTATCTTTAAAGGCCTTTTGACCATTTCCGTCCCTGCCTAAATATGCTTAAATATTCTTTTAAGTCACATAAAAATAGACATTACTATGAACTTAACACTTATTGGAAAAACCGCATTAGTCTGCGGCTCAAGCCAAGGCATGGGCAAAGCCATTGCCAAGCAACTCTCTGAGCAAGGCGCAAACATCGTATTATTGGCAAGAAATAAAGAAAAGCTCGAAGCCGTTCAGAAAGAACTGGATCACTCACAGGGTCAAGACCACCATATCCTAGTGGCTGACTTTACGAACCCAGATAATGTCAAACAAGTTGTTCACGACTATCTACAAGAGCCAGAAGCAGCCATTCATATCTTGATCAATAACACAGGTGGTCCAGCGCCAGGTCCAGCTAACGCAGCACAAACCGGCGACTTCTTAGCAGCATTTAACCAGCACCTTGTTTGTAACCATGAGCTCATGAAGCTGGCGTTACCCAGCATGAAAGAAGCTAACTTTGGCCGCATCATTAACGTTATCTCTACCTCGGTGAAGCAACCGCTAGATGGTCTTGGCGTATCCAACACTGTTCGAGGAGCTGTTGCCAACTGGGCAAAAACTCTGGCTAACGAGTTAGGGCAGTTCAATATCACCGTCAATAATGTCTTGCCAGGCGCAACCAACACTGTGCGACTGGAAGCCATTATTCAAAACAAAGCTAACAAGAAAGGCTTGTCGGTTGAAGAAATGGAGCAAGAAGAAAAGTCGATTATTCCAATGAAGCGCTTTGGTACAGCTCAAGAATTCGCCAATGCCGTTGGTTTCTTGGCTTCTCCAGCAGCTGGCTACATAACAGGCATCAACCTTCCTGTTGATGGTGGCAGAACCAGCTGCTTATAAGCCCAAGAGGATGCGTTAATGCAAATGCTAGAAAACTACATTGGCGGTAAGTTAGTTGAGCCAATACAGGGAAAGTATATTGATAATGTGGAGCCAGCAACAGGTAAGATCTACAGCCAAATTCCTGACTCGACAGCTGAAGATTTGGAGCAAGCGGTTGAGGCAGCAACAAAGGCTCAACCTGCTTGGGCGGGCCTATCGCTGGAAGAACGCGCAACAATCTTAACCAAAGTCGCTAACACTATTGATGACCACTCCAATGAGCTGGCAAAGGCCGAAGCTGTAGACAACGGTAAGCCATTTTCCCTAGCGAAAAGCGTCGATATATATCGTTCCTCAGCAAATATCCGCTTCTTCGCCCAAGCGATTACTCAGTTTTCTAGCGAAAGCCACGCTATGGGCAATGACGCCATTAATTACACCTTGCGCGATCCGATTGGCGTGGTTGGTTGTATTTCGCCATGGAATTTACCGCTGTATTTATTTACTTGGAAAATTGCTCCGGCGTTAGCTGCTGGGAATACCGTCATCGCCAAACCATCGGAAATTACACCGATGACAGCTTACTTGTTTTCCAAAATTTGCATCGAGGCAGGGTTACCTGCTGGAGTGCTGAATATCCTACACGGCACAGGACCATCAATTGGGGATCCACTAACCACACATCCAAAGATCAAAGCCATCAGCTTTACTGGGGGTACCGCAACCGGTGCTCACATCAGTAAAGTCACCGCAGGTATGTTCAAAAAACTATCGCTTGAGCTTGGCGGAAAAAACCCAACGCTGGTTTTTGCTGATTGTGATTTTGAAGATACCGTCGATAATGTAGTTCGCGCAGCCTTCGCTAACCAAGGTCAAATTTGCCTGTGTGGCTCTCGGATTTATATTGAGCGACCGATCTATGACAAATTTAAACAAGCCTTTATTGATAAGGTCAAAGCATTAAAAATAGGTGACCCGCTAGATAACTCAACCCAACATGGCGCTTTGGTCTCTAAGCCCCACATGGACAAGGTTTTGTCTTATATCGAATTAGCACGACAGGAAGGTGGGCGCGTGTTAACGGGAGGTAAACAGACCACCGTTAACGGCCGCTGCCAAAATGGTTACTTTGTGGAGCCTACGGTAATCGAAGGTTTAGACAATGACTGCCGAACCAATCAAGAAGAGATCTTCGGCCCTGTCTGCACTATTATGCCATTTGACACAGACGAAGAGGCAGTGTCTCTCGCCAACGGCACTCAATATGGCTTAGCATCGAGTGTCTGGACTAGCGATCTCAAGCGCGCACATCAGGTCGCTAAAGATATAGAAGCGGGCATTGTCTGGATTAACTGCTGGCTACTGCGAGATCTACGTACACCTTTCGGTGGCGTCAAAAGCTCCGGCGTTGGTCGCGAAGGCGGTTTAGAGGCGCTACGTTTCTTTACCGAACCCAAGAACGTATGTATTAAGTACTCTTGAGATTACTTGTACCCATTAAATTTATAGGAATACATCATGCCATCATTTGATATTGTCTCCGAAGTGGACAAACATGAAATCACTAACACCGTCGATAACGCTAATCGCGAGTTAACGACACGCTTTGACTTTAGAGGCGTAGACGCCAGTTTTGAGCAAAGTGAGGACAGCGTAAAAATTACTGCTGAAGCTGAATTCCAAGTCGATCAGATGGTCGATATGTTCTACCGCTGTTGCACCAAACGTAATATCGATATTAATGCGTTGGATATATCCGACGAAGCCACTCACTCAGGCAAGACTTTCTCTAAAACAGCTACCTTTAAGCAAGGCATTGATAAAGACACCGCTAAAAAATTGGTCAAATTGATTAAAGAGTCCAAATTAAAAGTACAACCCTCGATTCAAGGCGATCAAGTCCGCGTAACCGGTAAAAAACGTGACGACCTACAGGCCGCCATGGGAATTGTACGCCAAGCCGATTTAGGCCAGCCATTCCAGTTTAATAACTTCAGAGATTAGCCAAAATTTCGCTCCGTACATCACGCTACGGAGCGCTTCCCAGGCAGCGACACCCCTTGCTTAAAACGGCCTAATTCGATATAACTAGCGTCATGCAATATTTTCCACATCAAAAAACATCAGGATTTATCTTCGCTCATCAGGGCGGATGTAAGTGGATCTTGGATAAATAGCATACCCTTTCCTTTTTTGGGCGTTTGCACACGCCTGTATTTCCTAGTATTTTTTAAAATCGCTTATAAAGTAAACAATGGTTTAGTCCGTACGCTGAACTATCAGTCACAAGCTCTTCTATGTAATGAGTCTTTCGTGAGCTAAACCAAACACAATCAAACGTTTGAGGAATCTATGTCAGAGAAAATTGTTTCCAGCAAAGCTCCTGAACCCGTGGGTCTATACCCTCACGCTCGCCGTGTGGGCAATTTATTATTCTTGTCTGGGGTTGGCCCGCGCCAGAAAGGCAGCAAAGATATTCCTGGCGTCACTTTGGATGACCAAGGCAACATCACGGATTACTGTATTGAAACTCAGTGTCGCAGTGTGTTCGATAACATCCGCTGGATTCTTGAAGAGTCGGGATCAAGCTGGGACCAGCTGGTCGATGTTCAAGTCTTTTTGACCAACATGAAAGACGACTTTAAGACTTACAATAAAATTTATGCTGAGTACTTTGCTGACAACCAGCCATGCAGAACGACCATTGAAATCAGTTCGTTGCCGACGCCAATCGCTATAGAACTTAAGTGTGTCGCAACGATTGGAGACTAATCAAGGAGTCAGATATGAGCGAATCAATGAGCAAACCCGTCGCCCCGTTTAATTTTCAACAGTGGATTGATGAACATCGTCATTTGCTGAAACCACCCGTGTGTAATAAGCAAGTCTTTGAGCAGGATGATTTTATTGTCATGGTCGTCGGCGGTCCGAATGGTCGTCGTGACTTTCATTACGACGAGGGGCCGGAATTCTTTTATCAGCTTGAGGGGGAGATGGAGTTACGCACCATTCAAGATGGCAAGCGTGTGGACTACCCTATTAAAGCAGGTGAAATCTTTTTATTACCGCCTAAAGTTCCCCACTCACCTGTTCGTTTCGAGAATTCGATTGGCTTAGTGGTCGAGCGGAAGCGGTTAGACCATGAAAAAGATGGGTTGATGTGGTTCTGTGAAAACTGTGATCACAAACTCTATGAAGAGTATTTCCAACTGACCAATGTTGAGAAAGATTTCCTGCCGGTTTTCGAACGCTTTCTGGATAGCGAAGAAAACCGCACTTGTGAACAATGCGGTACTGTCATGCCGAAAGAAAACAAATTGGATCTGTAACTTATGAGCCAACTTAAAATTGATATACATACGCACATTCTCCCTGAAAACTGGCCTGATTTAAAAGAACGTTATGGTTATGGTGGTTTTGTGCAGCTTGACCACCATAAGTGCGGCTGCGCCCGAATGATGGTCGATGGTAAGTTTTTCCGCGAGATTGAGGAAAATTGCTGGTCACCAGAAGTTCGCATGAAGGAATGTGATGTGCATGGCGTTCATGTGCAGGTGCTCTCAACAGTCCCTGTGATGTTCAACTATTGGGCCAAACCAGACGATACTCATGATCTGTCACGTTACTTAAACGACCATATTGCAGGTATTGTTAAACAATACCCTAAGCGGTTTATTGGCTTGGGTACGTTGCCGATGCAGGCGCCAGAACTGGCGATTAAAGAGCTAGAGCGATGCGTCAACGAAATAGGTTTAGCCGGTGTGCAGATTGGCTCGCATATTAATGACTGGAATTTAAATGCACCTGAACTGGCTGAGTTTTTTGCAGCAGCAGAAGAGTTAGACGCGGCTATCTTTGTTCACCCTTGGGACATGGTGGGTAAAGAAAAAATGCAGAAATATTGGATGCCATGGTTAGTCGGTATGCCGGCAGAAACATCGCTTGCGATTAACTCCATGATTTTTGGCGGTGTGTTAGAGCGCCACCCAAAACTGCGAGTAGCTTTCGCGCACGGCGGTGGTAGTTTCCCTGCGACTATTGGCCGAATTGAGCACGCTTATAATGTTCGCCCAGATTTGATGACGGTGGATAATCCACACAACCCTCGTAAATATCTTGATCAAATTTATCTCGACACACTGGTACATGATAAAGGCATGCTGGATTATATCGTTAACTTGATGGGGCCTGAAAAATTGGCGCTAGGTACTGACTATCCATTCCCGCTAGGTGAACTTGAGCCTGGTAAGTTAATTGCATCCATGAATTACGATGCATCAATCGAGGATCGTTTATTGCACGGCACTGCTCTTGAATGGCTTAAGCTCAATAAGCAGGACTTTATATCATGAACCCCTACGTGGAGTTTGATGGGCAGCTATTCCAGTTAGAATTATCGCAAGCTTGCTCGATAGCGATCCCTCTGACGTTTGACGAACATCAGCCCAATCACTTCGGTGCGGCTCAAGCGCAAGCACAGCCCCTACAAGCTGGCGGTTTTGTTGGCGACACACAGCGTGGTGGTAGCTGTAATGTGCAGAGCATTTCTATGGTTCCACATTGCAATGGGACTCATACAGAAACGGTTCAGCACATCGTTGACCAGAGCGTTGCCGTTGGCGATGCTCTGAGCAGCTCCTTGACTAGCTGTTTTGTACTCTCCGTTACGCCGATTGCCGCTAGCGACACTGAAGAGAGTTACCATCCAAACTTGGAGCTGAATGATCAAGTCATTACCAAAGCCATGTTACAAGAGCAGCTTAGCTCCGAAGATTTAGACTTAATGGGCTCCGTCGCGATTCGTACCTTGCCCAATGCACCATCAAAATGTGAAACGGTTTATGGACAAGAGCATCAGCCACCATTTTTTACTACTGAAGCGATTCAGTGGCTCAGCCAGTCGAACATTCATCATCTGCTGGTCGACTTTCCTTCTATCGATAAGATGTATGACGAAGGTCAACTTCACAACCATCATACTTTCTGGAATGTCCCTGCAGGAAGCCACGAATTAACCGATACCACACTGACGCATCGCACCATTACTGAAATGATATACATCAATGATGATATTACCGATGGGCTTTATTGGTTAAACCTTCAAATCCCACACTTCCAGTTAGATGCAGCACCTAGTCGTCCTGTACTTTACCCTTTAACTGACGTCACCCAAGACAATGGTGGCGAAGACGTTGGAACAGAATAATCATGAGTAACTTATTTTCATTAGAATATGCACAGCAACTTGATGCACAAGATCCTCTTAGCGCTATTCGCCAAGAGTTTAGCATCCCCAAGCAAAGTAATGGTGAAGAAGAAATTTATCTTTGTGGCAACTCCCTAGGGCTACAGCCAAAACTTGCGGCGCAATACGTTAACGACGAATTACAACAATGGCAAAAGCTCGGTGTGAAAGGTCATTTCTCAGGTGACTTTCCTTGGATGCCGTACCATGAGTTTTTAAGTGACGGTTTTGCCGACTTAGTTGGCGCTAAGGTCAAAGAAGTCGTTAGCATGAATACTTTAACCGCAAACCTGCACTTTATGATGGTCAGCTTTTACCGCCCTACTGCAACACGTCATAAAATCATTATTGAAGACCACGCCTTCCCATCGGATCACTACGCAGTTGAATCGCAAATCAAATATCATGGCTTTGACCCTACCGAGAGTATGGTGTTACTCAAGCCGCGAGAAGGTGAAGAAACCTTGCGCACCGAAGATATTTTGAGCGCAATTGAAGAACATGGCCAAAGCACTGCCTTGATCATGTTGCCGGGTGTTCAATACTACACAGGCCAAGTGCTGGACATGAAAATCATTACTGAGGCAGGTCACGCACAAGGTTGTAACGTCGGCTTTGATCTAGCTCATGCTGCTGGCAACATTCCGATGAAGCTTCATGAGTGGAACGTCGACTTTGCTGCTTGGTGTACTTATAAATATCTTAACTCAGGCCCGGGCTCAGTGGCTGGCTGCTTCGTTCATGAGCGCCATCATTCAAATAAAGACTTGCCACGTTTTGCTGGCTGGTGGGGTCACGATAAAGATTCCCGCTTTAAGATGGAAAACCACTTTATTCCAATGGAAAGTGCCGAAGCTTGGCAACTATCAAACCCACCAATTCTATCTTTGGCTGCAATTCGTGGCTCTTTGGACACCATAAAAAAAGCCGGTGGTATTCAAAAGCTCCGTGAGAAATCCTTAAAACTGACAGGCTATTTGCGTGAGCTGTTAGAGCAAGAGTTATCAACAGAAATTAATATTCTTACGCCAAAGGACACAGCAGCATCAGGCTCGCAACTATCATTAACGGTTAACTTGCATGGAGCCGATGGCAAGCAAATTTTCGACGCCATTGAAGCCGCTGGTGTGACTTGTGATTTCCGTTATCCTAACGTCATCCGTGTTGCGCCTGTACCACAGTACAATTCTTTTACTGATTGCTACCGTTTCGTCATGATACTAAAGCAAGCCATCGAAGGAGCAGCTTCATGAGTCAACGCATCACGATGATTGGAGCTGGCCTAGTCGGCTCTTTGATGAGTATTTACCTCGGCCATCGTGGGTACACGGTCGATGTCTTTGATAAACTGCCTGACATTCGTCGCACATCAATCCCAGCCGGTCGCTCCATCAACTTAGCTCTCGCCAACAGAGGCATTCGCGCACTACAGCAAGTCGGCGTTATGGATAAAGTTGAGAAGTTATTGATTCCGATGAAGGGGCGAATGCTACATGACGCTGCAGGTCAGCTGACTCTCCAACCCTATGGTCAAAAAGCTGAAGAAGTTATCTACTCAGTATCCCGTGCAGGTTTAGTCAGTCTATTGCGAGATGAAGCCGAAGCAACTGGCAACGTGACATTTCACTTCGAAAGTAAGCTCATAGATATTGATCCTAACAACAAAAGCATCACACTGAAGAATGAAAACACCGACCATGAGTTCTCACACGACTACGATGTCCTATTAGGCACAGACGGTGCTGGCTCAAAGACACGGCGAACGTTACAGCAACTTGGACTCAAAGGGTTTTCGTCAGAATTATTGGAGCACTCTTATAAAGAGTTGACTATCCCGGCAGGCAAAACCAGCGCTTTTCAAATCGAAAAAGAAGCTCTCCACATCTGGCCTCGTGGCGGCTATATGCTTATCGCCTTACCAAACTTGGATGGTTCCTTTACAGTTACTTTGTTTATGCCGAACAAAGGTCCAGTAAGTTTTGAAGCTTTTAAAAACAAGGCTGATGTCGAGCAGTTCTTCCAAGAACAATTTAGCGATGTCCTAGAGTTGATTCCAAATTTGGCAGACGACTACTTCACAAACCCAACGGGTATTCTAGGTACGGTTCGCGCAGAAAACTGGGCATACAAAGATATCTTGTTGTTTGGTGATGCCTCGCATGCCATTGTGCCCTTCCACGGTCAAGGTATGAACTGTGGCTTTGAGGATTGCTCAGAGCTTTATCGTTTACTCAATAAGTATTCTGACGACTGGGCTAAAGTTCTCTCTGAGTTTACAGCAACACGTCGCGACAATGCCGATGCCATTGCTGATATGGCCTTGGAGAACTATGTAGAAATGCGCGACTCCGTCCGCGATCCACAATTTCAATTGAAGAAAGCCATCGCTTTTAAACTCGAGCAACACTACCCTACCCAATTTATTCCGCGATACTCTATGGTCATGTTCCACCATATTCCTTATGCAGAAGCTTATCAGCGTGGAAAAATCCAAGCGGATATCTTAACTAAGCTTGCAGCAGACAACGAAACTATTGATGATATTGACTGGAAGTATGCAGGACAACTCGTCCAGGAATGCTTAAAACCTATTTCAAAGGAGTTTTTACATTGAAAATGACAACGATTAAAACTGTGATACTTGGTTTGTGTTTCGGCTCAAGTTTAGTCTTAGCGAATGATAACGAGTCACAAGATAAGAGTACTATTCAACTTGCTGATGACTGGATGAATTACTTAGCGCACGATGACCGCCAAGGTCGCTTAACCGGTAGCGTGGAAAATACTGACGTTCAGCAGTGGCTCATTGAACGCTTTGAAGATATCGGTATTGAGCAAGTCCCAGGGCAAGATTCATACTTACAAAAGTTTACGGCTCACAACAGAAAGGGCGAGCCACTACAGGCTGCCAATGTTATTGGTTACATCCCTTGCAACTGTGAGTCTGAGCGTTACTTTTTTGTCGGTGCTCATTATGACCATGTTGGTACCAACCCTAAGCTTGAAGGTGACCAAATCTTCAATGGCGCAGACGATGATGCCAGTGGTGTTGTCGCATCTTTAATTTTTGCCAAAACATTGAAGCAATATGACAGCTTACCGTTTAACGTCGTCATCGCTGCTTGGGATGCCGAAGAGATGGGCTTGCAAGGTTCAAAGTATTTCGCACAAAACCCATGGATTCCACTCAACAAGATCGAAAGTGGCTTTATGTTTGAACTAGTAGGTGTTCCACTAGAAGACAAGCTAAACAGTGCGTGGATGACAGGCGATAAATACTCCACACTGTATCCAACGTTAAAAGCAGAGCTAGCAAAACAAGGTTGGGAACTCGACCCTGTGCTGGACCCAAAGATGGGCCTCTTCTTCCGCTCAGACAATGCTCCATTCGCCATGCTTGATGCTTCAAAAGATGACATCAAAAAAGCGTTTCAAAACGAGAAGAAAGCTGAAGTGACAGGTATTCCAATGCATGCTATTTCTGTTTGGCGTGGGCAAGGGCATTATCACCAACCGAACGATGATGCTTCTATTATTAATATACCTAACCTGGTTTCTCTTGCCGAGTCTTTAGGAAAAGCATTCCACACTCTCCCTGCTGACACAGCAATCGAGTGGCTAGAGAATGGTCAGTTTGAGTTTACTCGTCCTGAGTAATCAGTCTAACGGACGATAGTTCGGGTGATTGCTAAGCCCTTGGTTAAGCTTAGCAATCATCGCTTCTAATCCTTGCTCGTCATAAGCTTTCGGCGTAACTTTGCCCCAAATTGGCGCAGGCCAAGCGACATCACTTTTAAACCGTGCGACATGATGAATATGAAGTTGCGGCACCATATTACCTAATGCCGCCTGATTCATTTTGTCGGCATGAAACATTTCGCTCATAGCTTTTGAAACAAAATTAGATTCTTTCATCAAAAGGTGTTGCTGCGCTTCTGAAAGCTCAAAAGCTTCACGAATATTCTCAACCTGAGGGACTAAAATGACCCAAGGATAATGTTCATCATTCATCAGCAATACCATACACAACTCAAAACGTCCGAGCTGTATGCAATCTTTCGTTAATACGGGGTGCAGTTTAAAGGCCAAAAAAGGACTCCTCTTCTTCTGGGGCACATGGAGCCTCTTCTGTTGGCGCCGTCCCTCTAATAAATGGAATTTCGACTGACACCTCACAATAATCATTCGCTAGCAGGCCACTGTCGGCATCGATCAGTTTCCACTCAATATTGTCTTCATAGCCCAGACGCAATGTCTCAGTTGGTAGCCCATTAAAGATATCCGTAAATACTGGCAGCGCCGCTGACGAGCCGGTAATATTCGCTTCTTTGTTATCATCACGACCAACCCATACTACCGCTAAATGCTCACCTGAGAATCCTGCGAACCAAGAGTCTTTTAGATCATTGGTCGTACCGGTCTTTCCTGCAAACTTGGTAAACGGGTTTTGATTATGCAGGTAACGCGCGGTCCCTTTTTCTACAACCAACTGCATTCCAGCTTTGACCAAGTAAGTATTTAGCTCAGATGCGATTCGCTCTGACTCAATCGGATATCGTTCTAAAAGACCCCCTTGGTTATCGGTTACTGCAGTAATCGCTGCAGGTTTAATTTTCAAACCACCACTGGCCAACGATTGATACAACCCTGCTAATTCCACTGGCGTCAGCTCGAGTACGCCGAGCGGCAATGCATCCAAGGCTCTAACCTCGCCTTCTACGCCTGCTTGTTCGATAAAGTCCGCAACCGTATCAATACCCACTTGCTGTCCTAAGCGAGCCATTGCAATATTGTAGGAGTTCATCAACGCCACGAACAAGGGTACTTGTCCATGATGCTGACGGTCATAATTTCGCGGCTGCCATAAGGTGCCATCTCGTTGCTTCAGCGATAAGGGTTCATCACTAATAATGGTCGCCAAATCATACTGACTGCTCTTTTCTAAAGCAGCTAACACTACGAAAGGTTTGATGACCGAACCGATTTGACGCTTGGCATCTATCGCACGATTAAAACCCGCTTTGTCCGTATAGCGATCACCGACTAAGGCCAGAATATTTCCTGTCTGGCTAGAGGTGATAATAACTGCTGTTTGTAGCGACTCTTCTTCAATACCTTTTGAGCTTTCTATCCGAGCCAATGTCGAAGCGACTTTCTCTTCGGTATAACGTTGCATCACTGGGTCCAGCGTTGTGAAAATACGAAGTCCTTCTGATTTTAGCTCGTCTTCAGAGTAAGAGTCCTGTAAACGGCGACGCACCAGATCCATAAACGCAGGCACTCGAGATAGTTTTAATTCCGGCTTATTCACAACCGACAGCGTGGTCTCTCGCTGCTGCTGATACTCTTGCTCGGTTAAATACTTTTGATCATGCATCAGTCGCAATACTTGATTTCGACGCTTCAAAGCCGCTTCTTTCTTACGACGGGGGTTGTAACCGCTAGGACTTTTCAGCATACCTACAAGCAACGCAGACTGCGCTGGCGTTAGGTCACGAACACGCTTATCAAAAAAGTACTGGCTGGCTAAACCCACGCCATGAATAGCGCGACCACCGTCTTGACCAAAGTAGACTTCGTTGTAATAAGCTTGCAGGATGTCATCTTTCTCATAACGAACTTCAAGTATCACCGACATGATGGCTTCTTTAAATTTACGCCACAAAGTTCGCTCATTTGTTAAGAAGTAATTTTTGACCAGCTGCTGGGTAATGGTGCTACCGCCCTGCGAACGGCCGTCACTGGTCACATTGTGCCAAAGTGCACGCATGATCGCTTTAGGCGAGACCCCGCTGTGCTCATAGAAATCACGATCTTCGACGGTCAACAGAGCTTGCTTAAAATGCTCCGGGACATCATCAAGGTGAACCAATATTCGGTCTTCCAATCGATTAGGGTGAAACTGTCCAATAAGTAGTGGATCAAGCCGCGCCATTTGCAAGGTTTCACCCGTATCACGATTTTTCAACTCTGCGATACGCCCCGATTTAATATTGAACGATACGGGTAGAGAATCTTGTTGCCCGTCCCAAAACTGAAATTCACGGATGTGGATAAAGAAAGAGCCTTTGTAATTTTCGTAATCACCTTGGCGCGTGGCTTTCACAACTTTACGATATCCCAAAAGCTCAAGCTCTTGGCGCAAACGCGTTGGCGTCATCGGTTTTCCATTGGCTAACTCCAACGACTGCGCATAAACACGAGCAGGTAACTGCCAACGGTTCTCTTTAAATTTACTTTGAATAACCGAGTCGAGATACAGCACAAAGCCGGCCAAAAGCACCACAAAGACGAGGGACAGCTTCCAAAATAGTGAACGCCACTTTTTTCTTCGCGCTAACTTTGCTTTGGTATTTTTATTTGTTGCTTTACTGGTTTTCTTTTTAGGCTTTTTTGACATATTATCAATAAAGTTCGTTTCATTAATGCCATCTTAGCAAATAAACCATCAAGAATTATATGTCATCTATTGCAAATTCTGTTAAAAATAAGGCAAGGCTATTTTTTGCGATAGAACTATCGCAAGATCTGAAGAATAAACTAGAAATTCTTCAGAAGAGCAGCCCTGTCTTCGCAGGACGCCCGGTAAAACCTCACAACTTTCACCTCACTCTACAGTTCCTAGGCGCTGTTCCGCATCAAGATATACACGATCTGTTCGATTCGATTGACACTCCTAACATTAAGCCTTTTGAACTCAGTATAGATCGTTATGCTTACTACCCTAATACTGAAATTGGTTGTGTTGAGATATTGGAAGGCAAGCAGCACCTCAAACAGCTCAAGACCCATATTAATCAGTGCCTCGCCAGTGCAGGATTACACTTCTCCAAAGACAAGCATGAATTTCGGCCTCACATTACGCTGTTTCGAGAGTCTCAGCCAATTGGAGATATCCTGCAGCCCTTAGATCTATCATGTAAAGTCGAGCGGTTTTGCTTAATGGAGTCCGTGCAGAATGAAAAAGGGGTGTACTACGAGGTTTTAGAGGAATGGCCGGTATATGAGCCAAGCATCAAAGAACAGTTTTTTGGGATAAAGGACTAGGTGGGCCTAAGCCCACCCTCGCCTCATTAGCTTTTTAACAACTTAGCCGCAATACTTCTGAAGCCTAAGCCAGTCCCGCCCGCGGACCACTTTGGCGTTGGACTGTCATTATATGCAGACGCCAAGTCGACGTGGATCCAACCCTGGCCATTGTTAGGCACAAAGCGTGATAGGAACCCTGCGGCATTACTTGCACCACCTGGTCCGCCACCTTTCACAGCACGGCTATTGGCGGTGTCTGCAAAATGTGATGGACAACGATGCGCATGAAACGGCTCCAGAGGCAACGGCCAGTGGCGCTCGTTTTCAGATTCAGCAATACTCAAGAATTCTGCTCTAGCGCTGTCATCTAGCGCAAACACCGCATTATAATCGCCGCCTACAGCAGTCACAGCTGCTCCTGTTAAGGTTGCCGCATCAATAATGGTTTTAGCACCAGACTGCCCCGCTAACAATAAGCCGTCAGCCATAACCACACGACCTTCAGCATCAGTGTTTTGAATTTCAACGGTTAGACCATTCGGGTAAGTTAGAATGTCACCCAGCTTGTAAGCATGACCGCTGATCAAGTTTTCTGCGCAACACAAATATAAATTTACAGGTTTGTCTAGTCCGCGCAATATGGCCAATGCCAAACCGCCCGTGACAGTTGCAGCTCCGCCCATATCCGCTTTCATGTGCAACATGCCAGCGCTTGGCTTAATACTGTAACCACCGCTATCAAACGTGATGCCTTTACCCACTAGCGCAGCGACTGGAGCGCCCTTATCGCCTTTTGGATCGAACTTCAGCTTCAATAACGCTGGTGGGCGAGTTGAGCCACGACCGACTTCCCAAGTGCCGATATGGCCCTGCTTTTCCAAATCGTCTCCAGACACAATATCGTAGCTGACATGATCTGGTGCCAAGCCCTGAATAAATTGCGCGGCCTCTTGTGCCAACACTTCAGGCGCCAATACTTCTGGGGTTTCGTTAACCATCGAGCGCATCCAACGGCTGACTTGAATACGAGAATCAAGCTCTTGGCTATCAGCCTCACTTAAGTTGGCAAAATCAATCTGGACATCAACCTTTGGCTCGTAAGCGCCTTGGAAAAAAGCCCACTGTTGCTCTAACTGCCAGTCACCTTTCAGTGCAAAAAACGACAATCCCTGAGTCATTAAACGGCGAGCGGCAACTTGGATTAGTTCTGGGTGCTCGGTGTGAATCGTTGCGCTATCATCTTTAAAGCTGAGTAAAGCCCCTTCGCCCCATTGAGCGGGCGCACTATCGCTGGAAAGATAAATATCTAAAGTCATGTGAATCCTTATTTCGTTACACTGGGCGAGTTGCGTCTAAAACAAATGCCCTAATTTCGATTGTTTAGTGGATAGATACATAGCATTGTGAGGATTCTGCCCAAACTTCAAAGGCACGCGCTCAACAACATCGATACCAGCGTCTTTCATCGAACTGACTTTGCGAGGATTATTGGTCATTAAGCGAATCTTCGACACGCCCAAAATATCCAACGCATCTGACGCCACTTTAAAGTCACGCTCGTCAGCTCCAAACCCTAAGTGCTCATTGGCTTGTACCGTGTCCATCCCCTGATCTTGCAGTGAATAAGCACGGATTTTGTTGGTTAATCCGATACCGCGGCCTTCCTGACGCAAATACAACAGCACGCCAGAGCCTTCTTCGGCAATCTTTTCTAACGCTGCACGAAGCTGGAAACCACAGTCGCAACGCAAACTGAACAATGCGTCGCCAGTTAAGCACTCAGAGTGAATTCTTGCCAATACGGCCTGTTCTTTGTCCCACTCACCATACGTCATGGCAATGTGTTCTTTGCCGTCGTTGGTTTCAAGCGCATGGATCACAAAATCTCCCCAAGGAGTTGGGAGCTTGGCCTGTAGGCTATCTTGCTGGTTCATTCGGTTTGTATACCACTCATTTTGAAAACGGGACCATTTTACACGATGTGTCAAATAATCGACAGTCTGTATCTCAAACCTGCACTAAGCTGCGCTTTTTGGTTTGATGACTTCAGAGACTTTAACCCAAAACTCGTCCCAATTATCTGGGGTGTCGGCATGTCCCGTTGAATATATTTGATGTTCAGCATCTTGCTTCGCCGCCAAGAGCTTGGTCAAAGCATCGATCGGTACCGTTTTGTCCGCCTCGCCATGCACTAAATAAGCACGCCCTTTATAGTTACTCAAGGCAGACACATTATCGAATGGATCCCGTACCAAAAAGCGCGGCACCCAACGTTTCTTCGCTAAGTCCATCACGCTGGAATAGGTCGACATCAAAATCACTGCGTGTGGCGTCTTCTCTGACAAGATGCTCAATACAGCACCACCGCCCATGGAGCGACCTAGAAGTGAGATATGTTCATGATCGAATTGAGGCTGCTGTTCCATCCAGTCATAGGCCTTTAACATACACTCTTTGATGGTTTTATAACTCGGACGACCATCAGAGCGACCATAACCCGGGTACTCAGCCAATACCACACTAAAGCCCTGCTCACGGATATAATCCAGCCGAGGTGCCCAGTCATCAATGATGTTGCCGTTACCATGCGCCAACATGACCACTGGCGACTTATCACCATATATGTTTTTAAGCGGCGCCAAGTGCGCCAGCTCGAACTCACCTTGCGAGAAAGGTAATCGAACAATGTCACCGCCAGCCTGAATGATTAGATCAGCGTTATGAGCCGGTAGCTCGTGGACAGGAAATAGCATTCTGCGCTGAAGTAGATAAAAAAACAGCACATAAAGGACATAAAATCCAACTGCAGATATAAGAACCCATAAAGCAATTTGCATAAATCTAAATATTGCGTCTATTGTTTATACTGTTAGAATTCTTACATTCTAACACTAACAACGCGGAATACAGCTGTTTTATCAAGCTATTGCAGGTTTCCGTTATGTTAAAATGGTTATTACAAACTGATAGGGTTTCTTAGGGGGCTCAATATGTCACACTTATGTTTAGTCACCGACATTAAAGACGGTCAAGCAAAAGCATTCCCACACCCTTCGCCAAGCGAAGATCGCGACTTGATCATTGTGCGTCGTGGATTGAATGTTTATGGCTATGTTAACCGCTGCCCACACGCCGGAACCAATCTTAACTGGCAAGAAGACGAATTCATGACGGACGACGAACAGTACCTCATGTGCTTTACCCACGGTGCCCTATTCGAACCCGATACAGGCCGTTGCGTCGCAGGACCCTGCGCCGGCGCCCACCTCAGCGAAGTGAATCTAGAAATAGAAAACGGCAAAGTATTTTACGCTGAATAACGACCAAACACCTTGAAATTCTCTCCACCCCTAATAAAAACCACACTGCTTAAACGCTATAAACGCTTTTTGTCGGATGTGGTGAATGATGAGCATGGTGAATTTACGGCTCATTGTCCGAATACAGGTTCGATGAAAAATTGCTGGCAAGAAGGCGATACGGCCTGGTTGTTAGACTCACAAAACCCTAAACGGAAGTATTTATACACATGGGTATTGAATCAAAACCTGCAAGGTGACTGGATTTGTATTAATACTCACTTGGCTAATCAAGTGGTCAGTGAAGGTATCGACAATGGTGTTGTAGCGGAACTGCGAGGTTACGAGTCGTTGCAACAGGAAGTAAAGTATGGCGATGAGAATAGCCGTATTGATCTGCTGCTAACCGATCCTAATAAACCAAACTGCTACGTAGAAATTAAAACCGTAACCTTGCTCGAATCTGGTGTTAATGAAAAAACAGGCGAAGAGTTTCAACCCGGAGCGGGGTATTTTCCCGATGCCGTCAGTACTCGTGGGCAGAAGCATATTCGCGAACTCATCAGCATGGTTGAGCAAGGTCACCGAGCAGTTTTATTCTTCTTGGTGCAGCATACTGGCATCCGAACGGTGAGCCCTGCGTCTCATATTGACCCCAAATATGCTGAATTATTGAACGATGCAGCACAAAAAGGGGTTGAAATTTATGCATACAATACCCATATCAGTGCCGCAGAAATAAAACTGCGACAGGCCTTACCAGTAATTTTATAGTAATTTCAACTGGTTAGATCAATCTTAAGAAAAATTTGTCCTATTTTGGCAAATTTGGCTTTTCAATTGGTACTCAGGGGGCTAATATCCCTCTTTCACTTTTTTAAAAGTTTGTCAATGCACAAATGAAGAAGTGGGCTGACTTTAAGTCAGAAGTTACCATTAAGTAAATGGAGCATTGAATTAGATGCCACGTAAAAAAGCAGTTACAAATACAACCTTAGAAAAATTAGGAATTCAGCCTTATAAAGAAAAAAAAGGCGAAGAATATATGAACGATGCTCAATATGAGCACTTCCGTCATATCCTAAACGAATGGAAACGTCAGTTGATGGAAGAAGTGGATCGCACTGTGCATCACATGCAAGACGAAGCCGCTAATTTCCCAGACCCAGTCGACCGCGCGTCACAAGAAGAAGAGTTTTCTTTAGAGCTTCGTACGCGTGATCGCGAGCGTAAACTGTTGAAGAAAATTATTCAGTCAATCAACAAGATTGATGACGATGAATATGGCTATTGCGAGTCTTGCGGTATTGAAATTGGTATCCGCCGCTTAGAAGCCCGCCCAACAGCAGAGCTTTGTATCGACTGCAAAACGCTTGACGAAATTAAAGAGCGTCAATACGGCAGTTAATGCCCGCGACACCCAACAGCTCTCTCAAAGATTCCCGGACTCGCCTTAACAGCGAGTTCGGACAATCGACGTCACCCCCAGCGAAACCCTACCTTCGCGGAAGATTTGCACCCTCGCCTTCAGGCCCTTTACACTTTGGTTCATTAGTCGCTGCCGTCGGCAGTTATCTTATCGCAAAATTTTATGGTGCCGAGTGGCAAGTTCGTATCGAAGATATCGACCCACCACGCGAAATCGAAGGTGCAGCTGATACTATTCTGAGACAGCTAGAAGCATTTGGGCTGCACTGGGATGGTCCAATCGTTTATCAAAGCGAAAGCATTCCGCGCTTTCATGAGATTCTTGAAGAGTTAAAACGCAAAGACTTGCTTTATGCCTGTGACTGCACGCGAAAGAAAATCAGTAAACTCAGTGATGATGGTCGATACCCTAATATTTGCCAGAACAAAAAACTAAGCTTTGATGGCGAAGTCGCATGGAAACTGCGTCATGGCGAAGGCAGTTACCATTTTTACGATCATATCCAAGGGGATTGCGAATTCGACTCCAGCCTGTACCAAGAAGACTTCACGGTAAAGCGCAAAGATGGGCTCATGGCGTATCAGCTGGCTGTAGTGGTTGATGATATTGATGCCGGGATTGATCATGTAGTGCGAGGTATCGATCTGCTCGACTCAACACCGCGCCAGCTGCGCTTATACGAGGTTTTAGATAAGCCAGCGCCTTTGTGGTACCACCTGCCTTTAGCGATTAATCAAGACGGCAATAAACTCTCCAAACAGAACCATGCTGAAGCGATAGATTCGCAACACCCAAGTCAGCAGCTCCATCAAGCCATAGCATTTTTAGGGCAAAAGCCTCCTGTATCATTACGCAACGAACCTCCTGAAATCATTATTGATTGGGCAATCGAGCATTTTTCGCTAGAAAGCATCCCCCAGCAGCAACAAATACCTTATTTTGACTAGGGTCTGTGCTATTATTGCACAATCAAAAGTAACCCATACTCATGAAGCGCATTGATCTCAACAATTAAACGGTGGTTTTCTGGAGCAGATAGCAAGCAACACAGCAGTACAACCTCAAACATGACCCAATCCGACCACATCATTCCACGTGACCAACATAGAGTTTCACGCAAAGACATCAGCGACAATGCGCTGAAGGTGCTGTATCGTCTCAATAAAGCTGGGTACGATGCGTTTTTAGTCGGCGGTGGCGTGCGAGATATTCTTCTTGGGCTGCACCCAAAAGATTTTGATATCACCACCAACGCCACGCCTGAACAAATTCGAGGACTGTTCCGTAACAGTCGAATCATTGGCCGACGCTTCAAGTTGGTACACATTATGTTTGGTCGCGACATCATCGAAGTTGCGACATTTCGTGCCCACTGCGACAGCAATATTGAGCAAGCCAAAGACGGCATGATTCTACGCGATAATGTTTACGGCACTATTGAAGAAGATGCTGAGCGTCGAGACTTTACGGTAAACGCACTCTATTACAGCGTTAAAGATTTCAGTGTGCACGATTACTGCGGTGGCTTGACGGATTTGCGTAAGCGTCAGCTACGCATGATTGGTGATCCTGAAACTCGCTACCGCGAAGACCCCGTTAGAATGCTACGCGCCGTGCGTCTAGCGACTAAGCTTGATCTCACGATAGAAGAAAAAACATTAGCACCCATTGCTGAGCTAGCGCCCTATTTAGAGCAAGTCCCAGCAGCCAGACTGTTTGAAGAATACCGCAAAATGTTCCTCGCCGGTAAAGGCGAAGCGACATTTAAAGCGTTGCAGCAACATGGGCTTCTCGGAAAATTGTTTCCAGCTACCGAAGCATTATTAGCGGAACACCAAGACTTTGAAATTTTTATTCATGCAGCCTTAGAAAATACAGATAAACGCATCGCTAGTGATAACACCGTAAACCCAGCATTTTTGATTGCAGTGTTGTTGTGGCAGCCATTACTCGAGCGAGCTCATCAGCTTGAAACCAAAGGCATGAATTTTAATGATGCTTTCTTTAAAAGCATGGGACGCATACTCGGCGAGCAAGGCCAATGCATTTCTATCCCGAAACGCTACAGCCTCGTCATTCGTGATATTTGGGCATTACAGGTTCGCTTACCTCAGCGCCATGGCAAAAAAGTATGGTCCGTCTTAGGCCATCCACGATTCCGCGCGGCCTATGACTTCCTGATGCTACGCGCAGAATCCGATCCATCGCTGCGAGAAATTGCAGACTGGTGGACAAAGTTCCAAGACGCGGACAAAGAGACACAACATGCCATGCTGCCAAAAGGACGTCGCCGTAAAGGTGGTAAACGTCGCCGTAAGCCAAAGGGCGATCGCTAGGATTCTTGATGCAACAAACCGTTGTTAGCTATATCGCTCTTGGTAGCAACTTAGAAAATCCCGCGCAGCAAGTGCATGATGCCTTGCTTGCTATTGATCAACTGCCCGGCACTTACCTTCTTGCATACTCAAGCTTGTACCAAAGCGCTCCAATGGGTCCACAAGATCAACCACCATTCATCAATGCAGTCGCAAAAGTTCATACCAGACTGGCACCATTAGAGCTACTGGATAAATTGCAAGCCATTGAAAAACAACAAGGTCGTGTACGCAAAGAACGTTGGGGAGCACGCACAATTGATTTGGATATTGTGCTCTACGATCATACAATCATGCAGACGGAGCGCTTAACCCTGCCACACTATGGGGCCAAAGAGCGTGACTTTGTCCTTTTGCCACTGGCCGAAATAAGCCCAACCCTTGTTTTTCCAGATGGCGATACGATAAACGAAGCATTAGAGCAGTGTGAACGTTACCAACTCGAAAAAATAGACTAAGACGATAACGACGAGCGATTAGGAGACCAAGAGTCAGCATGAACATCAAAATCCCACACAACTTTATCGCAGTAGAAGGCCCAATTGGCGTCGGCAAAACCACTCTGGCTCGTAAGTTATCGGAAGTCTTAGGTAGCGAACTGATTTTAGAAGAAGCCGAAGAAAATCCGTTTCTGGAGCGCTTTTATCAAGATCCGAAAGCTGGCGCTCTACCGACACAGCTTTACTTTCTCTTTCAGCGAGCCCGTCAATTACAAGAAGTTCGCCAGTCGGATATGTTCACGCCGCTTCGTGTGGCAGACTACTTGATGGATAAAGACCGATTATTCGCACGCTCAACGCTGGACGAAGAAGAGTTACGCCTTTATGAGCAGGTTTATGACAACTTAACTATTGATGCTCCAAAGCCTGATTTAGTCATTTATTTACAGGCTCCAGTATCCGTCTTGGCCGATCGCATCAAAAAGCGCGGTCGTCGTGAAGAAGCTCCGATTAGCCAGGAATACCTGCAAACCATTTGCGATGCTTATACGGACTTTTTCTATTACTATCACGAATCGCCGCTGCTGATCGTTAACGCATCGGGGATCGACTTAGTGGAAAACGAGAAAGATTTTGAAATGCTGCTGGAGCAAATACACGCGACGGATTCCGGACGGAATTATTTCAATCCACACCCGGCAGTGTAAGCAGGTCTACCAGCAGAGAATAACGAGTAAAGAGTAGAGAATTTAAATGAAGTTCACAAGCATTAGTCATATCGAAAAACTCAAAGCCGAAGGCGAGAAATTCAGCTGCCTGACGGCTTATGACGCCACTTTTGCTAACGTCATGTCTGAAGTTGGTATTGATATGATTTTAGTTGGCGACTCGCTGGGGAACGTCATTCAAGGTCAAAAAACCACGGTTCCAGTGACAATAGAGCAAATGGAATACCATATCGAGTGCGTCTCCCGTGGCAACGAAAACTGCTTAATCGTCGGTGATATGCCTTACATGTCCTACAGCACGCCTGAAGAAGCCTACGATACCGCTCGCCGCATCATGCAGGCAGGTGCGCAAATGGTGAAGCTCGAGGGCGGTGCTTGGTTACTGGATACGATTCAAGGCTTAACTGTCCGTGGTATTCCGGTCTGTACTCACCTCGGTTTAACACCACAGTCAGTCGATGCGCTAGGTGGATTCAAAGTTCAGGGCCGTGAAGACGATGCGGCTCAAACCATGATCGAGGAAGCCAAAGCGCTCGAAGCCGCTGGCGCACGAATGCTCGTTCTTGAATGCGTACCAAACGAATTAGCCAAACAAATTGCACAGGAGCTTTCAATTCCCGTGATGGGCATTGGCGCAGGTGTTGATGTTGATGGTCAGGTCCTCGTGTTGCACGATATGCTGGGTATATCACCCTTCCAAGCCAAGTTTGTACGTAACTTTATGGCCGATGCTCATGGCGACATCAAGGCTGCTATCAAACTTTACCATGACGAAGTCAAAGCAGAGAATTTCCCTGCCGCAGAGCACTCATTCGAATAAACGGGCGAAGCCTAGAACAGAACCATGATCACCGTCAAAACCATTGCAGAATTGCAGCAAGCATTGCTAGAACATCGTCAAACAGGAAAGACCATTGGCTTTGTTCCGACCATGGGGAATTTGCATCAAGGTCACTTGAGCTTGGTCGATAAAGCCAAGGAAATGTCTGATGTCGTGGTGGTCAGTTTATTTGTTAATCCAACGCAGTTTGGGCCCAATGAAGATTTCGACTCCTACCCACGAACATTTGATGCGGACTGTGAAAAACTATTGAACCACGATACGGATATCGTTTTCGCACCAAGCGTTGAAGAAGTCTACCCTGGTTTTTCTGACAACCCTGCTCGCCCCAACCTAACCAGCGTGCATGTCGCGGACCTTGGTCAAGATCATTGCGGAGCATCACGCCCAGGGCACTTTGACGGGGTCACCACCATCGTGACTAAATTGTTCAATATGGTTCGCCCAGATATAGCTATCTTTGGTCAAAAAGACTTCCAGCAACTAGCTATCATTCGTCGCATGGTGCAAGACCTCAACATGCCCGTGACCATTATCGGCGCGCCGATTTTGCGTGAAGCCAATGGCCTAGCCATGAGTTCCCGCAATGGCTACCTGAGCCAAGAACAAAAAGATCATGCTGCTGGCATTCAACGCGTTTTGCAGTGGGCCAAAGAGCAGCTGGCCAACCACAAACTGAGTTTCGATCAAGTTGAACAGTCTGCTGTAAACCAATTAACGGAACAAGGCTTTCGCGTCGATTATTTCAATATTGCTAACGCGGACACGCTGCAAGTCGCAGAAACCTCCGACAAGAACCTTGTGATCTTAGCCGCTGCTTTCCTCGGAAAAGTAAGACTCATCGATAATGTAACGCTTACGCTTTAAATGCACACACCAATTGTCGACAGATTCCCGCTTTCGCAAGAGAGCAAAGTAAGCTTAGATTTGCTCAGCAAAGACAGAAACTACCCGAATAACCGATATGACGGTTTGTCACTTTCGCCTTTTTTCGATTTGGTTTATGCTGAGACAATCGATTAAAGAAAAAAATATAAAGCTTAGTGATTACAGGAGTCAGAAATGTCAGAGGTGAAAACCTATCCCATCATCAATAACCCTCAATATAAGCCGCATATTGATGAAGACACATACCACCGTATGTACCAACAGTCGGTACAAGATCCCGATAAGTTTTGGTCTCGTATGGCGCACCAGTTTGTGGATTGGTTTGAGCCGTGGGAAGAAACCAGCAATGTTGACTATAACAAGGCTGAGATTAGCTGGTTCAAAGGCGGTAAGCTTAACGCTTCCTACAACTGTATTGATCGTCACTTAAAAGACAAAGCCGATCAAACCGCTATCATTTGGGAAGGCGATGAACCCGACCAGCAACGCTACATCAGTTTCCAAGAGTTGCATGATGAAGTCTGTCGCTTCGCTAACGCATTAAAATCTCGCGGCGTTAAAAAAGGTGATCGTGTCTGTATTTACATGCCGATGATTCCTGAAGTTGGCTACGCCATGTTGGCTTGTGCTCGAATCGGTGCTATCCACTCTGTCGTTTTTGGCGGTTTTTCTCCTGAAGCTCTGAAAAGCAGAATTCTGGACAGTGATTGCCAAGTGGTTGTCACCGCCGACGCAGGCGTACGTGGTGGCAAACAGGTGCCATTAAAAGCTAATGCTGACGAAGCTTTGAAGGGATGCCCTGATGTTCATACCGTGATGGTGGTAAAAAGCCAAAATAACGATATAGAGTGGCACACTGAGCGCGATGTCGATTACAACGTCTTAAAGCAAGACATGCAGCCAGAATGCGCTCCTGAAGTCATGGACGCAGAAGATCCACTGTTCATCCTTTACACCTCAGGCTCAACCGGCAAACCTAAAGGCGTGATGCATACCACAGGCGGCTACATTCTTTACACTGCCATGACGCATAAATACATTTTCGACTACCACGATGGTGATATTTACTGGTGTACGGCTGACGCAGGATGGATCACCGGTCACTCCTATATTTTCTATGGCCCACTCGCCAACGGTGCGACTACCTTAATGTTTGAAGGCGTACCGAATTATCCTAATGCTTCACGCTTTTGGGATATTGTCGATAAACACAAGGTCAGCCTCTTTTATACCGCGCCAACCGCTATACGTGCACTGATGGCTGGTGGCGACGAAGCGGTGACCAAGACCTCGCGCCAATCGCTGAGAGTTTTAGGCACGGTTGGTGAGCCGATTAACCCTGAAGCATGGGAATGGTACTTTAATGTTGTCGGCGAAAAGCGCTGTCCTATCGTTGATACTTGGTGGCAAACGGAAACAGGTGGTATTTTAATTTCACCACTTCCGGGCGCAACAAAGCTTAAACCGGGATCTGCGACCCGTCCTTTCTTTGGCATACAACCTGCGTTACTGGACACGGATGCCAATGAACTCGATGGTGTCGCAAGCGGCAGTTTAGTCATGAAGCACTCATGGCCTGGGCAGATGCGCTCCGTGTGGGGTGATCACCAACGCTTTTACGACACCTATTTTTCACAATTTCCAGGGTACTATTTTTCTGGCGATGGAGCACAGCGCGATGGCGATGGTTTTTATTGGATCACAGGTCGTATGGACGATGTTCTTAACGTTTCAGGCCACCGTATGGGCACTGCTGAGATCGAAAGCGCACTGGTGCTTCACGAGTCGGTCGCCGAAGCGGCTGTAGTCGGTTATCCTCACGATATCAAAGGCCAAGGCATTTATGTCTACGTGAATTTAATGAAAGGCAAACAAGGGTCGGATGAACTAAAAGCGGAGCTCATTGCTCATGTGGCCAAAGAAATAGGTCCTATTGCCAAGCCTGATAAACTTCAGTTTGCAGATGACTTACCGAAAACCCGCTCGGGCAAGATCATGCGCCGTATTTTGCGTAAAATCGCGGAAGACGATATTGAAAACATCGGCGACACCTCTACCCTAGCGGAACCCGCCGTAGTCGAGAAACTCATTCGCGAAAAGCTCTAGGTCTGTGTTGTTAGAATTGAGTGTTTGTAGCTAGGTTTACACACTAAGCTTCAAACACTCGGGCCTTGGCTTTTTTTAGCCAGTCCTCAGTTACCACAAAGCCACGCATCATTTCTTCACCATCACGCACGCCAACAACCTGCTGAATACGCTGAAACTCATACTGTTCATTGTGACCGTGAATGAGAAAAGCTTTATCATCAATCAGTGATAACTCTTTAACCTCCATAGGCGAAATAGGTGACAGCCAATACATTTTTGGCAATAAGTACCAATCAATGCCGGAGCTTAGTTGGAGGTGCGCAAAAGATTCCCAGCTGGTCCAGAAGCCCTTAAGATGACTCGGGTTAACTTCATTTGGGAATCTAAACTTTTCTTGCATGAAGTCTTCTAAAGGATAAAAAAGTCGGCCACGTGTTAACACCTTAACCTGATCAATTGTAATGTCCTGTTGCTCTAACCAAGGAGCAATCGTTTCATCATTTGATAAAGCCAGTTGGTGTTCAAACAATCGCTGATGCTTATGATCAAAGCGGTCTCTTAAATTAGGACCTACCCAATGATGAAGCTCCCTACCTGAACCAATCTGCAAGTAGAACTTTACGGCCAGCTCACAATGGATGGTGTAGCTCAATACCTTATCGAAAAGAATAGAATCGAACTCACCATAGGTGTGTTTGTTGATTATTACTTGGTAGTTATGCTTGACTGAATCTAGGCTTTCACAGCGATTGGTGAGATGCTGCCAGAGTTGTTCGAAATAAACTCCCAGTCGGTGCGTATCTTTAAATTGAAAGTTGTCATCAGCCTCCATTCGACTCATTAACTCATCAGTACTCATATGACGAGTTAGCGCCAATAGCTCTGGTGAACGCAACATCCAATTTAAGTCATTTTTATAGCGCGTCATCGTATCTGGCGAACACATCCAGTGAGGTTTGAAATATCATAGCAGAAATGATGATAGCTGGGGGCATAAAAAAACCAAGGCTAGCCTAACAAGGCCAACCCTGGTTCTAGAGGTATGAATTTCACAGGGGTAGTCTAATCAAGGAGAGAAAAATTCATACAAGGTTAGAATCACTAAGGGGTAGTTCATGTATTCCAACGCTTAAGTAAAACTATACCGAAAATTAGTGTTAAGATATTGAGGGTTTCGGTAAAAACTAAGAAAAGTTATGTAAAGGCTACTGACTATTCTTTACACTTGAGAAAGCCGCTGCATGCTACTATTGTGAATAACTGGCTGTTTTTTAAGATCAAAAATGGGTTCAGTCTGTTTTACAAGGAATAATATGGTCAAATTACTAATTGCCGACGATGACATTGAGCTTTGCCAACTTCTTCAGGAATACCTGACGCAAGAAGGCTTTGAGATTACTCTTGCCCACGATGGTGGCTCAGCTGCAAAATTGATTCTTAACGACACTTTCGACTTGATGGTGTTAGACGTTATGTTGCCCAACATGAATGGGTTTGATGTCTTAAAAGAAGTCCGTAAAGAGTCGCAAGTACCGATTTTGATGTTAACCGCTCGCGGAGATGAAATTGATCGTATTGTCGGACTAGAGTTAGGCGCTGATGACTACATTGGCAAGCCTTGTAACCCAAGAGAGTTAACAGCCAGAATTCGCTCGATACTGCGCCGGACCGAAACAGATTATAGCCGTCAGAAGAAAAAGCTTCGCTCGATTCATTTGGATGATCTTTATATCAACCCAGGTTCACGTGAAGCGCTGGTCAATAATGAAGCGATTAAACTTACGGCTACGGAGTTTGATATTTTGTATTTACTGGCCAATCAGGCCGGCGAACTTGTTAAGCGTGATGATTTATCAGAAAAGTGTTTGGGCCGCTCACTCGAAGCATATGATCGAAGTATTGATATGCACATTAGTAATCTTCGCCGTAAGCTCGGCACAGACATCAAAGGTGAAGAGCGAATAAAAACCGTTCGGGGTGTCGGTTATCAGTATGTTTCACACGATACGTAAACTCGCTAAACCCAACCTTTTTTGGAAGATTTTCTTATGGTTCTGGTTAGCTACTTTGCTAACCCTTACCAGTGTGATATTCCTATATAGCATGACCTCTAAAGACACGAGGTTAGTGCCCATTGCAGCCAAAGAATCAGAGCTACTACGACAAACAGCCATCACCATTCAATTGCGTCATGTGATTGAAGAGTATCAGAATGGCTTACCCATCCAACCCAGTGGCTCAACCAAAGAACTTGATAATACGTTTATAATTAATAATCAAGGTTATGAAATTTCTGGTAAAACCGTACCTGAGGTTATATACCAATTAAGCGCTTACTATAAGCAAAGAAACCGACCGGCTACGGTGACAATCAATAATTATTCCTACTCGGGACCAGAGATCGTTTTTAGCCGCGGACAGTACTACCTTCTTTTTATCAAGCAAAAAAGCCAACAGCACTTTAGTACATTAGTATCAGATTTTTTTCACTCTATTAGTATTTGGCAACTTTTAGCTGCTTTGGGTATTAGTTTTCTAGTTTGTTTTGCACTAGCTTGGTATTTAACTCGGCCTATTCATCAACTACAAAAAGCAACCAAGGCCATCGCCAAAGGTAACCTGCAAGCCCGAGCTAAAGACTATATCGGCAAAAGAGCCGATGAATTCCATGATTTAGCCGAAGATTTTGATTTAATGGCAGACCGAATTAATCGCATCATCATGTCACAGAAACGTTTACTAAGTGACGTTTCGCATGAACTCCGTTCACCTTTGACTCGCATGCAGATCGCAGCCAGCCTAGCTCAAAAGCACAGCCAAGGTGACCAAAACGCAGCGGCCTGCTCTCACCATATTGAGCGAATTGAAGTAGAGGTTGAACGGCTAGATGAGCTGATTGGCGAATTATTGCAAGTAGCCGCCCTAGAGCGTGGCCAACAACATCAGCAAGTAGACACTTTTGTGGTGAATGATTTATTGGATGTCATTATCAGTGACGCACAATTTGAAGCAGCGGCCAATAACAAAGAGGTTATTTTCAATAACAGCAAGCCTATCAGCTTTAAGGGCTACTACAATTTATTGGCTCGTTCAGTCGAAAATGTTATCCGTAACGCGATTCGTCATACACCTGATGGTACTCAGGTTACTGTCACGGTGAGCGAACATAACGCATTTTTTAGTATTGTAATTCATGACAAAGGACAGGGAATTGATGAGGCTCACTTGGACAAAATATTCGAACCTTTCTACCGCCCCACCGAGGCTCGGGAGCGCAGCTCAGGCGGCACAGGGTTAGGCCTGACTATTGCAAAACGGGGCATAGAGGTTAATGGTGGAACTATTTCTGCAGAAAATGCGAGCGATGGTGGGCTCAAGGTCACCATCAATCTACCGAAAAACAGTCCTGCATATACCTAATACTTAAGAAGCAACCTTATATCAGCTCTAATGATTGAGCAATATTCCAGAGCAGTAACAAAGCAAGTCCTATCAGCAGTAGTCCTAAGACGCGATCAATCCAGTGCCCAAATTGGTTAAAGAATCCGCGAACTTTATTGCTGGATAAAATATAAGACAAAAATACAAACCAAGCTGCCGTTACCACTGCCATCCAAATACCATAAAAACTTTGCACCGCTAGTGGTGTGCTTGGCTCAACCAGAGTGGTAAATAGTGATAAGAAAAACAATGTGGCTTTTGGATTTAAAACGTTAGTCACAAACCCTTGCCGAAATGCTTTGCCATCAGTCATGCCCGATCGTTGATCCATGTGTTGAACACTTTCATTCGCAGTGGCTTTATTGCTGCTTGAATCACTTGCCTTCGCCTGCAAAGCACCATAACCGATGTACATTAAGTACCCCGCGCCTGCTAGCTGAATCAGCGTAAACAACCACTGTGTACTTTGAATCAAAATGCCGATACCCAGCACAGCATAAGCAACGTGAACAAATATCGCGAGGCCAATACCTAAACTGGTAATAATGGCAAAGCGTTTTCCAAAAACCAAGGATTGGCGCATCACGATAGCAAAATCAGGGCCTGGGCTCATTACTGCTAACAGGTGCGCTGAGGCAATCAACAGGAACTGTTGCCAATACTCAGCCAGGTTTTGTATAAAGTCTTGCCACCACATCAGCCAATCACTTCGAGAATCTTTTTTGATAATTCAATCATCAGTGAGCCGTAAGAACTGATCACCAAAAATACAACAACACTTACCATGACAAAAAGAGTTATCGCTAGTTTAAGATTGAAATAGCCCGACAATTCCATTGTTTTTCCAGAACGTAGCGCTGTACGCTGTGCCATCAGTTCACGAATATAACCGCCCAGGAGCCATAAACATACTGCCATCGTGACCAGACAACCGACTAAAATGATAACCTCATGCTTTTGGAAAGTTAACGCAGCGCCTAACACAACACCTGGCATCAGATAGACTGGCGCCCAAATTAATGTTGCCATAACCACGGCTAACAAAAACTTTTTGGCCGGCATATCGAGAATACCCGCTATCAAAGAAATGACAGCTCGAATTGGCCCGATGAACTGTCCCACAAGAATTCCTGCAAATCCATGCTTTTTAAAGAAGACTTCTGAGCGACGGAGCAACCCTTGATGGCGCTGCACCCAAGGCCAATGATGAACGCGATCTTTAAACGCAACTCCAACTAAATACGACACGGCTTGGCCTAATGTTGCACCAGCAAAACAAAAGAAGGCTATGGGCCAAAAGCTCAAGGTTCCTGCACCTATTAAGCTTCCGACGCCAACAAGGAGCAACCAACCAGGCATCGCCAAACCGATAATAGCTAGCGATTCTAAAAAGGCGATAGCAAAAACGGCCGCACCTGCCCAATGAGGGTTTGCCCGGATCCACTCAATAATGTTATTTACAATCTCTTCCATGGGAGCTAATGATGAATAAAGTTACAGCAAAAGTCGAACTATTTTTGTAAGGCTTTATTTTATATAAAATTTGGAACAGCTTAATCATTCGTTGCTCTTGCTTATTTCACAACCCTCGTTTATCGTTTCTGTATTCTATTTTGTCTTATTTAAGGACTGGGTCATTTATGAGCAATGATTACAAAACCATTATCCAACAACGCCAACCACAGGAAGTCGAAGTATTCCATAATGTTCACCCAAGTGTGAAGCCACCCAAAACGGATTTGGACGATCTCTACAGTGATCATGAAAAAATTAATGATTACCGTTCCTCTGGCGAGTTAATTAGAAGTCTAGCTCGGACGATAAAAAAGTGGCGCCAGCATATGCCGAAAGATGCAGAGCCGACAATTGTAGCCATGCTCAACGGCGGCTTACAGATACAAGTTTCTCGTTTGGTACAAGAATCTTTCCATGGCATACGCATAGAAGGTACTGCCGGCGGCAACCCCTGTATGGTTTTAGCACACCAAAGTAACGTTGAATTGCTGTGTTATGTTCAGAAAGTTCCTGAAGAGGAACCAGACAGACGTATTGGTTTCGTCATCGATGGCGAAGAAACCGAAGAATAATCTATTGATAAACTGACGCAGGAAGTCACTACCGAAATCAGATGGCTTCCTGTAACTCCTCATCAAAGTTCACGACTAAATGGACATCTAACCTTTCAGCCAGTAATTGCAACTCCCGTTCAACCTCATCAATGTCAAAAATATAATCTGTTGACACCTGCAGTCTAACTTTATAAGCCTGCCGACCTTTGTCACAGATATATTGCTTTCGCGTCATCTCATCAACGACCAGCTGATTTTGAGCCAAAGCACGTAACAGCGCGACATCGACGACTTTATCTCTCAGACCATATAATTCAATCTCGAAGCTTATCTTGTCACTCGTTAAGCTACTATTGGATGAATTAGCAGGAGAGAACTCGAAGTGTAGTCGATCTGAGTTTAAACTTTCTAGACAAGCTCTGAAGGGCCCGAAATAGGCTAAGTTAATTGAAATATAGAACAGGCCGTTAAAGGTTTTCTCAATTCGGTTGAAACGAGAAGCCTGCAACCGTCCGTTAAAACGATTGATGATTTCAGAGAGGGTGACAATAATGAGTTCATTATCACTACCAGTTACAGAAACAATTACCTCCATGTCCTCCTGCTCTGAATACCGCAAACTATCACCACGATCAGTTTCGTTGCGCATCCTGTTATCACTCCATTTATTCCACCAGCACACTAAAAAATTACTACAAATTGGGTTGTGATGCAAATAACAAAGCTTTGTTAAATGTTACATAAGATGATTGCTATCAAGCACTCTAACTTCTAAGATATTGATAAATCAAAGCAATGGAGCCGCATTATGAAAAAACTTGTACTCACATTAGCGACAGCTGCATTTCTTAGTGCCTGCGCAACCTCGCCGACAGGACGCAGTCAGGTCACACTTTTCCCAGAATCTCAAATGTCACAAATGGGTTCTGCAGCATTTACGTCAATGAAGCAAAGCCAGAAAGTTTCTAACGACCGCAACCAAAACCGTTACGTTAACTGCATCGTTGATGCACTCATACCAGAACTCAATGCCATTGCGCCGGACATGCGTACCACGCGTTGGGAGACTAAAGTGTTTGTTGATGATAGCGCTAATGCTTTCGCCTTACCTGGCGGCAAAATAGGCGTTCACACAGGCATGTTCAAAGTCGCTGACAATGCCAGTCAATTAGCCTCAGTCCTTGGTCATGAAATTGGTCACGTTTGGGCAAGGCATGGTAATGAACGCGTTTCTCATCAATATATTGGCACAGCAGGTTTACAGTTGGCGTCTGTGTTGGCGGGAGAGCCAACCGCTGAGAAGCAACAAATTCTTGGCTTACTGGGTGTAGGTACTCAGGTTGGTGTACTAAAGTTTAGTCGAACTCATGAGTCAGAAGCAGATGATATTGGTTTAAAACTCATGGCGCGTGCAGGCTTTGATCCTCGTCAAAGTGTCGAACTATGGAAAAACATGGCAAAACAAGGTGGGGGAAATGCTCCTGAGTTTTTATCCACTCACCCAGCCACTGATACCCGAATAAGAGACCTGCAAGCGCAAATGGATAGTGCATTGAAGCTTTATAAACAAGCCCAGTCGCAAGGTAAGCGTCCAAACTGCCGTCTTTAATTCTTTTTTAAGATACAAATGAAAAGTGGCCCTGAAAGAGGGCCACTAGATCCATAACATTATATCCAAACGCTTACTACTGATCTGCTAAGTAGCCGCCACGTTCATAAATATTTTCCATATATAAGTCTTCGAAATCTTTAACTACGGACTTCTGAACTTCAGGAAGCGACAATAAATTGTCTCTCCATTTTGAAATTTTCTTGTAGTCACTAACAGGATCAATACCAATATTATCCGCGACAATTTGTGAACGCATTAAGAATGGTGCAAAGGCACTATCCACAAGACTAAATTCTTTACCTTCAAAGAAGCCATTGGAACCAATCTTGCGCTCGAGAGGCGCTAGCTTTTTGGTTAAGTCTTCTTCAATTTTAAGGTAAGTTTCCTCGCGACGAGCCTGAGTCAATTGATGTTGAGCATTAAATAAACTGCTACTGAATTCAATCCACGCTCGGTGTTCAGCCTTTTCTAGCGGATCTTTCGGTAACATTGGCTCACCATGAGTTTCATCAAGGTATTCATTAATCACCGCTGATTCAAAAAGCACATGGTCTTGCACACGAAGTAAAGGCACTTTGCCCAGCGGAGAAATTTCTAGAAACCAATCCGGTTTCTTTTGCAGATTGATATATTCGATAGTGAAATCGATCTTTTTATGCAATAGCGTAATAACCGCTCTCTGCACGAAAGGACATAGCTTAAAGCTTATTAAAATAGGTTGTTCTAAAGAAGTCATAATTACAACTTTAAGTTAGCATCTAAGGCTAATGTAAAACGGATTTATCAGAAAAGCAACAAACCTTTGCCTGAATTCAGATACAAAAAAGGCTTTCCGAAGAAAGCCTTTTTAATGCTCTAGTGTTCGTGACCACCAGCGCCGTGAACATGACCGTGTGAGAGTTCTTCTTCACTTGCATCACGAACTTCTACCACTTTCACATCAAAGTTTAACGTTACACCCGCTAAAGGATGGTTACCATCGACTGTGACTGTATCACCATCAACTTTTGTTACAGTGATCAACTGAGGCCCTTGTGGCGACTCAGCATTGAACTGCATACCAGGCTCTACTTTATCAACACCTTGGAACGCTTGCATTGGTACTTCTTTGATCAATTGCTCATGACGCTCACCGTAAGCTTCTTCAGGAGTCACAGTAACCGACAACTCATCTTCAACGCCTTTACCAATCAGTGCGTTTTCAAGACCTGGAATAATGTTTTTATGACCATGCAAATAGGCCAATGGCTCATTACCCTCAGATGTATCGACTAATACACCCTCTTCAGTTTTTACAGTGTATTCAATCTTTACGACTTTGTTTTCTTCAATTTGCATAATCAACTCACTTTACTTTCTATAAAATTTTATCCAGACATTGCAACATGCTGGATACGGAATACGATGCTCACCAAATACGTTGCTCTGGCAAATAAAAGAATATGAAGGGATTTATCGACAGGGAAACTCTTATACAGAGCAGCTCTTTCACAGAGCAATCAAATTGTGACTAATTCATTACTAGAAATAGACATGGGGGTCGTAACGATAATTACAACCCCAATCTGCAATACTCTTCGCTATAACAGGATCGGACTTCGCCTTAGTAGGCGTTAGACCTTAAAGTTCAGCCCTGCCAGAAGTTATGCTGTCGTCCTAGAGCAAGGCTTTTGGGGTTAGAAGTGAGAGAATGTATATCAAAATACATGACCGAACTTATAAACCCACATACACACAAAACTAAAAAACCTGATATTTTTGCTCAAGAACAAGGCTTTTGTGATAAAAAGCAAGGGCGTGTATACCAAATACACAACCGAGTTTTTTATCACAAGTAACGCAGTTATTGAGCAAAAAGGCCGCTTTTAGCTAACTTTCTGGCCAGCGGCTTGCTGATCCGCATGATACGACGATCTCACCATCGGCCCACTCGCCACATTAGTAAAACCTAAGTCTTCAGCAATCTTGCCTAACTCATCAAACTCTTTCGGTGGCATAAAGCGCATTACTGGATGGTGATATTTACTCGGCTGCAGATACTGCCCTAGAGTTAACATATCGACGCCATGCGCACGAAGATCTTTCAGTACTTCAATAATCTCTTCGTTGGTTTCGCCTAAGCCAACCATCAAGCCTGATTTCGTTGGAATACCAGGGTAGCGCTCTTTAAACTTCTTCAGCAGGTCGAGCGACCACTGATAATCTGCACCTGGACGCGCCTGCTTATACAAGCGTGGCACTGTCTCAAGGTTATGATTGAAAACATCTGGCAAGCCTGATTCCATTTTATCCAGCGCTACTTCCATACGACCACGGAAATCCGGTACTAGAACTTCAATCTTTAAGCCCGGGTTTTGTTCACGCGCCACTCGTACACAGTCACTGATGTGTTGAGAGCCACCGTCACGCAAATCATCGCGATCTACCGATGTAATCACCACATACTTCAGTCCCATAGACTTCACTGAGTCGGCTAAATTCTGTGGTTCTTCTGGATCCAGCGCCAACGGACGGCCATGGGCCACGTCACAAAAAGGGCAACGACGAGTACAGATGTCACCCATAATCATAAAGGTCGCAGTACCGTGACCAAAACACTCAGGCAAGTTTGGACACGAAGCCTCCTCACATACGGTGTGGAGCTTGTTATCACGTAACATGTCTTTGATTTTAGTGATTTGGTTACCATTCGGTAAACGCACACGAATCCAGTCTGGCTTTCGCGGCATTTCTTCCGTCGGCATAATTTTTACTGGAATACGCGCCATTTTTTCTTCGGCACGCATTTTGTGACCCGGTACGACTTTTCCTGTAACTTTCTTCTTACGAGGATTAGCCTGTGCAACAGACTCAGGTTTTGACATAAAAAGCACTCAAACCTTACCCGATTACTCAGGTAGGCCCTTCATTTCTAGACGGCTAGTATAGCCTAATTTGCTGCATAATTGATCCACTAAATCTGGCTTTACACGCTCCAGAGTTTCGGGACCACCACGCTCGGCGATGTGCGTCATCGCCATCCCTTGATAACCACAAGGGTTGATCCGAGCGAATGGCTCAAGATCCATGTTAACATTCAAAGCCAAGCCATGAAACGACTTGCCTTTTCGAATACGCAAGCCCAATGAGCAGATTTTCGCTTCATCGGTATATACCCCCGGCGCGTCTGAGCGCGGGTAAGCCTCAATACCATAGATTGCCAATGTATCGACCACAGCATCTTCAATCGCTGACACTAAGTCTCTTGGGCCCATGCTTTTACGGCGAAGGTCAATCATAAAGTAGGCGACCAACTGACCTGGTCCGTGATAGGTCACTTGCCCACCACGATCAACCTGAACCACAGGAATATCGCCTGTAAATAGTAAATGTTCGGGTTTTCCAGCTTGCCCCTGAGTAAAGACAGGGTCATGCTCTACCAGCCAAATTTCATCGGTAGTAGTGTCGTCACGCTCGTCAGTAAAGCGCTGCATACGCTTCCATACTGGCACATAGGTTTCATGCCCCAGCTCACGGAGAATAATGGTATTGTCGTTACTCATAGGTTTTTAAATCACCAGTGTTCGCACAAAACAGCAGACGTTATAGCGTCATTTTTACGCCATCAACCGTAAATACGTCTTTATACATGGCATCGACCTGCTCACGATTTTCTACCGTGACCATGAACGATAAGGAGACATAATTACCGTCGCGGCTTAGTTTTGACGTAGGTGAATAATCATTGGGGGCATGGCGATTGACCACTTCGGCAACCTCCATATCAATCCCGTCGCGATTTGTGGCCATGACTTTGAAGCAAATTTCACAAGGAAACTCCCAAACTTTATCGCGATCATACTGTGTCATAATACTGCTCCACCACTAAATTGTCTCACCACTTATCTCGCCTAAATACAGCTGCTCTTTCAGCTCTTGATAATATTGATACATTCGGCGCCACACTGGTCCTGCAACGCCCTCGCCTATTGTAACATCATTTACTTTTATCACTGGGCGGATTTCCTTGGTCGAGCTGGTCAACCAAACTTCATCGGCTAGCTCTAACTCATGTTCAGGAATCGCTCGCTCTTCATAGCCAATACCATGTCGCTTTGCTAGGGCTAAAATGAACTCGCGTGTGACGCCTGCCAGTAAATGCTCACTCAACGGCGGCGTAATGATAACACCATCACGCACAATAAACAGGTTGCTTGAGGTAGCTTCACTCGCTTCGCCATTTCGCACTAATATGGTGTCGTCCGCGCCAGATTCAAGCGCCATCTGTTTTAACATACAGTTCGCAAGCAAAGTGATGGCTTTAATGTCACAGCGCTGCCAACGAATATCTTCCTTAGTAATGACGGAATAGCTTTTAATATCAGAGACTTGCCATTCTTTCTTTACAGGTGGTAGCGGCGATATCATGGCGAAGATAGTCGGTGTATCCAATGTTGGAATGTCATGGTGCCGGTCAATATAACTACCGCGCGTTACTTGAAGGTAAATTGACGCATTATCGAATTGATTATGTGCGATAAGCTCCTGGCAAATCGATAACCACTCCTCTTCAGACACCTCTATGGACATCAAAATTGCCGACAGACTTTTATGTAAGCGTTTGATATGACTCGAAAAACGGAAAGGTTTTCCGGCATAGACAGGAATCACCTCATAGACCCCGTCTCCAAACAAAAAGCCCCGATCTAAGACCGGGACTGTTGCTTGTTCAAGATTTTGGAACTTACCGTTTAAGTAGGCTACCGTCATACATCCATCTTATATCAATCAGTTATCACTTATTGCGATCGAGTCTTCAAGACCCTAATCGTCACATTTTAGTCTTCAAACCATAGCGCCATCGAATCCCACATTCGACCAAAAAAGCCTGCTTCTTCGACGCTGCCTAAGGCCACCATCGGCATACGCTTGACGACTTTATCGCCCATTTGGAAGTAAACTTCACCAACGACTTGCCCTTTTTGGATTGGAGCCATTAGCTTTCCGTTCAGTTTATAATTGGCTTTCAGTTGATCTTTTTCACTTTTCAATACGGTTAACACTGCATCTTGCGCCAAACCCACGGCGACTTCCTCTTCCTCGCCTTTCCAAACCTCAGCCTGCTTTAACGGCTTACCCGCCGCAAACGCTTTGACGTTAGTATAGAATCGGAAACCATAGTTTAGGAGCTTGCGACTTTCACTCGCGCGAGCACTCATGCTGTCCGTCCCCATGATCACGGAAATCAAACGCATGCCTTTTTTCTCAGCAGAAGACACTAAGCAGTAGCCTGCAGCTTCAGTATGACCCGTTTTAATACCGTCAACGCCTAATGTGGTGTCACCCAGCAGTTCATTTCGATTTTGCTGCGTAATTCCGTTGTATTGGAACTCTCTCTCCGCATACAAGCTGTAGTCTTCTGGGAAGTCGGTAATTAACGCACGTGCTAACTTAGCCAAGTCACGCGCTGTGGTCTGGTGCTGCTCATGCGGTAAGCCTGTGCTATTCATAAAGTGAGTGCTCGCCATCCCCAGACGCTTTGCATACTGGTTCATCAGGTCTGCGAAGGCTTCTTCACTACCGGCAATATGCTCAGCCATGGCGATACTCGCATCATTACCCGATTGAATTACGATCCCACGATGCAAGTCTTCAACCGTGACATACTTGTTAACTTCAACGAACATCAAAGAACTGCCTCTAAGCTTTGGATTCTGTGCCCAAGCATTCTCACTAATCAGCACTTTGTCTTCGTTGTTAATATTACCTTTATGCAATTGATCAGCGATGATGTAGCTGGTCATCATTTTGGTCAAGCTAGCAGGTGGCAGCTGCTGATCCGCATTTTCTTCCTGAATAATCTGGCCTGTTTCATAATCCATTAATAACCACGAGCTAGCGTCCACGCTCGGCTTTGCCGGTTGAATTGCTTGCGCAACACCGGTAAGCGTCAACAAAACCAGGCCTATCATTACAATGTTTAAAAAATTACGCTTCATCATTTTAATACTATCTACTTAATCAATTATCAAATTCAAAGGTTTATTCGTCGGTTACGACACGCGGCGAACCAAAACTGTATTGCTTTAACTGCGACAGAATCGCTTCAGCCGCACGAGCATCTTCCAAGGGGCCAATGCGGACACGTTGTAAACGTTGCCCGTTGACATCAATTGGCGTCAAGCTAATCGGCTGGCGGAAAAACTCTCGCAAACGAGCGGCTAATGTATCAGCGCGCATCTCGTCAGCAAAAGCACCAACTTGCACATACAACTTTGCATTGTCCTGTTGCTGCTCCATTGGCGGAATTTCAAGCTCGCCATCAGATGTTGCTTCTTTTTGCGGGCCGCCAGGAGATGCCAATACTTCAACTTCAACCTGAGCTGTTCCACGGTGGTCATAACCCAATTTTTTTGCAGCGGCATAAGATAAGTCAATAATTCGATCACTGACAAAAGGCCCGCGATCATTGATTTTTACAATCACTGAATCGCCAGTATCGATATTTGTCACGCGAGCATAGCTTGGCAATGGTAACGTTTTATGAGCCGCCGTGTACTGATACATATCATACACCTCACCTGATGACGTCCGTCGCCCATGAAACTTTTGTCCATACCAACTCGCAGTACCGACTTCTTTATGGCCGACACCGCTCGATAACACGTGATAAACGACGCCATCGACTTCATAGTAAGGCGGGTTACCAAACGGACTTTTTTTTTCTACCCGAGGCGTTGGTTCAGTTATCGGGCCATCTTGAAACGAACTTGCTGTGCCATCCGGCGCATAATCAGGGATTTTGCGATCCGCAGCGCTACCATATGCGGGCGCCTCGTCATCGGACGTACTGCCTCCAGTGGTCGTCGTACAGGCGCTTAACACGCCCAATAAGGTTAATGCGCTAATCAATTGTGTTATCTGTTTTAATACCATTGTTCTACCTAAACAGCTTATGACTTGCTACTTTTTGTGGTTTGCTCTGCAGCTAATGCCTTTTGTTGCTTAACATCATACTCAGCCTTAATTTCTTGGCTCAGCTGGTACACTGCCATCGCATACATTGGGCTACGATTATATCGAGTAATCACATAAAAGTTGTGAAACCCAAGCCAATAATCATAACGATCTTCTTGCTTATAATGATAAATACCCGTGATGTCCTTTTCGTCAGCCTTGCCTTGATACTCTAAACCTGCTTTTTTTAGCTCTGCAACCGTGAACTTCGGTTTCAATTGATCATTCTTGAACTGCTGAGCCATCGAGTCGTCAACGTCAACAAACTCAGCTACAGGCTCACCCATTCGCCAGCCGTGTACTTTAAAATAATTTGCCACGCTACCTATCGCGTCAGCTTTACTCTCGAATAAGTTAATTTTTCCATCACCATCAAAGTCCACTGTGTAATGACGGTATGACGTTGGGATAAACTGCCCCATTCCCATGGCGCCAGCATAAGAACCTTTTGGCTCATCCATCTTCCAACCTTGTTCACGCGCGAGTACAAAATACTCTGCGAGTTCGCCGGCAAAAAACTTTGCGCGCTTAGGGTAGTGGAACGCTAATGTGTTAAGAGCATCAAGCACTGAATCGTTTCCTTGGATTCGCCCATACTTGGTTTCCACACCGATGATCGCTGTAATAATTTCAGCGGGTACTTGGAAGTCTTTTTCTGCTTTTTCAAGTAACTCTTTATTTTCTTCTAAAAACTCAACACCTAACTTAATACGGCTTTGTTCAATAAAAATTGGACGATACTCATACCAGTCTTTGCCTTCCGCAGGGCTACTGATCAAATCAAGGATTTTTTGACTCTTCTTAGCCTTGCTTAACATTGCAGTCACATAGTCCGCAGTAAAACCATGCTCTTTCTCCATAAATTTGGCAAAGGCTTCTTTTTCAGTGGGCGCTTCGCCAGCATGCGCTGCAGCACCAAACAAGCCAAGTCCTGAAGTCAGTAACACTGTTGCTAGTATTTTTTTCATTGAACTCTCCTGGAGCCAGTTATCTTTTGTTGTCAGCAAAAATTGATCATATTTTAAGCCGAATGAAGCCTTCGATGGGTTTGGATAGACATTAATATCCCAAAGCTTGCCATCAAGGTCACAATCGAGGTCCCGCCATAGCTAATCAACGGTAATGGTAACCCGACCACCGGTAACAAACCACTGACCATGCCGATATTTACGAACAAATAAACAAAAAATGTGAGTGTTAGTGCCGCACCCAACAAACGACTAAAACTATCCTGTCCCTGTAAACTAATATACAGTCCGCGCCATATCACAAACAGATAGAGCGCTAACAAAATTATAATGCCGATCAAACCAAACTCTTCGCCTAGAACCGCAAAGATAAAGTCCGTATGGCGCTCTGGCAAAAACTCTAACTGTGATTGGGTGCCATTTAACCAACCTTTACCGTAAATACCGCCAGAACCAATCGCAATCTGGGACTGGATAATATGGTAACCCGAGCCTAACGGGTCACTTTCTGGATTCAGAAAGGTTAATACCCTGCCCTTTTGGTATTCCTCCATAGTGAAATACCACATAATCGGCGCCAATATCATGCCGATACCCAAAGCACCAAGAATATAGCGCCAACGTAAACCCGCAAAGAAAATCACAAAAAAACCAGATGCCGCGATTAAAAGTGACGTTCCCAAATCCGGCTGAATCATAATCAGCACGGTTGGTGCGATGACCAACGCTAAGCTGATGACCAAGTGCTTAAAGCTAGGTGGCAGGGCTTTATCCGCTAAATAAGCTGCAACCATGATAGGGACGGCTAACTTCATGATTTCCGAGGGTTGGAAACGAACTCCGACATCTATCCAACGCTGCGCACCCTTACTCGACTCACCAAAAAACAGCACCGCCAATAAAAACCCTATGCCAACCACAAAAAATAGGGGCGCCCACTCTTTCAAAGTTCTTGGCGCCACTTGAGCTAAAAGCAGCATGATTACCAATCCCGCACCAAAGCGTATGACTTGGCGCTCGACTAGAGCCAGACTCTCACCACCGGCGCTATAAACCACGAGCAAACTGAACGCCATTAATGCCAACAACCCTAGCAACAAGGGGGCGTCAATGTGCAAGCGCCAGAGCAAACTTCTGCGCGCTTTATGGGTGTTTGCCGCACTAGTTCGCAGCGCCATCATTGCTCTCCTCGTGGTTAGCTTGCTCGCCCTTCTGGTTCAGCTGCAAAGCTTCTAATAAATAGTAATCCATGATCTGGCGGGCTAAAGGCGCGGCGTTAGAGCCACCGCCACCGGCATTTTCCATCATCACCGCCAAGGCGATCTTCGGCTGCTCAAAAGGAGCGTAACCGATAAATAGGGCATTATCATGGAATTTTTCTGCTATTTTTGTGGCATCATACTCTTCATCTTGCGCAATACTTTTCACCTGCGCCGTACCAGTCTTACCGGCAGCGATGTACTCTGCATCGTCAAAAGCGCTTCTTGCCGTACCACGCGGAGGCTCGGTCACTTTTTTCATACTGTCTTTAACTAGATCAAGCCAACTACCGTCGCCCGTATCAATTTGATGGTAAGCCATCACTGGCGTATTGGCCTCAAACCGATTGCCCTGTGCAAACTCTTTAACCAGCTGCAAATTAAATCGAATACCGTCGTTCGCTAATACCGCAGTAGCGTTCGCTAACTGCAATGGTGTAACGGTCCAAAACCCTTGCCCAATACCTATATTAACCGTATCTCCGTTATACCAGGGTTCGCCGCGAGCTGATTTTTTCCAGGTACGCGACGGCATAATACCTACTTTTTCTTCGACGATATCAATTCCTGTTTTTTGCCCGAAGCCAAACTGCGTCATTCCTTCATAGATTCGGTTAATGCCAATTCTGACTGATAAGTCATAGAAAAACGTATCGCAAGACTCGACTATAGCCTGCATCACGTCAACAGTTGCGCCATGTCCCCACGCTTTCCAATCTCGGTAGCGGTGATCATTATTCGGCAACGAAAACCACCCTGGATCGGCAATTCGTGTATTGGGCGTGATCACCCCTTCTTTCAGTCCAAGAAAGGCAAGATGTGGTTTTATCGTTGAAGCTGGCGGGTAAGTTCCCTGAACCGCACGGTTATAGAGAGGGCGCTCAGGGGTCAATAATTTTTGGTAATCTTTATTAGAAATACCACCAGTAAAAATATTTGGGTCGTAAGCAGGCTGGCTGACCATCGCCAACACACCACCGGTAGACGGCTCAACAGCAACCACCGCACCACGAACGCCCTTTTCTTGCATCAGCTCAGTAATTTTTCTTTGCAGACCAAGGTGTAGATACAAGTGCAAATCGTCGCCGGCCTGTGGCTCTTGCCGCTCAAGCACGCGAACAATTCGTCCTCTAACGTCAGTTTCTACTTTTTCGCTACCAACTTCACCGTGCAGCCGGTCTTCATAGTTTCGCTCCAAACCCAACTTGCCCATTTTTCCTGTAGCAGCGTATCGCTGGCGAGTGGTTCCAACCTCTTTGTTTTCGGCCAGATCTTTCTCATCCATCCTGATGAGGTCTTCTTGGGTAATAGCCCCCATGCGCCCCAACACATGCACTAAACTCGCTCCAGGCGGATAGTAGCGCTCAAGTCGCGCTTCAACACTGACACCGGGGAAAAAGTGTTGGTTGGCAGAGAAAACGGCGACTTCTTCTTCATTGAGGTTAGTTTTTATAGCGTAGGAGTTAAACTTAGGTCGGAACTTCACCTGCTCTAAAAACTTATCCACCTGCTCATCGGTAATATCAAACATTTCACGCAGTCGGCTTACCGTATCCTGCATGTTGTCTACCTGTTCGGGAACAATCTCTAAAGCAAAGATCGAGCGGTTCTGCGCTAGTAACTGACCTGTCTGATCATAAATTAACCCTCGAACTGGCGCGATTGGCTGTACTCGAATACGGTTGTTCTCAGATTGGGTTTGATATTTTTTATGGTCTACGACTTGTAGCTTGAATTCACGAACCAGCAGAAAAATCATCAGGCCAATAACAATACCTAACGCGATCACGCAACGAACGAAAAACATAGAAGTTTCTCGACCGACATCTTTTATGGCTTCGCGACGTTTTAACATATTACGTGATTGGGTCGTTTACGGACCTTAAGTATTGTCTATTATTCTCGGTGGTACGGGTGATTCACGGTTACTGACCAAGCGCGGTAAAGCGACTCAGCAATGATCACTCGAACCAAAGGGTGCGGGAACGTCAGATTCGACAAAGAAACTTTTTGGTTGGCTCTTTCCAGACAAGCTGGCGCCAACCCTTCTGGACCACCCACAAATAACACCACACTCGGGTGATGCTGTTGCCAGTGTTCAATTTGCTGCGCAAGTTGTGGAGTAGAAAGTTGCTTCCCCTTCACATCTAAAGCAATAACCCAGTCACCACTCGATACGTGTGACAACATGGCTTCGCCTTCTTTATCGGTTAACCGTGCGATATCCGCGTTCTTACCGCGTTTGACCGCTGGAACCTCGATCAGTTCCAGCTGAAAATCTCTAGGGAAACGACGAGCATACTCATCATACCCCTGCTCGACCCAACTGGGCATTTTTTGCCCGACGGTGATTAAACGTAACTGCATCGAAGGCACTCAGTAAATTACTGCGTACGAGCTTCTTTCCAGTTAGGATCCCACAGTTTTTCGAGCTGATAAAAATCTCGCGTCTGTGCCAGCATGATATGAACCACCACATCACCTAAATCAACCAGCACCCACTCAGCAACGTCATCACCTTCAACGCCCAGCGGCTGCTGGCCAAGGTCTTTCATTTCACTGATCAGGTTATGCGCTACCGACTTAACGTGACGATTTGAGGTACCGCTAGCGACAATCATATAATCCGTGACAGTGCTCAGTTCTCTAACATCTAACACACTGATTTCTTTAGCTTTTAAATCCTCTAGCTGTTCAACAACAACGTTCTTTAATTGCTCGACTTGCATTGATTACCTTAATTGTTAGGGTTTAAGCCATATAGGCCATGCTGATTCATGTAGTCTATTATAGCATCAGGTAATAGGAATCGGGGCGAAAAGCCTTGATTTATTTGCTCTCGAATATAGGTCGATGAAATATCCAGTTGTGGCATTTGGCAAAAGCCAACCTTTCCGGAGCGGTGTTCAGGCAATTCGTCTAAATCAGCGATAGCGTATCGCTCATAAAACTCAGCCACTTCGCCATCACTCGGTAACTGACTGCTAGGGCGACCAACCACTAAAATATTGGTTAGCGTGATGAGCTCTTGCCATTCATACCACTCATTAAGTTTGGCAAATGCATCAGTACCCATCAAAAATACCAAGCAATCTTCGCCGATCTCCTCGCGAATTTCGCGGAGCGTCACCACGCTATAGCTCGGTTCTTCGCGTTCTAATTCTCGAGTATCCACGCTTAACTGTGGGTATTTTCCCACCACCAACTGCAACATCTCGATCCTCTGTTGTGGTGAAGCACCTGGTTGTGGTCGGTGTGGCGGATAAGCGGCTGGCATCAAAGAGACCTTTGCCGCAGGGAAGCGATTGAGCATTTCTTGGGTCATTCGCAGATGTCCAAAATGCACAGGATCAAAGGTTCCACCGAGGATGATATGGATTGACTTATCTGTAGAGAAGGACTTACTCATCTGTCACGACTCACGACATGCCAAAGGCTTTTTTCAAATCACTCAAACCTTCTGCAGCAGCCTGAGATGGTTTTTGCTGAGTCGGTTTGCTCTTAGAACGGAACGGATTAACACCTGCGATTAAGCACACCACGTAGGATAACTCTTGCCACACATCAATATCCGCTTGCCCTTTAACACCTTTATCAATCATGGTTAAGCGCTGAATCATGGCGTACCATTTTTTGACGCTGCCCTTGCTTAGAGCCACCTGTAACACTTTCTGTTTTTTGGGCCAGACACGGTTAGCCTTGAAAATTTCTGGAATTGAGCTGCCTGCTGCAATGTCTTCTGACCATTTGGCAAGACTTTGGCATTCGCGCAATAACTGGTTAACGATGGGCAAAGGATAAGTTCCTTCGGCCTCAATACTGGCCAGCATACGCAAGGCACGATCGGCTTGGCCCGCTAAACAGGCATCGCCCAGCTCAAACGTCGAGTAGCGCGCGTTTTCACCGACATACTGGCGGATATTGTCGCCGGTGATCACGTTACCTTCAGCTAGCAACGATAACATCTGCAGGTCTTGATGCGCCGCTAGTAGATTCCCCTCACAACGCTCGATTAATACTTGTACGGCGTCGTTATCGAGCTGCACATTAAGATTCGTCGCTCGCTGACGTAACCAACCGCCTAGCCGCTCCGCAGGGATCGGCCAGACCTCGACCACGATGCCCGCTTGCTCTAGCGTTTTAAACCACGAGGTGCGCTTTTCGTTGGAAAGCTTTGGCGCCGTAATTAAGAGAACATCACTTGGCTGACTATTGATAAAGCTTTGAATCGCTTCGCCTTGAGCTTTTTTTATGGACTTATCAAATCGCCATTCAAGCAAACGGCTTTCGGCGAACAGCGACATGGTTCCGGCTTGATCCGTCAGTGGGTTTGCGGCATTGGTGTCTTCAATGATTTGACGTTCTAATATGCCCTGCTTTTTACAGTGAGCACGTATCTGATCGGCGGCCTCCATTTTTTGCCAAGGCTCATCGCCAGCCACTAGATAGACTGGAAAATTTTGGTGAAGCGCTTGCTGTAATTTCTCAGGATAAACTTTCACGTTTGCCTTGGCATAAATGTGTTAAGAGTTAGGTTTCAAGTGTAACGTTGTCGCCATCTGTAATAACAGGCGATTGATCACACCTTGATGCATATCGTCGATTAAGCGTTGCTGCTCATTCACTTGCCCTGACTCCAGCGTTCTCTGATAAGCAAATTCACGGCGACTGTTAAGAGTTTGCGTTTCCGGCTCCCCCTCAGTCACCATGTGCGGCGTTAGAAGCTGATATTTCAGCGTAAAAATCAATTCCAACTCACTGGCACGCCCAAAACTATCACGAGCTACTGTACGCTTTTCAGTGTTATATCCAACAATAGCCAACTGCATCTGTGAATCTTCAGCAGCATCCACTAGGTTAGCCCCTTGGTAGGCCAGGCGTTGTTTCAACGTTCGCTCAAAATCCGCATTAGGGGTTTTACTCAATAACCAAACGTTGGCTCCATCCAGATCAGTTCCAGCGCCACGCAGGTGAAAGCCACAAGCCGTTAACAAACCACTCAAGACAATCACCATCAGTAATAAACGTGTATTCATTAACATCCTACTATTCGCGTTTAACTTTCTATAGTTACCATTAGTGCAGTTACCATTAATTAGCAACAATATTAACCAGTTTACCCGGAACGACAATCACTTTGCGAATGGTATTACCTTCAGTAAACTTCACCACGTGTTCGTCCTCCAGTGCCAAGGCTTCAATTTCTTCTTTCGATGCACTGGCTGACACGGTGATTTTGGCACGAACTTTGCCGTTGACCTGAACCACGATCAACTTTTCATCTTGCACCATAGCTGACTTGTCCGCTTTAGGCCACTTGGCATCAACCACATCGGCGCGGTCATTATCATTAACCAACTCACCAAGAGCTGCCCACAACTCAGAACAAACGTGCGGCACGATTGGAGCCAGCAATAACACAGCCGTTTCTAACGCTTCATGCAACACCGCTCGGTCCTGCTCTGACATTTCTTCGGCTTTGCCCGCGTGATTCAGCAGTTCCATTACCGCTGCAATCGCTGTATTAAAGGTAAAGCGACGATCATAATCGTCCGTGACTTTAGCGATAGTTTCATGTGTTTTACGGCGCAAAGCTTTTTGGTCGCTGTTCAGACTTGAAGCGTCTAGCGGACTTACGGCACCTTTCTGCTGATGCGACTGCACCATTTTCCACAAACGGCGTAAGAAACGCAGCGAACCTTCTACCGCAGAGTCTTGCCACTCCAATGACTGATCCGGCGGCGACGCGAACATGGTGTATAAACGCATGGTGTCTGCGCCATACTGTTCGACCATCGATTGCGGATCGATACCATTGTTCTTCGACTTCGACATTTTGGTCATGCCAGCGTGGGTCACTTCATTGCCGTCTTTATCGACCGCTTTAACAATATGACCTTTATCGTCACGCTCGACCACTTCGACTTCTAGCGGCGACACCCAGTGACGCGCACCTTTGTCATCCACATAGTAATAAGCGTCAGCTAGCACCATGCCCTGACACAATAGTTTTTTTGCAGGCTCGTCAGAATTGACCAAACCCATGTCACGCAACAACTTGTGGAAGAAACGGAAATACAACAAGTGCATGGTAGCGTGTTCAATACCACCAATATACTGATCCACCGGCAGCCAATGATTGGCCTTCTCAGGATCAAGCATGCCGTCTTCGTAATTTGGGCAAGTAAAGCGTGCGTAGTACCAGCTCGATTCCATAAAGGTATCAAAAGTATCCGTTTCTCGAATTCCCTCAACACCATCAATCACCGCTTTTTTCCACTCGTCGTCCGTGTTGAGCGGACTGGTCACGCCATCCATCTTCACATCTTCTGGCAAACGAACCGGCAGTTGATCTTCTGGTGCAGGAACCACTGAGCCGTCTGGCATATTCACCATCGGGATTGGCGCGCCCCAATAACGTTGACGCGAAACGCCCCAGTCACGCAGACGATAGTTAACGGTTTTATTACCTTTACCGATCGACTCTAATTTTTCTGCAATGGCATCAAAGGCTTTATCGAAAGGCATCTCAGAAAATTCGCCCGAATTAATCACGATACCTTTTTCGGTATAAGCCGCTTCACTAATATCTAGCTCAGAGCCATCAGCTGGCTTCACCACCTCGGCTTTATCAATGCCGTATTTTGTCGCAAATTCATAATCACGTTGGTCGTGTGCTGGAACTGCCATCACTGCGCCGGTGCCATAATCCATCAACACAAAGTTCGCGACCCAAATCGGTACCTCTTTGCCGGTTAACGGATGCTTGGCGTACAAGCCGGTCGCCATACCTTTCTTTTCCATGGTCGCCATCTCGGCTTCTGAAACCTTGCTGTTTTTGCACTCGTGTACAAAGTCAGCAAGCTCATCATTCTTCTCAGCGGCCATCGCTGCAATCGGGTGTCCCGCCGCAACCGCAAGGTAAGTGACGCCATACAAAGTGTCTGGGCGCGTGGTATAAACACGCAAGTTGTCGCCTTGATCAAAGTCGAACTCTACCTCAACGCCTTCCGAACGACCAATCCAGTTCTTCTGCATGGTTTTCACCATGTCAGGCCAGCCTTCAAGCTTCTCGATATCGTCTAACAGCTCTTCCGCATAGTCCGTGATTTTAATAAACCACTGAGGGATCTCTTTCTGCTCAACCGGCGTATCACAGCGCCAGCAAGTGCCATCGATAACTTGCTCGTTAGCCAGTACCGTCTGGTCATTCGGACACCAGTTAACCGACGAGGTCTTTTTATAAACCAAACCTTTTTCGTAGAGCTTAGTGAAAAACCACTGCTCCCAGCGATAATACTCAGGTTGGCAGGTCGCAAACTCACGGTCCCAGTCAAAAGCAAAGCCTAACGTCTGCAACTGACCTTTCATGTATTCGATATTTTCGTAAGTCCAAGGTGCAGGCGACGCATTATTCTTCACCGCCGCATTTTCAGCAGGCAAACCAAAGGCATCCCAACCAAACGGCTGCATCACATTTTTACCCTGCATACGCTGGAAACGCGACACCACATCACCGATGGTATAGTTACGAACGTGGCCCATGTGTAATCGACCACTCGGATACGGGAACATGCTCAGGCAGTAAAACTTCTCTTTCGAAGCGTCTTCGACCGCCTTAAAGGTTTGATTTTTTTGCCACTTCTCTTGAATTTTTCCTTCAATTTCAGAAGGTTGGTAGTGCTCAGTTAGTTGCATTGTCTGAAAATCTTTGTTTATAAAATAGGATAAAGAGGAAACAGGCTAAAAGCCCCGCACAGCCTCAAACTACAAACCGTTAATGTTACCTGACAGGGGGGAGAGCAACAAGGTTAATGTTTTTCTAAATTAAGGACATAATTAGCGTAATAGTGATACTCGACTTCGGTAATAATACCTTCCTCTTTATACCTAACTACCTGTAACTTAACCGACTCTATCGTTTCTACAAGATTATTTGATTGGATCATAGCTAGCGCATATGAAAACTTTGTTTTATCACCACTTTCTAACCAATCGTTTACAATACATAGCAAAGTTTGCCTATCCTGCTTAACAATTTTCTTTGATTGTCTATCCAGAAAGTTTAAGAAGTCTTCTTGGTCCCTCTTATAGGGGTAGTCATTGAGTGTACTCCACAGCCAACTTTCAACTTCTAACCTGTTCATTTACGCTCCAGAAGTTTATCGCACCCTTACCCCGTAAAAGTTAGCCAAGTGATTCCAAATGATAGTGTAAATTGGGCATGGAAAGCCCAATTTAGCAAAAACGAAACAGGGAAGTTTCGTTTTGCGGCACGTTTAGTCATTTTGAATCATGAGGGAAGCGCTTTAGCGCCTAACTTTTGGGGCGAGTTTTTTGGTTCGTTTTTTGCTCGTCAAAAAATGAACGTTAAAACCATCCCATAACAGTGAATTAGGCTTCCTTTGAAAAAGTTCATGGGATGGATTAACCCATCACAAGTTTTTGTTGGGTTACGTCTAACGACTAACCCAACCTATATGATTAAGTGTATCTTCTCAAACCAAACGCCACGCCCAACAAAACAATCACTAACACCAATAAAGTCCAGTACCCATACTGTAAGAACCAGGTAGGTTTGTTATCGAGAAGATAAGCGCCGGCAAGAACTTTGCGTTCAAAGCGTGGGATTTGTTCCATCACGCGGCCGTTTGAGGCGATGACTGCTGTTAGGCCGTTATTAGTGCCGCGAATCACGGGAAGTCCTGTTTCGATGGCACGCATTTGAGCGATCTGGAAGTGTTGCAATGGCCCCCAGCTGTCGCCAAACCAAGTGTCATTGCTGATGGTTAGAATGGCGGTAAATTGGTCTTGTGACTTTTCACCAAGACTTTGGATCAAGCCCGAGAAGGCAATTTCGTAACAAATCGCAGGCACTAGCGCTGCTTTCTGAGTTCGCAGCGGCTCTTGAGCGGAGTCGCCTGGCGTAAAACTCGACATGGGCAAATCAAAGAAGTCAATCGCGCCGCGTAGTAACTCAGTAAAAGGAATATACTCACCGAATGGCACCAGCTGCTGCTTATGATACGCTTGGTTTTCATCCCCTAGTAGCCTAACTCCTGAGTAATACACCTCACGATTATCAGGCTCATACATTGGAATGCCAGTAATAAAGTTTGTACCGCTATCCTTCGCCTTCTCTTCTAGCTCAGCCATAATTCCGGGAACATTATTCTCAAATGATGGAATACCGCCTTCAGGCCACACCACCAAATCAGCACCCCAGTAAGGCTCCGTCTGCTCAAAAAGACCGTACATGATGTCGCTAAAATAGCGTCTATCCCACTTGATGTGTTGATCAACATTGGGCTGGACCAAAGCTAGTGTTAAGGTCTGCTCTTTGTTCGCTTCTTTTGAGAACATGTGTAATGTCGCGATAAAAGGAATCAACAACACCACAAGAATAGGCAATAGAAAGCGTCGTTGCTGACCATAGCCTTTAGTCGACACGACCTCTGCCAACAGGCAACTCAGTATCACTACAAACAAAGTCACGCCGTGCACACCCAAGAAACCAGCCAAACCTTGCATAATGGCTTCTGTTTGGCTGTAACCTGCGTATAACCAAGGAAAGCTAACAAAACCGGAGCCACGGGCTATATCCAGCCCCACCCAGATAATACTGAATAATAGCACTCTTGAGATGAGCGAGTACTTACTGAAGAACCTCTGCATCGCCCAGCCCAACAGGCTGTAAAATAAAGCCAATATAGCTGCAAAAACGATAGTCAGTATGACCGCTAGCGTAGGAGATGCGTTACCAAAGGTATTAATTGAAACATAGACCCAAGATACCCCTGCGATGAAAACGCCAAAGCCATAAGCCCAGCCGAGACGAAAAGCTTTCTTGGGGGTTTTATCGGTGATCAGCCACCAAAAGGTCGCGATTGAAAAGAGCGCGAAAGGCCACCAGTCAAATGGTGCGAAGGCTAAGGGAAAAACGGCTCCTGAAATTAGGGCTAAAAAAAATGCCAGCCAGCCGTTCGGACTGGCAAATTTGTCTGTCATCGTTAACTCTCTAATTGTTCTATATTGATTAACGGTTTAATTGGTTTGCTCTTGCACCAGTGGTTTCACTCTAAGTAGGTGCACTCGGCGCTGATCAGCATTTAAAACTGTGAACTTGAAGTCACCCATCTTGATGGTCTCATCACGCTCAGGCATGTGCCCAAACTTGTTGACTAACAGACCACCAATCGTATCAAACTCTTGATCTGGGAAGTCCGAACCTAGGCGTTCATTAAAGTCTTCAATATCTGTTTGCGCTTTAATGATGTATTCACCATTCGAGTGCAGCTTGATATTACTTTCTTCTTCATCAATATCAAACTCATCTTCAATGTCGCCGACGATTTGTTCCAGTACATCTTCAATCGTCACTAAACCAGATACACAGCCATACTCATCCACAACGATCGCCATGTGGTTACGCTTTGAACGAAACTCGGTTAACAAAATATCAAGGCGCTTACTCTCCGGGATGATATAAGCCGGACGCAACACGTCTTTAATGTCAAACTTCTCACGACCTTCTTCATCAAAAGCATAACTGAGCAGCTCTTTAGCCAGCATAATGCCTTCAATGTCATCACGGTTTTCACCCACAACTGGATAACGCGAGTGGCGGGTTTCGCTGACAATCGGCAAGATTTCCTGCAATGACGCATCTTCATGGATCACGTTCATTTGCGAGCGCGGGATCATAATGTCGCGCACCTGCATTTCAGCGACCTGCAACACCCCTTCCATCATCGCCAAGGAGTCGGTTTTAATTAATTTATCGTCTTTTGCGACCCGCAGCACTTCCACCAGTTGCTGGCGATCTTGGGGTTCAGAATGGAAAATATCGAAAATTCGTTGAAGAAAGCTCCTCGACGGAGGTTTGTCATCGCTCATGGCGCTTTATCTTGTCCTCTAATTACCAAAACATACTAAAAATATTGATTATTCAATGATATAGGGATTGCTTATCCCTAGTCCAGCTAAAATCTCAGCTTCCAGCGCTTCCATGATCTCAGCTTCTTCATCTTTTATATGATCGTAGCCTAATAAATGCAAGCACCCGTGTACCACCATGTGAGCCCAGTGATCATGTAACAGTTTATCCTGTTGCTGTGCTTCTGCCGCTACGACCTCTGCACACACCGCTAAATCACCCAGAATTCGCTCTTCGGGCAGTAAGTCCTGAGGCAAACCTTGAGGCAACTCAAACGGGAAAGATAAGACGTTTGTCGGACGCGCCTTGCCACGATACTGATGATTCAGCTCTTGGCTTTCATCGCGAGATACAATGCGAATGGTTAACGAAGCGGGCTTCGTGCTCTGCAACACTTTGGATACCGCAACTTGCGCCCACGCCAAAAACTGCTTTTCTTCAGGCAAGTTATCGGCGGCATCATCAGCAATTTGTAATTCTAAATCGACGGTACTCATTGATACGTATCAGGGCGTTACAGTTTTTTCGCTGCGTCGCTGGCGGTATCCGCAGAGCGTTTGGCTTCGGCAACATCCGCATCTTCATACGCTTGCACAATACGCTGTACCACGGGGTGACGCACCACATCTTTAGACTGGAAGAAGGTGAAGCTAATGCCATCCACATCTTTTAGAACATCAATGACGTGGCGCAGACCGGACTTTTGCCCTCGCGGCAAATCCACCTGCGTAATATCACCGGTCACTACCGCTTTGGAGCTGAAACCAATACGGGTCAGGAACATTTTCATCTGTTCAACCGTGGTGTTTTGGCTTTCGTCCAGAATAATAAAGGCATCATTCAAGGTTCGACCACGCATGTACGCCAAAGGCGCAACTTCAATCACGTTACGCTCCATTAGCTTGGCCACTTTTTCAAAGCCAAACATTTCATACAAAGCGTCATAAAGCGGTCGCAAATAAGGATCCACCTTCTGCGCCAAGTCGCCAGGCAAGAAACCCAAGCGCTCACCCGCTTCGACAGCTGGACGCGTTAACAAGATACGGCGAACCTGCTGTTTTTCCCACGCATCCACAGCATTCGCCACCGCAAGGTAGGTTTTACCGGTACCCGCAGGACCAATTCCGAAACTGATGTCATGGTGGATAATGTTTTGTAGGTATTGCTTTTGATTCGGGCTACGAGGCTTAATCAAGCCGCGCTTCGTCACCAAGGTGACGTTATCATCAACATGCCCTTTGGGTTTAGCTGACTCTAACTCAGTCGAAATTTCTTGAATCGCTAAGTGAATATCAGCACTATCGAGCACCTTCTTTTTAGCGGTGTCGTTATACAAACCTTCGACTACCTGACGCGCGGCAGCAACATTCATGCCTTCACCAATCAGGCTGACAGAGTTTCCGCGGACATTGACTTCAATGCCCAGTCGGCGCTCAATGTGCTTTAAATGTTCATCAAGGTAGCCACATAAAGCCGATAAACGATTATTATCGGCAGGCAATAACTCAAAAGTTTCGTTTGATAATTGAGACAAAAACTATCCTATAAAGATGTTTAACTTAGTGAACCAAGCCATCAGGCTCAAACTCTCCACGTAATGAATTCGGGAACGCGTCGGTGATGGTCACTTCAGCAAACTTACCGATCAGGCTGTGTGGCCCAACGAAGTTAACGATGCGGTTGTTCTCAGTGCGACCACGAAGCTCCATCGGGTCTTTCTTAGAAGGCCCTTCAACCAAGATTTTTTCTTTGTTGCCAACCATGTTACGGCTGATGGAGAAAGCTTGTTGATTAATACGTTGCTGTAAAATCGACAAACGCTGTTTCTTCACTTCCATCGGCGTGTCGTCAACGATGTCCGATGCTGGGGTGCCTGGGCGCGCGCTGTAAATAAAGCTGAACGAGTGGTCATAACCAATCTCGCCAATCAACTTCATAGTATCTTCGAAATCAGCTTCGCTTTCGCCCGGGAAGCCAATGATGAAGTCAGAGGACATTGACATGTTCGGGCGAATTTTGCGTAGGCGACGAATTTTCGACTTATACTCCAGAGCCGTATGGCCGCGTTTCATTAGAGCCAGCACACGATCTGAGCCGCTTTGGACAGGTAAGTGTAAGTGGCTGACTAATTCAGGCACATCTTCATACACTTCAATCAACCGGTCTGAAAATTCAACCGGGTGTGATGTGGTGAAACGAATACGATCAATGCCGTCAATCGCCGCAACGTATGTAATCAATTCTGCCAAGTCAGCGGTGTGGCCTTCATGGGTTGGGCCACGGTACGCGTTCACGTTCTGACCCAATAAATTAATCTCACGAACACCCTGCTCTGCCAATTGCGCACACTCAGCTAAAACATCATCAAATGGACGACTCACTTCTTCACCACGAGTGTAAGGCACCACGCAGAAAGAACAATATTTAGAACAACCTTCCATGATCGACACAAAAGCTGTCGGGCCTTCAGCACGAGGCTCCGGCAAGCGGTCGAACTTCTCGATTTCAGGGAAGGTAATATCAACCACCGCTTTTTTAGTGGTTCCTTCACCACTCGCTTCTTTAATCATTTCAGGTAAGCGGTGCAAAGTTTGTGGGCCAAAAATCACGTCCACATAAGGCGCACGCTGGCGAATCGCTTCACCCTCTTGCGACGCCACGCAGCCACCAACACCTATGATCAAGTCTGGCTTGTCGTTTTTCAGGTTTTTCCACTGACCCAACTGAGAAAACACTTTTTCCTGTGCTTTTTCACGGATCGAGCAAGTGTTGAGCAACACAACATCAGCTTCTTCTGCCGATGCCGCCGCTTCTAAACCATGAGTTTTGTTCAACAGATCTGACATACGAGACGAATCGTATTCATTCATCTGACAACCCCAGGTTTTGATAAATAGTTTCTTGCTCATGTGACCTTACTTGCTCCTGACGCTACGCAATTTAGCTAAAATTAGCCGATTTGTTCAAAAAAGGGCGCGAATTATACCATCAGCGCCCCACCCTAAGCCAGTGTTGGCTGGCTATTTTTTAAGCAGATGTCAGTTTGTTTTTATCGTCTGCAAAGCTATGCTCCACAAGACCTACAGCGACGTAGACCCCTAAAGCTGTTAATAGCGATATAAAGAATGGCGTTGCCCAAGCAAAAACAAACTCACCCAGTATCCAAATCGTAGCGGCACTGATGAGTGCGCTGGCGGCAGCTTTAGCTCCCCCAAACTGAGTAAATAGGCCAAAGCTGCCGACAATAAAGACGCCCGCACTACCAAAAGCCGACGCCGTCACCACCAGTTCATACACCCCTTCAGCATGTAACGCGAGGTAATAAGCGATGGTGCCTAATACGACGATGCCAATTCGTGCGAACAAGACTTTTTGGCGCTCGGACACGGTTTGTTGTCTTTTCTTAAAAGGCACCACAATGTTATGTGAAATCAATGAACTAGCAGCCAGTAATACCGAGTCCACGGTCGATAAGATCGCCGACACCAGCGCCCCTGCAAACAATATGTAGAGGAAAGTCGGCAAATACTCTTTCGCCAGTTGCGGTAATAACTGTTCTGACTCGACCAAGCCAGGCATCAGATTTAAGCCGACAAGCCCTAAATAGACAGGGATAAGACCTATCGTCAAATACAAGCTCGCCCCCATCAGTGTAGAACGACGCGCTTCCTCAGCACTACGACAAGCTAGAACTCGCGTGATCAGCTCTTGCGTTAACACTGAACCCAAAATCGGTATGGCCCAAGCTTCAAATTTCTGGAGCAAGGTTGAATCTTCCGAGACAAAGCTAAAACGTGCAGCGTCTACCGTGCTCAAGCTGGCGTTAGGATCGCCACTGGTAAAAACAAAAATACCCAATAACAACAAGCCCAGAATTAAAAAGCTGGCTTGGATCACATCGGTCACCGCCACAGCTAGTAAGCCACCCAGCATGGTGTAAATGATCACCACAGCTGCAGCAATGGTAATGGTGATTTCAACTTGTAGGCCGGATAGTGATGATAATACCTGTCCAAATGCACGAATTTGTGCGGCCGCCCATAACATCGACGCGGGCACTAAAATCAGCACCACCAACTTTTCAATGTTTGGCGAATAACGCTGACGGAATAAATCCGCAAAAGTAACGAATTTTCGCTTCCACAAAGGCATCGCAAAGACAAAGCCCATCAGAAAAAGGCACAAAGCGAAACCAAAGGGATCGGCAGTACCGCCCGACAAACCATTATCATAGATTGACGACGCAGCACCAATACAGGTCTCAGCGCCAAACCAAGTCGCGAAAATGGTAAAGACCGCCAAGCTCGGCTTGAGCTGGCGCCCGGCTAACAGAAAATCCGTCTCGCTTTTAGGTTTACGAGACGCCCACAGCCCAACCATGAGTTGGACAACCACAAAGAGGGTAACCCCCAGAACCACAGCATTCATCAAAAGCGATTCCAAGCAGTATAAAAAGCGAAAATTAATCCTTTTTTCGCCAAAACACCAGATTTTTTTTCACCCAAGATTTGATACACTCGAATCCATCGAAATCAAAGGAGCACAAGATGTCCAAAGATATTCTATCCAATAACACCTTAATCAAAGCCTTATCCCTCAGCGCATTATTAGCAGTCTCAGCCTGCAACAACGACCAAGGCAAAGAACACGTCGGCCAGTGGAGTTTAGATTCACAACAATCGGAGCTTCATTTCAGCAGCACCAAGAATGGTGACATCACTGAAAACCATCAGTTTAAACGTTTTGATGCCGTGGTGGGCATTGAAGGTAATTTTAGCTTAAGCGTCGATCTGACTAGCGTCGATACCGGCATTGAGATTCGTGATGAGCGTATGCAAAAGCACTTGTTCATGACGGATAAAACACCTAAAGCAGTTATCACTGGCCAAATAACATCAAAAGACCTTCCTGCGGATAGTAAAACAAAGACCATGGCAGCCGAGCTTGATTTAGCTGGCAATAAAGTCGACGTCGAAGCTGAAGTTACTATCACCCGTATAGATGCAGGGACCCTTAAAGTTGAAACTGCCAAACCTATCGTTCTTTCTGCTGAAAACTTAGGGCTCAAAGCTGGAGTGGATAAACTTCAAGAAATTGCTGGGTTAAATAGCATTAGTGACGAAGTCCCTGTAACTTTTACTTTTACCATGAAGAAACAGTAAACACAGCGGTTACTGCTATCAAACATGACATGGCGACTTCCTTAAGTCGCCATTTTTCTGCCTGATTCTATAAATTTTCCATCATTTTGTTCACAGATTAGCTCCACAAAGGTTCGGTTAAATAACACCATCGAACAACGAAACAGCTTCAAGCACGAAGCTTCTAAGGAGTGAACCATGAACACGAACACAAAATTTAAACAAGTCGCTTTTGCTGCAATCGCTATGCTGGCTTTAGGTCTTAGTACCAATTTAAAAGCTGATCAACCCACTGAGCCTTTAGAGAATGTTAAGTTATTTGGCGTCATCCACTCGATCGATACCAATCGTGAAGTGCGCCCTCTTCAACCAAGCTCAAGTAGCATCAAACAGGAGCGTTATGATGGTCTGACCGTTTTAACGTTGTCGCAAACTTTTACTAACGACACGGACGATGCTTTAAATGGCTACTACCATATTCCGTTGCCAAACCCTGGTGCGCTAATCAATTACAGCATCAACACGGATAAAGAAACAAACCAACTATCCGATCCACAAAAGCTGGCATTAAACAGTGGCGAGACCATTACTTACACCGTGCGCTATGAGTTGAATTCAAACCTACTGGTGGGTTTCCATCAAACCAGTGACATGAGTTTTTCAGAGCACTTAAACCAAAGCGCTATAGCTCAAAATTAAAAGCTCAGAACTAAACTCCCTGAACTAGCGGCTTTTGAGAATATCCCCCAGAGCATAGGACTACTCCAAGACAAGGATGTCACACTTATTATTTCTCTCTACAGAACTCTCTACAGGAAATCTCTACAGGCACTCTCTACAGACTCTCCCTACAGATCTTCTTGCAACACTCTCCTCCACAAAAGGGCACCTCGGTGCCCGACTTTATTGAAAGACGCACATAACAACTCGACGTAATTTGAGATATAAAATGCACCAATGACTTAAAAAATCTCAAAAAAGCGTCACTTCACACTCAACGAGGCATTGCCTCACAAACAAAAGCCCGCCCCTGTCACAAAGCTACATAACTACACAATTCGATACAGTTTAATAATTGAACAGCTCTAACTTCACTGATAGTTTACAGGTCGTGTTTAAAGAATTATTTAGATTAAATCTAGAACACAAGGCGCTGAGGGGGGTACTCTTTTCAATACCTGATAGGTCTTAATCCTCTGTCTAAACGCTGCGATTAAGAAGGTAACGAAAGAGACTTCAGCGCCACTCAAAAAAATAGTATCTACTCAAAATGAGAAGGAGAAGTTTATGAACACACGTTCAAAATTCGTGTTCAGCGCGCTGTCGTTAAGCATGTTGACCGCTGTTGGTCACGCTGCCGAAAGACAATCGCTACGCGACAATCCCACCGTTAATAATCTCATCGCTGAACAGCAAGCCTTACCAGGCTCTGTTTCTATGAATGCCAAACAAATTGCAGGCCTAAATAGCAACAACGATTCTTTGCAAGTTCGCAAAAGCTACAATAGCAACGGCCAGGTGACTAAACGTTACCAACAGTTTTACAAGGGTATTCCAGTTATTGGCGATGACGTGATTATCACGCGCACTAGCTCAGGTGCTTTTAGCTTCGCTCACGGCGCAGTGTTGAGCGACATTGAGTTAGACGTACCTAGCGTTAAGCCTAGCATTACGTCAGCAGAAGCTTTGTCTATTGCGAAAAGCTCGCAAGCATTCAACGCACAAGGTAAAACTAACCGAGCACCATCACACTTTGAAAACGAGCAGTCTGACTTAGTCATCTGGCAAGATAACGATGGTGTTGCAAAGTTAGTTTACTCAGTAAGCTACGTATCTCACGGTGATAAACCATCACGTCCACAAATGTTCGTTGATGCGAAAACTGGCGATGTGCTCCACTCGTATGAAAACCTACAAACGGCTAATGCGACAGGCCCAGGCGGTAACCAAAAAACTGGACGTTATGTATATGGAACTGACTTCGATCCAATGAACGTTTCACAGTCAGGCAACACTTGTACTATGAGCAATAGCAACGTTGATACCATCAACATGAACAACTCACAGTATGGTGGAAGCATCCATAGCTTCACCTGTCCTGAAAATACAGTTAAAGAAATTAATGGTGCTTATTCCCCGTTAAACGATGGCCACTTCTTTGGCGGCGTTGTCTTTAACATGTTCGGTGACTGGTTTAATACAGCGCCATTGACTCAAAAACTTCGCGTCCGCGTTCACTATGGTAACAACTATGAAAACGCTTTCTGGGACGGGCAACAAATGACCTTTGGTGATGGCGCTAATCGCTTTTACCCATTGGTATCGCTAGACGTCATGGCGCACGAAGTGAGTCACGGTTTCACCGAGCAAAACTCAGGCTTAGTTTACAGTGGTAAATCAGGTGGCCTAAACGAGTCCTATTCTGATATGTCAGGTGAAGCGGCTGAGTTTTATATGAACGGCACAAACGACTTCTTAGTTGGTGAGCAAATCTTTAAGAGTAATGGCGCATTACGCTACATGGATGATCCGACAAAAGATGGAAACTCTATTGGCCATCAAAGTGATTATACTTCTGGCATGGACGTACACCACAGCTCAGGTGTCTACAACAAAGCATTTTACTTGCTAGCCACAACCGCTGGCTGGGACACGAAAAAAGCATTTGAAGTTTACACACGCGCTAACCAAAATTACTGGACATCTAGAACCAACTGGGACGATGCTGGTGACGGCGTATTAGACTCAGCATGTGATTTGGGCTATAGCGTCGACGACGTTAACGCAACACTTCAAGCGGTAGGCATCAGCAGTAACGTTAGCCCAGGCCGTGATTGTGGCGGCAACCCACCACCGCCTCCTGGTGACAATGTCCTCGAGAATGGCGTTCCTGAAACAGATCTTTCAGCGACTCAAGGTAACGACATTGTGTACACCATGGACGTTCCAGCAGGCGCAAGCAACATCAGCTTTGCCATCAGCGGTGGCTCAGGTGATGCAGACTTGTACGTTCGTAAAGGCGCGGCACCAACTGACTCAACCTACGATTGTCGTCCGTACCGAAACGGTAACAATGAAAGTTGCTCAGGCAGTGGCGAAGGCACTTATTACGTGCGTGTAAAAGCCTACTCTAGCTTCTCAGGCGTCACACTGGTCGGCAGCTATGACGATGGTACGGCTCCGGGTAATCCTCCAATCGACGAGACCTACAGTAACGTTTCGGTTGCTCAAGGTGCATGGGCACGCTACACCCAAGACTTAAACGGTGACTACAGCAGCTTAACCGTCACTATTACCGGTGGCTCAGGTGATGCGGACTTATACGTTCGTCACGGCTCTCAGCCAACAACATCAAGTTACGACTGCCGTCCATACCGTTGGGGTAACGAAGAAACCTGTACTATCAGTGCGCCACAGTCAGGCACATGGCACATTGGGTTACGAGGCTACAATGCAGCTTCTGGTGTTACATTAAACATTACTGCTACTCCTCAATAACCATTCCAACCTAAGCGAGGGGCTTCAAGCCCCTCCTTTCGATACTTTTAATTCGCAGGTACACATCATGAAATGTCTATCAACCGGTCTCCTTATTTCAGGAGTGGTTGCTGGATCGCTAGTACTTACACAAAGTGTAATTGCTGAACAAGACTCAGCACCAGTAGCCAAACAATCAATCAGCAATAAACAAGTTTGGATCACCTTAGGCGGCGACGCTGTCGAGACGATTCAACGCAAATACCAAACCAAGATTCCAATGAAACTATCAGGACTTATTGGCCAGAAACAAGATAACCAAGTTGCTATTGCCCAAATCTCTGAGTCCAAGATTTTGGAACTGAGCCAACTAATGCATGAGGAACACAAACGTTGCGGTGGTTTCTTCTACCATAGCTCTCAGCAAGAAGCTCAAGACTACGCACACAGCAAAAATCAGACCCAAGAGTTTGCTGCCGTCAACTACACCATTGATAATCCTGATGCAGTCAATGCCTTGCTCGGTCAAATCTCTAGCAACAATTTAATCTCAACCGTTAATACACTAAGCAGTTATAACAATCGATATTACACCAGCAATACCGGCGTTGAAGCAGCTAACTGGATTAAGAGTGAGTGGCAATCTATCGCGAGCGGGCGCAATGATATTGACGTGCAACTCTATAACCACAGTAACTGGAACCAACCGTCAGTTGTAGCTACCATCACCGGTACAACTAACCCCAACGAGATTGTTGTTGTTGGGGGACACTTAGATTCTATCAATAGCTTTAACACGTCAGGCAGTGCACCTGGAGCAGACGATAATGCTTCTGGCATCGCTATCGCCACGGAATCTTTGCGCGCCATTGTTGCTACTGATTTCAAGCCAAATCGCACCATAAAACTGATCGGTTACGCTGCAGAAGAAGTCGGTCTACGTGGTTCGAAAGAAATCGCGGGAGAGCATAAATCCAACAATGCCAATGTCATCGGTGTGGTGCAGTTTGATATGTCAGGCTACAAGGGTAGCAACAAAGATATCGTGTTCATGACGGACTACACCAATCAAGACCAAAATCAATTCATGGCCGATCTGATTGATACCTATCTTCCAAGCGTTGATTATGGTTATGACCAATGCGGTTATGGTTGCTCAGATCATGCGTCATGGCATAACAAAGGTTATGCAGCATCGATGCCTTTTGAGTCTTACATGAATGACTACAATAGTGATATTCACAGCGCGAACGATGACCATTTTGACGCCAACCACTCAGTAAACTTTGCCAAGCTCTCGGTCACTTACATAGCCGAATTAGCTAAAGGGAGCACTGGCCCAAACCCTGACCCTGATCCGGATCCCGAACCACCGGGCAATAACGTCTTAAACAATGGCGTTCCTGAAACCGATCTTTCAGCGACTCAAGGTAACGACATTGTGTACACCATGGATGTTCCAGCTGGCGCAAGCAACATCAGCTTTGCCATCAGCGGTGGCTCAGGTGATGCAGACTTGTACGTTCGTAAAGGCGCGGCACCAACTGACTCAACCTACGATTGTCGTCCATACCGAAACGGTAACAACGAAAGTTGCTCAGGCAGTGGCGAAGGCACTTATTACGTGCGTGTAAAAGCCTACTCTAGCTTCTCAGGCGTCACACTGGTCGGCAGCTATGACGATGGTACGGCTCCGGGTAATCCTCCAATCGATGAGACCTACAGTAACGTTTCGGTTGCTCAAGGTGCATGGGCACGCTACACCCAAGACTTAAACGGTGACTACAGCAGCTTAACCGTCACTATTACCGGTGGTTCAGGTGATGCCGACTTATACGTTCGTCACGGCTCTCAGCCAACAACGTCAAGTTACGACTGCCGTCCTTACCGTTGGGGTAACGAAGAAACCTGTACTATCAGTGCGCCGCAGTCAGGCACATGGCACATTGGGCTACGAGGCTACAATAACTCCTCAGGCATCACACTAAGCGTTCAAGCAACACCACAATAATCATAAGATTTTATAACTTCCACAGTAGTTGCGTACATGGATGTGCGCTTTTTTCTTTCTCTTCCCAAATTTTGATAACTTTTACAGAAAAGTCACCTCAAATCCTTTAGCATAAGGTTAGTAGCACTACTCAATAAAAAGGATTCCTCACACTGTATGGTCGTATTACTCAGCATTTGCGTCACACTTATGGTGCTTTGCACGCTTATTCCTCTATCGCGCAACGCTAAATGGTGGGTTCGAGCTTTTGACTTCCCACGACTCCAACTGGCGATCACTTGCTTAGTGATGCTACTCGCTGAATGTATCTGGCTTGATTTTGCCCATCCTGTGACTTGGTTATTGGTCGTGCTAACCCTAGCTTGTTTTGTGTATCAAAGCTGGTGGATTTATCCGTATACATCATTGGCAAAGCCTGAGGTTAAACCCTCTGGCACAGCGCAACACTCGACCATTAGTATCGTCACGGCTAATGTTTTAATGACTAACCGCAATGCTCGCAAACTCATCGACTTAGTTAGACAATACAACCCACACATATTAGTCACTCTTGAAACTAACGATTGGTGGCAGTCGCATTTAGACAAGCTAGAAGACGTTTACCCTCACACCATCAAATGCCCCCTGGATAATTTGTATGGCATGCACGTGTACTCCCGTTTACCGCTGGAAAGTGCCGAAACACAATTTCTTGTTGAAGATGATATCCCATCAATGCATGCACAAGCCGTTCTAACAAGTGGTGATAAGGTCCGGCTACATTTTTTACACCCGGCACCCCCCAGCCCAACTGAAAATGAAGAATCCGCTGAACGAGATGCAGAGTTAGTTATGGTGGCTAAGAATATCGAAGACACTTGTAATGGTTATCAACCAGTCATTGTGACAGGCGATATGAATGATGTGGCTTGGTCAAGAACAACACGACTCTTCCGTAAAATCAGTCAGCTTCTCGATCCAAGAATCGGTCGCGGTATGTTTAATACCTTTCACGCAAAATACTGGTTTATGCGCTGGCCCTTAGATCATCTATTCCACAGCGAACACTTTACCCTAGATAAAATTACCCGTTTACCTGGTTACGGTTCAGACCATTTCGCCCTCTACACACAACTCAGTTTAGAGCCCCAAAAAGCACCTAACCAGTCAGGCGTTGATAAAGAAGATGGTGATGAGCAGCTGGCTGAATCTATTATGGCTGAGCAAAATGCTTCCAGCCATAATGTTCACAACCCCACTTGAATCCCTAAAGCCCTACCCTACTTTGCTAGCTTAGCCCCTAGCCAAGCAAATGGCACGAAGATCAGAAGATCGATCACCATGAACCATAGCGGATGCGGAATCATCACGAGGTTCATGATACCGCCAGCTAAAAAGAACATTCCACAAATCGTTCCGAGCAGTAATTTTCTAAAGGGAGTGATCTTACTGCACACAAAACCTGCAACAAAACTCCCAATAAGGTGCGCAATAATTACCGTAATAAACGCATCAACAGGCAACGACGAAACATACTCTGCAAAAGCCTCTTTATCTTCCATGCTCAAATTGTCAGGCCACGGATACCGGACCATATTGATAGACTCAATACCGTAAATTGTTAAACCTCCAACAATGACTCCTACAATCACCGCTAGTATTTGCTTACCCATTATGACTCCCCCACTTTCTTTTTATACAAGCCATTAAATATAACTTTCCAACTTTCACCATTATCTGTCGATACTGACCATACCTGTCTGACATCAGCTTCTTCGGGAGTCCAACTAATTTTATTCAGCACCACACCTCTTTCCCCCTGCGTCGTACCAGACATCACCATTGAGTCACCTTCCATGCCACCATTCAACTCCAGCAAAGTGCCGCTATTATCGACCCAAGTCTGATGCCATTGTTTTTGGCTTCTATCATAAATGTTATAACTGTGACCGACATTGCCACTAGCCCCACGCCAACTCTCTTGTAAGCTACAACCACCTAAAATCTTCTCAATGGTATTCTCACCAACCTTCTTTCCTTTGGGATCAAAGACTTCCCACTCACCGCTCCAAAAATCAAACTGACTGTATTCTTCAGTCGAGCAAGGTACTTGCTTTTGTTCAGCGCCACTAGCGATGAAACTCGCTAGTAACAATGTTGTAGTTATTAGATATTTCATGTGCTCTCCTTTTTCTCTGTTTATTATGTTATATGTTCATTTTCTTTGCTTGTCCAAAGAAAACGAACCAAAAGAAACGACACCCCGGTCGCTTGGCCTACGGCTCCCCTCCGTTTCTCATAATAATTGGCGCATTTGACAACTCGCTACGCTCAAACATTCAAATGCTTTATTTCCAATTATTACTGCGATACTCAGCAAGCTCTAAGGGGTAACCGAAAGCACAAACTTATAGCACCGTTTTCCCTTTATATTTAGCTGAGTGAACTTAAAGTCATAGCAATTCAAATCATGGAAGATTTGAATAGTTAAATTCAGCACATGGAAGTGCTGTATTTAACGGTGCGTATAATGACTTGAAGTTTACGAAGGTAGTCATTCTTTGAATGACCTAAATATAGGGGTGGACTTCTTTTTGGTTACTTTTTCTTGTCCACGCAAGAAAAAGTAACTCGCTGAGTAGCGAAAAAAGTATTACTCATTCATGCTTAGATAATTCAAGAAGACACAAAAAAGGGAGCCTAAGCTCCCTTTTCACAACATAACGAGTAAGTGATTACTCTTGACCAGCTGGCGCTTCTTCTTGCGCTGGTGGGTCAATCAAAGCTTTCATACTAAGACGGATGCGGTTTTGGCGATCCACTTCTAGTACTTTGACTTTAACAATGTCACCTTCTTTTAAGTAGTCGGTAACTTTGTTGACGCGCTCGTGAGCGATTTGTGAGATGTGAACCAAACCGTCGCGACCAGGTGTTAACTCTACGAATGCACCGAAGTCTGCGATACGAACAACTTTTCCGTCGAACTCCATACCTGCAGTGATTTCCATCGTCATTAACTCTATACGACGAATCGCTTCAGCAGCACCTTCAGAGTCACTAGACGCAACTTTTACAGTACCGTCATCTTCAATTTCAATCGTAGCACCTGTTTCTTCAGTTAGCGCGCGGATAGTAGAGCCACCTTTACCGATAACTTCAGAAATTTTGTCCACTGGAATTTTAATCGCTGTGATGCGTGGCGCATGCTCAGAGATGTCATCACGTGGCTTATCAATCGCTTGATTCATCACGCTCAAAATGTGTAAACGACCACCTTTTGCTTGATGAAGCGCTTTTTCCATGATCTCTTGAGTAATACCGTCAATCTTGATGTCCATTTGAAGTGCGGTAATACCATCTGAAGTACCCGCTACTTTAAAGTCCATATCACCTAAGTGATCTTCATCGCCTAAGATGTCAGAAAGAACCACAAAGTTCTCGCCTTCTTTGACTAAGCCCATAGCGATACCTGCTACAGGTGCTTTCATCGGTACACCTGCATCCATCAATGCGAGCGAGGTACCACAGACTGAAGCCATCGAGCTAGAGCCGTTAGATTCTGTAATTTCAGACACCACACGTAGCGTGTATGGGAAGTCAGCAATGCTTGGAACCATCGCTGCAACACCACGCTTCGCTAAACGGCCGTGACCAATTTCACGACGCTTTGGAGAGCCCATGAAGCCTGTTTCGCCTACACAGTATGGAGGGAAGTTGTAGTGCATCATGAAGTGGTCTTTACCTTCACCCATGATACTGTCTTTGATCTGTGCATCACGCTCTGTACCTAAAGTCGCGACCACTAACGCTTGTGTTTCACCGCGCGTAAAGATTGCAGAACCGTGTGTACGCGGTAAAACGCCTGTACGAATATCCAAGGCACGAACCATATCTGGCTCACGACCGTCGATACGAGGCTGGCCAGAAACGATGCGAGAACGAACCACTTCTTTTTCGATGTCGTGGAAGACTTCTTTTACTTCATCTGCTGAAGGCTGACCTTCTTCTTCGCCAGCTAACGCTTCAACCGCTTCTGCTGATAGTTCGTTGATCTTCTCATAACGATCAGCTTTTTCAGCAATTTGATAAGCTTCAACGATAGCGCCGTGCATTTTTTCTTTAACGGCATCATACAATGCAGTGTTCTTAGCTGGAGGAGTCCAGTCCCAAGCAGGCTTACCTGCTTCCGCTTGTAATTCTTTAATCGCTTGAATCGCAACTTGTAACTCTTGGTGACCATACATAACGGCACCAAGCATCACGTTTTCTGGTAATTCGTCAGCTTCTGACTCAACCATTAATACGGCTTTATCTGTACCAGCAACCATCAAGTCTAGCTTAGAGTTTTCCATATCAGTTGTTGATGGGTTCAAAGCGTACTCACCATCAATATAACCAACGCGGGCTGCACCAATTGGGCCGCCAAAAGGAATACCAGAGATAGCCAACGCCGCAGAAGCACCAATCATTGATGGTACTGCAGGATCAACTTCTGGGTTGATTGACACAATAGTAATAACAACTTGAACTTCGTTAACGAAACCTTCTGGGAATAAAGGACGTAACGGACGATCAATAAGGCGTGCTGTTAGTGTTTCTTCGTCTGAAGGACGGCCTTCACGCTTTAAGAAACCACCTGGGATCTTACCAGCAGCATAAGTTTTTTCTTGGTAATTAACGGTTAGCGGGAAGAAGTCTTGGCCTTCTTTCGCTTCTTTTTTACCAACAACCGATACAAATGCAGTCGTTCCTTCAACGTCTACAATTACTGCACCTGATGCTTGACGAGCCACACGGCCTGTTTCGATAGTGACTTCACGGCCACCGTATTGAAATGATTTTTTCGTATAATCCACAATATTTTCCTATTTAAGTTACTTGGGCTTATGTACCCTCTTGCCCTCAGAACCCACATCGTCTGAAAGCAAACAAAAAAGGGGCCTCAAGGCCCCTTAATTTTTTTAGCGACGTAGACCCAGCTTTTTAATCAAGTCTGAGTAACGGCTATGATCTTTACGCTTCAAGTAATCAAGCAATTTACGACGCTGGCTTACCATGCGTAATAAACCACGACGTGAGTGGTGGTCATGCTTGTGTGCCTTGAAGTGGTCTTGCAAGTGGTTGATTTGCGCTGATAGCAATGCAACCTGAACTTCTGGAGAACCTGTATCGCCTTCACCGCGACCATGTTCTTCTACGATTTCTGCTTTCTGTTCTGCACTTAGTGACATACTTCTATATCTCCAATTTCGAGTGATTACACTCAGTTTTATTGACGAGCCAGCCAATCACTAATTCAGCCAGCTCAATGAATGCGCGATTGTACCCTACTTCAAACCCCGACAGCAAGGAAATTTCAGCTACAAGGCCTGAATTTACAGGGTTTTTAAATAAAAAGTTAACTAAGACTACTGGTTAGCAACACTGCGTAGCCGATGTTGTGGCTGCTGCTCTCTGCAATTATCTAAAAATTGCCCAAAACAGGTCTCTGTTTCCGCGAGTTTTTCCCGCAAACGATGGCCACCATCAAAGATATGCAAGTCAGCTTTTGCTGCGCCAGCAAAGCGAATTACGTTTTCAACGGGAACAATATCATCTTGCCAGCCATGAACCACAGTCACGGGACACTTGAGCTTTTCCAGCTCAGCCTCGGCATAACCGTCCATATAAACCGCTGGTGAAATCAAAAATATCCCCATAGGGTCATTATTCAATCCAGCAACGGCAGAAACGTAACCACCCATACTGGTGCCCACTAAAATATAAGGACGTGATAGGTTCAATAAGTAATTATTGAGCTTGGTGACCCGTTCATTGGTTGGCAAGCGACGGTAGTCCAAAGACTCTACGTCAAAGCCATTCTTCTCACAAATTTTAGACAGTGCCTGAATACGGCTTCCTTTCTGCCCCGACACCTTACCGTGTGAGAAAATGACTAATGGTTTTACAGCTGGGTTCATACGATTCCTAATTGGTTTGCTTTATTAATCGACGAGGAGCAACCTTGCCATCATCGTCAATACAACCGATCCCTAAAAATCCATCTGGATCTCTAAGGATAAACTCTTCCTCTTGTGGCGCACCATTCATCTGCACTGACTGTCCCATGCGTATATAGTACGCCTGGTCGCTATCTAATTCTGCAATAGGCAAATGATGCAACGCCTTCTCTAGAGGCATTAATAATTCATCCATAGCAAGCTTCTCATCCGCTTGCTTCATCGTCTCTAATTGAGCCAGGCTCACGCAGTCTTCCAGTTGCAAGTGACTCACCGCGGTACGGCGAAGCTCCTGAACGTGGGCACCACAACCTAGCTCATCCCCCATATCTTCGACCAGATTCCTGATATAAGTTCCCTTGGAACAATGGACATCCAGCTCAAATTCATCATCTTCAAAACGCAATATATCGATGGAGTGAATGGTCACTTCGCGTGCTTCCCTCTCCACCTCGATACCTTGTCGTGCTAATTTATACAGTGGCACGCCATCTTTTTTTAAGGCCGAATACATTGAAGGAACCTGCTTGATAGTACCTTTGAATTGTTGCACTACCTTTACAAATTCCTGCTCAGTCACATCGACTGACTTTTCTTCGATAACATCACCTTCTCTATCGGCCGTAGTAGTCTTTTGTCCGAGCTTGCCCACGACACGATACTTCTTATCGGCATTCAGCAAAAAGTGTGAAAACTTAGTTGCTTCACCAAAGCAGAGCGGTAAAACGCCCGTAGCAATAGGGTCCAAAGCGCCCGTATGACCTGCTTTTTGTGCAAAATACAAGAACTTCGCTTGCTGCAACGCCTTGTTAGAGGTCATATCCATCGGTTTATCTAATAGTAAAATACCGGTAATATCGCGACCGCGCTTACGTCTTCTTGCCATTGCTTGCTCCGGAGTAGCGGTTAACGCTTAAGATTGGTCGTCTTGATCAGACGCTTTTTGCTTATCTTCCGACAGGGCTTTATCAATCAAGCTGGACATTCGCTGCCCTTCTTGTATCGACTTGTCGTAAAAGAATCGTAACGCTGGCACGCTACGCATCCGCATTTCTTTCGCTAACTGCGAACGTAAGAAACCTGCGGCGCCCCGAACCACTTCGAGCGCTTCATCAATTTGTTCCTGCTCATCTTTGCCTAAAAAGGTCACAAAGACTTTTGCGTTCTGTAAATCGCTCGATACCTCTACCGCAGACACGGTAGCAATACCTAAACGAGGATCTTTCATTTCGCGCTGAAAAACCAGAGCCAGCTCTCGCTGGATCTGGTCTGCAACTCGATTAGCTCTTGCTTGCGACATTTAATTTCTCGTCACTGTTGGAATGGATTAAAGCGTACGCTTAACTTCAACGATTTCGAACACCTCGATCTGATCACCAGGCTTCACATCATTGTAGTTTTTAACGCCGATACCACATTCCATATCTTTACGAACTTCCTGCACATCGTCTTTAAAGCGACGAAGTGACTCAAGCTCACCTTCATAAATGACAACGTTATCACGCAATACGCGGATTGGGTTGCTACGCTTAACAACACCTTCAACCACCATACAACCGGCAATTGCACCCAGCTTTGGTGACTTAAAGACATCACGTACTTCAGCAAGACCAATGATTTCTTGACGCGACTCTGGCGACAACATACCGCTTAATGCCGCTTTGACTTCTTCAATCGCTTCATAGATTACGCTGTAGTAACGAATTTCAACCGCATCACGCTCAGCCACTTTTCGAGCAGTCGCATCAGCACGCACGTTGAAACCGATGATAATCGCGTTTGAAGCAGCAGCTAAGGAAACGTCTGTTTCTTTAATTCCACCGACACCGCTTGAAATCACCTTCACTTCGACTTCGTCTGTGGCAAAGTCCGTTAGTGATTTGCTTAGTGCTTCAACCGAACCCTGTACGTCAGCCTTGATGATAACGTTAAGTTGTTGTAATTCATCGCTATTACCCATGTTGGCAAACATGTTTTCTAGCTTGGCTTTTTGCTGGCGCGCTTGGAACTCTTCACGCTGTTTGGTTTCGCGACGCTCCGCAATCTCACGAGCTGTACGTTCGTCAGCAACAACTGTTGCCTCGTCGCCCGCCACTGGAACACCGGATAAACCCAGCACTTCTACTGGAATAGAAGGCCCTGCAGAATCAATCGCTTGACCATTTTCATCCAATAAAGCACGAACACGACCATAGTGAGTACCTGCTAAAAGGATATCGCCTTGATTCAACTGACCTTTTTGAACTAAGACAGATGCAATCGCACCGCGACCTTTATCAAGGCGAGCTTCAATAACGAAACCTTTTGCTGCGCCTTCGTCAACTGCCGTTAACTCTAATAACTCAGACTGCAACAGGATAGACTCTAATAAACCGTCAACGCCTTCACCTGATTTCGCTGATACGTGTACAAACTGAACGTCGCCACCCCAATCTTCAGGGATAACATCGTGCTGTGATAGCTCATTCTTCACGCGGTCCGGATCAGCTTCTGGCTTATCCATTTTGTTTACTGCAACAATCATCGGTACGCCAGCTGCTTTCGCGTGCTGCACCGCTTCGATCGTTTGTGGCATCACGCCATCATCAGCAGCAACAATCAAAATAACGATATCCGTGACTTCGGCACCACGTGCACGCATCGATGTAAATGCTGCGTGACCCGGAGTATCAAGGAAAGTCACCATGCCGCGTTCAGTTTCAACGTGATAAGCACCGATATGCTGTGTAATACCACCCGCTTCGCCGGTCGCAACATGACTCGCGCGGATATAATCCAGTAGCGATGTTTTACCATGATCAACGTGGCCCATAATGGTCACAACTGGAGCACGAGGCTTGCCTTCACCATCATCTGTCATTGCATCAGACAGTGCAGCTTCTTCCATCGCGTTTTCATTTACTAGAACTGGGTTATGACCCATTTCTTCAACAATCAAGCTCGCCGTTTCTTGGTCAATTGATTGATTAACTGTCGCCATAACACCAACTTTCATCATGGCTTTCATCAGCTCAGGCGCTTTTACTGCCATCGCTTTTGCGAGATCACCCACGGTAATCGCTTCTGGAATTTGCACATCATGAATGATCGTGTCCGTTGGCTTTTTAAAACCGTGTTTCTTCATATTATCTGGAGCCTGGTATACTTTTTTCTTGTGACTGGTGCCACGCTTATTTTTGTCTTCATAAGCGTTAGCTACTAAATCCGCATCGGATGATTTCTTCTTACCTTTTTTCTTTCTCTTCTTGCCTCTACCTGACTTTTCCTCAAAGTCGCGTAACGACATCGGCTTAGCAGGCTTGTTTGGATCAGCTTTAACCACTTTTTCTTCGGGTTCTTGCTGCTCTTCAAGCTGCTTTTCAATTTTCTTTTGAACTTTGTCAGAAGATTGCTTCTCTTGCTTAGCCTTATTCTTAGACTGCTTTGCCTTCTCTTCGACTTCTTCAGCCTGACGCTTCACAGCCTCTTCTTTACGCTTCGCTTCGGCTTCTTCCGCTTTACGCTTCGCTTCGGCTTCTTCTTTTGCTTTACGCTCAGCTTCTTCTTGCGCTTTACGCTCAGCTTCCTCAGCCTGACGCTTAGCTTCTTCTTCAGCTCTTAGTTTTGCTTCTTCAGCTTCTTTTGCTTGATTCTCTTCTTCTTCAGCTAAACGCTTAAGTTCTTCACTCGATCGCTTAACGTAGGTGCGCTTTTTCTTAACCGCAACCTGAACAGACTTTTTCTTTCCTTCAGAACTGGTCACACTCAAGGTACTTTTCTTTGTACGACTTAAAGTGATTTTTCTTGGACCCGTTGATTCATCGCCACCATGCGACTTTTGCAAATAAGTTAATAACGACTTCTTCTGCTCTTCAGTGATCGTGTCATCTGCATTTTTTACTTTTGAGCCTGCAGCCTCTAACTGCTCCAACAGTTTATCCACTGGAGTGTTTAAGGTTTCGGCAAATTCTTTAACTGTTGTATCTGACATTTAGTCTCCCCGCTTAATGGTTTCTCGCTCCCCGATTATTCCTGTTCTTCAAACCAGGGGGCACGCGCGGTCATAATTAATTGAGCGGCACGCTCATTATCCAACTCTTCAATATCGATTAAATCATCTACCGACTGCTCGGCTAAATCTTCCATCGTAATCACACCACGGCTCGCTAGAACGTAAGCCAAATGGCGATCCATACCATCCATATTTAATAAATCTTCAGCTGGTTCGTTTTTCTCTAACTGCTCTTCAGTCGCGATAGCTTTTGTCAACAAAATATCTTTTGCACGAGACTTCAGTGCGTCGATTAAGTCTTCATCAAACCCTTCAATCTCAAGCATTTCTGACTGAGGAACATAAGCAACTTCTTCCAACGTCGTAAAGCCTTCTTGAACCAAGATGTCTGCTAAGTCTTCGTCAACACCAAGCTCATCAGTAAACAGGCTGACAATAGCTTCTGTTTCTGATTGATTCTTCTGTGCAAACTCTTCTTCAGTCATCACGTTCAATTCCCAACCAGTCAACTCACTGGCAAGTCGAATATTTTGACCATTACGCCCAATGGCTTGTGCTAACTGATCTTCATCAACAGCGATATCCATACTGCGAGAATCTTCATCAACAACGATTGAAACAACTTCAGCCGGAGCCATTGCATTAATCACAAACTGCGCAGGGTTATCGTCAAACAAAACGATATCAATACGCTCACCGTTTAGCTCACCAGTTACAGCCTGTACACGTGCACCACGCATACCAACACATGCGCCAACAGGGTCGATACGCTTGTCATTCGTTTTTACTGCAACTTTTGCACGTGAACCTGGGTCACGCGCAGCGCCCTTGATTTCGATCACTTGCTCGCCAATTTCTGGTACTTCGATGCGGAACAACTCTTCCAACATTTCAGGACGCGTACGACTAACAAACAACTGAGGGCCACGATTCTCATCGTTAATGCTGTATAACAATCCACGTACGCGATCACCCGCACGAACCGTTTCGCGAGGCATCATTTCATCGCGCTGAATCACAGCTTCGGCGTTATTACCCAAATCTAAGTAGATGTAGTCGCGAGTAATTTTTTTCACCACACCAGTGATAAGCTCACCGACGCGGTCACGGAACGCTTCAACCGTTTTTGCGCGCTCAGCTTCACGGACTTTCTGGACGATAACTTGCTTTGCCGTTTGAGCTGCGATACGACCGAATTCAATCGATTCAATTTGTTCTTCAACATACTCGCCCAATTGAATTTCTGGCTCTTCAACTTGTGCAGCAGAAATCGTCGTCTCCGTTAGCGGATCTTCAACGCCATCATCTTCAACCACAGTCCAGCGACGGAACGTATCGTATTCGCCGGTCTCACGATCGATATCCACGCGGACATCAATGTCGATACCATGCTTCTTCTTAGTCGCTGTCGCTAAAGCAGCTTCTAATGCTCCAAAAATAACCTCTGGCTTGACGTCCTTTTCATTAGAAACGGCTTCAACCACTAACAAAATTTCTTTATTGCTCATACGCGTTAACCTTCAATAAAACTCGCGATTATTACACTAATCCGTTCTAGACTAATCTTTATTAGACTAGTACTTTGCGATCAACTGGGCTTTTTCAACCTGCGGCACGTCGATTTCGTGAACTTCTCCATCGACTAGCAAGTTAATTTTGCCATTATTTACACTTTCAATAGTGCCTTTAAATTTACGACGCCCGTTTATCGGAAACGACAAACGAAGCTCAGCATCTTCACCTACGTACATCGCGAATTGCTGTTCTGTGAATAAAGGTCTATCCATTCCAGGCGATGAAATTTCTAAGTTATAGAAACCACTGATAGGGTCTTCCACATCTAAGACACCGCTTACCTGATGACTGACTTCAGCGCAATCATCAACACTAATACCATCTTCATGCTCGATAAACACACGCAAAATCGAATGCTTACCTTGCGACAAATATTCCAAGCCCCAAAACTCGAAGCCTGCGGCCTCAACAGCTGGACGAATAATTTGTTCCAGTTGTGACTGTTTACTCATTACACTCACTATTCACTTTTATCAGGCTTGCTTTCGCAAAAGCCAAATACAAAAAAAGGCCCATACGGCCCCATCATTTATCTATCTGACATGCCTTGAAAACAAGGCTTATGATGGGTTTGGAGCATAAAAACAGTGCATCCATCTACCCACGTCGTTTATAGCTGAACTTTAGCTACAAACAATAAAGCCCCTATAAAGGGGCCTTATTATTATATTCATAATAGAAAGTCAGTCAATGAATTAGACTCACTTTACTTCTTATCACTTATTCACAAGTTTAAGAAGTTGGTAGCGGGGGCCAGATTTGAACTGACGACCTTCGGGTTATGAGCCCGACGAGCTACCAGGCTGCTCCACCCCGCATCCATGAACTCTTATCAAACTTATTATTTGAAAGAGTACTTACTAGACTCTGGTACGACTAATAAGTTTGGTCTTTAAGACCCGTTGCAGTAGAAGATTTAACAAGTCCCTACCTCAACGTGGAACGCATTATACTCACTTAAATTGCTTTGACAAGAGGTCTGACGTAATAATTTCAATAAATCTTCACAGCCTATAAATACTGGAACGCTTGCTCGCATAGCTCCAACAGTTTTGCTGGGAATAGCCCTAGCGCAACCACACTTAAGCTGGTTAAGCCCAGTCCTAAGCGTAAACCGCGAGCAGCAACAATCTTCTGTTCTTTTTCAGGATCATCGAAGAAAATAACCTTCACCACTTTCAGATAGTAGAAAAGACCAATAATCGACATAATTGCGGCAAAAATGGCTAACCAGACAAAGCCAGAGTTTAATACGGCTAGGAAAACTTCTAATTTCGCCCAGAAGCCGACAAACGGCGGCAAACCGGCCATTGATAAGAAAAGGACGCTAATTAACAGGCCACCCCAAGGGTTCTTTCGCCCCAATCCTTTAAGTTGCTCAATGTTTTTAACATCTTCGATGCCTTTGCCTAGATAAATCAAACAGCCAAAACCACCTAGAGACATAATCGCATAGGCCAAAATATAGAAGAATGACGCCGCAAAACCTTCCGCGGTACCAGTGAGTAGTCCTAACAAGAAGTAGCCGATGTGGGCAATTGCCGAATAGGCCAGTAGCCGCTTGATGTTGTCTTGGGCTAACGCAACGATATTACCCACCAGCATGGACAGGCAAGCCAAGATAATGAGTAGCCCCTGCCAGTCAATAAGAGTCCCAATAAAGCCATAACCGAATATGCGCACGGCTAAACCAAACGCAGCGACTTTAGGTGCAGAAGATAAAAACGCAGTGGTTGAGGTCGGCGCGCCATCGTAAACGTCCGGCACCCACATTTGAAACGGCACAGCGCCGAACTTAAAGGCAATAGCTACCACAATAAAGACCAGACCAAAGCGCAAGGTCAGACTTGCTTCATTGTCAGCAATGTAAGCGGCGATATCAGTCAAGTGTATCGCCTGCGTCACACCGTAAACCAAAGACATTCCGTACAACAGGAACCCGCTAGCGATAGCGCCCATCACAAAGTATTTTACCGCAGCTTCTGCAGACTGGTAAGCATGTCGCTGCATTGCGACTAGGGCATATAACGACAGCGACAATAGCTCCAAGCCAAGATAAAGCGTTAATAAACTGCCGCCACTGACCATCACCATCATGCCAAGTACTGCAAATAAATGAAGCAGGTAATACTCACCTCGAAGAATTCGACGTGGCAATATGTAAGGTCGCGCAAATAGCAGCGCCAGCATGGCGAGCAAGATCACACTGATCTTGATGATGCCGGCCATTGGATCGAGAATAAAGTGACGATCATATAAGTGGTATTGCACGTCTGGAAATTGCACCATGCAAATCACAGCAGTTGCCAGTAAAGCTAACTGCGATAGGCGGTAGGTTAAATTTCGGTCTAAATCTTTCGAAAAGACATCAATCAATAAAATAATACAAGCAGCCGTCAGCAAAAAAATTTCTGGAAGCAGGTGTATCAAGTTATGCGTCATCCTAGCCCCCTAATTTACTGCTGCTGGTGAGTTGAATCAGCTGCTCAATACTTGGCTGCATGATGTTAATCAAAAACTGCGGGTAGACACCTAAAGCAATAACCAATAACGCTAGAATAATTAACACGCTTCTTTCTCTAATATTAATGTCGTCCAATCGTTCAATTTTATCGTTCGCGGCTTTGCCAAAGATAACTCGCTTATAAAACCATAAGCTGTAGGCCGCGCCTAACACGAGTGTAAGCCCAGCAAACAGGGCAATTCTCCAATCGGCTTGGAACGAAGAAATAATCACAAAAAACTCACCGACAAAGCCTGAGGTTCCAGGCAAACCTGCATTGGCAAAAATAAACAGCATCAACAACGTAGCAAACACCGGCATGCTGTTCACCACACCACCATAATCGCTAATGTTTCGGGTATGCAGCCTGTCGTATAAAACCCCAATGCAGAAAAAGAGCGCACCCGACACTAAACCATGGGAAACCATTTGCACCATAGCGCCTTGTACTGCCATCGACTGGGCATCCATATTAATTAACTTAAGGATAATAAAGGTGCCTAAGGTCACAAAACCCATGTGTGCAATCGATGAGTAAGCTATCAGTTTTTTCATGTCTTTCTGCGCTAGCGCGACAAAACCAATATACACAATCGCAATAAGCGATAATACAATTATCAGGTTGGCATAAGCACCGGCTGCATCGGGCGTAATAGGTAAACTGAAGCGTAAAAAGCCATAGCCACCCATTTTCAACATAATCGCTGCAAGAATTACCGAGCCGCCAGTCGGCGCTTCGACGTGAGCATCCGGCAACCAAGTGTGAACAGGCACCATTGGTATTTTCACCGCGAAGGCCAGTAAAAAGGCCCAAAAGATCCAGCTTTGCTCGGTGCCACTTAAAGGCATGCCTTGCATCGCTTGAATTGAAAAGTCGCCCGTTTCGCGTCCCATATAAATTAACGCGACCAGCATAAAGATTGAACCAAAGAAGGTATATAAGAAAAACTTTATCGTGGCGTAGATTCGGTTAGGCCCACCCCATATACCGATCATTAAGAACATCGGTATTAACATCGCTTCCCAAAACACATAAAACAAGATGCTATCTTGCGCTAAGAACACGCCGTTCATAGCCCCGGTCAGCAATAATACTGCAGCCACAAATTGGGTTTGTCTAAACTTAATTGAATGAGTAGACCCAAAAAGCACTAACAAATTTATCAAACCAGTCAGAACTACTAGAGGCAAGGCTATACCATCTACACCAAGTTCATAACCAATATTTAACGAAGGGATCCAGTCACCACGCTCGACAAATTGAAACTCTGCAGTCGTGGTATCAAAAGCGGCGAGTAACCAAACACTTAACGCCAATACCGCCAGGGATACAACGACCCCAAAGCGCTGACTCCACACCAGCATTTTGTCGCCGGGACTCAGCAGCACTAAGATTCCACTTAACAGCGGAAGCCAGATCAATAAACTAAGTACGGGTAACTGTTCTAACATAATAATGTATTATCCGTTCCCATCGCTCTAACCTTTAAATAGCAGCCACGCCAAAAAGCCGACTAAGCCAATCAGCATGAAGAGTGCGTAGTGAAATAAGTAACCGGTTTGTAATTTACGAACCTTTGACGCAATGACTTTGATTGCATTTGTGCCACCATCAATAATGCCTTCATCAATCACGGCCTTATCTCCATAGCGCCAAAAGACCTGCCCTAGCCAATGACTACCTCGAGCAAAAACGTACTGGTTGAACTCATCAAAGAAGTACTTCTTCTCCAACAGCTTTTTAACTGGCTTCAAGAAAACAGCCCACATGGTAATAAAGCGAGGCGCCCAGCCATACACGACAATGGCAATAACGACACCCGCGACTAGCATTAAAAATACCGGGCTCATCACACCATGTAGCGCAAAACTCAGAGCGTCGCCAAAGTACTGTTCGACAGAAGCTAACACGTCATGCTGTTCTAAAACCGTTATCGAATCATCAAAGAAAGAGCGGAACAGTAAGTCTTTAGCAAACACAAACCCTGCTAAGAGTGACGGTATCGCCAATGCTATCAACGGCCAAGTAATCACCCTTGGCGACTCGGTTAAATGATTAAACTGCTCCTGCTCCATTCGTGTTTTCCCATGAAACACGAGGATTAATAGTCGAATACTGTAAATAGCGGTTACTAAGACCCCTGCTAATACTGCGAAATGTGCGAATCCGCTGAAGCCACCTTCGGCTGCGGCTACTGCCGAAATAATGGTGTCTTTTGAATAAAAGCCCGAAAACAGCGGCGTGCCGATTAAAGCCAAAGTACCAATCAAAGTACACCAGTAGGTGATCGGTAATTTTTTGTATAACCCGCCCATCTTGCGAATATCCTGCTCATGATGCAGCGCCACGATCACAGAACCAGCGCCCAAGAACAGCAAGGCTTTGAAAAAGGCGTGAGTAAACAAGTGGAAAATAGCGGCTGAATACGCTGAAACACCTAACGCCACCACCATGTAGCCCAGCTGTGACAAGGTGGAATAAGCAATGATGCGCTTGATATCGTTTTGCACAATAGCCACCAGCCCCATAAACAAAGCTGTTATGGCACCAATCAAGGTCACCATGCCTAAAGCAGTTTCAGAAAACTCAAACAGCGGTGACATCCGAGCGACCATGAACACACCTGCCGTGACCATGGTGGCCGCATGGATTAGCGCAGAAATAGGCGTTGGGCCTTCCATCGAATCAGGGAGCCAAACATGCAACGGGACCTGCGCCGACTTACCCATGGCGCCGATAAATAGACAGATACAAATAAAGCTGATCGCTGACCATTCAAGCTCACCCCAAACAGGGAAGCTATGATCAAGCCCGACTAGCGCCAAAGCATTAACTTTTTGTTGGCTACCTAATGACACCAACTCTTCTGCTTGCCCCATGGTTTTAAATATTGGCGCATAATCAAAAGTGCCGAAGAGTAAGAAAATGGCTCCAATCCCTAACAAGAAACCGAAATCACCCACTCGATTGACTAGGAAGGCTTTCATGTTGGCGAAAGTCGCGCTGTCTTTTTGATACCAAAAGCCAATCAGCAGGTAAGAAACCACACCGACCGCTTCCCAGCCGAAAAACAGCTGCAAGAAATTGTTGGACATCACCAACATCAGCATCGAGAAGGTGAATAACGAGATATAGCTGAAGAAGCGCTGGTAACCTGAATCATCATGCATATAACCAATCGAATAGATATGCACCATCAAGCTGACAAACGTCACCACCAACATCATGATCGAGGTTAAGCTGTCCAGCAGGAAGCCTATCTGAATGGTAACTTCACCAAAGCGCGCCCATTCGTAAATAGTGACGTCTACTGCCGTAGCGTCGCCCCACAAAAAGCCAAAAAACCATCTCACAGAAATAATAAAAGAAATCAGAACCCCAGCAATCGTCACTCGGTGAGTAGCGACTTTGCCTATCTTTTTGCCCAACAAGCCAGCCAGAATCGCTCCAACGAGTGGTGCTAAAACGGCAATGAGTAATTGGGCTTGTATCGTCATTAGCCTTTCAACTCCTTCAACTCTGCTACATCAATCTTCTTATTGGTGCGGAACAAGACCACTAGAATAGCCAGTCCGATGGCTGCCTCTGCTGCAGCTACGGTCAATATAAAGAAGACAAAAACTTGCCCCACTTCATCGTTCAAGTATCGCGAGAAGGCAATAAAGTTAGTATTCACAGCTAACAGCATCAGTTCGATGCACATCAGCAAGGTAATCACATTCTTGCGATTGATAATGATGCCGACGACACTGATCGAAAACAGCAAAGCACTAACAACTAAATAATGCGTTAAACTCATGCATCATCTCCTTTGGTCTTTTTCTTGCGCTTTGACTTTGGCTTTTTCTTAGCCTCTTCTTCTTTACGTAAATGCGCATCTTGTCGCGGGCCAGACTCCATGCTGACCACTCGCAAACGCTCCTCACGGCTGGCTTGATGTTGCATTGGAACGCTTTGTCCACGGCGCTCACGACGGCCACGAAACGTCAAGCTAATCGCAGCGACAATCGCCACCAGCAAGATCACCCCAGCAATTTCAAAAGCATAGAAATAGTCGGTATAAAGCAATCGGCCCAGTACAGTGACATTACTGTACTCAGCGCTATGTTTAGCTGGCTCCGGCATATCGCCTAACACTTCACTGCGAATAACCCAGTAAATCGCTCCAAATAGGGCTAATGCCGTAACAATGCCCAAGGGCAAGTATTTAGTAAAACCAGACTTGAGGCTCGCGTAGTCCACGTCCAGCATCATTACCACGAATAAGAAAAGCACCATCACGGCACCGACATAGACCAGCACTAAAGTGACTGCCAGGAACTCAGCTTCCAGCAGCATCCACAGCACTGCTGCTGAGAAAAACGTCAAAACAAGACACAACACAGCCTGCACAGCATTGCGCATCGTAATAACGCCTAAAGCCCCAATCACGGTCAAGGCCGCGAATACGTAAAAGACAATGGACTCAACGGTCATTGATAGCCCTTACTGTTGCTTATGGCGCTGTTGCTATTATCGGTATTTCGCATCTTGCTTTCTGTCCTCAGCAATTTGTTCTTCGTACTTATCCCCAATCGCTAATAGTTGCGCTTTGGTCAAAATATTGTCACCTCGCTGTTCAAAGTGATAGTCCATGACGCGAGTCTCAACGATGGAATCTACAGGGCAGGACTCTTCGCAAAACCCACAGTAGATGCACTTAAACATATCAATTTCGTAACGAGTTGTTCGGCGCGTACCGTCATCTTGTCGTGGGCCCGCATCAATCGTAATCGCTGCCGCGGGGCATACCGCCTCACACAACTTACAGCCAATACAGCGCTCTTCACCGTTCGGATAACGACGTAACGCATGCAATCCGCGAAACCTTGGCGACTGCGGTGTTTGCTCTTCAGGAAACTGTACCGTGACTTTCCGCCGCCACAGATGCTTACCCGTAATCCGCAACCCCGTTAATAAATCTTTTAGGGTGTAACTTCTGAAAAAGTGTTTGAGTTTCGACATTAGAAAACACCTCTTCCTGTGAACCAAGGACCAACACCAGCTTTAATCATGAAGGTTAAAATCATCAACCAAACAACCGTCACTGGAATAAACACTTTCCAGCCTAGGCGCATAATCTGATCATATCGATAGCGCGGAAAGGTCGCCCGCAACCAAATCATTAAGAATAGGAAGAAACCCGCTTTTAATAACAACCAAGCGATACCCGGCACCCAGTTTGTGATGCCCTCAATAAAAGGAATACCTTGGAATGGATTGAGCCATCCGCCAAAAAAGAACAAAGCAGTCAGGACGGAAATCAAAATCATGTTAGCGTATTCAGCTAAGAAGAAGAGCGCAAAAGAAATGCCTGCATACTCAACATGAAAGCCTGCCACGATTTCTGACTCACCTTCAGGTAAGTCAAAGGGTGCTCGGTTGGTCTCTGCAACTCCTGAAATCCAGTAAATCACCAACAACGGCAATAACGGAATCCAGTACCAGTGCCAGAAGCCTCCCTCTTGCCCTTTAACGATTTCTCCCAGATTCATGCTGCCAGAGGCCATTAAGACGCCAACTAACGCAAAACCCATGGCGATCTCGTAGGAAATAATTTGTGACGCTGACCTGAGTGAGCCTAGTAGCGCATACTTTGAATTCGATGCCCACCCAGCAATGATGACACCATAAACCGCTATTGAGGTCATGGCTAGAATGTAGAGTAAGCCCACATCACTATTCGCAAGGACCAATTCTGCATCAAACGGTATCACCGCCCAGGCGGCAAAAGACGGCGCGATAAATAAAATTGGCGCTAATAAAAACAAGCCTTTATTGGCGCCAGAGGGAATCACCACCTCTTTCATCAATAACTTAATGACATCAGCAATCGGCTGTAACCAACCCTTCGGTCCAACTCGATTTGGCCCAACACGCATCTGCATGTAGCCGATAATTTTGCGCTCGGCATAAGTGGTGTAAGCGACCGCTAAAATTAGCGGCAACAAAATCAAGCCGATCTTAGTTCCAATGATGAAGAAGTCGATGATGATGTCTAGCATCAAACGCCCCCCACAATATTATGGAACGGACTTAATCGAGGTCGCTTCAATACTTCCTGCCCTTTTGCTAGTGCAGTGTCTTGAAGCGATGGTGCCCGTCGAAGCCAGCCATCAATTTGGTACATATTGACGGGACGTGGTGAGAAACCATCTCGCGGTAGTTTTTCTGGGCATTGCCATTTAGGTTTGATTCGGTCACCAACAGCGCTCAAGCGACCTTTCACTTCTTTTCTAACATCCTCTGCTGACACATAATCAAAATTCTTCAAATTCAGCAAGTTACCGAGAACCCTCAGCACTTTCCAAGCGGGCTTGGCCTCTCCAGGAGCGTTAACCGACGCAGCGAAGTCTTGCCATAAACCATTCACATTAACGTATGAACCCGACGTCTCTAAAAAGCTGGCAACGGGCAAAATCACATCAGCGTACTCAAAGGCCTCATCATCCGCATGACAGGTCATCGACACCACAAAGTCAGCACTACGCAAGCTATTCAATGCCTGCTCGCCCATCACCGACTCTTTGCCCGGTTCAGTTTTGAGCAAAACGTAATTCTTCTTACCTTGTTCAAACAAGTCCTTAATATGCTGCCCATCCTGCTCCACATCCGCGCCTGCTGGGCCTCGGTGTGGGATTGCACCTGCCAAATAGGCACCCACGCTGTTGCCACCATGGGGGAAAAATCCGTAGCTGGCGCCAGACAAGTTGGCAATGGCTTTTGCCATCAAGCGAATGTGCCCAGCATAACTAAACTCTAATGCACTGGCTCCTAGAATAACGCTCGACTTTTCCCCTTTAAGCAACATCTCTGCAATGTCGCGGTGCTCATCGCGGATATTAATTGGCGCTAACAGCTCCTCAAGCCCCTCAAGGTCCATCGCGTCAGCCCATTGCTCTTTGTCACTATCATCTTGATTTTGATATAAATACTTAGTGATCCCTGCTAGCTGACCTAACCAAGTTTCAGCATCGGTAATGATCTCATGCTTGAGATCAAAGTTATGGTACACAGGGTATAAACCAATCGACGCAACGTCGCCGTAGCGAGTGGCTTTTCGAACACGCAGTGATGCCAGTGGTTGCTCTTTACGCAGGTTCGCTCCTATCAGTAAGCAAGCGTCTAAGTTTTCCAGCTCTGACAGGTCAACACCCAGTTCAGGGTGCAAAGGCTCAAATTTCTGCCAAGCAAAATCAGTGACTCGTAAGCGGTGGTCAATATTGTTTGAACCCAAGCCACGCATCACCTTCTGCAATAAATACATTTCTTCAGTGGTTGAGCTCGGGTGTGCAATGGCTGCAATTTGATCGGAACCATCCGTCTGTACCGTCATGTTTAACTTACTCGCGGTACGCTCCAGAGCCGTTTCCCAGTCAACTTCTTTCCACTCGCCATTATGCTTGAGCATCGGCTTAAGCAAGCGCTCGCTTTTTTCCAAGGCTTCATAAGAATAACGGTCACGATCAGCCAGCCAAACTTCGTTAACGGCTTCATTATCTTTTGGCACCACACGTATGACTCGGTTTCGCAAAGTGTGAACATGCAAGTTGGCACCAATACAATCGTGAGGGGAAACTGAGTCACGCTGCGCCATCTCCCACGACCGCGCCTGATAGCGCGACGGTTTCGCCGTTAAAGCACCGACAGGGCACAAATCAATAATATTCCCCGAGACCTCAGAGTCTACTGATTGTTCGATAAAGGTGCTGATTTCCATATGTTCACCGCGCCCAACCGCACCAAGCTCACGAATACCCGCAACTTCCCGCCCAAAGCGCACGCAACGTGTGCAATGAATACAGCGGGTCATCTCTGTTTCAATCAGAGGTCCTAAATCCTCATCCACCACCGCACGTTTCTTTTCAGTAAAGCGCGAAACATCATTGCCATATTCCAGAGCCACATCTTGCAACTCGCACTCGCCACCTTGATCACAAATCGGGCAGTCCAGCGGATGGTTAATCAGTAAAAACTCCATTACCGATTTTTGCGATTGCTGTGCAAAGTCAGACTGAGTTTTCACCACCATGCCATCAGAAATTGGGGTGGCGCAGGCAGGCAGTGGCTTTTTGACACCATCAACTTCCACTAAACACATGCGGCAATTCGCTGCGATGGATAATTTTTTGTGGTAACAAAAACGAGGAATGGTGATGCCGTTAGCATCCGCCACTTCAATAATCATAGAGCCCTGCTCGGCTTCTATTTTTTTACCATCAATTTCAATCGAAACCATTGGCTTATCGTGTCCTCGTTTGTTTCACTAATCTTTTCATCTGATGCATCATCACAATCAGACTAACTTGCCTTGCGGGTCTTTTGAGCTTGCTCAATTTTGGCCACAAACTCATCTTTAAAGTATTTAATAAAGCTTTGCACTGGCATTGCCGCAGCATCACCCAGCGCACAAATCGTGCGGCCCATGATATTGCCAGCGATTTCATCCAACTTGGCCAAGTCTTCGACCTGCCCCTCACCCCGTGCGATGCGGTGAATCATACGTGACATCCAGCCCGTACCTTCACGACAAGGCGTACATTGACCACAAGATTCTTCATAATAAAAGTGTGCAATTCGCCCCAAAACCTCAACCATATCGGTATCTTCATCCATGATAATCACCGCCCCTGAACCCAGCATGGAGCCAGCTTTACCAATCGCATCATAATCCATGGTAATGTCCATCATGACATCCGCAGGCAATACCGGAGCACTGGAACCACCCGGAATCACAGCCTTTAATTTCTTGCCGTTTTTCATGCCGCCTGCCATCTCCAGTAAATCCTTAAATGGCGTACCCAAACCAATTTCATAATTGCCTGGTTTATTGACATGGCCTGATACTGAGAATATTTTCGTGCCGCCGTTGTTTTCCTTTCCTAAGTCCAAGAACCACTGCCCCCCTTTCTCTAAAATGATGGGGACAGAAGCGTAACTTTCGGTATTGTTCACATTCGTCGGACGACCAAAGAGACCGTAATTTGCGGGGAATGGCGGCTTAAATCTTGGCTGACCTTTTTTACCTTCCAACGACTCCAATAAAGCGGTTTCTTCGCCACAAATATAAGCGCCGGCACCAACATGGCTATGCAGGTCAAAATCAACGCCAGATTGCAAAATATCTTTGCCCAATAAACCAGCTTCGTAAGCTTCTTTTAAGGCCTGTTCAAAACGTTCTATCGGCTCGTAAAATTCACCACGCATATAGTTGTAACCGACCGTCGCCCCCATGACATAACCACCGATCGCCATGCCCTCGATCAGTTGATGTGGGTTATAGCGTAATATATCGCGGTCTTTAAAAGTCCCCGGCTCACCCTCATCGGAGTTACACACCACATACTTTTGACCTGGTGCATGTTTTGGCATAAAGCTCCACTTGAGCCCCGTAGGAAAGCCTGCGCCCCCGCGACCACGTAATGCTGAGAGTTTGAGTTCTTCAATAATCTCTTCGGCGGGAGTTTTCTCAGCCAATATTTTGCGCCACATGGCATAACCACCCGCAGACTCATAGGTCTCGAGCGTCCAAGGTTTGTCTAGCTCTAAGGTTCTAAAACAAACTTCATTTGCCATGCTTACTTTAACTCCTTGATAAGTTCTGCAACCTTATCAACGTTTAAATTTTCGTGGTATTTTTTGTCTACCTCTAACATCGGCGCGCCACCACAGGCTGCCATGCACTCCACTTCCTTCAGCGTAAAAGTACCGTCAGAGGTGGTCTCACCCGGTTTAATGCCTAGCTCGTCTTCAAACCACTTCTTTATATCACCGCTGCCCGCCAGCATGCACGACACATTGGTGCACAAAGAAATAACATATTTGCCCGCTTCTTTTAAACGAAACATCGAATAAAAACTTGCCACTTCATAAGCTGCAATCTTTGGACAACTTAGATAATCCGCCACCGCATCCATTAAGTCTTGGGTTAGATAACCGCACTCGTCTTGCACAATAAGCATAATCGGAATGATGGCGGCACGCTTGCGCTCTTCTGGGTATTTTCTAACCCAGGTCTCAACCTGCTGAAAGCTTTCAGCGCTGAGGATTTCATTCAGTGTTTTGGTCTCTGAATCAGTCATTGTTATTCATAACCTTAGCGATCAATTTCACCAAACACGATATCTTGCGTACCGATAATGGCCACAACATCTGCCAACATGTGTCCTTTCACCATTTCATTCATCGCTGACAAGTGAGCAAAACCAGCTGCCCGAATTTTCACGCGATAAGGTTTATTGGCTCCGTCAGAGACAAGATAAATGCCAAATTCACCTTTCGGGTGTTCAATGGCGGAATAAGCCTCACCTTCTGGAACGCAATAACCTTCCGTGAATAATTTAAAGTGATGAATCAGCGCTTCCATATCATGTTTCATGGTTTCTCGATTAGGGGGAGCCACTTTATGATTATCGAGCATCACGGGGCCAGGGTTTTGACGCAACCATTCGATACATTGGCGCACGATTTTATTGGACTGACGCATCTCTTCCATGCGCACCAAGTAACGATCATAACAATCGCCTGTTTTGCCAACTGGAATATCAAACTCAAGCTCGTCATAGACTTCATAGGGTTGCTTCTTGCGCAAGTCCCACTCAACGCCAGAGCCTCGCAACATGGGGCCACTAAAGCCTAGCTGTAATGCCCGCTCCGCCTGAACAATACCAACGCCAACGGTTCGTTGCTTCCAAATTCGGTTTTCTGTCAGCAAGCTTTCATAGTCATTAATGCAGTCAGGAAACTTCTCTGTGAAGTCCCACAAATAATCCAATAACGAACCCTGACGATTCGCGTTTAATTCATCGGCTTTTTTCTTATCCGTGAACGGCGACTCTTTATACTGTGGCATGGTTTCTGGTAAGTCGCGGTAGACGCCACCGGGGCGGAAATAAGTCGCGTGCATGCGAGCACCACTGACCGCTTCATAGGCATCCATCAAAGTTTCTCGCTCACGGAACGTATACAAAAATACCGTCATAGCACCGATGTCTAAACCGTGCGCGCCTAACCACATTAAATGATTTAAAATTCGAGTGATCTCCGCGAACATTACACGAATGTATTGCGCACGCTTAGGGGGCGTAATCCCCATCAACTTTTCAATCGCCATCACGTAAGCATGTTCGTTAGACATCATAGACACGTAATCCAGACGATCCATATAACCAATGCTTTGATTGAAGGGCTTACTCTCCGCCAGTTTTTCTGTCGCTCGGTGCAACAATCCAACATGCGGATCGGCTCGCACCACGGTTTCCCCATCCATCTCAAGAATCAAGCGCAAGACACCATGCGCCGCTGGATGCTGTGGTCCGAAGTTGACCGTGTAGTTACGAATTTCAGCCATCACGACCTCCCTGCTCTGGAGCCGCCACATACACCGTTTCATCTTTTTTCTTACGAATCACACGCGGTACCAGCACTCGAGGTTCTATTGATACCGGTTCATAGACGCAACGATTTTGCTTAGCATCGAATCGTAGTTCCACATTACCGATTAACGGGAAATCTTTGCGGAAAGGATGTCCAACAAAACCATAGTCGGTCATGATGCGACGTAGATCTGGATGCCCTAGAAATAAAATCCCGAATAGATCAAACGCCTCACGCTCATACCAGTTAGCACTTGCCCAAATATCAATAACAGAAGGAATTGAGGGGCGATTTTCTTTAATAAAGCACTTCACTCTAAGGCGTCGGTTGTGAGCAATGGATAAGAGGTGATAAACCACTGCAAAACGCTCACGTTGCCATGATTTTCTTACTGGCTGCGACTCTTCTCGCCCTCGGCTAAAACCTGAACCTGTGGCTTCAGTGGTAGCCCATTCATCTTGTCCATAAGTCAAATAGTCAACCACAGTCACATCAATCAACTGCTCGAACGCCAGTTCATCTTGGTCTCGTAATTGTCGGCATATATCCAGCAAGTCATCCTTACTCACTTCAACGGTAACCTCGCCCAAGGCCTCTTCGCAAGCAACCAACGAGTCTTCAAAAATATCACCCAGCTGCTTTACTAAAGGTTCAGACACTCGTCACCTCGCCGGATTTAGATTCAGCACTGTCTTCAGTCTCTTGTGATTTACTTTTTCTAGAGTTTCGGGCAATCACCGTCTGGCGCTTGATTTTGTTTTGTAGTTGGATAATGCCGTATAACAGGGCCTCGGCTGTCGGTGGGCAACCAGGCACATAAATATCGACAGGAATAATACGATCACAACCTCGAACGACAGAATAGGAGTAGTGATAGTAGCCACCACCATTAGCGCATGATCCCATTGAAATGACCCACTTAGGGTCTGGCATTTGGTCATAAACTCTGCGTAGAGCAGGAGCCATTTTGTTGGTTAATGTCCCCGCCACTATCATGACATCAGACTGACGTGGGCTCGGTCGAAAAATCACTCCAAAACGGTCCATATCATACCGTGCTGCGCCAGCATGCATCATTTCGATCGCACAGCACGCAAGCCCAAAAGTGACCGGCCACATTGAACCAGTACGAGCCCAATCCAACAGGTCTTGGACACTGGTCGTTACAAATCCGTCGCTATTGAGTTTTTCCTCTAACCCCATGCATTACTCCCACTCTAATGCGCCTTTTTTCCATTCATAAGCAAAGCCGACCAATAACAAGAGCAAAAAGACACTCATTGAAATTAAGCCAAACCAACCTATTTCATCAAGCACTACGGCCCATGGAAACAAAAAAGCGATTTCGAGATCAAATATAATGAAGAGAATGGCGACCAGATAGAATCGAACATCAAATTTCATGCGCGAATCTTCAAACGCATCAAAGCCGCACTCAAACGGTTTGTTCTTAGCTTCGCTGGGCTTCGTTGGACTGGCAAAATAACCAACCAAAAGCATGCCACTTCCAAATAGCAAGCCTATCAGGATGAAGACTAGAATCGGTGCGTATTGTTCTATCATAGGTCTAAATTTTTTGCCCTAACTTGTTATAAATCAATAATATTTAGGCATTAACTCCGAATACCTTACCAGTAGATTTTTGGTTTGGCTAGTGATGTTTATCCTCACTGATTAATCAAGTAGGAACTTTTCAGTATCTTGCAAAGACTGCCTCCCTATCCAACTAACCAAATATTGTTTTTTGTGATCCGCATCACTTTTCATTGAAAATTTCAGTAGATTGATTAATATGGGGAATGGAGGTAATGGATAAGAACAATGTTCAGCTCTTTATTACAATTTTTTGGCTTAAAGCCCAAGCCTGAAGCAAGGAAGTCAGCTTCACAGCGTACTGTTACCTCGCACAAAGTTGAAAAGAAAAAAATTCCAGTTGCTAAGCTCACAAAAGGTATGACAGTCGTTGAGCTTGATCGCCCTTGGACAGACGTTCCGGTCATGTTCCAAGAAGTGACCATTGAGTCAGACAAAGAAATCAATTTACTACGCAAGTATTGTCAACACGTCTATATTGACTATCACTCTTACAAAACTATTTATGCACAACAGCTAGTTAACCGAAAGCGTGAGCAAATCTATAAAAAACCCAACTTAACGCCTCAGCAAGCTAGCATCAGTTTGCGAGAAGAATTGCCTAAAGCTCAAATAACATTTGATAAATCCCATAAGCACATCAACACATTGATGCGAGATGTTCAACGCGATAGCAAGATAGACATAGAAGGCTCTAAAGAACTGGTCTCCAGCTGCGTTGATAGTATTTTAAGCGACGAGACAGCCATGTTTTGGCTGTCAAAAATCAAAAATAAAGACGAATACACTGCCGAGCACTGCATCCGAGTAGGTATACTTTCAATTGCATTCGGCAAATACTTACAATTACCTAGGGCTGAGTTAGAGTTGTTAGGGCTCTGTGGCATGCTACACGATGTTGGGAAGATGAAAGTCCCACAGCATATCCTTAACAAAGAAGGCCCGTTGACCGAAGACGAATATAAAATTGTTAAAGAACATACCGTCCTTGGCTATGTTTTTCTACGCAATCATGGTGGTATTGACGAACAAGTGTGTACCGCGGCATACAACCACCATGAACGAATGAATGGTCGTGGCTATCCGCGAAAAGTTTCTGCCGAACTATTATCGACTTACGATCGAATCATTGCCATTGTAGACAGTTATGATGCAATGATCAGTGATCGCTGTTATCGCAAGGGCATGTCACCTTCCCGCGCTCTATCTCAACTGTATAAAGGCCAAGGTGACTTATACGATGAGCAACTTATCAAACAGTTTATACAAATGGTTGGCGTTTACCCTGTGGGTAGCATGGTTGAATTTAGTAATGGCCAGGTTGGCGTCGTCTTATCTGTAAATGAAAACAGTAAGCTCGAACCTGTGGTTGAATTAGTGACGGATGCCAATAAAAACCGTATAAAACCCAGGGCCGTCGATTTGACCAAACAACCACAAGACAGTAACGGCGAATTACTTAGAATTAAGACCACACTCGCTGACAACGAGGTGGAGTTTGACCTTGAAACATTCATCCAGGGAATTAAAGGCGCCGCTTAACCCGCTAGGTTTGTAATCTCCATAAGTTTCACATAGAGTAAGCAGACTCTTTTCAACTGCCTCTTCATCATGTCAGAGTCATCTGTTCAAAACATCACATTCCCTGTGCCTCGTTGGTGCCGAAACACCCACATACAATCGCTGTTGGCGACCGTCAAACTACGCCGTAACAACATAAAAAAGCGTGCACATAAGCTGATCCAAAACACGGAAGAGTGGATTATCGATTGTGATGATGGCGTTAAATTACAGAGTTTCGTTACCCGTCAACCACACCGTGATGGTCAGCCTGTTGCACCGCTCGCCATCTTAATTCATGGCTGGGAAGGCAGTCACGAGTCTTTGTATTTATTGTCTTCTGCCCACACATTATACCAGCAAGGTTTCACAGTCGTTCGGCTGAACCTGCGCGATCATGGCACTAGCCACCATCTTAACCAAGAGCTATTTCACTCTAACCGAATTGATGAAGTGGTACAGGCGGTTAAAAAGATTCAGCAAGAGTTCCCAGCTCCCAAACGACTATTGTGTGGTTTTTCGCTCGGAGGGAATTTCGCTCTTCGTGTCACTAATCGTGCCAAACAAGCGGGTATCACTCTGGACAAAACCATTGCGGTCTGTCCCGCGCTGGACCCCGCCGATATTCTTATAAAGCTAGAAACCAGCCTGTCGCTTTATATCAAATATTTTATGCTGAAATGGAAACGCTCCATTCGAAAAAAACAACAATTATTCCCTGATATTTATGATTTAGAAGATGACCTAAAGACCGACTCCATGCGTGAATTAACTGAAAAGTTGGTACAGTATTACGGAGACTATGAAACCATTAATGACTATTTTGACGGTTATAATATCTGCGGTGATCGTTTAAGCCAGATTAGCTCACCGACCACCATTCTGATGAGCAAAGATGATCCAATCATTGAATATCAGGATATTTACTCACTTCCTGACAGCCCTTACCTCACCAAGTACCTTACAAAGTATGGCGGTCATTGCGGCTACATTAAAAATCGTAGACTCCGAAGCTGGCTCGATGACTTTATTGCCAAGGAAGCAAGTACCCTACTATAAACATAAAAAAACCGCCCTAAGGCGGTTTTTTATTAGCGGGGTATGCTAGTTCAAAGCTGATAACTCAATTCTCGCCGCAGCTCCGTACAGATGTGATGCTTCGCCTTCTACATCACCCTCAGGATTCACCGTCGGCCACAAGGTTCTCAACTTCACTAAAATCGTTTTGGCATTGTCGATGTCACTTTGTGCTTGCGCTTTCTGCTCATCACTTAAACGCTCCAAGCGCTCAATCGCAATCTCTGTAAAGCCGTAAGCATCTTGATACTCATGCACATTCACAATCTCGCCCTTTTTGACTCCAATTGCATACTCGTCTGCTGCCGTTCGAATCATTTGGCTGATACTCAGAAGCGCTTCTTTCGCTGTCATCTTAGCCATAGATTCGCTCGCCGTGATAGCCCCTAACAGCTTGCTGTATGCTAGCTCCACCGCTTCATCGCCTTGTTCGTTGTTTACGGCATCAGCCAAGTCGCTTAGCTCTTGGCCGAATCCATTAACACCACGCGCTTCAAATACAGGCTCTAGACCCGCGTAAAGTTCATCTTCCGGATGCTTCATGTGAGTCTTAGCCATCGCCAAGTGACCTTCACGATACAGTTTAAGCCCTACCCATAGGTGGCCTCGAATTAAGCCTAAGCGAGCAAGGTAGGCCGCATTGTCAGAGCTGAGGTCAGCCTTCGTAGCGCCCTCTCCTTCACCCTCGCCTTCGCCACCTTCTCCACCGGTTTCTCCTCCCTCACCGAGAGACATCGCAGAATAACTGAAAACAGAGCTTGATAGTGCTGTATAAGTATCAGTATCGCTTTGCTCTGCTGTCGCAGTTGCAGCACTAGTCGCTAATAAAGCCGTGCCCACGCCAGCCCATACTTTACGTTTCTCAAAGCGCTTTTTAGACATACTCTTTTTAACCATAGAGTTACCTTTTAATCATTAGAGTTGATATACTGGCTATGATTTCACAGATGCGAATAATTCTCAATACCAATCTATTCAAAAGTTGATGATGCATGATTTTACATATTGAAAATGCTGTAGAACCTGGAACGCTGGACGCTATTGTCGAGTCGCTGCGCAATGAGCACTTCACTGATGGCATTGAAACCGCTGGGCGCGCCGCTAAACAAGTCAAAAATAATCAACAGCTTCGTCTACAAAACGACAAACCTGCTGCGTTACTCATGCTCCTGAATCATCTCAAAAAGAACCCTCTGTTTTCTGGCGTAACTTTTGCCAAGCAATTCGTTAACGTCATGGTCAACCAATATCAAACGAATCAAGAGTACGGTTTGCACGTTGATGATGCGCTGATGGGGCACATCAGAACCGATATTTCATTTACTTTAGGGCTAAGCCCAATCGATGACTATCAAGGCGGCGAGCTGGTTATTGAAGATACCACGGGGGAACGCAGCTGGAAACTTGGCAGTGGTGATCTGTTAGTCTACCCAAGTCACTATCTTCACCATGTCAATGCGGTTCGTGCTGGAGAACGACTAGCCATGGTCGGCTGGATTCAAAGTCATGTACGAAGTGCTGAACAACGCGAACTGCTGTTTGATTTAAAGTGTTCCATGTCTGAAGAGTTAGATCAACGTGGCAAAACACACCAGTATGACCGTTTAAGTAAAAGCTATAACAACCTACTCAGACACTGGGCAGAGTAGCTTCTGAATTATCTAACAAAAAAACCGCCCGAAGGCGGTTTTTTAGTATCACATCAATCTTGTGTTTACAGAATATAAACAAAGATAAATAGGAATACCCATACCACGTCAACAAAGTGCCAGTACCAAGCACCCGCTTCATAGGCGAAGTGGTCTTTTGGCGTAAAGTGGCCTTTTGCACAACGCAGCGCCATTACGATAAGGAAAATCGTACCGACCGTTACGTGTAAGCCGTGGAAACCTGTTAATAAGAAGAAGGTTGAGCCGTAGAAACCACTACCTAGGGTCAAGCCCATTTCAGTATAAGCGTGGATGTACTCTTCAACCTGTAGCATCATGAAGATAACACCTAACAATGCTGTGATTGAGGTGAATAGAATCAACGTTTGACGATTCTTCTCGATCAATGCGTGGTGTGCAATGGTCAATGTAAACGACGAGAACAATAGAATTGCCGTGTTAATCGCAGGCAAGCCCCATGCGCCCATTGCTTCCCAAGTTGCAGGAGCACCATTATCCAACTCACCTGGGTTTGACGTCATTGGCCAAGCCGGTACAAAGTCAGGATATAGGAAGTCGTGTGTTGCAGCGTTGTTACTGCTACCACCTAACCATTCCATGACTAAAACACGGCCATAGAATAGTGCACCAAAGAAGGCTGCGAAGAACATCACTTCTGATGTAATGAACCAAATCATACCTTGACGGAATGAACGGCTCATTTGTGCGCTGTAAAGGCCATCGTGCGACTCACGAATTGTGCTCGACCACCATGTAGACAGCATGTAAATCATTACGGCTAAGCCTAAGTACAGGATCCAAGACAAGCTTGAGTTGCCTTGTACCATGTGGCCAGCACCAAATGCGATTAGTAACAGACCAACCGAGCCGATAACCGGCAGCTTGCTCTGCTCTGGTACATAATACTTTTCGTATTCTGTATTTTGTTGTTCACTCATGTTTATGTCTCCGTTAAAGACGTCGCCACTTGCGGTTAAGCTTATTGCGCGGCTTGTAGTTGTTCGTCGTCTGGTGTGACGTTGTGTAATGTATACGCCAAAGTAATCGTATCGTAACGCTCTGGAATGTCTTTATCGACAAAGAAACGCATTGGCATTTCTTCGCTTTCACCCGCGGCTAGAGTCTGCTGATTAAAGCAGAAGCATTCCGTTTTATTGAAATACTGAGCCGTTAAATTAGGAGAAAAGCTCGGAATTGCCTGACCGACCATTTTCTTACCAGTACGATTTTTGACTGCAAAAAGAACTTCGTATTCTTTACCAGGATGAACCACGATTTCTGTTTTGACAGGGCGGAAGTCCCAAGGCATGTTCGCCTTGTTAATAGTCATGAACTGAATCTTAATTTCACGACTGGTATCCGGTTCCTGTTCTTCATAAACCGCTAGACCATTAACTTTACCGTTAAGGCCTGTGATCTGGCAAAAAACATCATACAAAGGCACCATCGCAAAGCCAAAAGCAATCATAATGATCACAACGACGAATAACTTCTTAGTCATCACCTTGTTTTCAGTTTGTGTTTGCTCTTGGCTCATTGCTTTAAACCTCGGTTACGTCTTTGCAACTTTTATCTTAAAAAAGTCTATTAATCGATTTTAGGTGGCGTATCAAATGTGTGATACGGCGCTGGCGAAGGCATGTGAGTAAACTCAAGACCTTCTGCACCTTCCCAAACTTGGTCAGTTGCTTTTTCACCTTTCTCAAGGATACAAACTTTAATCAGAATCCAAGCGAAAAGTAACTGCATTAAACCAAGACCGAAAGCACCAATACTCGACATCATGTTGAAGTCTGAGAACATGATCGCGTAGTCAGGAACACGACGCTGCATACCCGCAAGACCTGAGAAGTGCATTGGGAAGAACGTCAAGTTAACGAATACGATCGATAACCAGAAGTGCCATTTCGCCAACTTCTCGTCATACATACGACCTGTCCACTTTGGCAACCAGTAGTAAACTGCCGCCATAGTACCGAAGATTGCACCAGGGAATAGAACGTAGTGGAAGTGCGCTACAACGAAGTACGTATCGTGGTACTGCCAGTCAACTGGAGTCATCGCTAGCATCACGCCAGAGAAGCCGCCGATCGTAAATAGAATCACGAATGCTAGAGCATAAAGCATTGGTGTTTCATACGTAATCGAACCTTGCCACATCGTCGCGATCCAGTTAAATACTTTCACACCTGTTGGTACCGCAATCAACATGGTCGCAATCATGAAGAATAGCTCACCTTTAACCGGCATACCCACTGTAAACATGTGGTGTGCCCATACGATGAACGATAGGAATGCGATTGACGCAGTTGCATAAACCATTGAAGAATAACCAAACAGTTTCTTACGTGCGAACGTTGGGATAATCGCAGACGCGATACCAAACGCTGGTAAGATCATGATGTAAACTTCTGGGTGACCGAAGAACCAGAATACGTGCTGGAACAATACTGGGTCACCACCACCAGCGGCATCGAAGAACGAGGTGCCGAAGTGACGGTCGGTCAACATCATCGTTACCGCACCTGCTAGTACTGGCATAACCATGACTAGTAAGAATGCTGTAATTAACCAAGTCCATACGAACAATGGCATCTTCATCAACGTCATACCTGGTGCGCGCATGTTGAACACAGTCACGATAACGTTAATAGCGCCCATGATAGATGAAATACCCATCAAGTGAACACCAAAGATGAAGAAGTCAGTCGATGGAGGACCATAGGTTGTTGAAAGAGGCGCATAGAATGTCCAACCGAAGTTAGGCGCACCGCCTTCCATGAATAATGATGATAATAAAAGACCGAAGGCCGCTGGAAGGATCCAGAAACTCCAATTGTTCATACGTGGTAGAGCCATATCTGGCGCACCAATCATCATTGGAATCAACCAGTTAGCCAAGCCCACTGTCGCTGGCATCACGGCACCAAATACCATGATCAGACCGTGTAGCGTGGTCATCTGGTTGAAGAAGTTCGGATCAACGAACTGCAAACCTGGTTGGAAAAGCTCGGCACGGATAACCATTGCCATAGCGCCACCAATCAAGAACATGATGAACGAGAACACTAGGTACATCGTACCAATGTCCTTGTGGTTGGTCGTAAACAACCAACGCGAAATACCTTTTGGTTTATGGTCAGCCATGATTACTCCCCTCCACCATTTTGAATGTCGTGAATTTCTTGAGGCTGAACTTTATCACCAGTATCGTTACCCCAAGCATTACGCTCATAAGTGATAATGGCAGCAATCTCAGCTTCTGTTAGCTGGTTGCCAAACGCCTGCATCGCTGTACCAGAAACACCGTTCAATACAACGTCAATATGCTGCTCGATAGTACCTTCGCCAGTCACCATTTCAGTACCCACTAGTGATGGGAATGGACCATTACCTTCACCGTTAGGCATGTGACATGAAGAGCAGTACTTGTTATAAGCCACTTCACCTTCAGCCATTAATTGGCTCATAGTGCGCTCATTCAAATCAGGGCCAGCTTCCGCTTCAGCAACTTTTTCAGCATACCAAGCTTCATATTCTTCTTTAGGAAGCACTTTCACTACGATAGGCATGAAGCCGTGGTCTTTACCACAAAGCTCTGCACACACACCGCGGTAGATGCCTGGCTCGTCGACTTTTGTCCAAACTTCGTTGATGAAGCCTGGGATCGCGTCTTTCTTAACAGAGAAATCAGGTACCCAGAACGAGTGGATAACGTCGTCAGCTGTTACTAAGAAGCGAACTTTAGTATCCACAGGAATAACCAATGGGTTGTCGACTTCTAATAAGTAGTTTTCATCAGTGATTTCAACACCAGAGAAACCAGAACCCGCGTTGTTTGATAAATCACGCGACGCTTGGTCTAGGTTTGAGAAGAAACTAACGTCATTGCCTAAATTGTCATCGCCATCAATGTACTTGTATTCCCACTTCCATTGATAACCTTTAACCATAACAGACAGCTCTGAATTACTGGCGTCTTCCATTTTAATCAACAAGCTGACCGCTGGAATAGATAGCGCGATAAGGATGATGAAAGGAATAACCGTCCAGATGATCTCAACAGTGGTACTGTGAGAAAACTTAGCTGGGTTAGGGTTTTTGCTTTTACGATGCGCGAACATCGAATAGAACATAGCGCCGAACGTGATAACACCGATCACCACACAGACCCAAATAACGATCATGTGTAGATCGTAGACTTCTCTACTGATCTCGGTCACACCTTCACGCATGTTGTACTCTTGACCACTACAACCACTCAGAACAGCTACTGAGATAGCGGCAATAATCAGAGCCATTTTGCGGAACAATGACATGCTCTTCTCTCCACTACAGTTTAACCGCGAATGCGGAACTTATTATCAAACAAAACGTCCCAAACACTGAAAAGCCCCGTCTCACTGGCATGAAACAGCTTCCAATAGCTTGGGTCAAAATTTTAGGGTCGCCATTTTACTCGACTGAGGTAAGAAAAACTAGGTGATCTGTAATAATTCCTAACACTTAAATCAGGAAGAAATGCTTTTATAGGCTCTCCAAGCGTTGGTACAAGGACTTTTCAACATTATAATCCGGGTAAACCTGCTTAAATTTCACCCACTGCTCTTTAGCTTCTCTAGCTTTATCGTCCCCCAGCAAGGTGTTGATTTGCTGTAGCCACTCCTCAGCTGGCAAATAGGGCGGCTCAATTATCGACTCTTGACCTTTATCAGTTGAGGTATTTCCACTGTCATTATTGATCGCGTCTTCAGCTACCTCGCTGGCCCTATTCTCAGACTGCTCTGTACGCTCAATGTCGGACGCTTTAACTCGAGAGCCAACAACCACAATTGTTTCAGGCTCGTTAGAGGCGACCTCTCCGACCCCTGTTACTGTAGGAGTTTCTCGCTCTCCCACGTTCGATATGCTTACAAAAGCTTCACCACTATTGCGCTGATCTTCTTGAATAGTGTCTTGGACGACTTGATTGTCAGCGATATTGAGCGACTCACTAGCCGTTCTATTACTCAAATATAGCTCTGCTTCTCGCTCTGCAATCGTTTTTTGCTCTTCGATTTGACGTCGGCGAGCCGCATCAAGAGCCTCTTTTTTTATTTTTGCTTGAGAGGCTACGTCACGTTCCCTTGCCGCTGCCTCGGCATCAGATTGTTGTCTAGCAGAAAGACGTTCTTCAGCCATCGCTGTTGGAGCAGGCTTTGATGCTGGTACAGAGGAAGCAACAGGCTCAAGCTCAGATGATTCGTCGCTGAGAACAACCATGCTGTCGGCCGAAACCTTTTTAAAATCAGAAGGTTGTGCTAAGTTCTCACCTTCTGATATTGAGTTAGGGCTGTAGTAACCCAATTCCACCATAAAACGTGCGATACCGACCGTTACGACTAAGGCAGCGGTTAATGAAACCGGCATCTTTAAACGATCCCACCAACTTTTTTTCGCTTTTCCTGAATCACGAGCTTCGACCTCTTGTTGTGCCATTGCCATAATCGAGGCATCAAGCTGCGGCGAAGTCGTCTCTTCACTAACGTCGTCAAAGGCTTTGTTGAGCTTTTTCTCTAACTCTCGCTCAGCCGCTTTATTTTGCTCGTTGTTCATGTCATTGCTCATGATGCGACCTCGCTTTCTTGCTCAAGATCACGTAAAAAATGTCTTAACTTGTCCATTCCATAGCGGAGTCGGCTTTTAACCGCTTCAGGCTTTTCCTCAACAATCTCTGCGATATCATTCACCGTCATGCCAGTCTCAAACTTCATCACTACCACTTCACGCTGCAAAGCAGGCAACCGCTCGATAGCTTCTCTAAACCGCTGTTTCGACCGCTCATGCTCCAATTGTTGTGGTGGTTCAGCACTAGGCTCAACACTCGTATTGTCTTCCCAGCGTTCTTGTGACTGCGTAAATTCCTGCTGCCGGCCTTGGCTTCGGTAATGATCAATCAAGCGGTTTCGGGCGATGTGGTAGAGGTAAGTCGTAAACTTAGCAGAACTCTTATAGCTTTTGCTGTGTTTAATCAGTCGCTGCCATGTGTCTTGGAATAGTTCTTCACACTCACTTGGGTTACTCATTTGCCGCAAGAAAAAACGCAGTAACGGATCTTTGTGGCGCTTATACAAAGTCTCAAAAGCCTGCATATTGCCTGAAGCGAAGCCAGCCATTAAAGCTTCATCACTAATGGCTGGTTCTTCAACTCGACTTTCTGACTCGCTATAATTCGCGCTTTCTTTCAACACCGCAGCCTTTGCAACATTATAATAGGTTAACTCAACCTCTTTATAGTGACCGCTAGCTACCGTTTGTGCAAGCGCCTTGGTTAACGCCATCCGATAATTACCCTCTAGCGACTGCCTGTTGCAGACTGCTCATCCAAGACCTGCGCCATACCGACAAGCTGAATAAGCTCTCCGCGATAACCATTGGCATCATCCCCCTTCGATTGTTGTGCTAAACGTTTTGCATCGTCCCAGCTCCAATCGCTAAGGAACTTACCTCCGCGTAGTAACTCAGCAAAACTCGCCACACTAGCTGCAAACCGGATGTTGTCGCCGCCTTTTGCTGCGTTAACCTGAGCCGCCGTTAGATAATCCCTATACAGAGTACTTTTATCCTGATCAGGCAGTTTATAGCGCAAGCTGATCATAGCAGCCTCTTCCAAATTCTTAGCCATAGCTTTTCCGTCTTGAGGGTGATTATCTGAATACCGTAACGGCTCCATACGCTTGCCATCGGAATCTTGCAGCACGATTTCGTACAAAGCAGTTACGGTATGTCCAGCTCCAATCTCACCAGCATCAACCTTATCGTTATTAAAATCTTCGCGCTCTAGCATGCGGTTTTGATAACCTAATAGTCGGTATTCTGCAACCACCGCAGGATTAAACTCGACTTGAATCTTGACGTCCTTAGCAATCGTCATCAAAGTCCCCGCTCGCTGATCGACCAATAACTTTTTGGCTTCCAGTAAATTATCAATGTAACCGTAATTACCGTTGCCTTTGTCGGCCAACTGTTCCATTAAGTGCTCATTGTAGTTTCCTGTACCAAAGCCCAGGGCACTAAAACTAATCCCCGTTTTACGTTTGCGCTCAACCATGTCGATTAGGTGGTCACGGCTCACGGTACCAACGTTAAAGTCGCCGTCGGTCGCCAAAATTACTCGATTAATCCCACCTTTTATAAAAGCTTGCTCCGCCATCTTGTAGGCCAATTCAATCCCTGCACCGCCATTCGTCGAGCCACCCGCAGTCAGACTATCCAGCGCCTGTTCAATCTTCACACGGTTGTTGGCAGCGGTGGGCTCTAGCACCACACCCGATGCCCCGGCATAGACCACTAAAGATATTTTGTCTTCAGCGCGGCTTCCCTTGGCCAACATTTTCAAGGCTTTCTTGACCAAACCTAATTTATCGTCACTTTGCATCGATCCGGACACATCCACCAAAAACACCAAATTTGACGGAGGCAAATCCACAGGCTTTTCTTCATAACCCTTGATCCCGATTTGCACCAAATGTGCACTATCATTCCAAGGAGCCTTCATAGCTTCAGTAGATACCGAAAATGGCATCTCCTCACTGTCTGGATTTGGATAATCGTAATTGAAGTAATTCACAAACTCTTCTAGCCGTACGGCATCACTCGGCGGCAAATAACCATCATTCAACATGCGACGCACGTTCGAGTAAGAACCGGTATCGACATCAATACTAAAGGTGGACACTGGCTGCTCTAGCGTTGAGTGAACGTCTGACGGTTCAATTTCTTGATACTGCTCCCTATTGACGTCGGAATAACTCGCGGGGTTGCGAGGCGCCGGCATCATGACCTTCTGTGGCGCTAAATTAGCGTCAGCTCTACTCACACGAGAACCTGTGACCACTATCATTTCAGCCTCATGAGCTGCCCGCATTTCTTTACGCTCCTTACGCATAACGTTTTGCTGTTGCCGCTCGGCCTGGGCTTGCTTGGCCGCAACGGCATCACTCAACTCGTGGTCTCTTTCTTGATCATGAGCACTCTGACAAGCACCTAATCCCATGATGACTAAGCCTGCGACCAAGCTATATTTAAATTGTTGTACTACCTTTTTCTGTTTCATGACGAGCTCCTTACGTGGGTATTTTTGAGTCAGTTACATCAATCAATACCCCTATAAACGTGGTCGTACCTAAAAAGGGTTAACTTTTTTATAAAAGTTGCTACAGTGAGTTCAATTAACGAAAAGCCACTCTCTTTCATGAACCACAAACAGCTAGAAAACCTTGTCCATCAAGAGATTCCAATCACCAAAGCATTGGACATCCGCATCGCAGAGCTCAGTGCCACCAGCATAAAAGTCATGGCGCCTTTTGAAGCCAACAAAAATATCCACAACACTGCTTTTGCTGGCAGCATTTACACAGTGGCAACAATTGCCGGCTGGTCACTGGTGAGTCACATTGCTCATCATCATGATCTCCAGGGATCCGTGGTTTTAGCCAAAGCTGATATCCAGTACAAGAAACCTATCAATGGCGATATTGTGGCCCACTGCTCTGTTGATGATCCGGCACAGTTAGATACGTTCATCCAATCCTTTGAGCGCAAGAACCGAGCGCGGTTAAACCTTACCATCAACGTGGTCGAGTCGGGTGACATAAAAGCGTTACTCAATGCTAACTTTGCGCTGGTAGGGAAAAGCTAAACCACTGCATTATCAGTGTTAATGCAGACTCTATTAAGGCGCGCGGTGTCATAAAACTGTCACACTCGACTGAGTGACACTGACTATAATTGTCCCCAGAATTATTACCGTTCCCGAATACCTTGCTGGGGTTATCACAATGTTTCATCGACTATACAGCCGTGCGATTGCGGCCTTTTGTTTATGCTTATCACTACCTTCTTTTGCCGACACTATAGAAATCAGTCAGCAGCAAGCTGACACTCTAGACAAAACTGAGATCCTATTTACTATGAAGGGGTCTAACACCATTGGTGAAAAACTCGCTCCTGCATTAGCCGCCAAGTATCTCATAGAGCAAGGCGCGACTAGCACCGAGGTTATACAAACTCACATGGTCGAAAAAGTGGTAGTAGGTACCATGTCCGATGGAAGCCTTAAGGGAGTCGATATTAAAGCACATGGGTCCTCAACGGGATTTAAAGCGTTATCTGACAACGCTACAGATATCGCCATGTCATCGCGTCGTGTTAAAGATAAAGAGCGTCAAAGTTTAATCAGCCGTTATGGTGATTTAATGGCTTTAGATAATGAGTACACCATTGCTGTAGATGGTTTGGCCGTTATCATTCACCCTGAACTCAACATAAAACAACTCGACACCAAGCAGTTGTCGATGATTTTTTCAGGTGACATTACTAACTGGCGCGAGCTTGGCGGTGACAACCAACCTATCAGTATTTTTGCGCGCGATGATAACTCAGGTACTTATGACACTTTCAAATCGCTGGTATTAAAGCGCCATAACGTCAAGCTATCAGAGTTTGCCAAACGTTATGAGTCCTCAGGCGAACTGTCTGAGCAAGTCAGCTCAACCTACGGTGCCATAGGTTTTGTCGCTCTACCTTACGTGAACAAAGCAAAGGCCATCGCGGTATCAGAAGCTGGAGTCGCTTTATCTTTTAAACCCAACAAATTCACTGTGAGTACAGAAGACTATGTCCTAAGTCGTCGCCTGTATCTTTATTACCCTAGTAATAATAGCAACCCACATGCTCGTGACTTCATGGAGTTTGTTTTGAAAAACAAAGCGCAAGCAGTCGTTGAAGAAAATAACTTAATTTCACTCATGGTGAATGACGCCACAGTACGCTTTAACCGAAACTACCCTCCTCGTTATTTAAACATGATCCGTGAGTCAAAACGTTTGTCCATTACGTTCCACTTTGATCAAAATCTTGAGCTCGATAATAAGGGTAAGCGTGACATCGAGCGTTTAGCAGAATACGTCAAAAATCGTCGCCTAAAAGACTTATTTGTATTCGGCTTTAGTGCTGAAAGCGGTGATACTAAAAAAGACAAGGCACTGTCCGAGGAGTTAGCCAACCAAATCAATGAAAAACTTAAAGCGGAAGGCATTACGCCTTTCTACACACAGGGATACGGTAGCCGTGGCGCCATTGCGTCCAATAAAACAGCAAATGGTAAAGCCAAGAACCAGCGCGTTGAAATCTGGGTCGGCCGATAATACTGCCTGAGCCTAATGGCCCAGTAAATACTTCCTCAGTTGTGTACAGGACTGTACAAATAAACGATGGAAGTCTATTGGGCCAATTTTTTCTGACATTTGCTGCCTAGAAATTAAATAATCCTCTGCATTGTCGCCAAGTTGCGCTAACACAGTTGAAAGGTAGGCGCTGTCAGAATGGAACCCTTCCACCTCTTGTAATAGCCTTAACCCATCTAGCAGCAAACCACAGGCTTCTTGTCGGAATTGATGATGGCAGCTTAAGGCGTTACAACCTATGATCGCTCTTACCGCACTTCGTAACTTTGCACACGGCCTGTCTTTCCATGATTGATATAACGATTTAATCACGTCCATGTCTAGCTCGAGATTCACTTTATGATACTCGGTCCCACCCAATATGGGCGGCAGTGAAGCCCCCTTCGAATTCTCATACCAGTCAAACTCTGGAATCGTTTCACCCTGATCGGCGTACTCGCCAGCTTGCTTCTGTTGCACATCAAATAACAGCGTATCGGCCAGTTCGGAGGGTAGACAAGGGTCTAATAATTGATGATAGCTGGGAAATGAATAAAACTTGAAAGTGTCACTAGCCTCTACAGAGGAGCATAGTATCGATATTTTGAGGCCTATCTCAATGCAATTTTCAGACTCTAGGCAAGCTAATGAAACTAAGCCTTCAGTTATCACCAATGAAGCACCATCAACATGAACACTGCTATTAGGATATACACCCATCGGTGACATCAACCGATATCGCCACTCTGTGGCTTGTTTTTCCGGTAAACTAGCCAAAACTTCCCCCATATTTACTATTAAGCTTTGTTCTACCTGCTTTAAATCTATCGCTCCCTCTTTTTTACCCTTCCTACAAAAAAGGCCAGCAATTGCTGGCCTTTTCGTTAACTTTGATACTGGTAAACGCTGTGGTTATTGGAAGCGTTGTCAGTCGACACCTCGAGGTCTTTTATATGACCATCTTTTAATCGATAGCACCACCCATGCACGCTAAGCGACTGGCCGTTCTTCCAAGCATTTTGAACGATAGTCGAGTTACAAACATTCTTAACCTGCTCCATCACATTCAACTCACACATCAAGTCCGAGCATTCTTGCTCATCCGTAATTGGTGTAAACTTGGTCTCGTTTTTAATGTAAACGTCTTTAATCTTGGTCAGCCAGTTATCAATCAAACCAAACTGCTGGTTGCTGATCGCGGCATTAACACCGCCACAACCGTAATGACCACACACAATCACATGCTCTACTTTCAATACTTCAACTGCATACTGTAAAACTGACATGCAGCTTAAGTCACTAGTTGATACTTGGTTAGCGATGTTTCTGTGAACAAATATTTCACCTGGCATCAAACCTGTCACTTGAGTCGAAGGTACGCGGCTATCGGAACAACCAATCCACAAGTACTTCGGCGCCTGTCCCTCCGACAAGTCATCAAAAAAACCCGGTTGTTGCTCAGCTGTCTCTGCCGCCCATTGACGATTTTGTTCAAGTAGTTTTTTAATGTCGCTCATGTTTCTTTTTAAATGCTGATTAAAACTTCCCTATATCATAACACGGAATTTATTCAGTTCTCAGCATTATCAGATTAGGATTATTGCTTTCTAGTCATCAGCCGGATATTTATGTAGTTCTTCTTATCATCAGTGTAAGTGCCAGAGCTACTGGTTCGACCGAAATCCCACCAGCCATCTTTAACCATTTCATTACACAAATCATGCCACTTTTTTGTATGCTCAACCGGCATCTTAGACATCATCTCACACATGGTTGTCTTACAAGTAACCCTAAAATCTAAAAGGTAATTTGAGTGCGGGTGATTCATCACAAAACTTTTAATTTGTTGCTCCATCGCTAACCCCCAGTTTAAATCCTGCTCCTCATCAACCAAATCTCGGTGCAACTCGGGTAAGTCTTTACGTCTCTCTGGTGGATCGAGTAGCTTATGGTAGTCTTCAGGAATATCATCAAAATACTTATTACCTTTTGAAGCCTCACCAGTACCAAGCTCGACATCTTCACCTGCCAATTGCTTCAGTTTCGATTGAGCCGACTTTTTACTCTGCCTTTCCATGATGAGCTGTGTCTCTTTCTCCCTTAATGCTGCTTGCAAACTTTGAACCTGAGCTTTGAGTGCTTCTTTCGAATCTAATTCGACAGACTCAGAACGCTCAGCACCAAGTTGCTGGATATTTCCCTTTGTCGAGTCCAGAGCTGACGATGTACTATCACTACCCCGTTCTTCCTGCTGAGTAGACTGCTTGTTACCAGATGCACTCGTTGTGTTTAAGGTAGCAGGTTTAAGGAAAAACCAGGTACCGACGGCCCCAAGTGCAATTCCAATAACAATTTTTATCACGCTATTCATCCTTTATCCTTATGTAGATATATCTTTTCCTTTACTCTAAACAGGCAGGACTTAATAATCCAACCCATTTACTCAAAGCTGACACTACCCAAGGTTAACTGACCTATTGCATTGTGGCCTTAGCTTCACACTTTGCAACATGTCATAGGTAGTACTGAACCAACGTTCACCAATAAAAAAGCCCCGCAATCGCGAGGCTTTTTATAACTATTTAACGCAGTTAGTCTGCTTCAGTTCGAGGCAAAATAACCGATTAAATTTTAACTCAATATTTTTGTTCGCTGGCTAGACATGGAGTTTGCGAGTAGCGGAGCTTACTATTAATCAGCACTCTATTATAGTGCCCCCAAAAAAAAGGCCCTGCAATGCAGAGCCTTTAAAGGAAGATTTAACGCAGATGTTTTGGTTTTGTAACGCGACGCAGGTCGTAATGAGGCGCGGAGTTGGCTCTAGCCAATGAGCACCGCAATTAGACCTGCAACAAAGTTACAAATCAAAACAGCCAGTTAAATTACATCATACCTGGCATGCCACCCATACCGCCCATATCTGGAGCAGCAGGTTCATCTTTCTTCGGTAGGTCGGTTACCATGGCTTCAGTAGTAATCATCAACGCTGCGATAGATGCTGCATTTTGTAACGCGCTACGCGTGACTTTTGCTGGGTCTAGGATACCCATTTCCATCACATCACCGAACTCGCCAGTTGCTGCGTTATAACCGAAGTTACCTTCGCCTTCTTTAACTTTAGCAACAATAACCGCAGGCTCTGCACCAGCGTTTGAAACGATTTGACGTAATGGAGACTCCATCGCACGTAGAGCAATTTTAATACCCACGTTTTGCTCTTCGTTGTCGCCACGAAGTTCACCCAGTTTAGACAGTACACGTACTAACGCTGTACCACCACCCGCTACAACGCCTTCTTCAACGGCTGCACGAGTCGCGTGTAGAGCATCGTCAACACGGTCTTTCTTCTCTTTCATTTCAACTTCTGTTGCTGCGCCAACTTTGATGACCGCAACACCACCAGCTAGTTTAGCTACACGCTCTTGAAGCTTTTCTTTGTCGTAGTCTGACGAAGTTTCTTCGATTTGCGCGCGGATTTGCTTAACGCGGCCTTCGATTTGACCTTTGTCACCAGCGCCGTCAATCACGGTTGTGTTGTCTTTGCTGATTTGAACACGCTTCGCTTCACCTAGCTGTGCTAGCTCTGTGTTTTCTAGGCTCATGCCTAAATCTTCAGAAATCACTGTGGCGCCAGTTAGGATAGCGATGTCTTCTAGCATGGCTTTACGACGGTCACCAAAGCCTGGAGCTTTCACTGCTGCAACTTTTACAATACCACGCATGTTGTTCACAACGAGTGTCGCTAGCGCTTCGCCTTCAACGTCTTCTGCTACGATTAATAGCGGACGGCTTGATTTAGCCACTGCTTCTAGCGTTGGAAGCAATTCGCGAATGTTTGAGATTTTCTTGTCAACCAATAGCAAGTATGGGTTTTCAAGATCAGCAACCATGCTTTCTGTGTCAGTTACGAAGTATGGCGATAGGTAACCACGGTCAAACTGCATACCTTCCACAACTTCTAGTTCGTTGTGTAGACCTGAACCTTCTTCAACAGTGATAACACCTTCTTTGCCAACTTTTTCCATTGCTTCTGCAATGATTTTACCAACGTTCTCGTCAGAGTTAGCTGAGATGGTACCGACTTGCGAGATCGCTTTTTGGTCTTCACATGGAACAGCAATGGTCTTTAATTCTTCAACTGCAGCTGCAACCGCTTTATCGATACCACGCTTTAGGTCCATTGGGTTCATACCCGCAGCCACTGACTTCAAACCTTCGTTGACGATAGATTGAGCCAATACAGTTGCAGTCGTTGTACCGTCACCAGCGATATCGTTGGTTTGCGATGCAACTTCTTTAACCATCTGTGCGCCCATGTTCTCGAACTTATCTTCTAGTTCGATTTCTTTCGCCACAGAAACACCATCTTTTGTGATGGTTGGCGCGCCAAATGATTTATCCAATACTACGTTACGACCTTTTGGGCCTAGAGTAACGCGTACTGCGTTTGCTAGCGTGTTAACACCACGCAACATACCTTTACGGGCTTCATCACCAAAACGTACGTCTTTTGCCATGATTAAATTCCTCTAAATTCGTTGAATGTATTCTTATTAGCCTTCAATGACAGCCATAATGTCGTCTTCGCGTAATACAAGAAGCTCCTCGCCATCGGCTTTAACTTCTGTACCAGCGAATTTACCGAACAAGACTTTATCGCCAACTTTTACGTCTAGGGCACGAACATCACCAGAATCTAACGGCTTGCCGTTACCGACAGCGATGATTTCGCCACGGCTTGGCTTTTCTTTAGCGTTGTCTGGAATGACGATACCGCCAGCAGTTGTAGTTTCTTCTTCTAAACGACGCACAATGACGCGGTCATGTAATGGACGTAAGCTCATGTTTTTTCTCCTAATAGAAAGTGTTTTACTTACTACGAAAAATCGTTTGGGAAAGATATGGGGTCAATTTTTTAGCACTCAAGGGGATCGAGTGCTAATTTTTGAAATTTTTTTCTACTTTTCGAGGCGATCTTTAGGCTTATTGTCCGTACGCTCATACTCGCCATCAACGGTATTGTCATCTTGAGGGGAGTGCGACTGGTCAAAAGGGGCACCTCCGCCCTGGTGAAAACCTCCAGCACTCATACTTTGCACTTTGAACATGCCTTTACTAATCAATAGCTTAGCGAAATACTCACGCGTTTGTGGGAGCAGCCATAAAAAACCGATGGTATCGGTGACAAAGCCTGGCGTAATCAGAAATGCACCAGCGATAATCAGTAGCACGCCTTCCACCATCTCCTGAGCAGGAGCTTGCCCTTGTCGCATCTTCTCCTGAAGACGCGCAAAGACACTAAACCCCTGCTGCTTGAGCATGGCCACGCCAATCACCCCGGTCAATAGGATCAGGACAATCGTCGGCAAAGTGCCAATCAGCCCACCGACTGTGATCAGCACATAAATTTCTGCCACCGCTAAAGCAATAAATAAAAAGAAAAAAGACCGAAAAACCATAATGTCTGTTACTGCTCCTTGGCAGCTATGAGTGCTAAGTGTATGCAATACGTTATACCGTTATAATGGGGACACTCAACTCAATCACAAGTTCAAAGCAGGTTCTAGCTCATGGCGTTTTCAAAGTCCAAAGATGGCGAACGAAACTTTCAGGTTGCACTGTGTACCGTACCCGATACTGACACTGCAGAAATATTAGCTGAAAAAATGGTGAAACAAAATTTAGCTGCGTGCGTCAATATCATTCCTACAATAACCAGTGTATACCAGTGGCAAGGAGATATTGAGAAAGATTCTGAAGCTCTGATGGTGATAAAAACCGCCGAAGAATTGATGGCGGATTTAGAGGAGTTACTTAATGAGCACCATCCTTACGAGGTGTTTGAGTTGATCAGCTGTAACATTGAGCAAGCAGCAACAGCTTACCTGCAATGGCTTGATGACACGGTTTAAGCTTCAACCCTATTTGTAAATGCCTTGTAAATCCTCAGTTTTTCCCGAACAAACTGGTATTATAGCGGTGGATTTTTAACCAATGACAAAGATGCGACTTATGAATAACCTGCTAAAGCTATTCGCGGCTTTTCTGCTGACGCTAACAACTCTTAGCGCGCATGCAACAAATACTATTGATCTCAGCGACATTATGGGAGAGCAAGAGGCTCTTCTTAAGGTCGATGAGGCTTTCCAATTAAGCGTTGATATCGTTGATGACAAAGCTTTAGTCAAGTTCGAGATTGCGGACGGCTACTATATGTACTCCGAACGTCTCAAACTGTCGAGTCCGGATGCCACTTTAGGTGAAGCCAACATTCCAGAGGGTAAAGAAAAAGATGACCCTTACCTTGGCCTGACACAGGTCCATTACAATTTTCTTGAAGCCTCAATACCTATCAAACAGTCAAACGGTGACTTCACATTAGTTGTTGATTATCAAGGGTGTGCCGAAGATAGGTTGTGTTACCCGCCAACAACAACCGAGGTAGCGTTAAATCATACGACTGGGGCATCGATGCCTTCACAAGGCGCTGAAGACACGCCACCACCGGCTTCAACAAGTCAAGCCTCATCAGGCTACGTCAGTGAACAACAAAAACTGTCTGAACAGCTTAAGAACTCAGGTCTGATTGCTAACTTCTTTTCCTTCTTACTTTTAGGCATTGGCCTAGCGTTTACTCCTTGCGTATTCCCTATGATGCCGATTATCTCAGGGATTATTGCTGGCCAAGGAAAGGACATCACCACGCGAAAAGCTTTTGGCCTGTCACTGACTTACACACAAGCTATGGCGATTGTTTACACCATCCTTGGTATCGTAGTGGCGTTAGCTGGCCAGTCCATTTCCGGCTACTTCCAAAACCCAGCGGTCGTGATTACTGCAGCAGTCATCTTTGTTTTGTTATCACTATCCATGTTCGGATTTTATGAGTTGCAATTGCCATCCAGCTTGCAAGCAAAACTCAGCCAGCGAAGCAATGAGCAGAAAAAAGGCAGCTACCTTGGAACGGCCGTGATGGGGGCCATTTCAGCCTTAATCGTTTCGCCTTGCGTGACCGTGCCACTAATCGCCATCTTGCTTGTGATAGCACAATCCGGCGATATTCTTCTTGGCGCTGTCTCGCTCTACGGTCTGGGTGTTGGCATGGGGATCCCGCTTATTATTATCGGCGTCACAGGCGGTAAGTTCCTGCCTAAAGCTGGCCCATGGATGGATGGTATCAAGGCAGCCTTTGGTGTCGCCATGCTCGGTGTTGCCCTTTACCTAGTAAAACATCTACTTCCAAGCTATTTATACATGTATGGCTGGGGTCTCTTAGCCGTTATTCCAGGCTACTATTTGTTTAATAATAAACTGCCACGAGAAGGCTGGAGCACACTATTCAAAGGACTTGGGTTGGTTGCCATGCTGTATGGTGCTTTATTATTTATTGGTGGCGCACAAGGACAGAAAAACTTGTTACAACCGTTGGGAAAAGTGATTCAAACATCAGAAGCACCAACGTCAAATGCTGCAAAACAATCTGGCCACCTTAGTTTCAAACAGATTAAAACGCTGGATGAGCTGCAGTCTGAAGTTGAAAAAGCTAACGCTCAGGGCAAGACCGTAATGCTCGACTTTTTCGCCAAGTGGTGCGCAGCTTGCTATGAATTTGAGGAGAAAGTCTTTACCGATACCAAGGTTATCGATGCGCTCAGTAACACTGTCTTACTGCAAGCCGACGTCACGGAGAATAACGCCAATGATATTGAGTTAATGCAAGCTTACGACGTTTTAGGACTGCCGAGCATTATGTTCTTTGATGCCGATGGCAATGAGTTGCCAAGCTTTAGAGCAACGGGATTTGAAGATGCCCGACAGTTTGAGCAGCGAATTAAAGCGGCTTTTAATCTTCAATAATCTCATAGACCATTAAACTCAAAAAAAGCCCTAACTACCTTTTTCAGAATAGTCAGGGCTTTTTATTAAATCAAAGACTCGCACTAGACATCCGCTTGCTTAAAGCGTAACCGGCGCATTTTTTCCTTGGCGCGCTCTCGCATCGATTTACGCACTACATAATGTTCAACGAATACTGTACTTCTTGGTTTGGTTTGTGACCAAATCACACCAAACAACACCAATCCAGCAGCCATATACTGCACGCCGTTTAGCTGCTCATCTAAAACCAACCAGCCAAAGAACAGGGTTCCGATCGGTAATAAATTCATCATGCTACCGACTTTACTTGCAGGCATGGTCTTAAAGGCGAAGTTATAGCAAGTGAATGCAAAAATATTCACGCCAAATGCCAAGAATAATATCGCCATAACCCCTTCAGCTGACACATCCGTCGGGATCACAGTATCTTGCACTAACAAAAACGGTAAAAAGAATAGAGTACCCATGATCATTTGCAACAAAGTCAAAAACACAGGCGAATAGCGTTGCGATAATTTGCGAGCCAACAAACAATAGGCAGCTGCAGCTGTAATGGCGCCAAACTCCAATGCATTACCCAGCATCGGATTACTCGCATGCTCAGAGCTCTCGCCGCTCAAGGTTAACCACACCACGCCGGCAACCGCCATTAAACAACCCACTATCAATCGACTGTTCAACTCTTCCTTTAAAAAGTAATACGCCGCCACGGCGACCATAATTGGCTGTAGGGATGTGATCATTCCTGCTTCTGAAGCTGTGGTATAAGTCAGCGCATAACTTTCGAAAATAAAATAAAGACAAGGCTCACAAAGCGCAAGCAACAGCAGCAACCACCAGTCACCTTTTTGGTACTTTTGCTTTTTTGCCATAGGAGGTAAGAAGAAAATCAGCACAGCCGCCGCCAAAATCATGCGTAAAAATACGGTCAGAATTGGCCCAAATTCCGCAATGGCATACTTCATAGCGACGAAGGAAGCCGCCCACAAGACAATAGCACTAATCAAGCCAATCATGGCCAAATGCTTCTGAACGTTTTTATACATGGCTTGCCTCCCGTGAGGTCAATATCTATATTCGAGAGTTTATTCTAGTGAGCTATTACTGATAAAAAAAACGATCTTTTTTCATTGGCATGATTACTTTAACTAATCCCTGTCATTTCATCATCAACCACAACCGAGTGCGGAAAGGTTAGGATAAAACAGGAACCGTGGCCTACTTTACTTTGCACTGAAACCTCTCCGCCAAAACGCTCCATGGCTGCTTTGACAAAACGTAGCCCCAGTCCAATCCCTTTAATTTTAGCGATTTCATGACGTCGAATTCTTGAGAATGGTTTGAATATCGTTTCCATCTGCTCTTCGTCAATACCTTCTCCCTGATCGCATACTTTGAGTCTTACACCGCTCTCGTCTTCCTCTAGCGACAGTTCAACCGTACTCTCATCAGGAGAGTATTTAATTGCATTGGTTAATAAATTTAATATCACTCGTTCAAGAAGATCTTCGTTTGCTTCGAGCCAGGTATCCTCATAATCTGAAAACGCGAACTTCAATCGTATTGCCTTTTCCATGGCAATGGGTCGTGCAACGGCTAGGGCATTGTCAATGCTGTTTAATAATTCCACAGGGTAAAGCGGCATTTCAATACCGCTTTCAGCTCGGGAAAGCATTAAGAAGTGCTCAGCAAGAGATAGACTCGACTGCGTCAAGCGTTCTACCTCTGCATTGAGTTCCTCAATAGTTAAGCGACTCGTTTTACTTCTATATTGTCCTAACAAAGCCAATACTGATGTCATCGGTGACCGTAAATCATGAGAAATGAAGTCAATCATTTCCAATTGTCGCTGTTGCTCGCGCTTTACTGACGTAATATCTGCTAGATTGATGATGATGAAGTCTTGGCCCTCGATATTATCCAAAAGTGAGAAACCAACTTTATAATAATTTTTAAAACGATTAATAGCTTGAACTTCGCGACCAATGCCAGTCAGCATGACCTGCTTGATTTCATCCGCCCATTCAGTACTGGATTGCAAACTCAGCTGGTCTAAAACACGAAATACATCATCACCATCTTTGACATCTAAATATTTTTTGGCTTCTAAGTTCGCGTAAAACACCCTGCCTGCCATATCTAACAACACAATACCGTCTGACATACGATCCATGGTCTTTTCAACGAACCGCCTTAGAAAGTTGACCTTGGCTATGGCTTTTTTTACTTGCGCGACCTTATCTTCAATCACACTACCTTGTATATCTTCAGTCTCCTCCGTCAGAGTCGACTGCTCGTATAATTTATAAAACAGTCGTTTTTCTTCTTCAGTATGAGAGTCTAACTCCACTAACCAAGGTTTATTATTGACCTCAACGGGTATGCTGCGCTCGAAGTCGACAATATCTCTTTCGTTGTTCGACCAGCCACGGATAAGTTTTAAACGCTTCCAAAATTGGAAATGTTGCTCGAAAGTCGACTTAACGTCAGGCTCGAAACTGTTACTCACCTCCAATTGCAAACGCTTCACTGTACGTCGGAAGAACGCCATATTAGTTACTACCGCACGCCACACCCACAAGAAATAACCTGCAACCATCACTATTCCAGGCGTCACCATCGGTAACCAGCGACCTGCCCCATGTAACATCACCCAACTCACAAAGATTAGGGTAAATGCCAACAAAAATACGAGGTAAACATTGTGGCGAGGCATTGAGCGTGGGATCAGCATGAATAAGAAGAAAACCAGAATTCCAGAAATAATGCTTGCCAGCAACGTATCTATAGGGCGAATTAACTCACCTTGGCTCAAACCTTCGTACAAAGTAGCGTTAATCTCCACGCCTGACATTATTTGCCCATCACGATTAACTGGCACAGGCAAAAAGTCAGCATTTCGAGCCGCAGTCGCTGTTACACCAACAAAGATGACACGACCATTCAGCAAACTCGGCTCAATCTTACCTTCGGCCAAATCGGTAAAGCTTATCTTTGAAAAGTAATCTTTGTTTTTCTTATAAGGAATTAATGCGTAATGTGTTTTCTCAATTTTCGTGAGGTTAAATGAGGGAGCTCTTTCTTTTGGATCATCAAAGGGCAATTCAAACGTCTCTTCTCCATTCGCCACATCCAGGACTTCTGCCGCAAACGTCCGCCAATAAGGCTCGCCCAGACCCGACTTTAAATATACTCCACGCGCAATATTGTCACTATCCAACTCAAAATGCACCATGCCCAGCTCTTTACTCGCTTGGTAGAGCTGTGGGTATGGCTGTAGCTCAATCAATTGACCATCTTGTTTCAGTTCATCAATCACCACAGGAAATACGACACGACCATTTTCAGCTACGGCTTTCGTTAATACCGCATCACCTTCATCTTTTTCTTTATTGAATAGAACATCGTAGCCAATCGCCCTAACATCGGCTTTGGTCAACTGCTGGATTGCCTTTGCATGAATGTCTCTAGGCCATGGCAAAGGCCCGTACTCTTGTAGGCTCTTCTCATCCATGGCGACGATAACCACGTCGTCTGAATAGTTGGTTGATTGAAGTCGCAGCATCCGATCGTATGCTAACAACTCCACTGGCTGGAACACCTTAAAGTAGGATAAAAAGAAAGCGGTGACTGCAAGTAAGGTGGCAAAAAGAATACCACCTTTAGTAAAAAAACGTCGTTTTTCTAACACAAAAAGCCCTAGAGCATTAAGATGAATAAAAGAATCGAACCAATACTAAATGCAGTTTTGCCATCGCTTGGTTCAACTACCTCAACTGTCGAAACGTCAGAATAACGATTCTGATTATAAGGGCCTTTGGCCGCGACCCGAATAAACAACTCTTGTTCGGGCAGCTCACTGACCGTTACACGGGTGTCTGCGGTAAGCCCCTCATCTATCACATTTTCAAAGCGATCGTCAGTACCGATTTGCCAGTGATATTCTGTAGCTAGCTCGACAGCACTCCAGTGAAAGCTCAAAGCCTCATCAGAAGATATTTCGCTTGCTATCGGCTTAATCGTCGGCACGACAGGTAGTCTCACATCAAACCTCACCAAGTCTGAATCTTGGCCATAACCGTTCTCATTACCCGCAGCAACTTTCCAGTAATAAGTGCCAGCAGGCAATCCTTGAGGTTGTTGATAAGCAGTTGTTTGCAGCTCAAGCTCTTCAACCACTCGACGGAACTGCTTATCTTTAGCTAGACGCCAACGGTACTGTGAAGCACCGGCTTTACTCGTCCAGCGGTAATGCACCGGCTCTCCCGCGAGTAACTTTTCATGCTCAAATTGCACAGCAGGGCTTGATGGTACAGGCGAAATGACAAAACGGTGAGAACTATTTAGTCCCTGCAAACCTTCTTGGTCGACGCCTCTCACCCTAACACTGTATTCACCTAAAGCAACCTCTGGAAGCTGTGTTTGATTCAGATTAACAAAATCTTTATGCACTAGTTTGGTCATCGCCACATCTCCAAACAGCTCTATATAATAACCCTGCGCTCCATCTATCGGTTGCCACGTTAAGGTCACTGGGTGTCCTGGGTATTTGCTTTGAGCATTAACAAAAACGGGCTCTGGTAACAAAGCTTTCGGTTTCGACATCGGCAGATTGGTTGCCGTCTTAAGGCCGAAACCTTGTTTTACAGAGGCTTGGTTTTCATGAAGCTGAACAGAGACAGTGCCTTCATCAACTTCATTAAATACAATCCCAGAATCAGACTCATCAACTCGAACACGGAACTCTGTACCCCGGACAGTTGCAACAGCAGACGGTGTTTGAACTTCAAAGTTCGCGCCAGGACCAATCAGTGGCCTTACCCGGCCCTCAGCAGAACCTTTCATTAATCTCATGCGGCTATCGACCATGCCGGTCTCGCCCCACTTTGTTTGCACATCGAATACCAGCTCTGAGTTTTCACCCAATAGCAACTCTGAGCCATCGGCAAACAACAATGCCACACTGGAATCTTTATCGGTTAGCAAAATATCATCAAGGACTAATTGGTGCTCAAGCTTCAATTGCTCTTTAATCCCGCGTCGAACATAGTGCGCTGTGCCATTAATAGCGGTTACTTCAACCTCTGTTGGGGCGAACTTTAGGTATTCCATTGGAAACTTCAAAGTCACGCCGGGTGGGATTTGACGATCAAGCTGCACATCATTGTATTTTTGAATTTCTTGGAATTTCAAAGGCTCTTTAAGGTATTTGTGTGACAAGCCCCAAATGGTGTCCCCTTTTCGAACCGTGTAGAGCCAATCCTCAGCCATAGACTGTGGCACGACCATGATTAACGCGGCAAATATTGCCCAAACTAGCGACCATGAACCCAATGGCTTCATCCAAAAATCCTCAATAGAGTTTGAAAACGATAGAGGTACTCAGGTACTTCTTTTTATACAACTTTTAAATCACTGCGCCCGAATCGATTAACTCTTCCAGACGGTAGCCATGCTGATATACGGTCTTGATACGATAACCACTTTCAGCTCGGATATTTAATTTGCGTCGTAGTGAACTGACGTGGGCATCAACAGTACGAGTGCTAATTTCAGACTCAATTCCCCAAATATGCTTCAGCAAATATTTTCTTGAGAACAAGCGACCGACGTTTTTAAACAAAATCAACGCCAACTCATACTCTTTAGTGGTTAATGTTGCGGCCTCACCATCCACCAATATGCGGCGATGCTGTTGATCAACTGTAAAAGGCCCAACTTCAACTTGATCACTATCATCCAATAACCCCGCGCGACGAACCAGAGCATTTAATCGAGCAAGAAGCTCTGAGCGCCTGAAAGGCTTCACCATGTAATCATCCGCTCCCTTTTCTAAGGCGGCCACAATATCTTGCTCAGCATCCCGGTTAGTAACAAAAAGAACAGGACCTCGCCAATCCATAAAAGAACGAACACGCTCAAGCGCTTCGATACCTGACATATCAGGCAGTTCCCAATCTAAAATTAACAGATCAAATTCATCTGTTTTCAAAATCTCTAAAAACGTTTCTGCGTTTTGACAGTGAGTACATTCATAACCAGAGTCTTGCAAAATTGCGAGTAAAGCGTCTGCTTGGGTTTGATCATCTTCAAGATAAAGCAGCTTTAAATCTTGGGACATGGTGTCTCCTTTCCAAAAAATTCTTATTATTCGAACAAAGGTGAGCCGTTAGCTCCTATCTAAATAGCCCAAATATAGTACCTTTTCTAAAGCTATCAGATTTTAAACAAATGTAAAATGCCATATTGTACTTTTAAGGTTTCAGTCAATAAATATCAGATCAAGTCCGACCAGGCTTGCAAAAAGTAGTTATTTGTTGGTAACTTACTGTAAAATGCGCGAACATTAAAAAATGACCTCAACGGGTTGATTTTTTAACATCAGCGAAGCGAAATTTACTCTATAGAGCATTTTGCTAAACTTTATTAGATTTTAACAACATTTAAAGACAAGATGGCAAAGATACTGCTTTTACATGGTCCCAACCTTAACCTTCTCGGTCAGCGAGAAACCGACATCTATGGCGATCTGAGTTTAGATGCCATCAATAAATCGGCTCAAAAACAGGTTACAGATGCCAAGATCGAGTTTGCGACACATCAAAGCAACTCAGAATCGGCATTAGTTGAGATCATTCAACAAGCAAAAGCCGATAAAGTGTCGCTAATTGTTATTAATCCCGCGGCCTACACTCACACCAGCGTTGCGATTCGTGATGCGCTGTTGGCCGTAGACATTCCTTTCATCGAAGTACATCTTTCCAATCCACACCGCCGAGAACCATTTCGTCACCACTCGTATTTTAGCGACGTGGCTGAAGCCGTGGTCGCTGGGTTTGGTGCGGATAGTTACCGATATGCTCTCGATGCTGCTATCAATATCATCACCAAAAAATCATAGGTAGAGATTATGGATTTACGCAAAATTAAAAAACTTATTGAGTTGGTTGAAGAGTCAGGCGTTGCTGAGCTTGAAATTCAAGAAGGCGAAGAGTCGGTACGTATCTCGCGCTCATCAAGCACCCCTGCACCAGCTCCAGTTCAATATGCAGCTGCACCACAGCCAGCGGCACCAGCACCAGCTCCTGCAGCGGCTCCAGCGGCAGACGCAGCACCTGCGAAAGAAGAAGTAAGCGGTCACCAAGTTCGCTCACCGATGGTCGGTACTTTCTATGCAGCTCCATCACCTGGCGCAAAGAACTTCGTTGAAGTAGGTCAGAAAGTGAATGCTGGCGACGTTCTATGTATCGTCGAAGCGATGAAGATGATGAACCAAATCGAAGCGGATGTTTCAGGTACGGTTAAAGCCGTTCTATTGTCAAATGGCGAGCCTGTTGAATACGACGAGCCAATGTTCATCATTGAGTAAATTCCCTAACGAATAGGTAAAGAGTTATGTTAGAAAAAGTGGTCATAGCCAACCGTGGCGAGATCGCGTTGCGCATATTGCGAGCCTGTCGTGAACTGGGAATAAAAACTGTTGCCGTTCACTCAACAGCCGATGAAGACTTGATGCACGTTCGTCTTGCCGACGAATCCGTATGTATCGGCCCTGCGTCAGCTACCGACAGCTACCTCAATATTCCAGCGATTATCTCAGCCGCAGAAATTACCGATGCCGTGGGTATTCACCCGGGTTACGGTTTCTTAGCTGAAAACGCTGACTTCGCAGAACAAGTCGAAAAAAGCGGGTTCACTTTCATCGGCCCAAGCGCAGAAGTCATTAACCTGATGGGCGACAAGGTTTCAGCCATTGCCGCCATGAAAAAAGCGGGCGTACCTTGCGTACCAGGCTCTGACGGCCCATTAGGCGATAATGAAAAAGATAACCTCGCGATGGCTAAGCGTATCGGCTATCCAGTGATCATTAAAGCTGCCGGCGGCGGCGGTGGTCGTGGTATGCGCGTGGTACACAAAGAGCAAGATTTATTGAAATCTATCTCTTTGACTAAGTCAGAAGCAGGCTCGGTTTTCGGGAACGACATGGTGTACATGGAGAAATTCCTAGAAACGCCACGTCACGTCGAAATTCAAGTTTTAGCTGACGGTCATGGCAACGCAATTCACCTTGGTGAACGTGACTGCTCGATGCAACGACGTCACCAAAAAGTGGTTGAAGAAGCACCAGCACCAGGCATCACTGACCAAATGCGTAAGCATATTGGTGAGCGCTGTGTTCAAGCGTGTAAACAGCTCGGCTACCGCGGCGCAGGTACTTTTGAGTTCTTGTATGAAAAAGGCGAGTTCTACTTTATCGAAATGAACACTCGTGTTCAGGTAGAGCACCCAGTGTCAGAATTAATTTCTGGCGTTGATATCATCAAAGAACAGCTTCGCATCGCCAGCAACCAGCCATTGTCATTCAAGCAAGAAGACATCCAGCTGAAAGGCCATGCCATTGAGTGCCGTATCAACGCAGAAGATCCCGATACCTTCATCCCATCACCAGGTGTTATCAAGCGTTTCCACGCTCCAGGTGGCCCAGGTATCCGTATCGACTCGCACATTTACGCCTCATACAAGGTACCACCTTACTACGACTCAATGATCGGTAAGTTGATCACCTATGGCGAAACACGCGAAGTCGCGATCCAGCGTATGCAAATGGCGCTCGAAGAAATCGTTATTGACGGTATTAAAACCAACATACCGCTACAAAAACGCATTCTAGCCGACGCCAACTTCCAAAAAGGTGGAACCAACATCCACTACTTGGAACGTCAAATGTTTGGTGATAAAGACTAAACGACTGTTAAAAGTAAGTAAAAAGCCGGCAAATGCCGGCTTTTTTATGATTCACTGTTCGGTTTTCTTTTTTTGACCTTTCTAGCACAGCAATAATAACAGATGATAAGAGATAAATAAGCAAGCTATTTGCCGTTATTGTTAGTGCCTCCCCATCCATTACCTTACCAATATAAAGGTTGGTCACCATTGCTGCTAATAAAAGTAATAGCCAAATCGAATTTTTAATAAAAACAGGCTTTCCTTTGATAAAGGCATATACTTGATAAACAGACAAGCATATAAATAGTATCCCAAGAATAGTTTCAAACATTCCTAATCAATCTCCTTATTTTAGGGTTAAAATCCAATTAAGTTTTACCATTGTTTTGATAATAGTGTGTCACTAACTCTATAATAAACCAACTTTTTCCCTACTTTCCAACAGTAATGGCTTGGATCCAACTTAAATTCGATTACAAACATGCCGATGCCGACACCTTAAGTGACCACTTGATGGAGCTTGGCGCTCTGGCGGTGACCTTTTTAGATGCAGAGGACAAGCCGATCCTTGAGCCTTTGCCGGGCGAGACGCCTTTGTGGGAACATTTGATCGTGCTAGCGTTATTTGACGCTGAAACTGATACCTCGATGATGGATAACTTGCTCAAACATAGCGACTTTTATCAGCACTTTGGCGACAGTTATGAGTGGGAAATTATTCGCGACCAAGATTGGGAACGGAGCTGGATGGATAACTTTAAGCCGATGCAGTTTGGCGAGCGGGTTTGGATTGTGCCGAGTTGGTGCGATGCTCCTGAGCCTGATGCAGTGAACATCAAGCTCGATCCGGGCTTGGCTTTTGGCACGGGCACTCACCCGACGACCTCTCTTTGCCTTCAGTGGCTTGATAGCGCTGATTTAACGGGAAAGACAGTCATCGATTACGGATGCGGCTCAGGTATTCTGGCTATTGCAGCGCTATTGCTAGGCGCCGACAAAGTGTACGCAGTCGATATTGATCCGCAAGCCATCGAAGCGACTAAGCAGAACCTAGAGCGTAACGCCATTCAAAGCGAACGCCTTGTCCTAGGATTGCCGAACGACGTGGAATTACCACAAGCTGACATCTTAGTTGCCAACATTTTAGCTGAACCCTTGCGCCAGTTGGCAGAATCTATTGCAAACTCGGTGCAAAGCGGTGGAAATCTGGTATTATCGGGTCTGCTCGAAAGTCAGGCCGAAGAATTAAAACAGCTTTACAGTCAGTGGTTTACTATGGACCCAGTAGCCAAAGAAGAAGACTGGGCGCGACTTTCTGGCCAAAAATTAGCGACACCTTAGACAATAATAACCTTCTGCCTTTGGCTTGATGATTGAATAACGCATTATGAGTGAAACCTTTTTAACCAACTGTCCCCACTGTAAATCAGTGTTTAAACTGCGTAAGGAGCACCTTGAAGTTGCTTCGGGGCACGTCCGTTGTGGTAACTGTCACTCATTATTCCTCGCCACCGACTCGCTGGTGTCTCTTGATAAAGAAAGCCAAAAAGCTCAGATGTCCGAGTCGGTTGAAGAAGCGGAAGAGAAAATTGTCTCGCAATCGATTCCAGAGCTGACGGAAATTGACAAGTCTGAACATTATCAACTTGCAGTTGATGAAACAGAAACCGCTCACTCCAAATCTTTTAGCTTTAAGTGGCTATTTTACGGGGTAGCCAGTCTAATTTTGCTCTACTTGGCATTTTGGTTCTTATATTTATGGCCCAATAAAGCCACTTTGGCTCAAGACACCAGCTGGCGTCCCGTTTATCAATTCTCATGTTCTGTCTTCGGTTGCCAACTAGCTCCCCGCCAGGACATTGAGCAGTATCGAGTTAATGCTATTGAGGTCAACACCACCCGTAATGGACAGCAAGAAGTCAGCATGGTGCTTAAAAATGTCGCTAACTTCGCGCAACCCTACCCTAAAGTGCGCGTCATTCTAAGTGACATCAAAGGTAACCAGTATCCCAGCCCAACCTATAAGCCTCAGCACTACTTGCCTGAGGTCAATCACAATGATCTGATAAAACCTAATCAGTCGGTACACATTGCGTTCACCTTTACCAATGAAATCAGTGATTACAGCGGGTATCAGGTCGAGTTAGTGAAATAGGCCACAAACAATCAGTGCTTTAGTTATAGCTGCTCAATTGTCAAGCAAAATATTGTTGGTTTTTTAAACAATTTCCGTTCAAAAGCACTTTAAAAAAGTGTATGATCGGCGACCTTAATTTGAACCTACAGCCCTATTCTCAGACATTAGGCGTATTTTTATAATTGCCTCGTGTAGAGAGCTTATGTCTCACGAAACTGGGTAACGTAATCGGGTGAAATAACCACAATCATGCGAATTGCTCAATACGAACTCGACAACCCTCTGATTCTCGCGCCGATGGCGGGAGTGACGGATCGTCCGTTTCGTTTGTTGTGCAAAGAGCTTGGCGCTGGCATGACGGTATCAGAAATGATCGCGTCGAACCCTAAGCTGTGGAATACCAAGAAAAGCCTGATGCGCAGTGATCATACAGGCGAGCCTGGTATTCGTTCGGTTCAAATAGCTGGTGCAGAACCTGAGATGATGGCGCAGGCCGCCAAGCATAACGTTGATAATGGTGCTGAAGTCATTGATATCAACATGGGTTGCCCGGCGAAGAAAGTTTGTAAGAAAGCTGCTGGTTCAGCACTACTGCAACATCCTGACCTCGTCGAAGATATCGTCAAGGCCGTGGTTGGTGCGGTGGATGTGCCAGTAACATTAAAAATAAGAACAGGTTGGAATCCTGACAATCGCAATGGTGTCGATATTGCGAAAATTGCACAGGACAATGGCATCCAAGCCTTGGCAGTGCACGGCAGAACCCGAGCGTGTAAGTTTCAAGGATTTGCCGAATACGACACGATTGCAGCAATCAAACAGGCGGTTGAAATTCCTGTGATTGCGAATGGTGATATCACCAATCCTGAGAAGGCGAAGTTTGTACTTGAGCATACGGGTGCAGACGCATTGATGATTGGTCGAGGGGCGCAGGGGAACCCCTGGATATTCCGCGAAATTTGGCACTATTTGCAGACGGGGGAGCTTTTAGCACCACCAAGCATTGAAGAAGTTCGCGACGTGATGGTTCGTCACGTTAAAGGGCTTCATCAATTTTACGGTGAGGTTATGGGTCCCAAAATTGCTCGAAAGCATGTCACTTGGTACCTACAAGAACAGGCTGACAGCAAAGAATTCCGCAGCACTTTCAATCGTATTGATGAAGGCGCCGAGCAAATAGACGTTTTAAACCTTTATTTTGAACAAAAGCAACAGGCTAAAGCAGCATGACAATTTTTGATACGACAATTAACAACCAAACAGCGTCTCTAAATCAAGGAACGACTAGCGACTCTACAAGCTTTCAATCTAACCCAACCTTGCGTGAGCACGTTGCCATTTCAATGCAACAATACCTCAAGCAAATGCAAGGTCAGCCATTGAGCGATGTTTATGACTTGGTGTTAACTCAAGTTGAGGAACCTCTTCTGCGTGCCATCATGGAACACACTCGTAACAACCAAACTAAAGCAGCGAAAGTCCTAGGTCTAAACCGTGGCACGCTACGCAAAAAGTTAAAACGTTACAACCTACTGTAAAATCTACCAATTAAAATAGGGGTCTTTGATAGGGCCCCTACTTTTTAAGGAGCTACAACATGTCAAACTATCGTCCGGTGAAACGCGCCCTGATCAGCGTTTCTGATAAAACTGGAGTAGTTGAATTCGCCAAAACTCTTGCTAGTAAGGGTGTTGAAATCCTTTCAACAGGCGGTACTGCAAAACTATTACGCGACAACGATATTACAGTAACCGACGTTGCTGATTACACGGGCTTTCCAGAGATGATGGATGGCCGCGTGAAAACCTTACACCCTAAAGTTCATGGCGCCATCTTAGGCCGTCGTGGTATGGATGATAAGGTCATGGAAGAACACGGCATTATCGGTATCGATATGGTCGTGGTGAATCTATACCCTTTCGAAAGCACCATTGCGAAAAGCGACTCAACGCTAGAAGACGCTATCGAGAACATCGACATCGGCGGACCAACCATGGTGCGTTCTGCTGCTAAAAACCACCAAGATGTCACTATCGTCGTTGAAAATGAAGATTTTGACTTGGTGGCAGCTCAAATCGAAGAAAAAGGCGCGGTCAATAAAGAGACTCGCTTCCGTTTGGCAGCAAAAGCTTTTGCTCACACGGCTCGTTATGACGCAGCTATTTCGAACTATCTTGGTGTACAAGCTGCTGAAGATAGTAGCGATTTCCCGCCGACCTATTCTGTGCAATTCAAAAAAGCGCAAGACATGCGTTACGGCGAGAACCCACATCAAAACTCAGCGTTTTATGTGGAGCATGATCCTAAAGAAGCCAGCGTTTCAACGGCGAAGCAACTTCAAGGAAAAGCTTTATCGTATAACAACATTGCCGACACCGATGCGGCACTTGAGTGCGTCAAAAGCTTTGAAGAACCAGCTTGTGTCATCGTTAAGCACGCCAATCCTTGTGGCGTCGCTATCGCAGACACTATCGGCCAAGCGTATGACTTAGCTTTCGCCACTGACCCAACCTCTGCGTTTGGCGGAATCATTGCTTTCAACCGCGAATTAGACGCTGAAACAGCAAAAGCGATTGTTGATCGCCAATTTGTGGAAGTCATTATTGCGCCAAGCATTAACGACGCAGCCAAAACGGTTGTTGCTGAGAAAAAGAACGTTCGCTTATTAGAGTGCGGTCAATGGGACCAAGCAGTTCCTTCTTACGACTATAAACGCGTTAACGGCGGCCTACTGATTCAAGACCGCGATTTAGGCATGGTGTTTGAAGACGATCTGCGTATCGTTACCAAGCGTCAGCCGACTCAAGAAGAGATGCGTGACCTGTTGTTCAGCTGGAAAGTTGCCAAATTTGTAAAGTCGAACGCTATCGTTTACTGCAAGAACGGCCAAACTATTGGCGTTGGTGCAGGCCAAATGAGTCGTGTATACAGTGCTAAAATCGCTGGCATCAAAGCTGCAGACGAAAACTTAGAAGTCCGTGGTTCAGTCATGTCATCAGACGCATTTTTCCCGTTCCGTGACGGTATTGATGCCGCTGCAGAAGCGGGTATCACCGCTGTCATTCAGCCAGGCGGCTCAATTCGTGATGACGAAGTGATTGAAGCAGCGAATGAAAACGATATGGCCATGGTCTTCACAGGCATGCGTCATTTCCGTCATTAATCGGTAAGGAATTCGATATGAACGTATTAATTATCGGTAACGGTGGTCGTGAACACGCTTTGGCGTGGAAGGCCGCTCAGTCAGATAATGTGTCTAAAGTATTTGTTGCCCCAGGTAACGCTGGTACAGCGCTTGAAGCAAAAGTTGAAAACGTAGCGATTGGCGTCGAAGCCATCGACGAGTTGGTTGCTTTTGCCAAAGACAATAACGTCGAGCTGACCATCGTTGGCCCAGAAGCACCGCTGGTCATTGGCGTCGTCGACTCTTTTAAAAATGCTGGCTTAAAGTGCTTTGGCCCAACCAAAGGCGCAGCACAACTGGAAGGCTCGAAAGCTTTCACCAAAGACTTCTTAGCACGCCATAAGATCCCAACGGCAGCTTATCAAAACTTCACGGAAATCGAGCCCGCTAAGGCTTACGTCCGCGAAATGGGTACGCCAATCGTGATTAAAGCTGACGGCTTAGCCGCTGGTAAAGGTGTGATCATCGCCCAAACTGAAGTAGAAGCCGACGCTGCGATTGATGACATGCTAGCAGGTAACAAGTTTGGTGATGCTGGTCATCGTGTGGTGATTGAAGAGTTCTTACAAGGTGAAGAAGCCAGTTTTATCGTGATGGTCGATGGCAAAAACATCTTGCCACTCGCTTCATCACAAGATCACAAAGCTCGCGACAACGGAGACAAAGGTCCGAACACCGGTGGCATGGGTGCATATTCTCCAGCGCCAGTGGTCACGGCTGAGATGCATGACCGCATCATGGAGCAAGTGATTGTGCCAACTGTTGAAGGTATGGCTGCTGAAGGTCACCCGTACACAGGCTTCCTTTATGCTGGCGTCATGATCGACTCTGACGGTGTGCCTAAAGTACTTGAATACAACTGTCGCTTCGGTGATCCAGAAACGCAGCCGATTATGAGCCGTCTAAACTCAGATTTGGTTGAGCTTTGCCTGACAGCGATTGATGGCAAATTGGATACCACTACAGCGGACTGGGATCCTCGCGCAGCTATTGGTGTGGTAATGGCTGCTGGCGGTTACCCTGAGAGCTATCCGAAAGGTGATGTTATTTCTGGACTCGATGCAGTCAATGATATCAGTACTATTGGCAAGGTTTTCCACGCAGGTACCTCAGAAAAAGATGGTAATATCGTCACTAGCGGTGGACGTGTGCTATGTGTTGTTGCACTAGGTGATAGCGTGACTGAAGCACAAGCAAAAGCCTACCAAGCAGTTGATAAAATCACTTGGGACAAAGTGTATTATCGTACTGACATTGGTCACCGAGCCATTGCTCGTGAACAATAAAACTCTATGAGTTGACTAAAGGCGCTTCGGCGCCTTTTTTATTATCTATTACTAACATGTAGCACATAGGCTCGATTTCTTGAAACGATTCATTACAGATTCAGTCTAACCCGCTAGACTGGTCATGTTACACTGACTAGACAAAACAGGCCGTGCAATAACAAGGACTTACAGGTTTTAGAGTGCAACCAGAAGCAACCCACAAACGCTCTTGGCTAAAAACAACAGTAAAAGTGCTGATATGGACTATCCTCGTCCTAGCGCTTGCTTTGGCTATTGCTTACTGGACAGCACCCTCTTGGGTACCTGGCCAGCTTCAAAAGTTTCTCCCCGCATCCATAAAACTTCAAAATTTAGAGTTTAAACGCCCCGGTCTCACTTCAACACACATTGATGAGTTGACGCTCATTCTAGGTGAGGAATCTCCCTATACAGTTACTCTAAACCAGGTCGAGCTGGGTTACTCATTATGGCAACGTAAACTAACGTCTATTTCAGCGGACAAGGCTCATATTCTTTGGCCAGAAGCTTTACCCTCAAATCAAAAGTCACCACCGCTTGAGCAAATTCCACTGCCAACACTTCCTGTCGCTGAAATGTCGCTTGAACAGCTCACTATCGAAGGTCTATTTCTTCAAAACATCGTAGCGAATAATATTAAGATAGCCGATCGTGAGAACACGGCAGAAGTCACCACCGATGTTCACTTTCTCGATCGAACCTTCAACATTAAGGCGACAGCGACACGCTCCGATAAATGGCTCGATACGGTTGATACAAATATTCTACAAGGTAACAATCGACTGCAAGTAATTGCTTCCCCAATTAATAGCAAGCATTGGGACTTTGATGGTAATGGTTTGCTCAATCTTACTGAGCTTTATCCGTCAGAAGATAGCCACCCTGAGGGCGTTGAACCTATTAATGTCAGACTGCAGGGCTCGGTTAATCTCGAGGACAGCGTTCAGTTAGTGTTAGCGCCCGAAAGCCAGATTATCACTAACATCAATGCTTCATCACTGGGGCTAGTGCCTAACCTAGTTGAACTGCTGAAAAGCTACTATGTTTCAACCAATCTTCATAAACTACCGCCAGAGTATCAAGTAGTCGTTTCGCCCAAAGAGCCGACACAAATCACCTATGAAGGTGATACACAGCAGTTGCTGATTAACGACGGGCCTTTAGACCTCGCAATTACTAACCCTGCGATTACTGCTTCCGCCTCGCTTTCAAACGTCAGCTTAGATCTTAATCATCCGTTGACTGCGCCTATGCAAAAGGCTGAAGCGACGCTCAGTATGTTCGCGAAAAACCTAGCAGCAAACTTTAGCTCCCCTGAACACAAGGCCAGCACAAACAATCTCAACTTGTCGTTCAGCAGCAACATCAAGCTGAATGAAGCATCGTTAGCTGTCTCTGACGCAAAAGGTAAAGTCTATCTAGACTCGGTGAGCTACGCGGGGAAAAACTCCACCGCACATATTTCTAAAAATGCTTGGTCTGTAAAAGGCCAATCAACCATTAAGTTGTCTGAGCAAGGCAAGCCCTACCATCAATGGTCGCTACAATCCGATATTCCGATGAATAGCACCTTAAATCTAGACAAAGAGCAGTTCACTGCCAACGCTGTCTCCGCGAAGCTGAATGTTACCCAAGACTCAAAACACCCATCAGGGATCATCACTGGCAACTATCAAGTAGCCGACTTAGGACTTAAGCAGCAACCTTTAAAGCTTAATGATCTCAAAGGCTCATTACAGTTTATTACCAACCAGTCGCCCAAGGGCACACTTACATTTGCTAATGCTCGCTACAACAGCCAACAAATTGGCGTTTCCAATATTTCTGGTGCTGTGGATTGGAGTAAAAAGGATAATAGCTTTGTCGCCCAAGGAGCCCTAAACCATCAGCAATCGAAGGTTCCTTTCAGTTACACCTTTAATTTAAAAACATCTCGGCATAACTTAAAGATCAAACAATCCTCCTTGCCCATTTCGACGATCACGAACTGGGTCACACTACTCAAGGATTACCCACAACTGCGCTTCAGTTCTGGACAGCTTGAGGTCGACTCATTAGATGGCGATCCGATTGGTCTATTATTTGATGGCAAAATTAAACTCGACAATTTTAACTTAAGCTATGACGAGTTTTACGTCAAAAACTGGACCATTGAAGACTCCTTAACTTCAAACTCAAAGCTCGGTGGTACTCTGAAGAGTCACATTGAAGAAATCGAGCTTGCTACTGATATCTCGATTACCGATGTCTCTTTTTTAATGCCTCACACCATCAACAGTTTGGTTATTACGAATCTCAAGGGTAACTTGCTAAAAGGCCATATTGAAGTACCTCAATTGACCATTAACGATGATGGCGTGTCGCCGTTCACCGCCTATCTAAAAGCGATTGATATTGGCGCGTTACTAAACGCCTTAAATAGTGAGAAACTCAAGCTCACAGGACGATTTGACTTTACCTTGCCACTAACCATTAACAAAAATGGTCAACAAATCCATAACGGCCAGTTTAAAGCGCTTAGTGAAGGTGTAGTTCAACTCAAATCTGACAAAGGTAAAGATGCCAATATAGCCTTCCAAGCGTTGGAAAACTTTCACTACAAAGAGTTTTCAGGCAACCTGAATTACGATGCCAAAGGCGATTACGTCATTGAGCTTAAAGTATTGGGTTCCAACCCTAATTTGTATAATGGATTCCCAATTAAGCTGGACTTAACCTTGCGTGGAACGCTACCAGAGATGCTCTACTCGATGCTCATCAGTGGCGATATGACCAAACCGATTCTGGATGATCTACAACAAAAACAAATTCTCAACATTCAGCCATAATTCATGTTATTGTTTTACACTGTAAGCTACGTCTACAAAGTGTTTTGACGAAAGGAATTGGTTATGACCCAAACAAAAAACATTGCTTTCAGTACCGTCTGTGCGGCCTTGTTAGCGCTCAGCGGATGCACTGTAAAGCTCGAAGCTCCAGACAAGCCTATCCATATCATCGGTGACTTCACCATTAAGCACGAAGTGGTAGTCAAGGTTGAGAAGGCGCTGGATCAAGCGTTAACCGAAGAGTCTGGTTTATTCTAGATTAACTTCAACAAATATCTTTACCACGGACATTGATTTTTAATTTATCCAGCACTAATTCAGTACAGGTGGATGATTAGGAGAGTAAAATGAAGACTCTAACAAAATTAGCATTAACACTGACCGCGGGCTTACTGTTAAGTGCCCAAGCTTTTGCTGCAAACCTAGGTCAACTTAAAGATGACGGTATCGTCGGTGAGTTGTCTAACGGCTATGTCGGCATCGTCGCCCAAAACAAAGCGACACCAGAAGTTAAAGCATTGGTCGAAGACGTTAACGACAAGCGTCGTCAAATTTATGCTGACCAAGCAAAGAAAAATAACAAATCAATTGCAGAAATTGAGGCGATCGCTGCTCGACGTAATATTGACCGCACTCAATCGGGTCACTACATTAAAGTGGGGGGCGGCTGGCAGAAGAAGTAATCTGCCAAAGCCAATCATTTCCACCCCTTATTTCGGAGCCGTCTGGGTCACACTCGGACGGTTCTGCTGTTCATCAAACCACATATTAAGCTTTGTAAAACCATCCAGCTTTTTATACTCCGGATGCCTAAACCTCAAATAATCCACTAGCGCTACCGTATTAATCGATAGTATTTCAAAGCGTTTTGGGTAACTTGCCAAATGCTGCTGTAAGTAAGCTAAGCCACGATCCAAAGCACCATAAAAGCGCTCTTGCCAAAACTCAGACTGCCCTTCGCCACGCATTTTATCTTGCTGCAATGCCACAGCGGTATCGAGTAGCCCTCGCGTCAATGAATATAGCGTCCTTAACTGCCAATCCTTATTAATGTCGCTGAACAAAGTGCCATCATCCGCTTGGGCATCTAAATATTCACCGATGACTTGGCTGTCGAAAAGAGCCATCCCCGTGTCGTTGATTAAACACGGTACTTTGCATAAAGGATTTGCCTCAACCAACTCTTTGGGATTATCAAAAGGATGGTGCGCAATTTCTTCGACTTTCGCGCTTAACCCCAGCTCACGCACCGCAATTCGAGCAGTACGAGCATAAGGTGATGCATCAGAATAAATCAGTTTCATTGTCTCTCCACTAAACTTGTAATCTAATTAGCTTTAACCGCCCGCTCATCGGCCCATGCTCTTAAGGCTGATATTTTCTCAGCCATCACGACGGATAACGGCTTGGTTTGACTGATTTCATCTAGAATCATTTCAGTCGTCAAGGTGCTGTCTTGATAATGTGCAGCATATAAACTCGCTACCACTGCCTGCTCAATTTCAGCACCACTAAAGCCATCTGTTTTTTCTGATAGCAAGACTAAATCAAAGTTCACTCCAGACTGATTACGTTTTTCTAAATGTATACGGAATATTTCTTGCCTCGCCATTGGTTCCGGCAGATCAACAAAAAACAACTCATCAAAACGCCCCTTTCGAATCAGTTCTGGTGGTAGCGCACTAATATCATTCGCTGTCGCCACGAAAAATACAGGGGAATCGTTTTCCTGCATAAATGTTAGTAAAGTACCCAGCATCCGTTTCGATGTGCCGCCATCGCTATCGGAGGTACTTAAGCCTTTTTCTATCTCATCAAGCCACAAAACACAGGGCGACATGGTTTGCGACATCTTCAAGGCTTCACGTAAGTTCTTTTCACTTTCACCGTGCCACTTATTGTACAAGGCACCGAAGTCTAAACGCAGTAACGGTATCTCCCACATGCCTGCAACCGCCTTAGCGGCTAACGACTTACCACTGCCTTGTACCCCCATCAATAAAATACCTTTCGGTATGTCTAAACCTATCTCTTTATCGCTTAAAAAGACTTTCTGTCGTAGCTGTAGCCATTTCTTTAGGTTGGCCATACCACCGACTTCAGCAAAGTGCGCAGTTTCATACTCATAGTGAACTGCTCCGTCCAAATCCAGCAGTTTATAACGCGCCTGGTTGACCTCTTCCACTTCATCTTTGCTGATAACGCCATCGTCATAGATTAGGTTCCTCACCATCTGCTCAGCGTCAGCCCAGGTCAGACCCCGTAAATTTTTCACAAGTCGCGATAATAAGGACTTATCCATGCGCACTCTTTTATCGGGATTTTTAACGCCCCAACGCGCAGCCTCTTTGCGAATAATGCTCTCCAACTCTTCGTCATCAGGTAACTTTAAACTGAATGACCGCGCTAACCTCTTCAATTCGTCAGGAAGCTCAAGCTTGTGACTGATCAGAATAATGGTTTGTTTGTGTTGTGGGTATGACAGTGCAATATCACGTAGCAAACGAATATTTTGTGGATGCTCTGCGCTAATGAAAGGGTGCATATCAAAAAGAACATACAGCCCCTCTCGTTCCATGCGCTTAATATGTGACAAACAGTCATCTGCCGTCTGCGTATCTTTCAACGGTGCAAAATGATCGCCCTTAACTTCCAAGCGTCTTAACCCTTCGGTCAAATGCCAACCAAACACCGGCTTATTCATATTAAATGCCACCTGATTGATCAGCTGCATTGCTCGATTCTCTTCATGAGTTTCGATAATCAATATCGGATTCTTCGAACGAATCAGAATATGAAGGTCATTCTGCTCAGTAATACTCGCCATGGTTCCTAATCGTGCTCCATCATTTCTATTTATTATCAATTAGCGCTAAAATAAGCCCATTAGAGGTTTTCACTAGGTTTATGATGCGCCAGTACAGCTTTTTTGATCGCCTATGTATGGTAGCCGATTCTGCTTTAAAAACAACTCAAGGGATCTATGATGCGGCTCCGCGTACAAGTCCTGCTGAGGACATTGCAGAGCAAGGTATGACGGCTGATGAACAAAAGCATGCCGCCAACTTAATGCGCATCAACCATACCGGCGAAGTCTGCGCACAAGCCTTGTATCAAGGTCAAGCCCTGACCGCCAAGCTGCCTGAGATCCGCCAAGAAATGGAGCATGCTGCACAAGAAGAAGTGGATCACCTCGCTTGGTGTAGCGAACGCCTCACTGAACTCAATAGCCACGACAGTTACCTCAACCCACTGTGGTATGCAGGCTCCTTTACGATCGGCGCCGTCGCTGGATTAGTCGGCGACAAGTGGAGTCTGGGCTTTGTTGCAGAAACGGAAAACCAAGTCTGTAAACATCTCGAAAGTCATCTCGACAAACTGCCCGAGCAAGACTACAAGAGCAAAGCAATCTTGTCGCAAATGCACACTGAAGAGCTCAAGCACGCCACCACCGCAATTGATAATGGCGCTGCCGAACTCCCTAAGCCTATAAAGCTTGGCATGAAAGCCATGTCCAAGGTCATGACCAGCACGGTTTATTACATTTAGTACAGACTTGTCCTAATAAATGTCACTCTGTGGTTCCCTAAAAGCCATCACATGCCCTATAATGTGAATGATTATTATTTGCAAACGTAAGGAACATCCATGAATCTATTAAGCAAAAGCCTATTTGCCATCATAGTAGCGTTAAGCAGTACCGCTTATGCCTCTGAAGTCCGCCATTACAAAGGCCAAGACGTTAACACGGTTGAAGAGGCTATCGCCGTATTACAAGAATACAACCCAAAGCTTCAGGCACTACTTGAGTCTGAAGAGTTAAAACCACAAGACATGGGTAAAATCCATGAAATGACCTACAGCATGGAAAATGCCTTAAAAATCCTAGAAGGCGCACTCAAAATTACTCAGCGCAACCTAGAAGAGCTACACCTTTCTTCTGAGCGTATGGAAACTGAAAAAGCCAAGATCTACGGCCAACTTTATTTAGACGACGCCGCTTTTTATACTGATAAAAAGTAGGACTGACAAGAAAGCCGAGCAGAGCTCCTATAGCTCTGCGCCACACTTCTTACAATGCACTGCGTCGGCGTCATGACCTTCATAAGAGCACGACGGGCAGGCGTTATTAGTAATTTCTTTTTCTTTGTGTTCCTTTATCGCTTGGCGAGTAATTTCTGCGCTGTAGATACCTGTCGGAACAGCAATTAAGCCGTAACCCATAATCATGATACAGGACGCCAAGAACTGACCTAAAGGCGACTGTGGGGAAATATCACCGTAGCCTACCGTTGTTAAAGTGACGATGGCCCAGTAAATTGACGTCGGGATACTGGTGAACCCGTTTTCGGCGCCTTCGATCACGTAAATCATTGAGCCAAAAATCACCACAAGCAGTATGACGGTGTATAAAAAGACACTAATCTTGGCATGACTGTTACGAAGGGCTTTCATCATCATGCTGGCCTCGCCAATATAACTGGCGAGCTTGAATATACGGAAAACGCGTAGCACACGCAAAATACGAATGACTAAGAAGTATTTGGCGTCGGCCAAGAACAGCGCTAAATAGGTCGGCAATATGGATAAGAGATCAACGATACCGTAAAAGCTTCTGGCGTATAGCATGGGCTTTCGCACACAAATCAAGCGCAGAATATATTCGATGGTAAAAAGAACCGTAAAGCTCCACTCGGCCACAAATAAGGTCGCTTCATATTTGGTGGAAATAGAGTCAACACTATCCAGCATCACTGCAAAGACACTGGCGAAAATACTGATGATCAGGAATACATCAAAAGCCTTACCCCAGCCCGTATCGGCTTCGAAAATAATCTCGTGGATTTTTTCGCGCCACGGCGCTAGCGGCTCTCCTTCGTCAAAGTTGTATCTTTTATGAATGGTCGGTCGACTCATTGGTAATTTTTGCCCTATTATTAGCAGTGATTATCCAGTAACGCCATCATAAACCGATACTTGCAATATTCAAACTATGACCCAATAAAAGATATTCATGTGTTTTTCACGGCAAAAGATGTAAAAATAGATGTTTTAGACGTCCAAAGCATGTAAAATTCGATTACTTTTTGACCGTCATGGACTACTTGGCGGCCTTTTTGTAAGTGTATCCCACACAAATTAAGGTATTAGTTACACAATGAGCAATTATTCCGTCTTTACTTCTGAGTCTGTTTCAGAAGGCCATCCAGATAAAATCGCTGACCAAATTTCTGACGCTGTGCTTGATGCCATTCTTGAGCAAGACACAAATGCGCGTGTTGCCGTTGAGACAATGGTCAAAACCGGCATGGTAATCGTCGCTGGCGAAGTCGCAACCACTGCTTGGGTCGATATCGAAGGAATCGCCCGTAAAACCATTGAAGATATCGGTTACACAGGTTCCGATATGGGCTTCGACTTTAGCTCATGTGCCGTATTGAACGCTATTGGTAAACAAAGCCCAGATATCGCGCAAGGCGTTGATCGCGACGATCCAGACGCTCAAGGCGCGGGAGACCAAGGTTTAATGTTTGGTTACGCCAGCAATGAAACTGACGTTTTAATGCCAGCTCCAATCACATACTCACACCGCTTAGTAGAGCGCCAAGCGCAATTGCGTAAGAACGGGAGCTTAAAGTGGCTACGCCCAGATGCCAAAAGTCAGCTGACCTTCCGCTATGAAGACGACAAGCCTGTAGGCATTGATGCCGTTGTTTTATCAACACAGCACACGCCAGACATTACACAGAAAGACTTACAGGAAGCGGTAATCGAAGAAATCATCAAACCGGTATTACCTGCTGAGTGGGTGACTGGCGACACGAAATACTTCGTTAATCCAACCGGTAAATTCGAAATCGGTGGCCCAATGGGCGATTGTGGTTTAACTGGCCGTAAAATTATCGTCGATACTTATGGCGGTATGGCACGTCACGGTGGAGGTGCTTTCTCAGGTAAAGACCCTTCAAAAGTAGACCGTAGCGCAGCATACGCTGGCCGTTACGTCGCGAAAAACATTGTTGCCGCAGGTCTAGCAGAACGATGTGAGATTCAAGTGTCTTACGCGATTGGTGTTGCCGAGCCAACGTCGATCAGCGTCAACACATTTGGCACAGGCAAAATCAGCGAAGACAAATTAGTTCAGCTGGTTCGTGAGCACTTCGACTTACGTCCACGCGGCTTAATCCAAATGCTGGATTTATTGCACCCTATTTACAAACCAACAGCAGCTTACGGTCACTTCGGTCGCACTGAAGACACTTTCACGTGGGAACGCACTGACAAAGCCGAAGCGCTTAAAGCTGCCGCTGGTCTATAGATTTTATTTTTAAATACACGTAACCAATTATTGGGAACAACATGACAGATTACATTGTAAAAGATATTAGCCTCGCTTCATGGGGCCACAAAGAAATCGAAATGGCAAAAAGCGAAATGCCAGGCTTGATGCAAATTCGTGAAGAATACGAAGGCGAGCAGCCACTGAAAGGCGCGCGTATCGCTGGTTCATTGCACATGACGATTCAAACCGCCATGTTAATGGAAACACTCATCGCGCTTGGAGCCGAGGTACGTTGGGTTTCTTGTAATATCTACTCAACGCAAGATCACGCTGCAGCAGCGATGGCTGACCAAGGTATTCCTGTGTTCGCATATAAAGGCGAAACGCTAGACGAATACTGGGACTACACGCACCGCATCATGAAATGGGGTGACGGCGGTTCTCCAAACATGATCCTAGATGATGGTGGCGATGCGACCATGCTTCTTATCCTAGGTAGCCGTGCTGAAAAAGACATCAGCGTATTGGATAACCCAGGTAGCGAAGAAGAAGTTGCTTTATTTAAGTCAATTAAAGCTAAGCTTGCCGAAGACGATACTTTCTACTCGCGCACGCTTGCTGAAATTCAAGGCGTGACTGAAGAAACGACTACTGGCGTAGCGCGTCTTTACCAAATGAAAAAATCAGGCGAGCTACCGTTCCCAGCTATTAACGTTAACGACTCAGTGACTAAATCTAAGTTCGATAACTTGTACGGCTGCCGCGAATCGTTGGTTGACGGTATCAAGCGTGCAACTGACGTGATGATCGCAGGTAAAGTCGCTATCGTTTGTGGTTACGGTGACGTGGGTAAAGGTTCTGCGCAATCGCTTCGAGGCCTTGGCGCAACCGTTTGGGTCACTGAAATCGACCCGATTTGTGCGCTTCAAGCAGCGATGGAAGGCTACCGTGTGGTAGACCTAGAAGATCCAAACATTGTTGAGCAAGCAGATATTTTCGTAACAGCAACAGGTAACTACGACATCATCCGCCATGAGCACATGGAGCGCATGAAAGACCAAGCGATCGTTTGTAACATTGGTCACTTCGATAACGAAATCAATATCGCGAGTTTAGAAGACTACGAATGGATCAACATTAAAGACCAAGTTGACCAAGTCGTATTCCCTGACGGTAAGCGTATTACCTTGTTAGCAAAAGGTCGTCTGGTAAACCTTGGTTGTGCCACAGGCCACCCAAGCTTCGTAATGTCGAACTCCTTCACTAACCAAGTTCTAGCGCAAATCGAACTTTGGAAAAATGGTGACAAATACGACAACGACGTTTACATCCTACCGAAACACCTAGATGAAAAAGTTGCCAAGCTACACCTAGAGCGTATCGGCGCGCGTTTAACCACGCTAACCGACAAGCAAGCAGCTTACATCAACGTTGAAGTCGAAGGCCCATACAAGCCTGAACACTATCGTTATTAATCACAGTTCTGTGATGTAAGAAAGCCGGCATTCGCCGGCTTTTTTACGGCTAAAATATACTGGATATAGCGGTCTGAAGGTTCGATAACCCTCTAACTGTCTAGAAATAGGCACTTGTAAAAAAACATCAATAACAATAAAGTGTTACGAGCGAATTCGTATAATAAAATTTTATGCATAAGGAGATCTTGGTGCTATCAATTATTGAAAAGCTAATTAACGAACATGGGTCATCGACGATTCTTAAGGAGAGGCTTGAGCTTGTTAATGATAAATACGAAGCCCTAGAAGCAAAGCTCATTAATTCTGAAAAAGAGAACGAATTTCTTCGTAAGAAAGTAGAGTCCTTAAAAAAGCAAGTGGAAGCACAAATAGTAAAATCAGAATTCATAGATTATAAGGGTGCTAAATTTAAACGGATGCCCTCTGGTAAATTTGAAGATGCTGTATATTGCTTAAAATGCAATGGAGGCATGTTTGCGCTAGAAAGCTGTTTGCCATTCGTGTGCGCCTCTTGCGGTTGCACTGCAAGCTTTAATGGTGGGCAGTTAAAATCCGTAATTAATGAATTACGCCAAGAATATGCATAACAAGGACATCAAAAATTGCTCCACTACGTTCCGCTGGACCTCCTTACGCGTTGCTCCAGTCTGCCCTTTATGTTGGTGTTAAGGATATAAACCAATGAACGAAGAATTTAGAAAAAATATTGCTTTTGTACAAACTGTCGTCTCCCTTGGTAGGGATCTAATACTTATTTTAATTGCAGTGTTTGCTGTTTCTATCCTGTATTTTGGCGGCGACCCAAAATCTTTAACAGAACTAGATTGGGCAAAATTAGTAGGCGGAGCATTAATAGTTGTAATCGCTCCTATTGTAGGTTATTACTTTATAGCCTTATTTGTCCGATTCGCTCAAGTAGCCCTAGATTCTTTCCACTACACATGGAAAAAAACTCCTAAAGTCCCGCGTGGATTTTTTGCGTTTTTCGACGTTGGCGTACGGAGGATGTCCTTAAAAGAGTATGTAGAAAAATGGAAGGAAAGGCGATCTAAAATTCAAACCAAATTAGATAAACATCCTGAGCACCGAAAGTATTACAAAGTGCTTACTAAATTACTTAATTTTTGTCTAAGTTTATACAGGGGTTCAAAATTTATATATGCATTTCTTTTTCTAATCGTTGGAGCATATGTATTTTACAACTTGTTTATTCAATATATAAAGCAAGCGTAGCCTCGAAAGAACGTATGTGATTTCGAGGTTAATTTCCCTCGAATACGCCTTAGGGCTACTCGAGGCCACGTAACTCAACATACTTGCACCAAATACCCCGTAATATTTAGCCTTCAGTGACTAAGACAAAGCAATTCAAATCGTGGATGATTTGAATAGTGAAATTCAGGCCAAGGATGGACTGTATTTCACGGTGCGTATAATGGCTTAGGAACTGAAAGGGAAGCCAAGCTTGCTTGGCCTAAATATTGGGGGCGACTTTCTTTGGTTCGTTTCTTTGTTCGGACAAAGAAATGAACACCACGAACTACCCTCAGCCTTTGAGACTTCCTCTCAAATACGCGATAATAGCGCCACGATTGATTCAATCACAAGATTTACTTTATGAATAACGCAAGTCTGAAAGAGCGCGATCTGGCCGTTTTATGGCATCCATGTAGTCAGATGAAAGACTACGAGAAATACCCTATGACGCCGATCAAGAAAGGCGATGGTGTTTATCTCGAGGATTTTGATGGTAATCGTTATATCGATGCGGTGAGTTCTTGGTGGGTCAATATCTTTGGTCATGCCAATCCAACCATTGCGCAGGCGATGAAAGATCAAGTCGATCAGCTCGAACACGTTATTTTCTCTGGCTTTACACACGAGCCTGCGATTGAGCTCGCAGAGAATCTCGTCAAAATCACACCACCTGGCTTAGACCGCGTGTTTTATGGTGAAAATGGCTCGTCAGCGGTCGAAATCGCTCTGAAGATGAGCATTCACTACTGGCAACTTAAAGGTAAACCAGAAAAGACTCAGTTCGTGACCTTAGAAAACGGTTATCACGGCGAGACCACTGGCGCGCTAGCGGTTTCAGACGTGGGGCTTTACAAAGAGCCTTACGAAACCATGATGTTTGACGTGATGACGGTACCTTCGCCTGACTGCTTCTATCGCGAAGAAGGCGAAAGCTGGGAAGATTATTCACGCCGTCAGTTTGTGCACATGCGCAAGTTAATCGAGGAAAAGCATGAAACCGTTGCCGCGGTGATTCTTGAGCCTTTGGTTCAGTGCGCTACCGGCATGCGTATGTACCACCCAGTCTACTTAACCGAATTACGCAAATTGTGTGATGAGTATGGTGTGCATTTAATTGCCGACGAGATTGCGGTTGGTTTTGGTCGTACGGGTACTTTGTTCGCTTGTGAGCAAGCGGATATCTCACCTGACTTTATGTGTCTATCGAAAGGCTTAACCGCTGGCTTCTTGCCTTTATCGGTGATGATGACTCGCGAAGAAATTTTCGAGGCTTTTTACGATGATTATGAAACCTTGAAAGCTTTCTTACACTCTCACAGCTATACAGGTTATGCCACTGGTTGTGCGGTCGCTAATGCAACGCTGAAAATTTTCCGCGAGCAGCCGATTATTGAGAATAACCAAGAACTTGCTAAGCACATGGCGCAAGCAACCGCTCACTTCGCGGATCATCCAAACGTCGCTGAAGTGCGTCAGACGGGCATGATTCTTGCGGCTGAAATGGTTCAAGATAAAAAGACTCGTCAAGGTTACGACTGGAAAGAGCGTCGCGGCATGCGCGTTTATGAGTATGCTTTGTCACGTGGTGCTTTATTGCGTCCGCTGGGTAACGTGGTTTACTTTATGCCACCATACGTTATTACGCCGGAAGAAATTGATAAACTGGCTGACATCGCTTGGAAAGGCATTCAGTTGGCTACTAAAGACTAATTAACAGTAAGGGCTTACCGTGCGCGTTTCCCGTATTTACACTGCTGAAGAATTAAACGTGGGTCAGTTGCTTCAGCTTGATCGCGAAGCGAGTAATCATTTAAGTCGCGTATTGCGCTTAAAAGTCGGTAACCCTGTTGTACTGTTTAATGGTGATGGCGCCGATTATCATGGCGTCATCGAAACCATCGACCGTAACCAAGTCGGTGTTCACCTTAAGGATCAATCAACGGTAGATGTCGAGTCTCCGCTGCATATTCATCTCTATCAAGGTGTCTCTCGTGGCGATAAAATGGATTTAACGCTTCAGAAAGGTGTAGAGCTCGGTATTAAGGAGTTTACACCGCTATTGACCGAACGCTGTGGCGTTAAGCTCGATCAGAAACGCTGGGAAAAGAAGGTACAGCACTGGGAAAAAGTGATTCAAAGTGCTTGTGAACAATGTGGGCGCGCGACATTACCTATATTAAATCCGGTCATTGATATAACTTCAGCCCTATCAAACACAGATAGCTCACAACACTTTTTTCTTCACCCTGAAGCAGAGCAATCATTTATAAGCTACTCTAAAGAAGTCCCTAGCGGCTCTATTGGGTTGTGGGTTGGCCCTGAAGGGGGCTTTAGTGATAAAGAAATTGAGCAGGTGCTGAATAACAATATTACCCCCGTCCAATTGGGGCCTCGAGTGTTAAGAACCGAGACCTCGGCTTTGGCAGCTGTCTCTGTAATGAATACCCTTTGGGGTGACTTCAAATAAAGACACTTTTCTTTGTCTATAAAGTAAAAAAGCAGCTTTAACGCTGCTTTTTTATTAAGTAAGTTATTTCAGTATTAGGCCGACACTAACTTTGACTCAATAAAGTCTAGATCAGGAATCAAAGCTTTCTTTCCGTCGACATTAACCCAAGCTTTAACTCCATCGTCTCGTCCTTGAATCTCATCAGCAATAAACTCTGAGTTATCGTCATCAACCGGTACCAAACGTGGAATACCGCGCACCATCAGGGCGACAAATGGCACGTCTTCATTACCGTTTAACGTGTAGCAGATAGCAATTCGTGAACGCTTAATATCGCCTAAATCTTTCTTGCCTTGTAACCGCTCAAGAGCAATTACTGGAATAGTCTGATTGCGCCAAACAACCGTACCGACTTTCCACTGATCGCTTGTCTCAATATTGTCGTCCAGCGATACGTTCATAAATGGAACGATCTCTGCAATCACGGTGTTTGGTAGCAACAAGCTATCTTCAAGCATTGGTACTAAAAAGCTGTATACATCTTTAACTGTCTCAGTCATGCAATCTCTCACGCATATTGATCAAGTGAACGGTGACTCTCTAAAAAGTCACACAATTGTCGCGCCAATCCTTTGGGGCTGTCTTTATAAATGACTTTTCCGGTGCGCATCATGTTCAGAGGCATCGAAGCTTGAACACAAGTTTCTAGCGTCTGGCACCATATCTCAACGTCGCTGTCGTCAAGACTGTCTGCACTGGCAGCGCCATCATCATCCATGCCACTGAATACAATCGCTAGCTTTTGCACGTTGGCTAAATCTAGTGATGACTCAAACATCTGATTGATGTTGGGCGCATACGGCGCATCCCACGGCTGTTCCGAAAGGTAAATTCTACCTTCAGGGTTAAAGCTAATCTTCTTGTCGATTGGCGCTATATAAAGCTTACCTGGAAGAATCGGCTTATTACCGTCAATAATCTCAGCGTTAATGAAAGGGTGCTCATTAAGCATAGACTCAAGACTTGGTAAAAACTCTTGAGTAATATGATTTCCAAGCACAAAGCAAACCGGTAGCGACTCATGCGGCAAGGCATCAATAAACTCTTTGACTGCCGCAGGGCCTCCTGTCGAGCCTGCTAATAACACTAACACTGTATTCATCGGCGTCCCTTCTGAACTAGTCTTCTAGTTCCAGCATTTCCTCAATTGTCGAAAGCAGCTTTTCTTCATTATACGGCTTACCCAAGTATTGGTTCACACCAATTTCCTGAGCACGCTCACGGTGTTTTTCACCTGTGCGTGACGTAATCATGATGATAGGAATATGTTTCAAACGGTCATCATGTCGAATAATAGTTGCTAGCTCGAAACCATCCATGCGAGGCATCTCAATATCCAGCAACATCACATCTGGGATATCATCGTGCAACTGTGTAATCGCATCGACACCATCTTTTGCTGTCATCACTTGATACTGGTGACGTTGCAATAGACGTGCTGTTACTTTACGTACTGTAATCGAGTCATCCACAACCATAACTGTTGGGATGCGGTCTTCTTGAATCACTTCTTCTACCAGACCTGCTTCGTGAGCAAAATCCCACTCATGGAAGCGGTCAACTAGAGTCTGCATATCAAGGATTAATACGACCGTACCGTCACCAGTAATCGACGCTCCAGAAATGCCAGGAACAGTCGAAATCTGACGACCAACGTTCTTAACGATAATCTCACGAGAACCCAGTAACTCATCTACATGCACAGCAATAGGCTTACCTTCACCATGAATAATAAGTACAGGCACATAGTCATCAACTGGTGGAACGATTTCAGAGTTACGCTCTAAGATTTGGCCCAAGTAGCGCAGCTCAAACTCTTCACCTAAGTGCTCAAATGTGTCTTTCTTACTCTGATAAATCTCTAGAAGCTCATCAGCCTTAACTCGCGCTACTGTTGTGATATTCGACAATGGAATCGCATAAGGCTCACCTTTCACTTTTACCATCAAGGCTTGGTTAGAGGATAGAGTGAACGGTAGGCGCACGGTTAAAGTCGTACCCTGACCGTCTTCTGAGTTCACGTTTAATGAACCACCCAACTGTAGAATCTCACTATGGACCACGTCCATACCGACACCACGACCTGAAATCTGTGTCACTTTGTCAGCGGTAGAGAAACCAGGCTGTAAAATCAAACGATACAATTCACGATCAGAAGGCTGGTAAGATTCATCGATCATCCCTTGCGCCACAGCACGTGCTTTAACTTTATCTTTGCGGATACCTGCGCCATCGTCTTGGATTTCGATATAAACTTCATTACCACGACGGCTTAGGTTCAATTTCACCTGCCCTTTGGCAGGCTTACCGGCACGTTTGCGCTCTTCTTTGCTTTCAATACCGTGGTCAATTGCGTTTCGCAACATATGGTCAAGCGGTGCAACCATACGCTCAATTACCGTACGGTCCATCTCACCTTCAGAGGTAAGAATCAAATCGACATCTTTATTAAGCTCGCTCGAAATTTGGCGAACCATTCGACGTAATCGGCTTTCAATACTGTTGAACGGAACCATTCGAGTTCGAATCAAACGATCCTGTAACTCGGTATTGACTCGGCCCTGCGCTAAAAGCGTCGCTTCCGCATCACCAACTTTCGTTTCAAGTGTTTCTTGAATCGACAATAAGTCACTCGCGGCTTCTAGTAAGCTTCGTGTTAATTCCTGCTGACGTGTATATCGGTCCATTTCCAGTGGGTCGAAGTCATCAAATTCACCTGAAATTTCTCGACGATATAAGACTTGCGCTTCCGTTTCGATTTCTAAGTTACGCAACTGATCTCTCAAACGATCAACAGTCGATGACATCTCACCTAAGTTGAAATTAAGGTCAGCAACTTGCTGCTCTAGGCGTGAGCGGAAAATCGAACTCTCACCTGACAAATTCACTAGGTTATCTAGGATTTCTGAGCGAACACGAATAACATCGCGGCTTGCAGCATCTTTAGCGGCTTCTTCTTTTTCTTTTTGACGATCAAGTAATGATACTACATTTACATCGGCCTGCTCATCAGACTCTGCAAGATCTCGTTTGTCTAAGCGATCAAGTTGCGCTCTAATCGCATCATGATCGTTCGATAGACGACGCTCAAAATCATACGGGGTGGCTGGCATTCGGCCATCTTTCACAGCCTCAACCATATCACTTAACTGCTCATGGCCTGTCTTCAATAGTTCAGCCCAACGCTGATCCCCTGCACGAGCATCACGTTGTAAGAGCTCAACGCAGTCTTCTAAAGAGTCTGCAATGTTAGCAATCGGCTTGATGAGAGCCAGCTTAGCCCCACCTTTCAGAGTATGTAGACTTCGGTGAGCCTCTCGTAGCGGTTCTGTTTTGGAGAAGTTGCTCGACCAATTTTCGACCGCAGTATAAAGACCGCTGAGTAACTCTGGTGCTTCTCCGAGGAACAAGTCAACTAGCTCTTGCTCCCAAATTTCATCTTCTTGTTTTTGCTCAGTTTGTTCTGGTTCTGCTACTTCTGCTGGCTCAGTTTTTGAAGCTTCCTCAACAGGTTCTTCAGGGGCCTCAACGGCACTTTCTGTCTCAACCGTAGCAGTGCCACCCGATTTTTCAATCTCAATAAAGCGATCAATTTCAGCAAGCATATCCTGAGGAGAAGGTATACTCTCAGGAGTATTCCTAGCAGCAAAAATCTGCATCAGCTTATCTTCAGCTTTGGTCGCTAACTGAATCGCTTGAGGCGAAGCGGTAATTCGCTTCTCCATAATCGCAGTGTAAAGATCTTCCAAGCCATGAGCTAAGTCGCCAATCGGGGTAAAGCCTGCCATACGAGCACTACCTTTCAAGGTGTGCAAGTTACGCTGAAGCTCACCAATTGGTGAAATATCAGAAGGTCTATCTTTCCACTGCTCTAGAAGCTGAGCATCATTGTCAAACAACTCTTCAGCTTCTTCGGTAAAGATTTCTAGTAACTCGTCGTCCATCTCAAAATCAAGACTCACCGTATCAGCCGTTTGTTTAGCGGCAGTTTGCTCTAGTTCTTCTTCGGGCTCTTCCTGTGGCTCAATCTCTTCGACATCTGCTTCATCTTCTTGCTCTACCGGCTCTTCGAGCTCTGAAACATCATCTTCTGTTGTGTCAATTTCAGCGTCCGCAACCTCATCATCCGAATTATCGCCATCAGTACTTAGTTCTTCTTCGCTTGCCAACTGCTCAGTATCTTCAGTAACAGTCTCTTCTGATAGGCTTGTTTCTTCAGTCTCGTCGACTTCAATAGCCTCGTCTTCCAACGACACATCTGTAAGTTCAATTTCTGGTGTTTCTTCTTGAGCTTCCTCTACTGCAGAAGTTTCTTCAGTTACTGGCTTATCCGCAGCATCCTCGACATCAATCCCTGCTAAATCAAGCTCCCAATCTAGGTCGTGAAGCTCATCTGTAGAATCTACTGTATCTTCTTCAACTTCTGATGCAGTATCATCAGACCAATCAACGAGTCCAAGCCCATCAAGCTCGGTTTCGAGATCTTGTGAACTATCTTCATCATCTTTAGAGTCAGTTGTTTCCGCGTCATCAGCCTCAACTTTATCAATATCATCCGACTCAGATTCTCCGAATATAGCGTCATCAAGTAACTCTAAACCAGAGTCAGTATCTTCCACTTCTTCATCTTTTGACTCTTCCGCACTCTCTAGCTCCACCGACTCATTTGTTTCTTCCGTCGCTTCAGAAGCGTCATCTGCATCCAGATCATCCAGCTCTAAATCTAGGAAATCAAATTCTGATTCTTCTGAAGTAACCTCTGGAGTCCAAGTGTCTAAGGCTTGTACTAAATCTTTAGCTGCCGGAATTGATAAATTTGCGGCTAGGCAATCAAACTGACTTTCTAGTTGTGTGTAGCTTTCAGATAGTAACACCCCCAGTGATGTATCAATTTCTGGGGCTGCCATATTGCGCTGTAAAGCACCACTCAAACTATCAACTACAGTTTGAATTTCATCAATGTCTAACTCCATTAAAATCCCTGAAAGTCGATCAACGGAGGCTAAAATATTAGCAACCGTATCAGAACGCTCTTCTTTCGGTGTTTCATGTAAGTTAGTTGCGTCAATATCAGCGAGTACATCCGCTGCAATATTAAATACATCCTTGAGAAGCTCTGGGTCACGGCCTTCATCGGAAGCATCCTCACGACTATCAAATCGGCTTCTTGCCTTCGCAAGCTGTTCAAGTAAAGCAGCTTCATGAGCTTCAATTACAGAATCATCTTCTGGTGCATCTATAATGTGCTGCAGCAATTCTTTGGTGTGTGCGACCAAAGCCATGTCTTCCTTTTCAGCCATAATTCCACGCGCATTAAGCTCTTGGAAATAGCTTTCTACAGGATCAATGACGTTTGCTAACGACTTAAGGTCTGCAATATGCGCCACGCCTTTTAAAGTATGAAGCGAGCGCAATAAGTTATCGTTGATATGGCTTTGTGTAATTCCTTGATCAAGCTGTCTTGCAAAGGCATCAAGGTTGGCAATGTGATCGTCAGCTTCTTGCTTAAAGACTTCAAACAACTCTTGCTCAGGTGTTTGTTCATCAGCTTCGATGTCTTCACTGGCGACAGTTTCCTCAACATCCTTCTCAGCGGGTTCTTCTTGCTCTTGCTCAACAGGCTCACTAGCTTCACTTGTATCAACCAGCTCACCTTTACTAATCTTGTCGGCTTTATCCGCTAACTCTTGTGGGTATGCAGATGTTGTCCCTTCAGCAAAATCTTTCACCATGCCAGGTAAAATATTAGCCACAGACTCAACCGTGTCCATCAACTGTGTACTGTAATCAATGCTATTGTCGATTAATCGGTTAAGCATATTCTCTACAGACCAACTCAACTCACCAATGTCAGTCGCACCAACCATCCTTCCGCTACCTTTCAGGGTATGGAAGTTTCGGCGAATTGTCGTCAACGCATCTTCGTTAGTCTGATCGTTTTTCCACACAGGCAATAAGCTGTGCATCTCTTCTAGTACTTCATCAGCCTCTTCGATGAAGATCTCACGAACTTCATCGTCGATTAAATCATCATCGTCGTCGACTTCAGAAGTTGTTACTGTTTTTTCAGTGTCGTCTGTTGCTGCATCGCCTGAGCCATAATTATCATCAATCAAGTCTTCTTCAGGCTCTTTGGTGCCGACCATTTCAATGTCCGGCATATCCAACGAATCTTCCAGCACTGGCAGTGAGTCTGACTCTAAACTTCCATAATGATTTTCTAGCTCTTCAATACTATCCACAGCGCGCTGCAAGACAATAGGCAATCCGTGTAAACCGGAAGACATTAACCCTTCAAGGTAATAATCTACGGAACTCAAGGCATCCGCCAGAGTTTCTACTTCGCGATCACTTAATACAACTTTCTCACTAATCAAGTACTTGCTAATAAAGCGGTTGGTTTTTTGCACCACTTCTAACAAGCTATCTAGCTGAGCAAAGCTAAGCGCTCCCTCAACGTCAGATAACAACTCAGGTACACGCTCCAAACGTCGAATGTTGTGACTTTCGTCAAGATAGTCAGTAATCGAATCTTTCACTTTATACAGGTTGCCTCGGCTTTCCTGTACCAGCTGATAACGCGCATTGACTAATTGCAGCGAATCATCAATATCAGAACCCTTGGTTTCACGGGCAAGCTGATGGCTATCCATCGATTGGGCACGCTGGATATAATCTTCAAGTTTAAGCACCGTCTCTGCGATCGAAACTAAACCTTGATGACGATCGGTTTGGGTACCGTCGACTAAGTCAGAAACCGCTTTCATCTTTTGCTCGACGATTTCGCGCGACTCATTTAAGCCTAACATTGCTAGCGTATCGGAAATTTTCCGCATAACAGGCAACATTTCTTCAAGTGGTTCATCGTCTTGGGACTTTGTACGAATGTACAGATCCAGTGACTCTTTAATTTCTGATAAGTCTTGGCTGATAACGCCTAGCGCAATTCGCAAACTTTCCGCACCTGGCGCTTGTAGCTGCTCAGTTTCTGCCTCAAAGTCACCAAGCGATTCTAGCAACTGATTGAGTTTAAAGCGTGATTGTACTTCTCTTACCGCTTCATCCTCGCTGTCCAGCTGTGCTATATAAAACAGCATGTTAGCCAGAAGTTTTCTTTCACCTTCTTGATTAACGTTCTGCTCAATTAATTCACGAATCCTACGGTCTAGCTGACCAAATAATCCTTTGATTGAGTTTTTCTGTTCACCCAGTAGAGGCTCTACATGACTTAAGAATACAGTTGCTACCCACCATAAGGTGTTATAAGGGACTCTCTCTCCAAGCCCCCAAAGCTTACCTGTCACAACTTCCATTTGTTTTAAATTGGTAGCCGTATCAACTTCACGCATCACGCCCAACAATGACTGTTGGAACTTCATGCGCATAGTTTTAACTTCTGCAACAATATCCCCACCAAGCTTAGTTGCTTCAGGGGCTTGAGGAGCTTCCACGCCCTCAACATCAATTTTAATTAAGTCACCAGCGCCTAAAGGCTCTGATTTTCGACAAGTTCTGATTGCGTTTATTGTCGGAAGTAACAAAACGGGTAGATCAGCCTTTCCTTCGCTATATCGGGCAAGATAACCACGAAGTCGCATGACAGCCGAGAGAAACTCTTCATAGGCAGCTTCATTCGATTCGACATTTCCTTCGCCGATGGCTTCTGCTAGCGCTTCCATTTCCTGGGCTAGTAACGAGGCTCCTGCAAACTCCAGTATCTGCATCGTTCCACTAATCTGATGCATGCAGTTTGCACAAAAATGAAGTTGAGTCTTATCTGACTCGTCATCAGCAAATGCATTGATTGCTTGCTGAGCTTGTTCCAAAGTCGTTTCAACTTCTTCTTTAACCCAGTTAAAAGCTACTTTTGTTTGATTATCTTTCATGCCTACACCGTTTTTGTAGCTATAATTGTCGCTGAAATGCCAAACAATTCTTTTCGTCGATTCGAACCAATTCCGAATGTTGCCAGTTGATTATTTCGCCCAACCCCAATACCAGAACACCCCCCGGTATCAGTCTTTCGACCAACTCATTTAAAATCTCGATTCGGTCTTCGGGTCTGAAGTAAATCAGCACATTCTGGCAATAGATAACGTCGTAATTTCTTTTTGGTGCTTTCGTTAGCTGATTTAAATTACTCTGCAAATAAAGCACTCTATTACGCAGTTTTTCTTTTATACGCCAATGGTTCGAGTCGTGACGGTTAAAATAACGCTCACGAATCTCTGGAGCAATCATATGGATTTTTCGCTCTCCATAAATTGCTTTTCTTGCGGCAGTTAAGGCTGGATAACTGATATCAACGCCTGTGATGCCGTAAAAGAACCGTAAGCCTTTTTCATTTAAGCTTCCTAAGGCTAACTCTTCCAATGCTATGGCTAAACTGTAAGGCTCTTCGCCTGTCGAACATCCAACACTCCAAATTTGAATATTACAATCGCTATTAGCATTTGCTGATTGTATTATTTTTTGTTGGCAAACATGTTGAACTAAGTCGAAGGATTCCTTATGCCGAAAAAAACTGGTTTCATGTATGGTTAACGCATCAATTAGCTGAAACCATTCAAGAGAAGCCCAGTTTTTATCCTGTAGCTTTTGGTAATACTCTTCATAATCAGACAAATCTAGCGCACGAATTCTTCTTAACAAACTGGTTTTTAAGAACAGTGCGCGATTTGTCGGGATCCAAATTCCTGAATACTGTCTGATCAAAGTCTGCCAGCGCTTAAAGCTGCCAGACTTCATCTCAGGAACATGAGTGAGTGAGTTCTGCCTCAAGTGAGTCTACCTTATTATGTACGAGGTTTTTCACCGTCAGTAGAATCATCCTCTTTCTCATCAAGACCGTCCAAAGTCTCATCAATTTCTTTTAAGAAGTCTTCTTCGTCATCATTGAAGTCTTTTAGCTCATCTTCGCTAAAGATGTCATCTATGTCATCACTGTCTGTGTCGGATAGATCTTTTAATTCTTCATCAGTGTCGAAGTCATCATTAGATTCTTCGCCTTGCTCTAAGAAGTCTTCTAATGACGTATCGTCACTATCTTCAATAGACTCTTCACCAGTAGCAGCAAGATCTTCAGCGTCATCAGTAGAATCAAACTCTTCACCAAACTCTTCAAAGCCTGAGTCGTCACCACTGAAGATATCATCGTTAGTTGAGTCCAGTTTGAAACCAGCTACCGAACGACGCAACTCATCAGACAACAAGGTCAACTGACCAATCGACTTGGCAGTTTCTTGAGTACCTTCAGATGTCTGAGTCGTAATCTCCTGAATAACCGTCATCGTATTCGATACGTGACCAGCTGACGCTGCCTGTTGTCTCGCAGCATTCGAAATTGACTGAATCAAGTCCGCCAGGTTGGTTGATACTGACTCAATTTCTTCCAGTGCAACACCCGCATCTTGCGCTAGGCGAGCACCACGAACAACCTCTGAGGTTGTATCTTCCATCGAGATTACCGCTTCGTTGGTATCCGTCTGAATCGTTTTAACCAGTGCTTCAATCTGCTTAGTCGCGTTACCAGAACGTTCCGCCAGTCGCTGTACCTCATCCGCAACAACCGCGAAACCACGACCGGCTTCACCTGCCGCCGATGCCTGAATCGCCGCGTTCAATGCCAGAATGTTCGTTTGGTCAGCAATATCGTTAATCAAGGATACGATGTTACCAATCTCTTGTGACGACTCACCTAGACGTTTAATACGTTTCGATGTTTCTTGAATCTGCTCACGAATCGTGTCCATGCCTCGAATGGTGTTACGTACAACTTCACCACCTTTCTTAGCGATTTCCACCGATTTTTCCGCAACCTGAGAAGACTCAGAAGCGTTTGCAGATACCTGCTCAATCGATACCGCCATTTCGTTAATCGCCGCAGAAGCACCTGTAATTTCTTGCGCTTGCTGACGCGATGCATCAGCTAGTGCTGTCGAGGTTTGCTGCGTTTCTTCGGCAGATTTCGATACTTGGTCTACCGCTTCGTTAATCGCACTTACCACACCACGGAGTTGGTCAATGGTTAAGTTGAAGGAGTCAGCAATCGCACCCGTGAAGTCCTCGGTTACTGTTGCTTTTACCGTCAAGTCACCATCTGCCAGACTGTCAATCTCATCAAGCAGTCGAATAATCGCTTCCTGGTTCTGTGCGTTTTCTTCTTTTTCGCGCTCTGCAGCAATTTCTGACTCTTGCAGACGTTTCTTCTCAGCTTTACGTTGCGACAAGTACATCGCAATCAATAACAGAATAATTAAACCGAACAACGCCGCAGAAATGTATACGCTACCAAACTCAGTAAAACTGGTTGATAAGCCTGCAAACGCTTCTTCTACAGCACTTGTCGTTGCAAGTAGTGCTTGTGCGTTTGCAAATACGTTATCTGACGAGTTCTGTACCTCGAAAAGTTTCGGTGTACTAAATACAATGTAATCTACTTTTTCATTAACGCTCTGATAGTCATCAACGATAGATTCTAACGCCGCACGGGCTTCTGAGTTAGTGACTCGACGAATTTCTAGTAGCTCATCGCCGTTCAACTGACCTTCAAGGTATACACCGAAGGTTCCCACGTCTTGCCCAAAGTCCTCAGCAGCGATTTCAGCTTCTTCACCGCCACGCAGTACTTTCTGCATGCCTGATGAGATACGCTCCGCCAACCACTTTTGGCGAGTCGCTTGGTGAACCTCTTCTGCATTCGCTCGGTTATCCAGCAGAATATCGATCACACTATCGTATTTACGTTGCATCGTAGGAATCTGCTCAGAAAGCTCATCAGCCGCGGTGAACATGCGGTTAACAACTTCACGGTTAGCTAGAATCGTTTGAGTCTGAGGTTGAACTTTATTCCAGTTTTCTTCGAGAGCAGCGAGTTCATTGTTTAAGATATTGGCTGGTGCTGGCGGTAAGTTACTTACCGTTTCACCATCGATCAGATCACGCAGGTTACCCCCAAACTGCCTCGCCGCAGCCTCCAGATCGCCGAAGGCACTTTGCGTACCCTGTGCGGCCTCTGAGGCGTTGGTCGCGATCTGCTGCGACAATACCTTCATATCCGATGCTAACTCGATACGCTTACTTTGGTTCTGACCTTGTAAAAAGCCATAACCAGCGTTCGCCGCTAGCGCAATCAAAATTACGACCAAAAGAAACGCATAGATACCGATACCAGAACGGCCTGCTTTTTTCCTGTTTTTTGTGGTCTCACTCATAGGTTGCTCCCGAGACTTCTTGACTTCATATTGTTGTAAAAATTAAACGGCGACTTGATGGAATTCAGGGCTTTCGAATAGCTCTTTTATACCAAAGATACGCCATAACTCTCCTTCCCGCTCAAAAGCACCAATAATGTAAGGCGCTAATACAGCGTCAGCGGTCAAACCTTTTTCAACCTGCTCATCTTCATCAAAATGATGCAGGCCACGAATTTCATCTACAACGAGTCCTAAGTAAGATCCATCTTGGTCAATAACTAAAACACGTTGTTTAAGGATGCTTCGTGAGCTTGAACGCCCGAGATATTCTTGTAAATCAACTAACGAAAGTAAGACACCGCGAAGATTCGCGACGCCTTTATGCCAAGACTTGGTGCCTGGCACTTTCGTTGTTTGTGGAACGGGAATCAGTTCGACAATTTCATCAATAGGTACGATGTAATTGATTCCGTTCAGGCTAAAACCAATCCCACTCCAAAAGGCTTCGCCTCGAACATCACGCTGAGGCAATGAGTCCTTATGATCCTGTCCACGTTGACGAATATCGTCGAGTAGTTGGACAACACTGCTCATGTGTGTTTCAGGCATAAGTGATTATGATCCCAATACGTTATTAATCGATTCGACTAAGGCCGACTCATCCACTGGTTTAGTAATATAATCATTGGCTCCTTGGCGCATTCCCCATACGCGGTCAGTCGCTTGCGACTTAGTGGAGACAATGATGATTGGAATGGCTGAAGTGCTAGAATCTTTCTTCAGCTGACGAGTCGCTTGGAAGCCATTAAGGCCTGGCATTACGACGTCCATCAAAATTAAATCTGGTGTATTTGCTTTCGCTGATGCGATACCAGACTCACCATCTGGGGCTGTAATTACCTGATGACCATTCTTCTCTAGAATTTTGGTCAGACTGTGCGCTTCTGCTGGAGAATCGTCAACTATCAGTACACGCGCCATTTTTTCTACCTCTCTTTAATAACAATACACGATCAACTAAACGGCGGTTGCAGCATTACCGTCGAGTTGCGTGGAAATAGCATTTAATAATTCGTCACGGCTGAAAGGTTTAGTTAAATAATTATCCGAACCTACAACTCGGCCTTTCGCCTTATCGAACACCCCATCTTTACTGGAAAGCATTATTATTGGGGTTTTCTTGAAAGCTTGGTTACTCTTGACCAAGGCGCAGGTTTGATACCCATCGAGCCTTGGCATCATTATATCAATAAAAATGATATCTGGCTTGTAATCTGCAATTTTTGAGAGGGCATCATAACCATCAACCCCTGTCATTACGTCACAGCCTTGCTTCTTTAAAAGTGTCTCCGCGGTGCGTCGGATGGTTTTACTATCGTCCACCACCATCACTTTCAATCCATTAAATAAATCACTCATCTACTGGTTACCTATGAATAGTGAAAATCCACTATTTAATAATAAGTTAGCGACCTTTCTTCAACTGTTTTTTAACTTTATAGCTACCTTTTACCACAAAAGTAGTAAAGTCGCAAAGTAGATCACAAATCCAGACTAAAGCGCTTGCCATTTGCTTGCAAGCTTTTTCTCTGAATATTATGTATTTAGCTTATGACAATATCATGGTAATTTAATACAAAATAACGAATATTTATCGATATGCCTCATTCCGTGCTTGTGGTGATGGATCCCATCGTCTCCATCAAAACCAAAAAAGACACCACTTTTGCATTAATGTTAGAAGCCCAGCGTCGTGACTGGCACGTTCACTATTGCCAACCGCAAGATCTTTATCTAGCCAAGGGCAAAGTCTTTGCTTCGTGTCAGCGTGTGGCGCTTGAGGATAACCCAAAAGATTGGTTCCGCTACCTTGATGCTGAACCAGTCGAAGTCGATTGTGGCGACTTTTCAGCTATTTTGATGCGCAAAGACCCGCCGTTCAATATGAACTATATCTACAGCACCTACTTGCTTGAGCTGGCTCAGAAACAAGGCGCTTTGGTCGTCAATGATCCTGCAAGCCTACGCGACTGCAACGAAAAACTGTTTACCGCGTGGTTCCCTGAACATACGCCGAGAACGTTAGTCAGTGCTAACTCAGAAAAACTCAAAGCTTTTGCTAAAGAGATTGGTGATGTCATCCTGAAACCTCTCGACGGCATGGGCGGGGCCTCCATCTTTAGAGCAAAAGCTGATGACCCTAATTTGTCCGTTATTATCGAAACTCTGACCGAACATGGGCAAAACTTAGCCATGGCGCAACAGTTTATCCCTGAGATTACTGCGGGCGATAAGCGCGTGTTGATCGTCAATGGTGAAGTCATTCCTTATACTTTGGCACGCATTCCTTCCAAAGGTGAAACTCGGGGTAATTTAGCTGCTGGCGGCAGTGGCGTTCCTATGCCTATCACCGATGAGGAAAAAACCATTGCCGAAGCTATTGCGCCTGAACTCGTTAAACGTGGCTTGTTATTTGTCGGACTGGATGTCATTGGCCGTTATGTGACAGAAATTAACGTTACTAGCCCAACTTGTATGCGAGAATTAGAAAACGAATATCATATTAATATTGGCGAGAAACTGTTTATCGCATTAGAACAACAACTCGCGGTATAACTTAAGGCTTAGCGATAACATTACTCCATGAATCAAGTTGCAACTCAACCTCAGACGCGTTCTAAAGACGCCGTGACATTAAAAGTATCCCCGATCAAGTCTGGGGATCGCTTAAAGTTCACCTTATTCATGGCGGTTTGTTTCCACCTAATCGTCCTACTCGGTATTCGTTTCACCCTACCAGAAACTAAGCCGAGCCAAATCCCTTTGTCGCTTGACGTCACTTTAGCCCAACGCGAAAGTCTCAAAGCACCTGAAGAAGCTGATTTTATTGGCCAGAAAAACCAGGAAGGCGCTGGTGATGCTACTGAAGCGAACCGCCCAACCACGCAACTGGAGCACTTCAAGAACACCGAAGGCGAGACAACTACACCATCGCTTGAAGTTTTACCAAAGCCCACTCAAAAGCAGCAGAAGTTAGACTTTGTGGCAAGCATCAATGCTGACTGGAGCGCTTCCACCAGCGACGATGCAGAAAAATCACTGACCGATCTGGATCTACCGACGATTGTCAGCCCTCCTCCAGAGGATTTGAAAAAACGCAACCTTGAGCAAGATGCAACAGACAAACTTCAAACTCGCGGGACGCGCACCCGTCAAATTTCTGCAGCGATTAAACAGTCGCCAGCTGATGCGGCTTATTTAGAAACTTGGCGTCGTAAGATCGAACAAGTAGGTAATCTTCACTACCCTGAACAAGCCAATCGCTTGGGGATTTATGGCAATCTAAAGCTTAAGGTCGCCATTAACAAAACAGGAGAGCTGGTTAGCGTAGAAATCCTAGAGTCCTCAGGTAAAGACGTTTTGGATCAGGCGGCCTTGCAAATTGTTCGGCTGTCAGCACCTTTTGAACCACTACCCGACTCCATTCGTGAGACTACGGATATCTTAGAAATCGTCCGTCTCTGGAATTTCGAGAAAAAGCCCTAATATCGATAACAAGACTAAGACACTCACTGTAAAACTGATATAATTTGATCATGGAATCTATTCATTCTTTGGCCGATCACATGTTGATCGCAATGCCTTCACTCGAAGACTCATTCTTCTCTCGAAGCGTGACCTACATCTGTGAACATTCGGAAGAAGGTGCGCTAGGTATTATGTTGAGCCTACCGCTTGAAGCGACCTATCATGAGTTATTCGATCATCTAAAAATCTCCAGCACTAACCAAGAAGTGTTAGATAATGCGTTACTTGCGGGAGGCCCAGTCGATAAGGAGCGAGGCTTTATTCTTCATAGCCCTCTCGGCAACTGGGATTCAAGCATGACCATCAGCGATGACATCGCTTTATCCACGTCTGAGGATATTTTAGCCGCCATTGCGAATCGAGAAGGTCCCGAAGAGGCTGTGATTGCTCTCGGTTACTCAGGATGGGACAAAGGCCAACTTGAGCAAGAGATTAAAGAAAACTCGTGGCTTATCGCGCCAGCCAATAAAGACATTATTTTCCACACAGCACCACAGCACCGTTGGCAGAAAGCAACCAAGCTACTGGGCATTGACTGGACGCAGCTAACTGAACAAAGTGGCCATGCCTGATTACCCGAAAGAGAAGAAGACCTTAGTACGTTACCTTGGCTTCGATTTCGGGGAAAAGCGAATTGGCGTTGCGACAGGTCAACAAACACTCGGTACAACCCAAGCATTGTGTGTTCTCAAGGCGGAAAATAACCAGCCCAACTGGCAGTCTGTCGAGGCGCTAATCAAAGAATGGCAAGTCGATGCCTTTGTGGTCGGTTTGCCTTTAAACATGGACGGAACAGAGCAACCGGTGACCTTAATGGCAAAGAAGTTTGCGAAACGACTTCACGGCCGTTTTGGCTTACCGACCTTTACTCACGACGAACGTTTGAGCACTGCTGAAGTGCGTGAATACCTGTTCGAGATGGGTGGTTATAAAAAGATTAAAGACTCGGATTTCGACGCTTACGCCGCTGAGCTCATCCTTAAAAGCTATTTCGAATCCGGTGCCTCAGCACAAGGTTAAAAGCAAAAAAGCCCAGCGGATGCTGAGCTTTTTGACGTCTAAACCAAGCAATGCTTAGAACATGTTGTTTGATCGATCATCATCCATCTCAACCTGTAAGCCTTCGGTTCCATCAGTTAATGAATCCGCGTCTTTTTCGTGCAACTTGATACGTAAACGCAAGTCGTTCGCTGAATCAGCATGTACCAGTGCATCGTCATAAGTGATTTCACCTTGAACATAAAGCTCGAATAGTGCTTGGTCAAAGGTTTGCATGCCAAGCTCTGTCGAGCGAGCCATCAGTTCTTTAATCAAGTGAACTTCGCCTTTACGAATATGATCTGAAATCAATGGTGAGTTAATCATAATTTCAATCGCCGCTCGACGCCCTTTGCCATCAACTGTTGGCACCAGCTGCTGTGCAATCACAGCACGTAGGTTCATCGATAAGTCCATTAATACGCGTGTGTGTTCTTCTTTCGGGAAGAAGTGCAAAATGCGGTCTAGCGCTTGGTTCGCATTATTGGCGTGCAAAGTACATAAACACAAGTGACCTGTTTCAGCGAAAGTGATCGCCTGCGACATGGTTTCCTGAGAACGAACCTCACCAATCAGAATCACATCGGGCGCTTGACGGAGTGTATTTTTCAAAGCAACTTCAAATGATTCTGTATCAATGCCTACTTCACGCTGGGTAATGATACATTTATCATGGCGGTGCACATACTCAATCGGGTCCTCAATACTAATAATGTGACCATATGAGTTACGGTTTCGATAGCCAATCATCGCTGCTAGCGAGGTTGACTTACCAGTACCCGTTGCACCAACAAAAATAATGATGCCGCGTTTTTTCATCACGAGGTCATTCAAAATACTTGGAATTCTGAGTTCATCCGTCGTTGGGATTTTGGTTTCAATACGACGAACAACTAAACCTGGTTGGTTGCGCTGATAGAAAGCACTAGCACGGAAACGGCCCACATTTTCAACGCTGATTGCGTACTGACACTCTTTCTTTTCTTCAAACTCTTGCTTTTGGCGCTCATCCATAGACGAATGAATCAGCTCTTCGACCTGTGCTGGCGTCAACATGGTTTTGGTCACCGGACGAATTTTGCCGTGCATTTTGATACACGGAGGACGGTGAACGGTAATGAACAAGTCTGAGCCTTTATTTTCCATCAAAGCTTTTAATAATGGAGTAATATCCATAGCCATAGGATCGTGTGCCTCTCTAGAATTCTTCTTTGTTTGCTGCTTTTAAGCGAGCATCGGTGCGTGACACGATGCCTTTGCTAACTAACTGTTTTAAGCTGTGATCCAGCGTCTGCATACCTAACGACATACCTGTTTGCATTGCAGAGTACATTTGCGCGACTTTCGCCTCACGAATCAAGTTTCGAATCGCTGGTGTACCGATTAAGATCTCATGCGCTGCAACACGTCCACCACCGTTACGTTTTAATAGTGTCTGTGCAATAACCGCTTGCAATGACTCCGATAGCATCGAACGCACCATCGACTTTTCGCCCTCTGGGAATACGTCAATCACACGGTCAATCGTTTTAGCTGCTGATGTGGTGTGTAGCGTACCGAATACCAAGTGACCTGTTTCCGCTGCTGTAAGCGCAAGGCGGATGGTCTCAAGGTCACGCATCTCACCTACGAGAATAATATCAGGGTCTTCACGCAACGCTGAACGCAATGCGTTAGAGAAGCTGTGAGTATCGCGGTGAACCTCGCGCTGGTTAACCAAACACTTCTTACTTTCGTGAACAAACTCGATCGGGTCCTCAATGGTCAGGATGTGATCGTGTTTATTATCGTTCACATAATCAATCATACCCGCCAAAGTGGTCGACTTACCCGAACCCGTCGGGCCTGTTACCAAAACCAAACCACGCGGTTGTAGCGAGATATCTTGAAATACTTTTGGCGCATTAAGATCTTCAAGTGTTAATACGCGCGAAGGAATGGTACGAAAAACGGCTGCTCGACCACGGTTTTGAACAAAAGCGTTAACACGGAAACGTGCTAAATCTTGAAGTTCGAATGAGAAGTCAGCCTCTAAAAACTCTTCATAGTCTTTTCGCTGCTTATCATTCATAATGTCATAAATCAGCGAGTGGACTTCTTTGTCTTCTAGCGGCGGCACGTTGATTCGGCGAATATCGCCATCAACTCGAATCAGTGGCGGCATACCGGCGGAGATGTGTAAGTCCGAAGCGGTATTATGGCACTGCCCCCAAAACAAACCGAATACAAGCAACAACTAGTACAGTTTGAAGCAATCGCAACACTTTACCGACAATTAAAGGAAAAATACCCACAGATAGACACATTATCTATGGGGATGTCCGGTGATTTTGATGCCGCAATCGCCGCTGGTAGTAACATGGTTCGAATCGGTACGGCAATTTTTGGGCAGCGCGACTAAGTCTTTGTGGCTAAACTAACTTCAATGAAAGCGTTGAATTCCAAGCATTAACCCTCATGACTATAGGATTATATGAGGTATTCACATTCACTGCGTTCGTAGAAGACGAGCGCCAACCATAAAACAGGCATTTATGACTGACTCCATCGAATTATTAAGTAAGGCAAAAGTAGGTTTCATTGGCGCGGGCAACATGGCCGCTAGTATTTTAGGCGGACTGATCCAGTCTGGCCTTCCAGCCGACAGTATTTACGTCAGCAACCCTAGCGCAGGCAAACTCGAAGCGTTAAAGGAAAAGTACCCCAACTTAAACATTACCCACGATAACGCCGAAGTTGCGAGTAATGTGGAATATCTACTGCTGTCTGTAAAACCGCACATTATGTCGAGCGCCTGTGAAGACTTTAAAGATATGGATTTAAGCCAAAAATGCGCTATCTCAGTCGCGGCAGGCGTCACTTGCGAGACTTTAAATAACATCTTAGGTACAGACACTCCAGTGGTTCGGAGCATGCCGAACACTCCAAGTCTGATTGGTTATGGCGCGACAGGACTGTATGCTAATGACAAAGTCACTGAGCAGCAGCGCGAAGCCACTAGCGCCATTTTCGACGCCGTGGGTATCAGCGTTTGGGTTGAGCAAGAGCACTTAATCGACTCAGTCACTGCAGTATCAGGCAGTGGCCCTGCTCACTATTTTTTATTTATGGAATCAGTGGTTCAAACGGGGATTGAATTAGGCTTGCCTGAAGCAACAGCACGCGAATTAGCCGCGCAAACAGCGCTTGGCGCAGCGGCGATGGTGCAGCAGAATGATGACATGGAAATTGGGCAGCTACGTCGCAACGTGACCTCACCTGGCGGTACGACAGCGGCGGCTCTCGACACCCTGAATGATCACAAACTCCCTGAAATCGTGAAAAAGGCTCTACAGGCATCAGTTAAGCGCGCCAAAGAATTAGCTGAAATTGCGAATCAATAGTGGTAAAACCCTGACTAATAATATTTGAGCCAATACATCCATGAATAATTTCACCTTCACATTACTTGAACATCTCTCCAACTTGTTGGTGATGATGTTCTTGCTTCGCTTATTGCTACAACTCGGACAGGCGGACTTCCATAACCCGATTTCTCAATTTATCCATCGCTTTACTGCACCAGTGATTAATCCAATCCGTAGTATCATTCCTGATCTCGGCCGCTTTAGTACTGCCAGCTTCATTGTTGCGATGGTCATTATCACGATCAAGTTCTTCATTATTTCGACGGTCTACGTCACATTGCCTACCGAAGCCATGACACTTGGCATTCTTGTCGGCTTAATGATGCAAGGCGCTCCGGCGATGGGCGGCTTAGTCATGATCGTCACTAACATGCTACTGATTCTATTCTTAGGTCTGATGATTGCGAGCTTCATGAGCGGTGGTCGTTATCACCCAGGTGTTGCATTCTTATATCAAGTGACGCGCCCTATTTTGCGCCCAGTACAGAAAATTATTCCACCAATCGCTGGCTCGATTGATTTATCGCCTATGATTATTTTATTCGGTTTATGGTTTTTGCAGGATGGCTTATACCGTTTAGGTGTTAGTCTAATCACTGGCTGAGCTCCTAGAAGAGACATCAGAAAATACCGCAACCCTGCCATAATCCCTGAAACCTAGGCGCCTTTTTGTTATCTTATAGTTATACCCTTTACAAAAGGTGCCGGGGATAGGAGATCATCATGAAAAGTATGTTTAAAGCAACAAATCTACTGGTTATAAGCACTTTCGCCTTGTTGACGCTACTGGTAAGCCCCACAAGCGAAGCAAATGAGAAGCGTGTTGGCGATTATATTATTCACTACAACGCCTTTAGCAGCTCATTTATTCAACCTGAAACTGCGGTCCAATATAAAATCCAACGCAGTAAATACACAGGATTATTGAACGTATCTGTGCACAAAGTTGTAGAAAACGGCAAAGACAAAGCGTTGAAAGTTGCGATGCAAGGTAAAGCGACCAATAACTTGTCACAATTTCAAGAGTTGGGTTTCAAAGAAGTGGTCGAAGGTGATGCCGTTTATTACCTCGCAGACTTTCAGTTCCGCGACGAAGAAAATATGGATCTGGATTTCACCATCAATATACCGGGTTACAAACAGCCAGTAACGATTAACCTTAGTCAAAAGTTTTACGCCGATTAATCATTTCTTTTAAACCACCGCAAACGATCACCTTTGCGGTGGTTTGCGCTATAATCAGCCAACGCTTCAATCACTCAACAGCCCGTGTAAAAAGACCATGCAAAAAATTGTTCTAGCCTCAGGCAACCGTAAAAAAGTGGCTGAGCTCACTCAGTTATTAGCTCAATTCCAGCTACAAGTGATACCGCAAACGGATTTAAACGTTGAGGATGTACCTGAAACCGGCACCACTTTTGTTGAGAACGCCATTATTAAAGCGCGCCATGCGGCTGAAGTTACAGGACTACCTGCAATTGCAGACGATTCAGGTATCGAAGTGGACTATCTTGATGGCCAACCGGGGATCTACTCTGCTCGCTTCTCGGGCAAGCATGGTGATGACCAAGCTAACAATGATCTCCTGCTAGAAAAACTTCAAGGCGTACCCACCGAACAAAGAACCGCAAGATACCAATGCGTGCTGGTTTTTATGCAACATGCCAAAGATCCAACGCCGCTGATTTGCCAAGGCGCATGGGAAGGTCAGATCATGACGGAAGAATTTGGTGACGGTGGTTTTGGTTATGATCCGCTGTTTTGGTGCGAAGAACATCAATGCTCAGCAGCGCAACTGAAACCTGAACAAAAAGCCGCGATTAGCCACCGTGGCAAGGCTTTGAACGAATTGATGCACAAACTTCGTGAGTCTATCGCTTAATGCTAACCAATCCGCCACTATCATTATACATCCACGTCCCTTGGTGTGTGCGTAAGTGTCCCTATTGTGACTTCAACTCGCACGCCGTTAAAAACGTTGAGTCAAATCAGCAAACAGAATTCGACTTACCTGAGACCGAGTATGTCGATCGGTTGATCGAGGATCTTGAACATGAACTGCCCAAGGTTTGGGGACGGCGTCTACACAGTATTTTTATTGGCGGCGGTACACCGAGTTTATTAAGTCCTAAGTCCTTCGATCGATTGATAAGTGCCATTCGAGCCCGCTTACCCTTCGAGAATGATATCGAAATCACCATGGAAGCGAATCCTGGCACGTTTGAAGCTGAAAAATTCAGAGGATTCCGTGAGGCAGGCATAAACCGCCTTTCAATCGGCGTACAGAGCTTTAATCCTAGTCACCTACAAAAACTAGGACGCATCCACAATCCAGAGCAGGCACAAGCTGCCGCCGAGTTTGCGCACGAAGCAGGATTTGACTCCTTTAACCTTGATTTGATGCACGGCCTACCCGACCAAACCTTAGAACAGGCACTAAGCGACCTACAAACGGCTATCGACCTTAAGCCTCACCATATTTCTTGGTATCAACTTACGCTTGAGCCAAACACTTTGTTCTATCAACAGCCGCCACAATTGCCGCATGACGAAGTCTTGTGGGATATCCAAGAAGCGGGACAAAAGCTTCTCGCAAAACATGGTTATGGGCAATACGAAACATCTGCTTATGCCAAAAGCCACAAGTTTAGAGCCAAGCATAATCTTAACTATTGGCAATTTGGTGATTACTTAGGCATTGGCGCTGGTGCTCATGGCAAAATTACCCGATTGGATTTGGGGCAAATACACCGCACCACCAAGAAGCGCCATCCTAAAGATTATTTGAGCGGCTCTATCAACTCAATCAGCACAGACACTCCGATCCCTGCCCACGAGCTACCGTTCGAATTTATGCTCAATGCACTACGTTTACTCGAAGGCGTACCATTATCCTTGTTCAGCCAATACACAGGGCAATCACTTGCCAGTGTTCAAGACATCTTGCACCAAGCTATCGAAGATGGCTTACTAGAAGACTCAAAAATCCAGTTACAACCAACGGTAAAAGGCGCTCTTTTTCTTAACGAACTTTTGGAGCGTTTTATCCCAATAGAAACTGATGTTCAAAGCTCTTCTGGTTCAGCCAATATACAGATCACGCAGTTATAATGTCACAAACCGTTAACCCTGTTAGCTTCTTTGAGCGTTAATATGGCACTATAAGCTAACACACAGTCCCTATTTCAAACTGTAGGAAACAACTATGAAATACACACTGACTTTATTTATTGCAGCTCTAACCCTTGGCCTAGCCGCCTGTAAAAAAGAAACGGTCCCAGCTGACCATAGTGCACAGCAAAATCAGCAGTCAACGTTCACCGTGACTGCTGAAATCATGTATCGAGAAAAAATGCTTGTCCCAAATGGCAGTACATTGGCGGTTACATTCCGAGATGTGTCTATCGCCGATAAGGCCGCGGAAGTGTTAAGTGAAGAAATTATCGGCTTGGGTAACGGTGTTCAATTACCGCTTAAAGCTGTTCTTGAAGTTCCTAAGAAAAGACTAAAGCCACGCCATATTTATGCTTTACACGCACGACTTGAAGGGCCCAATGGACAGCTGATGTGGATTTCTACGACAAGACACACTATCAATACTGAGGGCATGACACACGATATGGGCTCCGTTATGTTGGAGCGCGTGCAATCAGGAACGGTCGATGCAAAGGTCGATTCAAAATATCCGATCCCCTTCACAGCTCGCGGCAATGAACCGGGTTGGTTGGTCGAAGTTCAACAAAACCAAATTGAAATTCAGACCAATTACGGCCAAAACACCATTACAGCTCCGCGGCCAATCCCACAGCCTTATAAAGGGGGCTATAAATACAATGCAGAGGCTGACGGTCATATTGCAATTATCGATATCCGTCGCAAGCTTTGCTATGACGACATGTCGGGAAGACCTTATCCTGCTCGCGTGACACTCACACTAAATGGAAAAACTTATGAGGGTTGCGGCGGTGATCCGTTGGCTCTGCTGACTGAAGCAGAGTGGGTCGTTGAAGATATTGCTCAGAGCGGCATAATCGATAACTCTCGCGTCACCCTCAACTTTGATCCAGAAGGAAGAGTGCATGGTATTTCCTCCTGTAATAGTTACAGCGCCGCCTTTGAAATGACGGGCGAGACGTTAACCATCAAAAATCCTGTAGGGACCTTAAAAGCCTGCGCCCCAGCTTTAATGAACCAAGAGCAAAAGTTCTTAGATACTTTAAGCAAAGTCACACGATATGACATCGACGGCTACGGCGCTTTGATTCTAACCACAAGTGATGGGAAAACGATTACTGCAAGGCAGCAATAATTAAGTCTTAAAATAAAGCCTCTGGATTCCGCGGTTTAACCGCGGAATGACGTTATATTACCCTATATATGCTTACTACTTTTTCAGCCGAGAGATTCTTTGAAGCTCAAGGCTTTCCGTTTAGAAATACTAAGACCACAGATAATGAGAATATTTTTGTGAGAACGCGGCATTTTGAATTTTATGACGCGCAGTTATCGTCCAGATAATGAGCATCAGAAAATTTAAAATAACAAAGTTATTGGAAAAATAGACTATTATTTGGCTGAAAACATCAAATCCCACACCCCATGCCCAAGATTCTGCCCTCTCACCTCGAACTTAGTCAAAGGCCGTGATTCAGGACGTGGTACGTAATCATCTGTTTCCGATAAATTCTTAAATTCCGGCATCGGCTGCAACACTTCTAGCATATGTTCAGCGTAGTTTTCCCAGTCAGTAGCTAAGTGAAGAACACCACCCGGTTTGAGTTTCTTATGTAACTTCTGGCAAAACTCAGTTTGGACAATACGACGTTTATGGTGACGTTTTTTGTGCCAAGGATCAGGGAAAAAGATTTGTATACGGTCAAGGCTGTGATCTGGAATGCAATGCTCAATCACTTCAACCGCATCATGATTAATGACCCGAATATTCTCTAACTCGTACTCTTCCGCCAACACCAGACAAGCGCCCACACCAGGGTTGTGGACTTCAATACCGATAAAGTCGTGATCACGCTGATCTCTCGCCTGCTCGGCGAAAGACTTCCCCATACCAAAACCAATTTCCAGTACTACCGGTGCTTCGCGCTCAAAGATCGCTTTGAAGTCATACAGCTCTTTTTTGAACTCAAGACCTAAACGCGGAAAATGCAGCTCCATGGCACGCTGCTGTCCTTTGGTTAGGCGACCTTTTCGAAGCACAAAGCTGCGAATCTTACGTTGGTTTTTTTCTTCAGAATTCAAAAGGATAGCTCTCTTTATGGTTAAGGCTACGGTAATTGAATGCGATTTTACCATATTGTAAAAGTTTGAGGTAAATTATGTGCTTAGAACCATAAAGACGTTGCGAAAATACCCTCAAATCAGTAAGGTTGTTCATTCGGGTTTGTGAAAAATTTATAAGAAAGTTCAGGAGTTAGGAGAGGAATGCCATTTCCGGATTTGCCGAATGGACATGCGCTATTTGTGCTGTTGCTGACGGTGTTTGCCCTATATTTATTCCGACGCGACGACATACCGCTGGAAACTTCCTGCGTGGTTGTATTGTTGGTCTTAACCATGGGGTTTACCTTCGCACCATTCCATAACTTCAATGGACACCTTGAACCGATGGAGTTCTTCAGTGGCTTTGGTCACGAAGCCTTGGTCGCTGTCTGTGCTTTAATGGTTGCCGGACAAGGTTTAGTTCGTACTGGCGCTTTAGAACCTATTGGTCGCTTTCTCGCTCGCATTTGGAAAACTGCACCACTTTTTTCACTATTGTTAACCCTTTTAATTGCTGGGATTTTAAGCGCATTTGTCAATAATACGCCGATCGTTGTTCTTCTTTTACCGATTTTAATTAGCGTTGCTGTACGCTCTAACCGTAGCCCATCTGGCCTTTTACTGCCTATGGGTTTTGCCACCATCGTTGGCGGCATGGCGACGACGATTGGTACCTCAACCAACCTGCTCGTTGTTTCTGTAGCTGCCGATCTGGGTCTAGAGCGTTTCGGCATGTTTGATTTTATGTTGCCCGCAGCCATCGCTGGCGCTATTGCAGTGGTTTATTTATGGTTAGTTGCACCCAAAATTACACCGCAACGCCAAGCCTTAATGAAAAATACGTCCCCACGCATTTTCACGGCACAGTTGCATATCAATGAAGACTCGTTTGCTGACGGTAAGCCACTGTCAGAAGTTATCGGTAAAACCGATGGCATGATGAAGGTGACTCGAATACATCGCGGCTCAGACGCTACCATTATGCCAATGCCAGACGCCATTATTCGTGCTGGTGATAAATTGCGCGTAACAGACTCGCCGGATCGGCTAAAAGAGTATGAACAGGTGTTAGGTGCTCGTCTCTATAAATCCGGCCAAGAAGTTAACGATGACCACCCTCTAACTGCTGAAAACCAGCAGTTATCAGAATTAGTGGTGACGCCGGGCTCGCCACTCGCTGGGCGTTCGCTAAAAGACGTCAGTTTCATGAACCAATATGGCCTTGTCGCCATTGCTTTGCACCGTGCTGATCGCGTGGTGGATATGCACAACAAGGGTCTAGGCAAGGTTACGCTGCATGTGGGTGACGTTTTACTGGTACAGGGTGGTCAAAATGAAATTTCCGAGTTCAAAAAGCGTGGCGATATTTTAGTTCTCGACGCCACCACCGACCTTCCGCGCTCACATCGAGCACCGAGAGCCTTGATTATCATGGGGCTAGTGATTTTGTTTGCAGCGGTGGGATTATTGCCCATCGCCGTCAGTGCCCTCGGCGGTGCCTTGCTCATGATTCTGACTCACTGTATTACCTGGCGAGATGCTATGAATGCGCTGAGCGCGCCCGTGGTCTTGATTGTCGCTGCGAGTTTGGCTTTGGGTATCGGTATGACCGAAACCGGCGCAGCAGAATACCTAGCACAAGCCTTCGTTTCTGTTCTCCATGGTGCGCCGCCAACAGTACTTCTTAGCGGCTTGATGTTATTGCTCGCGATATTGACTAATGTAGTCTCGAACAATGCTGCAGCTGTTATCGGCACGCCGATTGCCGTCAGCGTCGCCACCCAATTGAATTTACCGCCTGAGCCATTCGTCATCGCGGTATTATTCGGCGCCAACATGAGTTTCGCCACGCCAATGGCTTATAAGACCAACTTATTGGTCATGAATGCTGGTGGATACAAGTTTTCTGACTTCGTTAAGGTCGGCGTACCTCTGGTTATCTTGATGTGGATCTCATTGTCGATTATTCTGCCGATCCTTTACGACTTCTAAGATTCGAACATCCGATGTGGCAAGCCAAAGACTTCCAACAAAAAGTAATTAATTACTATCGCCAGCATGGCCGTAAACACTTGCCTTGGCAGGGTACAAAAGATGCCTATCGCATTTGGCTGTCGGAAATTATGTTGCAGCAAACGCAAGTCGCAACAGTGATTCCTTACTACCAAAACTTTCTCGATAAATTCCCAACCGTGACTGATTTAGCCGAAGCCAGTAGTGATGAAGTCATGCACTTATGGAGTGGCCTCGGTTATTACAGTCGCGCCAGAAACCTGCATAAAGCCGCAAAAATGGTGGCCGAAGAATTTAACGGCGACTTCCCCCAAACCCAAGAAGCCATCGAATCACTACCCGGAGTCGGTCGCTCGACTGCTGGCGCCATCGCTGCCTTCGCCTTTGACCAACCCACCGCAATTCTTGATGGTAACGTTAAACGTGTATTAGCCCGTTGCTATGGCATCGAAGGTTGGGCTGGCAAAGCATCCGTGCTTAAGGCTTTATGGCAACGAGCGGAGAAAAATACTCCAGCACAAGATACTGCGCAGTATAATCAGGCCATGATGGATCTGGGTGCCGTTGTTTGTACACGTAGTAAACCTAGGTGTGATCAATGCCCTTTGTCGGAAAACTGCTATGCACTAAAGCAGGATGCCATTGCTCAACTACCGGGCAAGAAGCCAAAAAAAGCACGCCCCAAACGTTCGGTCTACTGGTTAATCTGCCTAGAAAATGAGCAAGTATTACTCCAAAAGCGGCCACCTTCAGGTATCTGGGGTGGGCTTTGGTGCTTCCCAGAGTTAGAGCAAACAGAGCAAGCACCACCACATGAGCAAAAACTAGACAGCTTTATTCATAAATTCAGTCATTACGACTTAGAAGTTCAGCCTCTGCTAGTGAAAAAGCTCGATAACACAGGTATCATGGAGCCCATCGAACTTGAGAGCTTTGCGCTTAACTTCTTACAGCAAAAAACAGCTGAAATAGGACTGCCGACGCCTGTTACCAAGGTGCTCGACAGCCTCAATTAGCAAAGCCAAAACCCAACGCGGAGAATTGAATGTCACGTACTATTTTTTGTAAGAAACTACAAAAAGATGCCGAAGGAATCGGTTTTAAGCCATTCCCTGGCGAACTAGGCGATCGCATTTACGATAATATTTCACAGGAAGCATGGCAGATGTGGCTAGAACATCAAACCATGCTAATCAATGAAAAACGGCTAAGCTTGGTCGATGAAGATACTCAAAAATACCTCGCTGAACAGATGGAAAAATTCTTGTTTGGTGGCGACTACGACGAAGCCGAAGGCTACGTCCCCGAAGACAAGCAATAAATTTCAAATTTAGGCTTGACTTAAAACCTTAGAATCGGTTTAATACGCGTCCGTTGGCCTGGTAGCTCAGTTGGTAGAGCGGAGGATTGAAAATCCTTGTGTCGGCAGTTCAATTCTGCCCCGGGCCACCATCATTCTGAAAGCCTGACTAGAAATAGTCGGGCTTTTTTGTGTCCAACATATAAAGATTATCGAATTGAACTACGTTCAATGACAAACTACATCCCTGTAGTTTGCCTCACGGCCATTGCAGTAAACTGCAATGTTCAAATTTGTTCCAGACAAGTTAGTCTGCCCGGGCCACCATCATTCTGAAAGCCTGACTAGAAATAGTCGGGCTTTTTTGTGTCTGAAGCGTCATCAACCTTTGAAAATCCTGTATATCCACAAGCTGGCTTCTTTGTAATTCCACTCCATTCGCGCTACATTAAGGGTGATGGTTTTGGCTCAATTAGAGCCTAGCTGAGTAGAGGGATTTTCTATGCAGCATTTCGTCAGATTTTGTCTCGTAATCGCGCTACTGTCGATGGCGTGGCCACTCTTTAGTGCATCAGAAGTCTCTTCAAGTCCTCCTAAGCAAGCAAAATTACTAGTGTTAGATGGTTCGGTTAACCCCGGTACGGCTCATTACCTCGTCTCGAACATCCAATCAGCTCCCGAAGAGAACTATGATTTAGTGGTTATTCAGATGAATACACCCGGCGGTTTGGATTTAGCCATGCGGGATATTATTCGATCTATTCTTTCGTCAGAAATCCCCGTCGCTACTTACGTTTATCCCCCAGGCTCTCGTGCGGCGAGCGCGGGCACTTACATTCTTTATGCCAGCCATATTTCATCAATGGCTCCTGCAACGAATCTTGGTGCAGCAACACCGGTTTCAATCGGTGGCATGCCGAAGCCTGCTTCAGACGATAAAGGGAAAGAAGGTGATAAAGAAGAAAAAGAACAAGCTAAAAAATCACCCGCCCCATCTGATAGCAATCAAAATGCGATGCACAAAAAAATCATCAACGATGCAGAAGCTTATTTAAGAGGACTGGCAGCTTATCATGGTCGCAATATTGACTGGGTTAAAAACGCGGTTCGTGAAGGCGAAAGTTTAACCTCGAAAGAAGCGTTAGAGATTGGCGTGATTGATTTGATCGCCGAAAGCCCACAGCAGTTGCTGCTTCACATTCATAACCGCAGTGTTCGACTGCCTTCAGGTTCCATGACTCTTGATACTACTGACATGAGTATTGTTGAAGTCGAACCAACATGGCAAATGATGTTGCTCAGTATCATTAGCGACCCCAACATCGCCTATATTTTATTATTGATTGGAATTTACGGGCTGATCTTCGAAGGCTATAACCCGGGCACCATGGTTCCGGGCGTTATTGGTGCGATTTGTTTATTATTGGCTTTTTATGCGCTTCAAATTTTACCCATTAACTACGTTGCTGCAGGGCTATTAGTTCTCGGTATCGCCCTACTAGTTGTCGAAGCATTTGCACCAAGCTTTGGCATCTTAGGGGTTGGCGGCATTATCGCCTTCCTCTTCGGCTCCTTCATGCTATTTAACGAACCCGAAACTGGCGTGGCAGTTGCTATGCCTATTTTACTCGGCGTCACGATTATTAGCGTGATTTTATTGAGCTTTGTATTGAGCTTAGCGATTCGCGCCAAGCAACAGCCCGTTGTCAGTGGCCGCGAGGAATTGCTCAGTGAAGTGGGTATCGTAAAACAAGACTTTTCTGGCGAAGGCTGGGTACATATTTGTGGCGAAACTTGGAAGTGTCGCTCTGAGCACTCCCTAAAAGCTGGCCAGCAGGTCAAAGTGGTGGCGGTTAATGATCTCGAGTTAACAGTCGTGCCACTAGATGGCGCGTTACCACCCGATCATCATTCTTAACCAATCATAGAAGGATTTATTATGAATATTTTGTATCCAGTCATTCTAGCCATTGTCGTTTTGCTAGTGGCTAGCATGTTTAAGATTCTTCGCGAATATGAGCGTGGCGTTATTTTTATGCTGGGTCGCTTTTGGAAAGTTAAAGGCCCTGGCCTCATTATTCTGATCCCATTTGTCCAACAAATGGTTCGTGTCGATTTGCGTACCGTGGTGATGGATGTTCCAACTCAAGACGTTATCTCGCTAGATAACGTGTCGGTTGAGGTCAACGCTGTGGTCTACTTCCGAGTAATTGATCCTCAGAAAGCCATCATTAATGTTGAGCACTACTATGATGCAACCAGCCAATTGGCACAAACCACGCTACGTTCTGTCCTTGGTCAACATGAGTTAGACGAAATGCTGGCTTCTCGCGAGCAACTAAATACCGATATCCAAGCCATCTTGGACAACCAAACAGATGCTTGGGGTATCAAGGTGGCTAACGTCGAAATTAAGCATGTGGATCTGAACGAAAGCATGATCCGTGCGATTGCGCAACAAGCCGAAGCAGAGCGTGCGCGTCGGGCTAAAGTGATCCATGCGCGCGGCGAAATGGAGGCCTCGGAAAAACTTCTCGAAGCCGCCAAAGTCCTATCGCAACAGGAAGAAGCGATCCAGCTGCGTTATCTGCAAACCCTGTCGAGTTTGGCTGGTGAGAACAGCAATACCATCGTCTTCCCGCTGCCGATCGACTTTATGAAGAACTTCATGAAGAAAGATCAATAGGACTGGGTTAGCTGAGGCTCTGACCAAACTTACCGCTTTTGAAATCATCAAAGGCTTGCATGATTTCTTCTTCACTGTTCATAACGAATGGGCCCGCGCCGACTATGGGCTCATTCAACGGCTGACCGCTCAGCAGCAACAGGGTGCTATCTTCTTCAGCGGTTATCTGTATTTCGCTACCGCTATTGTTGAATATTATTGTGTCATCGGCTCCGGCCTGATGTTCATTAATACTGATTGAGCCTTTTAACACCACAACAATGGCGTTCCATTGTTCGTTGATGTCCACTCGCTGGCTCTGACCACTTTGCATTGATAAATCCCACACATTTAAAGGGGAATAGGTATGCGCTGGGCCTTGTTTACCTTGATACTCACCGGCAATCACTCTCAAGCTACCGCCTTCTAGGGTGAGATTCGGAATATCGTCTGACTTAATGGCCTGATAACCCGGCTGTGCCATTTTATGCTCTTTGGGTAAATTCACCCAAAGCTGAGCCATTTCCATGATGCCCCCGCGCTCAGTAAAGGCTTCTGAGTGGAACTCGTCATGCAAAATACCGTTACCCGCTGTCATCCACTGCACATCGCCGGGATAAATCGTCCCACCTTTACCAGTTGAGTCCCGGTGCGACACTTCACCTTGATAAACAATGGTAACCGTTTCAAAGCCACGGTGCGGGTGCTCACCAACACCTCTCGGCTGAGAGCTCGGCTCAAAATTGGCTGGCCCCGCATGATCAAGCAACAAAAATGGGCTGATTTGCTGCCCTTTGCTGTTATATGCAAATAAAGAGCGCACCGGAAAGCCATCGCCAACCCAGTGGCCTTGTGGTGCTTTATAAATGCCTTGAATCGTTTTTTGCGCCATATCGAGCTCCTTCCAAGCAACCCTATTCATTATTAACAAGGCCACTCTTCATTAAGTTATAGAGCTATATATTGATGCAAGTCTCACTTTTTTCAACTTCTCGACAAATTTAAATGAGAATCGTTTGCATTTAAGAAATGTTATCGGTATGATTCGTTTCAAGGTCAGGGCAGAACGAGGTAGCGCTGCTCACCAACACAATTCGCTGAGGTCATGACAGTGGTGTTTATCGGAAAGCCCCACCTCTCCTACGAGCTTGATCCAGCGAACCCAATTCCAACAATAATAAAACTGCTATCATAGGTCTCTTCACGCTATACCGCCCTTTGGGCGGTTTTTTTTGCTATCTATTTTCTATGGTTCCACCATGATATGTCTCTTGTGAGACAGAGTTATAAAGTGTTTTAACGTTCATTTTTTGACGAGCAAAAAACGAACCAAAAAACTCGCCCCAAAAGTTAGGCGCTACCGCGCTTCCCTCATCATTAAAAATTTCTTCACGTGCCGCAAAACGAAACCTCCATGTTTCGTTTTTGCTAAATTGGGCTATCCCTGCCCAATTTGCACTATAATTTTTAACCTTGAGGCTAACTTTTAACGGGGTGACTGGTGCTAATTATCCAGCTTCAGATGTGTTGAACCTCAAGCATTAGCTTGAAAGTATTTCTATCCGATATGAAAAACCTTCTTCCTCGACATAGCAAAGGCTTTCTTTTCATCGTAATAAGCCGCTTCATTAATAAAGCTCATATAACAATCTTCACCGTCATAAATCACTTCGTCGCCATTAAATAACGTGAAAATCGGCTCGCCAGAGCGTAGTAGGGAAAAGTCACGGTCTTGGATGCCATGATGCACCATGCCAGAGATTTCACCGTTCACATCGGTGGGCAAAAACATCACATCAAAGTACTCAAATACTTCTATCGACTCTGAAGGCTGTGGTAATTGATGATTGTTGTATTCGTTGAGAAACTTGAAGATAAGCTGGGTCGTTTCTTCAGTTTTATCGAAAACATCTTGCCGCAATTGGCCCTGAGCGGTTGCACCGATTTCCACTAAGACATGCTGCGGTGCGACCGACATCAAGAAATGATGATCCGGCATCGACTCTAAAGTTACGGAAACATTATCCATCCGTTGTTGAACGTAGTCCACCAGCATGAGGTGAAACGTATCCGTTTTGGTTAGTACTAAATTCACACCCATCGGGGCAGTTGATGTGTGTAAATCGATAATCATATCCGTGCGACTATCGCCTTTAGGCCCTAGCTTTTGATTGATCTTTTTCGCTAGCTCATTTTCATGACCAAATAAAGAGTCGTCATTTAAATCTGCTAGTTTAAAGCTACGATTCAAGTCACGTTCAAGGTAACGCTTATTGGCAAGGTGTGCTTCATGATTGGCTTTAAACAGTTCGACTTTAAAGCTATGCTGTCCTAACTTCTTGGGAAATTGGCGATACTTGTTGAGCAAGTAGATCCCCGTCAACTCATTGCCATGAGTCCCACCGACCAACGCCACTTGCTTAATCATTTCACTCGACATAATGCTCACCTTAACGCTTATTTCCTTTGATGGGACTGACGCCAATCCCAAGGGTTTTGCCGTTGAGCCTCTGGTAAAGCCCACAAGCCACGGCCTGCATCTTTCGCCTCTTGCTGTAGCGCTCGCATGCGCTTACTTTTACTGTACTTCCAGGCCCACGCAGCGCCTGACATTACCATCATATCATTAATACTCTTACCATTAACTTGAATCACAGCTAAACGGCGGCCGTAACGATCGCGCTTCTCACCTAGTAAACTTAAAGGCTCACCATCAAGCAGATCATCTAACAAAGCTTTCGACTCTTCAGCGTAAGGCTGGTGCTTTTCAGGAGCATCAATATCTAACAATCTTACCGTAAATTTTTTACCGGCATCACAACACAAAACCGCGCTGTCACCATCCTGAACATACACCAGACGATACCCCTCTTGCTCAGCCTGAGAACAGGCCAATACGAGAAACAATAATGTACATAACACAAATGCTCGCATCATCAGTTTATTCCTTCGCGTTATCGATTACTTCGACATCCGCTGGTTCTGTTTTGATTTTTGGTTTAGGCAAGGTCGCAATCGACGACACCAACAGACCTGTAATCAAAGAAATACCGACAATAATCATATTAAACGCCGTTTCTAAACCGCCAATGATATTGTGATCAAGAATTTCGGTTAAACTCCTGAAGCCAACACTGCCCGGAACTAAAATAATGAAACCTGGCATCATCACCGCCGCAGTGGGCACTTGCTTAATTCGATAGGCTAAGTTTGCGAAAACTCCCACGGTCAAAGCACCAAAGAATGCACCTGTCGCGGCACCCAGTTCAGCGCCTGCCCAACGTGACACAAAAAATGACGATGCGGTAGTCGCTATAACCCATAACAAGTGACGACTTCGAGTTTGAAACAGCATCATCAAAGACCATGAGCTTACAACGATCGCAATCCACACTGTCCATTGAGGTAGTTGATGATCAATCGACGTCGTAATCGACGCCTGTCCAAAAAAAATAGCGGCCACTTGTGAGCCAATGGCCACGCCAAAAATCATCTGAATAAAAATCACCACCGAACCAAGCAGTCTTGCCGTACCCGACACCAAGTTCTGCGTCGCTAACTCCGCCATGGCAATGGTGAGCATCATACCGGGCACTAATACAATAATGCCGGATACTACTGGGATGTAGGTCGAACTTAGTCCTATCCAATAATTAAAGGCAAAAGAAATTAACGTCGCCAGAAATGCAGACAGAGCCGGCATTAGATTGGAAACCGTTTCAGAACGTAACCCGCCAATATTAACAAAGACACCAACAATTAGGCCTGTGACAGAAGCCGTAATAATTTCAGGAATACCACCACCGAAAATTCGACAAATTGCCGTAGACACCAACATGAAGCACAAAATCATCCACCACTTGCTGTGTAGCGGTGCCGAATTCGTAATGTCAGTCAGCTCCTTGGCCCCTTTCTCAGTAGTTATCTCACCATTAATCACCGCATAAGCCACATCAATCGTTCGGCTTAATTTATCCACGTTGACCTCACCCGAATTCGAACGAATCACATAGGTACGCGGTTTGTCTTCATCCTGAATGAAGGTCATGGTAATGCTGGTCGGCACTACGGTCGCTTGCAAACCATAGCCCAGCTGATCCGCCACGTTCGTCATCAGTCGCTCTAATTCATAGCTCGGTACACCATAGGTGTGCAACGCTTTCACCAACCGCAGCATAAATCCCACAGGTTCATGCCGGTCAGGATAATTCGGTACATTATCCAAACGTCGTTCGGCTATCGAAATCGGCAAATCGTCGGCCATAGCAACTTTTTCCTTATGAATTAATTATTTGGCGCTGTTTTTATATATTCTAGAGAAACTCTGTTACAAATATCTACAGGCTACTGATTGCATCTTACTTTTTAATAGAATAGCATTGCAAACTTGAAGTATTTTGACTTTTTCAAAGTGCTTCACCACAAATCCTTTACGGAATATGCATTAAACTCTTTAAATAGAGCTGCGTGAATACACTATGAATAGAATGTTACGTCACATTATTGTTACAGCTGCCTTGCTAAGCATGGCTTTGCTTAGCGTGTCGCATGCATTTTCACCTATTCACCAGGATGCAACCGATCTTCCCGAGTGTACTTTTTGCTTGCACCATGCTGGCAATCAACTGCATACAGCACCGCATCAGATAACTGTTCCACAACCACTCGAGATGAGCGCAGAAATGATCACCCTTAACTCTAGCACGGTCTTTGTGCGAAGCATCCGCCCATTCTTCGGACGCGCCCCACCTCAATTAGCATAACTCAACAACTCTAAACACTATTAACGATCCCATACTTAGCCGAGAGCAACTCTCCTACGGCAAGTTTTTGGGCTGTAGCATATGCTAAAAATTTGAGGTAACACCACAATGAAACTTAGAACACTAAGTCTATTAATCACGGGAATATTGGCTTCCCAAAGCGCATTAGCGGCTGAAAAGAATCTTACAGGCGTCATTACAGGTGATGACAACCAACCACTTGAAGGTGTTGAAGTTCACCTTCGAGCACAAAATTTATCCACAACTACCGATGCTAGCGGCAAGTTCACTTTCGAAGATTTAGAAGAAGGCCGATACGTACTCGACATCAAAGGTGGTAGCGAAGGCCACATTAACCGTTCGGTTCGCCATGACGGTACGGACAAATCAATCAGCCTGACACCTGAAAATGCAGAAGTGTTGGTTATTACGGGTAACCCTCTTGAACATTCCAGCCTTGAGATGGCATCGCCTGCCGTCATCATCAGCGGTGAAGAGCTGGTAAAAAATCGTGGTGCTAACATCGGCGAAACTCTAGCACAAACTCCAGGCATCAACCTATCAAGCTTTGGTGCTGGCGCTGGCCGCCCCGTTATTCGTGGTCAACAAGGTAACCGTGTGACAGTTTTGAGTAATAACAGCTCGACTCAAGATGCCTCAAACTCTAGCCCTGACCATTGGATCGCAGCAGAGCCATTATTGGCTGAGCGTGTTGAAGTCTTAAAAGGGCCAGCAACATTACTCTATGGTGGCGGTGCAGTTGGTGGCGCGGTCAATGTTGTCGACAATCGAATTCCTATGCACTTAACTGATGGTATTGAGGGTGGTTTTGAAGCCAGAGCCGCAGATTCAGCCACCGGTGAGCGCAGTACGGTTGGTACTGTAACGGCATCCGCTGGTAACTTCGCCTTCAACATTGATGGTTTCAAATCTGAAACTGATGATTACGAGATCCCTGCTTACGCTGAATCCTCTTTCTTAAGAGCAGAAGAAGCACACGAGCATGAAGGGGAAACCGAAGAAGAGCATGCTGAGCATGAGGAAGAGTTCGGCGGTACATTGAATAACACCCGCACGGATACCAAAGGCGGAAGCTTCGGTGTTTCTTATATTGGTGACCGTGGCTTTATCGGTATGTCTTATACTGAGTTCGAACGTTCTTATGGCTTACCTGGGCACGCTCATGGGCACGAAGAAGAACATGGTCATGAGGATGAGCATGCTCATGAAGAGGAAGAGCATGGCGAGCATGAAGAAGCTGTCTTTTTAGATTTAGAGCAGAAGCGTTATAACCTAAAAGGGCAATTAAGCGACCCTTTTTCGGGCTTTCAAAATCTTAAGTTTAACTACTCAAAAACAGATTACGAACATCAAGAAATTGAAGGCGATGAAGTAAGCACTCGCTTTACTAATGATGCTCAAGAGCTTCGCGTTGAGGCGGTTCACAACTCATGGAACGGCTGGCAAGGCGCATTCGGCTTACAGCTGAGCGATAGTGATTTCGCTGCCGTAGGTGCCGAAACGTTCATCCCGGCTTCAAATACCAAAAACTACGGTATTTTCTGGCTGGAAGAAGTCGATAAAGGCGACTGGCATACAGAACTCGGTCTACGCCTGGATCAACAAAAAATCGATGTTTCTAGCACTGCAAATTTCGGTGGCGCTCAACGTGACGATAAAGCTTATAGCTTTGCGGCAGGGACCGTATGGCACATTGATGATTCTTGGTCACTACCGATTAACTTCGCGCTGGCTCAACGTTTACCCTCTGTGGAAGAGTTGTATTCCAATGCTGGACGTGATGAAGACTCGTACGTTCCTCACTTGGCAACATTAAGCATTGAAGTAGGCAACGAAAATCTAGACAAAGAAACGGCGCAGAATATTGATATTGGACTACGCTATCACACCGATGAAGTACATGCCTCCGTATCATTGTTCCATAACAAAGTCTCTGATTACATTTACCTTGAGCACCATGAGCATGAAGAAGAGCATGATACTGGCGGTGGTCATGATGAGCACGAAGAACATAGTGAATTTCCAATCTTTGAGTTCACTCAAGACGACGCAACGTTTACAGGCCTCGAAGCTGAAATCGATTGGACCTTTGGATACCAAGGCGACTCTTACTGGAAAGCCGGGTTATTTGGTGACTACACACGTGCAACACTCGACAAAGGTGGTTATTTACCACGCACACCTGCTAAGCGCTTCGGCGGCAATATTGGATTTGTTCAAGGTGACTTAAGCGCTGACTTCACAGTGATTAAAGCCGATGACCAAAACCAACTAGCAGAAGACGAGTTGCCTACGGAAGGTTATACGTTAGTTAATATGAGTGTTGGCTATAACGTCTACTTCGATAATGCTGACTTACTACTGTTCTTAAAAGGCGAGAACATGGGCGATGAAGAAATTCGTGACCACGCTTCTTTCCTGAAAGACCGCACGACACGTGCCGGTAGAACTTTCTCGGCAGGATTCCGATTAACGTTCTAATCGAGATCAGTTGTAAATTTTCTTATTGTTACCCCCAGGTTGGCTTAGCTGCTCCTTCTCGCTAGGCCGACCTTCTAGGGATACATTCCGCTTTAACCCCTTGAAATTATAACTTTTATCCCCATATCTCTTGCGACAAAGATCCTTTACCTACTCAACATCTAAAGTAGGTATAATTATCAAGTAATGGCATCTAAGGTTAAGGAGAGCAATCATCGAAAAGTTTATTAAAGACGCATTAATCCTTTGGGCCACTATTGACCCGATTGGCACTTTAGCAATTTTCGCCTCATTAACCGCTACGCTGACACCAAAAGAGCGTTTCAAAACCGCCGTAAAAGCCATTACCTACTCAGCTATTATTTTGGTGGGTGCTGTTGTGATCGGGCAGATTTTGCTTTCCGCTATGGGCATTAGCTTAGTATCACTGCAAGTTGCTGGTGGCATGATCCTTTTTATATTCTCCTTACAGATGATATTCGGAGATGCTCTTGCCTTTAGCTCGGGCGGAGAAAAAGAAAAAGGTCATGATATTGCTGTATTTCCGTTAGCCGTTCCCTCAATCGCAACGCCCGGCGCGATCATGGCAGCGATTTTATTAACTGATAATCATGTCTACGACATTCAAACCCAAGTGGGTACCAGCTTGATCATGTTAGGTGTGTTGGCTGTCGCTTTCCTTTTTATGTTAGCCGCTAGTCCAATTCTTAAAGTCATCGGACAAAATGGTGCTGCTATCCTGATCCGCGTGATGGGCCTGATTCTTGCAGCTATGTCGTTAGAGTTTATTTTGGAAGCATTCAAAATATTTGAGTGGCTCGAGACTTTTAATCAGACCTCCTAGCGACTTGCCTTTAAACTCACGTTTATAAAGGGCTCACCCAGTCCCTTAGCTTCTGCTATAGTAATGTGGTTGTTTTTTATACAATCATTTGGAGGGAGAATGGGGATCCGATACTTAAAAATTATTCTTGTGGTGTTTTTAGGTCTGCTTTGCTTAATTTATGGCTTACAAAACATTGCCAACTTAGAGGCCTGCTTTCAATCAGTTTCTTATGTTTTAGGGATGTCAGAACATACCTATTACGCAAACTCTTGGTTTCCTGCTTTTACCAGCAGCGGTTTAGTCTGGCTTTGCGTCTTTATCATCATTGCTGCAGAGCTATCCGCAGGGCTCCTACTTTTTCTCGGAGCTTTTGCCTTAATCAAAGCTCGTACTGCTGACAGCGACACTTTTAATCAAGCAAAAACACTGGCACTACTGGGTGCCGGAATCGGCATCATTGTCTGGTTTGGATTTTTCGGTGTCCTTGGTGGCGCTTGGTTCCAAATGTGGCAAACATCTGTAGGCGCACAATCGCTCGGCGGTGCTTTTCAGTATTTCGCCAGCTGTGCTTTTATTTGGTTGATCGTAAAGAGTAGCGATTAATACCCACTTGGAAAATTGATAGCTAGAGGTTTCTTTTTACAGAAGAAACCTCTTTCGACCACACAGCTACCCAACGACCACTTTCTTACGACGGTTGGCTTTAACCACGCCGATGGTATAAACCACCAGTCCAGCCCATATCAAACCGAAGGTCATCAGAAGATCGAGGTTAAACGGTTCTTTGAAGACGAACACCGCCAGAATAAAGGTTAAACTCGGCGCCAAATATTGCAGGAAACCAATCGTATTCAACGGTAAGATTCGTGCGCCGGCTGAGAATAACGCCAGTGGTACGGTGGTAATAACACCACCCGCAACCAGCAACCAGTCGATGGTTGGAGATAGAGTCAGGAAGCTTCCTGTTCCTGTATGCCATAGGTAATAAATGTAGCCGACAGTCACTGGTAACACGATGAGAGTTTCCACCAGCAAACCCTGAAGCGGACCAATATTAACTTGCTTCCGTAACAATCCATAAAAGCCAAAAGAAAAAGCTAGGAATAGCGAAACCCACGGTAACCCGCCCATCACAATTACGCGATAGGTAACGCCAGCGATAGCCAAGCCCAGCGCCCATTTGCTCCACGTAGACAGTTTCTCTTTAAGGAAGATGATGCCTAAAGCCACACTAATCAAAGGGTTAATAAAGTAGCCTAAGCTAGTCTCCAGCACGCGATCGTGAGTCACAGCCCAAGTAAACACAAGCCAGTTACCCGAGATAAGAATCGCAGTGATCACCAAAATCCCCATGATTTTCTTGTCCTTTAGCACCCCCTTAGGGAAAGGACGCTTGATCACGAGCATGATCAGAAGCACCACAGGCACCGACCAAGCCACCCGATGCGCTAAAATTTCTAATGCGGAAACTTGTTGTACCGTTTTAAAGTAAATTGGCGCTAAGCCCCAGATAACAAACGCGCCCAACCCACACAAGTAGCCCGCTTTAGTATTCTGCTGTTCTTCTTCATGACTTTGTGGCAAGTCTGCTAACGGCTGATTTGAAGTGTTGTCAGCTTTCATGACGATAACCCATTGAAATATAAGAGTGTAAGGAGAGTTTCGTTAACCCACCATAAAGGTACCTGTTGCTACTGCAATCTGGGTATTGTTTTCATTAACTAATTCCGCGCGCACCACCGCAACCTTTTTCCCCGCTCGTAGCAGTTCTGCCTTAGCGTAAAAGGTTTCGCCACGGCCAGGACGTAAAAAGTCCACACGCAAGTCGATCGTGCTCAGCTTTGCAATTTTTTGTTTTAATTCATCAAGATGGGTCGCTGGGTTACGATGCAAAATGCCCACAGCGGCCATAGTGCCGCCAACCATATCCATCGCAGAAGAAATCACTCCGCCGTGCAAGATTCCTTGGATATAGTTGCCCACCAACTCTGGCTTCATGTCGAAAGTAATGACGCACTCTTCTTCACTAACCGTTTGATATTTAAGGCCAATGTGACGATTAAAAGGAATATTGTTAACCAATGCTTCGCCCAACATACGCAAAGCATCTTGCTGCAGTGAACCCATACTAAAAGCACCACCCCGAATTTATGCCCATTGTGCCTGATCCGACTTTAAAAAAGTATGCCCTTAAGCGAATAATCAGAATAACTTTAGGTTATTTTAATTAGGCTATTTGATCGCGCCATGATTACGGTTATAATTTGCGCACTGAATTTCCACCTTTGGGTGTTTTGGCAATGCTTATTTCAAATCCTAATAAGCCAGTAGCCGATGATCTGTATTGATAGAGAGAGACCATGACTAAAGTTAAATCATTGTTCGTATTAGCTGTGAGCTTCACAGCAGCAGTATTCGCCGGCGCAGCGGCAGCGACTCACTTGAGCGACTCAAACGTTAAAGATCGTTTAGAGCCAGTTCACAAGGTATACGTTGAGGGTGATGAGGTTCCACAAGTCTCGAATACAGCTCCAACTACAGCAGCTTCTGGTCCTCGTGAGCCAGTGGATATTTACAACACCTACTGTACAGCATGTCACGCTTCTGGCGTAGCTGGCGCTCCAGTACTAGGCGACGTCGCGGTTTGGGACGAGCGTATGGCTCAAGGCATTGAAACCGTTTATGCCAACGCCATCAATGGTATCAACGCGATGCCACCTAAAGGTACTTGTGCTGACTGTTCTGACGACGAAATCAAAGCCGTCGTTGACTACATGCTTGAAGAAAGCAAGTAATCTCTTCCAAAGCCGATCGATTGATCGGCTTTTTTGTGCCTGCAATATATGACCATGCAGTTCATCAAGCCGCAACCACACCATCTGTTAGAAGTGATGGAGTGGGTCAGAAGTCCTAAAGTCTTCGACATTTGGGCAGGTCCTGGCGTCCGCTTTCCTTTTACTGCAGAAACCTTTATAGACGATCTGAAGCTCGATGAGCTACAGAGCCGTGTTTTAATTGACGGTGATACAGTCGTCGCTTTTGGACAAACTTATCAGCGACTAGGACACACTCACCTCGGTCGCTTAGTGGTCGATCCGACCGCACAGGGAAAGGGCATTGGCACAGAACTGATCCAGCGCTTGATGCTGCTGGGTGATGAGCTTTTTGATAGTAGTGGTTACTCTCTTTTTGTTCTCAAAGCTAACACCAAAGCAAAAAACCTTTACCTTAAACTTGGTTTTGATGTTGCCGAGTACCCGGAGATCATGCCGCTCCCTGACTGCCTTTACATGGTGAAGCCTCGTGACTAGCATTCTAAAATACCTTTTATTCCTTACAGCGATACTAGTACTTGCAGCGTGTGATCAAGCACCTCCAAAAAATGATGGAGAGAGTATTTATTACCGATCGTGTTTTAGTTGCCACGAACGTGGCCATGGTGGCGCGCCCCTGCGTGGCAATATAGAGCAATGGCAAGCTCGCTTAGATAAAGGTGAAGCAGCCTTAATGAAAAGCATGGTCGAAGGCTACAAAACGATGCCACCTAAAGGCGGTTGCTTCGACTGTACTGAAGCAGATCTTCAAAAAGCTTTTGAGTTTATGCTTAAGCCGAAGGCCCAGTAACGGCCTGGATGAATCGTCTAATATCTTTTCTTCCTGCATAAGCACGCCAAACTGCTACCAGCAAAATCACACTGGCAATAACTAACATCATCCACTCACTGTGCATCAGGTGCGTTGCCACTGCACCCACCATCACACCACTCAGCCCCAATGCCGCTAATGACGACAGTCGCGGAATCATTAGTGCTACAGCGCCCGCAACTTCAATAACACCGGTCAAGTACATAAACCACAACGGGTAACCCCAGCGTCCAAAAGCCTCAAGCTCAAACTCTAAACCCAGCAATTTTGCACCGCCGGAGAGAAAGAAAATTAGCGCTAATAAAACAGTAATCATCTTAATCTTCATGCTGCTTCTCCATAGTTTCATTAATCTAAAGACTCGTAACACTGACAAACATTACACCGAACTTTTCATACCACCAATAAAAAAGCGTTGGATTTCTACCCAACGCTTTAACTATCAACAGCTTTTAACAAACCAACTTCACAAATATGAAACTACGAGTCTTTACTCCAAGCTTCCGCCTGAAATTCTTTGTTAGTCTCTGTTCCTGTAATGTGATTGGTGTAATTACTGATCGTCTTCATGGCCACACCGAGTACAACTTCTAGTACTTGTTGCTTCGTAAAGCCAGCTTCTAAGAATGTTTTTACTGCTTTTTCATCAACCCAACCACGATCCTGAATGACACCTTGAGTAAATCGAATCAATGCGTTTATCTTGTCGCTATCAGTATCATCACGATCTCGAATCGCATTAACAATATCTTCGGCAACGCCCACCATCTTCTTAGCGATAACCGAGTGTGCGGCGACACAAAACTCACAGCCATTCTCGACACTGGCAGTAAGAAAAATGACCTCTTGCTCTTCTGCGCTAAAACTTGAATTCTCCATCAAGTCACTTAATTGCATATATGCTTTCAAGGTTTGTGGAGCTTCCGCTAAATTAGCGTATAGGTTGGGCAAAAAACCCAACTGCTTTTGCGCCCCCTCTAGAATCTCTTTCGAGCCCTCTGGAGCAGAATCTACGGTATGACTTTCGAATAAACTCATAATAAACCTCTTATGGTTTCATGAATGTGTCTTACTTAGAGTACTAACAGCTTAATTTATTACAGTATTCTTTTAAAAGAATAGCTTCACAAGATATGACCACTCCAAAAATTTAACGTTAGTTATGGTAATCTTAAAAACCATGTCCACTGTATAGGAGCGCAACCATGTCTTCTAGCAAGCCCCCTCTTCCACCGATTGTGTCATCCAAAGAATGGCAAAATACTCTCGATGAGTTCGTCAAAAAAGAAAAAGCATTAACACGCGCTCAAGATGCCTTAAACGCCGAACGTCGCCGACTGCCAATGCGAAAAATTGATAAAGAGTACAGCTTCCATGCGCCTAGCGGTGAAGTAAACTTACTCGATCTTTTTGAAGGCCGTAAACAACTGATCGTGTATCACTTTATGTTCGGTCCCGACTGGCAAGCAGGCTGCCCTGGGTGTTCATGGGTCACAGATGCAATGACACATCCTGCCCACTTTCACGCTCGTGACACCACATTGGTCCTTATTTCACGTGCTCCGTTAGACAAGCTTGAACACTATCGACAACGCATGCAGTGGACTAAACCTATCCCTTGGTACTCCTCTCAGGGCAGTGACTTTAACTACGACTTTGGTGCAACCGATGATAACGGCGAGCAGCACGGCGTTAGCGTCTTCCTTCGTGACGGTGATGATATTTACCAGACCTACCATACTGGCGATCGTGGCGTCGAGTATTTAGGTAGTCATTGGACTTATTTGGACTTAACGCCTTATGGCCGACAAGAAGAATGGGAAGACTCTCCAGAGGGCTGGCCACAAACACCAACCTACGAGTGGCAAAAGCGCCACGATGAATATAATACTTGACCGATTTAACCTATAAAAAAAGCCGAGGAAACCCTCGGCTTTTTACCTTTTATCGTGATGTTAAATCACGCTTCAGGACTAGTTACTTGTGAAAGTATAGTTTGCTTCAAACGTTTGTCCCGTTTCAGCGATTTCAAAACTGAACGTTAAGTTCGTTTCTACGCCTGCTGTAAGTGGTGACAACAATGCAAACTCAACTGCCTGACCTTCCAGTAACACATAGCCATCGTTAATGACTGTGAAGTATGGTGCAACATTACCTGAGTCATCCGTTACTTGGATGTTTGTAATGGTGTAGTTCTGGCCTTCCGCGATAATACTAAAGGTATCTAGCGTAAAGTCCGCTGAACCACTAACTGACGCATCTACTGTCGCACTTGAAGAGTACGGCATAGCCACCTGGTTAAAGGTTGCGCTCGCATCAGCACCAAACTGCTTACTTAGCGTTACTTGTGGCTGAATCACTTCAACATACACATAGTCTTCGATGCTTGCTTCCGTACCATCATCCACTACTAGCGCAATCACATAACTACCTTCTACATCAGCAGTAAAGTTAGGTGTTGCTACCGTAGCATCAGCAAATGCAGCTGCACTACCACTTGGTTTCGATACAAACGTCCATTGATACGTCAGCACATCGGCGTCAGCATCAAAGCTACCAGTACCATCCAACGTCACAGACGTTCCAGCCGTCACTCGCGCATCCAAACCAGCGTTTGCAATCGGTTTTGAATTTGCTGTTGCGGCAACGACAGTCACAGTATCAGCTTCTGATTTGATTGAGCCATCGTTCACGATTAACTGAATCGTGTAAGAACCTCCAACATCTGCTGTAAAGCTCGGATCAACCGAAGTTGAACTGCTTAGTGAGGCTGCACTTGTCGCAGGAGCAGAAATGATTGCCCACTCATACGCGATAGCATCACCATCGGCATCAAAGCTTGCTGAACCGTCTAATGAAACAGTTGCGCCCGTCTTAACACTTTGCTCTAAACCAGCATGTGCAATTGGAGCCGTATTCGCTTCAAGCGCTACAATGGTTACTGCATCAGCACTACTATTCACCGAACCATCATCTACGATCAATTCAGCTTCATAAGTACCTTCTACATCAGCGACAAATGTTGGTGTCGCTAAGCTTACATTATTTAATGCAGCGACACTTCCCGCTGGCGTTGAAGTTAATGCCCACTGATAGTTGACTAAGTCGCCATCAGCGTCTGAGCTCGCTGTACCATCTAATGTAACAACGGTACCAGCTTTAACATGCAGGTCATCACCCGCATCAGCCACAGGATCTGAGTTAGCAGAAGCAGAAACAACAGTCACCGCATCAACTTCACTGCTCATGCTACCGTCGCTCACAACCAGTTCAGCCGTGTATTCGCCATCAACATCGGCATCGAATGTTGGACGCGATGCAGTGCTATCACTTAACACAGCAGCACTTGCTGAAGGCTTCGCCGTTAATGTCCATTGATACGTGATTTGATCACCGTCAATGTCAGTACTTGCAGAACCGTCAAGCATGACTGTTGAACTTGTTTTAACGTTCTGATCTTTGCCTGCATTCGACACAGGTGCCGAATTGACTGTGGCAGCGATGATCGTTACAGAGTCCACATCACTATCGATCGTACCATCATTCACTACTAAGTCCGCAGTGTAAGTACCGTCAACATCCGCAATAAACGTAGGGCTTTCTACATCAGAGTCGCTTAGGACAGCTGCGCTACCCGAAGGCTTTGATGTAATTTCCCACTGATAGGTTAATGTATCACCATCAGCATCCACACTAGCAGAACCATCAAGCATCACGGTTGCACCCGTTTTCACATCTTGGTCCGGACCAGCGTTTGCTTCTGGTTTTTGATTAGCACTTGCGGCTACGATAGTCACACTGTCAACGTCACTTGATAGTACGCCATCGCTAACAACCAACTCTGCAGTATAAGAACCTTCAACATCTGCATTGAATGTTGGGCTCACTGAGGTTGCTGCAGTTAGTACTGCTGTACTGCCCGCAGGCGCTGAAGAAAGGGTCCATTGATACGTTAAAGTATCACCATCAGGGTCTGAGCTAGCTTCACCGTTAAGTGTAACTTCGGCGCCTACAGCTACATCCTGATCATCGCCAGCTTCCGCTACTGGCTTTTGGTTTTCTGAACCAGAATTATCGTCATTCGAGTCAGAATCGCTACAAGCTGACATGACGAACACTAAAAAGCTCATTGCTATTAGTCGTTTCATGATATCAAACATAGTTACTCCTCGTTCTCATTCCACCAGATAACAGTATCGTCGTCTGGCCTACAGGTTTCCGTATTCTTTCTACGTCAGTCCCCGTAATGGATAGATTTCGTTGTAACCAAAGCGATTGTCAATCCAGACAATAAAGGCCTTGATAGAAACCTTAGTTTCAAAGCTTTTAATTGTTTTGTGACTATCACATTCTACGGATTTAAAAAGGTATGTGTTTAAAGAACTGTAAAATCAATGAGTTACAAACCCCACCCCCGCCATAGTTCCTGTCTCACAAGAGCTATAGCTGGTTAGACCTTTAATAGCGATTTGCAAAGTGCGGCATCTAAATCAACATTTTGCTGGTGTGCTGTAAGGGTAATAGCAACCATCTCCCTCACGCGCCAGCTTATACATTTCGCGCACTCTCTTAGAGTGTTCATCACAATGAACGCTTTGATTAGCACCACTGTGTTCTAAGATCTTTGTGTAACGTTCATACGCTCGCCCTACTAGCCACCGACACCTTCCCTTATTCTTACTAATAAGCTGCTGCTTTATCACTGCTTGGCTTGGCGTGCTTGATGCGTAATGAGGATAGCGCTTCACCTTCTTATATCGTATAGGTTTTGCTTTCTCCATCTCCACCACGCTTAGCCCTTCCTCTGGCAAGGTTAATTTTTCATAGCTCCCTGTTGTAGGTGGTCTTGATGAAATAACTTTATTGCCGTTTTTATCCTTCCACGTATAAAGATTTGGCTTTTGTTCGGACGAGACGGAACTAGAAGCATCCAACCGTCGTTGGCTATTGTGTCGTGACGAACTATTGGAATAATCACTTGCTGCACTAGCTCTTGTTCCAGTTACGTTAGATCTATCTTTTTTTGAATCAACTGATGACGATTCCTTAGTATTTAATAGTTTTTGCGAACTATCCTCTAGACGTTGCGATTGATAATAATGGTAATAGGTGGTTGCACCGAAAAATAGCAAAACTAAGACAACTCCAAAAAGCGCTCCGATTAAATACCTCATATAACATCCTTGTTCAGTTCCATTAATCCAAGTCTAACCAACAATTCTCAAGAAGCAAATAAAGTTTTATCATCAGGTGATTGCAAAATTGTGCAATTTGGGAATATTTGTTGCACCACTATCCGGATCCGCTTCTCCACAATTTGCAGATTGCATTACAACGATTTATATTACGAACAGATAACTAAAAGCTATAACGCAAAATACAAATATTACAATCACCAGAGTGAGCGCACATTTACGTTAATGAAAGTTTTCTTCTTTAGGTTCGGTAGAACCATCATTTATTTATCTTTATGTGTGTGCCTCACTGCATTTATTCTTCTTGAGTACACAACTGCTTTTAGGGACAGAAAAAATATTCAAGGCACTGTAAATGAAGTTATTGTTCGTAGTAGCCATCACTACAATATTATGAATGTTAAATTAAAAGACGGTAGGCATGTGTACATGCCCACAAAATATAACAAAGTTGGTGACAAAATTACTCTGAATTGTTTTGAAGGAGGGCTAACAGGTAAACTTTCTTGTGATTACGTTTTCACTAAGTGAGCAAGCGTTGCCTCGAAGGAATGGCGTGACTTCGAGGTTTTATTACCTCGAACACGCTGACGCTGATCGAGGCTACATTACCCCTTTTTGTCCCAGACTTTACTCGAACTTTTATTAGCCGGCTTCTTTTTACGCAGCTTTCTTTTAGCTGTAGTTTTTCCTTTATTCGCTGACTTGCCTCTATACCCGTTCTTGCCTCTTTTCGGTTGGCTTCCCGTATCTTTAGCAGCGCCCGATTTCTTGCCAGACTGCTTTAGTTTGGCTTTTGCGAGTTTCTTTTTATGGGGTTTCTTTTTCTTAGCGGCTTTTAAGTCGGTTTCGGGGACGACATGATTAGGTTCAAAGTCGTCTACGATGATTCGTTCGAGTTGCTTTTGGATTAAATTTTGAATCGCGCGTAAATCATCGACTTCATCGGCGCTAACCAATGACACTGCGATACCTTTTTCTCCTGCACGGCCGGTACGTCCGATACGATGCACATAATCTTCGGCGACATTCGGCAGGTCGTAATTCACCACCACTGGCATCTGATCGATATCGATTCCGCGAGCAGCGACGTCGGTGGCGACTAAGGCTTGCACCTTGCCTGTTTTAAATTCGGCTAGCGCACGATTACGTGCATTTTGACTTTTACCACCATGAATCGAGCTTGCTTTGATATCATTTTTCTCAAGCGCCATACTCAGCCGATTCGCGCCACGGCGTGTCCTGACGAAAATCAATAGCTGATGCCAGCGATGTTCTTCGATAAGGAATTTCAACAGCGCGGCTTTTTGTTTTTTATCAACCGGATGAATCCACTGTTTTACGGAAGTCGCTGTGGCATTGGTTCTTTCTGTTTCTATTAATACTGGATTATTTAAAAACTGCTTACTGAGCTTTTTAATCGACTCTGAAAAAGTTGCGGAGAAAAGTAGCGTCTGACGCTTTTTAGGGAGCTTTGCCAAAATACGCTTAATACTCGGTAAAAAGCCCATATCGAGCATGCGATCCGCTTCATCCAGAACCAGAAACTCTAGATCGTTGAAGTTCACCGCATTCTTTTCCATCAAGTCCAATAAACGCCCTGGCGTTGCTACTAAAACATCAGTCCCTTTTCGTAGCTTTAGCATTTGCGGATTGATTTTAACGCCACCATAAACCACTTGTGACTTTAGGGATAAATCGGATGCGTATTTTTGCACACTTTGATGCACTTGCTCCGCCAGCTCTCGGGTCGGCGCTAGGATCAAGCAACGAGCCGAATTCGCCGATGGCTTTTTACCTTCTGACAGCTTTTGCAAGATCGGCACCGAAAAGCCCGCCGTTTTACCCGTTCCCGTCTGTGCCGCAGCCATAACATCCTCACCATTGAGGATCAGTGGAATCGCTTTTTGCTGAATAGGCGAAGGGGTCTTATAGCCGCTTTTATGCAGCGAATCGAGAAGAGGTTGGATCAAGTTGAGTTCGGAAAAGGTCATCAAAAGCTTTATAGGTGCAATAGACGACTAGTGTAACGGTTATCCCTACAAACTACGAGCGATTAACGCTCTCAGACATTCAAGACCCTTAATTCATAAACAAACTAAGGGCTTGGTTATGTATTATGTGGTATGAGTCAGTGCGCCTTCAAAACCGCATCTTTTCCGGGGCCACGTTCTTTTCTATCGGCTGGAATAAGCCTTACGCCTGAGCCTTCGCAGGAAACGATCCAGTCTCCGCCGCCACCCACATAGGTTGAGTTTCTATTGCTACCCTCAATATGTTGTGGGCCATCTGATACTGGCCCTTCGACAGTACCTTCGTAGGTAAACTCTTGCAGGTCGATTTTTAACTGCCCTCCTTCAATGTCCCAGCGGCCTGAATGTATATAAGTGGTGTAATTCACTTCTGTTCTATCGGCTCGAATCGTGTGAGGGTCTTCTATAATAAAAGCGCCACCGCCTTTAAAAGTAACAATTGGACCATCGTTCACATAGTTCACATCACCCTCACCACCGAGTTCAAAAATCTGCTCAGCGGCTCCTCTAAAGCGGAATCTATCTTTGGTGTCTGACGAGCTGATCATACGCTTGGCTTTTTCCAACTCTTCCAACTGTTCAGGCGGCACAAAGGCGCGAGCTTTTTCGATTGCTTCCAGCGCACCTTTTAAACTGTCTTGGGCTTCCGAGTCCGCCGTAGACTGCTCCATCCAACGACCTATATGGCAGGCACAATTGGCGCGATCACTATTCTCTTGCTTGATCTGTACACTGAGCGCTTCCCCTGAAGGCATAATTGCGGCTAACAGCAGTGGCCCTTCGCTTGGCTCAAGCTCAACTGCCTCAGTCACTCGAGTCCACGCACTTGGGCGACCTGCATCATCAGCATCAAACGCTCTATACGCCAGTTGCGCGCCTTGCGGATCAATGGTTAATAAAGGTGCCGAATCTTCGGGGAATCGTAACTCACGCAGTTGCACTGATAATGGCGGTCCTTCAATAGCCGCTTCGCAGGAGTGTGTTAAATCAAGCAACTCGACTTCCGCCTGAGAAGGTAAGTCACGTCCATCGGGCATCGTGATCTTATGGTCAGCCTGCGAAATAGCCCAATCCAACCATTGGTCAGGATGTAAAATCTCAGCAGCCCTTCGCGGCGTATCTAGATAATCAGGCCCACCCATGCCAAGTGAGATGCCCCAATCTATTCCAAACGATTGCTCGCCCCAGAAAAAGAAAGTTTGCGCATCATAGGTATGATCTGTCAAAGAACAATCGGGCTGGCGTTCAAAAAATTGTTCGATCTTGTTGTTACGCTCAGTAGTTCCTTCGACGACTTCGTGCGCGCCCCACTCTGCAGACCCTTCTACCCACCACCCTGAATCAGCGGTGAAGTCATAAGAACCATTCTGCATCGTATGCATCCACTCGTGTGACAATACAAATTTCTTTGTTCGCTCGCCGTCTATAGTGTGAGGCCTAACCACTAAGAGACACAAACCTTGAGGGAGTTCTCGTAATAAGTCTGGGCGGTTTCTTATAAAATAGTTTGCCTCTGCCTCGCCCGCGCACTGCGTAAAGGCTAAAGTGTCTCCGAGCAGATTTAGTTCACTTTCAACCAATAACACGGTGCGCTCTGGAGGGGTGGGCATATACGGTAATCGTCTTCCAGACTCCTCCTCTTCATCTTCAGCCGCCTCTCGCTCAGCTTCCGTTGGGAAATAACGCTGCAATTCTTCAAGACGAGGCGCGAGTGCTCTCAAACGCTCAAGCCATGGGTCACGGGTGCCCTGTTCCTCTCGCTTGCGTAACCGGTAGATCTTTTGCAGTCCAATTTGAAAGTCTACCTCCTGCAAATCCCCCATTGCGGTAATTTCAGCTCGATGCGCCTCTAATATACTGCGAGGTGTATCTCCAGAACTTGATGATGTACATACCGCTTCCGCAGCGGGAATCAACAACATGAGTCCGGCCGACACAAATAGGATTGACGAAATCAATCGCAACAAAGTTGTTATTGTAAGTTTCTGAGTAGAGGTATTCATGTCCATATCACCTTCCGTAAGTCCTGCCCTTTATGACTTCAGTATAATCTTTTTTTACACGAAATACTGTGGAATTGGTTTTGTACTCTATACCAGAAGATACAAACAAGCACGACATTCAAATTTCCTTACAATTTTCGCAACACTTCCCTTCTACACCCTTTGCCCTTTCGGTGCCAAGCCTTTATATTGCTAGGTTCGGACCATTTTATAAGAATGTTACAATGCATAAATATTCCATGATAAGCGGCCTTTTAGTGGCTTCTTTAGGCTTCGCAGCGCAGGCTGAGGAGAAAAAAGAAGAGGCTAAGTGGGACGTTAACAACCCTCCCGGTGAAGCAATCTTTGCCGAGTTAAACGTGACTGAAGGTACTTGGATGAACCTTGATGTGAGCCCGGACGGCAAAACCATTGCCTTTGATTTATTGGGCGATATCTACACCATGCCAATATCCGGTGGTAAGGCGACCAACATTACCAACAGCATGGCGTGGGATATGCAGCCGGATTTCTCTCCAGACGGTTCGCAAATTGCTTTTACCACCGACCAAGGTGGCGGCGATAATATCTGGGTAATGGATGTCGATGGTAGCGACCAGTATCAAGTCACCAAAGAAAACTTCCGTTTGTTAAACAATCCTAAGTGGAGCCCAGACGGCGACTATATTGCAGCACGTAAACACTTTACCGGCACTCGCTCGCTTGGTGCCGGTGAAATTTGGTTGTACCACAAATCTGGCGGTAGCGGCGTTCAGTTAAATAAACGCCCGAATGAACAAAAAGATTTAGGCGAGCCAGCCTTTACGCCAGACGGCAAGTATGTCTTATATTCCCGCGACTCTACGCCTGGCGGCTATTTCGAGTACAGCAAAGACTCGACTAAACAAATTTATGAAGTATTCGCGATTAATCGTGATACGGGCGAGACCGAAACTTGGATCGATGGCCCAGGTGGCGCAGTGCGCCCAGAGCCTTCACCAGACGGTAAATACATTGCTTTCGTTCGTCGTATCAGCGGCAAATCAGCATTGTTCTTACAAGATCGTAAAACGGGTGCAGAATTCCCCATTTACAAAGACTTAGAACGTGATATGCAAGAAACATGGGCCATTCACGGGGTGTACCCGAATTTCTCATGGACCCCAGATAGTGAAAACATCGTGTTCTGGGCTAAAGGCAAGCTGCAAAAAATCGACGTTGAATCGAAAGAAGTTGCCGAGATTCCTTTTGAGGTGAACGATAAGCGCGAAATGCGTGCTGCAGTGAAGCAGAAGAATCCAGTGGGTGACGATCGTTTCAACGCAAAAATGCTTCGTTGGCTACAGGTTTCTCCAGAAGGAGATCAAGCGGTCTTCCAAAGCTTAGGCAAGATTTATACCGTTGATTTGCCGGACGGCAAACCAGAACGTTTAACCCGCCAGAATGATCACTTCGAGCTGTACCCAAGCTATTCTGCCGATGGTGATGACATTATCTACACCACTTGGGACGACAAGAAGCTCGGCACAGTACGAGTGGTATCATCAAGCGGCGGTCGCGGTGAGGTGATTTCCGATAAGCCAGGACATTACATCAATCCTAGCTTAAGCCCGGATGGCGAATTTGCTGTTTACCAAGCGATCAGTGGTGGCTATATTACCAGCCCGCTTTACTCCAATGATACGGGTATTTTCAGCGTTAATCTTGAAGAAGAAGAAGTGACAAAGGTCACTGACTCGGGCTCAAATCCTTTCTTCGCAGGCGACAATGATCGCGTCTTCTTCTCAACAACTAAGGCGAACGGTGAAACTTACCAAGGTAAGTTAGTCAGCACTGACCTAACTGGAAACAACAAGCAAGAGCATTATGCAGGTAATTGGATTTCTGATTTCGCGGTCTCTCCAGACCAAAAATGGTTAGCCTTCACTCAGCGCTATCAAGTCTATGTGACGCCGTTTGTTAAGAGTGGTGGCGCCATCACGACAGGACCTTCTGCGGCGAACCTTCCGGTTAAGAAATTCTCGACATTTGCTGGCTCAAACCTTGCATGGTCAGAAGATGGTACCGAGCTCTCTTGGTCACTAGGCCCAACGCTTTACCAACAAAAACTTGCAGAGAAGTTCGATTTCTTAGCTGAAGGTGGCAAAGCGAGCGAAGGGACTGCACGCGAAACTAAGATTGAGCTTTCGGTTAAAGCCGATAAGCCAAGCGGCGTTACCGCTTTGGTCGGCGCCAAAGTTATCACCATGGAAGGCGACCAAGTTATCGAAAATGGTGTCGTGGTTGTAGAAAATAATCGCATCAAAGCGGTGGGTACGCGTGACCAAGTTTCTATTCCATCAGGTGCTAACACCATTGATGTTACAGGCAAAACGATTATTCCGGGCTTAGTGGATTATCACTGGCATGGCTCTTACGCTAACGATCAAATCCAACCTGAAACTAACTGGAATGCGCTAGCGTCGTTAGCCTTTGGTGTCACTACCACGCATAACCCTTCTGCTGATACGGAAGCGGTATTCTCAGCGAGCGAAATGCAGAAAGCAGGCTTAATCACTGCGCCACGTATTTTCTCCACGGGTACGATTTTGTACGGTGCAAACCATTACATCACTGCCGAAGTCGACAGCTTATCTGATGCTAATGGTCATTTAGAGCGCATGAAAGCCGCTGGTGCTTTCTCGGTAAAAAGCTACAACCAGCCACGTCGCGACCAGCGCCAACAAGTGCTGGAAGCTGCTCGCAACACCGGCATGCTAGTGGTGCCAGAAGGCGGGTCTTTATTCATGCATAACATGAGCATGATCATCGATGGTCACACGACCATTGAACACTCAATCCCTGTGGCCAATATTTATGACGATGTGAAGCAGTTATGGAGCCAAGCTGAAACCGCTTATGTGCCAACGCTTGGCGTCGCTTACGGTGGTATTTGGGGCGAGCGCTTCTGGTATGATCAAACCGACGTTTGGAAGCATCCGCTATTAAGCAAATTTGTCCCACGCGAAGTCTTAGAGCCTGCGTCTCGTCGTCGCATGAAAGCGCCGATGGAAGACTACAACCACATTAACAACGCGACCGTGGCAAAAGAGCTACAAGACCAAGGAGTTAAAGTTCTTGTCGGTGCTCACGGTCAACGCGAAGGCTTGGCTGCACATTGGGAGCTGTGGATGTTTGGACAAGGAGGCATGACACCTCTCGAAGCTTTACGTGCTGGCACTATTGATGGTGCTGAAATGCTAGGCATGGGCGAAGAGCTTGGCTCAATTAAAGCGGGGAAACTGGCGGACTTAGTTGTCTTAGACGCTGATCCAATGGAAAACCTACGCAACTCAGACAAAGTGACCATGGTGATGTTAAACGGTAAGCTCTATGATGCCGAAACCATGAATCAAATTGCACCGAAAGAAAAAGAACGTCCAGCCCTCTTTTTCGAGTAAGAAATGATGCTTTTTAATTGTATCATTTAGTACAAACCTGAGTTTGTTCAACTTTTAACCAGACAATGCACAACCGCATTGTCTGGTTATTCATTTTTTACAGGGATTGGTGTAAAGTGCGGTCTATAATTATCAATCTAATAAAAGGGAACTCGTGTACATCTATAGGAAATGCATACAGTTTGTATTCTTATGCTTGCTTAGTTGTAGTGCGTTCGCTTTTATAATCCCCGATACAGCTGCATCTCCTAACTACACGTCAGGATCTTCTGCTTCCAATACCATCAATGCTACGGCGCTACAGCAACAACTGTATGGCATGTCTAATCTATCCGTTCCAGAGCGTCAGCAGGAAGCGTTTTACTTAAAGATAAACAACCTACTGAATAAGCCCGATCTGGATAACCATTCAGAAGCTTTAGCTAATATTCTGATGGCTAACTACCATACCCTGAACGGCGACATCATCAGTGCTCGGGAGTATTTGTCCGTAGCAAAACCGTTAGTCGATACAGTGCAACAGGTGTCGCTTGATCGCCTCTACACTTACGCTAATATTTTTGTCGTGCGTAGTGAAGGTCACCTCGAACAGGCAATGGAAGACGCTGAAAGCTTGTACGCGGATGTTAAGGACATCTGGAGCCCTAATAAGCTAGGTGACTTAATTTTAGAGCGTGCCTACATAACAGCGCTCACTTCTCAGTATAAGAAGTCAATCGAACTGCTAGATCTTGCGCTGGATTATGCACTAAAAGCTGATGATCCTTATCTAATTTCTGAGACTTATAACGTTTTTGGTATTCTTTATAATTTTCTCAATGATCATCAATCTGCAATCATGTATTTTGAAAAAGCGATTGATGTCATGGAAAAGCATCCAACACTGATTAACAACATTTATTTCTACGCGAATTTGGCCGACTCTTATGCTCAAGTAAAACAGTACGATAAAGCTAATGAGTTAATCCAAAAGTCACACGAACTAGCCGCTGCTGAGGGTGACATGCCTTTGCAAGCGCTGGCCCATAAAGTTCAAGCAAGAGTACACACCAGCCAAGAAAATTACTTGCAAGCGCTCGAGGAACTGACCTTAGCTAAAGAGGTACAGGAACAGTCCGGAGAAAAACTTTTCGGTTATGAGCTTTATACAGACTTCGCTTATGCCTACCTCAAATCAGGTCAGATAGACAAAGCTGAGGAGCATTTAAATTTAGCGATCGAAAGTTCAGAAAGTGTTGCTGAGCTCGATGATTTTTATCTCAATAAGTTACGAGCCGAGATCAGCGCTCATCGTGGTGACTTCGAAAAAGCTTACAAACAACTCGATATCTCTTTTAGCACTTACAGAGAATCTTTTAATGATAACTTAACCTATGTCTCGAACTTATCTCGCGAGCAACTTGATCAAGAAAGGCTCGCATTCGAAAATAAATTATTAGAAAAAGAAAATCAGCTAAGCTCTGAATTCGTTGAGCAATATAAAGAGTACAGCATCTGGTTAGTCGTCTTGGTTTGCTTATTGTTGCTATTGCTTATTATCTGCTTCTGGCTTATTTCTAAATACCGCCGCGTTGCGCAGAAGAATGAGGAAATGGCGCTAACAGATAATCTCACGCACTTACCAAACCGACGTCAGGTCTTTCGTAAACTGGACAGTGAGCACCAAAAAACTGCGCTTGATAAAACCATATACAGCTTAATCATTTTCGATATTGATCACTTCAAAACCATTAATGATCGCTTTGGTCATAGGGTCGGCGACAAGGTTATTAACCGCCTTGCCAGTATTACACGGCATACACTTCGAGAGAATGATACGATTGGGCGCATTAGTGGTGAGGAATTCTTAATCATTCTGCCAGAAACGCAAATCAATGATGCCATCCAAATCGCAGACAGGCTAAATGAGCAGTTCGCTAACGCAGACTTTGAAGACTTGGCCGAAGGGATACATCTCACTGCGAGTTTTGGTGTCACTGAATACACACCTGACGATGAGAATCTCGACATGGTCATCAATCGTGCCGATAGATTATTATACAAAGCTAAAAAAGAAGGCCGAAACCGCGTGGTCTCGACCTCTAACGATAGTTCTTATGGCGAGGATGGTGAAAACTAATTTACACCATCCGTACCACGAAGCATTACTTCTGTAGGTGTGAGCGTAACATCCAAGCTGTTTTCTCGTGCACCACCAAACGATCGCCCACTAGACTTGCAGATGACTCGTCATCCGCCTCTTGTGCTGTATGCAGCACTTCTCTCGCGGTTCTCACTACCGTTTCATGGCTATCCACCAAGCGCTCAATCATCTCTTCCGCACCGATGTCGCCCTTCACTTCCTTAATACTCGAAAGTTCGGCAAACTCTTGGTAAGTGCCTGGCGATAAAATGCCCAGAGCTCTGATTCGCTCAGCGATTTCATCAACGGCCTCCGCAAGCTCTGTGTAGTGTTCTTCAAATAACACGTGTAACTGTTGGAAGAACGGGCCAGTAACATTCCAATGGAAGTTGTGCGTCTGTAGATACAAGGTATAGGTGTCAGCTAATAAGCGTGACAAACCTTGGCCCACTTCTTCACGCGCCTTTTCTTCAATTCCGATGTTAATCGCTTTATTCATTCAACAATCTCCTTTAGTTAATTTCTACATCTATCTTAACGAAGCTCTATTAATAAACAAAATTAATCTTTTAAAAGAATGTAATATATTATAACTATGTAAAGTCAATTCGCTTTAGAAACCCAGCCAAAAAGACTAAAATTCGCACAGTTTTTCAATCATATACCATATACATTGAGCCATCATGACAGAATTCAACTTCGATAACTTTGATCGCAAACTCGACGCCCTTGGCCTACGTTGTCCCGAGCCTGTGATGATGGTACGGTTAAATGTACGCAAGATGGACGAAGGCGAAACCTTACTCGTTATCGCAGATGATCCGTCAACAACGCGTGATATTCCGAAATTTTGTACTTTTATGGATCACCAGCTGCTCGCCAGCAGCACCGACGAAATGCCTTATAAATACCTGATCCGTAAAGGTTTGCCATAAATCAGCTAACGAGCGAGACTTTAAGCTTGAGCAACGAAAACGGAAACAATCCGGACTTCAATAACATCTTGAGCGAGATTACGAAAGCTCAGGGGAAAAACCAATTACCACCTGTTGATAAGTGGAACCCGGATTTTTGTGGCGATATGGACTTAGTCATTAAGCGTGATGGCACTTGGCATTATCAGAATTCACCGATTGGGCGACAACGTTTAGTCAAACTGTTTTCAACGGTCCTTAAAAAAGAAGGGGATAATTACTTCCTCGTTACTCCCGTTGAAAAACTCGGAATCAAAGTTGAGGATGCTCCTTTTCTCGTTACTCGGATGGATCTTGAAGATACCGAAAAAGGGCCTGTGATTGTTTTTCATGACAACTGTGACAACAGCTTTCCGCTGAGTAGCCAGCACGCGCTTTGGGTAGAACAAGATCAAAAAACAGGTGAACCCTCACCCTATGTTACCGTTCGGAGCAACTTACACGCCCTAATCCATCGCAATGTGTTTTATGAACTGGTGGAGATTGCCGAAGAACAGGTCATTGATGGTGCTAAGCATCTCGGCGTAATCTCAGCAGGCGAATTTTACAGCCTGGGTACGATTTAGAGTCAAACGATAACCCCTCAATAACAAGAGTGATCACCATGCCTAAATTCCAACCGTTATCTAAATTCACCATCAGCTGCTATTTGATAGCCATTTTACTGATTGGATTTATTCTAGCTAACGATTTCTGGCATTGGCTTGAGCTCCCAGTAAAGCTTCGCGTAGGGTTACTTGTTACCGCTGTCATCATCGGACTGTCAGGCTCCTTGGTCAGCATCATCAAGCAACTAAGAGACATGTTCCGCAAGAACCACTGAAAGTTGGTACTAAGGGTTGAAAAGCAAAACTTCGAAGCCACATCAATAAGTAACACACACCAAACTTGGTTTTCTCATGAAAGTTTTAATGGTTCTTACTTCTCACGATAAGCTTGGCGATACAGGTAACAAAACAGGTTTCTGGTTAGAAGAGTTCACCTCACCCTACTACGTTTTCAAAGACGCAGGAGCTGATATCACCTTAGCTTCCCCCAAAGGTGGTCAACCACCTCTCGATCCAAGTAGCGACGGAGAAGATGCTCAAACGGAATCCACACAGCGCTTTAAAGATGATAAAGATGCTCAGGAACACCTCGCAAATACCACTATTCTGTCGGACATTAATCCTGATGATTACGATGCGGTATTTTATCCCGGTGGTCATGGTCCTTTATGGGACTTAGCCGAAAGCCAAGAATCAAAAGCGATTATTGAGCAGATTTTCCAAGCGAATAAGCCTGTTGGCGCCGTCTGCCACGCCCCAGCAGTTTTCCGTCATACCAATAACAGCGACGGCGAGTCTTTAGTCAAAGGCAAGAAAGTCACCGCCTTCAGCAACTCAGAAGAAGCCGCTGTAGAGCTGACTGACGTCGTTCCCTTCTTAGTTGAGGACATGTTACAAGAAAACGGCGGCGACTATCATAAAGGCAACGACTGGGAGCCTTTTGTGCAAATAGACGGTAATTTAATTACTGGGCAAAACCCTGCTTCGTCTGCCGAAACTGCCAAAGCTGTTCTGGCACAACTAGGATAAATCAAAAAGCCACTGGCACATCTCACCAGTGGCTTCTTTCCTAACATTCTTGGCAAATCCTTTGCCAGCGTCTTCCTTAATGTTCGTCCTTACCTGTTCATCCTGAACTCAATCCGTGAAACATATCCTTATGCTTTCCCTAACCTTCCTTAAAACCATTAAGGCAATTCAGGAATAGAGCTGCCACAAGTGATGGTACGGTAAACTGGGTAGCATTGATTCTTACTGCCCGTAGATTGCGACTCCCAACGCTGTTGATACCAGTCATAAGTGACATACGAGCTTTCATCTTCACCACAACCGATAGATCCGCCTATGGCATCACGATACCCTTCTTCTTCACAGAACTGAGTACCATTCGTCGCATTGATAAAAATATAGTCCAACTGACCATACTGATTTGGGCGCTTTGGATAGTAGAAAGAACGGTAGTCTTGGCTTGCTGTCATACGACTATCCGCTTGCTCAATTTCAGCCGGCGTTTGGTTTGCTGATGCTGACGTTGCTAAAACAGCTGTTGCTACAGCGATGCTTAGTGTTACAGTTTTCATCGTTATTCCTTTTGTATGATTGTGTGCTATATGGTGTGCCCTTAAGGCAATACCAGTATCTAGAAGGAATATGACTGCTTAATGACGAGTCTTTGTCTGTTTTTTGAACGGAACTGTATCTTTTGAAATGTGTCACACAAATACTGCTAAATAACTCTCCCTGTTTGGACCGAAGAACTTTATTTCCAGTTAAAGCAATACTTTTCTAAATCCGATAAACGTTAGAGCTGTCTTAAAAAGCACCCCTCAACATGGTCGTCAACCATGCCAGTGGCCTGCATAAAGGCGTAACAGATAGTACTGCCGATAAATTTAAAGCCATCTTTTTTAAGCTGCTTTGACATAGCATCGGACTCAGGCGTGGTCACGGGAACCTCTTTTAAACTTTTCCAGTGGTTCTTGATCGGCTCGCCACCGATAAACTGCCAGATATAATCTTTGAAGCTTTGTGTCTCGGTAATTGCTAAATAGCGCTGGGCGTTGACTATAAAGGCGTTAACTTTTAGCTTGTTTCTGATAATACCAGGGTCATTTAACAGCTTTTCACGCTTTTTGTCGTCATATTGAGCAATTTTCACGGGGTCAAAGTTATCGAAAACCTTTCGGTAGTGTTCCCTCTTTTTGAGTACCGTGATCCAACTTAATCCAGCCTGTGCGCCTTCAAGGCATAGCATTTCGAATAACTTTTGGTTATCGTATTCTGGACGCCCCCACTCCTTGTCGTGATACTCAATGTACAAAGGATCATCGCTGACCCAGCCACAGCGTTGCTTAGACATAATGACTTTTACTTCCTATTTTTAGAATTATCTTAGTCCTTCGAGTTTGCTGAATAGCTAGCGTTCCATTTCGTTCCAAAATAGCCTGTCACCAACAAAAGAATCAATGCGAAGAACGCTGACACGTACACCAGTAAGTTCGGGTTACCAGCACCATTTTTCACCATAATAGCGATATAGGCCCAAACCCCAACCAGCGGATAGACAAACACTGCAGGATCCAAGCCTTTTCTGATTGATTTGAAACTCAAAACAAATGCAAACAAGACTAAACTTAAGGCACTTTGCATCACGCTAAAACTCGGATCGCTCAACCAACCTTCGCCGTTATCTTTGACCCAACCTAAATCCACCAACCAAGCCGATTCATTGGCAACCAACGCAACGCTGATCCAACCAAAATACAGCGCTAGCGTGATGTTGGCGCTCACTGGACGCGGATTTTTATGGAGTACTGCCAGTAGCAAGCTTAAGAATATGCCCGCCATAACCACTAAAGACCAGCCGATCTGTAAATAAGACCAAACTATGGTCCAACCGATGGTCAGCACCAAACTAACGGTCAGCCAGCAGTTAAATGATTCATGCCCTACTTTGTCTTGAGTAAAGGCCAATCGTACGTCTTTGATCGCGATCACGGCCAACATCACAAATATCAGCCCCCAGATCGAGAACGCATAAGGCGCTGGCGTAAAGTCTGTTGAAAGGCCTTTACTGACAGTCGCTTGAGTCTCGCCATTAATCCCCACAATACTGCTGTAATAGCTAATAAAAATCACCGCAGCCACCAAGATCAGATTGGTAATCGAGCGAATCTTCATCATTATCTGCATTCTCCTGAATTTGTTGGCTTTCTAGGTTAGAAAATAACCCAAATTACCGTATAATCCTACCTTTAATTGGGGTCAGTCGATCCCACTATTCTATTCACTTTAGCGAAGGCATACTCGTGACTCAAGCTAACGACAGTACAAAAACATTTCAGGGGCTGATTTTAACCCTGCAGAATTATTGGGCCGAACAAGGCTGCGTCATTCAACAACCACTTGATCTGGAAGTTGGCGCAGGTACTTTCCACCCTGCGACATTCCTGCGTGCGATTGGCCCTGAGCCATGGAGCGCGGCATATGTACAGCCCTGTCGTCGACCTACTGACGGTCGTTATGGCGAAAACCCGAACCGACTCCAGCATTACTATCAGTATCAAGTAGTGATTAAACCTTCACCTTTGGACATCCAAGAGATGTACTTAGGCTCATTAAAAGCTATTGGCATTGATCCTCTGGAACACGATATTCGCTTCGTTGAAGACAACTGGGAATCACCAACGCTCGGCGCTTGGGGACTCGGCTGGGAAGTGTGGCTAAACGGTATGGAAGTCACTCAATTCACCTATTTCCAACAAGCAGGCGGTTTAGAGTGTAAACCCGTGATGGGTGAAATTACTTATGGTTTAGAGCGTATCGCCATGTATCTGCAAGAAGTCGATAGTATCTATGACCTTGTTTGGACCGATGGCCCGCTTGGCAAAGTCTATTACCGCGATGTGTTCCACCAGAACGAAGTGGAACAGTCAAAATACAATTTTGAACATGCAAACGTGGATAAGTTATTCGATTTATTTGATTACTTCGAATCAGAATCCAATAACCTGATTGAGAATGGCCTGCCGCTTCCAGCCTACGAAATGGTGTTAAAAGCCTCTCACACCTTTAACTTATTGGATGCTCGCGGAGCGATATCAGTCACCGAGCGTCAACGCTTTATCTTACGCGTTAGAACCCTTGCGCGCGCCGTGGCAGAAACCTATTACGCTGCTCGCGAAGAACTTGGATTCCCTATGCTCAACGAAAACGCGCAAAAGGAGGAAAAATAATGACTTCCTCTCAGCAACATTTTGCAGACTTATTATTTGAATTAGGCACTGAAGAATTGCCTCCAATGAGCTTAAAAGCTTTGCGTGACGCGCTCAAAGCTAACGTTGGTGAAGCTTTGAAAGCCAATGATTTTAGTTTTGATACGATTGATGCTTATGCATCTCCTCGCCGTCTAGCCCTGATTGTCAGACAACTCAGCGATGCCCAACCAGATAAAGAGGTTGAGCGCTTAGGTCCGGCAGTTGCAGCAGCGTTTGACGGCGACGGTAACCCTAAACCAGCCGCCGTTGGTTTTGCAAAATCCTGTGGTACCGAAGTCGATCAGCTCGAAAGAATTGAAACCGACAAGGGAGAACGCCTAGGTTTTACCCTTTCGCAAAAAGGCCAGCCGCTAAGCGAGGTTATTGAGCAAATCCTTAACAGCGCACTAAAAAAACTACCGATTCCTAAACCGATGCGCTGGGGAGACTCTTCGGCTCAATTTATTCGTCCAGTTCACTGGACCGTATTGATGCACGGCTCATCAGTCATTGACGCCACTATCCTCGATACCAAAACCGGTAATACGAGCCGCGGTCACCGCTTTATGTCGAAAGGTGACGTCACTTTCCACGATGCTGGCGACTACCTTAATAAGCTCAAAGCCGAGCACGTTATTGTCGACTTTGAAGAACGCCAAACTATTATTGAAGCTCAAGTCAAAGAAGCAGCGGACAAGCTGGGTGGCTCTGCACAAATTGAACAAGATTTGCTGGATGAAGTAACCGCGTTAGTTGAATGGCCAGTCGCTCTTACGGGCGAATTCGACCACGAATTTTTAAAAGTGCCAGCCGAGTGTTTGGTGTCATCAATGGCTGAACATCAAAAGTACTTCCACGTTCTCGATAAAGACGGCAACTTAATGCCTAACTTTATCACCATCAGTAACATCGAAAGCTCGAACCCACGAGTGGTCATTGAGGGTAACGAAAAAGTTATTCGTCCACGCCTCGCTGATGCTATGTTCTTCTACGAAAAAGATCAGCAAACCACTTTAGAGAGTCACCAAGAGCGCTTGAAAAAAGTGGTTTTCCAGAATCAGTTAGGATCGGTTCAGGCAAAAGCTGAACGTGTTGCGGAGCTGGCAAACATCATTGCACCAACTATTGGCGCAGATCCCAAGTTAGCTCACCGCGCAGGCTTATTATCGAAATGTGACCTGACCACGCAAATGGTAGGTGAGTTCGATAAGCTCCAAGGTATTATGGGCACTTATTATGCTCGTCACGACGGTGAAGACGACAGCGTTGCTATCGCCATGACAGAGCAATACTTACCCAAGTATTCTGGTGATGCCTTAGCGCAAAACCCTGTTGGTCAATGCCTAGCTATCGCTGACCGCATTGACACTTTGGTTGGTATTTTTGGTATTGGACAAGTACCAAAAGGCGCTAAAGATCCATTCGCGCTTCGTCGTGCTGCGATTGGTATCATTCGGACGATTGTGGAAAATGAATTGTCTCTTGATCTTGATGAGCTCATCGAGCATTCGCTTAAACAGTTCGACGGTCAGCTGACTAACGATCTCGTGGCAGAAGAGTTGCTCAACTTTATCTTTGAGCGTTTCCGCGCCTGGTATCTTGATCAGAATGTTAGCGCCAATACTGTCAACGCAGTCATGGCAATTCGCCCGACACAGCCACTCGACTTTGATCAGCGCATCAAGGCGGTACAGCACTTCCAAACCTTACCAGAATCGGAAAGCCTCTCTGCCGCCAATAAGCGTGTGAAAAACATTCTGGCAAAAGCCGATGTTGCTGTGCCAGATACTATCGATACTAGCCTACTTCAAGACTCTGAAGAGAAAGCTCTAGCTGAAACCATTAACAAAGTTGAAACAGAACTGGCTGACATCGATAACTACCAGCAGCGTCTATCTCGATTAGCGGCTTTGCGCAATGACGTTGATGCGTTCTTTGATAACGTTATGGTTAATGCAGATGATAACGCTATTAAAGCTAACCGTTTAGCTTTGTTGAAGAAACTAGAAAGTATGTTTGGCTCAGTTGCCGACATCTCCTTGTTGCAAAACTAAGACATGGTCGACTGGTCAAAGAAGAAAGTCATTATTCTGGATCGTGATGGCGTCATTAATCACGATTCAGATGATTACATCAAATCACCAGACGAGTGGGTACCGATAGCGGGTAGCTTACCTGCCGTAGCTCAGTTGAATAAAAGATTCAAAGTAGCGATTGCGACCAACCAATCTGGAATTGGACGCGATTATTACGATCAGGACGTTCTAGCGCAAATGCATCAAAAAATGACACTGCTGCTCGAAGAGCATAACGGTCAAATTGATCACATCGAATTTTGCCCACACCACCCTGATGATGGCTGCGATTGCCGTAAACCAAAGCCGTTGATGCTACAGCGTATCGCACAAGAGTTTGACGCTACACCAGAGCAAGTGGTTTTTGTCGGCGACTCCAAATCAGATTTCGAATGCGCACAAAACTTTGGTTGTGACTTTGTTCTGGTGTTAACCGGCAAAGGGCTGAAAACACTGGATAAACTCGCTGGCAAAGATATTACTATTGAAAAGAGCTTGGCTAAGCTCGTAGAGGAAATACATTGAACACTCTCATCGTAGGCACCGGCAAACTAGGCCAGCGTTTTTATAACTACTTGGTTAGCAAAGGTGAGCATCCTTACACCTTATCTCGCTCTGAGAAATCATGGTCGGATAAACATATTCAGTGCGATCTGTTAAAGGTGAGTGATACGCTTCCAGAACTTCCTATACTGGATAACGTTTATGTTATTCTTGCACCTGATGAACGCACCGAGCCTGCCTATCGCCAGACTTATATCCATGCCGTGTCACGCCTGGTCCAAGAGTTGCACAAGCAACAAACAGGGTTTCATTGTACCTTTCTTTCCTCTACTTCTGTTTATGAAGGCAACCTAGAGCCCGTGATCGACGAGTCTGTTAAACCAAAGCCAGCTAATTTTAAAGGCAAGGCACTACTTGATGCAGAAAAAAGTGTGCGTCACTTACACCAGAATACTTCTGTAGTGCGAGCGTCAGGCCTTTATTCAGAAAACCGACCCAAACTTATTGAGAGCCTGCTAGATATCGATAAATACCATGACCCAAAATGGCTAAATCTGATTCACGAAGATGATTTATGCAGATGGTTGCATTTTGCTGGTCAACGCGAGATTAATTTATCGATTGCTGCCGATGGCCACGCCTTTACCCGACAGCAACTTCAGGATCATGCTGCAGGCAAAGAGTTCGAGGATTCCAAGCCGAATAAGCAATATCACTCTGTGCTGCTCAAGCGTATTAGCCTTAAGTATCCGGACATTTTTCACTGGTTTAATGAGACCCAAAGATAAAACCTGAATTGAGCTAACGTTTAGGGGGTGATCCACCGGCACGATCTGTTACAATTTGCCCCGCTAACCCCCAAAAGATTGAACTTGCGAGATTTTTACTATGACAATGAAAAGACATTTAATTGCTTTAGCGCTTTGCGTTGCTACTCCAGCAGCTTTTGCTGATGGCCTACTCTCTGACGCTCCAGAAGAAGGCTACCAAGGACACATTGATCTTGGTTACATTAGCACTTCAGGTAACACCGAAACCGAAAGCCTGAATGGCGAGTTCGACTGGGTTGCACGCGCTTCTGAAAATTGGGCAACCGGTATTCAAATCACCGGCGTCAGTAACTCTAGTGAAGACGAGCGTGATGCAGAACAGTACACTTTTGCTTGGAATAACCGCTATGACCTTAGCGAGAAAAGCTTCTTATACGGCATTATAGATTATAAGAACGATTATTTCGGTGCCTATGACTATCAAGCAGGTGCATACCTAGGTTATGGTCATCAATTCTACAGAAGCGATGATGGACACTTCTCTCTAGGTATTGGTCTTGGTTACCGCATCAACGCCGTATTTATTGGTGAAGATGAGAAAGAAAGTGTAATTCGTGGCGACCTTGACTTCGCTCACAGGCTGACAGATAACGCACGTTTCACTCAAGTCATTAGTGCGGTATGGGGACAAGACGTTGATACCTATACTTCTAAATCAGCAATTTCTACTAAGATCTCTGAAAACTTAGCCATGAAGTTATCTTACTTAGTTAACTATAACTCTGTGGTTCCAGTTGGTGCAGAGAAGACAGACCGCACAACGACCGTTGGTATTAGCTACAGCTTCTAATGCTTTAGAGTTCAAAAAACCGGCCTAGAGCCGGTTTTTTTGTACACACAGTTTCTTCTCAACAAAAACCTTAGTCTTCCATGTGTTCATCTTTCAATCGAACATAGTTATCTGCTGAATATTTAAAGAACTTGATTTCTTCATCCGTCAATTTGCGGATCTTTCTTGCTGGTGAGCCAACCCATAAAAAGCCACCTGTGAGCTCACGCCCCGGCGGCACTAGGCTGTTGGCACCAATAATGGCATTCTCACGCACAATGGCACCATCCATGACCACTGCTCCCATGCCAATCAAGCAGTTGCTTTCGATAGTACAGCCGTGAAGAATAGCTTTATGCCCCACCGTCACATTATCGCCAATCACTAAATCATGACCTTCTGGGTCATAGGGCCCAGCATGAGTGACATGGCATACGGTACCATCTTGAATGCTGGTTCGTTTTCCCACTCGTATAGAGTGTACATCTCCGCGTAATACGGCCATAGGCCAAATCGAGCTATCTTCTCCTATCTCAACATCGCCCAAGACTAGGGCGGTATCGTCAACAAAGGCTTTTGCAGCAAGTTTTGGTGTTTTTTTCTGAAAAGTTCGAATAGTCATAGACTGTATTTTCGATAAGCTTGCCCTATTTTAGCGATAAACACAGCAATCGCAAAATAAAACTCCCTTCTATCATTTGACAAACCCTACCCACCAGCTATTCTAAAGAGGTCTATATCCTATAAATAATATTCAACGTGGAGTGAAAAGGGTACCATTGGAGCAAAGGATTAAGCCATTCGATCAGCATCTTCTCAACAGCATTCTCGATAATGATTATGCTGCGCTACTGATCTGCAATAAACGCTATGTTATTAAAGCTGTATCGATCGACCCCGTTGTTTCTTCTAATTTATTACTCGGGGAAGAAATCGAGAATATCTTGCCTCCAGAGTTACTGAATAACACCCAACGTCGCGCCATCGTTAAACTCCCTAAACTAGGGGTTGATAAAGAATTTGTACTTTCGACACATAAGCTGACAGCAGGAGAATCATTTGCAGATCAGATTTTGACTCTGCAAACGCTTCCCAACCTGAACCTAGCTACCCCAGCATTTAAGGATGCGGTAAAAGACTATAAAGAAACCATTCTACAAAATTCTCCAATCTTTATTTATGTCCTTGACTATCAACAACAGATCTTCTCAGAGGGCTTAAATAATTACTCCAAACTACTCGGATACTCAAAAGATGAAATTATGGGTATGCCTAATGGAGTATATAGTTTCATCCATCCAGATGATCTTAGCGTTGTTGAAGAGCAAGAACGACAACTGCGACACAGTGAAGATCGCACGGTAGTTCCAGCAGAGTTTCGCCTCCAGCATAAAAGTGGCGAGTGGTTTTGGATTCAAGTTCATAGCACGATTTACTCTCGGGATAGCGACGGAGAACCCCTCATTGAGATTGGCTCTATCCACAAAATGGATAAAGATCATGAAGCAGAGCTAGCATTACAACAAAAAGACAAGTACTACCGAACCTTAGTTGAAAACAGTTACGACTGTATTTTGATGTATGACAAAAACGGTATCGTCACCTACATATCCCCTTCTGTAACTCGTGTTACTGGTTACACTGACGAAGATTTGCTGGGTAAGACTCTCGAAGGTTTTGTCTATGAAGATGATCGCGAGGATGCCAGCGTCAATCTCCGTTACGTCGCCGAAAACCCCGGCGCATCCTCCGTCGTCGAGCGACGTATCCGTCATAAAAATGGCGATATCCTGTGGATTGAAAGTCGTCTAGCAAATCATCTCGATGACCCTGATATCCAAGGCGTTACCATTAATTTCCACGTTATTACTGGGCGCAAAGAATCGGAAGAAAAAATTCACCGTCTGGCTAACTTTGATAGCCTCACAGGTCTTGCTAACCGAAATCTACTGCAAAGCTGTTTACTTCGTGATATTGAAAACTGTCAGGCCAAAGAGTCAGCTCTAGCCTTTATGTATATTGATCTCGACCGCTTTAAACAGATAAATGACACTCTGGGCCATGCCACAGGTGATGATTTATTAGTCGCGGTTACTGAGTTCATGAAAAAGTGTATTCGATCAGGTGATACGCTTGCACGCGTTGGCGGTGATGAATTTGCCGTCATTTTGCCCAACATCGAAACAGATGAAGCTCAAGCGGTTGCTGAACGATTGTTGCGCTATTTGAAAAGCCCCATAAAGGTGGGCACTCATCGCGTTCAAACAAGTGCCAGTATTGGTATTAGTATGTTCCCCGACCACAGCGACAATGCTGAAGATCTCTTCAGGTTTGCTGATATGGCAATGTATTCGGCGAAAGCGGAACGTAACCAAGTACAGTTTTATAAACGCAAGTATAGTCAGCAAGAAAGCAAGCGTAGAATGATCGAGAAAAAACTGAAAGTAGCTATTGCTGAACGTCACCTGCACCTCTTTTATCAGCCACGTGTCGATATTCATACCGGTAAAATTAGAAGTGTCGAAGCTTTATGTCGCTGGGATGATGAAGAAAGCGGCAGTATTCCACCTAACATATTTATACCCATTGCCGAAGAAACGGGGCTGATACATGAGCTAAGCCAATTAGTCATGGAAATGGTATGCCAACAGCTAGTGGACTGGCATAACACGGGCATTGATGTCCCAATTGCTTTTAACTTATCGGTAAAAGACCTCAAGTACTTCGATCTTGTACATAACCTTCGTGACACCATCAATCACTATGGTGTCTCGGGAAATATGCTTGAAGTTGAAATCACTGAAAGTGCAGCGATGACCGATGTCATCAATACGGTCAAAGTTCTAAAGCAGCTGAAACAGTTCGGCATAAAACTATCGATTGATGATTTTGGCAAAGGCTACTCTTCGCTCGCCTACCTCAGCCAACTGCCTGTCGATAACCTAAAAATCGATAAGTACTTTGTATCGCGCTTAAGCCCTAATTTCAAAGACCACATGGTAAATTTGAATATTATCCGCACCATCATATCGCTTGCTCAAAGTCTGGGACTAAATACCGTTGCAGAAGGGATCGAAACTCCTAATCAATACAACACTCTTAAATCGCTGGGGTGTCACATGGGGCAAGGTATCTTTTTCTATCACCCAATGCCAGCTACACAGTTATCCAAATTACTCCATAGAGAAGCACGCCTAGCTCGTAATACCATCAACCAATAAGACTCCTGCCAGTCTGCGGATTAGTTTAAAGACATTATCACAAAGCTATAGTAAGCTAATCATTAACACCTTCTAAGTGACTAAAATATAAAGGTTTATACTCATAATGAATATTGCTATCGCCAGTTGCTTTGATCTCCCAGACTGGGAAAAAGATGATCTTCCTTTTTTCCAAGAACTTGAGAATGTTGATATCCAATACCAGGTCGTCCCTTGGGATAGCGACATCAACTGGAGTCAATTTGACGCCTGCCTTCTGCGCACCACCTGGGATTACCAAGAACGCATAGACGAGTTTATGTCCTGGATTAATCACGTCAGCACTCAAACTGACCTAATAAATCCCAAGTCGATTATTGAGTGGAATAGTCATAAGCGGTATTTAAAAGACCTTCAGCAGGCCGGAATCACAATAGCCCCTTCTGAGTGGTTAACACAGGGAAAACAGTACGATATCCAAGCACTGATGCACCAGCATGGTTGGGAAAAAGGCTTTATAAAGCCCCTTATTGGCGCTAATGCCCGTGAATGCTTACCTTTTGATAATAATCCGAAAGGTATTGCTGATGCTCAGAAACATGTCGACCGACTTACTCCAGCAGAGGACCTCGTGTTACAACCCTACTTAGCCAACGTTGAGTCTTTTGGTGAAACTTCTGGAATCTTTTTTGCAGGTCAATACAGTCACGGCACTCGAAAAGTCCCTGTACAGGGAGACTTCCGAGTACAGGATGATTATGGAGCGAGCGACTTTGGGTACCAGTTATCAGACGAAGAGTTGGCGTTGGCGCAGAAGGCTATAGCATTTGTGACCGAAAAGTTTAGTCTTCCACTGTATGCAAGAGTCGACTTCCTGCACCACAAAGACGGAGCCGCCTATGTTAATGAAGTGGAACTCATCGAACCTTCATTATTTTTCAGGCATGGTGGTAAAGACAGTTGTCGCTTATTTGCACAGTCACTTGCAAAGTTTATTAACGATACCCATCTTTAGAAGATGAGATTATGAATTCATTATGGAGACAATTATGAACAAATTTTTAGGGATCCTTCTGGCTGGCCTAGTTGGCTTGCAGGGCTGTAGCAGTGAATCTGCCAAACCACAAAGCGATAGCCCAGCAAATAAGGGGGTTCAAACCTCTGATCCACTACCCAAAGCGGACTCATCGAAAAACGAAGGTACCTCTGAGACTAGTCAAGCAGTCAGCGAAGACTACACACCTGCCTTATGGAAACTTGAATACAAAGGTAAAACCTCTTACTTATTTGGCTCTATCCATATGGGCGACGCAAGCATGTACCCTTTGCCAGAGGCTGTGACAAAAGCCTTTGAAGGTTCTGACACCCTAGCCGTTGAAATTGATCTGAGCAACGTTAACCAAATGGAGATGGCCCAAAAGATTCAACAAATAGCGATCGATCCAGAAAATCCTTTAGAAACAGTATTAAAAGAAGACACACTGTCGGAGTACAAAGAATATTGCGAAGTCACCAAAAGCCCTTGCGGCATGTTCAGTACGTTTGAACCCTGGTTTGCGGCGATGACTTTAGAAGCTCTTAATATGCAACAATCGGGCTACAGTGAACAATATGGCATCGACATGTACTTCTTAAAACAAGCCCGTGACACCAAAGCTATTGCTGAACTAGAAACGATCAACTTCCAGTTAGATATGCTTGATGGTATGCCACTAAATATCCAAGATGCATTCCTCTACTCCGTGGTGACAAAAGAAGGAGATGAAACTGACAAGCTGGTTGATGCATGGAAAACTGGCAATGTCGAAGCCTATGTCGAAAATAGCTTCGAAGATGCTAAAGAGTCTGGAATCAATGAAGAGGACTACAGCTACTTCATGGATACACTTTTATATAAACGAAATAAAGGGATGGCCGATGAATTAGCTAAACTTATTGAGCAAGGTAAGTCAGTTTTCGCCGTGGTGGGGGCAGCCCATTATGGTGGCGATAAAAGTGTAAACCACTATCTTGAAGAAAAAGGTTTCTCAATAGAGCGTGTTAGCTATTAATTACTCATGCTATCAAATAAAAAGCCCTAAAATGTTAGGGCTTTTTTAATGCAATAACCTTTACACTTACTATCGCATAGTGACAAACTCTTCAGCCGATGTTGGATGTATCGCAACAGTATCATCTAGATCAGCTTTAGTCGCTCCCATCTTAAGCGCAACGGCAAACCCTTGAAGTATTTCATCAATTCCAAAGCCGATGCCATGAATTCCAACCACGCGCTCTTCTGGCCCCGCGCAAACCAATTTCATTTTTGTCGGCTCACGGTGCTGAGTTAAAGCAGAGTACATGGCGGTAAAAGAAGAGGTGTAAACCTTAATATTATCTTCACCATACGTTTCATTTGCTTGTATTTCTGACATCCCAACGGTACCAATTGGAGGATGACTAAAAACCACAGTCGGTACATTGGTATAATCTAAAAACTCTGACTCTTTATTATTAAATAAACGCTCGCACAACCGTCTACCAGCTTGAATTGCCACAGGCGTCAAAGCTAATCGTCCGGTGTTATCACCTATCGCATAAATTCCTTTAGCCGTTGTGTTCTGGTACTTATCCGTCTTGATATACCCTTTCTCATCTTTCGTAACATTGGTATTTTCTAAGCCGAGGTCTTTTGTCGCAGGGCCACGTCCAATCGCCCAAACCAAAGTATCAACTGGACCAATCGTGTCTCCATTCTCAAGATGAACAACAAGCTCGCCAGTCTCTAATTTCTCCACAGACCGAGGAACGCTATGCGTATGCAAGGTTGGGCCTGACTCACGCATCACATCGACCAAAGTATCTGATAGCAGATCATCAAACTCACGCAAGGGTTTATGCTTCCTCACGACCAAGTGCGTTTCTGTGCCTAAGGCATGAAACACCCCTGCAATTTCTACGGCGATGTACCCAGCGCCGATGACTGCAGCCCGTTTGGGTTGTTCATTTAGCTCAAAAAAACCATCAGAATCAATACCATACTCAGCTCCAGGGATGTCTGGAATAATTGGGTAGCCACCCGTTGCTATTACAATGTGATCTGCCGTGTAACGCTGACCATTGACTTCAACTGCATTTTTACCGACAAATCGAGCAAAACCTTCAATCACATCAACGTTATTATTGCCTAAATTCCTTTCATAACTCTGGTGAATTCGAGAGATATACGCTTCGCGACTGTCGACTAATTTACTCCAAGAAAAATCGACTTTGTTTGCCTCAAACCCATAGTCTGGTGCGTATTTAAAGGCCTCAGCAATTTGAGCTCCATACCACATGGCTTTTTTCGGCACGCAACCAACATTTACGCAAGTCCCGCCTAAGGCTTTTGCTTCAATTATGGCGGCCTTAGCACCATGCATTGCCGCACGATTAGCTGAAGCAATACCACCACTACCACCACCAATAGCGATAAAATTATAGTGGTTGCTCGAATCTCTTTTAGATTGTCTATCAGTCATGGTTATTTTTCACCAATTCTGTTTATAATGTGCTGATTATAAACACATTAAGTCAATATTTAGAAGCTACTCACATCACAGGGACACGCTTTAGAAACTAATTTCTGAGCAATGAATCGGAATAATTCACATATTCATCAGAAGAGAGTTTCTCTATTGCCGTAACTATCAAGAAATTGTTAAGACGTTATCACTGTGAAAATATATTTTGATGTTGCTTACCTGTATTATTTGCCTCACTTTGAACCAGTCATGGACGCATTGACTGCGAACAGTGGCGGTGCTGTTGAAATACATGCAGTATTCACTTCCTCACCGCCCCAGCCCATTGAAGAGTCACTGAAGCACAAAAATGTTACAACTCATTTAATCTCTAGCGAAGAAAGGCTGTCGTTTTATCAAAGTCAATGCCCAGACTGGGTTATCTTTGGTCATGCAGCTAATATCGCAGAAGACCTGAACTCCGTCTGCTCTACGGCATTAATTCTTCATGGTTTGGGCCCAAAATCCACCTATTACAATGCCTCTAGCGCTTCGATTCAGTACCGCTTTGTGGAGTCTGACGTCCGGAAAAAACGTCTACAGCAGCTCTATCCAGATAAAACCTTTATCAAAACTGGTTACACCAAACTGGATCCAATAATCAACAACGATGACATAAAGCTAGACTTGTCATCCCTTGGGCTTAACCCAGAAAAGCCTACACTGCTGTACTCCCCAACATTTTATCCCAGTACAATTGAAAACTTCCCTAAAGACTGGCCAGAAGAATTTAGCGACTATAATGTTCTGTTAAAACCGCACTATTTATCACTGATCAAGTCTGCCTATAAAAAGCAGCGCCAGCTTCTAGAGCATTGGGCAACTTATGACAATGTGTATTTAGCAGATATTAGCGAACAAAACCTAGTACCCTTTATGGCAACTGCAGATCTGATGATCAGCGAAACCTCATCCGCGTTATTCGAGTTTATTGCTCTAAACAAACCCGTGATAATTTGCCATTTCTTAAAGCTCCGCTGGGGCTACCGAGGTTTACTCAGGTTTCGTTTAAATAAACGATTATCTGATGACTTTGAACTCTTTCAGTCAATGGGGACAAACATCAAACAATACTCTGAACTAAAAACAGCGGTTAAGAATAATATAGAGCAACCCTCTACTCATGAGAGTGCTCGACGTTCGATTACCAATGAAGTCGTGGGTACTGTTGACGGCCAGTGTTCTACACGCGTAGCCCACTTTCTTTTAAGTCACTCATCATAACGTAAGGTCTGCATATGCGAGTCATTACTTTCGGTACTTTTGATGTCTTTCATGTTGGGCATATCAACATCCTTGAGCGCGCACGAGCATTAGGCTCAGAACTTTATGTCGGTGTTTCTTCCGATCAGCTCAATTATTCAAAAAAAAATCGCTATCCTATTTATTCTGAAGAAGACCGTATGCGTATTATCAGTGCACTAGCGTGCGTCGATTTTGTTTTTCCTGAAGAATCTTTAGAGCTTAAACCAGAATATATCAAACAATACAATGCAGATATATTGGTCATGGGGGATGATTGGCAAGGTAAATTTGATCATTTCTCAGAGTTATGCGAGGTTAAGTATTTACCGCGCACTCCGTCCATATCTACGACCGAAATTATAGAAGTAGTGCGTCACAAAACACCTGGGAAAAATTAAACATGGAAAAACTCCCCATAAGCGTCTTTATTGTTGCTCAAGATGAAGAACAACATATCGGTCGTTTATTAGACAGCTGTCAAAACTTTGCTGAAATTATCGTGGTCGATAGTGGAAGTAGCGATAACACAAAAGTCATAGCTGAAAATAAAGGGGCCAAAGTCATTCACCAAGACTGGCTAGGCTATGCCAAACAAAAACAATATGCCATGAGCTTGTGCCGATGTGACTGGGTTTTGAACCTTGATGCTGATGAGCAGTTAACACCAGACCTCATAAATGAATTCAAGCGATTTGTTTCCTCTGATCATGATTACGTTGCGTTGAAGTGTAGAAGGAACGACCTGTTTATAGGAAGTTTCTTTTCAAACCTAACAAGATTACCTACAAACACTCGATTATTTAAAAAAGGTACTGTCGAGTACTATCTTGATAATTTAGTTCATGAAGGGCCTAAGATATCTGGAAAGGTAAAGAACACCTCTAAGTCTTTCAATCATTACGGTTATGCCAATATCAGCTTACTCACTAAAAAATATAATACATACTCAACGCTTAAGGCAGAAGAGAAGCACCAAAAGGGGAAGCGATTCTCCATGCTTAAATTGCTACTCATCTACCCTCTTGAGTTTATACGGCACTACCTCATTTATCGCTACTGTTTTTCAGGAGCTCGGGGCTTTATATTTTCACATTTATCCGCATATTATGCGTTATCTAAAGAAGCAAAATTATACGAGCTGAATAAAACATCTAAGTAGGTACTTATGTCTAACCCGTTATTGAATTTAACTAACTTACCACCATTCAAAGAAATACAACCTTCTCATATGGTTGAAGCGGTAGAAACCATCATTAACAACAGTCGCCAAGCCATTAATAGCCTTACTGACAACCTAACCCTTGAAACCATTACATGGGATAACTTTGTTAAACCTCTAGAAGAGATTAACGATCAACTGGATCGTGCTTGGTCCCCTATTAGTCACCTCAATTCAGTTGCCAATTCCGATGAGATTCGTGAAGCTTACAACGCCTGCCTTCCAATATTATCTGAATACGGAACGGAAATGGGCCAGCATCAAGGACTGTTTAATGCAGTAAAAGCTCTTAACGAAAAAGCAGAATCGCTCTCGCTTGATGAAGTTCAGCGCAAGATCCTAAAAGATGATTTACGTGATTTTAAATTATCCGGAGTGGCTCTTAGTGACGACAAGAAGCAACGTTACGGTGATATTCAAAAACGGTTATCAGAACTGACCTCAAAATTCGAACAAAACCTATTAGATGCCACTATGGCATGGCACAGAGACTTCGATGATAAAGCATCCCTTGATGGCCTTCCTGACTCAGCTATCTCTGCAGCGAAACAAACTGCCGAACTGGCTGGCGTTGAGGGCTATCGAATTACTTTAGACTTTCCCTCCTACTTACCTGTAATGATGCATGCCAATGATCGAGAACTACGTAAAGACGTTTACACGGCATTTGCAACTCGAGCCTCAGATCAAGGGCCTAATGCAGGTGAATTTGATAACAGCCAACTGATGCCCGAAATCTTGTCATTAAGACACGAGCTAGCACAACTTCTTGATTTCAAACACTACGGCGAACTTTCGTTAGCCACAAAGATGGCTCAATCAACAGAACAGGTCATCGACTTTTTGAATGAGTTGGCAGAGAAGTCAAAACCACAAGCAAAAAAAGATCTCGAGGAGTTAACTCGTTACGCAAAAGAGCAACATGGTATTGATGAGCTTCAAGCTTGGGACTTAGCCTACTACAGCGAAAAGCTAAAAAATGATCGCTACAGTATTTCCCAAGAAGAATTGCGCCCATGGTTTCCTGAAAACCAAGTCATAAAAGGCATGTTTGAAATCACTGGGACTTTATTCAATATTTCGTTTCAAGAACGTGAAGACGTTGAAACTTGGCACAAAGACGTACGTTTCTTTGATATTTATGATCGTAATAGTAACTACATCGCAAGCTTTTACTTAGACCTTTACGCTCGTCGTAATAAACGAGGCGGTGCCTGGATGGCTGACTGCATAGGTCGACGTAAAACTAACCAAGGCATACAACGCCCAGTTGCTTTCTTAACTTGTAACTTTAACGGCCCCGTGGGTGACACGCCAGCTTTATTCACGCATGATGAAGTCACTACCTTATTCCATGAGTTCGGACACGGCTTGCACCATATGTTAACTGAAATTAATCATGCTTCAGTGGCTGGTATTTCAGGCGTACCATGGGATGCCGTCGAACTTCCAAGTCAGTTTCTGGAAAACTTTTGCTGGGAAGAAGAGGGCCTAGCAAAAATTGCACAGCATTATGAAACTGGCGAACCTCTTCCGACCGAAAAGCTTGAACGACTGCTTGCTGCCAAAAACTTCCAGTCCGCCATGCAAATGGTTCGTCAACTAGAATTCTCCTTGTTTGACTTTAAAATCCATAGTGAATTTGATCCTTCTAACCCAGATCAAATTCAACAGCAACTGAATCAAGTCCGAAAGCAAGTCGCGGTGATACGCCCTCCTGAGTTTAATCGTTTTCAGCATAGCTTTGGCCATATTTTTGCTGGTGGCTATGCTGCTGGTTATTACAGCTACAAATGGGCTGAAGTCTTATCTGCTGATGCTTTCTCACGATTTGAAGAAGAGGGAATCTTTAACCCTAAAACCGGACATGATTTTTTGACCTATATTTTGCAAAAAGGTGGCTCCGCGGAACCTGATGAACTGTTCAAAGCCTTTAGAGGTCGTGAGCCTTCGCCAGACGCCCTCCTCCGTCATTCTGGTATCGGACAGGTGTAAAATTCCTTGAGCGATAAAACGATACTCGCGATAGACAATGGTACGCAAAGTCTGCGTGCCATTATTTTTGACCTTGAAGGGAATATCCTCGCTAAAAGTCAAATTCCAATTACAGACTATCAATCACCTCAGTCAGGTTGGTACGAACTTAACCCAACTCAATTTTGGGATACATTATGCTTGGCATGCCAGAGGTTAAAGTCTACTGCTCCTGACCACTTTAGTGCAGTTCAAGCAGTATCTGTAACCACACTTCGCAATACCGTCGTAAACCTTGGTATTGACGGACAACCTTTGCGTCCAGCCATTATTTGGACTGATCAACGTAAGTTTGAAAACTACGAGCCACTCAAGGGCTATTGGAAATATTTATTTAAGATAGCTCAGTTAAATGACACTCTTGAAAACTTCCAGTCCAGTTGTCAGGCAGCGTGGATTGCCCATCATCAACCTGAGATTTGGAGTAAAACTCATAAATACCTCCTTCTTTCGGGGTACCTTAACTACCAACTCACTGGCGAATACAAAGACTCCGTTGCATCTCAAGTCAGCTACATTCCCTTCGACTATAAGCATCACCAATGGGCTAAACCATCCGATTGGAAGTGGCAAATAGCCCCTGTTGAATTGAATCAACTACCAGAATTGGTTAAGCCTGGTGAACTCATTGGTCACTTACAAGATAAGTCCGCTAAAGCGACAGGACTACCACAAGGCACACCAGTCATTGCCGCTGGTGCAGACAAAGCATCTGAAGTACTTGGATCGGGCTGTTTAGAGCCGAGCCAAGTGTGTTTAAGTTATGGAACTACCGCAACGATCAATGTCACCAGCGAAAAATATCTAGAGCCCATTCGGTTTATACCTCCTTACCCATCCTCTGTTACCGACTCTTACACTTTAGAGTTTCAAATTAACCGCGGCTACTGGATGGTCAGCTGGTTTAAAGAAGAGTTCGCTCATGCAGAACAACTGCGATCCAAAGAGCTTGGTATATCCACAGAACAATTGCTCGAACAATCAGTTGCAAATATTCCTCCAGGTTCCGATGGGCTAATGCTACAACCTTACTGGGCACCTGGAGTAAAAATTCCTGGTCCCGAAGCAAGAGGAGCTATTATTGGCTTTAAAGACACTCATACAAAATCACACGTCTACCACGCAATTTTAGAAGGTATTGCCTATAGCCTCAAAGAAGGACTTGAGAAGATCCAAAGAAAAACTAATCACAAAATAACAGATCTGTATGTCTCAGGCGGCGGATCGCAAAGCGATACCAGCATGCAACTTACTGCTGATATTTTCAACTTACCCGCAATTCGACCTCATACTTATGAAACTTCCGCTCTAGGAGCTGCCATCAATGCAGCGGTTGGCATGGGTTTTTATGATAGTTACAAAGAGGCTGTTCAGTCCATGTGTCGACAAGATAAAACCTTTCACCCTAATCCAGACACTGTAAAAGTTTATTCACAACTGTATAACGACACCTATAAACAGATGTATAAACGACTCAAACCATTGTATAAGAAACTACATAAAATTGACGGACTGGACTAAAAGAATAAAAGTAGACAGGTTGGTAGTCTTCATATCGACTACCAGCCTTCAGAATTACTTATTAGGTACGTAGACCTTCAACATAGTCTTGCAAACATTCTCCAGCCTCGTAAAACGCTTTATCATCCATATAGCATTTACATTGACCGATAATACCTTCCACTGCTGCATTTAAGAATCTAGCAACATTATTTGGTTTCGCCGAAGCTCTGATGTACCCATCCTTTTGTCCGCGCTCGAGTGTTTTTACCAAAGCGTTATGCCAATCATCCCAAATACCCGCAATCCGCGTTCTAAAAGACTCATCCAATGGCGACATTTCTTGGGTTAAATTATTCAGCGGACAACCTGTATGCAATTCCTTAACCGTAATCTCGTCCCTCGCCTCATGGAATAATTCGATCAAACCATCTATCGGATTCTTAAAATCTTCAAGCGGTTCTATCCAACGCTCTTCAACCCAAGGCTTTAAGACTTCATCAATCACAGCTAAACCCAATTCTTTCTTGCTGCTGAAATGGTGATAAAACGCCCCTTTGGTTAAGGCTGCCTTTTTAAGCACACCATCAACACGTAGCCCCTGATAGCCTTTAAGGAGGATCTCCTCAAAGGCTATATCAAGTATTTTTTGGCGCGTTGCGTCAGCATTTCTAACGCTAACCTTATCTATTGCTACGGACATTAGCGCGCTCTTTTAAGACTACTCTTGTTGAAGTCGTCTTCATCAAGACCTGTATTAAATTGGTAATCACTCCATTTTACCACAGTGCTTTTACCTGTTTGATGATTGGTCATGACCTGCTTGTGGCCGCGCCAGTACTTGTCTAAATATTGTTTGAAGTCAGAAACTTCCATTGTTTTTAGAGCATCTCCTTTTTGATCGAAAAATTCAATTCGATGAACTCTAAAGTGCTCTTGGTCAACCCATGTTATGGTTTTGCTATAACCTGAGTTATCGTAAGTTGGGTAAGATTCAACAACATAAACCTTTTCACCATCTATCTCGTCTTCACGCAAGAATTTGTAATCGTATTTCTCAACTTCGAATGATGATAAGTCCTCATAAGCAAACTCACTCCCCATCCAAGGGCCCGACTTATTAGATGAGGAAATACGCTTTACACGCTTCAAAGCTGGCAAGTAAAGCCATTGATCGTCGTTACCTTCGATGTGCGAATAGGTTAAAAAAGCCGTACCTTCAACGTCACGCGGCTCGTCAAAAACGCTTAATCCTTTATCGCCGTCACCTTCGACTTCTAAGCTTTTCACACGAACTTTTCGATCCGTTTCGTTGCCACTTTTGTCACGCAAAATCATCGTCATTTTTGCTTCACTATCGCCCCACCCAGTGTTATGGGCCTTCATCGCTTTGGCAACAGCAAGTCCTTTTTCTTTCGCGTCACTGATTTCAGCGATACGTTTATTTGCATCGTCAGCGCTCACTCCAACACTGGCTAAAAACAAACTTGCCAATATCAAAAACTTTTTCATCAATAACTCCTAATGGATTGTGTTCATTAAAACTAATGTATTTATTTGGCCTTTTTACGGTCTAACAGCATTAACAAAGGCGGTAATAGTAAGAAATCAATAATAAGCGCAGCTGCTAGGGTAATCGCTGTTAGTATTCCCATATGGCTATTCATGACATAGTGCGACATTCCTAATACTAAGAATCCTAATACTAAGACAATCGTTGTTACCGTTAGTGCCATGCCCACGGTTTGGAAGGCGTACTTTACCGCAGCATGGGAGTCCAACCCTTTTTCTCTACGAGCTCGTAAATACTTACTCAAGAAGTGTACGGTATCATCGACTACAATACCTAAAGTCATGCCTGTTACTACGGATAAACCCATACCAACCTGACCCTGGAATATCGCCCAAATACCAAACGCCACAGCCATCGGCACAATGTTTGGAATTAAGCTTAATAACCCAAGCTTTAATGATCGTAACGCGAAGATAAGCAACAAAGAAATTAGTACTAACGCCCACGCGGTTCCTTCCAACATAGAATAAATATTATTCTGACCAACATGCGCAAACATCACCGCCGGACTTGAACCTTGCACTTCATAATCTGGCGCATTCTGCTCAAACCATTGTGAAAATTTTTCTTCAAGCGCCAACACTTCTATACTCGATAAGTTATGCAGTGCTATTTGCACACGCGTTCCCGCTTTGTCGCTGCTGACTTGGTTATTGAGATCCATGCCCTTCGGCAACGACATTTCATACATTAACGTAAACTGTGCTGTCAGCTCGCGAATGCGCGTATTAAGATCGGTGCCCTCTTCCGCCTCTTTGAGTACCTGATTACAGTTTTCGTTTAAACTTTTCTCTGGTAGCGCGTAGCATTCCTCGCGATCAGCGTTCATGCTTTTGTTTAAACGCTTCATGACGTCGGTATAGCTTTGCACGTGAATCACTTCCGGCTGTTGTTCCGCAAACTTGACGAAAGCCTGTAGCGTTGACATAAATTTAGGCTCGTGAATACCGTTCTCTTTCTCACCCTGAATGCTATAAAACATGGTGTAAAGACCTGTCAAATTTTCAGCGGTATAGTCAGAGTCCACTCTGAAATCGATCGTTTTATCAAAGTACTTTACAAACTCATCGTTGAGTTCATTTTTAGGCAGAAACGCTATTATTCCAATGCACACAACAGTCATTATCGGTAGCAACACTTTTCGCTTTGCCACCACGAAATCCGCAAACTGATCCATTTTTTCATGCTTCGCCGAACGCCCACTCGAGACCTTTGTTGGCAATAACATAATAAACGCTGGCAAGAACGTAATTGAAAATATAAACGCAAACGTCACGCCCATAGCAACCACATTACCAAGATCCTGTAATGGTGGGACGTCACTGAAGTTCATAGTCAGGAAACCAATTACGGTCGTGATACTGGTCAAGAATATGGGCATCATATTGATACGAATACTCTCAACCATTGCTTCTTTCTTCGCCATGCCGTGACGCAAGCTTTGCATATAAGTCACTAACAGATGAACTGAGTCGGCCACGGCCATCGTCGCTACAACTGTAGGCACTGAAAATACTGGTGCGGTTAAGAAAATGCCTAACCACCCTTCCATACCCATCGCGCCAGCAATGGAGAAAATGATGATGAGAACGCTACCGATGGTACCGCTGACACTACGCACCATGAAGAATAGCGCTAAGGGAATGACCAGCAATAGCATGATCGGGGTTAACGTCATCATGTCACCTAAGCCCGTTTCAGCGAAGGCGGTGTTCATCATGACCACACCGGTTAAACGGACCTCTAGATTAGGGTTACGTTCTTCGACTTGAGCTTTTAGGTCACGCACAAAGTCGGCAACCTTTTGTGTCGCCGTCATGATTTCCGTTTTCTTTTTTTCTCTTTCTTCGCCTTCTAGACCCTCTAGGTCCTTATCATCAGGTACTTGTACCGTGATGTTAACTGCCGTGACACTACTCTGAGGATTAATCATCCGATTCACGACTTGTGGCTCGTTGAGCACAATCTGTTCCAGCCGTTCGAGTTGATCTTGCGACATCCCATCAATCATTTCGGGCGTTACCGACTCGTGCTCGCAAGTGCTATCGAAATCTGCTGATTTGGCTGGCACACAGAGTAATGCCCCGACCAACATGTAGTCTTCATCCTCAGGCGTTACCCAAGTATGTTGATAATTAGTCACCGAATCGACACGTGTCGAATACGGTGTATGCCACGCCTTTTCGGTCAGCCACTGGATGGTCTTCAGTGTTTCTTTGCTAAACACCCCACCCTCTTTTGGCGTTAATACGATCATGGCGTTATCGGCCTTATCGTAAGTATCTTGAATATGGTCAAATGCCACTAGTTGAGGGTTATCTTCGGCGAAAAACACCCGATAATCAGGCTTTATCTCTAAAAACTTAGCTCCGTACATTGCTCCAAAAAGGAGCAATAAAGACGCTATTAATACGAACCAGGGGTGATTAACTACAAAACGCCCAAACTTTACGGTACGTGTTTGTTGGTTGCTGTGCTTTGAGATATTTTGTTCTTGATTGGTAGTTTTCGACATGAGATTCCCTCTCGCTTGCCATCAAAAGCCTAATTTGCGCCCGTGACAGGAGGTAAGAGCAGTCAGTAAGTAGTGTTGCTATTTAATAACAAACCAACTAGTCTGTCAAACTACTGATGGACAAAATACTGGCTTAACCCTGGGACACTAATGATCATGGAAACACTTGCTGAAAAGTTCCAATCTGAACTGACAAAAGGTAGGCAACTCTTTGAAAATAAAGACTATAATCGTGCTTTTCACCATTTTGAACGCGCCCATATATTAGGTCAGCCAAGTTATATCAGGCACGTCAGAAGCCATTATTGGATGCTACGTGTCGGACTAAAAATAATCGACTTTCGTGAAGTTGTAGGACAAATTATTCGGATTCTGGGGTCAGCAGGCTCACTTTTCGGCAAATACCCGGTTGGCAATACTGGCGGCGCGAACGTTTCACCCTTTAAACCCATGCCGATTCCCGATGACCTAAAGCCCTATTTGGAGTAGCGCCTTTTTTTGAAAGCCTAAACTACTGAGCAAGACTCAAGAACTCGCAGTTTGCTATAATCCCTACATCCAAACAGCATAAGAACACCATGACAGACCTACCCGTTGAAAATATTATCGCCAGCACTCGTTATTGGCTTTCTCAGACCGTTATTGGTTATAACTTCTGCCCTTTTGCCCGACGCGAATTTGTTCGAAATACCATTAACTACACAGTATCGTCGTCGAATAGTATCGAACCTGTGCTTTATGAGCTGGTCGATGAGCTCACAACCTTAGAGCAAAACCCCAACATCGAAACCATACTCATCATACTGCCACAAGGTTTCAATTCCTTTGATGATTACTTAGATTTAGTCGATTACAGTAACCAACTACTTGAACGGCTCGAATACACTGGCGTCTATCAAATCGCTACTTTCCATCCTGATTACTGTTTTGACGGCCTTGAAACCGATGATCCGGCTAACTATACCAATCGTTCACCCTATCCTATGCTCCATATTCTTCGCGAAGCCAGCCTCGACCGTGCCTTGGACAATTACGATGACCCCGAATCTATTCCAGAAAATAACATCAAGCTGGCCAGAGAAAAGGGGGGCGCTACCTTCAAAGATATTTTAAAACGGTCACTTAAGACAAAGCCTGAGTCACTTTAGCCCGCAACTCGGGCAATACCTCTTTTTCAAACCACGGATTCTTCTTTAACCAAATATTATTGCGCGGGCTAGGATGCGGAAGAGGGAAGTAAGTTAATGACTTTTCGATACCATTACTCTCTTTTTCACTACTTTTAATATCTATTTGCTGGTATTTATTCCAATTTTTCACAACTGGAGTTATTGCTTGTGATTTCTTAATACCTAAATGCCAATGCAACGCATATTGTCCGATCACCACCACCAGCTCTAGCTTTGATAACTTACTCAAGAGTTCATGTTGCCAGGTTTCTGCACAAATTGGGCGAGGAGGGAGATCGCCTGACTTACCTTTTCCTGGATAACAAAAGCCCATCGGCAATATGGCGAACTGACTATCATCGTAAAATACGTCTTCGCTAACACCAAGCCACTCACGGAGCCTTACACCGCTAGCATCGTCGAAAGGGCGACCGCGTTGGTGAGTGATTTGCCCCGGTGCTTGGCCAGCAATCAAAATTTTTGCATCAGGACTGAACTGGAAGATCGGTTTAGGCCCAAGGGGTAAGTCCTCACAGATAGTACAAGCCCTAACTTTATCCTTTATACCCTTCATACTACACCAGGCTATAAGACCTCATTTCACCGAAAATAGGGCATCTAAACGACAATTTAACCGCTTTTAGCTGCAGATCGGCATCATTTTCTTCTGCTTCCCCGTGCAGTCGATCACCAATAATAGGGCAACCCAAGCTGGCCAGGTGCCTTCTAATTTGGTGCTTGCGTCCCGTTTCAATTCGAACTTCTACTAAACTATTCACGCCCTCATGCGACAATTCGCGGGCATGACTGACAGCGGGCTTACCGTCTATGGGTTTGCTGACAGTGACTTCCTGCTGTGGTAACTTACCAACAATACTCGCTTGATAGATCTTTTCGACTTCTCGCTTGGCAAACATCTGGGATAAGGCGGCAGCCGCTTTTTTATTGTGCGCAAGCACCATCAAACCCGATGCAGCACGATCCAGCCGGTGTACGACATAGGTTTGACGGTTAAAGTCAAAGTATTGCTCAACCAACCGCCCCATCGAACAGTGATCACCCCACTTAGAACCTTGCGCCCAAACGCCATAAGGCTTATTCCACACCGAATAGTCACCTTCATCGGCAACCAGCTCTGGCATCTGGACCGTTTCGGCTAGTACTCCTTGGTTATAGTATAGGAACAGCTGATCGCCTTCTTTTATTTTGCTGTTTTTGCGACGGATAGGGCGTGCTGATCCTGTTTTATCTTTATTCTTCGATAGCCACACAGCACCTTTGGTCATGGCATCTTTTATTTTCTGCTTTGACAAACCGCTCTCAGAAGCTAATAATTCAAGCGGATTTTGTTCAGATGATGTGACTGGAACCTGCAGTTCAATTATTGATGATTCGGTTTCTATCATATTGAATATATTAACTTTTTAATGTTTATTGGTAGGCCATTAGTGACCGCAAACGTTGCTTTCTTTTCCAGACCAAGCGCACCCGAAGCTCCTAGTTTACTCAGGGAGCTACCCTCTGTCACTGATGAAAGCCTGCTAACTGATTACGACGGTTATTTTCATTATCAAGAGTCCGACTCTACCTTATTACTTACCTTTAGTGCTGTGCTCGATAATCATGTAGCTAGTCTCAACCTTGATTTAACCTCTGGTAAAATCGCCTATCGGCGTCAGCATGGAGGAGGGCGCAAGCAACACATCGCTAAAGCCTGTGGCCTAAAGCATAACTGGAACCCTTCAATTCTTGATGCTACCGCCGGCTTAGGACGCGATGCCGCTGAGCTACGCAGTCTAGGTTGCTCGTTACGCATGATCGAGCGTTCGCCCTATGTCGCCAGCTTACTAGAGGATGCGATTCAGCGTGCACGCCTCTCTCACGCGGAGCTATTCCAAACAGATTTTTCATTGCATCAAGGCCAGTCCGCGCAAATGATCCAGCGTCTGAGCCAGCAACAGCAACCTGACATTATCTACCTTGACCCCATGTTCCCACCAAAATCGAAGTCAGCGGCGGTGAAAAAAGACATGCGCTTAGTCAAACTCTTAGTGGGAAACGATCCAGATGCAGACGAACTCTTGCCAGCGGCTTTAGAACACGCAAAATACCGTGTCGTGGTTAAACGCCCTAGCTATGCGCCGCACCTTAACAATAAGAAACCCTCGATGAGCATTGAAAGCAAAGGCAATCGTTTTGACGTTTATGTGTTATCATCGCCAGAACTCTAAACTTTAATCCTTTCACAACAATGAAAACTGCCGCAGCCCTACACATATTGGTTAAGACGGAATCCGAAGCGAACGCTTTAAAAGCAAAAATAGAGAAGGGTGCTAATTTTTCGGATCTAGCAAAAAAGCACTCTATGTGCCCCTCCAAAAAGCAAGGGGGTGATCTCGGTGAGTTCAAAAAAGGCGCTATGGTGAAACCTTTTGACCAAGCAGTTTTTAGCAAAGGCAGCGATGATAAATCGGTCATTGGCCCGGTTAAAACCCGATTTGGTTATCACTTGATTCGGGTTTTATACACCAGTTAACTCTCAACAGTTAAAGTATTCGGTATAATCGATATTGCAGTTGCCCTGCTTTTTTATCTTTGAGTAGATCCCAGCCCTCAGGTATGTCTAGTTCTAAACCTTGCTCTATTTCTAGGTAAACTAATGTGCCTGAGCCTAGCAAGTTAGTATGTGCCAACTTACCTAGAACCTCTTGTGCCATGCCCCTGTGGAAAGGTGGGTCGAGAAAAATGATGTCATAAGGCTGAGCGTCTTTGTCAATAAACTGTTTTGCGTCTTGATGGATAACGTCACCGTCATCAGCTTCCAACACGCCTAAATTGGTTTCCAACTGTCGCACTGCTTTTTTATTAAGCTCCACAAAATCGACATGTGTCGCTCCACGCGATAACGCTTCGATCCCGATAGCACCTGAGCCGGCAAATAAATCTAAGCAACGCGCTCCACGCACCTCACTTTGTAACCAGTTAAACAAAGTTTCACGGATACGATCCAAACTGGGCCGCAAGCCTTCAACCTCAATAAATTTCAGCTTTCGACCTTTCCACTGACCGCCAATAATTCGAAACTGACCGCTCTTGTTTGGTTTTTTTGTGCTACGACGTTCATCGCTAAAAAATTTATCACGATTAGCCATAAGTTCCTCTACCGCTAGGTAAAAAGCTGACGCTTGCTTGTCTAAAATGATAGGATAGCGCTTTTATTGTGTTGAATAAATAGATAAGGTTCTGATCCGCTCATGAGCGATAACAAATCTAAAAAACGTGGCCTCTTTGGCTGGTTTGGTAAGAAAGAAGACGAACTTAGCAAAGAATCTAACAGTCACTTCTCACCTGAAGAATTAGAGGAAAAGCTGGAGCAGGCTGAAGAAGCCCTTGAGCATGCTATCGAACAGGACTTGGAAGGACAGCTCGACACTGAGCAAACTGATTCTGAGAAAAGCGATGCTCAAAAGGCGACGGAAAGTGATTCCATTGAACAGGAATCTCCTCAAGTAAAAGATCAGCCCGTAACAACCGAATCTATCCACGATAACCCGACTCCAGATCTGACAGATCGTGATAATCAATCGGATGAACCCGTCGATATCACTGAAGAGATAGACTCTATCCCAGAGCCAGCCCGCCCCGTTACTGCCGAAGAGACTCAAGAGAAACCGAGTAAAAAAGGTTTTTTCTCGCGGCTGAAAAGCGGTCTCAGCAAAACTCGCACCCAGCTCACCAGCGGAATTGCTGATCTGGTTCTTGGTAGCAAGCAAATTGATGACGACCTTCTTGAAGACATCGAAACGCAGTTGTTAATGGCGGATGTTGGCGTCGAAGCAACTCGCCGTATTATTGACGATTTAACGGAAAAGTCTGAGCGTAAAGAACTTAAAGACGCTCAAGCCTTAATGGACAGATTGCGTCTACTGCTTTCAGATATTCTTGAGCCTTGTAGTGCTCCGTTGGAGTTAACTCACAAACCGCACGTTATTTTAATGGTCGGCGTAAATGGCGTTGGTAAAACCACGACCATTGGCAAGCTCGCTAAGAAATTCCAACAAGAAGGCAAATCTGTGATGCTGGCCGCAGGCGATACCTTCCGTGCAGCAGCGGTTGAGCAGCTGCAAGTCTGGGGTGAACGCAATAATATTCATGTCACGGCCCAACATACTGGCGCCGACAGCGCTTCCGTAATCTTTGATGCATTACAATCTGCACAACGTCGCCAGATTGACGTATTGATCGCCGATACCGCAGGACGTTTACATACTAAGTCCAACTTGATGGACGAGTTAGCGAAAGTGAAGCGTGTCATGCAAAAGCTTGACCCAGGCGCGCCACATGAAGTGATGTTGGTGGTCGATGCTGGGACAGGTCAAAATGCACTGAATCAAGCAGAACATTTCCACAAATCGATTAATTTGACTGGTGTCACGATCACAAAACTGGATGGAACCGCAAAAGGTGGTATTATCTTTGCATTGGCGGATAAGTTACAGATTCCTATCCGCTTTATTGGCGTCGGCGAGGGCATCGACGACTTGCGTGAGTTTAATGCAGGCGACTTTATTGAGGCCTTGTTTACATCAGAGAACAATAGTGAGTCGTCGCCAGAGTAATCCATCAATAGGAATGTAATAACTATAAATGATTGAATTCCATCAGGTTTTTAAGCGTTACGAAGGTGGTCACGAGGCCCTAAAAGGCGTTAGCTTTGGCTTGCCTCGTGGCGAAATGGCTTTTTTAACCGGCCACAGTGGTGCGGGAAAAAGTACACTTTTAAAGTTAATTGCACTGATGGAACGCCCAACACGTGGGCAAATCATTCTTGATGATATCAATATTTCTAACGTCAAAGATCGCCAAATTCCCTATCATCGTCGTAAGATTGGCATGATTTTTCAAGATCATCGTCTGCTGTTCGACAGAACCGTTTACGATAATGTTGCTCTGCCATTAATCATAGCTGGTGTCTCCGACCGCGATATTCCAAAACGAGTACGCGCAGCTTTAGATAAAGTCGGTTTGCTAAATAAAGAGCGTCAGTTGCCAATTCAATTATCTGGCGGTGAGCAACAACGTGTTGGAATCGCCCGTGCCGTGGTTAACAAACCTCCACTGCTTCTTGCTGATGAGCCCACCGGTAACTTAGATCCAGAGCTGTCGGAAGATATTATGAACCTCTTTGCACAGTTCAACCAGGTTGGCGTCAGCGTACTTATAGCTTCGCATGACTTGGGACTGATAGCTCGAATGAAGCATCCTTTAATTACCTTGAAAGAAGGTCGCGCTATCCGCAATGAATTAGCCGAGGTGGATTTCGCATGAGTCCATCACGAAAATCTAGCGCTACCAGCTATAAAATCAGCTTCCGTGACCGTTTTCGAACAGCCCTAAAGCTCCACAAAGAAAATAGCATCCAAACCCTGCTGGATATCTTGCGCCAGCCTACGAATAGCCTGATGACCATCTTGGTGCTGGCTATTGCTCTTGCGCTCCCTTCAGCTTTCTATTTATTCATGACCAATGCCAAAGCAGTCTCTCAGTCTTGGGATGGTGGCGTAAAGATGGCGCTTTACTTAGACGATTCAACAACCGAGAAGCAAGCGCAAGACCTGTTAACTCAGCTCAATCTACGGCCTGAATTTAAGCAAGTGACTTTTGTCAGTAAAGAAGATGCGTTAACTGAATTTAAAGACTACTCTGGCTTTGGTGATGCACTGGACTATCTTGACAATAATCCCATGCCTTTCACTATCACGTTAGAGCCTACCAGCTCCTTCAGTGATCCAGAGCAACTTGAGGCGCTAGCCCAAGAGCTTGCGGGACTTCAACAAGTCGATCAAGCCAAGCTGGATAGTGACTGGATTAAGAAATACAACTCTATTCTCGATATTTCAGAGCAAATCGCTACATTTGTAAGCGCGATGCTCGCGCTTGGCGTTTTATTAATTGTTGGCAATACCATTCGCTTAGCCATTCTCAACCGCCGTGAAGAAATTCAAGTGATCAAACTGGTCGGTGCTACCGATGCCTTTATTCGACGCCCTTTCTTGTATGCGGGTTTTTGGTACGGGCTCATCGCAGCCCTGTTAGCGGCATTGATGGTCAATATCGTGTTCGTTTTGCTTAAGCAGTCCACCAGCCAACTCGCCCAACTCTATAGCAGTGAGTTCTCTTTGCTTGGCTTGGCGCCCAGCTTCACTCTTGGTCTACTGGTCATTGGTGCTTTGCTTGGTTTAACGGGTGCCTGGGTCTCCGTGCGCAAACATCTAAAAGACATTAATCCTCAGTAGCCCTATCCACTGCTGCAACTATTTACTGGCTAAATAGTCAATATTGATACTATGCATTTGATAGATGGCGCTAACCTTGATAAAAATAGCGCATCTATTTATTTATAAGCAAAGGAACCACCATGAAAAAATCCATCGCTACTGCACTAATGACAGCTGCTTTGACTTTCTCTACAGTTTCTTCGGCAAAACCTGTTGAATATGAGTTTGATACGGTTCATAGCCAGATTATATTCAAAATTAACCACTTAGGGTTTTCGAATTCGTTTGGTAAGTTCCCAACTTTCCGTGGTGAGCTAACGTTTGACCAAGACGACTGGTCTAACTCATCGACCAAGGTTGAAATCAAAGCAGCCTCTATCGACCTTGAGAACAAAAAGTGGAACGATCACATGAAGAATGCTGATTTTTTCCACGTCGATAAATATTCAAAGTTGAGCTTCAACAGCACCAAGCTTGAGAAAACAGGTGACAATACGGGTGTTTTGCATGGTGATCTGACTATTTTGGATAAAACACACCCTGTCAGCTTAGACGTTACTCTAAACAAAGCAGGCATTCATCCAATGTCGGAACAGCAACATGTCGGTTTTTCTGCTCGTGGCACGATTAAGCGCTCAGAGTGGGGCATGACTTATGGTGTTCCTGCTGTAGCTGACGACGTTCACATCATTATTGAAGTTGAAGCATCTGCTAAGTAATTGATTTTTTTATTCATAGCTTGGGTTCTATTGGTGGCTGGCTTGTGCCAGTCACACTTTCGATCAAAACCCCGTGTTTATTGACATTTCTTTACCTCAATTTTGATCATAAGGCTGAAACTTTTGCTATATTTAGCACTCTTATTGACAAAGTGCTAAAAAGTTAGCACTCTCGCCAAAAGAGTGCTAACATCTTGGTAATCACTAATTTTAGGAGGGGATGCATGAGCAATATCCCAATGAACATGGCGCTAGCAGTACCGACCGGTAGCATTGACGGATACGTCAGCACGGTCAACGCAATACCTGTTCTCTCCGCTGAAGACGAACAGGCACTAGCGCATCGCTTTAAAGACGAGAATGATCTTGACGCTGCACGCCAGTTAGTAATGGCTCACTTACGCTTTGTCGTACATATTGCAAAGAGTTACAGTGGCTATGGCTTGCCGCAGGCAGACCTTATTCAGGAAGGTAATATCGGCCTGATGAAGGCTGTAAAACGCTTCGATCCAACGGTAGGCGTGCGTCTCGTATCGTTTGCGGTACACTGGATTAAAGCGGAAATTCATGAATACGTACTGCGAAACTGGCGCATTGTTAAAGTAGCGACCACCAAGGCTCAGCGTAAACTGTTCTTTAACCTCCGTTCTAAGAAAAAGTCTTTGAACTGGTTAAATAATGAAGAAGTTAAAGCTGTAGCAGATGACTTAGGCGTTAAGCCGGAAGAAGTTCGTCGAATGGAAGGGCGCTTAAACGCTCGTGATGCTGCTTTTGACGCACCAGCCCAGGAAGATGACGACAGTGCAGCTTATGCTCCTGTTCATTACTTGGAAGCTTCGGATTCCGATCCAGCGGTCAGTGTTGAGCAAGAACAATGGCAAGGCCAGCGTGAAGAACGTTTGATGTATGCTTTGAAGACCTTGGATGATCGTAGCCAAGATATTCTGCAGCAACGCTGGTTAAGTGATCAAAAAGCAACGCTACATGAGTTGGCCGATAAATATGGTGTTTCTGCAGAGCGCATCCGTCAGCTAGAAAAGAACGCCATGAATAAGATTAAGAACGCGATTAACTAATCGTGTCTCTATATCTGTAAAAGCAGGCTTCGGCCTGCTTTTTTTGTACCCTACTTTTTTGTCATTTTGTATCCATTTGAACCTATTTTGTCACTCAGACTCTATTGCTGTATAAAAATTTGACACTTTTTGCCTAAAAAACCGTCTATTTTGCCTCTCAATACTTGATCCAGTTCACATTTCGTAGCAGTATAAAATACACACAATAAATAAACGCTGGACTGGGGAGGCGCTTAATGAAATTCACCAAGCTAATATCCGTACTATCTATCTTCCTACTTGCAGCTTGCGGTGGCGAGGATGATTCACAACAACAAAAAGAAGCAGCGAGCAAACCAAAGCGTGACTGTAATTTAACTATGGGTTGGGAATCTCGTGCCCCATACCAGTTCGAGCGTAATGGTGAGATTACAGGCATCGATATACAAATCTTCACACAAGCAGCTGATAAAATTAACTGTGATGTCACCTTTGTTGAAAAATCATGGACTCAGTTACTGACGGATCTAGAAAAAGGTGAAGTCGACGTGCTTGCAGGCGCAACGATAACGCCAGAAAGAGAAGCTTTTGCCAACTTTTCAACACCTTATCGTGATGAGTCCTTTACGTTATTCATCCGCGGAAGCAATAGCTATAACGGCAATACACTCAGCGGTTTCTTAAGCCGTAGTCAAAAAGTCGGCATTACGAGTGACTACTTTTACGGAAAAGAAGTTTACGAGTTGATGAACCACCCACAATACTCAAGCCTTTTTGTCGACTCTAAATCTGGCGAGCAAAGTTTCTTCAATATTCTGTATAGTGAAATTGATGGCGTTTTGGCAGATCCTGTAGAAGGTCACTACATCATTAAGCGCAAACGCCTAGACGACAAAATTAAAGCATCCAATGTCCACATCCCAAGCGACAGTGTTGCGTACATGTTTAGTAAAAAAACCATCCAGGACAAACGACTTACAGAGCTACAAGCTGCCATTAAAGAAATGGTCGCCAACGATAAAATTAAGCAAGTAATCGCTCAGTTTTAATTACCAATATCCTTACAACGATTCCGCCGAGCCCAGTGCTCGGCTTTTTACATCTTAGCCATATCGCCGTTTGATGTTGCGGGGTAATTCGGATAGACTTTCCCGATCTCATAGCGCAGACACATCAAGCAGTACACGGATAGGATCAATGACAATTACTACCAAGCTTACCTTAGGCGTTCTATCATCCTACTGCTGGATTGATGAAAACACTTTAAATGGCACTAACTGCTCCGAAAGTCTACTTAAATTTTCCGATCTTGATGCTATTAGCTTACAGCAAATACCGCCTATTAAGCGCCGTCGGTTGAATGGTTTGAGTAGGATGGCGATGCATTCTTCTTTAGAGTGTCTTCAGCATGCGAAAATCGAACCAAGCGATGTTTTTACCGTTTTTGCCTCACAACATGGTGAGTTAAACCGTACCGTCAATATCGTCAACGACTTAGTTCAAAATGAAGATATCTCGCCTAAGGACTTTAGTTTATCGGTCCATAATGCATCTCTGGGTCTTTTTTCAATTTTTAATAAGAACAAAAATGTTGGTACCAGTATTGCCGCCAACCATAATACTTTTGGCTTTGCATTGCTCGAAAGTTACAACATTCTCAAAAGCAATCCCGATAAGAAGGTGTTATTAACCTGTTTTGATATGCAGGTAGGTCAACCCTTTGATCGGTTACAACCACGACCAGAACCAAGCTATAGCCTCGCACTAGTGCTGTCCCTAGAGGCTGAGCAAACGGTTAGCTTTACTTTTGATCGAAATGGCGATACTCAAAAACACGCCATGTCCGTTCCCCCATTGGCACTGTCTTTTTTTGAATTCATTCAAGGAAATCAGCTCACACTACAGCACCAAACACCTGATACACGTTGGGAATTCAGCAAAAATGCTGTATAGAATCAATTATATATGGCGCGTTTTCGCCACGGGTTTATCTTTTACTACGTTTGGTATTGGCGGACTGTTATTGTCTCTTTTTGTTTTTCCAGTTATAGGTCTTTTTAATCGAGATCCGAATGTCCGTAAACGCAAAGCCCGCTACTTAATCCATCGTGCATGGCAATTTTTCCTTAATTTCATGCAAGCCTTGGGAATTTTCACCTTTGATTTAGAGCAAGCACGACAAGACCTTAAAGGTGTCAAAGGTAAAATTATCATTGCAAATCATCCGACCTTAATTGATGTTGTGGCGCTCATTTCATTAATTCCACGGGCCGACTGTGTGGTAAAGCAGGGATTATGGAATAATTTCTTCTTAAAACGAGTCGTCCGCGTGGCTGATTTTATTAATAACGACCAAGATGTGAATAAGCTCATAGAAAACTGTAAAAAGACCCTCGAAGAAGGTTATAATCTGGTCATATTTCCTGAGGGTACTCGCACTGTTCCTAATCAGCCGATTAAGCTACAACGTGGCGCGGCAAATATCGCCGTTCGTTGCCATCAAAACTTATTACCGGTGATTATCGACTGCAACCCAACCACCTTAACAAAACAAGAAAAGTGGTATCAGATCCCCCCGCGTCGTGCGCAATTTTCAATGCGGGTTATCGAGGAGATAAACATTACTCCGTTTTTACTTAAGGAAAAAAATGAATCAATCGCGGCAAGACGATTAACGGAGCATATTAGAGACATTTTTATTGAGGAAGCTTTAAAGAATGAGACCATTAGAAAATGAGATCAAAGAAGTCATTATTGAATCTCTTGATCTTGAAGATATCAGCATTGATGACATTGAAACAGAAGAGCCTTTATTTGGGGATGGGCTCGGACTCGACTCAATTGATGCGTTAGAATTAGGCCTTGCTTTAAAAAAGAAGTTTGATATCAAACTGGACTCTAACTCTGAAGAGTCTAAAAAGCATTTCTATTCTGTCCGTACGCTCGCAGATTTCATAGAACAACAAAAACAAGGAGCTGCGTAATGGCAATGTTAGAGACAAAAGACCAAATTTATCAGCAGCTTGTTGAAATCTTGGTTGATGACTTTGAGGTCGAAGCCGAGGACATTTCCATTGATGCCAACTTATATACCGATCTGGATTTAGACAGTATTGATACTGTTGACCTAGTCATTAAATTACAAGAAATCACTGGCAAATCAGTGAACCCTGAGACATTCAAAGCTGTACGTACGATGCAACACGTTGTCGATGCAGTTTACGATCTAGTCCACAACTAACGATTTACAATGTCAATCCTGCTCAAAATCACCATCGCTATGGTGGTCTTACTCTACCCCATAGCGATATATTTTGGACTACAACACCTTGAGCCGAAGCATTTAGCCTTAGCCTTAGGTGCCCTAGTTATCCTTAGAGCATTATTGACTAACAATCAGTTGCTAAAAGCGGTTAAAGGGTTATGGGTCGTGATACTCATTGCCGGACTTGGCGTCTCTAGCCTGAGTTATTTTAATAATACTCAACTCGGACTTAAGCTTTACCCAGTGATTATAACGGCAAGTTTTTTAATCGTTTTTAGTTACAGCCTGCTCAAGCCGCCATCGGTTATAGAGCGCCTAGCCCGCTTACAAGAGCCAGACCTACCGGAAGAGGGCGTCATTTATACCAAAAAAGTTACTCTGGTTTGGTGTGTTTTTTTTGTGTTTAACATCTTGGCATCACTTTACACAGTATTTTATACCAGCACAGAGATATGGACGCTATACAATGGCCTCATATCCTATGCACTAATGGGCACCTTATTCCTGTCTGAGCTTTTGTATCGAAAATGGTTAATGACCAAACAGCATGATGAATAATCCCGCAGAAACCAAGCTACATCAACTCTTACTGTCGGATAGTAAGAACCTCGTTGCCGAATGCCGAGACGGACAATACCAACTCCCGCAGTTCCTTTTGCATGTGTCTCAAGCTGTTGCAAACCTTCAGACTCGCTCTGAACAGTCCTATTTACTTTTTGCACGCAACACCTATGACTTTTCAGTTAATTTTGTAGCATTACTCTTACTCCAAAAAGACATCGTATTAACTGCAAACCATAAAGCAGAGTGGCTGGATTCAATTTCGCACGCTTTTCAGGTCATTCTTTCTGATAACTTCATCGATGGTCATATTGCGTCGGATCACTACCGGCAGAACTCATCGGTTGAAGCCAATTTTTCAGTACCTCCAGTATTCAATAGTCGCATCCAGTTTTATACCTCTGGTTCAAGCAGTGAGCCCAAAGCTGTAGTAAAAACCCTTGATCAATTATTGCTAGAAACAGCTACTCTAGAACAACTTTTTGGTCAATCCGTTGCTCAGACACAATTTTTTGCTACCGTTTCACACCACCATATTTATGGCCTGATTTTTCGCTTGTTGTGGCCACTGCTTTACCGCCACCCCTTCTGTGCTGATATGATTTTGTATCCTGAGGAACTGATCGATCGATACCAGTCACATTCCAATATCTGTTTGATTTCGAGCCCTGCTTTTTTATCTCGACATGACAAAAGCTTAACTAATATTGAGCTCAAGCAATGCTTTAGTTCTGGCAGTTTATTGTCAAATCTTTCAGCCAAGCAAACAGCACAACAATTCGGTATATATCCAACTGAGGTTTTTGGGAGCACCGAAACGGGGGGAATTGGCTATAGAACACAGGAAAAGGGTAATACTCGTTGGTCTCTATTCCCAGGGGTGACTATTGAAACCGACACCACCAATCGAGGCATACTTTATTCTCCTTATTTAAACCAGCCTCAGCCTCTCGACGACTTGATTGAGTTAGACGGTGATCGTCATTTTCACCTTCTTGGTCGCGCTGATCGCGTCGTAAAAATTGAAGAAAAACGACTGTCTCTCGATGCGCTAGAAACAACACTTAAAACATCATCGCTGGTGAATGAAGCGAAAGTAGTTGTTATCCAAGACAAGCGAACATTTATTGGCGCGGTCATCGAGCTAAGCGCCGAAGGTCAAGAGTTTATGCTTTCTCACTCAAAGCATAAACTCAATGAAGAATTAAAATCCAAGCTTATTAACACCTTTGAAGCAGTTGCTATCCCAAGAAAATGGCGCTATTTTGAGCGCTTACCTTATAACTCAGAGGGCAAGTTGCCATTGAGCTCACTGACGGCGTTGTTTTAGAAAACTGATATGAATTACCCCAAAGTATTACATCAAGAAGGCGACCAAAGCACATTACAGCTTAGCCTCGATATCCAACCCAACTTAGATGCCTTCGCAGGACATTTTGAGGAGTTTCCTATCGTGCCAGGGGTCGTTCAAATTCAATGGGCATTACATTTCTTTAAGAGCCTGATGGCGGTGTCGCCATCGTTACAACAAGCTACTGTTACTAAGATGTCAGCGCTGAAATTTCAGCATGTCATTACCCCTAACGTCGAAGTTAGCCTAAGGTTAAACTTTGATAACGAGAAATCCTGCCTGACATTTAAGATGGATAACCCAGAACACAACTTTTCATCGGGTAAACTGTTCCTTACTCAAGACATGAGTAGCCATGCCTGATATTAATACTCACAGTTACTGCGTCATCATCCCGAACTACAATCATACTCAGCATATTGAGCAGGTTTTGACCGAGATTATTCGTCAGCAATTACCTGTCATCATGGTTAACGACGGTAGCGACGCCACAACTACCGAGTTTTTAAAGAAACTTCCTTCTCGCTTCCCGTCTCTCGAACTTATTCATTTGGAGCAAAATCAAGGGAAGGGTGGGGCTGTTATACAAGGTCTCATTTGTGCACATGAGCGTGGTTATAGCCATGCCATCCAAGTTGATGCTGATGGTCAACATAGCATTTCAGATATCAAGCAGTTCATTACTTTGAGTCAGTCTGCACCGCAAGCTGTCATTTGTGGTATTCCTGATTATGATAAAACCGTGCCACTCGGACGTTTGATTCCTCGCTACATTACGCATTTTTGGGTTTGGGTCGAAACCTTGTCGTTCAGAATTAAAGACTCAATGTGTGGCTTCAGGTTGTATCCGTTATCCAGCACCTATGATCTTATTAACAACAATCGAATCGGCAAAAGAATGGATTTCGACACTGACATTTTGGTCAGACTGGACTGGAAAGGGGTACCCATTATCAATTTGCCTACCCGTGTCACTTATCCCGAAGACGGCTCATCCCACTTTCAAATGTTTAAAGACAACTGGCTTATCACTAAAATGCACACACGGCTAGTTTTCGGCATGCTACTCAGAGCGCCTAAACTCATAGCTCGCCACTTTAAGCCCGCGAATCGGACGATGCCATGACAGATAAACACTGGTCATCGACGCAAGAACGAGGCACCACCTTTGGTATTCAGCTATTGGTGTGGTTGTACCGTATTTTTGGTCAGTGGCTATTTCGGTTAATTTTATTACCGGTCATCGCTTACTTTACGCTTACCGGTAACAAAGCACGCCAAGCGTCCTATCAATACCTTCGGCAAGTTAACGCTCACACCCAAAATCCATCCAAGATCCGCTGGTATCATGTTTACCAACATTTTTATCAATTCGGGCTCGCTGCCGTTGATAAAATCCGCGCATGGCTCGGTGACGTGACGCTAGATGACGTCACATTCCATAACACGGAAGTATTCCAACAGTTAAGGCAGCAGCATCCACATCAAGGCGCTGTCTTTATAGGATCTCATTTGGGTAACTTAGAACTCTGCCGAGCTATAGGTGAGAATGATTCTGACATAAAAATCAATGCCTTAGTCTTTACCAAGCATGCATTAAAGTTTCAGGCAGCGCTGGAAAAGTTTAACCCCAACGCGCAGTTAAACCTGATTCAAGTTGACTCTCTTGGCGCTGAAACAGCTATTTTACTCAAAGATAAGGTCGATCAAGGCGAGGTAGTCATTATTGTTGGCGACCGCACCTCGGTGACACAATACGGTCGTGTTAATTACGCAGACTTTTTAGGCAAGCCAGCTCCATTTTCACAGGGCCCTTTTATCCTAGCCAATATTCTGGACTGCCCAACCTACCTCATTTTTTGCCTCAAACAGAAAGGGCGTTACCATATTTATCTTGAGCATTTTGCGGACAGCTTGAAGTTGAGTAGAACTGATAAGAAGCAGCAGTTACAATCAATTATCCAGCGATACGCCAAGCGACTTGAGCATTACTGCCTTATTGCTCCGCTTCAATGGTTTAACTTTTTTAATTTTTGGCAGAAAGACGACAAAGCGCATATTTCGCGGTCAAACATAAACAACAACGAGAAGTAATTCAGTGACAACAGTGAACTCCGATATTATCTTTGGCGACTCTCACATTACCATTGAGCACATCAATGAACTGGCCCGTGGGCACGCTAAAGGGAAACTTAATACCAACAAAGACTTTCAGGCTAAAATCCAGAAAGGTGCTGACTTCCTACATAATCTGCTGCAAGAAGATGGCGTTATTTATGGAGTGACGACCGGTTACGGCGACTCCGTGACCGAACAAGTACCATTGTCTAATGTTCACGAATTACCGCTCCACCTGACTCGCTTTCACGGCTGTGGACTCGGCGATACCTTCTCGATTGAGCAAACCCGAGCCATATTAGGCGCTAGAATGACATCGCTCTGCCGTGGCTACTCAGGTGTTACATGGCGCTTATTAGAACAACTCGAAACCTTGTTGAAGCACGATATTATGCCAAGGATTCCCCAAGAAGGCTCTGTCGGCGCTAGTGGCGATTTAACCCCACTATCGTATGTTGCAGCGGTTTTGGTTGGTGAAAGAGACGTTTATTATCAAGGCCAACTAAGACCAACAAAAGAAGTCTTCAAAGAACTCCATATCGAACCTATTCAGCTGCAACCCAAAGAAGGGTTAGCCATCATGAATGGCACCGCCGTTATGACCGCTTTAGCTTGTCTTGCTTACCAGCGTGCTGAGTATTTAATTGAACTGTGCTCGCGTATTACCTCACTTTGCTCAATCGCCTTACAGGGAAACAGCGCTCACTTTGATAATATCCTATTCGATGCCAAGCCTCATCCAGGTCAAAATCAAATCGCCGAGTGGATCCGTGATGACTTAAACCATCACAAGCACCCACGCAATTCGAGTCGCTTACAAGATCGTTACTCGATTCGCTGCGCTCCTCATATTATTGGGGCACTGAAAGACTCCATGCCGTGGATGCGTCAGATGATCGAAACTGAGCTGAATAGCGCAAACGACAATCCGATCATTGATGGCGAGGGTCAACACGTTTTGCATGGCGGTCATTTCTACGGCGGGCACATCGCCATGGTCATGGATACCCTGAAAACAGGCATTGCCAACCTGTCTGATTTAATGGATCGCCAAATGGCATTGCTGATGGACCGTAAGTTCAATAATGGACTTCCTAACAATTTGTCTGCAGCAAAAAATGATCGCAAGGCCATCAATCACGGCTTTAAAGCCGTTCAAATCGGAATTAGCGCTTGGACCGCAGAAGCGCTTAAGAACACCATGCCAGCAAGTGTTTTTTCACGTTCAACTGAGTGCCACAACCAAGACAAAGTCAGCATGGGCACTATCGCAGCCCGTGACTGTTTGCGCGTTCTTCAATTAACTGAACAAATCGCCGCAGCATCTTTAATGGCTTCCTGCCAAGCTGTACAAATCCGGATTCACAATAAAGAGCTCGATCCGGACTCTTTATCTGAAACAGTTTCGACGACTCTACGCGAAGTGTTCGAGACCTTCTCGTTAGTTGACGAAGATCGTCCCTTAGAGCACGAGCTACGTCATTTTGTCACATTGATTCAGCAGCAGCACTGGAGCACTTATTCTTAAGCCGCTTATGAACAATCAACAACTCAAAGAATTAAAAATTGCCGCAGAATGCTTCGTTGAAGTACCATTTTTCGATCTCGACCCAATGAATGTTGTGTGGCATGGAAATTATGTTAAGTATTTCGAACAAGCTCGCTGCGAACTACTGCGCCATATTAACTATGACTACCCGCAAATGAAGGCCTCGGGTTACTACTGGCCCATTATTGATATGCGGCTTAAGTACATTAAACCCGCCAGTTTTGGCGATAAACTGGTCTGTATTGCTACTTTCATTGAATGTGAGAATCGCTTAAAAATTGAATATCTGATTCAACACGCAGAAAGTGGGGAAAAGCTTTGTAAGGGCTATACCATACAGGTCGCCGTCACCACCGATGACTTTGAAATGCAGCTTGCATCTCCAGAAATTCTCAAAGAAAACATTCAACGTTACGCGGAGCAACAACAATGATGACAACACTGACACAATACACCGCGTTTCTATTGCTGATAGCCTCTTGTTTTATCCCTTCAACCGCTAATGCATGCGTTGATACTCCCTGCGAGCTAAACTCTATTGCTAAACAGATCAGCAGCCAGCCTCAACTGAACGAATTTAAGCAATTAAAAACGGTTGCCGTTTTAACACAGCCTCTTAAATCCTCAGGATATTTGCTGTTAGCCGATAATGACCGTGTCGTTTGGCAAACCCAAAAACCGATTAAAAGCACAACCGTTATTGGTCCCAATAGCTTTAAGCAATATAACAAGCAAGATGAGGCTATTTCTGCGCCAGCAAATAGTAACAATCAAACTAGCCAATTAATTTCTTCTACATTCCTGTCAATTCTGTCTGGCGATTTTGAAGAACTGAACACGAATTTCGACGTTATTGCTATATGCAAATCCTCAGGATGGAGCTTGAATTTGACGTCCACCCACTCAGATATTCAACGCGTCATCAAACATATCGAAGTTTCGGGGAATACCAGTATTCAGCGTTTAACATTTACCGAAGCCAATGGTGATATCACTCAAATTACCTTCGACACTATTGATTCTCAAGAGATTCATGCACAACTAGGACAGTTCCTTGTCGATTAATTTACGCTTTATTCTTTGGTTATTATTCATCGCCCTAGTCGGTGGGATTTTCTATTCTCAAATAAACAGTGGCTTAAAGGTTGAAACTAATATCCTTAAGTTGCTACCAGAAACCGAAGTCGACCCTTTTGCTGAAAAGGCCTTCGCACGTTTTTCTGAGAATAACTTCAAGAACGTTATCTTCGCTACAAAGTCAGAACAGAAATCTGACGCCATTGCTGGCGCTCAGTTCCTGTCAAGCAAGTTAAAGCTAAGCGCCTCTGTTCATTCTCTGCAAAGCCAGTTGTCAGAAGAAGAACAAGAGGCTGTAGGCAAACTTTACTTCAAGCATCGCTTTCATCTACTGAGCAATAGCGATCGAGCATTACTACAAAACAAGGGTGCAGAGCCGTTCACAGATTACACCATTCAGATGGCTTACTCGCCACTATCCAGTCAATTAATACAGTTATTGCCACAAGATCCGCTACTGTTGTCTTATCGTTATTTGCAGCAGATGTCTGACACTAGCTTTGCCAATAAAAGCCCAAACAACACCACGGATCATAGCAGTGAATTCATTGACGATATTCTAGTTATCTATTCTGACGGTGCCTATTATTCAATGATTACGGCCACCCTAGCAGCGTCTCCATTTGACAGTGATGCGCAGGCAAGTATTAGGCAGATCTTAGAAGGTTTTCAGCTAAACCACCCCAACACAGAGCTGCTTTTCACAGGTGCTATCTTTTACGCACAGCATGCCGCAGCTTCGGCCAAATCTGAGATCTCAACGATAGGGTTAGGCTCTTTAATTGGAGTAATTTTACTCCTAATCATTGCTTTCCGTAGCGTTCTACCGCTAACGCTAACTCTCGTTTCTCTTGGTGTCGGTATTTTAGCTGGCTTCACAGCCGTTAACGCTTTTTTTGGCTCAATACATATTTTAACTTTAGTTTTTGGTTCCAGCCTAGTCGGTGTCGCTGTAGATTACGCCTTTCATTATTTTGCTTCAGCAAATGAGTCCAAACGCCCTTTACCCATTATTTTCGGTGCCATTAGCCTAGGGCTAGTATCGAGCGTTATTGGTTACGCAGCATTATTTACTACGCCTTTCCCTGGCTTACAACAAATGGCTTTATTCTGTGCCACAGGGCTTGTCGGCGCTTACTTAACCGTTATCTTATTGTTTGATCGCGTACCGTCGAAGGTCCAAACACCGCACAAATTGCTACTTGTATTTATCGCGCATAGCCGCATCAGTCATTCAGCCTCTAAGAAGCCCTTTCTATTGGCGCTACTCGCATTACCACTGATTGCCTTGTGGCTACTAATGAATACCAGTGACGATAATGACAACATCCGTCAATTACAATCGGTCCCTCCAGCGTTACACCAACAAGAGAAAACCATTCAAGATCTTGTCTCTGCACCTGCACCGAACCAGTTCTTTGTGGTCAAAGGGCCGTCGCCGGATCAGGTATTAACAAAGCTTGAGTCGGTCAATGACCAACTTGATGGTTTAATTGCACAGGGGGCCATTGATGATTATCATCATGCTGCCCATTTCGTTCCTTCATCAACACAACAGGAAAGCGACTACCGGCTGGTTAGAAGGCATACCAATCCAACAACCTTACAAACACTGCTTGAGTTAGGTTTAATAACCTCTAAACAGCTAGAAAAGCTTGTACAGTCGATATCTGAATCACAAAGCAATGTTTTAACTTTAAATAATTGGCTAGCCTCACCATTAGGCCAGCGCTTCTCGTATCTTTGGCTGGACAAGATTGATGGCGAGTACGCAGCAATCATTACTCTTCATAACATTAATGACATTACTGCGCTTGAATCCTTGGCTGACAATAACTCAACACTTTATTTCATCAATAAGGTCGAAAAAGTGTCGTCACTATTCAGTCAATATCGTGAGTTATCACTTATCATGCTTGCCATTGCGATTGCCCTCATAATGCTGGTTCTGGCCGTAAGGTATAACCTGATTGTTGCTTCCCTCATTGTATTAGGGCCGATTATTGCGGCATCAGTCGCCATCACAGCGAATATAGTCATCAATAGTAGTTTTAATTTATTCAGCGCGCTGGCACTGTTCTTAGTCTTTGGTATTGGCATTGACTACGGTTTATTTTATGCGGAGTCAAAGAAACGCTCTCCCTACATATACCTAGCTATCGGCTTATCCGCTATGACCACATTTTTATCCTTCGGGTTATTGTCACTTAGCGCAACGCCAGCGATACATGCCTTTGGCTTAACCATGCTCAGTGGCATCTTGACAGTTTTCGTTCTGTCACCAATACTCGGACACCAAATATATCAAGCAAAAGGACTAAAGCATGACTCATCAACCTGATGATAACCATTACGATGTCGTTATTATAGGGGCTGGGCCTGCGGGTTCTCTCGCTGCCAGTCTATTGACTCAGGCGGATGTGAATGTGCTTGTCATTGAGAAACAACACTTTCCTCGATTTTCCATTGGCGAAAGCTTGTTACCACAATCAATGGTCTACCTCGAAGAAGCGGGGTTACTCAGCATAGTAGAGCAAGCGGCCGATAAGTACGGCTTTCAATACAAAAATGGCGCTGTATTTAGTGTGGATAACCGAGAGTCTATTTTTGAATTTGATAAAAAATTTAGTGATGGCCCTGAGTATACCTATCAAGTAAAGCGGGCAGAGTTCGATCAACTTCTTGCTCAAGAAGCCCAAAATCAAGGTGCTACCTTTACTTTTGGTGTACAGGTAAACGATGTTACTTTTACCCCAAAACCAAGTTTAACCCTTTGTGATGAAAAGGGTATGACAAGATCCATTACCGCTGAGTTTGTTCTCGATGCTAGTGGGTTTGCTCGTGTGCTGCCGAGGTTGCTTAATTTAGATACCCCTAGCGATTTCCCTATACGCAGCTCACTGTTTTGCCACATAAAGGATGACATTACTGATCCCGATTACGATCGCAACAAAATTTTGGTCGAAACTCACCCTGAGTTTTCGGACGTTTGGTATTGGCTAATCCCTTTTGCCGATGGCACTGCATCCGTAGGGTGTGTTGCAGAGCCTCGTTTTTTTGAAGAATTAGAAAAAGCGCACTCATCAAAAGATAGTATGCTTTTCGAGGTCATAGGGCAGTCAACTCGTCTACAAAAACTCTTGTCCAACGCCACAATGACTCGTCCAGTGCAACAATTGACGGGCTACTCTTCCAATGTCAAAAGTTTGTTTGGCGATCGGTTTGCGTTACTCGGTAATGCTGGTGAGTTCCTTGATCCCATATTTTCATCAGGAGTCACCATCGCTTTTAAATCTGCAAAGTTAGCCTCCGACTGTGTCATAAGACAATTGCAGGGAGAAGATGTGTGTTGGAATTCAGACTTCTCTCAGCCTCTACAGAAAGGGGTTCATTCCTTCAAAGCATTTGTTCAATCTTGGTACCAGGGAGAACTGCAAAGCATTCTCCAATTCGAAGATGCTCCTTCGAACATCCGTGAAATGATTTGCTCGGTTCTAGCCGGCTACGCATGGGATTTAGACAACCCCTACAATACCGAGACCGATAAACGGCTACAGACTCTAGGTGAACTATGCGCATTTTAGCTTTAGCGATCTCTGTATTTATCCTCTCCGGGTGTTTGAGCTCTTATCACAGTAAGCACAACTCTGTTTTTATTGCTGAAGGCATGAGCTTTGAATTAATTCCCTCAGTGCCTTTTGATAATGGCTTGGTTCTGACACAAAGCGCAACCATTACCTACAATAATGAAAGTCATGACCTCATATTTCAAACTGAGATACTAAAGGATAGACTAACTATGGTTGGCCTTACGCCAACAGGAACAAGGATTTTTACTATTAGAATGCAGCAGGGCTTTGTCGATGCGAAAGGCTTTTCATCCTTAGTCGAGAACATTAAACCTGAATACATTCTTGCGGATCTACAGCTTAGTTTATGGCCGCTAGAAGAACTTAGGGGTGCTATACAGCGAGGCACTGTTTCACAGCCGGACAAATACCTTCGCAAGGTTAACCATCAAGGTATGACAGTGATTACTATCGTCTATTCAGATCCCGTTGCCTATCAAGGAACTATTGAATTTACTCACAAGGAACGTGGTTATCACCTCGTTCTTTCGCCACTTTCTGTAGAGTTTATGCCCCATGACTGATTGCCCGATTTACCTTAATAACATGTCGATGACCAATGCTCTGGGTAAAGAGCATGATGAGGTTCTACAGAAGCTTATTTCGGGTGACACATCCGGTATGAAGCCCTATGTGACAGAGCTGAATAATAAAACCTTTATCGCAGGACAAGTTTCTTCGAAGTTGCCGCTTATCCCCAAACACTTACAACATCACCAGACTCGCAATAATCAGTTGATTCTAAGCTGTTTATTATCCTTAGAATCAGCCCTCGACAGTTTGTTAGAACACCACCCAAAACATCGTATTGGAGTGGTCATGGGCACCAGTACATCAGGAATTGCTGAAGGTGAGCAAGCCCTCGCGCAATATCTGGATAACCAAGCTTTCCCTGACTCTTTTGATTATTCGCAAATTCAAATGTCTTCGCCAGCCGAATTTATTGCTGACTATCTAGGCATCAAAGGACCAGCGTACGCGATTTCTACAGCCTGCTCCTCCAGCGGAAAAGTTTTTGCCTCCGCGCGAAGCTTAATCGAGAATAATGTCTGCGACGCCGTCATTGTTGGTGGCGCAGACTCTTTGTGTGACATGACTTTAAATGGTTTTAATTCCTTAGAAGCTATTTCTGACGAGCTCTCTAATCCCTTCAGCCCCCATCGCAAAGGTATTAACATTGGTGAGGGCGCTGCGGTGTTTATCATGAGTCGCCAACCATCGGCGGTACAACTACTTGGCGTCGGTGAGTCCTCTGACGCCCACCATATTTCCGCACCACATCCTGAAGGAGATGGCGCCGCCAGGGCCATGAAACAGGCTTTATTAGATGCCAATATTGATAGCCAGCGTGTCGACTATCTTAACCTTCACGGCACGGGTACTGAGCTCAATGATGCGATGGAGAGCAAAGCGGTTTCATCCGTTTTAAGCAACGCAACCTATTGCAGCTCCACCAAACCTTTAACTGGCCATACCCTAGGTGCTGCAGGCGCAACTGAACTAGCGCTGTGTTGGTTATTATTAGAATACCAGTCAAAAAAGCTACCGAAACATGTTTTTGATGGCGTTCTTGATACCGAGCTTCCGGCTTTACGTCTCGTCGATGACAATCAGACTATCAACAACGTAACAATCGCCATGAGCAACTCTTTTGCCTTTGGTGGCAATAACGTCAGTGTTATAATCGGCCGTAGCGAGTAACATGTTATGCCAGAATTAAACTCAACTAGAAAAAAATCGATACTGTCAGTCCCTGTTTCGGAATTGGTACCTCACTCCGATCCGATGGTGCTTATTGACCAAGTTATTGACTTTGAAGCCGATAAATTAAGTGCTCAATTCACCATTCAGCCCAACAGTCGTTTCTATGATGACAGTATTGAAGGCGTTGATAATGTTGTAGCCATAGAATACATGGCACAATCTATTGCCGCCTTAGCCGGTGTCAGATCACGCCTCAAACAAGAGGCCGTTAAACTCGGCTTTTTACTCGGCACTCGAAAAATGGAACTCCACCGAGCGTGCTTCTCACTAGGTGAGACCTATCAGGTTGAGGTTGAAGAACTTTACATGGATGACTCAGGACTGGGCTCGTTCCACTGCTCCATTAGCTGTGAAGGGCACCTCGTTGCTGAAGCTAAACTGAGTGTGTTCGAAACCAATGACCAAAACCAATTACTTAATTAATTAGCATTATGAATAGACGCGTTTTAATCACAGGCTCAAGTCGCGGTATAGGCAAAAGTATTGCCTTACAATTAGCTAAAGATGGCTTTGACATAACAGTACATTGTCGCTCAGGTGTTGAGCAAGCAGAACAAACAGTTGCAGAGATTCAAGCAACCGGAGGTTCAGCTCGATGGATACAATTTGATATTGCCGATCGCCAACAAACCCGCCAAGTCTTAGAGCAAGATATTGAAAACCACGGCGCCTTCTACGGTGTCGTTTGTAATGCCGGTATTACTCGAGACGGCGCTTTCCCAGCGCTCACTGATAGTGACTGGGATGATGTTATTCACACCAATCTTGACGGCTTCTACAATGTCGTTCAGCCACTTGTGATGCCGATGGTACGCAACAAAAAAGGTGGACGTATCGTCGCCATGTCATCGGTATCAGGCGTTCTCGGCAATCGTGGCCAAGTCAATTACAGCGCGTCAAAAGCGGGCTTAATCGGTGCGACTAAAGCTTTAGCAGTAGAGTTAGCTCGCCGTAAAATCACCGTTAACTGCGTCGCTCCAGGGTTAATTGAAACGGACATGGTGGATGAAGAGATTACGCAAGAAGCAATGAAAGTTATACCTGCACGTCGTATGGGGCGTCCCGAAGAAATTGCGGGCCTGGTTGGCTATCTTTTCTCCGATAATGCGGCCTATTTAACACGACAGGTTATCTCGGTAAATGGGGGAATGGCGTAATGAATCGTGTCGTCGTTACAGGAATGTCTGGTATCACAGCCTTTGGTGACGACTGGCAAGATATCTCAACCCAGCTTCGCTCTGGCAACAATGCCGTTCGCTTTATGCCTGAATGGGATCAGTGTGAAGGACTTCGCACCAGTTTAGCGGCACCTGTTGATTACAGTTTCCCGAAGCTACCGCGCAAGAAAATCCGCAGCATGGGCCGAGTGTCATTACTGGCTACTTGTGCCACTCAAACCGCTTTACAGCAAGCAGGTTTGCTAGAGCACTCCGCATTAACTAATGGCGACACTGGCATAGCCTACGGCTCTTCTTCGGGTAGCACCCGTACGATTCCTGTGTTTGGCGACTTGATCAAGGGCGGCCCCATGACTGGGTTTACCTCGACGTCTTATGTTGAAATGATGAGCCATACGGCCCCAGTTAACATGGGTGTGTTTTTCGGCACTAAAGGGCGAATCATTCCCACCAGCAGCGCCTGCACTTCAGGCAGTCAAGGCATTGGCTATGCGTATGAAGCGGTGAAGTACGGTCAGCAAAAGGTCATGATTGCTGGTGGCGCTGAAGAGCTTTGTATTACACAAGGCGCGGTGTTTGATTCTTTATTCGCGACCTCTGTACGGAATGACTCTCCAGAAACCACACCACGTCCTTTTGATAAAGACCGAGATGGCTTGGTTATTGGCGAAGGTGCTGGAACCTTGATCTTAGAAGAGTACGAACATGCCAAAGCGCGTGGCGCCACGATTTTAGCGGAAGTGGTTGGTTTTGGCTGTAACTCTGATGGTGCGCATGTAACCCAGCCGCAACGCGAAACCATGTCGGTCGCAATGCAGCTGGCTTTAAAAGATGCCAATCTAACCCCTAACGATATCGGTTATGTAAGCGCGCACGGCACAGCGACCGACCGCGGCGATGTCGCGGAAAGTCACGCCACACGTGATGTCTTTCAGCGCAACATTCCTATTAGCTCGCTAAAAAGCTATTTTGGTCATACCTTAGGCGCCTGCGGGGCAATAGAGGCTTGGCTTTCTATCGAAATGATGCGTAATAATTGGTATGCGCCTACCGCAAATCTTCAGAATATTGATCCAGAATGCGCCGAACTCGACTACATCACCGAAACAAATCGAGAAATGGACTACCAATACATTATGAGCAACAACTTTGCTTTTGGTGGGATTAATACGTCCATTATTTTCAAACGGGTGTGACACTTACTTCAGAGCAATAGTTCAGGAGACTAGTCCAGCACACCCATTTGACGTTTGATATCTAATATATCCGAGTGAATCGACTCTTTCGCAACCCCACGATCGAGCAGATCTTGATAGACCGATATCACCATCGGCTCCGAACCACCAATGTAAATATCCATGTCAGTAATGTCATCATAATCCAGCATAAAAGCATGGTGAACAAAGCCTTTTCGACCTTGCCATTCCTCATCAAGCCCTGACAGTACAGGAACATAGGTAAAGTTCGTATGTTTTTCTGCCCACTCTAGTGGCTCGCGATGGAGGTACAAGTCCGGTGATGTCTGCGCACCCCAATAGAGAATAAGCTCCCGGTCTTTTCCTTCTCTCAGCGCCGTTTTAATAATCGAATGGAAGGGCGCAAAGCCTGTGCCACCGGCGATAAACACTGCTGGGCGCTCGCTATCCGTTAATAAGCATGCGCCTTGTGCCATTTGAACGCGGACTTTGTTGCGGTGTTTTAGCTGACTCACGATCTTATCGGCTTCATCGTGCCCCGGTAATCTTCGAATGTGCAATTCCAGTACATCCTGTAACGGAGAGCTTGCTATTGAGAATGGTCTTAACGACCCATCTTCAAGCTCTAACATTAGGTATTGCCCAGCTTGATAAGCTGGTAACTCTCCCTCAGTCGGCTCTAGCTCTACCCAGTACACATCGCGTCCCATGCGACGCACTAATGAAACTTGGCACTCTACGAATTGCGCTTCGCTCTGTTCGGTCATACAACCTCAATTATTCTTCGTTATCTTTTGGTTCGAGTCCAAGCTCGTCCCACATTGAATCCACTTTATCTTTAACCGCTTGATCCATCACAATCGGCTCGCCCCATTCACGCTCCGTTTCACCCGGCCACTTATTGGTCGCATCAATCCCCAATTTCGAGCCAAGTCCAGACACTGGTGATGCAAAATCAAGGTAATCAATCGGCGTGTTATCAACTAAAGTACAATCACGCGTCGGGTCAACTCGCGTCGTAATCGCCCAGATCACATCTTTCCAATCACGAGTATTAATATCATCATCAACCACAATCACAAACTTGGTGTACATGAATTGACGCAAGAAAGACCACACGCCCATCATCACCCGCTTGGCATGACCGGGATATTGTTTCTTCATCGACACTACTGCCAAACGGTATGAGCAACCTTCTGGCGGCAGATAAAAGTCTGTAATTTCTGGGAATTGCTTTTGTAGAATTGGCACAAACACTTCGTTGAGTGCTTCGCCCAAAATCGCAGGCTCATCTGGCGGACGGCCAGTGTAAGTTGAATGATAAATCGGGTTGGCGCGCTGAGTGATACGCTCTACGGTGAACACCGGAAAACTATCCACTTCATTGTAATAACCAGTATGGTCGCCATAAGGTCCTTCGTCAGCCATCTCGCCGGGCTCAATATAACCTTCAAGTACAAACTCCGCAGAAGAGGGCACTTGCAAATCATTACCCATCGACTTAACCACTTCTGTTTTCTGACCACGCAATAGGCCGGCAAAACCATACTCGCTCAAGGTATCGGGTACAGGCGTTACCGCACCCAGAATGGTCGCTGGATCAGCACCAAATGCAACCGATACCGGAAAACGCTCCCCTGGATGCTTTTCACACCAATCTTTAAAATCTAGTGCACCACCCCGATGTGCTAGCCAGCGCATAATCAACTTATTCTTACCAATCACTTGTTGGCGATAGATTCCCAAATTCTGACGCTTCTTATTTGGCCCTTTGGTAACCGTTAAGCCCCACGTCATCAGTGGCGCAGCATCGCCGGGCCAACAGGTTTGCACCGGAATGCTTGTCAAATCAACCGCATTGCCTTCAATCACAATGTCTTGGCACGGTGCTTTCTTGACTTCCTTCGGCGCCATGTTCATCACTTTCTTAAATACTGGCAACTGCTGCCATGCATCACGAAAGCCCGCCGGCGGCGTTGGCTCTTTTAAGAAAGCCAACAATTCGCCCAACTCACGCAAACCCGTTAAATCTTCTTTACCCATCGCTAACGCCACACGTCGCGTGGTGCCGAATAAGTTGCCTAGCACCGGCACAGAGTGACCTTTCACGTTTTCAAACAGAATCGCTGGCCCGCCAGCACGCAAGGTCCGATCGCAAATCTCCGTCATCTCAAGATTCGGATCAACCTCCATCGACACGCGTTTAAGCTCGCCCATTGATTCGAGTTTTTCGATAAAGTCACGTAGATCTTTGTATTGCATGGGATTGGGGGTTGTTTGGTATTGGGGGTATTTTAGCAGATTATGAGTAAAACCCTACCAATTGGGTGTTTTACTGTTCATTTTCTTTGCTTGTCCAAAGAAAACGAACCAAAAGAAAAGACACCCCAGTCGCTTGGCCTACGGCTACCTTCGCTTTTTAAGAATGATTGGCGCATTTTGGAACTCGCTACGCTCAAACATCAAAATGCTTTATTCCAATAATTCTTAAAAACCTTCAGCAAGCTCAAAAGGGGAATCAAAGAGCACTAGCCTTTAAGCTACATACTATAAAGTATTGTCTGTACTTTGTATTATCCAGCTAACTTTTACGGGGAAACTCGTCGTCCTCAATCTTTTGCTCATTTTCAAGAGAGTTTCTATCCAAAACCTTATAAGTTATCCAGCCCCCAAGCGCACCGGCTAAACTGTACAGTGCATAGCCATACTCTGAAAATGGTAGCCAGTTTTCTGTTAAATGCAGCGTTAGCCAGAATGCGAGGCCAAAGATACAACCTGTGAAAGCGAGTGTATAGCGGTTTACTATCTTAAGTAAAATCAAGACAGTCATTAATAGTAAGTAAGGTGGAGCTAAGAGTGGGGTGTAAAAAATACTAAAAAGTGAATAGCCGAGAGTTGCTGAAAGTACTTGCGACCATTTTCCTTGGGTTAAGAATTCTATTAAAGCGCCTACAAAACCAATAAATGCTGCAGAAAATATCAAACTGAAGAAGAAGGCAGCTATTAGATGAACCTTACGAAACTTAAGGTTCTTATTAATTTTTTCCTTAAAACTAATATTTGTGCTCCTTCTATTAAAAATACTCCTAGAAAAGTAGATTTTTAGGATTTTGTGAGGCAGTGTCCTAAAAATTAAGACTCTTGATAAAAGAACACTCAACTAAAAATACAGATTTTTCTTTCTAGGCGAGGCGTAGAAAGAAAAAGATAATTTTTACTTTTAAAATATCACTAGAAAACTGGATTTTTAGTTGTTTTGCGAGGCAGTCTCTCGCACAGCGAGGGCGCGTATAATAATACGTAACCGAGCGAGCAAGAGACTAACAAAGCAAAAACCTAAAAAGACGTTTTCTAGGTTATTTTTTCATGGAGGTGAAGAACTCATCGTTAGTCTTCGTCATCGCCATCTTATCGATCAAGAATTCGATCGCGTCTAACTCGTCCATTGGGTGTAGGATTTTGCGTAAAATCCACATCTTTTGGAGTTCTTCTTGGCTCGTCAGTAGGTCTTCTTTACGTGAGCCTGAGCGGTTGAAGTCAATCGCTGGGAAGACACGTTTTTCTGAGATCTTGCGAGATAGGTGCAGTTCCATGTTACCTGTACCTTTAAATTCTTCGTAGATGACTTCGTCCATCTTTGAGCCAGTGTCGACTAGCGCAGTAGCGATAATGGTTAAGCTGCCGCCTTCTTCGATGTTTCGCGCTGCACCAAAGAAGCGCTTTGGGCGTTGTAGTGCGTTGGCGTCGACACCACCGGTCAGAACTTTACCTGACGATGGCACGACGGTGTTGTAAGCACGGGCTAGACGCGTAATCGAGTCAAGTAGGATAACCACGTCTTTTTTGTGCTCTACCAAACGCTTGGCTTTTTCGATCACCATTTCGGCGACTTGGACGTGACGTGCTGCTGGCTCGTCAAACGTTGAGGCAACCACTTCACCTTTTACTGAGCGCTGCATTTCGGTCACTTCCTCTGGACGTTCGTCAATAAGAAGTACGATTAGCATGCATTCTGGGTGATTGTAGGTAATTGATTGTGCGATATTCTGTAGCATCATCGTTTTACCGGCCTTCGGCGGCGATACGATAAGTGCACGCTGACCTTTACCTACAGGAGCAGCAAGGTCAATGACACGCGCGGTAATATCTTCTGTAGAGCCGTTACCGCGCTCCATGCGCATACGGTCATCAGGGTGAAGCGGTGTTAAGTTTTCGAATAGAAGCTTACGGCGAGAGTTTTCTGGGCTGTCGTAGTTAATTTCTGCGACTTTTAGTAAGGCAAAATAGCGTTCCTGATCTTTAGGTGGGCGTATTTTGCCGAAAATGGTGTCACCCGTTCGTAAGTTAAAGCGTCTGATCTGGCTTGGCGAGACGTAAATATCGTCTGGTCCTGCTAGGTAAGAGCCTTCCGCTGAGCGTAAGAAACCAAAACCGTCCGGTAAAATCTCTAAAACTCCACCACCAAAGATGTCTTCGCCACTTTTAGCGTGATTCTTTAGTAGTCCAAAGATGATGTCCTGTTTGCGCATACGCGCCATGTGCTCAAGACCGACGGCTTTAGCCATCTCAGACAGTTCTTGAGCGGATTTCTGCTTTAATTCTGTAAGATTCATAATGTTGAATGATTGTCTTTTGACGCATTGATAGACAATGCTTAGTGTTCCTGTGAAATTAGTGTTTTGGAATAGAAACGGAGTTTGCCCGAGGGCTTTTATTTGGACGCTGTGTTCAGCAAGGTTAAATGTAGCACTAGATGTAGGTGCTGTCTAGCGTGAGGAGTGTTTAATTTTGCAACAATCGATCAAAAAAGAGGCCGAAGCCTCTTTTTTTGTATCAATGGTTGTCTCAACAGCTATCTCGCTTAGATGTTACTGTCGATAAACGCCATCAACTGCGACTTTGATACCGCGCCCACTTTTGTTGCTTCAACATTACCGTCTTTAAACAACATCAAAGTTGGGATACCACGAATACCGTATTTAGGCGGTGTTTCGTTGTTTTCATCGATATTTAGCTTAGCAACTTTGACTTTACCGTCGTATGACTCGGCAATTTCGTCTAAAATTGGCGCGATCATCTTACAAGGACCACACCACTCAGCCCAGTAGTCCACTAATACGGGGCTATCTGAGTTCAACACTTCTTCTTCAAAAGTCGCGTCGCTAAGGTATACAATTTTGTCACTCATTCGGTTTTCTCCTACTAATTCGCTTGCGCTTGGTAGCTATCAGACGCACAATGGCCCTATTTGATACAATGACTTGCAATTTTGCAAGCATCCAATGGTAAAAAGTTATAATAGATGGACAAATCACATTTATCCGACACTCGCTTCAGCGATTTAGGTCTGCACCCGAAGTTACTTTCGGCAATCAATGACCTCGGTTTTCAGTACTGTACGCCAATTCAGGCTAAAACATTACCTTTATTACTTAAAGGACAAAATGTTGCTGGCCAAGCACAAACAGGTACTGGAAAAACCATCGCATTTCTGCTTGGGGTCATGAACGATATGCTCACCCTGCCAGAAATCGACGGTCGCCGTCCTAACGAGCCTCGCTCTATTATCATGGCACCAACTCGTGAGTTGGCGGTTCAAATTGCTAAAGACGCCTTGAAGCTTGCCAAACACGCAAAATTCAAGATTCGAGTGGTATATGGGGGCGAAGACTACGAAAAACAACGTAATCAGCTCGAAAAGGGCGTTGATATCCTTATTGGCACCACTGGACGCTTGATTGATTATCTAAAGCAGGGCGCCTACGGTCTTGAAGCCATCGATAGTGTGGTCCTCGACGAAGCAGATCGCATGTTCGATTTGGGTTTTATTAAAGATATTCGTTATTTATTCCGCAGAATGCCTGCCGCAGAAGATCGTATGAACATGCTCTTTTCAGCCACTTTGTCGCATCGCGTCCAAGAGTTGGCTTATGAGCATATGCATAACCCACAGCACGTCCAAGTGGCGGCTGAGCAAGTCACGGCGAAGAAAATTCGTGAGGCTTTATTCTATCCTAGCCGTGATGAAGCATTGCCACTTTTAGTTGGCCTGATGCAACGCCTTGAGCCACCACGCACCATCGTCTTTACTAACACTAAACGTGCAGCAGAGCACGTTTGGGCATGTTTGCGCGGTAACGATATTCAGGCAGGCTTGCTGACAGGTGATGTTCATCAGAAAAAGCGCCTGAAACTGCTTGATGACCTTAAAAACAATGCAGTTAATGTTTTAGTGTGCACCGACGTCGCAGCGCGAGGCCTGCATATTGATGATGTGACTCACGTATTTAACTACCACTTACCAGACGATGCCGAGGATTACGTCCATCGTATTGGCCGGACTGCACGTGCTGGAGCTGAAGGCGACGCGGTGAGCTTTGCCGGTGAAGACTTTGCGATGAACCTTACGGCTATCGAAGAATATGTTGGTCACGAGTTACCTAAGCTCGAGATTAAGCCCGAATATTTAGCCGAACTTAAGCCGTCAATTCCCTTAAAACAAAAAAGGCGCCACCCGACCCAACGTCGACAGTCCAAAAGTTAAAATCAAAGGCCACTCAGTTGGCCTTTTTTATTATTTAATATTTTTTCCCTGCGGTGTTATCGTATAAAATTTGAGTATTTTCGAGAACTGGTTCTCACTAATACCGCCCAAGCCCCCATTGATATATTTTGTTACATTCTACAGCTTCATTTTCACCCTCATTGTTTGCTACTTTCAACACTCACTTATATAAGAAAGGACTAAATAATGTTGAAACCACTGGTAATATTAGGCTTAGCATTTTCATTTGTAGGTTGCGCAACGAACTCTTCAGCTCCGGCTGCTGGAAACACCGAAGCGAAGCAAGTAGCAACAGACGACAAAAAGAAAAAAGTTATCTGTAAACGTGCTGCGCGAGTTGGAACGCACTTTAAAACAACTCAATGCTGGACAGCAGAGGAATATGCCCAAAAGCAAAAAGAAGACAAAGAAGCTATTCGCAACATGCAAAATAGCGGTGGAATGAAGGGGCCTGAAGGTCGCTAAAACTAAAAGGGTTAATCTCACGAGATTAACCCTTTTTTTATTCTTTAACCTACCAACATCTTAACCATCACTTCCATTTTTCAACAACATGTTTAATTCGTCCCTCGCGACGGCCAACATGAGACTTAATCTGCTCAGCTAACTCAAAGTGTTTACGCTCTTTATCCGTTTCAATCACTAAATCAGGTACAGTAACAGGGTTTCTGTCCTCATCAAACGCCACTAGCGTGAAGTGAGCCGTTGTACTCAGTATATCGCCTTCATCGCCACCTTTATCCACAAAAACATCCGTCCGGACCATCATTGATGAACTGCCAACCAAAACCACTTTTGCAACGGTCTTAATGCGATCACCGACAAAGATAGGGCGCTTGAAAATCACTCTTTCCACTGAAGCAGTCGAAACCGTTTTACCAGAGTAACGGATAGCCGCTAAAGCCGCAGTTGAGTCCATAATAGCCAGTAGTTCGCCACCAAACATATTGCCATACGGGTTGCTTTGGTTCGGAAATACAAAGTTCCAAGTTTCCAGGGCTTCAGAGGTTTTTTGCTCACGTTCTGACATTAAGACGTTCCTAATCAGTTAAAAAATTAACTATAGGTTGCCATATTCCGTGTTCAATTTCTTTCTTTTTCTTAAACAATCCAAAGTGCCCTATACTCTTTAGTTCTAACGATTGTGGTGAGACATCGATCACAGCCTTTTTAGCCTTCATGTAGTGTTTCAGAAGCCCGTCCCGAGCTTCTTTGGGTGCGTACCAATCATCTGTAATGGTGATACCCATTATGTCAGCTTCTATTTTGGTGTAACCCGATAAATCCAGGCCATGCTCTGGAGTAAATAAATAATCCTTAGACCGCGCCCACGTTAACCATTGTTTAACGGCATTTTTAGGTACTGGGATCGGCCCAAGAAATCGTGACTTGAAGACGTCACCGAATTGTAGGGACATAACTATAGGGAACACCAAATACCAAATGGCTGCTAACGCATATTTCTGTAACCCTGGCCATAAACGCCATGCGCCAACACCGCTGGCTGCAATCACAATTTTATCCAACTGGTTGCTCGAGGGTGCTAAGCCTATAATTTGTCCACCCGCGCTATGCCCCAAGTAATACAGTTGCTCAGGCTGATACTGTTTTTGTACAAACTGAATGGCGGCTTCTAGATCTTGTTGGCCCCAGTGTTGCATTAGGATTTCGGAGGTTGGCATATTTCCATGCTTGGAGTGGCTAATCCCTCGATAGTCAAAGGTTAAAACCGTGATCCCTTGTTTCGCTAGAAACCCAGCAATATGCTTGTAATATTGATAAGGAACACCAAAAGCTGAGCCGATGATTAAGACTCGATCAACTTTAGCTGTGTTTTGTGGATGATGGTTTATTGCTGTATAAATAGCACCGTGTAACTCATAACCATCGTCTGCCTTAAAACTGGTTTCTGATACTTTAAAACCCAAAAAAGATACCTATAGAACCTTAAGAATGATCTATTGATACCTTATTTAGACACAAAAGGCCAGACCTCTGGCCTTTTGTGCGTGCCGCTACAATATCCTGCGGCGTATTGCCACCAATCCGAGCAACAATAAAAGTATAAAACCAATTTGCCCGCCACCTGAATCTCTTTTTGGCGTCACCTTGATCCGAACTTCTTGAGAGTTATTGCTTGGGTTCAAGTCTTCTACTACGGAAGACACCTCAGCACGAATCAAGGCCTCACCTACATTCATCGCCAGAAGCCTTAACGGAACCATAACACTGTCACCTGGCATTAAGGTACCGATGTCACAACTGAGCGCAGAGTCGGTAATGGTGCAGTCTTCACTGCCTGAACCGAAACGTATGACGTTAAGACGCGAGTTGATGCTGGCAGTTAGTGTTACTGATTGCGCGGAACTCGGCCCATTGTTGACCACTCTTAACTGTGCTTCAATCACACCGTCAGTCGTTACTGTTGAGACATTAGCAGAGTAGGTCAGAACTAAATCCGTTTCTGCCACACCGAAGTCACCACCGCCTTGATTAATGTACAAAGCACTACCTTCACTCAATGATTCAGCAAGTAACAAATTAAACATCCCATAATCCCCAAGCACCCAAGCAGAGCTTGTATAAGCTTCGTTCTGTAATAATTTATTAGTTACCGCTAGATATCCATCCTCATTCAAATATATCTGGTGGAAGCCAGACGTGTTAGCAACAAAAAGATCTTCATCACCATCCCCGTCAATGTCATTAACAATCACTTGGCTACTATCAACCGCGCCGAAAGTTACCATTTCTATAAGCGAATCGCTCCAACCATAAATCTTATTTACGGGTACAGACTCAAGGTCATTATTATTTATTGCTCCCGCGGTTACGAATTCTTTAGTACCATCACCGTTAATGTCAACAATTCCCAAATCACTAACTAAACCTGTTTCTACCACTCTATAATTACCTTGAGTACCTGTATTATCTAATAATTGATCGTTACGGTAGAAATGACTTGTGCCATCTGACTTTGCAATTAAAGCGTCAACATTGCCATCCTTATCGACATCAGCAAGAGCTATCCTAAAACTGGTTTCTGTGTTTATTAAAGTATGACTCAGTTGTAGTGCTCCATCTTGATTCAAGTAAACCTCATCAGCACTGTCTTTATTCAAGACAATCGCATCTACCCAACCATCACCATTAATATCATCAGTTTCTACAGCATGACTACTCGATATCCCCAGTTGTTGTGTTTCTACAAAAGTACCCATACCGTTACCAGCAAAAACAAGAGTTGGGCTGTTATCATCCGTCGCGACAACCAGATCGATATTACTATCAGCATTTATATAGTCTAACCTTGCATCAACTGGAGATTCCGATCCGCTTACATCAAATATTTTTTCAAAGGTATTTGAACCTTGGTTAGCAAAGACAGTTGCTAGAGCATCTGCTCCACGCAGCAATACAACATCGTCATCTCCGTCGTTATCGATATCACCAACCGTGACAATTTGCGACTTTGCCTCACCAACCGTGTCCGCTTTTTCTGCCATTAAGCCATTAGTTACTGACAAACCGTAACCTAATTCGTTGTTTGATGTGTCAGCATCATCACTTGATGTTAACTTGGCATAACTGTATATATCCCCCAAGCTATGGCTACTTAAGGACACCAAAATATCATCTTGCTGATCAACCGCCACACTAGGAATTGAACAATTCAGAACTAACAAGTTAACTTGGCATCGACTATCTACACTCATAATCGTGGTATCACCCGTCAATTTAATCAGTAGCTCTACGTTAGAAGCTGTATCTGGCCCACTATTAGTGATCGTGTAAGTTAAGGTAAACTCTTCACCAAGTTTCGGTGCAACAGAATCTACTTTCTGAGTCATTGACAAGTCGTTACTATGAATCGAGATCACTGTCACTTCGAATGACTGCTCAGTTGCATCCTCTCCGTCAGACACACTAAGTACGACATCATGCACGCCACGATCCGCTGTCACTGGTGTACCAACTAACTGATCGCCAATCAGCTGCAACCATGCTGGCAATACTGAAGCTGTCAGTATTAACGGTTGACCTTCTTCATCACTTGCTACTACTTGATAACTATATTGATCTCCTTCTACAACACTGGTAATTGGCAATGACTCGAACACAGGCAAGTCATTGACAGGATTAATTGTAAAGTTGATGGTCGCAATATTCGAGTCAGCACCAGCATCATCTTTCACCTGGTACTGTGCTTGATCTGCACCATTAAAGTTAGCGTTAGGCGTGTACGTCATTTCACCATTCGCTGTGCTGAAAGTCAGTGTTCCCGAGGAGGGTTGGCTGACAATATTTATGGTACTGAAGTCAAAACTATTGTCTTCCGTATCATTATCGAATGGGTTAAAGGTTACTGGAGTATCTTCATCCGTTGACACAACGTCATTACTTAATACTGGCGGTTTATCCAGCTCAGTAACCACCAATGTAAATTGCTGCTCTGTTACTCCTGTACCATCATCAGCCTCAATCGTTATGTCATAGTTACCTCGATCCCCCACCTGTGGAGTTCCCGTTAGCTGCGTTCCTGAGAGAGTTAGCCATCTGGGTAAACTTACAGCACTGAGCGTTACGCTATCTCCTTCAACATCAGATACAGCTATATCATAAGTGTAAGTGTCTTCTTCTAATACTTGCATTATTGGAGTCGAATCAAACACTGGTAAATCATTCACCGAGTTTATAGTGAAGTTAATGGTCGCAATATTCGAATCTGCACTGGCATCATCTTTCACCTGATACTGTGCTTGATCTGCACCATTAAAGTTAGCGTTAGGCGTGTATGTCATTTCACCGTTCGCTGTGCTGAAAGTCAGTGTTCCCGAAGACGGCTGGCTGACAATATTTATGGTACTGAAGTCAAAACTATTGTCCTCCGTATCATTATCGAATGGGTTAAAGGTTACTAGAGTATCTTCATCCGTTGACACAACATCATTACTTAAGACAGGAGGGTTATCCAGTTCTGCAACATCAATGCTGATTGTTTCTGAGTCGGTACTATTATATTGATCTGCCGCAATAATAGTGACTGTGTAAACCGCTCCTCCTTGCGCCTCTGATGGGGTCCAAGAGAAATCTCCAGTCATCGGACTTATTGCCGCTCCAACTGGCGCTCCAGCACCTAAGCTATAAGTGATAATGGCGGCTGGATCGACATCTGTAGCCTTTGCGGTGAAGGTTAAAGTGTTTGTTGCTTCAACTGTTTGATTGCCGATTGCTGATAATATAGGAGCATTATTAATGGCTGTTATGCTGTATACAGAAGATACACTGTTATTAAGCTCGGTCGATCCGCTGGTAAATGTTGCTATCAAGTCTTTATTCCCAGGTGTAGTAAACTGCAACATACAGCTCCCTGCTGACGCACTCGCGGTACAACTGTCTACCCCGTCAGTAACTTCTACTGTTCCCGAAACAGGAATACCGCCAGCTACTGGATCAACAGTTACAGCATAATTCACTGTGACCGTATCACCTGGATAAATACTTGATGGGCTCACCGCAGTAATATTGGTCGTTGTATTTGCTGCACTAGTCAGCACATTGATATTGTTACTAGAGCTCTTATTTTCAGTATTACCAATATAATCAGCTGTCACATTATAGTTGCCAGTGCTGAACGCCGAATCATAAGTTGCGACACCGCTAGCATCCAGAGCAACCACTGTCGCGCTACCACCATCTATCCGAAACTCAACATTACCTGTTGGCGTCTCTAAACTACTATCCGTGGTATCAACCGTTGCAGTGAAGGTCACGTTCTCACTGGTTGTCGGTGTGGTATCGCTGGCAATTAATTGTAACGAAGTATCCGCAGCATCGACTGTGGTTATCGTCACATCAGCTAATGCGACAGTATCAGGATCGTCACTAGAAACATCAGCAAAGTTATCTCCCGTTACTACGGCTTGAGAGCTCACTTCATTGCCGGGTGTGTCTGAGTTAATCGTCACATCATAACTGATGGTGACCTTCTTCCCTGCAGGTAGATTGCCTAAGTTTATTTGCGGTGCCGCATGTGCTGACAACGTCATGATCGATATTACACTCAACAATCCTAGGCCAATATTTCTACGGCTCATGATACTTTCCTCATTCTTAAGCAATCGCTTAAATTTTTAATGCAATAAATGTTTTCTTTGTTAACATGACATTCTCATCATCAAGAAGGAATGATCATGTCAACAATCAGTCAGGACGCTTTTCGCCAAGCTTTAAACTCAAACTTCACAATCAAACAAGGCGACAACAACACTCAACTTACGCTTATTGAATGTAGTGACCAAACATCCAATAACGTTCCCGACTTTGAACGTTTTTCACTCTTGTTCGAGTCGTCTGACTCACTTTTAGAGCAATCAACTTACTCTCTTTATCACGCTGAACTCGGTTCTAATGAACTATTTTTAGTACCCGTTCATGGCGACGATAATGGCTTCCAATATGAAGCAATCATTAATCGTAAAAAGGATTAGCGTCTGTTCTAGGCAGCTTGTTTACTAGTGCGCTTCTCCATCAACCAGTAAACACCCTTATCGCCTATTTGCTTAAACCCCAAGCGCTGATACAAGCTCAGCGCAGGGTTGTTTTTTTCTACGTGTATTCGAACACACAAACTTTTCTCTTCTGCGTTACGTATGATAGTTTTGAGAATGCCGGTCCCCAGTCCACTGGTTCGAAACTGTGGTAACAAAGCAATATCCACAATTCGGATCTCATCTTCTCGATAATCTAAATACAAACGTCCTGCATCGATATGATTCACCTGGATGATCTCAAAAGTCGCGCTTGGAAACTGCTCCTGATAAAAGCGATGCTGTGCTTCAAACTGCATGCTCAGGAACGCTTCAATTTGCTGCTGTGACCAATCCGTTGCGCTCAGTTCATCAACACGGGTGCTGATATAGACAGACTTCAAAAAGCTCAAGTCACTTTCTTCAACAGCTCTGTAGCTCACAGCAGAATCCATACTAGCTCCGGCTTGGATACAGCCCCTGCAAGGCAATGATAAAGTTCATCGCTAAAAAAGGCTGCATATTGTTGTGAGGTTGACTCCCGCCTGATGCCTCAATTGCTGCATCAGCCAGAGGCTGTAGATTTGAAGGATTCCCATACAACTCTTTCCCACTTTCAAGGGTTCCAGGTACAGAGTCTTTCGGATTATTGGTTCCATCAAACTCAGCTTCATCTGCCGAGCCCATCTGCGTATGCGTATGATTTGGAATTTGTGCTTCTGATAAGGTCACGCTTTCGACACCACCGCTTTGGCCCAAGCGCTTTGCCGTTAAGCCAGGTCCTCTTCCTGGATGCATTGGCGCTCGGCCTTCCATATTTGGTAGTGCCGTCGTAGAGCGTCCATCACCCCCATAAGTGGTGCCAATCAATGAAAACAACGCCGTGTTTTGTGAGATGGGTAATAGCTGTCCATTACAAAATGCCCAGCCACGTGGAGCAAAATTTCCTGCGAATATTCTAATTTCAGCAATAAATGGTTCTGACATATCTAATCCTTAGTGACGCGATGGGTATATACCAAACAAGGCGACGATAAAATTAACGCACAAATACGGCATTTCATTTTGGTGTGATCTAGAGCCACCAACACTTACCACATTTTGTGATGCCATGTTTTCTGGGCTGCCTGCTGGAACATACGCATCGTAGCCCACACTTTGCGCCAAGGTTTCATTCACACTAGGACCTGTTTCACTTGCAGGTGTATCGACACCATTAAATGTATGGCCGTGTGATGGTAGTTGATTGACGGTGAGTGTCACTTCTTCAGCTCCGCCTCGAGAGCCTAATCGTCTTGGTGATAATCCGGGGCCCGTTCCAGCATGAATTGGTAAGCGACCACGCATGTCAGGCAAGCCAAATGTTGTTCGGCCATCACCACCATAAATCGTTCCAAACAATGAAAATAGGGCGTCGTTTTGCGATACCGCCAATAATTGCCCATCGCAGAACGCCCAGCCTCGAGGAGCAAAGTTACCCGCGAACATTCGAATTTCACCAACAAAAGGTTCCGACATAACTCCTCCTTAATTTCGTGACGGGAATAACCCTTGTAACGCAATACAAAAGTTTAGTGTGGTGTAAGGTTGCATATTCTCATGAGCTTGACCGCCACCTGTATGAGTTAAAAAACTACTCGCCATCGCAACTGCATTAGCGCTGTCGTAAGCTGAGTAGGTATTTTCCCTTGCCCCGGCCAAGCTCTTACCACCCGGAGAAGTTGCAGTCGCATTATCATGTGAGGCATTAACAACATGTTTATGCTGCGGCATTTCACTGATGGAGAGTGTATGCGTTTCCTCGCCACCTTTTTGCCCTTCACTGTGGCCGTTACCCACATGAATAGGCGTACGTCCTCGCATATCAGGTAAAGCAAAGCTTGTTCTTCCGTCACCACCGTAAGTCGTGCCTAGCAACGAATAGAGCGATTGGTTTTGATTGATTGGCATGATTTGTCCATCACATAATGCCCAACCTCGCGGGGCAAAATTAAAACCAACCATCCTTACTTCAGCTAAAAAGGGTTCTGACATCTAAGTCTCCTCCATCAAAATTCTGTTATTATTCTCTACGGTAGCGGCACGCTGGCACATGTCGCTGAATTAAATGTTGGCGCATCACCCACCACATTCACTGTTGAACCATTGTTATCCGAGGCAATGGCAGCAACCGATGCTTGAGTCACAGAGCCGCCTGCACCAGTGCTATCAAAGTCTAGCTCTATGGTACCGACTGAATTACCGCTGAGATTGAAGCAAGCGCTTCTTCCTGTGTCGCGCACATCCTCTACGACAATCGTTTTATTTCCAGCCTGAATACCTGAGAACGTGTTGTTTGATGCCGCCACATTCAAATGGGATGCACCGCTAGCTGTATCATCATCAGTAAAGATAAAAATACCGTCGTCACTGTCTGTAATTACGCCGTCATCACCATTAACTGCCGTTATGGTGTTATTGCGAATGGTGAAGTTTCCAGTTCCTGCAGCATCTCGGAAATCAATTCCCACACCGTCATCATCGAAGCTAATAGTATTGTTATTGACATCGATGGTGATGTTCATGGTGCTAGTGCCTGAAATGTGACCGTCAAAATCTAAGTCCAGTCCGTCAGCATTATCGGATGAGAATGTATTCCCTGTGATCGAGCCACTCATGGTTAAGGTTGAACTCGCTCCGGCTAGGCCAATCACCTGCACACCTTCACCTTGCACACCCGTCAGATTATTGTTGTTGACATCAAAGGTCGTGGTCGAGCCCGCAGATCCAATAATGGCAATACCGCCACCGTTCGGGAAGTTATCAGGCCCGCCACCATTGGTAGAGGTGACTCCTGTCACTATAAGGTTGTTAGTTCCCGTTCCTTGTGCAAAATAAGCAATCACATCTGATTCAACATTGTTAAAGCTGCCACCCGAAAGCAATACATCGGTATTAATCGAGCCTTCACTTTGCACACGGATTGCATCTTCGCCTTGTGTATCATCGTTGTCGTTCACACTGACATTAACCATGTCTAAGTCGAGTGAGCCACCACCTTCATTGACAATATCAATCGCACGTTCATGTGTGTTGGTAATGATTACGTTTTCAAATCGTGCAGTGCCGAAGAGGCCATTTTGGCCTAAGGTTTCAGCAACAAAGCCGAAGGTATCATCGTCAGCAGCGGCTTCCGTGCTCCCTGCATTATCCACCGTAGTATTGCTCACAGTAATACCATTCACGCGCAAGCCTTTAATCGCTTCCCGATTGATGTTACTGATTTGCAAACCATTAAACACAGGATCTTTGGTATCAGTTAAACGTATCGCTTCAGTAGTGATATTCGCCAGAGTACCGCCCGAACCGAACGTCGTTGCAATGCCCGTTACAACTAAGCTACCTACCGTACCGGTATCATCCAATGAGATAGCATTTGCGCCACCGTTTTGAGAAATGCTCTGGAAATTAAGGTCTCCTGCGCCTATAGTCGTGCTCGCTACGTTAAGCGCACCACCCATACCAGCGTTAATGGTATTACCAGGTCCAGTAACACTGACCGTACCGCCACCACTGATATTTACCGCAAGCCCCGCCGTCGCATCAATATCTAGGCCACCGTTAGTCACATTAACCACCGCACCTGAATTGTTTGTAATTTTTAACGCTGTATTGGTAGCGGTGTTAATTACCTGTGAGCTACCGCTGAGATTAATCGTGCCCCCAGTATTACTGTCGATATTGAGACCTGCGCCTGTTTCGCTAATAGCACTACTGATATTCACCGTCCCACCGGTTCTGCCGGTAACTTCCACCGCACGGTTTTGTGAGTTAGTAATTCCGGCCGACATGATGACATCACCTGAACCACCATTAACGTCAAAGGCATTGGCCACAACTGGCGTCATCGAGCCAATCGATCCGCTAGTGATATTTACCGCATTGGTATTACCTACAATTTCGATACCGTTACCCGTAATGCCATCTAAATCTACAGCGGTTACATTGACGTCGCCATTTGGCCCATTCAGGTATAAGCCTCGACCACTCACATTATCCAATGTAACGGAGCCAAAGCTGGTGTTTGCTGTAGAAGCATTCACTTCAATACCGTCGCCACCACCTGAAGTTCCCGCGACATTAACACCACCAAGCGCAAACATTCCGCCTCCGACATTGGTTAAGTTGATCGCATCGGCAACGATAATACCGGCACTTGTAGCACTGCTGATATTGACGCCACCAGAACCGATGGTAATCCCATTAAGTTCAATTAACGGCCCTGTTACTGAATCAATAGTGTTTGATGCGCTTGATAGCGATAAATTACCACCACCACTTGCGACTATGCCTTTACCTGACGTCGTATCAATGTCTAAAGCACCGCTGAGATCAACAGTCAGCGCAGAGGCATTACCCGTCATGCTTATAGCATCGGCAGCAGCTGTATTAAGGGTAAATGAAGGGGCGAGAGTAATAGTGCCACCACTATTATTAGTAATCACAATAGCGTTATCGCCGTTCGTTTGACTGACGCTTCCTGCGACAAAGTTTAAACTGGCGCCGCTGTCACGAACCTGAATGGCTTTTTGTGTAATGTTAGAAAAAGTCGCGTTATCCATGCGGACATTGGCGCTTCCCTGATTGATATCGATACCTTCAGAAGTACCGTCTAAGGTTACTGTTCCTTCTAAGTTATAGGTTCCGTCGGCCTGCAGAAACTGAATACCCGTACCGTCTGTTGCGTTTAAATTACCAGTGAAGCTCACGGTTCCAGTATCATGGTAATACACCACGAAAGCTCCGCTATTTTCGCTTTGATTAATGTCGCCGCTGTACTGGATATCAGACGAGCCACCCGAAACAAAGAACAAAGCGCCCGATGCTTTGTCGATCGTCCCTGAACCAAAATCAATATTGCCGGTACCATTACCCGACACCTGAACACCATTACCGCCAATATTGTTAGCCGTTGTTCCCACAGTTACGCTATTAAATGTCACACTGCCAGTATTACTGACCACTTCAATGCCATTGCCAGAACTGCTTCCTACATCAACATCACCCAAAGTTACAGAATCAATATTTTCGCGGATATAAACACCGACATCAGTGCCGAAACCGTTAGAGTTTCTAGCAGTCACATTACCCAAAATCAACTGTCCTAGAGTATTATCAGCATCAACCTCTAAAGCATTCTCTCCAAAACCGTCAACTGATATGTCACCTAGTACGGTAATATCTGCTGTGCCTCTTGCGATACGAAGTCCATCGCTATTGGCATTGTTTACGGTAATACCGCCTAGCACCTCAACTGCACCAGCCAAGTTAAACAAATCAACACCTCGCTGACCGGAATTTGTTGAACTTAGGCTATCTAAAGTCAAAGTACCGACGTTTACCCCTGTTGTGCCACCATTCAAAATCACAGCAGCACCATTAGTGGCATCAATCACATTATTAAAAGTATTAGCATCACTAAGATTAAGTAGGCCACTATTTGCAATCAGTCCATTCCCGTTTATTGTAGTGATGTCAAAGTCGCCGTTAAAGCTATAACTTGCGGTCGAACCATCCTCAAGATTCACGGCCGTTCCCACGCCTGAAGTTACGATGACATCTTCAAACTCAAAGGCAGGGGAGCCTGAGTTATTGAATAAATTTATTGCGGAACCACCATTATTCGACAAGGCCCCAGTAACACTTAAACCACCACCCGTCTTGTTCTGCACATCAATATTACGGCCACCGTTTATCGTCACATCACCATCCAGTGTTATGGTTGCCGTGCCGCCATCGACTGCCACGGCATTAGTGCTTGTCGAGCCCGTAATATTCCCGGTGTAGACAAAGTTCCCCGTGTGGTTATCCAGATCGAAAGCACCGCCCGTTGCAGACAACGTTATGGTTGAGTTTTGTAACACACCTCCTGAAGCGCCCGATCCAACAATGCTGTAACCTGCGCTCGGTGTGAAATCAAAACCTTCGATAGTGTTATCAGCAGCCAGAGTCAGGCTCCCGCTAAAGCCCGGTGCTGTTCCGGCTGGAATAATGGTTGCGCTGCCAGCGCTTAATTCAGAACCTGCTCCTACCAAACGTTGATTAGCTTCCAGCTCGAGTGCATCAGCATAAGTCCCTTCAAACAGATAAATGACATCACCAGCTTCGTCGCTATCGCCAACGCCACCTGCACCATTTATCTCTGCAAAGCTGTTAAACGGCATACTTTGTGATCCATCACCGCCAGCCGCAGCATTCGCATCAACAAACCAGACTTTGCCAGTCACATTCATCGTTACGGTACCTGAACCCGTCATCGCGTCATCGTCAACTGCGGTATAGTTAAAGGTGTCTGTGCCTGTAAAGTTAAGGGCAGGGGAGTAGCTAAAACTACCATTAGCATTAATCGTTACTGTGCCACCTTGAGCTGTTGTTACCACCTCTGCGGTCACCGTCATTCCCGCGTTAGTCGGCGCATTAGCATCCTTTGGATCAAAGTCATTGTTGAGCAGTCCGTCAGCTACGCTCGCAGTGTAAGTCACATTTCCCAAGGTACTGTAGTCATCGTCAACTGCAACAGGAGTTACCCTAACGGATCCAGCCACCAACGTTGTGTTCGTGTCCAATGTGGCTTCAAACATGACGTTTTGCGCCTCATCGCTACCCGCTGTATTATCCACGTCACTCTGGTAAGTAACGGTATCGCCTCGATCCACATTGCCGTCGCTATCATTATCTGTGGTCACCTGATCATCGAGTTCGACTTTAACATCAGGTGCCGCAGCCATACTGTTGAACGTCATCGCCGAGAGCGTGACAAATACGGCTATTCGGGTTTTAGATACAGTTTTTTTCAACATGAGGTAGTCCATGTAACGGTTATAATTAATGACAAGGTTTGAACACTTTCACCAACACAGTCTGGGTTAACGAGTCTTATTCGTCAGCGTGGACCGTAACGTCTGCGAGATGAACAATCATGCCACCTTTTTCAAATTTCAAATCCAAACAGCCGTGAGCATCCACCACTGCCTCGACGGTCGTCCCGCCTTCATAACGAAAATAAGCGTCTAAGCCACGATAGCGAATTAAACCGCCCCAGGTCTGTTGGGTCCACGGTAAATCTGAAGATGTGTATTGAGGAAGTTTCTTTTCGGCGAGGTCGATGAAGTTGATTTCACCCATGCCCGGAACAAAAATAATATGGTTGCCCCAATTATCAAAGGTGACGGTTTTACTAGGGCCGATGACACTTTTGGCGTTATTTGCCGCAGGATCATCCAGATGGAGAGAATGGAAATAGTTGTTGGTTATTTTCACGTTGTACATGAATCTGTCCTTATCCTTTTCAATGCTGACTCAATGTCTTTAGGATCCCTATTTGTCCTTGATGCCGTTCAAATATATCCCAGTTAATTTACAATACTGTGAACTGCATCACTTAGCAAGCACTAGTTATTCAATAACCAACAACTCCTACCACTTAAGGTTAACTTATTGTTGAGAAAAGACTTTTTGTAATAATTCTGTCGTTCTTGCCACAGGATTGTCACGTATCTTCTTTTCTTCTTGCGCTACCAAGGTAAACAAACCATCCAAGGTTTCCTGCATGACATAATCTTCTATGTTCATGTTGGGCTTATCCGAAAAAGGCAGTTTTTCGTAAGCCCCTAACAGCTGCTTATAATCATCATAAAAGCCTACTTTCTGCATACTGCTGGTAATAATAGGCTGGAATCGTCGCTCTAAATTACTTTGGGTTTTATCACGAAAATAATCAGTGGCTGCATTATCACCACCTCGCAATATTCCCCAAGCGTCAGCAATCGACATCGAGCTAATGGCGCCAATAAAGACATCTTTGGCTTCGCCAGAGGCTTTTTCAGCGGCACGATTCATTTGCTTTTCGAAGTTATTCACGTAGCTACCTAAGCCAACCTTGCGCAGTGTGCTGGCAGCGCTATCCAGTTGTTCAGGCACCACAATCTTGATCAGTGGATTATTACTAAAACCTCCCGGCCGATTAGTACTGGTCACACTGTTTTTGGTACCAACCTCCAGCGCTTGCTTTAGCCCTGCAACCACGGTTTGTTCCGACAGTTGCTGGTTGCCCCCAAGGCCATCTAATACATGATTAAGATCCGTGGTTTTACAGCTTGTTGCCAATAACAGTGCAACACCTGCAGTAAAAGCTACTTTGAATAACTTCATGATATACCTCTATATATCGACTTTAGGATACCCCGAACTGGGCTATGAACATATCACCCGATCGGGCTAGTTTAGGGTTTGTACTAACCATATCGTAGTCGGAATCGTCACCACCGACAACAACGTACTTAACGCTATGGTGTTATGAGCGATTTTACGATCGGTCTCAACCGCCTCAACAAAAGGCATGACGCTAATACCTGTCGGACATGCAGCGAGAATGGTCAGCGACAGCAGGTGGGTAGGGCCAAGCTCCATGACACAGTAGCCGAAACTGAAGACAGCCGCGGGCAATAAGAGTAATTTAATCGTAGTGACCAACACAGTTTTCTTAATCACCGACCGACTTAAGGTTCCAAGGCTTGCAAGTGAGCTGCCTAAAATAATCAACGCTAAAGGCAGAGCAGCATCAGACACCATTTCTAAGGGCGTGAACAATTGCTTTGGAATAGGGATCTCGAAAACATTAAACAGCAAGCCCAAAACCACCCCAAGGATGACCGGGTTACTGAATATACCTAAGGCTGCCTTAAACTTGGACGGCGTGACGTTAACGCGTGTTGAAAATAGAAAAAAGCTACTGAACAAAATGAGGCTATGGCCTGAAATCACCGCCAGACTGATGACTAAGCCTTTTTGACCCGTGACCGACAATATGACTGGAATGCCCACAAGGACATTATTGGAGAAGGTCGAGGTGAGGGCGATGCGATGACTTAAGGTTAACGCCAATACAACAAAGATGATTAGTACTGGCGTGAAGTAGGCGAATAATGTGGTGCCGATGTCTTCTAGACCGGTCTCATAGACATTAACGAATAAAAAGACCGGAACGAACGCTTTGAACACGACCTTGGATAGGTCTTCGAAGAACTCTGTTCGCACCAACCGCCACTTTATCAGCACCACCCCAATCAGCACCACAAGGGCGACTGGGATGATGGCGTTTAAAATGACGGTCAAAGGCTACCCTAGTGGTCAGATTCTGATAAGTAACGGCATGCGTCTTTGGCAAAGTAGGTCAAAATCCCGTCACACCCTGCACGCTTAAAACCAAGTAGTGACTCTAGCACAATCGCTTTTTCGTCGAGCCAACCGTTTTGTGCGGCCGCTTTGATCATGGCGTATTCACCGCTGACCTGATAGGCAAAAGTTGGCATTTTGAATTCGTCTTTGACGCGGCGAACAATGTCCAAATAAGGCTGACCAGGCTTCACCATCACCATGTCGGCACCTTCTTCTATGTCCAAAGCAATTTCGTGTAGCGCTTCATCTGTGTTACCTGGATCCATCTGGTAAGTTTTCTTATCCGCTTTACCTAAAGCCCCCGCCGAACCCACCGCATCACGGAATGGCCCGTAAAAGCTCGATGCGTACTTGGCGGCGTAAGACATGATTAGAGTATTGACAAAGTCGCTGGCTTCTAACGCTTCACGAATGGCACCGATGCGACCGTCCATCATATCCGATGGCGCCACCATGTCAGCGCCTGCTTGCGCGTGACATAACGCCTGCTTCACTAACACCTCTTTGGTGATATCGTTTAGGATATAACCTTGATCGTCAATGATTCCATCCTGGCCGTGTGAGGTATAAGGATCCAGCGCGACGTCAGTCATAATGCCGAGTTGTGGGAATTTCGCTTTAATCGCTTTAACCACCGTCGGCACCAAACCTTCTGGGTTATAGGCTTCTTCAGCTTCCAATGACTTTTTGTCTTCGCCAATCACTGGAAAGAGGGCAATCGCTGGAATACCTAACTCAACAATTTCAGCACATTCTTCAAGCAGTAAGTCTAACGTTTTGCGCTCTACGCCCGGCATTGACGCCACCGATTCTTTTTTATTGTCACCTTCAAGCACAAAAACGGGGTAAATAAAGTCTTTCGCCGACAAACTAGACTCACGGACCAAATCACGGCTAAAGGCCTGCGCACGAACTCGGCGTAAACGACGACTGGGGAAGAAACCACTATTCATAATTCGGCCTTATCTTAAATTGAAACACTTAGCCAATCTTTCGGCTTTAAGTAATAATCGGTCAACTCAGCTTCACGAGTTCCCGGTTCTGGCTGCCAGTTGTAGCGCCAGCTAACAGCTGTCGGCAACGACATCAATATCGATTCCGTACGGCCGCCAGTTTGCAGACCAAATAAAGTGCCACGATCCCACACTAAATTGAATTCCACATAACGTCCACGGCGGTAGAGCTGAAAATCACGCTCCTGCTCAGTATAGGGCAACTCTTTGCGCTTATTCAAAATCGGCTGGTAGGCTTTAATAAAATGATCACCCACCGAGCGCATGAATGCGAAGCATTGTTCAAAGTCCCATTCTGTACTGTCTGTATTTACATCGTCAAAGAACAAGCCGCCAATCCCACGGTGCTCATCACGGTGCTTGATGTAAAAATAGTCATCACACCACTTTTTATACTTGGAGTAACACGCTTCACCAAAAGGATCACAAGCATCTTTAGCCACTTGGTGCCAAAACTGGCAGTCTTCTTTATGCGCATAATAAGGCGTTAAGTCAAAACCGCCACCGAACCACCAAATTGGCTCTTCGCCTTCTTTTTCCGCAATAAAAAAGCGCACATTCATGTGTGACGTTGGCGCATGAGGGTTCTTTGGATGAATCACCAATGATACGCCCATGGCTTTAAAGCCACGCCCCGCAAGTTCAGGACGGTGCGCTGTAGCCGATGCAGGCATATTAGTGCCTTCAACATAGGAATAGTTGACGCCACCTTTTTCAATCACAGCGCCGTCTTCCATCACGCGAGTCAGACCACCACCACCTTGGGCGCGCTGCCACTCGTCTTTTATAAAATCTTTCTCGCCATCTTCCTTGGCCAACTCGCGGCAAATGTTTTCTTGAAGTTCTAGCAGGTAGGATTTAACTGCTTCAATATCAATGGTTTGCATACCACCTCTTTGTATTGATACAACGGTGTTTAAGTTCTCAACACCTAAGCTCTCAACACTTTTTGTGTTTGAGCATCGATAATTTTAGAAGGGCGATCATAACCACCCACGGCGCCCGATACCACCATATCCAACTGATGGGTCATCTGATTCCGCACATCTTCGGTGCGCTTCATCTCAGGATTCCCTGCACGATTAGCGCTAGTAGAGACAATAACTGACTGCGCTTCATCGCACAAAGCCATCACTACAGGATGCTTACTTAAACGAATCGCAATTTTCGGGTGTTCGCCACACACTAGCGGCAATACCAACTCACTTTTAGGCAACAGCCAAGTCACTGGCTGATCCGGCTCCTCTGGATCTGGCACCTCATCAAAACACACCAACAAGTCATGAAAGTTTTCATCGACAAAAGGTTCAATTTGCGCAATATCACTTGCCACAAGGATCAATCCTTTGTGCCAAGGGCGCTTTTTAATAGCAAGGATTCGCTCAATGGCTTCAACAGAAAAGGGGAGGCAACCTAAACCAAATACCGCTTCAGTAGGGTAGGCAATAACACCGTCTTGCTCCATAAGGTTGACGGCACGCTTGATTTGAAAATCGTTGACGTAGGCCAAATGATTCGACTCGTTGCTACAGCATAAGGTTTATGGCTTTAGGTCGAATTTTAACGGCTTAGCCAGCTCTTGTGTAGGTTTTGACCACAAAATTATCGCTTTTCCTAAAGAATATGCATAGGATTAACAAAAAAGGAATCATGAATACTTATGCTAGAACTGAGACCCACCTGCGAACACTGCAATAAATTACTTCCGCCAGAATCTACTGAAGCCATGATTTGTACTTTTGAGTGCACTTTTTGCCGTGATTGCGTTGATGATATCTTGTTTAATGTCTGCCCAAACTGTGGCGGCGGCTTTACACCAAGACCCATCAGGCCGCAAATCAATTGGAAAGATGGTAATTGCTTAACCCGGCATCCAGCTAGTATCAAAGTTGTGCATAAACCGGTCGACCCGATAGAGCATCGTACTTTCGCCAAAGCGATTAAGAAAATATCTCCTGAGTGGCGCTAAGACCTTTATAGCTTCAAAGCCAGGCTTAGTCTGGCTTCGGACTTCCCATCATATCTTCAAGCATGTCACCTTGCGGCATACCCTGAACACTTTTAACTTTTCCATCCAGATCTTTATAGAAAGAGGTTGGCGTGGCACCAAAGCCTAAGCGTTGCATCATATTGGTGTTTAGCTGAATACGAACCTGACCTTTTTCTACGGCTTTCTTGTCTATTTCCACACCACCTTGCGCAAACTGCTCATGATGCTTTTCCATCATAGCTTCTGGATCATCGCTTCCCAGAATGGTTGCCCCTTTATCCATACTGCTTTGACGTAAAATAGCCACTAGGATATGGCGAAACTGTACCTCACCGGCCTTGATCCAAGGATCCGCTGCCTCACGAAACTTATGGCAGTAAGGGCAGTTAGTATCCGTAAAAGTATAAATAACAACTGGCGCCTCATCGCTACCATCGGCAACCCAGGCACTGTCTTCCAACTCTTTCCACACTCGGTCCATGCGAGGCCCCTCAACAAGCTGATCCATCACGTCTACCGTCAAGTTGACACCCTCAGCGTCAATCAAAGTGCCGACAATCGCATGCTCTTTGTCTTTAGTGACATAGATCGCTAATGGTTTTCCGCGCATCATGCCTGCGTAGCCAATCATACCTGCAGGCGCTTCAAAGGTATCAATAATCTCGACACCTTGATCGATGATGCTTTCTATAGGCGCTGGATACTGTTTCACTCGCTCTAAAGCACCTTGCTCTTGGTTCTGCTCTGACGTCTCGGTTGTACTCATTGAATCTTTTGATGAGTCATCTGCACAGGCTGTTAGCGATACTGTCGCCGCTAAGAGTAATACTTTTACATACTTCATTCTTTGCTCACATCTTCATCTTGATCAAAGTGATGATCAGTTTGTTGAGTTATTTTTTCTAGCTTTGAGGCCAATGTTGCACTCGATAATTCACCCAAATGTGCATCAACGATTTGACCTTTACCATTAATAAACAGTGTCGTTGGCAAGGCTCTGCTACCCGCTAGCTGCCCTAGCATGGCTTTACTATCCACCACCATATTCCTTAGCTGTAACGATTCTTTCGCCATAAATTGCTCAATGACCGCGCGGTGCTCTCCCTGATTTACAAACACAATACCCACGTTAGAGTAATCTTTCTGAGCTTGTTGTAACACGGGCATCTCACGCCGACAAGGAGGACACCAAGTCGCCCATAGATTGATGACTCTCGGCTTTCCCGCTTCGATAGTGTTGAGCTCAACACTGTCATCGTTCAAGTCTGTCACAACCAAAGTAGGCAGCTTCTGCGAGGTATCTTTAATCATCCAAAGCGCGCCATTCGCTAACCCCCACAGCAAAGCACCAGCACCAATCCCTGAAACCAAGGCCTTGCGGATTTTTGGTTGTCGCCAATAAGTTATTGCCGTTAGTGCGATCACGGTCATCAGCCCGGCCCAGCCATTAAATCCAGCATCGCGGATATCGATCATTGACCATAAGTCTGTTCGATACTCATCCCAATACTGAATCACAAATACGACTCTGGCTACTACCATGGCGATAATAAATATTGTCGCTATTTTACCATCTGCTGATTGTTTATGTTGCCGTCCTACAATATAACCAACCAACATGGCCAAGCCAAAACTGACTAATACTAACAACCTGTCTAGAGGTAAGCTTAAGGAGCCAATCGAAATACTGAACATGGTTTAACGAAACATCGTTATTTAGCAATTACTTATCGAGCGTTGATTGTACGTTATTTTGTTATCAAATAACGTCAGAGGGTTGTAAATCTTGGTAAAGAGGCCGCTCCACATTACAAAACACAGAGAGTGAAACAGTAGGGCAGCACGGTTTTGCTGCAAATTGATTATTACGACTTATTGCCGCTGTGGCGTGGAACTTCTTCTCTAGTCTACTTAGTAAGCTTAAAGCTTTCCGAAGTTAGGCTAATGAGCGGAAGAACCACTTTCTAAGTTTTCTACCCAAGCGAATTCAGCGTCACGATCTTGCATGTTAAACAACACCATCATCACGACCCAGCGCAGACGCTCTAAGGCAACTTCTTCATCTTCTTGCTGACCCAGGGCAGTCATACGATCGATCACCATTTCACGTGCGTGAGCATCTAAAATACCGCTTTGCTCAAAGTACATTACGGCACCTTGAACTGCTGGCGATAGAACCAGTTGCTCTTCAGGTGAAAACAATCGAATCGATTGAGTTGCTTCCGGCGTCGGTTTAAAGCTTTCAGAAGTTGCTAACACAAGACCATCTAGCCAGTCGATAGCGCCTTTAATTTCGCCGTCAGTAAAACCAACGTCTTCTAAGGCTTCGACTAGGGTGTCGTTAGCAAGAATATGATTGCTTTCTTCGTCTTGGAAGTTTTCAAAGATATAAAGTAGTACGTCTAGTACGTCTTCTTTCATTGGACTCTCTTAGTTTAGGCTTTAGATTCGCCGTTAAAGTCTCTATGCCATTTGCTAAGCGTCGCCAAAGGGACTGCATTCTTTAGCTTGAGCGACGTTGATATCCGCCAGCTACGCTCACAATATGGTTATTTAATTCTAACAGTAATAACATGTGGCTGACTACATCTATTTCAAGCCCACTGCGCTCGATAATTGTGTCCATAGCGGTAGTATCATAGTCAATATGTTTGATAAGTTCCTGATATTCTTCATCTAACTCAAACTGGTAAGACTCACTATCTAATGCCTTTTCCGACTCCGATAAATGTTCACTTTGCCAAGAAGCCAGTGCACCCAACTCCTCAATTATCTCTTCTGCAGTCTCGACTAATTTTACCCCTTGTTTAATCAGCGCATGGCAACCCCGAGCCAATGGATTATGTATGGATCCAGGAATGGCAAAAACTTCTCGCCCTTGCTCCATCGCCATTCGAGCAGTAATTAATGAGCCACTTTTAACAGCCGCCTCGACCACCAAAGTCCCTAGACTCATTCCTGAAATGATGCGGTTCCGAGCAGGAAAGTGGGTCGCTCTAACGCCAGTACCGAGCGCAAACTCAGAAACCAGTGCGCCATGCTCAACGATCTGCTGTGCCATCGCTTTGTGCCTTGCAGGATAAACACGATCAAGCCCCGTACCAGCAACAGCAATAGTCGGAAGCCCTTTATCCAACACCGCCTGATGGGCAAAACCATCGACACCTAACGCTATACCACTTGTAATTACCGCGCCCGCCTGACCTAAGGTACGCGAAAACTCGATTGCATTATCTTTTCCTTGTGGTGTCGGATTGCGGCTACCTACAATTGCTATCTGATGATGCTTTAGAAAATCTTTATTGCCATGGACAAAAAGCAGTTTTGGTGCTGAATCAATTTCACGTAATAGGTCTGGGTAGTCATTATTGATAAAGGGAATAAGGTGCTTATCTTCGCTATCAAACCAGGCCAAATCTTGCTCGATCAAGGCGTCATCGATTGAATCCAGCTTTTCTTTTAAGCCCTGGCGAAAACCCAAGTGTTGCAGTTGTTTTTCTGACAACTCAAACAGTGTGCAAACCGAAGTATGGTGCTCAAAAAAGTTCTGGAGCTTTTGAACACTAATATTGACATGAGACAGCGCTAACCAAGCGCGCATCTCTTTTGAAGAGATATCCTTCTGATTCATGATTAATCCTTTAATCGCTGTATTATTTGTAAATTGAGTAACCAATAAAAAACTGGCCTTGCTTTACACAAGACCAGTTTATATCGTTTCGAACTGACGAACACTGATGGATTAGTAAGGGTTACGCGCAACATCCATTAGGTGAATCGGACGCACAGCATCCATAATTAGCGCCAAACTAACTTTTTCATAAGTGCGGAAAACCATTAAGGTTCCGGCACGTTCTTCTGGAAGCGTCACATACGGATCGTCTTCACCGCGCTTTTCAGCAATCGTATCTAAGACTTTCTTACCACGCTGATAAACGGTTAAGACATGTCCTTCCTCTAAACCATCGCGCTCACCTTTATTCAAAGTCACCACGTTGTATTGACCAATCTGCGACACACCGTCATAAACAGAGATTAGCTGTGCAGCAATATCTTGCTCAGGAGCTCGAGGCGCATATACCGGTGGTAACGGATCTTCGTTGCGAGGAAGAGCGACATCACCTTTTTGTATTTCAAGTTTCGACTTTTTAACGTCTAACGTTGCAGGGTCACCTTCTTTCGAAATGGTACCGTTTGCCAAGTAACGTGCTTCAACGCCTAAAAGCTCATTTGTTACAGGATCTCTATACTCTTTACCTTTACGGTAGATACCGTAAGACGATCCTGTCGCAGCATCCAACCCTCGTAGATATAAACGATCATCGAAACCACCGCTAATAACACGCTCATCACCTAAGGCAACAACGTAAGGTGCTGTTTCAAATACCGACGGATCCACCACCATCTCATCAATCAAGAACGGGCGGATTAAGTCGAGTGGGATGGTCGTAATCGCATCACCTTCTGAAAGCACGCGAGCTTTTGGACGCAACTTAATGGTTCCGTTCGATGCTTTGACTAAATAAGGTTTCCCATCGATGTACACTAGCTTTAAGATATCGCCAGGGTAGATCAAGTGTGGGTTTTCAACCTGTGGATTGACGTGCCAAATTTCAGGCCAATTCCAAGGCTTTGTTAAAAAGCGCCCTGAAATGTCCCACAAGGTATCACCTTTTTGGACAACGTACGTCTCAGGATGATCTGCGCGAAGCTCTGCAGAATGCGCTGCAATACTCCCCAAAAATAGCGCTGCAGTTGCAGCTGCCGCTAAAACTAATTTTTTCATGGCTATCCTTTGTAATTTACTGATAGTCGGATCCTCTTAACCCATAGCCAGAATATACCGCGAACCGCAGGCTTTGAAAATAGGCCAAAAGGAAACAGCCAAACCCCAAATTTAGAGCTCCAAACTCTATAAGGATCATCATCTTACCAACATTTCTTAGCAGATTACTACAACTTAATCACAGTCTAATCAATATTTTCACGCTTTTTACGGCCTTTTTTGGCTTAAAAAATGGTCATTCTGGGTCGAATTGATTATGATCGCCCCCATACTTGTTATGTGAACCACCTTAAAATAGGCAGATTGTAAGACTCAATGGCTAAACTAGAGATTTTAGAATTCCCAGATACCCGACTTCGCACTAAAGCTGAGCCTGTAACCGACTTTGGCGCAGAATTTCAGCAGCAAGTCGATGATATGTTCGAAACCATGTACGAGGCTCCAGGAATCGGGCTAGCTGGCGCACAAGTCAATTACCACAAGCGTCTGTTCGTGATCGATGTTTCTGAAGATAAAAGTGAACCTTTAGTGTTCGCCAATCCTGAGTTCGTTGAAAAGCGTGGTGTTGAAGAAATGGAAGAGGGCTGCCTTTCCTTCCCTGGTGTCTACGCTAAAGTTCAACGCGCTAACGAAGTTGTGGTTAAGGCTCAAGATCGTCATGGCGAAGCGTTCGAAATCGATACGGGAGATCTTCTCGCGGTCTGTATCCAACACGAATATGACCATATCGAAGGCAAGTTATTTGTCGATTACCTATCGCCACTAAAGCGTAACCGTATACGCAAAGCCCTTGAAAAACAGCATCGACAATCAAAGTGAGCAAGCACTTACCATGAGCAAGTCCCTCAACGTTATTTTTGCTGGCACGCCAGACTTTGCTGCGTCTAGCTTACAGGCTCTTCTTGATTCACACCACCAGATCGTGGCGGTATACACTCAACCTGATCGTCAGTCTGGCCGTGGAAAAAAAATCACCATGAGCCCAGTTAAAGAGCTGGCTCTTGAGCACGACATACCTGTCGAGCAGCCAGTAAACTTTAAAGACGAGAACGCAAAACAGATCCTCAAAGACTACAACGCCGATATCATGGTCGTGGTCGCTTACGGTTTATTATTGCCTCAGGTCGTGCTTGATACGCCAAGACTCGGATGTATTAATGTTCATGGGTCGCTACTTCCACGCTGGCGCGGCGCGGCCCCAATTCAACGCGCCATCGAAGCTGGCGATGCCGAAACCGGCATTACTATTATGCAGATGGAGGCAGGCCTTGATACCGGGCCCATGATAAGCAAAGCCATTACGCCTATCACCAAGCAAGATACTGGCGCGACATTGCATGATAAGCTCGCACTTCAAGGCGCAGAGTTGTTAATTAGCACTATGAATACCATAGCCAAAGATGGTATCGCAGCAGAACCGCAAGACCATAGTCTAGCCACTTACGCGCACAAATTAAGCAAACAAGAAGCCTTCATTGACTGGTCAAAAGATGCGATCGCGATAGAGCGAGCCATTAGAGCCTTCAACAGTTGGCCTGTGGCACAAGCGCAATTAGGCGACAAGATTATTCGTGTCTGGCAGGCACGGAGCGTGTTACAGCCGTCGAATGACACAGCTGGTACTATTATTAAAGCAGACAAAGAGGGAGTGCTCGTTAGCTGCGGTCAAAATCAGCTACTCTTGACCGAGTTGCAACTCCCTGGCTCACGTAAAATGTCGGTTAAAGATCTGCTAAATGCCCCTAAAAACCAAGAACTTTTGGCAAAAGGTTCTCAATTTCACCTAAATCAAGAGTGATCACTTGAAACCTTTTAACGCCCAACATATTCGTAGCCAAGCGGCAAAAGCGTTGCACCATATTGCTTTTGAGGGACAATCTGCTAGTGACACTCTGGCACCAACCCAGTTCGAAAACCCTAACGATACCTCATTATTTAAAGCACTGGTGCTGGGCAGTTGCCGCTATTTTATTCGCTTGGAAGCCATCGCCAAGCGCTTCTTACGCAAACCCTTCAAGCCTAAAGATAATGATTTATTTTGTCTTGTGGTCATCGGTCTTTATCAACTGGAATACAGCCGTGTGCCGGATCACGCTGCTATCAGCGAAACGGTTAACGCTTGTCGCGAGCTGAAAAAAGAGTGGGCAACCAAGCTGGTCAATGGGGTTTTACGTAATTTTAGTCGTCAAAAAGAGACCATAACAAACGAACTGGATCAAAACTGGGACACTAAGTTTGCCACTCCGGACTGGTTGATTAACCGCTTAAAGCCAAATTACAAAGGCCAAGTAGACAACATTCTTGAAGCCTCTAATCTCCAAGCGCCCATGACGTTGCGCGTTAATTTAAGTAAAACTACTCGGGACGACTATGCTGCGTTACTTGATCAGGCTGAGATTTCATTCCGTCTGCATGACTTGGTGCCAACGGCTATTGTTCTCGATAAGCCAGTTAATGTCGAACAGCTTCCTGGCTTCGAAGAGGGCTTATGCTCCGTACAAGACGCGGCGGCACAACTAGCAGCCCAGCTGTTAAACCCCAAGTCAGGCTCAAAAGTCTTGGACGCTTGTGCCGCACCAGGAGGTAAAACTGCTCACTTGTTGGAGCAAAGTCACAACCAACTTGAGCTCGACGCAGTTGACATCGATCCTGAGCGCTGTTTCCGGATCCAAGAAAATATGGAAAGGCTTGAGCTAAGCGCTGAGATTCATGCTGAAGATGCCCTAAGCTTTATGCAGAAAAAAGCCAACGCATACGACGCCATCTTGCTAGACGTGCCTTGCAGTGCCACCGGCGTTATCCGTCGTCACCCTGATATTAAACTGTTGCGTCGCGACGAAGATATTGATGAGTTAGCCCAAATTCAACAACAATTATTGGCAGCAGCCTGGGATGCACTAAAGCCTGGTGGAAAGCTACTTTACGCCACTTGTTCGATACTTTTTGAAGAAAATAGCAACCAGATACAGAAATTTATCGACAACCAGGACAGTGTCGAAGTGATTCCATTACCCTCAAACCTAATCGCTATCAGTCACTCTGAGTTAGGCTGTCAAATCTTACCCAGCACCAATAATATGGACGGGTTTTATTATGCGCTGCTACAAAAGCAAAGTTAACCTAGTTTTCAGGGTATGCTTCGGCAGAGCAAAAAATCACATAAATTATTGATATATAATCCCAAGTTCAGTAAAAAACCCTTCCGATCCCATGCAGTTAGCGTTAGCATAAGCAACAGATACTAATAAGAAGGCTTATTATTTGTCGTTATGAAGATTATTATTCTCGGCGCCGGTCAGGTGGGAACAACCCTCGCGCTCAGCTTAGAGGGCGAAAATAACGACATTACCCTGATTGATTCCGATCCTAAACGTTTGCGTTATATTCAAGATCACTTGGATTTACGTACCATTGTCGGTCATGCGGCTTATCCAGATGTGCTTGCCAATGCGGGTATCGATGACAGTGATATGCTGGTTGCCGTTACCAGCAGCGATGAAGTCAACATGGTCGCCTGTCAGATTGCCCACAGTTTGTATCAAACGCCAACTAAAATTGCTCGAATTCGTTCTTCTAACTACCATCAAAAGCACGAAATTTTCACCAACAACCATATTCCTGTCGATGTAGTGATCAGCCCAGAGAAACTGGTCACGGAGTATATCGAACGCTTGGTAGATAACCCTGGTGCTTTCCAGGTGCTTGATTTTGCCAACGGCTTACTCCGTTTGGTTGCGGTTAAAGCCTATTATGGCGGTCCTTTGGTGGGTAACGCTTTATCTGAACTCAAGCACCACCTGCCGAACGTCGATACACGTGTTGCGGCGATCTTCCGTCGCGGTAAGCCAATTGTTCCAACCGGTCACACCGTCATCGAAGCTGACGACGAAGTATTCTTCCTTGCCGCTAAAAAGCACATCCGCTCAGTGATGAGCGAGCTTCAACGCCTTGAGAAAAATTATCAACGGGTGATTATTGCGGGCGGCGGTAATATTGGCCAAGGACTAGCAAAGCGTCTTGAGAAAAAGATGCTAGTTAAGATCATTGAACGCGATCCAAAGCGCGCTGAAGAACTTGCCAACAACCTTGAAGACACCTTGGTTCTGCAGGGGGATGTATCTGACGAAGACTTGCTCAATGACGAGAATATCAGTGAGTTTGATTTGTTCATTGCTGTAACCAACGATGATGAAGCCAATATCATGTCGGCGCTTCTTGCAAAAAAGTTAGGCGTTCGCAAAACCATGGTCCTCATCAATCGCACAGCATACGTCGATTTGATCCAAGGACATGAAATCGATATCGCGATTTCTCCTCAGCAGGTGACCATTGGCAGTTTGCTGACACACATACGTCGCGGCCACGTCTCCAGTGTTTACTCCCTACGCCGCGGCGCTGCAGAGGCCATCGAAGCTATTGCCAAGGGTAATGAACAAACCTCATCGGTTGTAGGTCGTGCCATTAGCGAGTTAGCGTTACCGCCAGGTACTTCTATCGGTGCTATCGTACGAGACGATCAGGTATTAATTGCTCACGACAATGTGATTATTCGTGAAAACGACCATGTTGTGTTATTCATGGTCGACAAAGACTATATCCAAGACGTCGAACGCCTGTTCCAAGTCAACGTGACCTACTTTTAGCGACTTAAAGGACATTTAATGCAGTTCGCTACCATTACACGTATTTTAGGCTTACTTATCATGGTATTTAGTTTAACCATGATCCCGCCAAGCGTTGTCGCATTAATCTATCAAGATGGTGGCGGTAGCGCTTTTGTATTGACGTTTTTCTTAACCATTATCTTTGGGTTCTCTATTTACTTTCCTAAGCGTCATGCAAAAAGCGAACTCAAAGTACGTGACGGCTTTTTAGTCGTGGTTCTTTTTTGGACGGTCTTAAGTTTAATGGGTGCCGTTCCGTTTCTGCTTATGGGCAGTATGGATATGTCACTAGCCGACTCCGTGTTTGAAGCCTTCTCTGGCTTAACGACAACAGGCGCTACCGTGATAAGCGGCCTCGACAGCTTACCTCACTCGATTCTCTATTATCGCCAGCAATTACAATGGCTTGGCGGAATGGGTATTATCGTTTTAGCAGTCGCAATCTTGCCTATGCTCGGAATCGGTGGTATGCAGCTGTATCGCGCGGAAACCCCAGGTCCAATGAAGGACAACAAACTCACGCCACGAATTGCAGGGACGGCTAAAGCTTTATGGTATATCTATCTTGGCTTAACTATCGCTTGCGCCGTGTCTTATTGGTTGGCAGGAATGACGCCATTTGACGCCTTAGCTCACAGCTTTTCAACTGTAGCCATTGGTGGCTTCTCTCCCCACGACGCCAGTATTGGTTACTTTGACAGCGCCACGATAGAATTAATTGCCTCGCTATTTATGCTCTTATCCGGCGTTAATTTTTCACTTCATTTTATGGCAGTGAGACGATTGAGCTTGTCGCCTTACATCAAAGATCCTGAGTTTAGAAGCTATCTTGCCATGCTGGTTGGTATATCCGTTTTGTGCCTTACTGTGTTACTTGCTTATGATCGCTTTGACTTTTCCGATGGTCTCGTAAAAAGTATCTTCCATACCGTATCGATTGCCACAACCACAGGTTTTGCCAGTTCAGACTTCAGTTCTTGGCCAAGCTTCCTACCAGTCCTTCTTATCTTAACCAGTTTTGCTGGTGCTTGCGCTGCATCAACAGGCGGCGGTATAAAAATCATTCGAGTACTGCTTCTCTTTAAACAGGGGTTTCGTGAAATTAAGCGCTTGGTTCACCCAACGGGTGTTTTCCTGATTAAGTTGGGTAAAACGTCAGTCAGCGATAGAGTGGTTCAGGCTGTTTGGGGGTTCTTCGCTACCTATGTCATGCTATTTTTAATCTTGATGATTTTACTAATGGCAAACGGTATTGACCAAATTACAGCATTCTCAGCCGTCGCAGCCTGCTTAAATAATTTAGGCCCTGGTCTTGGGGATGTCGCTGTGAACTATAGCGGGCTGAATGATTTTACTAAGTATATTTTAAGCTTTGCTATGTTGCTGGGACGTTTGGAAATTTTCACACTGTTAGTTCTATTCACACCGTATTTTTGGCGGAAATAACCTACTGTTATCACTGCTGATACGGGTTGGGTCCGCCACAAGCTGTGGTTTTAAAGCGCTTATATGACCACTGATATTGCTCTGGGTTCTGCCGAATGACAGCTTCTAAATGACCATTAACGTCTCTCGCGTAACTCACCTCATCCTGCTCACTATCGATATCGATAGGAATCAGGTGGATATCATAAAGACCATGCTCATTTTTTATCGCAGCAATTTGAAATAGATCTGAGCCACTTTTTTGCTGAATTCTCTGCACAATAGTCATCGTCAGTGCATCTTTACCGCAAAAAGGCACAAAGACACCAGCTCGACGCCCAGGCTCTTGATCACTTAACACAGCAGCGACCTCACCATTCTTTAAAACTTTAATAAGGTGCATCACGCCACGACTATCACCCTTGACCATCGTCGTATCATTTTGACAACGCCCCACATTGATCACTTCATCCATTTCTTTTTGTCTGGGCGGACGGTACATGCAATGGAAGGGGAAGCGACTACCCAAATAATACAAAGCGACTTCCCAGTTACCAATGTGAGCACCCGTAATTAAAACCCCTTTGCCTTGCTCTAAGCAATCACGCACTTTATCCTCACCTTTAACGCTGCCTATAAATCGCTCACCTTGGCACTTTCTCCATATCTTTGAGGCCTCAAAAAACAATTTCCCTGTATGTTTTAAGCTTTCATAAGCAATTCTCTTTCGTTCTGACGGAGCTTTATCCAACAAACAAAGGTTGAGGTTCATCATGCTCGTACTGTAAGCACGGGTTTTAAACAACCGAGAACACATAGCGAATAGCTTGGCAAAACCGCTTCCGACAAAAGACGGCATCGCCGCAAAAAAACTCATTAAGGTGCATATCACCTTTACTTTGAGAGGGTCTGATTGAATTGCCTTTCCTTTGGTTTTAGGCTTTTTTTTAACTTCTGGCTCTGTCATTGGAAAGTCTGCATGAAATTTATTAATAAATTGACGTTAATATTCTATTTTTTATTATCCTATTCAGTATAACCATAAAAAATGCCAGTTAAAACTGGCATTTTTAAAATTCACAAAGTGTTTAACTTCGCGCTACTTTGTATTCTCTATAGCAAAGCTTCCTAACATTTCATTGATGTTATTGTAGCTCTCAACTTTATACTTTTTGTTGACGATAATCATAGGGAAGCGGATCACTTTGAAGTCACGAGCTAATTTTTGCGCATACTGAACTTTGCTTTCAACACCGAAAGATGTATAAGCTTTTTCAAAGTCCTCTTTTGAAACACCCGCTTCTTCAAAAATTGGAATTAAGTCTTCCTTCGTGCGGATAATGTTTTTCTCAGCATGCCACTGATGGAAAATAGCAGGATGAACTTTCTCTTTAACACCTAGAACTTCAGCAACGTAGTAACCATAAGTTAAATGTGGAACCTGGCTCATGAACACCGGCACTTGCTCAAACTTCACAGCTTCCGGCTTAGAGTTTTCTTTCCACTTGTTTAGAACTGGCTCTAGGTTGTAGCAGTGTGGGCAGGTGTACGAGAAAAACTCATATACATGTGGTTTTGCACTGGCTTCTTTACCGCTGATAACCGTGTAATCACTGCCTTCTTTTACTGAAGCTGTTGTGGTTGATTCTGCGCAAGCCACTTGGCTCATTGCTACCAAAGCGATAACGCTACCGAGTAATGCTTTTAATTTCATTCATGACTCCTAATCATTCTACTGTCACTGATTTTGCTAAATTTCTTGGCTGATCGACATCGGTTCCTTTGATCACTGCCACATAATACGATAATAACTGCATTGGAATGGTATACACCATAGGTGCTGTAATGCAGTACTGACTGTCCACAGGGAACACAGTTATACCATTTGAATCCTGAATATTAGCTGACTTGTCTGCAAAAACAAAGAGGTTACCGCCTCGAGAGCGAACTTCCTCGACGTTTGATTTTAATTTTTCAAGCAAATTATCATTTGGCGCAACCACGACCGTAGGCATTTCTTTATCAATCAATGCTAGTGGTCCATGTTTAAGCTCACCCGCAGCGTAGGCTTCGGCGTGAATATACGATATTTCCTTTAACTTTAACGCAGCCTCCATGGCTATTGGGTACTGCTGTCCACGACCTAAAAACAAAGTATGATGCTTTTCAGCAAAGGCTTGAGACAGCTTGTCGATCTCCTCTGCTTGATCTAACGCCTTCTGTATTTCACTTGGTAAATGCTCTAGCGCTTCAACAATATCATGCTCTACAGCCTTATCCATGCCTTTTGCCTTTCCGATAGAAACCATCAACAACAGCAGCGATACGAGTTGTGCTGTAAAGGCTTTGGTCGATGCAACGCCAATTTCGGCCCCTGCACGCGTTAAGAGTGTAAAATCAGATTCTCGTACCATTGATGAAGCAGGGGAGTTACAAACTGTTAAACTCGCTAAGTAACTTTCTCCTTTCGCTTTATTTAAAGCTGCCAAGGTATCCGCGGTTTCACCTGATTGCGAAATGGTAATGAACAAGCTGTTCGGAATAACTGCGGTGTCTCTGTAGCGGTACTCGCTGGCAATCTCAACCAAACAAGGGACTTTTAAATACTGTTCAACCCAATACTTTGCCACTAACGCCGCGTGATAACTGGTTCCACAGGCGATGATTTGCAGTGCTTCAACTTGCTCAAAAATCTTTATGGCATTTTCGCCCAAGGTTTCAACATAAACTTCGTGATCAACAATTCGACCTTCCAAAGTTTCGGCTACAACTGACGGCTGCTCAAAAATTTCTTTGAGCATAAAGTGACGATAGTTACCTTTATCGACCGCATCATGCTGAATATCAGATGTTTCAAAACTCCTCTGTACTTCATCACCATCTCGGTTAAGTAATGTGATGCCATCACGGCGAACTTCCGCAACTTCACCTTCCTCAAGATATAGGAAATCACGAGTAACAGGGAGTAGGGCGAGCTGATCTGAAGCAACAAAATACTCACCAATACCTTTACCGATCACTAACGGGCTACCTGAGCGAGCGACAACCATTTTATCAGGCTGGTTCGCATCAATTGCTACTGTGCCATACGCACCTTTTAATTTCTTTGTCGTGGCAAGAAGCGCTTTTAATAAAGAGTCATGCTCCTTAAGCGCCTCATGCAAGCAATGAGCAATAACCTCAGTATCGGTATCTGACTCGAAACGGTAACCTTTCTTCTTTAGCTCTTCACGAAGCTCGTCATGATTTTCAATGATACCATTATGAACTAGAGCGATATTGTCTTCCGACATGTGTGGATGCGCATTTTTTTCATTCGGCTCACCGTGTGTAGCCCATCGCGTATGCGCAATACCTAAACCACCTGCTATCGGGTGAGCCGTCAGAGCATCCTTTAACTCTGATACCTTTCCTGCACGACGAATCCGCTCGATTTGATTATCGTGATAGATAGCCACACCAGCTGAATCATAACCTCGATATTCTAGGCGCTTTAAACCTTCAACTAATATCTCGCTAATATCACGTTGCGCAATAGCACCAACAATTCCGCACATTCTTATTGTTCCTCTTTCTTATGTTGTGACTTTTTAACCGGTCTTTGCCATCCTGCTATATGCTTCTGAGGAGTTCTACTAATACAGAGCTCTTCCGCTGGCACATCTTTCGTTACAGTAGTTCCTGCGCCCACTGTCGCATTTTGTCCAATTTTTACTGGAGCTATCAGTTGTGTATCTGAACCGATAAATGCCCCATCTTCGATGGTGGTTAAAAACTTATTCACACCATCATAATTACAGGTAATGACTCCAGCACCAACATTAACGCCTTGACCGATTTTGGCATCACCTAAATACGCTAAATGACTGGCTTTACTGCCTTTGCCTAACACGGCTTTTTTGGTTTCAACAAAGTTACCAATGAAGGCCTCATCATCAAGCTGTGTCCCTGGGCGGATTCTAGCAAAAGGGCCAACAGAACATGCTTCACCAATAATCGCACCTTCTATCATCGTATTTGCTTTAATAACCGTATTCGCGCCTATTGAACAGTCTTTCAGTATCACATTGGCACCGATCACAGCGCCAGTTTCGATATTAACGTTACCTTCGATAATCACGTTCACATCTATCAAGACATCGCTGCCACAATTTAGTTCTCCACGAATGTCTAGGCGGGCAGGGTCCAGCAAGGTCACGCCTTGCTCTAGTAATTTATGAGCTTTGGCTTCTTGGTAGCGTCGTTCCAATTGAGCCAATTGTACACGACTATTTACCCCTTCCACTTCAATCGCAGAAGTAGGGTGACAAGCTGTTACACCGCCATCTTGGGCAGCCATGGCAATACAGTCTGTTAGGTAGTACTCGCCCTGCGCATTGTTGTTATCGATATTTGCTAGCCAGCTCTTTAAAGACGTCGCATCCGCACATAATATTCCTGTGTTTACCTCATCGATCTTCAACTGCTCAGCATTGGCATCCTTTTGTTCTACAATCGCAACGACGTCCCCTTTTTGATCGCGAATGATTCGACCATAGCCCATTGGATCATCCAGCTTGACTGTTAACAGACCAATTCCTGACTTTGGTTGGGCTTCAGTTAATGCTTTAAGAGTAGACGCTTTGATCAGCGGTACATCGCCATATAACACCAAGACCTGATCATCATCACTGATAACTGGTAGGGCTTGATCAACTGCATGGCCTGTGCCGAGTTGCTGTGCTTGCTCGACAATTGTCACAGAACTATTTTCGAGTTGATGCTTTACTTGTTCAATGCCATGGCCCGCAACAACTACGGTTTGTGTAGGATTTAACTGTTGGGCTGTGTCAATGACATGCTCCAACATCGAGAGACCAGCTATAGGGTGTAATACTTTTGGCAAATTTGAGCGCATACGGGTTCCTTTACCCGCCGCCAATATAACCACGCTTAGTGCCATAATTATTCTAGTTAGTGGAAATTAAGCGCGTATTTTAACACTATTGCTACGTTTTGGCTTTTATAGAATACATTTTTCAGCGATCTCTTACTTTTTTTTAAGTTTTCTCCACTTATGCACACTTTTATCATGTTTTACGATAAAAGTGCTTCATAGAGGAAGCATTCACAGGATGAATTTCAAAGGAGATTGAAATGAAAAAACTATTATTACTCGCCACTTCGGCAGTTCTCATCAATGGTTGTATTTACGGTACTGTAAAAGACGCCAATACCGGCTCGGGAGTCTACCAAGCTAAAGTTTCTGTTGTTAAAGGTAGCTGCTCAGGCAATGGTTGCGGCTTTCCTGAAAGTACAGATAGCTCAGGTTTCTACGTTTTCGACGCTTACGGTGATAGAAATGGAAGCGCCAATACCAAGTTCGTAACCCCTGCAAGTGCGGAAGAAGCTGTTACTTTCTTAGTTTCTAAACCCGGTTATCAGTCTAGAACCTTTTATCATAAGCCAGATTACGAAAAGATAACCTACGATGGTAAAACCTATTATGTCAGTGATGCCCCAGTGGTTTATCTTTGTCCATATGGCAGCCCTGATAGCGACGGCGACACGATTTGTGACTCAGCCGAAAGTCGCTATGGCACAGACCCATATGATAGCGATACTGATGGTGATCGCCTAAGCGATGCTGCAGAAATATTCGGTTACGATGGTGTAGATATCCGATATTATGGTGCCGATCCCTTACGTAAAACCTTGTTAATTGAAGCTGACTATTATCAAGCGTTTAAACCCGACCAAGCAGCTCTAGATCAAGTCATTCAAGCTTTTGCAGATGCTCCCGTGTCTAACCCCGACGGCTCTACAGGGATAACTTTGGCCATCGATTTAGATGATCGTATTTCAGCATCTGACGAAGACAGCAATCTAAGCCCTGTCTGGACAGACTTTGACGTTCTTAAAAATAAATACTTCGAATCACGTCGCAGTAAGCTTTTCCACTACGCCCTATTTGTTGACCAATATAACGGTGGTACATCAAGCGGTATTTCTCGTGGTATTCCAGCACATGATTTTGTTGTTTCACTCGGTCAATGGCCAACCCCTGGAGGTACTGTTCAGCAACAAGCGGGGACTTTGATGCACGAGTTTGGTCATAATTTAGGCCTAATGCATGGCGGTAATGAAAATGCCAACCGTAAATTAAACTACCTCAGCATTATGAGCTATGACTATCAAATGCCTGGGCTGACTGTAGATGGAAACTCTGGCGTTGTAGATTATTCGAGACTCAAAGTAAACGCCATATCTGGTAACATCAGTGAATTTAGTGCCATGTCTGGCTATGGTGGTACTACGGAATCCGATTTGGCTGATTATAGCGTTCGTCGTCATGGTAACTGGTTAACTGGGACAGCGAGCTCGAACTTAGACGTCAATAATAATGGTATTCTCCAAACGTCAGTGTATGTCGGTCATTTTAATGCTTCTCAAAATGACTGGGACAACATTAACTTTGCAGGCGGTGGTTCAGGTGGAACAATCGGTGACGGTCATTTAGGAGCTTCAAGCATGATGATGTTTAGCCTTAAGAGCCAAGGTACACCAGAGTACATGGTTGAACCTTGTATGACCCCGGAAGATATGTAATTTTGATATCGTCAACCAATAAAAAAGGTGGCTTTCGCCACCTTTTTTAATACTTGCTGTACTAATAAAAAGAATTATTTACCGCTTTTCTTTTTAATAGCACGTAAAGTTCTAAGTTGAGCCACCGCTTCTGCTAATTCTGCAGCTGCTTTTGAGTACTCAATTTCAGAGCTTTGATCGTCCAGCGCTTCACGGGCATCTTTCTCTGCTTCCAAAGCTTTCGCTTCGTCCATATCTTCAGCTCGAATTGCCGTGTCAGCCAAAACCGTTACCATGTGTGGTTGAACTTCTAACATTCCACCTGAAACGAAGAATAATTCAACCTCTCCACCTGGCAAAGTTACTTTAACTGGGCCTGGGTTCAATGACGTTAGCAGGGGAGCGTGGCCAGGCTCTACACCTAGCTCACCCAAATCACCTGTCGCAACTAAACGTTCAACCTTTCCGGAAAAGATTGAGTCTTCTGCGCTAACGATATCCAAATGTACGGTCATTGCCATTAGGTCTCCCCCTCTTAACAATTTGTCTTAACAATTAAGCAGGGTTGATTAAATGTTTTTAGCCTTTTCAACCGCTTCTTCGATTGAGCCAACCATGTAGAACGCTTGCTCAGGCAAGTGATCGTATTCACCGTTCAAAATGCCTTTGAAGCCTGAAATCGTATCTTTCAACGATACATACTTACCAGGAGCACCAGTAAATACTTCTGCTACGAAGAATGGCTGTGATAAGAAACGTTGGATTTTACGCGCACGTGATACAGTCTGCTTATCTTCTTCAGATAGCTCATCCATACCAAGAATCGCAATAATATCTTTCAGCTCTTTATAACGCTGTAATACACCCTGAACGCCACGTGCTACGTCATAGTGCTCGTTACCGATAACTAACGGATCAAGCTGACGTGAAGTAGAGTCGAGTGGGTCAACCGCAGGGTAAATACCAAGCTCAGCAATCTGACGTGAAAGTACAACTGTCGCATCTAAGTGTGCGAACGTTGTTGCTGGAGATGGATCCGTTAAGTCATCCGCAGGTACGTATACCGCCTGAATCGATGTAATCGAACCAGTTTTAGTTGATGTAATACGCTCCTGAAGTACACCCATCTCTTCAGCTAGAGTAGGCTGGTAACCTACCGCTGATGGCATACGGCCTAGAAGTGCTGATACCTCAGTACCTGCTAGTGTATAACGATAGATGTTATCAACGAACAATAGTACGTCACGGCCTTCATCACGGAATTTTTCCGCCATAGTCAAACCAGTCAAAGCAACACGTAGACGGTTACCCGGTGGCTCATTCATCTGACCATATACTAACGATACTTTATCGATTACGTTCGAGTCAGTCATTTCGTGGTAGAAGTCGTTACCCTCACGAGTACGCTCACCAACACCAGCGAATACTGAGAAACCTGAGTGCTCAATCGCGATGTTACGGATAAGTTCCATCATGTTTACGGTTTTACCTACACCAGCACCACCGAACAGACCAACTTTACCACCCTTCGCAAATGGGCAAACCAAGTCAATTACTTTAATACCTGTCTCTAGAAGTTCGTTAGCTGGTGCCAACTCTTCAAGAGTAGGGGCTTTACGGTGAATAGACATACGCTCTTTCTCACCGATTGGGCCTTTTTCGTCGATTGGGTTACCAAGCACGTCCATGATACGGCCTAGGGTTTCAGTACCCACAGGAACCTGAATTGGCGCGCCAGTATTAGTTGTTTCTAGTCCACGACGTAAACCATCTGATGCTCCCATCGCGATACAACGAACAACACCGTCACCTAACTGTTGCTGAACTTCTAGCGTTAAGCCAGTGTCAGTTACTGTCAGTGCATCATAAACTTTAGGAACACTATCACGCGGGAACTCAACGTCGATAACCGCGCCGATAATTTCTACAATGTTACCTGTGCTCATATTGATTTCCTCAATCTTAAGCTTTAAAAACTTATCTTTTTACTTTATTAAAAAGTAATGTGTTAAACCGCAGCTGCACCAGCACTAATCTCAGCAAGCTCTTGAGTAATGGCTGCCTGACGTGCTTTGTTGTAAACAAGCTCAAGGTCATCAATAAGATCACCTGCGTTATCCGAAGCAGCTTTCATCGCTACCATTCGCGCAGCTTGTTCACAGGCGATGTTTTCTACAACTGCCTGATAGACTTGTGACTCGATAAAGCGAACCATTAATTTGTCCAAAAGCGGCTTGGCTTCTGGCTCATATAAATAGTCCCAATGGTGACGCAATTCATCATCTTGACCTACTGGAAGGGGCAGTAACTGCTCAACTTTAGGTTCTTGCGTCATTGAGTTCACAAACTCGTTAGTTACGATAAATAAACGATCGATGCGACCTTCATCGTAGGCTTTCAACATCACTTTTACTGCACCAATTAAGTCTTCAACCTCAGGTGTATCACCTAAGCCTGAAGTCTTCGCAACAACAGAACCACCGACTCGTTTAAAGAAGCCTGTAGCTTTGCTGCCAATAAGGCACATATCAACTTCAATATCTTGTTCAGACCATTCTTTCATGCTGTTCAGTGCTTGCTTGAACAAGTTAATGTTCAAACCGCCACATAAACCGCGATCCGTAGATATCACGATATAACCTACACGCTTGACGTCACGCTCAGTAATATAAGCGTGGCGGTACTCTGGAGTACCTTGCGCAATGTGTTTAATCACTGTGCGAATTTTTTCAGCGTAAGGACGTGATGATGCCATACGATCTTGCGCTTTACGCATCTTACTTGCTGCAACCATTTCCATTGCAGAAGTAATTTTTTGCGTATTTTTAATCGACCCAATTTTGGTACGAATCTCTTTAGCGCCTGACATACTCTATTTCCAGTCTAAAATTAGTGTTTGGTAAGCAGAAAAGGGCGCAAAGCACCCTTATCTTAATATTACCAAGTTTGCGTAGACTTAAACTTAGTTACAGCTTCTTCAAGTTTAGCTTTAACGTCGTCGTTGTAATCACATTTTTCATTGATTTCATTCAACAAGTCGCTGTGCTGGTTCTTGAAGTAGTCTAGCAATGCAGATTCAAAGTCACCGATTTTGTTGATTTCAACATCTTTCAGGTGGCCTTCTTCTGCCGCGTATAATGACACAGCCATTTCTGCTACTGACAATGGAGCATACTGTTTCTGCTTCATTAGTTCTGTAACACGTTGACCGTGCTCTAGCTGTGCACGCGTCGCGTCATCAAGATCAGATGCAAACTGTGCGAATGCCGCAAGCTCACGATACTGGGCTAGTGCCAAACGAACACCACCACCAAGTTTCTTAATGATCTTAGTCTGTGCTGCACCACCTACACGAGATACCGATAGACCCGCGTTAACCGCTGGACGGATACCTGCGTTGAATAAGTCAGTTTCTAAGAAAATCTGACCATCAGTAATCGAGATTACGTTAGTTGGTACGAATGCTGATACGTCACCAGCCTGAGTTTCAATGATAGGCAATGCTGTCAAAGAACCCGTTTGACCTTTTACTTCACCGTTAGTGATCTTTTCAACGTGGTCTGCGTTAATACGCGCAGCACGCTCAAGAAGACGTGAGTGCAAGTAGAATACGTCACCTGGGTATGCTTCACGACCTGGAGGACGACGTAATAGCAATGAGATTTGACGGTAAGCCCATGCTTGTTTAGTCAAGTCATCATATACGATTAAGCTGTCTTCGCCGCGGTCACGGAAGTACTCACCCATAGAACAACCAGAGAATGGAGCGATAAACTGCAGTGCAGCCGCTTCAGCTGCTGTTGCAGCTACCACGATAGTGTGGTCCATTGCACCGTGCTCTTCTAACTTGCGAACGATGTTATTAACTGTTGATGCTTTCTGGCCAACCGCTACGTATACACAAGTAACACCTGTGCCTTTTTGGTTGATGATTGCATCGATAGCGATTGCTGTTTTACCTGTCTGACGGTCACCAATAATCAACTCACGCTGACCACGACCAACAGGAATCATCGCATCGATAGATTTCATACCAGTTTGAACAGGCTGGTCAACCGATTGACGTGCAATTACACCAGGTGCAATTTTTTCGATTGGAGAGAAACCGTCATTTTCGATTGGGCCTTTACCGTCGATTGGGTTACCTAGCGCGTCAACAACACGACCAAGTAGACCACGACCAACTGGTACTTCAAGAATACGACCTGTACATTTAGCTGTCATACCCTCAACGATGTCTGAGTAGTCACCAAGTACTACCGCACCGACTGAGTCACGCTCTAGGTTCAAAGCCATACCATATTTACCGCCAGGGAGTTCAATCATCTCACCAGCCATGACTTCTTCTAGACCATGAATACGTAAAATACCGTCAGATACACTAACGATTGTACCTTCATTACGAGCTTCGCTCACAACTTCAAAAGAGTCGATACGCTTTTTAATCAGCTCGCTAATTTCAGATGGATTCAGTTGCACACTCATGCTTCTTCCTCACTAAGCTCTTAGCGTTTCGGAAAGCTTGTTGAGCTTACCGCGTATTGATCCGTCAATTACTAGATCGCCTGCTCTGATAACGAGGCCACCAATCATTGATGAATCGACTTGTGTTTCAATGTTAACCTTACGACCAAGTTTTGTCGTCAACTTGTCAGTTAGACGTTGCAATTGTTCGTCACTTAAGGCTGCCGCTGATGTTACTTCAACATCAACTGTTTTATCGTAATTCGCTTTTAGTACGTCGAAACGCTGGCGAATTGCTGGCAATGCTTCTAAGCGATTATTTCTTGCAAGCAACTTGATAAAGTTTTGTACTTTATCGACTAAGTGGCCTTCGCCAACCTTTAACACCACGTCACCTTTCTCTTCAGAAGAAAGGGCAGGGTTAGTGATTAATGCTGCCACTTTGTCATTGCTAACGGCTTGAGCGACAAAATCTAACATGCTTGCCCACTCAGATACAGTCTGAGAACCAAGAGCATATTCGAATGCTGCTTTTGCGTATGGTCTTGCAATAGTAGATAGCTCTGCCATAGTTAACCCTTATAGATCTTTGACTAGCTTATCGAACATATCATTGTTCGCCGCTTCGTCAATGTTGCGCTCGATAACTTTCTCAGCACCAGCCACAGCAAGTGTTGCTACTTTAGCGCGAAGTTGTTCACGTGCACGGTTAACTTCTTGCTCAATCTCTGCTTGTGCGCCTGACTTAATTTTATCAGCTTCAGCGCGAGCATCGTCTTTAGCAGAATCAACGATTTCAGTGTGGCGTTTTTTAGCAGAATCTACTAATTCAGCAGATTGGCCTTTCGCTTCACGTAAAATCTCAGCTGCTTTTTCTTGAGCAAGCTCAAGGTCTTTTTGACTTCTTTCAGAAGCCGCAAGACCTTCGGCAATTTTATTCTGACGTTCTTCGATAGCAGCCATAATGTGTGGCCACACAAACTTCATGCAGAAAAACACGAAGGCTGCGAAGAAAATCATATTGATAACTAGGGTCAAGTTTACATTCACTTTGAGTCCCCCTCTCTAGTAGTTAGTCATGGTTTTGGTATAAATACCAGCGTGCAATCTTATTAACCTACTAAAGACTGCAATTGACCAACGTATGGGCTTGCGAATGTGAACCACATACCGATACCGATACCGATCATGGTTACCGCATCCAGAAGACCAGCAACTAGGAACATTTTAGTTTGTAGCATAGGAGCAAGTTCAGGTTGACGAGCTGATGCTTCAAGGAATTTACCACCTAGAAGACCGAAGCCAATCGCAGTACCTAATGCACCAAGACCTAATACTAACAACACACCTAATGCTGTGAACGCGAACAAAGTTTCCATTGTTTTCCTCCAATCGAGAAATGGTTAAATGTTAAAAACTAAATATTAAAACTAAACTCTAAAACTCAAACTCTTTACTAGTCACTGGCAACGGTGATTAGTGATCTTCATGCGCCTGACTTAAGTAAACAATCGTCAACATCATGAAGATGAATGCTTGTAGTGGGATAACCAGAATATGGAAGATTGCCCAACCCATATAACTGATGAAGCCACCAATAAAGCCGCCGATTCCTGTAGACATCAAGATAGCGATCAAGATGAATAGTAATTCTGCCGCATAAAGGTTACCGAACAAACGTAGACCTAATGAAATCGGTTTCGCTATCAAGCCAATTGTTTCCATTAACAAGTTGACTGGAATCAATAATACTTGGACGAATTTATTCTTGCTCGAGAATGGGTGCAACGTTAGTTCACCCAAGAAACCACCGATTCCTTTAACTTTAATGCTATAGAAAAGGATTAATAGGAATACGCCGATGGATAAACTGAACGTAATGTTTACGTCAGCCGTTGGCAAGAATTTCAAGTAAGACGTATGTGGCTCATTGCCTAATACATGGACATTAGTCTGCTCTGCGACCCAAGGTAACAAGTCAACTGGAATCCAATCCATCATGTTCATTAGAACTACCCACACGAAAATCGTAAGCGCTAATGGAGCGATAAGAGGATTACGTCCGTGGAAGGTATCTTTTACTGATTTATCGACAAACTCAACAACCATTTCGACCATGGACTGCCATTTGCCTGGATTTTCAATCTTTGCGTTTTTAGCGACACGCCAAAAACTGAAGCAGAATAGAGCACCTAATAAGAATGCGAACAATAGGCTATCAACGTTGATAGTCCAAAAACCAGCTTCTTGACACTGATTCCATACCCAACCTTCATCGGTTTTACAGACTTGAAGGTTTTGTAAGTGGTGCTTGATATAACCAACGCTATCTAGATTCTCTGAAGATGCCATTGCTTCTTAAACCCTATACTTTTTAATCAAGTAAAACGTTTTCTTGCCAATTAAAGAAAACGTCCCCTTTAAAATCAGTCACTTAATAATTAACGGTGCAAACCATTGCGATAACACAATAACCACGAATCCTATTAACAACGAACCCGCATGCACCGGCAATACATTAAACGCAAGTACCAGCAGCACGATAGTGAGCATAAGTTTCACACTCTCACCGATTGCAAAAGCTCTTTTTATCTGAAGAGCCGCTTGTGCACCTGATTTGCGAAATACGATTGTGGCAAAGACAAAGTTGACCAACACCACAATAAGACTGCCAACCCCTAGCGATAGGCTGACCGTTCCTGATATGAAAAGACCTACCAGAAACAAGATAAAACTGATTGCTAACTGCACGAGTACCATTTTGTAGGCTTGCTTTCTGCCTTTTTTAGCCAGTAGTTGACTCATGCCACCAATACCAGTTTCACCACAATTCGGGCGGCAAGTATAAAGATTTACCCGCCTTTTATCAACCAAACGACTGTCACAAAAGTGTTTTTTTTACCTCATGTGACCAATTAGTTATAGTAATCCCTATAACTTGTGTTTTAGTCTGATTGGATACCTAAATGTTGTAATATGCCATCAAGCTCATCCAAGCTGTGATAATTGATAACCAAGTTACCTTTACCTTTTGAGCCATGGTTAATCGCCACCGTAGCACCGATCTTATCTGCTACTTGTTGCTCTAAGGCGACAATGTGGTGATCTTTTTCAACTTTTGATGGTTTTTTCTTGGGTTCATTAATATTACGAATCAGTTTTTCGGTTTCTCGAACGGTTAATCCTTTCTGAACTACCGTCTTAGCAGTATCTGATTGCTGACTGCCATTCAAAGCCAGTAGGGCACGGGCATGGCCCATCTCTAGGTCTCCACGCTCTAGCAAGGTTTTGCAGGCATCCGTGAGCTGCATCAAACGCAATAAATTGGTTACCGTGGTACGACTTTTACCCACAGCATCCGCTACTTGCTGGTGCGATAGACTAAATTCTTCTTTTAAGCGGTGTAGAGCGTTAGCCTCTTCCATTGCATTGAGATCTTCACGTTGGATATTCTCAATCAAGGCCATGGCAATGGCCGCTTCATCTGGTACTTCTTTAATTAAAACAGGGACTTGATGCAGTTCCGCACGCTGTGCAGCCCGCCAACGACGTTCACCCGCAATAATCTCATACTTATCTTTACCCACAGGACGGATGACGATGGGCTGGATCATGCCCTGAGCTCGAATGGAGTCAGCTAATTCTTCCAACCCTTCTTCCGTCATCACACGACGAGGCTGGTATTGTCCTGGCTGCAAAAACTCTACAGGAAGCTCTTTCAGCACGCCGTCTTGATTTAAGATCGTCTCAGAGTCGCCGCTTGAAGCCGATTGTTTAGCAGCTTTTGCTGTTTTGCTGGTGCTGTTGCCCAGCAATGCATCCAAACCTTTGCCCAAACCACGTTTACTCATGAAATATCCTCTATCTTTAATGCTTATTATGCTGCGCTGCGACGCTTGATGATTTCACCCGCTAAAGCCAAGTAAGCTTTCGAGCCACTCGAACTTCGGTCATAAAATAATACAGGAACACCATGACTCGGTGCTTCTGCCAAACGCACATTTCTTGGAATTACCGTACGGTAGACTTTATCTGCAAAATGGCTAAACAACTGCCTCGACACTTCCAGTGATAAACGATTACGCGGATCGTACATGGTGCGTAAAATCCCCTCGATCTCTAAATTAGGATTCACGTGCTCTTGAACTTGTCGAATCGTGTTCAACAACGCTGACAAGCCTTCCAACGCATAATACTCACATTGCATCGGAATAATCACTGAGTCCGACGCTACCAAAGAGTTAAGCGTCAACATATTCAGCGAAGGAGGGCAGTCAATTAAAATAAAGTCGTAAAGGTCAGTCACCGCTTCAAGCGCGAGCTTTAAACGCTTCTCTTTATTCTCAAACTCGAGTAAATGTACTTCGGCAGCAGTCAAATCACCATTGGATGGTAATACGTCATACCCCGCAACATCGGAACTCACGATATGACTTTTAACTTCTTCAGGCTCCATCAACGAATCATAAGCTGACAGCTCTAAATCTGACTTTTCAACACCAGAACCCATAGTAGCGTTACCTTGCGGGTCCATATCAATCATCAGCACACGCTGCTTTTCCTGCACTAAAGACGCTGCAAGATTCACACTCGTCGTCGTTTTGCCGACGCCACCTTTTTGATTGGTAATGGCGATGATATAAGCCACAAGTCACCTCAAGTTACTGTTATTGTGTTTTTTGAAGATAAATAAAATACCGCGTTGCGTCGAGATTGGGAACCTTTACTTGGTTTGAATCCACGATTTTTAATGAAGAATCTAAATCATCGATCTCCTCTTGTGGATACAAACCTTTCATCGCCAACCACTGGCCATCCGCAGCCAACAAATGCTCGGTCCAATCTGTCATATCTTTTAAAGACGCAAATGCACGCGAAAGTATGCAAGCATACCCTGTCTCATGACTAAAGTCTTGTACCCGCTTATTCACAACAGTCACGTTTTCAAGCCCCAACTCATAGACCACCTGCTTTAAAAAACGGGTTTTCTTACTATTGGTATCCAACAAGGTAAAGCTTTTATCAGGATTTAGGATCGCCAACGGAATACCCGGCAAGCCACCGCCAGTCCCCACATCCAAGCAACTATCAAACTCTGCCACCGCCGGCGACACCACCACAGAATCCAACAAATGCAGGTACAACGCCTCTTTAGGATTACGAATTGCCGTTAGGTTAAATGCCTTATTCCACTTCAATAACGACGACAAATAATTCAGCAACTGATCACTTTGCTCATCAGAAACCGTAATTCCTAATTTTTCACACTCTTGATTAAATTCAGATTGAAGTTGTTTTAGCTGAGGGTTCACTATTTTATTTTCTCTTTAACTTAATTTTTGTCATTCCGTACTTGATACGGAATCTAGTGACTTCTTCCACCGTCATTGCGAGGCTTCCTCGAAGCCTCCGCAATCTCTTGATAGTTTGTATCCCTTTAACAAAGGTCTTATTCAGTTATTACCCTTTTCTTTGCTCGCCCAAAGAAAAGGGCGAAAAGAAAGGGCGCCCCAAACATTAGACCTAAAGGCTGCCTTCTCTCTTTAAAATTATCACGAGCCGTCAAACTCGACATCCTGTCTCGTTTTGACTGAATTAGGCTATCCCTGCCTAATTCGCTCTATAATTTTAATTCGCTCAGCTAATGTTTACGGGGTTATTGGTGCTAACCTGTTAAAGTTACGCTGACTTCAAGTGCTTCCGCTTCTTTAAATACACCAACAACAATGAAATCGCAGCTGGCGTGACGCCTGAAATACGGCTGGCTTGGCCAATCGTTTCGGGCTTTAGATTTTGGAGCTTTTGTGCCACTTCATTAGATAACCCTTTAACTTGGGTGTAATCCATATCGCTTGGCAGTTGTGTATCTTCATTACGCAAATTACGCTCGATTTCATCTTTTTGACGATCGATATAGCCAGAATACTTGGTCTGGATCTGAACCTGCTCAGAGACTTTAGCATCCTCGACCTTAGGACCAAGCTCTGGTTGTGACATCAACATGTCATAGCTAACATCTGGGCGACGCAATAGCTCTTGCGCTTTATAAGCACGGCTTAGTGGCTTCTCTAAAACCTTGTTTAACTCTTGCGCGGCTTTACTTTCCGGCGTGATCACCAGCTTTGAAATACGTTTCAATTCATTATCAATCGCTTCGCGCTTCTGATTAAACGCCACCCAGCGGGCTTCATCAACTAAGCCCAACTGATGACCGCGTTCGGTTAAACGTAAATCGGCGTTGTCTTCGCGCAAAATCAAACGGTACTCAGCGCGCGAGGTAAACATGCGGTATGGTTCTTGCGTACCGCGTGTGATCAAATCGTCGATTAAGACGCCAATATAAGCTTCGTCACGACGTGGTGACCAGCTGTCTTTGCCTTGGGTTTGTAGCGCGGCGTTCATACCCGCGATTAGCCCTTGCGCACCCGCTTCTTCGTAACCAGTGGTGCCGTTAATTTGACCTGCAAAGTAAAGCCCATGGATAAACTTAGTTTCGAGCGAGGCTTTTAAGTCGCGCGGATCGAAAAAATCATACTCAATGGCATAGCCCGGACGCGTAATATGCGCATTCTCAAAACCTTTGATCGAGCGAACAAAATCCATCTGCACATCAAATGGCAAACTGGTGGAAATACCGTTTGGATACAGCTCATGGGTGTTTAAGCCTTCTGGCTCCACAAAAATTTGGTGGCTGTTTTTGTCGCTGAAGCGCATCACTTTATCTTCAATCGATGGGCAATAGCGTGGGCCAACACCTTCAATCTCGCCAGAATACATCGGCGAGCGATCGAGGCCACCGCGAATAATGTCGTGTGTTTTTTCACTGGTATGCGTGATCCAGCATGAAATCTGCTCAGGATGCTGCGAAGCATCACCCATAAAAGAGAAAGTCGGCACTGGCGTATCGCCAGGCTGCTGCTCCAGTTGTGAGAAATCCACAGACTTGGCATCAATGCGTGGTGGCGTGCCTGTTTTTAAGCGATCCACACGGAACGGCAATTCACGCAAACGATCCGCCAATGCAATAGACGGTGGATCGCCAGCGCGGCCTCCCGAATGATTTTCGGTACCAATATGAATTTTTCCACCGAGGAAAGTGCCCACGGTTAATACCACCGCATCCGCGTAAAAATCCAAGCCCATTTGAGTTTTAACACCAATGACCTTTTGGCCCGCTTCCTGACCTGAGCTTTCGTTCTCAACAATCAGGTCAACCACAGCATTTTGGAAAATGCTCAAGTTTTCCTGGTTTTCAAGAGTTTCACGTATCGCAGCTTTGTATAGCGCACGATCTGCTTGCGCACGAGTAGCGCGTACCGCTGGCCCTTTACTGGCGTTAAGAGTGCGGAACTGAATACCCGCACGATCGATGGCCTTTGCCATAGCACCGCCCAACGCATCAATTTCTTTTACTAGGTGTCCTTTACCAATACCACCAATCGCTGGATTGCAGGACATTTGACCCAACGTATCAATATTATGCGTCAACAATAAGGTTTTCACGCCCATGCGCGCAGAAGCGAGCGCCGCCTCAGTACCTGCATGGCCGCCACCGATAATAATGACTGAATAATTTTCTGGATAACGCATATATCGAACTTTACCTAGTATGTCTTGAGCTTAAAGGGCTATTGTAACCCCTTGGTCTTTAGGGAGCGAGATCATACTCTGATTTGTTTAACTTTTGAACAGTTTTTCACTATCTTTTCTGATCGATTCAACCTAAAATCAACACTTTACATTTATTATTATAAAAATACTGTGCCGAACGAGAAGACAAGTCACTCGAACAATAATATTCAACTTATTTACCACTTATGGTTGGCACTGGCTACCTTATTAATATTATCGCTCACCACTAGTTTATTCATGTTGTTTTTTGAGCCTCTACTTGACGCTCCTGCAAACCATCACAGCAGCCAACCTTCCGGCCTCGTGCTGATTCTCTCCCTAACGGGCGCTATCCTTTTTTCATATACCTTGTTAATTTTGTTGACTCGAGAATACTTCACATCTCAATTTATTCCCTTACTGAAGGCTCACTACGGATGGGGGATAGCTTCTTCGGTTCTCGGTATTATTGTTGCCGTTTTAGTTCACTTTATTAGTCAGTCCTATCCGCCTGATCCTGGCGATAGCAACAGTTTCAGTCTAATTCAGCAACATGGACAATTAGCTTATTCGATATTAGTGGTCGTCACTGTCGTTTTTGCGCCCTTTTTCGAGGAGTACCTCTTTAGAGGCCTGATTTTCGACGCTTTACGTAATCGATTTAGCGCATTTGTCTCAATCTCTGCATCTGCAGTTGTATTTATGGCCTTCCACCTAATAGAATACAGTGATTACTGGGTGGGGATGAGCGCCATTCTATTATTGGGGTTTCTGCTAGGGTTACTTCGACTTTCAAGCCGATCAATCCTGTGCCCAATAATATGCCATGCAAGTTATAACGCCTGTATCTTGTTACTGACATAGCCCTGAATGCCGGTACTTTAACTGACCAACCAATATCATTGATGACAACAAAAAGGAGAGGCTGGTGAAACTTTTTACTCGATTATTGATTCTTCTACTTATTTTAGCTGGGCTGGCTTATGGCTATATTTGGTACAAAAATAAGCAGATGATCGACAACATCTTTACATTTATTAAGATGCAAACACCGGCCAGTTACGACTCAACCTATGTTAGCTTTGATGGTAAGTCAGTAACTACAGACATTGAAATCACCATTCCAGGCTCAACACAAAAAGTTACTATCCAAGAATTGCGCTTCGGTACGGACAGCTTATTCCAATCGTTTAAATTAGTTCGCTCAATAGAGTCTGGTCAATATTTTGGCGGTGTTCAAGACATGGGCGCAGAGATCAAGCAGCTTCAGTTCCCTTTAACGTCATCCATGGACTCAAGTTCATCGTACCAAGCAGAGCCTGATTTGTTCACCCAGATATCATTGGCTGGCTGTGACAACAAAGATTCTCTCGACGTTAGTGATTTAAATGCCATGGGCTATCAGCAAGTCACTATGGACTTTAGTACCGACATCACTTATGACAAACACATCAATCAAGCAAATTGGAATATGTATGTTAATGCCGGTGAGTACGGCAGTTTTAACATGGACTTCTTGCTGGATCAGATTAATCCTAATGCACTCGTTCAAAACCCAAAGTTAAAATCCATCATCATGGAGTCTGCAACGCCAGAGTTGACCAAGCGGTTATTTAAGTATTGTGCCGAGCTTGAGGGTTTAGAACTCGAACAGTACTACCAACGACACATCGATTATCTGCGCCACGTACTTTACGATAATAACCTTCATTTCAGCGAAGACTTTTATACCGCCTACGAAGAATATATTCGTCAACCACGCAGCATTAAGTTAGAAAGCTATCCCGCTGATGCCATTAACTCAATGGAAGTGATGAATATGTCGCCTCAGCGCATGATGAGTGCTTTGAGCATGCGTGTATTCTTTAATGATCAGCGTGTGCTGCAATTATTTGGTAACCCACCATTACCTTCTGAACTTCCTGAGCTCGATCAAGTAATTGTGGTTGAAGATGATAACCTAACGCGCGTTCAGGGACTTACTTTACAAGCTACAGACCCTGCAAGCCTTGGATCTTATGTCGGTTACGAAGCCCGTTTTAATTACCGTGGTAAAGACTACGTCGGCACCGTTAACTCAGTATCTAGTTCAACTGCACGTATTAAAACTTTTATTTCTTCCGGTAACTATCTTGAAATGCCCTTTAGAATTAACGAAATTCAAGAGTTACGGGTACGACGAGAAGTACAATCGGAATCTGTTAAGCGTGAAGAATTAGAAAACGAAGAGTAATACCAATCTGTCAGACAAAGTGGATCATCAGATCCACTTTGTTATCTTTTTACAAATCCCTTCCCTCAAACTTGCCTTTCACTCAAACCTTAGATTATTCTTTCTATAACCTATATCACTACCATATCCAGAGGACACCACAATGAAGTGGAGAAACCGTAGGCGGAGCCGCAATATTGATGATCGTCGTGGTCAACGCATGAAGTCAGGCGCCAAGCTCAGTATTGGTGGCATTATTATGGCTTTAATTGCAATTTTTGTGTTTAAACAAGATCCGATGCAAGTCGTATCTGGTATGGTCGGTGGCCAATCCTCTAGCACATCAACCGAGCGGGCCAATTACCAGCCTAGCGCCGAAGAGCAAGATGTTTATGACTTTGTAAGCGTTGTGTTAGCCGATACGGAAGATACTTGGACCCAGATTTTTCGCCAATCTAATTCGAAGTACCCTCAACCCACTTTAGTTATTTACCGCGACATGACCCCCACAGCTTGTGGTACCGGTCAAGCTGCGTCAGGTCCTTTTTATTGCCCAGCCGATCAAAAGATTTATTTGGATTTAAGTTTTCTTGGCGAGTTAAAGCGCATGGGCGCTAGCGGTGATTTTGCCGTAGCCTATGTTCTTGCTCATGAAGTCGGTCACCACATTCAAACCGTCACAGGTATCTCTAAAAAAGTTCGAACTGCGCAAAGCCAAACCAACAAAGCAGGACAGAATGCGCTTCAGGTAAAAATGGAACTTCAGGCGGACTGCCTCGCTGGCGTTTGGGCCAACCAAACCCAACAACGAACTCAATTCTTAGAGTCAGGTGACTTAGAAGAAGCTTTATCAGCGGCAGAAGCTGTTGGTGACGATACTCTTATGAAACGAGCTGGCGTACCGCCTCGTCGTGAAAACTTTACACACGGCTCCTCAAAAGAACGTATGGACTGGTTTAATCGTGGTGCTAATACAGGAAGCTTTGGGGCTTGTGATACTTTTAGAGGCTCTATTTAACGACACTCTACTGACTTTAAGTTCCAGTTATACTCAAAGTCCGTTTCTGTAACGAGCCTCATCAATGAGATCGGCCATGACAGAACTCCTATCCCCCTGTCTTTTTATAATGGGAATTGCCCAACTGCAGCCTGATAATTCAAAATGCTGTTGCCATTGACTATCTAGCAGCAGCTCTTCATAAGAATAAGCTCTACCACCACCTCTTTCTGCATGACCGCCGCCTATTGACTCACCCAAACTAAACAACTGCTTTGTAAATGGCCGCAAGTAGACGTAGTATACATGGTGCCTCTTGTCTTCTTTAGTCGGCGCCTGATTTTTATAGCCAAGTCGCAAGTACTCACTTTCTAAATCTTTTTTATCAACCTTTACCGATTTTTCGTACAGGTATTCAGCATTTAACTCACCGCCAAATTCCCAAATAATTTTTTCTGGTGTGAAAACATAGCGCTTCATGTGTTGCGGGTATGCAAGATCTCCCCAATTAAACTCATCACGAGGTAAATATGTATTGAGTAACCGGTATTCGCTGCCAATGAACTCGATAATGAGCTGCCAATTTTCATTAGGTACAATATTTAAGATTCGCTTCATTGTTTACAACAAGTTACTTACCAATACAAAAACTACTAAAGATTCGTCCCAGCAAGTCATCGGCACTAAACTCACCAGTGATTTCTGATAGTGAGTTTTGGGCTTGGCGCAGTTCATCCGCCAGTAATTCTCCCGCATTAAACTCCACCAGCTGTTCTTTACCTAAGTAGCAGAAGGACAGGGCACGCTCAATCGCATCCAGATGACGACGGCGGGCGAGGAAAGCACCTTCGGTGTTTTGCTGATAGCCGACAATTTGTTTTAACTCAGCTTTCAGTTCATCGATGCCTGTTCCGTCTTTGGCACTAATCGCGATGGTTTTGTACTCTGAGTCTATCGACTGATTATCGAGCTGAGAGACATCAATTTTGTTGGCAACGATTAATAACTTCTCTTTAAAAGGTTCAAACCGTTCAAACGCAGAATCAATAGCATGCGGTGTAAACTCTGAGACCTCGTTTGAGTCAGCCACCAATATAATTTGATCCGCTTGTTCGATTTCTTTCCAAGCACGTTCAATCCCGATCTGTTCCACTTTATCATCCGACTCACGTAATCCCGCAGTATCAATGATATGAACCGGCAACCCATCTATATGGATGTGCTCACGCAGAACATCGCGAGTTGTACCTGGAATATCAGTCACAATCGCCGAGTCCTTTCCTGCTAGGGCATTGAGTAGGCTAGATTTACCGGCGTTAGGCTTCCCAGCAATAACCACCGTCATGCCTTCGCGCAAAATCGAACCCTGTTGTGCCTGACTCTGTAAACGCTTTATATCACCAATGATGTTGTCCAGATCGCCGAGCACTTTTCCATCGGATAAAAAATCAATCTCTTCTTCAGGAAAATCGATGGCAGCCTCGACGTAAATTCGTAAATGAATCAGCGCTTCAACTAACTCGTGCACTTTTTGAGAAAACTCACCCTGCAAGGATCTGACAGCTGAGCGCGCAGCATGCTCCGAGGTCGATTCAATTAAATCTGCAATCGCTTCGGCTTGTGCTAAATCGAGTTTGTCGTTGAGAAATGCTCTTTCTGAAAACTCACCAGGACGCGCTAAACGCACCCCAAGTGATAGGATTTCTTTCAGTAAAAGGTCGAGAATTATTGGCCCACCGTGGCCTTGTAACTCAAGAACATCTTCGCCTGTAAAGGAGTTAGGCCCTTTGAATAATATCGCGATCCCTTCGTCTAACACTGTTTGATTATGATCATAGAAGGGGAGGTAGGTGGCCTCTCGAACTGAGAGTGATCGTTTTAGGATTTTTTGTGCAACCGTTTCGGCAAGCTTGCCTGAAACCCTAATAATACCAACGCCTCCACGACCGGGAGGCGTTGCAATCGCTGCTATCGTGTCTTGCGTATTATTGGCTGACACTATCGAATCCTAATATAAATGCTACTTTTTCTTGATAGCCTTTTTCGGCTTATCAGGAGCATTTTCAACTTTTTTAGTGACATATTGTTGCTGAGCAACAGAGATTAAATTGTTACATAGCCAGTATAAAACCAAACCTGCAGGGAAGAACAACATGAACACCGTAAATACAATCGGTAGATAGCTCATGATCTTCTGCTGCATTTGATCCATGGTTGGCGACTTAGGCTGAAGTCGTTGCATCAACCACATACTTCCGCCCATCAATAACGGTAAGACAAAGTAAGGATCAGCTACCGACAAATCCTGGATCCAACCGAAGAACGGCGCGTGACGCAATTCTACCGCTTCGAACAGTACATAATACAATGCGATGAAAATTGGGAACTGCAATAACATCGGTAAACAACCACCGAATGGGTTTGCGCCTTCCTCTTTGTACATCTTCATCATTTCTTGCTGCATGCGTTGCTTATCATCGCCATAACGCTCTTTCAAACGCTGCATTTTTGGCTGTAACTTGCGCATATTAGCCATAGAGCGGTACTGCGCAGCAGATAACGGATATAACAATGTTTTGATGACGATGGTTACTAAAATAATCGCCAAGCCCCAGTTTCCTAATAACCCGAAGAAGAACTGCATCATTTTGTACAATGGCAAACCAATCCACCACACCCAACTTAAATCGAGTGATTTATCTAGGCCTGGCGCCGCAGCTTCTAGTTGCTCTAGGTCTTTAGGGCCAACGTATAAATCTGCATTGACGACTTTTTCTTGACCCGCAGGGACTGAAATCGTCGGTTGAACAAAACGAATCGTCGTATCTTTATTTTGTTTAACAGAGCTGGTGATATTAATTTGTTGTTCTTGCGGTGGAATCCACGCTGAAATGAAGTAGTGTTGCAAGAAGCCTACCCAACCGCCTTGACGCGATGTTTTGATAGGCTCTTCTTCCAACTCTTCAAAATCGACCTTTTCATATTGCTGTTCTTCAGGTGAATAGGCTACGCCCATAAACGGCTTCATACCAAAAGAAGACTTTTCTTCCAGACCTGTTGGTTTTTGGTCACGTGCAAGTTCAGCAACAAAGTTATAGGTTCTGTCGTTGGCGGACTGGTTATTGATCTGATATTCCATATTGATCAAGTACTGACCACGCTTGAAGGTAAAGACTTTAGTGAAAGTAACACCACTGTTGTTAATCCAACTCAATGGCACCTTTAACTCTTCTTGTCCCTCAGCTAAAACATACGATTGCTGCGTTGAACTGAACGTCGCTCTTGGTAATTGGTTATCCGGAGCTCCCTGTCCCAACAGAGCACTTTTCGCTTGATACATGCGGTCGCGATAATCGAACAAGACCACTTTGTTATCCGTTTTATCTAGCTCAACGTTGTAGTTTTTTAGCTCTGCATATACGACATCACCGCCGTTTGGCTGAATTTTGTAGTGCACCAAATCTGTTTCGACACTGATTAATGAGTCACCAGAGATGACTTTCTCATCACTGGCTACTGCAACACTACTTTGCTCAACAGCTTCTTGTTGAGCAGGTTTAGGGCCATAATCTTTTTGCCATGCTTGGTATAACAGAAAAGTACATACCGCTAGCCCCAGAATAAAAAATCCGCGCATTGATTCCATAGTCTTACTCTTTTACAGCTTTTGTCTGTTGGATCGAATGATGTGTTGGAACTGGATCATGACCACCCTCACAACCTGGGTGGCATCGGCCAATTCGTTTCATGGTGAGCCAGCTACCGCGTAGGACTCCATGTTGTTCTAATGCTTCAATTGAATAGTTGGAACACGTTGGTGCAAAACGACATTGGTTGCCAATCAACGGACTTAGAGTCAATTGGTATAACCGCACTAACTTTATTAACAACCACTGCATTTTTTCTTTACTCGCGACCAAAGTCGATTGAGGTGCTCGAATAATACCTCATTCGTCATATCACTACTACCACGACGCGCTAATAAAACGATATCAACAGCGGGAAGGCCCGGTTGATTCAAGCGGAAAGATTGTCTACAGAGCCGCTTTAGTCGATTACGCTTAACCGCTGATTTAACATTTTTTTTAGCGACAATTAAACCTAATCGAGGATGACCTAGATTATTTGGTGTGGCTAGAAGTGTGAAAGGAGGGCAAACCAGTTTGACTGGGTTGCTAAAGACAGTTTTATAGTCCTCTGCTGTGAGCAATCGACGTTCCCGTGGAAAACCAAAAACGGAGGCTTTCTCAGATACCGCCTTATTGCTCACATCAAAGAATTCAATATTTTGCTACCGCAATTAAGCGCTTAAACGCTTACGGCCTTTTGCGCGGCGGTTAGCTAAAATTTTACGACCATTTTTAGTCGCCATACGAGCACGGAAACCGTGAGTACGTTTGCGCTTAATGACGCTTGGTTGAAATGTTCTTTTCATCTGCTTAACCCATCAAGATTTAAATACATCACTTGCTCAATATTATTCAGAAAAATACTGCTTAATACGAAAACTTCGTGACAATAACTACAAGGACGCGGAATTTTATAGGAATTGCTATGTGATTGCAATGCTCAATCCCTTATTTTTTAAGGGCTAGAGCTCTTTTTTATCAAACCTTCCATCTAGTGTTAGAGCAATATATTTATCACTATATATTGTATTTATAGCTGAAACCTTTTCCATAACTGTGGATAACTCCAATATAGTTAATTTAAATCATTCCCTGCTAAAGTCATTGTTTTCACTATGTTTGGTCTACTTGATATTAAATATTGCGGATTTTAAATATTAAGTCAATACATAATCGTCTTTTTGAAATACTTGTCTTGTAATAATTATAAATAAGTATTTAAAGATCTTATTATTATTATTACTAAACCAGAAAGCTGTTTATAACTCTTTTATTTTATTTCCAAACAATAAGTTATAGGAATGATAAACCAGTGTTTAAGTTGTCTTTAAGCATGAGGTTAAAAAATGGATAACTGTTGTTTTCCTTCCTTTTTCATGCTTTTACACAGTTTTAACGTTTTTTTATACCTTATTTAGTCACAGCTTATCCTTTTTAGAGTGTTTTGTTTGTATTTTGTGCAAATGATCCCCGGTTGATTAATTTCTTCTTATTCACACTTTTTTCGGTTTTTTTATTTAAAACTGTGGATATTTTATAACGATGGATCTACACTAGCCCTCAGGTCGAGAAACCTTGGCACACATACGTAAATGACGTTAGCCAGTTATTCTCAGATAAAACAACATTAATAATAGTCATGGACTTGGGAACACGCGGATATGTCTAGCAGCGTTTGGCACAACTGCCTGCAACGACTTCAATCAGAACTGTCAGTTACAGAGTTCAATACTTGGATAAAACCACTCCAAGTGAAAGAAACAGATAAAGAAATGGCTCTTTTTGCGCCTAACCCTTTTTTTGTTGATTGGATCCGTCAGCAGTATCTTGATCGGATCACGGAGTTTGTAAGTAGTAAAGACAATAGCCAGCCGGTACACATATCACTACATGTTGGTCACGCTGAACATACTCAGCCTAATGCGGTGGCTTCTGCAAAATCACCAGCAAGTGGCGGCTCTTCTCAAGCATCATCTATTCAGGCTCCTTCTCATATTGGACGCCCTAATCACTCTGCTAACTCAAGCTTCCCGCAAAACAATCTTAATGCAAAGTTTACTTTTAATAACTTTGTTGAAGGTAAGTCAAATCAACTCGCTCGCGCTGCAGCGGAGCAGGTTGCCGAAAATCCAGGGGTCTCTTACAACCCTTTACTTATTTACGGCGGAGTCGGCTTAGGTAAAACGCACTTGATGCATTCGGTGGGAAACTTAATTTTAAAAGATAAACCTGACTCCAAGATTGTCTATCTTCATTCTGAGCGTTTTATGGCTAATATGGTTAAAGCGTTACAAAGTAATAGTATGGATGCTTTTAAGAATTACTATCGCTCTGTCGATGCTCTATTAATAGATGATATACAATTTTTTGCTAATAAGGGCCGTACTCAGGAAGAGTTTTTCCACACTTTTAATAATCTTATCGAAAAAAATAAGCAGGTCATTATTACCTGTGATCGATACCCAAAAGAAATTGAAGGTTTGGAAGAACGTTTAAAGTCTCGCTTTGGCTGGGGCTTAACAGTAGCTATCGAACCACCTGATCTTGAAACCCGTGTCGCTATTTTGATGAGCAAGGCCAGTCAGTCTAATATTGAGTTACCTCACGAAGTGGCGTTTTTTATCGCTAAGCGTATCCGTTCAAATGTTCGTGAGTTAGAAGGGGCTCTTAAGCGTGTCATAGCAAATGCACAATTTACTGGACGAGCTATCACTTTAGATTTCGTTAAAGATGCGTTAAAAGACTTAATAGCAGCACAAGATAAGCTCATTTCTATAGATAACATACAAAAAACAGTCGCCACCTATTACAAGATCAAAGTTTCTGATCTATTATCAAAGAGGCGAAGTCGCTCGATTACGCGTCCTCGCCAAATGGCGATGACACTTGCAAAAAAACTGACCAATCATAGCTTACCTGAGATTGGCGATGCTTTTGGTGGGCGTGACCATACCACGGTGTTGCACGCTTGTAGAAAAATTGACGAATTAAAAAACGAAAGTGTTGATATAGAGGAAGATTACTCTAATCTATTAAGGACACTATCAACATAAAATTTTTATATTGGGTTTCATAAGGGTATTCATATGCGTTTTACCATGACTCGAGATCAACTGTTATCACCGCTGCAGCTTGTAAGTGGTGCTGTTGAAAAAAGACAAACGTTACCAATTTTGTCTAACGTTTTAATGGTTGTTGATGATAGTAAGCTCTCACTAACTGCGACAGATTTAGAAATTGAGTTGAAAGCTCAAGTCGAGTTGGAAGGTGAGTTCGAGCCTGGAGAAATCACTGTTCCAGCACGAAAATTGCTGGATATTATCAAAAGCCTTGGTGATGGTGAAAACGTTAAATTAGAAATGGGCGAGAATCGTTTACGCGTTTCAACCCCCGGTAGTCGCTTTAATTTGTCGACCATGCCCGCCAATGAATTTCCTAATCTAGAAGAAACCGCCAGCTTAGCTTCTTTGAATGTTTCTCAGCACACGCTCAAAGAACTGATTGAGAAAACACAGTTTGCTATGGCGCAACAAGATGTTCGTTATTACCTTAACGGCATGCTGTTTGAGTTTGATGAAGATACCTTAACTTCTGTTGCAACAGATGGACACCGTCTGGCTTTATCTCGTGAATCCGTAAAGCTCGAGTTGGATGAACGTGTTAATGCGATTATTCCTCGTAAAGGTGTTTCTGAGCTTGGACGCCTACTTGATCATACTGACGAAGAATTAACCCTCAGTTTAGGTTCTAATCATATTAAAATCACTAACTCAGATTACTCTTTTACTTCTAAGTTAGTGGATGGCCGTTTCCCTGAGTACGATAAAGTTCTCCCTCGAAATGGTGACAAAATTGTAATTGCTGATAGAGAGGTTCTAAAAGAGTCTTTGTCCCGCGCATCTATTCTGTGTAATGAAAAGTTTCGTGGTGTCCGTTTTATGTTATCTAACGGCCAAGTACGGTTACATGCTAATAACCCAGAGCAAGAAGAAGCCGAGGTCGAGTTTAGTGTTGATTATCAAGGATCAGACCTAGAGATAGGTTTTAATGTTAGCTACATGATCGATGTTATGAATACCATCAAAACTGAGCAGGTTAAGTTAACGTTTATTGATGCTAATAGCAGTACCTTGATAGAAGAAGTTGATGGCGGCGAAAGCATGTATGTCGTTATGCCGATGAGACTCTAGTTGTTACCCTTATTCTACGTAGCAACTAAGCTGATAAGTTAGTGCGTCCATGCGCGTTAACCAGTTAACTATCACAAACTTAAGAAACTTAAAGCATCCCTCTTTAAGTTTCTCACCCCAACTCAACATCATTTACGGGCCAAATGCTGCTGGAAAAAGTAGTATTCTCGAAGCCCTATACGTGCTGGGTAATGGTCGTTCATTTCGAACAAGTAAACACAGTAAGGTTATTGGTGATCAATACAATGACTTCACCTTGTTTGCTAAACTGAATTCTTCAGGTATCGATCACCAGTTAGGTTTCAATCGACAGCGCAACGGCGATACCATCATTAAACTCAACTCTGAGCCCGTTACTCGTTTATCGACCCTAGCAAAATTATCTCCTGTACAGATCCTTTCTCCTGAGCAATATGATCTCTTAATAAAAGGCCCTAGCTATCGACGTAAGCAGCTCGATTGGGGAGTGTTCCACGTGGAACATTCTGTGCTATCTGTTTGGCAGCGTTGTCATAAGATACTATTACAACGTAATCAACTTTTAAAAAATAAAGCTCCTTACAGCGATATTTCAGCTTGGGACAAGCAATTAGTAAACTTATCAGAACAAGTTACTCAACTTAGACAGGCTTATTGTGATAAAATAAATCCTTTATTTTCGGACTATTGTCAGGTGTTCCTAGGCGAGTCCGAAGTCAAAATTGAGCTTTATCCTGGTTGGAATGATAAGCAGGGTGAAGGGCTCGAAGTGCTGTATAAAAAGCAATTTGAAAAAGATAAGCGACTAGGTTTTACCCAGTCGAGTATCCAAAAAGCCGATCTTAAGTTTTTACTAAAAGACTCAAAAAAAGCAGGAGACTACCTGTCTAGAGGACAACAAAAGCTTCTAATAACGGCCTTCAAATTAGCTCAATTAAAAGTGATGCAAGAGTTTGGACTACAGTCCCCACTGTTCCTTTTAGACGATATCGGAGCAGAGTTAGACTCTAATCACCAACAACAGTTACTGGATTTGTTAGCCCAACAGCCAACAAATCAGCAAATTTTTATAACTTGTGTGCATTTAGATCCTATTAAGCCTCTGATCGAACGCTACAAAAACGTTAAGATGTTCCACGTGGAACATGGTCAAGTGGAGGAGGTTAAATAAATGCAGCAACTGAATAGGCATGAACAACCTAAAAGGAAACCTTATGTCGGAAAATAACAATTACGATTCTTCCAGTATTAAAGTCCTTAAGGGACTGGATGCAGTGCGTAAACGTCCGGGAATGTATATTGGTGACACGGATGACGGTACAGGCTTGCACCACATGGTTTTTGAGGTGGTTGATAACTCCATCGATGAGGCGCTAGCAGGTCACTGCTCAGAAATTAAAGTGACTATCCATGATGATAACTCGGTATCTGTTCGTGATGATGGTCGCGGTATCCCTACTGAAATTCATGAAGAAGAGGGTGTGTCAGCTGCTGAGGTTATTCTCACTGTCTTACACGCAGGTGGTAAGTTTGACGATAATTCTTATAAGGTTTCTGGTGGTTTGCACGGGGTTGGTGTTTCAGTTGTTAACGCTTTATCAGAAGAGCTCACACTGACCATTCGTCGAGCTGGTAAGCGTTATGAACAAGTTTACAACCTGGGTGTACCAGAAAAACCATTAGAAGTGGTTGGTGATGCACAAACAACCGGTACAGAATTGCGCTTCAAACCAAGCACAGATACGTTCAGCAATATTGAGTTTAAATACGACATTTTAGCTAAGCGGCTAAGAGAGCTTTCGTTTCTAAACTCTGGCGTCAGTATTTTACTAACGGATGAGCGCAGTGGTAAGTCGGATCATTTTAAGTATGAAGGTGGTATTCAAGCCTTTGTTGAGTACTTAAACCACAATAAAAACCCGGTTCATGAGAATGTATTCCACTTTACTGCTGAACGGGAAGAAGACGGTATTACGGTAGAAGTGGCAATGCAGTGGAATGATGGATTCCAAGAGAGCATTTTCTGCTTTACCAATAACATCCCGCAGCGTGATGGTGGGACTCACTTGGCAGGCTTTCGTGCAGCCCTAACGCGTGGCCTGAATTCCTTTATGGAAGCGGAAGGTTATAACAAGAAAGGTAAGGTTAGTACGACGGGTGATGATGCTCGTGAAGGACTAACTGCCGTGGTATCTGTCAAAGTACCGGATCCTAAATTTAGTTCTCAAACCAAAGATAAACTGGTTTCCAGTGAAGTAAAAAGTGCTGTAGAACAGGCCATGGGTGAGAATCTTAAGGACTTCTTACTGGAAAATCCTAATGAAGCGAAGTCTGTTATCAATAAGATGATAGATGCAGCGAGAGCCCGGGAGGCAGCTAGGAAAGCGCGTGAGATGACTCGTCGTAAAGGCGCGTTGGACATAGCCGGTTTGCCAGGTAAATTGGCAGACTGCCAAGAAAAAGACCCTGCACTTTCTGAACTGTATATTGTGGAGGGTGACTCTGCGGGCGGTTCTGCTAAACAGGGCAGAGACCGTAAAAACCAAGCTATTTTGCCATTAAAAGGTAAGATTCTGAACGTTGAAAAAGCGCGCTTTGACAAAATGTTGTCGTCGCAAGAGGTTGGTACCTTAATTACAGCATTGGGCTGCGGTATTGGTCGTGAAGAGTTCGATCCTGATAAAACACGTTACCACAGCATTATTATCATGACGGATGCTGATGTCGATGGTGCTCACATTCGGACTCTATTGCTAACCTTCTTCTACAGACAGGTTCCTGAGTTAATCGAGCGTGGTTATGTTTATATTGCACAACCGCCACTGTATAAGGTTAAGAAGGGTAAGCAAGAAACCTACTTAAAAGATGACGAAGCCCTTGAAGCGTATTTAACAAATCTAGCGTTGACCAATACTCAGTTGTTTACTAGTAAAGATGCCCCACCGATTATGGGTGATCGCTTGGAAACACTGGTTAATGAGTATCGTGAGGTGAAGAAAACGATCAATCGTGTGGCAAGACGTTTGCCGCGTGAGATGTTGAATAAGATGATCTACCACAAGACGTTAACGCCTGAGGACATGAAAGAAGAGTCCAAGGTAAAACAGTGGACAGATACCTTAGAGGAAAAACTTAACAAAGATCGCACTAGTGGCTCTCACCGATATGAGTTCGTATTACGTAAAGATAATGAGCTTAATATCTATATGCCGCACCTAACGATGTATCATCACGGGGTTGAGAGTGAGTACTTACTCTCAAAAGAGTTCTTTGTTTCTGAGGACTACAAGAAGATCAGTACCTTAGGCGAGCAATTAGAAAGCTTGATTGAGCCGGGTGCTTTTGTAAAACGTGGTGAGAAGATTCAAGAAGTCGATACCTTTAGTGAAGTACTTGAATGGTTAATGACAGAGGCACGTAAAGGCCAGTCGATACAGCGCTATAAAGGTCTGGGTGAAATGAACCCTGAACAGCTTTGGGAAACGACGATGGATCCTGAGACACGTCGTATGTTACAGGTCACGATTGAGGATGCGGTAGCTGCCGATCAGCTGTTTACCACCCTAATGGGCGATCACGTTGAACCAAGACGTGAGTTTATCGAGAGTAATGCCCTATCAGTGTCGAATCTCGATATATAATTTAAGTTGTCTCAGCTAGTTAAAAAGGGGCTCTATGGCCCCTTTTCTTTTATGAAGGAATAGATTCTAGACGAGAAGTTGAGAGCGGTAAGAGCCCAGCTTTTGATAAACACTCTCATCAAGAGTTGGATAATCGAGATCAAGCTCATCGAGTGTTTTTAAGACGATATCAGAGACCGCAGCACGCATAATAGGCTTGTTATCTGCTGGTATGCAGTACCAGGGTGCCCAAGGAGTCGAAGTACTGCGGAGGCAATCCTGATAAGCGTTCATATAGTCATCCCAAAGTTCACTTTCAACGAGATCACCAGGAGAGAACTTCCAGTTCTTTTTGGGATTATCGATACGATCTTTAAATCGACGGTGTTGTTCTTGTCTAGACACATTTAAGAAAAATTTACGAATGATCATGCCGTTCGAAGCCAAATGGTGCTCATGATCGTTAATGGAGCGGAAACGCTGTTGCCAAAGGTTGTGATTGTCGCCTTGTTTAAGCGATGTTGTATTGAGCTGGTAATCAAAAGGCAGTTGCTGTGAGCCTAAATATTCAGGATGGACGCGGACAACTAAAACTTCCTCATAATAGCTTCGGTTGAAAATCCCAATGCGGCCTCGCTCCGGTAGTTGGCGTGTGGTGCGCCATAGATAATCGTGATCCAACTCTCGCTTAGATGGTTGTTTGAAACTAGACACTTGAAAACCCGCGGGGTTAACGCCGCTGAAAACGTGCCGGATAGTGCTATCTTTCCCAGCAGCATCCATAGCTTGAAAGATAAAAAGAATAGAGAATTTGTTGTGCGCGTAAAGCTTTCGTTGAAGATTATAAAGTTTGCTACGGTTGTTTTTGTAAATCTTTTTGTAGTGTTTATTGCTTTGTGGGTCAGTTATAGAGGTACTAACGTCACCAAGTTCGAATGAATTATCAAAAGGGACTAGAAACGGATTCTCTGTGTGTGAAAACATAAAAACCTCTTAGCGATGAATATTTTACAAATGTTAAACACTAGTTCCTTGTTTATACAGGAAAAATACGTAATATGAAAAGAGATAAAACAAATGATGAATAACAAAGGAGAGTGAAATGTCTGTAGCAAAAGTGACTGAAATTATTGTCGAATCAGAAAAAAGCTTTGAAGATGCAGTAGTACAAGGTGTGAAACGAGCGAATAAAACGCTCGATCAAGTAAAAGCAGCGTGGGTAAAAGAGCAGCAAGCCGTTATCGAAAACGGTGATGTTGTAGGTTTCCGTGTTGTATTAAAGGTAACCTTCCTACTCAAAGATTAAAGATAAGACCTTCAAGAAAAAAGGTGCAAACAGCACCTTTTTTATTATCTAAAATTTTTGTCGTCTTAGGCAGTAAAGATATTTGGCTTACTTACTTCCAGTAAGAGAACCCAAAATCCCACGTAAGAGTTTTTTACCTAGATTAGAACCTAAGGTTCTAGCGAGTGTTTTAAGAAACGTTTCACCAATTCCCTGGCGGTTGGACTTGCGTGATGTTTTACGCGCTGCTTTTTTACTTGCAGCTTTGGCCCTTTCTTCTTTCTCACATAAACGTTTAGCTTCTTCCATTTCTTTTTCTTGACGTTCTTTGAGTTTCTCCTCTTTAGCGAGAAGAACTTCATAAGCAGACTCACGATCTATTGACTCATCATAAACACCATGAACAGGCGAGGCATTAAAAATAGCTTTACGTTCGTTGGGTTTTAGTGGGCCAATACGGGATTCAGGAGGACAAATAAGGGTTTGTTGGACTATGCTTGGGCGGCCTTTTTCATCGAGCACAGAAACTAAAGCCTCTCCAACGCCGAGTTGAGTAATGAGTTGTTCTGCATTAAGCTCAGGATTAGGACGAAAAGTTTCAGCGGCTGTTTTGACAGCTTTGAAATCCTTTGGCGTAAAGGCCCTAAGTGCGTGTTGAATGCGGTTGCCAAGTTGTCCCAACACATCATCGGGAATGTCAGTTGGATGTTGAGTGACAAAAAAGATACCAACGCCTTTAGAGCGAATTAGGCGGACGACTTGTTCAATCCTATCCAGTAATGCCTTAGGGGCATTCTCGAAGAGTAGGTGCGCTTCGTCGAAAAAGAACACCAAACGAGGTTTATCCGGATCGCCAACTTCTTCTAGCTCTTCAAATAACTCTGATAGCATCCACAGCAAAAAGGTTGAGTAAATACGAGGGTTCAACATCAACTCTTTGCTGTGAAGAATATTAATTAGGCCCCGACCAGTGGTATCTGTGCGCATCATGTCTTGGATATTCAAGGCTGGCTCGCCAAAAAACTGATCACCGCCGGAGTTTTCCAAAACCAATAAACGACGGACAATAGCAGCCACACTTTGTGGCGAGACATTGCCGTATTCACGCATAATCTCTTTTCGATTGTCGCTTAGCCAATTCAGCATGGAACGTAAATCTTTGATATCTAACAACAAAAGGCCTTGTTCGTCGGCGATATCAAAAGCTATGTGTAACACGCCTTCTTGCGTATCATTCAGTTCAAGAAGGTTAGCGAGTAATATGGGACCCATCTCAGAGATAGTAGTTCGGACAGGGTGGCCGTGTTTGCCGAAAACGTCCCAGAAAATAACAGGGTTATCATGAGGGTTATAGTCTTTGATGCCTATCTTTTCAATGCGCTCATCAATTTTTGGGTGAGAGCCAGCGGCTGTAGCAACTCCTGAAAGATCGCCCTTAACATCAGCGGTAAAAACTGGCACCCCCATTTTTGAGAAGCCTTCAGCCAAAATCTGTAAGGTTACCGTTTTACCGGTGCCTGTGGCTCCTGCAACAAGGCCATGGCGATTGGCCATCTTAGGGTTGAGCTGGATGTGTTCTTTCTTTGGATTACCGCCGATAAGTAGCATAGTCTGACTTTTGTGATGTTCCCTGTACTCAGATTATACAAACGACAATAAAAGGCAAGTGGCAACGAAAAAAGAATATAGCTAAATGGCGAAAGAATATACTGAGATTTCAATGCAAAATGGTTTGTACTAGAATACATTTCGAATAAAAACGATACACAAGAGGATAATATGAAAAAACAGATACTCATAATAATGAGCTTACTCACCATAGGCCTGGCTGGATGTAAAAGTGATAATGACACCGAGCTTAAAGGTTCAATGGAAATCAGAAAATTTGATTCATCATTTATGGACGAGGGCTACCCAGACACTTCAGTCGGAGAGGTTAGCAATACCTTTCAAGAACAAGAAGAATTGGCGTTTGTGGTTACGCTTAGAAATGAAGGAATCGGTACTGAAGAAGTATCTTGGAGCTGTCGTTGGGCTGTTGTTGAACTATACGACGCAACAAATCAACTCATATTTAACACCGAGCAGCGTCCGATTGGTTGTTCAGCTGTTATAGACTATCGAGTATTATATGCAGGAGAAGAAATCACACAGGTTTTAGATTGGGGACAAGAGCTGTATGCTTACACAGATGACGGTGCTGTTCTTCCAACCGGAGAGCACTTAGCGGCTGGAAACTATACGGCGGTGACGAAAATAAGCATTGGCCTTGGTCCAAGAGGTTCTGACGACGGCTATTCAACTACTCTTGAGCAAGAGCAGACATTAATAATTGAGCCTGCACAATAAGGTTAAAATAGACTATTTGTATTAGTATATGTTTGAAATAAAAAATATACACAAGAGGATAATATGAAAAGCTGGATATTATTGTTAATTGGGTTAATCACCATAACGGTCGCTGGTTGTAAAGATAATGAAGAAAACAGTCATCTTAAAGTTAGCTTAGAGATTCGCAAATTCGATAGTAGCAAAATTGATTGGACAAGATTTGATGCCTATGAGCCTGCAATGGGAGAACTTTCAAACTCGTTTGAAGAGAGAGAAGAGCTTGTTTTCTATCTAAAATTGAAAAACGAAGGGGTGGCGACCAAGGAAGTATCTTGGGCAGAGTGCCCATTTGCAAACGTAAAAGTTTATAACTCTGATGATGTTATGGTATGGGAATCATATAAAATTTTTTGTGGGGGGGCGGCGTTTATTAGAGAGTTTGTTTTATATGCTGGAGAATATAAAGAAAAATATTTTGATTGGAATCAAGAATTGACAGATCAGCCAGGGGTGTTTTTACCACCAGGGGATTATCGTGCGGTAACAGAAGTTAGTTACTATGTCGGGCCTAGAGGATCACGTGAACCTATATCTCAAACCCTACAAGAACAAGTGTTTAGCGTAACGGCTATTGAGACAAGGTAAATATTGGGAAGGGCAGTATAACTGCCCTTTTTAATGCTTACTTACTTTCTAGTTCAGAAAGTTTCTTTTCAAGCTCTTCAAGTTTTTGGCGTGTGCGTAACAGAACTTGAGTCTGCGTATCGAACTCATCACGCGACACTAAATCAAGCTTGCCAAGTTGAGTTTGTAAAACCTGCTTGAATTGTTTAGACATCTCATCTTTAGCTGTTTTTAATCGTTCAGGAACAGCATCGGATAGCTTCTTTGCGATATCATCTAACTTTTTTGGATCGACCATGATTCACCTACTGTTAAATTCATTACCAAAGCATTGGTTTAGTGCGTGCTAAATAAAGAATGGTGGCAAAACTTGCAATTGCAAGGGTGAACATTACGGCGCGTAAGCCCTTGCTCTGAGTCTTAAAAGTCACGATACCAAAACCAATATACAGTACGATCATGACGATTTTAGCGATAATCCATGGCTGAAACACGGCGCCGTACCACGTTGCCCATAACGCGATACCTGTGCCAAGAAGTAGCGTATCAATAATGTGTGGTGTGATTTTGACCCACTTTTTATTCAGTGCGGGACTTTGTTTGAATAACCAAATGCTACGTAGCAAAAAGCCTAAAATGGTTATGATGGCTAGGGTCATGTGGATATGTTTAAGCGCTGTCATGATCTACCTTAATGGTTAATTGTTGTTTGTTCTCATAGGCCTCTACAGAAGCCAAAAATGAATCCAGTTGTTTTGTTGGCAACTTCGCCATTATAACCACTTTGTCTGTAAAGTGTTCATTGATATCTTGTGCTTGGTGTTCTTCAAGTAAATATCGTACTTGGTTTTGCAGCTCATAGCTGGTGCTAAGCTGAACAGGAGTGGTGTATATTTTGAAGTGACTACTCACTTTCTCTAAAGCCATCTTTACACCGCCGCTATAGGCACGTGCTAAACCGCCGGTTCCAAGTTTGGTACCGCCATAATAGCGGGTCACAATTGCGGTAACATCCCCTAATCCCGAGTGTTTTAAAACATTGAGCATTGGCATGCCGGCGGTCCCACTGGGTTCGCCATCATCTGAGCAAGCTATCAGTGTGGTGCTATCGGGATTACCAATAATATAAGCCCAGCAGTGATGCGTAGCATCGGGTTCATCGGTATTCAGCTGTTTGATGAAAGACTTGGCTGCTTCTACGCTTGGTGTGAATACCAGTCTGGTGGTAAAGCGACTGCCTTTGATGATTTCTTCGAAAGTGCAAGGGTGACTTACCGCGTGATTGGGCACGCGGTAAGCAGCAGGCGGGTTACTCATGTGTGATTGAAGGACGGACGAAGCGACTATTTCAGATAAGCACGAGTCAGGTTGCGATGGCTCGTTTCGGTAACCGCAATGTCATCTTCAATTCGAATACCGCCAAACGGACGGAATTCTTCAATGCGATCCCAGTTAATGCTGGAGCCATGTTCACTGGCTTTAAGATCAGCAAGGAGTGACTTAATGAAATAAAGTCCCGGCTCAATCGTTAGGATCTGGTTTTGCTCGATAGGTCGAGTATTCCGTAAGAACGGGTGTTCTTGCGGTGGCGGTGCTGGATCGCCGTCGGCATTCGACTGATGACCGCCTACGTCGTGAACTTGCAAGCCGATTTGATGACCCAAGCCATGCGGGAAGAAGGTTCGTGTGACACCATTTTCAACCATCGACTCTGGGCTCATGTCAGAAATCTTGTATTGATTCAAAACCTTAGCGATTTCTAGGTGAGTGTCGATATGCAGATCAACGTATGACTGACCAGGCTTGACGCGATCAACAATACCCAGATGTAATTGTTCCATGGTATTGATCAGTTCAGCAAACTCAGTGTCTTTATCAAAGGCATAAGTACGCGTGATGTCTGCGTCATAGCTGTTGTAACGAGCGCCGGCATCAATTAAGAAGGTGCGGTGCTGACTTGGTCGTTCAGCATCATAATGCATGTAGTGCAAAATAGAGGCGTTTTCATTAAGCGCCACGATGCTGTTATACGGAAGCTGAGCTTCGTGATGACCACTAGCCAATAAATAGGCTAAATGGATTTCAAGCTCAGAACCTTGATTATAGAACATATCGCGAGCAGCCATATGACCCATGGCGGCACGTTTGTTGGCTAGGGCGCAGCACTCAATTTCATAATTGGTTTTAGTCGCGCGGTGCCAGTTGATTTCATTGATTAAGTTGCCAGGGTTAATGGCATCAAAGTCTTCATCTAGAAATGGGTAAGCCATTTCACCAATAAAAGCGATGGTGCCGCTAGATGGCATGAAGGCACGAACTTCATCTTTCTTGCGCATCATCTTGATATCAAAGTGCTCAACCCAGAAGCCATCAGGATCGCCAGCAACTTTGTGCCAGAAATCAACCGGTTGGTAATAGCATAGGGTGCGCTCACCCTTGGCAGAGATGATGATGGTGCTGTCGTGCAGATCATCATGTGGCACGAAACTATTAAAATGGAAATTGGACTTGAATGGATAAGACATGTCATCCAAGAAGATTCCGTGCATTGACCCTGCCGGAATCAATAAGTGATCGAAACCATGACGTTGCATTGCGTCTTGGTAACGCTTGTGGGAAGCTTTTGTTATAAGAAAAAGTTCGTTATGATTGGTCAGACCAGATAGAGCCGTAGAGTTGGTGTTGTGACCTTTGTGTCGGTTGAAGTACACTGGATTGCCCTAATTACTGTAATCAGAGCTGTCAGAGTCTCAACACCATCATCTGATAACCAAAACGGAGAAACAGAATGATTTTCGAAGGTCAGTCGATTCAATGCACATTAAGCGATAAAGGTATCGCAAACATGTGTTTCAACAATCAAAATGAGTCGGTAAACAAATTCGACCGAGCGACGCTGAATGAGTGGCGCCAAGTCATTGAGCTATTAAAAGACAATAAAGATGTTAAAGCGGTCATCGCCACTAGCGGGAAGCCGGTATTTATTGTCGGTGCCGACATCACAGAATTTAATGAACTGTTTGCTTCTAGCCGTGAAGAATTATTGGGATGGTTAGTTGAAGCAAACGAAGTATTCACCGGCTTTGAGGACTTGCCATTTCCGACAGCAGTAGCTATCGATGGTATGGCGCTGGGCGGTGGATTAGAGATGTGTCTAACTTGTGATTTCCGCATCGCTAGTAATAAAGCACAAGTTGGTTTACCTGAATCAAAGTTAGGCCTAGTTCCTGGGTTTGGCGGCAGCGTCCGACTGGCAAGAATAATTGGCCCGGATAATGCCTTCGAATGGTTATCGACGGGTAAGGCGTATAAAGCAGATAAGGCCTTAGCGGTAGGAACACTTGATGCGGTAGTTGATTCTGAATACTTGATCGACAGCACAGAGCAAATGCTTCTTGATGCAGTAGAAGGAAAGCTTGATTGGGAAGCACGCCGAGCAGAAAAGAAGGCGCCATTACAGCTTAATAAGACTGAAGCAACCATGTCTTTCATGACCTCTAAAGCCTATATTGCAAGCCAAGCTGGGCCACATTACCCAGCGCCAGTTCGTGGTGTTCAGCTGATTGAAGATAGCGCAGCAATGAAGCTTGAAGATGCGATCAAAGCAGAGCATGAAGCTTTCGCTGATATGGCGCAAACAGCGCAAGCGTCTGCTTTGATTCAGCTGTTCTTGAATGACCAAGTTCTGAAAAAGAAAGCGAAGATTGCAGGTAAAACAGCGGATATTGATGTAAAGAATGCAACGGTTCTTGGTGCAGGGATCATGGGGGGCGGCATCGCCTACCAGTCTGCGTCACGCGGCGTGCCAGCGATCATGAAAGATATTAATCCTGACGCACTTGAGCAGGGCATGGAAGAGGCCATTAAATTATTTGGCAAAGGTGTCAAGTACGGGAAGATTTCGACCGAAAAAATGGCGCAAGGCATCGCTAGTATAAAGCCAACACTCAGTTATGATGAAATCAAGCATACCGATATTGTGGTCGAAGCGGTTGTTGAAAATCCAAAAGTTAAAGAATCTGTTTTGGCTGAAGTTGAAGGATTAATGCCAGAAGACGCCATTATTTGCTCAAATACGTCAACCATTTCGATTGACCGTTTAGCGAAGTCGTTAAAACGTCCAGAAAAGTTCTGCGGAATGCACTTCTTCAATCCAGTTCATAAGATGCCATTGGTTGAAATCATCCGAGGTGAAAAAACCTCTGATGAAACTATCGCTAGTGTTGTGGCCTATGCCAGCAAAATGGGTAAGTCACCGGTAGTGGTTAATGATTGCCCAGGCTTCTTTGTGAACAGAGTGTTATTCCCATACTTCGGTGGTTTTACCAAGCTGGTTCGTGATGGTGCCGACTTCCAGCAAGTAGATAAAGTAATGAGCAAAAAGTTCGGATGGCCGATGGGCCCAGCTTATTTACTTGATGTCGTCGGTATGGACACAGGTCGCCATGCAGCGGAAGTGATGGCTGAGGGCTTCCCTGATCGCATGAGCAAAGAGGAAAAAGATGCGATTGACGTCATGTTCGAGAATGATCGTTATGGTCAAAAGTCCGGCAGCGGTTTCTATGTCTATGGTAAAGATAAAAAAGGTCGCCCAACGAAAGAAGCGGATCCAAAAGCCTACGAATTATTGAAAGAAGTAGCTGCTGAGACGAAAAGTTTTGAAGATGAAGAAATCATCGCCCGAACGATGTTGCCTATGATTATCGAAACGGTTCGCTGTCTTGAAGAAGGCATAATCGATAGTCCAGCAGAAGGTGATATGGCATTAATTTATGGGCTAGGGTTTCCGCCGTTCCGAGGTGGCGTCTTTAAGTATGTTGATGAGCAAGGGATTGAATCCATTGTCGAACTTGCGAAAAAATATCAGCATCTGGGTAAAGCCTACGAGCCGACCACAGGAATGTTGGAGATGGCTAAAGAAGGCAAGAAATTTTATCAATCAGACTTATCATAAGAAGCCACTGGGAGTTAACGATGAAAGAAGTAGTAATAGTAGACGCCATTCGTACCCCAATGGGTCGTTCGAAAGGTGGCATGTTTAGAAACACGCGTGCCGAAGAATTGTCAGCGCGATTGATGCAAGGTTTGTTAGACAGAAATAAAAAGTTAGATCCGGCAGATGTTGAAGATGTTATCTGGGGTTGTGTCCAGCAAACGTTAGAACAAGGTTTTAATATTGCGCGTAACGCCATGTTAAAAACCGATTTGCCGCACCATGTTGCAGGCCAAACGGTGAACCGTTTGTGTGGTTCATCAATGCAAGCATTACACACAGCAAGTCGTTCAATCATGGTTGGCGATGGTGATGTCTTCATTATCGGTGGCGTTGAGCACATGGGCCACGTACCCATGAATCATGGTATCGATTTTGATCCCGAGTTAGCCAAACACACAGCGAAAGCGGCAGGCATGATGGGGCTTACCGCTGAAATGTTAGCTAATATGTACAAAGTGACTCGCGAAGAGCAAGATCAATTTGGATACCGTTCGCATCAGCTGGCACATAAAGCGACGGTTGAAGGACGTTTCGCAAAAGAAATTTTAGCGATGGAAGGCCACGATGAAAAAGGTCAGTTGAAGCTGTTTGATTTTGATGAAGTTATTCGTCCAGAATCAACGGTCGAAGATTTATCAAAGTTACGCCCAGTGTTTGATCCGAAAAATGGCTCAGTGACGGCGGCAACGTCATCTGCAATTTCTGATGGCGCTTCGGCGATGTTGGTGATGTCGAAAGAAAAAGCTGACAGCTTAGGTTTAAAACCTATTGCTAAAATCGTATCAATGGGTGTTTCAGGTTGTGATCCGTCGATCATGGGCTTTGGTCCAGTTCCAGCAGTGAAAAAGGCGTTGTCACGAGCCAACATGACGTTGGATGACATTGATTTGATCGAATTGAACGAAGCATTTGCTGCTCAATCTATTGCTGTAATGGATGGTTTAGGAATTCGTGATAATTTTGAAGAGCGCGTTAACTTAAACGGTGGCGCAATCGCTTTAGGTCATCCGTTAGGTTGTTCTGGTTCGAGAATTTCGACAACGTTGCTTAGACTGATGGAAGACAAAGATAAAGAGTTTGGTTTAGCTACCATGTGTATTGGTCTAGGCCAAGGGATTGCGACAGTATTCCAGCGGTTAAATTAGCGCTGTCTTTACGTTAAAAGTAAAAAAGGCTCCTTCGGGAGCCTTTTTAATGATGCGGTTTTTTATTATTGCGATCTTTATAAGAAAAAATGGATTTTCCAGTAACGCCCGCGTAACCAATAGCAACAATAACAATGCAGCCAATGCTAACCAATATCCAACTAAACAATGACATGGTACACCTCCTGTGACCTTTACCAATGAATTTATTATGGACGATTTATATTCACAATAGCAAGTGAGTCATTGTAAGAAACTGCAAAATAGAACAACTGTATTAAAAATGGGGCAGGGAAAACGTTGTTAATGGCGAAAAAATTAATCGTTAAAAAGAGCTTTTAGCATTGAAATATTATCATCGGCCAATTCTTTTTGTTCTGTCTCACTTAAGGGTTTACGTTTGGCATCCCAATCTAAATCTTCTTCTGGAATTTCTTCTAAAAAACGGCTCGGTTCGCAGTTAATGACCTCGCCAAACTTGTTGCGTTTTTTACACAGGGTGAAAACCAATGTCCTTTGGGCACGGGTAATACCAACATAAGCTAAACGGCGCTCTTCTTCGATATCGTCGTTTTCAATGCTTGATTTGTGAGGCAAAAACTCTTCTTCCATACCAACAAGATAAACATGATTAAACTCAAGGCCTTTAGCGGCATGAAGAGTCATTAATTGCACTTGATTTGAGTTTTCTTCCTCTTCTTCATTGCGATCAAGCATATCGCGCAGCATAAGGTTGGCTACAGCAGCAGCGAAAGGGTTTTCATCATGCTCATTTTCATCAACATACTTTTCAACCCAACCAAGCAGTTCCTGAATATTGTTCCAGCGGAACTCCGCTGCTTTAGGAGTGCTTGAACTTTCATGTAGCCAAGAATGATAGCCGATTTTAGCGATAAGGTCGTGGATAACACCTAGACTATCGCCGCGCTTGACGTTGTCGGCAGCACGAGAAATCGTATCAGTAAAACGACGTACAGCATCCAAGCCTTTACCTGTTAGATATTGCTCTAAGCCCATTTCAAAACTTGCTGCGTATAAGCTGATGTGTCGTTTTTGCGCGTAAGTCCCTAGCTGTTCTAATGTGGTTGGTCCGATAGAACGGCGAGGCGTGTTCGCTATACGAAGAAAAGCGTTATCATCATCTTCGTTAGTTAAAAGACGAAGATAGGCCATGATATCTTTAATTTCAGCGCGTCCGAAAAAAGAAGTGCTTCCAGAAATTTTATAAGGGACTTTATTGGCGATGAGTGCTTTTTCAAATAGCTTGGCTTGATGATTGCCGCGATAAAGAATGGCGAAGTCAGAATACTTACCGTTTTTTGTGCGAACTTTTCTACTAACGATTTCTGTCACGACTTTTTGCGCTTCGTCATCTTCATTGGTACATGTGACAACCCTTAAAGGATCACCGTAGGGTTTGTCTGACCACAGCTTCTTTTCAAAAACGTGCGGGTTATTGTCGATCAAAACGTTAGCGGCTTTAAGGATCCGACCGTATGAGCGATAGTTTTGTTCAAGCTTTGTTACTTGCAGCTTAGGGAAATCTTTAGCAAGCTGGTCTAGGTTTTCAGGGCGAGCCCCCCGCCAAGAATAAATAGATTGGTCATCATCGCCAACTACAGTGAAGTTACCAAACTGACCAACCAAGTATTTAATTAATTCGTATTGGCTTGTGTTGGTGTCTTGGTATTCATCGACGAGTAAATACTTGATCTTGTTTTGCCATTTTTCACGAACCTGCGGGTTGTCCCTCAAGAGTAACGTCGGGATTAAAATAAGATCATCAAAGTCGACAGCGTTATAAGCTTTCATACTACGTGCATATTTTTCGTAGACTTTAGCAAAGACGAGCAGTTCTTGTGTGTTTGCTTGGGCGATGGCCTGTTCTGGCAGTATAAGATCGTTCTTCCAGTTAGAAATTTGATTTTGTAATTGTGACAACAAGGCTTTATCACTTTCTGCTTCTTTAAAGCCTAAGTCTTTGAGTAGGGCTAAGCTATCTTGGTCATCAAAGATAGTAAAGTTGGACTTCATGCCGAGAGTTTTATACTCACGACGAATAAAATTAAGACCAAAGTTATGGAAGGTTGATACGGTTAAGCCTTTGGTAGCGTTTTGACCTGCAATTTTACTGACCCGCTGCTTCATCTCGCGAGCTGCTTTATTGGTGAAGGTCACCGCAACAATATTTCTTGCTGGAATTTGACGCTCTTTTATCAGATAAACAATTTTGCGTGTGATAACACTTGTTTTACCACTACCAGCACCAGCCAACACTAATAGCGGACCAGAGGTATTTAGCAGTGCTTGTTGCTGTCGTTCGTTTAGCTGAGGTAGGGACAAAGGTGCGCAATTTTATTGTTTAAGTTGGCGGCAAGTTTAGCAACTGACCGCCAAATAGCGCAACGAAAATCAGGGTTTCTGCAAAGAAAAAGGTATTTTCAAATACTTACGCCCGTTTGACTCATCCTCAGGAAATTGGCCTGCTCGTATATTAACCTGTAATGAAGGATAAATAAGGCGTGGAACACTCAGAGTGCTATCTCGCTCATTGCGTAATTTTGCGTAGGCACTCGGGTTACCACCTGACTTTTTAAAGTGAATATTTTCGCGTTGTTCGGCAACAGTCGTCCTAGCAACCGCATCACGGTCTTTTGGATAATCATGGCATAACCATAAATTAAAGGTTTCTGGAAACGACGTTAAGAAGGTTAGACTTTGAAAGAGCTTGTCCGCCGAACCACCGGGAAAGTCACAGCGGGCCGTACCAAGGTCAGGGTGAAAAAAAGTATCGCCAATAAAAATATTACCAGCAATCTCATAACTCATACTGTCATCAGTATGGCCTGGCGTGGGGTGCGCAATAAAGTGTGATTCACCGAGCGCCAGTGAATCACCCTTGTGGGTCAGAATATCAAATTGAGATCCGTCAGCCGGCAAATCAAGGTTGAGAGTGTTTGCGAAGTGTTGCTGGACATCTTTAATACCAGCCCCGATAGCTATCTTGCCGCCTAATTCCTGTTTGATGTACTGAGCTGCTGTTAAATGATCGGCGTGAGCATGTGTTTCTAAGATCCACTCAAGCTTAAGCTGGTTAGATTGGACATGCTCTATTAACTGCTGCGCTGAGTCGAAGCTGGCTTTACCGGATGTTAGGTCGAAATCTAGAACGGGATCAATGATAGCGCAGCAACCTGTCGGCTGATCGGTAACGACATAACTCCAAGTTCCTGTATCTTGATGATAGAAAGGAGTAATACTGATGTTGTCGCTATTAATGGCTGACATAATGAGGTAAAGATTGAAAAAGTGATAGAAGAATAATATATTAGAAAATACTAATAAGCAAATCAGGGTGGCTCTGTGGAATTTCAGTGGCAAGCATTGGTTGGTGGTATGTTAATAGGACTGTCAGCCATAATTCTCTTTGCAAGTATGCGAAAAATAGCTGGTATCAGCGGTATGGTAAAACAAGTATTAACGCAGACGAAAAAAGGCGCTGAGGGCTGGTGGCCATTGGTGTTTCTAGTGTCGCTGATGATAGGGACTTGGGTATACAGCTTGATGTACAGTGTTGAGGAATCATTACGAGTGGGCTACCCCAAAGAACTACTGGTCGCTTCAGGGCTACTGGTGGGGATAGGCACCTACATCGGAAAAGGTTGCACAAGCGGGCATGGAGTATGCGGTATAGGGCGTTTATCAAAACGCTCAATTGTAGCGACAATGTTATTTATGGTCAGCGCGATTATCACTGTAGCTGTGGTGGGGAGTTGGACATGAAAAAGGGCGTTATAGCGTTAATTTGCGGATCTTTGTTCGGATTTGGATTGGCTATGTCTCAAATGATTGATCCAAATAAAGTGCAGGGGTTTTTAGATATTTTTGGTGACTGGGATCCAACACTGGCCTGGGTTATGGGTGGTGCTTTGTTAGTATCGGTTCCAGGTTTTGCTGTATTACTAAGCAAAGAAGAAAAAGCACGAATAAAGCAAGGTGTCATTGATGCTAAGCTTGTAATCGGAAGTGTATTGTTTGGGATCGGCTGGGGGCTTAGTGGTTACTGTCCTGGGCCCGCGATTAGTGTATCACCGCTGATTATTTCAGAGTTGGTTTGGTTTTTAGTGCCGTTAATCATTGGTATGTTGTTAGCGAGAGCTATTATTGGAAAGGGTCAGGGCTGACCCTTTCATTTAAGAAAACTGTCCTTCAAAAAATGTACCCATCAAGAGATTTGGCCACCAGAATTTACCCATTCTTTAAAGCCACCGGCAACAGACATTACCTGCTTAAAGCCTAATTGCTGTAATGCCAGAGCTGCGCAAGCAGAACGCCCGCCAGAAGCACAGTAGATATAGATTGGGGTTTCCTGAGCGGTTTGCTCAGAAAGCTCCTTTAATTGTGGCAGATCAAATATTTTAAACTCTAAAACACCACGAGGGAGCGGCGTTGCATTAGGAATCATTCCTTGCTGATGCTCTTGTGGCTCGCGAACGTCCAGAATTAAAGCATTTTCAAGTGTTGTTTGCTTAAGATCGTCTACCGTGATTTCGTTAATTTGAGATTTAACGCTTTGAAGATAGTTGATGACACTAGGTTTCATTAACATTCTTCCTTACAGAATAACTGATGTAGTAGATGAATGATTTGAGCTGCTTCGTTTGATGACAGGCTGTAGTAAATAGTTTGAGAGTCGCGACGTGTCGTGACGAAGCCTTCTTTTCGCAGTAAAGCTAGGTGTTGAGAGAGGGCAGACTGACTTAGATTGGGAAGCATTTCATTGAGTTGCCCGACGGAAAGTTCTTTTTCATGTAAGATGCACAAAATCAGCAGTCGTTGCTCGTTGGATATATTTTTCAAAAAACGAGCAGCTTGGGCCGAATTTTTTTGCATTGCATCTGTAATATTTAAAACATCCATCCTAATACCAGCCTATTATTCTAGTGTTATTTTGCCTTATCCCTTGAATATACGCAATCATAGGGGGGTGAAGTCATTGAGTGACTTTAAGGGCTTGCCATTGCTCTTGGGCCTGAACTCACCTGAAGTTTGGTCGAAATCATAAGACTGAGACCAAGCTTCAGCGTTATCAATCACTTGAAGAATAGCATTAACCAAAAAGTGGGCTTCGTCATCGGTATTGGTTGGATGTAATGACACCCTGACCCAGCCGGGTTTATCGGTTAAGTCACCTTGGTCAATTCGATGAGTAATTTCATGACTTTGTAACTGGTCAACTCCAAGAAGAAGGTGGCCATAGGTGCCTGCGCAAGAGCATCCCCCGCGAGTTTGAATACCAAACTGATCATTTAAGAGCCGAACAAGAAGGTTATGATGAATACCAAGAACATAAAATGAGACGATACATAAACGATCATCTTGCTGATCTTCAAGAATTCTGATGTCAGGGTGTTGGCGTAAGCCGTGTAGTAAAATTTTAACTAACTCTTCTTCGCGTTGCTGAATTTTAGAAACCTGCATCGCATCTTTAAGCTTAATGGATAATGCTGCTTTTATAGTCTGTAAAAATGCAGGTGTGCCGCCGTCTTCACGCGCCTCGATATTGTCAAAAAAACGGTGCTCACCCCATGGGTTAGTCCATGATACGGTTCCTCCGCCAGGCTGATCAGGCACTTTGCAGTCGTAGAGTTTGTCATCGAAAATCAAAATACCGCTGCTACCCGGTCCGCCAAGAAACTTGTGAGGCGACATAAAAATAGCGTCTAGCTTCTGAGCAGGATTTTCAGGGTGCATATTGATATCCACATAGGGAGCAGATGCCGCAAAATCAACAAAGCAGAGGCCATCATACTCATGCATTAACTCTGCCATTTCGTGGTAAGGTGTGGTGATTCCAGTCACATTACTACAAGCAGTAAATGACCCTATTTTTACAGGACGATCTTTATACTGTTCCAGTAGTTCCCGCATATGAGTTAAATCTGGACGGCCATTACTGTTCGAGCGAACAATTTCCAAGGTCACTTCACACTCATGCCATGTGGTTTGGTTGGAGTGGTGTTCCATGTGAGTAACAAGAACCAAAGGCTTTTCATGCTCTGCAATTTGTAGACGTTCCCGCCATTTTTCTGGAACTCGCAATCCCAGCATGCGCTGAAACTTGTTAATGACCAATGTCATACCAGAGCCTGCGGCGATTAAGACATCGCTAGGTTGTGCATTAACGTGCTGCTTAATGATTTTCTGAGCATCATGATACGCTTCTGTCATGGTAGTGCCAGTTAGCGTAGTTTCTGTATGGGTGTTGGCTACATAAGGACCAAGTTCATTAACAATGAAGTCTTCTATGGGGCGATAGAGACGTCCACTCGCCGTCCAATCGGCATACAAGATATCACGGTTAACGCTCGTTTCAGAGTAGTCATGGCCATGGCCAATGATATGCTGTCTGAAACGGGAAAAATGCTCTGTAAGTGTCATATATATTATTAGAAATTTATAATATTAATAATCTCTAATATAGCTTATTATCAGGGCGCTTAGCAAGCTAAACGATAATTGGGCAGGTAAAGTTGGGGGCTCTGCCTAATGAGCGCTATAACTATCCTTATCAGCAGGTTGTATGCCACGCCCCATCCTTATCATAAGAATGATTTCTGTGGTGGTTGGGGGGGCTGTGGGATCAAACTGGTGTTTGAATTGTGGGTTATGATACGTGGTTTGATCGCAACCACTTTGGGCGCAGGTAATGCGTGATAGTTGATCTGTTTCTGGATTGATCAATTGCTCAGTGATTACTTGCTCCTTTAGCACGATAAACCAGTCTAAGTTTTGCTGGAGAGTCAGGTATTTGGCATGCGTTAGCGCTTGCAAACGAGTCGTTTCTTTATTGGAATCAAGAGACTTAAAGTGAACTCGATATAAGTTCTGGCCAACATAGGTGTGAAAAGGGCCAATACCTGTGTTTTGTAGGGGATTAAACCTGTACTGGGAAGCGCAAGACACCAACAGTAGGGATAGAAGTGAAACGAAAAGCTTCTTCATTGCTACCCCTACTGACTTTTCCACTTTTGATTAATGGCTTCTTGTTCTTGAGCTCGATTAAGAAAGCCTCCCTGAATCGTCGAATCAATAAGTTGGTTGATTGTGGGATCGACCGACGCAGTTTGGTAGTCATTAGCTTGCGTTGGCTCATAAGGGATTCTTGAGTGTAACTGCCAGCCACCTTGTTGTTGGCAAGCAATATTCATATGGGCTGAGGACGTTGAACTCAGAGCAAATAATCGGCAATAGTGATTATCCGTATTAATAAAGCTTGTTTTCAAATGCATTGTCCAGTCGGCATTTACGCTCACAGTCTGATCACTTAAATTGTTATCAAGAACTTGATTAACAGAGGCCCAGTCAACATCCTCAGCAGTATCAGTGTTGAAGTAAGTACCGACAGTAATACCGATCGCTAACACTAACACCGCGGCAATAGCGGCATGCTCTCGCAAAACAGTCGCTACTTTGCGCATTGCTGGGAACGGAACTACATTTGATGTAGAAGCAGAGGCTTGCTCAGTTTCAAATAGCTGATGCACGGAATTAGGTAAAGGTTTGTCGTCAATCGCATGTAACGTCGTGGACACAGCATGATCAACAAAGCTCAGCTGGGCGATACGATCAACCAGCGAATCATCGGTTGCAATTAGATCACGTATAGCATCCATCTCATTTGCAGGCAGCTCATTATCGATAAAGGCGCTAAGCTTTTCATCAGTTAAATTCATGCAAGAATCCTCATATCGTGGTCGTTGAACCAATCCACCATGGATTGTCGCGCTCGTGAAAGCCTACTCATCACAGTTCCAATCGGTATACCTAATGTTTGCGAGACTTCTTTATAACTAAGCCCTTCAGAAACAACAAGTGACAATATTGAGCGTTGATCCTCCGGGAGTTGGTTCATGGCGCGTTGAACTTGCTCTAAAGTAATACGATCAGCGATTGTCTTGGTGCCATCCACTGCAGATTCCTGCAGTTCAGGATTTTCTGTAGCTGCTTGTCGTACTTTGCGAGAGCGATATTCATCGATCCATAAATTACGGCATACACGAAATGACCATTTCATTAGATCCGCATCCTCAGGCACACCCTTCTGTAGAATTCGCTCTAAGGTGTTTTGTAAAAGGTCATCTGCGTCATGATCTGAGCCAGTCAGTGAAAAGGCAAAGCGCCTAATCACTGGAATAAGATCACGTAACTGGTTATTCATTTCGACATCGTTACTCATATATATGACAATAGTAATACCCTATATCATGTTAACGTTTCAAAACTAGCTTTTATTCTCGAAAACAGAGAATTTTTATAGGTTGCCAAACGTCACTGTTATATAGAGTAAATGCGTTGCGATGAGGAATTTACATGAAAAAACAGTTTAGTGCGATGGCACTGCTAATGATGATAAGTCTGCAGACACAAAGTGCAACCAATATTACCGATGGAGCACTTAAAGAGATTGGTGGGAAATTGCCGGATATTCCTGTTGTCGATAAAACAATCAATGAGATAGAGCAAACGATACCGCAAATGCCGCCAGAGATTATTAAGCAGATAAACCAAAATTTAACTAAGCTGGACAACTCTGTAATAAACTCCATTGACCCTCTGGCTGAATCTGATGCTAGACTGGAAATTAAAGGACCTTTAGGTGAAACGCTTATAATTGAGGAGACTGTTGAGGGTGATTGGCGAGCAGTAGAAAGGGAGTGGATTGTAATTGCTAGTGAAGGCGATATCGCATTATTAGAAAAGTTGAAGCTAAATATATTAAGCTTTGACGAGCTAAAAGGGGTTGGGATGACAGTCGTGCGATTTAAAACCCCGGCAGGCTACACCAAAGACAATCTAATAGAAGAACTGCCAGAACGACTAAGCTCACAGCTTGGAAGAAACCATATTTACAAAGCAAGTGGCAAGGAAGCAACAAGCAAACTCAGTAGCGCCGTTATAAAGATAAAAAAGAGTGCCTGCGCCGACGTATTGAACATTGGTATAATAGATACCGCCGTTAATGAATCACATCAAGCTTTTGTGGATGTAACAATCAGGCAAGAGAACTTCATGGATGAAAAATTCAAGGTACCAAATAATCATGGCACAGCTGTCGCCGGCTTATTAGTTGGAAAAGACGCCCTCACGCCCTTGTTACCTGGCGGAAATCTATATGCGGCTTCCGTTTTTTATGCGCGCAACAAATACTCACAAGGGGCTACATTAATGCATCTTTTAGAAGCAATTAATTGGCTAGTCGAAAAACGGGTACCTATCATTAATATGAGTCTTACAGGACCACCCAACCCAATATTGGAACAAGCAATCAAGGGCGCACACAAAAGCAATACGATAATAGTTGCCGCTGCGGGTAATGAAGGTCCTGCAGCATCGCCAAGATACCCCGCTGCATATGAAGACGTTATTGCGGTAACCGCCGTGGATCACCAAAGAAATATATACCGATGGGCTAACCAAGGGGATTACATCGATTTCGCGGCGCTAGGAGTAGGCATAAATACGGCAAGAAATGAAAATGATTATGGATCCGAAAGCGGAACCTCAATGGCATCCCCAATAGTAGCCGCACATCTTGCTTGTCAGTTCCTACAAACAAAGAATAAAGCTGAAGCAATAAAACGGTTAGAGAACCAAGCTATAGATTTGGGACAAAAGGGTAAGGATAACGTATTTGGTTATGGCTATATTGAATAAAAGAAAGAAAAAAATGGCATCCATGCCGCAAGGGGGTATCAGGTAATACTATTAATTAAAGTTCTAACCTAAACAAAAGGTTAACCTCGTTCGAGGTATAGTCAGCAGGCTCATAATTTGACTCGGATTCGCTTCGTTGTAACTCAGTTGCTAAAGCAACGCTTGGTGTAAAGTAATAATCCCATGCCAATTTGTACGAGTGTCTTGTGTCATTTCGAGCGAATCCAACCTCAGGGTAAATACCCTTATAATCACGCTCATAGAAGCGCCATTGGGCTTGGAAGCGTTGAGCGTCGCCTTGACCAAATTTAGTCGAGTAGGTCGCGCGATAGTTATCGCCGTCATAGCTGAACTGTGCCGCATTGGCTGTTTCTTCATCAGAAGAGTAGCCTAATGAAAAGAAGCTCTTGGCCTGATTGAAAAAGAAATAAGTATCGACACCAAGGGATTCGTTGTTTGCATCACGGTTTGAATCAGAGTCAAAACTTTTATCGGTATCTACGAGCTCGGCACGAATAAAAATAGTGTCATCAAAGAGTTTTGAAACATAGATGCCGTTTCGGCTCATATCCAAGAATGAATCACTATCAAGCTTCGCATCGATTTCATGTTGGTTAGCGCCAATAGTAAAAGCAGAAAAATCATAAGACACATCACCGTAAAAACGCTGAATAATCAGATCAAAGTTATCACTGTCTTGATAATCAGTATCAGAGACGTGGTAACCCGCATCAACGGTTAAGTTGTCGAACAATGTCCAGTTCGCATTAAGGTCGAGCGACAAGTAACGTGCCGTATCGCCACTGCCGCTGTACTGATCAATCTCTTCGACCACAAGCTCTGAGTTGTGGCTTGCGCCTGCTTCTAGGGTCAGTGAATAATCAGAGTTGGTGTTAGCGAAAGCAGTAGCACTAAAGCTGACAAGGATCAGTGGTGTTAAAAAATACTTCATAACAACTCCTAGTATAAGTGTCAGGCCAGTCATTCTGGCCTGACAACAGAGATTATCTATCTAGAGGTAGACGGTTTTTGATGGTGTCGGTGATGTTTTCATCAACAGCCGCTTTTACTGAGCTTTTAATATCACCGTTAATGGCAGCGTTAACATCTTCATCAACTGAGCTAGAGACACTCGTCGAAACCTCTGCATTGACATCCGAGCTAGTGTTAACATCAGCGTTGTTCGCCACGTCAGAAGCCGTTGCTTCAGCTTCAGTTAGTGTACTAGCAGTGACATCAGTACCCACGTTTACTGCTTGCTCAGCATTCTGGCTTAAGCTTTGCGTGGCGTTAGTGGCTGCAGATAAGCTACCGTCAACAGTACCGCTTAGCTCGCTTTCAGCTTGAGACATTTCTTCTGTAGACGTATCTTCTGACTGAGTTTGGCCGGCTGTGGCTTCGGTCGATGAAGAGCTGTCGCTTTCCATTTCTTGTGAGGACTCGGCACTAGTCGAGCTAGCTTCAGCAGTAGTGTTAAGACTAAGAGCTGATTCAGCTGTAGCACTTAGTGAAGAGTGGTTAGCGGTTTGAGTTGCTATTGATGTTGCAGTGTTTGAGTGTCCTTCAGCAGAGGTAGCGGCTGAACTAACAGTTTCCTGTGACTCTGCACGCGAGGTTTGTAAGGTTGATTGTGCCTTAACCTTTGTGTCAGCTGCTGCTTGTGAGCTGGCCGTGGTTGCCTGCTCTGAAGTTTGTTCAGAAGACTCGATGGCTGAATCGGTCGTAGACGATGTATCAGCAGACACGGATGCGTTTGCCTTAACATCAGCGTTAGCATTGGCTTCTGCAGAAAGAGCCGTGTGGCTTGAAAGTGCAAGTGCTAAAAATAAAGCAGAGTACTTAAAGTTTTTCATCATTATTTCCTCAAAATTATCAAAGTTCAATAAGGTGACGGATGAGGAAATGGTTTTATTCAAAAATAAATGAAAAAATAAAAGTAGTGGTAAAAAGTTAGGGTAATTGCGCTAAGTAACGCTCCATTTTTCGGTAGTTTAGGGTTTCGCTGATATGTTTAGGTTCTATTAGCTCGGACTGCTCCAGATCGGCAATGGTGCGCGAGACTTTCAAGATCCTGTGGTAAGAGCGGGCAGAAAGGTTGAGTTGGTTTAACGCTTTAGTTATTAAATCCTTGGAGCCTTTACCTAGTGTACAAAACTGCTCGATATCGGCGGATTCGAGTTGGCCGTTTAGTTTTCCTTGGCGCTTAAACTGCAGTTTTTGGCTTGATTCGACTGCTTGGCGTATTTCGGCGCTGGATATTTGTTGTCGGTCGCGTCCGTTGAGCAAGTCGTCTTGTGAAATTAACGGCACTTCGACCTGCATATCAATCCGATCGAGCAAAGGCCCAGAAATCTTACTTAAGTAACGACGTATGTTGTCAGGTGTGCAACGGCAGTGTTGTTTTCGATTACCGAAATGTCCACAGGGACAAGGGTTGGTTGCGGCCAGTAATAGGAAATCAGCAGGGTATTCAGCCTGATGGGCGGCGCGTGATATGGTTACTCGCCCCGTTTCAAGCGGTTCCCTTAAGTTATCCAACACTTGCCGAGAAAACTCAGTCAATTCATCAAGAAACAACACACCTTTATGTGCAAGAGAAATCTCACCTGGTTTGGGATGACTGCCTCCACCAATGAGGGCGGGTGCGGAGCACGAATGGTGCGGATCGCGGTATTTCGGTGTGAAAAACTGCTGGGCATCAAAGCCTAAATGACTGACAGAATAAATAGAGGCGGATTCTTTAGCATCGGACTCAGACATTTTGGTCAGGATAGTCGGCATCCGTGACGCCAGCATACTTTTGCCAGTCCCAGGCGGTCCAATAAACATTAAATGATGCTTGCCAGAAGCAGCAATGGTCATGGCGCGCTTAGCTGATTCTTGAGCGATAACGTCGGACATATCAATCGTAAACTGATGGCCGTCAGCTCTAGAATCGGATGAACATACCGGAAGAGCTTTGTTGTGAATTAGAGAGCCGCAGACCTGTAGCAAGTGCTCGGCATAAAGCGCATTATTAGAAGGAACTAACCCTGCTTCTTGAGCATTCTCTTTGGGCACAATTAAAGTGCGTTTCGCATCGGTACAAGATAGAGCAACTGGGAGCGTGCCTTTAATAGGGCGCAACTCACCCGTCAAAGCTAACTCACCAATAAACTCAAACTGGGACAACTTTTCGGCTGGTATTTGCTCCGAAGCCGCCAAAATGCCCAAGGCGATAGGCAAATCAAAGCGACCACCGTCTTTAGGCAAATCCGCAGGCGCTAGATTAATGGTGATGCGTCTAGCTGGAAATTCGAAATTAGAATTGATAATCGCACTGCGTACGCGATCTTTACTTTCTTTAACCGCAGCCTCAGGCAAACCGACAATATTTAAGCTAGGTAAACCATGCGATAAATGCACTTCGACAGTAACCAAGGGAGCTTCAATCCCCATTCCGGCACGTGAATAAACAATAGCGAGCGACATTCCATGTCCAACTAAATTAAAAAGGGTATGGTACGTTAAATAGGTGTGATTAATAAGGCGTAATTACTGTGGTTAGTGTAAGAAATTGACCATAGAGAAAGTTCAAAAGAAGTTTGAGCATTGTTGAAGCGCTGTGATGATGAATATCAATAGAAGCAAACGTGATAAGCTTGAACAATGAATAACCAAGCAACGTATCAGGTGTTCGCAGATATCACGCTATTACTGCATATCTTAGTTGTAGTATTTGTGGTTATTGGTTTGATAGTCATAATAGTCGGCAATTGGTTCAAATGGCAGTGGGTTAATTTGTTATGGCTTAGGTTATTGCACTTAACGACAATACTGTTTGTTGTTGCCGAGGCTTGGCTAGGGTTGACTTGCCCTTTAACCACGCTTGAAATGTGGTTGAGAAAAAAGGCAGGTGGTCATTACTACGATGGCGGTTTTGTCCAACACTGGTTACAACAACTTCTTTATTGGGACTTTCCAAGCTGGGTTTTTACAATACTGTATAGCTTGTTTGCAATACTGGTCGTGGGTACTTGGATCCTGTATCCACCTCAGAGGAAAAATAAAAGAGTAAAATAATGAGCCAAGAAATTATAATAAGATCGGTATCGAGAAAAGAGAAAAGCACTCTTGGGGAGCTCATGGTTGAGGTCTATTCAAACCTACCAGGATTTCCGTCGCCAGATGAACAACCCGATTACTATAAGATGTTAAAAAATATCGCTGACTTAGATCAAAACCCAAATACTGATGTTTTTGTGGCAGTAGGAAGCGAACAAATCTTGGGTGGAGTTGTGTACTTCTCAGACATGGTGCAGTATGGATCTGGAGGAACGGCAACGCAGCAAAAGAACGCATCGGGATTCCGTTTACTAGCCGTGAGTAAAGACGCTCGCGGGTTAGGTGTGGGCAAAGCACTGACAAACTATTGCATAGCAAAAGCGAAAAAAGACGGTAACAAGGAACTGATTATCCACACCACAGAAGCCATGAAGGTAGCGTGGAGCATGTACGAAAACTTTGGTTTTAAACGTTCTGTTGATTTAGACTTTTTACAAGAAGGGTTTCCAGTTTATGGCTTTAGGCTGTCGTTGTGAGAACAGCATTATTCAAAGTACAATCAATATTTCAAGTAGGGAGTACGAGTAAGAAAACTGTACTCTAACCCAAATAATTATGTGTCGCCACGTTGCAGGGAACCTTTACATGAACTCCATTGTAAGAATTGAAGGAAAAAATATAACGGATTGGGATTCCTTCTATTTAGAATTTAAGGAAAAATTTGGATTTCCTGATTTTTTTGGTAGAAACATGAATGGTTGGATCGATTGTATGTCATCGCTGAATGAGCCAGATGATCAAATGACTTCCATACATTGTGAGAAAGGAAAAGTAATTACAATCCAAATAGAAAGTGCAGCGGAGTTTAAAAAAACGTGTCCAGAACAATTCGAAGCTTTAGTGGAATGTACTGCATTTGTTAATTGGAGATTAATAGAGGTTGGTGAACAACCTGTTTTGGCGCTGTCTTACAATGTATAGAAAACACATAACCATGCTGTTATGTGGGACACAATTTACTTCATATGGCGACGTTAATAATGCTCGTTTAACACCTTATTCACGATATTAGCAATTCGTTTGTATTCGTCAGGTGTTAGGTCGGTTTGGCGGCCGGTGCTTTGGCTGATGCGGAAGGCACGGCCTGAGTCAGACTTCACTTCGACTTCGAACCCTGAGTGTACGGCGTACTTTTCTCTTTTGACCGATTCTTGGTCGGTGCCCTCATAAGCCACGAGGTTTTCAGAGCCAAAACCAGTGTTTCTTCTATTGTATGAATCCTTGCCAAAATAAACCATGACATAAGGGCCACTCCATGAGCATCCTACTTGAGGACCATTTGAAACATTGGTTCTAACCGTTGCGCCAGTCAGTTCTTCACCAAATATATCACCTACTTTAGCAACTTGGTCGCAGAAAACATTAGGGTCGACCTCTATTTCTGTTGGTGTTTCAGTACGGGGTGCTTGTTTTTCAGTCGCGAAAACTTCTGGTTTTGCAGGTGGTGTGCTTTCTGTTTTGGCGGGTGACGATGAGTCATTGTGTGCTGTAACAAAAAGAATAATGGTTCCGACAACTAGCGCGACAGCAAATATGGCTGCTACAAGTGAAGTGATTGAACCCTGCTGTTGTTTGGGTGAGTGTGTCTTTTTCATGAATAACTCCTTTTACTATCGATTAGTACATACTACTCCGAGTAACGCGTATTTTACAGTATTGAATGGTATTCATGGGGCTCTGTAACTGATCTGAATCGTCGATTATTGGACGACGTTAGAGTGATTCGTCGTGAGTTGATAGGGGAAAGTTGGGACTAGTTGTAACGAGTTGTTACATGTCGATGCGTATGGTCAGTTGTATGAAAATGATACTGTGATTACTATGAGTACTACATTTTAACAACAAGGTTTTGCTATGAAATTACCGATGACAGGCCTAATTGGGGCAGGTTTATTCAGTTTGAGCATGATGGCTCAAGCGGTCGATACTCGAACATTGAATAATGGAAATTTGGTCCTTGAGGATATTCCTCAGATCCCACAGTCACTGGTTGATGATCTGAATCGTTATCAAAACGTCCGCTCGGCTTCTTTTGATGGCTGGTCAAATAACGACAACAGCATTTACATTAAAACGCGTTTTGGTGATGTGAGCCAACTTCATCGCGTGGACAAGCCCGCTGGAGCGCGCCATCAACTAACGTTCTTCAAAGAGCCTGTGGGTCAAGTGGCGATTCGTCCGAATAGCGATTCCTTGGCGTTTACCATGGATGCCGGAGGGAGTGAGTTCTCGCAGGTGTTCTTAATGGATATTGAAAGTGGCGATTACAAGATGATTACGGATGGAAAGTCACGTAATGGTGCTTTGCGCTGGAACCAATCAGGGACACAATTAGCTTACCAAAGTACACAGCGAAATGGTCGTTCTAATGATATTTGGTTAGCGAATATTGATGAGAGTGGCGAAGTGAGCCATGAGATGGTGGTCGCTGCTGAAGATGGAAGCTGGTGGGGGCCAGGAGCATTTAGTGCCAACAACGACAAGATGTTGGTGCAGCAATATGTTTCAGCAAACCAGTCTATGGTTTATGTAAAAGAAACCAATAATAAGTCACTGACTCAAGTTGCGGGTAGTAAAGACGATAAGTCGCGCAATTTTGCACTAGACTTTACTGCGGACGGTAACAGTGTCTTTATCTTAAGTGACCGTTACAGCGATTTTAATCAGTTAATCAAGAAGTCATTGAGTAATGGTGAAGAGGTTATTATTACTAAGGACATCCCTTGGGATGTGAATAATTTCATCACAAATGATGATAAAACCATGGCTGCTTTTACCACCAATGAAAATGGTATGAGCAAACTGTACTTATTGGATACGAAAACTTTGGACTATAAGTTGGTTGAAGATATGCCTGTGGGTGTTGCTGGTTCTTTAGCGTTTAATAAAGCAGGCGATAAGTTAGCTTTGCAGTTAAATACAGCAAAAACACCGACCGATGTTTTCGTGGTGTCTGTAAATGATGATTTAGATTCTTCGGAGCTAACGCGCTGGACTTATAGTGAAGTAGGCGGCCTTAACACAGAAAAGTTTGTCGAGCCCGAATTAGTGCATTATCCAACCTTTGATACGGTTGATGGTGAAAAAAGAAAAATTCCTGCATTCGTGTATAAGCCAGCCAAGAAAGGTAAGCACCCAGTGATTATTTCAATTCACGGTGGACCTGAAGGGCAGTATCGTCCGAACTTTAGTAGCACGGTACAGCTGTGGGTTAAGCAGGTGGGTGCAGCAGTGATTGCGCCAAATGTACGAGGTTCGTCAGGCTACGGTAAGGAATACGTGGCGCTAGACAATGGTTTTAATCGTGAAGACTCAGTTAAAGATATCGGCGCTTTATTAGACTGGATAAAGACTCAACCAGACTTAGACGAAGAAAGAGTTGCCGTTATTGGCGGCAGTTATGGTGGCTATATGGTGTTAGCCAGCGCCGTGCATTACAGCGATCGCTTAAAAGCTGCGATAGACATTGTCGGGATTTCTAACTTTGTAACCTTCCTCAAAAATACTCAAGATTACCGTCGTGACTTAAGACGTGTGGAGTATGGTGATGAGCGTGATCCTGCAATGAATGAACACCTTGAGGCGATTAGCCCGAATAATCATGTTGAAAAAATTAAAGTTCCAATGTTTATTGTGCAAGGTGAGAATGATCCACGCGTACCCGTAACCGAGGCAACGCAAATGGTAAAAGCGCTTAGAGATGCAGGTCAAAAGGTATGGTATATGAATGCTTTGAATGAAGGTCATGGTTATCGCAAGAAAGAAAATCGTGATGTGTATCAACAAGCGGTAGTAATGTTCTTCAAAGAGCACCTATTAGATAAGTAAAAAAGCGCATCATAGACCCTCGGGGCAAGGTCAGCCGAGGGTCTATGTTGTTTAACATTAAAAAGATGACGAGGAAGGCCTGTGAAAGATAACAAAGGGTACTATGGTCGAGTTAGCCGCTGGTTACATTGGGGAATGGCGTTATTAATTGTGTGGCAGTTTCTAAGTGCAGGCGCGCACTTTTTGCTGGATGAAACGGCTGTCGAAAAATTCCTCTGGCCAACCCATAAACCTGTAGGGTTTGCGATATTCGTGTTGATGATTATTCGAGTTATCTGGGCGTTACTAAATCTATCGAATCGACCTCCAGCTATAAACGCACTGGCTAAAGTAGGGCATATAGGGTTGTATTTGTTCATGATTGCTGTGCCATTAGTGGCATTATTACGTCAATACGGCTCGGGGCGTTCATTTGAGCCACTCGGCATACCGGTTTTTGCGGGTTTCGAGGGCGAGAAAATAAGCTGGATGACGGATCTTGGGAGTAATTTTCACAGTACATTGGGTTGGGTTTGGTTAGCGTTAATCGTAGGGCATATAGCTATGGCTATATGGCACCGCAAGAGCAAAAGCCAGAAAGACATTATTCCTAGAATGTGGGGAAGGAAGTCATAAATAGCTAGACTAGAAAGATAGCAGAGTTCGCCTTATCATTATTGCAAGATTATCATTTTTCGGAGTAATACTTGAAAGTTATTATTAGTGCATTGTGTACTTTATTTCTTCTGCTCTTATCGGCACAAGCGGAGGCTTCAACAGGGACCCTTGAGACAGCGGTGACAAGCACAGACTGGGTGTTGCTAGTTGTTTATATTCTTATTGCTTTAGTCTTCTCCTTTGTCTGCTCAATCGCAGAAGCGGTTCTACTCAGTATTACACCTTCCTATATAGAACATTTGCAGAAAGATCAGCCACGTCGGGCGACCCTGTTAAAGAAGCTTCGCTTGGATAATGTTGATAGGTCGCTAGCTGCTATTTTGACCTTAAACACAATTGCTCACACCGTGGGCGCTATCGTGGCAGGGGCTAAGGCGACCGTTGTGTTCGGTAATGCTTGGATTGGATTGTTCTCCGCCTTGATGACACTTGCAATACTGTTCTTTTCAGAAATTATTCCGAAAACCATTGGTGCTGTTTATTGGGAAAAATTGGCGCCAATCACAGCGCTTTTTGTTCGTTGGTTGACAAAATTACTGTACCCTTTGATTTGGGTGTCGGAAGGTCTGACAAAGCTTATATCTAAAGGCAAGCAGCAACATATCTTTAGTCGAGAAGAGTTCTTGGCAATGGCCGGGCTTGGTAAGCGCACGGGTGATATTGATGAGCATGAGTCGAGAATCATCGATAATTTGTTCATGCTAGGCTCATTGAAAGCAAAAGATATTATGACGCCGCGTAGGGTGATTCACTATTTACAAGAAAACGATCGGATAAACGACGTCTTTGAGCATGTAATCAGTACAAAATTTTCAAGAATCCCTCTTTACAGTAATGATATCGATGATATTACAGCATTTGTGCTTAAGGATGATGTCCTGATGGCGCAAGCACAAGGCAAGGAATCGCTTGAGCTTAAAGAAATACAACGTGAAATGGTGTGTGTGCTGGATGAAATGACGCTACCCAATTTATTAGAAACCTTACTCAATCAACGCCAACATATTGCTCTGGTGGTCGATGAGTATGGTGACACACGCGGATTAGTAACGTTAGAAGACTTGGTTGAAACATTACTGGGTATGGAAATCATGGATGAGGTTGATGAAGTTAAAGATATGCAGAAGTTGGCACGAGAGCAGTGGCTTCACCGTGCTCAAAAGCGGGGCTTAATGGTTGATGAGTTAGAAGAGAAAGAATTAGAAGATAAAGAGCAGTTCGAGTCTAAAAGTCAGCAAAATGAAGAAAACCTGTAAAATGATTTAAGCAAAATGTGATCGAAAGGTTACATTTTGCTTATAAAACAGCCGATTTTATTAGATCAAGGCTAATATGGCCGTCATAATTTCGCTAAAGGAGTGAGGCTGAAACCCTTGTAGCATAAGGGTTGGTAAAGGGCATAATTTTTCAAATTAAAATAAGCCAATAAAATCAATAGGTTATCCCATTCAATTAGTACTCCCTTCGGAGTAAAAATATTTTTTAGTATAAAAATCAAAAGGTTATAAAGTGGCGCGGGATTTGAAGGATCGGCCGAGAATAGCTTTAGGTTTTGCACTCAAAGAAATCTACTTATTTTTCAATAGGTTAATAGATAATCTGTCCGCTTATCTACAGCAAATGAAAGATATGATTTATCGTCAAAAATGATGACGCTTGGTAACACTCTGAAATATAAATAATTGCTAATCTGAATGTGTCGATTGATTGAGGAGACATGCAGATGACAAACGAACATGACAAAAAGACGAGTACTGGTTCGGACCAGGAGCACGATAAACCAGAGACTTCACAAAACGAATCACAGTCACGTAATGAAGCGCCAAGTGGCGATGACAACGTGGTTGAGGGTGAAGCTGAAGTCATTGGTAGCAAAGCGGCTAGTCCGGAAGAGAAGAACTGGGCTATGCTCAGCCATATTGCGGCATTTGTGGCGTTAATACCGTTGATACCAGTTATCGGTATGGTTTTAGGACCTTTAGTGGTGTGGCTATTGAAGAAAGAAGATATGCCACTGGTTGCACAAAATGGTGTTGAAGCGCTGAACTTTAATATTTCAATGTTTATCGCTTACTGTGTAGCAATTATCTTATGCTTTATTCTAATCGGTATCCCGATTTTAGTGGGCTTAATCATATTCCACTTTATCGTGACGATTTTGGCGGCGATCAAAGCCAGCGAAGGTGGTGTTTATAAATACCCATTTTCGATGAAGTTAGTGAGATAACCTTGAGACTCTCTCCCCATAAACTCTAGCATTAAAAAGAGTTTGTGTTACCTGAGGCGGCTTCGGCCGCCTTTTCTATTAAGTCTAAAAAATAATCAAACACCATAGATGTGAAAGACTAAAATCTCTATAATGATGGCATCTCTCGGGGTGCCGAAACGCAGTAGCTAATATCTAGCAAACAGACGTTAGGCTGAGACTTGGGCTAAGTCATTGATTAATGAGTAACCAAGAACCCGTATTACCTGATCCGATTAGCATCGGCGTAGGGAAGAGTAGCCTCAAGGGCGAAATACAATGCTGAAAGTCCCTTGTCCTATTATCTTTTTTGCGCCGGTCACAATTTTTGGAGCCTCAACTGAGAGGCCTAGTTTTGGAGACCGATATGGCAAAGAACGATCCGATTGAATTAAATCAACACACGATTACACGCGATCCCCTTCCTGCATCTAAAAAGGTGTATATCGAAGGCCAGATCCATAAAGATATTCGCGTGCCGATGCGTGAAATCCAATTGACCAATAAAGGCAAAGTCACGGTCTACGATACGTCTGGGCCTTATACTGATCCGAATGCTGAGATTGATGTCCGTAAAGGCTTACCGGAAGCACGCCGTGATTGGGTCGTTGGTCGCGGTGATGTTGAGGAATATGAAGGCCGTGAAATTAAACCGATTGATAACGGCTACACTGATGATGATAAAGCCTTCGCTACGCACAATCCTGATTTACAAAGAAAGCCATTGCGCGCGAAGCAAGGTCAAAATGTCACGCAGCTGCATTACGCTCGTAAAGGCATTATTACACCAGAAATGGAGTACATCGCGATTCGTGAAAACCAACGTCGTCAAGAATGGCTAGAGTCTGAAACGTCAGAAGAACGTGAAAAGCGTTTAAAAGGTGAGTCGTTTGGCGCAAACACGCCGGATGAGATCACGCCTGAGTTTGTACGTAAAGAAATTGCTGAAGGTCGCGCAATTATTCCAGCCAATATTAATCACACTGAACTCGAGCCGATGATTATTGGGCGTAATTTTTTAGTCAAAATTAACGCGAATATTGGTAACTCAGCGGTTACTTCAAGTATTGAAGAAGAAGTGGAAAAGTTGGTCTGGGGCATCCGTTGGGGTGGCGATACAGTAATGGATTTATCAACCGGAAAAAATATTCACGCAACCCGTGATTATATTTTGCGTAACTCGCCTGTGCCGATTGGAACAGTACCGATTTATCAAGCTTTGGAAAAAGTGAATGGTGTTGCAGAAGATTTAACGTGGGAGGTCTTCCGCGATACGCTAATCGAGCAGGCTGAGCAGGGCGTCGATTACTTCACGATTCACGCAGGGGTCTTGCTACGTTACGTTCCTTTAACGGCTAATCGTGTCACAGGTATCGTATCTCGCGGTGGTTCGATCATGGCGAAGTGGTGTATTGCACATCACAAAGAAAACTTCTTATACACACACTTTGAAGAAATATGTGAAATCATGAAAGCTTACGACGTGAGCTTTTCGCTTGGTGACGGTTTGCGTCCTGGCTCATTAGCTGATGCTAACGATGAAGCACAGTTTGGTGAATTAGAAACGTTGGGTGAATTAACAAAAATCGCCTGGAAACATGATGTCCAAGTGATGATTGAAGGCCCGGGCCATGTTCCAATGCACATGATCAAAGAGAACATGGAAAAGCAATTGGAAGCGTGTGATGAAGCGCCATTCTATACGCTTGGACCGTTAACCACCGATATCGCACCGGGTTACGATCACATTACTTCCGGTATTGGTGCGGCAATGATTGGTTGGTACGGATGTGCCATGTTGTGTTACGTCACACCGAAAGAGCACTTAGGTTTACCTAACCGTGATGACGTAAAAACAGGCATCATTACTTATAAATTGGCGGCGCATGCAGCCGACGTGGCGAAAGGCCATCCTGGCGCGCGTTACCGTGATGATGAATTGTCAAAAGCACGCTTTGAATTCCGCTGGGAAGATCAATTTAACTTAGGTTTAGATCCTGATACAGCACGTGAATTTCACGATGAAACCTTGCCAAAAGACTCTGCAAAAGTAGCTCACTTCTGTTCTATGTGTGGACCAAAGTTCTGCTCCATGCGAATCAGCCAAGATGTTCGTGACTATGCAGCTGAGAAAAAGAAAATTGAACAAGGCATGCAAGAAAAGTCAGAAGAGTTTAAAAAGCAGGGTGGCGAAATTTACGTTGAGCTAACTGACTAACATACGTGATGAAGTTAGCGGTTATCGGCGCCGGAGTTGCTGGACGTCTACTAGCATGGCGTCTGGCAAAAAGCGGCTACACAGTAGAACTCTTTGAGAAGCAAGAAAAGGGTGAGCAAAACGCTTGCTCTTTTGCCGCTGCCGGAATTCTATCGCCATTGGCTGAGCTTGAAATGGCGGAGCTGGATATTTTTACATTGGGCAACCGCTCAATGCAGCTGTATCCACAGTGGTTAAAACAGTTATCGACGCCAGTCTTTTATCGACAAATTGGCTCCTTAGTTACGGCACATGGCACTGACAAGGTCGAGCTGGATCATTTTTATCGAGTGGTTCAGCGAAAGCTTGGTGCTGATGGATCATCGCAGCCTCTGGTTGAGAAAATTAATGTTGGTGACAAAGAAGTAGACTTAAGTCACTTAGGTGATTGTTTGTTTATTCCAAGCGAAGGGCAAGTCGATCCGGTTGGGTTAATGAAGAGTGTGATACATGACCTGGAGCTGGCTGATAAGGTTACCGTTCATTATGGTCAGAACATCGCTGCGGTTACTCAAAACCAGATCGAAATTGCTGGTAAGCAAAAGGACTTTGATTGGGTCTTCGACTGCCGTGGACTCGGTGCAAAAAATGACTTGCCACTTCGAGCGGTACGTGGAGAGCTGTTATGGTTAAAAGCACCGGATGTCGAGATAAAGCATTTAACTCGATTGATTCATCCGCGTTATCGAATTTATGTTGTGCCAAGGCCGGATAATGTTTACTTGATTGGTGCGACTGAAATTGAAAGTGAGGATTATAGTCCTGTGTCGGTGCGTTCGAGTTTAGAACTATTGTCAGCCGCGTATAGTGTGCACCGAGGTTTTGGTGAGGCGAGAATTATTCATAATGTCGTCAATTGCCGACCAGCATTACCCAATAATTTGCCGTTAGTGCAAACCGATAATGGCCTAACGACAATTAATGGTCTCTATCGCCATGGGATATTGTTAGCCCCTGCAGTAGTCGAACAAGCAATAAATACGTTTGAGCAAGCAGCTAATAAAGAAATAGGAAATGTTCAATATGCAAATTGAAGTCAATAGTGAAGTGTTGGATATTGAGCAAGGCATGACCTTGTCACAATTTATTGAGTGGTTTAAGCAAGAAGGTAATTTTGCTGTTGCGGTGAATATGGAGTTTGTACCGAGATCGCTTTACGGTGAAACAGTGCTGAAAGAGAATGATAAGGTGGAGATTGTTCAGCCGATGCAGGGCGGCTAAACCCCAAGTCGTTGCAATTACTTTGTTAAAAATCCTTTTTCTACAAAGTCATTTACATAAGTAAACTCCTTTTCGAAAAAGGTTTTTTGCCGCGTACTTGCTTAGCCTTGGGCTTTAGCATTACTAAAAAGAATAGCAGACCAGTTAAAAGGTTATGAGTAGATGTTAAAAATCGGTGGTAAAGAAGTTAACAGTCGATTGTTTTTAGGTACGGCTTTATATCCGTCGCCTCAGATCATGTTGGATGCGATACGAGCATCTGGCGCGGACATTGTTACCGTGTCAGTGCGTCGCGAGGGTCAAGGTGGTGAAAACTTTTGGAAACAAATCAATCAATTGGATTGCCACTGGTTACCTAATACCGCAGGCTGCCATACGGTGAAAGAAGCTGTGACAACGGCGGAGATGGCGCGTGAGTTGTTTCAGACCAACTGGATCAAGTTGGAAGTGATCGGTGACGAATATAACTTACAACCCGATCCGTTTCAGTTAGTTGAGACATCTAAGGAGCTGACTAAACGTGGCTTTGAGGTGTTCCCATATTGCACTGATGACTTAGTGTTGTGTCAACGATTGCTCGATGCTGGTTGTAATATTCTGATGCCTTGGGGCGCTCCAATTGGAACTGGCCGTGGCTTAAGCGATCCTTATGCGCTTCAAACATTACGCCAGCGATTGCCCGAGATTCCAATGGTGATTGATGCAGGCATAGGCTTGCCGTCTCATGCAAGTCAGGCAATGGAGATGGGGTTCGATGCTGTGTTGTTGAATACAGCAGTAGCACAAGCTGAAGATCCTGTGATGATGGCGCAAGCATTTAAGCGTGGCGTTGAAGCGGGGCGCGATGCGTTTAAAGCTGGGGCGATGCCAGTTCGCGATATTGCAAAGCCGAGTACGCCAGTTTTGGGCACGCCTTTTTGGCAACAAGATAAGGGCGATGCTTAATGGCATACCGGATGAAGCCAGTAGCTTGGACCGTTGCTGGCTCTGATACTGCAGGGTTGGCTGGCCAAGTGGCTGACGTCAGGGCCATGGAAGCGTTGGGCGTGCATCCTTGCATGATAACTACAGCAGTGACTGCGCAGAACAATCAACAAGTTGTCGCTTTAAATCCTCTTTCTTATGAGCAGATCGAGTCTCAGTTTAATGCCTTAGAAAAGGACTTTTCGCCTGTGGCAGTTAAAGTTGGCTTATTGCCAACCGTGGATGCTTTGAAGGCGTTGAGTGAGTTCCTCGAACATTATAAGGGACTAGTCATTGTCGATCCTGTACTCGCAAGCAGTTCTGGCAAGCAACTAGTCGATGATGAAACCTTAGAAAAATATTCAGAACTATTGGCTAAGGCAACATTGGTAACGCCAAATATTCCAGAGCTGGCCTTGCTCAGCGGAATTGAGATCACGGATGAAGAGTCTATTGCAAAAGCAGCGCAGTACTTATTAAACCAAGGTGCTAAAGCGGTATTAGTAAAAGGGGGCCATACTGAGTATTTGGGCAACATACATGATGACTATGTACATGATTATTTCATCAGTGAGCGGCATACATTCTGGCTACACAGCAAAAAACAAGATACTGACAATACACGTGGAACGGGTTGTGTTTTAGCCTCTGCAATCACGGCTGCGTTAGCACTTGGCCATTCTTTGGAGGATGCGGTAGTCATTGGAAAAATGCTACTTAATCAAGGGTTGCGACAGGGGTACAGCATTACCACAGAGACTGACTATCAAAAAGGTCCTTTAAAACCTCTGCATTGGCCAAATGAAACTCAAGATCTACCGCTAATAACCGCCAGCATGACAGATCCTGTGGATTACCATTTTCCGCAGTGTGTTGAGCATGGTAGCGATCAAGAGACGTTAGGTTTATATCCTGTGGTCGAGCGCGCTTCATGGCTTGAGCAGTTATTACCACTCGGGGTGACAACAATCCAGTTACGCGTTAAAGACTTAAGTGGCGAGGCGTTAGAAGCTGAAATTGAGCAAGCAATACAGATTGCTCAGAAATATAAAGCACGTTTATTCATCAATGATTACTGGCAGCTCGCGATTAAACATGGTGCTTATGGCGTACACCTTGGTCAGGAAGATTTAGAAACAGCCGAACTAAGCGCAATATCAAACGCGGGTTTAAGACTCGGCTTAAGCACCCACTGTTACTATGAAGTGGCACGAGCTCATGCCATCAAACCGAGTTATTTAGCTTGCGGTCCAGTCTATCATACTGACTCAAAAGACATGCCTTGGATTCCTCACGGCATTGAGAACTTAATGAAGTGGAAGGAATTACTACCAGACTACCCTTGGGTAGCGATCGGTGGAATTAACTTAGAGCGCTTTCCAAAAGTGGTGCAAACCGGAGTGTCGGGAATTGCGATGATATCTGCGATTACACAAGCCGACGAACCTGAAGCGGTGACCAAGACAATGATGGAGATGTTTCGACATGAATGACTTCCTGTTCGAAGATTCAGACACTGTGCAATTTATCGAGCCGTCACAATTACAACAATGGCTATCCCAAGAAAATGCGCCTTTGATAATCAATGTTACGGGAGACGACACAGCGCTTGAGGCGTCTTCATTAATCGCTACCAATACACTTTCTGTGGCGATCACCGAGTTTGCTAGTGTGATTAACGAATTGGATCCGGACGAGCCAACGGTTGTAGTATGCCAATTAGGTCAGAAAAGCTTCAATGCGGCACAGCGGTTAATCGAGTCAGACTATAGCTGTGTATTTAGTTTGCATGGTGGGTTAGAAGCATGGAAACGACAGCTTGGCGATTAGGATTACGATAAAAAATGTAACATTTCAACGCTGGTCTGAGTCTGCCCGCTGACTATAATAAGAGTGACAGAAGGAGATAATAATGTCAGAAAAACAATCACTTATCGACGTCAGGCCACAAGAGTCAAAGCGACTTCACCCTGACTCAGTTAAAGCTTCGCGCATCAGTCATGGTATTTTTGCGTTCATTTTATTATTAGGCGGAAGCGTTGCTGCTTTTTTTGCTGAGAGTTGGTTGCTGTTAGGGATCATTGCATCGGCAGTGCTGTTGATTTTCTTAATCGGTTATATTTGGGCGCGGAAATCTTATCAGTACACTTGGTACTGGTTAACTGAGGAAGGGCTGTATATCCAAACGGGTGTTATTTGGCGTCGAAAGACCTTGGTGCCGCGAAATCGTATTCAACACACCGATGTCGCGCAGGGGCCATTGCAGAGAAAGTTTAGCCTAGCAAAGTTAGTCGTATATACCGCTGGCACACGCGATGCTTCGGTACCGCTGGATGGTCTAGAATTTAGCGTAGCTAACGAGCTTCGCGAACAACTCAGACAAGATGGCGATGACGATGCAGTCTAAAGAAGAGCGTAAGCTGCATAAAGCGTCACCAATATTTATCCTGCTGGATAATATCAAAAAAATCATTTTCCCAGTATTGATCGCCTTAGTCGGACCTGGTGGCAGTTACTGGGAATATATTGCCTTGGCGATTGCGCTACTCGTGAGTTTGGCATCAGTGATTCAGTACCGATTTTACCGCTATTGGCTTGAGCCGAATCAAATCCGTGTCAAAGAAGGCATCCTGTTCCGCAATGAACGACAAGTGCCTTATAAGCGCATACAAAATCTGAACTTGACGCAAAACCCGCTTCATCGAATTTTAGGGGTGGTGACAGTGCAACTGGAGTCAGCTTCAGGGGGAAAGCCTGAGGCCGTGATCAATGTAGTTGATATGGACGCGGTAAAGGAGCTTAAACGTCTAGTACACGGTAATGAGGAAGATGCTGAGGCGCTTGACGAACAGGAGGTTGTTGAAAAAAAGTCAGCGTTACTGCGTCTACCTTTCGCTGAGATTGTTCGTTATGGCGTGATTACCAACAAGGGCTTGGTTATCTTGGCAGTAGTGTTCGGATTTATGTCGCAGCTGAGTGATGGTGCTTTAAAAGATTATATTGAAGACAAAATCGTCGCTTTCGCTGATTGGATAACGGCCAGTTTCGACAGCTTTATTGGTGATTTAGGGGCTTTAACGATTGTTGTGTATGTGCTGGTGCTGGCCGTGTTGGGCTTACTTGGCTTGTGGTTACTGTCCATTACCTTTGCGTTATTTAAACTGCATGATTTTGAGTTAATAAAAAATAAAGGAAAGTTACAAGCGACCATGGGGTTGCTGACGCGAATGCAGGCGACTATTCCTATGTCGCGTATACAAACCCTGACCATTCGTAATTCGTTGCTACATCGCTGGTTCAAGCGACTGACAATGAGCGTTGAAACAGCGGGTGGTGTTAACCACGAAAACCAAGGTTTGACCTTAAAGGAAATCGCGCCATTGTTTGTATCATCACGCCGGGAAGAGTTGTTGCGGGAGATTCAGCCCGATGTATCTTGGCAAGAGGTGGAGTGGAAACCAATCGAGTCTCTGGCGGTGAAGCGAATTACTAAAAAGCTGGTGCTTGTGAGTGCGGCGCTGTCAGCTCCACTGTGGTTTGTGCATTGGGGCTGGATACCAGTCGCGTTTACCAGTTTGTCTCTTCTCGGGTGGCTGTATGCGAGAACCTACGTAAAAAATACGGCTTATTGTCTCGATCAAGAGATGATTGGCTTTAAAAGTGGTGTTATCTTCAAGAAAGAAACCTATGTCCGCTTAAGTAAAATCCAAACCGTTCAGGTGAAAGAGAGTGTGTTTGATCGTCGCTATGGCATGGCCAAGCTTGAAGTCGATACCGCGGGTGCCATGATCGGGGCGCATCATGTGGATATTCCCTACATTATGCTTGATGACGCATTGCGCATACAAAATAAGCTGGTTGAGCGTGTCAGTCATCAACAGTTCGTTTGGTAACGCCAGAGAAAAGTGATCTGCTTCGCCCCACAAGATACTCCACAATGCAGGCCAGCGTATCAAAGCTGGCCTGATCAATGTTAGAATAGTGCCAATTGAGGGCAGGTGGCGCTTATACCTTGTAAAATCACTAAAACGGCTAGGCGCTAAGTCTGTATCACAACATTAATGAAATGTACTGGCTAACACCGGATAAATGAAAAGGTACCCCATGAATAAAGATTTTCTAGGACATCTTCAGTCTCAAATCGAGGAAGTCAAAGCTGAAGGCTTATATAAAAGCGAACGTGTGATCGATTCACAGCAAGCAGCTGATATCCATGTGACTACTGGCGAGAGTGTTTTAAATTTTTGTGCCAATAACTACTTAGGCTTGGCTAATAGTCCTGAATTGATTCAGGCAGGTAAAGAAGCCTTGGATAAACAAGGTTATGGCATGGCATCCGTACGCTTTATCTGTGGTACCCAAGATGTGCATAAAGAACTAGAAAGCCGCATTAGTGACTTTTTGGGCATGGAAGATACCATCTTATATTCGTCGTGCTTCGATGCTAATACGGGTCTTTTCGAGACCATTTTATCAAAAGAAGACGCGATTATTTCTGATGCTTTAAACCATGCCTCAATTATTGATGGGGTTCGTCTGTGCAAGGCGATGCGTTACCGCTACAGCAACAACGACATGGCTGACTTAGAAGAAAAGTTAAAGCAAGCTGATGCAGACGGCGCTCGTTACAAGCTCATCGTAACCGATGGTGTCTTCTCAATGGATGGCATCATTGCTGATCTGGAAAGCGTCTGCGACTTAGCGGATAAATACAATGCGCTAGTGATGGTTGATGATTCGCATGCTGTGGGCTTTATCGGCGATAAAGGTCGCGGTACTCATGAACACTGCGGTGTTATGAGTCGTGTTGACATTATCACGGGTACTCTAGGTAAAGCGCTTGGTGGTGCGTCAGGTGGTTATACTGCAGCGCGCAAAGAAATTGTTGAATGGCTACGTCAGCGCTCACGTCCTTATTTGTTCTCCAACACATTAGCACCGGTCATTGCTTCGACCAGTTTGCGCGTCTTAGACATGCTGGAAAGTGGCGATGAGTTGCGCCAAAAGCTTAAGCGCAACAGTGAATATTTCCGTGAAAAGATGACAGCGTTAGGCTTCGAGCTTGTGCCTGGTGAGCACCCAATTATTCCCGTGATGTTGGGCGATGCGTCGCTAGCCAGTAATTTTGCTGACAAGATGCTGCAAGAAGGTATTTACGTGGTTGGTTTCTCTTTCCCTGTAGTACCAAAAGGGCAAGCACGTATTCGTACTCAAATGTCAGCAGCTCACGACATCGAACATATTGATCGCGCCATTGCTGCTTTTGAAAAAGTAGGCAAAGAGTTGGGCGTGATTAGTTAATTATTGAAACGAGATCATTATGAAAACATTGAGTAAGGCTAAAGCAGAAAAAGGAATCTGGATGGTTGACCATCCTAAGCCAGAGCTTGGGCACAATGATGTGTTGATTAAAATTAAGAAAACGGCCATCTGTGGTACCGATATGCATATTTACCACTGGGACGAGTGGGCGCAGGAAACGATTCCTGTGCCGATGACGGTCGGTCACGAGTATGTCGGTATCATCGAAGAAGTTGGCCAAGAAGTAAAAGGCTTTAAAGTGGGTGATCGCGTTTCAGGTGAAGGTCATATTACCTGTGGTTTCTGTCGTAACTGTCGTGCAGGCCGCCGTCACTTATGCCGTAACACTGAAGGCGTTGGCGTTAATCGTCCCGGAGCCTTTGGTGAATACTTGGTAATTCCTGCTGAAAATGCTTATAAGATTCCAGACGACATTTCAGATGATGTCGCCTCGATTTTGGACCCATTTGGTAATGCTGCGCATACTGCCTTATCGTTTGACCTAGTGGGAGAAGATGTTCTGATCACGGGTGCTGGGCCAATTGGCATGATGGCTGCTGCGATTGCTAAGCATGTTGGCGCGCGCCACGTTGTGATTACCGACATGAATGATTACCGTCTGGATTTAGCAAAACAGATGGGCGCCACGCGCACGGTTAATGTGACCAAAGAAAAGCTTGAAGATGTCATGAATGAATTAGGCATGACCGAAGGTTTTGATGTTGGTTTAGAAATGTCAGGTGCGCCACCTGCATTTGCATCTATGCTAAACACCATGAATCATGGCGGTAAAATTGCCATGTTAGGCATTCCTTCAAGCGATATGGCGATTGACTGGAACCAAGTGATATTCAAAGGCTTAATCATCAAAGGTATTTATGGCCGTGAAATGTATGAAACTTGGTACAAGATGATTGCCATGGTGCAGTCAGGTTTAGATTTATCACCAGTGATTACTCACCGTTTCGATATCGATAAGTTTGAAGAAGGTTTCGAAACCATGGCCAGCGGCCAGTCAGGTAAAGTGGTATTAAGCTGGGACTAAGATAAGTTTGATGCGCTATCAATACTCGATAAAAAGCTGGGCAGAGCTGAATACGTTAGACCTCTACCAGCTTTTACAACTCCGCTCCGAGGTGTTTGTAGTGGAGCAAGAGTGCGCTTATCAAGACTTGGATGGTCAGGATTTTGAGTCGGTACATTTGACCGCAAGAACACCAAGCAACAAATCCTTGATGGCTTATGCTCGAATCTATACCACCAAAATTGAAGAAAAAGAGTATGCGGCTATTGGGCGTGTGTGTACCGCTAAGACATATCGTGGACAGGGTGTTTCGCGCCAGTTAATGGAATATGCAATTCAATACATCAAGGAAAATCAAAAGTTACCCATCACGGTCAGTGCTCAGGCTTATTTGGAAACCTTTTACCAGTCTCTGGGTTTTCAAATGGTATCGGAACCTTATCTTGAGGATGGAATCCCACATATTAGAATGGTGAGAGAGAAGTAGCGTATGTTGAAAGACTTTTTAGCACGTGCGGGTTGGATGACCAAGCTACTAGTAGCGATTAGCGTTATCGTTACGATTGTGACATTGTCAGGTAGCAATCAGTTAACCGGGTATTTCACTTTTAACTGGGAGCTGATATTACAGGGACAGGTCCATCGGCTAGTGACCCCGATTTTTCTTCATTTTATGATCGGCTCGTTACCGATCCACTTAATCTTTAACATGATGTGGTTGTGGGATCTGGGAGGCTCGATTGAAAAAGAGCGGGGCCCTTGGTACTTGCTGGGATTAGTTTTGATCATTGGTATTGCCTCAAATATGGCACAGTATTTTGGCGAGTACTTAATCGAAGGTTTTGTTAATCCTCGATATATTTTTGGTGGTATGTCTGGCGTGGTTTACGGTTTGCTCGGCTTTATTTTTATGCGCCGCAAATTTGATCCCTTTTTCCGCGTTGAAATGCATCCTGGGATCATGCAGTTTATGATGATATGGCTAGTGCTTGGTTTTGTGTTGAACTCAACTGGCATGATAGGCATTGCCAACGCTGCGCATCTGATTGGATTGGTTACAGGCGGAGCCCTCGGCGTATTAACCTCGAAAATTAAAGCATTTTAGTGATAGGTATGAACTTTAAACGTATTAGTATTGATGAAGTCAATCGCATGAGCGATCAGCAAACCATCAACGTGATTGATATTCGAGATCCTCAGTCTTTTGCCGCAGGTCACATGCCACATGCGGTCAATATCAATAATCAAAATGCGGGCGACTACATAGAAAGTGCGGATAAACAAACGCCGTTAATTGTGGTCTGCTACCACGGGCATAGCAGTCAGCCTGCTGCACAATACTTCGCAGCGCAAGGGTTTGAAGACGTGTACAGTATGGACGGCGGTTTTGAGGTTTGGAAACTGAACCATCCAGTGGAAGTCTAAACACTAAATTTACGCTGAGAAGGAATCGAAGTTACTATCCGTAAACTCTTCATTAAGGATCTCTTTGGCACGAACCAAGTTTTCCTCGTCTACCATTAAGGGAACTTCACCAATCGCTGAACCATAGGTACTATGGAAGCCATCATGGAGCAAAGTTGCTTCAATTCCATGAGCTTCAAGCAGACCTTTTGCAATGTGAGCCTGCATATTATCAGCATAGGTTTCTACCACCGCTAGCGCCATAGCCAACTCCTTTTCAATTCGCTGTTTAGGTTATTAAGACATGCACCTGTGATTTTTTCAAGAGCAGTATATGATATTGATAAACTAGGGTTTATGGATTGAATCCAGTACAATAAGCGAAACTTTATTGTGCAACAGGCGAATAATCTATGGATTTTAAGGTATGGCGAAGTACAAGCGATGATGTCATCCAAGCACTGCCGTATCATGTTGCTGAATGGGTTGCTGAGTTTGGCTCCTTAACGGAAAAGCTTGGACACTATGTCGATAAAGTTCGTTTAGATTTACTCAAGGAAGCCACCGAGCAGCCAATAAAAACGGAGTCGGACTTGCTTAACCTTAAAGAAGAATTAAGCCAGGTTCGTGAAGTTGTGTTGTATGGCCCAACAAAGCCCTGGATTTACGCACGAACGATCGTGCCATTGTCTGATGGAAACTTGATTTTGGATCTAGGCAAGACACCATTAGGAAGTATATTATTTACTTCCAGTGAGTTAAGGCGTCGTTCGTTAGAAGTGATGCAGTTGTCAAAAGAGCATCGATTGTACCAAAAAGCTAAGACGTATATGGACGAAAAGGCTGACGCAACACCATTATGGGCAAGACGTTCGCTGTGGGCAAATGAGGACGAAAGTAAAAAGTTACTCTTGCTGGAAGTATTCTTACCTGATTCGCCACTGTATCAATAATTAAAACGACATCATGAAACTGACACTAAAAAAAGAGCACTGGCAATATTATGCGCAATTAATGCGCCTAAATAGGCCCATCGGAACTTACCTATTGTTATGGCCTACTTTATGGGCATTGTGGATTGCTGCTGAAGGACTCCCAAGCTTATGGATATTGGTCGTATTTTCTCTGGGAGTATTTTTAATGCGCTCAGCGGGTTGTGTGATCAATGATTTCGCTGATCGAGATTTTGATGCTCATGTTGAGCGAACTAGGCAAAGGCCCTTAGCACAGAATAAAGTGAGCAGCAGTGAGGCCATAACCTTATTTTTGGTTTTGGTATTGTTGGCTTTAGGGCTGGTCCTAACCTTAAATTGGCTAACGATAGGATTAAGCGTTATCGCTTTATTGTTAGCTTCAATGTACCCCTTCATGAAGCGTTACACCTATTATCCTCAAGCTGTACTTGGCGCCGCATTTTCTTGGGGTATACCCATGGCGTTTGCTGCGATAACAGGTGAGGTTCCTCACATCGTTTGGCTGATCTATATCTCGACGTTGCTCTGGGTACTGGCTTACGACACTTTATATGGAATGGTCGATAGAGATGACGATCTTAAATTGGGATTGAAGTCGACCGCAATATTGTTTGGTGAGATGGATTTAGCTTTAGTTGGGATGATTCAAGCAATGTTTTTATTCGGAATGTTACTGGTCGGCCAACAGTTAGACCTGACATTTTATTATTATATCGCTTGGGCAACATCTGTCGCATTGATTGCAGGACAAATGTGGCGTTGTCGCAAGCGTCATCCTAAAGAGTGCTTCAACGCCTTTTTAAATAATAATTACGTCGGTATGAGCCTATTTCTCGGGCTTGTTCTCCACTACTGGTTGGGTTGATTGCTTGGTTTGCTTCAAGCTTCTTGATGCTTGTTGCAAGCCTTGCTGAACCGGTACGCTGAGTAAACTTAAGACTGTATTGTAAAGCAGGCGACAAGCTTCTGTTGGACGCATGCCAGCGCCCTCTGTGTGATCAACCCAGTCCTCGTCTTTGAGTACTTTGACCAAATTTCTAAACAAGTTTTTATCGAAAAACTCTGGAGCATTAATGCCGTGTAAGGCTGCAATACGTTGCGCTAGTTTTTGGCTTTCTTGCTCAAGCTCAGCGCGACGCAAGGTTTCATCCTCGCGTAAGCTGTGCAATAGCGTTAAACTAATAGCGTATCGTTGTAATGCAGGTTGGACAGCTTGTGCTAAAGTCATTAGTCGGGACCAGTTACTGTCTTCATCTGCAGGTGCCATCAACTGGTTTTGGGATTCTTTAAGTAAACCTAAGGTGACGAAGCTGTCTATGATGTGATGGAGCTGCTCATCCAATTCGTCATGAGTCCAGCGAATATACAACTCTTGGTAAAGGAAAGGATAAATCAGTTGGACTAAATCGATAACTTGTTCACGGCTAACTTTTTCATGGCGCTGAAAGATTGCCGCGATGAGTGATGGTAACGCATAAACGTGAAGGATGTTGTTACTGTAATAGGTTGAAAGAACTGCTTCATCCCCTTCGATAGAGACAACATCGCCCGCTGGGTCCGAAAACTCTTGGACCATGCCCAGTTTTAAGGCTGTGTTTAATAATTCAAGACCACTGTTTTGAGGCAAGTTAATATAAGGGCTATAGGGAGCCGATTTAGCTAATGTAATTAGCATGTCGAGATGCGAAATCAACTCTTGTTTATCCATAGCTTGACGCGGTGTGCCGAGCAGACTCAAGCTCACTAAGCAAACGCTATTGACGCTGGCTGAGGAGTTAATTCGGCGATTGATTTCATCACCTAACGCTGACACGCTATTAGAAAGCCACTCTGGACGATCTTCCTGATCTAAAGAGGCTTGTTGCCAGTCGATGTTGCGTTGTTCAAGAAAATCCTGAAGTTTAAGTGGCTCACCAAAATTCAAGTACACTTTACCGTAAAAACGCTTAAGCGCTTTTCGAACACCAAGCAATTGGCCAAATGACTCTTTTTGTTTCGTTTTACCGCGCAGTTCACCGACATAGCTTTTTCCCTCGAACATGCGTTCATAGCCTATATAAACAGGGACAAAAAGAATCGGCTTCTTTAGGCCGCGTAGAAGGCTTTGCACGGTCATGGCGAGCATGCCTGTTTTTGGCGTAAGCAAACGACCGGTTCGGCTACGCCCACCCTCTTGGAAGTATTCGACTGGCGTGCCTTTATTAAACAGACGATACAAATATTCGTTGAATACAGCAGCATAAAGACGGTTACCGCGGAAACTACGACGTAAGAAGAAAGCTCCACCACGGCGTAAAATCGAGCCAACAGGCCAAAAGTTGAGGTTAATACCCGCGGCAATATGCGGTGGGGCTAGTCCTTCATGATACAACTGATACGACAACAGGAGATAATCAGCGTGGCTTCGGTGGCATGGCACATAAATGATTTCGTGATCTTTTGCCATCTGACGAACTTCTTTGAGGTTGTTAACTTCAATTCCCGCGTAGATTTTGTACCAGACACGGGTCAGCAAACTCGACAGGAAGCGAATCATGCGTGGGCTGAAATTAGCTGCGATTTCTTTAACGTATTTTCCAGCCTCTTTATTGAGATCCTGCTCAGTACGCTTTCCTTTAGACTTTTCACGCTGAATAACTTCTTGTACTGAATCAGAAGCAACGATACCAGCAATTAAGTCACGACGATTTTCGGTGCGGGGGCCAACAGTAGCCACCCATGCGCGATTGAAGTGAACTCGCATAATTCGGCTCAATTTGTGAGCATTTCGCTCAGCATTCGCATTCAGATCGATCTCTGGTGAGGTGAGCTCTATAGGTTGCCCATACTGTAGCAAGCATTGGCGTCCTGAAAAGAGAATAATTAAAAACTTTCCTAGTCGCCCCGACTCTTCGATACTGGAAATGAAATAGCGAAAGAAAGAGCGTTCTTTGCCAGGGTTTCGTCCCCAATAAACCGAAACGGGGACAAGCTTAAACTTAGTGTCTGGATTAGCTTTTTGAGCGTTCAGTAGTTTAACAATGGAATCTTTGTGCTCAGCATTGACTTTGTTTCTTCGGAAAATGCTGGGTCGCTTGTTAAGAAATAAACAACTACCTTGCGCAGGGATACTTCTTTTATGATCGGTAACTTTACCGATGGGTAAGCCTAGCTGCTCGCCTTGACGCTTGAGTAGCTCGATTGATGTCATGGACTGAGTACGTAGAACGTATACGATGTGATCGTCTTCAGACAAATGAAATTCTGAAACCGGATCGGATGGCGCGCGCTTTTCTCTAACCAGTAGCTTTAAGGGAAGGCGCAAGATGGCCAGTGAAAAGCTTTTAATGCTTGATGACAAGGACATAAGTTACAGTAACCTAATTTATAGTAATAGTTGTACGGGGTGCGGATGGCTTAGAAAGTCCCTAGGACTAGCACTAAAGCCATAAGCCCCGGATTGGTAGACACCTATAATGTCACCAATCTCTGCTGGAGGTAGTTCGACATTTCCTCCAAGTATATCGAGGGGTGTACAAAGAGGACCAACGACGTCGACAGACTCGAGTTCATTCGCGTCCATCTTATTGACCACGGCTAAAGGGTAATTTTTTCGGATAACTTGTCCAAAATTACCAGAAGCAGCAAGGTGGTGGTGTAATCCACCATTAGTAACCAAGAAGCGTTTGCCACGAGAGATCTTGGTATCGGTCACCTCGCAAAGGTAAATTCCTGCATTACCAACCAAGTAGCGACCCAACTCCAGAATGATTTCGCATTGTTCAAATGTGTTGCTGTAATCTTGACGCAATTTTTTAAGGTTGTTGGCTATTGGCTCTAAATCCAGCTCTGAATCACCAGTAAAGTAAGGAATGCCAAAGCCACCACCAATATTGAGGTGAGTCAGTTTTAATTGGTATTGTTCAATCAACCGCTCGACTAAAGCGAAGATATTGTTATGGGCGCTGATGATCGACTCTGGACGTAAGTTTTGTGAGCCTGTAAAAATATGCAAGCCGCGTAATTCAAGCTTCTGATGCTGGAGAATGTCCATGACGTCGTTTAATTGCTCAACATCAATACCAAACTGTTGAGAGCCACCACCCATCTTCATGCCCGAGGATTTCAGCTCAAAATCGGGGTTGAGGCGAAGCGCAACCTTTGCTTCGAGATCAAGCGAGCTTGATAGATCGGCGATCCGTTGTAATTCGGTAGCTGATTCGACATTAATCGTGATACCGCTGGCCAGTGCCATGGTCAATTCTTGTAATGATTTACCTGGGCCTGCAAAACTTAAGTTGTTTGTGTCAGTTGAGGTAGCAAGGGCTATGGCAAGCTCTTTGCCAGAAGCGACATCCAGTCCATCAACTAAATCCGAGACATAACAGACCAGCGGAGAAAAAGGATTCGCTTTGATCGCGTAATGCAGGCTAATGTCTGGGAAAAAGTGACGCAAACGCTCCACATTTGCTTTGATCACCGCTTTATCATAGACATAACAGGGTGTTTGCCCAGCGATTTGGACCACTTGGCTTACCGTTTTACCCGCAATCAGTAATTCTCCATTCTGACTGGAGAACTGTGTCATGGGTGTATGTGTCTTTGATGTCATATTTAACCTATATGTTTCAACCGCTCTAGCGTTTAGCAACAGCTTTGCAATGCTTAGTTTGCAAGATATTGAAATTCTTGCGCCAATGCTTTGCGATCGATTTTGCCATTAGGGTTGCGCGGCAGTTGATCGACAAACTCAATATATTTGGGCTGCATAAAATTCGGCAGCTCCTGCTGGCAAAAGCGTTTAATCGCTTTGACCGCAGCTTCATCAGCTGGTTCGGCACCTGTTGGTTTAATCACCACAAGAACAGCCTGCCCTAATTGGGAGTCATCAATGCCAAGCGCAACAACCTCATCAACCAGCTCAAAATGATATAGCGTATCTTCGAGTTCGGCTGGGCTGATGCGATATCCCGAGCATTTTATCATATCGTCCTGCCGACCGATAAAATAAAGAAAGCCATCGGCATCACGTTTTACGGTATCGCCAGACCACACAGCAATTTCAGGAAGAACAGATTCGTCATTCGGTAACGGCTTGAAGCGAGCGGATGTTTTTTTAGGGTCATTCCAGTAGCCTAAGCTGACGTGAACACCGCGGTGGACAAGCTCGCCTGCTTCGTTAGCATCACATTCGCTGCCATCAGGCCTTAACACTAAAATCTCAGCGTTGGGAATCGCTTTGCCCATTGATCCTGGATGTGAGTCCAACTCAGAGGGTTCTAAGTATGTCGAGCGAAACGCTTCTGTCAGGCCGTACATTAAATAGGGGGCGGTGTGAGGTAAGTTGCGACGAAGCTGCTGCAGCGTGTTCTCTGGCATAGCGCCGCCGCTGTTTGTAATGTAACGCAAGCTATTCTTTGCAGCATCTGGCCAATCGAGTCCAGCAAGCTGAACCCAGAGAGGAGGAACTGCAGCAAGCCCAGTGATGCGATGTTTTTCGACTTGGCGGATAACATCCCGTGGTAAAAGATATTCCATAAGGACGACTTTCGCACCGACCAGCAGTGCGGTAGTCACTTGGCTTAACCCATAATCAAAACTCAGTGGTAAGACGGCGAGTAAGACGTCATTTTCATTGTTGTGCAAGTACTGGCTAACGCTCTGGGCACCTGCGATCAGGTTCTGATGGGATAAACACACTCCTTTGGGTTGCCCAGTTGAGCCTGAGGTATATAAAATCGCCGCCAGATCTTTTGAGATGCGTGAGCGGGTTCGGCTGTCTGTGTTTTGTGGGAGTTTTGACCAATAATGCGTGTGCAGTGTTTCGGGCGCTGAAAAATTTGTTGATTCATCGACTAATAAAAGGTGACCTAAATCCTCGCATTCATCGAATATGCGTTGTAATATCGTGCCCCGCTGTGCGCTGGTCACTAATAGCTCAATATTACAATTTTGCGCAATGTAGCTGACTTGTGCAGGCTTCAATAACGGATTGATAGGAACAAACACTAAGCCCGCGCGACTGGCTGCCAAAAAACTTATCACGGCTTCAACCTGTTTTGGTAAATAAATACCAATTCGGCTATTTGGCTGAAGCCCAAGTTCGATAAAGTAATCAGCTAACATGTCAACTGCTTGGTTAAGCTGCTGGTAAGTGAGCTGTTGCTTGTTATCGTCGAGAGCAACTTTATCTGCAAACTGTTGACTGCTTAGAGAAACGATATCGTCAAACTGGCAAAGCATCCGAATTCCGTTATTATTAATGTGTCACTAAAACAGTATTTTAGCGGTTTAGGCTAACTGCGTCAGCTAATGACGATAAAAATAACCATCAATCAAAGCTACGGCTGGCTGATGGCGGGATAGGTAGAGAAGGACTGGTAATGAGATTGATTTGGTACATCGTTATTCTATTTATTGCATACGGCTCCTTGTACCCGTTTAATTTCGACTTTTCACGCCCTCTACCGGATGACCTAGGGGCTTGGTTGTTAAACTGGCAACAGCGAACCATTCGTTCTGACGTGATCGCCAATATCCTACTGTTTATCCCTTACGGATTTTTTGGAGCTTTGACGGTTCAACAAAAGCAGCGTCGTAACACCTTGTTTTCGATACTGTTTATGCTCTGCATTGGTATCCTTTTCGCATTTTTCTTACAGTTTATTCAGTTTTATCTACCTTCGCGTGTGTCGCACGCTGCCGATGCATTATTAAACGCTATTGGTATTCTAATTGGTATTTCGCTCGCAGCTTACTCCAACAGCCAGCGTATCCAGCGCATGATCCCAGAGGGGCTCCGACTGGGAATTTCACCGGCGTTTCTCGTGTTATTTCTTTGGATTGGATGGCAATTCTTCCCATATATCCCAGTATTTGAAACCAAACAGTTCGGACAAAGTCTCGATACCATTGTCAGAAGCACTTGGTCTGCATCATTATGGCTACAACACGTATTATTCTGGTTGGTGTTTTATCATCTAGTACAGCGCGTACTGGGTAAAGAGTACCGTTTGAGTTTTATCACCTTGGTATCGATCTTTGTGATCATTATTAAGCTTGCTATGTATCGTTCTCAGATGGGTTGGAGTGAAATTACCGCGATACCGCTAGCGATGATAGTTCATCATCACTTAAACCGGCAGTGGATGATTCCATTAATTGCCATTAGCAGCACGATGCTTTTGCTATGGGTAAATCTATTTCCGCTGACCTTTAAGCAAAGCATAAATAGTTTCCAATGGTTGCCATTTGATGATTTTTTAAAGGGCTCGACTTGGTACAATTTAAGCGAGCTGATAGAAGAGTCATTATTGTTGGCGTCGGTAGGTTACTTTTATGCCAAATGGTGGAGACATTATCGCTGGGCAACCACATTCTTGGTTGTACTGTCTGTGGGTATCACTGTGTTGCAATTATTTATCGTTGGGAAAAAGCCTGATATTACGTTATTCGTGATGGCTTTGGTGATTGGAATTTTACTTGTCAGATTACAAGCGATAAGTCGAGCTGGCTGAAATCCCTTTCAGCGACTATCGTGTTAGACGAATTTACAACTATGGCTGGTACAGCGTGTAGAGTTCGTTTTCTTCAAGTGATACACGATGTGTCAATACTTCGCCCACTTGTTGGTAATCATTTGGAAAATGCTTTTGTAGTATTTTCATATCGTGTGGTTTCGAGTAGCGCTTACAGAACTTAACCACTGCATGAGCGATGTCATTCATTTCACTTCGGAAATCTCTAACCAACTCCATAGAAGTACTATCATCAGATAAATTTTGCTCAAGATAAACGTAAAACTTAACGTTTTCTTTAAGAAGGTGTGCTTGGAAGTCGCGTTTAAATTGAGTGACTAAGTCAGCCAATTTTTGCGGGTTGTTGGCTTGGTACCCAAGTTCCCACATCTGACCAAAAAGTGTCACCAAATGACTGTGGTCGTTTTTTAAATTATCAACAAGTCCCGGGTCGAACTGTATCCCCTTCTTATTTCGCGCAGCGTTTTGCTGTGGCGGAGGCGGAGACGCTGGCTTTTGTTCAACCGTAGGTCTCTTAGAAAAAAAATCTTTAATAAACCCCATCGCATGATCCTCAGCTAATTAAAAATATTGAATTTATTTCTCTTAGTATTCTCCTAGTAGACACTAAATATGAAGGATTTTCAATCTCTATAACTCATTAATAAATAAGGAAATAATGCGTATTTGCATTATGCAGTATTGCATAAGTATCTATTCATATTTGCAGAAATAATCAAAAAATAAATTTAAATGATAACCAGGTCATAAAAAAATAAAAAAATGAGCCTGTAAATATAGATTTTTTTAAAGTGGTGTGATTACTAGATAGAGAGCGTTGAAAAAAATGTTCAGGGAAAATTATAAAGTCAAATCTGCATCATCTGATGGGAGATAGATGCGAACCACTGTGAGGAGCCACCATGTTAAAAGAACAGTTAAAAGATAAATTGGAAGCGTTGAACCAAGAATTATCCAACCATGAAACCTATAAATCATTGGACAGCTTAGAAAGTGTTCGAACATTTATGGAGTATCACATTTATGCGGTATGGGATTTTATGAGTCTCCTGAAGTCGCTACAGCAACGACTGACCTGTGTAGATGTACCGTGGGTTGAATCAAAACAAGATCCTGAGGTCGTGCGATTTATTAATGAAATCGTGATCGGTGAAGAGAGTGATCTGGATCCGGATGGAAATGCTATTAGTCATTACTCGCTGTACTTAAAAGCTATGGAAGAAGTCGGTGCGGATACAAGCCGTGTAAAAGAGTTTATTGAAACGCAAAACATGGAGTTAATTCCAGAAGGTGCGCGTGAGTTTGTGGATTATAACTTAAAGGTCGCTCGAGAGGGGACGGATGTTGAAGTCGCGTCAGCTTTTTTGTACGGGCGAGAGAAACTGATCCCCGATATGTTTACGGCAATAAAAGACGTGATGTCAGCAGAGAAAGTGGAATGCCCAACGCTGATTTATTACCTAGAGCGCCATATTGAGTTGGATGGTGATGAGCATGGACCGTTAGCTGAAAAATGCTTGCAAGCATTATGTGGTGATGACAAAGCTAAATGGCAAAGTGCTGAAGATGTCGCGGTAGAAAGTTTACAGTTACGTTCCAGCTTATGGGACGCAGTATTAACAGCGATTATCAGAGAGCAAGAAAAAGCTGCGTAATCTGCGAGTATTCCACAATCAGCTAATGATAAGTTGAAGAGCAGGGAAGCTTTCGCTGCTTAAATAGAAGTCGTGGTAAAGATTCTGTAGAATGGTCAAAAACTTTACGATAGACCTATTATGCAAAATATTGTTATCGCGCCTTCTATCCTTTCCGCTGACTTCGCCCGTTTAGGCGAAGAAGTTGAAAATGTCCTCAAAGCTGGCTCTGACTGGGTTCACTTCGATGTCATGGACAATCATTATGTACCTAACCTTACGATAGGCCCGATGGTCTGTCAGGCTTTACGTGATTACGGCATTGAAGCGCCAATCGATGTACATCTAATGGTTGAGCCTGTTGACCGTATCATCCCTGACTTTGCAAAAGCTGGCGCGACCTATATCAGTTTTCATCCAGAAGCATCGAAACACGTTGATCGAACCATTGGCTTAATTAAAGAACATGGCTGTAAGGCGGGTGTCGTATTAAACCCAGCGACGCCAGTGAGTGTTTTAGAGTATATTATCGACAAAGTGGATCTCGTGTTGTTAATGTCGGTAAACCCAGGTTTTGGTGGTCAGAGTTTTATCCCATCGACACTTCGCAAATGTCAGCAGGTGCGTCAGCTTATCGATGAAACAGGTCGCGATATCCGTTTAGAAATTGACGGTGGTGTTAAAATCGACAACATTGAAGAAATTGCTGCTTGTGGTGTGGATACCTTTGTTGCCGGGTCGGCCATCTTCAATACCGATGATTATCAAGCTACGGTCACTCAGATGAAGGCCAATGCTGAGAAGGGCGCCTCACGATAATCATGACATCACTGAATTCTCCCAAGCTGGTCATTTTTGACCTTGATGGGACGCTAGTTGACAGTGCTGCCGATATTCAAATCGCAGCCAACAATACCTTCGAAGAGCTCGATCTGCCTGAGCAACCGCTAAACCAAATCAAGCGTTGGATTGGTGGTGGGGCTCAGGTATTTGTAGAGCAGGCCTTAAACTATTTCGGCAAGTCAGAATGGTTTGATCAAACTTACAATCTGTTTATGCAATTCTACCGAGCACTGCCAGCAGAACGGTCGGTGATGTTTGATGGTGTACAAGGCTTTCTTGATTGCTTGAAACTGGCAAATGTCAAAATGGCGGTGGTGAGTAACAAGCCTCACGAACTGATTGAGCCGATCTTAAAGCACTTAAAATTAGACAGTTACTTTGAAGCAGTACTGGGTGGTGATAGTTTACCGAAGAAAAAGCCAGATGCTGCGCCGTTACTGTATGTGTGCGAGAAACTTAACGTCAAGCCTGAACATTGCTGGATGATTGGTGACTCGTCAAAAGATTCGCAAGCGGCGGTCAATGTTAAGATGCCGTTTGTCGGGGTGACTTATGGTTATGCCTTAATGGGTAGTGATATTCGACCACAAGAAGTACCCCATATCGTAGTAGATAATTTGGAAGAACTAATCCCAATGATTTCAGTAAAGACCAATGTTTATGCGTGAGGTTATAAATGCGTAAGGTGATGTATGCGTAAAGTCTGGTGGATATTTGCTGCTTTAATGATAGTAGCGACTTTAGGACACTATGCCAGTGACCAAGCTGCCATTGAGCAGTGCTTAGAAGCTGGAGGCAGTTTCCATTACGATGATGACTATTGCTCTCAGAAGTCTGTTTACGAAGGCGATGCAGGGTTTATCGGTAATCACTGGCCATTGATCACCATGTTGTTACTGAGCCTAGGATTTCTTGTTGCAACCTTCATTATCAAGTCAGCACCAGTGAGTCGCAAAAAACTGTTGATGGTAGATAACTACGATTCGTTTACCTATAACTTGGTCCAATATTTTGGGCAATTAGAGCTGGATGTCTTGGTTAAGCGTAACGACGAGTTGACGGTTGAAGAAGTCAATGAATTGAAGCCGGATTACATCGTGATTTCGCCGGGACCTTGCACACCAAATGATTCGGGTGTGACATTAAATATTCTAGAAAAGCTAGCAACAGATTATCCAATCTTAGGCGTTTGCTTAGGGCATCAAGCCATGGCACAGGTGTTTGGTGGAACCGTCATTCGCGCTGAACAGGTGATGCACGGCAAAACCTCACCGATTTATCATAACAATACCGGTGTCTTCGAAGGACTACCTAATCCTTTTGAAGCGACGCGATACCACTCATTGATCGTCGATACGCCAAGCTTGCCTGAAGAGTTCGAAATTACCGCATGGACCGAAGACGAAGAGGGTGAGCTAGAGTACATCATGGGAATTAAACACAAAACCCTTAAGCTAGAAGGTGTCCAGTTCCATCCAGAGTCAATCCTAAGCCAGAAAGGGCATCAGTTACTCAAGAATTTTATTGAGGCTGGCAAGCAGACATAAAAAAGCCCTGCATGTGCAGGGCTGAATTACGACAAAATATTTGATTCTGTTTACGACTAACGAGCGCCGTAGATCACCATGGTCTTCCCTTTAACATGGATATGATCTTGCTCTTCAAGCGCTTTTAACACTCGTCCAACCATCTCACGAGAACAACCGACGATACGGCTGAGCTCTTGGCGCGTGACTTTAATTTGCATACCATCTGGATGAGTCATAGCGTCTGGCTCTTTCGCGAGCTCTAACAAGGCGTGAGCAACACGGCCCGTGACGTCTAGGAACGCCAAGTCACCGACCTTACGGCTGGTTTTTTGTAAGCGATTCGCTAGCTGTGTCGCTAACTTAAACAACACATCAGGATTTTCTTTAGTCAGCTGACGGAATTTTTCGTAACTGATTTCGGCAACTTCACACTCAGTTTTGGTTCTGACCCAAGCGGTACGATCATGCTCGTCAGTGAACAGACCCATTTCACCGAAGAAATCACCAGGATTAAGGTAAGCGAGCACTAACTCACGACCTTCATCGTCTTCAATCAATACGGTAACTGAGCCTTCTAATAAGAAATACAGGGTATTTGATGAGTCGCCAGCGTAGATAAGTGTACTTTTTGTAGGGAAACGGCGCCTCTGACAATGATTCAGGAACCACTGAATGGTCTCGTCTTGAGCCAAATGATAAGGTAACGCCATATATTATTTCCTATTTTGTTGTAATCTTTCAAAATATAGCATGAAATCTTAGTGCCGTGCCTCTTTAAAATCAAATTTGTTGTGGCACTATATAGCCTCTAAAAGTTCAAACTGGGTCACAAATCACATGAAAGTAACTGTCGACTGGGTCAACGACCTTAATTTTATTGGTAAAAACAGCAAAAGACAAAATGTCATGTTTGGTGGTGAGGGTGATTACGTCTCGCCAATGGAGAATCTATTGATGTCGATCGGTGCTTGTTCATCGGTTGATGTGGTGATGATTCTACAAAAAGCACGCCAAAACATTACCGGTTGTCACTGTGAAGTTGACTCAGAGCGTGCCGACAAGCCACCACGCCGATTTACAGGCTTGAAACTGAAATTCGTGGTACGAGGCAAAGACTTATCGACCAAACAAGTCAAAAAAGCGGTGGACTTATCGGTAGAAAAGTACTGTTCGGTCATGCATTCGCTGGATCCCAGCATGCCGGTCGAAACCAGCTTCGAAATTGTGCCAGTCTAATAAAGGAGTCATTCAACAATGAATCGACCAACACAACATCTTGGCATGCGCCACTTAGCGCTATTTGTTGATGATTTAGCCGCCGTAGAACATTTCTACGTCGAATTGCTCGGTATGGACGTCGAATGGCGTCCCGACGAGGATAACGTCTACTTAACCTCAAAAGGCCACGACAATCTCGCCTTACACCGTAAACAGCCGGATTTAGACACGTCTGGTGGTCAAAAGCTCGATCACCTAGGTTTTATCATGAACAACGCCGAAGAAGTGGACGAATGGTATGAATTTCTAAAGCATCACGGGGTTCAAATGCTCACAGAGCCAAGAAGACATCGTGACGGCGCGACCAGCTTTTATTGCTTGGATCCGGATGGGAATAGGGTGCAGATGATTCATCATCCGCCTATTGCTAGCTCCTGATCGTCGGCAATGCTTTGTTAAAACAGTATTCGAATGTGCTCACGTACTTCAGTACGCTCCGCATTCTTATGTTGATTTGCCGCGCCTTGCCTTAGCTCAGAAGTTAGAGGTTTATGAGTTAAGTTTTTTTGCCAAAGGATTTTACCCTTTTCTTTGCTTGTCCAAAGAAAAGGGCGAAAAGAAAAGACACCCCCGACGTTAGGCCCTTCGGGCTCCCCTCGCTCAAGCAAGTTACTCACGCGCCGTCAAACTCGACGTCCTGTCTCGTTTTGACTAAATTGGGCTATCCTGCCCAATTTACGCTATAACTCGCTTTTACTCGGCTAACTTTAGGGGATTGTCGGTTTGGCTTAAAATGAGGACGTTATTCTTGAAATTCTTTTATTTTATAAAAGTAATCACTCAAGATGCTTTTGTTCTTTTCAAGAATTTCTAAAGCTGTGTCTGCAAACTTCGTAAACCCACGGATTTTTATATCTATGTTGGTTACAGTTTTTTCCTCGTTTATGGTTTGATGCCACTTACCAAGTGCAAAAATATAATCCTCAGTGGTGGGTATTTCATTACTCTTAAATGATATAGATGGTGTCCAATACATAGCTGTGCGTATGTTCATAGGATTTTTTTCATCGGTCGAGTCTTGGTGAATGAAGGATATATTCCTGATTGTTTTAATTTTTTGGTGGAAATGTTTATTTTTATAAAGTTTAGGCTTCTTAATATTATATCGCTGTAATTGACATATTGTTTTAAGTTGATTGTGAAGTTTCTCCATAGCTTCGAAGGTAGTAATATAATACGTTGCAACAGAGAAAATAGAACTAATGTAAACACGTTCATTAATCTTTTGATTTAGAGTTGTATCACGATAAAGCTTTTTATCTGCACTTTTACCTTTAAAATTAATCCACGAACTATCATGTTGTGCTTTATGTTTGATTTCGTGGTTTACAGCTTCTGAATGCTTATCCCAACTGTTAATAGTTATTTGAATAAAAGCTATGAGATGGTCAATATTCCAGATTAGATTCGGGTCCGGAAGTAACTTACCTTCTCTAGTGAATAGCTTTATTTGATTGCATCCTAATAATTTACTTTCTAGCTCCATAGTGAGGTTATTGAAAAGGTTTACAAGGGAATATAACAGCTAAGTTTGGTATTGCCCAATCCCTTTATATTGAGCTGAGGATAAAGCAAGTTATAGCAATCAAAATCGTGGATGATTTTGATAGTGAAAAACAGTCCATGGAGGGACTGTATTTCACGGTGCGTTAAGTAACTTGGTTTGTTCGAGGGAAATCATTCGTAGAATGATCTCAATATAGGGGTGGACTTCTTTTGGTTACTTTTCTTGTCCACGCAAGAAAAGTAACTCGCTGAAAGGCGAGACATCGTAAAAATCACTAGATTCAGCGATTTAACCGTGGAATGACATAGAAATTACAAAGAAACCAATGATGTATCCGGATACTTCCCAGTCCAAAGTCCAAACGACTCTGCACCTTGCTCAATCAGCATGCCGAGGCCATGGAATTGGTGCTTGGTGTGTGGTTTTGCGGCTTCTAAAAACTGCCCTGCCTTATCGCCGTAGTTGAGGTCGTAGGCGACGGCGTTGTCGGCAAAGTGAACTTGAGCTAGAAACTTGTCGGCGTTGAAGCTGACGGAGTTGACGATGAGATCAACCGCGATAGATTCTGAATAGAGCTTAATGGTACCCAAATGTGACAAATCTTTTGCCAGCTGCTGGGCTTTGCTTTGGGTGCGATTGATCAAGTAAACCTCAAAACCATCGAGTAATAGCGACTGTGCGATACAGCGTGCTACTCCGCCTGCGCCAAGCAGCACCGCGCGTTTATTCTGAAAATCAATATGGTATTCTTTTTGTTTGGCGTATAAGTCGCGCAAGAAGCCCATGCCGTCGGTGCTGTCGCCAAGAATGCCTTCAGGAGTGTAGACCAGGGTATTGACGCTGTTAGAGTCTTTGGCGCGATCAGTAATTAAATCTGCATAGTTTAAAGCGTCGAGCTTAAACGGTGCGGTAACGTTTAAGCCTTTGCCTCCACTTTGAAAAAAGTCGTTCAACACACGGGTAAAGCCTTTAGCGCTAGGACAGTATTTAGAATACACAATATTAATGCCGAGCTGCTCAGCAAACTGCTGGTGCAGTTGCGGCGACATGCTGTGTGAGATGGGGTTGCCGACAACCCCGTAGCGAAGTGGTTTGTTCATGACTCTGTGTTTCTACTGCTCTTTTCTATTGAGAGAGGCCAAAAATAATATACAGCACTATGCTGATACCGCCTGCAGTTAGCGCATAAGGCAGCTGTGTTTTGACGTGATCAAGTAAGTCACAGCCTGCGGCTAATGACGAAATCACGGTGGTGTCAGAAATCGGTGAGGCATGATCGCCAAATACGGCACCACCTAATACGGCGCCTAATACTAAGCTTGGCGAGATACCTAAGGCTAAAGCCAATGGAATAGCGATTGGAATTAAAATGCCGAAGGTGCCCCACGAGGTTCCTGTGGTAAAGGAAATAAAGCCTGCCAGCACAAATATTAACGCTGGAATTAGCCACAATGGAATGAAATCACCTACCGCTTGCGCCACAAACTCACCGGTTTTTAAGTCGCCCATGGCTGACGATAGCGCAAAAGCTAACAAGACCAAAGTAACTAATGGTAATAAGTTACCGAGCCCTTTAAAGCTTTGCTCCATCAATTCTTTTGTGGGTTTTTTGGCGTCGTAACGAAGTAAGCCAAGCGCTAATAGGGTAGACAGAATCACGGACCACAGAACCGACTCTGAGCCAGAGCCTTTGCGCAAGTCGCCATCGCCAGTAATAAACATAAAGACTAGAATACTGACGACCATAAAAATCAAAGGCGCGAGCATGTAGCGCTTTTTAGTGGCTTTAGGGAGCGATTGTTCGGCTTGCTCGGTTTGCTTGATGTTTTGCTCCATGGTGCGCATGGGGCCGTGAACTTTGGTGCTAAACACGGTGTAAAAAACGATCAATAACGTCACGATGGCATAAAAGTTAAGACCAATACTACCGAGCATCACGCTGGTAGGATCGGCAACCGCCGTTTCTTCGACATAACCAAGAATCGCTGCGCCCCAGCCATTTAAAAGGATTAGCACACTGATCGGCGCACAGGTTGAGTCGATAATGTATGCCAAGCGCAGTCGACTCATCTTGAACTTATCGAACAGAGCTTGCGACGAAAGACCGGCGGTTAAGACGCTCATGTTGGTGTCAATAAAGATAGAACTACCGAGAATGGTCGGTAACATGCCAGCTTTGCGTTGGTTATTAACTAAACTGCGACGAGTTAACCAATCGACAAAGGCTGTCACACCCCCTGAAATTTTAATTAATTGAATTAGCGCACCGATTAACAAGCTGAACATCAAAATGCGCGTGTTATACGCGCTGGAGAAGACGTTGATAATTCGTTCAACCGTATCGGTAAAGGCGTAAACGGGATTACCGCCAACAAGAATAAGAGACGCCGTAAAAATAGCCAAAAGCAGGGCGATAGTGACTTCGCGTTTCCAGATTGCGAAGATGATGGCCACGATTGGCGGAAGGATACTTAACCAGCTCATAGTGTTATGATTATGTTAGACTAATCGTCTACACGCCTTATGGTTATGGGCGAAAAGCCACAGTTAAAATCAGGGTCGAAAAAGCACCTTATAGCAATCGGTGAGTAAATTCAATGAACCATAAAACCACGCCAAAACGTTTCGTCGCGGGCGCTCGTTGTCCCGAGTGCCAACAGATGGATACCACGGTCTGTTACTACGAAGACGAGGTTTTTGTGCGTGAATGTATTGAGTGTGATTTCTTGGAGCGAATTACGGACAATGAGGCAGAAGGGAAAGAGCCGAAGGATGCTGCTTCTGGAACAAACATGACTCCGGCTCAAATCATTAAAATTAAAGAGTTATAAGGTTTCCTCTTCATCGCCAGATGACGGGAGTTGAGGTACCGCATCCGGTTGGATCAAGCTGGCTAATCCACGCTGATATTCTTCCTGTTCCTGAATCGGATGGCCTAATTCACGATAAGCTTGCCCAAGGTAGTAATGAGCTTCTGCTGTTGGCTTTTGCTCGATACTTTTTTCTAAATAACTCTTAGCCTTACCCCATAGTTGTGCTCTTAATGACAATTTACCTAAAGTCGTAAGCAATGTGGTGTTGTTAGGCTTTTGCTTCAACCAAGTTTCGGCTGTGGCAAGAGTTCGTGATGGCTCTTGACTTTCTATCAAACCGAATAGCTCCGCGAGCTTTTCCTGCCACTCGTGTTTCATCGAATCCTTGATATGTAGCTCAAGTTGGTCGAATTGACGTTGATCTGCCAAGATCTCAGCGTATGACAATTGTGTTTGTGGGCGCTTGCGAACATTTTTCGGCAGCTTCAACCATAAATCATTAACCGCAGGCAATCCTTCACGTTGGGCTTTAACGCTAAGTAACTCTGCCCAAGCGATGACTTCGATATCGTCAATGCGGACTGGATTGTAGACGCGGTATTTGCGCAGTTTAGGAAGTAGCTCCAAGACTTGCTCCCACTCAGAGAGACGCGTGTAAAGCTGGTGTAAGAGCTTTAAGACATACGGGTGGTGTGGTGACATTTCGCGTAAATGGCTTAACGTCGCCAAAGCTTGCTCGAACTGGCGGTGTTGAATTTGTAGTTGAGCCTGAGTTAAGCCAATTGCGATGTGTGCATCAGGCTGAGCTTTAGCCGCCGCCTGCAAATATTGGTCACGACTTTTGTCATCATCTTGTTCCTGAGCGGCACGCGCAGCTGCAAGGTAGTTAATGAGTTTGGTATCACGAAACTTAGCACCTTTGATCAGTAGGTCTTCGGCGGTTTTCCAATGACCTTCGGCTAAGGCAATCATGCCGTCAATTGTTTGCTGGCGTGCTTTGCGCAGGTTTCTGTCGCCAAACCAACCAACAGTGATATTGCTGGTCTTGAGTAAATAACGGATGAGTAGCCACAGCATCCACAGGCCTAGTAGAGAAAGGAGTACTAGTGCAATAGCGAAGTTATTTTTAAACTCAATAGCGGTTTGATCGAGCAAGATGTAAGTCGAGCCTGGAACATTGCTGATTAATGGCCCGAGAATCAAACCTCCAAATAAAGCAATAAGAAGAATCCACTTCAATTTCATTCTGATGGCTCCTCCTCATCGTCGCTGTCTGGTTGGGTAGAGCCAGCGCTCTCTGTTGGGGAGCCACTTATTGAAGTGTCACTTGTTGAAGAGTCGCTTTCTGTAGCTGAATTGTCGGACTCAAGCCAGCGATTGACTTTCTGTTGTGAAATCTCGCTAATCACTTGGTAAGACTGAAGACTGGCAGGAAGATCCAATTCTACTGAGCGATCCACCAACTCGTTCAATTGTTGTAGATAGGCCTGCGTGGTGGCTGGCTTTTGCTTAAAGTATTGTTCAACCCATTGCTTAACATTATCGAGATTGGACTCATACAGAGATTGATTGTTTTGCAGCGCAGCCAGCTGAGCGGTTTGTAGATTCAGCAGAATGTTTTCGCGTAACAAGCGGTCCTTTTGTGGGCTAATAAAGGGTTGAGTCGATTCATCGAATTGATGAACCGTATAATATTTACTGGCGGCGTCAGAGACGGAATTCTTGAAATGTTGCCAGCTTGAAATATCAGCTTCGTCAGTAGATTCGATAGGCTGAGCTGAGTCGCTTTGAAGTTGAACGCTGGCAAGCTCTAATTGGTTAAGGTTGTTTTTCAGCGTTTCAATCGCGATGGCGATACCTTCAATATCCAAGTTACCGCTACCGCGAACCGCACTAATATCTTGGCTGATAGCCTGACGTAGGTTGGTTAAAGTACCATCGTTGAGTTCAGACAGCTGAGCATCGGCAGCCTGCAATAAGGCGATAATTGACGCAGCGTCATCGGTGAAATGTAATTTGTAAGAAGCTTCACGAATCAGGTACTCCGCTTCATTAAACAGCCAATCTTGTTGTTTTTCGGAGCTTAGCGCCTGGAATTTTCGTTGTGTTGTGCGCAACTGGTCTTGAAGCTGCGTAATATATCGTTGGTTATCTTGCAGTTCTGAAGCCAAGCTATCGAGCTTCTGGTTTTGTGATGAAAGCTTGGATTGAATATTGGTGTTTTGTTGCGACAGTTGCTGTTCGATTTGATCGATACGATCCGCTTTATTCATGTTGTCCTGATAATCTTGCCACTTTTCCCAGCCAAAATAGACTGCGTAAGCAATAGCCGCCAGCACGACAACAACAATAAACCACTTAATCGGCTTTGCACCCGAAGTTCCCTTGGATTTGGGCTTGTTAGGCGGTGAGCTAGAGGGCGTCTCAGAACTGGAATCGTCAAAAGCAGAGTCCGCCGCGACTTGATCGGCGTCGTTAGACTGTGCGCTATCCTTTGTATTATTTTTAGAATGGTGGGACTGTTCCTCGGCTTGAAGATCGTTCCGAGGTTCGTGAGATTCAGTGTTGTTTTCCTTGTTGCTCATCAGTGCCTTCTCTAGTTATGGATTCGTCAAATGAGTGATCGATCACTTCGAACATGATTATGACGTTAACTTACGTTATTTCGCCATAAAATGCAGCTTTTGACCAGCTCAGAATTTGAAGCATTGTTAGCAGTATAACAATTTGTAAAGCCGAATTGTTGGGCAATTTCGCTGATTCTGGCGCTACCCGAAATAATGGTGCAGGCTTGGCGTTGAGCGTTACTCGGGAACTGCTCTGCCACCAACTCCATCAGCTGCCCGCTGGTCACGACAATAGCCGATTGCTTAGTCTGAGGTGGCAATGTTTGTGATGTGGTTTTGCGCTGATAAACCTGCAGTATGGATAACTGATGATCAGCGAAATATTGTTGCAACAAGGGTCTGCCCTTATTACCACGAACTAATAGAGTGGGCTGTTGCTTAAGGTTTTTTTGCTCTAGCAGTTGGATCATGCCTTCGCTATTCGGTGTCACCGGAGTTAGTGACCTAATCTGTTTTTGCTGTAAAGAATCAGCTGTCGCTTCACCAACTGCAATAATGGTTCTATCGCGACTCAATGCTTGTAAGGTGTGTTGCTGACTTGGGCTAAAGCCATCGAGACAAAAATTAACGGCCTGGCGACTGACAAAGATCCAAGTCTGCGATTGAGAAAATAACTTAAGCCGTTGAGTGGGCGTTATAGAGTCGTCGGCTGCAAAAGAAATTAAGGGACAGTGAGCACTGATAAATTTTTGCTCTTCAAGCATGCTACAAAGCTGCTCGCCGTAGGGCGAAGGGCGCGTGACGATAACGTCCAACGAAGTGCTCACAAAGCGCCCACCTTTAAACGTCAGTTCCTAGCGCTTGGATCATTTCCTTGGCGCCTTGAGCGAGTAAAGACTCTGCGACAGTTTTACCAATGGTTTCAGCATCTTCGATTTTGCCTTCGGCCGAAGCTTCGATCATCTGGTTATCGATACCACCGACTAACGCTCGGAGTGACAAAGTGTCATCAGCGATTGTCGAAAAGGCAGCGATGGGCACTGAGCAACTGGCTTGGAGCGTTTGCGTGATAATACGTTCGGCTTTAACGCGGTAAGCGGTATGAGCGTCTTGAAGTGGTGCTAATAGCTTATCCAGCTCAGGACTATTGGTGCGCGCTTCGATGCCAACAGCGCCTTGACCAGGAGCTGGCAGTAACTGCTCAGGATCAAAGCGACTGGCTATGCGGTTAGCAAGTTTAAGCCGAATTAGACCCGCAGAAGCGAGGATAATCGCGTCATATTGCCCCATATCAAGCTTAGAGAGTCGTGTACCGACGTTACCGCGCAAGTCGGTAATGTGCAGGTCGGGGCGTAAGGCCAAAATTTGCATTTTACGGCGCAAGCTTGAGGTTCCAACGGTCGCGCCGACGGGTAAGTCATCCAAACCATGATAATTATTCGAGACAAATGCATCGCTTGGATCTTCTCGTTCGCAGATAACTTTGAGTTCTAGGCCTTCTGGAAATTGATAGGGAACATCTTTCATCGAGTGCACCGCGATATCGGCGCGGTCTTCGAGCATAGCCTGCTCAAGTTCTTTGACAAATAACCCTTTGCCGCCAATTTTACTGAGTGGGGTGCCAAGAATTTTATCGCCTTTGGTGGTCATGGGAACCAGCTCGACCGTTAAGTTGTCGTGGATTGCCTCAAGGCGTTGCTGGATATATTCAGCCTGCCATAGGGCTAACGGGCTTTGTCGGGTGGCGATACGAATGGTTGAAATGCTCATAAATAATGGTCTCTGTCGTGTGACCAATCATGACTACTAGAAATTTGGTGCAAGTTTAGCATAAATTGAAGTCGGTTAGCCCTTGTTTCAGTACTCAGTCGTCAGAAGTTTGTAAAAATTGCCGTGCATCGGTTTGGTGGCGTCGACTAATCTGCGGTTTCTCATCAGAATCACGAAGTAGTGCTATACACTGACCATCATCTTGCTCAATGCCATAGAAATGCCGTCGGTTGACCAGCGTCGAGCGGTGGATGCGCAAGAAATGTTGCGGGAAGCGTGTCTCTAAATCTTTCAAGCTTTCACTGCTCAGTAGCGTTTTGTCCTGTAGGTGGATTTCAACGTACTTTTGATCTGAGTGTAAATACAGGATGTTTTTCAATAAGACTTTACGCACCGTATCGCGCTCTCTGACCGTGATAAATTCATCATTTGCCCGCGGTGAAAGCAGTTTGGATAAAGCCTTGTTAAGGCGCTCTTGGCGAATAGGCTTCAGTAGATAATCGGTTGCGTTAACATCAAAAGCTTCTAGCGCGTACTGATCATAAGCGGTGGTGAATATGATTTTGAGTGTCGGAAAGTTTTGGCTCAAGATATGGGCTAACTCAACGCCATTCATTACGGGCATCGAAATATCGAGAAATACTAATTCAGGTTGGAGTTGCTGTATGAGCGTTAAGGCCTCTTCACCATTGCTGGCTTCGGCAGCGATATTAATGTCCGAATAATTGTCAAGCAACCGCCGAATACGCTGGCGGGCAGGTTGTTCGTCGTCAACAATAATGGTTTTAAGCATTAGATGAAACACCCTCCATCTCAATTATCACAACTGCTTTGGAATTTTAACTATGCAGTAAAACTGGTTCTGAGCTTGATGATACGATAGCTGTGCTTTATTTCCATAGAGCACTTCAAGTCTTTGCTGAATATTCTTTAGCGCCATCGAATTACCCTTGTGATCTTCAACGTCGGCTGGAGGAAGTGGGTTAGTAATCTCAAGCTGAATATACTTTTGGTAACTGACCCCTTTAATTCGAATTGTTCCGCCGTCAGGGTGCTTTTGAATACCATGATAGACCGCATTTTCCAGCAAGGGCTGAAGGAGAAGAGGGGGTACCAATAAATTATCGGCGATGTAGTTAACTTGCCATTCGACGGTAAGTCGATCGCCTAGGCGCTGAGACTCTAAACTGAGGTATTGTTGGCATAGTTGTTTTTCTTCTGAGAATGGTATCAAAACATCGGAGCGCTTCATGCTGGCTCGGAAAATATCTGCCATGTCTAAAATCATTTGCTCGGTTTTTATGGGATCAACCGCAGCCAGGTTAGCGAGCGTGTTTAGGCTGTTGAACAAAAAATGCGGTCGAATGCGTGATTGCAGCGCTTGCACACGAGCCTCGGCTTCTGAGCGGATGCGTCTGACACTATCTTCACGCAAATAGAAGTAGCGAAAGAAAACACCACTCACGATAAAAGCGATGATCATATTACGTAGCAGAAACCATAGCGATGGTTCCTGACTAAGGTAAAAGCTGGTCAATAAGCTAAAGCAAAGTGTCACCAGCAGAATAATGCCAATGGCGAGTCCCGAAAAGCGCTTTAAAGACAGCTGTGCTTGTACTTTAAGAGGTAAATACTGGCGTAATAAACACAAAAGCCCCAAGCTGGTCAGCGACACCCATAGCACAAAAAAGGAGTGAAGGCTGAGGTTGTAAAAAAAACTAGTATGCCACTCAGGCGTAACCAAGCTTAGCAATAGAGCTAATAAAATACTGGCTATCACCGTAAGGTAAATGGTCGCCGCCTGACAAAAGTTAGGAAGTTGGCTGGCGTTTGTTGAGCTTGGTTGTGAATCTTTCATGCCACAATAGTCGCTTAAAACGCCGACAAAATCCACAACAAAGCGTAACGAACCCTGAATAACTCTTTGAAAACAAGAATGTTTTAATTGGAAGAAACTTGTAAAAAGTGAGCGTTAGTTCTAGTATGGTTCAACAAGTAGTGATTCTTTAGCTGAAGGTTGCTACTCAGTTGCCACTGGAGGTCGGAATGGAAGCTCCTAAGTTTTTAGACTGGGTAGAGCGGCACAAAACAATAATTCGCCGCTTGATGATTCCAATACTTATAACATCGGCTGCGCTCGTCTATCTGCTGGTTTTTCTAACCGGCGGTATAAAGTATGTCTATTCTCATTCCATGTATATCCCTATTGTTCTCGCAGGCTTTGTTTTTGGAGTCAAAGGCGGCGTTGTAATGGCAATGGTGGCTGGTGTTGTTCTCGGCCCATTTATGCCAATCAATGTTGAAACTGGTGAGATGCAGAAGACGGCTAACTGGTTATATCGAACAGGATTCTTTCTACTGATTGGATCTGTTAGCGGTTTTGCTAGCGATAGCGTGATTAAATATATGAAGCGCTTACGTTGGTTATCAAACTTTAATCCGACATCGAAGTTGCCCAATCGAAATGCTTTGTTTAATGATTTAAAGCGGTTCGAAAAAGGCAGTTACAGCGGTGAGGATATCATTTTAGCTGTGGTCGCGATTGACAACATTTTAGAGCTTAAATCGGTATTTGGATATGGTGTAATCGATGACGCAACGAGGCAAATGGCGCGGAGGTTAGCGCTGAATGGTGGTGAAGATATTTACCATACAGATTCAGCGCAATTGGCTATCGTTCTTGATAAAGATCCTGAGACGAACCAGAGGTTTTTAGACAACTTAAGCGTGTTACTAAAGGAAGCGGTAACCTATAACGATATTTCTGTGCATGTTGAAACTAGGATTGGGTATGTTGGGTTCAAGAAGATTGAACTCGCTCCAGAGGTATACTTACATCGTGCTGAAGCTGCGCTGGCGTTAGTACAAGAGCGTGCTATGGAAATGACAGCGTTTAATCCTGAGATAGTGACGCAAACAGAAGAAAATATATCGATTTTGGGAGAGCTTCAAACAGCGATTAAAACAAAGCAGTTATGCTTGTATTATCAGCCACAGATTGATCTTCGGACAGGCGATATTCGTAGCGTTGAAGCCTTACTCCGTTGGCAGCACCCTAAACGAGGCTTATTAACGCCAGGAGCTTTCATCGCGCGAGCAGAGCAAAGTACTCTTATTCAAACCATTACGGAATTCGCTTTGCGCGAAGCCATTGAGCAGCACAAGCAGTGGAAAATTCAGGGCGTAGAAATTCCTGTTTCAGTGAATATTTCGACACGCAACCTTCTGCATCCAAACTTTACAGACCGTGTTATTGCATTGCTCGAGGAGTACCAGATCGATGGTCGCTGGATCGAACTGGAAGTGACTGAAAGCGCTATTGTGGTAGATATGGAGCAAGCGATTGACGAACTGGTGCGTTTAGCAAAGGCAAACTTCAGTATTTCCATTGATGATTTTGGAACGGGGTATTCATCTCTACAGTACTTGCATCGACTTCCAGCTTCATTGATCAAAATCGATCAATCGTTTATTAAGCGACTTCCGAATGACAAAGGCGCCGTTTACATAGTGGATGCCGCTGTGACGTTAGCACAAAAAATGGGCATAAAAACCATCGCGGAAGGAGTAGAAACTCAAGAAGTTTACGATTACTTGAAACAAACAGACTGCGATATGGCGCAAGGATACTTTATCTCGAAACCCATACCGCAGGACCGATTCAGTCGTTGGTTCCTAAACCAAGATGGTGTATACGCGCATTTGGCGTAACTATCTCTCTCTAACCTAAGACTTTGTTTAAATACTGCCCCAGCGCTTGGATTTCTTCGAGGCAGACGGCATGAGCCATGGGGTAGTCTTGCCAACTTACGCTGAAGCCATTTTCCTCTAGCACCTTGGCGCTGTATTGCCCGCGCTGCATCGGCACGACAGGATCTTGTGAGCCGTGAGCCATAAAGATAGGCGTATCGATATTGGCTGGTGACTTTTCGTCCGCTAGGTTTTCTGGCATGGTTAAGTAGGTCGATAGAGCCACGATACCAGCTAATTTGTGTTGTATCCGTGTTGATAGATGTAATGCAATGGCGCCACCTTGTGAAAAACCGGCAAGTACTATTTTATCGCTGGGGATACCAGCTGCTTGCTCAGCATCAATTAATTGTTCCACCAATGCAGCAGATTTACGCACGCCATCTTTATCTTCTCGATTGGCCAAGTCTGCATCACGAATGTCATACCAGGCACGCATTTGATAGCCGCCGTTAATAGTGACCGGCATCACGGGTGCGTGTGGGAAAATAAACTTTACGCCTAAATCGGTTGGCAGTTTTAGCTCTGGAACAATCGGTTCAAAGTCGTGGCCGTCGGCACCAAGTCCGTGCAACCAAATAACAGTTGCTTTATGTTCAGATGTTGGCTCAACGTTAACGCAAGGCAATAGGTCTGAGTGAGTGTCGCTCATGTGGTTTCCTAAAATGTAGTAATTGGGTTGTGATTTAAGCGAGTTCGAGTGAAACGGTTTCACCAGATTGTTGGCTGAGTACTCGGTTCAATAAAGCTTGTAATGGCTCTTGTTCTTTATCGGTTTGCCATTGCCCGTTAACCCAGTCAAGGTGATATCCCCCGTCTTTTGCCGCTAACCACAGTTGTTTCAGAGGTGTTTGACGGTTAATGATGACTTTTGAGCCATTTTCGAGGGTGATCGTCAGAATGCCACCACTGGTTTCATAGTCAATGTCCAGTTCATCAAGTTCGTCGAGCGCTTCTTCGATAGCGATAATAGTATCATCCATCTTGTCGTTAAATTCTGTTTCAGTCAGCGTCGTCATGATTAAATCCGTAACGTAAAGAGGTTCTTTGATATTGGTTGAATATTGTGCCAGATGTGCGGTTGATTGCAATGACGCTTGCAGTCAAAACCAAGCTATTGCAAGATAAGGCTTATTTTCTTAATAAAACGATAATGATGACGATTAAACGTTTGCGGCAGCTAGGGATAATGAGTCTGGCCGTGGTGTTTCTGGCGGGGTGTGGCCAAAAAGGCCCTTTATTCATGCCCGAGGAAGAACCAGAAAAACCCTCAGAAAATCAGAAAAGTGAAGAAAAGCAGGTGAGTGAGGAGGGAGGTCAATGATCGTTCCTTTCACTAAAATGCAGGGTATTGGTAACGATTTTATGGTGGTGGATGCTATTTCCCAGCCTGTGTACCTCAATCAGGGGCAAATAAGCCAGTTGGCACACCGTAATTTTGGTATTGGTTTTGACCAACTGCTGATGATTGAAGCGCCACAACACCCAGAAGCCGATTTTCACTTCAGAATCTTTAATGCGGATGGTAGCGAAGCCGGGCATTGTGGTAATGGTGCGCGAGCCGTAGCGAAATATGTGCGTCAAAAAGGGCTGACTTGGAAGCGTGAGCTGCGTTTATCGACCAATACCGCGACTATGAACACGGTGTTGGAAGATAATGGTTTGATTACCATTAACATGGGAAAGCCGCGTTTAGAGCCTGAAAAGATTCCTTTGCGCTTTGCTGAGCAGTCAGATACTTATATGATTGACGCAGAGGGCATTCGATATAAAGTCGGCGCTGTGTCGATGGGAAATCCTCACTGCGTGATACAGGTTGATGATATTGAAAATGCACCTGTCGAAAAAGTGGGGCCAGTGCTAAGCCGTCACAGTTACTTCCCTGCACAAGCTAATGTTGGATTTATGCAGGTTATTCAGCCGAGTGAAATTAAGCTGCGAGTATTTGAGCGTGGCGTTGGCGAAACCTTGGCGTGCGGAACGGGTGCCTGTGCTGCTGTAGTTGCTGGTCGTCTGCAAAATATTTTGGAAGAAAAAGTGAAAGTCACGTTACCTGGCGGAAATCTTTGGATCCGTTGGGCAGGAAAAGGAAAGCCGGTGTACATGACTGGGCCTGCAAAAGTGGTTTTTGAAGGTCAAATTGATGTTTAATGACATCAGCGTATTGAACAATTGATGAGAATTTGAGATGGGCAAAGCTGCGGAAGATTTGTTACGGGTTGAAGGCAAAATTGCAAACTACTTAGAAAAAAATCCTGAGTTTTTTGAGCGTCACCCACAGCTTCTTGAGAACTTAAAAATAAATCACAAAGTTTATGGATCGGTTTCGTTAGTCGAACGTCAGATCTTAAACTTAAGACAGCGCTCCGAAACGTTACAGGGCCGTTTGAATGAAATGATGAACAATGCGCAGGTTAATAGTGCGTTATTGGTCAAATGTTCTGAGCTTGCAGTCAATTTAATTCATGCTCCAAATAAGCAAGAAGTCGTTGATACTTTGATCAAGCAAATACACGACTATTTTGATATTGATGACTGCCAGGTTTGGCTATGCCACAACGATGATAATTTAGATAATGTGAACGTGTCTGATATTGATACTTTACGAAAGTTTACTGATCAGCAGTTCATTCAAGATGATCCGGTATGCGGTCGTGTTACTGAAAGTATTAGCCAGCTGTTTGAAAGTGAACAAACCTTAGAGTCTTATGCTCTAATTCCATTAGGTGAAGGCGCTGAGGTGGGAATCATTGCTTTGGGTAGCCATGACGTCGAATTGTTTACAGCCGACATGGGAACTTTGTTCTTGCGTTTTATTGGCGATGTCGCTGAAGCCTGCTTGATTAAAGAAACCTAACTCTGAGCAATGAAGAAAAGCGTAGACCAGTATTGCGATCAATTACTTCATCAGAAGCAATACTCGGAACATACGGTTAATAATTATAAACGGCAAATTCTCGATTTTATTGACTATGTTTCACAAAGGATTGATGACTGGGCGCTAGTGTCCAGTCAAGATATTCGGCTTTGGATGGCCCACCATCACCGTAATGGCGCGTCAGCTGCTACCATCGGATTAAAGCTCTCGTCATTGCGCGGTTTCCTCGATTATTTAGTAGCGAAGAAAAAAATCAAAACCAATCCAGCGATTGGTTTACGTGGGCCTAAGAAACCAAAGCGCCTTCCTAAGAATATCGACGTTGATAGCTTGAATCATTTTATAGATAGCCTGCCGGAAGACGAGCCAATCGAAATTCGCGACAAAGCCATAATCGAGTTACTGTATTCTTCAGGTATTCGTTTGTCAGAATTATCGTCAATGGATTTGGATTCGGTAAGTTTTAATGATCAAACCTTACGAGTTTTAGGTAAAGGTCGGAAAATTAGAGAAGTCCCCTTTGGCGCTGCGGCCACAAAGTTGCTTAAGAAGTGGATAAAAAATCGTGTAGCTTTTGTAAAAGATCCTGAGGAAAAAGCTTTATTTCTGAGTAGCCGAGGGCAGCGTTTGGGCAACCGTTCAATTCAGCAGCGACTCAATTACTGGGGTAAGCGTCAAGGCTTAACGGATGTATTACATCCACACAAACTGCGGCATTCGTGCGCAACGCATGTCTTAGAATCTTCAAGTGACTTACGGGCAGTGCAGGAGTTGCTCGGCCACGCTAGTATCGCTACCACACAAATTTATACACACTTAGATTTTCAGCATCTAGCCAAAACCTATGATGCTGCACACCCTCGAGCAAGAAAAAATAAAAAAGATAAGAATTAAAATGTCGAAAACTACCGAAGAAAAAATTCAAGCTGTGGATTGGAGTAAAGTAAAAGTTCTTAGCTTTGATCTCGACGATACATTGTGGGACAACTCAGGGGTAATCGAAAAGTGCGAGCAGGAGCTTTATAACTTTCTTTGTAAAAAGCACCCACCATTCGGCGAGCACTACTCAAAAGAAGCCATGCATCGCGTCTCTGAGCAATTCCTAGCTCAGGATGTCCCGCACTTTGATAATATGACGACACTACGCAAAGCAGTGATTGAGCACATGTTGTTAGAAACAGCAGGCGACTTAAATTTAGTCAACCAAGCGTTTGGTGTGTTTTATTACTGGCGCAATCAAATTCAGATCCCCGAATTCACTTATCAGCTTTTAGACAAGTTAAAAAAACAATACAGCTTATTCGCTGTCAGTAACGGTAACTCGAACTTATACTGGCTGGGTTTAATGGGCTACTTTGAAAAGCACTACATCGCAGGCGTCGATGGTCGCGCCAAGCCTTCTGCTGATATGCTACATAAAATCTGCGACTTAAAAAATATCGAACCACAAGAATTACTTCATATTGGTGATAACCATGATACCGATATTCAAAGCAGTATTAATGCAGATTGCCAGCACTTACATATAGACTATACGGAGATAGAAGCGTTGTTATGAGAGCGTTAGTGTATTAAAAATGTTTGAAATAAATAGGGGGCAGAGCTTATTTAAACCCTGCCATATTCTCCGCCATACCTTGAATCAAACGTTGCTTAGCCTCGTGACTCGCCCATGCGATGTGCGGTGTGATGGCGATGTTGGGAACATCCGTTGCGAGCAAAGGATTATCAGGGTTTGGTGGTTCGACGGAAAGAACGTCGAGCCCAGCTCCTGCGATCACTTTGTTTTTAAGTGCTTTGGCAAGATCTTCTTCATTAATGACTGGACCACGAGCGGTATTAATCAAATAAGCGGTGGATTTCATTTGAGCAAAGAAATCACGATTAACCAAGTCTTTGGTTTCATCCGTTAGAGGGCAGTGCAGCGAGACAAAGTCAGCCTGTGGTAAGGCATCTTCAAGCGTTGTTTGATTGTCGCGCATGGGACGTCCAGGAATATTGGCGACGATAACCTTCATGCCAAACGCTTTGGCCAGCTCTTCAACTTTCTGTCCGATATTGCCATAACCCACGAGCGCAAGAGTTTTGCCTTCGAGTTCCATGATAGGAAAGTCGGTTAGGGTAAACATACGGCTCTTTTGCCAAGCTCCTTGGGCTGTTAATTGATAATGTTCACAGGCGCGAGTGGCGAAATTTAGCATAAACTGAAGAGTGAGCTGCGCTACGGCGAAAGTAGAATAGTCAGCCACATTGAAGCACTGAATATTGAGTTCTTTGGCGGCTTCTAAATCAATGTTGTTCATACCCGTGGCTGCGAGTTGGATAGCTTTCAGTTTTGGCAGTTCCTTTAGAGTTTCGCCATCGAGAACGACTTTGTTGGTAAGGATAACATCCGCATCTTTACAGCGTTCGAGAACATCTTCTGGCTTAGTTAAACCATACACGTCGAAATCATCGAAGCACTCAGCGAGTGGCGATAAATCAGCAATAGGTTGGTGTGATTTTCCTTGCCAGTTGCCTAGTGTATCAGCGTCTAAAAATACGGCGCGCATAATGACTCCTCAATTGTGTTCCCAGATGACCTTATCGAATTGAAAAAGCAATGATGTAGGTTTCGTGCTCGTCCATGGTAGCGGTACGAAAACGTGCTTCATATTGCCCTTTTTGTGCGGGCAACATTGTGCCAAGGGCGCCGGTGATCAGCAAGTTATCTTTATTGATAGGGTAATTGACAGACAACAACTTATTGACCATCCACACTAGGGCTTCTTTTTGATCACCCATGGCATCAGTCGCTTTGCCTTGAGTAATGGGTTCGCCGTTTTTTAGCAAGGTCGCTTGGAAGTCGTTTACATACTCCATATCGAACGGCATGGTGTTGCCCATGATGAAGTGATTAGACGCCACATTGCTGGTGACTAATGTGACAGCTGTGATTTCTTCTTTCCGCGCAAAGCGAAGGTTAGGCAGCTCGACAATCGGCACCATGGCTTTGATGTATTGCGGCAGTTCATCGACGGTTATCGGCTGGGTTATGGGCTTGCTGAGAATAAAGCCCAACTCAACCTCTAAACGAAGATCATGATAGTTTCCGAGCAGATAAGCACCACGACTGCGGCTAAAACCGCTGGCAAATAAAGCACCAACCAATGGCTCATCAACCTTAAAGGCTTGTTGGCCTTGCTCACTGGTTAATCCGGCTTTATAGCCGACGATGGGGTCATTAATCGCATGTTGAAGGACGCTAACTCGTTGTAATGAATAGGCATCCTGCATCAGCTTTTCTTCTTCCGAGGGAACCAGCATGCCACTGCAGCCAGACAAAAGCAGGGATACCCCGAAAAAGGATAAGAAAAAGGGTAATAATAGTGTCGCTTTTTTCATACAATAGCCCATCAACTGAAAATTAAAACAAGCATAGCCTATATGGACGCCCCTAGCATAATCGAATCGTTAAATGATGCACAAAAAGAAGCGGTCACCGCACCCAACAAAGCTTTGTTGGTGTTGGCGGGTGCTGGCTCGGGTAAAACTCGGGTCTTAGTCCATCGTATCGCTTGGTTGGTTAAGGTAGAGCAGGTGTCGGCGCATTCGATTCTGGCGGTAACCTTTACCAATAAAGCGGCGAAAGAAATGTTAGGGCGGGTCGAAGATATGCTCGCTATGCCTGCGCGAGGCATGTGGGTTGGGACCTTCCATAGCATTGCCCATCGCCTGTTGCGCGCCCACTATCGTGATGCGGGTTTGCCCGAGGGCTTCCAGATTTTGGATGCTCAAGACCAGTTACGCGTGATTAAGCGTGTGATGAAAGAGTTAAATCTTGATGATAACGAGTGGCCGCCAAAGCAGGCGCAATGGTTTATCAACGCCAAGAAAGATGATGGCTTACGTCCCGGCAATATCCAGCACCACGGTGATTTTTTCGTAAGCACCATGGTCAAGGTGTATTACGCTTATGAAGAAGCGTGTAAAACCGCTGGCTTAGTTGATTTCAACGAGCTTTTGTTACGAGCATATGAGCTTTGGGCGAACAATCCACACCTGCTGAAGCATTACCAAGAGCGCTTTCAGCATATCTTGGTGGACGAATTTCAAGATACTAACGCCATTCAGTATGCATGGATCCGCCTGCTGTGTAACGACAACAACCGCATCACCATTGTCGGTGATGATGATCAGTCGATTTACGGCTGGCGTGGGGCAAAAATTGAGAATATTCAGCAGTTTGAGAATGATTTCCCCGACTGCAAAATTTCACGCCTAGAGCAAAACTACCGTTCGACCAGCACCATTCTAAAAGCGGCTAACGCCGTAATTGCCTACAACAGCGATCGCATGGGCAAGAGTTTATGGACAGAAGGTAATGAAGGCGAGCCCATCACGGTTTACTCTGCGTTCAACGAGCAGGAAGAAGCGCGATTTATTGCGGCACGGATCGAGGATTGGGTGCAGCAGGGCAACAGTTATAACGACATCGCGATCTTGTACCGAAGTAATGCTCAGTCGCGGATTCTAGAAGATGCGATGCTCAACCGCAGTATTCCCTACCGTATTTATGGCGGTTTGCGATTCTTCGAGCGTGCAGAAATTAAAGATACTTTGGCGTATTTGCGCTTGATGACCAATCGTGATGATGATCCATCGTTTGAACGTGTGGTGAATACACCAGCAAGGGGGTTGGGTGAGAAGTCGGTGGATTTGGTGCGAGAGAAAGCTCGCAACGATGAAACCTCGTTATGGAAAGCGGCGAATACAATGGTGGTGGAGCAGTTATTACCACCACGCGCTCGTACGGCTATGGCAGGATTCCTGCATTTAATTAACGAGCTGGATTCCAGCACAGCGGAGATGGATCTGTGGGAGCAAACCGAAGTGGTGATCGAGCACTCGGGCTTGATGGATAAAGTGAGCAAGGAAAAAGGTGAGAAAGCTCAGGCGCGTAAAGAGAACTTACAGGAGTTGGTGAACGCAACGCGAGAATTTGATCCTGACGAGGTGATTGTCGAAGAAACGCCTGACATGAGTCCGTTAACTGCATTTATTGCACATGCCTCATTGGAAGCGGGCGATACACAGGCTGATGAATATCAAGAAGCGGTGCAGATGATGACGCTGCATTCGGCAAAAGGTCTGGAATTTCCTTTGGTCTTTATTGCGGGCATGGAGGAAAAGCTATTTCCGCATCAGATGTCGCTTGATGAGCCTGGCGGCTTAGAAGAAGAGCGGCGTTTGGCGTACGTCGGTATTACGCGTGCAATGAAGCAGCTTTATTTAACTTATGCCGAGAAGCGCAGAATGTGGGGGCGTGAAACGTACCCGTCCGTGTCGCGCTTTATCAGTGAAATTCCCGCGGATTTGATGACCGAGGTTCGCTTGAATACTCAGGTGCAACGTCCTGTTTTTCAAAAACAATCACCGATTAAGCCGAAAGGCCCCGAAGGTTTCCATCTAGGGCAGTTAGTTCAACATCCAAAATTTGGGAAAGGCATTATTATTAATTATGAGGGTGATGGCCCCCAAGCTTCTGTTCAGGTCAATTTCGAAAAAGAAGGGTTAAAAAAACTCATGTTAGCATATGCTAAATTAGAGCCTGCTTCATAACTAATTGATTTATAATGAGATAATCTGAGGTATATTTATTTTGTAACGCTTGGTAGCAAATTTGTAAAATATAAAAACTAATGCTTGATCCAGAGATTCATTAACTGCTTTAATCGCAAAGCCTTGTTCGAAAAGGAAGAGACAGAGCGCCTTCCGTAGAACAGGGCTTTTTTCGTTTTAAGGAAAGTCCCAATACATTAAGGCACATACTTATAGGGGTAGGTTTAATGAGTTTTAAATTGAAATTGGCTTGTACAGCCACATTATTAGCGATGGGCGTAAGTGCTCACGCTTCAGGCGCGATGGGTAAAACAACCATCACAGCGCCAGCAGCTGATGAAGAAAATCAGCGCGTAATCGTTAAATTCAAACCTGGTCACGGCAAACAAGCCAAAGCAATGGCTATGAAAGCTGGTGGTCAGTTAAAAATTAATCTAAAGCAGCACAACGCTTTCGCTATGGAAGTTTCGGCCAACGCTTTAGAAGCACTAAAGAACAATCCTAACGTTGAATATGTTGAGCCAGATCTAAAGCGTAAATTGTACGCGACTAATCTCGACAATGTTGAAATCGAGCCATGGGGTATTTCTCGCGTACAGGCTGACGTGGTTTCAGACAGCAACGCAGGCAACCGCACGGTCTGTATTATTGACTCAGGTTATGACATTAATAACTCTGACTTAGCGAGCAACAACCACACGGGCACCAATGACTCAGGTACAGGTAACTGGTATCAGCCAGGCGGATCACATGGTACTCACGTAGCAGGTACGATTGCAGCTGTATCGAACAACTCAGGTGTTGTTGGTGTTATGCCAAATGCAAACGTTAACATCCACGTGATCAAAGTTTTCAACGAGTCGGGTTGGGGTTACTCTTCATCGTTAATCTCCGCAGTTGACGAATGTGTCAACAATGGCGCTAACGTTATTAACATGAGCTTAGGTGGTTCAGGTTCTTCTACTACAGAGCGTAACGCTTTCCAAAACCACTATGACAATGGCGTATTAAACATTGCGGCAGCGGGTAATGACGGTAACTCTAGTCACTCATACCCAGCATCTTACGATGCAGTTGTATCGGTTGCAGCGGTTGACTCTGGTAACAAGCACGCGAACTTCTCGCAATACACGAGCCAAGTTGAAGTCGCAGGTCCAGGTGAAGCGATTCTTTCGACTGTAGGAATCGGCGACGGTTTCTTAGGTCAGTTAGAAGTTGGTGGCGTTGACTATTTTGACAATGGTGTGGTGCCGCAAAACTTCTACAACAGCAGCTTAAGCTTTGATAACAGCGCTAACGTTGGTACTGCTTCAGGCACGCTGGGTGTTTGTACAACGTCAGGCACAACATATAACTGCCCTAGCATGACAGGTAAAGTATGTTTAGTTGAGCGTGCAGAGAACCAAGGTGATAACACCAGTTCTACTGAAAACAATTACCCAGAATACCGTGGCGTCGATGCGTGTATGGACGCAGGTGCAGAAGGTGTTGTGGTATACAGTAATGCTGCTCGCCCAGGTTTACAGCATCCTTTCCTTATCGACTTCAACAGTAAAATTGGCAATACGCCAGTAGTATCAGTTGATCGTGCGACGGGACTTGAGCTGGCAAACAAAGCTGGTCAAAACGTGACTATGTCTAAAGACGGTGGTCAAGATTGGGAATACTACAACGGTACTTCAATGGCGACTCCTCACGTTGCAGGTGTTGCAGCGCTAGCGTGGAGCCACCACCCTTCGTGTACCGCGGCTCAAGTTCGTCAAGCTCTAAAAGATACAGCATTGGATCTTGATGTAGCAGGTCGTGATGACCGTACAGGTTACGGCTTAGTGCAAACTCAAGCTGCAATTGCTGAGCTAGACTCAGTGTGTGGCGGTGGTAACCCACCTCCACCACCAAGTGGTAACGAGTTAACAAAAGGCGTTGCTGAAACAGGTATTAGCGGTGCACAAGGTTCTGAAGTGTTCTACACCTTTGAAGTACCAGCAGGTGCAACTGACCTAACATTCGACATGGCCGGTGGTTCTGGTGATGCTGATATGTACGTACGCTTTGGTTCAGAGCCAACAACCAGCACTTACGACTGCCGTCCGTACAGAAGCGGTAACACAGAGAACTGTTCGTTCGCTTCGCCACAGGCAGGAACGTACCACGTGATGATCCGCGGTTATAGCTCTTACTCAAATACTAGCTTAACAGCAGACTACACTGATGCAGGTTCTAACCCTCCTGTAAACGACACCATTAACGAGTCTAACTTGTCTGGTGCTCAAGGCAGCACGCAGTACTTCACGCTAGAAGTACCAGCAGGCCGTAGCTCAGTGTCAGTTTCAATCTCTGGCGGTTCAGGTGATGCTGACTTATACGTTCGTTATGGCAGTCAGCCAACGACAAGCACTTATGATTGCCGTCCGTACAGAAATGGTAACAGCGAGACTTGTACATTGAGTGCACAAGAAGGCACTTACCACATCATGTTACGCGGTTATCGTGCATACTCTGGCGTGACTTTAACAGGTAGTTCGAACTAATCAGACCACCTGTTTAGTGAGTAAAAAGGTCGCTTCGGCGGCCTTTTTTTATATTTAAAAGCTAATAAAATCAATGCCTTAAAAATTTATCTCACATCTTAGATACATATGCTTTGTAACGGTTTGTATCAGCATTGTGAATATTGTTGCATTAGAAAAAATAGTGTTTGACATAACTTTATATAAGCTGGTTTAATTCTGTCTCGAGCTTCATCAACTATGGAAAGTTAAAACCTCACCCATAGTGATGGAGCTTTTTTATTGTTTCAAAAAAGAAATACCAAAGGGGTAGTGATGAATTTTAAAATGAAAATGGCTTGTGCAGCTACTGTGCTTGCGCTAGGTACTGCAGCCCACGCAGAGCGAGTGATCGTTTCATATAACGATAATGGTCAAGGCCTAAAAAAAGGTCATAAAGTATTAGTAGAAGGCAAAAACTGGTTTGCTGTAGATTTAGATGAGAAGGGGAAGAGCGCCATTCGTGGTCAGAAAGGCTTCAAGAAGATGGAAAAAGATCTGAAGCGTTTCCCAATGGCGATTTACAATGATGACGCAGGTGATCCAACTGCTCAGCAATTAACTCCATACGCTGTATATCAATCACAAGCTGATCAATTAACGCTTGGCCCAGGCCAGAAAGTGTGTGTAATCGATTCAGGTATCGCTGGTGCACAAGGTGAAACTGGTGGCAAAAATAACGATTTCGACTGGTCGGTTATTACTGGTGACAGCGATTCTGGCACTGGCGACTGGTTTACAGACGGTGGCCCACACGGTACACACGTCGCGGGTACAGTAGGCGCAGCTGACAACGGTATCGGTGTTGTAGGCTTAGCTCCTGGTGTTCCTATGCACATCATTAAAGTATTCAACGCTTCGGGTTGGGGTTACTCGTCAGACTTAGCACACGCTGCTGACCTATGTACTCAAGCTGGCGCGAACATCATCACCATGTCTCTTGGTGGCGGTGGTGCGAACAGCACTGAAGAAAATGCATTCGACACTTTTACTGCAAACGGTGGTTTAGTATTGGCTGCAGCGGGTAACGATGGTAACAGTGTACGTTCATACCCTGCGGGTTATAAATCTGTGATGATGATTGGTGCTAATGACAACAACAACAACATCGCAGACTTCTCACAATTCCCGTCAAACACAATGACTTCAGGCCGTGGTAAAAACGCGACAACTGAAACGCATGACGGTTATGGCGTAGAAGTAACAGCGGGTGGTGTTGATACACTATCTACTTATCCAGCAGGCGGTGCTTCTTTAGCAACGGGATCTGTTGATGGCGCAGGTATTGCTGTGTCAGCTATGGAAAACAACGGCCAAGCAAGTGGCTCTACGTACTTCATGGGTACAGCAGAAGCAACAGATTCTGGCGCGAACGGTAAAGTATGTTTAATTGATCGTGGTGCTATCTCATTCCACGACAAGGTACTTAACTGTGAAAACTCTGGTGGTATTGGCGCGATTATCGTTAACAATGAACCAGGCATGCTTTACGGTACGCTAGGTACTTCTAACTCTACGACTATCCCAGCTGTTGGTGCAGCTCAAGAAGATCGTGCAACTATCGTCGGTGCTTCTACTGCATCAGTAAACGTTGGCGCAAGCGACTACGGTTACATGAGCGGTACGTCGATGGCGACTCCAGCAGTAGCAGGTGTTGCAGCGTTAGTATGGTCAAATCACCCAAGCTGTTCAGGTACTGAAGTTCGTAACGCGATGAAAGCGACGGCTGAAGACCAAGGCACAGCAGGTCGTGACGACTACTTTGGTTACGGTATCGTAAAAGCGAAACTGGCTAGCGACTACTTAACGGCGAACGGTTGTACTGGTTCAGTAGATAACGGCGGCGGCGACGGCGGCGGTGACCCAGAGCCAGAACCATGTAAAGGTGGTCCTAAAAAGTGTGGCTAATATCGAATAATTAGTTAAACTTTCTAGAAAAGGCAGGGTTATCCCTGCCTTTTTTATTGATTAGAAATAATAATTGGTTTAACCAGTTGGCATAATTATAAATAATGCTTGATCGTAAAATGAGCAGTTGATATAACAGCTGGGTCGAGCGGATTCTATTAATAAAAACAGAGCTTTAAAAGCAGAATAGGGTCCAAAACTTAAAAAACCAAATGGGGTAATTTCCTAATGAAAAAAACTGTAATCGCTAGTGCCGTAGGCATGGCAATTGTATCGACACAATCTCTAGCTGTGGAACCAACATATTCATCAAATGATGAGCTGAATGTACAGAACCGTTGTATCATCACCCTGCAAGATAATTTGAATGCTGACGAGGTGAAAGGTTTAGCAAAAGGAATGGCTCAACGAGCAAAGTCATCAGTTCGACACGTTTACACTAATTCGATTAAAGGTTTCACGGTAAATGCACCATGTCACGCCGCTGAAAAAGCATTTGGTGGTAACATGAACGTTAAGCGTATGTCTCCAGACGGCGTAGTAAGCGTGAGCTTTAAAGGTAAGCCAGGTGGCGGTGGCGGCGGTGGCGGCCAAACCACTCCTTGGAGTGTGACTCGTGTTGGTGGTGCTCAGAATGGCGCTGGTTACACAGCATGGGTACTAGATACTGGTATCGATACTGACCACGGTGACTTGAATGTAGACGCTAGCCGTGGTTTCACTGCCTTCACAAAGGGTAAAGATGCGGACACTGACGACGGTAACGGTCATGGTACTCACGTAGCGGGTACTATCGCTGCAATCGACAATAGCCAAGATGTAGTGGGTATTGCTGCTGGCGCAACAGTTGTTCCAGTTAAAGTACTAGATTCACGTGGCTCAGGTTCATACTCAGGCGTTATCGCAGGAGTTGACCATGTTGCAGCGAACGCTTCTCCGGGTGATTGCGCTAACATGAGTCTTGGTGGTCCAGTAAGCCAAGAGCTAGATGACGCAGTTGAAGCAGCAGCTCAAAGCTCAGGTGCTTACTTCGTACTAGCAGCAGGTAACGACGGTGACCACGCGAGCAACCACTCACCAGCTCGCGCTAATGGTAACCGTGTTTACACTATCTCTGCGACTGACTCTAACGACAACATGCCGTCATGGTCTAACTATGGTAATCCGCCAGTTGACTATGCAGCGCCAGGTGTAAGCATCTTGTCGCTACGTAACGGTGGCGGTACGACGACTATGTCAGGTACTTCTATGGCATCTCCAGCAGCTTGTGCTGTGATTATGTTGAAAAACGGTAATCCAAGCACAGATGGCACAGCCGGTAATGATCCAGACGGTAACCCAGACCCAATCATTCACCTATAATTGGTTGAATGATTAAAAAGGTCGCTTCGGCGGCCTTTTTTTATGGGTAAATATATATAGAGGATAACGGTTGGGTTATAGATAACCATAAACTGTAAGATTAAAGAGACAGGGTTGGCAAAAAGGCAATATAGTTTAAAAGTTTCTGTGGATTTTTGTTAAGACTGAAGATACTATCTCGCGAATTTTATCGCATGGACGTTCCTAAAAGGGAAAAGATAGACCACAAACAAATTGCCTACAGTTGTGAGCACACAGTAAAACTTTAGCACCATACTACCCCTTAGTGTTAAAGTTATAAGCCCCGCTTTATGCGGGGCTTTTTTATGGCTTACTGGTTGTTTTCAGGAGGTTGTTGTCCATACATCTGGGCAGCACGTTGATACTGCACCCAACTCGTGAAAATATATTTATCATTAGAAACGGGTTTTTGGCCTCGGTGAGTGTGAGTAAAACCTGCTGGTGCGATCACCAGTGACCCTTGCTTTGGCTTGCTCTTGACGTTTTGATAGAAAAACTCGGTTTCCCCACCTTCGTCGACATCATTTAAATAGAACATCCACAGTAAGGTGCGGTGTAATGAATCTTGGTTAGGATCATTGGGGTGAGGGTAATGCTCGGAATGCCAATGGAAGTAGCCACCCTCACCTTTATCGTACTTTTGTATGTTGACAGGCCCGAGGCGGTAAATAGCTTGAATGAATTGCGCTAAGCTTTGGTCATCCATCTTTTCAACGTCGACATAGCTCAGCTGCTCCATCTCACCCTCTTGGTTTTGGAACATCAAGGATACTGCACCAGCTAACAAGAATGGATATTGGCGAACATAGTGGATCATGCCGCGAAGAACGACGTTTTGTAGGTGTTGCATTTCTTCCTGCCACTCGTCTGGAAACTGAGTGATAGTAATATCGGTGCTGTTCTTCTTTATTTTATCAACACCATGGCCTGTTTCACCCTGACGTTTATGAGAACTTTGCTCAAACTTTTCAATGCACTTATTACAAAATTCTGGATCGAGTGCTTGTTCATAAATATTAATAAAACTCGACATCAATGCCCCCGCATGGTCTTTTTTTAATCAAAGTTGCCATAGCTTATTATAGTCGGTACATTGATGCCAGAAAACTACTCAAAAAGACCGTGCCTAGTACAAATTTTGCCCGGACAATTTGAATTTACACATAATACTGAACATATCTAGCTGATAGGGCTAACCATGAAAAGAAGAAAATTTATCGGTGCTTTGGGGGCTGGCGCCGCAGTGGCGGGTTTAAGCGCTTGTTCTGGTATAAACCAAGAGCAAAAAGCAGCACCCGTAGAAAAGTGGGATGGCGAAGTTATTAAATGGACGATGATAACCACATGGCCAAAAAACTTCGCTGGATTAGGCGAAGGCGCCGAGTACTTAGCGAAACTCATTAACCGACTGAGTGGTGGCCGTATGGAAGTCAAAGTCTATGGCTCAGGAGAATTAGTGCCTGCGTTACAGGTATTTGAATCGGTGGCTAGCGGTGCCGCACAAATCGGCCATGGCGCATCCTACTATTGGAAAGGTAAGTTACCAATGACGCCGTTTTTCGCGGCGGTGCCTTTTGGACTCAATGCGCAAGAAATGAACGGTTGGTTGCTGCATGGCGGTGGTCTGGAGCTGTGGCGTGAATTATACGAACCGTTAGGACTGATTCCCGAACCTTGCGGTAATACTGGCGTGCAAATGGCGGGTTGGTTTAATAAAGAAATTAACTCGTTGGATGACTTGAAAGGGATGAAAATGCGGATTCCAGGTCTTGGCGGAGAAGTATGGCGTCGTGCTGGAGGAATTCCAGTATTAATGCCCGGCAGTGAAGTGTTTACCTCATTAGAAACCGGCGCGATTGATGCTGCTGAATGGGTTGGCCCTTACAATGATTTGGCATTTGGCCTATTTAAAGCTGCACGTTATTACTATTATCCAGGGTGGCATGAGCCGGGAACGACGCTTGAAGCTTTGATCAATAAAAAAGCCTACGAAGCCTTACCAAAAGATTTACAGGAAATTGTAACGACAGCTTGTCGTACAGCGAACGCAGATTTATTGGCAGACTTTACGGCTAAAAATAACGAAGCACTGCAAACCTTGATCAATAAGCATGGCGTCGAACTACGAGAGTTACCAAAAGAGGTGTTGACTGAGCTAGAGGCGATCTCTGAAGCGATGCTGAAAGAACAAACTGAAACAGAGCTTGATGAACGAATCTTAAAGTCGTTTGTAGAGTTTAAACAGCAGGCCAAAGAATGGCATCGCGTTTCAGAACAAAGCTATTATGGCGCTAGGCGGTAATAGAAAAAAGGAGCTGGAAATCTCCTTTTTATTGAGTACTAGCAAGCTAACAATCTAACTGCGATATCTTGTGGTAATTCTTAAAAGTATTTTAGATTTAAAGAAAGGCTGTGTTGGTTATTTCTTATGTTCAGCGCATACCTGCCGGTTAGGCTTCAAGAACCTGTGTTTTATGTCCTAAAAGTTTAGAGAAAACGATTTCGGCTGACGAAGCATCAGAACTGGTGAAGAAGAGATCCTGCTCATGCGGCTCGTTATTGAATAAATCATGAGTGGCAAGAATACGGGTTAACTGGAGTGAGACAGCGTCAGCAGTGTCGAGTAATTTTAGTGGTGCTGCACCGGCAATCGTTTTTATGCTTTTGCCCAGGAAGGGATAGTGAGTACAGCCAAGAACCAATGTGTCGACTTTGTAATTCAGTAGGGGTTGTAGGTATTCTTTTATAAGGTCTAGAGTTTCTGGGGAGTCTAAATCTCCAGATTCAACTTGCTCCACGAAGCCGTGACAAGCGACTTGGTGGATTGATACGTCACGAGCAAATTGTGCTACAAGACGTTGATAGCGAGTGCTGTTGAGGGTGTTTTCTGTGGCAAAAACACCAATATGGCCTGTACGTGTTAAGGATGCAGCGGGCTTGATCGCTGGTTCGATGGCAATTATCGGTAAATCATATTCTGAGCGAAGCCAGTCGGCCATGATCGCAGTCGCTGTGTTACAGGCTATGACCATTGCTTTGGCATTGTGCTTTAGGAAAAACTCCGCAATGTATTGGCATCGTTTGTGAAGATTATCTTTGGGTAACTGGCCGTAGGGTGCATATGCCGAGTCAGCAAAATAGACAATATTTTCATTCGGCAGGTGTTTTCGAATAGCCTGATAAACAGAGAGGCCGCCAACGCCAGAATCAAACACACCTATAGGGGCTTTAGTCATAGTATTTTCTCAGCATTAATTCAGTGCGGTTGGGAGCCAAGTGGAGAGTTGTGGCCAAAATGCAATCAGGGCAAGCACAATAGCTTGAATCCCGATAAAGGGTATCACGCCACGGTAAATTTGGGCGGTGCGGATATTTTTCGGAGCAACGCCTCTCAGATAAAAAAGTGCAAAACCAAACGGCGGGGTTAGGAAAGACGTTTGTAGATTAATCGCAATGAGTACTCCAAGCCAGATTGGGTCGGCGCCCATCATGAGTAGCACTGGGCCGATAATCGGAACCACAACAAAAGTGATTTCAATGAAGTCGAGGATGAAGCCCAGTAAAAACATGACGATCATGACGATTAATAATGCTGTGAATAGCCCGCCGGGTAGCTCAGTAAAGAAATGACGAATCATTTCATCGCCGCCATACATTCTAAATACTAGCGAGAAAATAGAGGCGCCGATTAAGATTAGGAAGACCATACTCGTGGTTTTTACTGTTGACTGCATGACATCCCTGAGACGCGCTAAGGTGAGCTGTTTCCTCATTGATGCTAGCAAAATAGCACCAAAAGCACCGATAGCGGCGGCTTCAGTCGGTGTTGCGATGCCGTAAAGAATAGAACCTAGGACGGCGACAATTAAAATTAGAGGTAAGGATAAGCTTTTAAGCGCACGAACAATCGCCTGCCTAAGTTCAGCTTCGTCAATTTCCATGGCTGGTGCATCATTTGGTCGGCGCCAAGCGACAAAGGCAATATATATCATATAGCCTACAACCAATAGCATGCCAGGAATCACCGCGCCCATGAATAAGTCACCGATAGAGGCGACTTGTTCTGTTTGTAGGCCCTGGCTTTTGGCTTCTGTCATGGCGTTGGCTAGTACATCACCCAGTAATACAAGAACAATCGAGGGTGGAATAATTTGTCCTAAGGTCCCTGACGCACAAATGACGCCAGTGGCGAGCTCAGGTTTATAGCCTCGTTTTAGCATGGCCGGTAGTGACAGCAGCCCCATGGTGACAACGGTTGCGCCGACAATACCTGTACTTGCTGCTAGGAGCATTCCTACAATGGTTACCGCAAAGCCCATGCCACCTCGTAATTTGCCGAACAAGGTAGCCATGGACTCAAGAAGATCTTCTGCAATTTTGGTGCGTTCGAGCATCAGGCCCATGAAAATAAAGAGGGGCACTGCAATTAAGGTGCTCCGATCCATGATCTTAAAGAGTCGCCCAGCCATGAAGTTAAGTTGAACAGGCTCTAGTATCCCTGTCATGGCGCCTATGGCGACGAATATTAGAGATGTTCCAGCTAATGAAAAAGCTACTGGGTAGCCCCAAAGCAAGACTGCACATACGGCGAGAAACAATAGAAGAGGCATTAATTCAAACATGGCTATGCTCCTCGCTCTGGTTTGGAAGTTCGGAGTTGGAGGCGATGAAGTCAGGGGCTTCGCCCCAACCCATTAAGAACGTCACGCATTTTAGTGAGTCAGCAAATCCTTGGATAGCCAAGGCAACAGGCATCGCGAGAAGTAAAGTCTTGAGGCCATACATTAAGGGAATCCCACCTGGTTGATTCGATCCTTCGTTTAGTGCCCAACTGAACAGTACGTAGTCTTTGCAATAAATAAAGATAAAGCTACAGACCGGCAGCAAAAGAATTAGAAAACCAGCGATGTTGACACAAGCTTTCTTTTTTTCAGAAAAGTTTTGATAGAACACGTCCACTCTGACGTGATCATTGTGCTTCAAGGCGTAAGCGGCGCCGAGCATAAATACGATGGCGTGCATATAGGTTACTGACTCTTGGAGTGCAATAGCACTTAAATCAAACCAGTTACGAAGCATTAGCACTAAAACAACGGTGATTACCATGAATAGAGTCAGCCATGAAATGATGCGGCCGGTCCATTCGGTAAAACTGTCAAGAAAGTAAGTTAAGTTGAGTGTTGCTGTTTTTAGCATTTATGGCTCTTATGATGTCTTTCCCATACGTTAATCCATAAGTTATCCACAGCTAAGTTATAGTCTGAACTTGCTGTCACTTAAAGTTTAGCCTTGAGTTGGCTTTGCAACCTATTGAATTATATGAGTTAAATATTGCGTTTTTGCTCCCCAAAGCAAAAACTGTTTATTTATTACTGTGATTGTCATATTCGTAGAAACTTTTTCACAAAGTTATCCACAGAAACTGATGTGCTGTGGAAAAAATAATCAAACACAGAAAAGCAAAGATACTGTAAATTACCCTAAAGATCCAATACGTTAGCTAAGATTCGACCAGCAGCTAGTTCGTTGGGAATAATTTTGCTGGTGCTACGTTAATAATATAGACAAATGACGAGAAAAAGGCTGACACGATAGGTATTGTGATCTGCCGTTAAGCCTCACTGGACTATTAAGGAAAAGCATATGAACAAAGAACGAACGGTAACATCGAGGTTACTAAAACTAAAAAAAGCATTCACTATCACGGCGATGTCAGCAATGCTGCTATCGACATCCAGTGTGGCGACAGCGAAAGTGAACCAAAGCACTTTAGCTGAGCAACTGGATCCTTATTTTGAAGCCCTAGCCGAGAACAATCGGCTGCTGGGTAGCATGGCGTTGTATAAAGGCAATGAGAAACTCTATAGCACGACGCTGGAAGTGGCGGGTGATGGTGTTGAAAAAAATAATACAGAGTTGAAGTACAAAACAGGGTCTATCACTAAAACATTTACTGCGGCGTTGGTTTTTCAGTTGATTGAGGAGAAGAAGCTAAGCCTACAAACGAAATTGAGTAGCTATTACCCTAAAGTGGCCAATGCGGAGCGTATTACCATTGGGCAGATGCTGAATCATCAATCGGGTATACACAGCTATACCGATGATCCCAATTTTATTAAGTACCACATGTCACTACAGGATAAGTCGTTCTTAATCGATAAAATCAGAAGCTTCGAAGCTGATTTTGAGCCAGGAGAGAAAACTGCCTATAGCAATAGTAATTACTTATTACTTGGCTATATCCTTGAGCAAATAGAAGAAAAATCCTACGCAGAGCAGTTAGAAGCAAGAATATTCAAACCGCTGGGGATGACAAATACACTTTTAGGGGAAGCGATTAACCCTGACAATGGTGAAGCCTTTTCTTACCAATTGAACGATGGTAAGTGGCAAGAAGTTCCGCAATGGGATATGTCGGTCGCTTATTCAGCGGGTGCTTTAGTCTCGACAACTGATGACTTAAATCTGTTTATCACAGGGTTATTCAACGGAAAGCTAATCAGTGCATCGAGTTTGGAACAGATGATTGAGCTGGAAGATGGCTTTGGTAAGGGGATATTTGGGGTCAAATATGAATTAGAGGGAGCAGAGCTACAGGGCTATTGGCATAACGGTGGTATCGAATCATTTATTTCACACTTGGCGTATTACCCAGAAAAGGACCTGAGTGTGGTGGTGCTAACGAATGGTATGGATTACGACATTCGACAGGTGTACCAAACCATGTTGGATGCCTATTTTGGTAAAGGTGTTGATGTACCAGAGTTTGGCCAAGCGGTTGAGTTGGATGCAGAGCTGCTGAAGCCATTAGTTGGTGACTACGAAAGTGGAACCCATCCATTGGATATTAGTATTAGTTTATTAGACGGTCAGTTATATGCGCAGGCCACAGGTCAGGGCGGCTTTCCACTTACGGCTCTGAGTGAAGATAGGTTTGAGTTTTCAAGAGCAGGAATCGAGATCCGCTTTGACCGTGAAAATGATCAGTTTGAGATTAAACAGGGCGGTAGAGCGGATGTTTTTTTGAAAGTGGAGAAAGAGAGCTCGAAAAAGGCGATAGAGGTGCCATTAGAGAGGTTGAAGCAATATGTGGGTACCTACCAAAGCGACGATTTCCCGCTGGATATCGAAGTGATACTAAAAGAACAGGGTTTGTATGCACAAGCGACTGGGCAATCAGCCTTCCCATTAACCCCAGTTGATCAGAAGACCTTTTCTTTTAAGCTAGCGGATATCGTGATTGAGTTTGATGTAAAAAACAGACAGTTAACCATCACACAGCGTGGCGTTCCGCACATTCTAACGAAATAACCATTAGAATTAATAAGCCCAGCAGATGCTGGGCTTTTTAGTGGTAAAAAGATGGTTTATTTAACCAAGCTGTTTCAGTTCTTCCTTAAGACCTTTAGTGGCAAGTTCAAACTGTTGCAGCAGGTCTTTAGCGACATCATATTGCAGATTCGATTCTTTGAGCGCTTTCAGCATAGGTGTTGGCGTTGGATCCTGTAAAGCGTGCACCAAAAGCTCTGCTGTGACGACGTTATGAAATGCTTCCAAGCTTGGTTGAGGGGTAGGATCTCGCAAAAATGGTGGTGGGTCAGGTATGGGCCTTGGGATCGGCAGTTTGGGCAGGTATCGTGCGATGTACATTGCTTGAAGCAGATCACGAAAAAAGCGTTTGGATTCTCGACATTCGTCAGAATTTGGATCAATACTACATGCGAATGGGTTGACTGGAAAAGCCATAATAACCTCCTGTGTTGGTTAAGACGTTTCTTCATGAAACGAATGGTTGTAGAAAATGTATCTACAGCACGAAAGTATCAAATAAAAGAATATAAAACGTTATCGCTGTTCACAAAATGAGCAATAAGAGTTCAGAGTAGGAACGATGCAAAACTTGCGTTACACTTAAATCAATTTCAGAAACCGTATATCACCATGCCAGAAAAACAATCACCTTTTATACTCGTAGACGGATCTTCTTACCTTTTCCGCGCTTATCATGTGCCCCAACTTCAACGTATGACGAATTCAGAAGGAATGATGACAGGAGCGGTTTTTGGTGTGATCAATATGCTAAAGAGCTTGATCAATGAGTACCAGCCGACTCATATGGCCGTGGTGTTTGATGCAAAAGGTAAAACATTTCGTAATGACCTGTATGCCGAGTACAAAGCCAACCGTCCACCGATGCCAGAGGATCTGAGACAACAAATCGAGCCGATTCATCAAATTGTAAAAGCTATGGGCTTACCATTGCTGGTTGTTGATGGGGTTGAGGCTGATGATGTGATTGGCACTTTGGCTAAACAAGCCTGTGCGGAAGGACGAGAAACGTTAATTTCGACTGGTGATAAGGATATGGCGCAATTGGTCAGTGATAATGTGACCCTAATAAACACTATGGATAAGAACAATCCGATCACGGATTACGAGCGTGTTATCGAGAAGTTCGGCGTAAAGCCCGATCAAATTATCGATTATTTAGCACTGGTCGGGGATAAAGTAGATAACATCCCAGGTGTAAATAAATGTGGCCCGAAGACAGCGGTGAAATGGTTGAATGAATATGAGACGCTTGAAGGGGTTATGGAAAATGCCGACCAGATCGGTGGAAAAATTGGTGAGAATTTACGTGAAGCATTGGAGCAGCTGCCCTTATCTTATGAATTGGCTACGATTAAATTGGACTGTGATTTAGAGTTCGAGCCGAAAGAGTTATCCCTTAGAGAACCTCAGTTAAGTGAATTAAAAGATTTATATGGGAAAATGGAGTTTCGTCGTTGGTTAACCGAAGTTTTAAAAGAAAGCGGAGAAGAAGGAGAGGAAGCTGAAGCCGAAGAGTCAGCGATTGACCGTAGCAAGTACGAAACTATCCTGACACAGGATGATCTTGATAAGTGGTTGAAAAAATTAGAAGAGTCAGAATTGTTTGCGTTTGATACAGAAACCACGAGTTTGAACTACATGGAAGCAGACTTAGTCGGTATGTCGTTTGCTTTAGAGAGTGGTGAGGCAGCTTACCTGCCAGTGGCACATAGTTACATGGGTGCGCCAAAGCAGCTTGATCGCGATGAAGTCCTTAAACAGATGAAGGCTTTGTTAGAAAGTGACGATATTAAAAAAGTAGGACAGAACCTAAAGTATGATATGAGTGTTCTGGCGCGTTATGACATTACTTTGGGTGGTATTGAGTTCGATACCATGCTGGAGTCTTACTGTCTAAACTCGGTTGCCAGTCGCCATGACATGGATTCATTGTCTCTAAAGTACTTAAATCACGCGACCATAAAGTTTGAGGAAATTGCGGGTAAAGGTAAAAACCAGCTCACTTTTGATCAGATTGAGCTTGAAAAGGCCGCTCCATATGCCGCTGAAGATGCTGATATTACGATGAAACTTCATCAAAAGATTTGGCAGGAGTTAAAGAAAGAGGAAGGCCCAGCTCAGGTATTCCAACATATTGAGATGCCCTTGCTTAAGATTTTATCCAAAGTAGAGCGTAATGGTGTGTTGGTTGATGGCAAACTGTTGTTAGAAAAAAGCCAGCAATTTGAACAGCGTCTGAAGGAAATTGAGGCTGAGGCTTTTGATATGGCAGGAAAGGAGTTTAATCTTGGGTCGCCAAAGCAGTTGCAGGCTATTCTGTTTGAGGAGTTAGACATTCCTGTGATTAAAAAAACGCCTAAAGGACAGCCTTCAACTGCGGAAGAAGTTTTGCAAGAGCTAGCACTAGATTATCCGCTGCCGAAGTTGATTCTAGAGCATCGTAGTTTGAGTAAACTCAAATCAACTTATACCGATAAATTGCCTAGGATGATTAACCCTGTGACAAAACGCGTTCACACTTCATATCATCAGGCGATTGCTGCAACGGGACGCTTGTCTTCTACCGAGCCGAACCTACAGAATATTCCAATTAAATCTGCAGAAGGACGAAGTATTCGAACGGCGTTTATCGCGTCTGAGGGGTGCAAGGTTTTGGCTGCAGACTATTCTCAAATTGAGTTACGTATTATGGCTCACCTATCCCAAGACAAAGGATTGCTGAAAGCCTTTGAGGAAGGATTAGACGTGCATGCAGCGACCGCCGCAGAAGTCTTTGATGTCGAATTAGATGACGTCAGCCCTAATCAGCGTCGTGATGCTAAGGCGATCAATTTCGGACTTATTTATGGTATGTCAGCGTTCGGTCTTGCTAAGCAAATTGATGCTGACCGAAATACCGCACAAGATTACATCAACACCTATTTCGCGCGATATCCTGGAGTCGAAGCTTACATGGACAACACGCGGGAGAAAGCTGCGGACAAAGGATATGTTGAGACCTTATATGGACGTCGACTGTACTTGCCTGAAATTCATTCAAAGAATGGCATGCGCCGTAAAGCTGCAGAGCGTACAGCAATCAATGCGCCGATGCAGGGCAGTGCCGCCGATATTATCAAGCTGGCAATGATAGAGGTCGATAAGTGGTTGCGTGATCAACCGGGAATCAAAATGATCATGCAAGTTCACGATGAGTTGGTGTTTGAAGTAGAAGAACAGTATCTGGACTTAGCGAAACGAAAAATACCCGAGTTGATGGAGGGTGTTGCTGAATTATCGGTACCATTGATAGCAGAAGTGGATGTTGGTGATAACTGGGAAGAAGCACACTAATGGAAGCACATTCTGCTATCTTAACTTGCGCTATTTATCACTTAAGATGTGACATAGCGCAGGTTTTTGCCGCGAACGTCGGCTAATGTCACACTTTGAAATTTTCTTTACACAACCTTACAAAACTCTTGAAACAAACCACCTAAACACGGGTCTATTTAAATGAGCACAATGAAGTGCTCCCCGCGACTCCCTCCTTACAGCGGGACTTTGCAATTCGGCCTCCCCAAGCTGAATTGCTCATTTGGGGTGGTTCCTATGTTCCCTCAGGCCACCCCTTTTTTTATGCTTGTGTGTTTTTTGTCAATAGACTCAGACTTGAGGTCTTAAAGCCTCGAACTCTTCCAGCTTATGCAATTCGTTAAAGGCTGGTTCCCGCTCCAGTTCATCAGCTAGCTTAGGAGCTTTTTTGATTGCCATTTTTATATCGTTCAAAGCCTCTTGGGTGGCACCGTTAGCAGCATTAGCGCAAGCACGTTGCCAGTAAGCAAGGCCATAATCTTCATCTTGATCGATGGCGCGGTTAGCTAAGCTGAAGGCCCATTCATAGTCCCCGAGTTCAAATGCTGCATCTGCTTTATAGATTAGGGCTTCAATGTCTTCTGGACTAATGGCAAGAATTTCGTCGTAAAGTTTTATTTTCTGATGCAGGTTACTTTCGAGACCTGCACGCATCCATATAGAGTGGATTTCATTCGATTTAGAAATATCTTCTTGAGCATCAATGATTTCTTGGGAACGTTTACGTAGCTTACCTTCAAGCTCGTGAAGACGATCTTCGTACTCTTGTGTTAGTTCGTTGATCTTAGTCTCAACCACCTCGTTTAGCTTGCTTCGAACATCGCGCATCGAACGCCAGCCCATAAGAACTAAAATAGACGCTGCAGTCGTAATAATAATAAACATATTGTTTAATGTGTCAGATGTATAGCGAATGGCTCTATCCGAAGCATCAAGACGTGCGTGTGCAACCTTTTCTTCCATCTCAGCTCGAAGAGCTTGTTGATCTTGGCGAATCGCTTTAAGTTCATCCAATATGTAGCGTTCGATCAAAGGTTGGTAATTACTGGTTTTTTCAGGCTGCGCAGGCTTCTCATTATCACTTTCAGCGGCCACTGATGCAGCACTAAAGAAAAGTAAGAAAACAGAGAAGGCAGTTTTAAGTAGCGACTTTAGCATGATGGTTAATCCTTATCTTGCAAAGACTGTTCTGGGTTAGCGTACCACGAGTCTAGTTTTGCTAAAAGTTGACTCAAACCGTCTTTCTTAGTCGAAGAAAAGGCCTGTACTGTGGCTTCAGGGTGTAATTCGTTCAGTTGCTTCTTACATTGCAACAAAGCTTTTGATTTAGCGCCTTGCTTTAACTTGTCAGACTTACTCAGTAAACAGTGAACCGGTAGCCCTACCTCGTAAGCCCATTGGAGCATTTGCTGGTCAGTATCTTTAAGGAAATGACGGATATCCATCAACAACACTAAGCCACGCAAACACTCACGTTCTTGCAAGTATCTAGAGAGTTCTTCTTGCCATAAAAGCTTGGTAGCTTCAGGGACTTTGGCATAACCGTAACCTGGTAGATCAATCAAACGAGCTTCATCATCAAGAGTAAAGACGTTAATCAGTTGGGTTCGCCCAGGGGTTTTACTGGTGCGAGCAAGGCTTTTTTGCTGGGTGAGTGCGTTGAGGGCGCTGGACTTTCCTGCATTGGAGCGGCCGGCGAATGCTACCTCAATTCCCTCATCAGGCGGTAGCTGGCTAATTTTTGCGGCTCCGAGTAAGTATTTGGCCTTCTGATAATGCATAAATATGGATTTTTTGCCTTAGGATATTGGCATTTTAACGGTTAGTTCCCTATAATTCACCGAGCTTTTCGATTTTATTTTGTCGGTGGCGTTAAGGTCACGGATAGTTTTTATATTTTAGTAGGTAACCTGATGAGAAAGTTAGCTATTTTTGCTTTTGTTTTTGTAGCGTGGAGTGCACCAACGACGGCCCTAGAGGGTGACGTAGCGAAAGGTGCAGAATTGGCTTCAACTTGTGCCGCCTGTCATGGTAAAGACGGTAACAGTGGTAATCCAATGTGGCCTAAGTTAGCAGGTCAAAATGAAAAGTACCTTGAGAAGCAAATTAAAGACTTCCAAGCAGGTACAGAAGATCCGACCCAGGGTCGTTACGACGCTTCGATGGCGCCGATGGTTAAAAACTTGAGCGAACAAGATATTGCTGATTTGTCGGCATATTTTGCGTCACAAGAAATTCAACTGGGTGCTGTAAGTAAAGAATTCTTGGATTTAGGCAAGAAGATTTACTTCCAAGGTGACGCTGAGCGTAAAGTACCAGCATGTAGTGCGTGTCATGGTGCTACAGGCCAAGGTCTGAATCTTGCGGGCTACCCAGCGGTATCGGGCCAGCATCCAGAATACGCAATCAAGCAGTTAAAAGCATTTTCACATGGCGAGCGTGCTAATGACGCTAACGCTATTATGCGCGACATTGCGATTCGCATGTCAGATCAGCAGATTGAAGCTGTGGCTCACTTTATGTTGGGTTTACACTAATTGACTTGCATTTAGCGCGAGATTCAAGGTAAAAAGGCGACTGATGGTCGCCTTTTTTATTGGCTGTTTGATTCAAGGCAAATCATATAGTGCTCAGGAAACTAGGAAAATGTAATGCGTAGATTATTAATTCTATTCATATTGTCATTCGTAACTGCGGTAGCTTCTGCGGAATTCAAAGCGGGTAAAGATTATTGGAAAATCAGTCAGTTGGATGGGATCCCAGTTGCCACGGGAGACAATCTTTTCTTTACGTGGTTAGGGTGTGATTCGTGCCGTAAGTTAGAAGCAGAATTAGCACAAGAGCTTGAAGGGTTCGAAGTGGTTCCCTTGATTGCTCGCCAAGAGTGGCGTCCTGCAGCGAAAGTATTTTATGTTATGCAAATTCTCGACGGCGAGCCAGATGCTTTGTTGAAATTGAAACAACAAATTGATGCAGGTGAGGTTGATCCTAAAGATCAAAATGCACTGTTTGAAGCAATTTTTGAATTAGGCTACGACAAGCAAGAAGTTGCAGAACTGCTTGAAGACCGGAGCTTATATCAACGTATTAACCAAGCCGAAGCATTAGCTAAAAATTATGCGATTCAATACGTACCAACGGTAGTGGTCAAAGGACAATATGCCACAGATGCACGCAGTACCATGACTGTGAAGAAGTTTCGAGAAGTTCTGAATTACCTGAATTCGCTATAGCAAACTAGTCGTCCTTCAGGACTTTTTCATTGCAGTGGTGACTGGCGTTATACAGCGCTGCTAAGGTTGCTGAGCGGAACTCTCGACGGTATAACACACCAACCACTAAGGTTGCAGCAACCATAAAGACAACGGGGTTAAAGAACCAGCCAAGAGTCGCAAGTGCGAAGGTGTAAGCTCTCAAGCCATAATTAAACGAGTTTGAAGCACGGCTCATAAGCCAGTTAGTGTGTTTTATAAATATCTCTCTATCGCTTTTTGGGTCATCTATATCCGGCGCTGAGCCAAACAGCACAATAGCGAAATTATACTGCCGCATCGACCAGGTGAACTTGAAAAAAGCGTAAGCAAAAGTCACCACTAATATCAAAATTTTCAATTCCCAAGCTGCGCGGGAGTCTATCTCAATCCAAGGTAGAGCTTCTAGCAGTGGAATGGCTTTATCTGTCGAGCCAAGGACGGTAAGTAAACCGGCAATGATGAAAATGGTGGTGGAGGCAAAGAAAGTGACGTTTCTTTGTAATATCCCTAAGCTAGTGACATCCGCCATACGCATATCGCGTTCAATCATGCGCTCGAGCCACTCAACGCGATTAGCTTCGAGCTGATTAGCGATAGTTGAACTATTGCGTTGTTTGATTCGAGCAAAATAGGTGTAACCTACCCAGCATACAAGGAACCAACCAAGGGCAATCCAGTCGAGCGGTGGCATGAAAGAAAAGGTCATAACGTAAGTTTGTCGGTACGGTTGCAATGAATAGGCTAAAAGTGCCATGCTTTATGCCTGAACACAAGCGAATCTTAGTAATCAACCCGATAAGGAAAAGTATGCAAAATACTTTGAAAGCAGCGAGCAGCCCTTACCTACAGCAACATAAAGATAACCCTGTACATTGGCAGCAATGGAGCGATGACGTTCTAGCGTTAGCGAAAGAACAGGATAAGCCCATACTGTTGTCGGTCGGTTACTCATCCTGCCATTGGTGCCATGTCATGGCACATGAGTCATTCGAAGATCCTGACGTGGCGACTGTAATGAATGATTTGTTTATCAATATTAAACTTGATCGGGAAGAACGTCCGGATTTAGATAAGACGTACCAGTTGGCACATCAGTTGCTCAATCGTCAGGCAGGCGGTTGGCCTTTGACCGCAGTACTGGATCCGCAAACGTTGGTGCCTTTTTTTAGCGGTACCTACTTTCCCAAAGAAGCCAAGTTTGGGTTGCCAGCATTTACAGAGTTGTTACAGAAAATTAGCGAAGTGTTCAACGAGCAACGGCAAGAAATTCATGAGCAAAATGGTCGCCTGAGCCAAGCGCTTCAAGTGGTCGCTGGTGGTAGTGAACAAGACGGTGGGAGTAGCAGTGAGCTCGTATCGCTGACATCAGTCTTGGCATCGAACATTATAGAGCGAGCGGATTCTCGTCACGGAGGGATGGAGGGGGCGCCAAAATTTCCTCAACCCGCGATTTGGAGCGCGGCATTGCACCTTGCCCAATCAGAGTGGCTAGAAAAAGAGCAGGCCCAAGGCATAACGGAGGCTATTAACCAGTCTTTAAAAGGTTTTAGACAGTATGGCTTGTTTGACCATTTGGGAGGAGGTTTCTTTCGCTATTGTGTAGATGAGCGCTGGGAAATTCCTCATTTTGAAAAAATGTTGTATGACAACGGGCAGCTTCTAAGCCTCTTGTCAGAAGCAGGACAACATTATGCCGATGGCGACATAATGCAGGCTGTAGATTTGACTATTCGGTGGCTTGAAGAGCAAATGTTGTCACCGGAAGGCGGCTTTTATTCTGCGCTAGATGCAGACAGTGAGGATGACCAGGGACGCAGTCGAGAGGGTGCGTATTATTGCTGGCAGCTTCAGCAACTGGAGTTCCTTAATGAAGACGAGCAACGCTTTGCGAAAGCTTATTATGGGCTTAATCAGTCGGCGAACTTCGAGGGTAAGTGGCACTTAGTGACTCGTCAGTCCTGGCGTGAGGTGGCGAAAGACCTTAATGTTCATGAAAAACAATCGCCGATTTTAATGGAATCTGCCAGACAGCAGATGAAAATGGTGAGGGATAAGCGACTCTTACCGTTTCGAGATGACAAGCTGTTAACCAGCTGGAATGCGCTGACGGTACAAGGATTGTTGCAAGCTAAAAAAGCAGGGAGCAAAGCTGTAACAGATGAGTTGATTGAAGGTTGTATTGAGTTTTTACGACGCAAAGTATGGAGTGAACAACAACTGTGGGCATGTTTCAAAGATGGAAAGCACTACCAACCAGCATTTTTAGATGATTACGGTTATTTAGCGAAAGCACTATTGCTATCGCTGAGTGATCAGTTTTCGCAACAAAATTGGGTTTGGTTAACCCAAATCATCGATATCTTGTGGCATGAGTTTGCGGATCAAGCGAATGGAGGATTTTATTTTACATCGGAACAACAAGAGACGGTGATCACTCGCCACAAAAGTTGGAGCGATGATGCTATGCCGAGTAGCACGACTCAGGCGCTGGAGGCATTGTGGGTGGTGGCTGAATTAACTAACGATACAGAAAAGCTGAGTTTTGTGGAGAATAGTCTCCATAGCGCTGCTGCACAGGCTAAACAATCACCACTACAGCACCCTTCTGTCATTCGACTACTTGATATTTGGCAAAAGGGTTTGGAGTTATGGGTGTTGCGAGGGGAAAGCTTCGAGTTGCCCTCGTGGCATGAGTATTTGGCAACGGGATTAAACCCTGGACGCTGGGTTTTTGCGTTAGAAAAGGGCATAAATGATGTGGCACTGGAGAAGAAGTTCCCGGCAAAAGCAGACATGGCTGCCTACTGTTGCCGTGAACACCAATGCTATCCGCCGATAGAGTCTTTCGAACAATTAAAAGAATTTGTCGGGACTCACGCTATTTAGCCGAGCATCAAGGCGATTTTATCAACCAATTTATCGATACCTTTAGCTGCTTCTGATACGCTGGAAGCCAGCATGTAGGCTGGTGTTGTGACTAAGTTATTATCTTCATCGACCACAATGTCTTCGACTGGGCATGACTGATGAACACCGCCCATGGCTTTGATAGCGTCTGCTGTTTCTTGGTCTGTACCAATCGTCAGTTGGGTGCCTTGACCATAAATATGCGGCAACATGGCTGGAGCAATACACATAAATCCGACAGGCTTTTTATCTTTGGCAAAGTCTTTGATAAAGCTGACTAAATCAGAGTTAACGGAACAATCGCTCCCTTTGACTGCAAAGTCTGATAGATTTTTTGCCGCGCCAAAACCGCCGGGTAAGATGGCGGCATCAAAGTCTTGTGCTTTAGCTTCGGCCAGATCGATAATATCACCACGAGCAATACGTGCCGCTTCGACTAAGACGTTACGACTTTCGCCTTCAGCTACATCACCTGTTAAGTGGTTTATGACGTGCATTTGCTCAATATTAGGCGCAAAACACTGATATTCAAAGCCATGACGCTCCAAGGCTAATAAAGTCAAGACACTTTCATGGATTTCAGCGCCATCAAATACGCCTGAACCGGACAAAACGACTGCAATTTTTTTCATGGGGAACTCCATGTCATGAATGTTATCTTTGATGATAATATAGATGGGCCGAGAAATTAAGTTACAGAGTTTTGATTTTTAAAGTAATTTAGTTGAAACTAAAGACTGATATTTAAGGTAACGCTTTTACCTACAAGGATTTTAATGCCCAAGAATCTGCTAACCCCACTGCTGCTATTTTGTAGTTATCTGCTAATGGTATCTTTGCCTGCAAAGGCACAGTATGCAGCAGCGGCTTTGCTTGAAGGGGAGCTATCTCAAAGCACCGTGACAGCGATTGTTGAAGATAAACATGGCTTCCTTTGGATTGGTACAGAAGACGGGCTTAATCGATTCGATGGTTATAGCGTTAAAATATTCAATAAACAAAATAGCCAGTTACCCAGCACTCGAATTAAAGATCTTGCCATTGATAGTGAAGGGGACTTGTGGATAGCGACACAAAATGGCTTAGCGTTGTTTCAGCAAGGCACAGGGAAAATCATTAATTTTTACCATAATGCTCAAGAGCCATTTTCTATTGCTGATAACTTCGTATCCAGTTTAGCCGTGGATAAAAACCAAGGGATCTGGGTTGGTACTTACAGTGGTCCTTCATATTACGATCCGGCGATCAAAGGCTTTAGAACCTTGCCGATAATGAAAAGTCACCGAGTTCCCGCTTCATTGTCTGAAGTAAAGGACATCATAGTCGATAGCAAGGGGCGAGTTTGGTTAGTAACGACTCGCGGTGACCTAGCGCAATATTTTCCCAGCATGAACCATTTCATGGTGATTGAAAATCCAACTATGCAAAGTCTGGGGTTGTTGGATTCTATCGTAGAAACGCCGAGCGGAAAGCTTTGGATGTTGTCTCAGCAGACAGGGATCGTTGAGTTTGATCCTGAGCAACAAAGTTTTAAGAGGCTATCACTCAGTGATATCGGTTTTGAAGATAATGAGCTTAAGCTGAACAGTTTGTATTTTGATAAAGAGGGTCGCTTATGGGCTGGCACTCAGAAGAAGGGGCTGTTCACCCTTAAAAATGGCAAAGTGATCGATCAGCATATCTATGGCAAACCTGGCGCCGTGGGAACCAACAAAATTAATGTGTTATATCAAGATAGTAGCGACATCATTTGGATTGGTTCTTCATCTTACTTAAACAAAATTAATCCGAACGCTATTAACTTTGTCCACATTGACCATACGCCAAGTAACGATGGAATGTTAAAAGGCGATGTCACCTATTCACTTATCGCGACCAGCTATGACAACCTGTTAGTCGGCGGAGACGTTAGCGGCTTGACTGTACTAAAGCGAACCAATGAGGGAGCAGAATCGGTAGAAGTAACTTTACCGCCTGAGCTAGTTGGGAAAAGCATCAATAAATTAATTGAGATCGGTGCGGGAAGGCATTGGCTCATAGCAGAGCAGTCGATATGGAAATTTGATGAACTCACCCTATCTTTTGAGCTGATTTACCGAGCGACCGAACCACAAGATTACTTTTTAACGGCGCATTATGATGGCCAGTACTTATGGCTAGGGACGGTAAGAGGTTTGTGGCGTTTGGATAGTGACAACTCGTTAAAAAAATACCGCTTAGTAGATATCAATTACCACCGAGATAACCGCATTAACGTGTTAATGCCGGATACGTCAGGTGACTATTTATGGATAGGATCTGATAGTGGTGTCTATCGTTTTAATGTTCGAGACGAAAGTTTTATTTCGTTAGATAATTTGTTCACGGGGTTGCCGCCACAAGCTCAAGATGTGGTTTTGAGTTTGGTTATGGATGATGATTCGAGATTGTGGGTCGGGACTTTCGGAAATGGCCTAGTTGTTTTAGATTTAATTAGCCAGCAGTACACCGTGTTAAATAATGCCGTAAGTAATTTGCATGAAACGGTTTATTCTTTATTGAAAGATGAGTCAGGTACCATCTGGGCTGGCACCGGAGGGGGGCTGTACCGAATAGATGCCTCGGATTACAGCATGTCGCAGTTTTCGATTACCGAAGATCAGCCCATTATTGAGTTCAATACTGGCGCCACCACAAAAGACCGATTGGGTAACTTATTTTTCGGCGGTATGACGGGAATCATTTATTTTAACCCAGCCGCATACACGGAAGATGATAACCCGCCTAAACCAGTGATTACAGATATTTTGGTAAATAACAACTCTATTGTTGTCGGTGATTCCCATCAAACGAGATTGACAAAGCCTGCAAATATTGCGGATACAGTAAAAATCTATCCAGAAGATACAGCGGTTAGTTTTGACTTTTCCGGCTTCAATTATACCGATCCTTGGAGTAATCGTTTCCGCTATATGTTGGAAGGTTATGACAATGATTGGACTGAAACCGACGCGAAAAGCCGTCGTGTGACGTATACAAACCTCAAGCCTGGAAGCTATCGATTTAAAGTTAATGCAGCTAATAAGGACGGTGTTTGGAGTGAAGAACCCGCAGAGATTGAAGTCGAAGTACAAACATTGGCTTGGCTGTCCCCGCTAGCTTATACCGTGTATGGCTTTATTTTAGGTTTAATTATACTCGCGTTCTCTTACTTGATTTGGTCGCGGATGCGTGAGCGACAATCTGCAGCGCAGCAGTTGGCAGAAAGTGAAGAGCGTTTAAAGCTATCTTTATGGGGCAGTGGCGACGAGTTATGGGATTGGCAAATTAATACCGGCGCCTTACACCTATCGAACGAGTGGCCTTATGATTTTCCAAGGGATGGGATTAGAAGTGGATATTCGATGGCGAATTCAAATATTCATCCCAACGACATGCCTTATGTTAAACAAGCACTTAACGCACATTTAGCGGGTAAATCTCTTCATTTTGAAAGCACTTACCGAATTAGTAATGAGCGAGGCGGCTGGATCTGGGTCCTCGATCGAGGAAAGGTTGTTGCGCGTAGCGAGAACAAAAAACCGTTACGGATGGCAGGAACGTTAAAAAATATCAGCGATTTAAAGGATACAGAACAACAGCTAAGTATGGTGGTGAAGTCGTTCGATAATATTTCAGATGGTGTCTGGATTCTTGATGAAGACTACAATTACATCGCCGTTAACAAAGCTTACACCAAGATCACAGGTTTTGAGTCGGAGGAGGTGATAGGCCGTCCGATTCGAGAGTCTGCCATTGTTAATGCGCCGGATAATTTTATTGAAGAACTGAGAGAAGTTCTTATTTCAGAAGGCAGTTGGAGCGGTGAGTTAGAAGCTATTCGTAAAAATGGGCAGATCTATCCAATAGAAATTAATATCGACGTGGTGCGAGATGGTGATGGCAATATTATTAACTATGTTGGTGTGTTTTCTGATATTACCTTCCGCAAAAAAGCTGAGAAAGAGTTACGTCGTCTGGCAACGGTCGATCAGCTGACGGGACTTCGTAATCGAAACAGCTTTAAACAACGCTTTGAGGAGTTGCTTGCATTATCAGGTGAGTCAGATCAGCATGCTTTGTTGTTCATTGACTTGGATAACTTCAAGCGGATTAATGATTCCTTGGGGCACGGGGTAGGTGATGAGTTACTTACCTCGGTTGCTAAGACATTGCTGGAGATCACAGAAGACAATCAAGGCATTGTTGCTCGGCTGGGGGGAGATGAGTTCACTGTGGTGCTGAGTGATGTCGATACTTGGAGTCAGCCAGCGAAATATGCCCAAGCCATCTTAGACCAATTATCCAAGCCGTTATCTCTTTCTAGTGCTGAGGTTGTTGTCTCGCCGAGTATTGGCATTGTGATGTACCCAGAAAATGGCGAAAGTGCTGAAGAATTGCTTAAAAATGCCGATATGGCAATGTATTACGCTAAGAAGAAAGGTAAAAACACCTATCAGTTCTACACGCGGCAGATGAACGAGCAGGCTCAACTTCGAATCAACCTTGAGAGCGAACTTCGCCAAGCAATTGAAAAAGATGAGTTTGTGGTCTTTTATCAGCCTAAGGTCAGCCTCAAAACCGGCAAGATCACCAGTATGGAAGCGCTTGTGCGCTGGCGTAACCCGAATCGTGGTCTTGTCATGCCTACCGAGTTTATTCCTTTGGCAGAAGAAGCTGGCTTCATTATTCCGATTAGTCAGAAAGTGGTTGAGAAGGCGTGTTTGCAGTTACGGGACTGGAAAAATCGAGGGATTTATGACGGTAAAGTTGCGGTGAATCTATCGGCAGTGCAGTTTTATCATGAAAATTTGTGGGAAACGGTAAAAACGGCACTTCATATTGCGAAAATCGATGCTTCAGCTTTGGAGTTTGAAATCACGGAAGGGATGGTGATGCAGGATTTGGCTCACTCTATCCAACAAATGAAGACCCTAAAAGACATGGGTATTAGCCTTGCTTTGGATGATTTTGGTGTCGGCTACTCATCATTGGGTAACCTGAAGGACTTCCCGATTGATACCTTAAAGATTGACCGTTCGTTCGTCTGGGATTTGGAAGACTCTGAGCGTGACCAAAAGTTAGTAGCATCAATAGTGACTTTGGCGCATAACTTGGGGATTATGGTGGTTGCAGAGGGGGTTGAAACCAAGTTACAAGTTGAAGCGCTTCAGGCTATGAACTGTGAAGAGATACAAGGGTACATTTTCAGTAAGCCAGTACCGCCGTGGGAGATTGAAGCGATGCTGACTGACCCAGAGTGTAGTTTATTTAATATTTTGCAGGATATGGACGAAGAAGAAGAGGGGTAATCCAAGCATTCTGCTGGCATCAGTAGCAAAAGATCGTTAATTTGAGCAAAAAACGCCCAATTTATTTGATTGGCCGAGCACGGTTTGAGACAATAAGCGCCCAAAAATTGCTGGCCTTACTCATATCTGTTAGGAGATTCGATGCCCACTTCTGGTAATGACACGCCGAGTCGTTTTCAATTAGCCAATGCAATCCGTGCGCTCAGCATGGATGCCGTCCAAAAAGCCAAGTCAGGTCACCCTGGCGCCCCAATGGGGATGGCTGATATCGCTCAAGTTCTTTGGAGTGATTTTTTAAACCACAATCCAAGTAATCCAGACTGGGTCAATCGCGATCGTTTCGTGATGTCGAATGGTCATGGCTCGATGTTGGTCTATTCGTTATTGCACCTTACAGGGTACGATGTCAGCATCGAAGATATTAAGAATTTCAGGCAATTACACTCGAAAACTCCAGGTCACCCTGAGTATGGCTACACGCCGGGCGTTGAAACGACTACAGGTCCGTTAGGCCAAGGCATTGCCAACGCAGTGGGTTTTGCTATTGCTGAGAAAACATTAGCGGCTCAATTTAATCGCCCTGATCACGACATTATCGACCACTTTACCTATGTTTTCATGGGTGATGGCTGCATGATGGAAGGTATTTCCCACGAAGTGTGCTCACTAGCCGGTACTCTAGGGCTTGGTAAGCTGATTGCATTTTGGGATGACAATGGTATTTCAATTGACGGTGAAGTTGACGGTTGGTTCTCAGATGATACGCCAAAGCGTTTCGAATCGTACGGCTGGCAAGTGATTGCCGACGTTGATGGGCATGATCCTGAGGCGGTCAAGAAAGCGATTGAAGAAGCGCGTGCTGACGACAGCCGCCCAACACTGATTTGCTGTAAAACGGTGATTGGTTTCGGCTCGCCAAACAAGCAAGGTAAAGAGTCGTGCCACGGCGCACCGCTAGGCGATGATGAAATCGAATTGGCGCGTAAAGAATTGAACTGGCCTCATGCTTCCTTCGAAATTCCAGCAGATATCGCTGGTGCATGGAATAAACGTGATGCGGGCCAGCAGTTAGAAAGTGACTGGGATCAGAAGTTTGTTGCTTATCGAGAAGCGCATCCAGAGCTTGCAGATGAATTAAAGCGTCGTTTGGATAAGCGCCTACCGGACAACTTTGCAGCAGAAGCGGATAAGTATATTAAGCAACTGCAAGACGAAGGCCAAACGGTTGCAAGTCGTAAGGCATCACAGATGGCGTTAAATGCTTACGCACCTTTATTGCCTGAAATGTTAGGTGGCTCTGCGGATTTGGCAGGCTCTAACCTGACGATTAATGAGCAATCTACAGGTATTACAGCGAAAGACGCCAGCGGCAACTATTTGTACTATGGCGTTCGCGAATTTGGTATGTGCGCCATCATGAACGGCATGGCACTGCACGGTGGTTTAATGCCGTATGGCGGTACCTTCCTAATCTTTATGGAGTATGCACGCAATGCCGTGCGTATGGCTGCATTGATGAAACAGCAAGCTATATATGTGTTTACGCATGACTCTATCGGTCTGGGTGAAGATGGTCCAACACACCAGCCAATCGAACAATTGGCAAACTTACGTACGACACCGAACTGCTCGGTATGGCGTCCTTGTGATGCGGTTGAAACAGCCGTCGCGTGGAAAGTAGCCATTGAGCGTCGTGATGGGCCGACAGCGTTGAGCTTAAGTCGCCAAGGTTTGCCGCATCAAGAACGTAACGACCAACAACTAGCGGATGTGGCTAAAGGTGCTTACGTTCTAGTAGATAGCGACGAAAAGCCTGAACTGATTTTGATCGCCACTGGCTCTGAAGTCAGTCTTGCGGTTGAAGTCGCAGCACAATTAACGGCTAAGGGTAAACAGGTTCGCGTGGTATCAATGCCATCGACTGACACGTTCGACGCGCAAGATGCGAGTTATAAAGAAAGCGTATTGCCGGCGGACGTCCCAGCGCGTATTGCGATTGAAGCTGCGATTGCAGATTACTGGTACAAGTATGTTGGCCTTGAAGGCCAGATCGTTGGCATGACAAGCTTCGGTGAGTCAGCGCCAGCAGGTGATTTATTTGAGCATTTCGGTTTTACAGTGGAGAACGTTTTAGCTGTGGCTGAAGACATGTTAGATGAAGGTGGCTTACTGGACTAATCATAACGAGTCGGGAAGCACCCATGACGTTGATATGCTCATGGAGCTGACCTGCTTAGCGTGGTTACAAAATAAGCCCTAAACTGAAAAGATTTGGAGAATCAAATGACAGTTAAAGTAGCAATTAATGGTTATGGTCGTATTGGTCGTACAGCGTTACGCGCAATCTATGAGCACGGTTACCGTGACCGTATCGAAGTTGTAGCGATCAACTCTTCACACCCAGCGGAAACAACGAAGCATTTAACCAAATACGACACCACTCACGGTCGTTTTAATGCTGACGTTTCGACTGACGGTGATCACCTAATCGTTAATGGCGATAAAATTAAGTTGTACGCTGAGCGTAATCCTGAGTTGATTCCTTGGGGTGACCAAGACGTAGACGTCGTTTTCGAATGTACTGGCGTATTTAAAGATCAAGCAGGCGCTTCTAAGCACTTCAAAGGTGGGGCAAAGAAAGTTTTAATTTCTGCGCCAGGTGCAGCAGATGTAGACGCGACAGTGGTGTTCGGCGTTAACGATGACATCTTAAAACCAGAGCACAAAGTAGTATCAAACGCTTCGTGTACAACAAACTGCTTGGCGCCTTTAGCGAAAGTATTAAACGACACAGTTGGCATCAAGTCAGGTCTAGTGAACACGATCCACGCTTACACTAACGATCAGAAATTAATTGATAACCAACACTCTGACTTACGTCGTGCGCGTGCAGCAGCGCAAAGCATTATCCCAACAAAAACGGGTGCGGCAAAAGCGGTAGGTTTAGTGCTTCCAGAATTGAACGGCAAGATGGACGGTTTCGCCATGCGCGTACCAACGATCAATGTTTCGTGCGTAGATTTAACTTTCACTGCAGGTCGCGATACAACGGCTGAAGAAATTAACGAAATCGTTAAAAAAGCAGCAGATGGTCACGTACTGGATTACAACGACGAGCCATTAGTGTCTATCGACTTTAACCACAGCCCAGCATCATCAACTTTCGACGCAGGCCAGACACGTGTTATGGACGGTAACTTGGTTAAAGTGGTTACTTGGTATGATAACGAGTGGGGCTTCTCGAACAGAATGCTGGATGTTGCCATCAAGATGATGAGTGTTTAAGTTGCCTTTTTGTTTTTATGCTTTGTTATCTGCTATTTTTTCGTGCTTATGTACTGTAGTACACGCACCCTGCAAAAATAGCAGATGCCTCGCCTAAAGAACAAAAATCCTAACTTAAATAACCAGTATGTAGGGTGGGTCTTGGCCCGCCGAAGATGAATAAAATAAAAGGCTTTTTTCGGAAAGTCTTTTGCGTTTTTCAGAATATAGAAATACTTTGAATAAAGGTTCTAAAACATGAACGTTTTAAGAATGTCCGATTTGGATCTTAAGGGTAAGCGCGTACTGATTCGTGAAGATCTGAATGTGCCGGTTAAAGATGGCAAGATTAGCAGCGATGTCCGAATTCAGGCGTCGTTGCCAACGATTAAGTTGGCCTTGGAAAAAGGCGCAAAGGTCATGGTGATGTCGCACCGTGGTCGTCCGACCGAAGGTGTGCTGACAGAAAAAGATTCGATGAAGCTGATCGCTGAGTATTTGGATAATTTACTTGATGCGCCAGTACGCTTGGTCAGTGAGTACCTAGACGGTGTTGAAGTTGAAGACGGCGAAGTGGTTGTTTTTGAAAACGTTCGTTGCAACGTTGGCGAAAAAGCCAATGATGAGCGCCTCTCAAAAATGTACGCGGAATTGTGCGATGTTTTTGTGAATGATGCATTTGGCACAGCGCACCGAGCGCAAGCGTCGACTCACGGCGTAGCCAAGTTTGCACCAGTGGCATGCGCAGGTCCTTTGCTAGCAGGTGAGTTGGAAGCACTAGGTAAAGCTTTGGATAATCCAGCACGCCCAATGGTGGCGATTGTTGGCGGTTCAAAAGTGTCGACTAAGCTAACGGTTCTTGAATCACTTTCAACAGTGGTTGATCAGTTAATCGTTGGCGGCGGTATCGCCAATACCTTTATTGCTGCGACGGGTAAGCCAGTAGGCAAGTCTTTGTGTGAAGAAGATTTGATCCCTGAAGCAAAGCGTTTAATTGAACAGGCGCAAGCAAAAGGCGGCGAGATTCCAGTACCAGTAGACGTTGTGACAGGTAAAGAGTTCTCAGAAACAGCAGCGGCAGAGACTAAGTCAGTAGACGACGTGGCTGAAGACGATATGATTTTTGATATTGGTCCAAAGTCAGCGGAGCATCTAGCTGAAGTACTAAAAGACGCCAAAACTATTGTGTGGAATGGCCCTGTCGGTGTTTTTGAATTTGATCAGTTTGGTGCAGGTACCGAAGCAATTTCAAAAGCCATTGCCGAAAGCGGTGCATTCTCAATTGCTGGTGGCGGTGACACATTAGCGGCAGTTGATAAGTATGGTATCAAAGATAAGGTATCGTACATTTCGACGGGAGGCGGTGCTTTCTTAGAGTTTCTAGAAGGCAAAGAGTTGCCAGCAGTAGCAATTTTAGAAGAGCGCGCTAAGTAGCTTTTTGAAAACTAACTGGCAGTGCGTGAAGAATTTAAATATTAAACAGTTAAGAGTTTAAGAGGATAACAAGATGGCATTAATTACATTACGCCAATTACTGGATCATGCAGCAGAAAATGATTACGGTATTCCGGCATTTAACGTGAATAACCTTGAGCAAATGCGTGCGGTGATGCAGGCTGCGGATGAAACTGATAGTCCTGTTATCGTTCAAGCGTCAGCGGGCGCACGTAAGTACGCTGGTTCAAACTTCCTTCGTCACTTGATTTTGGCGGCGACAGAAGAGTTCCCGCATATTCCAGTGTGTATGCACCAAGACCACGGTGCGTCGCCAGCGATTTGTCAGCAGTCGATTCAATTAGGCTTCTCATCAGTCATGATGGACGGTTCACTTGAAGAAGACATGAAAACGCCAGCGAGCTATGAGTATAACGCACGTGTGACGAAGTTAGCGGTTGATATGGCACACGCGTGTGGCGTGTCAGTCGAGGGTGAGCTTGGCTGCTTAGGTTCATTAGAAACTGGTATGGCTGGCGAAGAAGACGGTTCAGGCGCGGAAGGCAAGTTGAGCATGGATCAGTTGTTAACGGATCCAGAAGAAGCAGCGCAGTTCGTAAAAGATACGGGCGTTGATGCATTAGCGATTGCCATCGGTACTTCCCACGGTGCTTACAAGTTTACGCGTCCACCAACGGGCGACGTGCTTTCGATTAAGCGCATTAAAGAAATTCACGAGCGTATCCCTGACACGCACCTAGTGATGCACGGCTCTTCGTCAGTACCACAAGACTGGTTGAAAGTGATCAACGAATACGGTGGAGACTTAGGAGAAACTTACGGCGTGCCAGTTGAAGAAATTCAAGAAGGCATCAAGCACGGTGTGCGTAAAGTGAACATCGATACTGACTTACGCTTAGCAGCAACAGGTGCGGTTCGTAAATTCTTGAAGCACAACCCGAAAGAGTTTGATCCACGCAAATATAACAAAGCAGCTCAAGACGCGATGCAAGCGATCTGTAAAGCACGCTATGAGTCGTTCGGCACGGCGGGTAATGCGGCTAAAATTAAGCCGATTAACATGGAGCAAATGGCTGCGGATTATAAAGCAGGCAAACTTGATCCTCGCGTTAAATAATCGTATTGTCGATGTTTTAAAAAGGCCAGCAATTTGCTGGCCTTTTTTGAAAACTTTATTGACTTACCTTTAAGGAAATAATAAGATTTTCGCGCTCTAGGGATATCAATATAAAAGAAAAGGATCAATATGAAAAGCTGTATTTTATCACGCTATTATTTTTGACCTTAGTATTTGTTTCTGATGCAAAAGCTGCTGATGCTGTGTACGAGTGTCATAATTGTGCCACTTATCAATATAAGCAAAAAGCTTATCAAGTTATCCCAAAGAATGCATACTACGGGAATTGGGATGTTTATATTGTGGACGTTAAAAATAACTTATTAAAGCGTTATAGCGTATTTTTGGAAACTGACCCAGCCTTCCCTACAGGAGTTTTTAAAACCGCATTTGAAACAACTCCCGAGTCATCTTTTGTTAATAAATTTAATGATTTGGTTGCATCGTATAATGATTTAAAGGGAGCAATTGACAGTCAAAAGATTGACTACCCCGATGGTAGCGCCTTTGACTTGAGAGGAGGAAGTCATACTGCGCTCGAAAGCAGAATAAGTGACTACATTGTTAACGATACTAATATTGTAGAATACGCAGCTTATTACTTAACAGTGGCTAGTTCTATAGTAGGGCTTATTACTTCAGATACACAAATAATTGTAACTATACATTTTGCAGATGGAAGTAAAGTAGACATGAAGCTTATTGGGGCAACTGAGTCACTTCTTTTTGAATACGTAGAAGGTTCAGTTAGGGATGGTAATGGGAATAGCATTCCTGATAGCCAAGCTGATTTTAATGGGTATTATGGCGAGTTCACAACTCATGATGATAGTTTAAGTCGTTGGTTACAATGGGCCGAAATGAATGGCATACCGATCACTTATGGCGGTAGTGGAGGCAGAGTAGAAGTATACTGCTATAATGAGCCAGGTGGAACTGTATGTGTTTATAAGAGGTTACAATATTAATGAAATTTGATGCACTAACTTACCTAATGGTTACCTCTATTTGGGCTGTGATATCAGGTACATTAGGGTACTTTTTATCAAAAGGGATTGCTGAAAACCCAAAGAGTATAGGGGTGCTGAATTTCTTTTTAGGACTGATAATACCACCGATAAGTTGGATTTCCTTAGTACTTTTAAGCCTAAAAATAAAGAAAGTAAAATCGTCAAATTAATTTACAAAACCTAGAGCAATATATTTATACTAGCGGTTTGACCGCTAGTATAAAATCCTAGCCCGAATCGTTCCTTCGATTTGACGCATTTTATCTAAAGCCGTCTGACTCGAACCATCTTCGATGTCAGTGACCACATAACCAAGATCGCCTTGAGTTTGCAAATACTGGCCTGAGATGTTGACGTTATTCTCAGACAGGATCTGGTTGATTTGGGTCAAAACACCAGGACGGTTGTGGTGAATATGCAGAATACGATGACGATTATCATGCTCCGGTAGCGACACCTGCGGGAAGTTTACCGCTGACATGGTTGAGCCGTTATTGCTGTATTTAATCATCTTATCAGCAACTTCAATCGCAATATTTTCTTGGGCTTCTTGTGTGCTACCGCCAATATGTGGCGTCAATATAACATTATCAAACGCCCTTAATGGTGATTGGAATTCTTCACTATTTGACTTTGGCTCAGTCGGAAACACGTCAATCGCAGCGCCAGCGAGGCGTTTATCTTCTAGTGCTTGAGCTAGAGCATCGATATCAACCACGGTTCCTCGGGAAGCGTTGATTAAAATACTGTCCTGCTTCATCTGAGCAATTTGTGTTTGCCCCATCATGCCTTTTGTTTCAGGGGTTTCAGGAACATGTAGACTGACAACGTCTGATGAAGACAGCAAATCATTCAGTTCTGCAACTTGTTCGGCGTTACCCAGCGTCAGCTTATTTTCAATATCAAAGAAGCGAACTTTCATGCCGATCCCCTCGGCTAAGATACCAAGTTGAGTACCGATATGACCATAGCCAATAATACCTAGCGTTTTACCACGAGCTTCGTTAGATTGAGCAGCACTTTTATGCCATTCACCACGGTGGGCTGCTGCGTTTTTCGCAGGAATTCCGCGTAGTAGCATGATCATTTCACCTAGAACCAGTTCCGCAACGCTACGGGTATTGGAATAGGGTGCGTTAAAGACAGGAATGCCTCTACTTTGTGCTGCATCGAGATTAACTTGATTGGTGCCAATACAAAAGCAGCCAACAGCTACTAACTTATTAGCTGCGTTGAGGACACTTTCAGTTAACTGACTGCGCGAGCGAATACCAATGAAGTGATAGTCACGAATAGTGTCTAACAACTCGGATTCGGACAGTGCCGTTTTGTGGTAAGTCACATTGTCATAACCATCCCGGCGAAAAATATCTTCGGCGACAGGATGTACCCCTTCTAGTAACAATACTTTAAGGTCTTGCTTGTTATATGACGTATTCGTAGGCATAACAGTTCGCGAGTGCGTTCCTTGTTTTGATAAAAGTTAAATGGTCAGATGAGGTTTATTTAAGCAAATCAAAAAAGCGATAGAAAGTGTTTCTGTAAATTATTGCGATTGGATGACAAAAAAGGTGTTTGTATGGGTTGTTTTTGCTACAATTTGCCGCCACTTAGCCCCTAAAGGCTGAGTTTTGTTGTTTTTGAGGCTGTGATCGGCCTTGTTTTGAGGAGAGTTGCCACATGGCATATGAAGTGAACATCAATAAAATGATTGATTTGTTAAGCGACACTTTGTCGCTATCTGCTGACGAGCTGTCTGCAGACACTCAACTTATTGGCAACCTACCTGAGTTTGATTCAATGGCAATTGTCTCCATTTTGATGCAAATCGAAGAGGATTTTGGTATTGAAATCCCTGATGATGAGTTGTCAGGTGACGTATTCGAAACTGTTCAGTCGTTAACTGAGTTTGTCGAAATCCAGCAAGCTGCAACGGCAATCTAGCACTTTATTACACTTCTCAATAACCACTATATTATTGATTTTTAAGGCTTAAAGAGTGGATCTTTAGAGCCAATTCTTTTATAACAAAGATTCATTCAAACAAATGATTTGCCATGGCAGGTTTTATCGCCAGTATTGTGCTGGCAATCTATCTCTTAGTAATGACCTTGATGCGCTGGCGGCGTATTGCGTTGTTCTGGCCATTGATCGTGGTTGCGCTGACACTCACCCTGTGGAGTGGCGCAAAATTAGTTGAGCAAACTTACCATCTGCCGTTCTGGCTGGTTGAATGGGTCCGACTGTTCGGTTTTTTCTGCACTTTAGCACTTTTTATGTGGAAGTTTGCGCGACCAAACCTTTGGGTTAACGGCGCCGTATGCGTGGTGCTAGCTGCTTGGTTGTTTATTCAGTATCAAGACTTAGGGACGATAGCAGTACTCATGAACCCAGGGTTTGCTGGCCTTATCCTGCTATTGTTACTCCACCTCGTTGAAATAGCGGGTAATCAATTCGCTGAAACGTATCGCAGAGAAATTGCTACGTTAGCAGGAGCGATCGGCTTTATTCTTGTCTGGGACTTGATGTGTATGCTGGTCTTTATGCTAGACGAGTCGAGAAACCCAGAGGTCTTGGATATTTCTCGAGCGATCGTGACGGCTCTTGCTATCAGTTTTAGCATTATCCACCTGCAGGGTATTGAGCATAGCCGATTCCAGTTGAACGAGGCATTACCGCGATACCGACCAGAAAGTGGCTTAAACGTCTTTGCTATTTATTGCTGGATTGCCGTCGTCGGCTACATTTTGATAGAAGTCATGACTCGCAACGCTGAGTTAGCTTTAGCGTTTCTGTTAACTGCTGGCGTTGGCTTTATGGTGCTGGCATACAAAAAACGATTTTTTGGTCAGTTAAAAATTCTCTATCGAAAATTATTTTCGGCTTACAAGTACGATTACCGGGAAAGCTGGATTCGATTCAATCGTGCTTTGGATGAAGCAAACGTCACAGGCAATTACTACCAGTTATCAATCAAAGCTATCGGTAACATTATTGATAGTCCAGCCGGTAAATTATGGAGCTTGCGTAATGATAGCTTTGCTTTTATCGACCACTGGGAGTCGCCACTAGCTGAAGACATGAGTTACCAATTACCGCGGTCGTTAAGTGACTTTATGGATAAAACTAACTGGGTTATCGACATCCAAGAGTACCAAAAGAACGCTGATATCTATCGTAGCTTAGATATCGACTTGAGTGATAACTTGTTTCGTAATCATAGAATTTTCATTCCTCTCAGAAGAAATGATGAGTTGATTGGTATTGTAGGCCTTGCCGCCAGTTACAGTAAGCCTATTCTGAATTGGGAAGACCATGACTTGCTTAAAGCTGCAGGGCTACAGATGGCGAGTTATCTCGCAATGTTTGAAGCGACAACTCAAATTTATGAGCAGCAGCATTTTGATGCATTTAACCGTTTATCAGCTTTTGTGGTGCATGATATTAAAAACGTTACCGCACAGTTAGAACTGATTACACACAATGCTGAGCGGTACAGAGACAACCAGGAATTTGTTGATGATGCCTTTGACACCGTGGCTAGTGCAACCAATCGTCTTAACAAAATGCTAAGCCAGCTGAAACGTGGCCGAGCAGCCTCTGAATTAAAGAAAGTTTGCGACCTGACAACTTTAGTTAATGAGTTCAAGAAACACGCCGAGCGATTGAAGTGGACTGGAGAAGTGCCGCAAGTAAAAATCATTGCTGAAAAGGATGCATTACTCAACGTTATTCAACATTTGCACCAAAATGGCTTAGAGGCGAGTGATAAACACAGCCTAGTAACGCATCGGATAGAACTAAAAGATGAGCAAGTTCATTGGCATATTTATGACCAAGGAACGGGCATGGATAGTGAGTTTATGAGGAAGCAACTGTTCAAGCCTTTTGCGACTACCAAGGGTAATGCAGGGATTGGCATTGGAGTTTATCAGTGCCGTTATTTGCTACAAAGCTTCGGTGGTGATTTAATTATTCATAGTGAAGTTAATCAAGGTACGCATTGTATCGCGATATTAGCCTCTCCAGAGGGAGAGAGGGATGGGGAATATGGCACAAAATAAACCAGAATTATTAGTCATTGAAGATGACAAAGGCTTGCAGAAACAGCTTAAGTGGTCTTTTGATGAATATCATGTGGTGCTGGCTGAAGATAAGGATTCATCATTGGTAGAGCTAAGGCGCTTCCAACCCAAAGTGATCACACTTGATCTAGGCTTACCGCCCGATCCAGCGAATGCGAGCGCTGGTTTAGAGTTATTAGAGGACATCCTCAAATTATCACCATCCAGTAAAATTATTGTCGTAACAGGGAATGACGAGCGCGAAGTGGCGATGAAGGCAGTAGAGCTTGGCGCCTATGATTATTACCATAAACCAATTCAACCTGAAGAATTGAAGCTGATTATAAACCGGGCCTTTGAGTTAGCGAATTTAGAAGAAGAAAGTCGCGTATATCGTCGAAATGAAAACATGCGTTTCCACGGCATAGTTGCGACTAGCCCGAAAATGTTGGCGGTGTGTCAAAAAATTGAAAAAGTGGCTCCAACAGATCTGAATGTAATGTTGGAAGGCGATAGTGGGACGGGTAAAGAAGTTCTGGGGCGTGCAGTACACAACTTGAGTAAAAAAGATGACAAGCCTTTTGTCTATTTAAACTGTGCGGCAATACCAGAAAACTTATTAGAAACGGAACTGTTTGGTTATGATGCAACGGGGTTTAGTAAAGGGCAATCAAGCAGTAAAGGTAAAATAGAAGAAGCTAATGAGGGAACCTTGTTCTTGGATGAAGTCGGTATGATGCCGATGTCGCTACAAGCCAAGTTCATGCGTGTACTGTCGGAAGGTGTCGTTGAGCGAGTCGGCAGTCGTGAGGCACAACCCGTAGCTTTACGCGTGATCTGTTCGGCAAACAGTCAACTCGAGCAACAAGTGCAAGAGGGCAAGTTCCGTGAAGATTTATACTACAAGTTAAACGAAATTAATATCGCAATACCACCTTTGGCTGAGCGTGATGGCGACGTGGTACTCATTGCACGCGCTATGCTCAATAAGTTTAACAAACAGTTTGGGCGTAATATCCGAGGCTTTACTAAATCGGCGGTTCAGGCGATGGAAGCGTATTCTTGGCCTGGCAATGTGCGCGAACTTGAGAATAAGATTAAAAGTGCTGTTGTCATGTCGGATAATACGCAAATCTCGCCCGAGGACTTACAAATTGATGAGTCACAGTTGAGAGAAATGCCATTGAACTTGAGGCAGGTGCGTGAAGCTGCGGAAACGCGAGCTATTCAACGGGCTATTGTATTAGCTGATGGGAATATTTCTCAAGCAGCGAAGTTGTTGGGACTGACAAGACCAACGCTGTATAGCTTGATGGATAAGTACAGTATACAAAGTTAAAGTAACTCTAAGTTAAAAAAGCCCCGCTTTAAGTGGGGCTTAATTGTTTGAAAATAGCGTAAGAACTATCGAGTGATTGTTTCTACCGAGTCTTGCTTACCAAGCAATAACACATCTGCTGCTCTTTCAGCGAATAGGCCATTCGTAACAACACCAACGATATTGTTAAGGATGCGTTCTAATTTAATTGGCTCGTTAATTTCAAGGCTATGAACGTCCAAAATAACGTTGCCATTGTCCGTGGTGAAGCCTGGACGGTATACCGGATCGCCACCAAGCTTTACAATTTCACGGGCAACGTAACTACGCGCCATTGGGATCACTTCAACAGGTAACGGGAATTCACCCAAGCGACGAACCAGCTTTGATTCATCAGCGATACAAACAAACTTATCAGCAACAGCTGCAATAATTTTCTCTCGTGTCAGCGCGCCACCGCCACCTTTGATCAACTCTAGGAGGTGATTCGATTCATCAGCGCCATCGACATACACCGGAATGCGATCAACATCGTTCAGCTCAAAGACTTCAATGCCATGAGACTTTAGTCGCTCTGTAGAAGCGTCGGAACTAGAAACAGCACCTTGGATGTTATGCTTAATCTTGGCTAGCTTATCAATAAAAAAATTCACTGTTGAGCCTGTTCCAACGCCGACAATAGTTCCTTCTTCAACATAGTCGATGGCAGCTTTGCCAACTAGGGCTTTAAGTTCATCTTGTGTCATGATTGGTCGTCCTCAATGCTTAGAATGAAGTCCCATTCTTTCTTTTCGATCGGCATAATTGATAAGCGATTGCCTTTCTGAACCAAGCGCATGTCCGAGAGTTCTGGATAGCTTTTCAGCTCATCCAGTGGGATTTCACGCTTTAGATCGCGAACATGGGTGACGTCGACCATATACCAGCGCGGCTTCTCGGGGTCACTTTTAGGATCATAATACTTCTCATCAGGATCGAACGCGGTATGATCAACATAACCTTCTTTTGTCACTTCCATGATGCCTACGATCGCGGGCGGTTTGCAGTTGGAGTGATAGAAAAACACTTGGTCACCGACTTTCATTTCATCACGCATCATATTGCGTGCTTGATAATTGCGCACACCATCCCAGTGATCAGTTTTTTTAGGAAGGGCTTTTAAGTGCTCGATGCCAAAGACATCCGGCTCAGATTTCATTAACCAGTAGGCCATAATGCTCGTGTAGTGTATTGATGATGGGCCAAGTATAAAACATGGCAGAGGAAATTGTTAGGGCGGAGATAAAGAGAGGAGAGTCAAATTATTATTCGACAAAACGAAGGTAATGATTGGGCGTAATCACGCCATCCATTTTTATATCCCACTTTTCTGTGGGCACTTGAGGGACTTTCTGTAAATTATAGGCCAATCCAATCAATTGAGGACGTTTATTGGCGCTAAGATGGCCAAAAACAGTATCGTAATACCCGCCCCCCATGCCTAGTCGGTTCCCCGAATTATCAAAAGCAACCAAAGGCATGAACACTAAAGATAGCTCGCTGATAGGTAGTGCTTGGCTCGGACTTGCTGTTGGCTCTAGGATGCCATATTTACCTTTTTCGACTGAATCTCGGCCTTCGTAAGGCAGGAACCACATGGACCGTTTTCGACCAGTACGAATTTTCGGGACATAACACTTTTTGCTGAGGGACAGCGCGTATTCGATAATGGGCATGCAACTAATTTCACCGCCAACTGGCAGATAAAAAGCAATGTTTTCGTGATTTTCAATCAGTTGAGATTTAGAAACGTGACCAAGAAGCGCAATAGCAGCACGTTGCATGAATGGCGAGGTAAGATTTTGCCGTTCGTGCTTAATTCGAGTACGAATATAGTTTTTTTGTGCAACAAATTCGTTCATAGAAACCCAGACTGCCGTTGTAGGTAATAGCCCTGAAACCCGGAGTTTCAAGGGGGGAAACCATGTGCGGGATCAGGCTTTCCGGTCTAAGCGGACTTGCGCAACACCCACATTGAGGAATCCCTAAATAACAATTATCGGCTCGAGGACGGTCGCTACTGACGAACAGTCCAGGCAGAGCCAGTATAACAAAATCAGGGATTGTCCGTCAGCCCTATTTGTTCGCTTTCTTTGAGGGCGTCGTCAATTTTGGCTTGCATTAACTGGATGCGTTGGCCCAATTCAGACGCTTCATCGGAGTCGATACTAGGCGAGTTTAAGAGTTCATAGCTTAAATTGAGTGCTGCCATGACAGCAATACGCTCTAGGCCCAAAACTTTCCCCGATGAACGTATTTCTCGCATACGTTGATCCAAGAAGTTAGCGGCTTGTAGCAAGGTTTGATGCTCGTCCTCAGGACTTGCAACCTGAAATTCTTTCCCCAGTATGGTGATATTCACCGGAGTTGCTTTGGATTTAGCCATGGTATCAGCCATCGTTATCAATCTTCCTGTGAGTCTAAGAGTTTACAGGACTTCCCCAAAAATTATGTGACTACTTACTATTATTGTTATTGTGAGCTCACGTCGTTGTTTTAAATTGACTTTAAACGTGAAATCATCAGATCAATTTGCTTGCGCGCTGACTCGTTACGACTTTGTAAGCGATCACGCTCTACACGCAGTTCGTTAACTTGCTGTCGCAGCTGCTTATTTTCAGTATCAATGGTATTGAAGCGCGCTAGCAAGGCATCAACTTTTTCTTCTAACTGTTCAAATTGACTTTCTGTCATAGTGAGCCAACATAGTAAGTTACCCAATTTTGTTAAAGTATACTATAAAGTTCTGAGCTAGGCTGGTCAATCAATAATCAGCCACAAAGCCAACTGTTTGGCTGCAGATCATGGAACTTTGTCCGATAAACTGGGTTTTAATGGCTACAAGGGTTACACTAACGCCAAAATGATAGACGTTTATTGCAAGACATTATGAATTACACCCAAGCCGCTGAGCTATGCCAAAACTTTTTCCCCGATCTAACGCCCTCGGAACTTTCCGGTATGATCCATGGACTTTTCGGTCATGGTTTTGTGATCGAAAGTGGACGCTGGCAGCAGCACATGAGTGAGTTTCTCGCTTCTGGAGAGCCATTGCCTGATCCGGCATTGGAAGGACTGGAACAGCTGATCGCTTTCTGTCAGAAAGATTACCAAGTGGATTCGTTTTCGATTGATTTGATGAGACCAGAAGACGACTTACCATTAGAGCAACGAGCTAGGGCGATTGGAGAGTGGTGCCAAGGGTATCTCGCGGGTTATGGGCTCGTGCCAAGCAAAGATGGTAAAGAGTTGGAAGGTGAAGCCAAAGAAGCGCTACACGATATCGGTGAAATTGCGCAGATTGATTTTGAGATGTCAGAGCCTGATGAGGAGATGGAGAAAGCCTTTATGACAGTATGCGAACATATTAAGATGTCAGCATTGCTTCTTTTCCAAGCTAATCAACCTGAGCCAATGCCAGATCCTGAACAGCAACAGCTCCACTAACCGTATTATTACGATATGAAAGCCATTAATTTTGCTGCGCGACGTAAAAAGTTGATGCAATGGATGGGGCCTAACTCCATCGCAATATTGCCTGCAGCTGAAGAAAAAGTTCGCAGTCATGATGTCAATTTTCCTTTCCGACAGGATAATAATTTTTGGTATCTAACAGGGTTTAATGAACCTGAAGCGGTGATGGTACTTATCCCGGGTCGCAAACAAGCTGAGTTTATTCTGTTTAATCGTGAAAAAGACATCACGCAAGAGCGTTGGCATGGCAAGCGTCTTGGACAAGACGGTGCGATTGAGCTGCTTGGTGCTGACGACGCGTTTCCTATTGATGACATAGACGACATATTGCCTGGGCTTATGGAAGGTCGTGAGCGTATTTATTTTGCGTTAGGCGCTAACTCAGAATTTGACCATAAGGTGATGGAGTGGCGAAGTGAATTAATGACGTCACCAGCCAAGCGTACCGGCTCGCCGGGCGAGCTGATTGATATTGGGCATCATTTGCATGATATGCGTTTGGTCAAGTCTGCTGCTGAAATTCAAAGAATTCGTCATGCGGCAAAGGTCTCAGCCAAAGCTCACATTGAATTGATGAAGGCGTGTGCGCCAGGTAAAACTGAGCGAGAGATGGAGACGGAGCTGCACTATCATTTTGCTAAGGGGCAGTGCCGTTACCCTGCTTATCCTTCGATCGTGGCTTCAGGCGAGAATGCGAACATTCTGCACTACATTGAAAATGCTGATGAAATGCATGACGGTGATTTATTATTAGTCGATGCCGGTGGTGAGTTTGAGCACTATGCCTCAGACATCAGCCGCACCATTCCAGTGAATGGGCAATACACAAAAGAGCAAGCTGCGTTGTACGATGTGGTGCTAGAGGCGCAGCTGGCGGCAATTGAGATGGTGAAGCCAGGAAATCACTGGGATCATATCCACAATAAAGCGGTAGAGGTGTTAACGCAGGGTTTGGTCGACCTGAAAATTCTTAAAGGTGAGCCCAAAGACTTGGTTAAACGAGGAGTTTATCGCGAATTTTATATGCACAAAACAGGACACTGGTTAGGACTAGATGTGCACGATGTGGGCGATTATCACCTGCATGGACAGCCTAGAGTGCTGGAAGCTGGGATGGTTCTTACGGTCGAACCTGCGCTTTATATTCCGCAAACCATGACCCGAGTGAATGGGCATAATATTGCTAAAAAGTGGCGGGGTATTGGAATACGGATTGAAGACGATATTCTGGTTACCAGTAAGGGGTATGATGTTTTGTCGAAAGATGTCCCGAAAACCCGTGCCGAGATCGAGCGATTAATGGCGGGTTAGTCAATGAAGTCAATACAACCTAAACAGCATTATCCAGTAGTCATTGTCGGCGGTGGCATGGCTGGCGCGAGTTTAGCGTTGGCACTAGCGCAACAGGGTATCACTTGTGGAGTGTTTGAAGCCTTTGCTTTGGATAAACCAAGCCAACCAAGCTTTGATGACCGAACGGTGGCGCTATCAGCAGCATCGTTAAATATTCTTAAACATTTGGGTGTATCTGATAAGTTATTCAGCATTGCTGAACCTATTCAGCAGATCCATGTGTCTGAACAAGGCCATATCGGGTTCGCGCGACTTAAGGCTGAAGATTGTGACGTAACCGCGTTGGGTCTCGTCGTCGAAAACTGGCAGTTGGGTCGTGTCTTGCATGAAAAAATTGAGCACCATGAAGGGATTGATTTATTTGCACCAACACGAGTAACGCGACTTGAGCAGTCTGCGCAAGAAGTCAGTTTAAGAGTAGAGACTAAAGAGGGTGACCAGAGAACAGAGCAAGTAGTGACTGCTTCGCTGGTTGTGTTGGCTGATGGTGCGCGTTCGCCTTTAAGGAAAGCCTTACATATTGACAGTGATGTGCGCGATTTTGAAACGTCGGCGATTGTATGTAACTTGTCGACGCAGCGCCCCCATCAAGGTTGTGCCTTCGAGCGATTCACACCGCATGGTCCTTTGGCTTTGTTGCCTTTAACTCAAAACCGTATGGCATTGGTATGGTCAAAACCACGAGAAGATGTGGAGCATTATTTGACGCTGTCTGAGCAAGACTTTGCCCAGAAGCTGGAGTCAGAGTTTGGCGCTCGCTTAGGACGCATCACTAAAGTCGGCAAGCGCAATGCGTTCCCTTTGATGCAGCAAAAAGCAGAAACTGTGTTCAGAGGCCGTTGCGTGCTGATTGGTAATGCTGCTCAATCGTTGCATCCCATTGCGGGACAAGGGTTTAATCTAGGTTTGCGTGATGTGGCCACGCTAAGTCAGTGTCTCCACAGTGTGAAAGATGCTGATTATGGGCATTATGACGTACTAAGCCACTATGAGAGCTTGCGACAGGCGGATCGAGACAAGACGGTATGGACGACTGAGTCACTCGCTCGTTGGTTTGCTAATCCATGGGCACCGATGTCGTTGACGCGAAATTTATTATTGAAAGCGCTGGATGTAACGCCAGTGGCTAAGGAAGTGTTTGCTCAACAAGCCATGGGCTTTAACTTTAATAACAGTGAGTTGGCGGCAAATGACGAATAAAATCATTGCACTTCTTACGGCGGTTGTTATTGCTTTGGCGGTGCTAGCATACAAGCTATCAACTGCAAGCCGTGATGAAGTAGTAGAAGACACGGCCACTTTTGAAGCCGAGAAAATGCCTGATACGCTAAGGCCTGACGCTCAGCCAGATCAACATGACGACGTTCAGCCTACTATCACTACCCCAGAAGTGACGCACACATCGTCGGATGCTACGGATGATGTTAGTAACGACTCTGAAGTTAAGTTACCCGACGAAAAGCTATGCCAGCTGATTCATGAATATGATGACTGGTATCCTAAAGGTGAGGGGTATGAGTCCGAGACGTTTATGTCAGAGATAAGAGCTTGGGCATTCTCCAGAGGGTATTTTGAAACCGAGTATTCACAAGGAAATCTAGGCATCAAAAAGCAGTCTGATTACGATTTTTACGAGATTGATGACCTTGAGACTATGGCCCAAGCTGGTGACTCAATGGCTAATGTACGACTAGCCTATCGCCTCTATCTCAAGGGTGACGAAGACAATATGGAGCGAGCGCAACCTTACTGTGATAGAGCGATTGCGGACGGTTATACAGCTTTAGTGATGTGTAAAACGTCGTATTTGACCACGCAAATTTACCGCGAGCGCCGCAAGGAGGGTGAAGAGGCCAACCCAGAACAGGTAAAGGCTCTGGAGCTTGAATACTTAGCGTGGCAGCAGGCTTCAAAGCTGTTGGGTGATGATTTGGGTAGCAGGCTGGCGGAAGGCATGCTGCCTGAACAAGAGCACGAATTTGAGAAACATGCGATTGAGCAGAAGACAAAGTCGTTGATTAGCGACATTGATGCACAAAGGTTGAGGCTTGGCATTGTTGAGCGAGAACACCCTCCGATCCCCAAGCTGTTAACGTATGTGTTAGAAGAAGAAACTAACCCTGAGGATGTTTTTAAATCGTGTTTTGATAAGGAGCAGGGCTAGGTATGAGCGAGGGTAATCGACCAGTAAAGCTCGACTATGACGTTATCATTGTGGGTGGCGGTATGGTGGGCTTGACTTTGAGTGCTGCGTTATCGCAACGTGATCTGCGGGTGGGGGTGATTGAGCCAAAACCGGTGGAGCTTGAGTGGCAGCGAGGTACGGTAGATGCACGGGTTAGCGCAATAACACGAGCAAGCCAGCGATTGTTTGAGGATGTAGGAGCATGGTCTGGCATTGCTGCAGAAGAAAAATCAGCTTATCGCCGTATGTGTGTGTGGGATGGTGAGTCCACTCACGGTAGTATTGAGTTTGATGCCAGTCTAATTGCCGAGAAAAACTTAGGCTATATCATTGAAAACCGTGTGTTACGTCGTGCATTGTACCAATCAATTGAGCGAGCACGGAATGTTGATTGGCTGTGCCCCGAGAAGTGTCAGGAGGTGACTTATCATGATGACTGTGCTGAGTTAACGCTGGTTTCGGGTAAGCGGCTAAAGGCCGCGTTATTAGTCGGTGCTGATGGTGCTTTTTCCTGGTTGCGCAAAGCGAGTGACGTGGGGCAGGTGCAAAAGTCTTATGGTCATAAAGCGATTGTGTGCACTGTGAAAACCGACGCCCCCCATCAACACACAGCATGGCAGCGTTTCGATCATCATGGACCCTTGGCCTTTTTGCCCTTAGCAGACAATCATTTGTGTTCCATTGTGTGGTCGGTCGATGAAGCCTATGCCGAAGAGTTGTTAGCTCTCGATTCAGCAGATTTTGAAAAACGCCTGAGCCATACCTTTGAAGCAACTCTGGGGGCTGTGACGCTTAAAAGTGAACCGGTCGCTTTCCCATTGTTTGAAAGAACCGCAGACACCATGGTTCAACACCGGTTGGCGCTGATTGGCGATGCCGCGCATACCATTCATCCACTTGCAGGGCAGGGCGTGAATCTTGGTTTTGCTGACGCACAAGAATTAGCTAAGACCATTGAGGTCTCGCTTAATAAAAGCGCGGATATAGGCCTAAAGCATCGACTGCGTCCTTTTGAACGAGCGCGAAAGTCTGAAACGAAAGCAATGCAGTTGGCAATGCAGGGCTTTAAAAGACTGTTTGAACAAGAGATCCCAGTGGTACAGATGGCGCGAAGTTATGGCTTAGCGCTGACCGATAAACATCCTTTAATTAAGCAAAAACTGATACGCAAGGCCATGGGGCTTTGAACGAATGCACTATGACTAGATAAATGTCATAAAACTTTGCTTGAAATGACAAATGATAATAATTATCATTTGTGCATTATCTTTCTACGGGAAACTCCTAGGATACCTTATACATGAAAACAATGAATAACTGGCTTGTTGCACTTGCAGTTGGTTCGGCTTTAACGCTAACCGCTTGCAGCGATTCTGAGCAGGATAATAAGCCTGCGAATGACCAAAAAGTGACTGAATCACAAGAATCAAAAGCTGAAAAACCGGCTGCAGAGCAGAAAGAAATTGTGGTCTATTCGTCTCGTAAAGAGCATTTGATCAAGCCTTTCTTCGAGCAGTTCACTAAAGAGACTGGTATTCCAGTGGTCTACATTACTGATGGCGCTGCGCCACTCATCAGTCGACTCAAGGCTGAGGGTGAACGTTCACCCGCGGATATTTTGATGACCGTTGATGCTGGTAACTTATGGCAAGCGACTCAAGAAGGCATTCTACAGCCGATTGATTCAGATGTGCTTGAAAGTAATATTCCAGAGAGCCTCCAAGATCCAAATAACGAATGGTACGGTTTAACGGTTCGCGCACGTACGATTGTGTACAGCAAAGAGCGAGTTAACCCAGAAGAATTGACGACTTATGAAGCGCTGGGCGATGAGCAGTGGAAAGGTCGCTTGTGCTTAAGAACGTCAAAGAAAGTCTATAACCAATCATTAGTGGCGATGTTGGTTGCGCGTCACGGCGAAGAAAAAGCACAAGAGATTGTTGAGGGCTGGGTTGGCAATTTAGCAACAGATCCTTTCTCTAACGACACAAAAGTGATGAACGCTATCGAGGCGGGTGCTTGTGATGTGGGTGTGGTTAATACTTACTACTTCGGACGCTTAGAAAAAGAAAACCCTGACATTCCTTTAGCCTTATTCTGGCCAAATCAAGAAACGTCTGGCGTTCACGTTAATATTTCAGGCGCGGGCATCACCAAGCACTCTTCTAATGTCGCAAATGCCACAAAGCTGTTAGAATGGCTTTCAAGCGCAGAAGCGCAACAAATGTACGCTGGCCATAATATGGAATACCCAGCGAACCCAGAAATTAAGCCTGTTCCAGAGGTGGAAGCTTGGGGAAGTTTCAAAGCGGATGATATGAACTTATCAAAAGCGGGTGAGCTACAGCCACAAGCGGTTAAAGTGATGGACAGAGCAGGTTACAAATAAACTTTCTTGACCCTGAATAAGAAGACTTGCAGAAAAAAACATCATTAAACTCAAAAGTCACTGACGCCAGCGTTTATCGCTGGCGTCAGCGTATGGGCGCTTGGTTGCCAGTGACATTACTGGCGGCCGTATTCGCAATTTGCGTCATGCCTCTGATGCCACTCTTGGGCTCATGGGGGCAAGTTGAGTCTGAGCTGTGGTCGCATCTATGGCAAACTGAGCTACCTGAACTATTTTCTAACACCATCATTCTGATCCTACTGGTTGGAACGGCAAGCTTTCTGCTTGGAGTCAGTCTCGCTTGGCTCGTCGTTATGTACGACTTCCCTGGCAGAAACATTTTGCAATGGGGGCTGATGCTACCTTTAGCGATCCCGCCTTATATATTAGCGTTTGTACTCTTAGGCTTCACCGATTTCGGTGGCCCACTCCAGAAACTCTTATTCTCCCTTGGTCTAGGCATTGAGTGGTTGCCAGATATGCGTAATCCGCTTGGGGTGGGGTTAGTCTTTACACTTTCTCTCTATCCGTACGTCTATTTATTGATGCGTAGTGCTTTGCAGCGAAAAGGTCGCTCGAGTTACGAGAGTGCGCGAACTTTAGGTTACAGCAAGGCTGGTGCTTTTTGGCGACTAGTCATACCGCTGACGCGCCCAGCATGGGTTGCAGGTTTGGCTTTGGTCTTGATGGAGACTCTGGCCGACTTTGGCGCGGTCAGTATCTTTAACTACAACACCTTCACCACAGCTGTATATAAATCATGGTACGGTTTTTATAGCCATGGCACAGCAGCGCAGTTGGCTTGCTTATTACTACTGTTCGTGAGCTTAGCTGTGATTGCTGAGAAGTGGGGGCGCGGTAAAGGACGTTATGAGCAATCCGGTGCCGCATTAAAACAGTACCGTCAGCATCTAACAGGGTTCTGGGGAGTATTAGCACAAGTTGGCGCATGGTCAGTGTTTGCGTTGGGCTTTATATTGCCAGTCATTCAGCTGCTTTACTGGGTCGTCAGTAGCTTCGAACAGCATACCGAAGGCACGATTGATCTCTTATTCAACACAGTCATATTGGCTGTGTTAGCGGCAGTGATCACTTTGTTAGTCGCTAGCATCATGGTCTGGGCGCAGCGCCAAAAACAGACTAAGTCGAGAAGCTTTATGACAGAGTTCTCGCAGTTGGGGTATGCCATGCCGGGTACTGTGTTGGCAGTTGGCATTATGATGGCGCTCAACGGGATCGATAGTTGGATCGCTGACATCATGGATGATCAAAGCCAATGGCTGGCGACAGGGTTGTTCGCCTTACTGCTCGCCTACGTCATTCGATTCCTGCGAATTGGTTACGGCCCACTGTCGAGTTCGATGGGTCAAATCAAACCAAGCGTCGTAGAAACGGCGGGAATTCTCGGCGCTGGAAAGCGCGAAAGACTATTTCGAGTATATATTCCCTTGCTGCGCCCAGGCGTATTTACCGCATTACTGTTGGTGTTCGTCGAAGTGATGAAGGAGATGCCAGCGACTCTAATCTTAAGAACTTACGGCTGGGACACGCTGGCAGTGCGTATCTATGAGCTCAGCGCCGAAGGCCAGTGGGAGCTGACCTCGTTACCTGCGATTATGCTGGTTGCCGTAGGGATCATTCCGGTTATATTATTAATAAAAAAGAGTGAGGTTTAAGGAGGGAGTGAAATGAAGAGTTTATTATTTTGTCTATTGGTGATGCTCAGTACAGGTTGTTCATATAAAAGTTACACAAGTAAAGTAGGAAAGTCGACTCATGTTACTGGCGAAGAAAAGTTAGTAACGATTGCAACAAGCCCAGAAAACAACATTGTAACGAGCGCTAGCTTAGGTGAGCTAATGTTCACTGTAGAAAAGCGTGGAAAGGGTGGAGAAATTTTTATAACACATTCTCCTTCAACAGATCTTGGGTTTCCAAATACAAATAAATGGCAACATACTCATAATTATAACGATGGGGTTTCGGGCACTTTAAAGGTTTATTCGCACCCTGATTTTTACCACGGGAACATTGGAGTAATACTGAATAGAAATGGTACAACATACTCTGAGAAACCATTGGTTCAACTGTCTGGGGTAAAGGAAGGTAGACGTTGGCAGGTATCAGGAAGCGGAAATTTTTTTAAGGCGGCCAATATTTTATTAGAAAGCTGGGGCTTGAGGTATGGTGGAGAAAATGACGGAGTATATGTTTTCGAAATATTGGACAGAAGGGACGCGAATGTAACCCAGGTAATCCAGCGGCTTGAAATAACATCGGATAAATTTTTAGAAGGGCTTTTTGTAAGAGGTGTAATGCTGAAGGGTCTTGCTTTAGATGATAAAGGTTTAATCAAGTACGTGATTAAATCTTACCCAAATGAAAAGCATTAAAATAACAAAATAGTATATCAGCAAGTATCCATTCCCTTAGAGGAGTCTTTTGGGTTCTTTTGTCATTCGAACCCCTGTATAATCATGCGCCATTATGACCACTCAATTGTTTAAGGAACGGTGTCGTTATGGGCAGTAAAACACCTTTGTATCAGGCGCACGTTGACGCTGAAGCGCGTATTGTTGATTTCGGTGGCTGGGATATGCCGCTAAATTATGGTTCGCAGATTGATGAGCATGCAGCTGTGCGTGAAGCTGCGGGTATGTTTGACGTCTCACACATGACCATTGTTGAAATTAAAGGCAGCGAAGCTAAGCCGTACTTGCAATATTTATTGGCCAATGATGTGGCTAAGCTTAAAGATTCAGGTAAAGCGCTTTATACCGGCATGTTAAACGAAGATGGCGGTGTTATTGATGATCTTATCGTCTATTATTTAAACGATGCCCATTACCGCGTAGTGGTTAATGCGGCGACTCGCGAGAAAGATTTAGCTTGGCTGGAGAATGTTGCTCAGCAGTTTGATGTGTCAGTCGAAGAGCGTTCTGATTTAGCCATTATTGCCGTCCAAGGCCCCGAAGCAATTGAGAAAGCGCAGTCGACGTTCTCAGATGAGCAAAAACAAGCCGTTGCTGAGTTGAAACCGTTTGTGGCAGCTTATGCTGGAGACTTGTTCGTCGCTCGTACGGGTTATACCGGTGAAGACGGGTACGAAATCTTAGTTCCAGACAATAAAGCCGTTGAGCTGTGGAATGCTTTGATCAAAGCGGGCGTTAAGCCATGCGGTTTAGCTGCACGCGATACGCTACGTCTAGAAGCGGGCATGAATTTGTATGGCCATGACATGGATGAAACGGTATCGCCGTTAGAAGCCAACATGGGCTGGACCATTGCTTGGGAGCCGGAAGGTCGTGATTTCGTGGGTCGTAAGGCTCTAGAAGCGCAAAAGGCTAGTGGCATTCCACGTAAGCTGATAGGTTTGGTGCTTGATGGCAAAGGCATTATGCGTGAAGGCCAAGAAGTTCTCGTAAACGATGAAGTGGTTGGCGTCGTGACCTCTGGTACTATGTCACCGACTACAGGTAAAAGCATCGCGATGGCCCGCGTGCAGCGTTCGGTCGATGCCGAAGACGTTCTAGTGCAGGTTCGTAAGAAGCAAATTCCGGCGAAAGTGGTAAAACCGAGTTTCGTACGTAAAGGTAAGTCATTGATTTAAGGTTGGCGCCTAGAGCGCTAACCTTTTTGTACACATTAACGCAAAACCCTTGCTGAGAAAGGCTTGGGCAGCGCTAAAGTTTCATATACAATACGATTAATTTTTGAACTGATAGATTACCCTGGCGGGTGGCTATAGAGGAAGAGACAATGAGCCAAATTCCAGCAGAATTAAAATATGTATCGAGCCACGAGTGGATCCGTGATGAAGGTGACGGCATCGTAACCGTTGGTATTACTGAGCATGCACAAGAGTTACTTGGTGACGTGGTGTTCGTAGAAGCGCCAGAAGTGGATAGCGAAGTCGACGTAGAAGACGAAATCGCGGTTGTTGAGTCGGTTAAAGCTGCATCCGATATCTATGCGCCATTAGCGGGCACTATCACTGAAGTGAACGAAGAGCTGGAAGATTCACCAGAATTAATCAACAGCGATCCTTACGGTGACGGCTGGATGTTCAAGATGAAAATTGACTCAGGTGATTTGGACTCACTGCTATCGGCAGAAGAGTACGCTGAAGAAATCGCTGACGAATAAATTATTGGCTCATAGCTTCGTTAAATGTATCAATAACTCAGCTCGTTTAGCATAAAGTAAACGTCGCCTCGTTATTAACACATTTGCCTTGCTCTGAACGCAATAATAGTTTGGTTGGTGCGTTTTCTAAAGTTTTAAGATTTGGAGCTAAATGCTCTGAACTCAGTATTAAATAATAGGATGGGTTAGCCGAGAGGCGTAATCCACCAGTCACTAGCCAACAGTGACACATTTTAAGGGCCTCGAGTTGTTCGAGGCTTTTTCGATTAAACAGTTTATGCAGATCGGCATAATTGAAATTGATAGGTCGCGACCAGTATGACTGATAAAACAAGCTTGCAAGATTTACAACAGTCGGATGATTTTATCCGCCGCCATTTAGGTCCTCGTGAGAACGAGATTCAAGAAATGCTCAGTGAGCTGGGCTTGTCTTCATTAGACGACTTAGTAGAAAAGGCTGTTCCGCATAAAATCCAAGTGAAAGAGCCGATTGGCGTTGAAGCGTCTCGTTCTGAACGTGAGACCTTGGAATACTTACAGTCGCTGGCGGACGAAAATATTGTCGCCAAGTCATACATAGGTATGGGCTATTACGACACGGTTACACCTGCTGTCATTCAGCGAAATGTGCTTGAAAATCCAGCATGGTATACGGCTTATACGCCATACCAGCCTGAGATCGCGCAAGGTCGTTTGGAAGCAATTCTAAACTTCCAGCAAATGACGATGGATTTGACGGGTATGGAGTTAGCGAGCGCGTCATTGTTAGATGAAGCAACCGCAGCTGCTGAAGCTATGGGCTTAGCAAAACGATCGTCAAAGAATAAAAAATGCAATACCTTCTTTGTTGATGAGAAAACCTTCCCGCAAACCATTGATGTGGTGAAAACGCGTGCTGAGCACTATGGCTGGGATTTAATTATTGGGCCAATCGAAGAAGCAGCTAGTCACGATGTCTTTGGTGCATTATTGTCATACACCAACGTGCACGGTGACATTACAAACCTTGAAAGCATTATCGAAAAGCTACATGAGAAGAAAGCAATAGCGTGCGTAGCTGCAGATATTATGAGCTTAGTATTATTGAAGTCGCCAGGCGAGATGGGCGCTGATGTAGTATTCGGTTCAGCCCAACGCTTCGGTGTTCCAATGGGCTTTGGTGGCCCACACGCAGCCTTCTTTGCGACACGTGAATCATTCAAGCGCTCGTTACCAGGTCGTATTATCGGTGTGTCAAAAGATACGCGTGATAACAATGCATTACGAATGGCGATGCAGACCCGTGAGCAACATATTCGTCGCGAAAAAGCGACATCAAATATTTGTACAGCGCAGGTATTGTTAGCCAATATTGCGAGTTTCTATGCGGTGTATCATGGCAAAAAAGGTCTAACGACCATTGCCAGTCGTATCAATCGCTATGCTTCAATCGTCGCTTCGGCGGTAGTCAATTCAGGTATGGAAGTGGTCAATGACCATTGGTTTGATACCGTGACATTCCGAGCTTCTGATGTGGAAGCGATTCAAGATCGTGCCAAAGAAGCGCTCGTTAACTTACGTTACGATGGTGACTTGGTAAGCTTCTCGATCGATGAAGCAAAAAGCCAAGCTGATATCGAGCAATTAATCGAAGTCATTACGGGAGCAGAGTCAGATATTTTTGAATTGGATAGCGAGGCTCAACCATCAATCCCTGAGCAACTGGTCCGTCAGTCAGATTTCTTAACGCATCCAACGTTTAACGACTATTACTCTGAAACGGATATGTTGCGTTATATCAAGCGTTTAGAAACAAAGGATTTCTCATTGGTTCATGGCATGATCCCACTAGGTTCGTGCACCATGAAACTGAATGCAACCAGTGAAATGATGCCAGTCACTTGGCCTAAATTTGCATGTATCCATCCGTTTGCTCCTGAAGACCAAACCTATGGTTACATCAAGATGATCAAGGAACTCGAAGCAGACTTGGTGGAAATTACCGGTTACGACTTTGTTTCGATGCAACCAAATTCTGGGGCACAGGGTGAATACGCAGGCTTAATTGCGATTAAAAAGTATCACGAAAGCCAGGGTGAAGGTCATCGTAATATTTGCCTAATCCCTAGCTCAGCACACGGTACCAATCCAGCGTCTGCCCAGATGGCTGGCATGAAAGTTGTGATTACGAAGTGTGATGAGAACGGTAACGTTGATGTTGACGATCTAAAGGCGAAAGCTGAAGAGATGAAGGACAACTTAGCGGCACTAATGGTGACCTATCCTTCAACACACGGCGTTTACGAAGAAGAAATTAAAGATATTTGTGACATCATTCATGACAACGGTGGTCAGGTCTACATGGATGGTGCCAACATGAATGCGCAGGTGGGTATTTCACGCCCAGGCGATATTGGTTCAGACGTCTCACACCTAAACCTACACAAAACATTCGCTATTCCTCATGGCGGTGGTGGCCCAGGTATGGGACCAATTGGTGTTAAGTCACACCTAGCACCTTTTGTATCGGGGCACTCAGTCCGTAAAGTGCATAGTGTAGAAGCGCGCGATAACGCGGTTTCAGCAGCGCCTTATGGTAGCGGCATGATTCTTCCGATTTCATGGGCCTACATTAAAATGCTAGGCCAAGTCGGTTTGCGTCGTTCAACAGAAGTTGCGTTATTGAATGCTAACTACCTGAAAAATAAGTTATCTGAGCACTATCCAGTCTTGTATGTGGGTCGTAACGATAAAGTCGCTCATGAGTGCATCATTGATTTACGTGATATTAAAAACGAGACTGGTATCAGTGAAGTCGATTTTGCGAAACGCTTGATGGATTATGGTTTCCATGCCCCAACAATGAGCTTCCCAGTTGCTGGCACCTTCATGATTGAGCCAACGGAAAGCGAATCTAAGTATGAATTGGATCGTTTTGTTGACGCCATGATTCGCATCCGTCAGGAAGTTGAAAAAGTGGCTAGCGGCGAGTGGGATAAAGACAATAACCCACTGGTTAACGCACCACATACTCAGGCTGACCTACGTGATTGGGATAAACCTTACTCTATTGCAGAAGCTGTTTATCCATCAGAAGCAACAGTTCTCAGCAAGTTCTGGCCAACGACAAATCGAATTGATGATGTGTTCGGCGACAGAAACTTAATGTGTAGTTGCCCAGCGACAGAAACTTATGCGGAATAAATTTCTGTCAACTGAGTACTTGACTTGAAAGCCAGCGTTAGCTGGCTTTTTTTATAATGCTAGGGTATAAATGGAGCGTTTGGCTTGAAATGCATGTATTACGGGGAATTGTAAGGAATTAATATGTCTAAAAAGAAATTTGAAGAATTCGTTATCAAACTATCGGAAGATCCAAAACTCAACGAGTCATATGTAGAAAATCCAGAAGCTGTTATGAAGGATTTCGGTTTAGAGGAGCGCGAAATAAAAGCTATTATGAAAGGCGATCAGAAGGAAATTAAAAATATCTTAGGCGACCCGCAAAATTGTTTGGTAATAATTGTCATGTGCAAGGACAAGAAAAAATAATATGAAAGAACAAAGAGGGAGTTTTGTCGCAGTAAGTACAGGCATGCTCTTAGCAGGACATATTACAGCGAGATGCCAAAAAATAATAGAAGAAGCTGATGTCATTTATTGCTTAGTGCCGCATGCATTATGTGAGACTTGGCTTAAAAATTGTAATTCTAATGTGAAAAGCTTACAGCCCTATTATAAAAAAGGGAGGAATAGGGTGCAGACTTACGAAAAGATGGTTGACGTTATGATGAATGATGTTCGTGAAGGGAAACGAGTATGCGGAGCTTTTTATGGGCATGCTGGGGTTTTTTCTTGCGTGCCCCACATGGCGATTGAGCAGTCACATAAAGAGGGTTTTGTTGCTTATATGGAGCCAGGTATTTCTGCAGAGGCGTGTTTATATGCTGACCTGCAGATAGATCCCGGTAACTATGGGGTGCAAAGTATTGAAGCAACTCAGTTGATGTTGTTTGATCATACGTTAAACACGAAAGGCTATATATTATTGTGGCAAATAGCTATCGCTGGAGACCATACGGCAAGTAAATTTAGTAGTGATGAGAGTAAATTACAGTGTCTAGTGAACCATCTCTACAAAGACATCCCAAGTGATCACGAGGTAATTATTTATGAAGCAAAATTCACGCCGCTTGATGAGGTTAGGAAAGAAAAAGTCAAGCTGATGGATTTGCCAAAACAAGAACTTAAATTACACTCGACTTTAGTTATTCCGCCCGTGCAAGAACTGGAGTATGACCAAGCTATGTTGAGAGAGTTAGGGATTACAGGACTTGAATATACATGATAGTTAAAGATCTTCGTGAAAAATTTCTGATAGAATGAAGAAAATGCATTTAATCGATGGAGTTTTAAATGTTTAGTAGATGGATTTTTTTGTTGGGTATAACTCTATTACCATTGCAAGTAGTTGCTGAAGAAAGTTATTTATCAACACTTCTTGATATTGAGAAAGAGATGTTGAATGGCAATGATGCTGTAAAAGAAAAGCTTGCTTCAATAGAAGGGGAGTACGAAAAGTTTACACAAGAAGAAAAAGAACTTTATGGTTTACTTAAAGCTCGCAACCAATATCTTTATTCTGAACTAAAAGCTTCAGAGGAAACTTTAAAAAAGCTTTTAGAAAGTCCAGTGACGCCTGATACGAGGGCGCAAGCCAATATCATATTAGCAGGCATCGAGCATTTACGTGGAAATAGTATTGAAGGTTTTATGGCAATCGATAGAGCCATAAACATGTTAGGTAAAGTTAAAAATAAGAATTACAGACTCAGTATTTTAAATACGGCTATTGGAATATATAAAGAATCAGAGCTTCTAGAATATGCCCTTGAGCACGCACGTCGTTTAAAAGTAGAGGTTGGCGAGAGTAATGACAATATGTCTTTATGTGTAGCTAACTACGAACTAGGAACCATTGAAGTCATGGTGAATAGCGATAAAATGGCTTGGCAAAGACTATTATTAACAAAGAATTATTGCAAAAAAGCAAATAATAAACTGATGACAATAGCGACAGATTATTATTTAGCGAAGGTAGAGAGTGGAAGAGGGGAGTACAAAAAAAGTATTGATAGGTTGCTGCCCTCCTTAGAGCAAGCCAATGATATCGGTTGGAAGTTATTAATAGCGAGTATAAACGCTGATCTAGCTGGGAATTACTTAGAGTTAGGAGAAAACAAAGCTGCAAAGCAAAGAGCTTTGTTGTCGTATCAGTTAGCAACAGAAGCGAAAGATAAAAGACGTTTGCAAAAAGCCGCGTCGCTACTTGGACAAATCTACTCGAATGAAGGGAAAAGGGATGAAGCTCTAAAGTACTACAATGAGTTTAGGGAGTTAAGCACAGAGAATAAAGTTAAGATAAGGCAAAGAAAGTTAGCTTTTGATATAGCAAGAAGAGGTAGAATTTAGGGTTGGTAGTAAAACTGAAAAGTATTATATCCACGCTTATTTTAATAGTGGCAACCATGGCAGTCAGTGCCGAAGAGGGTGCCTACTACCAAGAGCTTGTAAGCGTTGAGAGAAATATGCTCAACGGAAACAGTTATATTGAAAAACGTTTAAAAGTTCTATCACAGGATAAAGATAAATTTACACCATTAGAAACAGATTTTTATCAACTCCTTCGAGCACATCATGATTACTTATCATCTAACTTGGAGGCTTGTAAAGAAAGGTTGGCTATTCTCATAAAGCAAACCAAAAGTATTGATATTAAAGCTAAAGCAAATATTTTGCTGGCAACAGCTGAACACGTTTTAGGGAACCATGTTGAGAGTTTTATTGCCCTAGATAAAGCTGTGACAGCAGTTCCTAATCTAACAAGACAAAGGTATAAAGCGAGCATATTACAAACGGCAGTAGGGATATATCAACAAGCAGAATTATTTGAGTTTGCACTGGAGTTAGCTCGAAACTTACAGGTTGAAGCTAGAAAGTTAAAGCATGGCGAGTACCTGTGCATTGCCAACTATGAATTAGGGATGATAGAGCGGAGAACGGGGCAAATCAAAATGGCTAAACAGCGTCTGATGTTAGCGGTTGATTATTGTAAAAACAATGAAAGTAAAATTTTTGAATATGTCTCTATTATCGCTCTCAATGAAATTGAGGCTGATCAAGGTAAACTTAAAAAAAGTAATGCAGAGTTACTTAAAATAATTGGGCCAGTCAATGCGATAGGCTGGAAAAATTTAATTGCTCAATTGAATATAGCGATTGCTAAGAACTATTTTAGGTTGAACAAGTACGATAGGGCCGAAGAGTATGCGCTAGCGTCCTATCATAAAGCAAGCGAGGGAAAAGATAGACGCCGGCTACAAATATCTGCTGAAATCTTAGCACAGATATACTCAAAAACTGGTCAAAAAGAAGAAGCTATAAAATATTACAATGAATTTAGAAAGTTGAACTCTGAAAATAGAGTAAAAGTAAGACAAAGGAAACTTGCTTTCGATATTGCACGTAGAGAAGAGAGTTAAGTTTATGAATATGAAAGCTATAGTATTAATCAGTATGTTGTATTCGATAGTGGCCAATATAGCAAGCGCGGCTTATTTGGACGAGTTGCAAGTCATTGAAAGACAAAGGCTGAGTAATTTAGCGAATACTAAGTTGTCACTCGAGAAAATATCAAAACATAAGGCAAACTTCTCAAGCAAAGAAAAGTATCTCTATTTATTACTGGTAGCGCACTCTGAAACTATGCATAGTAATTTTGTTGAGGCAGAAGCGTTGTTATTAGATATTATCGGTAGTGAAGCTGATGTTGATTATAAAGGGCGTGCCCATTCGATCCTCGCGGGTGTGTTGCAGTTTCAAGGTAAGTACGAGAGATCTTATTATCATTTAGATAAATCCTTAGGATTTGTTCCAGTCATTAACAATGAAGAGTATAAGTCGAGTATCTTACAGAATGCTGTAAGTTTTTATAATGACTCAGGCATGTTTGATTATGCAATGGACTATGCTCGGCGGTTACTTAAACTAGGAATACAAAGAAAAGACTTATCTGATCAGTGCCAAGCATATTTTGAGATGACCCTTATGGAATTATCAGCTGATAGGCATGAGCTAGCCGTAGACAGGTTGGCTAAAACAGATGATATATGCACAAAAGCAAATGAAACAATTTTTTTATTGCACTTACCGAATATCAGGGCAGATATAGCGATACAAAAAGGTGACTTCACTTCGGCCAAGAAACTTTTAGAAGAGAATTATAGCGAAGTTAAAAAATATGGGTGGAAAGTTCTCAATGCAAGCACTGAAATCAGTTTAGCGAATTTGTACTCAAAAATAGGTCGATACGGTGAAGCTGAAGAGTTAGCTTTAAAAGCATTGAAGGTTTCGATGGAGATAGGCGACATCAAACGCTCCAAAGGCGCGAGTGAAATCTTGGCAAAGATTTATTCTGAGCTTGACCAAAAAGAGAAGGCTATCAAGTATTTTCAAATGTATATGGAGCTCGATAAAAGGTTAAGCGCTTCGGGTCGCCAGCGTAAACTAGCTTTTGATCAAGCAAGACAAAAACTTAAAGCAGAGCAGTTAGCGTTGGTTAACTAAATTGCTTTAGTAAACATTGCTTCGTAAATTGGGGGCGTAAATAAAAACCTCTAGGCAATGTCTTGATAGTTGAACCATCAGGCCCTATCGCATCGGTTAAAGCTTTTGAGTTGGCCGCCTTGGGTCTAACTTGCAAAATATCTCCTAACCTTGCGTCAACCTGTTCAATCCTTCCCATAGAAACTTGATCTAACACATCTTCAAAGTCCTTTTTTAACACGCTCTCTTCTTCTCGCGTCGGTTGCCAGAGAAAAGGCATGGCGATTTGACGATTTTCAATAGCGATATCCCTGCTGGCAACGATAGGAATCCATAGTACGTGCATTAACTTATGACGGACCACGGAGTTTTCCCAGCGTAAGCCTTGTATGTTAGTCAAAGGTAAGACACTAACATAGGTAGACTCAAGTGGACGCCCCAGCTCATCGATTGGTAGAGTTTTCAGCTCAACACCGATTTCAGGGAAGTCCGGTTGCGCCAAGGAGCCGGACGTCGCACCTAAAATCATTTCCAGAAACTGACCCACCCAACCCTTTTTATGGAGGAGCTGCTGTGGAATTTGCTCCTTATAGCGTTCGCATAACTCACCTAAAGTAAAGCCAGCAAAGCTCTGAGCGTAGTCTAGTAAAGCTTGTGGGTTCTCGTACTGCATAATTTATTATTGTCGAAAGCATCGGTATGTGGAACAATGATAACAAAGTTTTATGATTTGGATGAATAGATGATCGACGCAGACGGCTTTAGGGCCAACGTCGGCATCATCATTTGTAACAACCAAGGCCAGTTACTCTGGACACGCCGTTTTGGACAGACATCGTGGCAGTTCCCGCAAGGGGGCGTGCACCCGGGCGAAAGTGCAGAGCAAACAATGTACCGAGAATTATACGAAGAAGTGGGCCTTGAAAAAGATGATGTCCGTATTCTAGGGAGTACGCAGCACTGGTATAAGTACCGGTTGCCGCAACGACTGATTCGCCAGAACTCCCAACCACTGTGTGTTGGCCAAAAACAAAAGTGGTTTTTGTTACAGCTGGTGAGCGATGAAGCTAAAATTGACTTTGAAGCGACAGACCATCCTGAATTTGATGGTTTTATCTGGGTCAACTACTGGTATCCAGTACGAAATGTCGTGAACTTTAAGCGTGACGTATACCGTTCAGCGCTATCGGAGTTGATGGGACCTATGTTTCGTTTCCAAATGCAGGGCAAGTCCAGCCATAGACCGGAAAAGAAACATAAGAAGCACGGCAGTTCGCGCCATAATAAGCAAGAGCAAGCTTCAGCGAGTCATGATTCTGGTGGTAATCAACAACGCCAAGGGAATCGACGTCGCAGGCCACGGCATCCCTACAGAGCTAACAACTCCAATAAAGAATCAGAGAGCAGCTAACCAGCTGCTCTTTTTAATGTAGGTTAGGAATATTAGAACACGCCTTCTCTGAACACGCTTTGTTGATAACCTCGTCATTACTGCTCAACACGCCAGTTCCTCCTGCTCGAATACGCCATGAATATGGTTTATCGTCTAGTATCAGTGTGCCCTCGGAGTAGCAGGGTAGAATGTCGTGTTCGTTATGCAGCTGAATTTCTGAGATAACTTGAGACTGGTTAAAAAAGTGGTAGACGGAGTTTTTGCTTAGTACAAAGTCAGCACAGGCTCGAGTAATGACGTCATCATCATCAAGGCTCTGCCCCTGTTTGTGTATTATGATATCTGAGTACTTGGATGTTTGCTCGGTATTTTTGCTTGTGCAGCTAGCTAAAACAAAAGATGTTAATAATAAGATAATATATTTCATTGGTAGTTATCCTTTAGCCATTCGAAAGCATCGACACCTTCTTTGACTTTCTTCCTGGCGATACTGCCGTGCGCATAAACATCCTCCTTGAAAGATAAATCGTATTGAGAAAGTAGCTCTGTGACTAGCCATAAAAAGCTTTTACCTTGTGGTTCTTTTAATTTCTCAAAGGGGCCTTTGTCGCCAGATCCGCCTAGATAAGCACCCACAAGCTCTATACCAAGTGAGTCACTATTTAAAGGGTATCTGTCAGGGTAATCTTTCTTTTTCTCATTGAGGTAGACTTTCTTGAACTTACTTCCCCAACTTCCTGAACCGTGGAGCGTTTTCTTAATAAATTTAGCGTCTTCTGTACTGCATGACCCTTCTAGCCGACAACGGGACTGAAGTAATCCAACATGCCAGCACTGTTTCTTTAGTGAAGCTGTTTGATAGATCTTTCCTGTTTTGTCGATCAGGAAGTGAGCACCAGATTTTTTAGACTGCCAAGCGTTTAGAGTCGATTCAGCGGTTCCAGCAGAAGTCCGGTGAAGTACTAAGGCCTTAACTTTTGGCAGTATTCCATGTTCAATATTGGGGATGATTTTATTGGTAACTTTAGGGTTGTTAATAACTCCATCGAATATACACAGCATTCCGTATCCTTACTTAAATATTTTAGATAAATTATAGAAATATTATGTAAGGATTGCGAACTGAAATGAATATGGTGTGATTTAGGTCTCGAATTAAAAACTAGAACTTTTCTGATAAGCCAACAGCATATTATTGGCAGGCATCTTATGTCGCTCAACCAGCTGGAATCCGTTATGGCGCGCGGCTCGGTTCATGTCCTCATAATCACGAATGCCACTTTCTGGATCTTGTTCTTTTAGGAATGCGTCGAACTCTTTGTTTGATTCAGAAGTGTAGTTACCGCCGACGTTAAAAGGACCGTATATCAAGAGGTAGCCGCCAGGTTTTGTGACACGATTCCCACCTTCAAATAAGTCCTTCACTCTATCCCACGACATAATGTGGCAGGTATTAGCTGTAAAAATGGCATCAACTTGATTCACGGGCCAAACTCTCTGGCCGACATTCAAAGTTCGTGGTTTTCGAATATTAGGTAGTTCGCTGGCTTCTAACCAAGCGATGATCGAGCCGTGGTTTTCGGGCAGATCAGTGGTATGCCATGTAAGATGTGGCATAGCGCCAGCAAACCAAACGGCGTGCTGTCCCGTTCCTGAACCAACTTCTAATACCTCTTGGGAATGTGTCAGGTATTGTTTGATAACATCCAGTATTGGACCTTGGTTCCTCTCGCAGGCTTCGCTAAAACGTCGCATGGTATTTCTATGTTGAGTGACATTAATATCATCATATCGTAGGCCGTAAAGGGAATAAAGAATGGCTACTGGCAACAGATGTGTATTTAGCCATTAAAACGTGCGCCATTTATGCCATAATCAGTTCATTCGTAAACACTTAGAATGTCTTTTGGATACACAAATTCTTTGGTTGTTAGCTTTTGTAGGTTTGGGCTTATTTAACGGCGTACTCGCGGGCTTGTTAGGCATCGGCGGTGGCATGGTCATTGTGCCGGCAATGATTTGGTTGGCGCCACAGCTTGGCGTGCCACCTGCGCACGTGATGCATGTTGCCTTGGGTACTTCAATGGCGACGATATGTTTTATAGCCCTATCTTCTGCACGCTCTCACTATAAGCGAGGCTCGGTAAGTACCGATTTGCTGAAGGTTTTGATTCCAGGGATAGCTATTGGCGGGCTATTGGGTGCTTTCATTGCTAACTATATGGATACAGAGTGGTTAGCGTGGATCTTCAGTATCTTTGCGATTTTAGTGGGCATCAAGCTGCTATCGGGCGCCAATCCCGAAGCTAAAGGCGATAGAGCAGAAGGTAAGCAGCGGCTACCCGCGGGGATTGTTATGGGGGCTATATCATCCTTAGTGGGTATTGGTGGTGGTAGTGTTGTTGTCCCGTATTTGCTGTATCATAAGGAAAAACTAGTGACCGCTATCGGTACTGCTGCTGCTTGCGGACTGCCTTTAGCGATAATGGCTGCCGTCGGTTATGTCATGACAGGCTGGGGAGTTCAGGGCTTGCCTGCTAATCATGTGGGTTATGTCTATTGGCCAGCCATGATTGCGATCGCTTTCGGTTCAATGGTGACAGCACCTTTGGGAGCCTATCTGGCACATCAGCTGCCGACAAAAGTGATAAAGCGTATATTTGCGGTGCTGTTAATTATCGTTGCACTGAAAATAATCGTGGACCACATATAAGAACTGACAATAATTATTGATTAAAGAGACGCTTATGGATTTTCCCAGAATAGACCCCGTGATGTTTGAAATTGGGCCAATCGCTTTGCATTGGTATGGATTTATGTACTTACTAGGTTTTCTAGCAGCTTGGGGTTTAGGAACTTATCGTGCAAAAAAGCCGAACTCTGGCTGGACGCCTGAGCAAGTTTCCGACTTCCTATTCTTTGGTTTCATTGGTGTTATTTTAGGTGGCCGAATTGGGTACGTGTTGTTTTATGGTTTAGAGTTCTGGGCTGAAGACGCGTTATATATTTTTAAAATATGGGAAGGCGGTATGTCGTTCCATGGTGGGTTGCTGGGTGTTATCGCAGCCGGTTGGTATTTCGCCCGTAAGAACAACAAGCCTTTCTTTGACGTAGCTGATTTTATGGTTCCTTTAGTACCTCTAGGCTTAATGTTTGGTCGAATTGGCAACTTTATTAATGGCGAATTATGGGGTCGAGAAGCGAGCGCAGACTTTTTCTTAGCGATTAGGTTTCCGCAAGACCCTGCCGGGTTACTGCGCCATCCATCGCAGTTGTACCAAGCAATTTTCGAAGGTTTAATATTATTTTTAATTGTTTGGTTCTACTCGGCAAAACCACGTCCTCGAAAAGCGGTGTTTTCAGTATTCTTAATTGGCTACGGTGTGTTTAGGTTTGGTGTGGAATTCTTCCGCGAGCCTGACGCTCACTTAGGTGAAGTGATCTCATGGTTAACCATGGGGCAAGTGTTGTGTGTGCCGATGATCGCGATTGGTGTATATTTGTTGGTTAAGGCCTACCAACAGCCACAGGTAGCAACAAAGGCTAAGAAAGTAACCAAATAATTTGTGAACGATTAATTATGAAACAATACTTAGACATGATGCGCCACGTACTTGAGCATGGCGAAGATAAAGGCGATAGAACCGGCACTGGTACTCGTAGCGTGTTTGGCTATCAAATGCGCTTTGATTTACAGCAAGGTTTTCCGCTCGTGACTACGAAGAAACTGCATTTACGTTCGATTATTTATGAACTACTGTGGTTCCTAAACGGCGACACCAATATTCAATACTTAAAAGATAACGGTGTGTCGATTTGGGATGAGTGGGCTGATGATAATGGTGACCTAGGCCCAGTTTACGGCGAACAGTGGCGCTCGTGGAAAAAGCCTGATGGTACTACTATCGACCAAATCTCTAATGTGCTTGAGCAGATTAAGAATAACCCGAACAGCCGCCGCTTGATGGTGGTTGCCTACAATCCTGGCGTAGCGGATGAAATGGCGTTACCGCCTTGCCACTCCTTATTCCAGTTCTATGTCGCAAACGGTAAATTATCGTGTCAGCTATATCAGCGTAGTGCTGATATTTTCCTTGGTGTGCCGTTCAATATCGCGTCATACGCATTATTGACTCACATGATGGCTGAACAAGCTGGGTTAGACGTCGGTGAGTTCATTTGGACGGGCGGCGATACGCACCTTTACAGCAACCATTTCGAGCAAGCCAAAGAGCAGCTGTCACGTGAGCCACTGCCTTTGCCGAAGCTGAATATCAAACGTAAGCCTAGCTCGCTATTCGACTATGAGTTTGAAGACTTTGAAATTGTGGGCTACGAAAGTCATCCGCACATTAAAGCACCTGTGGCGGTGTAAAATGTCGACGTCTTTGAGTACCGATAAGAAACCTATTATCAGCCTAATTGTTGCTATGGCGAATGATCGTGTGATTGGTAAAGACAATCAGATGCCGTGGCACTTACCTGCTGATTTAAAGCACTTCAAAGCGGTCACTCTAGGCAAGCCAGTCATCATGGGACGTAAAACCCATGAATCAATTGGTATGGTGTTGCCTGGCCGCAAAAATATTATTATCAGTCGCAATCCAGACTACCGCTCAGACTTCCACAATGAGCACTGTGAAGTCGTCACCAGCCTCGAAGCTGCACTCGAAGTGGCTGCAGGCGAAGAAGAAATCATGATTATCGGCGGGGCTAATATCTACGGGCAAATGATCGACCAAGCAGACAAACTGTACCTCACCTTTATCGATCTAGATACAGACGGCGACGCACGTTTTCCTGATTGGACACATCATGACTGGAAAGAAGTGTCACGCGAAACACATCAACCGGATGAGAAAAATAAGTATAATTATCAGTTTGTAGAGTTACATAAGATTGATCAATAAGTCGGAAGATTATAATGAGTATTTGGTTCAAAGAGCCTGATTTAGAAGAGATTAATAGTTGGAAAGAGGGAACAATTCTAGAACACATAGGGATTGAAATCACAGCGGTTGGCGATGATTATATCGAGGGCACAATGCCTGCGGACCATAGAACTTTCCAGCCTTATAAACTTGTACATGGTGGTGCTAATATCGTTCTGGCGGAAACACTGGGTTCGATTGGTGGCATGCTAACCATTGATCCTGACAAATATATTTGTGTTGGGCAGGAAGTTAACGGCAATCACCTGCGTGGCGTGCGTTCAGGAACGGTTCGAGGGCGAGCAAAACAAGTGCATGGCGGCAGTAAGTCCCAAGTTTGGGAGATTCGGCTGTACGATTCAAATGATAAGTTAAGCTGTATTTCTCGACTGACACTGGCGGTTGTTGAAAAAAGATCATAATGAAAATAATGGCGGGTATATTTTACGTCGCGTTGATGAGCCAGATTTGGTAATATGATTAAAAAATAACCAGGCACAAGCTTGGAGGACGTCCAGAGGCTTGCTTTCAACCTCTTATACAAGGAGAGTAGAATGAAATGCTTTAAAGTTATCTTTGGAATAATCCTTATTTTTTCATCTGTCGATGCGTTGAGCGAACCATTGCCGTGTCGAGCGTTTAACGGGCAAGCAGTCCCTTATATTGCAAATCCTAACTTAAATGATGTCGGCGTGGCACATCGAACATACAATGGTCAGCCAATTATTCAGATCAACCCTAATGTGGTAAGACCCTTGCCTGAGTATGTGCGTCAGTTCTGGTACGCTCATGAATGTGCCCACCATGCAGTTCACCCTTCGCGTAACTCAGAGGTAACGGCTGATTGTTGGGCAATAAAAACCATTAGAAATTTAGGTATTATCAGGCACCGAAACCAAGTAAGTGGGTTATTGAACTATATATCAACATTACCTGGTAATATTCAGACGGGTCACTTGCCTGGACCTGCGCGAGCTGGAAACTTGTACGCTTGCTTTAGCTCACCTTAGTATCGAGAGGTCCTAGCTAAAAAAAAGCAGCCATGTAGGCTGCTTATATCTCATATCTTTGCAGGAAAGGGCTGACTAAAACAAGCGCTCGCCATTCTTTAGGCCATAAATTTCTCGACCAAATGGCCAGATAGACAGTTTGACCATTTTGAAATGCTGGATACCAAAAGGAATCCCGATGATGGTGATACACAGCACGATGCCCCAGAAGATATGGTTTAGCATGACCCAGATGCCGCCGAAAATTAACCAAATGATATTAAGAATCACGTTGACCAAGTCTTGTGTAGCAGGGCGATCGGCCATGCGGGTATCCTGTCCAAAGGGGAACAGTGCGAAAATAGCGAGTTTAAAGCATTGCATGCCCCACGGAATACCGATAATGGTAAAACACAGCGCGATCCCGCCAGCGATATAACCCATCGAGACGAAAAATCCGCCAAAGATGAGCCATAAGATATTTAATAGTAGTGACATTCAGTTTTCCTTGATTAGATGCTTACCTAATATTTAATAATAGAAAAGTGTGAAAAGGTAGTAACAAGTCGCAACAAAACGTGCGCAAGTGTTAACAGATGTGACGTGATTTTTGGGCTGGTTATTGACTTAATAGGTTGATTTTATACAAGTTTATCTTCTCCCCACCCCCTTCAAAGTCGTCACATTTTGCAAAATGGAATCCGAGCTTTAAAAGTAATTGTATGGAGTTTTGGTTGTTGGTGCTGGTTATGGCGAGTAATTCGTAATAACCGAGATCGGTGGCATGCTGGACAACTGCTTGGCTTGATTCGAAGGCGTAGCCTTTGCGCCAGTGTTGTTCGTCGATGGCGAAGCCAATGTCGGGGGCATGTAGGTAGTCGCGTTGAATCAAACCATTCACACCAACGGGCATCCCTGTCGATTGCTCTTCAACTAAGTAGAGCCAAAACCCATGATTGTCATAATGTTTTTGAGTTACCTCAATAAACGCTCTTGCATCGTCTAGTGTGTTGACGCCTCGATCACCAATATTCTGTTTAAAAGCGGCTTGGTTGTAGAGGTTGAGAATAAATTCAGCATCTTTCGGCTCAATGTGTCGAAGGATTAAGTTCTCAGATTTAGAAGTCAACATGGGAAAATTGCAAATTAGTCGAAAAGTATTAGTATAAGTATTTGTTATACCGTGAATATAAGGGTATTACAATTAGCCATATTAGCAACATTAAAGGACTTTACTTGAAGGAGATTAGTATGAAATTAATTATAACTATAATATTTGCAGGGTTAATTACAGCATGTGCGACGAATAGTAATAAAAAGGAATTACAGTCGTGTGCTGAAGTATACTCCCATGATTTGAGCGTCACTAGCAAGCAGCACTTCTTCCCGATTAGGTTTAGAGAAGTCAATGAGCTTCGAGTCGATAAGATGGGTTGGGGAGTAAGAAAAAACTCTTCTGGAATAATTAAGCTAGAACCAGGGAAGCACCGGTTGGAAGTATTTGTAGTAAGCAAAAATGTCGGGGGGCTTAATACGCCAAGTGTTATAGACCGTCAGTATGTAGATGTTACGGTAGAAAAAGACCACTCATACGAGTTACTTGCTTATGAAAAGCAAGGTGAGGCAAAAACTCTTGAGAGGAGCAAACGATTTAGAATTGTTCTTAATAAAGAAAGAGAAAAGGTCTGCGAAACTGGACGTATTTTTGAGTTACCTGACGAGTCAATTTTCGAAGATAAGTAATGTATTTTTAAGTCTAGAGATTGTAATAGTATATAAGTACAAAAAAGGCGCTACAAAAGCGCCTTTTTTGTACATAAAGAAAGTGCTTACAGTAGATCTGATACTGTGTCGCGTTCTTCTTTAAGCTCAGTTTCTGATTCAACCATTTTGCCTTTGATGAAATCAGATACTTCTAAGTCTTGAACGATTTCGTAATCGCCATCTTTACATACGACAGGGTATGAGTAGATAAGACCTTTTTCAACGCCATAGCTACCGTCTGAAGGTACAGCCATTGAGACCCAGTCACCAGACTCAGAACCTAGGCACCAGTCGCGCATGTGATCAAGGATAGCGTTAGCTGCAGAAGCTGCTGACGATGCGCCACGTGCTGCAATCACTGCTGCACCACGCTTAGCAACGGTTGGGATGAACTCTTCTTTGGCCCAAGTCGCGTCAACTTTATCCGCTGCGTTAGCACCGTTGATTTCTGTGAAAGAAATATCAGGTACTTGAGTCACAGAATGGTTGCCCCAGATGGTCATTTTCTTAACGTCGGCGATGTCTGAACCTGACTTCTCAGCAAGCTGATAAATCGCACGGTTATGGTCAAGGCGCGTTAGAGCCGTGATGTTACGCTGATTAATGCTTGGTGCGTTAGCTGCTAGGATGTATGCGTTAGTGTTGGCTGGGTTACCCACAACACAGATGCGGATGTCTTTATCAGCAACGTCATCAATCACTTTACCTAATGAGCTGAAGATTTTACCGTTATCAGCGATTAGGTCTTTACGCTCCATGCCTGGGCCACGAGGCTTAGCACCAACCATCAAGCCAATCTTAGCGTCTTTAAATGCAACAGCTGGATCGTCAGTTACAACCACGTCCTTTACTAATGGGAATGCGCAGTCGTTTAGCTCCATAGCTACCGCTTCACAAACCTTAAGTGCTGGCGTGATTTCTAGAAGATTTAAAATAACTGGTTGATCTTTACCTAGCATTTCGCCGCTGGCAATGCGGAAAAGTAAAGAGTAACAAATTTGACCGGCTGCTCCGGTTACCGTAACGCGAACAGGCTCTTTCATTCCTGAATCCTCATCGTTAATGGGTGTGTCTAAAATTAGGTCGCCAACTTTAACACAAAGTCGCTATAAATCCCATAATTAGGGTGTTTGGGCGGTTATAAGGGTTAAGGTTAGACATCCGCGAAGTCTTGGCGGGAGCCAAGCCAGCGTTGAGTAATCTTTTGAGCAAGTTGAGGAGAGTGTTTAGCCAAATGATGCGCAACTTCTTGTAATTCAGCGACTAATTCAGCATCGCGTACCAGATCGGCAAAGCGCAAGCCGATATCTCCCGTTTGGCGTGTGCCGAGCATTTCCCCAGGCCCGCGGAGTTTAAGGTCTTCTTCGGCAATAACAAAGCCATCATTAGTGTCACGCATGACTTGGATGCGGGACTTGGCATTATTGGAAAGCGGTTGCTGGTACAGTAACACGCAGTGACTCTCAACTGAGCCACGACCCACGCGACCGCGAAGCTGGTGAAGCTGAGATAAGCCTAGGCGTTCGGGGTTCTCGATAATCATGAGGCTTGCGTTAGGTACATCCACACCAACTTCAATCACGGTGGTTGCCACCAGAATATCCAACTCACCCTGTTTGAATTTATCCATAACCATTTGTTTCTGTTCGCTTTTTAAGCGGCCATGGACAAGCCCAACATTGAGGTTTGGTAGCTGCTCGGCTAACTGGTTAGCCGTGGTTTCTGCCGCTTGGCATTGCACCTCTTCCGATTCATCAATCAAGGTGCAAACCCAGTACACCTGACGATTCTCATCACCACAAGCGGTAGCGATTCGTTGAATAACTTGCTCACGTTTTTGGTCAGAAAGTGCAACTGTCTGTACTGGCGTACGACCCGGTGGAAGCTCATCAATAATCGAAACATCCATATCGGCATAAACCGTCATTGCCAAGGTTCGAGGGATCGGGGTGGCGGTCATCATCAATTGATGCAGCTGATAGCCTTCGGGGGCTTTTTGCTTTAAAGCCAGGCGTTGGTTAACACCAAAACGGTGCTGCTCATCGATGATGGCTAGTCCAAGCTTATTGTAGTGCACATCTTTCTGAAAAAGAGCGTGAGTGCCGATAATCAGTTGGGCCTCACCAGAAGCAATTTGGGCCAATGACTCGTTTTTTTGTTTGGCGGGTAATTTGCTAATTAAAAAAGTCGTATGAATACCCAAAGCTTCCATCCATTGTGAGAATGAAAGGTAATGCTGCTCAGCTAAGATCTCTGTTGGTGCCATTATAGCGACTTGATACCCTGCCTCGATAGCTTGCAAGGCCGCCATGGCCGCGACTAGGGTTTTACCAGCGCCGACATCACCTTGTAATAGTCGAAGCATGGGTTTGGAGCTTTCGAGATCTTGAATGATTTCTTGGCTAACACGTTGCTGAGCGTTGGTTGGCTTGAAGGGAAGCTGGCTAAGCAACTTGTCTTGAAGCGTGCCTCTAGTTTGCATGGAGGCTGCTTGATGCTCTTCAAGTTTATGACGCTGAAGCATCATACTGAGCTGATGGGCCAGTAGTTCTTCACAAATCAAACGTCGCGCAGAAGGCGAAGTAAATTGCTGTAATAGTTCTGGTTGAGCATCTTTTGGAGGGGTGTGAATCCACTTCAGAGCTTGGTTAATATCGGGCAGTTGAAACTGGCTTTGTACCTTTTCTGGCAGTAAGTTGTCGATTGGGTGCTTATCTAATAAGGCCACCGCTTGTTGAGTTAATGGCCTAAGGCTGTTTTGGTGTAACCCATCAGTTGTAGGGTACACTGGCGTTAAGCTATCGAGTAAAGGGGCAGAACTGGTCGCGGTGATGGCTGTCAGTTCAGGATGTACCATATTGCATTGATACCCAAAACGGCGAACTTCACCAAAAGCGTAAAATTCGGCACCTTTTTCGAGCCGTTGTTGTTGGCTTTTATTGAAGTAGAAAAAACGGAAGTCGATGCTGGCTGTTTGATCGCTAGCGCGACAGATAAGCGAGCGTCGCTTGCCGTATTTCACTTGGGTCATCTCGACCTGCACTTTGATCAAGGCTCGATCGCCGTCCTGTAAACTGGCGATGGTTTTTATTTGAGTCCGATCTTCATACCGAAGGGGGAGATGCAATAGAAGGTCGAGGACATTGCGGATATGCAGTCGTTCGAGCTTTTCAGCCAGCTTCGGGCCAACCCCTTTCAGACTGGTGCAGTCGAGGTTAGCGAGGTTGATATCCGAAGCGAGTTTAGAAATGGCCATTAATCGTTAATGCGTTCACCTGGGAGTTCGATAATCTCAAGCGCCTGCTTAATCAAATCGAGAGCTTTCTTTCGTGGGAAGCTGCGGCGGTAAGCCAGAGCCACCTGGCGACTCGGTTTCGGGGTATCGAATTCACGAGTCACTAGCCCTAGTTTTTCATTATGAAAGTCCGCCGCTGATTTCGGGATCACGCTGATTCCAAGACCGCTAGCGACCATTTGACGAATGGTTTCAATCGAGCTGCCTGTGATCCAGTCTTTTTGTGGGTTTAAACTGTTGTCGCGACACTGTGGACAGGCTTCGAGTACCTGATCACGAAAGCAGTGTCCAGCACCTAACATGATCATCACTTCATCAGCGATATCCACTAATTGCAGTGAATCGCGTTTGACCCAAGGGTGACGCTCTGGCAATAAAGCGATGAAATCTTCTTGGTATAAGGGAATCACATCAACTTCGGGCTCTTCAAAGGGAAGTGCCACAATGATTGCATCAACATCACCATTACGCAGTTTGGTGCGAAGGTTATGGGTATAATCTTCATCAATATGAAGTGGCATCTTTGGAGCGAGTTGGCGCAGCTGCGGTATCAGCGATGGCAAAAGGTAAGGGCCGATGGTGAAGATGGCACCAATTTTTAGTGGGCCGTCAAGTTGATCCGAGTTTTGCTTAGCCATTTGCTTGAGCTGGCTGACCTGCTCAAGAATGCGCTGGGCTTGTTCGACCACGAGATCACCTTGTGGCGTGGTACGTACGTCTGATTTACTACGCTCAAAAAGGGTGATCCCCAGTTGTTCTTCAAGCTTTTTTACGCCAACACTTAACGTTGGTTGGCTGACGAAACATGCTTCTGCCGCACGGCCAAAATGGCGCTCGCGGGCAACCGCAACAATATACTTAAACTCTGTTAGTGTCATAATTGATAGCCTCTCTCTATTATGATCCAGTGCTGAGAGAGATAAGTCAATCCATAAGTCATCTATTTCTGCTGATTATTGGTTAGAACTTATCACGGTTTACACCTCACCACATTGTCATGTTTTTTGTGCAATAAACATGGATAACGGGCGACCGTCTTCTAGGTGGTGCACTTGATTGAGTAAGACTGACCAATCTTCAAAGCGTTCAGACAGCTCGTCGTTTTTGAGTAAAAAGTCCGCTTTTTTGGGTTTACCAAACTTTGCGGCACCCTCAAGAAAGGTATGAATAACGATTTTACAGCCGGTAGGCAAGTGCTCCTGATAGATATCGAATAGAGGACGATGTAGGAAACGGCTTTGCATGATGAGTTGAGGTTGCTCTTTCTGAATCAACTCAATCAATTTTTCTGGGTTTTTACGACAGTCCATTTGTACTGTAGAAACATTCACATCCCAGCGCTCCGCTGAGTGAGATACCCGCTCTAAAGCTTGATCAAAGTAATCAATAGCAAAAACATCGTACCCCATTAGCCCGAGTAAAATCACGTCGCGCCCAGAGCCACAACCAACATCAATGGCAGATGTAGCTTTGGTATCTGGGGTGATGAGCTGTGCGTATTCTTCAACAACGGGGTTACCGAACCATAAACGATGGTGGCTTGGCCCAGTCTCAACAGGAAGCTTGGATAAGCTTTCGGATGTAAAAACGTCCTCAATGATAAAGTTTCGCTCTAAGAATAACTCTAATACTTTTCGTTGATCAGAGGGTTCAACACAGAGGCTAAGTACAGTTCCTTTCGGAGGAACCTCGTGCCACAAGTCATCAAGTTGATTAAAAGGGATGTGTACTGCATTAGGCAAGTGGCCCTCAAGAAATTGCTCAAGAGGGCGCAAATCGATAATAGCGGATGAATTTGTCATTAAGCTCGCTTAAAAGGTTGTAACTTACCGTAGCTCAAACTGCGCCACAACCACTCTAGTGGGCCATAACGGAACCGTGATAACCACCAAGGCGACCATATTAGCTGGGCGACAAATATGACTGCGACAATCAACATCAGTTGATAGCGTTCAAGCTGTGCAAACAAGCCAAAACCATGACTGTAGAAAAGTATCGTGCAGATAATGCTTTGTGAAATATAGTTGCTGAAAGCCATACGCCCAACAGCCTCAAGTCGATTTTTAAAGCCTTGAAGCTTGTCGGATTTAACCCATAGACAAAATAAACCAATGTATCCTAGCGCTACGAAAACGGCAGCAAAGCTATTGAGCGACATGAAAGACAGCATGGTTGTTCGCATGCTGAACTCAGTGTCGATCAGTAAGAAATTATCGTAAGCAATAATGCCAAAACCGATGAGGAAACAAATAACCATCATTTTGATGTAGAAGCTCCTGCTTCTCTCTGCAGTGAGCACACCCAACTGATACAGTCCCATACCGAGTAACATCGAACCACCGATTCGGAAAAGACCAAAGAACAACGCCATCATCGGTAAGTTAGTGGTAAAAAAGTCAATTCGATGGTCTAGTTGAGAGGCGTAAGTGCTGGTGTAGACAGCGTTTTCTTGCGCTATAAACGCTTGTGATGGTGCAAACATGTCGAACATGTCCTGCATTTCTTCGTCAGGAACGTCTCCACCAAAGACAGCGAACAGGGTCATTAAGGCGACCATAATACTGATGAAAATAGCTCCAACGATAATTTTGGTTGACGCTTTGGTATCACGTGCGAACCAGTAAACCCACAATCCTGTGATGGCATACGTCACCAGAATGTCGCCGTACCAAATAAATATCGCATGGAGTACACCGAAGCAGAGTAACCAGAACATCCGTTTGTAATGCACCCCAGTTGGTGATGTGCCATTTGCTGTGGCACGTTGGGCCATTAACATGATTCCGGCGCCAAAGAGCATAGAGAATAGTGTATAGAATTTCTGATCGGCAAAAGTATGAGTCACAAACCAAGTAACCAAATCAATAGTTGACGGTTCGCCAAGCGCTTTAGGGTTAACATAGTAGGCATAGATATTGGCGAAGGCATAGATATTCATAATCAGAATACCCGCAACGGCAATACCGCGTATCAAATCCAGTGAGCGGTATCGGGAGGTTGACTCGGTGGGTGTGAGTGCAGTTGTTGTCATATCAGATCCTTTGCTTATTTTTCAGGCAGTATAGCTCTAATGAACTTAATTAACCAACAGTATCTAAGTAACTAATTGTTAATAAAGGGAGTTTTCATGAAAAATATTTCAATTACAGGACTACTCATCATCGTTATGAGTTGGTTGATTTACTACTTTGTTTTTAGTTTATCACTTGAACCGAAAAATAACTTTAAAGCCGATATCTCAGAAGATAATGTAACTCAGGGTGTGAAAGGTAGTACTAAGGGTCTGGAAACTAAGATAACAGAGAGTAATGAATCTCGACTTAAAGCCAAGACGATTGATACCGAAAAGCCTAAGCCCGAACCTGAAAAGAACCTGTCGGGGATCGATCTTAAGATTGACGGCAATATGCTGGAGGAGTCGTATTTAGCTGAGTCTAACAGTGACTTTGGTTGGAAGTCGTATTGGCAGAATGAGCTTTATGTGATCTTGATGGAGTCATCAAGAAGTTACCCTTTTATGTCTCAAGCAACGGACTGTAGAGAGTTAACTTGTAGAGTTGAGGTGGAAGTTTCTACTCAACAGTTGCACTTCATCAAACAGGCCGTCGTTGCTATCGACGCAGAGTTTTCGAGGCGACAAATGCCATTGGCTATTAACAGCATTGATGTCAAGGAGGGCGCTATTGTGTTTTATGTTCAGCCCGGCGACATGCCTCGGTAACCATTCATAGGTTATGACTATATTTGTCGCCTTAGCTCGTCCCACTCTGGGTCATCTATATCGCCACGCTCATCAAGCTTTGGATAGCGCATCTTGTGCTTATCACAGTACTTTTTGATCGTTGGGTGGAGCGCGTTAAATAAAATATAGTCGACTTCTTCTTGTGGTACTTTTAACTCGCCATACATTTCAGCTTCTGCACGCTGCCTTTGCGCTTCATAGAGAATTAATGCGCTGGCGACAGAGACATTGAGTGATTGCACCATACCAACCATCGGAATAATGACATGTTCGTCGGCGAGGTCTGCAGCTTCGTCGGATACGCCAACCAACTCTGAACCAACTAAAATACAGGTTGGTTTGGTGTAATCAATGCTGCGGAAATCTACCGCTCTATCAGAAAAGTGTGCGGCTAAAACTTGCATGCCTTGGTTTTTAACTTCAGCAATACCTGATGCTAAATCAGCGTGTTTGTGCGTTGTCACCCAGCGTTTGCTACCGCTAGAAGTATGGTGTCCTGAGTAACTGACGCCTTCAGGAAATACAGCATGAACATGACCGATGCCAACGGCGTCAGCGGTACGGACAATAGCAGCAAGGTTATGGGGCTTATGCACTTCATCCATAAAAACCGTCAGATCAGGCTGACGGTTGGATAGTAACTCTATGATTTTGTCATAACGACTCGGAGAACGTTCTTGCAACGATTAGTCCTCAAGGGTCATGATGGCATCCATTTCAATCTGGGCACCTTTAGGAAGTTCTTTCACACCGATAGCCGCGCGTGCAGGATAAGGCTGCTCGAAATACTGCGCCATGATGTCATTAACCGTCGCGAAGTGGCTTAGGTCAATCATAAAGATATTGAGTTTAGAGATATGGTTCAGTGAGCCACCAGCCGCTTCACACACTGCGGTTAAGTTCTTAAACACTTGATGAACTTGCTCGTCAAAATCTTGAACTAACTCCATGGTTTCAGGAATTAGAGGAATTTGCCCTGAAAGGTAAACCGTATTGCCGGCTCTCACCGCTTGCGAATAAGTGCCAATAGCAGCAGGCGCTTTTTCGGTATTAATGACTTGTTTGGTCACGTTTGTGTCCTTTTGGTTGTATATCGGGGTGGCGATAAACCTTATTAACGAAAGGTACCACACGTAATTTCTTGATTATCGAGGCGAGGTGAACGCGATTTTTGACACCAATTTGGAAAGTGATGATGTTAACATCCCCGTCCAACTCGTTAATGTCAACGTTAACAATGTTGCCTTCTTGGTTGGCAATAATATTCGTAACTTGTGCGAGCACACCGCGTTGGTTAAATACCTGTAGCCGTAGCTCGGTAGTAAAGTCGCCTTCTAAATCGTCTGACCATTCTACGGGTACATAATGATCATTTTGCTTGTGCGCGCGCTGGATATTAGGGCAGTTATCGCGGTGAATATTAAAGCCACGACCAGGACTGACGTATGCCATGATGGGGTCACCCGGAATGGGGCGACAGCATCGGGCATATTTAATCACTAACCCTTCCGTGCCTTTAATAGCAAGCGGAGAGCGCTCTTCTTGTGATTCTGACTTTTTATCCTGAGCTTCCTGTTCTTCAGCATCGCTGGTTAAGCGGTGTGCGACCAAAGCGCTGGCGATTTTGCCAAGGCCGATCCCTGCTAACAAATCATCAAAACTGGCATACCGGGTCACGTCAGTGATTTGCTGCAATTTGTCTTCTGCAAATTCGTCTAACGATTTCTTCAGTGACTGCTCAAGCAAGCGTCGCCCAAGATGAACGGCTTCATCATGACGCATGTTTTTGACGAAATTACGGATATTGGTTCGTGCTTTGCCCGTCACCGCGTAACTTAGCCATGCAGGGTTAGGGCGTGAACCTGGTGCCGTAATAACTTCAACAGTACGACCATTCACAAGCGGCGTACTCAAAGGTGAAAACTGCTTATCAATCTTGCAGGCGATGCAAGTATTGCCGATGTCAGTGTGGATCGCATAAGCAAAATCCACAGGTGTCGCGCCCTTAGGCAACTCGATAATCTTTCCTTTAGGGGTAAATACGTAAACTTCGTCTGGGTAGAGATCGATTTTGACGTTTTCAATAAACTCAATCGAGTCACCAACGTTTTGTTGCATCTCAATCAAGCTTTGTAGCCACTCGCGTGCTTTGGTTTCAGCTGGGTGGTGTGAATTACCGGTTTTGTAGAGCCAGTGAGCCGCAACACCATGTTCCGCCATTTGATCCATTAGCTCGGTACGAATTTGAACCTCAATATGGAGGCCTGATTTGCTTCGTAAAACCGTGTGCAATGATTGATAGCCGTTTGCTTTAGGAATGGCAATGTAATCTTTAAAGCGACCAGGAATGGGTTTAAACAAATTGTGAATCTGGCCTAACACCCGATAGCTGGAATCTTCGCTGTCTGTAATAACACGGAAAGCGTAAATATCCATAACTTCGTTAAAGGTGCCGACTTTGTCGCGCATTTTCTTGTAAATGCTGTAGAGACTCTTCTCACGCCCAATCACTTGGCATTTGAGGCCTGTGTCTTTTAAGCGATTGCGTAGTTGCTTGGTGATGCGTTCGACAACTTCTTTGCGGTGGCCTCGAACTTTACTCACCGATTCTTTTAAGACGCGATACCGCATTGGATACAGGTTTGCAAAACCAAGGAGTTCCAACTGTTCTTTAATGCGGTGAATACCAAGGCGATTGGCAATAGGTGCATAAATTTCTAGCGTTTCGCGTGCAATACGACGACGCTTGTCAGGGCGCAAGGCTCCTAGGGTCTGCATGTTATGCAGTCTGTCCGCCAGCTTGATCAAAATAACGCGGATATCCTGCGTCATCGCCATCATCATCTTGCGGAAGTTTTCGGCTTGAGCTTGCTCTTTGGACTGGAAGTCGATTTGTGTCAGTTTACTAACACCTTCGACCAAATCGGCCACGGTTTCGCCGAATTGCTCGGTAAGATCCTGCTTAGTGACATCACAGTCCTCAATCACATCATGCATTAAGGCCGCCATGATGGTCTGATGATCAAGATGTAAGTCAGCTAAGATATTTGCCGCTGCAACAGGGTGGGTGATATAGGGATCACCACTGGAGCGCATTTGCCCATCGTGGGCGCACTCAGCCACTTGATACGCACGTTCCGCATCGGCAACCTGCTGTGGTTCTAAATAACCTTCAAGAACGTATTTAAGATCTGCAAAATAGGCCATGCGTATCAGTGTTATGTGCTGTAACTAATGCGAAGTCGGAATCAAATTAAAATAGAACTGGACGAGATTCCTGCTCTTGCTCAGCTGCGCGCTCATCAGCCGCAACCGTTTCTGCAGTAGTTAAACCTTCTTCAATTTCACGTAGCGCAACAACTGTCGGCTTATCATTGTCCCATTCAACTTTAGGGTCATGAGTACCATTAGCGATCTGACGTGCGCGTTTCGCTGCCAACATAATTAAATCAAAGCGGTTACCAACAACTTCTACCGCATCTTGAACTGTAACACGTGCCATAACTTACCTCTTACAACCTTGCGGAACATCCGCATTAACAATCTTCTAACACACTAATAAAAATAGTGTATCCAAAAAAGCGAGCCAGAAACAGCCTAGCCCAGTAAAAATGGTTTAATTTAGCAACTCTTTTAGCAGCGCCTGTTGACGAATTTTTTGGCTGTCTTTACGCAAACGACGTGCGGTAAAAATCGCTGCCAATTCTTGGCATGCTAAATCAAAGTTATCATTAATGACGATATAGTCGTACTCGTCATAATGTTGAATTTCTTGGTTGGCAGCTGCCATGCGAGACTGGATAACCTCTTCGCTGTCTTGCCCGCGTCCGGTTAGACGGCTTAATAATTCGTCTTGTGACGGGGGCAGAATAAAAATGCTGCGACACTCAGGCATCAGCTCGCGAACTTGACGCGCACCTTGCCAATCAATTTCTAAAATAACGTCATGACCTTGCTCAAGCTGACTTTCAAGCCACACTCGGCTGGTGCCATAAAAATTACCAAAGACTTCGGCATGCTCTAAAAAGTTTTCTTTTTCAAGCATTTGCTGAAACTCTTCCACACCAACAAAGTGATAATCAACGCCGTTAACTTCTCCCGGTCTTTGTTGGCGAGTGGTATGGGAAATCGATAATTTTAGTTCTGGCATTTGCTCTAAAACAGCTTTTAGTAAACTGGTTTTACCCGCCCCTGATGGCGCTGAAACCACGTATAAAGTACCTTTTGCTGTTGAGCTGTCTGCCGTCTTTTGCGTTTGCGTCATAGTGCTATGCGTAATGGTCTAAATTATTCAATATTTTGAACTTGCTCGCGCATTTGCTCGATGAGGACTTTGACTTCTACCGAGCTGTTAGTGATGTTGGCGTTGATCGACTTAGAGCCCAATGTGTTTGCCTCACGATTAAACTCTTGCATTAAGAAGTCTAAGCGACGCCCAACAGGCCCCTTGTCTTTCAATAGCCTCAAGCACTCAGTGACATGGGTGTTTAAGCGATCGAGCTCTTCTGCAACATCCAACTTCTGTGCTAAGAAGACCATTTCTTGCTCTAAGCGCTCAGAGTCGAGTTCAACTTTCGCCTCTTCGAAGCGGTTGATCAGGCGCTCGCGCTGCCATTTCATCACTTCGGGCATTTGCGCTTCAACTTTAGCCACTTCCTCTGAAATACCTTTTAAGCGCTGCTCAATAATGTCTGAAAGCGCTTCGCCTTCACGTTGGCGAACTTCAATCAATTGGTCAACCGCTTGTGAAAAGGCTTGTTTGACGTCCTTTTCCATGGCGTCGGTATCGGCTTCTTCTTGTTGCAATAAGCCCGGCCAGCGCATCAGCTGAACTAAATCAGCAGATTGATTATCTTGCGCCAACACCTGTAATTCTTCATGCGCCGTCAAGAGTTGTTGGGCCATCTCTTGGTCCAGTTTCATGCGGCCAGCATGTTTTGGATTCATCTCAATACGCAATGAGCAGTCCAATTTGCCGCGGTTCAAACGTTTACGCAGTACGTTCCGTAGCTCAAACTCAAGATGGCGGAATGATTCAGGCATTCTAAAGTTAGGCTCCAGAAAGCGCTGATTTACCGACTTAATTTCCCAAGTTACATTGCCCCATTCGGCAGCAAACTGCTGGCGAGCGAAAGCGGTCATGCTTTTTAACATACGAGAACAAACTCCGATTCGAACAGTGGCTTCAAATGTCTTGATTTTTAAGGGCTTAAGGTCAGTACCAGCCTTAAACTGAAAATCGACACGGAAAGCCTACAATTGTACCGATATTTATGCAGATTGGCGATAGTTTAATCAAAGAGATTGTGTACCGCAGTTGAATTCAAGCCCATTTGCGTAATGCTTTGACATGAAAGCGTTTTTGATCTTCGAGTCTGAGTGCGGTTAATCGACTGCCCCAGACACAGCCGGTATCAACTGCGTAAATGTTTTTGGCCTTGGCTTTTCCCTCTAAAGCTGCCCAATGACCAAACACCACACGAGTTTCTTGCCCAATATCACTCAGCTCGTACCAAGGCCTTAAACCTTTGGCCTGCTTGCCGGGCGTCGATTTACTTTTAAAGTCGAGGCTGCCGTCTTGGTGACAAAAGCGCATTCGTGTAAAAGCATTTGTGATAAATCGTAGACGTTCGATACCTTTTAAGCCTTTTTGCCAGTGATTCGGCTTATTTCCATACATATGCTGAAAAAAGTCAGTTGCTGTAGTTTTTTTAGAGAGCACCTCTTCGAGCTCGTAGGCGCAAGCGAGTGTCTGATTTAGATCCCAACCTGGCGCAACGCCGGCATGAGTCATCAAAAAGTCTAGATGCTTGTCATACACGGCTAATGGCTGCTTCCGTAACCATTTCATGAGCTTTTTGGCGTTATCAGCTTCTAAGATGCGGTTAAGATCGTCTTTCTTCGGTAATTTAGACTGAGTGTAATAAACGGCGAGAAGGTGCAAGTCGTGATTACCTAAGACAATGTCACACAAGTCTTGGTGATCATAAATGTAATTTAAAACTTCAAGCGACTTAGGCCCGCGACTGATCAAATCGCCTGCTAACCATAATTTGTCCTGAGCAGGATTAAACTGGATTTTGTTCAGCAGCAGGCGAAACTCGTCGTAACATCCTTGGATATCGCCAATAGCGTAGGTCGCCATGAACTAGTGCAATACTCCAGGGGCAGCTAAGCTAAATATTGGAATCGGCGCGTTAAATTCGGCACCATTTTGGCCGATCATTTTATAGTCTCCTTCCATCGTTCCAATGGGAGTTGGAATCACTGCACCGCTTGAATACTGGTAACTTTTACCTGGCTCGATATAAGGTTGTTCGCCGATTACGCCTTGGCCTTGAACTTCGGTCACTTCACCGTTGGCGTCGGTAATCACCCAGTGTCTTGAGTCAAGTTTAGCGCCTAAGTCACCGGTGTTTTCAATGGTAATGGTGTAAGCGAAAACATAGCGCTCATTGTCTGGTTCTGATTGTTCTTCGATGTATTGCGTATTAACACTAATTTGAAATTGATACTGTTGTGACATGTGCTGTATCGAGTTACCTAATGCGTTGAATTGTTATGATCATTCTCTAATGTAACTGTGTTAGGCGCAAGCCTGTGATAGTATTTAGCTACTTTTTTGCATAAAAACGGTAATAACCCCATGACAAATAACAAGTCCACCAAAAAAGTTAAAACGGTGATGGTCACTGGCGCTAGTTCGGGTTTTGGCTTGGAGACGGCGAGACGCTTTGCAGGAGAAGGGCACCGAGTCATCGTTGCGGCACGTCGTAAAGAACGTCTCGAAACCCTAAAGCGTGAACTTGATGAGGAGTTTGGCCGAGACACGGTATTTGTGATGCCGTTGGACGTCACCTCTGAAGAGCAAATTGATGCGATGATGACCTCCTTACCAGAAGCGTTTAGCGAGATTGACGTCTTGGTGAATAATGCGGGATTGGCCTTGGGGCTGGAGCCTGCGCATGAAGCCAATTTGGATGATTGGCACCGCATGGTCGATACCAACATCAAGGGTTTGTATTTAATGACGCGAAAGATTTTGCCGGGTATGGTCGAACGACGTCATGGGCATATTATTAACATTGGTTCGATTGCAGGAAATTATGCCTATCCGGGTGGTAATGCTTACGGCGCGACTAAAGCTTTCGTGAAGCAGTTCACTCGTAACTTGCGAGCTGACCTTTTGGGAACGCGAATCCGGGTGACTAATATTGAGCCTGGCTTAGCAGAAACCGAGTTTTCACTAGTACGATTTGATGGCGACAAAAACAAGGCTGACGATGTGTATAAAGGAACTGAACCTTTGACCGCAGAAGATATCGCTGAAGCTGTGATTTGGGCTGCCCAACAGCCGCAACATGTTAATATTAACACTATTGAGCTGATGCCAACGTCACAAGCGTGGGCAGCATTGGCGATTGATAAAATTCAGGGTTAACAACAAGGAGCTCCCACATGGCTTTTCAACCGATATTATTACCTGTATTTGTAATGGTAGCGCTGACATTCGTGGTACCGATTGTCATGGCTCGAAGACGTTTCCGTTTCTACCGTGAGCAACGTTTGCACCCACAAAAAACAGCGACACGTAAGGGCATGACTGAGCACATGGGAGACGATCGGGCGGCTGATCACTTTAAAAACTTGTTTGAAATGCCGGTACTATTTTATTTGGCTGCAGTGTTGTCGATCATCACGAATAGTGCTTCCTACTGGTTGCTTGGATTGGCGTGGTTGTATGTGGTGACTCGAATTATCCACGCGTACATCCATTGCACTTACAATAATGTATTCCATCGTTTTAAGGCCTTTATCTCTAGTTTCTTTGTGTTACTAGCTTTATGGGTCGTGTTAATCCTAGATATAGTGGTTTTTTAAACTGAGTTAGTGTTGAGATGAAGATAGAAAAAAATAGTGTAGTAGAACTGGATTATAAACTCATGGATTTAGAGGGTAATGTCTGGGAAAGCTCAAAAGAGGGCGGTCCTTGGGTGTATTTACATGGCCATGGCGAAGTGATGCCGGGATTAGAAGGCAAGCTTACAGGCAAAGCCATTGGGCAGAAAATAAAAGTCGAGCTAGGGCCTGAAGAGGCTTACGGGCCTTATGAAGATGATTTAAAAACGGAAGTGCCGCGTGAAGCCTTTGGTGAAGTCGAGAACCTGACTGAAGGCATGCGACTTGCTGCCGAGGGAAGTGACGGAGTGCATGCGGTTATGGTTCGTGAGATTCGTGACGATGTAGTGATTATCGACGCCAATCACCCATTAGCCGGCAAAGCGGTTAAAGTTGAAGTTAAAGTGTTATCCGTAAGAGCTGGCACCGAGGACGAAATCGCCCACGGTCATGTGCATCAACACGGGACTTGTGATCATTGATGAACTTGGAACTCATCGATGATGGTTTTTACTAAAGCCGCTGACTGCTTAGGTTTGGTATAAAGCAAGAAGTGGCTTCCTTCCATTGGGTACTTTCTAGCGCCCGGATAAATTTTAGCAATGCTGTCTTTTGCGCGTTGATTTAGGACTTTGTCATTTGAGGCTTCAACATAAGCAACGGGGACTTTTGGTTGGATTGGAAAATTCCCTAATTGCTTTAAGGCTTCTGTACGCTTCTTCAGCGTGTCGTGAGGAATCGCTTCAACCACTTTTCTGACATGCTTTACTTGTTCAGCAGAGCCATCATCATTCATAAAACGACTGCCTAAGTGTTTTTCAGCAAAAGGCAGTTTCATTAGGGTGTTAGCCGTTAGCAGCTTGGGCAATTCAAGTAATGGTTTGCTCGGGGTATCAAGCAAGCTGACAAAGAAAATGATCCCTTTCAGTGGAATATCGGGGTGTGCATTAAGATAAGGTGCAATCGAGCCTGCGTAGGATTCAACCAATAGCACAAAGGGTTCTTGAGGGAGCAGAGGGGCGATGTGTTTTGCCAGAGACTGATGGTCTTGTGGCCCATCATCGGGCAAGGGGATAAACTGTGTCTCTAAGGGCTGGCTCTCTAAGAGATTAGGCTCCAGCGTAAGATGTTGTAGAAATTCTTGGCACAATTGATCGTTGCCATTAAGTCCAGGGATGACGACCAGTTTCACAGCTTTCTCCACATCGTTTTTAATTAGTTTAGTTGTCGCTGATGTCAGTAGCATGACATCAGCGTTAGAAAGCGTTAGCTAGCGATAGCCTGCTTCTGGATGTCAAAGATCTCTCGGATACCTTGTTTGCCCAGCTCTAACATTTGCATCAGCTCATCACCGCTAAACGTTTCCCCTTCGGCTGTGCCTTGAATCTCGATGAAACCACCGTGTTCATCCATAACCAGGTTCATGTCAGTTTCGGCGCTAGAGTCTTCAGGGTAATCCAAGTCGAGAACAGGTGTGCCTTCATAAATACCAACCGACACAGAACCAATCATGTGTTTTAGCGGATTGGTTTTTATCATGCCTTTTTGACGCATAGAAAAAAGAGCATCGTGAAGCGCGACACAAGCACCACTGATTGATGCTGTACGAGTACCACCGTCAGCTTGTAACACGTCGCAGTCAAGGTAAATAGTGTGTTCGCCAAGCTGTTTTAAATCGACAGCTGCACGCAGTGAGCGACCAATAAGTCGTTGAATTTCCAAGGTTCTGCCGCCTTGCTTGCCACGAGATGCCTCACGATCCATGCGGCTGTGGGTTGAGCGCGGTAGCATGCCATATTCCGCAGTCAGCCAGCCTTGCCCTTTGCCTTTTAGGAAGCGTGGAACACTTTCAACCACACTGGCGTTACATAGGACTTTGGTCTCGCCAAACTCGATAAGGACAGAGCCTTCAGCATGTTTAGTGTAGTTGCGTGTGATGGTGACAGGTCTTAATTGATTGCTGCTTCGTCCGCTAGGGCGCATAAAGACTCCTCTCTTTATGATGATTTAAATCTTGCGTCGATTATACGGAATCTATAGACCCATTCCTATGGCAATGGGTCTTTGTTGCTAAAAGATATGATTAATAAATGTAAAGACATGTTAAATATCAATAAACAGTGATTAAGTTCTATATTTAAAGTGTTTAACCATAAATAGTTCATATTTTGGAAGTCAGCATATTTTATGTTTAAAGGGGTGTGGTAGCCTTTGTATCAAATTGTAGATAGGAGTTTGAACATGAAAAAACTATTAAAACTAAGTGCTTTAGCAACCAGTGTCGCGTTGGCACTAGTCGCCTGTAAATCTGATGATGATCCTGAAAAAGGTAAACTAGCCGTAGCAGTAACCGATGCTCCCGTTGATGGCGCTGAAGCGGTTGTAGTGCAGTTCACTGGTGTAGAAATTCAAGGCCCTGGTGGCCCGCAAAGTTTTGATTTTAATTCTCCAAAAACCATCGACTTATTAGAGCTTACAGGGGATGAGTCATTGGAGCTTCTGGCTGAAACTGAATTGGATGCAGGGGAATATCAGTGGATGCGTTTAAAGGTAAACGCAGAGCGTGGCGTAACCGACTCTTATATTGATATTAATGGTGCCCGCTACTCATTATTTGTCCCAAGTGGCAGTCAGTCAGGCTTAAAATTGAACCGCCCCTTTGTTATTGCTGCTGGTGGCTTAACAGACTTTACGATTGATTTTGATTTACGCAAGTCAGTCCATGAGCCACAGAATGATGCCGAAGATTATTATTTACGCCCAACTTTAAGGATTGTTGATAATGCCCAAGTTGGACACATTAACGGCCTGATTGACCCTAATCTAATCAATGCCGAAGGGTGTACGGACTCTAGCGCTGTCTACTTGTTTGCAGGTGCAGATGCAGAAGTGGATGATGTCGATGCAAACGAACCTGAGCCTATCACAACGGGTCTTGTGGAAGTAAACAACGACGGTGGCTTTGTGTATGAAATTGGTTTTGTATTAGCGGGTGATTACACTTTAGCGTTTACTTGTGAGGCGGCTAATGATGACCCAGAAACCGATGATGTCATAAACTTCACTACTCAGAATGTAACAGTTACGGCTGACGGTACTGTAACCGTAGACTTTTAATTCATCTTTGTCGAAAGTTTAAGTGGTAAAGGCACCCTAAGTTGGGTGCCTTTTATTTATCAGGCTTTTGCCTAACTTAATAAATAGAAATAAAAACAATAACGGGAATAAAATGTTCTGCACGATGAAAATCGTGATGAGTTGAATGACGCTTTGGCTAGCCTGCTCAGCGGCAGCTTGGTACGCGGCAATTTGTTTTTTTACATCCAGCTGATCGGCTGCTTCGGAGAACCAGCGTTTGGTTTTTTCTAGTGCAGACAGTTCTTCTTGTAGCTCATCCTCATCAGGAGTGTTTTGGCGAATTTGGTTTTCGGTTTGCTCTAACCCTGCACTTGCCACTTGATAGTCTTCAGCCAGAAAGCCTTGGTATAAAGCTTCTGAGCCCAGCGCCATGAGTGGAGTGGCGAAGCGGACTAATACGAGAAACAAGGCTAACTTGAGTACGAAGGGATGAGCCTCTCGTTTTTTGTGATGTTTGAGTAATAGATAGAAGGCCGTGAATACCCAGAAGCCAATAATGAACAGGTTAAAGAGTGACCAAGCACCCATTGCCAGTAGTAATTTTTGGACGCCGATAGCGCTGGCTGTGACTAACATGACGACGGAAAAGCGTTCAATTAAATCATTGATTGGGTCGAGGATTTCACCGGGCGACAAAGTCAGGCCAACGCCTGCTGGCTGCATGGCGATTTCAGCTTCTTGCGCCACTGAAATTAAACCGTTCAGTCCTCTCGCTACAGCAAAAGCCACTAAACTTCGTTTCAGTGCTTGGTCGGTATATTGTTCACCATGATAGTCGAGAGCTTTGCTACCTGCTAACAAGCTTGCAATCGCCAAACTGATAATGATGAGCCATAAGTTAATAATTTTCATAGGCAGTATAGAAAGCCTTAGGCTAAGCCCCTAAGGCTAAGGTTTATTAAGAATGTTTAGCCAGTGATAATTGTCTGCGATTAAGAATACAGATCGCTAATAACAATAAGAGTATAAGCTCAACAGGGCCGCCACCGCCGCCTGAGTCGTTATCTTCTGCCGGTGGTGTCGTCGGTGTATCGGGCTGTGAAGATCCAGGCCCTTCATCACCGATGTTGCTGTTATCTTTTAAGACGAATAAACCGTTAGAGATATCGCTAACCAAAATTTTGCCACTTGGTAAGTATGGGAAGGTACCCCAAGCGCCATCAAACTGCGGGTCATTGGTCGCCGGGATTGGGTATGTGTCGAAGAAGCCAATCTCTTTGGGCTGCGTAGGGTCGGCTACGTCCAAGATAGTTAATCCGCGTTTGTAGTTGGACATATAATATTTATCACCAAGCGTGAAACCATTATGGTCAATGGCTTGGGTTTGGCCTTCATATCGACCAACAACTTGTGGCGACGTAAGGTCACGAATATCCATAACGTAAAGACGAGTGTTAACTCCAAGGTTGCGTTCATCCAGCTCGTCTTGGACAAAGATGTAATTTTTATCGTTGGAGTACCAGCCTGAGTGAGTGTAACTCGCACCATCGTACGGCGTGCTGCTGATACGTACGGGCGATGATTTGTCGGTGGTGTCCCAAATATCCACGGTGTTTTCATTAAAGTCGATAAACAGCTCGCAGGGGTTATGTCCTGCGGCACATTGATCGGTACGGCTGTCGTCAATGATCATGTTGGTGGCGTCGTGAACATAGCCGGTAGAACTTGGCGTAGTGACCAACGCAGGGTTCTCAGGATCGACTAAATCAAACACACGATAAGAACCGTTGCCGAGGTTAGAACCAGCGATATAAAGATAGGGTTCATGGCCATCAAGTGCTGTGCCGTTGGTGTAATCTATGTTGCCAAGATACACATTGTGTGCCGTTTGGAAGACGTCAATGGTGTTAACCAAGCTAATATTGTTCGGTGCGTCGCTTAAATCGATGACTTGTAAGCCACCTTGACCTTCCGTGGTGACATAAGCATAGGCCTTATAATTGCCACTAGCATTATCAAGGTACTGATAAACCTTAATATCACGCCAAGTACTGTTAACACCCGCAACAGTTCCAACTTCTGTTGGGTTATCTGCGTCAGTAACATCGATTAGGGTCGTACCATTAACTACGGCTAATAAAGCATACTCACGATTATTATTAAGATCGACATAACCCCAAATATCACTCGCACTTGAAGGGCTACTACTGATTGAGGCTAATGAAAATTGTGAGACAAGATCGACTTGGTAGCATGGAAAGTCATCAGCGTTACCGTTGGTGCAAGCAATCTGCTTTTTGTTCGTGCTGTTAACCTTCTGATAACGCTCCAGCATGTCTAAGTATTCAGGTTTGACCCTAAACTCTTGATTGCCTTTGGTGTCTTGCAGCAGGCGAAAGCCTTTCTTGCTCAGCTGATCGCGGTACTCTGCAGGAAGGCCAACAATAGTGGTGATGTGCTTTTCAGGGTTCTGTTTCTTATAGCCGTTGTTTTGAGAGAAACCACCTTTCACCGCCACCATATCATTCAGTAAATAAAAGATATCCATTTCCTCGGCGTAGTATTTGCCGGATGCGACATAGATTTTGTCGCCTTTGCTTGACTCGTTAACCGCATAGCTGATGGAAGCGCAAGGCTCGCTCGGTTTAGAGCAGTTACCTTGGTCGACACCATCGACTGCGACATAGCGAATGGGGTGGGCGCCACTGTGTGCTGAAGCAGGTTCGGTACTAAAAAACGCCGTACAAAAAGCAAGCAGGCCCAAGGGTAGAACTCTTTTCATTGGTGACTCCTAAAATTGTCTATTTTCCAGCCTATAACAACAACTTGGCTTTTTCCATGAAAAAAGTCTGTTAAAAAGAACCAAAAGTGATTATTTTGTAAACAAGGATAATAGCTAATGGTTTGATTTATGGGCTTATTTTCTCAGCATAAAAAATACATTGCGTTCATCTGGCTTGGTATTGTTATAAGCTTTGCAACCACTGCCAGCAACGCGAGCTCTGAGCTGCCAGCAATACCACTACAGAGCCATTTGATTAAAGTGAGTGGTCATAACATCCACGTTCATCAAAAAGGAAAGAAAAGTCACAAGGAACAACCCTTGCTCATACTCCTATCAGGGCCAACCGACAACTGGCATAGTGATAGCGCTTGGTGGGCCTTGGCACAAAGTGTCTTGGCGGAACGTTATCAAACCTTGTCGATTGATCGAGCAGGGCAAGGGTGGTCACAAAAAATCGATCACCCTTCATACCGCCAGTTTGCGCAAGACCTCAAGGTACTTTTAGCACAAGGGAGCTTGCTCGAACCGAGTGAGGAGTTTGTTTTTGTGGCCTTCGCCAGTTCGAATCTATCGTTGAATCTATTGCTGGCTGATCCTTCTATTAAGAGCCGGACCCGTGGTGTGGTATTGATTGACCCGGACGTGTTAACGCCACATTCCATCGAGCACTACACTGGCGAGACTGAAGGGTATAAACAAGGTTGGCAAGGGCTGGAAGATTATATTCGTGCAGGGAAATATGATGCACGTATTGAGGAAAAGCTTGCGGCCGAGCGCCAGCATCTGGAATCGTTGATCCCACAAGAACATGCTGGGCACATGGACTGGGACTATTATGATGCGATAACAATGATTCGCAGAACACGTGACTATCAAGTGCACAAGTTTTTAGAAGCGAGTGTCTATAAAGAGGACCTAGAGGCGGCAAAGAAACAGGGGTTCCCAACTGAGATGCCGCTGGTGGTGTTGGATACCGACTTTGAGTCGGCTTATCTGGAGAAGCTGGAAGACGAGAAGATAAAAGCGTCTATCGCACAGTGGCGTCAAGAAGGTATTGAGAGTTTCTTTGAGATGGCCCAGAAGAGTTCATGTGGCGCTTATTGGCCCGTGAATACTCAGGAGCACTTGTTGATGATGACACAGCCAGAAATGATTGAGCAGGCCGTTGAAAAAGTTCTGGCCTGCTCAAAGGGCAAATCGTAAAACTGTCTAAGTGTTAAAGAGGGCGTTGAACGTTATCTTTAATCGCTTGCTCTCGGACCGCTTCGGCAACTTTCTGTGCAACGTTGCGGTTTAATGGATCGGGAAGAACGTGATCAGCCGATAAGTTATTCACCGCATTAGCTAAGGCATGTGCCGCTGCAATTTTCATGGCCTCAGTAATTCGAGTCGCACGAGCTTCAAGCGCACCACGGAAAATACCGGGGAAAGCTAAAACGTTGTTGACCTGATTCGGGAAATCGCTGCGTCCCGTACCAACGACCGAAGCACCTGCTGCTTTGGCTTCGTCTGGCATGATTTCAGGGATCGGGTTGGCCATAGCCAAAATGATGGGGTCATCATTCATCAGCTTGATATCGTCACCATTCAGCAAGTTACCTTTTGACACACCAATAAATACGTCTGCGTCGCGCATGGCGTCACGTAAGTCGCCATTACGATTATGACGGTTGGTGTAAGCAAGAATTTTCTTCTTTTCATGATTGAGGTTATCGCGATCCGGCGAGATGATGCCTTTTGAGTCGCACACGAGAACATCTTCAACGGGAATACAGGCTGCTTCGTCATGGCCTACGCAGCGCAGTAGCTTGGCGATCGCCGTACCTGCGGCGCCAGCCCCGTTGATAACCACTTTAAGTTCTTTGATGTCTTTGCCGGTAATTTTGCAAGCATTGATTAAGGCCGCGAGCAATACGATTGCCGTACCATGCTGGTCATCGTGGAAAACCGGAATACCAATATCCTGCAAGGCTTCTTCGATTTCAAAACATTTCGGTGCAGCGATATCTTCAAGGTTAATGCCGCCAAAGGTTGGCGCAATTGTCTTAACCGTGGTCACGATTTCTTCGACAGACTCAGCGTCGATTACCAAAGGTACGCCATCAATATCGGCAAACTCTTTAAATAGAATGGCTTTACCTTCCATCACAGGAAGTGCTGCTTCAGGGCCGATGTCGCCTAGACCCAATACCGCTGAACCATCGGATACGATAGCGACTGAGTTACCTTTCATGGTGTAAAGGTAGCTGGAGTTTTTATCTTTTGCGATATGATTGGAGACGGCAGCAACGCCAGGGGTGTAAGCGACAGAAAGATCTTCTCGATTTTGAAGCGGGACTTTGCTTTTAATGCCCCATTTGCCGCGCAAGTATTTGTGGATGTCTAACGATTTTTTGAAAAATTCACTCATGATTGTTTCGTTTCGCTCAAGGCTAGCTTTGAGAAATTTATGCGCTCTAATGATACGCTCATTGTACGGCAATTGTGGTCGGATTAGCACCGTAAAACGGGACTTATTTGGAAAAAAGCCAGTTTTCACTGGCTTAATTCATGTTTTAAACGCTGAGTGGCTTATTTGGCTTTAGGAAATGCTTTCCCTAACCAGTAATCAACTGAGAAATAGCGTCCTCCACCGGTAAAGAATAGCGAAGCCAGCATAATGAAGTAGGTTGCTGCAAACTCAATCCCGTTTTGCAAAATGGCGAAGTTACCTTTTGCTGTGAGCCAGTTATAGTTGCCGTATTCTTTTAAAATACTGCGCGCCATATCTAAGCGGTTCCCCACCTCTGGATCCGACGACTGAGCAATAGCGTACCAGCCATTATCCCAGTGTACAGCTAAAGCGGCGACCAGCATGGTGATCATCAGCGGGATAGCGGCCCAGCGTGTGGCGAAACCAACCAGAATAAAAATACCGCCGATCATTTCCGCACTTGCGGCGAGAAACGTCATGACATCAGGCATCGGCATGCCCAAGCTAGCGAACCAGTCCGAGGTGCTTGAGAAATTCTCAAACTTACGTGAACCAGCTTCGTAAAGCGGAAAGAAGAGCACAAGGCGGAATAATAAAGGTGGAATACCGTCTAAATGTTTTAAGTAATGACACACACAAGCTTGAAACTCGTGATATTTGGTTGCGATGCTACTCATAAAAAACTCCTGTTGTTATGGTATTCCTCCTATTCAACGGAGCTGCTCATCAGAGCTTTTTAGTCGGAATACTGCTTTCTTGATAAGGGTGTATCTTATCTAAAGGAGTCGATAACCCCGTTTCTGTTACAACTCTAACATGATGTCTTTTTAATCCGCGTGGTTCAGTGACGCCACACGAGTGAGCGATCATGCCCACCGCTTTGACTAAATTCTTATGATAATGGTAAACACGCTCAGCTTTATCTGGTACCACCAAACCTTTCTGTAAATCAGGATCGTGGGTGGTGACGCCCGTTGGGCACGTATTCTTATTGCACTGCAACGCTTGGATACAGCCGAGCGCAAACATGAAGCCACGTGCCGATAAGGCAAAGTCCGCACCCATAGCCAAAGCCCAAGCAACGCCAGATGGATTGATCATTTTGCCCGAACAGATCACTTTGATGCGATCACGTAGCCCTTGCTTATGAAGCACATTGAGCACCATGGGTAGGCTTTCTTTAATGGTTAGGCCAACATAGTCGAACAACGGTTGTGGCGCGGCGCCAGAGCCACCATCCGCGCTATCAATGGTGATAAAGTCAGGTGCTGATTCTGGCCCTCGGCGGTGTATTTCTTCGCACAAATCAAATAGGAAAGCATCGGTGCCGATGACGGTCTTGAAGCCAACAGGCTTGCCACTAATATCGCGAATGTGATTGATCATGTCCAATAAGTCGCTGACATTATTGATTTCAGGATGACCGTTAGGACTGATGGAGTCCTGGCCTTCAGGGATGTGACGGATTTGGGCGATTTCAGCGGTGACTTTACGACCAGGTAAAATACCGCCTTTGCCAGGTTTCGCGCCTTGAGCTAACTTAAGCTCAATCATCTTAACTTGTGGGTGTGAGCTAGCCTCTTTCAGCTTGTCATCGTCTAAACCACCCTCGTCATTACGAACGCCGTATTTAGCTGTACCAATCTGAAACACCACATCACCGCCACCCGACAAGTGGTGTGGCGACAAGCCACCTTCACCAGTATTGATCCAGCAACCTGCTTTGGCCGCGCCTTTAGCAAGTGCTTGAACTGCGACTTTGGATAAAGAGCCATAACTCATGCCCGATATATTGAAGAAGCTCTTGGCGAGATAAGGGGTGCGGCAATAAGGCCCTATTAACACAGGTTGAGACTCAACGGCATTTTTCTCTAGGGTCGGGAACTGGTCGTTTAAAAACATCACAGTGCCAGTCGGCGTGAGGTTGCGGGTAGAGCCGAAGGCTAACGTACGGCTAACATCTTTTGCTGCGCGGTAGGCCCAGTTGCGTTCGGCACGATTGAACGGCATTTCTTCACGATCCATAGCGAAGAAGTATTGGCGAAAAAATTCACCCAGATGTTCGAACCAGTAGCGGAAGTGACCAATAACAGGGAAGTTACGGCGTATTGCCTGTTTTTTTTGTGTTTTATCGATGATATAGACGATGAGGATGGTTATGAGTAATAGGCTCAGGCCCAAAACAAAGAAAAGTCCGATCCAGTTGAGCACTGTTTTAGCAAAGGCCATAAACCCCGATTCCATGAACACTTACCTCATTGACATATCTATACAATTTTTCTGTTATATTAACGCTAAAATAGTGCTTAAGACTATTAGTTCAAAGCGTTTGTACTTCGTCAGAGTAATTGAGTTTTTGCTGATAAGTCAAAAATAAACGTTAATAACTGCATTTCGGTGCTACTGGGGAACCTGTGACAGAAAAAGCGTTACCGCCTGAAGATGAGTTGGTTGAGCGACTGAAAAATAATGATGTCGTTTTATTCGAGCGAGTGGTGAAAGAATACCATTCAGCGATGTTTGGCGTGGCTTATTCGATCGCCGGCCCTGCTATTGCTGATGAGGTGGTTCAAGAAGCTTGGGTTTCGGCAATCAATGCGATCCATAAATTTGAGGGTCGCTCAGCGTTAAAGTCATGGTTAATTCGAATTACCGCCAATGAAGCAAAAACTCGCTTGCGTAAAGAATCGCGCTCAGTATCCTTAGAAGCCGTTGATGAAAACTGGGCGACGGATACACGTTTTACAGAAAAAGGCCACTGGGCAGGTGGAAATCCCGAATGGGATATTTCCTCTCCAGATGACCTGTTGGCAGCTGATGAACTTCAAGATTGCGTCAAGAAACACATGGTCAAGTTACCCGACAATCAGCAACAAATCATAAATTTAAGGGATGTCGGCGGACTAGATATGGACACAATTTGTAACATCTTGGAGATCACTGCATCTAATGCCCGAGTATTGTTACACCGTGCGCGCGATAAGATGCAGCAGGTAGTCGCGAGATTTCAGAGGACTGGAGAATGTTGAGTTGTAAACACACAATAGCCCAAGGGACTGATTATTTGGATAAAGAATTGAGCTTTTGGCGCAAGGTCGAGATGAAGATGCATCTCATGATTTGTGTCAATTGTCGGCGTTACGTCAAGCAGCTCAAGCAGACCGTCGTGATGTTATCAAAAGGTCAATTTAAACAACCGAGTGAGCAGCAAGTTGAACAATTAAAGAAGGAATATCAAGAGGTTAGTTCAAAGCAGTAGCGTCAATAAAGAGGTGTCCCTAGTAGAGTGAACACCTCGTAAACTGACCAGCTATTCTTTTTCTGGCTTAATTGTTCCTTCCATGCGCTCAAGTTTGTCGTCAGCAAAATGCAAAATAAGACGCTTAGAACGCGATTCGCCACTCGAAGGCTCTAAATAGTACAAGTAGTACCAGGTGCTGTCCTCTAAATTCGTGTTTAAAGCAGGCTTACCCAAAATAAACGCGATTTGCGACTTAGTCATGCCAGGTTCAATCTTATTCACTTCTTCTTGTTGTAAAATATTGCCCTGCTGAATCGACGGTGTGTAAACGCAAGCAGAAGCAAGAACGAGCAATAGCGATAAACAAAACAGTTTTTTCATGTGTTACCTAATTTCTTGAGTTATTAGTGATTTTAGAGGTTCTTATTTAACTTTCCAAATCACTTTATATACAATCTGCGCCCTAGTATAATCATTTTGTCGCGCAAATCTATCGGAGGATGTATTTTTGGAAAGCCAACAGTTAAAAAAAGCAGGTCTTAAAGTAACTCTACCCAGAGTTAAGATTTTGCAAATACTGGAAAGTTCCGACGAACGCCACTTGAGTGCTGAAGATGTCTACAAGATGTTGCTAGACTCAGGTGATGACGTAGGTTTAGCGACGGTTTACCGTGTCTTAACCCAGTTCGAAACCGCAGGCCTTATTACTCGTCACAACTTTGAAGGCGGCCACTCAGTCTTTGAATTGGATGATGGCGAACATCACGATCACATGGTTGATGTCGATGATGGCACAGTGATTGAATTCATGAATGACGAAATCGAGCGTCTACAGCATGTCATTGCTGAAGAACATGGCTTTGAGATTGTGGATCATAGTTTGGTTTTGTACGTTAAGAAGAAAAACTAATTTAAAAAGCATCTTTTCTTTCGAACTCTTCGTTAAAAAACTCTTCAAGGCTAGTCATTTACTTGGTGTAAACTCCTAGCCTTGCTTCGGTTTTTGCCTCGACCTCAAAAGAAAATCCAGCTTTTAGGGCTAACTCGTGGTACCAAAGGCATTTCTCTAACTGCGCACTCACACCAAAATTCTAATTTCCTCGAACTATGTCATTCTGGCGTGGAGCGGGATATTTCTCGTCTTGTTTAATTGCTTTTAGTTATTTTTTATCTAATACCTTATAACTCAAGAAGTTGTAAAGAAATCTGACTGATTGATTTTCGTACAGTTGGGCGTATACTTTTTGGCCTTGGGGATTTTTTTGATCTCTATCAAAAGCTTGCGTTTGTTGTAGTTTTTTACTCGGTTAACGAAAAGGAGTTAGCTATGAACAAGCGTTTCTATACTTTAAGCCTTCTACTGGCAGTCATACCTTTTGTCTTATTAACGACTCAAACGGCAACCGCCGCCGATGAAAAGCCACCGGCAATGGCGGAAATGTGGCACTTTAAAATTGATCCGGCGGATCAGAAAAGCTTTGAAAAAGCTCTAAAAGCACATGCGAAATTCAGAAAAGAAAAAGGTGACCCTAGAAACTGGGCAGCTTACACGCCGCATACGGGGATTATTGGACGGGACTATTATGTGCGCCATTGTTGTTTTAAGTGGAGCGATCACCAAAAATACAGTGAGTTAAAAGTGCATGAAGAGCTTGGCAATGACTGGGCAAATGGTCCGGGTAAGTATGTCAAAAAGTCTCGCCATTTTTACTCTTGGGTCGATCATGAAAACAATAACTGGCCGGAAGGCACGAAAGCGAACTTATTGCGGTTAACCCATCATAAACTCAAGCCTAACTCAGACATCGGCCCTGTGGTCAAAGAAATCTCTGACTTAGCAAAAAAGATGGGCTGGAAACGTGCTTGGGGTTGGTCTTATGAGCGTAACATGGATGGTGTTTATTTAACGCTTGCAATGCCGAGTGAAAATTTTGCCGGTTTTGAGCAACCAAAGCCTGGTTTTGAAGAAATGGCGGCAAAAGAAATTGGTAAGGACGAGCTAAAAGATCTATTCAGTCGATTTGATGAGCATGTTGATAGCTTGAGTTTCCAGATCATGAGGTTAAGACCTGAGTTCTCGGTAATGCACGATAAGTGATCGGTGATTGAATAGCCTCGAAGTGGCTTGTAGAAAAACTAGCTCACTTCGGGGCCAGACTCTTTTGGATAACTGTTTTGCTTATTCACCAAGAGTAATTTTATAAAGTTCATCCATAAACTCAATGGTATCTCCTGAGACAATTTTCTTACGCTTTTGAGTTTCTACTGCGCCATTAACTTTGACCAATCCCTCGCTAATGATCATCTTAGCCTCGCCGCCACTGCCGACGATACCCTCAAACTTAAGGATCTTGAATAATTCGACGGGTTCTTTGTTGATGATGATAGTGTCTGTTGTCATTCTTTACCTTTAGGTTATGTTTGTAGACTTTGCACTTTTAAATCAGCACTCTGCGGCTTAGTCGTGGAAACTAGGGTGTGAACATACTTGGTTAATAATATCGGCACTGTTCTGCAAAGCAAGATAAGGAAACGGGGAGATAGAGGAGCTCCCGTGAGCGTATGTATTTCTAAAAAATGGAATGACATCACTTAAAGTTTCAGCGTAATTACTGAGCTCGGGTGGAAGTGGTGGTGGGGCGCCTCTAAGCTTCGAGAATTCTAGAGCTTCTGAATATTGACGCTCTTTAAATTTTTTGATTTGACGCCAATAGGATAGCTTTTCAGTAATAATAACTTTATCTTTAACTGCTTTTTTTAAGAGTTTAGAAAATGGTGTTTTAGTATTATTTTGTTTATCTCTCAAAGCCATCTCTATAGTTATGTATGCGTATAGTTCTGAAATAGGCATGAACCTGTAAACATACCAAGAGTAAAGGGCTAAATTTTTTGCAGTTTCAAAGTGTGTCACGATATTAGTTGGAGTATGTTCATTTAAAGCTATTTTATAAATTGGTTTAGAAAACTCTTCAAGAGTTAATGGGGTAAAAGAACCGTCTTTATATTTACCAAACCCTTCCCAGCGAGAGTCCGGAGTATTGATATTGGTAAGGGAGTTAACAAACTCTGCGTTAATGTTCGCCATGAGCCAACAACTCCCTTGCGTGACTTCTGATAGTCTCGGTTATCTCTACACCACCAATCATGCGGGCTAATTCTTCAATTCGCTGATCGGTATCAAGTTGTTGAAGCTCAGTCTGAGTGCTTTTCTTATCTTGTGACTTGGCGACCATTAGGTGCTGGTGGCCTTGGGCGGCGACTTGTGCTTGGTGTGTGACGCAGAGAATTTGGGCTTTTTTGCCTAAGTCTGCCAGAAGCTTACCGACGATTTCGGCTGTGCCACCACCGATACCAACGTCAACTTCGTCGAAAATTAATGTTGGTAGCTGGATGGTTTGGGCGTTAATCACTTGTAAGGCCAAGCTGATGCGAGACAGTTCACCACCAGAAGCCACTTTACGTAAAGGTTGTGGTTTCTGACCAGGGTTAGTGCTGACCATAAATTCGGCGGTTTCGAGTCCTTGAGACTTGAAGCTGTCTTTATCCGTAGGGTTCAGTGCAACTTCAAACACGCCGTTTCCAAGCCCTAAGTCTTTCATCAGCTTAACAACTTGCTTTTCGAGCTCTTTAGCCGATTTTGCGCGCGCTTTAGATACTTTTGTCGCCAGTTTGCTGTAATTCTCTTGCTGAAGACTTAATTCTTTCTCTAGATCATCAAAGGTTTGCTCGTCGCCCGAAAGCTGTTCGAGTTCTTGCTCGATAGTTTGCTTAGTTTCAGGCAGATCAGTCATGGTCACCTGATGCTTACGTGCTAAGTCGTGAAGTAAGGTTAGCTCTTGGTCAAGTTGCTCGTATTCTGCGGGATCAATATCTAGGCGCTCTAAATAGTCTCGCAGTTCGTGACTGGCCTCTTCGATCTCGACCAAAGCTGACTGCAGTAAATCGTGGGTGTTGCTAACGCCATCATCCATATTTTTCATGTCGCTAATGATATGGATAACCCGTCCCAACTGACTAATGATATTCTCCTCGTCTTCATTCAGCGCCATCAGGCTTTGCTGGCCCTGCTCCAGTAATTTACTGGCGTTTGCGGCACGTTTGTGATCATTTTCAATGTCGTGCGCACGATCAATCGGTGCCTTTTCAAGCTCTTCAAGCTGGAAAGTCAGTAAGTCTCGGCGATCATTTTTGTCTTTCAATGATTCTTTAAAAGACGTTAACTTCGTTGAAATGTCACTTATGTTCTTAGAAAGAGAACGTAGCTCTTGAGTTTCAGCTGATAAGTCAGCGAAACGGTCAAGAAGTTGTAAATGTGTCTGTGGCTTAAACAACGACTGATGTTCATGCTGGCCGTGAATATCAACCAAAAAGTCGCCAAGCTCGCTTAACTGCGTCAAATTAACGGGTTGCCCGTTAATAAAAGCACGTGAACGCCCATCGTGATTAATCACGCGGCGAAGAATGCAGTCATCTTCATCATCCAGCATTTGCTCATCAAGCCATGCTTGGACAGGTTTAAGCTTCTTAATATCAAAAACAGCGCTAATTTCCGCACGTTTAGCGCCGTTTCGTACCACGCCACTGTCTGCTCGTGCACCGAGCGCAAAGGATAGGGCGTCCACCATAATGGATTTACCGGCGCCGGTTTCACCCGTGACCACGGTCATGCCAGCTTGTAGATCCAAATCAAGCTGATCGATGATGGCAAAGTCTTTGATATGAATACTTGAGAGCATATTTATTATCGTTTATTCGGGCTGAAACGTGCCAGAATGATTGTATGGTTGTCTCCATATATAGTTAAACCAGAATACAGGCATGGCAAAAACATGAAAAGCAACAATTGCTATGACCCACAACATTTTCTTGTCTTTAGGTACTCTATTCGTTTTAGCGATATAAGCGACGTAACCCAATACGAGTATGAAAACAGAAACAGCGTATGGAATGATAAAGCTCTGAAATGCAGAGAAGTTATTGTCGCTAAATGGAGCTGTTGTCATTGTTGCGTAGGTATAAAATAATGCTGCCATTGGCAATAGCGTAACTAAAAGCAATACAATCGCTACCAATCTATTTATCATGGAAAACCTTATTTATATCAGCCTAATGGGTTAGGGTTATAACTTCGATCCCCAGCCGAGCTTAGTACGAAGCAGGCGGAAATAGTCGTAATCTTTCGGGTGCAATAGCCACAAATCCTCTTTGCGCTTACGGATGCAAATCTTTTCGCCCGGTACTACGGGGAATCGAACCTGCCCATCACAGCTGAGCCGTGCTTCGTTTTCGTTGGCTTGGCTGAATACGATATCAACTTTACTGTCTGCGTCAATTGAAATAGGTCGGCTGGAAAGTGTGTGTGGAAACATGGGCACCAGCGATATAGCGTTAATCGATGGGGACATAATGGGGCCACCAGCCGATAAGGAGTAGGCGGTTGAGCCTGTCGGCGTTGAAATGATTAAACCATCGCCACGCAAGCTATACACAAAAGAGTCGTTGATATAGACCTCGAACTCGATCATGCGCGAGATTTCACCGGGATACAGCACGATATCATTAAGCGCATCGCTGTATCGCTCTTGCGAGTCATCGCCTTCGATGTCGGCTTCAAGTAGGAAACGACGCTCTTGAGTGTATTCACCCGCCAAGACTTCGCTGACCTTTTCAGTCACTTGTTGCGGCTGAATGTCGGTTAAGAAGCCCAAGTAGCCACGGTTTACCCCTAGTAACGGAATATTATAGCTAGCCATCAAACGAGCGGCATAAAGCATCGAACCATCGCCGCCGACCACAATAACGAGATTGGCTTTTTCGCCGATGGTCTGCCAGTTCGCTTGATCATCAGCGCTCACATCGATCCCAGAAGCCACCGAATCTTCGACCAAAACGCTGTAGCCATCATCCAGTAGATGACGGTACAAGGTCATAATGGTTTCGCCGACTTCTTGATGCTTCGGTTTGCCCATGATGCCGATAGTGTTAAAACTTAAAGCAGGTGCCACGGTTGCCCTTTGTCCCTTGTAATTGCATTATTGACCCACATTTAAGAATATATACAGCCAATAGGCAAGGGTTTCGCAAAAATATCAATTGCTTGCGGGACTAAACCTTATTATTAATCGATATAACGAACTAAGGCCTGAAAAGACTTTCATGAGCAAATTTGACCAACGCGCACAGATTTTGATGAAGACCCTAGTGGAAACTTACATTTCCAGCGGGCAACCTGTGGGCTCGAAGACGTTACTGCAAAACTCGCAGTTAAGCGTCAGTGCGGCGACGGTGCGCAATGTCATGCAGGATCTTGAAAGTATGGGCTTACTAACCGCGCCGTACACGTCAGCTGGGCGTATTCCCACGTCGCAAGGGGTTCGCTTGTTCGTCGATCAGCTGCTGACTGTGTCCGATGTGGAGGAGATTTATCTGCAGCAATTGCAGAAGCATTTAGGCAAAGTCTCGGAAACAGGCGAGATGCTGTCGAGTGTATCGAATATGTTGTCCCAAGTGACTCAAATGGCTGGTCTGATTCGGGTACCGCGCCGAGACGTGACGCGCGTTAAACAAGTAGAATTCGTCCCTCTGTCGCAGAATAAAGTGTTGGTAGTGTTGGTATTAAGTGACGGTGAAGTGCAAAATCGTGTGATTCAGCTCGACACACCGGTGTCGAGAAGCGAGTTACAGCAGGCTTCAAATTATGTGAATCACCACTTCGCAGGCAAAGAGCTGGATACGGTACGTCGCGAGCTTTTACAAGAGCTGAAGGATGATCGGGCCAAGATGGATCAAATGATGGCTTCGATGATGGAAGTTGCTGAAAAAGGGTTTACCGGCGGTGAAGACGATGAGGTTCAAATCACCGGCAAGTCGCAGCTTCTCAATTGGGTCAATTCTGGTGATATATCGGATCTACAGTCCGTGTTTAATGCGTTTTCAGAAAAGACCCAGATGTTAACCTTGTTGGATAAATGCTTGAATGCAGAGGGTGTGCAGCTCTTTATTGGCGAAGAGTCGGGCTACGATGTGTTATCGCAATGCAGTGTGGTTGGCGCACCTTACAGTATTGACGGTGAAGCCGTGGGCGTATTAGCTGTGGTGGGTCCAACACGTATGGCTTATGACAAGGTGATACCTATGGTCGATATTACGGCGAAATTGATATCGGCGGCCTTGAATAATGATGATGAAACCTCATATTGAGAGACACAGAATATTCAGCCAGCGACAACGTCAGTCGTTGGTTAGCGTTAAATAGTTTGGAGAGTTGGTATGTCTGAGAAAGACAAGCAGAATCAAGACGTTGAAAAAGACAGCGTTGAAAAACAAGAAGAGCTGAGTGAGGCGGATAAAAAAGCTGCTGAGGAGCAGGTGCAGAAAGTTGTGGACGAAGCTTTAGAAGAAGCTGTTGAAGCGGCTGAAGACGATAACTTAGCTGATTTAAGCGATGAAGAGCGTAAAATTGTTGAGTTAGAAAAGGCGTTAGAAGACGCAGAAGCTAAAGCTGCTGAAAATATGGATTTAGCGCTTCGCACTAAAGCAGAAGCAGAAAATATTCGTCGCCGTTCTGAGAACGAAGTGAGTAATGCCCGTAAATACGCGATTGAGAAGTTTGCTGAAGAGCTACTTGCAGTTGTCGATAGCTTAGAGCAGGGCTTACAGGCTAAAGCCGAGCATGAAGAATCGAAGGCGATGAAAGAGGGTATGGAGCTGACTCTAAAAATGACCTTATCGACGTTGAAAAAGTTCGGTGTTGAGCAACTGAATCCTGTTGAAGAAGTGTTCGATCCGCAATTACACGAAGCCATGACCATGGTGCCAAGCCCTGATCATGAGAAAAATACCATTATTGATGTATTCCAGAAAGGCTATTCATTGAACGGACGGATTATTCGTCCGGCGCGTGTGGTAGTTGCCCAGTAAGCAATACATTTGTATTTCGTGAACAAAAGCTGTCTAAATACCTTAGGCGGCTTTTTTTATATCGGTAGATTAATTAATGCCCACTTTCTGAGCATTTCGTAATACAATACGCCAAACTTTAAAATCATAACGTTGAGAGAATACAGATGGGTCGTGCCTTTCAAAACCGTAAAGAGTCGATGGCTAAGACGTCGGATCAAAACGCCAAGGTTTACAGTAAATACAGCCGTGAGATTTATGTTTGTGCAAAACAAGGTGGCTCTGAGCCGGATAGTAACCTTGCTTTGCGCAGCTTGATGGATCGTGCCAAGCGTGATCAGGTTCCTGCGCACGTTATTCAAAAAGCGATTGATAAAGCTGAAGGCGGTGCAGGTGAGGATTTCGCTGTAGCGCGTTATGAAGGCTATGCGCCTGGTAATGTTATGGTGATTGTCGACTGCCTGACGGATAATCCAAATCGTACGTTCGGTGAGGTTCGCCAGTGTTTTGTTAAAACCAAGTCGAAGATTGGAACGGAAGGCAGCGTGATGCACATGTTCGATCACAGCGCTATTTTTGTGTTTGAAAGTGATGATGAAGAAGGTGCTTTAGAAGCACTGATGATGGCGGACGTTGATGTGACCGATATTGAGCATGAAGATGGCAAGATCACGGTATTTGCACCACAGACCGAGTACTTCAAAGCAAAGAACGCACTTCAGGAGCATTTTGAAGGCATTGAATTTGAAGTTGATGAAATTCAGTTTGTACCGAAAGTGATGACTCAGATCTCTGGTGAAGATAAAGAGATGTTCGAAAAGTTTATGGATATGGCAAACGATCAGGACGATGTGCAAAACGTTTATCACAACGCTGAGTTTTAATTTATTAAAATAGCGCTTACGGATGGTAAGTGCCGATTTTCAGAAGAAAAATTTAAAAGCCTTGGTTAGGGTTGCTGTAAAAGCATGAGTCCGCCAAGGTTTTTTTATTCCCAGATCATTCCCAAGCTCGTGCAAAAAATACCCCTAAGACTAACGAAAGAATTAGTAGTTCCCGCAATAAAAAGTTCCTCTCAAAAACGTGACGAGCACCTCGTTCTAGCGGATAAAAAACAATAAAAGATTTTATTAATCAATGAGTTATCAGTTATAGCGCTTTCGATAAGATCACTTTAAAAGTGCAAAGCGTTAAACGCTTTCATAGTCAATTTCATCACAAAAAAACGTCCAATTGTTAAACCCTGTTTTACAAAAAACTGAGTGTGAAATTCGTCATGTTTTTTTATGACTTTTGCGTGTTAAAACAAAAGTCCACTTGCAACAAAAGGTAAAAAGTTATGAAGAAGTCAAACACAGTTTTAGGATTAATTTTAGGTGCAGCTTTTGGTCTTGCTGCTGGAACGGCTAACGCAGGCGACGCAGACATTTTGAAACAGATGGATGTTCGAGCATGTGAAGCTCAAACACAGCAAAAGACTAACGAAAACGGTGAGCAAACGCAAAAGCCTTGTGAGTGTGAGATTGAAAACACTGACTACGAAGCTTTGTCTGAAGCCAAGAAAAAAGGTGATTTAGCGAAAATCCAAAAAATCAATCAGGAAGCGAAAGAAGCTTGTGCTGAATAGTTAACGACTTGAACTTACTCCCACTAACGAAATACATTTTGCAATCTAGAAGGTGATTATTATGAAAAAGACATTATTAACACTAACCACTGTATTTGGTCTGGCTATTGCAAGCAGCGCAATGGCAAATGAAGCGGAAACAATGAAGCTGCAGGAGTTGCGTGCTTGTGATATGCAAGCACAGCAATTGCCGGAAGAAGTTCGTACTAAGCAGCAGGAAAGCTGTAAGTGCGTGGTTGAAAACACAGACTACGACGCTTTGGTAGAGGCGAAGAAAAGCGGTGATATGGCTAAAGTACAGGAAATTAAAAGCAAGGCAAGCCAGTCTTGTCGTGGTGCTCAATAATCAGGCATCACCCCATGCTTAGCGTGGGACTATTTTCTCTCCTACTACCTAAGAAGGGAAAATAACACTCCTATACATAGTCACTAGAAGTCGGCCTTCGGGCCGGCTTTTATATTTTTAGCATTAAATCTCCTCCCCTCCCCTTGAAATAACGCCACTACCACCAATATTGCAGTCTATCGTCGGGATGCTCAGCCGAAACAACTGCAACAAAGTTGAGTACCCTTAAAAAAAGTAGGATTAAGGGGTTGATCTACCAAACCCAGCCCCCACATAAGCTACAAGCAAGATTTAAAGACCCTTTTGGAGTGAAAACATGGCCAAAATTATCGGAATTGATTTAGGTACAACAAATTCATGTGTTGCCGTTATGGACGGTGACAAGCCTCGCGTTATCGAAAACGCGGAAGGCGCGCGCACGACCCCATCGATCATCGCTTACACTGAAGACGGTGAAACGTTAGTCGGTCAGTCTGCGAAGCGTCAGGCAGTAACTAACCCAGAAAACACTTTGTATGCGATTAAGCGTTTGATTGGTCGTAAATTCAAAGACAAAGTCGTGCAAAAAGACACGGGTATGGTTCCGTACAAAATTATCGAAGCGGACAATGGTGACGCTTGGGTACAAGTGAATGACAAGAAAATGGCACCGCCACAGGTTTCTGCTGAAATCTTGAAAAAGATGAAGAAAACAGCAGAAGACTTTCTAGGTGAAGAAGTTAAAGAAGCCGTGATTACGGTTCCTGCATACTTCAACGACTCACAGCGTCAGGCGACAAAAGATGCGGGTCGAATCGCTGGTCTAGACGTTAAGCGTATTATTAACGAGCCAACAGCGGCTGCGTTAGCTTACGGTATGGACAAAGAGCGTGGCGATCGCACCATCGCGGTGTATGACCTTGGTGGTGGTACCTTCGATATCTCAATTATTGAAATCGCGGAAGTTGATGGCGAGCATACCTTCGAAGTGCTTTCTACTAATGGTGATACGTTCCTTGGTGGTGAAGACTTCGACATGCGCGTGATCGAATACTTGGCGTCTGAATTCAAGAAAGAGTCAGGTATTGACCTTAAAGGCGACGCATTAGCGATGCAACGTTTGAAAGAAGCTGGTGAGAAAGCGAAGATTGAATTGTCTTCAAGCAGCCAGACAGAAGTTAACTTGCCGTACATCACAGCAGATTCAACGGGTCCTAAGCACCTTAACATCAAGCTAACTCGTGCAAAATTAGAAGCATTGGTTGAAGACTTGGTTGAGCGTACGCTTGAGCCAGTAAAGCAAGCATTGAAAGACGCAGGCGTTTCTAACTCAGAAATCGACGACGTGATCTTGGTTGGTGGTCAAACTCGTATGCCTAAAGTACAAGAAGCAGTTTCTGGCTTCTTCGGCAAAGATGCACGTAAAGACGTTAACCCTGATGAAGCGGTAGCAGTTGGCGCTGCGATTCAAGGTGCGGTACTAGGTGGTGACGTAAAAGACGTTCTACTACTCGACGTAACGCCTCTAACGCTTGGTATCGAAACGATGGGCCAAGTGATGACTCCGCTGATTGATAAAAACACAACGATCCCAACTAAGGCATCGCAAACCTTCTCAACAGCTGAAGACAACCAAACTGCAGTAACGGTTCACGTGCTTCAAGGTGAACGTAAGATGGCTGCGCAGAATAAATCACTGGGTCGTTTTGACTTAGCGGATATTCCTCCAGCGCCACGTGGTACGCCTCAGATTGAAGTAACGTTCGACATTGATGCTAACGGTATCATGCACGTTTCGGCAAAAGATAAAGCGACTGGTAAAGAGCAATCGATTCAGATTAAAGCCTCTTCAGGTTTGAGCGATGAAGAAATCGATCAAATGATTAAAGATGCTGAGGCGCACGCTGAAGAAGATAAGAAGTTCCAAGAGCTTGTTGAAGCTCGCAACCAAGCGGATGGCCTAGTTCACGCTTCACGTAAGTCACTAGATGACGAAAGCATCACTTTCGAAGAAGGTGAGAAAGAAGCGATTGAAGCTGCAGCTAACGAGCTTGAAGAAGCGATCAAAGGCGACGACTTAGAAGATATTAAAGCTAAGACGGAAGCCTTGAGCCAAGCATCTGCGAAGATGGCTGAGCGTATGTATGCAAACGCACAGCAGCAAGCGGAAGCTGGTCAACAGCCAGGTGGCGAGCAAGCTTCTAATGACTCAAACAATGCTGGCGATGATGTTGTAGACGCTGAGTTTGAGGAAGTTAAGGACGATAAATCTAAGTCATAATTAAAACGGCTCTTTGGCTCGATAGCTTTGTTGCTGAGTTTTCTGCGAGTGCTCATTTACCTGAGTAAACTCCGCTTCTCGAAAACTCAGCGCCTCGCTCTCAAGCCAAATTACTCGTTTTAATACACTATCAGTTGGATAGGCAACTGATAGGAAGAAAAGGTAAACGCAGGATTTGATTCCTGCGTTTGCGGTTAAAGCAGATTGAAGAAGAAAGTAGCTAACTATGTCGAAACGCGATTATTACGAAGTATTGGGTGTCTCGAAAGGCGCTGAAAAAGCTGAACTTAAAAAAGCTTATCGTCGTCTGGCGATGAAGAATCACCCCGATCGTAATCCCGATGATAAAGAAGCTGAGCAACGCTTCAAAGAAGCAAAAGAAGCGTACGAAGTCTTAAGTGATCCGCAGAAACGCCAAATGTACGATCAGTATGGTCATGCTGGCGTTGACCCTAACATGGGCGGTGGCGGCGCTGGTGGCTTCGGCGGCGGTGGCGACTTTAATGATATCTTCGGTGATATTTTTGGCGACATTTTTGGTGGTGGTGGCGGTGGTCGTCGCGGTGGCGGCAGACGTCAAGCCCGCGGTAACGATCTCCAGTACAACCTTGAAATTAGTTTAGAAGAAGCGGTTCGCGGTGTTGAGAAGGAAATTAAAGTTCCAACTTACGTCAACTGCGATACCTGTGATGGTGACGGCGCTAAACCGGGTTCGGGTACAACTACTTGTACTACCTGTGGTGGCCAAGGTGCGGTACGCATGAGCCAAGGCTTTTTCTCGGTACAGCAGACCTGCCCAGATTGTCAGGGTACGGGGCAGATGGTCAAAGACCCGTGTGATGATTGTCATGGTCAAGGTCGAGTGCATAAGACCAAAGAGCTTAAAGTCACAATCCCAGCAGGGATTGATGACGGCATGCGTGTTCGCTTAACAGGCGAAGGCGAAGCGGGTGGTCCTGGCGCGATTGCTGGTGACTTGTACGTTCAGGTCTATGTTAAAGAGCACCCAATCTTTAAGCGTGATGGCGTGAACTTGTACTGTGAGATGCCACTAAGTTTTGTCACTGCGGCTCTTGGCGGCAAGCTTGATGTGCCGACTTTAGACGGAAAAGTTTCATTAACCATTCCTGCAGAAACGCAAACAGGTCGCCTGTTCCGCATGAAAGGCAAAGGTGTTAAAGGCGTTCGGAGTAGCATGGTTGGTGACTTGTTATGCCGTGTGATTGTGGAAACTCCAGTAAAGTTGAACAAGAAGCAGAAAGAGCTGCTTGAAGAGTTTCAACAAACGGTGAATGACTCGGATGGTAAAAACAGCCCAAAGCAAAGCTCTTGGTTTGACGGAGTCAAAAAGTTCTGGGATGCGATGACCAGTTAAGCAATCTTTATGGAAAGGCCCGCCTCGTGCGGGCTTTTTTGTGTTTGGCTGAAAAAAGATTTATGCTCGTAATCCTAATAGTTATAGCGCGTAATGAATTAGATGATAAAGTTATTTGAGCTAGCAAGAGTCAGCCTTTATGGTGTTTTACTTCTGTTGCTAGTTGCCTGTGGAGCAGAAGAAAAGTTACAACCGTTAAGCTCAGATGCCGTTGTTGTAGCCTTTGGCGATAGTTTGACGGAAGGTGTCGGCGCTTCGCGGGACAGTGCGTATCCTCAGGTTCTGGCTGAAATATCCGGCTTAAGGGTCATCAATGAAGGTGTTTCTGGCGAGACAACAGTAGAAGGGTTAGCTCGATTGCCTTTGGTACTGGGAGCTCATGAACCGGACTTAGTGATTCTCATGGAAGGTGGTAATGATATCTTGCGAAACATGAGCCATGCTCAAGCCAAGAGTAATTTAGCGCAGATGATTCAGATGATTCGCTTGAGTGGTGCGCAGGTCGTATTGCTAGGTATACCAGAAAAAAACCTGTTTTCAGACTCCGCGGATTTTTATCAGCAACTAGCCGATGAGCATAATGTGGCGTTTGAAGGTGAGATGATGTCTGACTTACTGAAAACACGCTCCTACAAGTCGGACTCGATCCATTTAAACAACCAAGGCTACCGTGAATTAGCCAATAGAATTTATGGTTTCTTGCAAGAGCAAGGTGCTTTGTAACAATTGAAGTCATTAGGTATGAGTAAAACACAGATAATTATTAACGCCGCGACGGGGCGTATGGGAAAAGAGTTATTACAAGCGACCGTTTCGGATAGGGATGCAAGTTTGGCAGGTGCCGTTGCGCGCGCCGGACACCCAATGGTGGCTAACGATGTAGCATACCTTATTGGCTCTGAGCCTCAAGGTGTTGTGATTAGTGACAGCCTAGCGAATGAGCTCAGTAACGATAAGGTCTTGATAGACTTTAGTTTGCCAGATTATTCGATGGAAAGCATAAAGAGTGCGGTCGAAGCGGGTAGCCCAGTGGTGATCGGCACCACGGGTTATTCAGAGGAACAGTTAACGCAGATTAATAACGCATCCAAGTCGATTCCAATTGTGCTAGCCGCTAATTACTCGATTGGCGTCAATAGTCTGATTGGTCTGGTCAAGCAAGCGACAAAGTTATTAGGCGATAAAGCTGATATAGAGATTTTTGAAGCTCATCATAAGCATAAAAAAGACGCACCATCGGGAACAGCCTTAGCGCTTGGCGAGGCGGTTGCTGAAGAAAAAGGGCAAAACCTTAACGATATTGCAGAATGGGCACGTCATGGTGATGCGCCTCGAAAAGAAGGTACTGTCGGTTTTTCGGTGCTGCGTGCTGGTGACATTGTTGGCACCCACGACGTTGTGTTTGCGCTCAATGGTGAAATGGTCACTCTACGTCATGAAGCCCAGTCGAGACAATGCTTTGCAAGCGGTGCAGTCACAGCAGCAAAGTGGTTAAAAGATAAGCCTGTTGGCCTCTATAATATGCAGGATGTATTAGGGCTCTAAGTAAACTTGAGGCTCACACAGTTCTATTCTTGCATTATGGTTGAGATATTCGCCATAGATCGTGTGCGAAATATCTCAACCGCTTGTAATCCTAGTCGAAATTTTCCAGACGAGATCGCAGTTTTAGCCTTAAGAAAATAAGTAATATATTGTTTTATAAGGTAATTATCCTTTAATTCAAATCTGTATTGATGATTCCCCCTATTGTTCTTTTTTATAAACGGCGTAGAGTTTTAAGAGTGCAAAGGACGCACAGAAGGAAAATTAGCCGAGGGATTTGGTGAGACAAGGAAGTAGCAGGGAGCACTTTAAAAAGGCATGAGGCCACTCGAAAATGGGCGGGATTACCGCCCTTTTTCATTTGTATTCTTGGAAAGTTCTACTTGCTACTGAAACCTGCTTTTTAGGGCGCGATTATTTGGAATTGTTAGGCAACTCTCATAGACATAAAAAGAGTGATCCCTTACAATACACGGAATTTGCCGAATTTTTGTCTTTTTGTGAAAAATGTGCGGAGTCATTATTAATGAATCCGATTTTTTTGCGCCTAAAAAACGGAGGTTTCTTTGCCAACACAAGAGTCTCAGCAGCTACTTTCAAGTCTGCAACCCGCCATTTTAGTTCTCGAAGACGGTAGCGTTTTCCATGGTTCATCAATTGGTTACGATGGACAAGCTGTCGGAGAGGTGGTTTTCAACACGGCCATGACTGGCTACCAAGAGATACTAACTGACCCTTCTTACGCTAAACAAATAGTCACCTTAACTTATCCCCATATTGGTAATACTGGTATCAACAGTGAAGATGTTGAATCCGACCAGGTGTGGGCGGAAGGTTTGATTATTCGTGATTTGCCACTGTTACACAGTAACTGGCGTAGCGAAGAGACATTAACTGATTATCTCAAGCGCACTAAACGTGTCGCTATTGCTGATATCGATACGCGTCGATTGACGCGAATTTTGCGTGATAAAGGTGCGCAGAACGGCTGCATCATCGCAGGCGATATTGATGAAGCGAGAGCATTAGAGCTTGCTAAAGAATTCCCTGGCCTTAAAGGCATGGACTTAGCGAAAGAGGTTTGCACCGATAAGCAATACTCTTGGAATGAGTCGACCTGGGATTTGGTTAATGGTTACGGTGAACGCCAAGAGTCTAAGTTCAAGGTGGTAGCTTATGACTATGGTGTGAAGAAAAATATTTTACGCATGCTCGCCGAGCGCGGCTGTGAACTGACGGTAGTTCCAGCGCAAACACCAGCTAAGGATGTGTTGGCTATGAATCCTGATGGTGTTTTCCTATCAAATGGTCCAGGTGACCCTGAGCCGTGTGATTATGCGATTAAGGCGATTCAAGACATCTTGGAAACTGATATTCCAGTATTCGGGATTTGCTTAGGTCATCAGCTATTAGCATTAGCCAGTGGCGCTAAGACTATCAAGATGAAGTTTGGTCATCACGGTGCGAACCACCCAGTTAAAACGCTGGAAAATGACCGAGTGATGATTACCAGCCAAAACCACGGCTTTGCGGTGGATGAGGCAACGTTGCCTGAAAACCTAACGGCAACTCATCGTTCATTGTTTGACGATTCTCTACAAGGCATCCATCGTACGGATAAGCCGGCGTTTAGCTTCCAGGGCCACCCTGAAGCGAGCCCAGGTCCGCAAGATGCGTCGCCATTGTTCGATCATTTCATTGAGTTAATGGAACAAGCAAAAGCCTAGGAGAGAAAATAGAATATGCCAAAACGTACTGATATAGAAAGCATCTTAATTTTAGGCGCTGGCCCAATCATCATCGGTCAGGCTTGTGAGTTCGATTACTCAGGTGCACAAGCGTGTAAAGCGCTAAGAGAAGAGGGTTACCGAGTTATTTTGGTTAACTCAAACCCTGCGACGATTATGACTGACCCGAATATGGCTGATGCGACATATATCGAGCCAATTGAGTGGGAAGTTGTATCTAAAATCATTGAAAAAGAAAAGCCTGACGCGATTCTTCCAACGATGGGTGGCCAGACTGCATTGAACTGTGCGCTTGATTTGGCTTCTCGTGGCGTACTGGAAATCCATGGCGTTGAGATGATTGGTGCGAATCGTGAAGCGATTGATAAAGCGGAAGACCGTGAGTTGTTCGCTAAGTCGATGGCTAAAATTGGTTTGGATCAACCGCGTCAGGATATCGCTCGTAGCTTAGAAGATGCGTGGAAAGTGCAAAAAGAAGTGGGCTTCCCATGTATTATTCGTCCGTCGTTCACCATGGGCGGTACGGGTGGCGGTATTGCCTACAACAAAGAAGAGTTTGAAGAGCTGTGTTACCGCGGTTTAGATTTATCGCCGACTAACGAGTTGTTGATTGATGAATCGTTAATTGGCTGGAAAGAGTATGAGATGGAAGTTGTTCGTGATAAGAATGACAACTGCATCATTATCTGCTCGATTGAAAACTTTGACCCAATGGGTGTGCATACGGGTGATTCGATTACGGTAGCGCCAGCACAGACGTTGACCGACAAAGAATATCAGCGTATGCGTGATGCGTCGCTGGCGGTATTACGTGAAATCGGTGTTGAGACGGGTGGTTCGAACGTACAGTTCGCGATCAATCCGGACAATGGTCGCATGACGATTATCGAGATGAACCCACGTGTATCACGTTCATCAGCATTAGCGTCAAAAGCGACAGGTTTCCCAATCGCAAAAGTCGCTGCAAAGCTAGCCGTTGGCTATACGTTGGATGAGCTTCAGAACGAAATTACTGGCGGTAAAACACCAGCATCATTCGAGCCGAGCATCGATTACGTTGTAACCAAAATTCCTCGTTTCAACTTCGAAAAGTTCCCGAATACAGATGCTACTTTGACCACCCAGATGAAGTCTGTGGGCGAAGTCATGGCGATTGGTCGCACATTCCAAGAGTCCATGCAAAAAGCATTGCGTGGCTTGGAAGTTGGCGCGAATGGCTTTGATCCTAAGCTTGAAGAAGACAACGAAGAGTGGGTCGACACCTTACGCCAAAACCTACGTGTGCCTGGCACAGACCGTATCTGGTACATCGGAGATGCCTTCCGCAAGGGCTGGACGATTGATGATGTATTTGATTTAACGGGTATCGACCGCTGGTTCCTTGTTCAGATTGAAGAGCTTATTAAGATCGAGCAAATGCTTGAAGGGAAGTCATTGTCGGATCTTGACGAGCATTTGATACGTCAAGTGAAGCGCAAAGGTTTTTCAGATGCTCGCTTGGCTGAAATATTCGCGTGCCGTGAAAAAGAAATTCGCAAGTTGCGCAAAAAGTTTGGCGTCGTACCAGTCTACAAGCGCGTTGATACCTGTGCAGCTGAGTTCGCGACCAGCACGGCTTATATGTACTCAACGTATGAAGAAGAGTGTGAGTCGGATCCGTCAGATCGTGAAAAAATCATGATTTTGGGCGGTGGCCCTAACCGTATTGGTCAAGGTATTGAGTTTGACTACTGCTGTGTGCATGCGGCCTTTGCGATGCGTGACGACGGCTACGAAACCATTATGGTTAACTGTAACCCAGAGACAGTTTCTACGGATTACGATACGTCAGACCGCTTATACTTCGAGCCACTAACGCTTGAAGATGTACTTGCGATTGTTGACGTAGAAAAGCCAAAAGGCGTGATTGTTCATTACGGTGGTCAAACACCGCTGAAATTAGCACGTGACTTAGAAGCTGCAGGCGTACCGATTATTGGTACGTCGCCGGATGCGATTGACCGTGCGGAAGACCGTGAGCGTTTCCAGCGTGCGATTGACCGTTTAGGGTTGTTACAGCCGCCTAACCGCACGGCGCGTAACCTTGAAGAAGGTGTGCGTTTAGCGGAAGAGATTGGTTATCCGCTAGTCGTACGTCCTTCGTACGTGCTAGGTGGTCGTGCGATGGAGATTGTTTACAACGAAGACGAGCTTCGACGTTACATGAATGACGCGGTAAGCGTATCGAATGAATCGCCTGTATTGCTTGATCGCTTCTTGGATGACGCGATTGAGGTGGATGTTGATGCTATCTTCGATGGTGAGAAAATTCTCATCGGTGGTGTTATGGAGCACATTGAGCAAGCGGGTGTTCACTCGGGTGACTCTGCATGTTCGATTCCGCCATTCAGCCTGAGCAAAGAAGTTCAGGACGAGATGCGGCATCAAATGCTAAAAATGGCGAAAGAGTTACAAGTTCGTGGCTTGATGAATACTCAGTTCGCGATTCAGGGCGACAAGATCTTTATTCTTGAAGTGAACCCACGTGCTTCGCGTACGGTTCCGTTTGTGTCGAAAGCAACAGGTACGCCTCTAGCGAAAATCGCTGCGTCTGTCATGGCTGGCAAAACGCTAGAAGAAATTGGCTACACGCAAGAAGTAATCCCAACTTATTACTCTGTAAAAGAGCCGGTCTTCCCGTTTAATAAATTCCCAGGTTCGGATCCAATCCTTGGCCCTGAGATGAAATCGACCGGTGAAGCCATGGGCGTTGGCAAAACCTTTGGTGATGCATTCTATAAAGCAAAACTGGGTGGTGCTAGCGGTCAGATTGTTCCTTTAGCAGGACGTGCGATTATTAGTGTGCGTGAAGCTGACAGAGTGGGCTTGGTCGATGTGGCTAAGAAGTTGGTGGAGCAAGGCTTTGAGCTGATGGCTACCAGCGGTACTGCTCGCGCTATTCGTGAAGCCGGTATTCCATGCCAGCGTATTAATAAGATGTTTGAAGGTCGCCCACATATTGTGGACTACATCAAGAATGGTGAGGTAGACTACATTATTAATACAACAGAAGGTAAGCAAGCGATTGCTGACTCTTTCTTGATTCGTCGTAGTGCGCTACAGCATAAAGTACCGTACACCACGACGTTGGCAGGAGCGGTAGCTTCTTGCGCGGCGATGAAAGAGCATACTCGTAGCACCATTAATTCTGTTCAGGAATTACATAAACAGGTAAAAGCAGTATGAATAGAGTTCCAATGACTGCAGCTGGCGCAGAACAGTTGCAGGCTGAGTTGAATGACCTTAAAAAAGTGCAGCGTCCTAAAGTGGTCGCTGCCATTGCTGAAGCTCGTGAGCATGGCGATTTGAAAGAGAACGCTGAATACCATGCAGCGCGTGAACAGCAGGGGTTTATTGAAGGCCGTATTCAAGAAATTGAAGCGAAGCTTTCAAACTCTCAAATTGTTGATATCACCAAAATTACTAACACGGGCAAAGTGATCTTTGGCTCGACGGTGGTTTTGATTAACCTAGAAGATGGTAAAGACACCGAAGTGCGTTATCAGATTGTAGGTGATGACGAAGCTGATATTAAACAAAATAAGCTCTCTATTAATTCACCGATTGCTCGAGGCCTTATTGGTAAAGAGGAAGGTGATATTGCTGACATTCAAACTCCGGGCGGTAAAGTGGAGTATGAAGTCGCTGAAGTGCTTTATATCTAAGTCTATTTCTTGTGTTTAACTAGCCTTACGGTCTGTAGGGCTAGTCCCATCAAAGTTAAAATCATCCCTACAAAATAAAAAACTCTATTGATTAAAGGTGAAATAGTACGCTCCCCAAGTAAAATGTAGGTTCCATCAGTACCTTGGTATGGCTCACGATACTTTTCTCCCATGAATTCATCAGTAACAATAAAGTTTGGTATTAATACCTCGCTTTGATGCTTGGGGTTTTCATATTGGGAGAGTTGATAAGTATAAGCTGTATTGTTCTGGATGATACCAAAATACGCTAAGGCTATGGATAGAAACCCCGTTAAGATTAAGGCAGTACCGATATAAAAAAGCCTTCCTAAGGACTCGTTACTGTTTTCTTTAACCTCTTTAGCAAAAGCTATATCTGATATGTGGCAGTGGTAAGTAGTAGCAATTTTTTTAAGTATTTCAAGCGAAGGAAGTGCTTGGTCATTTTCGAGTTTTGACAAGTAGGATTGTTGAATACCTATTTCTTTAGCGGCCTGACCTTGAGTCCAACCTTTATCTAATCGAATTTGTCTTAATGCTTTATACTTGACCATTGTACTGTATTGATAGATTTTTTAATTAAATTCATTAGATTGTGACAAATACATTCGATTATTCCACAAGGAATATCAAGAATATCAGTAATTTATATTGATTTCATGTTTTGTAAAGATAATTATGAAGATGAAATTAATAACATAGGAAAGAGATGAGAGTTGCTAAAATAATATTTTTTGTGGGTTTAATGGTGATTGCTTCAGCTGTTTCAGCAGAAACTAAAAAGTATATGTTCGACATTAAATTGTTCGAAATCGCGGATGTCAGTAATGGTGTACAAAACTATCAAGAACTGAAGCCATTCACAAACCCAAAAATGATATCCGAAGAAAATAAACCTACAAGAATGAAAGTATCAGGCGATATACAAAAAGATCTGAATTTTGAATTAGAATTGCTAGCTAAGAGTAATAGGTCTTTTGATATTAACTTTGAATTGTTTAAGAGTGGAGAGTCGGTATCTGGACCTATAAAAACAGAAAGTTACTCTAGTGATAAGACTTGGCTCATGGTGACAAAGTTTGACGGTAAAAGCTTACTAGTTACTGTGGACATGGAGGAGTTGTTAAATCAGAAATAATTTCACATGGTTTTCACAAGTATGAGATGATAATTCAGTGATGAAAAAAATACCGATAGCGATTAGTTCTTGCCTACTGGGCAACAAGGTCCGCTTTGATGGCGGACACAAGCAGTCAAAGTATTGTTTAAATACTCTGAGCGATTGGTTTGATTACCAACCAATATGTCCTGAGATGGGCATAGGTATGCCTGCGCCTCGACCGCCAATCCGCTTAATCGAGGATGATGTTAAAGACATCAGAGTCGTTCAGGTGGATGACCACTCTTACGATGTCACCGATGAACTTAAAGCATTTGCTAAAGAAAAGCTGCATGACTTAAATGACGTCTGTGGCTACATTGTCATTAGGAACTCCCCAAGTTGTGGTATGGAGCGTGTTAAGGTTTATCATCAAAATGGAAACCCAGCTGGGCGATCAGATCGTGGTGTGTATATCAATGAGATCATGAATGAGCGACCTGAGTTACCGGTTGAAGAAGAAGGACGATTGCAGGATGCGAAGTTGAGGGAGAATTTTATCACTCGAGTCTTCGCTTATCAGGATTTTAAAAATAGTGTCAAAAGTCAGCCGTCAGTTAATGCCTTAGTGAAATTCCATAGTCGTTATAAATATTTAGTCATGGCGCATAGTTATGCTGGGTATAAGTCTCTGGGGAGACTGGTAGCGAATAATGATGGTTTAGGGCTTGATGACTTAGTTATTACCTATGAAAAAGAGTTGATGTTAGTCTTAAAAAAATTGGCTAATGCAAAATCTCACAGTAATGTTTTGTATCACATTATGGGCTATCTAAAAGAGGATCTGACGTCTCAAGCAAAGCAAGAGTTGATTGAGGTTGTTGAGCAATATCGAAAAGGCATTGTGACCTTAATTGCGCCAATCACCTTGATAAATCATTATATAAAGCAGTTTGGTAATGACTATATTGCACAGCAGGCCTACCTAAATCCACACCCAGTCGAGTTAGGGTTAAGGAATTATATTTAATGTCGAAGAAATTAGTTTGGTTTAGACAAGACCTTCGAGTTAAAGATAACCCTGCGCTTCACCATGCAGCAAAGTCGGGTGAAGTGATATGTGTATATATCGAGGCAAAAAAACAGCGTGAGCAACATCATGAAGCAAGGGCCAAAGTAGGCTTGATTTATGACTCGTTACTGCTATTAAGGGAAGACCTCAACAAGCTGAACATTCCTCTTCACATCATGACCTGCGATTATTTTGATGAGCAGAGAGCGCTGATTAAAGAGCTGATCAAAGACAAGGATGCAGATGCCTTGTTCTTTAATAATGAGTACCCTATTAATGAGTTGGAGCGTGATAGGGGTGTTGAAAAGGAACTAGGTGCTGATGGAATAGATGTGAACCGATTTCATGGTGATATGGCATTAGAGCCGAATCAAGTGAAAAACAAGCAAGGCGATCCTTACCGAGTATTTACCCCTTATAAAAAAGCATGGATAGAGGTGCATAAAACAGCGCCGATAGAGCCTATATCAATACCTGACAAGCAGAATGCTAACATTGGAGAGCAAATTACAGAGGACTTTTCCCAAGACTATCGTCAAGATCTTTGGCCGCCGGGTGAGCAGGCTGCATTAGAAAGAGTCGATAAGTTTTTAGATAAAGTGGATCAATATAAAAGTAAACGTGATATTCCATCCGTCGCTGGAACGAGCTGTATATCACCCTATTTAGCCATTGGTGCGATTTCGTCAAAACAATGTATCCATGCTTTGTTAAACCATTATGATGGTGAGGAACAGAAACTGTACGGTAATACCTGGTTTTCAGAATTGGTGTGGCGAGAGTTTTACAGGCAAGTATTAATTGATAACCCACAGCTGACTAAGCATAAGCCGTTTAATACTGATGCTAAAGAAGTTTGGGTTGATAATCAGGAAGCGTTTGATGCATGGAAGGAGGGTAAAACGGGCTTTCCTATCATTGATGCGGCCATGAGGCAGTTAAATCAAACGGGGTGGATGCATAACCGTTTACGTATGAACGCTGCGATGTTCCTAAATAAGTTATGTCTCGTGGATTGGCGATCGGGTGAGCGTTATTTTATGGAGACATTAATTGATGGTGATTTTGCATCAAATAATGGCGGTTGGCAGTGGTGTTCTTCAACAGGTGCTGATGGCGCTCCTTATTTCCGAATTATGAGTCCTTTATCCCAGTCGCAACGTTTTGATCCTGAGGGCGAATTTATTCGTAAGTTAGTCCCAGAGTTAAAAGATCTGGATAAAAAATCCATTCATAATCCTAGCTCCGAACAACGGCAAGAAGCAGGTTATCCGGAGCCCATTATCGACTATAAGGAATCGCGGAAAAGAGCATTGGAATTACTGGGCTAGCGTTTGATTCGTTCGGCTAGATCGTTGAATTGCCCGTCCATACTTTCTTTACCAAACCACACATTGAGATAGGTTGAGTGGCACTGAGGGTTGTCCATTTGGTGCAGTGCTTGACCATTCAAATAAAGTTTTAGACCTTCTTCTTGAAATAAATACAGATCATAGTTGTCGCCAGATGTGACGTCACGATAGACATTATTAAGGGGAGCAAAGTGCTCTGAGCAGCGAGACTTTTCCTCTTCAGTCAGGTTCTCTTCTAAATACTCGATAGCACCCTCAGTAAATTGTTGGCCTTCAACATCACGAAGGTATGAAAAGCGCAAAAGCTTTGTCTGGTCATCAAATACATGTTTAGCAGTGTCGCAGTTGGGATAATAAATACCGACATCTACAATATCAAAGAAGTACTTGGTGACACGTTCTTTATCACACAACTTAAAGGTACCTTGACTGTGTTCAATAGACTTTGGCAACTCAGCCTGGGCGCTGAGGCAGGCTGAGAGACCAACTAAAGTGAGCATAAGGCGGTTCATTAAAGACTATCCCTGACTTTTCTTACGAAATAGCCAATGTAAGGCAGGTGTTGATAAAAGCCTTCTGCGCCATCCCAATAGTCTTGATGGAGAATGATTTTTCCTGCTTCGTTGAAGCGAAGCTGAGTCATGCCGATCGACACAGAACGAATATCCCTGCCTTTCGCGGTGAACTCCATGACCATTTTCCAGCGTAGGTAGTAATCCGTATCGCTTTTACTCACATCCAGTATTTCAACCGTTGTTGTTTGGACATTCTCGGCAGTTTCTTCCATGTAAGGGATTAACTCATCAATGGTACGGAAGGTTTTAAAAGTATCATTGAAATAGAAAGAGTCAGCGTAAACTTCTTTGATGTTGGCCGCTTTTGCATCTTTATGAAAGTCTTTGAATACGACCTCAAAGTGAGATGCGGGATCGGGATGCGAGCTAGTCGACGGTATCGTTTTGATGACTGTTAAAAAATCTTCAACACGGTCGTTGTACATGCGATCTCCTCCAGAAGAACAGCAAATAATAGCCATACTCAGTATTAAGGCTGTAATAAGTTTTAAAAGCTTCATTGTGCGAATACCTACTTTATGATGTTATAAGAGAATATAAGTAGGGACGTCAAATATTTGTGAATAAGCTGTTCACAGGATCTTCACGAATTGGGGCTTAATCTTGGCATCAACAGTACTTGAGGATTTTTTCAATTGAAACAGTGGTTTGATAACAAAGCGGTAGGGACTTTTGCAGAAGACACGGTCGACTGGCCGCGAGTGATCCCCTATATATTACTTCACCTAACATGCCTATTTGTATTGGTTGTGGGTGTGAGCTGGATAGCAATTGTGATCTTTGCAGCCAGTTACTTTATCCGTATGTTTGCAATTACGGCCTTCTATCATCGTTATTTCTCACACAAAAGCTTTAAAACAAGCCGTTTTGTGCAGTTAGCTTTTGGTTTCTTGGGAGCTACAGCGACACAAAGAGGTCCACTGTGGTGGGCTGCACATCACCGACATCACCACAAACATGCTGACACAGAGAAAGATACTCATTCGCCGCGTCACGGATTCCTAAGAAGCCATACGCTATGGTTTTTAACAAAAAAGAACTTCCCAACTAATGAAGATCGGGTAAAAGATTTAGCTCGATATAAAGAGTTGAAGTGGTTAGACCGGTATGATGTGGTTCCACCAATCATTTACGCGTTCTTAATTTTACTCCTTGGTACTTACATCGAGCATGTTCATCCTACTCTGGGCGCGACTAAGTGGCAGATATTGATCTGGGGCTTCTTCATCTCGACAGTAGTGCTATCCCATGTCACTTTTTTGATTAATTCTCTAGCTCATCGCTGGGGCTACAGAAGCTTTGATACAGATGATGACAGTCGAAATAATCCGTTATTAGCACTGCTGACCCTCGGAGAGGGGTGGCACAATAACCATCATAAATTTCCAGCCTCAGTTCGCCAAGGCTTACGATGGTGGGAATTAGATGTTAGTTATTACTTACTATTGTTAATGGAAAAGCTAGGTTTAGTCTGGGATTTAAAAAAACCTGAAGGCACAAAAGTACAGGAGCAAAGAGTTTGAAGGTAGCAGTCATTGGTTCTGGAATTTCAGGTATTTCGGCAGCAGAATATTTATCAGAAAAGTGCGATGTCACCGTATTTGAAAAGAATGATCGAGTTGGAGGGCATGCAGATACACATAGAATTGATGTCGGTGGTGAGGAAATCGATGTCGATACCGGATTTATTGTATTTAACCCAAATAATTATCCCCGTTTTAGCCAGCTTTTGGAAAAATATCAGGTTGCCTACAAAGATAGTGATATGAGCTTTGCAGTTTCAAACCGCTTTACTGGTTTGGAATATAATGCGACCAACCTCAACACGTTATTTTGCCAGCGCAGGAACCTTCTTAACCCAAAGTTTTATCGAATGATAAAAGATATCATTCGGTTTTACCGTGAGGCATCAGAGTTATTAGAGGATGAGTTTTCTGATGTGTCACTGGGGCAGTACCTCCGTAAGAACAAGTACAGCGACTATTTTATTAATGAGCATATTATTCCGATGGCCTCAGCGTTGTGGTCTGGTAAAGCAGACTTAATTATGAATTTTCCAGCAAAGTATCTAGTAGCCTTTATGAAAAACCATAACATGATGCAACTGGATAACCGACCTGTGTGGAAAACTATTGATGGAGGCTCAAAAAAATATTTACAGGCGATAACTGAAAAAGCGAATTTCACAGTAAAACTAAATTCAACAATAAAGCATATTGTGAGAGACACAGCTAACGTGAAAATTGTCATGGAGGATGGAACAGAGGATATTTACGATCACATTGTTATGGCCTGCCATAGTGACCAGGCGTTAATGTTATTAGAAAACCCAACACCACAAGAAGACGCTGTCTTGAGAGCCATAAAATATCAGCGTAATGAAGTTTGCTTACATTGGGACACTGAACTCTTACCGCGCAACAAAAATGCTTGGGCGAGCTGGAATGTACTCCGTAATGAGAGTAGCAAGGAGCAATGTACGGTGAGCTACTATATGAATTTATTGCAATCTTTACCTACATCCATGCCTGTAATCGTAAGTTTAAACATGAGTGAGCAGGTAGATACCAATAAGGTATGGAAGTATTTAGAGTATGAACATCCAGTTTATACACAAGATACCATTGATGCCCAAAAAAGAAAGATTGATATTCAAGGTAAGAATAGGAGTTACTTTTGTGGTGCTTATTGGGGTTGGGGATTTCATGAAGATGGAGCTCGGAGTGGTTTAGAGGCTGCGCAGCAGTTGCTGCGTGATAATGGATATGCTGAATAATAGTCTTGTTAAGGGTTGGGTTAGACACCGACGATACCTGCCAAAGCCACACGAATTTGATTATGACATGTCATGGACTTTGCTGGATCTAGATGACATTGATGAGCAATTTAGAAAAAGTAAACTGTGGTCGGTTGAGAAGGTTAATATTGTTTCATATCGTGCTGACGATTTTCACCAAGGGCCAAATAGAAAGCTTGAAGGAGGCTCTAACCTGAGAAGCCAACCTTTGAACAACAAGCAGAATATAATCAACAGCATCCAGTCCAAAACAGGAAAAGAGTTTACTGGTAAGGTTTTTATGATGTCGCACTTGAGGAACTATGGATATAACTTTAACTCCGTGTGTTTCTACTTTTGTTTTGGACATGACTCAAATTTAAAATTTATTGTTAGTGAGATCACAAATACCCCTTGGGGGGAGCGGCACAGTTATGTTTTTGACTGCGAAAATGATAATGAAAAAGCGAGTCAGGCTGCAAAAAATAAAGTAACTCACCAGTTTAACTTCAGTAAAGAGTTTCATGTATCACCCTTTATTCAAATGGATATGCGATATCGTTGGACTTTTATCATTAGCGCAACAGAACTACGAGTCCATATGGCAGTATTGACAGAGAATGAACATAAATATTTTGACGCCACCTTCACGGGGGAGCTTTTACCATTAACCAAAAGTAACATGAGAAAGTTCGCCTTTAGTCATGCATTGCAGCCTCAAAAAATGAGTCTATTGATATATTGGCAGGCTTTAAAACTTTGGCTTAAGCGGTTTAGAGTTTTTGACCACCCCAAACATAGCCAGTCTTAGGAGATTAGATGTCCCAGCTGACACGCGTAGAAAAGCGAAATAGTACTACTGATATTGAACCAGTAACAGCAAACAGTGGTATGTTGAAAGTTATCCGTAACCAAGTAAAAAATACACTTGGGCGTATAAGCAATGGGTCTATTACTGTGACAGACCCAGTTGAGACATATGTTTGTGGTGAGCAACAAACAGATCTTGCAGTAACCATAACCATTCGAGATTTAGACTTTTACCGCCTAGTTGCACTAGAAGGAAGTAATGGCGCTGCGCAAGCTTATATTGATAGCAAGTGGGATACCGATAACCTAACCGGTTTAGTTCAAATACTTGTAAGAAATATAGAGTTATTGGATGAGATGGAGGGTGGTCTTGCTTGGATAAAAAATAGTGTTTTAAAAGTATGGCATTATTTTAATAAAAACAGCATATCGGGAAGTAAAGGCAACATTTCTGCTCATTACGATCTCGGGAATGAATTTTTTAAACTCTTTCTAGACAAGCATATGATGTACTCCTCGGCCATATATGAGGCTGATGAGTCGTTAGAAGAGGCATCTGAAAGAAAGCTAAAAACGATTTGTGAAAAGCTTGATTTAAAGCCAACAGATAAGGTTATTGAGATTGGGACGGGCTGGGGCGGAATGGCAATTTATGCCGCTAAAAATTATGGCTGTCATGTCACTACAACGACCATCTCGGAGCAACAATATCAGTACGCTAAGAAGAGAATTATTGAAGAGGGACTCGAGGATAAGGTTGAGTTACTTAAGAATGACTATCGCGATCTGAGAGGAAGCTTTGACAAGTTAGTGTCGATTGAGATGATCGAAGCTGTAGGGCATCATTACCTCGATACTTACATAAAGAAATGTAGCGAATTATTAAAATCAAATGGTTTGGCACTTATCCAAGCAATTACGATAGAAGACCGTCGTTACAAACAAGCGTTAAAGTCAGTTGACTTTATTAAGAGATATATCTTTCCTGGTAGCTTTATTCCTTGCGTCTCAGCGGTTGTTTCTAGCTCCGCACATAATTCTGACTTAAGGCTGATTAATCTGGAAGACTTTGGCGAAAGCTATGCGAAGACACTGAATCATTGGCGTGATCGATTCAACGCCAACTTAGAAGAGGTTAAAGGCCAAGGATACAGTGACCAGTTTATTCGTATGTGGGAGTTTTATTTGTGTTATTGCGAAGGGGGCTTCATAGAAAAGTCAATCAGTGATACTCATCTCCTGTTTGCAAAACCTGAGAATAAGAGGAAGCAATGGCTGGCACAACGTTAAATTCCAATAACATTATCAACTTTATCCTGTTCCAATTAGTATGGGTTGGTTTTGTATTGGGTGCAGCTAAAGACTTCATTTGGCTAGGTTGCGTCTTTTTGGTTGTGATGTTGGCTTGGCAGTTATGGTCAACACGTCGACATGACGGTGACATTATAGCTATTGGCGCTTGCGCTGTAGCAGGGTTTGTATTAGCTTCAGCTTGGTCAGCGAGCGATTTGATTGTCTACCAAAACCATTGGCCTCTTGACCAAATTGCTCCTTGGTGGATCGTTGCGCTGTGGATTTCCTTCGGAGCAAGTTTCAATCATTCACTCGGCTGGATACAAAGCAGTCCTTATCTTGCTGGTGCCTTGGCCGCTGTTGGTGGGCCTCTGTCTTATTTAGCAGCTGAGCGTGTTGGTGCTGTGGTGATTCATAAGCCATGGATAACATTAACGCTAATGGCAATTGGTTGGTTCGTGATAGCGTTTGTGTTAACACTGATTGTTGACCGTGCTCAGCAAGCTGAACATTCTGGACTTGCTAATGCACCCTACTAATTTCTTAATCGTACTACTAGGCTTAAATTTACTGTCGCAGGCAGTAGCTTGGTGGTGGCAGAAAAAACATCAACATGCTGATATTGCTGATGTGGTTTGGTCAGGAATGATCGTGGTTAATGGGGGGCTTATTCTTTGGCAGGCAACCGGCGATCTTTTCCATAAAAGCATTATTCTAATCATTCCTGTACTTTGGTACTTAAGATTGTTTTTGCATTTGGCTGAACGTTACGATTTATCGAATGAAGATGGACGCTATGCCTATTTAAGGAACTACTGGGAAGATAATACTCAGGCAAAATTCTTTGCATTTTTTATGGGACAAGGCTTAATCATCAGTCTGTTTAGCTTTCCAGCTTGGGTATTAGCAAATCACTCGTCCGAGGTAAGTTTTTGGGATATTTTTGGTCTGTTAATTATTCTCTTTTCATATCTTGGAGTGTGGTTATCTGATCGCCAGTTGCGACAGTTTAAGAAAAGCGCAGAAAGTAAGGGAAAGGTTTGTGATGTTGGGTTATGGAAATATTCTAGGCATCCGAACTACTTCTTTGAGTGGACCCACTGGTTTGCATATCCATTATTATCAATAGGCTCAGATCAACTGTGGATGATGTGGCTATATCCATTCCTGATGTTAGCATTTCTTCTTAAGTTCACGGGGATTCCTTTTAATGAACAACAAAATATTCGCTCTAAAGGGGATGCTTACCGTGAGTATCAAAAACGTACGAATAAATTTTTTATAGGTCCCACCAAGAGTTAATCTGAGAGGAACATAACTTGATTAAAACGATTATTAGCATGATGGAGTCAGGAACCTTACCTGACACTGTAATTAGAGCAGGCATAAGAAAACTGTGTAAACAGCGTTTGGAAGAAGAGCATATTAATGATATCGAGGCGCAGAGTGAGCAGTATGATCGTTTTCTTCAGGAGTTACGTCGCAGTGATATTGCTATAAAAACAGACAAAGCCAATGAGCAGCACTATGAGGTTCCTGCAGATTTTTATTTATTATCTCTTGGCGAGCACCTGAAGTATAGCGGGTGTTTATGGGACGAGAATACACAGACGCTTTCGGAAGCCGAAGAAAACATGCTAGAGCTGTATACAAAGCGTGGAGAGTTTGTCGATGGGCAAAGTATTTTAGAGCTGGGGTGTGGCTGGGGTTCGTTAACATTGTACCTTGCTAAAAAATATCCAAACAGCCAGATTACGACGATTTCAAACTCAAGTTCTCAGCGCCAGTTTATCGAGTCAAAAGCGAAAGAACGTGGACTGAGCAATATTGAAGTTATTACGGTCGATATTAATCAATTTGAAACCGATAAAACCTTTGACCGCATTGTATCAATTGAAATGTTTGAGCATATTCGTAATTACCAGCAATTGTTTCAGCGTATAGAGCAGTGGCTAAATGATGAAGGGAAAGTCTTTTTGCACATATTTTGTCATCGATATTTGATGTATCCTTTTGAAGAAGAAGGCGACGATAACTGGATGGGTAAATATTTTTTCAGTGGGGGGCAAATGCCTGCTGCAGATACCTTCTTACACTTCCAAGGTAATTTGGATCTAGAAAAGCGCTGGTTATTGAGCGGTAAACACTATGAAAAAACTTCTAATGCTTGGCTAGAGAATACCGATAAAAACAAAGATTCTATTTTATCAGTGTTTGAAAAAGTGTATGGTGAAAAAGAGGCCAAAATTTGGTTACAGCGTTGGCGTATATTTTTTATGTCTTGTGCTGAGCTATTTGGTTTGCATAACGGAAACGAGTGGTTAATAGCACACTATCGATTCAGCAAAACTAAACACAACTAAATGGCAAGAAAGCAAAAGAAAATACACCATAAACTTGTTAGGGCGATGTTGATACAGCTCGTCCTGATTAGTGGTGTGACTTTGCTTAGTGTATATGGTGCTGCAAAAGTCGTTGAAAAAGTATTAATTAAACAAGCATTAGAAGGTGAGGCTGAGTTTTATTGGAATCACTATAAGGATAATCCAACCAGCAACCTGCCTCGCACCCTAAATCTGACTGGTTATATGGATAAAAGCCCGCACTCAGAGCCTGTTCCGAAAGATATCGCGAAATTACCAGTGGGCTATCAGCGACTAGAAACTCGTGACAAGCGCCCTTTAGTTCATGTTTCTGAGAAGTATGGCAGAAAATTATACTTGGTTTTTGAAGAAGGACAGGTTGCTAAACTGGCTCTGTTCTTTGGTATCACACCGTTGGCATTGGTCTTACTGATTATATATTTGCCTGCCTGGATCAGTTACTACATGGCAAAGCGAGCTGTGTCTCCGGTGATAAAGCTATCACGCAAAATGGAAAAGGTTGATGCAGATCAAGGCTTTGAAATCGACTTTTCAGATTTGGAGCAAGATGCTGATGCGGAAGTCGATGTCTTGCTTAAAGCTTTCAAGCAGTATGCCCGTAAAGTAGAAGAGTACGTGGATCGTGAGAAAAACTTTACACGGTATGCAAGCCATGAATTAAGAACCCCCTTAGCCGTACTAAAGGGCTCACTTGCGCTATTAGAACGTCAAGAGCTTGATCAAAGACAGCAAGCAGTGGTCAGCCGGATGCACCCGATGATCCGAGAGATGGAAGAGTTATTAGAAGCGCTATTATTGTTGTCACGTGATCAAACACCTGAGGAAAGTGAAACCCCAATTGCTCTAGATAAGTTAGTAGAAGAGCAGTTATTTCAAATTCAAAAAATTAATTCGCACAAAGATATTCAAGTATTAAAGGCTTTGGATGATAGCCTGACAGAAAGAGTCCCTGAAAGGCTGTTCTGCATTTGCATTAACAATCTTATTAGCAACGCTTTCAATTACACAGAAAGCGGTACTATCAGTGTAAGCATCAAGGGTAGAGATATTACTATTGAGGATACTGGCTGTGGTATCCACCCAGCTGCACTTAAACGAATCCACGAGCCATTTTATCGAGAGAACCGAGAGAATATCAAAATTAAAGGATTCGGACTTGGCCTATCTATCGTTTACCGTATTTGCGAACAGCTTGGTTGGCAGCTAGTGATCGAGAGCTACCAAGGTGAGGGCACTAAAGCAATACTGACGATTCCTGAACGTTAATCTTTGGGAGGTACAATCTTCAGGCCTAAGCTCGGAACGGTTTCTAATAGAGCGCAGTCAAAAGGCTTATCGATCACTTTACGAAGGTTGTAGAGATGGCTTCTCAAAACGTCACTATCTGGAACCAGGTCACCCCAAAGTTCACGCTCTATCTCTTCTCGGGACACGAGTTCAGGCGAGCGTCGCATCAGCATCTTCAGTATTTGTAACCCTGTAGGCGATAGTTTTAGTTCTGAGCCAGCGCGGGTCACTTTCATGGTTTTTGGATCCAGCTCTAAGTCATGGATCTTTAAAGTCTTACTGCTGAAATCACCTTTATGACGCTTAATGATAGACTTTAGGCGAGCGTCCAGTTCTTCAAAGTCAAACGGCTTTATTAGGTAATCATCAGCCCCAGTATCGAACCCTTCTAGCTTGTCTTGCAGTTGGTCCCTTGCAGTTAGCATCAGTACAGGGATATCCGATTCAGCTTCTTGGCGTACTTTCCGGCAAATTTCGTAGCCATTGATCCCGGGTAGCATGATATCAAGGATTAGAGCATCGTAACTGTTGGTTAAAGCGAGATTAAGTCCTGACGTTCCGTCATTGGCGTAATCGACAATATAGCCGCACAACTCGAGAAACTCACCAGTCGTTGCCGCTAATTCAGCATGGTCTTCAACTAACAGGACGCTATAAGCCATTGATATCCTTTGCGATTTATTTAGGTAGTATGATTTTTACATCATCTGAGCGACGATACAAGGCTAAAATATGCCCAATAACTTGAACTTCTTGGCCCTTGGTCTCCTTGCAGATGGCTTCTATGATAGCTTTTTTGTCTTCACGCTCTTCTGCACGAACCTTGATCTTTATCAGCTCATGATGATTAAGAGCCAAGTTAATTTCTTCGAGAACGTTCTCTGTCAGGCCTTTATCGCCAATCATGACGACTGGTTTGAGGTTATGTGCTTTGCTGCGCAAGAACTTGATTTGCGTCTTACTTAAAGGTGTTTGTTTAGATTGAGACATTTGATGAACTTAATAGTGAGAATTGCAGTTATTTTACCTTAAAAACGGTACAATAGAGACTTGTTTTACCGAATACAAGTGATTTTCTACGACATGTCTCGTACAAAAAGCAGCCAGCGTTGGATGAAAGAGCATTTTGATGATCCTTATGTAAAAAAATCACAGAAGGACGGCTATCGCTCGCGCGCTGTGTATAAGCTGGAAGAGTTAGATAAAAAATACGGCTTAATGAAGCCCGGCTGCACAATCGTCGATCTTGGCGCGGCACCAGGGGGCTGGTCACAGTACGCCGCTTATAAGGTAGGCTCTAAAGGTAAAATCTTTGCATTGGATATCCTGCCGATGGATCCCTTGCCAGATGTTGATTTTATTCAAGGGGACTTTCGAGAAGAGTCCGTGTTGAATGAGCTTTTAGAGATGATCGGTGAACACAAAGCGACCCTTGTATTATCGGATATGGCCCCCAATATGAGTGGGATGGATGCCATCGATCAGCCGAAGGCAATGTACTTGGCTGAACTAGCGTTAGAGCTGGCAAAAGAAGTGTCATCGAAAGGCGCGAATTATGTGGTTAAAGTGTTCCAAGGCGAAGGTTTTGATGAATATATTCGCCAATGTAGGCAAAGCTTTGATAAAGTCATGATCCGAAAGCCAGATGCGTCGCGAGCGCGTTCTCGAGAAGTATACGTTGTGGCGGTCGGCTTTAAAGGGTGATGCACCGCTAAACTAAGGCGGTAAAACTATGGAATGTGTTACGTTTTGTTACGAGACTAGTTTTAAAAAGCTAGATTTATTAAGCAATTAGGCTTATTAATGCTACGAAGCATGGCATAATACTGAGTCAGAAAGTAAAGACAGGAATCTGTCACAATTGAGGTTCGAATTTTGAGCGATTTAGTAAAAAACATACTATTTTGGGTTATCGCAGCGGTAATTTTATTCGTTGTCATTGATGCCATTCAGGAGAAGCAGCTCGACGATAGTAAAATTCCTTTTTCTGAATTTGTAGAAAAGATTGAGGCCAAGGAAGTTGATGATGTCGTCATCAACCCTAACGACATTGTTGTGTCTGGCCGTGAAACGGGTTCGAACCGTAATATCCGCGCCGAAATTCCGGATGGTGGACACGGCAAACTGAATGAGATTTTGTTGGAGAACAAAGTTCAGTACTCAGGTAAGAAGCGTGAAAGTGGCGGTTTCGGTACTTTCTTGCTGAGCTTTGGCCCGATACTGCTTTTAATCGCGGTGTGGATTTACTTTATGCGTCAGATGCAAGGCGGTGGCAAAGGCGGTGGCGCCTTGTCATTCGGCAAGAGCAAAGCACGCATGCTGAGCGAAGACCAAGTGAAGACAACCTTTGCTGACGTTGCTGGCGTCGAAGAAGCTAAAGAAGAAGTGGGTGAACTTGTCGACTTCTTGCGTGATCCACGTAAATTCCAACGCTTGGGCGGCAAAATACCTCGTGGCGTTTTAATGGTCGGCCCTCCAGGTACGGGTAAAACCTTACTGGCACGTGCCATTGCCGGTGAAGCAAAAGTACCATTTTTTACTATTTCAGGCTCAGACTTCGTAGAAATGTTTGTAGGTGTTGGTGCTTCGCGTGTTCGTGATATGTTCGAGCAAGCAAAGAAGCATGCGCCTTGTATCATCTTTATTGATGAGATTGATGCCGTTGGCCGTCATCGTGGCGCAGGCCTAGGTGGTGGTCACGATGAGCGTGAGCAAACCTTAAACCAGCTTTTGGTTGAAATGGATGGTTTTGAAGGTGGTGAAGGCGTGATTGTGATTGCAGCAACCAACCGTCCTGACGTTCTTGACCCAGCACTACTTCGTCCTGGACGTTTCGACCGCCAAGTGATTGTTGGCTTACCGGACATCAAAGGTCGTGAGCAAATTATTAAAGTTCACATGCGTAAGATTCCTGTGGGTGATGATGTTGAGCCAAGCTTAATTGCTCGCGGTACACCTGGGTTCTCAGGTGCTGATTTAGCAAACCTTGTTAACGAAGCGGCTTTATTCGCTGCACGTGATAATAAGCGCACCGTAGGCATGGAGCAGTTCGAGAAGGCGAAAGACAAAATTCTGATGGGCGCTGAGCGTCGCTCGATGGTCATGACCGAAGAAGAGAAATTAAATACGGCTTACCATGAAGCGGGTCACGCAATTGTGGGTCTGCGCGTTCCAAGTCATGACCCTGTATACAAAGTGAGTATTATTCCACGTGGTCGCGCGCTGGGTGTCACGATGTATTTGCCTGAGCAGGACAAGTACTCTTTGTCAAAGGAAGCTTTAGAAAGCCAGCTATCGTCATTGTTTGGTGGGCGAATTGCTGAAGAGCTACTGAACGGAGCGGATAAAGTGACAACGGGTGCTTCCAATGATATCGAGCGTGCGACAGACATCGCTCGTAACATGGTGACTAAGTGGGGCTTGTCTGAAAAGCTGGGACCTATGTCTTATGCTGAAGACGAAGACGAAGTGTTTTTGGGACGTTCTGTAACGCAGCATAAGAACATTTCTGATGATACCGCTCGAATGATTGATGCCGAGATACGCGATATCATCGATCGTAACTATGAGCGGGCGAAAAACATCTTAACTGAAGATATGGATAAACTTCACGCTATGGCGCAAGCTCTAATGAAGTATGAGACCATTGATGCAAAACAGATTGATGACATTATGAAGGGTGACGAGCCTAGACCTCCCGCTGAATGGTCTGATAAAAGTACGCCATCGGATTATGACTCAGATAAAAAGTCAGAGGATGGTCAGGAGAGTGGTGAAGAAAAAAAGGAACCGGAAAATAATCCAACACCACGTCAGAGTGACGATTAATACTTAAAGGGTCCTGCAGGGCCCTTTTTTTATATAGAAGCAGAGAGAATCATGTTGGGAAAACTATTGAATTCGCCCAGACCTTTGGTAATGGGGATATTAAATGTGACACCGGACTCTTTCTCTGACGGTGGGCAGTTCTTGGATGAGAATAAGGCTCTGGGTCAGATAGAGGCGATGCTGGAGAATGGCGCTGACATCATTGATATCGGTGGTGAATCAACGCGCCCAGGAGCATCTGAAGTGACCGTAGAGGAAGAACTGAGTCGAGTTATTCCTTTAGTACAAGCTGCTAAATCACTCGGTGCGGTAGTTTCAGTTGATACTAGCAAACCACAGGTGATGGCTGAGGCTCTTACTTGCGGTGCAGATATTATTAACGATGTGAGGGCGCTCCGAGAAGAGGGTGCTGTTGATGTGCTATTAAAAAGCAATGCGTATGTTTGTTTAATGCATATGCAAGGTCAACCTCGGACAATGCAGAAGAATCCACGGTACAATAATGTATTGAATGAAGTTCAGCTCATGTTAAGAAATCGGATTGCAGAATGCGAAGCGAATGGTATCGATACAAAAAGAATTATTATTGATCCGGGTTTTGGTTTTGGAAAGACATTAGAGCATAATATTGAATTGATGCGACAACTGGACAAGCTACATGAATTAGGTTGCCCGATTTTAGTTGGTGTTTCACGTAAGACAATGATCGGTGAGATGTTGCAAGAAGAGATACCTGAGCGTTTAATTGGGAGCGTTGTCGCAGCCAGCTATGCTGCAATTAAAGGTGCAAAAATCTTACGAGTGCACGATGTGAAAGAAACTGTGCAAGCGTTGAAAATTATAAGTGCATTTGAGCATAAATAGTTATAAGAACAGGAACAATCAAATGAGCGAAAGAAAGTATTTTGGTACAGATGGCATTAGAGGCACTGTAGGGGAGTTCCCAATCACACCTGGCTTTGTGCTAAAACTTGGTTGGGCGCTAGGGCAGGCTTTGGGTAACAAAGGAAGCGTGGTTATTGGCAAAGATACTCGCATCTCGGGCTACATGTTTGAATCTGTTCTGGAAGCTGGGTTAACCGCAGCGGGTGTGAATAGTTTATTAGTGGGCCCAATGCCAACTCCTGCCATAGCTTACCTAACGAGAACTTTTCGTGCTGATGCAGGCATCGTGATCAGTGCATCGCATAATCCTTATCATGATAATGGGATAAAATTTTTCTCAGCCGACGGTACCAAGTTCCCAGATGATGTGGAGCTAAAGATCGAGTCGTTACTTGACCAAGATATGACAACATTGGCAAGCGATAAGCTGGGGAAAGCATATAGAATTGGTGATGCTGCAGCTCGTTACATTGAGTTTTGTAAAGCCAGCTTTCCCAATAATTTGTCATTAAAAGGACAGAAACTGGTGGTAGATTGTGCACATGGAGCCACTTATCACATTGCTCCACATGTTTTTAAAGAGTTGGGGGCAGAAGTCATTGAGATTGGTAATAAGCCGAATGGTCTAAACATCAACCTTGATTGTGGCGCGACCTCTACCGGGGCCCTGTCGGCGGCAGTGTTAGATAATCAAGCTGATTTAGGCATAGCATTTGACGGCGACGGAGATCGCGTAATGATGGTCGACAATGAAGGACGCTTAGTCAATGGTGACCAACTCATTTGGTTGCTAGCAAAGTACCTAAAAGATGAAGGGAAGCTTAAAGGCGGTGTCGCTGGAACGTTGATGACGAACATGGCGGTTGAGGTTGATTTTAAAAAGTCTGGCATTGAATTTGAAAGAACAAAGGTCGGTGATCGTTACGTTATGCAATCACTTACAAAGAATGGTTGGAACATTGGTGGAGAGTCGTCGGGTCACGTCATTTGTTTGGATTATAATTCAACAGGTGATGGTGTCGTTGCAGCGTTACAGGTTTTAAAAGCCTTGGCAGAGACACAGCAAACGTTATCAAATTTTTCGGACTCTCATGTACTGTTCCCGCAAGAATTGATCAACGTCAGAGTAAAAGATGCTGATTCCATTTTACAAAACGAAAAATTAAAGGCCGTTATTAAGGGTGTTGAGAAAGAGCTTAATGATGAAGGTCGAGTTCTAATTCGAAAGTCTGGTACCGAACCTTTGATAAGAGTTATGGTTGAAGCTACCGATAAAAACGTAGCAAAAAGTAATGCAAATTTGATTGCAAATGAAGTAAAGCAGCTGATGTAGAAAATTGTAAAATTGTACAAAGTTGCGTATATTTTGGAGTGTAAGTTATTGTTTCATGTATAATGGCTTTACTCTTTAAACACAGGAAAAAGGAAGAGGGCAAAACTATGAAAAAGAAACTAATCGCAGCAGCATGTATGTTGGCTTTAGGCTCAACTGCAGTTGCAAGTGAAGGTGAAGTGAAAGATCGCCATGGTTTTTATGGATACCTTGGTGTACACACTCTTGATTTAGATGTTTTCCATGAAACTCCAGAAAGAGTGGGTGGCAACACAGGCTTTGGTTGGATATTCAACAAGAACTGGCAGGTTGAAGGTAACTATCATTACACGGATGGTTTAGGTCACCCTAACGGTACTCGCCCAGACTTGATCACCTATGGTTTGGATTTCCAATACAATGATACAAGCTGGATGGGTAGTACTGAAACTCACCCTTTCATTAAAGTCGGTTACGGTAAGCATAACGATAAATACGATCAGTATGCTACGTCGATTGAAGATGAGTTTTACAAAGTAGGTGTTGGTATCCAGCACTTTGCTAACGATGATGTCTTCATGCGTCTTGGTTACGATTTCCTAGATTCAGGTGAGCGTGGCGATGACAAAATGACATACTTCAACATTGGTATGTTCTTCGGTGAAACTGTGCGTGCAGCCGCTGCTCCAAAAGTTGAGCCAAAGAAAGAAGCTAAAGACTCGGATGGCGACGGCGTAATTGACGCAAACGATCGTTGTCCAGGTACTCCAGCGGGCGCAGCAGTTGACGCCTATGGTTGTGCATTAGATAGCGACGGCGATGGTGTTGCTGACTATAAAGATGCATGCCCAGGAACAGAAGCTGGTGCTAAAGTTGACGAAAAAGGTTGTAAGATTGAACCTAAAGAAGAAGTTGTTGTAGACATGCGTCTAAACTTCGACGTCGACAAGTATGCTATTAAGCCAGAAATGGTTTCTGAGATTGCGAAAGTTGCTGAGTTCTTACGTCAGTACCCAAGCGTTAATGCTCAAATCCAAGGTCACACGGATAGCACTGGTTCTAACCAGTACAACCAAGGCCTATCTGAGCGTCGTGCAAACTCTGTAAAAGACTACTTGATCAATAACTTTGGTATTGATGGTTCGCGTTTAAGCGCAGTAGGCTACGGTGAAGAGCGTCCAATCGCGGACAATTCAACATCTGATGGTCGTGCTCTTAACCGTCGTGCAGAAGCACACGCAGAGACTAAAAAATAATTATCACTGATAGTTATTAATCAAACAAAGCCCGGTTTATACCGGGCTTTGTTTTTTCTAGCAAATAAGCTACTATCAAAGAAAGACTAAAATTAACATTACAAAAAAGGAGCGCGGCCTATGCTTAAGTCTGTCACTGTGCGGGACTATATGACTTCAGCCATGATAACTTTAAAGCCTGAAACTGATGTCGTTGAAGCTGCTCAAACCATGATGGAGTATCGCTTGACTGGGGCCCCAGTACTAGATGACCATAACCGTTTGGTTGGCTTTCTCTCTGAAAAAGATTGTTTACACACCGTCCTCAGTGCGATTTACCATGGCGATTTAGGTGATCGAGTAATGGATAGAATGACAAAAGATGTAAGAACGGTACATCCTGATGATAGCATTGCTGATGTAGCAGAAAAATATTTAAAAGATAACTGCCGAATGTACCCTGTAGTTGAGAAGAGTCAGTTGGTGGGTATGATTTCGAGACAAAGTATTCTTAAGGCGTTCCAGCATTTCTCATAGGGACGCCTAAGATATAGAGTGTTTACTCTTCAATGACGCTAATATCTAATCGGTGCTCGTTATTTCTTAAGCGAGCACGCTTCTTCGCGCAAGGCTTCTCACAGTCACAAGCTTTCTCAATTCCTAGAGCGTCTAGCCCACCACAGCTGCCGCTGATACGTTTCTGCTGGAATATATAGCCCACCGCCATAATGATTATAACGGCGATAAATAGTGCGAAAGCTAAGAGAAAAGTGCTATTCATAAGTGTGATTTAACTGCATCATAAAGGTGTATTTTACCATAAAGCTAAGGGCTGATAATAGTGCAAAAATACACCAATGAGACAGGGCTGTAAGCAATTGGTAAAAATGGGTAAATACCCAAACTTGCCCTGTTTCGACCTTAAAATCGATCAATAAAACAAATGGTTACTGATAGCCTAAAAGTCCTTAATCACATTTTAGGAGTAATCATGAAATATGTCTTAGCTTTTATATTAGTAAGTTTTGCCAACCTGGCTCAAGCACAAGAGTATAACCACGGCAATCATAATGATCCGTATGAGCAGTACTTTGATGGAACTGAAACTGTAAACTGCGGCAGTATGTCGTTATCACAGTGTTCATCAAGCGGCGTACTATTGCCTATCTTAGATGCCCGTTGTACCAATAAAGTTGACACAACAGACAATGGTGGTGCAGTGATGTACGGTAGCCCTTACTACCATAATATCTCTGAGTTCAATGTCGTGATACAGTCAGCCAGTGGTCCGTCGCCTTACATTTTAACGGTGAGCTTTAAGTGTGGTGGATATTTACACCCAGGAATTAGAATGGAGCCATCATTCTAATGGTATGCTTAGCTTGCTGGGCTGATGAGCTCAGCAAGCACAGTTACAGGTTAGTGTTGTTGTACAAAAGGTTCTAAATAGGTACTTTGAAGCGTTTCTAGCTCGCTCTCACCATGTCTGATCAAAAACACTGGCAGTTTATGTGCTTTAGCGAATGAAAGTGCTTTATCTGAACCCATCACAGTTAAAGCGGTAGCATACGCATCGGCATACATGTTCTCGGGGTGTATAACAGAAACAGAAGTGAGACTGTGCGTCACAGGAAATCCGGTCTTGGGACTAATAGTGTGAGAAAAACGCCTGCCATCGACTTCAAAGTAGTTTCGATAATCACCAGAGGTAGCTATTGAGGTGTCTGCTAGGCTAACGACGAGCATCTTCTGTTGAGTAATACTCACTGGCTTTTCAATCGCTACCCGCCAAACAGAACCGCTAGGGTTGACGCCCTTGGCTTTGGTTTCGCCACCTATCTCAACAAGATAATTTTCCACCTTGTGTTGTTCTACGATGTCGGCAATTTTATCGACGCCATAACCCTTTGCTATGGCAGATAAGTTTATTGTGATGCTGGGATGTTTTTTGCTAATGCACTGGTTAACTCGATCAAATTCAAGCTTATCTGTGCCGACCTGTGAGAGTAATGCTTGAACTTCACTGTCACTAGGAACTTTCTGTTCATATTCTTCTGCATTGAAGCCCCAACGAGAAATTAGTGGGCCTAATGTGATATCAAAGGCGCCATCAGTTTCTTGATAGACTTTTTGGGCCGCAAGAAGCACTTCCCAGGTCTTGCTGGAAAAGCGGAAGCATGATGCATCTTGTAGTGCATTGAACCGGTTAATTTCACTATCAGGTATATAAGTCGACATCAGCTGGTTGATTTGTTTAAGCTCAATTTCGATATCTTTATATACGTCTTGAGGTGAAACGTGCTCGGACTCAAGGATAACACTGTAGGTGGTGCCCATAGTGTTACCTGTAATCTTGCTGTATTGAGTTTCATCAGTGCAAGATAAGCACAACAGTACTAGCGATAGCGTTAATAAAAGGCGCATAACAACAAACCTATATAATGACGTATTACGGTCGAAAAGATACGGGTATAAAAAAGGCGACCCACAAGGTCGCCTATTTTAGAAGAGTTAGTAGTGATTAGCCACCAAAGTCATCCAGAAGGATGTTTTCAGGCTCTACACCAAGATCTTCAAGCATTTTAATACATGCAGCGTTCATCATTGGAGGTCCACACATGTAGAATTCACAATCTTCCGGCGCAGGGTGGTCTTTCAGGTAGTTTTCATACAAAACGTTATGAATAAAGCCTGTATAACCTTCCCAGTTATCTTCCGGTAAAGGATCGGATAGCGCGACATGCCAATTAAAGTTGTCATTCTCTTCAGCAAGCATATCGAAGTCTTCTTCGTAGAACATTTCACGTTTACTACGTGCTCCATACCAGAAGGTAATTTTACGGTCAGTTTTAATACGACGTAACTGATCGAAAATGTGTGAACGCATTGGCGCCATACCAGCACCACCACCAATGAACACCATTTCAGCGTCAGTATCTTTGGCGTAGAACTCACCATAAGGACCCGAAATCGTAACTTTGTCACCTTCTTTAAGGTTCCAAATGTACGATGACATCTTACCCGCTGGTAATGACATGTCACGCGGAGGAGGCGTTGCAATACGCACGTTAAGCATGATGATGCCTTCTTCCTCTGGGTAGTTAGCCATTGAGTAAGCACGAATCACTTCTTCTTTTGATTCAGCTTCAACGTCGAACAATTTAAACTGATCCCAGTCAGGACGATACTCTTCAGGAATATCGAATTCGCTGTATTTTAACTTGTACGGAGGGCATTCGATCTGAATGTAACCACCAGCACGGAAAGGGACACTTTCGCCATCAGGAATACGTAACACAAGCTCTTTAATGAAGGTCGCTTTGTTATCGTTTGAGATAACTTCGCATTCCCATTTCTTAGTACCGAAGACTTCTTCTGGTACTTCGATTTTCATATCTTGCTTAACCGCAACCTGGCACGATAAACGATAACCCTCGGCTGCCTCACGCTTAGTGATATGGCTTTCTTCAGTCGGCAAGATAGTACCGCCACCATCAGTTACTTTACAGATACACTGACCGCAAGTACCACCGCCACCGCAAGCAGAAGAGACAAAAATGCCATTGTTTGCGAGTGCGCCAAGTAGTTTACCACCAGCTTCAGTGGTAATTGACTTATCAGCGTCGTCATTGATGTTGATTGTAACGTCACCAGTAGCAACCAGCTGCTTGCGCGCGAACAAGATGATCAGCACAAGGGCAAGGATAACTACGGTAAATAAGGCAACGCCTAGAATAATCTCAGTCATTAGTTGTTTCCTTATAAATTACAATTTAATACCAGAGAACGACATGAAGCCGATAGCCATAAGACCTACGGTAACAAAGGTAATACCTAAGCCACGCAAACCGTCTGGTACATCAGAGTACTTCATTTTCTCACGAATACCCGCCAAAGCAGCGATCGCTAGCGCCCAACCAAAGCCAGAACCTAGGCCGAAAACAACTGATTCAGGGAAGTTGTAATCACGCTCTACCATGAATAGCGAGCCACCCATGATGGCGCAGTTCACGGTAATCAACGGCAGGAAGATACCTAATGATTGATACAGAGCTGGGAAGAATTTGTCTAAAGTCATCTCAAGGATTTGTACCAAAGCCGCGATAACGCCAATATAGACAATCAAGCCTAAGAAGCTCAGGTCGGCCTCAGGGAAACCTGCCCACGCTAATGCACCGTCTGCCAGTAAATAATGAACGATCAAGTTGTTCACTGGTACCGTAATGGTTTGTACGATAATGACCGCAATACCAAGACCAATTGACGTTTGAACTTTCTTTGAAACTGCTAAGAAAGTACACATTCCCAAAAGGAATGCTAATGCCATGTTTTCTACGAAAACAGAGCGAATAAATAATGATAGATAATGTTCCATTATTCTTTATCCTCCACTTGGTCTTTCTTCCAGACACGTAATGCCCAGATTAGGAAACCAATAATAAAGAATGAACTTGCTGGAAGAACCAACATACCGTTTGTTTCGTACCAACCGCCATTCGCTGTCGATGGTAGGATTGTATAGCCTAAAAGCTCACCAGTACCTAACAACTCACGAATGATGCCGACGACAATCAAGAGGACGGAATAACCCAAACCGTTACCTAGACCGTCTAAGAAGCTCATGAAAGGACCATTCTTCATGGCGTAAGCTTCTGCTCGACCCATCACGATACAGTTGGTAATAATCAAGCCAACGAAGACCGAGAGCTGCTTAGAGACCTCATAAGCATAGGCTTTCAATAGTTGGTCAACCAAGATTACCAATGACGCAATAATCGTCATCTGTACGATAATTCGGATGCTTGAAGGGATCTGGTTGCGAATCAAACTGATTAGCAGGTTAGATAAAGCAATAACCGAGGTCAAAGCTAAACTCATAACCAAAGCCGTTTCTAGCTTACTGGTAACCGCTAGTGCAGAACAGATACCCAGTACCTGTAACGCAATCGGGTTATTATTGAAAATCGGTGAAAATAAGACCGATTTGGCTTCTTGTTTATCAAATGCCATCTTAAATTTCTCCCGCTCTTACTCGTTCTAAGAATGGGCCAAAGCCATCCTCACCTAACCAGTAGGTCATGGTGTTCTCAACACCGTTACTGGTTAATGTTGCGCCAGAAAGGCCGTCAACCTGGTGTTCGTTCTGAGCAGAACCTTTGACTAGTTTAATCACTGGCTCGCCTTGCTCATTTAAAACTTCTTTGCCAGGCCATTGTGCCAACCACGATGGATTTTCAATCTCACCACCAAGACCAGATGTTTCGCCTTGCTCGTAATATTTGAAACCAACAACTGTAGTTGTGTCTGGCTCTAGTGCTAAGAAGCCATACATCGTAGACCAAAGACCATAACCGTGTACTGGAAGAATAATAGTGTCCAACTTCTGACCATCACGCACTAAGTAAACGTTAGCCAGTTGAGAGCGCTTTTTAATGCCAGCGATATCTGCTTTACCTTCTAAAACCTTGTTAGTTTCAGGATTTTTAGCAAATTGACGTTGGTTAAAGTCTTTTGGTGGCTCAACAATTTCACCTGTTGATAAGTCAACCACTTTAGTTTCAACCTGCTTAAACAACTCTTCAATCTCTGCTTTAGTTCCGCCTTGCTCAAGCAAACCTGCAGCAATCAAAATGTTACGTTTACGGTCTAACTCTTTGTTCAGTTCCTGAGCTGGTTTAAGCTGAATTGCTGCAAAAGAGACAACAATGGAGCACACCAAGCTTAAAATAACTGCAACAATAATAGTTTTGATAGGACTTTCTTTCTTAGACATTACGACGAGTCCTCCGTTTGATGTTCGATTGAACTACAAAGTGGTCAATTAACGGTGCAAACAAGTTAGCAAATAGGATTGCTAGCATCATACCTTCTGGGAATGCTGGATTAACCACACGAATCATAACGACCATGAAGCCAATCAAGGCACCAAAGATCCATTTACCTTTGTTGGTTAATGCTGCAGATACTGGGTCTGTCGCCATGAAGAACATACCGAAGGCGAAACCACCAGTGACTAAGTGCCAGTACCAAGGCATCGCAAATAGAGCATTCGATTCGCTACCAATGCCGTTCAAGATGTAACTGGTTGCAATCATGCCGAACAAGACACCTAGAACGATGCGCCATGAAGCGATTCGCATGTAGATAATGAAGAGACCGCCAATGATAAGCATCAATGTAGATACTTCACCGATAGAGCCTGGAATACGGCCTAAGAACGCGTCCCACCAGCTAGCGTTGATGCTGTAGTCAGTAATAGAGCCTGCTGCAGCCGCCGCTAATGGTGTTGCGCCAGAGAAGCTGTCGACAGCTGCCCAAACCGTTTCACCTGAAATATCCGCTGGGTAAGCGAAGAATAGGAAGGCACGGCCCGCTAACGCAGGGTTCATAAAGTTCTTACCAGTACCACCGAAGATTTCTTTAGCGACAACCACACCGAAAGAAATACCTAGAGCAACTTGCCATAGCGGTATTTTTGCTGGCAGGATCAAAGCGAAAAGGATCGAAGTGACGAAGAATCCTTCGTTGATCTCATGACCACGTACTGTAGCGAATAAAACTTCCCAGAAACCACCGACAATAAAGGTCACGGCGTAAATTGGTAAGAAGAAGCAAGCGCCATAGAACATTAAGCCGAAGATTCCGGTCTCAGGGGTTATTGCACCGCCAAAGAACTGGAAGAAGTCGACCTGCCACATATCAGGAAGGCTCATGCCTGCCTGTAGAGCGATCTGTGCTTGATAACCAACGTTCCACATACCCCAGAACATGGCAGGAAAAGTAGCGAACCACACCATGATCATAATACGTTTCAGGTCGATGTTATCTCTTACGTGAGTCGTGCCTTTAGTGACGTGACCCGGCGTGTAGAAAATAGTTGCTGCTGCTTCGTAAAGCGCATACCACTTTTCCCACTTGCCGCCTTTTTCAAAATGCGGCTCAATTTTTTCAATAAAATTCTTTAAACCCATGTTAGCCATCCTTCTCAATCTTAGTCAGATTTTCGCGGAGAATTGAGCCATACTCGTATTTGCCTGGGCAAACGAAGGTACACAATGCTAAATCTTCTTCATCCAACTCAAGACAGCCAAGTTGTTGTGCTGTGTCTGTGTCGCCACTAACAAGTGCACGAATCAGCTGAGTCGGCAGGATATCAAGCGGAAGCACGCGCTCGTAGTTGCCAATTGGCATAATCGCACGAGCTGAACCGCCAGTAGACGTCGTCATCTTGAACTTCTTGCTTGGGAAAATATGGCCTAAGAAAGCGCGAGTTACAGAGAACTTATCGCTACCAGGCATCGCCCAACCGAAGAATTCTTTATCACGACCTTCAGGTATGACCGTGACTTGGTTGTGATAACGGCCAACGAAAGCGCGAGAGTCTACAGCGTTTACACCGTTTAGCACCGAGCCAGAGATTTGGCGGTTGTCGTTGTCATTGATTTCGTTGCTCAATAACTCGTCAACATTGGCGCCAAGGCGTGTGCGCACTAGACGTGGGTTCTTAACTTCTTCACCAGAAAGCGCGATAACGCGGTCAGTGAATAGTTCGCCATCAGTAAACAGACGGCCTAAAGCGATAACGTCTTGGTAGCCCATATGCCAAACCACATTGCTTGCCGAAGCAGGGCATAAATGGTGGATATGAGTGCCAACTAATCCCGCAGGGTGTGGGCCAGAGAAACTTTCATAGCTCACTTTAGCGTTGGTAGACTTCTCGATCTGAGAGTCACCCTTAGTCGCCACAAAAACTTTGTCATCAGCCAATTGCGCTAATACATCAAGACCATTGTTAAAGTCTTGGTTGCGATCTTTGATAATCACTTCAGGATCTGCAGCCAATGGATTCGTATCCATTGCACTTATCACGATAGCCTTCGTATGAGAATCAATAGCTGGAACTTTTGAGTAAGGGCGAGTGCGTAAACCAGTCCACATACCTGATTCAACCATTTGGTCGACGATTTTTTGACGATCGAGGCTGGTGAGCTGATCCGCTGAATATTTGTCAAAAGATACAGCATCTTCCTGATCGGCAATGTCTACCACAACAGAAAGTAATTTACGCTTAGCACCGCGGTTGACCGCTGAGATAGTGCCTGAAGCAGGAGCTGTATATTTTACCCCGGGAGTTTTCTTGTCTTCGAAGATAAGCTGGCCTTTCTTTACCTGATCCCCAACCTGAACATGCATGGTTGGTTTCATGCCAACATAATCTTCGCCTAAGATGGCGACGGTTTTGACCGTAGCACCAGTTGAGATTGTTTGCTCTGGCTTTCCCTCTAAAGGAAGATCCAGGCCTTTTTTAATCTTAATCATAGGTCGCTACTTAACTATTACCTGATGGTTGTCACTTCAATAATTGCAACGTTGGAATTGACCAAAAACAAAAACCTGGTGTACAGCAGGCTGTAACCAGTCTAATCTATTGTTTTATGGTCTTTTTTCATTACAATCGCTCTAAATCGAGGTCAAAAAATGTTCAATGACCCCAAACGGCGCGTATTATACTTGGATCACCGCGGTAAGATCCATGGTTTTCGGGATAAAAGCCGTGAATGGACTGAAAATAAGCATCAATGCTTGTGTTCAAGCCAAGCCTCGGTTAATATTTGCGCCCTTTTGCTAAAAAGGTGGGTTTCTTATTGTCTTTTGGTCATTGATTAAGCATTTTGATTGAACAGACTTAAGTCACCAGAAAGAATCCAGATATAAAGAGGTGTTCAGTGCGTAAAACCCTAATCGCAGGAAATTGGAAAATGCACGGTAGCTTAGAGTCCGTAGAGGCCTTAGTTAACGGTATTAAGAGCCAATTAGACGATAATTGGCAAAGCGATGTGCTGGTCTGCCCTCCTTATATATACCTAGACAGAACAATCCAGATGGCGCAAGGCAGCAAGCTAGCCGTCGGTGGTCAGAATCTGTCTGAGCAAGAACAAGGTGCCTTCACTGGAGAAGTGAGCGGTGATATGTTGTCTGATCTAGGGGCGACTTATGTCCTAGTCGGCCACTCAGAGCGCCGTAGCTTATACGGTGAATCGAGCCAGCTGGTTGCTGACAAGTATGCAAAGGCCCTAGAAAAAGGCCTAAAGCCGGTTTTATGTGTGGGTGAAACCCTTGAAGAGCGTGAAAATGGCTCCACTATGAAGGTAGTTAAGAGCCAAATAGACGCCGTTCTTGATTTTTATCAAGATAAAGAGCAAGGTTTAGAGCACTTAGGCCAAGGCGTCATTGCCTATGAGCCTGTTTGGGCAATCGGCACAGGCGTTACAGCGACTCCTGAGCAAGCTCAAGAAGTACACGCAGCGATTCGAGATTATCTGGCAGAGATTAATCAAGATGTTGCGGACAAGGTACAGATTTTATACGGCGGTAGCATGAAATCAGCCAACGCTGAACAGCTACTGGCGCAAAAAGACATTGATGGTGGCTTGATTGGGGGCGCATCCCTGAAAGCCGATGAATTTATAGCAATTTGCAAAATTGCTGGTTAAGCAGCAAACATAGAGAAGCAGGTTAAAGAGTATGGAATTATTTTTAATGATCAGTCTGCTAGTAGTCGCACTACTATTGATTGGTATTATTTTGATCCAACAGGGTAAAGGCGCCGAAATGGGTGCTTCGTTCGGTTCTGGTGCGTCAAACACCTTATTTGGTGCTCCGGGTTCGGGTAATTTCCTGACAAAATCAACCACGGTTTTGGCCATCGTGTTTTTTGCCATCTCGCTGGCAATTGCCGCTTTAAAGTCTAGCGAAGAAGCGACTAAGTCAAGCTTGTTAGATGACGCTGCCCAAACAGAGGGTGCTGGTGAAGCTGCTGCATCATCAGAAATTCCAAGCGATACAAATACTGACATCAGCACAGAGATTCCTGCCGAGACACAAGAAGAAATCAGTACTGAGATTCCTTCTGATGAAGCGGCGGCTGAGACTATACCTGAGTCTATCGACGCTGCAGCAGAAAATGCTGAAGACGCAAAGGAAGATGGTGATAACCAGTAGCTCTGGTTTTTAACCCATTATGGTTCTAGCTCAGGTGGTGGAATTGGTAGACACGCTATCTTGAGGGGGTAGTGGCCGTAGGCCGTGCGGGTTCAAGTCCCGCTCTGAGCACCAAAACCTTTTAAAAGCGGTTGTTATTCAGTTAACAGCCGTTTTTTTATGCCTAAATATTATTATTGGTGATGTCTTTAAAAGTCAGCTGATCAAAGAACTTATTATCAAGACACAGCTCGAGTTGTTGTAGCCATCGCGACAGTGGCTCAAGGATCGATGCTGATATCCCACTGACTTCTGGCGACTGTTTGCGTTTCCACATGAGATCCAGCAACTTACCAAATGAAAGGTTTAGCAACTGTTGTGGTATTGATGCTTCAGGTATGGACATGACAAGATGAGCAAGGCTCTGGAAATTACGGACTTGGCTGTGGGTCAACTCTGAGTCAATCAGTATCGTGTTTTTGGGGTTTATCTCTGAGAGTTGTTGAATAGTGTGGATATTAAGTTGAGCCAGAGCTTTTTGATAATGATGACCAATACCGCTAATTATCGTTACTGATGACTGTGCGAAAAACGATGAGATCTGACTAGGCAGCATGTCACCATCGACTGACTTGAAACGTGAGTTCTCCTGTTCAGAAGGGCTGTAGCTGACATCTATGAGCCAGCCTTCTTTGGCCTGAGGGAAGCGTTCGGTGTTCAGCGAAATATTGCTCTCCGTATCTGAATCTGAGCCGCTTTCGGGAGACGATGGTTTCTGACCCATGCGTACTCGAACGTGAGAAAGTTTGATACCCGGACTGTTACCGTAAATGTCCGCGCTGGTGACGGCGGAGGCAATTTCTCCATGGATGAGAAGTAACACATCATCAATATTCAGTTCAGGCATTTGGTGTACCCATTAGCGGATGGTTTTAAAATTCAGTTCAACTTCGCTAAAAATATTGCTCTTGGCTTCAACATCCTGTGGTGACTTATTGCTCGCTTGTTTTACTTTAAGTCTAACCTGTTTGTTGATATTGGGTTTGAGCAAACCAACGTAACGGTTGATGGGTTGGATAGGCTGAATTGCTGATGATAGATGTGCTCGCGATAAGTTGGTGCTGAAAATACTGGGGCTCAATCGAGGTTGAGTGATGTCTGACGTTTCAGTTTCCGGGGTATTGCCTGAGCTATCATCGTCTTCCCCAGAGCCCACCATACTGGTGCTGAAGGTCAGTTTGGCATTAATCTTGCCGCTATCGACAACAATATTAGAGAGTCCTTGCTCAATCAGTTTATTCATCACCGTACGCTTTTGGATTGTGTAGGCTGACGCTGCCTTGCGGTAAATCTTGAGGACGCCTGTCTCGGTTAGAACTTTGTCATTGGCGTTAATATCTTCCTTCTCAAGCTTTAACCCCAGCTTCTCAAAGACTGCAGGTTTTTCTGGTTGTCGACTGGTCTTAGGTTGATAAGGTGCGCCGTCATAGATACCGTGTAACTGCGCATCATCATCGCTAGGGAAGTGTGCCGCAAGCAACTCATCGACTTGCAATAGAAAAGAGTCTTGTTGAAGAAAATAATCGACAAGCTGCTCTTCGGGTAAAGCCATTAACTCATGCAGTTCCTGTAATTTTTCCTGTTGCTCCGCTTGAGAGGTCACTACTGCATCAAAGACCTCAGAGATGAGTTTCGCCACAAATTCGGCGAAACCCATATCAATAGGAGTTAAATTATCATTCGACATTTAACTAACCTTCATCTTGATCAAGAGGTAAATAATCAGTTTTAAAGTTGATATACACACGACCATAAATTTGAACGCTGCTGCTTGAGCGGTCAATATCAGTCTTGGTCGCAGTAGACACTTTAACACTGTTGTAAGATGTTGAAGCTGAAGCTTTTACCCAGCCGGAAAGAAGTCCGCCAGTTTTGGCTTTTGCTCTAAAATTGAAGTCTTTACGGTTGTAGTCGGTGGAACGGTTTTGATAGTAAGACGAACCGTAAGTGTTGAAAGTTAAGCGGGTTTCAATCTCACCATTTTCAACCACAAGTCGAAGCAGTCCCTGTCTGACCATTTCTTTCAAGATGGTGTATTTATCCGCAGCAAGGCGATTAGCAATCGCATCAAGAATGCTTTGGAACTTGTTTTCGGTGACGTTACCAGCTGCCGCCACTTTATTATCGGAAGCAATATCGGCGTCTTTTACCTCTATCGCATCGTTTAAAGCGTTGGCTTGCTGCGCGGATAACGAGTCACCAACTTTAATGTCAGGGCGTTCATTGTCATTGTCGGCGCCGAGAACTTTACCTAAAAACTGTAATAGCATTTCACCGCTGATATCATCACGCGTGTCGTTAATGAAATCTTTGAGTGATTTACTGGTTTCTTTAAGTAATTCGACATAAGCCTCTGTCTGGCGCAGGTTTGATGCAATTAACGAATCAAAAACGTCACTGACAAGCTTGGTGGTAAATTCCGGAAAACCAATTTCCGGTAGGTGGGTGGCCAATTCAACGGCCTGGTTTGCTCCAGCCATACGATACTCCTTGTATTCCTTGTACTGGTTTAAAAGTCCTTATACCCAACAGTCCTGTGGGTTATTTTTTATGCTATGCCAGCCTGAGGTACATGTCAATAGTTGCAAATATGACTTAAGAGACTTGCGAAGAGCCCCCCAGAAGTAGGGGTTATACTCTGGGGGAGGGTGAGACTACACCACGCGGGCGGCACCTTGGTCGGCGCTTAACGCATGTTTGGCGTAGACTCTTAACGCAGTGGATAATCGGCGATTACGTGATACCGGTTGCCAGCCTTTGCTCGACTGTAATTGTCGACGAGAATCCAGTTCTGGCTCTTCAACCTGTAACTCCAATTGTCGATTAGGAATATCGATGTGGATGGTATCGCCGTCTTGCACGAGACCGATGGTGCCTTCGCTCGCCGCTTCCGGGGAAACGTGACCGATCGACAAACCTGAAGTGCCGCCAGAAAAACGACCATCGGTGATCAGTGCGCAGTCTTGATCGAGCCCTTTCGATTTGAGGTAACTAGTGGGATACAGCATTTCCTGCATGCCCGGACCGCCTGATGGCCCTTCATAACGAATAATCACAGCATCACCCTTTTGGATTTGATCATTAAGGATGGCCTCAACGGCGCTATCCTGACTTTCAAACACGAGAGCACGCCCAGTAAAGGTTAAGAGTTTATTCGGCACCGCAGCTGTCTTAATGATACTGCCGTTAGGCGCAAGGTTGCCATACAACACAGCAAGCCCACCGTCCTTACTGTAAGCGTTCTCAACATTGCGAACACAGCCACGTTGACGATCAATATCTAACGAGTCATACAAGCAGCTCTGGCTGAAGGCTTTTTGTGTTGGGATACCCGCTGGGCCAGCACGATACAGCTGTTTTATCGCTTCTTTGTCTGTCGTGATCACGTCCCACTCATCAATGACCTTACCGATGGTTTTTTGTAATACTGTCGGTTGACTGAGGTTGAGCAGGTTACCGCGCTTTAATTCTCCGAGAATGGCCATCACGCCGCCGGCACGATGAACATCCTCCATGTGGTAGTCTTTTGTCGCAGGCGCAACTTTACATAAATTGGGTACTTGGCGAGATAAGCGATCAATGTCTTGCATGGTGAAGTCGACGTCGCCTTCATGCGCGGCCGCTAAGAGGTGCAGTACGGTATTGGTCGAACCGCCCATGGCGATATCCAAACACATGGCATTGAGGAATGACTTGCGGTTAGCAATATTGCGTGGCAACACCGACTCATCATTATCTTGATAATAACTCTTGCAAAGCTCGACGATTTGGCGGCCGGTCTTTAAAAATAATTGTTCACGAGCTGCGTGAGTCGCGAGCAAGGAACCATTGCCGGGTAATGCTAAACCCAAAGCCTCGGTCAAACAGTTCATGGAGTTTGCGGTGAACATGCCTGAACAAGAGCCGCATGTTGGGCAAGCGCTACGCTCGACTTGTTCGCTCTCTTCATCACTAACGGATTCGTCAGCAGCAGCAACCATGGCATCGACCAAATCAAGCTTGATCAGCTTGTCGGAGAGCTTGGTTTTTCCAGCCTCCATTGGTCCACCAGAGACAAAAATAACAGGAATGTTTAAGCGCATAGACGCGAGCAACATGCCCGGTGTAATTTTGTCGCAGTTTGAAATACACACCAGCGCATCGGCACAGTGAGCGTTTGCCATATACTCAACAGAGTCAGCGATAATTTCGCGCGACGGTAGCGAATAGAGCATACCGTCGTGACCCATGGCAATACCGTCATCAACGGCAATCGTATTGAACTCTTTGGCGATACCACCAGCTTGTTCGATTTCTCTCGCAACAAGCTGCCCCATGTCTTTTAAATGTACATGCCCTGGTACAAACTGAGTAAAGGAATTACACACAGCGATAATCGGTTTGCCAAAGTCATTATCTTTAACGCCTGTGGCTCGCCATAGCGCACGAGCCCCCGCCATGTTTCGACCATGAGTTGATGTTTTAGAACGATAATCAGGCATAGGTTTTATCCTCAACACCTTGAACCATTTCAAGCCAGCCGCGATCGTCTGGCGTGGTGCCTTTAAACAAACCAAAGAATGCCTGCTGAAGTTTTTCTGTTACTGGACCGCGAGCACCAGAACCAACAGCAAGATCATCGACACTCTTGATAGGCACGACTTCCGCCGCGGTTCCAGTCATAAAGGCTTCGTCTGCAAGGTATAATGCTTCACGAGTCATATTCTGCTCGACCACCTGGTAGCCCATTTGGCGCGCTAATTGCATGACCGTATCGCGCGTGATGCCGGGTAAGATTGAGGCGGTAAACGGCGGTGTGTACAAGGTATTGTTTTTAACTACAAACACGTTCTCACCCGAGCCTTCAGAGATATAACCGTTAACATCAAGCGCAATGCCTTCGACGTAGCCTTTGCGTGTGGCTTCTTCGACAATAAGTTGTGATGATAAGTAATTACCACCGGCTTTAGCCGCTGCTGGAATGGTGTTGGGAGCTACACGATTCCACGAGGAAATACAAACATCGACGCCACTTTCGATCGAGTCATTGCCTAAGTACGAATCCCACGGGAATGAAGCGATGGATACTTCAACCGGATTTTGACTAGGGTTAACGCCAATTGAACCATAACCAAAAAAAGCAACTGGACGAAGGTAAGCATTTCGCAAGTTATTACTACTAACCACCTCATGACACGCCGTCATCAGCTCGTCAAAAGAATAAGGAATACGCATTCGATAGATTTTCGCCGAAAGATAAAGGCGTTCGACATGCTCTCGAAGGCGGAAAAAAGCGGGCCCCTTACTGGTTTCATAGCAGCGAATCCCTTCGAATACCGATGAGCCGTAGTGGATAGCATGGCTCAGTACGTGAACCTGAGCATCCTGCCAAGGTATGGTTTTACCATTAAACCAGATGTATTTCGGAGGGTTAAGCGTTGCCATTGTGTGTTACCTCATGATCAGAATATAAAAAATGATGCTGTGGGTTATTGAGATTGTTATCCCCAGCAACATGGTTGTATTTAATTAAAAATAATTGGTAGCTATCGATTAAAGCTTGTGTACTCGCTTGAATAATATTGTCCGAACAGCCGATAGTCGCCCAGCGCTGGTTTTGATACCCCGACTGTAGCCACACGCGTGTTGTTGCGGCAGAAGCTTTCTCAGGATCAAGAATCGATACTTTGTAATCGGTCAGCTGCATATCGTTGATGTGCGGGAAAAAAACTGTCAGCGCTTTTTTTAATGCCAAGTTCAAAGCATCAACCGGTCCAGACGCTTCTTCTACCACGTGTGCAATTTTATTTTTAACACGAACTTTTACGGTGGCTGTGCAGAGTTCAGCGTTGTGCCGTGTGGATTTATTCAGATCGTTAACATTGATCTGAATATTCAATATCGTGAAATGTGGCTGATAGGCCTCGTCTTGTTTCCGCACCAGCATTTCGAATGACCCGGGTGCGTTTTCAAGTGTCAGTCCGGTTTTTTCAAGTGACTTAATACTATCCAGAACTTGGGCAAAGTTTCGGGAGACATCAAGACCAAGTTTTTGTGCTTGAAGTTGAACGTTTGACTTTCCCGATAATTCAGAAATAGTAATCTCACGCTGATTACCGACGCGCTCAGGATCGATATGTTCGTAAGTTTGACTTGCCTTGGCGATCGCTGCGACGTGAATACCACCCTTATGACTAAAAGCGTTATTGCCAACATAGGCTGCATCGGATTTGAGAGGCATGTTAGCGATGTCGGCAACTTGCTTCGATAGTGTTGTCAGATTTTTTTCTTTTACTGTGTGATTAAAATGCAACGATTGATTAAACGATGGTTTTAATAACAATGAGCCAAGTAATGACACCAGATTCGCGTTGCCACAACGTTCGCCATAACCATTCACGGTACCTTGAATTAACCGCACTCCTGCTTTGATGGATGTCAGACTGTTAGCAACCGCGAGTTCACAGTCATTGTGACAATGAATCCCCAGCGATAACTGTGGAAACCGAGCTTTTACGGCTGCTACAGTCGCTGCTATTTCATCGGGCATGCTGCCGCCATTGGTGTCGCATAGGGTGACATTATCAACGCCAGCATTGATCGCTGCTTCGATGCATTGAAAAGCATAGTCTGGACTGTCTTTAAAACCGTCAAAAAAGTGCTCTGCATCCAAAACAACTTCACGACCGTATGACTTAAAATAGGCTACGCTGTCATAAATCATTTTCAGGTTTTCTATCAAATCCGTGCGCAGGACGGTCTCAACATGAAACTGCCAAAACTTGCTAACAAGCGCTACCACTGGTGTGTCAGCAGCTAGCAAAGACTGTATCTGCAGATCCTGTTCGACGTCTTGTAACGGTTTTCTTGTAGCACCAAAGGCGACCAGTTTAGCCTGGCGTAGTCCCATTGTTCTGGCATGGCGAAAGTAGGCTTCGTCTTTAGGGTTCGAACCAGGCCAACCGCCTTCGATATAGTCCATACCAAAGTCATCCAGCAACTGCGTAATTTTCAGTTTATCCTGCAATGAAAAACTGATGCCTTTGTACTGGGCGCCATCTCGTAAGGTGGTGTCGTAAAGAAACAATTGTTCATTCATTGCCTAAACAACTCCTTAACCGAGAGGGTTTGGATTGATGAACTTCAACCACGTCGACTAACTTATGTAACTGGTGGTAAAGGTTATCGGCAGAACGTTCGCTACTTAACTGCAGGGTCACGCTCATGCCATTCTCCAAGCTTTCTTCACGGGCTAAGCAGTAGTTAACGTCAAAACCACGGTGGCGGACCAAACGCAGAATACGCTCTAAACTACCGGCGGATTGTCGAACAATAATTTTAAAAGTGTTGGTACTCATTGCGTGGCCTCCTCAGGTCGTTTGTGTTCAGGGATTTTTGATGATGAGCTGCTTTCTGTCGGATTTTCTTCAATGTAATCCGAGTTACTTTTTCCGGGTGGAACCAGCGGCCACACGTTGTCATCGGGATCGATTGACACATGTAACAGATAGCTTTCCTCGCTCGATAAAAATTCATCAAGCGCTGTATCGATTTGTGACGATTGATTAATGCTCGTGCTGCGAACGCCGAACGCATGGGCGATTTCAACAAAGTCAGGATTGTCGGACAGGTCAACTTCGCTAAAACGTTTTTCAAAGAATAGATTTTGCCACTGGCGTACCATGCCTAAGCGTTGATTATCCAAAAGCAAAATTTTGACCGCGATGCTGTAACGTTTTAGTGTTGCCAGTTCTTGAATATTCATCATGATCGAACCGTCGCCTGAAACTGTGATAACGGTGCGATCAGGGTTAGCGAATTTGGCACCAAGCGCTGCAGGCAAACCATAGCCCATGGCACCAAGACCACCACTGCTTAAATGATGACTGCTTGAATTAAATTGCATGTGCTGTGCAACCCACATTTGATGCTGCCCAACATCACAGGCAACGATTGCTTGTCGCTGTTGGCATTTTTCCGACAGGCTTTTCAGCAGAGCGGGTGCATAAATGCCACTGAAAGGAGCGTCGTAACGAAAGCCTAACTGCTCTTTATTTTGTAGACAGCGATAGCGCCACTGGTGAGCCGTTTCATGTTTGTAGCCGTGGCTCATGGCGTTCATCAAGCTTGTCAAAATGCTTGGCATGTCGCCCAGCAAGCTAACATCCGCCAAACGCAGCTTGCTGATCTCTGCTTGATCGCAATCAATATGGATTACTTTGGCATTGGGTGCGAACTGCTTCAGGTCGCCAGTTGCACGATCATCAAGACGAGCACCTGCCACCAGCAATACATCACATTCTTGTACCGCCGTATTCGCGGCTTTTGTGCCATGCATGCCAAGCATCCCTAAGTTGTAGGGATGCGAACTTGGCAAAGCACCAATACCTTTAAGCGTGGTAACAGTCGGAACTTTAAATTGATCAACCAGTGCAGTCAGTAATTCAGAGGCTTTGGATAGACCCACGCCGCCGCCTGCATAAATCAGGGGTTGCTTGCTCGACGCTAAAAGCTCAGCTGCAGAATGCAAAGCAGCGCTGTTCATTGCTACATTAGTAGTGGCAAGATCTTTGGGTCTTAAGTCATCACAAAAGGCAAGTGTGGTTGCTGGCATTGTTGCCATTTGCACATCTTTAGCAATATCAACCAGCACCGGTCCGGGGCGCCCGGATTGCGCTAACTGGATAGCTTCGTTCAGCATACGAGGCAAGTCCTCGATACGAGTCACCAAGTAGCTGTGTTTTACCACGGACAGCGAAAGACCATAGGTGTCGATTTCCTGGAAAGCATCAGTGCCAATTAGGTTAGAAGCAACTTGCCCTGTGATTGCTAAAAGCGGCACCGAATCCATTTGCGCATTCGCAATCCCTGTGATCAAATTGGTGGCACCGGGACCTGAAGTCGCGATGCACACCCCCAACCTGCCACTAGATCGAGCATAGCCATCAGCGGCGAATACGGCGCCTTGCTCGTGGCGGCAGAGTACGTGTTTTACGCCACTGCCGAGTAAAGCATCATAGACTGGCATGATGGCGCCACCAGGATAGCCAAAAACCGTGTCGACTTGATGATCTTTTAGAGTCTTTATTAAATAATCTGCACCACGCATAAGTTCACCTGTGCTAGTTGATGGTTTGATCAACCAAGGGTTTCTTCTTAATCCAAGGCATCATGCCACGAAGCTTGGCACCAACCACTTCAATCTGATGCTCAGAATGCGAGTGACGTAATTTATGTAATGTTTGGTAGTCGTTACGACAATCGTCGACATATTCTTTGGCGAATTGCCCGCTTTGGATTTCAGATAATATGTTCTTCATGGACTGCTTCGTTTCCTCGGTAACTAAACGATTGCCACGAGTTAAATCGCCGTATTCGGCGGTGTTAGAAATAGAGTAACGCATGGTGTTGATGCCACCTTCGTACATCAGATCGACAATGAGTTTTAATTCATGCAGACACTCGAAGTAGGCCATTTCTGGGGAGTAACCGGCTTCGACTAAGGTTTCAAAGCCTGCTTGAACTAAGGCTGCGGTTCCACCACATAACACTGCTTGTTCGCCGAATAAATCAGTTTCAGTTTCTTCTTTGAAACTGGTTTCGATGACTCCAGCTCGACCGCCTCCAATAGCGCTGGCATAGGCATAGGCGAGTTCTTTTGTGTTACCAGTGACGTCTTGGTATACCGCGACTAAGCAGGGAACGCCGCTGTCTTCTATATAAGTAGAGCGAACCGTATGTCCAGGACCTTTAGGTGCCACCATGAAAACGTTAATGTCATCGCGAGGTGTGATTTGATTGAAGTGAATATTGAAACCGTGAGCAAATCCTAAGCTGGCGCCGGGCTTCAGATGCGGTTCAATAAATTGCTGGTAAACTTCAGGCTGGTTCTCATCCGGTAGTAGCATCATGACCAAATCTGCATCTTTAATCGCTTCCTCAAGCTCGGCACCAGGCATGTTGCTACGCTCAAGTTTCTCAAACGTTGACGAACCTTTGCGTAGCGCTACGGTCACATCAAAACCGCTGTCTTTTAAGTTATTAGAATGGGCAAAGCCTTGTGAACCATAGCCTAAAACGACTAACTTTTTGTCTCTAAGCGCTTCAATGTTGATATCTGTGTCGTACGTAACTTTCATAATTGCTCCAATGTTGAATTATCTTGTGTTGTCAAAGTAGTTAAAAAATTTCATGTAAAAAAAAGCCCCCGGACTTTTCAGTGCGGGGGCTTCGGTTGTTAGTTGCTTTTTTCTGCTCAATAACGCCCCCGTTGCGGTAATAAAATCACCACAATGATTAAGACGACGATAATGACCGAGTTTAGTAAGTTCATAATTTAAAGAAGCTACTCAAAATTGCTGCACTTATTTATGCTTCGTTAAAAATCAACTCAAAATACTCATTTACTGTTCGTAAACTCCGTGTTTGATTTGATTTTAGGCCTCGCCTAAATATCGTTCGCTGCTTTTGAGTTTGCTTCTTACCTCCAATCTGCTAAATGCACTTTAAGTTAATCAAAAAAAAGCCCCCGGACTTTTCAGTTCGAGGGCTTCGTCATTCGTTGTGTTTCTTAACTCACACGCGCCCTCGTTGCGGTAATAAAATCACCACAATCACGTTAATCACAATGAAGCTCACCGAGAGCTTGTTAAGGGCTTGTTTCAACATAAATACTTCTTACGTTTTGTTCCAAATGCTTGTTAAGTTGCTGCTGAATGCTATCGAAATTCATTTTTGCGTTCAGCGTTTGAGTTGAGATTAACACAGCTGCTGACCTTTGCAAATATATTTTAGATATTTTCTCTCTGGTCAGATGTTACTATAACCAAAAGTTCTAAAGGCCTTCGTTGTGAGTGACTGCTAACTCAGGAAGTTCTTCCAAAATATAGTGTTGTCGTAGCTGATGCCAGTTCAATATAGATAAATTACCCTCAAAATCTTCGGCCAAAGCTGTGCAGCTCTCAACCCAGTCCCCATCATTGTAATAATCAATGCCATGAAATTGGCGAATCTCAGCATGATGTATGTGGCCACAAACAATACCGTCAGCTTGTTGTTTCTTGGCGTGCTCAGAAGCAATTTCCTCAAATTGAGAAATATAACTCACGGCATTCTTAACTTTCATTTTTAGGTGAGCGGACAAAGACCAGTAACCTTTGCCAAACTTTTGTCGGAACTTATTAATAGGACGATTAAGTTTTAAAAGAAACTCGTAAAGGTGATCGCCAATCGTTGCTAACCATGGGGTAAAGCGCATGACGTTATCAAAAATATCGCCATGCAGTACTAGTAAACGTTTACCTTGGGCGGTGATGTGAATATCTTCTTCACAAATCTTAACGTTGCCTAAAGACATGTTGGCATAGTTACGAATTAAGGAGTCATGATTGCCTGGAATAAATATGACTTCGCAACCTTTGCGTCCTTTGCGCAGAATTTTTTGCACCACATCGTTATGCTCTTGAGGCCAGTACCAACGATTTTTAAGTCGCCAGCAGTCGATGATGTCGCCGACAAGATATAGTTTTTCGGATTCGATGTGCTTGAGGAATTCAAGCAGTAACTTAGACTGACAGCCTTTACTGCCTAGATGAGTATCTGAGATCCAGATTGTTCGATAACGCGCTTTCTCAGCGTGAGTAGATGGTAATGTCATTGGTGTTACCTGATCTATTCGTTGCGCTTACTGTATCAGCCCCTCATGACTTTTATGTGACGATTGTGTGATTAAGATCCTACAATTTAAAGCATTTTTACGAGTGTATGACAGCTATTTGGGGAAAATATGGATATACTCTATGATGTTGTTTAATAAAAATGACATAGGGAGCATATGCGACAGTTTTTCGGAGTCATGTTGTGCTTTTTGGCCAGCTTGACCGCTACAGCGAATGACTCAAAAGTTGCTGCAGGTGATGCAGTCAATAAGCACGGATATTTCATTAACGATATCAAGATCGTGATACACCCTATTTTCAGTGAGGAAGAACGTACAGGGTGGCTCTATGAAACTGCGGATGAGCTTCATATCGACACAAAACCCTATGTGATTGAACGATTATTACCTTTTAAAAAAGGGGATACTGTACACAAACGTCTCCTCAGAGAGGCCGGCCGAATTCTAAGACGACAGGGATTTCTAAGAGATGCCAAAGTGAGTTGGGAGGAAGCTGAAGATGGCCGTGGAATAAATCTTAAAGTTGAAACGTGGGAAACTTGGACATTGGTTCCTACTGTTGACGTCAGTCGAGAAGGTGGTGTGACGGAATATGCTTATGGGATTGAAGATGATAACTTGCTGGGACACGGATTACGCGCCACACTTGAATACTTTAAAGAAGACGATCGTTCTGGCCACACGTTAGTACTGGCCACAGATGTTTCAACTGAGCATCACATTCAAAGTGCCGTCGCTTTGTCGAACAATTCAGATGGCGAGCAATATTCATTATCGTTGAAAAAACCTTTCTATACATTAGAAGACACCTGGTCAGCTGGGGTCTTTTATAATTCACAAAAATTACGCGATACCATTTATAGTAATGACGAAGCGGTCAATATTTTTGAGCAAGATATTGACCAGTATGATCTATCTTTTGGCCTTTCTAAGGGGCTTGTTAATGGACATTCTTTGAGATATTCCGTTGGTTACAGCAAAGACGAACATCACTTCGAGGCACTAGCAGATACGACAGCGTTACCTTATGACAGAGGGTTGGAGTATGTTTGGTTCGGTTTGGAATATCAGAAAGATGAGTTTATTCAAACCAAAAACCTGTATTTGATAGGTCGTACCGAGGATGTGCAGTTCGGCTGGTATCATCGTCTAAAGCTTGGCTATAACACCGATGAACTCGGTAAAGAAAAAGGCGCTGTGGCTTTTTGGAAAGGGCGTTATGTGACAAAACCGCATGACGACCATTTGCTGCACTTTTTTGCCAATGCCAGCTCTGAAGGTGACAGCATCGATGCACAAGGAAGACCGCTAGGCGTCACCTCATACTATGGAATGGGTTTGGAGCACTTCTACCACTCCAGCCAAGAACATATTCTCTATAGTAAACTGCACTACCGGGGCGCTGACAACCCCTATATTGATCGTCCCATATCGCTCGGTGGAGAGTCGGGCCTACGAGGTTATCCACTTGAGTACCAGCATGGTGAAGAAAGCTTCTTATTGAATTTTGAAAAGCGGTATTACCCTGGCACGACTTGGTTTAAGTTACTGAATGTTGGATATGCAGCTTTTGTCGATGCAGGACGTGTCAGTGGCGATACACCTTATGTCAATCAAGAAGACGGAACTTTGGTCAGCGCTGGCGTTGGGTTACGCTTGTTTATCGCGCGTTCTAGCGGCCGTAAGGTGATCAACATTGATCTGGCATCACCCTTGAATTCTGACTTTGTTGATGGCGTTGAACTCAGTATTACCCTAAAGGCCAGTTTTTAGTTCGGAACAAGTAACATCTGGTTTGGTTTGCGACATATTTAGACATGAGTTGGATCTAAGTGATTGAATTTTTGCTCAACTGTCAGTGTTAGACACAGCTATTTACATTTATAAACACACCCTTCACCAAAAATAGGGTTTGATAGTTATGTGGACTGAAGGGAAGTGTGTGTCACTTCAGTGAACTAACAAACTGAAAGGGGAAGAACCATGAAACAGAACAGCGAAATCAACACTGAACTTGAGAGTGATTATGATGCCGAGGGTATCTTTATTGATGTCTGTAAAGCGGCGGTGGCGATTGTGTTAATCGGGATGGTGCTTTACGCAGCAATTTAAACGGAGCCTTCGTTAGGTGATTCGCTTAAGGGCTGCTCAAGGGCATAAAAGTCGATGGCTTGTTCAATCAAGTTGCAAACGCGCTCAGCACTAATATGTTGCATCAGGTTATCGCCTTTGAGACGGTAGCCCCAAGGGATCGCGTCAGGCTCAATCTTGAGCTCATCACAAGCTAACTTGGTGTAAGCGTCTGCAATAAAGCGCTGATACAAATAGGGCCCCGTGCGCTTGGGATTACTATGCGCGTATAAGCCTATGACTGGCGTACCTTGCGTGACGGCCATGTGGGCAGGACCTGAATCCGGTGCGATGACGAGTTGAGCTTTCTTTAACGTCAGTAATAGTTGTTTTAAATCGGTCTGACCAGCCAAACTAATGGTATAGGCCCGAGAGGCTTTAGAAATATTGGCACAGAGTTCCTTTTCAAAGCTTGAGGGACCTCCCGTGAGTAATACCTGATACCCTAACTGGTGACAAAAGTCGGAAATGGCGACATACCGTTCCGTGTTCCAGTTGCGTTCCGCTTTACTGGCAGCCGGTGATATAACGACGAAAGGTTCTTTCGGCAGGAAGTTTGTTGCCCAAGCTTTGGCTTCGTGTGGGATGGGAATATCCCATGTTGGTAAGCTATCTTCGACACCAATTGCTCGCACAAAGTCTCGAAAGCCATCTAACACATGGTACCCACGAGAGTCTGAGATGTGTTGGTTAACAAATAAGGAATGAAGTTCTTTACTGCGCTCTTTGGCAAATCCTATCTTTGTTTTGGCGGGAATGAAGAATGCCGCTAAATTTGCTCGAAAAGCCAACTGCATATGAAGCAATACATCAAAATGACGTCCTTTCATGCTCTGTTTGAGTTGGCGGTAAGCCTTCCAGCCCAGACTTTTATCGAATACGACAAACTCGACTCCAGGTAAATCCCCAATCAATTTTTCTTCAACTTTACCAATAACCCAAGTGACTTGAGCTTGTGGGTAGGTTTTTTGTAACGCCTGAACCGATGATACGGCATGACAAACATCGCCAATGGCAGAGAGTCTTAAAATACAGATCGATTGTGGAGAGTTTGTTGACGTCGTAATCAAGGTTATGCCCAAGAATGAGTGTTAGGGATACTTCAGATTTTAATGTATAGTATGGCATAAACCAACCGCGACATTGATTGAGTTTGAGTGAAAATTCAACAAGTTGATAAGAATCGATACCTCGTAGCGACTAAAAAGTACCGTGATAAGGTTTCAAAGGATTGGTTTGACCCACAACAATTACAACAAAATGATGACATCATAGGTCAGTCTGTAGGACGCAGTACCACGTATTTTTTTGAGAAGAACGGCAAAGGCTTCGTTCTTAGGCGATACTTCCGAGGCGGCTTGTTATCAAAATGGGTCGAAGACAGTTATTTTTTCTTAGGCATCAGGAAAACTCGGGCATACCGAGAACAAGCCATGTTGAAAAAAATGCGTAAGCTGGGTTTACCTGTGCCAAAGCCTGTCGCTTTACTCGTTACCAAGGCGGGGCTCATTTACCGCGCTTCTATTATCATTCGTCTTATTGAGCAGTCTCAAGATTTATTCCATATCTTACGTGAGCGAGCACTTACTGAAAGTGAGTGGGTTGCAGTTGGAGCCTTGATTCGACAGTTCCACGATCAAGGGGTCTACCATTCGGATCTCAATATTCATAATATTATGATGAATGATGAAGGAAAATTGTGGCTGATTGATTTTGATAAGGGCCGCTTTGTTGAGCCGAACGCTTCTAACTTAGAATCTAACTTAAGTCGATTGAAGCGATCTTTGGAAAAGGAAAGCAAGAAGTGGCCACAGTTTCATTGGCGAAATCCTGACTGGGATTTGTTAATGAAAGGCTATGCCAGCGAATGATCTTTGACTAAGAGCAGCGCTGGCAATAATCATTACACTGAGATCATGGCTTTCATTAGGGCCGCTATCATGATAAAACCGAATACCATCAAGTAGATAAAACTAAAAACAATAAATTTTATGATGGTCCAGATGTGCCCTTGTTGATACAGGCGCTTCATGGATAAGTAAAGATAAATCATCGCCCACACTAATAACGCCCAGTCTACAGGAATATAGTCGAGCCACGTAAATACCTTCTCCAGCTGATGCCAGCCGAGATAGGTCAGAATGGCGGCGAACATAAAACTGTGCGAATGGATTAGCAGCACTAGATGTTCAACGTATAAATGGTTGCGGCGTATATAGAGAACTTTCAGTACTAAAGCTAATAATGGCAAGGTAAATAAAAATGCCTGCGGCAGTGACTCAATAGCGTTTTGGGCCAGCTTTAGGAAAAACTGCGCCTTGGCGTGAGTTTGTTTGTACTGCGGAAGGTAATTGATATCTTGATACGCTTCACACAGCGAAGCAACTTTTCCGTCAAAATAGTTATCGAGCCACTCTGGCCAAACGACGATCATGTCTTCTGGGTTGTTGCAGCTTTCGAGTAAGTCATCGTTGACTTCACGGTTTGCGTCATTGCCAGCAGCAGGGTTTGGGGCTTCCGCCTCAGGTGTCGAGTTACTGGGCAGCGTTGGCTCGGTTTCTGTTTCTCCATTTGATGGGTTTTCTTCTAGAACACCCTCATCCAACAAGGGGTTAGCTTGTACCGCCTGGTTAATCTCTTCCTCAATTTTGTCAGCCGGCTGAGTTTCTATGTCGAGAGAGGTGACATTTAAACCACCAAACGAGGTCAGTAAGAAGAAAATAATGGAAAGGAAAATATAGAGGCGAATCGGCGTTACATAATGATTATGGTGGTGAGCGTTACGGAAATAATCGAGTGTCAGTGCTGCAGGTTTGCACAATGCTCGTGCCGTTTTATAGGCCTTTGAGTCGTAGCCAAACCAATTTTCAACAAACTCCCACAAGAGCTCACGAACACTTCGGTGCGGGCGAAAGGTTTTCTGCCCGCAGTGTTGGCAATATTTTACCGGTTTATGTTCAGGTGCTTGGTTATCGACCTGACTCATCAGTAGTCTCAACAGTTGATTCTGGTGTGGTTTCTACCGGTAACACGCCTTCACGCATGTTGAGAACGCCGTAATGGTCGAGCAACATCACTACGATGAAAAGCAATAAACTGAGGCCAATACGCCAGCTCAGGCTTTTGACCAGTTTTCTGCTGTTTTCTTCACCGCCTTTATTTAAGAAGAATAAACCACGAAAAAGGCTGAATAATATGGCCAGCATTAATATAATAACGACAACTTTAACCCACATAATGTGCTCTACGACGAATTTGACTTTATTCGGCTCATTATACGAGAAAAGTTGATGAGTGGAACCTTAAAGTCTTGAGTCATCGGTTTGTGCACAAAAACTGAAGGTTGTGCTTTGAGTGATTCTCCAAAAAAGCAGCGATTGTGGCAAAAGCCCTTATTTCACCTTTCAATAGGCCGCCGTGTCTTTAAACCTAGCCTGATCCCCACGCTTGGCTTCATTTTGTTGCTACCAGTGTTGCTTCGCTTAGGTGTCTGGCAGCTTGATCGTGCTGAGGAAAAGCGCCAATTGAACAGTGCATTGGAGCTTAAGTCAAAACAAGCTCCTGTGCCCTTAGATGAGGCGATAGCGCTGAAAACCCCCGACATGACACGGATCATCAGTGATGGAACCCCCGTTTCTGATGTGACGTTAGTGATTGATAATCAGACACGAGATGGCCGCTTGGGTTATGAAATTTATGGTCTATGGCAACCTAGCGGTGGTCAGCAACCGATTTTGGTCAGCCGAGGATGGCTGCCGCGGAAGGACTTCTATGAGAAGGTCCCAGAAATCCCAGCTTTTGAAACGCAACAGCTCGAGGGTTCGTTATATTTTTCAAAAGGCGCTAACGCGGTGGTTGCCAGTAATGCCGTGTGGCAAGAGTATGACGGTGTGTGGCTTTTAGGGCAGTTTGATTTTCAAACTCTTGCAGAAAAAGTGGAGAAAATGGGGTATGATAGCGCCCCGTTCATTATCAGGATGCAACCTGATACACAAAGTAAGTTTGTGCGTCAGTGGGCACTAGTCGCTAGTCCCCCAGAAAAGCACATCGCTTATGCGATTCAGTGGTTTGCCATGGCATTCGCCCTGGTCATGTTATTCATCATTTTGAACTTGAAGCGAGTAAAGCACAATGAGTCAACCAACAGTTGATCCTAAACAGCGAACAAAGAACCGTCGTGTCGTTTCTGGACTGGTTTTATTATTCGCAGCCCCCGTCATTTTAGCTTATGTAGCGCACTACATGGGTTGGTTTAACATTGCAACGCAGAATAATGGCACTTTGCTAGAAGCGCCATACCCACACTTTGAGCAGTATCAGTGGCAGACTGCGGAAGGTGAGAAACTTCACTTTCGTGAGTTCGAAACCAAGTGGTGGTGGGTCTACCTTCCTAAATCAGACGACTGTTCGCAAACCTGCGATACCACGGTGAAGTGGTTAACACGTAATCATCTTGCTCTGGGCAAACAAGCTGACAAGTTAAAGCGCTTAGTGGTCTTTCCCTCTCAGGTCATAGGCCAAGAGAAAGTAGAAGATGCTGATAAGATCGTGTTAGCTAAAGGTTCAATTGCTGGCGGTAACCCGCAGTTACAGCGTGGCAAGGTTTATCTAATGGACCCACATGGCAACCTGTTTATGCAATACGAGCCTGTCCATACTCAGGACGAAGCGATTGCGAGCAGTAAAGGTTTGCGTGATGACGTTCGCAAAGCAATGAAGGTTACCGGCCTGTAACGACTGGCTTGGAACGACCTTTTAGACGGTTTTGTAAAAAGTTGCGTTTAGCTAATAGTTAAACGTTAAGGTATACGAAGAGTATAGCGAGAGAGCAATGCAAAAAAGAACTTTACGCCGCTTGGCGGTTTTTGGCTGTTTTTTAGCCCTGTGCGTGATTTTGCTGGGAGCGTGGACACGGTTAAGTGATGCTGGTTTAGGCTGTCCTGATTGGCCTGGATGTTACGGGCACTATACGGTGCCAAGCGATGTTGAATTCATCAATGCCGCGGAATTGAAATACAACCAGAAGTTTGAAGCAGACAAAGCGTGGCCAGAAATGATCCATCGCTATTTTGCCTCGGGTATTGGTTTACTGATTGTAATTCTGTTTATTGGAGCCTTGGTTGGACGTCGCAAAGACCCTTCGATTCCAATTGTATTACCCTGCATTTTACTGCCGTTGGTGATATTCCAAGGGCTTCTTGGCATGTGGACGGTAACGCTCAAGGTCCATCCGTTTATCGTGATGGCGCATTTATTGGGCGGTTTCTCGATATTAACCCTGTTGTTTCTGTACGTATTACAACTTCGACCGAAAATCGTTTCTTTATCGCAAGTGGTGGCAAAGAAATTTAAAACGCTTGCCATGGCAGGCTTGGTCTTGGTCGTGGTGCAAATTGCTCTAGGTGGCTGGACGGCATCAAACTATGCCGCTACAGCTTGTACTGAGCTACCGTTCTGTAACACGGGTTGGACGAAAAATGCGGACTTTGTGGGAGCATTTGACTTGTGGCAGAAGGGCTTCGAATTTGATGAGTTCAAGTTGCACGAACTTGAGAAAATGGAAGCTGACTTGGCGCATGCCCGCGGCGAAACTTTCATTAACTATGAAGGTGGTGTCTTGGAGCATGATGAGAAAGTAGCGATCCACGTGACGCATCGAATCGGTGCCTACATTGTATTTTTAGTTATTGGTTTATTATCCATTTTATTGATCCGTGAGCGCGATAGCGTGTTGCTGCGCCATATTGGGCGAGCTGTAATGCTGATCTTAATCGGTCAGATGTTACTCGGTATCAGCAACATCGTCTTTGGCTTACCGCTTTATGTAGCAGTCGCTCATAACGGCGGCGGTGCTTTGTTATTACTGGCACTGATCATGGTCAATTTTGTGGTCAACTGGCAATTTAGGGGGAAGAATGTCAGCTGAAAAGAATTATCCTAATCCGCGACCGATTACTTGGCGCGATTATTATGAACTGACGAAACCGAAAGTCGTCTACTTATTGGTCTTTACTGCCGTGGTCGGCATGTTTTTGGCCAATGATGTGACGCAAAGCTGGTTCCCCCCAATCAATGCGCTGATTTTCGGCACTATTGGTATCGCGCTTGCCTCGGGTGCAGCTGCGGTGGTTAACCATGTGGTGGATGCCAAAATTGATACCATGATGGCGCGAACACAGCAACGCCCTGTGGCGCAAGGTCGAGTCAGCTCAGCCAAAGCGATTGCCTTCTCGGCGACTTTGGCAGTGATAGCGATGGCTATGTTGTGGTTCTTGGTGAATCCTTTAACCGCAGTATTAACGTTAGGTGGTTTAGTCGGCTATGCCTTTATTTACACCATGTTCCTTAAACGAGCAACGCCACAGAATATTGTGATTGGTGGCTTGTCAGGGGCAATTCCTCCGCTATTGGGCTGGACTTCAGTGACTGGCAGTGCGGATCCACATGCATGGTTGTTAGTTCTGATTATCTTCACATGGACGCCGCCGCACTTTTGGGCGTTATCAATCCATCGTATTGAAGATTACGCTAAGGCTGAGATTCCAATGTTACCGGTGACGCACGGTGAGGATTTCACAAAAACGTCAATTGTGTTGTATACGGTCTTACTGATTTTGTCGACACTGTTGCCTTACTTAACTCACATGAGTGGCATCATCTATTTGATCGGCGCCGTGGCATTAGGGTTATGGTTCTTGTATTACACCATGGTGTTAAAATACCGCGAAAAAGAAGGCGTCGCGATGAAGACGTTCGGCGTCTCGATTGGGTATTTGACTCTATTATTTGCAGTATTGTTAATCGATCACTACGTTGATCCATTTATCTAACGTTGATTAATCATTTGCATTAAAACGTAACAACAGACGAGTATGGTTATGAAAAAACAATTAGGTTCTGCGCGTTTAATCATCATTATAGCAGCACTGCTTTCATTGGTTGCTGGTGTGGTTGGCTATCAAGTGCTATTTGCTGAAAAGCGAATGGAGATTATCCGAACTTTTGATCAACCTCGCTCAATTGCCGCTTTTGAAGGTAAAACACACAATGGTGAACAGTTTTCCGAGAGTGACTTTTTAGGTCAGTGGACCATCGTTTTCTTCGGTTTTACGACCTGTCCAGACGTGTGTCCGACAGCATTGAGTAACATCAACGGCATGATGAAGAATGTTGAACAAGAGTATCTCAAGGATACTCAAGTGATTATGGTCTCAGTTGACCCTGAGCGGGATACGTTAGAGAAACTCGCCAAATATGTCCCAGCATTTAATCCAGACTTTGTTGGTGTGAATGCAGGCTTAAAAGAAACTCAAAAACTGACAAAGTCTATTGGCGTTAGTTTTTTTAAAGTTCCGGGACATGATGATCCTGATAACTATTTAGTCGAACATACTGCACGTTGGTTTGTGATTGATCCTCTAGGCCGTCGTTATGCTTATATTTCGCCAGATCAAACACCGAAACACAAAGATCTGATCAAAACCGTTTCGGAAGATTACAATATTTTGCGTGATAAAGCGGGCGATATCCACGCAGCTGGGCAGTAATCTCTCTGCTTTTTAAGGACGGTTTGTGAGCATCTGGTCGCTGAAGGATATCAAGGAAGATTTAAGCGACAAGCAACAACATCGTAGTACTTGGCGCATTGCTGCGCCAATGCTGCTGTCTAATATGACGGTGCCGTTAGTTGGTCTGGTTGACTCAGGCGTAATGGGGCACCTCCCAGAATCACATCATCTGGCTGCCGTTGGTCTCGGCGCGGCACTATTTACCTTTATTGTCTGGACCATGGGCTTTTTGCGCATGATCACCACAGGCCTGGTTGCACAGGCTTACGGCGCCAGCAATCACCATGACATTCGACAATGGCTTTACCTCTCTTCGTTGCTTGCGCTGTCGGTTGCTACACTAACGTTGTTACTCAACCCTTGGATTATTGACGTTATTTTATGGTGGGTTGAAGGGTCGAGCGATGTTGAAGAAAGCGTATTACTGTATTGGAATACCCGTATTTGGGGTTTGCCTTTTACGCTGCTGAACGCTGTTATGATTGGCTGGTTCATCGGCATGCAAAATGCACGTGTGCCGTTTGTTATGTTGTTGATTATCAATCTGTTCAATGTTGGCCTGGATCTGCTGTTTGTGCAAGGATTTGGCATGGCAGTTGATGGAGTTGCCATAGCCAGTGTTATCGCAGAAATTTTAGGTTTTATTTACGCAGCGATTTGCTTAAAGGGTTTACTTAAAAAGTTCCCAATTAAGGAAAAATTTCAATTAGCGTGGGCTAAACTCAAGCGCTTATTGCGGTTAAATGGCGATCTGTTGATTCGTACCTTATCGTTGGAGTTGGTCTTTTTCACTATCCACTCCCGTGGCGCCGAGCTGGGTGATGCAGTGATGGCGGTTAATGCGGTGTTACTTAACTTCTTACTGGTCATCTCAAGCGGCTTAGACGGCTTTGCCAATGCTGTAGAAGCTCAGGTTGGTCGTGCCCTCGGTCGAGATAAATGGAGAGACTTTCGAGCTAGCATTAATATTGGTGGCTTTTGGTCGATCATCACTAGCTTACTGTTTTGCTTAGCGTTTTTACTCTTTATTGAAACCTTTATTGGTTGGATCACTGACATCGAGTCCGTCAGGCAGCAAGCCGAACCTTATCATATCTATATTATTCTGATCCCACTGGTCGCTATCTGGGGGTTCTGGTTGGATGGTGTCTTTATCGGTGCATCAGCGATTACCACCATGCGCAACTCCATGATTCTTGCGGTGGCGGTAGGCTTTATCCCAATGTACTTCTTAACCAAGGGGTATGATAATCATGGGTTATGGTGGGCGTTCTTCGCTTTCCTCGCCATGCGCGCAATCACTTCGTTCTGGTTACTCTATCGCGGCATCAAAGCAGGGCGTTACATCAGCTTATCGACGATAGCTTTGTACAAAAAGGAACACATGTGAACATTTTAGTGGTACGCCTTTCTGCTATTGGAGACTGTACCTTAGTGTTGCCAGTGATTCGTTCGATACTTGAACAAAATTCAGCAGCTAAAGTGACCTGGTTGATCGGTAGAGCCGCTTATCAACTGCTTAAAGACTCCACGCATCCGCGACTAACCTATATCCCTGTAGATAAGCCTAAATCTTTAAAAGACTATCGTAACATTAAGCAGTTACTCGACGAGTCATATGATGTTCTGTTAGCAATGCAGGCGAGCACGCGAGCGAACCTTATCTATCCATGGGTAAAAGCAAAAAGGAAGATAGGTTTTGATAAAGTCCGTGCACGGGAGTTACAGTGGCTGTTCACTAATGAGCGAATTGACTTCGAACACGAACACCTACATGACAGTTTTCGTAAATTTGCTAAAAAGTTGGGCGTGGATTCACAACCAATAAACTGGAACTACCCTGATGATTACTTTAATTGGCGCATAACCGTTGATAAGGATATAACATCATTTGGACTCCCGGAAAAATACATCGTCGTCAATCCAGCAGCGAGTAAACTTGAACGGAGCTGGTTTGCAGATCGTTATGTTCAAGTGATTGAATACTGTTATAAGCAGTACGGCTTGCCGGCGGTTCTTACTGGCGGTAATGCGGAGTTTGAACGTCAGTTAGCTTCTGAAGTAGAGCGAAAGGTTCAGCGAGTCGGTGGTATACCAATCGTTAACCTAGTAGCGAAAACAAGCTTACAGCAATTGGCTGCTGTATTGGAGCACGCTCAGTTCTGTATCGCGCCAGATACAGGGCCGGCGCATATCGCCAATGCGATGAATACTCCAGTCATAGGTCTCTATGCTGTGGCTTCGAGTCGACTGTCGGGACCCTATTTATTTAAAGACTCGACTATTGATAAGTTTGATCAGGCAGTTAAAACCATTTTGAACAAAGATCCGAGAGTGGTGCCGTGGCGAACCCGGATACACGATAGAGCTGCCATGGCATTGATCAATGTTGATGACGTCAAGAGTACCGTCGATGGCCTAGTCGCTACGCTTGACCTGTCTCATTAAGGTGTTTGTCGTCTACTTCGTTCAGACGATTCAGCTGATATTGTTCGCGGAAAAGCTGTTGGCTAGAGTCGTCTTGCGCCAGAAAGCCTACCGCATCAATAAATTGAGTAATATCTTTCTCACGAGCTTTATCGTTTAATTCCCGCTGATAGAATTCACAACTTCTTGGGTTAAGTAATATTGGGCTACCGTTGGGCAGTAGCTGAATATTACTTTCACGAATCTCACCTAATTTGATCCCTTCGTTATGAAGTTGGGCCAGCCAGTTCCCGAGTACGATAGCTGTTGGGTGACGACGGCTTTGTGGAATATGGTGAAGCGCAACGCCAGGGGTTTCTTGATAGCGGAGCATGTAAGCTTCTCGTTCATCACAAAAGGTAAACTCTTTGGGAGAGATGGTGTAAAAACCACGGAAAGTGAACATGGCGCACTTTTCAAGCATGGTGCTAAGCTCTTTCCGAGTTAAGTCAGTTCCAAAGCTGGTACCGCGATAGAACACGTTGAGTAATTGACCATCAATAGTTCTCACGAGCTTAGGTAAGCCGTTGTCGCGAGACAGTATTTTGCCTGAGTAAAGGGCACCATCATGCTGTTTGCTGGAAATCTTTTTAAGCTTTGGCGGCTTTTGGTAATAAACGCTACGCTGGCCCTCTGGAAGTGTTTTAAAACGTCGATGCACCCAGTAATACTGTTCAGGAGCCTGCATCACACAAGCCTCAAGTATTTTATTAGTCATGGTGCAATCAATGTAATCATCACCGGTAAACTCGATCTCCGGTAACACTTCAATTGTCATCACACCCTGTTGATTTTTGTGGTAACTCACAGGTAAAACTTTAGCCTTGCCAAGCTTGGCAATACGCTGGGGCGAGGTAAGTGTGCTAGCTGGGTTACCAAAAAATGGAGCGAACTCTGTGCTGTGACGCCCCATATCTTGATCGGGCATCAGCCATAAACCTTCACCGCTTTTGAGCCACTTACCGATAGAGCGAATATCGTTGCGGCCCATGGTTTTACTACGGTTGTTACGGCCTTGCTGGATATGCTTATCCAACACAGGATTTTTGTTCGGTCGATAAAAAGCTGCGAAATCAAGATATTTCGCCATAATCGCACCCGCGAGTTCTAGGCTGGTAGTGTGATAACCCAAAAACAAGATGCCTTGACCGCTTGCTTTGGCATTTTCATAGTGTTCAAGACCTTTAATAGCATGGTACTTTTCCAACTTATCAAAAGGTTTATACCAAGCCAGCGTCAGCTCAGCAAAACCTTCACCTAGCGCTAAGAAGTGCTTCTTGGTCATGGCCTGACGTTGATCAAACGTCTTCTTACTAAAACAGTAACGTAAGTTAGCTTCAACGATTAAACGTCTGCTTTTGACTCGGTATAAAATACGCCCGAGAGTACGTCCAGCGGCCATAACAACGGGGTAAGGCAGTTTTGCAAAAAGCTTTAGGATGCCAAAGGCAAGTCCAAGAGTAATGCGCGAGGTAAGTGACTCTTTCTTTTCTGACAAAATATGTAAAAGTTGGTGTTTTAGCCATTTTACCGCGTCGCAAGCCAATTACAACGACTGTGAATTTTGTCATAATGCGGGTTGCCGTATTTTTGATAAATGAGTTAAGCACATAAAACCTATGAAAAAAAATTTCTTATTGCATGGCGCTATGTTCATGGCACTGGCTGTGGCATTGGGCGCTGTTGGCTCTCATGCTTTAGCTTCGAAGCTCACCGAAAAGTCGATGCATTTGTTTAATCTGGGCGTCAACTATCAGGTGTATCATGCGATTGGCTTATTGGCCATCGGTATCATATTTGCCCAGTTCCCGAATAAGAAGACGCTAACCGCTGGTTGGTTAATGTTTACCGGTATTATTGGTTTTAGCGGTGGACTGTATTTTTATGCCATCACGCAGCAAGAATGGGTACGAAGTATCATTCCTGTAGGCGGAGTCTTGCTAATTAGCAGCTGGGTCGCTTTAATACTGGCAATTTTTACAAGGCAGTCGGAAACCAATGAATAGCACAACAAATTTGGACTTGGTACTGGAACAAAAAGATATCTCAGCAGCAGATTGGGCTGATGAATTCTGGGATTGGACTTGCGCGGTATATGCGGATGGCGAGGTTCAAACCTTATGCTTAGCGATGCAAAATCGATTTAACTGTAATGTTAACTTTCTACTGTTAGCCATTTGGCTTGGTGAGCGTCGCTATCTAATCTCTAAAACTGGCTGGAGTATGTTGATTAAACGTACTGAAAGGTTAAGAAAAGGGGTTCGAAGAATCCGAGAAAGTCGTCGAAAAGTTAAGCTAACCGATCGTGAAAAATACGAAGAATTATTAAATTTAGAGCTGAAAGGGGAAAACTTGGTACAAGCCAAGGCCATGGAAACGTTACTTGGATTTAACAATTCTGTACTTGAAGAAAATACCGTTGAGCCCAATCTCATTGCTTATGTCCGCGCTACTGATGGTGGCGATGAGGCGGAGAAAGAAGCCAGAGCACTGGGTGTTCTGGTTCAAAAGTTGAGCGATTAGGCTCGCATTTTGGCAATTTCTATGCAAAATGTTATGTTTTCAACAATCAATAACCATTTGGGGAATCCTCAATGAAACTATTATCAATCAAAAAAACAGCTGTTGTTGTCGCTCTTGCAGGCGCGCTTGCTGCTTGTGATTCAGGCGATAACAAAAACACTACAAAAGCTGGCGAGAAGGGTGCTGTTGCTGAAAGTAACCAACAGGCTGAGTTTAAGGATATGTATGAGAAAGCGGCCTACTCGATGGGCGTTAACTTTTCTCGTCAAATGTCTAAGAACTTCGACTCGTTGAAAGAGTATGACGTTGTTATCGATAAAGACTTAGTTGTACAGGGTATGCGTGATGGCTTTGCTGGCAGCGCGAAGTACAACGAAGAAGAAGTTGCTGCAAATATCAACGAGTTCCAAACTGCGCTTAATGCAAAGATGAAAGAGCGCCAAGAGGAACTAGCGGCGGAAGCAAAGAAAAAGGCTGAAGAAACGCTGAAGAAAGGCCAAGCGTTTGAAGCTGAGTATGCAAAAAAAGAAGGCGTGACTCAAACTGAGTCAGGTTTATTGTATCGCGTGATCGAAGATGCTGAAGGCTCAGAAAGCCCAACGGCTGAAGACGCAGTACGCGTTCACTACCGTGGTACTTTTATTGACGGTAAAGAGTTTGATAGCTCCTATAAGCGTAACAAACCTATCGACTTTAACTTGGGTGGTGTTATCCCTGGCTGGACTGAAGGCCTACAATACATGACAGTTGGCGATAAGTACGAGTTTGTGATTCCAGCTGAACTGGCTTATGGCGAGAATGACCGCGCACAGATCCCAGGTAACTCAACTTTAATTTTTGAAGTAGAGCTTTTGGATGTGAATCCAGAAGAACCTTACCAGGCACCTGAAGAGCGCGTCGAAGAGACAGTTGAGCAGGCAGCTGATGCTGTAGAGGAAGCTGCCTCTGACGCTGCGGAGGCAGTAAAAGAAGGTGCTACTGAAGTTAAAGAAGAAGTCGAAGAAGCTACGGATGGTGAGCAGTAATCACTGCTCCACGTTATGTCAGACAAAGAACTGAAAAGTTTTAAAGAGTTCTGGCCGTATTATCTGGGCGAGCATCGCTTGCCCAGAAATCGCTTTCTTCATTATATTGGCACGTTTGTATCCACAGCGCTTTTAGTGTGGTTAGTGCTGACTCAAAACTGGTGGTTTATTCCACTGGTGTTAATTGCGGGCTACGGACCTGCTTGGATTGGACACTTTTTCCTCGAAAAAAATCGTCCAGCAACCTTCACCTACCCCCTGTGGTCATTAGCCGCTGACTATAAGATGTTCTACTTTGCCTTAACGGGCAGGCTAAAACATGAGTGGCCAAAGTACTTTTAGTCATCTCGCCCTTCGTAGACAAAGATTTCATCCAGTGGTTTCTTGAAAATATTCGCAATTCGAAAAGCAATCTCCAACGAAGGAGAATATTTCCGCTGTTCAATGGCGGCGATGGTTTGTCGTGTCAGCCCGAGTTTTTCGGCAAGCTCTTGTTGCGTCATTTCATCATTCAAGAAGCGTAACGTTTTGATGTTATTGCTTATTGGAATTTGCTTCGCCATGGTTATACCCCACGGCGAGAGAGAATAAATTGCGATCCGTAATTAATGATCTCTGCAACGACAAAAGCAATAAAAACAAAGTAAATACTCAGGAATGGTATTTGGAAGAGCATACTAAGACTGATATAGCCAATCAGAATAAATCCTAATACATGGCTCGAGTAGAAGTTAGACTTCATGACGACCAACTTTTCACGTTCATCAGCCTCTGCGTTAGCTTCTTTGGAGTTCCACAAGGCGACTGCGCTATGCCCGATGATTTCTATGATAATAAACATAATCACCGCGACCCATAATGGTTTAACTTCTAAAATGACTTCTTCGTATCCGCTGAAGAAAGGCCAGATAATGCTGAGCGTGAAAATTAATAGAATAGCAAGCGCTAGGACATGAATAAGAGCACTTTTTTCTCTAAACGTTAGATCGTTCAATGACATAATCAACATCCTTAAAGTTATCAAAATCTAACCCTATGTTAATAATATTTAACATTATGTCAATGAAAATATTCTCAACTGGGCGGTTTGCTACTGAGAAAAAGATGACAGGCATTAAAAAAGCCGTTTAATTATCACTAAACGGCTTCGACAAACGTGAATAACGAATTGAATGTAAAATGGTCAGTCTTTTTTCAAGTGAGAAGCTTGTAGCACCATAACCTTTTCGTCACTTTCCAGCAGCGGGCGCATATCGTCAAGTAAGTCTTGGCGCTCTTCCGATTCAGCCCAGACCTCCCACGTTTCAAATGAATCCCAGCACGACATCACCACGACCTGATTACGGTTGTCTTTGACGTGGAATATCTCACCTGAAAGGAAGCCAGGAATATTACTGGCTTTGTTTTTTGCTTGGCGAATCAGTGCATGATAGTCGTCGAGCTTACCATCGAGGATGTTACGCTCAATAATAATACGAATCATTAGGACACCTAGTATTTGAGTGAATTAGAAAGGTTTCGGTTGGATAAAAGACTTGAATAACCTAAAGCCGATAACCAACGTGGCAATAATAAAAATAACCAGCATCCATTCAGGCATTGATAGTCCAATAAAATTCCAGCTAACTTTAGCGCATTCACCATCACCCGAAAGGACGGTTTGAATGACTTCCATAAACGGTAACATGTCCATCATGGCATCTAGAGGAGCACCGCAGGCTGGAACTTCGTCTTCGGGTAAGTGCTGTAAATAGACGTGTCGACCAGCAATAATGATGCCGCCTATAGCAGGAAGCAGTGCAAGAATTTGATAAATACGATTTGCCCAGGAGTAAATCTTTGGGTTGTGGATAGCGTTAATCAGCAGGACACCACCGAGAGCGACAACCATGGCTCGTTGAAACATACACAGAGGACATGGTTCAAGGCCATCAACATACTGAAAATACAAGGCCGTTACGATTAGCTGGTAACAAATGAATGCGCCGAAGAAGTTCCAGCCTCTATTATTTAAATTCATGAAATTTACTCTGTACAAGGCTCGATCTGAGCAAGTAATTTAGCGCACACTACATGGACTTTGAGAAAAGTTCAAGTAGTAGTGCGCATGTTGGAGCAGTTGTCATATAAGGGCTATAGAGCAATGATGCAGAATTAGCCTTTTTTCAGAGCGGCGGATAATGCATCTGCAAAAGCGCCCTGAGGTTGCTTTTGCGATTTTTTGCCGCCGGATTTATGGGATGACTTGCCATGTTTTTGCTGTGGCTTGTTCGCACCTTTGGTTTCACCTCCGGTGTCAGGCCCTATCATGGATAGACCGATACGTTTGCGTTGTAGGTCGACGTCGCTAACCCAAACTCTGACGATATCACCAGCTTTGACCACTTCGCTAGGATCTTTGATGAACTTATTCGCCATGACGGATAAGTGGACGAGCCCGTCCTGATGCACACCTACGTCTACAAAGGCTCCAAAAGCGGTCACGTTGGTTACTACGCCTTCAAGCTCCATGTTTTTCTTGAGGTCTTTTAATGTTTCAACGCCTTCTTTGTACTGCACCATACGGAACTCTGGGCGAGGATCTCGGCCAGGCTTATCCAGCTCTTTGATGATGTCGTTGATAGTGTGTTCACCGAAAGTATCATCGGTATAGCTTTCTGGCTTTATTTGCTTCAGGTGTTTGTCATTACCGATCAACTGGTGTACGTCCTGGAGTTGTAAATCTTTGATGATTTTCTCAACAATAGGGTAGGTTTCAGGGTGAACGCCTGAACTATCCAATGCATTGTCACCGTCAGTAATACGCAAGAAGCCAGCGGCTTGTTCAAATGTCTTTGGGCCCATGCGTTCAACGTCTAAGAGTTGCTGACGTGAATTAAAGCGACCGTTTTCGTTACGCCAGTTGTAGATGTTTTGCGCCAAGGTTTTGCTTAATCCTGAAACACGCGTTAACAACGGCACCGAGGCCATGTTCAAATCAACACCAACAGCGTTTACACAATCCTCGACTACACCATCAAGGCTTTTTGCCAGTTGGCTTTGGCTAACGTCGTGCTGGTATTGGCCAACACCAATCGATTTAGGTTCAATTTTAACGAGTTCAGCCAGTGGGTCTTGTAAACGACGTGCGATAGAAACGGCACCGCGGTAGCTGACGTCTAGCTCAGGGAATTCCTTGGCCGCGAGCTCAGAAGCAGAATACACTGATGCGCCAGCTTCGCTTACCATGATTTTTTGTAGCTTGAGTTGCGGCGCTTTTTTCATCAACTCAGCGACTAACTTGTCGGTTTCGCGAGAGGCTGTACCGTTACCAATACTGACCAATTCAACTTTATGCATCTCACACATGGTCTCAAGCTTACGTAAAGATTGATCCCATTGATTCTGCGGTGCATGAGGGAAGATAGTACTGTGCGCGAGTAGTTTACCGGTATCGTCAACGATAACTGCCTTTACGCCAGTACGAAGGCCAGGATCCAGCCCCATGGTGGTTTTAGCGCCCGCAGGTGCTGCCATCAACAAATCACTGAGGTTCTTAGCGAAGATGCGGATTGCTTCTGCTTCACCTTGCTCACGCACCTTGGTCAGTAATTCGGTTTCCATGTAAAGGTGCAGTTTAATTTTCCATGTCCATAGCACCACTTGCTGTAGCCATTTATCGGCAGGGCGGCCTTGATCTTGAATATTAAAGTGTTGCGCAATCATGCCGACACAAGGATCGGCAGCGTCTTCATCCTTGACCAATCTTTGGTTGGAAAGCATTTGCAGTGACAAGATGTTCTCATTGCGGCCACGAAGAAGCGCCAAAATGCGGTGTGATGGGATCGCATTAAAAGCTTCATTATGCTCAAAATAGTCTGAAAACTTGATGCCTTCCTTTTCTTTGCCTTCTATCACTTTCGATTGGATGTAGGCGTTTTCCCATAAATAGTCACGAAGTTGTTTCAGTAAGTCGGCATTTTCAGCAAATTCTTCCATCAGAATCTGACGCGCACCATCCAGAGCATCTTTCGTGGTGGCAACTGTTTTGTCCTTTTCATCGGATTGGTTGAGGTACTTCTCGGCCTCTTTTTCAGGATCCAAGGTTGGGTTTTGCCACAAGTCATGGGCCAAAGGCTCTAAACCTGCTTCGCGAGCGATTTGTGCTTTGGTGCGGCGTTTAGGCTTGTACGGAAGGTATAAGTCTTCGAGCTCGCTTTTGGTATCGGCACTTTTAATGGACTTTTCAAGCTCAGGAGTCAACTTTGCCTGCTCTTCAATGCTTTTTAAAATCGCAGCTCGGCGGTCTTCGAGTTCACGCAAATATCCCAGGCGCTGCTCCAAATCACGTAGCTGAGTATCATCGAGCGCTCCCGTGACTTCTTTACGATAACGTGCGATGAACGGAACTGTAGAGCCTTCATCGAGTAATTTTACGGCTGCTTCCACCTGCTGTGGGCGAACATTCAGCTCTTGAGCAATTTGCTGGTTAATTTGTAACATCTTGTTTTCGTGTATTGGGAAAAATATGACGGCATAGTATAGTGCTTGTAGAAATATGAAAAAAGTCCAAATTCGACATTCCGTTGAGCATTCTACAAATTGTCAAATTTGAACGCTTCGTAAATAAAGATAGTTATCATTTTATTGGGTTGGGAAGGCAGGAAAGACCATGACTGAAGAAACACCAAAAGTATTAGTGGTTGATGATGATGTGCGTTTGAGAAGTTTGCTTGAGCGTTATTTAAAGGAACAAGATTTTATCGTGCGTACTGTAGAAAACGCAGAGCAGATGGATCGTTTTCTGGAACGTGAAAACTATCACCTGATGGTGTTGGATTTGATGTTGCCTGGGGAAGATGGCTTATCAATCTGTCGTCGCCTGCGCTCGGATAATAACCCTATCCCTATTATTATGCTGACGGCTAAAGGCGATGAGGTTGACCGAATCGTTGGTTTAGAGGTCGGTGCTGATGATTATTTAGCCAAGCCGTTTAATCCTCGTGAGTTGCTAGCTCGAATTCGTGCCGTACTTCGTCGCCAGGCAAAGCATATCCCTGGCGCACCGAGTAACTCTGAATCGGTGATTAGTTTTGGTCGCTTTACACTCAATCTAGCGACGCGCGAGATGACGGACGATGGTAAATCGATTTCTTTAACCAGCGGTGAATTTGCAGTATTAAAGTCCTTGGTAGAGCATGCGCGTCAGCCGTTATCGCGAGATAAATTAATGAATTTAGCACGTGGTCGTGACTATTCCGCTTTGGAGCGCAGTATTGATGTACAAGTATCGCGTTTACGCCGTTTGATTGAAGCTGACCCAGCGCATCCACGCTATATTCAAACCGTCTGGGGCGTGGGCTACGTCTTTGTTCCAGATGGTGGCGAAGCTTAAGTCGATTACGTTTCCTTTCTTATGAGAGTCTTGCCGAAAAGTGCCTTTGGACGAATAGCCTTACTGGTTGGTGTGCTACTGCTCATTAACCAGTGGGTCTCCTATTTGTCGATCTCATGGTACGTAGCGCAGCCGTCGATGAAGCAGTTGGTTCAACTGTTAGCGTCAGACGTGAAAACGGCCATGTCGATGCAGGATCTCGAAATTGAAGGCAAGATATCGAACGAAGTCCGTCTGGAAATTATGGATGACCAGCGCATTCAGATGATTTCCACTCGCATGGGCGATCCGAAACAACTTCGAGAAGCGCAGTTGTATACGGTACTAACTTCGCAGCTGGCTGAGAGTTTAGGTGTGCCTGAAGACAGTACGGAGATGCGAGTTGAAGAGTCCGATCAAATCTATTACTGGATTAAGTCTCCGAAGCATAACAATGTTTGGTTCCGAATCGGTATGGAACCGTTCGAAGGTTTTTACATCCATCCCCCTATCGTCTATTTCACGGCTATTTTATTACTAAGCTTGCTTGGTGGTTGGATTTTCACCAAGCAAATCAGTCGCCCGTTACGACGTTTGGAGTTCGCTGCACGAGAAATTGGACGCGGTGATAATCCTGGTCAGCTCAAAGAAGAAGGCTTGGAAGAGATGGTCACTGTGACCAAGGCCTTTAACCAAATGGCGCGTAATGTACAGCAACTAGAAGAAGACCGGACATTATTGTTGGCGGGTGTGTCTCACGATTTGCGGACACCACTAACACGCATTCGATTAGCAACTGAGTTCATGAGCGATGATGAAGCTGAGGTTCGAGAAGGTATTATTCGTGATACCGAAGACATGGACCAAATCATTGACCAGTTTATCTCCTTCGTGCGAGATGGCCGTGATGAACGGGATCAAGTCGGTGACTTGAATACTGTGGTTGAAGACTGCGTGAAGTCGGTGCGCATCCAAACACAAGACATCAGTTATGAGCTGGGTGAACTGCCTCCATTAGCGTTTAAGCCGATGGCCATGAAGCGCTTAGTGACTAACCTTATTATGAATGGTCTGAAGTATGCCGGTGCGCCGCTCGAAGTAAAAACGCAAGTCGTTGATAACAAAGTCCGTGTATCGGTGTTCGACCAAGGCCCTGGCATTGATGAGAAGGAAATTGAACGACTATTCCAGCCATTCTCACGCGGTAACAGTGCGCGAAGCGGTGGTGGTTCAGGGCTTGGACTCGCCATTGTACAACGTATCGCCAAGTTACACCGGGGGCACGTTTCGCTACTCAATCGTGCTGAAGGCGGACTAGAAGCCCGCCTCGAATTTCCGATTGTAGGCTAATTATTGACAGCTCCACTTAATTACAAGCTTGCTCTTTTGAAAAATAACTATTACAGCGTTTAGAAATAACAAATAATTCATCCTTTGATTTATTTGGCTTGAATCTAAGAAGTATTTCGTTAATAATCTCTCTTGTCTCTTGCCGAGACATAATAAATTAACCTAAGTAAAGGAGAAATTATGATTTTAAAACAGTTTTTGCTAGGAGCTGTAGTAGTGGCAGGGTTATTATCAACGCAAAAAGTTACCGCTTCTGAGACGAATTGCTACTATAACAGTGATGGGACTCTTGTTTGTTACACTTGCAATAGTGATAATGTTTGTAAAAGACACTATCCTAACAAAGAAAAATAGTTGATAGAGCGTAGATAGTTTTGTGACTATTTACGCTGAATCAAACGCTTTAATGAAGAGGCTTATTGAGGACATGATTAGAAAGTTGATAGTGTTTTCTATTTCAATGGTACTTTTTCTTAGTATTTTATATATAACTAAAAAACAGAATTTATTTTTTAACGAAAAGAGTGTCAGTACGATAATTGAAAAGAAGCCCCAAAATATAGAACAGCAGAATTTCAGCGTTAACAATAACTCTGTAAATAGTATTGCTGAACGCGAAGCTCAAGAAAAGAAGCAGTCCAGTGAAACGGAAATGAATAACAGGCTTGAAATTAATAAGGAAAAGCTAAAAGGTATAGAGGGCGCGGTAGGAGCGCTTATTAAAGAAAAGGATATAGAGGGGGAGGCTGAATACTTGTTTAACACGTTCAGAGTCTCTCAACCGTTGATTAGAGATCAGCAGGACTCAGCTATAATTAATGACAAAATTTATGAGATGGGATTATATGATGAGCTAATCAAGGAGTCTGTGAAGTTTTCAAGTGCTGAGTGTAGAGAGGGGATTTGTAAATTAGATTTTTATATAGGGAGAAATAAAGTTCATACTGACAGTATAGAAAGTAGGATACCGGTTATGTCATTGATTGATACGAAATTAAAATCAATACCTATACTTGACTCGAAACAGTTAATGATAAAGAACAATATAGAGCTTCAAACTATGGAGCTCTATTTTTACTAGTTTTTTATAGTTAAGGTTAGATAGTACCCTCTTAAATCGGCTGAGTGTGGGCTTTTTTAATTAATACTAGTGCTGGGTGCCGTGTTGCTGAGAAATGTCATGATGTCTTGTTCGGTGAAAATCTCTTTATTGCTACAAAAGTCACACACCAACTCAAGCTGTCCACCACTTTCTTGAACCATTTGAACCAGCTCTTCCGGCTGAATTGTGGCTAAAGCCTGCTCATTGCGTGCTCGTGAGCAACCACATTGAAACTCAATAGGTTTTTCAGGGTAGATAGTAACTTCATCTTGATGGAATAAGCGATACAGTAAATCTTGATGGCTGGTAGCCAAAGCTTCTTCAGCAGAGAGAGTTTCAGCCAAGGTTTTGACATGTTCAAAAGCACCAACTTTATCTTCTAGTGAAGTCGTGTCTTGAGAGTTTCCTGGAAGTGCTTGTAAAAATAGACCGAAGACTTTGCTATCACTGGCAAAAAGCTGAATATAGGTTGGTAGCTGTTCTGAGCGTTGAAAGTAATCTTCAAGGCAGCTAGCAAGGGTTGTGTTCTCTAGCGGCACGACTCCTTGGTAACGTTTGCCTTGATTTGGCTCAATAGTGATCGCCATCTGCCCGTTCTGAGTCCACTTTGCGAAGTCTAGCGCGTCCGTTGACTGCTCTTCGTCAAGCCGGCTTAAGCCGCGGATAAAACCTTGATGGGTGCACTCAGTAAGTAATAGCTTGAGTGTCGAGGGGCTTTGCACTTGCAGTGCGACTTTCCCTTCTATTTTTATGATCTCAGCCATTAATGCTGTAGCCGCTAAAGCTTGCCCAAGAAGTTGGCGTGGAGCGGCAGCATACTCATGCTGTTCAACAATGGTCGTAAAGCTGTGTTCTAAGCTAATGATTTCGCCACGAATTGGAAGTTTGGCGAAGGTAAATCGTTGAATCGTGTCTGACATGGTTAATCCAAATGTGTTGATATCAAAAGAGTATCGTCTAAAAGAGTGTCAATACTGATAAATTTAAGACTGATCGCGCTTAAAGCGATGAATCTGGCGTCGTTGGCGTTTATCAGGCTTGCCTTCTGTTCTGGGCATAGACTGACGTTGCACTGCTAAAGTTTCCCGCAACTTAATACTGTCTTCGGTTTCTTCGTACAATTCTTGAGCGATTTTAGCAGGGCCTCGTTTTTCGGATAAGTCTTTAACGACCACCGTTTTTTCGTGGAAGCCTTGCCGGATCTTTACGTTCATGCCGACCGTAACCGCTCGGCTTGCTTTGCCCTTAACACCATCGCAATGAACCTTGCCACCGTCGATTGCTTCTTTGGCTATTGAGCGTGTTTTAAAAAAACGGGCGGCCCATAACCATTTGTCTAACCTCACAGAATTGTCAACTGTCATCTTGAACCTTACTTATATTTACAGTATCTTGTCTTGCTTTTCCGCGATTTGAGTGGGAATATGCTTATTATAAGCTATCTCAAAGAAAGATGGCTAAAATTTAACTCGGGGATTTAGTTCGGGTATAGACGGAAACCCGTAGAAATAACATAAATGAATTCAATGATGAACAATTTTATCCAGTTCGTGCAACAGCGGGGTAGGTTAGTGGCACGAGTTGCAGCCATGATATTGGCTATAATAAGCCTTTATGTCTTGGCAAAGCTGGTCTGGTTATGGGTTGAGTTTTTCCAACCTCCGCCAGAATTAGCACCTGTAAAAAGTGCTCCTGCCCCTAAAAAACAAGCAACTATCAATGTTGAGGGTATCGCTGGTCTGCATCTTTTTGGTGAAGCCAACGCCCCTGTTGAAGAACAGGTCGAAGCTGAAGAAACTCAGCTAAATTTAAAGTTGCTTGGTACTTACGTTTCTTCGGAAGAAAAGATCAGTAGCGCCATTATTGAAGCTAATGGTAGCCAAGAGTCCGTATATTTTATCGGCGATAAGTTAAAAGTAAGAGGTCAAGTCACGTTGCATAAGGTTGAACCACTGCAGGTTATCCTTAAAAACGGTGGAAAGTATGAAACTTTGACCCTCATCGAGCAACTCAATCAGCAAGTACTATCTTCTGCTCGTAAGCCAGAGTTAAAGTCAGAAGACTCTAGCCCTGAGCGGACTATAGATAAACGTCGCGATGCTCGCTTGAGCAAAGAGTTGGCTGAAATGAAAGAGCAGATCTACAGTAACCCTCAGGCATTAAAAGATATCGCCAATGTACAACCTGTGGTTGATGCTAATGGCCAGGTAAGTGGCTTTAAAGTGTCGCCGGGCAAAGATCCTAGAATGTTTACACGGCTCGGCTTACGTCGAAATGATGTGATCACGTCCGTTAACGGACAAAAATTAAGCAATGAAGGTATGATGGGAGTCATGAATGAGTTGAGTAACTCAGACTCCGTCGAGGTGACCATTGAGCGGAATGGTCGGCCAGTGACTTTGATACTCGGCATTTCGGATATGGGTAACGAACAGCGCTCCAGGCAAGAGCCACCAACGAGATCACGACCAAATATAGAGCCGAACTTAGACAAGAGAGAAGGCAATGTTAGAGAAATTAAATAGTCAGGATAACTATAATCGAAAACGTACTCAGTGGAAGCACGGGGCAGTTATGGGGCTGTTTGCGCTGTCATTACTGTTGTCGTCGGCAATGGTAAAAGCTGAGCAATTGAATGTTCGAGATGCTGATATTAGAGAAGTTGTTGAGACTGTTGCCAGAATTACTGGCAAAACCATGATTGTTGATCCGCGTGTAAAGGGTTTGAAAGTCACTATTATATCTAACCATGATTACAGTAAAGAAGACATTTATAATCAGTTTGTATCAATGCTTCAAATACACGGTTTTCAAGCGATTGAAAACAATGGTGTGATTAAGATCGTCCAAGATCAAAAAGCTCGTTATGAAGCCTCTCCAGTAAACGTAAAAAACCCACAAAGTTACGGCGATCGAGCGATTACCCAGGTGATTCCGGTACAAAACGTTGATGCTCAGCAAATCATGAACGTGTTGCGTCCTTTGGTATCGCCCCAGTCTGGCCACTTATTTGCGGTGCAAGGTACCAATACTTTGATTCTGCACGATTCGGCGTCAAACGTTGAACGTATTACGAAGATCATTGAGCGTACCGATAAAGCCAATGATGAAGAAATTGAAGTGATTCCTCTAAAGCATGCGTCAGCCAGTGAAATTGTACGTATTCTTGAGAGCTTAAATCGTGGTGGTCAACAGGAGCGAGTGAACCAAGTTCAACAGCCTCGTTATGTTGCGGATGAGCGGACTAACAGTATTTTATTGAGTGCTGGTAACCGCCAGCGAGTTCGCCTGCGTGCATTGATTCATAGCTTAGATCGTCAGCTTGATAACACGGGTAACACTAAAACTGTATTCCTTAAGTTTGCTAAAGCTGAGCAAGTTGCTGAAGTGCTTCAGGGTATTGGTGAAATTAAGAAAAAAGAAGAGGCCGCGAACTCCGGGCGTGGTGGTGCCGGTGCTGCTGGTGGTGCCGCTGCGAATAAAGCACTTTACTCTGTTCAATTCCACGAAGAAACGAATGCATTAGTGATGACAGCACCGCCAGATATGATGCGTGAGTTTGATTCGGTCATTCGTAGTCTAGATATTCGTCGTAAACAAGTTCATGTTGAAGCGATTATTGTTGAGATTTCTGACACAAAAGCGAAAGAGTTAGGAATCCAGTGGTTATTCTCACCAAGTGGCTCCGGAACACAGCCAGCAGGTATTATTAACTTTAACAATACGGGTACGACGATCGGTCAGGTTGCTGGTGGCGCTATTGCTAACCGCGGCCAGGAAGAGGAAGTCTTCACGCGTGATCCAGAAACAGGAGCTATTACAGGTACCGAAACCATCACTACAGGTGGCGATAACGGTGCTGCATTAGCGGAAGTGTTAGGTGGCTTACAAGGTGCTGGTCTGGGTATCGCTCGTATGAGTCAGACAGGTTTGAGCTGGGCTGCATTTATTAAAGCATTAGAAGGTGTAACCGACTCCAATACTTTGGCTCGCCCTAGTGTGACCACGCTTGATAATGTAGAGGCTATTTTTAAAGCCGGCCAAGAAATTCCAATTATCACAGGCTCAACACTTGGTGACAATAACTCGAATCCTTTCCAGAATGTTGATCGTAAAGATGTTGGTGTGATGTTGAAAATTACACCTCAGATTAACGAAGGGAACTATGTACGTTTAGATATTGAGCAGGAAGTGTCATCGATCGCTGGCTCTACAGCCGTAGACGTTGTAACCAACAAGCGTGAAGTCAAGACTTCAGTCTTGGTGCCAAACGGCGGCTTGGTGGTGCTGGGCGGATTGATTGATGATGATATTCAACAAAGTTCGCAGAAAGTTCCTATTTTGGGTGATATTCCAATTTTGGGTCATGCTTTTAAATCTGAGCGAACACAAAAGATTAAACGTAACTTGATGGTCTTTATTCATCCGCGAGTACTGAAAGACGACAAAGACTTACGTGAAGTGAGCAATGCAAAGTACAGCTACATGCGCGCACAGCAAATTGACCAAGCGAACCGTGGAATTAGTTTAATGCCGAGCGCTGAAGCGCCTGTGCTGCCGACTTACGATGAAGCTTTAGTGTTGCCACCAAGTTTCGAAGAGTATCTCGATAAGGAAAAGCTTCTTGATCAGAACGCGGATCAAGAAGAGTCCCCGCAAGAGGTTGATGCAGAATAATGTCTGAGCAACTAGAAACAGACATTGCATTAGAAGCGGAAACTGAAAAGCCCGTTGAGGCTGGTCGTTTCCGTCCGATGCCATTTAGTTTTGCTAAGAGGCATGGCGTGTTTCTTAAAGAAACAGACGATGGTGTTAAGTGCTTTATGCGTGAAGGTGCTTCACCTCAGGCATTACTCGAAGTTCGTCGACATTACCCGCAATCGTTTAATCTAGAATGGTTGAATGAAGAAGCGTTTGAAAAAGAACTGAGCGCTTACTACCAGTCTGGAACCACTGACGCACGTCAGACAATGGAAGATTTAGGCGATGAAATGGATTTATTCCGTTTGGCTGAAGAGTTGCCTGAAACGGAAGATCTTCTAGAAGCAGAAGATGATGCACCGATTATTAAGTTGATTAATGCGTTACTGACCGAAGCGATCAAAGAGAATGCTTCGGATATCCATATTGAGACGTTTGAAAAAACCTTATCTGTGCGCTTCCGGGTGGATGGCGTATTACGTGAAGTATTACAACCTAGCCGAAAATTAGCGCCGTTATTGGTTTCGCGTATTAAGGTGATGGGTAAACTGGATATCGCAGAAAAGCGAATTCCACAAGATGGTCGTATCGCATTAAGGATTGCAAACCGTGCGGTTGATGTGCGTGTTTCTACCATGCCATCAAGCCATGGCGAACGAGTGGTTCTACGTTTATTAGACAAGGAAGCTGGTCGCTTGGACTTCAAGCATTTGGGTATGCAGCCTGACACCATGGAATTAATGGATGACATACTGCACAAGCCGCATGGCATTATTTTGGTTACCGGCCCTACAGGCTCTGGTAAGACAACAACCTTGTATGCAGGCTTGTCGCTACTGAATAACACGTCACGTAATATCTTGACCGTCGAAGACCCGATCGAGTACTTGATTGATGGTATTGGACAGACCCAGGTTAATCCTAAAGTCGATATGACGTTTGCACGAGGTTTACGAGCGATTCTGCGTCAGGATCCTGACGTGGTGATGATTGGTGAGATTCGTGACTTAGAAACAGCGCAAATCGCGGTACAAGCGAGTTTAACGGGGCACTTAGTATTATCAACTTTACACACCAATACAGCGATCGGCGCGGTAACTCGTATGCAGGACATGGGTGTTGAGCCATTCCTGTTGTCCTCAAGTTTGCTCGGTGTCTTAGCTCAACGACTGGTGCGTCGTTTGTGCGACCATTGTAAGTCTCCCGCGGTGGCAAACCAAAAAGAGTGCGAGCTCATGGGCTTTGATCCTCAAGACCCGCCAACAATTTATCATCCTGTGGGTTGTGATACTTGTAATCAGCAGGGTTTTAAAGGCCGACAAGGTATTTATGAATTAGTGATTATTGATGACCAGATGCGAACCATGATTCATAACAATAACAGTGAACAGGAAATGGAACGCCACGCACGACAGGCTACGCCGAGTATTCGTGCGGATGGACGTCATCGCGTTCTTCAGGGGATTACCACTGTTGAAGAAGTGCTTCGCGTTACTCGGGAGGATTAATGGCTGCGTTCGAGTATGTTGCGCTTGATGTCAAAGGCAAGCAAAAAAAAGGCGTTTTAGAAGGCGACACTGCGCGTCAAATTCGTCAGCAACTGCGCGATAAAAACTTAACGCCGCTCGATGTAAATCACATTGGAGACGCTAACCGCAAGAAAGATAAAAGTGGTGGTTTCTTCGGCCCAAAAATCAGCGTATCGGACTTGGCGCTTGTAACACGCCAATTAGCAACGTTAGTTAAAGCTGCGCTACCCATTGAAGAAGCGCTGAAAGCTGTCGCCGATCAAACAGAAAAGTCCAAAGTTAAAACTATCATGTTGGGTGTTCGCGCCAAAGTCATGGAAGGTCATACGCTAGCTGATGGTCTTTCAGAGTTTCCTAGCGTGTTCAATGAATTGTATCGCTCCATGGTGGCCGCTGGTGAACGAGCGGGACATTTAGATAAAGTGCTTAACCGCTTAGCTGACTACACTGAACGACGCCAAAAAATTAGTACTAAAGTATCGGCAGCTATGGTCTATCCGATTGTATTAATTGTGGTTGCAGTAGGTGTTGTTGCGGGCTTAATGGTTTTCGCTGTACCTAAGGTAGTTGAGCAATTCCAGCACATGGGCGAAGAGTTGCCGACGATTACGAAAATTTTAATTGGAATTAGTGACTTTACCATCTCATACGGTTTGTATGTCCTAGCCGCAGCAATCTTAGCGGGTATCGGAATCAAGATGTGGCTGCGTAAAGACGACAACCGTCTAAAGTGGCATGGCATCATCTTGAAGCTGCCGGTGATCGGGCGGCTGTCGAGTAACTTGAATACGGCCCAATTTGCGAGCACCTTGAATATCCTTCATTCCAGTGGCGTACCTTTATTAGAAGCGATGAACATTGGTGGTAAGGTTCTGTCTAACCTTAAGATGCGAAGAGCAATTAATGAAGCTGCTGTAAAGGTACGTGAGGGTGGAAGCCTGAAGATGGCTTTACAGCAAACTGGGCAGTTCCCACCAATGATGATTCACATGATTGGCAGTGGTGAAGCGTCAGGTGAGCTGGAACATATGTTAGAGCAAGTGTCAGAAAACCAAGAAAGTTTGTTCGAGAACAGTATCGACGTGGCTCTGAATATTATGGGGCCACTAATTATTTTAGCGTTAGGCGGTATGGTAATGTTTATTGTGGCAGCGATGATGTTACCTATTTTTGAAATGACTAACTCTATTACCAGTTAAATTAACGGAGATGGTTTTAATGAAACGTTTATATACACACAAAATGAAAAAGCAGGTAAAAGGTTTTACCTTGACTGAAATTCTTATTGCGCTGGCTATTGTTGCGATTATGGGAACGTTCGTGACGTTAAGCTTAATGGGTAACGTTGATAAAGCGAATTTGCAGAAGTTAAAAGGTGATTTGAACACCTTAAAAACAGCTTTGAATTCATACAAGATTGATAATGGTTTTTATCCTTCAACAGAGCAAGGCCTGGATGCACTGATTCGCCGTCCTACGAGTGATCCTATCCCGCAAAACTATCAAAGTTCTGGCTACTTAGGTTCGAGTGCAGTACCAAAAGATCCTTGGAAGCGTGATTATATTTATATATACCCTGGTCAGTACGGCGACTTCGACTTGTATTCGTTAGGCAACGATGGACAAGAAGGTGGCGAAGGTGAAAATAAAGACATCGGCACTTGGAATTTACATGAAGCAAATTTCAATACCGAAAACCAGTAGATTAGAACCTATCAAAACCACTCTTCAAAAAGGTTTTACCCTCGTTGAAGTTTTGATTGCGTTGATGATTGCTGCCTTGATGATATCGGTAGCAACCATCGCGCTGAACGATAACGAAGCTGCCGAACTTAAAACAAAATCACGTCAACTATATGGCCTACTGCAAGTAGCACAAGAAGAGTCAATCATTCGGGGTATTGAGCTAGGCGTCAGAATTGAATCAGATGGCTATTCTTTTATGATTTACAACGGTGGGAAGTGGCAACCATTAGAAGACCATCGATTGCTTAAAGATATCCAACTTGAAGAGCCGGTACGGATTGCAGTAAACCTAGAAGGTCAAGACGCGCTACTCGAAAATGAAGCGCCCGAAGATGATGGGGATTCGGAACGCGGCTCTAAAGGTGGCAGTGCCACTAGTGAAAATGAAGAAGACAAAAACAAAGCCAAAACGCCACAAATTTATATGTTGTCTAGCGGTGAAATGAATGAGTTTGTTGTTACCATTGGTTTGGATCGCGATGAGCCAATTTTTTACCGTATACGAGGAAACTATGTTGGAGAAATAGATTTTTCCAATGCTCTTGAAGGGCATTATAGCCACGATTGGGATAAAGACTTAGAAGATGACGATGAGTAAAAGATTGAAGAGACAATCTGGCTTAAGTTTACTGGAGCTGCTGATTGCATTAGCCGTTCTAGCAATCTTTATTACTCCAATGTTATCAGGACTATTTTCATCAAGCATTATTGCAATGGGTAATTCTAAAGAGCGAACGTTGGCGAGCTTCGTCGCACAAAATCATTTTGCTGAATTACAGATTGATGATGATTGGCCATCGGTAGGTACTCAGAGAGGTACTCTTGAGTACGCCAATAGAGAGTGGGAGTGGGAGCGAAAGGTCGTTGGCACACAAGTTGAGAGTATGCGTCGAGTCACTTTATCCATTACTTATGGTGCTCAGGGAATCTTCACCATGACAGGCTTTGTCGGACAAAAGTCGGATAACGGCGGTGGAGAGCGTCGTTAATGCAGTTAGCTAAGGTTAGAGCATTTACGTTAACAGAAGTGTTGATAGCACTTTTTGTATTTAGTGTGGTTCTAGCTGGTGCATTGCAGATTTTTAACTTCATACAAACAACATCGGAATCGAATGATAAGCAAATTGAGCGTTTACGCGAAGTACAGCTGGCGTTTAGGCAATTAGAAGAAGATATTCGCTATATGGTTCCACGTGATCGGCGTAACGAGTTTGGCGATCGAGCACCGTTATTAAAAGGCGAGTCACAAAGTGCGAACAATTACTTAGAGTTTACACGTAGTGGTTGGCGTAATCCGGCAAAGATACAGCGCAGTACTTTGCAGCATGTGAAATATGAGTTCATTGATGATCGTATTGAACGTCATCATTGGATATTTGTCGACAGCGCGCGACAAGATCAAGAGTTGACGCGAGACTTTTTAACAGAAGTAGAAGAGTTTAATCTCGAGTTTTTGACTAAAGGAACTTGGAAAAAGGAGTGGTTAGTTGATAACGATGAACGACTAGCCATGCCTGAAGCAATAAAGGTTACGGTTGTACTCAGGGATTACGGGGAGCTGTATCGATTGTTCCCGATGCCAAGGTTTGAAGTCTCGGCAGGTGATGATGGTGAACGCCGAGGGGCACCAAATGATGACCTAGGCAATGAGAATGGGCGAACCCCTAACTCTGGTGATGGACGCGGTAAAAGTGAACGAGATGGTAGCTCATGAAAGCATTGAGTAAAGTTCGAGGCGTGGCACTAATCACCGTATTGATTATTTTTTCGGTTTTAAGCGTACTGGCAATTCAGATTTTGAATACGCAACAAATGCATGTACAGAGAACGGCAAATATCATTAACAGTTCACGTGCCTACCAGTACATGTATGGCGCAGAAGTTTTTGCGACCGCTCAATTGAAAGAGTATTTTAAAGAGAGCAAAGCTGAACGAGTACATCGAAATCAACCTTGGTCACAAGGTGCGATCGCTTTTGAAATTGAGCAGGGCTTAGGGCAGCTACAAGGTTCGATTAGAGACATGCATAGCTGCTTCAACATTAATAGCGTATTGATGGAGCCAGTAGATACAGTCGGTGACGAGGATGGCCGGCAGCTTGGTGGTGATAGTAACTCTGGGGGTAGGGGCGAAGTGAAAAGTGGAAATGATGGCTCAGAAAGCTCTGGCATGCCCGGTGTCGATTTATTTGCTAAGTTACTAGAAAGTAGTATAGATGCAGAAGAAGCATCACCACAGGCGCTCGCTGTTGCGACAAAGGACTTTATTGATGAAGATCAAGAGCCAGCAGGTATTGATGGGGCGGAAGATTATCATTATACCGGATTACAAGTACCTTACAGGACAGCTGATACGTTACTCGCTCATACAAGTGAGCTGATGGTGGTAAAAGGCTTTAATGCCGATATTTATGACTCTATAAAAGAGTATATCTGTGTGTTACCGACTACAGATGGCACAATAAATGTTAATACGGTGAAGCCCGAGCATGCTGAGCTGGTATGGATGTTGTTAGAGGATGTGGAGCTTTCACAAGTTCGTCAGGCGTTACAGGAATTACCTGACGATGGTTACGATGAAAGCTCATTTTTTGAAGCGCTTGGAAGTGGCAAAGTCTCTAAACAAGCTAAAGGCCGATTGGTCTATGATAGTAAGTATATGCTGCTAACTGCAGAAGCGAGAGTGAATACAGGTACTGCTGTGGTGCGCTCTTTAATGTTAAAAAGTGATAACGAATTTCATGTGGTAGCGCGCCACATTGGGGAATAAATAATGAAAGAAAAATTATTTATACGGATCAATAGCGATGAAAAATCCTTAGAATGGGGATGTTTATCACAATCTGAGAATGGTCAAGCCACTTTCTCAGAGCGTGGACGTTTATTGATGGAAGATCTCGAAGTTCTGGGTGAGGCTGTTTCTGAGCAACAGATTATATTAATGTTGCCGGCCCACCGAGTGAAATGCTTTAACGAAAGTGCTCCTACAAAAAATCGTAAACACCTTGAAAAAGCGATCCCATATCAACTCGAGGAGCAGATTTTAGATAATGTTGATAGTCAACATTTTGCCCTTGGCAGCTTTGATAGCAAAGAGCGCTTGGCAATCAATGTTATTGATAAAAGTTACTTGGGTGACACTCTAGCGCTATTTAAAGATGCGGGTATTGAGCCTGATGTGGTTGTCTCTGAAGCTGCTTGCCTGCCTCATTTCGATGATGCATGGAGTGTTTTAATTGAAGACCAGGTCTTGGTTCGCCAAGAGAACAACCTATTTTGGTCAGCAGATAAGTCGTTAGTAGAAGAGTTGTTAAAACTTGAACTGCAAAGTAATGAGCTCGCCGTTACACAGGCCGTTAGGGTATATGCTGCTGAAGGTGAACAGCTAAACTTAGCTGATGTCCCGGGTTTGGCTACGCAACCTCAACAGGTCAACGATAGTTTTTTATTTTTAGCAGATAGTTTTGGCAACGATACGATTAATTTATTACAGCAGGGCTTTTCGTCACAAAAGAAAACGAAAAAAAATTATGGCGTTTGGAAGCTTCCAGCAATTGCTGCAGTGACCTTGGTCGTATTAGGTTTAACGTATTTAATTAGCAATATCGTCCATTTAAATAAGCAGCAGGCTCTGCTGGAAGAGAGAACATTAGCTGAAACTAAGAAGCTTTATCCAACTTTGCCCCTGACAACTGCTCGGGTGCAAATTAATAACAGCTATCGCAATATTGGCGGTGAAACTGGTAGTGGAGTCAGCTTCGCAGGTTTGGTTGATAAGTCTATTAAGGCCATGGACACCAAGAATATTGAGTTTACACAAATGGAGTATATTGCGAGCCGTGGCCAATTAAGCATTGATGTCAGCGCTGAAAGTTACGACGTCCTAACTCGCTCACAAAGAAGCCTTGAGAGCTCTGGCTTGGAAGTAAGTATGCGCAATGCTTCTGAGAATGGCGGTGTTTGGACCGCAAGAATTACGGTGGGGTTAAACAAGTGAAAGTATTAAAAGATTGGTATACCAGTTTAAACCAACGTGAACGCAGTATGGTGACCGTACTGGGTATTATGATGATACTGCTCATTGTATTTATTGCAGTAGTGCTGCCCACCAAAAAATATATTGCCTCTTTAAATGAACGTGTGGAGCGGATGGAGTCTGATTTGCCACAAATAGCCTCTAAGGTAAAAGCACTGCAGGCGCGTTCAGGCAATAGCAGGCAAGCAAGTAATCAATCGCTTAATCAGTTGGTAACTAACACCAGCAAGCAGTTTGGTTTGAAATTCTCGAGAATTGAAGAACGTAAGCGTGATGAAGAAATTCAGGTAAGACTCGACGATGTGGAGTTTGATCAGTTTTTGCGCTGGGTTGGTCAACTTGAGCAGCAGCAAGGGCTCATTATTGACACGCTGAGGGTTTCGGATACTGATGAAACAGGGATGGTAGATGCTTCAGTGAAATTTATTAAGACCTCGTAGGTTTCATTAGGGTTGCTATGAAGAAAATAATATTAGGGGCTGTCGCGGCCCTTATTCTTTTTTTAGTGTTACTGTTAGCACTTGCGCCAGCAAAAGTCATAACGCCTTGGGTTAGCGATGCCGTCCCGGGTTTGCATTTAAATAACGTTGAAGGCTCCATTTGGTCAGCTAAAATTGACCGAGGACAGTTTAGAAATTTTACACTAGATAATATTGAGCTTGATGTTAATCCATTGAGTTTGGTTGTTGGTAAACTCAATGCGGGAGTCGTTGTCAATGATCCCAATATTAATATTAAGGCTGATACAGTATTATCAGCACAGCACTATCAGCTGGAGAACGTAAGGTTTGATATTGACACATCCTACGTCATTTCAAAAATTAAAACGCCACTGCAAGGGCTGTCGGGAAGAATTGAAGGAGCTCTATCAGAGTTGGATTTTGAGAATAACCATCTGAAAACCTTAGAAGGGCAGGGGGAGTGGCGTAATGCCGTGATCCAATACCCTAATAATAACTTAGAGCTCGGAGACATTAACTTTAAGTTGAGTAAAATGAGTAATCAGGGAAATGGCGCTAAGGTCGACATTATAAGCAATCAGGGCGTGCTAGACTTGAAGGGCTATATTGAGATTGGACTTGATAAGCAATTTAATATGAATATTCATACGACTACTGAATTGCCAGCGAATATTAAAAACTGGCTTACCCAATGGGGTCGACAACAGGGTGATCGTATCTATTTAGAGTGGCGGGGGAGGCTTCCTTGAAGCAAGTGCATTGGAGAGAGGTTGATGCCATTCTCTTGGATATGGATGGAACGTTGCTCGACTTGTCTTTTGATAACCACTTTTGGAAGCAGGCCGTTCCCAATATTTATGCCCAAGATAAGGGGATTAGTTTAGAACAATCTTTCGAACACTTAGGGCAGTATTATGAGCAGTACAGCGGGACCTTGAATTGGTACTGCACAGACTTTTGGTCTGAAAAGCTTGGCATAGATATCATTAAGCACAAAATGGATTTATCGCATAAAATTGCGCTTCGCCCAGGCACGCAAGAGTTCTTGGAAAAAATAAAGGCTAGCGATAAAGATGTATTTTTAGTCACCAATGCTCATCCTGAAACATTAAGGGTTAAATTAGACAAGACTGGAATAGGCGATTATTTTGACCGACTTTACTCATCACATGAATTTAACCAGCCTAAAGAGTCACCACTTTTTTGGACACAGCTAGAGCAACAACTTAGCACGCCTTTGTCTCGCTGTATCTTTATAGACGATACGGAGTCCATTTTAATACAAGCGAAACAATCGGGTGTTAAATATGTTGTTATGGTTGAGCAACCTGACATGACACAGCCAGTAAGAAAAAGCACTGAGTTTCAAAGTATCAATCAATTAACTGAACTATTACCGATTTAATCTATGCCTTCAAAATTACCAAAAATTAAGAATCAAAAGGTTATCGCTCAAACACGTATTTTTGCGGTAGAGGAATTAGAGTTAGAGTTTTCTAATGGCGTTTATCGGATTTATGAACGGTTAAAAGCTGGTAAACACGGAGCGGTGATGATCATTCCACTGATTAGTGACGATACCATGCTATTAATCAAGGAATATGCTGCAGGCATGGAGCGATATGAGTTAGCGTTCCCGAAGGGGTTAATAGACCCTGGAGAGCAGGCTGTTGATGCAGCTAATCGAGAGTTGCAAGAAGAGGCAGGGTTCGCCGCTAAGTCTTTGACTGAATTGAAACGCATTACTTTAGCACCCGGCTATTTAAGTCATCAAATGGATTTAGTTGTAGCTGAAGATCTGTATCCCAGTAAACTTGAAGGCGATGAGCCTGAGCCTATAGAAGTGGTCGAGTGGAAGTTAGCAGATATTGATCAGCTACTTGAACTAGAAGAGTTTAGCGAAGCTCGGAGTATTGCGGCTGTATACTTATTAAAAAGATACTTGAAACAAAAAAGCCGCTAAAACGAAGCGGCTTTTTTGTTTATTCTAAACTACAATACTAGCGCTCTTCTGCTGGCATTGAGATGATTTTTTCACCGTTCTCATCGGTAGTTAAAGTTCCGTTTTTCTCAAGATAAGCTTCAATGGGCTTATCTCCCGCGATAATACGAATTGCAAAAGGTTTCTTGTGTGACTGTTGTGCATCTTCAGCAACAACCGTGACTAGGTGTATGCCTTCTGTCATAGGGGTAACACTGAAAGAGTGTTGGGTTTGCCCGCCGGACGACTTCTGTAGGTTAAGTTGCGAGTTTCCATGAAGCACCATCTTGTCAGTCGTTTTCAGCAATGCATGACTCGGCTGCTGCTTACCAGTGAAGTTAACACTAATATCAACAGTTTCTCCCACCGCAACGCGCTCTTTGGAAACAGTATAATCCATTTGCACTTTCATTGAAGGCTTGCCCGGGCTTTTGAAGCTTTGAGCTTCTTTAGTGTCTTCTGCCGTAGTTTGGTTATTGCATGCGATTAACGGTATCGCAACGAATAAAGGTAATAAAAGCTTTTTCATAGGGAATGTCCTCAAACTATATTAATTCTGAATTAGCGATACATCGAAGCAAGCTGCGTCGTTGTATGATAAAACGTCAGCGACGTGTGTACCTGCTGAGAAATTATTTGTAATATTCACCGTTGAGCTCGTAACTGCGTCGTCAAGCGCAACGAGTACGCCGCGGCGATATATGTAGCCATCTAAATCTTGACTACCTGAAGGGCTGAGTCGCAAAGTATAGCTTCCACTGGTGTTAATATTGAGTCGTACAAACTTTCGATTTCCAAGTTTGTTGCGATTATCTCCAGAACCAAAGCCACCAAAGGTGCTGATAGTGCAAACGTTTTGTGTATCGCCTGGATTTAGCTCATTATAGACAGGAATAACACTTGGCTGACCTTCGTTATCCGTTTCATTTGAGCCCCAAATATCGACATTAACGTTGATATTTTGCCCTGTAAGCAAACTATTCAGCGCGACAGCGTCACTTGCATTCTCGTCTTTCAGGTAGGTCATAAAGCTAAAAATACTGGTAAAGGCGTCAGTATTGCGCTGCTGGCCTGTTAGTACATCATAGATAGGCTGTAAACCCAGCGCAGCTGAGTCGTCATTCGAGCCATCATAAATATCGTATAAGATTGACTGAACAGAACCTTCACTAAACCAGCCAGGGTTCTGGACATTATTGCTTTCTACGTTTATTGAAAAACCTTGGGCCTGGTTTGCACCAAAAGAGTCACGGTAGAAAGGGTCGTCAGTGATAATACCTGACCATGCGTTACCAAAACCTTCACCGAAAGCAACGCGCATATCTAGGCGATCACCGCCGCCATGCGAGCCTCCAATGCTATCTGAGCGGGCATTATTGTCTTCGAAATAATGACCCCATTCATGAATGATAACGTGACCATCGTATTCATCCGTGTCAGTATTTGCAGCACCTAATAAATAGATTTGGTCTTGAGTATAGAACGACGTACCAATACGACCGTCGGCCAAATTACCACTTTGAGGGATATTGTTAGGACTCCAATTAATGACCAGAGGGTCAAGTGTTAGGTTTGAGTCAACCGTTTGTAGCTTTTGAATAATGACATAAACCCGGTCAAGGATATTAAAGGGCGCGGCAGCACGGGTTGATGTATAAGAGCTCGTTCCCCAGCCAGACGCTGCATTAATGTCGCGAGTTTCTGTCGTTGAAGACACGGTGAACGTGTTGGTATCTAAAACATACTGTGCGTTACTACTGGTGTTATCAACGACTTCAATATCCCAAGACTGAGTGCCACTTTGTTTTAGTTCGGCTCTAACACGAATGCGGTACGATGAACCTGTTTCAGCATCAAAGCTATAGTCACCAGAAGCATCACTAACATCGGTATCAACAACTGTGGTTCCTTCGAGTAATTGAACCGTCACGCCACGTATAGGCACCTGAACTGTACCATTGTAATTCAGGCCACTAGTAGATGAATTATGTGGAACACTATCAAAAGTCAGCTTCCCGGAAATCGTCGCTGCTTCACCACTACTGCCGCCACCACCGCCGCCACCGCCTGGAGGTGTGCTGTCGCCACCGCCACTACCGCCGCCTCCACAGCCGTAAACAAGCCCAGCGAGAGCTGCTATTGTGAGAAGTTTATTAATATTCATGGTTAACTCCGGGTAAGGGTGTGTTAATTCATTTGAAACTCAGCGTTGAAACAAGTCGCTGCAACCGCAGTGCCTTCTGCGTTGTATCCAATGACGTCAGCGATGCTGATGCCTTGTGTCAGCTCCGTTGTAATCACCGCAGGCTCAATACCAGCCGCTTCATTCTTCGCAATTTCTTGACCTTGAGTAAATATATACCCGTCAATATCATTATCGCGTGAAGGAGTCAGGGTCAGAGTGTAGCTGCCTGTTGATGGTACGTTAAGCTTTATAAATCGATGATTAGCGAGCTTGTTACCGTCAGCGCCTTGAGAGGTACTGGTGCAAACGCGAATGACTTCCGCAGGGTTTAGCTCTAAATAGATCGGCAACGCCTCAGGTAGTGAACCGTCGTTGGTGGCGTTTGAGCCCCATATATCTACATCTGAAGTGATGTTTTGAGCTTCTAGCAGGTTATTGAAATCATTAACAAAAGACGGGTTTTCGTCTTTTAGATACGTCATGAATGAAAAAACACTGGTGAATGCATCGGTGTTTTTTTGCTGACCAGTCAAAACGGCGACTATGGGTTCTAAGCCTAAATTAATAAAGTCCTGACCATCGCTTGCTTCATCATAGATATCATATAACAGGGACTGCACTGAACCTTCACTGAACCAGCCGGGGTTGATGACATCATTGTCTTCAATCTCGATAGAGAACCCTGTGGCTTGGTCTTGGTCAAAAGAATCCTGATAAGTCGGTTGGTCGGTGATCATCGCTGACCATGCATTACCGAAGCCTTCGCCAAAAGCAACTCGCATGTCTAAGTAGTCGCCACCCGCGTGAGGACCACCAATACTGTCCGAGCGTGCTACGCTGTCTTCAAAGAAGTGTCCCCATTCATGGATAATGACATGTTGGTCGTACTCATCGGTATCAACATCCTCTGCGCCCAACAGAAAAATTTGACCATTTTGGTAATAAGAAGTGCCGATTTCGCCAACAGTAATATCACCAAACTGGGGGATATTATTTGGACTCCAGTTAATGGTTAGGGCGGGCAGCTGCACAGAACCAATAGCGTCGAGTTTGACAAAAATATCGTAGACTTTATCAAGGATATGAAAAGGGGCAGATGCTCTTGTCGAGCCATACCCTTCGCCTCGTCTCCACCCTGAAGCTGCATGTAAATCGACATTCATATCTTCGCGCTTCACTTCAAAGGTGTCAGTTTCCAAGACATAAAGTGCTTTTTGGTTCGTGTTATCAACAACTCTAACTTGCCACTCATTACCGTCGTCATCGTTAGTGTCGTTAGATAATTCAGCACGGACTCGGATCTTAACGAAGGTGTCCATTTTTTTTATGAATTTAAATTCACCATTGGACCCTGTGACGTATGTATCGATGATGTTACCATCTTCGATCAATTGAACTTCAACACCTCGAACCGGTGCATCGAAAGATTTATCGTATTCCAGTCCGTGTGAAATACTGCTGTGAGGAACTTTCTCATAAGTCACCGTGCCTTTGATTTCAGCATTTGGGACATCACAGCCAGATAAGATAATTAGCGCCACGCAAGCACAAAAAAATCTCCAAGGAAACATACACTACCCCGATTTTATTATGATATATAAACCAAACAGTTTTTCAGTTTAATATAACTTATAGCGTTGATCGAGTTGCGTTATTCTATTTTATTAAGTTTTTAATGTGTTTTATCGCCGCCATGACCTGATTATCGCGACGATAGTCTTGATTATCAGCAGTTTGCGGTGTGGACTCTTTTTTTGTATCAGTTTGTAGCTTTTCAGGCTCGTTAATCTCTAACGATTCAAACGGTAAGTTGATATCCGGAGATATGCCTGAATTTTGGATAGAACGATCATTGGGAGTGTAGTACAAGGATGTGGTCAGCTTGATGGCATTGCCGCCATGAATTGGCAGAATGGTCTGTACCATGGCTTTACCGAATGACTCCGTGCCAATCAGTGTTGCTCTATTATGATCCTGTAAAGCCCCTGCAACTATCTCTGAAGCCGAAGCGGAACGGTTATTGATCAGGACGACCAGTGGTTTTCCTCGAAGAATATCGCCCATCGTTGCATTATGTACTTCGTTATTTTCATCGTGGCGACCTTTTGTTTTAACAATGACGCCATCATTCAAGAATAAGTCGCTGACCTCTGTAGCCCCATCAAGAAGACCGCCAGGATTATTTCTTAGATCAAGGATCAGTCCAGATAAAGGTTTTTTACTGAGGTACTCCATATTGCTGATGGCTTGGCTTAAGTCGTTGGCTGTACGGAGTTGAAACTCGGTGATTCGCGCAAAACCGATATTCTGCTCAAGGAGTTCGTAGTTAACGCTGGTTGTGTGGATAATCTGTCGGGTAATAAGAACTTCTTTTTCATCGTCTGAACCAGATTTGAGGTAGGTAAGTTTCACTTTACTACCCGGAGCACCACGCATCAGCTCGGAACCATCTTCTGGAGGGAGTCCCTTTGTCGTGACTTCATTGATTTTTATAATAAGGTCACCTTTTTGTAAACCCACTTCTTGTGCTGGTGAGTCATCAATGACGTTAACCACCTCAATGCCGTTATCGAGGTGATTAGCTTCGATGCCAATGCCTGCGTAGTCACCCGTGGCACTTTCCTGAAGTGCGGCGAACTGTTCGGCAGTTAAATAGGTAGAGTAAGGGTCAAGGTTACTTAACATGCCTCGAATAGCAGCATCTAGGATTTCTTTATCCGTAAGCTCTTTGACGTATGACTTTTTGATTTGTGCGTAAGCATCAGCTAGGGCTGCCAATTCATCCAGTGGTAGCGTCTCGACAGTATTCGATGTGCCAGACTCTTGCGCTGTTTTGTTGTCTTCTGGTGTGAGGTCTTCGGCAGACGGTTTTTCAGGGCTATCAGCATTTACTGTGCCGAGGAAGCAACAGAAAATCAGGCCGACAAATACAGTTTTAATGCTCATAAGTTCCTTGCCCTTTGGTTATAGCTTACAGTTATTTAATCCATGCAATAGGATTTTGTGGTTTTCCTTTATAACGAATTTCAAAATATAAACCAGGTTCACCGCTACCGCCACTCCCGCCAGAGGTTGCAACTGGCTCGCCAGCCTCAACCCAATCCCCAGGCGATTTCATTAATGTCTGATTTTGCCCATAAAGAGAGAGGTAGCCTTTACCATGGTCTACGATAACTAACATTCCGTAGCCGCGGAGCCAGTCTGAGAAAACCACTTGGCCGTGGTGAATGGCATGTACCATGTCACCTTCTTTTGCCCCAATTAGGATGCCGTTCCACTTTAAACGGTTTCCAAGTTTATTGCTACCGTAGCGATAGACCAGTGAACCTTTAGCCGGCCACTGCAATTTTTTCTTATATTTTGCTAAGCCATCAAGAGACTGTTTTGGAGCAAACTGTCGTAAGGTCTTTTCGATGGACTGAATAACTTTGGCCAGTTCTTGCTCGTCACGCTTGAGCTTTGATAAGCGAGAGTTCTGGTTGTTGTAACTATCTTTTAACTGTTGCAGGGCAACTTTTTGCTGCTCTTTAAGCTTAACCTGTTTGGCCTGCTGAGTTTCTTGGTCGGCTTCAAGCTCGGACAACGATACTAATGTTGTTTGAATATCTTGTTCAATGGTTTTCAGTCGCTCAAGAGTTTGTTGTAACTCTTCGATATCGTCTATTCGAGCTTGGTTGAGATAGCGAAAGTACTCGAGCATGCGTGAGACTTTAGTCGGATCTTCTTGGTTCAAGAGTAACTTAACGTACTCTTGGCGACCTGAGATATAAGCACTTTTCAATTGTGTGGCGAGTTGATTGCGCTGTTTCTCACGAAGCACCGTTTTTTCTTTTTGTTCGACTTTGAGCGCTTCTAATTTTTGTTTTTCACTTGCTAATTGATTGCGAGTATTCCTTAGCGCTTGAGTCGCTTCGGCTAGCTGCTTGTCGATGGTTTGGATATTTTGTTGCGCTTCACTTTGTTCTTCGAGGTTGGCTTGCAGCTCTTGTTGAATATCAGAAATTGCAGCTTTAAGAATCTTTAATTCTTTCTCGGCCTGAGCTTTATTGTTGTTCGCGGAGTGCGAAGGAGAAGCAAAGGCCACCAAGAAAGTCAGTAGACATAATAATAATGATCTTGGTGGCGTCATGTAATGGTAAACCTTGTTAACGTTATAGTTTAAATATTGGTCGGCCTGTCATTTCATCAGGAATCGGCAAGTCCATCAAGGTTAATAATGTAGGCGCCAAATCTGAAAGTACACCGTTGTTAACAACAGGCTCAGCTTTGCGGCCAATGTACAGAAGCGGTACTGGCTCGCTGGTGTGTGCGGTGTGCGCTTGACCTGTTGTAGCGTCTGCCATCTTTTCGGCGTTACCGTGATCGGCTGTGATAAGAGCCTCTCCGCCGACTTTTTCAAGGGCTTCAACGATTCTTCCAATACAAACGTCTAGGGCTTCAATCGCTTTTACCGTCGCTTCGAAGTTACCCGTATGTCCAACCATGTCCGGGTTAGCGAAGTTACAGATTATCGCGTCGTATTCTTGGTTTTCAATAACTTTGACTAGATGATCCGTTACTAGCTGTGCATTCATCTCAGGCTGTAAATCGTAAGTCGCTACATCAGGCGACGGTATTAATTCGCGATCTTCGCCAGTGAATGGTGTTTCAACGCCACCGTTGAAGAAAAAAGTAACATGCGCATACTTTTCAGTTTCGGCAATACGGAGCTGTTTTTTGCCAAGCTTCATTAAATGCTCGCCGAGAACATTGCTCATACTTATTGGTGGGTAGGCGATAGAAGCATCAATATCGGTCGCGTATTGTGTCAGCATGACGAAGTCAGCTAATGCTGGACGTACTTTTCGCTCGAAGCCATCGAAACCATCATTGGTAAAGGCTTTACTGATTTGACGCGCACGGTCTGCACGGTAGTTCATGAAAATAACGCTGTCACCGTCTTCAATGGGTGCTGCTTCACCAATGACCGTAGCTTTAACGAACTCGTCATTTTCATCACGCTCATAAGCTGCATTCAGCGCCGTCACACCATCAATAAACTGATACTCTGCTTCGCCTTGAGTCAGCATGTCGTAAGCCAACTCGACACGCTCCCAACGGTTATCCCGATCCATCGCATAATAACGTCCGACCATGCTGGCTAAGCGCCCGACACCTACTTCCTTGCACACTTCGTCGAGCTGAATCAAGCTGGCTTTTGCACTGCGAGGAGGCATATCGCGACCATCTAAAAATGCATGGATGTACACTTTTTTGGCGCCACGTTGTTTGCACAGTTTAATGGCAGCGTGGATGTGATCTTCATGGCTGTGAACACCACCAGGAGACAATAGTCCCATCAAGTGGACCGCTTTATCTTTGCTCACGGCTTTATCGATGGCTTTAAGCAAAGCAGGGTTATCGAAAAAATCACCTGTTTCAATATCTTTGCTGATTCGAGTATAGTCCTGATAAACCACGCGACCAGCGCCAAGGTTCAGGTGACCCACTTCCGAGTTACCCATCTGACCATCAGGTAAGCCCACGTCGGTTCCTGAGCCGGAAATTAACGTATGGCTGTATTGATCCCAATACTTATCCCAATTCGGGGTATTGGCCGCCATGATGGCATTGTCTTTCGGATCTTCGCTATATCCCCAACCATCGAGAATGATCAGGGCAACAGGTTTTGGGCTATTACTCATGAAATTTGATAAAAGTGACGAACTTATAACCTATTGTATCGTGACAGCGGTGGTGAGACCAGAGCTAAGCTATGGTCGACGACAGGTTTGTAATGGCTTGTGACAAAATCTGAAAAAAATAGATTGAACCAAAGATAAAAAACATTCTATATTGAGCGTTTGATAATAATTTTAAACAATAAATAACAGAGGAATATGTTAATGGAACTTACTATCGCAGTTGTCGCTCTTGTCGTTATCGGTATCTTCTTAGGGGTTAAAACGGTATCCCAGGGCAGTCAATATACCGTTGAGCGCTTTGGTAAATACCGTAAAACGTTATCGCCAGGCTTGCATGTCATCGTGCCAATCATTGATCGCATTGGTGCTAAGGTCAATATGATGGAGCAGGTGCTTGATATCCCAGCGCAGCAAGTGATTTCGCAGGATAACGCCACGGTGACGATTGACGCGGTATGCTTCTATCAAGTAGTTGACCCCGTTAAAGCGACTTATGAAGTGAATCAGCTGCATCGTGCGATGCAGAACCTGGTTATGACCAACATTCGTACCGTTCTGGGTAGTATGGACCTAGACTGGATGCTCTCCAAGCGTGATGAAATAAACGCGCGAATCTTAACTATTGTCGACGAAGCGACCAATCCTTGGGGCGTGAAAGTGACTCGTATTGAGATTAAAGATATTTTACCGCCACGAGACTTGGTTGATGCCATGGCGCAGCAAATGAAGGCTGAGCGTTTAAAGCGTGCCCACATTCTTGAAGCAGAAGGTACTAAGCGTTCAGAAATTCTTGAGGCTGAGGGTGAGAAGCAAGCGCAGATCCTAAAGGCTGAAGGTGAAAAAGAAGCAGCATTCCGCGAAGCAGAGGCTCGTGAACGTTTAGCGGAAGCCGAAGCGAATGCAACAACCATGGTGTCGAAAGCGATTGCCGAAGGTAATGTTCAAGCGATTAACTACTTCGTGGCACAAAAATACGTTGAAGCGTTAGGTGACATCGCCACTTCGGATAACCAGAAAGTCTTGATGCTACCGCTAGAAGCGTCGTCAGTGATAGGCTCGGTAGCCGGTGTTGCTGAAATTGCTAAAGAAGCTTTTGGTAACAAGTCTTAAGGCTTGTTTTTAAGTAAAGATATAAAAAAGTCATAAGAAAGATCACATAGAACCAATAAGGGGATTGTATGGACTTCTTCTCAAATGCAGAATATTGGCACTGGATGGTATTCGGTTTGGTGCTGCTGATTTTAGAAATGTTCGCGCCAGGAGCCATTTTACTCTGGCTCGGTATCGCGGCATTAATCGTCGGAACTTTATTACTGTTTTTAGGAGACGTCCTCACGCCTGAGTGGCAATGGATCATTTTTTCAATCTTTTCTGTCGTCAGTATTCTCGTCTGGCGAAGCGTCAGTAAAAAACGCCGACAAGAGCGTCCAGAAGAAGAGGGTACTCTTAACCAGCGCGGCAAATCGTTAATTGGACAAACGTTTACTCTAGCAACTGCTATCGAAGATGGTGTCGGCAAAGCCAAAGTTGGTGATACCTACTGGCGCGTAACAGGGCCTGACCTGCCGCAAGGGGAGAAAGTTAAAGTGGTGGGTTTTGAAGGCGCGACTTTGAAGGTTGAGCCGCTACAATAAAAGTGTTTCTTATTTTGCTAAAATGGGTTGAGAGGCTTTTTATCAGTAATCAAAATGTACTCTGACCCCATTAGTTTACGTGATATCAAAAAAACTGGGTCAGAGTAAACTATTGAACTAATCAAGGTTGTTTGAGTTGAGTACTAAAAAGTGGAGGTTTGGAATATTTCTAGTGCTAGTTGTGTTATTAGTACTAGTTGATGTTATTCATATATTCTTTCCAGATAAGTATCTTCAAAGACACGGAGGTTACAGTTCTAGTTTATTCGCAAAAGAGAAAGTGGCTTTTGCCCTGTCGGTTGGAGCAAACCCTAACCTAAAAATAGATGGAGAGCCAAAAGGAGAAAACCCTTTTTTTGTGTCTTATGTCTTAGAAAGAAGTGATCTTGTGAGGTTAATGTTGCCCCATATGAATTGTGAAAATTTATTACAAGTCAAAGATCATCAAACTCTTTATTCAGATTATTTCTTCATTGTCCGTGAATATGAAGCTAGATGTCACTGAGTAGCAGTTGTAAGAAAAGCCCTCTGAAGATAGGGCTTTTCTTACTTAAGCAGCGTTTTGAGACTGCTTAGGGGATTGGTGGTCTTGATACATCTTTTCAAGTCGAGAAGAGTTAGCTAGCAAATATTCGAATGATGCTAACGATGCCTTAGACCCTTCGCCCATCGATACCACGATTTGCTTGTAAGGTACGGTGGTGACGTCACCTGCAGCGTATATCCCAGGCTGTGACGTTTCGCATTTTTCGTTAATCACGATTTCGCCAAACTTGGTGGTTTCTACCACGTCGCCAAGGAAGTGGCTGTTAGGCACTAGACCAATTTGTACAAAGACACCATCAAGGTCAATGCTGTGGTTGGTTTCTGTTGTGCGATCTTGATACTCAATCGACGATACTTTGCCATTTGTTGCGTGAATTTCTTTAGTCGCAACGTTTTTTAGAATCGTGATGTTATCTTTAGCTTCAGCTTGGTCAACCAATACCTTATCGGCTTTTAAATCGGGCATAAATTCAAACACAGTGACTGATTTCACAATACCTGCTAGGTCTAATGCTGCTTCGATACCTGAGTTACCGCCGCCGATGACTGCGACATCTTTACCTTTAAAGAAGGGTCCATCACAGTGCGGACAATACGCAACACCATTGCCAACGTTTTCTTTTTCACCTGGAATACCGAGTTCTCTCCACTTAGCACCAGTGGCAATGATCATGGTTTTGCTATCAATAATCTCGCCAGATGACAGAGTAATGCTCTTAATATCACCTTGGTTCACTTCAGTAACCCGCAAGTGTTCTTTGACGGTGATGTCGTATTCATTGAGGTGTGCTTGTAGCGCACCAGAGAGTTCTGGCCCAGTTGTTTTAGGTACAGAAATAAGGTTTTCAATGCCCATGGTGTCTTTGACTTGGCCACCAATTCGGTCGGCAATTAGGGTGACTTTTAAGCCTTTACGTGCGCTATAAATCGCTGAACTTACGCCTGCTGGACCACCGCCGATAACGACGACATCTTGTAATGGTAGTTTTTCATCAGAGTTAGCTTGTGCAATAGACGGATCTTGCTCTAATAATTTATCAATTAATTCTGCTGCTGTAACTTTGCCGTTAGCAAATAATTCACCGTTAAGGTAAACGCTGGGTACGCCCTGAATGTCTCGCTCTTCAATCACGTCTTGGAATAAACCGCCGTCGATCATTTCTGCGGAAATGTTTGGGTTGAGCACTGCAAATTGATTCAGCGCTTGCACCACATCCGGACAGTTATGACAGCTTAGACTGACAAAGACTTCAAACTTCATATCTTGGTCAATATTTTTGACCATGCTTTGCAATGAGTTATCAAGCTTTACTGGCGTTCCCGCGGACTGTAAGACAGCAAGAACTAGCGAGTTAAATTCATGGCCTGATGGTATTCCAGAAAACTGAATGCCAGTGTCGTCACCATCGGCTTCTAATATGAAGCTGATTGGACTGCGGACTTTCCCATTAATATCGCGTTCTTCGAATTGAATCTTGTCGTTTACGCTAGCAAAGCTTTCTAAAAATTCTTTTAATTCGTTACGCTTTGAATGTTCACCGGTTTGCAAGACGAAAGTCACCGTCTTTTGCATATCTGCGGTATAGCCTTTCAAAGCTTCTAAGATTTGGTTGTTTAGCATTTGAACTTTCCTTCTTGCGATTTAAGTTTAGTAGCTTGGCGAGCCTGTATGAACTCGCCAAGCTGGGGGAGGAACTCTATAGGGCTTTGCCCTAATCATCCTATCTAGTGATTTGCCGTTAGATTTTTCTTACTAAATCTTACCGACTAGGTCTAAAGACGGTGCTAATGTTTCTTCACCTTCTTTCCAAGCGGCTGGGCAAACTTGACCTGGGTTATCGCGAACGTATTGAGCGGCTTTAATCTTACGGACCAACTCGTCTGCGTCACGGCCTACACCTTCAGCAGTAATTTCCATGACTTGGATAACGCCGTCTGGGTCCACCACGAAAGTACCGCGGTCTGCTAGGCCTTGGCCTTCACGCATGACGTCAAAGTTGCGAGTAATTTCGCCTGTTGGATCGCCGATCATGCCGTATTGGATTTTGCCAATAGTGTCAGAAGTTTCGTGCCATGCTCTGTGAGTAAAATGTGTGTCTGTTGATACAGAGAAGACTTCTACGCCACGGCTTTGTAGCTCTTCGTAGTGATCAGCTAGATCGCCTAATTCTGTTGGGCATACGAATGTGAAGTCAGCTGGGTAGAAAAAGAAAACTGCCCACTTGCCCTCGATGTCTTTATTAGAAACTTCAACGAACTCACCATTTTTATAGGCTGTTGCTTTAAACGGCTTAATTTCTGTATTAATAAGTGCCATGTGTGGCCTCCTGTTGATTCATGTAAGGTTGTAATTGGTTACGGTGTTCAGTATAAGGATGTCGATTGTTTAGTAAATTTGAATAAATTGATATTTATGTTCTAAAATACTGAATAACGATAAAGGAGAAGGAATCGGATGATTTCATTTAAGCAACTCACCTACGCGTTAGCGGCTGAAGACACGTTACATTTCAAGAAAGCAGCTGAGAAATGTAATATCAGCCAGTCGGCCTTGAGTACGGCTCTTAACCAATTGGAGGAGCAGCTAGGGGTGCAGATTTTTGAGCGTGACAATAAAAAGGTACTGGTGACACCAATTGGGCATGAGGTACTTGCGCGCGCCAGAGATATTGTATTGCAAGTCAACGCGCTAGAAAGCCTGTCTGAAGGACTCAAAGAGCCTCTGAGCTTTCCTCTATCGGTGGGTGTCATTCCCACTATTGCGCCGTATTTATTACCAAAGATGTTTCCTATTTTGCACGAAGCCCACCCGCAGGCTGAGTTAAGAATTGTAGAGGAGCAGTCACATGTCTTGGTCGATATGGTGCGAAAAGGCGAGCTCGATACCGCGATTTTGGCTTTACCGTATCCTCATGAGGGTCTGCTGTCGCTCGAATTCTGGGAGGAGGATTTCTATTGGGTCACGGTCAAGGACGATAAGTTTAGTCGATTAAAGGAAATTACCAGCGATGAGCTAACGCAGAGTAATTTAATGCTTCTTAAGGAAGGGCATTGCCTGAAAGATCATATTCTTGATGCCTGTAAGTTAACAGAAGAGGCGGCCAGTCATGGTTTTGGCGCGACCAGCCTCAACACCTTGATTCAGATGGTGATGGGTAGGCTGGGCACGACATTGATTCCTGAAATGGCGATGGAGCAGTTGATTAGTCAAAATAAACAGTTGTCGGCAGTGCATCTGAATGAACCAGGACCACATCGTCGGATTGCTTTTTTAATACGACCGAATTTCACACGATTATCCAGTGTTGAGGCGTTGAAAGAAGTCTGTAAAGAAGCTCTAGGGAAATAAGCTCGAGGAAAAGGAGTGCGCTAGACTCTAGGCTACACCGTGGTTTTGTGTATAATGCTGTGTTTTAAATTCCAGCATAAATTCTAGGTTTTCTGGCAAATGCAGCAGTTATTTGAATTTTTTAGCAATCACCCGTTTTTAGGTTCGGCGTGGTTAGCATTCGCGCTTTTATTATTAATTAGCATCATTAAAACCATGACAAGCGGTTCAAAGTCACTGACTCCGCTAACTGCCACCCAAATGATTAACAAAGAAGGTGCGCAAGTGGTTGATTTAAGGTCAGTTGCTGATTTTAATAAGGGCCATATTCACGGTGCCATCAATATCCCTTTCACCAAATTAAAGGATAGCACCAAGGACCTTGAAAAAAATAAGCAGGGCCCCATTATTATGGTCTGCGCCACTGGTATGCAGTCTGGCAGCGCGGCAATTTTATTGCGTAAACACGGTTTCCAGCAGGTACATAAACTAAAAGGTGGCATTCAGTCTTGGACTGGTGATAACTTACCACTAGCAAAAGGTTAAGCGTTCATTATGGCGACAATTGATATTTACACAAAAGGGTATTGTCCATTCTGCGTTAGGGCAAAGCACTTATTGGATAAATTAGATGTGGATTATAATGAAATACCCATTGATGGTGACAGTGAGTTGCGACAGAAAATGATTGAGCTCGCTGGCGGACATACTGTCCCTCAAATCATTATTAATGGCCAGCCAATAGGCGGTTGTGATGATTTGTATGCGCTACATGCTGCTGGCGATTTAGAACCTATGTTGGAACAATAGCGACAATTACAACAAATCAAAATATTAAACAATTAAGAGAGTACAGTTATGGCAGATGAAAATTCAGTAAATCAAAACGGCGAGCAACAAGTAGAAACTCCAGAAGGTGTACAGCTTGTCATCCAAACGATCTATGCAAAAGACATTTCTTTTGAGTCGCCAAACTCCCCAGAAATTTTCCTTGAGCAGTATAAGCCTGAGATCAGTGTTAACTTGAACAACCGTGTTAAAGAGCTTGAGAATGATAGCCATGAAGTAGAGTTGCAAGTTACTGTTTCTTCTAAAGTTGGCGAGAAAACAGCGTATATTGCTGAAGTTAAATACGGCGGCGTTTTTGGTATAAAAGGAATGGATGATGAAACTCGTTCACGTTTGTTAAGAACGTTCTGTTGCGAACAACTTTTCCCATACGTTAGAGAAGCTGTTTCAGAAACTATTTCTCGTGGCGGTTTCCCGCGCTTCGTGCTTCAGCCAATTAATTTCAACTCTATCTATCAGCAAGCACAGCAACAGGCTGCGCAGCAGGAAGAAGCTAACGCTTAATGGTTGAGCCTAAGTCTTTTGCGGTTCTAGGCGCAGGTTCGTACGGAACCGCATTAGCTATAGTACTGGCCAGTAATGGCCACAGAGTAATGCTGTGGGCGCGTAACTCTGCTCAAGTTGAAAGCATGCAACATGAGCGCAGTAATACGCGCTACCTTCCTGATGTTGAGTTTCCAGAAAATTTGAGCGTGACCAATGACATTTCAGAAGCGGTAAAGACTTCTGATGTTGTATTGGTTGCTGTCCCCAGTCATGCTTTCCGTTCGGCAATACAAGCAATAAAGCCTCACATAACGACTTCTCATCCGATTATTTGGGCAAGCAAAGGTCTTGATCCTGATACCGGTGATTTGCTGGGCAATGTGTTGATTGAGGAGCTCGGCTATGATCAGCCACATGCGATGCTGTCGGGTCCAAGCTTTGCCAAAGAAATGGCGCGAGGTATGCCTACCGCCATTAGTCTGGCTTCTGATCAAAAAGAACTGGCCAGTGAGTTAGCTTTAGATCTACACAATGAGCGATTCCGGGTTTATATCAGTAGCGACGTTATAGGCTTACAAATCGGTGGTGCGGTGAAAAATGTCGTTGCCATTGGTGCAGGGATTGCTGATGGCCTAGGATTTGGTTCCAATGCTCGCACAGCCTTAATTACCCGTGGGCTAGCTGAAATGAAGCGCCTCGGCGTGGCGCTAGGCGGCAAACCAGAAACCTTTAATGGTATGGCCGGAATGGGGGATTTGGTTCTCACTTGTACGGATGATCAGTCCCGTAACCGTCGGTTTGGCTTGGCTTTAGGCCAGGGTGGTGACCGTCAAGGAGCGGAAGAGGCCATTGGTCAAGTCGTAGAAGGCGTCAGAAACGCGCATGAGATCCACATGTTATCTGAGCGAGTTGGTGTTGAAATGCCGATTTGCGAAGCGATCTATAAAATTATCTACGAAGGGGCCGACCCCAAGGTTGCTGCACGTGAACTTCTGACCCGTGACCTTAAGTCAGAATCATAGAACGTTAATTTTCACACCTTCCAACCTTTTTTATTTTTTACTGGCAACCTTCAAAACCGAGTTGTCTTAATGCCTCAAAGGCCATGATAGCCGCTGTATTCGACAGGTTGAGGCTACGACTGCCTTCTTTCATCGGAATCCTCAATAAGGTTGTCGCTAATTCTTCCAGGATTGAATCAGGCAGTCCTCGGGTTTCAGGACCAAAAATAAAATAATCACCATCTTTGTATTCAATTTGATGGTAGTGCTGCTTCCCTTTAGTGCTTAACGCAAATAGCCTTTGAGGTTGCTCCTTGTCTTTAAACGCTGAAAAGTTTTCGTGAATAATGACATTAGCCCACTCATGGTAATCAAGGCCTGCACGCCTCATGCGCTTATCGTCTAATTCAAACCCCAGTGGTTTTATCAAATGAAGCTGCATGCCTGTATTAGCGCATAGGCGTATGATATTGCCTGTATTAGGCGGAATTTCAGGTTCGAATAGAACAATGTGCAGCATGTTATTCTTCTTTAGGGGTGTTTTTGGTTAGTTCTTGCCAGTATTTTAGTTTACGCGTCAAAGTATTGCGACCCCAACCTAGAAGCTTTGCTGCTTTTTGCTTATGGCCATGACTTAGTCTGAGCGCTGATTGAGTCATGAAAGCTTCAAATTCGCGCTGCATGTCAATTAATACTTGGCTGTTCCCCTGGTGATATTCACTGTCGACTTTTTTCTCAATATGCTGAAGCCAAAGGGGAAAGTCTTTTTTGTCTTTTTGATTGTCTACTGCTCGCTGACAAAGCTTAATAACGTGATTAATATCAAAGGGTTTGGGTAGGTAGTCAAAAGCTCCCAGTTCGTGCGTTTTGGTCGCTAAGTCTGTATCGGCATATGCGGTAATCATAATGACTGGTAAATCAGGCCAGTTTTGATTGATGATATTTAAAAGCTCAAGGCCACTCATACCGCTCATTTGTATATCCGTGATCACTAGCTGCGGATGGTTAGAGCGGATCATATCGAGGGCTTGCTGACCATTATCACACGATATGACCTTGAACTGGGCATTGCTCAGGGCTCTAGCCAGTACCCAACGAATGGAGCTGTCGTCGTCAACAATCAGAACGGTATGATTAAGAGAGTCATCCATCTGCGTTATCCTTCACCTCGTCATTGATAACGGGCAGGTAAATAGAGAAAGTGGTCTTAGATTCTGTGCTTTGAAACTCGATTAAGCCTTGCTGCTGTTGTATCAAACTTTGAGCTATACCTAACCCTAACCCACTACTGTTCTTCCCACTGATTAGAGGGAAGAAAATATTGGGCGCAAGTTCCGTGGGAATTACTGGACCGTTGTTTTCGACTTGGACACAGACCGTAAGGGGGTATTGTTTGCCGTTTATGGTATAGCGAGGAAGAGCTCTTGTGCGCAACGTTACGGCGGCGTCACTTTGCGTTTCACAAGCCTCGATAGCGTTTTGTGTGATGTTAAGGATCGCTTGATACACTGAGTCGGGAGCGCAATAAAAATCAGGCAAGCTTGGATCGTAATCTTTGATTAAGGTAATGTTACGCGCAAGCTTAATTGAGCAAAGCTCGACCACCCGCTCGGTGACCTCATGGATGTTCATCAAAATGCGACTGGCTTTGTGACTTGATAGTAGCATCCTGTCAACGAGTTGAGTCAATCGAGATGTTTCATGCTCAATAATATCGGTAAACTCTTTTATGGCTGAGCCTGTGGTTGCGTTTGCTTCCTGGGCTAGCAACTGGGCGGCGCCACGAAGGCCGCTAAGAGGATTCTTTATTTCATGCGCAAGCTTCTGTAATAAACGCTCACTGACTCTGTTTTGCTTGGAAAGGCCTTGTCCTAGTGCTCGACTAGGGGAATGTGAATGATCTTGCCATTCAACAATAAGATAAGGTTCATCTGCCTGGTACCAGTGTCCCGTCAGGTCAACAGTAAGCTGTTTTTCATTCATCAGTTCTAAATGGATATTGTCTAGAACGAACTGCCCATTTTGCCGTAATCCTTCGAGAATTGCCGTTAGAGGAAGGCTATCACTGGCGATGAAGTAGCTGTAGCGCTTTCCGACAAGCACTTTGCTACTGGTTGAAAAGGCTTTTTCAGCGGCTTGGTTGAGATAGCTAAAACGGCCATGAGCATCAAAGGCGATGATAGCTGTAGAAAGGCTGTCAAGTAAGCGTTCAAATGGCATTTAACGATGAGAGGGGGTTACTGTTGTGGCTTATAGTATAACAATGCATCAAAAAACGCACCAAAGTGGTGCGTTTATTTTTAGTAGCTGTGACTTACCTATTTAAGATAGAAGCCCTTAATAAGTGAAAAGTAATGGTTTCACTGGTTTGAATTTGTTTTTTAGTATCCTCATCAATGACGGTCACCGCTAGTTGGTGTGTACCGCGGTCGACATTATTCAATGAGAAATAGGGGCTAGTTTGAGGCTGGCCAACGGGAGAACCATCCATCACAAGCTGTAGGCTGTGGTTAGGTTGGATGTTGGGAGTCATTCCAACGATCACATTAATGTCCCCGGAGTTCGCTCTTACCGCTTGGTCGTGTGACGGTTCGTCAATCGCAAGAACTTCATACTTGAAGGGTTCTTGGTTATTATTTTTTTCGGGACTGATAGTTGGAAGTCGTCGTGTGGCTTGCGGTTTTGGCGTGCTAACGACGTTAGTGTCGGTTTTTACCGTTATAGGTGTCGACCCAGGAATCGGCTTATCTGTGAATATAATCTTGCCGTTTTTATCAACTTTCTTGTACATGACGGTTTCTTTGGCAACTACAGCACTACCAGTAGACACCAACAACACGACCGAAAACAGCTTTAATAACGATTTCATAATGGGTCCTTTCGCTTGCACACACTCTATAGTATCTGAAACTGTGTATTCCATGTCAAAAATAAAAAGCCCGGGCTGTGCCGGGCTTTGCAAATTAGACTAAGTATTATGGACTGAGCTTATAGGCTGTAATACAAGTCAAATTCTACTGGTGATGGAGTTAGCTTTAAGCGCTCAACATCACCACGTTTAAGCTCAATGTAAGCATCTAGCATATCATCAGAGAAAACACCGCCGCGGGTTAAAAATTCGCGGTCGTTGTCTAGTGCGCTAAGAGCTTCTTCTAATGAGCCAGCAACTTGCGGAATAGACATCGCTTCTTCAGCTGGAAGATCATATAAATCTTTATCCATAGCATCACCAGGGTGGATTTTGTTCTGGATGCCGTCTAAGCCAGCCATCATTAAGCCTGCGAATGCCAAGTAAGGGTTAGCCATTGGATCCGGGAAGCGAACCTCGATACGGCGCGCTTTAGCACTGCCAACGTGAGGTACACGAATAGAAGCAGAGCGGTTTTTAGCAGAGTAAGCCAACATGACTGGTGCTTCGAAGCCTGGAACTAAGCGTTTGTAAGAGTTAGTCGATGGATTGGTTAACGCGTTCAACGCTTTAGCATGCTTGATGACGCCACCAATGTAATACAAGGCTTCTTCAGATAGGCCTGCATATTTGTCACCAGCAAAAATGTTATTACCATCTTTGGCTAGAGACATATGAACGTGCATACCTGAACCATTATCGCCAGCCAGTGGCTTCGGCATGAAGGTGGCCGTTTTACCATAAGCATGAGCGACATTATGAATCACGTATTTCATGATTTGGATTTCATCAGCCTTGTTAACTAAAGAGTTAAACTGAGTGGCGATCTCGTTTTGACCAGCAGTACCTACTTCATGGTGATGCGCTTCAATAACTTGCCCCATACTCTCTAAAACGAGACACATTTGAGAGCGTAGGTCTTGTGATGAGTCGACAGGAGGAACTGGGAAATAACCACCTTTTACACGAGGACGGTGGCCTGTGTTACCGCCTTCATAGTCTTTATCTGAGTTCCAAGCCGCTTCAGGATCATCGATTTTGTAGAATGAACCGCTCATGTCTGTTTTAAACTTAACGTCTTCAAAGATGAAGAATTCTGGTTCTGGACCGAAGAAAGCCGAGTCGGCGATGCCTGTAGACTTCAAGTATTCTTCTGCGCGGCGAGCAACAGAGCGAGGATCACGATCGTAACCCGTCATGGTTGCAGGTTCTAGAATGTCACAGCGCAATAATAAGGTCGCATCTTCATAAAATGGATCGATTAACGCTGTATCTGTATTTGGCATTAGGACCATGTCAGATTCGTTAATACCTTTCCAGCCAGCAATGGATGAGCCATCAAACATTTTGCCATCGCTTAATAGATCCTCGTCAACAACGCGAGCAGGAATCGTGACATGTTGCTCTTTACCTTTTGTATCTGTGAAGCGTAAATCTACGAATTTAACATCGTACTCTTCGATCATTTTTAAAACATTGTCGACAGACATTAGGAATTACTCCGAATCAAATGAATTTGAATAGGGTGCATTATACCAACCAAATCAGTTAAAACTATGCCAAATATAGCTTGAGAATTAACTTGGCGCACCATATTGGTGCAATTCAAAGCTCTGAAATTAACGGAATGAACTCGCACTGAATAAAGCCCCTAAACTATGATTAATAAATGTACAGCTGTGCGCTAGAAAGTGCTAGTGGCTATCAAAAAATAAGCCTTTAAAAACATAAGGTTATACTCTCTTTATGAGGCCAAGCATTAAAATATTAATATGTAAATTTTGTTGACCAAGTTATTTTAATGTGATACCTATAGCATACTCCAAGGCTGTATTTTGCCATGGCCCTCTTTTTGTGGGAGGCGAAAAATAGTTTTGGGACAACAAAGAAAATTTACCAACTTATCTATAGGTAGGAATTTATGACTAACAAGACAATGATAGCTAAGGCTGTAAAAGTCGCTTTATATAGCGGTTTTGCTGCTTCTTTGGCTGTTAGCGCTCCAGCATCTTTCGCTGCAGACGAAGATGAAGGCGCTGAAGATGCAGAACGAATCGTTGTAACAGGTTCGCGTCTAAAAAGAACAGATGTTGAAGGTGCAAACCCTGTAACAGTAATCGATCGTGAGCAAATCGAGCTTTCTGGTGAAATCTCAGCAGCTGACTTGATTCGTAACACTACATTCAACTCGTTCGGTTCATTCCGTCCGCAGTCAGGTAGTTCAGCTCAGGGTGTATCTACTGTAAACCTACGTGGTATCGGTGCATCTCGTTCATTAGTATTGGTTGATGGTCGTCGTTTGACAATGTCTCCTTCAACTGGTTCAAGCCAAGATTTGAACTCTATCCCTCTAGCGGCGATTGAGCGTGTTGAAATCTTGAGTGACGGCGCATCAGCTGTATACGGTTCTGACGCGATCGGTGGTGTTGTGAACGTTATTACTCGTAAAGACTATAACGGCGCAGAAATCAGCGTGAGCAAATCTGAAATCAGCTTGCCAGCAGACGGCGGTGACCGTGAAGCAGGTAGTGCTGTATTTGGTTCTTCTAACGACACTACTAGCATCATTGGTGGTGTATCTTGGAACAGCCGTGACATCATTTTTGAGCGTGATTACTACTGGGTACAACCAGGTGTTTCTATTTATGGTAACAACTGGTCACGTACTGACTTCAGTAACGCATTCACAGGCATCCCTGGTGGCTGTAACGAAGAAAACTTCTTCGTAAACGGTCCTGCTTGTTCGTACAACTTCAACGCGACAAACGCTAACGAAGCTTCTACAGCGAACGAGTCATTGTTCTTGAAAGCTAGACACCGCATCAACGATGACTGGGAATTGTATTCTAACGCGAGCATCGCTCAAACAGAATCTTTCGGTCGTTATGCTCCAGCACCGGATTCAAACTATTTCTACAATGGTTTAACTACTCCAGCTGACAGCTACAACAACCCAACAAACCCAGATGCTTGGATGTATGATCCAAACAACCCTAACGCGGTAGCTTACGATCCAGCAATCGGTTCTAACGACCCGATGTGGTTCTTCCACCGTTTCGCAGCAGCTGGTAACCGTGATAACAATGTTGAAAATGAGAACGTTGATTTCCTAGTTGGCGCTACTGGTTACGTTGGTAACGTTGAAGTAGATTTCGGTGCTCGTCGTGTTCGTAACCACACTGTTGAATACGGTAACGGTTACCTAGCAGCACAAACAGCTTGGGGCTTCGTAAACGACTTCAACCCAGGTTATGAAGTATATGGTGACAACACTAGTACTTTTGACCCTGATCAGTACCGTTTTGGTTATGACATCCAAAACCCATCTTCAAACCCTGACGACATCCTTTCGGGTTCTGTAGTAACTACATCACGTATCGGTGATTTCGACTTTGACGAAGTATATGCATCTGCAGCTTTCGATATGTTCGAAATGGACGGTGGTGTTTCTCAGATGTTCGTTGGTTTAGAGCGTCGTGAAGAGCGTTACAGTGACCAGTATGACTCTCAGTCAGAAGCTGGTTTAGTTGGTGGTTCTGCTGGTAACTCTGCTGGTGGTGGCCGTGACGTAAACGCTGCTTACTTCGAGACAATTCTTCCATTTACTGAAACTTTCGAAATCAACCTAGCAGGCCGTTTCGATGATTATTCAGATTATGGTAACGACTTCTCGCCAAAAGTGTCGTTCAAGTGGGACTTAGCTGATGGTATGTTACTTCGTGGTTCATACGGCAAAGGTTTCCGTGCTCCGACACTGGACATCTTAACTCAAGCAGATTCTTTCTCTGCTGACGCTGTTGTAGATCCTGATACATGTTTCGTATTCACAGGTAATGTTGACTGTGCTCCTGCGGGCAGCATCCAGATTAACGGTACTCGTACTGCTAATCCAAACCTAGAGTCAGAGCAGTCTACTCAGTACGCTCTTGGTTGGGCTTATCAGCCAACTGATTGGTTCAACATGACAGTAGATTACTGGAATATTGAAATCGACAACCAAATCACGTTCTTCGGTGCTCAAAACCTAGTGAATCGTGACTTGCGTGGCGATACTATTCCAACAGGTCTAGGCGTTACTCGTGGTACAACTACTATCGGTGGTACAACATACAACCCAATCCTTAACGTAACACAAGGTTTTGGTAACGTTGGTACACTAATGACTTCTGGTGTTGATCTTAACACTCGCTTTAACTTCGACTTCGAAGAAGCAGGCCGTTTAACTTCAAACCTATTAGTTAGCTGGACTCACGAGTACAAAGAAGACGATAAAGTTGATGCGACAATCGACCGTAACATCATCCGTGACTTCGGTGTACCTCAGTGGAGAGCAAACCTAAATAACGTTTACTCAATCAGCGACTTCAACATCGCTTGGAACGTTAGCGCAATTGGTGGTCAGTATACTGACACTGTTGATAACGGCAACCAAGATGACGGCGTTGCTCGTTTCGGTAACATCGGCGTTTGGACAACTCATGATCTACAAGTGTCTTATAACACTCCATGGGATGGCACAATCGCTGTAGGTGCTCAAAACGTATTTGAGAAAGAACCTACACTAGAAACGTTTGATAATCGTAACTACAACTTTAACCTTTATCACGCGTACGGACGTATTTCTTACATCCGTTATACTCAAACTTTCTAAGATTGAGTTAAATAAAAAAGGCGAGGGAAACCTCGCCTTTTTTTTATGCCATGGAAAATAATTACTTGGTCATATGTATTCTAAAGGCCAACAACTTCCCTTCCACACTAAGCTCCTGTATATCGAAATCAAGGTTGTGCTTGTTAGAGTACTCCTTAAAAGATTGTATTTTATCTGAAGTAAGACAGGCTTCGTTTTGATCTTCTAACCTTTTTCTATGCGAGTCGAGCTGTACAAAGGTGAATTCAAGTTGCTTCATTAATTGTGAAGGATGTGAGTTACCCAGTGCAGTAATAACATTCGTTATTTTGGAGATCAAAAGCTTACACCAGTAACTTTCATATTGATTAGCATTAAACTTGTCGATTAGACAGTCGAATATCCACTTTATTGTGGTAGATATTTGTTGGCGATAAGGATTGTTATGCCAATTATGCATCTGCCCAGCCTGGGTTTGCTGTAAAGCGATATCAAGCAAGAGACTAGTTTGTAGAAATACAGGTGACTCGTGAAGTATGTAGTGAATGACACTCGCACCAACCTGACTATCTTTTGAGATTTCTGAATCGGGGTGATGCGATAAAAGCGTTATCTTTCCCCCTGATTTCAAACATTGGGCACAATGCTGCACAGACTTTTCTATATTAGAATACTCAAAAGCAAACTGTGAAAAATAAAAATCAACACTGTTTGATTCAAAGTTAGATTGCTCAATCAGAGTATTGGGTATGAAATTGATTTTGCTTAGTGCTTTTTTTACTTTGGCATCTTTATGATTAATTTTTTTTGGGGTAATGTCAGCAGCATCAATTCCATAAACCTGGAAGTTAGATTGATTTGCCTCAGAGTAAAGTTGGGCTAATACGGCGACAGCGCCATTACCAGTACCTAGATCTACTAAAGTACTTCCTTTTGATAATGATTTGAATTGCGAATTCCAAAAATCAGCTATTTCATTACTATAACCGCTGCCTTGCTCGCCTTCTGCAAAGCTATTTAGTGCGTTCGTATTTTTCCAGTAATCGGTCCAGTGCTGCATAGTTATCTGTAGTTTATGTTCAAACAGTAACTATACAACAAAGAGGATAAGAAGTAATAAAGTGTGTGATAGATTCTTAGATTAAGATCTCCGTGCTTTTGACTACAGGATGAGTTTTGGTGTAATGTTTAGAATCTCAAAAAAAAATGATTAATAAGAATTCTTTAAATTATAGATATCAGTAAAAAGTAACACTAAAAATTAGTAGAGGGGGATAATCGTGGGGGTAGTAAAAAACGATATTGTTCCAATGTTCTCTGTGCCTATGGGGGTTTCATATAATACTGCACATGAAGAACTTAAGAGCAATTTAACTCAACTTTTTAAACAACATGAAATCAAAAGCCAGACAGATCAGCATGGTTCGGTGAAAAAAAATAAACAAGTCTTTGAGAGTTCATTTGATTTGTTTGACTGGCCAGATCCGAGTGTGCAACAACTTCAACAATACTGCTGGGGTCAACTCTATCAGTTTATAGGTACGATTAATCAGTACGATATGAATACCTTAAGAAACTTGCATATCGCAAGTGAGACGTGGTTTCACATAACTCGTAAAGGCGGCTATTTTGGGATACATAACCACCCAATGGCATCATGGTCTGGAGTTTATTGTGTAGATGCTGGAGAAGGGGTTGAAGATGAGCCTGATAGTGGAGCATTGCACTTTATTTCCCCGCACATCGGCACAACGAGCTTTATTGACAGGTCGTGTACAAACTTAGGGGGACAGTTTAGTCGCGAAAACAAGATGATGAGACTTAAAGATGGGCAGCTGGTGCTTTTCCCGTCTTGGTTGTTACACGAGGTTAAACCTTACTTAGGTAGCAAAGAAAGGATAACCGTAGCCTTTAACTGCTGGTTTAAATACGCAGGATAGATGCTTCTTTACTGCTTATTTTTTGATAACAAATACAATTTCATTATCAATTTCTTCTGAAGAGATTACTTGGTGCTGATTGATTCGGCACCAAGTAGGAATATCACTTAGAGTGCCAGGGTCAGTGCAAATGACTTCTAAGGTATCACCATCAGCAATATCTTTAAGAGCATTCTGAGTACGGATCACGGGCATTGGGCATAATAAATTGCGGCAATCTAAAGTGTTTTTGCTCATACATGCCACTCCTGCTTAACTTCATCTGCAGGCATAGGAGGAACGTCCATTACATAAGAGGTTCCATTATAGTTTTCTACTTGAACAGTCACTTGTTCAGCATTTTTTCCACCTGAATAGCGGGCAGCAATTTGGGCAGCTAGACGAATATCATCTTTATCAAACTCACCATCAAGTAATGTTAAAGGACCGCCATGACTTACTGTATGGATGCTGGTGAACTGTTTCTTGTAGCCACGCAGGAAGTTGTTTTCGCCTTCTTCGCGGCTAACAATAAGTTTAAAGTTTTTCTTAGGGCGAATGTGACGACCGACTTTGAGTAACATAATATCGTCAAGTTCATAGCGTCGTTCACCACGGGCATCCCATAGGTCAGCAAGTTTTTTAGAATAGTTCGCGTCTGTTAAGAAACAGCAGCCACCAGCAGGCTGCGCAAAGTCTTCAAATCCAAACTTTTTGGCAAGTTCAAACTGTGGCTTACGGCTACGGCCTGAGAAATCGTAAAGCTCCTCACGATTTACCCAACCTTCACGCTCAGGAAGTGTCGGCATCAGGTTTTTTGCACACAAAGGACGTAGTAAGCGATCATCAGCACCGGACTCCCGTGCAATAATCGGCATGGTTTCTTTACGTTGTGATTTAGGACGTTGGCCAATAACTTCACCGGTAATAATAAAGTCAAAACCATTCTCTTCTGCCCATGCCCAAGCCTGCGCTTGGTTGACCATAAAAATTTTGCAGTCCAAGCATGGGTTCAAATTTGCACCATAACCATGCTTAGGATTGAGCACGATATCTTTGTACTCTTCAGAGATATCGATGATATGTAACTTGATGCCGAGCTGTTCAGCAACCCACAGGGAGTTATTCCGCTTCTGTTTATCTTTGTCTTTTTTTCGAATAGCGTGGGTATGTCCTTCTACACAGAAGCCTGTGTAGAAGTTGATTCCTTCAACATGAATTCCTTGCTCCTGGACGACTTTCGCCGCTAAAAGGGAGTCTAAGCCACCTGAGATCAAGGCTACGGCTTTACGCTGTTTCGGTGAATTATTAGCGTCTTGTGAAGAAATATCTTGTGTCATAACTGAAAATCAATAACTTAGAAGGAGCGCGGTGCTCAAAAAATGGACAGCGATTATATAGTAAGAGGGCTTGATGAGCAAAAAAGTTTTATCAATATAATTTAAAATATATTGATTATTTTCTGTGCGAATTAGGCTATCTAGTATAGAATGGCGCCAATTTTTTTGCGCATACAGATTTGCAGAGTTATTTATGATTGAGAAGTTACGAAATATCGCCATTATTGCTCACGTTGACCATGGTAAAACGACCTTGGTTGATAAGCTTTTAGAGCAATCGGGCACGCTTGGTGACCGAGCTGGCGAGCAGGATCGTGTTATGGATTCTAACGACTTAGAAAAAGAGCGTGGAATTACGATTCTTGCGAAAAATACGGCGATTGAGTGGAATGACTACCGCATCAACATCGTAGACACACCGGGACACGCAGATTTCGGTGGTGAGGTAGAGCGTGTGATGTCGATGGTGGATTCGGTATTGTTGCTGGTAGACGCACAAGAAGGTCCAATGCCTCAAACGCGTTTCGTAACTCAAAAAGCATTTGCTCAGGGCTTAAAGCCAATCTTGGTTATCAATAAAATTGATAAGCCAGGCGCTCGCCCAGATTGGGTCATGGACCAAGTCTTTGACTTATTTGATAACTTGGGCGCTACTGACGAGCAGTTAGACTTTGATGTGGTCTATGCTTCTGCACTAAACGGTTGGGCAAGTCGTGATGCTGATGAGCAAGGCTCTGACATGATGCCTTTGTTCGAGACCATTGTTGAAAGTGTCTCGCCGCCACCAGCAAACTCGGAAGGCGGCTTCCAGATGCAGATTTCGCAACTCGACTACAATTCGTATGTTGGCGTTATTGGTGTCGGACGAATCAAGCGTGGACAAGTAAAAGTTAATCAACAAGTTACCGTTGTTTCTGCCGATGGCACTAAGCGTAACGGCAAAGTGGGCCAGGTTCTGGGCTATATGGGGCTTGATCGTCATGAAGTTAAAGAAGCCGATGCCGGCGACATCATTGCGATCTCAGGTTTAGGTGATTTGAAAATTTCAGACACTATCTGTGATCCTAATGTTGTGGAAGCGCTACCTGCGCTATCGGTAGACGAGCCTACAGTAACCATGACTTTCCAGGTCAATACCTCACCATTTGCGGGTAAAGAAGGTAAGTTTGTTACTTCGCGCAACATCCTTGAACGTTTACAGCAAGAGCTGGTACATAACGTAGCACTACGTGTTGAAGAGACTGATGACCCGGATAAATTCCGTGTATCGGGTCGTGGTGAGCTTCACTTAGGCATTCTGATTGAAAACATGCGCCGTGAAGGTTACGAGCTAGCTGTATCGCGTCCTGAGGTGATTATTCATGAGGTGGATGGTCAACTAGAAGAACCGTATGAGAGCGTCACCATTGATGTTCAGGAAGAGCATCAAGGCAGTGTGATGGAGCGTATGGGCGAGCGTAAAGCTGAAATGACTAATATGTCGCCAGATGGTAAAGGCCGTATTCGCCTAGACTTTATGATGCCAAGTCGTGGCTTGATTGGTTTCCAGACCGAATTCCTAACGCTAACCTCAGGTAGTGGTTTGATGTATCATACATTTGAGCACTATGGGCCGTTTAAAGGTGGTGAGATTGGCCAGCGCACCAGCGGTGTGTTGATTTCAAACTCACAAGGTAAAGCGTTAACCAATGCTTTGTTCAATCTTCAAGAGCGTGGCCGCTTATTCACTAAGCATGGTGATGAAGTGTACGAAGGCCAAATCGTGGGTATTCACAGCCGCTCAAATGACTTAACAGTCAACTGCCTTAAAGGTAAGCAGTTAACCAACGTGCGTGCTGCGGGTACGGATGACGCACAGGTGTTAACGCCGCCAATCAAGTTAACCCTAGAGCAAGCTCTAGAGTTTATTAACGATGATGAGTTGGTTGAAGTAACGCCTGAAAGCATTCGCTTGCGCAAAAAGCACTTAACTGAAAGTGAGCGTAAACGCGCTTCGCGTCCGCCGAAAAACGCGTAGCTTCTATTGCTAAATAAAACCGCTGCTTAGTCAGCGGTTTTTTTATGAGTTGAGTTTTTGTTGCTATGCTATTTCTGTCGCTATGTTATATTGGAGCAAGAATTTTAAACAGAACAAATGATAAGGGTAGGTTTGTCTATGCGTAAGGCATTCTCGTGTTTTTCTTTGGCCGCTGGGGTGTTGTTTCTTGCGAGCTGCAGCTCTAACGGCGGTAACGGAGCATTAAAAACGATTAGTAAACTTTTAGGTGGCCAGCCAGATCAATCTGTATTTAAAGATACGACGGTCAAAGAGGCGTTGCAGTATGAGTACCGTGTGTGTTTAGGTGATTACGAGGGTGATCAGGAGCGGATGAGGGAGTGTGTCCAAGAGGCTTACGCAAAAGTGGTTGAAGAAAAAGGCATTGGTGAGCGTCCTACGGATGGTGAAGTCATTATTAAAGATGTCAGTGACGATGAAGTCATCAATGATGATTCAAACTCGGAAGATTCAGACAGCGATAACTAAACAGGGTTAATGAGTATGATTGCTTTAATCCAACGAGTGACACAATCAAAAGTTGTCGTCAACGATAAGACCGTCGGTGAGATTGAGCAGGGCATTATGGCACTGATTGGTGTCGAAAAAGGGGATGATCAGGCTAAAGCTGATAAGTTGCTTAAGAGGATCTTAGGTTATCGAATCTTTGCTGACGATGATGACAAAATGAACCTATCTTTAGAATCGATCGGTGGTGGCCTTTTGCTGGTGCCACAGTTTACTTTGGCAGCGGATACGAAAAGCGGTATGAGGCCGAGTTTTTCAAGTGCAGCGCCACCCGCACAAGGCCATGAGTTGTTTGAATACTTAGCTGGGCGGGCTAAAGAAATCTACTCAACCGTTGAGACAGGGGAGTTTGGCGCGGATATGAAGGTCCACCTAGTTAATGATGGACCTGTCACCTTTACCTTGCAGGTTTAATGTTATTCAGCAGAGTACTCAAGCTCTTCAGGTTTTGACTCTTCAATTAAGCTTTTCAGTTGCTCAAGATTGTACTGATGGCCTTGGTCGATGGTTGAGCTTAATAGGAATAGCAAAGAGTTTTGGACAATGCCACGGCCTGTGTAGTCTAAGCGCAAATCAATTCTCGTTGTACCATTTCCAGTGTCAGTAAAAGTAGCTGTACTGGTTCCTTCAAGCCATTGGTTCTGGTAGTTATAACTAATTAGCTCGTTTGGAGTGAACTCAGCTAAAGTTTGATCTAATGTCGTAATTTCACCAGAACCTGTTGTGAACTTTAGGCGATGCTTATTGCCAATGTCATTCAACTGCCCTTCGAGTTGCTCAAAACCTTGGTAGTTAGTCATCCAACGCTTATACAGTAAAGGATTATTATAGACTGCAAACGCTTGGTGTTGCGGTGCTTCAATCTCAACGCTGGCTTTGCTCTGGTAGTCCGTTTTGAAAATACCAATAGCGACAAGGGTTAATAAAATCACACCAACTACGATAAAAAAATATTTTGCAAATTTCATAAGTTCTCTGCCTAAAACTCTTACTTAAGAAGATCGGGTTAAGGTTTATCGTCTCTTAACTTTTTAACGATAGTATACAAGTGTTCTTTGTTCGCTTCATCAGCTGCTATCGGTTTATCGATCACTAATGTTACTTTTGTACGTAAACGCTTAATCCTGTCGATAAATTTGTTCACTTTTTTTCGGCTAAATAAGCTGTGCCACAAGCCCTGTAGCGCCATTGGAACGACTGGAACAGGTGACTTTTCGAGGATACGCTCTATCCCCGACTTAAATTCATTCATCTCACCATCAGATGTAAGCTTTCCTTCAGGGAAGATACAAACAACTTCTCCCTGGTCTAGTGCCTCAGCGATAGTATACATTGCTTCATTGAGAAGCTCGGGATCTTCTTTGTGTCCAGCAATAGGGATAGCTTTTGCTGTCCGAAAAATAAAGCTGAGCACCGGAACTTTAAATATCTTGTGGTACATCACAAAGCGAATAGGACGCCTAACAGTGCCGCCAATAATTAAGGCATCAACGTAACTCACATGGTTACAGACGACGACACAAGCACCGTCTTCGGGCACATTCTCAAGCCCAGTCTTCTTAACGCGATAGATCGTATTGATTAATATCCAAATCAAGAATCGCATTAAGAACTCAGGAATTAGACTAAAGATATAAATAGCAACTACAGCGTTTAGGATAGCTGTCAGCATAAAGAACTGTGGAATGGTCATGCCGTTACCAAGACACACAGCGGCTAGCGCAGCGGCGATCACCATAAAAAATGCGTTGAGGATATTGTTGCCAGCGATGACGCGAGACAGGTGTGATTTATCACAGCGCTCTTGAACTAATGCATAGAGTGGCACAATGTAAAACCCACCAAAGATACCGACAAAGGCGCAATTTAGAAGGGTTCTAACTGCACCATCTTGGCTAAGAAATGCTGAAGGGCCTAATTCGCCGATATAACTACTCGTTGGATTGGCAAAGTAAATATCTAAGGCGAACCACGTCATGCCGATGGCTCCGAAAGGAACTAAGCCAAGCTCAACCTTACGACCAGACAAGAATTCGCATAAAGCTGAACCAACTCCAATACCAACAGAAAAGGTCGCAAGGATCATGGTGGCGACATTTTCATTACCATTAAGACTAACCTTGGTGAAGTTAGGAATCTGAGTCAGAAATACAGCGCCATAAAACCAAAACCATGAAATACCTAGAATGGACAAAAATACAACGCGGTTGGCTCGTGCATACTGAAAGGTTCGCCAGGTTTCAGTAACAGGGTTCCAATTAATTTTGAGGTAGGGCTGAGCAGATGGGGTTTCTGGTATGCGACGGCTGGCGAGATAGCCACTGAGCGATACCACAATCAGCAAAACACAAAGAATCTTAACGCCTAGATCATCAAAGCCGATTAACACCCCGCCAATTACCGTACCAATGATGATGGATAAAAAGGTACCCATCTCAACCAAACCATTGCCACCGAGCAACTCTTTGTCTGAGAGGTGCTGGGGGAGAATACTGTATTTGATAGGGCCAAATAGACTTGATTGGAAGCCCATTAAGAAAAGAATGCCGAGTAGAAACCACACGTTATTTGAAAAGAAGCCGAGCACCGCCAGTGCCATAATACCGATTTCTAAGACTTTTATTTTACGGATCAAAGCGGACTTTTCGTACTTTTCAGCAATTTGCCCTGCGGTAGCGGAAAATAAGAAGAACGGAATAATAAATAAGCCCGCGGCAATATTATTAAGCAAATCTGAGCTGAGGCCTAACTCATCTCCTGCTCTAAAAGCTATAAAGATCAATAAGGCACTTTTGAAAATATTATCGTTAAGCGCGCCAAGAGCTTGGGTGATAAAAAAAGATGAAAAGAATTTTTTCTTAAATAATGAAAATTGATTTTGCGCCATCTGTCAGTTCCTTGGCTATTGTTGTTTTATGGGCAGGTTAAAGAAGGTTACCGTATTATTAAGGCAGTTCTTCGACAACTCTGATAACGACTGTTGGCGGCAGTCAGCTACTTTTTGTGCCACATGTGGCAATAAAAACGGTTCGTTACGGTTACTTTTGAGTTGCGCCTTCTGCTCTTTGCTTAAATCTCTAGGCGTTAAAAATGGTGAGTCAGTTTCTATCATCAACTTATCGTCAGGAATAAGATGGACCATGTTAGCGAGGTCTTGCCCGCGGCGTTCATCGCAGATCCAGCCGGTAATACCAATATAAAGTCCCATGTTGATATACTCTTCAAGACTTTCTTGGCTTCCAGTAAAGCAATGAATGACTGCATTAGGAAGCTCCGATTGGTACTGCTTGAGGAGACTAATCATCGCCTCGCCAGCATCACGTTCATGCAGAAATAGAGGCTTTTGTGTATCGCAAGCGAGTTGTAGCTGCTGCTCAAACACGGCTAGCTGGGTGTCTTGTGGCGAAAAGTTACGATTGAAGTCGAGGCCACACTCACCAACCGCAACAACCTTATCGTCTTGAAGTAATGCATTTAAAACCGACAAGTCATCGCTTTTAAAGTCCTTGGCATCATGCGGATGGCAGCCTGCTGTAGAAAATAAGTCAGGATATTGTTGCGCCAACTGATAGGCTTGCTGGCTTTCAGCTGGTGAAGTACCAGTTACGATTTGAGCAATAACATTATGGTCACGGGCACGTGCGATGACTTGTTCAACGTCGTCATTAAAGCGATTATTGGTGAGGTTTACTCCGATATCGATCAAAGACATAAATGTAGTTTTAGCTTGTAGACTTGTGATTTTGCTTCCTTGTTATAAACTATTTTGACAAGAAATGATACTTGCTACCAAATACCGATTATAACAGGGAATCCTATGTCTTCAGATATGAGTCGTGTGACGAATGTTTTATTAGCCATCGCTGCTACTTTTATAGTTATAGCGGGGCTGAAAGCCGCCAGCAGCTTTGTGGTGCCAGTGATTTTGTCGCTGTTTGTATCAATCATCTTAGGCCCTCTGTATTTCTTTTTAGCCAATCTTAAAGTACCAAAAACCGACAAAACCATACCTGATTGGCTTGCCATGATTTTGGTGGTGGTTTTAATGTCAGGTTTGTTTTTCTTAATCGGACGTTTAGTTGGTAACTCAGTTGAGCAGTTTTCAGCAAAGCTTCCGGAGTACGAAGTGATGCTCAGAGCTAAGCTCGCTGGAGCCATGGCATGGTTAGAAGGTCTTGGTTTCAATATTCCCGAGGCATCACTTGCAGAACGTTTTTCACCCAGTACCGTGATGAGTCTTTCGGCATCGGTATTGAACGGTTTGGGTGGCATGCTGAGTAATTTATTCTTAATCGTTTTAACCTCGATTTTCTTACTGATGGAAGCGAGCGTCTTTGGTGAAAAAATGCAGCGAGCGTTTCCTAACGCAGAAAGTAAGGCACACCTAGGTTTAAGCGAAGTCATCGAAAAAATTAAGCGTTACGCCACCATTAAGTCGATCGTCAGTTTGCTGACAGGCGCATTAATCAGTATTTGGCTGGTGATTTTAGATGTCGAGTATCCGTTCTTATGGGGCCTAGTCGCCTTTATGTTTAACTTCGTGCCGAATATTGGTTCGATTATCGCCGCCGTGCCAGCGGTGATTATGGCTTGGTTAACCCAAGATTCGATTACCACGCCGCTATTAGTTGCAGCGGGTTACTTAACCGTCAATTTTGTCGTTGGTAATATTGTTGAACCTAAATTTATGGGTAAAGGACTCGGCTTATCGACGCTGGTCGTCTTCCTATCCTTATTGTTCTGGGGCTGGGTCTTAGGTCCTGTCGGAATGTTATTGTCAGTACCACTGACCATCATCGTTAAAATCATCCTCGACAGTAATAAAGAAACACAATGGATCGGTATTATGTTGGGTGATAAGTGACCAATTCAATTCATTTCCATGAATTGAATTGGTCATCCCCGCGAAAGTGGGGATCTCGTATAGGCTTGCTGTGAACTTTATTTTCTAAGAAAAACACTGGTTCCCGTGGTTAAACGACCGAAGGAAGTGCCTGTGGTACCGCCGGATGAAAAAAACGTGTATTACTTCTACGAGACTTTGACTCTGCTTAGAGCTTAAAGTAGTCTCGATATAAATATTAAATGAATAAGTTAAGAATACTGGAATAGGGCTGTATGATATCGGTTATTAAGTACCTCTTTTATCAGAATTCCCTCAAGCATATAAGTATTGGGTAATAAACGGAGAAGATCTTCTTGAGAAAGAATGGCAAACATAACAAGGTGCTGCTGTTGGACAAATTTTCCGCTGCGCTCCAAATTTGCCGCAGAGCGCGGCGTTAGCTAAAGAAAAATGATAAAAGCAAATTCCAAATCAGAATTGCTGTCTATCTTATCATCAGAAGACATTACTGTACCTCCGAGGCATAAGGGGCGTACAACTAACCACACAGAAAAATATTGCCTGTTTAAAATGCTTGCTACTTTAGCGCAACACAAATTACTGAAATACCCTATTGAAATAGTAAACCGAGAAAGACCTGACTTTGTATTTAAAGCTTGTGGCCAGTCCATAGGCATTGAGCAAACCGAAGCAGTACCAGAAAATCTAGCAAAACAAGATTTTCTGCGTGGCAAAATGGGTAAAAACGAAGTGCACTTTATTAGCAAACATCACCCTAAAGAAGCAAAAAAGACAACTAAACAATTAAAACATGAAATAAATAATACTGTTCCATCTGGCGGGTGGGTCGGTGATTCAGTTGAAGTTAACTGGTCAGAAGCAATGGTGTACTTTATAGAGAAAAAAGAAATTAATGGTTTAAAGGCTGGCTACGCGTCTTTTGATGAAAACAGCTTATTAATATATGACAATTGGCCAACTGCTGCCCTAGATGTAGATATTGGAGCTAAATACTTAGCAAAAAGGCTCAACGAGCATACTAGCAAGTATAACTTTGACAAGATCTATATACTAAGCCATGGATATTTATTGGTTTTCAAAGGTAGTAGCTTTGAAAAATACACAGTTAACGAGCTATGGCAAAGCAGCTAACAAGCGGGTCAAACTCGCTTCGCTTGAGCGCGCAAAAGGCGCGCGTCATTTACCCTAAACGTTAACTTTCTCTGAGCATTAAAAAAGGCCCTGCAAAGCAGGGCCGGGGGAACGGAGACGGATAAACTTGCGGGTGTTTATCCATTGTCTCCTAAACTTGGAGTTTCGGTATCTGTACTATCAGCATCTTTTCTCGGTTCGTATGACACGACTTTGTCACCACCACCCAGTGCTTTATACAGCGAAATGATATTCGCGAGTTGTGCACGCTCGGTTTCAAGTAACGCCTGTTCGGCTGTGAATTGATCTTGTTGTGCGTTGAGCACTTCAAGGTAACTTGCTAAACCGGCTTTATATTTTGCTTCTGCTAACGTTAAGCGTTTGCTTTGTGCTTTAACAAGTGAGCGATTTGCCTCTAATTCGCCGCCATAGGTCGAGCGATTAGCCATCAACTGATATACCTCTGAGAATGCCTGCTGCACAGCTTTTTCGTATTCAGCGATTAAGCGCTGCTGCTGAGCTTCGGCGATATCTAAGTTTGCTTGCAGTCCATTATTAAAAATAGGGATGCGGATTGACGGGATAAAGCTCCAAGTTTTGGATTCGCTATCAAACAAAGTATCAAACTCAGTGCTCGAGTAACCGTAATCACCAGTCAAGCTAATCGATGGAAAGAATGCTGCCCGTGCGGCGCCAATATTAGCATTAGCTGCATAGAGACTCTGCTCAGCTGACAAGACGTCAGGACGACTTAAAAGCACCTCTGAGCTAATGCTGTCAGGAAGTTCAAGCGCCATTTCAGTCATGCTAAGTTGCTCGGTGTTGAAATCAACCGTTGATAATGGTTTGCCAATTAATAGCTCTAAAGCACTTTTGGCGGCGGCATGCGCGCGCTCAAACTGCGCTTTTTGTGCTTTAACGGTAGCTAATGAAGCTTGCGCTTGTGCTAAGTCCAGTTCGCTAGCAATACCCGTATCGAGGCGCTTTTGAATAAGCCCAAGACTGTCTTCACGGCTTTTCAGTGTCTTGTTAGCGAGGTTCAGACTACGGCTGGCGGAAATCCAGCTGTAGTAAGCATTAGCGGTTTGTGCGATAACGCTAAGCTTAACTGAGCGCGCAGCTTCGGCGCTGGATAGGTACTGCGCCAACGCTGCGTCATTTAGCGAACGCACTCGGCCAAATAAATCGAGTTCATAAGACATCAAGCCGACTTTGGCACTATAAACATCTTGAATGCTGTCGACACCTGGCACGGTGAAAACATTGGCCGAGTTTTTGGTGCGAGCTTGGCTGATCTCTCCGGAAATCGAAGGGAATAAGTTTTCGCGTTGAATTTGATAGCGACCTTCGACTTCCGCCATGCGTGCAATCGCGATTCGAAGATCGGTATTCGACTCAAGAGCTTCCTCAATCATGATCCGAGCGTTCGGATCAGGAAAGAATTCCTGCCAAGCTTCTAAACTAAACGCTGCGTGTTGCGCGTCAGCGTTTTGTCCAAAGCTTTGTTCGATTGATGCCTGCGGACGCTCGTTATTCGGCGCCATGGATAAGCAACCAGATAAAAGCAAGCTGGCTGCCAAGGCTGTAACGGAGGTTAGGCTGTTACGTGTAAAAATTTTAGTCATCTTTTATCTCCATACCTTTAGCGGCTAGCTCATAATGTTTAAGCTTTCTCGGGAATATTTTGCGCACTAAGAGGTAGAATACGGGTACAAAGAAAATCGCTAATACCGCGGCTGAAATCATGCCGCCCATGACACTGGTACCAATGGCCTGACGGCTGGCTGAGCCTGCGCCAGTAGCGAGTACCAGCGGTAACACGCCCATGATGAAGGCGAGTGACGTCATCAAAATCGGACGCAAGCGCAAGCGACAAGCTTCTGTTACGGCTTCAAGCGCACTCTTGCCTTCGCCTTGAGCTTCACGAGCAAACTCGACGATAAGAATCGCGTTCTTTGCTGACAATCCGATAATAGTGATGAGGCCGACTTTAAAGTAAATGTCGTTGGCCATGGAGCTGAGTTCAGCGAACAGTATTGAACCCAGAATACCCAGAGGCACCACTAGGACTACTGCCAGCGGTACGGACCAACTCTCGTATAGCGCTGCCAGTACGAGGAAAATCACCAAGAAGGATAAGCTAAACAGCAACGCCGTTTGGTTGCCTGCCACTTTTTCCTCTAGAGATTGTCCTGACCATTCATAGCCAACCCCTTTAGGTAAGTTTTCAGCGAACTGCTCCATTAGCATCATGGCTTCACCAGAGCTCACGCCTGGCGCACCGTTACCTGTAATGGGCATCGATGGAGAGCCGTTATAGCGAGTCAATTTCGCCGGTGCCTCGGTCCATTGAGCCGTCGCCACTTCCGATAAGTTCACCAAGTCGCCTTGGTTATTACGAATTTGCATGCTTAAGATTTCTTCTGGCGTTGAACGAGTGTCAGCGTCAGATTGAATCCACACTTGGCGCACTTTTTGCCCTTCAACATAGTCGTTGATGTAAGCAGAACCTAATGCTATTTGTAACGTATTATTCAGCTCGCCAATATCGATACCCAGCGAACGCGCTTTCACACGATCGACTTCAAAGGTGAGTAGAGGCGCTGGTGGTAATGTATCCGGACGTATTTCTGCAAACTTTCCTGACTCACCGGCCATGCCGATAAGCTGGAAGGCCGCCCCCATTAATTGTTGCGTTCCGACACCTGATTTATCCTGTAACTGGAAGTCAAAACCGCTACTGTTGCCTAGACCAGGTATCGAAGGCATGTTGAAGACAAAGGTATTACCTTCTTGGAATTGCGCAAACTTGCCTGTGGCGTCTGCAGCCAACTGATCGGCATTACGCATTTCTTCGCGTTCACCCCACGGTTTGAGGTTAACGAAGGTAATCGAGGTATTCTGGCCAGTACCAAAGAAGCTGAATCCCGCGACCGTAATGATTCGCTCGACTTCAGGTTGTTCTAAGAACCATGCGTCGGTTTTCTCCGTTAATTCGAGTGTGCGAGCGCGAGTCGAGCCTGATGGCATTAATGACGAAGCAACGATGAAGCCTTGGTCTTCCGAAGGAACGAACCCAGTTGGCATACTGGCAAAGCGCCATCCAACAAAAGCAGTGATCACAGCGAACACAGCCATCGTGACCCAAAGTCCCGTTTTGCTGAACAGCTTTTTTACGTTGGTCATGTAAGTATCAGTAAACTTGTTAAAGCCATGATTGAACCAACGGAACGGCGCCCATTCCTTTTTGCCTTCTTTTTCTTTCTTCAGTAAGCCTTGTGCAATTGCTGGGCTTAATGACAAAGATAAGAACGCTGAAATAGAAACACTTAAAACAATGGTCAGCGAGAATTGTTGATAAATGCGTCCTACAGAGCCTGAGAAAAATGCCATTGGAATAAAGACGGCAATCAAGACAGCTGTGGTGCCGATAATCGCGCCCGAGATCTGTTTCATGGCTTTTTTGGTTGCTTGATACGGGCCAATATCTTCTTCATCAAGAATACGTTTGATGTTCTCAACAACGATAATCGCATCATCGACCACGATACCAATCGCCAACACCATGGCAAACATGGTGAGCATGTTGATCGAGAAACCGAGCAGGTAAAGCCCCATGCCGGTACCAATCAACGACACTGGAACCACGATGAGAGGAATTAGGGTGGTGCGCCAGCTTTGTAAGAATAAGAACATGACTAGCGTTACCAAGAAAACCGCTTCGATTAAGGTCTGAACTACTTGGCTTATCGATTCGTCAACGAAGATTGACGTGTCGTAAGGAATGACCCATTCAACGTCTTCTGGGAAGTATTGCTCAAGCTCCGACATTTTAGCTTTTACCGCTTCAGCAGCTTCTAGAGCGTTACCGGCATTGCTGAGCTTCAAAGCAAATGCCGCTGAATCTTGGCCATTAAGCATGGCCGCAGAACCATAGTTATTAGCGCCACGCTCAACCTCGGCAACATCTTTCAGGCGCACTGTGGCACCGTCGCTTGAAGAACGCAGAATAATATTGCCGAACTCGTCAGGCGTTGATAAGCGTGATGGCACTAAAATCGTGGCGTTAATCTGCTGGTTGCTCGGAGAAGGAAGTGAGCCTAGCTCACCAGTCGCTAACTGAGCATTTTGGTTGCGGATGGCTTGCGAAATTTCACTTGGCGTAATGGCGTAAGAAGCCATCTTTTTCGGGTCAACCCAAATTCGCATGGCGTAGGTTGAGCTAAATAATTGCGCACTACCAATACCGTCGATGCGGCGCATTTCACCCAAAATAGCACGATCGACGTAATCGCCGAGATCAGTGGCATCATGCGTTCCGTTTGGTGAGTAGAGCGAAACTACCATCAAGAAATCAGGACGGGTTTTGTCGATATTGACACCTTGAGTACGTACAGAGGCCGGTAAACGTGCTTCGACACGTTTCAGGCGGTTCTGTACTTCTACGCCGGCGATATCGGTATCGGTACCTGTCGCGAAGGTTAGTACGATGGTCGAAGTACCAGTACGAGAACTCTCTGACTTAATGTAGCGTAAGCCCTCGATACCGTTCATCTCTTCTTCGATCACGGTTGTGACCGTGTCCTCAATGACTTTTGCTGAGGCGCCAGGATAAGTGGCTGTAACCGTTACTTGCGGTGGTGAAATGTCTGGATAGGCCATCACAGGCAAATTCTGCACCGCTAACGCACCGCCTAGCAGTACCAAAAGGGATATCACCCATGCAAAGATGGGGCGGTTAATAAAAAACTGTGCCATAAGTCGATCCTACTGTTGCGTGCTCGACGCTTTTTGTTGTGACGAAGTATTGGAGCTTGGCATAACTTGTACAGGCGTTCCGGGCTGTAAGAACTGGGTGTTGCTTACGATGACCTGATCGCCTTCTTGCAAACCAGACTTTATGACCCAACTGGTGCCCATCATTGGACCTAGTTCAACGGGTTGCATAGCGAGCTTTCCGTCTTTAACCACTTTTACCATGGCGCCCTGAGCGGTTACTTGAACTGCTTTTTGTGGTACCTGTAATAAGGTTTGTGAGTCTGCGACAGGTGCTTTGACACGAACGAACATACCAGGCAATAACTTGTTGTCAGGGTTTTTCACTGTTGCACGCAACATGATGGAACCTGTGTCGGGGTCAACCGAAAGACTGGAAAATTCCAGTTTGCCAGGGTGTTCGTAAGGAGTACCGTCGTTAAAAACAATGTCCACCTGCTGTGATGCAGAGTCTGTAGCGTCAGAGTTAGCGAACAGTTCACGCATTTTATTGAGTTCAGTAGGTGAGCGGGTAAAGTCAACGTACACTTCATCAAGCTGCTCAATGGTCGCTAGATGGGTGGCGCTAGCAGCACTAACTAAGGCACCTTCGGTAACGAGTGCGCGGCCAATGCGTCCTGAGATAGGCGCTTCTACGGTTGCGTAATCTAGATTAATTTGGGCTTTGGCAAGCTCAGCCTTCGCTTGCTCTACTCGAGCATCAGCTTGTTGGCTTTGAGCGAGGTAGGTGTCGTATTCCTGCTGACTAACAGCACCTTGCTTCAATAGCTCTTCATAACGCTTGAGAGTTTGCTTGTTCAGTTTTTGCTGAGCTTGTGCCGTGCTAACGTCAGCTTTAGCTGCGGCAACGTTAGCCTTCATCACGCGATCATCGATTTGAAATAGAGCTTGCCCTTTTTCGACATCCGCGCCTTCCTTGAAAATACGTTTCTCAAGAATACCATCAACACGAGCGCGAACTTCAGATGTACGAATGGCGACAACGCGCCCCGGTAAGTTCTGCGTGATGGTCGTGGTGTCGGAGCTGACTTTAGCTACTTGAACCGGTACGGCCTGCTGTTGTTGACCTTGTTCGGCGGCAAATCCAGTGGTTGCACTGGCGCTTAGCAACAATGTACTGATTAAAACTATTTTTTCATACTGTTTATCCTTGAGCCTGCTGCGTGGGGGTATTGTGAGTAGTGGTACTCAGCGCAAACCAGGCAAAGTCGACCATTGATTGAATTCGTTCTTCGGTAATCTCTACGCCATTGACGTAGTAGTAATGCATCAAAAAGCTCATGCCACCATAAATAGATAAATGCTGTTCAGGCGCATCAGGGGAGCGAATAACGCCGGCTTTATACGCGTCTTCATATAGTTTGAAGAAGATCTCATACAGTGGGAAAAGCTTGTCACGAGTTTCTTGCGTGATCACTGGGGAGAAGGCATATAAATGTAAAAACCTGAAATAAGAGCAATTCTCCATCATAAAGTGGATTATTTTGGTATAAACCGTTTTAAAGCGATCCTCAAAACCAGCTTCAGCGTCATAATGCTCGAGCAAAAACTCAACCTCACTGCGCTTTACATGGAGGAAGCATTCGTTAATCAGGTGCTCTTTTCCTTCAAAGTAGTTATAGACACTCCCTGTCGCCACCTCTGCCTCTTTAGCAACCAGTGCCATTGAAGAGCCTTGAAGACCTCGCTCCACAAACAAACGAATGGCTGCTTCGAGAATTTGGTGTTGTTTGGACATGGCATATCAAAATAAAATGAACGTTCATTCATTTTATGCTTGTTAAGGACTGTATGCAACATAATGCTAAAGAGAAAGTGTTAAATTGTGTGTCGCTTTCGATGGATATACTCAGGTGTTTTTTACTTGGGTGAGTGTTAATATCAGTAAGGTTATGAAATTACAGATAATTTCAGGTCAATTGTATAAGACTTAACGACAACCATAATTATCATGAAAAATGGTTTGATAGGAGATTTCTATGAATAAGTGGGTGCATCTAGGCTTTGTCGCCATGATCAGCTTCAGTTTATTAACGACTAAAGCAGAAGAATATCAACAAGGTTTGGAGATAGCCGAGACGCCTAAGGTGCTATCACATCGGGAACGAGTAGAGCCCGTTAACCGTATTTTAAAGCATCGACTTGATCATTTATTGCCTCGCTTAATGAAAGAGTCCGATTTGGATATGTGGCTAGTCATTAATCGTGAGTACGGTGAAGATGCGCTGTTTTATACTTTGGTTCCTGATCCAACCTTTGCAGCACGAAGAACGACGTTGCTGGTATTTGCCAAAAAGGGAAATACCGTCGAACGGTTTAGTGTCAGTCGTTATGATATCGGTGATTTCTATAAGTCGCGTTGGCAAGGAGGGACTGTCGATCAACAGTGGGACCGCTTAGCGGAAATCATTGCTGATTACGATCCGAAAAATATCGGAATCAACGTCAGCGAAGAATGGGCGTTGGCCGATGGCTTGACTCAAGGACTGCACCAAAAACTGTTAAAACATTTGCCACAAAAATATCAGCAGCGCTTGGTAAGCTCAGAGGAGCTCGTGATTCGTTGGATGGAAACGCGAACAGCACCCGAGTTAGCGGTCTACCCGCAGATCGTCAAGATCGCTCGTGGGGTCATTGATGAAGCCTTTTCCAATAAAGTGATTACTCCTGGCGTGACAACCGATCAAGATGTTTCTTGGTATATTCGAGAGCGGTTCGAAGAACTTGGTGTAAAGCCTTGGTTCCAGCCTTATGTCACCATTCAACGTCATGGCGATAAGAACGATCCTAACTCGCCATTTTTTGGTAAAAATAATCGGACTATTGAGCCTGGCGATATCATTCATACGGACGTAGGTTTGTGTTATTTAAAATTGTGCACTGATACTCAAGAAATGGGGTACGTCGCAAAGTTTGGTGAGTATGAAGTTCCAAAGGGCTTAGTCAAAGCATTAAAGGTCGGCAACGAGTGGCAAGACATACTGGCTGCGGAGTTTAAGACAGGAAGAACAGGCAATGAGATCTTAGCTGCGACACATAAGGCATCAAAGCGTCAAGGCATTAACTCTAGCACTTATACCCACCCACTGGGCTTTGTCGGGCATGCAATTGGACCAACTATTGGCATGTGGGACAACCAAGGGCCGACGCCAGTTAAGGGAGATTGGAAACTGTATCCAAACACAGGCTATGCGATTGAGGGCAATGTTAAAGTGAACTTACCTGAGTGGGATGACCAGTTGATTCAAATCATGCTCGAGCAATCAGCGGTGTTTGATGGTGAGCGTGTCATTTATTTGGGTGGCCGCCAAACGGAGTGGCACTTGGTACGTTAAAGGAATTGAAACCCAAAAGGCAGCGTTAAGCTGCCTTTTGTTTTTTTGATTCTTTCTTAGAGATATGAATGGTCTTCCATACTTTGGCAATCAATAAACCATCTGTGTCCATAATATCGACCTCGAAAACAGGCTCGATTTTGTCTTGAGTCTTTAACTGCTCTTTGAAGTCGCTAACTTGATGCTCAGTGACTTTGAACTCTGCGAACACATCTTTGCGTCCCGGTTTAATAAACTTAATTTCTGCTTTTTTGTCCCAAACCACGTAGTCACGACCCATCTTGTGTAAGAGTAGCAGCATGTAAAAAGGATCGGTCATAGAAAACAATGAACCACCATAGTGGGTATTGACGTAATTACGATTAAACCAGTACTTGCGCAATCGAGCTTTTGCAAAAGACCAGTCTTCAGCGAGCTCGATGACTCGAATACCTGCGCCCCAAAGCGGTGGCCATAAGTTGAGTACGCGTTTAAGAGTTTTCGGCTTGAGTGTCTTCATTATGATGCTATCTAACAGATCGGATGAGTTTATTGAATCAGATCTTAAGACTCGGGGCAATAGGGAGCATAACTACTCTATCACTTGGACTTGACGTTGAATTTACAAGAGTTAAGCCTAGGAGAAGCTTTTTTGACTAGGTCAGCCGGGCTAATCTTCAAGAAGACATGATTGGTTATGACTGGTCATCCTGATCTTTAGCTTTTTTCGGTGAATAAGCTCGGGCGAATATCAATCCCAGTTCAAATAGAATCCACATGGGAATTGCTAACAGGACTTGTGAGATTAAATCCGGTGGTGTGAGCAGCATGGCGAAAACAAACATACCAACCACCATGTAGGGGCGAGTGTTGGAGAGTTTTTCATGGCTTACCAGACCTGACCAAATCAATAGCATAGTGGCAATAGGAATTTCAAAGGCTAGCCCAAAAGCAAAGAAAAGTTTTAGTGCAATGGAGAGCACGCTATTAATATCGGGTAAATAATTAACGTCTTGCGGTCCGATGCCAGACAAGAAGCTAAATATGATCGGGAATATGACGAAATAGGCAAATGCAATACCTGCATAAAACAAAATAACACTGCTCACGAGCAAAGGAACAGCAAACCCCTTCTCATGCTTATAAAGTCCCGGAGATATGAACAGCCAAGCTTGGTGCAGAACAAATGGCATGGCAATAAAAATAGCCATGACGAAGGCTAACTTAAAGGGGGCGAAAAGCGGTGCAGTAACATCAATTGCAATAAGTGTCGAGTTCTCAGGCAGCGTTTCTTTTAATGGCCTTGAAAGCCATTCGTAGAGCTCATTGGCGAAAAAAGCTAAACCAATAAAGATAACAATGATGACCAGTACCGAGCGAAGTAAGCGCGAGCGTAACTCTATCAGGTGCGATAATAGTGGCATTTCGTTGGAGTTAGATTCGCTCATAAACCTAGGAATTAGCTTTTGGGATCATTAAGAGATTGACTACTGGTCTTGATCGATTCTTCAGCTCGCTGTTTTGCCTCTTCGGCGGCTTTGATCTTTCGTTCAGCTTCGTCACGTAGCTTTTGGAGATCAGTACCCTCAGCTTGTCGCTTAATCATTTCCTCATGCTGGGCCAACTTTTTTTTCATCTCATCCAGTTCAAGTTCGCGATTAACCTGATGATTGAAGTTGGTCACGGTTCGTTTGGCTTTGCCAGCCCAGCGCCCAAAGGTTTGCATGGCCTTAGGTAAGCGCTCAGGTCCTAGCACGAGTAGCGCCAGGATCATGACTAATAGCAGTTCAGAAAAACCAATATCAAAAGGCATGACGAGTTAAATGATTCGTAATTAAGACTTTTTATTGCTTTCAGTGTCTTTGGACTCTGAGAACTGAGCATCTTCAGCTTTATCGTTGCGGTCGTCTTTTAATTGACCTGTATCTTCTTTTTTGTCGTCTTCATCTTTGAAGGCTTTCTTGAAGTTTTTAAAGGCTGCACCCACATCACCGCCAGCGTTGCGTAATTTTTTTGTGCCGAACAATAATAAGATAATCACCAAAATGATGATTAATTCCCACATACCGAATTTACCGAACATTTGAACCTCTACTTAAATCAATTGGCGCTTACGCAAACGGCATTTTACCGCCACCACCAAGAATATGGATGTGTATATGATACACTTCTTGTCCGCCTTCATCACCTGTATTAATCACGGTTCTGAAGCCTTTTTCACAACCAGCCTCATGCGCTATCTGTGGCACTTTACGCATCATATAGCCTAAAAGCTCCTGATGCTCATCTTCCACTTCGGCCAAACTGGCAATATGTTGCTTAGGAATCATCAATAAGTGTACGGGGGTTTTAGGAGCAATATCTTTAAACACAAAGATTTTATCGTCTTCGTAAACTTTGTCTGAAGGAATCTCACCATCAATGATTTTACAGAAAATACAGTCGCTCATTGTCTATTAACTCCGTGTTTTCAAGATTAATTCGTTTTTATCGGCCATAAGCTTCTAACCAAGAAGAGTCCGGATATAGCTGCTGCCCCCAAAGCCGGCCACCAGTCGTATGGAATACCTAAATAGAGCAAACCACTTAATAGGGCAAAACCAATACCCAGTATGGCATGCTTTTGAGCGGCATTTTGGCGTATTTTGTACTGCTCTAGCTGTGTCAGTTCTTGCTTTAAACTGTCGAACTTTTCGAGCTCTTGACCCAATCGGTGAACGTTATCAAATAACAATCCAGGTATTTTGGGAGCTTTATGTAGCCAGTCGGGAAATTGCGTTTTTACTTCTTCAAAAATAGCTTTAGGTCCAATTTGCTCCCTAAGCCATTTTTTAAGGTAAGGTTGGGCTGTTTCCCACAGGTCGAGTTCGGGGTAAAGCTGACGCCCTAAACCTTCGACATAAAGTAACGTTTTTTGTAACAGCACGAGCTGTGGTTGAACTTGCATATTAAAGCGACGCGCGGTTTGGAACAGCTGGATTAGGAAGTGACCAAAGGATATCTCAGCTAGGGACTTACCGAATATTGGTTCGCACGCGGCTCGAATTGCAGACTCGAACTCAGGAATAGAAACATCTTCGTCAATCCAGCCTGACTCGACGTGAAGCTCTGCAATGCGCTTGTAATCCCGATCAAAAAAGGCGAGGAAGTTGTGAGCTAAATAGCGTTTATCATCCTCATCCAAGGTGCCCATAATACCGCAGTCAATGGCAATATATTGAGGTTTCTCGGGATTAGTCGTATCAACGAAAATATTCCCTGGATGCATGTCTGCGTGGAAAAAGCTGTCGCGGAACACTTGAGTGAAGAAAATTTCGACACCACGATCGGCGAGTTCTTTCATGTTGACGCCTTCATCTTTCAAGCGTCGCACATCGCCTATAGGCGTGCCCGCGATTTTCTCTACGACCATGACCTTGCTGCGGGTGAAATCCCAGTAGACTTTAGGCACATAAAGTAACTCAGACTCTTTAAAGTTGTGCCTAAGGTGAGACGTGTTGGCCGCTTCTATTCGCAAATCGACTTCGCGTTCTAGCGTCGCGTCATACTCTTTAACCACCTCTTTGATGCGAAGACGACGTGCCTCGCTGGAATATTTTTCTGCCCAGTTAGCGAGCTCGTGCATCATACTTAAGTCGCGGCGAATCTTTTGTCGGATCTTCGGCCGCAAGACTTTAACCACGACTTGCTCGCCAGTCTTCAGAGTGGCTTCGTGGACTTGCGCAATGGATGCTGAAGCCAGAGGGGTGGTATTAAAGTCGCTAAACACCGCTTCGAGACGAGCCCCCAGTTGTTGCTCAACGACATTTTTTGCCGCTTCGGATGAGAACGGGTCCACTTGATCTTGAAGACGAGCCAACTCATCAGCAATGTCTGGTGGAACCAAGTCTCGGCGAGTCGATAGCATTTGGCCTAATTTAATATAGATCGGACCTAGCTCAATTAAAGCCAAACGAAGGCGTTCACCTCGAGGCTTATCCTGCGCTGACTTTTTAAAATTAAGAGAAAATAGCTTTGCAACTGGGCGTAAAAAAGCAAGTGGGGTAGGCGTCAGAAATTCATCAAGGCCATACCGAACCAGTGTACGGTTTATTGTTAGCGCATGGTGAAGTTGTCGGATACTATTCATCCTATTGAGATGTTTCCTTTGGTGTTTGGTTACGTTGCTTCAATCGTTCGATACGCATCGATAAGCGATCAACGCCTGATTTCAAATCGGCAATGTCGTCATAAAAATTTTCCAACTCAATCGAAGCTGGAACAGCTTTGGCTTCAAAACGCAGGTACTCGCTGGCGTTTTGTTGGGCTGTGGTAGCTGTATTTTTTAGCCAGTCGACAAACTGGCGTCCGCCTTGAAACAGTTGGTGTGCTGCGATATCACCGATATAGTGCGAAAGGTGCTCTTCCCAGTCAATATCGAGTTGAGTAAAGAACTTCTGGAAATTCTGAGCGGTACTAATCTCTCCAGCAAAACGAACGTCACCTTTGAATATCGGATCGCTATTATCGCCTGCCGCGAGATTAAAGAAGGAGCCGATGGTGCCTGATAGCTCAGCATCTATCTCCTTGTCGGTATGGGCTTTGACCAAGATATAACGGTCGTCGATGATAAAGTAGAGTTTTTGTTGGATATCAGTTAGGTCAAAAGCAATAATCTTGGAGTTGAGTTTGTCCAAACGAGCTTTGGCCTCAGGATCGAATCCGATGACTTTATTGGTTACGGTTTCAATGGTGGGCGCTAAAAGCTCAACCAACATTAGAATTTTTTCCCGATATGTAGCGCGACCACGCCACCGGTTAAGTTGGTATATTCAACATCGTCAAAACCTGCTTCTGACATCATACCTTTTAAGCTTTCTTGGTCGGGGTGCATACGAATGGACTCTGCCAAATATTTATAGCTTTCCGAATCGTTGGCAACCACTTTCCCCATTGCAGGAAGTAATGAGAACGAATAAATATCATAAACTTTTGATAATAAAGGCAGTGCGGGCTTTGAAAACTCTAACACTAAGAGTTTCCCGCCTGGCTTAAGGATGCGGTACATCGATTGTAGAGCTTTTTCTTTTTCGGTGACGTTGCGCAAGCCAAAAGCAATAGTGATGCGGTCAAAATGGTTATCAGGGAAAGGGAGACATTCAGCATTAGCTTGGACGAAATCTACATTACCCACAACGCCAGAATCAACCAGCTTGGCACGTCCAACTTTGATCATTGAATCGTTAATATCGGCTAAAGTGACCTGACCTTTAGATCCCACAATTTTAGAGAACTTAGCCGTCAAATCGCCAGTACCACCGGCAATGTCGAGAATTTTTTGACCTTCTCGCGCGGCTGCCCGCTCAATGGTGTAACGCTTCCACAGACGATGTACGCCAAATGACATAAGGTCGTTCATTACGTCGTACTTTCCCGCAACCGAATGAAAAACTTCAGCAACTTTAGCGGCTTTTTCTTCTTTGGCGACGGTTTCGTAACCAAAGTGAGTTGTGCTGTCGGGTTTATGATCGTCTTGTGTCATGGCTGTCATTCTTTATCTATGATTTGGAGTTAGTGCTAGGGTGAAAAATTTCAACACTGGCGTCGGCTGAGCGTTTCAATCCGGCTGTTTCGAGACGCTTCAGATAGGTTGCCCAGTTGTCAGTATAATCACGGCCAAGCTCATACAGTGTTTGCCAAGTATACAGGCCGCTGTCGTGCCCGTCATCAAAACTGAGCTTAATCGCGTACTGACCCACAGGTTCGACGTCGGTCACTGTGATATGTTTTTTACCACCAACCAAGGTCAGCTCTTGGTTACCATGCCCGCGAACTTCTGCTGAAGGCGAAAATACCCGTAAATATTCGTAAGGTAAAAAGTAGGTATTTCCAGAAAAACAGACTTCAAGCTGTCGTGACTTTTGATGAAGTTTGATGGCGCTTGGCGCTTCACTCATGTTGATGTAACGCTGATGATGTGTCTTGTGTCTATTGTAACAGAGGAGAATCTTGAACGGAAAATATACTGCGCTGGGTAACCAGTGTATAGACGCAAAAAAAAGCCGACCCTGAGGCCGGCTTTTTATCATCTATAGTTAGATGAACTAACGGGTGGAGATTACTCCCAAACAACGTTTAGCGTTACACCAGAGAACGTCTGATAAGCACGTAGGCTGATGTAGTAACGGTCTTCCGCAGGGTTAGAGATGTTACAAGTCTCTTCGTTACCCCAACGGTATGGACGACAGTCATACGCAGAAGTTGTTGGCTGTGAGCCGCGACGTACGTATAAGTCTGCATCACCAGAACCGCCAGTAATTGTAGCTGTTAGAGAGCTCATACCCGCTGGAACGTCTAGGTAGTAGTGTTTCCACTGACCACTGCTCGCAGAAATGTTCTCGATTGTTTCGCTACCGCCACTTGGTGGTGGAGGAGGAGTGCTACCACCGTCATGATTAGCAACTAGGCTAGCGTTTGAGTAGCTGCTGTAACCACGAACCATTACGTAGTAAGTACCCGCTTGCGCAGTAAAGTTACAAGTTTCGTTGTTACCGTTACGGTATGGACGGCAATCGTAGCTTGACGTTGTTGGCGCGCTACCGAACTTAACGTAAAGGTCTGCGTCACCTGAACCGCCTGACATCTGGAAGTCAACAGACGTTGCACCAGCAGGTACTTCGAATGTGAAGTCAGTTTCAGAACCTTGGGCACCTGAGATAGTTTCAGCTACACCATTCTCTAACTCGCCGCCGCCTGGAGGTGGTGGTGGAGGAGGTGTAGAACCATCGAAGAAGCTATATAGCAATAGGTTTGGAGAACCTGATTTTGCGTCGCTTACTTTACCCGGAGTTGCGGCATTAGTAATAGCTTGAGTTACTTGGCTCACTGTTGCATTTGGGTTCTCAGCTAAGTATAAAGCTGCAACACCTGCAACGTGTGGAGACGCCATAGAGGTACCACTAATTGTGTTAGTGCCACCGTTAGACCAAGCTGAAGTGATGCTTGAACCTGGCGCGTAGATATCTAGACAGTTACCGTAGTTCGAGAAGCTTGAACGTGAATCACTAGACGTTGTAGAACCTACAGTGATCGCGCTAGCTGCTCGAGCTGGTGAGTAGTTACAAGCGTTTGAGTTGTCGTTACCTGCTGCTACTACTGTAGTAACACCTGCGTCAGTCAAGCGCTGAACCGCAGCGTCTGTAGTGCTAGAAGCACCGCCACCTAAACTCATGTTTGCTACTGCTGGCTTAACGTGGTTGTCAGCAACCCAGTCCATACCTGCGATTACGCCAGAGTTTGAACCACTACCGTTACAACCTAGTACACGAACACCGTAAAGTGTTACGCCTTTTGCGATACCCCAAGTGCTACCACCTACAGTACCCGCAACGTGCGTACCGTGACCGTTACAGTCAGTCGCGTCGCCATCGTTATCAACTGTATCGATACCGCTGAATGAACGACCACCGAAATCACTGTGGCTATTTAAGATACCAGTATCAATGATGTAAGCATTAACGTTCGAAGCGTTAGTGTTGTAAGTGTAAGTACCGCTTAGTGGTAGGTCACGTTGGTCAGTACGGTCTAAACCCCAAGTCGCGTTGTTTTGAGTGGCGTTGATAGACATGATTTGGTCTTCTTCAACGATCTCTACGCTAGGGTCTTGAGCGAGCTTTTGAGCTTGCTCTTCAGACATTTGATATACGCCGCCTTTCAGTACTGATTTATAAGTACGAGTAACACGAGCTTGGTATTTGTTAGAAAGCTGGTCATTAACCATTTGAACAGCTTTTAGGTTTGCTTGAGAAGCGAATAAACCTTCGTTCTCTTGTACAACGTTATCTTTAAGAACAACGATGTATTGTCCTTTGATAGCATTAGAAGGTACTTGCGCTGTTTTGAACTCACCAGCTTGAACGCCGATTGCTCCAGTCGCAAGTAGTACCCCTGTGACTACTTTAGTTAGTTTCATAGTTTTTTTAACCCCTTAGTGTTAATTTTTTATTACTCTTTATTTTAAGAGCACTTGGACTGTATAAAAATTGACTAACCAAAACAATTTTATTTATGCAAAAAGCAGGTTTAGATTAAGAATTTTTGAGATTTATCACTTTTGTACATAGCGTTACAAATATCGAAAAGTTCAATGTTAGTAATTACTACCGATTTAAGTCTTTTATAGTATGGGTTTTCAGTGTAAAGAAATGTAAGGTGTTGATTTGTGGATTTTCAAATATGACTTACAATTAAAAAATAAATCCTAGAAATCCAAGTTATATACTGTCAGATAAGGGTTTTTCTATCCGTTAGCATGAGTATTATTAATAATTTTTGAGTGGGGTAGTGCGAAGCAAGAGAGAGCCAGTTGTATGGCATTAGATCGTTTAAAATACAAAAGCCGGCCTAAAGAGGCCGGCTTTTGTCATATCGGCGGTTAATTAACCGTCGAGTAACGCTTTACTCCCACACAACGTTCAGGTTTACACCTGAGAATGTGCTGTAGGCACGTAGACTGATGTGGTACGTGTCTTGTGCTGGGTTAGAAATGTTACACGTTTCGTTATTACCGTTCTTATAAGGGCGGCAGTCATAACTAGACGTTGTTGGTTGTGCACCTCGGCGGACGTAAAGATCCGCATCGCCTGAGCCACCGCTAATCGTTGCAGTCAAGTTGCTCATTCCTGCTGGAACGTCGAGCGTATAGTGCTTCCACTGACCTGTGCTGGCAGAAATGTTGCTGATCGTTTCGTCACCGCCTGCTACAGGAGGAGTCGAGCCGCCACCATCATGGCTTGCCGTTAGGCTTGCGCCCGAGTAGCTGCTGTAGCCACGAACCATGACGTAGTAAGTACCCGCTTGAGCTGTGAAGTTACAAGACTCAGCATTACCACTCTTATATGGACGACAGTCATAGCTTGATGTAGTTGGCGCGCTACCAAACTTAACGTATAAGTCAGCATCACCAGAACCACCTGACATCACGAAATCAACAGAATTGGCATCCGAAGGCACGACGAAAGTGAAGTCAGTCTCAGAACCTTGGGCACCTGAAATTGACTCTGCAACACCGTTCTGTAGTTCATCACCACTTGGAGGAGGTGGAGTGCCGCCGCCTTGTGCTGCTGCAACGGCAGCTGCTGCGTCCAATAAGCCGTCACCACAGTTTGATGTGTTACAGCTAGAACCACTAGGGAATGGACGTGCTGAACTTTTAATTTTAGACTCAACTTCGTCTGGCGTAAGGTTTGAGTTAACGGCGAACATTAATGCTGCAACACCTGCAACATGTGGTGCTGCCATCGAAGTACCTGCATTGTATACATAGCTATCGGTTGAACGCGTTGTTGTACCAGAGTTCATGGTCGAAGCAACACCACCAGAGCCGCCTTCACCGCCTGGTGCCGCGATATCGATCAGTGAACCATAGTTTGAGTAGCTTGCACGATCAGCTTGATTGTTTGTAGCAGCAACACTGATAACGCCATTACAGTTGCCAGGATTGTAACCGGAAACGTTTGCATTGGAGTTACCTGACGCAACCACAACTACCGCGCCATTGCCACGTGCTGAGTTAATGGCATTTTGTGTTGTCGATGAACAAGAACCTTGACCGCCAAGACTCATATTAATGACTTGTGCTGGGTTTGGGTTTGATGGAACGCCTGAAACACTGCCACCTGCCGCCCAAACAATCGCATCAGCGATGTCTGATGTCGTACCGCCACACTTAGCGAGTACACGGATAGGTACAACTTTTGAGTTGTATGCAACGCCTGCCACGCCTTGGTTGTTGTTGGTTACCGCTGCGATAGTGCCTGATACGTGAGTACCGTGCCAGCTTGAATTGCTCGCAGGACTACCAGAGTAACATTCGCCAGCGCCCGCCCAGTCGCCTTCGTCGAGAGCATCTGAGTCACGGCCATTGCCATCACGCGCATTAGCCGCGTTCGAGACAAAGTCATAACCGCCAATTAAATTAGCTGCTAGGTCTTCATGGTTGGTATAACCCGTATCAAGTACAGCAACCGTAACACCTTGGCCTTGGGTCGTATCCCAAGCTGACTCTAGGTTAATACCTGCTGTCGGATCTGTGTAGTGCCACTGAACGCCGTAGTGTGTATCGTTAGCGGTAGCCAGAGGGTACATATAACGATCAACTTCTACATATTCAACGTCTGAACGGTTGCTTAGTTTGTTTGCCATACCTTCAAGTTCTGAGACTGTTTTAGGAGTGTCAAACTTAAGAATTTGTGAGCCGAAGGCATTAAAGCGGTGGTGTTTAGCGTTTGCGCCAACCACACTGCTAATGTTCTTCATAGATTTTGCGCTTGCCTGCGTTTGGAACTGGTCGGAATCCTTGTATTTAACAATAAGACCAGCGCCATATTCTACTTGCTGATTTTGGACCAGCGTATTCGATGTTTTCGCACTAGCCATTTGGTTAGGAGCCATTGCTACAGCGCTAGCTGCACCGGTTGCAAGTAATACCCCTGTGACTACCTTTGTTAGTTTCATAGATTACCTCAAAATTATAAATGTATTGTTGCTTGTGCTTTTATGAAGCCTTTGTAAGTTAGCAACTCAGCGACTGTATAAAAGTCTGACAGTGGTGACAAATTAAATAATGTGAAAGCGCATTATCCATTATCAAAACTTGAACACCTTCAGTTTTGTACAAAGCGTTACAAAGTAAGAGTTAGATTTTGAGAGGCTTATAGTGAACTGGGTATTTTTTACAGGTATAGGTTGTATAAAATTTGGACACATAAAAAAGCCGACCCGAAGGTCGGCTAAAATGGAATCATCAGTAATGATGATTCACCCCACACTTTTTATTCCCAAACCACGTGCAGCGTTACGCCTGAATAAGATTGGTAGGCGTACAAGCTAATGTAATAGCGATCTTCTGCTGGGTTAGAGATAGAGCAACTTTCGTTATTACCCCACTGGTATGGACGACAGTCGTAAGCGCTTAAGTTTGGTTGTGCGCCGCGGCGTACGTAAAGATCCGCATCACCAGCCCCGCCGCTGATTTGAACATCAAGGATGCTCATACCGGCAGGAACGTCAAGGTAGTAGTGAGACCATGAGCCTGCGAAACCAGAAAGGTTTGGTAGCGTTGCTTCGCCGCCTTCACCTGGATTTGGATCCGGATCTGGGTCTGGCTCAGAATTACCGTTATGGCTCGCTACTAGGCTAGCGTTAGAGTAGCTAGAGTAACCGTGGACAAGTACATAGTAAGTACCTGCTTGAGCATTCAGCTGACAAGACTCGTTATTACCGTTTTTATACGGACGGCAGTCATAGTCATTAGACGATGGTGCGCTGCCAAACTTAACGTATAAGTCTGCATCACCAGAGCCACCGCTCATGTCAAAGTTTACCGTAGTAGCGCCAGCTGGAACTTCAAAAGTAAACTCTTTTTCCGAGCCCTGTTCACCTGAGATACCTACAGCAACGCCATTTTCAAGCTCTGTACCTGGGGTTGGATCCGGATCAGGATCTGGGTCAGGGTTGGAGCCGTCAAAAAGACTGTATGCTAACAAGTTTGGTGAACCAGACTTAGCGTCGCTTACTTTGTTTGGCGTCGCAGCATCAGTGATTGCTTGAGTGACTTGGCTTACCGAGGCATTCGGGTTATTCGCCAAGTACAGGGCTGCGATACCAGCAACGTGAGGAGCCGCCATCGAAGTACCGCTCATGCTAGTAGAGCCGCCGTTGATTGAAGTTGAGGTAATGCTAGAGCCCGGAGCATAGATGTCTAGGCAGTTACCATAGTTAGAAAAGCTAGAACGAGAGTCGTTTGATGTTGTCGAGCCGACAGTGATCGCGCTAGCTGCACGAGCAGGAGAGTAGTTACAAGCGTTGGAGTTATCGTTACCAGCAGCAACAACAACCGTCACACCAGCATTGGTCATACCCTGAACAGCGTTATCCACTGAGCTAGATGAACCGCCACCTAAACTCATGTTGGCAACAGCAGGTTTGACATGGTTATCTGCTACCCAGTCCATACCTGAAATGATAGCCGAGTAAGAACCGCTACCTTGGCAATCAAGTACGCGAACGCCAATAAGGTTAACGTCTTTGGCAACACCGTAAGTGTTACTACCGACTGTACCTGCGACGTGAGTACCGTGACCCTGACAGTCGCTTGCATTGTTATCGTTGTCAATAAAGTCGTAACCGCTTGACGCACGACCACCGAAGTCGCTGTGGTTATTGTTAATGCCTGTATCAAGGATGTAAGCGTTAACGTTAGAAGCGCCAGTGTTGTAGGTGTATGAGTTGCTTAAAGGAAGATTGCGTTGATCGACGCGATCAATACCCCAAGTGGGGTTGTTCTGAGTGGCGGCAATTGACACGATTTGATCTTCTTCAACCAGCTCTACTCGTGGATCTTGTGCTAATTTTTGAGCTTGTGCTTCCGACATTTGGAAAACACCGCCTTTGATCGCTTTCTGATAAGTACGTGTAACTTGGGCTTTATAGGCCATGCCTAAGTTATCTGTCAGTGCCTGAACTGCTTTAGCATTGGCTTGGCTACTGAATATGCCTTGGTTCTCTGCTACTGCGTCATCTTTAAGTACAACGATATATTGTCCTTTGATGGCGTTAGAGGAGGCGGGCGCCGTTTTGAACTCACCGGCGTATGCGCCAGCAGTTCCGGTCGCCAGTAATACCCCCGCGACTATTGTGTTGAGTTTCATAAATTGTACCCCTTAGTGTTAATTTTTATTTGCTTTCATGATTCACTGGAAAGCAAATTCAAGCTAAAAGATAAATCTAAAATAATCAAATAATTTATAGATGACTGGTCAGATGATTAGATAAACTAATCTTGCGATTTGTGATGCAAATATGACTTGAACGCCTTGTTTTTATTAGGCTGGAGTCTCATGTAAGCTTTTGTTTTAGAAAGTTCTTATATAACAAAAAAGTCTAAAGGTCAGATGAAAAAAACGAGAATCGCCCCAATAAAAACTAATGAATAATCAGCTTTTTTGTATCTGAAAGAATAATAAGAATCATTAACTATTGAGATTGATGGTGTCAGATAATTGTGGAGCTATAGCGTAAGTTGCTGTTATTACAAAAAATAAGGCCGACGATTGTCGGCCATTGAAGTTTCTGTGAAAATTAAGGGAAAACCTAATTTAAAGAATAAATCGGCTTAAATCTTCGTCATCAGCGAGTTCAGATAACTGTTTGCTAACATAAGCAGCGTCGATAATCAGCTTTTCATCACTTTCGCTTGCCTCAAATGATACTTCATCAAGTAAGCGCTCCATCACGGTATGCAAACGTCTTGCACCAATATTTTCTGTGCTTTCGTTAACCTGAAAAGAGTACTCCGCAATTTTCTCAATACCGTCTTCGGTGAACTCAATAGCCTTGCCTTCAGTCGCCAGAAGTGCTTGATACTGCTTGGTAAGTGCAGCGTCAGGTTCAGTTAGAATACGCTTGAAGTCTTCTGGCGTTAGTGCACGTAATTCAACTCGGATCGGTAAACGGCCTTGAAGCTCAGGGATCAAGTCTGATGGCTTGGATAGGTGGAAAGCTCCTGAAGCAATGAAGAGGATATGATCAGTTTTGATCATGCCGTACTTGGTATTAACGGTACAACCTTCTACAAGAGGAAGTAAGTCGCGTTGCACCCCTTCGCGAGAAACGCCACCTTCTTGATTGTCGCTTCGCTTGGTGACTTTATCGATTTCATCAAGGAAAACGATGCCGTGCTGCTCGACTGACTCCACAGCTTTAATCTTCAACTCTTCCTGATCGATCATTTTAGCCGCTTCTTCTTCCGTAAGCATTTTCATCGCGTCTTTAACTTTAACTTTACGCTTTTTACTTTTGCTCGGACTCATGTTTTGGAACATGGACTGCAACTGGCTGGTCATGTCTTCCATGCCTGGAGGCGCCATAATATCGATGCCAACCGCCATTTGAGCGACATCGATCTCGATCTCTTTGTCGTCGAGGTCGCCTTGGCGAAGCTTTTTACGGAAGACTTGGCGTGCAGAAGAATCTTCGGCTTTAGGTTGCTCTTGCTGATCCCAGGCTGAATCAGACTTGCGTGCAGGTGGTAGCAACGCATCTAATACTTTTTCTTCAGCAGCGTCTTGGGCGCGGTTTTCGACTTTATCCATCTCTTGTTCACGCAGCATTTTGAACGCAGCATCGACCAGATCACGTACGATGGATTCGACGTCACGACCAACATAACCAACTTCGGTAAATTTAGTGGCTTCGATTTTAATGAAGGGTGCGTTAGCTAATTTTGCTAAACGACGTGCAATTTCAGTTTTGCCGACGCCAGTCGGGCCAATCATTAAAATGTTCTTAGGCGTGATTTCATTGCGCAAGCCTTCTTCGACTTGCATGCGACGCCAGCGGTTACGCAGCGCGATAGCGACAGAGCGTTTAGCACCGCTCTGTCCGATAATGTGTTTGTCGAGTTCGTGGACAATTTCACGTGGTGTCATAGACATAATTAATTCTCTTAACTTTTCTTTGCCATTCCCGCTTTCGCGGGAATGACGTTAATATTCTAATTCTTCAATGGTTTGATTGTGATTGGTGTAAATACACACATCACCAGCAATGGTCAGGCCGGTTTCCACAATCTCGCGAGCGTCGAGCTCAGTTTTTTGCATTAGGGCTTTGGCGGCTGACTGGGCAAATGCGCCTCCTGAGCCAATAGCGATTAAATCGTCTTCGGGCTGAATCACATCACCGTTACCGGTGATGATCAAAGAGTGCTCTTTATCAGCTACCGCCAAAAGGGCTTCTAACTTGCGCAAAGCGCGATCGGTACGCCAGTCTTTAGCCAGCTCTACAGCTGCGCGCATTAACTTGCCGCCATGAGACTCTAATTTAGCTTCAAAGCGCTCAAATAATGTAAAGGCATCCGCTGTACCGCCGGCAAAACCTGCAATAACTTGGTCGTTATACAAGCGACGAACCTTGCGTGCATTACCTTTCATGATGGTATTGCCCAAGGAAACCTGACCGTCGCCACCGATGACGACTTTTCCATTGCGACGCACCGATAAAATGGTGGTTCCACGATATTGTTCCAAAATCAGCTCCGGAGTTTTGTTCTTCGTTACTCAGCTAAATGGGGGCTGGGGCAGTGAATTCAAGGAAAATACTAGGTAAAGTCGGCTGGAAATGTTACCGGATATGTGTGCTCATAAAGGGATAGAGTTTATGAGCACATTAATAGGAGAGCTACCCTACCAAATCTGGCAGGTTTGATAATTGTTGTTCTGTAACTTATGGCGGTCGCTTTCGGCGGTACGCTTACTGCTATATGGGCCAAGGCGAACGCGGTGCCACTCACCTTTACTTAAAACGGAGGCTTGGAAGCCAATAAAGGCCAGTTCGGCTTTCATGCGCTCGGCATCCTCAAGTTGTTTAAAGGCGCCACATTGCATGATGTAAGTTTTATTGCTATCGGAAACCTTCGGTTTCGTGACTTCAACATCAACCTTCTTGTTGGTTAGCGTCTCGTGGTAAGTGAACTCCGTGTTTTTCTTGTCATTTGTCTGTTTTGGTTGAGCCGCTGGCTGCTTGGTCTCAGCCTGTTGCTGTACGGTGTTTTCCACTCCTTTATCGTCACTGACCAACTCTTTAATGACGTCCGGCTTTTTGACGATTGCCCACAAAAATACTCCCAATAAAGTAATGAGAATACCACTGATAAAAACAATGATCGGCGACACCGGTTTCTTTGCTGCGGCTTTTTTAGGGGTGCGCGTATTACTTTTTCTTTTTGGGCGCTTACGCTTTGCGTAGTCTTTAGTCATTGTTGTGCTCTAATTATCAATACTGTGTCACGGTGTTGGGTGCCGTGTAGCTATGGGGAGCTATTTTAAGCTTAGACGTTGGGAAGTCCAACGACAAGTGTCAATAAAAAGTAAAAATGTGACCCAGGATGAGGCTAACCCTAAAAAACTTCCTGTGGATCAATGTCGATAGACCAGCGAACTTTACGAGCCGTTTGCAGTTGCTCCAGGTGAGGCGTTATTGGTGAGAGCAGGCGTTGGAGCATTTTTCTTTCGCTATGTTGTACCAACAACTGGGCGCGCATTTTACCTGCACGCTTAGGCATCGGTGCTGGGAAAGGCCCATAAACGATTAATCCAGTTTGGCTCAGTTGCTGTTTGACGTCGTTTAAAAAGGTCATGGGCAGTTCTAGCGTGTTAGCTTCTGCTCGGAAAATTGCCATGGCAGCGAAAGGTGGTAATTGCGCTTCTTCGCGTTCGCTAAGAATTTGCTGACTTAAAGTTTGGTAGTCTTGGGTGAACAGGTTCACTAGTAAAGGGTGATCTGGGTGGTGTGACTGGATCACGACTTCACCTTTGATGTCCTTTGAGCGCCCAGCGCGACCAGCAACTTGAGTTAATAACTGCGCGGTTCGTTCAGTGGCTCTGAAGTCAGCACTAAATAAGCAGCCATCGGTGTCGATGACACCGACTAAAGAGAGTTTAGGAAAATGGTGGCCCTTAGCTAACATTTGCGTGCCAATCAGGATATCAACTTCATCGTTTTTTATCGCCTTAACGAAGTTTTGCATGGCATCTTTGCGACGAGTGCTGTCGCGGTCGATTCTAGCGATGGTTTTGTCAGGGAAGAGCTGAGTAAGGGCGTCTTCGAGACGTTCGGTGCCTAACCCGACCGGATTAAGCTGCGGAGACTGACACTCTGGGCAACGCTTGGGGAGAAATACTTGCTTATCGCAATGATGGCAATGCAGCCTTTTGAATCGCTGATGATAGGTCATATGGCGATCACAGCGTTGGCAGTCAGCAATCCAGCCACACTCGTGGCACATTAACGTCGGAGCAAAGCCCCGTCGGTTAAGAAACAGCATGCACTGTTGGCCTTGGGCCAAATGAGCTTTCATGTTGTCGATGAGCGGTTGTGACAAGCCATGATTAAGGTGGCGCTGACGCACATCTAGAACTTTGATGTGAGGCGGCTTTGCATCGCCAGCACGTTTGGTTAGGCGGAGTAGCTCTAACTTTTCTTGCTGGACGTTTTGCAGAGACTCCATAGAGGGAGTCGCGCTACCTAAAACAATAGGCACTTGCTCATACTGAGCACGCACTAAAGCTAGATCTCGCGCTGAATAGCGGAAACCTTCCTGCTGTTTGTAAGACAGATCATGTTCTTCGTCGATAATGATTAAGCCGGGTTTCGCTAAGGGCGTAAACAATGCCGAGCGGGTGCCAATAACGATTGCAAGCTGCCCAGCTCGAGCTTTAAGCCAGATATTGAGTCGTTGTTTATCGGTGAGGCCTGAATGTAGCATGGCAATTGGAACATTAAACCGACGCTCGATACGCCTTACGGTTTGCGGCGTAAGACCAATTTCTGGCACCAGCATCAACACTTGCTCCTGCCTCTCTAGCGCCTGTTGCATCAGCTGCATATACACTTCGGTTTTACCGCTGCCGGTAACACCATCTATTAAAAAACCTTTAAAAGAACCGAAGTGAGGGCTTACTTTAGCGAGGCACTCATTTTGCTCTGAGGTGAGAGTGACGGGGTTTTGATACTCGGCTTGAGGCTCATAGATACTCTGAGTATCGGCGCGATCTTTGTGCAGCCAACCTTTAGCTTCAAATGTTTTTAAATATGAAGGTGTGAAGTCGTGTTGAGAAAGCTGGGCTTCATGAATCAAACCGCCGTTATCGAGGCAAAGTTGAAACAAATGCTGTTGCTTTACGGCATTTTTACGTAAATTTTGTATCGCTTCGCGACCTGCCTCGGTTAAAGACCATTGCCATTCAGGCTCAATGGATGCGGGCGTACCTTTATTAAGAAGCGTCGGTAAACAAGTCGAAAAGGCTTCTCCGATAGGGTGCTGATAGTATTGTGCAGCGAACTTAATGAGGCTGAAGAGCTTGCTTGGAAGTAAAGGCTCACTATCAATGAAGCGCTTTATAAACTTAAGTTTATTTGGATTAACGGATGTTGTATCGGAAAGCTCTAAAACCGTAGCAACGAGTGTTTGCCGCCCGAAAGGAACTTCTACGCGCCCACCAACACACGGCGGATTACCGCGATACAAGTAGTCGAAAGTTTTTCTTAAAGGTGTTGGTATCGCTAGTCGTGCGACTCGTTGCTGGTACATGAATTTGGTTTTACTCAGTATTAGATTAGAGCATAGGGAGTGTTGCTTTGGTTAGCAACTGTAAATTGATTGGTTAAGAAATACCAGCGGTGTTTTAGTGGCTCGCCATTCGATACTAGATAGTGATAGTAAAGGGAATTAAAACGAGGTTTAAAGCCAAGCCTTCTGGTCGGACTTGTTGTTGTAAAAAAATCTGATACTGTATGTCTCTAACAAGATTTACTAATCAATAACAAGCATAAGCACAAGATATTCTAATTTATCATAAATAATGAGGAGGGGGAGTGGTATGAAAATAGGTAGTATCGCGTTTTTGGCTGGATTGGCTGTAGCAGTGATCGGCGGTTTTATAAACGTCAGTTGGTTCCCATTGCTATTGGTAGTGATTGGCTTGCTGGTTGGGTTGCTCAATGTTTCTGGAAGCGAAACAAAAGCATTTTTAATTGCTTGTATCGCATTCCTAATGGCGACAACAGCAATCTACCCTCTAGAACAAGCACTTAATAACTTTGCTGGCCTAGGCACTATTATTGGTTCAATCATGCATAACATTGGTTATATGGTGGGAGCTGCAACATTAATAGTAGCAATCAAAGCGCTATTTGAGATGAGTAAAGATTAAGAAGAATAACGACTTATAATAGTAATAACATACTGTAACCTTTAAGCGGCTTTATGCCGCTTTTTTTATAATGGATTAAACTCACTTTTTCTTTATCGCTAAAGCGCTCTTAAGTGGCTTGGTTGTCTCATTCCAATCCAGGTGCTCAAGTTCCAGTCTGTATCTCATCTACTGTCTAGGGAAGCTAGTTTGGGCTTCTTGCATAAAAAGACAATGGCAGTATTCGCATAAGCAATATTCGAGACAAGTCATATGTGACATGGCCTATAGCCTCATTTATCTAACATTGAGCTTATATACAAGCTGTTGTTATCTAGCATTTAAATGGGTATCATTCGTATTAACCGCATTTCAATGCAAAAATGACTTAAAGTGTAATCTGAAAGTATCTTATTGATGCATTTTTGAACTGATTCAGACAATCTTGTTGCTTGAAAAATTAATTTTGTGACAAAAAATGTCACTTTGTGACGGCAAATTGTTAGAAATATTCTCAGATATATATATTGGCTCAAATTGTAAGTGCTTCCACTGAAAGTAAAGCCAATGCTTTAAGTATATGATATTTAATGTAAATTTAACTTTGTATCTCAGATCGATTAAAAAATAGTCACTTTTGACTTGGTTTGCCCTTTTCATTCGTGATTTATGTGATAGAATTCACACCAGAATTTTGGACTGGATTTTAAGAACGAGGTTTTAATATGAGCTTTTTCGGGAAACTTGCAGCAGCCACTGGTATCGCTACTGCTCTATTTGCAACATCAGCACAAGCAGCTAATTTAGACGTTGACGTTGATGTCACAATTCCAGACGTTCTGATCTTATATGCTTACACTGACATTGATCTAGACTTTGCTGCTGGTGAATTTGCAGCGTTACTAGATTCTAACTGTACTTCAGAAGACTGCTCTTCGGCAATAACTGCTACTGAATCAGGTTCGATTGCTTCTGGTGCTGTTGATTTAGGTATCGAGTCAGACCTTTCAGCGACGGGTACAACTGCAAATATCAATATCCAAAACAGTTGGGCGGTTCGTGCGCTAGGCTATGGTACTTTTAACGCATCTGTTACAGACAACGGTAGCGAGTCAGCAGTATCTAACCTAGTGATTTCTCCAGTTTCTGGTACGCCGTCAATGACTGCAACTGCAGGTGATGTGTCATTTGATGTAGACTTAACATCTAACGATTTAGATGATGGTTTGTTAGAAGCAAACTACACAATCACTGTAACTGGCTCATAATCTTATTCGATTATCGAGTAGAGCAATGATGAACTTACAAAAAAAGCCGGGCCTTTTGTGTTCGGCTTTTTTTGTTGTATTTTTGGGCTTAGCTTCCGAACAGTCTGAGGCAGCGGTAAGCTGTAGCGGAAATCAATTTGTGGATTCTGTTTCTAGAGCAGAAGTTTCAGGGATCAGTGGTGGTGGTCCGCAGAAAGCTTTCGGTATTTCAGGAACACAGTCTGGGACGTTGGCCAATCAAACCGTAGACTTGAACATCATTGTCGATGTTAACGCCATCAGTTCGGGTCAAGTAACTGCGGAGAGTGCAGATTGGGTTTGGCGGTTAAACGCGCAGAACAAAGATAAGCTTACCGGAACAATTGTTGCAGATTACCAGTTTGATTCCATTGGTGGGCCGGATAAAATTTGTTCGAGCAGTAATTCCTGTCTTGATGTTCTGAATGTGCAAACGAACGTTCGATATCAAAGAAGGCCGAACGGGCGCATTACTTTTGCCGAGGGAACCGTTATATTAACTCTAGATCTGTCGCAAGCGGTGGAAGCTGGAAGCTATAGTGCAAATTTAACAACGTCTCTGCACCACAACAACACGACTAACCCATCATTATGCCCATAGTAAAGTAAGGTAAATCGATAAATGTATCGAACAATAACATTCTGTATAGCTTTATTGGCTGCATTATTTAATAGCAGTGCTTTTAGTGCTCAGTCGGGGCTACAGCCAAAATTAGCAATTTCGCCTTCTAGAGTGGTTCTGCAGCCCGACGAAGTGAAGACTACTAAGAGTGTCACTGTGCTCAACTTAGGTGCAAAACCTATGCAGGTTGAGGTCTCAGTACAAAACTGGGATTTTGACGAAGATAATAATTACCGTGCACTACCGCCAACCCCTCAAAGCCTAGATCAATGGCTGATTATTAATCCAGTACGCTTAACCATTCCAGCCAAGGGCCAGCAGACGGTCCGAATGGCAGTGCGTCCTAAAGCAAAGCCTGATGATGGTGAGCACCGAGCAATGGTATTTTTTAAGCAGTTGCGGGCTGACGATGCGAAAGGTGTTAACGTGTTATTTAACGTTGGTGTTCCGGTGTATGCTTTTTTTGGTGATGTGAAACGTGTGGCAACGCTACATAGCATGAGTTACCTAAACGAACGCCAGTCACTTCAGTTTGATATTACCAGCTCCGGTAACGCCTACGTTCGCCCGGAAGGGTTCTATATGATTGTTCAAGCCGAGCAAGAGGGAGAGCGAAAAAATGAGCGAGACATCCTGCAAATGCTGGATGGTAAAACCGGGGAAGTAAAAGGTAAGAAGCCGCTTGCTACTGGAAAAATTAATTCAAAGCCTGTCTTTGCAGGAAATCGCCGGGTTGTAGAGGGGGGTATAGCGCTAAAAGACGCTATTAAAGAGAAGCTCCCCGAACAATACGCGCTGGCTGTGAAAGTCGATATTGCTGGGACTTTATACGAGAAAGTCTATTATATTAAAAAAGATAAGTAACAGTAACTATGGTGCGTTTAGGGATATATTGCGTATTATCAAGCGCCATTTTGGTGCAGTCACCGCTGGGTTTATCAAAACCCGCGCCACGTGAAAATTTTGACTCTAATGAAGCGTTCTTGGCTTACCATAGCCCGCGTCAGCTAGACAGTTCTTTGTTTCAGAATGCTTGGGAGGCGAGCGCTTCCAGCAGCACTTCTCTTGGCTACGAAAAGATTCTGGTTGGTCTAGAGGTGCGAGGAAGAGAGCTTATCGCGCTAGACATTGTTAAATCAGAAACAGATTACCTTATACCTATCGAGCAGGTGTTTCCGGTTATTGGAGCCAGTTATGACGTTGGGCAGGGTATGATGACCGTAAGTGTTCCTGGGGCTGATGTCGACATCTCTATGGGTGAGACGTACCGTATTGACGGTGAGATTTGGATGGGGCTGGCAACTCTGAATCAACACCTGAAAGTCAATGGACGCTTTGACCCAGTAAAGTATGCTCTAACTTTCTTGCCACCTTGGTCGGAGCCATCCGAACAGCCAAAAAGCACAGACAAGGTGGAACGGAAAATTGATTACCACCCAGATAGTTTCAGTGTCCGTCAGTTTCGGTTGTCGCATGAGGTGTATGCTGAAAAGGATGGTGGTCCCTTAGACTTTGAGCGTGACAGTGAGCGCAGTGAGATTTTGGGAAGCGGCGCGGCATGGGGTGGCTCCTGGCTCGTTGAAGCGGAAAAAAGCTCAGGAGATAACTGGCGGTTGGATGAGTATTTTTGGCTCAAAAGAAGTGACCGTTCACAGTGGCTTTTAGGTAAGCAAACTATCAGCCCATCAGTAGTTTCACCAACCGTGACGGTAACTGGGGCGCAATACTTTTATAGCAACCAAGATATTCCATATGACCCTTATCAAGATATCAGTCAATCCCGCTTCTTTCGTGAGTTAGGTTCGTCTGTACAAAAAATTAGAGGTACTGCTGAAGCTGGGACCATCGCTCAACTTTACGTTAATAACCAGCTGGTAGGAGAGACGTTTGTTCGCCTAGACAGCACCTATGATTTTGGTGAGGTGCGTGCAGAATCCGGGCTATACAATGATATTGAAGTGGTTATTATTGATGCAATCAGTCGCACTGAGTTAGAGCGTCAGAATAAAACACGTCTAAGTTCTGAGAGTCTGTTGAGTAAAGGTCAGATGGTAACCAGCGCCGCTTTCGGTAAGAAAGGCAATTGGCTAGACCCAGACTTTAATGATCAAGGTGAGGCTGGAATGTTTTTGTATCGTTATGGCCTAACCGACGACACTACAATAGAAGCGGGTTATTTGTTAGATGATGAGGATACCAAAACAGCAGGTATCGCTTCCTCTTTAGGTAATCATTATGTAGGAGCTTATAGAGCCTCGTGGCGAAATGGCGCCACGACACAACAGTTGGAGTTGGATGGTAGTGGTGACAATTGGCGCATGGCGACTTTCATTCGAGAGCAAGAAGCCGGCTTTTATGAACAAGATGAGGGCGATGCCACTACTGCTAATGGATATTTTTACTACACGCCGGATCCGAGTTTACGTTTAGAGCTGATTGGGCGTTATCAAAATCGCGAAGATTCACCTCAAGAAAGAGTGAGCTTTGTTAAGCCTGGTGTTTTCTATAGCCCAACCAATAACTTCTCGATAGCTATGCGGCCTGATTTTGATGGAGCGTACCGGACCGAACTCTATTATCGGCCTAACTTTAACTCACGCTATCGGGTAACGCATAAACCCGATGAGCAAACCATTCGCTTTGACCATCATTTTAATGAGCAATATCAGGGCTATATGTCTGGTCGCATGTATAAAGATACGATTGAAGGGCGAAGGCATGAAAATACGATTTTCGAATCAGCAGCAGGGTTTTATTGGCAACCAGATGATTGGGTTCGCTATGATCGCTTCCGTTTTGAACTCAACCATTCAAATGAGTATGGAACGGGTTTCTTTGCTGAGTATCGTACGCAGCTAATGGCAGGCATCTATTTGGATTTGAGATTACGTGATGCCGACCCTCAGTACGATGGGGGATTCTCAGCTTTTGCGCGTGTATCTATGGACTTCGCTGTGGCCGGGGATAAGTTTGTGCCTGCTACGCATCGTAATAGTTACAACACGCAAGGGACTATTGCTGGAACACTCAATACTAATAGCGAAGAGTGTGACTTAGAGCATGTGAGTGTTTTGATTAACGGTGTGAACTACAAAGTGCCTGTTCAGGGGTGTACCTTTTATTTAGAGAAAGTGACGCCAGGGGTGCATCGAGTATCTTTGGATGGTGAGTTTTTGCCGATAGAATTGGTTCCCGACACCAAGAGTTATGTGGTTGAAGTCGCAGCTTCATCAGTGACACGTATCGACTTTGATATGCAAGCGAAATACAGTGCTGCTGGGCGTGTAACGGATGCTGATGGTCAGCCTGCGCTACAGCAGAAAGTTGTGTTGCTTGATGGCACTGGACAGAAAATGATGGAAACCTACACGGATCAGTTTGGATACTTCCGAGTGGACGGCCTAATCAACGGACAGTATGTTTTACAGGCTGTGACGGATGACGGAGACGTGATGTCTGACCGTGAATTTACTATTGAAGATGACTTTCTGTTTGATATCAACATCATGATACCTGCTCAGTAGCAAAGATTCACCGCTTTGCTAGGCGTATGGCTTGATCTTGAGCTTAATGGCGCGTATGATCGCGCTTCCTAAATATTTGAGTGGTGTTTGGCGTAGCGCAGTCTAACTGACTGAAATTCTTGCTATAGCCCAAATGGCGACTCCAATGAAGAGAGATGAATTATGAAACAAGGTATCCACCCAGAATACAAAACGATCAAGGCTACATGTAGCTGTGGTAACGTTATTGAAGTTGGTTCTGCTGGCGCAGACATCAGCTTAGACGTATGTTCAGCTTGTCACCCATTCTATACTGGTAAGCAGAAAATGGTTGATTCAGGCGGTCGTGTTGATCGTTTCCGTAAGCGTTTCGGTAGCCGTTCACTTAACAAGTAATCGCGCTATAACGCCTGCGAGGCATCTCTTTCGAGAGATGCCTTATAAAAAAAAGCACCTTTCGAGGTGCTTTTTTTGATCACAATCAAGCTACTTAACGCTTTCCTTAAAAGATCGATTCTGGCTCAGGTTCTTGCTGCTCTTTATCTTCCGATGAAGATTCTTCTTGCGGAGTATCTTGAATCGAATTGATAAGTTGATCGAGTTGCTCCTGATCTAAATTTTCCTGATTAAAGCTCTCTGAGCGAGTGCTCGGTTCTTCGGATTCGTTACTGTTATACAGCTTGCCAAAGTCAGTTGGCTTTTGACTAATTTCTGACGGTACATTATCGTCGCGGAAATACTCAAAAATAGCGTTCTGTTGGCCAAGTGCAGCCAGTTTACCGGTTTCAGGATCGATTTTTGCTGAGACCACACCGGGTGGTTGGATAATTTCCTGCTCAGGCACACCGTCTAAAGCTTTTTCCATAAACGATGCCCAGATTGGAAGCGCGGCTTTGCCGCCGTACTCGTATCGACCTAGACTGCGTCTGTGGTCGGAAAAGCCCATCCAAGCACTAGCAACGAGCTTGTCGTTGAAGCCCGAGAACCAAGCATCTTTATAGTCGTTCGCTGTACCCGTCTTTCCGGCTAAATCATTGCGCTGAAGTAAAGGACTGTTACGGCGCTTAAGCTGTGTTGTGGCGGTGCCGCTATGGATAACGTCCTTCATCATGTCATACAAAATAAAGGCGTCACGAGGGTCGATGACCTCTTGGGCTATTTTATGATCAGGTAGTGGTAATTCTGGGTAGTTGCGAATTTCGGGTTTGTATTTCGCGTTACGGATTTGGTTGTTAATCCGAATTTGCTCACAAGATTCACAGACCACCTTTGGAGTCGCTTGGTACAAAATATCACCGTAAGATGTGGTGACTTTTTCGATATAGTACGGCTCCACTTGATAGCCGCCGTTAGCCAGTACGGCATAGGCCGTAGCCATCTCAAGCGGTGTAAAACTGGCGGTGCCTAAAGCTAGGGATTGATAAGGATCCATGTGCTCATCAGGCAAGCCAATTTTCACAAGGAAATCTTCCGCATAGGCAGGATCAATGGCGTCGATGAGCCGTGTTGAAATGGTGTTGATCGAACGCTTTAAACCAACGCGAAGGCGAGTGGGGCCATTGTATTTTAGGTTATCATTTTGCGGACGCCACACTTCGTCAATTTCATTATTCACTTTGACGTAAGGGGCATCATTAACCAAACTCGCGGGCGTGAAGCCTTTAGAAAAGGCCGCGCCATAGATAAACGGCTTAATATTAGAGCCGGGTTGGCGCCTAGCTTGAGTGACGAGGTTGAATTTGTTAGTGGAATAATCAAAACCGCCGACTAAAGAAGTGATGCCGCCATCTTTCGAGCGAATGGAGACAAAGCCCGCAGACGCTTCAGGAATTTGGCTTAAATGCCAAGTTCCTTCTTTTATTTCCATGATGCGAATCAGGTCACCAGCCGTAGCGAATTCCTGGGCTGACTTCGGCTTATGCCCAATACGGCTATCGCTAATAAATTTCGCTGCCCAGTCCAAACCTTCCCATTCAATGGTGATTTCACGTCCTTCGCGACCCAACACATCAATACTTTGCTCATGGACATCTAATACAATGGCGGGCTCTAGGTCTGCTATGACAGGCGTATTATCCAAAATTTGCAATAATTCCTGAGTTTCCTTGCCAGCAAAATTATCGATTTGCTTTTCTGGCCCTTTATACCCATGACGACGGTCGTATTCTAGTAAGCCTTCTCTTAATGCATTATTTGCGATGTTTTGGTGCTTTGAGTCAATCGTGGTGACAATATCAAGTCCGTGGTTGTAAGCGATGTCTCGACCAAAACGGTTAATCACGTCCAAGCGGACCATTTCTGCAACATAAGGTGCCTCAACATCAAGGTCTGCAGCATGCTTTTTAGCTGATAGTGGCGTCTCTACAGCTAATTGATACATGTCTTCGTCAATGTACTCTTCGTCCAGCATACGACTTAATACAAGGTTCCTTCGTCCAAGCGCTCGCTCTGGATTGGAAATCGGGTTGTAGGCAGACTCTCCTTTTAGTAGACCGGCCATCATTGCTGCTTCAGGCAACGTTAACTCGGTGAGGTGTTTGCCGTAATAGACTTCTGAAGCTGCTGCAAGGCCATAAGCGCGGTGACTGAAGTGCACTTTGTTGGTATAGAGCTCAAGGATTTGCTCCTTGGTCAGCTCTTGCTCCATACGAACGGCTAAGAACATCTCTATCAACTTTCGTTTGAGGCGCTGATCACGGGTAAGGAACATGTTCCTAGCTGTTTGCATGGTCAGGGTGCTCGCGCCCTCAGAAAACTCCCCCGTCGTTGCTGCAACTTTTAACACGCGCAGCAAGCCTTTGAAATCAACACCACTGTGTTCATAAAAGCGCTGATCTTCTGTGGCTATTAACGCATTGATGAAGTTATCGGGTATTTGTTCATAGGTGACGGGCTCACGCCTGACATCGCCAAACTCCCCGATGAGCTTGCCATCTGCGCTGAAAATGCGCATGGGTGTTTGTAATTTTACATTCTTCAAAGAGTCGATTTCTGGCACTTGCGGAGTCGCGTAGAGGAATGCGCCGATAATGGTCATAACCACAAATATTGTGATAAAAATCACAAATAGGCCTAATTTCTTCAATATATTGATGGTCATTTTTTTAGAAAGATTTATTGTGGAGCGTTGTAGCTGGTTTAGGAATTGTGTACCAGTATACCTTTTCTAAAAAAAAAGGCTGAATTTTTTTGTAAATCAGTGTAAATATAGTATCTTAGAAGTGTTAGTTAACAAAAAAGTTTAACTTTTATGTGGATTTGTATCCACTTTCTTGGGGACATGTCTTAGAGATTAATTAAGATAAAATGAACAAATGGACTGTGTTGAACCAACTTAATGAGGCATAGGATTTATGGTTCTGGGGTTATTCAAAAAGAAACAAGTACCAGTCATAGGTATTGATATCAGCTCGACGGCAGTCAAGGTCTTACAGCTTGGTAAATCTGGTGGACGCTATCGAGTCGATAGATATGCTGTTGAACCATTACCACAAGGCGCTGTTGTCGAACGTGATATTCGTGATACCGAGGCTGTGGGTAATGCAATAAAAAAAGCCGTTCAAAAAGCAAACGCGAAAACTAAAGATGCTGCTGTTGCGGTATCTGGCTCCGCAGTGATTACTCGCTCCATTCAAATGGAGAAAGGCCTTTCTGATCAGGAAATGGAAGACGTGATCAAAGTTGAAGCCGATCAATACATCCCTTATCCATTGGAAGAGGTCAACTTAGACTTTGAAGTCCTGGGTGATTCAGCTAATGACGATAATTTAGTTGATGTATTGCTAGCGGCGTCGAGAAGCGTGAATGTGGATACGCGAGTCGATGCGCTTGATATCGCGGGCTTAGCACCGAAAATCGTTGATATCGAGGCTTACGCCATTGAGCGAGCTTATCAATTGACGAAAAAGAAGACGATTGAACACCTAGAAGATTCTGTCGTTGCGATTATTGATATCGGTGCGACCATGACCAGCCTGAATGTGTTGCAGAATGGGCAAGTGATTTATAACCGTGAGCAGCTGTTTGGTGGTAACCAACTAACTGAAGAGATTCAAAGTCGTTATGGTTTATCTTATCAAGAAGCTGGTTTAGCCAAGAAGCAAGGTAGCTTACCCGATGACTATGAAACAGAAGTTCTCATGCCTTTCGCTGAAATTATTACTCAGCAAGTGGGGCGTGCGCTACAGTTCTTCTTCTCCGCAAGCGAATTAAGCTCTGTGAATGAAGTTATCTTAGCCGGTGGTTGTGCCTCTATCGATGGCTTAGATAGCATGATTCAGGAGCATTTAGGCACTCCAACTCGTGTAGCCAATCCTTTCGCCGATATGTCAATTTCGTCCCATGTGAATACACAAGCGCTAAGTGCTGATGCGCCAGCCATGATGATTAGCTGTGGACTAGCATTAAGGAGTTTCGACTAATGGCTCGTATTAACTTACTCGATTGGCGTGAAGAGTTACGCCAAGAACGCAACAAAGAGTTCTGGATTACCTTCGCGTTGATGATTGTTTTAGCGGCCCTAATTTGGTTTCTAGTGAACCAAGTTATGGACTCAAGAATTAAAGCGCAAGATGCTCGAATAGAAAAGCTGAATACCGAAATTGGTGTTTTAAAGCAGCAGACCAAAGAGATTGAAAAGCTCAAAAAAGAAAAAGAAGAGTTAATCAAGCGCATGGACTTAATTACTGACTTGCAACAAAGTCGTCCAGAAGTTGTTCGTATGTTTGACGAGCTTGTCCGTGTGACTCCAGAAGGTATTAATTTATCGTCTTGGAAGCGTACAGAGCAGTCCGCTGGTAAAGACCAAAACTTAAAATACAACTTAACGTTTACCGGACAGGGTGAAACAAACCCAAGAATATCTGAGTTTATGCGTAAAATGGATAGCTCTGAGCGTTTGCAAACAAGTGCTTTGAAAGATGTTCAGAAGCAAACCAAAGGCCTTCCAGCTCAAAACTTTACCTTGGAAGCTAGGCAAGTTATTCCAGGCAAAGAGAACACAGAGGGGGGCAACTAATGGCTGACTTAAATCAATATCAAGACTTTAACAATATCGGCTCATGGCCACTCCCTGGAAAAATCGTTTTCATATTAATTGGAATGTTAGTGGTATTAGGGCTTGGCTATTATTTCGACACTAGCGAACAACTGAACGAGCTTGAATCAAAAGGCAAGAAGCAAGAGCAGTTATTGAGTGACTATAAACGTGAGTATGAAAAAGCGGTCAATTTAGATGCTTATCGTGAGCAAATGGCTGAGATGAAAGAAACGTTTAAAGGTCTTCTAGAGCAGTTACCTAAGAATACAGAAATTCCAGGTTTGCTTGATGAAATATCTTACGCAGCGTCTGGCGCAGGTGTTGAGTTACTGTCTCACAAGTATTTGAATGAAACGAAAAAACAGTTTTATATTGAAAAGCCAATTGAGATTGTAGCTACAGGTAGCTTTCATCAAATTGCAGACTTTGTAAGCCGTATCTCTAAGTTACCACGTATTGTAACGCTCCATGGCTTTACAATTTCAGCAGCAGGCGGTGGGCAACGAAATGCTAATTCAACTATAAGTAGTGGTGAAACATTGAGCTTTAGTGTGTTGGCCAAAACTTACCGATATGAATCTGAGGAGGGGTAATAGTGAAAAATTTAAATAAAACTAGCATCCTTCTGTACTCGCTTTTATCGCTTTCGGTGTTGAGCGGTTGTGAAGACGATGGAATGGCAGCGTTGAACAAGGAAATCGATAAAATAAAAAGTGAAACCAAGAAAAGCATTGAGCCAATTCCTAAAGTCGTTGCTTATGAGCCCTTTACGTATTCAGCTCAGGAGCTTCGAAGCCCTTTTGCAAAGCTAGACCCTGAGCATGAGACAAGCTCGATGTTAGTCGATGGCAATTGTGAGTCTGATGTACGTCCTGATCCAAATCGTCAAAAATATGAGATGGAAAGGTATGGCTTGGACGCTCTGCAATATGCGGGCATGATTGCGAATAAAAAAGAGCTGCGTGGTTTAGTAAAAATCTTAAGTGGAGACAGCGCTGGTGTCATTCAGCCGGTTCATGTGGGTGAATACATTGGTCTAAACAATGGCCGTATCAGTAAAATCGATAGCAGTCAGATCACCATTGAGGCGATTGTCCCGAACGGTAGAGGCTGTTGGGAAAATCGCACGCAATACCTAGTGATAGGGCAGTGAGGGGCTGAATATGCGTATTATAATTGAAAAACGGATGAACAAGTCAGAATTGGGTAAAACGACTATGTTGATAAAGATGAAGAAATTAATGAAAAGCTGTTTCGCTTTGAGTGGAATGATGCTGTTTTCCTTGGGCGTACAAGCCAGCCAGTTACAGTCGATAGACTATAACGTACTGCCTGGCGATAAAGTCATGGTCCGTTTGAGTTACTCGGACACGCCGCCAATGCCTCAAGAGTTCACAACTAACAATCCAGCAAGAATATCTATGGATTTTGCGGGCGTAGACTCAGGGTTAGATTACAAAACCAAGGATATTGGTATCGGAGCTATCGGCTCAGTTACCGCTATTGAAGCTCAAAACAGAACCCGAGTCGTCATCAATTTGTCAGAGCTTGTTTCATACAATAGTGAAATCCAAGGTAGTGATTTTGTGGTGACGCTAGATGCAGGCTCTACTGTAGGTGCTATGGCTAATAGTAAGCCAAGTACACAAAGTAACTATTCTTCATCTGAATATGATATCGCTGCTGTTGATTTCAGACGTGGTACTTCTGGAGAAGCGCGAGTTCTAGTGAATCTAGGCGCAGCAAATGTGAATGTTGATTTAAGACAAGAAGGGCGTACTGTCATTGCTGACTTCATCGGTAGTGATATTGACCCAAGCTTTATTCGTCGACTCGATGTGGTTGATTTCGGCACGCCTGCCCAGCTTGTTGAAACATCCAGAAGAGGTAACAATGTCAGGTTAACGGTGCGCGGTAACGATGCGTTTGAGTACCTTGCTTACCAAGCGGATGATCTCTATACGATCGAGCTAAAACCATTATCGAAGCAAGAAATTGAGCGACGTGAGCGTGAAAAGCCGAAGTATACTGGTGAGCGTTTAACACTTCAGTTTCAAGATATGGATTTGAAGGCTATTTTGCATACATTGGGTGATTTCGCTGATGATGTCCAAGGTTCTATGGCACTTAACTTAATCAACGTACCTTGGGATCAGGCCCTGGACATTATTTTAAAGTCCAAAGGCTTGGATAAGCGCCAAGATGGTAATGTGATGATGATTGCTCCAGCAGACGTTATCGCTGCACGTGAGCAACAAGAGCTAGAAGCTAGCAAGCAACAAGAAGAACTTGCTCCACTCCGTACCGAGTTAATACAAGTGAACTATGCAAAAGCGACTGAGGTTGCTTCCCTTCTAAAGTCAGGTGGCTCTAGTAATGAACCGACGATTGGGATCTTATCTGACCGAGGCGCAGTTTCTGTAGACGTTAGAACTAACACTCTTATCGTTAAGGATGTTTCTTCTAAACTAGAAGATGTCAGACGTTTGGTTGACCAGTTGGATATACCAGTACAACAAGTCTTGATTGAGGCTAGAATTGTCACTGCAACTGACGGTTTCACGAGAGATTTAGGCGCTCGCTTTGGTATTAGCGATGCCATGAACTCAGGTGAAGTTGGTGTGTCAGGTACGATACAAGATGCCGGCCGAATTAACGGTTCCGTCAGTGGCGATAGATCACAAAACAGTGGTTTTAATGTTAACCTTCCGGTAAGCAATGCTGCTGGTAGTCTAGGTTTATCGTTTGCTCGATTAGCAGAAGGCTTGATTATTGACATGGAGCTGTCAGCGCTTGAAGCTGAAAACCGAGGTGAGGTTGTTGCAAGCCCTAAAGTCATTACAGCCAACCAAAAAGAAGCGTTTATTAAAGCTGGTGAAGAAATTCCTTACTTACAAGGCGGATCTTCAGGCGCTTCTAATATCCAGTTTAAAGAGGCTGTTTTACAGTTGAAAGTGACGCCTCAAATTACACCTGATGGTAGAGTTTTCTTAGACTTAGCCATTAGCCAAGATACCCGAGGCGAGGAAGTTGTATTTACGACCGCTGACGGCCAAGCTGTTGGTGGTGCTCCAGCAATTAATACTCAAGAGATTGGTACGCAAATCTTAGTGGACAATGGAGAAACGATTGTTTTAGGTGGTATTTTCCAACACCGCGTTACTCTAGATGAAACAAAAGTTCCACTTTTGGGCGATATCCCTTTGCTTGGCTGGCTGTTTAGAAACACTTCTAGAGAAAATGCCAAAGAAGAGCTACTAATTTTCGTAACACCGAAAATTATCAAAGAAGGCTTGAAATATTAGACAGCCATACCCAAATACTAAAAACCCGGGTATAATCGCGTGCCTGGGTTTTTGGTTTTTATATTTGGTCAAATAAAAGAGTTCAACATTAATAATGAAAGGTAAGCGCAACATCTTCCTAGTAGGTCCAATGGGTGCAGGCAAAACTACCATTGGTAAACAGTTAGCTGAAATCCTGAAACTTGAGTTTGTAGACAGTGATCATGAGCTTGAGGAGCGCACCGGTGCGCCTATCGATTGGATTTTTGATATCGAAGGTGAAGAAGGTTTTCGCGTCAGAGAAGAAAAAATTATTGAGGAATTGACCCAGCGCCAAGGGATTGTTCTCGCTACTGGCGGTGGTGCTGTTGTTTCGGACAAAAGTCGCAATCACCTTGCTGCAAGAGGTGTGGTTGTTTACTTAGAAACATCGATTGAGCAGCAATTAGAGCGTACTCGTAGAGACAAGCGCCGTCCCTTAATCCAGAACGATAATCCTAAGGATACACTGGAAGACCTTATGAAATCGCGCGAGCCTCTCTACACTGAAATAGCAGATTTAACCGTTGCTACCAATATTAGCTCGGTAAAATCCGTAGCCAAGGAAATCGTAGAGTTGATGGAACAACCTATTGCATAGTAACGAGCTTTGAAAACTCTTGACTTAAAACTACCAGAAAAAAGTACAGATTATCAAATAGTTATCGGTAATAATCTACTTTCCGATAAAGACAATTTTTTACCCGTTATTCAGGGGCAACAAGTATTTATTGTATCCAATGAGACTGTTGCTCCACTTTACTTATCAAAATTAAAAAATAGTCTCAAAGGCTACTCTGTCCATCATTTCTTATTGGAGGATGGGGAGCGACATAAATCATTCGATAACTACCAGCGGATTCTTAACGCAATGCTCGAGACGGGTTTAAGACGCAATGCGACATTAATCGCGTTGGGTGGCGGGGTTGTTGGAGATATGGCTGGCTTTGCAGCAGCAACCTATCAGCGTGGTATTCGATTTATACAAGTTCCGACCACCTTACTCTCGCAAGTTGATTCCTCAGTTGGTGGAAAAACAGCAGTCAATCACCCCTTGGGTAAGAACATGATCGGTGCTTTCCATCAACCTTGTCGGGTTATTACTGATGTCACAACCCTTGAGACCTTGCCTGAAAGAGAGTTCAAGGCGGGCATAGCAGAAATTATCAAAGCGGCCATTTTATATGATGCTGGTTTTTTTAAATGGCTGGAAGATAATGTTCAATCAATCTTGGCGCATGACGCGGACAGTTTGATACGGATGATAGAGCGAGCATGTTCGATTAAAGCCGAAGTTGTCAGTTTAGATGAAAAAGAGCAAGGCGTCAGAGCTTGGCTTAATTTTGGTCATACTTTTGGGCATGCGATTGAGCGTTGCCTAGGCTATGGCACACTGTTGCATGGAGAAGCCGTGGCGGTTGGCATGGTGATGGCGGCTGAATATGCATGTGAAAAACAGATGCTGTCGGTTCAATCTGCCGAAAAAATCCGTCGCTTGATTAGTGCTTATGGTTTACCAGTCACGCTTGATCTTTATGTCAAACAACTTACAGCAACGGGCTTAGTTGATGCTATGGCTCTGGATAAGAAGAATGTTGATGCAGATCTCACTCTAATTTTGCCAAATGCTATCGGTGAAGTTACTATAGAACATTCAGTAAAGCCTCAAGATGTAGAAGACTACTTAAAGCGAAATCTTGAGTCATTGGTAGCATAAGGCACTGACTTACATGGCTTTTTCACAGTCACTCAATCCAAACGTTTTTGAAAAGCATAACCGCGTTCTTTTCCTGCCATCGAGCTGGAATCGCTTGATGAGTCTGATCAAATATCAAGTTCCTAATGGTGGTTTTGCGGTTATGGAAGGAGAGTTTGGTGCCGGAAAGTCATCCTTTGGTAAGATCTTTGAGAAAAAACTGGTTCTGGACGAAAATATTGATTGCCAAATTGTCCAGGTTCATCCGTTAAGCACTATCCAACAGATTCAGGCTCAACTGCCTAAAGCTCCTGAAAAGCCAATGATCGTCATTATTGACGATGCTCATGAGGCTTCAACTTTGCTTCTGCAAAAGCTTACTGCGCCTGCTGAAAATATTTATTGGCTACTGTTGGCTGAGCCCGGCATCAGTGATCGCGTTGATGAGTTTTCTGAGAGACGTGTAGAGCTGCCTCTGTTTTCAAAAGAAGATTGCTTCGATTTCTTACAAAAGCAACTACAAGACCAGCCGAAATATGTCCAAGTGTCACAAATGCAAAGCGACACGATATGGTATTCGAGTCAGGGCTTACCAAAAGACATCATTGAACAAGCAAAAAAGAACTTAAGCAAACTCTTTTCTGGACAAGAAAGTAGCGAAAACTTCGATAAAGCCAACAAAAGTTGGTATATGACAGCGGGACTTGCGGCAGCTGCGCTGATATTGATTGTTTTTCTAGCAATAAGCATGAGTGGTGATGAAGAGTCTTCCGAAGAGTCAGTGACAGGAGAGGAATCGTTAGAAGTCACGGATTTAGCAACGAGTTCAAACTCAGAACTCGAGTTAGGGCCTTTAGAGACTGCTGAAGATCGAGCTCCCAAAGAGCAGCAGCATGAGCTTAATCAAGATGTTAGTACTGATAAGCCTGATGGCTCTTTAGCTAAACAGCCTCCCGTTGAAGAAACCGTCAGAGAAGAGGGGGCTTCAGTCGTTGAACAAAGTGATAAACAAGAGGCATTGACCGAGAAGGACGTAGAGGAAGCCTCCAAGACATCTGATCCTATTGAGTCAATAGCACTTAAAGTTGCAGAAAAAAAATCTACCGTCAAACAAGAGGTTGATGCCCCTAAAGGGTTCAAGCAGTGGTTATCGGCACACTCGCAAGATGCTTATAGTTTGCAGCTGTTTTCCCATTCGGAAGAAAGTGCAGCCAAAAGCTTTCAGGCATCGCTGGATCTGGCCGACAGTTATGTCTATCCCGCTGATTTAGAAGGCAAAATACGCTATCGCGTATTATGGGGTGCTTTTGAGACACGAGCGGAAGCTAAGCAAGCTATTGAGTCTCTTCCGTCAGATATCTTGGCACAAAAACCATGGATCCGGCAGTTTTCTGCGATTAGTAAGGAAGTTTCTCGCAGTGCAAATTAATGCGTGTCGGCTTTAATCAATCTATAGAGTAAGATTTAGGCTGTTTTCGCTTGTCGTTCCCTTTATAATAGCGCCCATTAGACGCTAACCAATCCAAGTTATGAGCCACTCACTGGTCAACGACCGTTATATTAAAGCTACGTTACGACAAGAAACTGACCGCACTCCTATTTGGATGATGCGCCAGGCCGGACGCTATTTACCTGAATATCGACAGTTAAGGGCTGAGGCTGGTAGTTTCATGGACTTGTGTACCAATCCAGAACTGGCGTGTGAAGTGACTTTGCAACCACTTCGTCGTTTTCCACTAGACGCAGCCATTTTGTTCTCTGATATTTTAACTATCCCAGATGCCATGGGCTTAGGCTTGTATTTCACACCGGGAGAAGGGCCTGCTTTTAAAAAGGTAGTTCGAGATGAGCAAACAGTAAAAGCGTTGCCGATCCCTGACCCTAATCAAGAGCTAAAATATGTCACGGATGCTGTCAGCACCATACGACGTGAACTTAAAGGCAGTGTGCCTCTCATCGGCTTTTCTGGAAGTCCATGGACATTAGCAACTTACATGGTGGAAGGCGGTACCACTAAAAATTTCTCTGAAGTCAAAGGCTTAATGTATGAAAACCCAAAAGCAATGCATATGCTTTTGGATAAGCTCGCAGATTCCATTATTGTTTATCTTAATGCGCAGGTTGAAGCGGGTGCACAGGCATTAATGATTTTTGATACATGGGGCGGCGTCTTGACCCCGCATGATTATCAGGAGTTCTCGCTACGTTATATGTCGAAAATTGTTGATGGTCTACAACGCCAAAAAGACGGACAGCAGATCCCTGTGACTTTATTCACCAAGGGTGGTGGTAAGTGGTTAGATTTAATGGCTGAAACGGGCTGTGACTGCTTAGGTGTCGATTGGACAACTGACTTGAGTGAAGCTCGACAGCGTGTAGATGGTAAAACTGCACTCCAAGGCAATATGGACCCTTCACTATTATATGCTTCAGACGACCGAATTCGTGAAGAAGTCGAGACTATTTTGGCTAGTTATGGACATGGCAGCGGACATGTGTTTAATTTAGGTCATGGGATTCATCAAACTGTGAATCCAGAAAAAGCTGGCGTGTTTATAAACGCGGTACATGAACTCAGTAAAAAATATCACCAATAAATAATAAAGGGTTGTATGCTTAAGGAAAGCCACTTTGATCCACCTTGGTGGTTAAAGAATCGACATCTGCAAACATTTTGGGCGCCGTTGGCGCCAAAGCTACCTTTGCCTAACTTAAGTCGGCAAAGGCTCGAGCTTAGTGATGGCGATTTCATTGATATGGACTGGGTCAATCCTGAGCGTGATGCTCCAACCGTAGTGCTTTTGCACGGTTTAGAAGGTGATATTAACTCGCCTTACCTTCGTCGAATGTTATTCCAGATTCAGCAACGTCGTTGGCGCGGTGTGTTGGTATATTGGCGTGGTTGCAGTGAAGAAATGAACCGCCTTGATAAAACCTATCACTCAGGTCGCAGTGAAGACTTAGATGAAGTCATTGCAGAGATTCATAAGAGTAAATCACCGGATAAGCTATTCGTAGCAGGTTACTCTCTTGGCGCGAATGTTTTACTTAAATGGTTAGGTGAACAAGAAGACAAGGCCTTGATTGACGCTGGGTGTGCCGTTTCAACGCCGTTCAACTTGTCTATTTGCGCTGATTCCATCGATCAAGGCTTTTCTAAGATTTATAAATTTTACTTGCTGACGTCAATGAAGAAACGGATTGTTCGCAAGTTTACTCCAGAGCGCTTATTAGAGCTGCTGAACCTCTCGCCAAGGGATGTGATGGCGATTAACTCTTTCCGTGAGTTTGATAATCGTGTGACGTCATTTTTGAATGAGTTTGATGATGCCGATGATTATTACCGTAAGGCTTCTAGTATCTACTATTTAGGGACGATCAAAAAGCCGGCTCTAGTAATTCATGCAGCTGATGATCCTTTTATGTCTCCTGAGATTATTCCAAAAGATGATCAACTCCCTGATAGTTTAGAGTTGCTCATCAGTGAGCATGGCGGCCATGTTGGCTTTGTTTCTGCGCCAACGAGCAAAGGTGTTAGTTTTTACCTTGAAGAAACCATTTTGGGTTACTTTGACCGCTTTCTGTAGTCTTGAGTGAGCAACTCGCGGATAGTGACGATATCTGCTATGCTGAAAGAATTAACTTACTGAAATATAAGATATTTCATCATGGACTTAAGCGCAGAGTTAGAATCCCTCAAGCAACACTATAGTAAACAGCCTTACCCGAGCGTTAAGGCTCGGAATCAAAAGCTGGATCAGCTATCGACGCTTCTTCGCAAGCATGAGCAACAAATAATTCAAGCGATAAGTGATGACTTCAGCTATCGATCTCCGTTCGAGACAGAGCTTGCAGAGATATACCCTTCGCTAAAATCAATTACGCATACCAAAAAGAATTTACAAGACTGGACTACTCCTGAAAAGCGCTCGGTGAGTGTGTGGTTTAAACCTGCAAAAGCTCGCATCATGTACCAACCTAAAGGCGTGATTGGGATCATTGTTCCATGGAATTACCCGCTTTACTTAGCGATTGGGCCCTTGATTGGCGCTGTCGCGGCGGGCAATCGAGTCATGCTGAAAATGTCAGAGTTTACGCCTAAGTTTAGCCAGTTATTTGCTGACTTATGCCATGAATACTTGGGTAAAGATTGGGTTCGAGTCGTGACTGGCGGTCCAGAGGTCGGAGAGGCCTTTTCAAAACTACCGTTTGACCATTTGTTATTCACCGGCTCGGGAAGGATCGGTCGCAAAGTGATGCAGGCTGCGAGTGAAAATTTAACCCCAGTAACATTAGAGCTTGGCGGAAAATCGCCGACGATTATCGATCATAGCTTTCCTCTAAAGCTTGCTGTGGAACGCTTACTGTTTGGTAAGTTATTAAACTCGGGGCAGACCTGCCTAGCGCCAGATTATGTGTTTGTACAAGAAGATAGTGTGAGCGAATTCAAGCGGCTGACTCGTGAAGTCGCACAGAAATTTTATCCAGACTGGCAAGGCAAAGACTACACTGCTATGGCTTCGGAAAAACAGTTCGAACGCTATCTCGAAATAAAACAAAATGCCGTCACTCAAGGCGCGGAAGTTTACCCTTTATTTGATGATATCGAGTCTAGTGGTCGAAAAATGCCTCCAGCTTTACTATTGAATACTACCGAGAGTATGTTGGTTCGGCAGGAAGAAATCTTTGGCCCAATGCTGCCAGTGGTTCCTTATAAAAATCATCAAGATGTTATCGACTATATTAATAAACATCCACGTCCACTAGCGCTGTACTTGTTTAGTTATGATAAGCAGGTAACGTCTGATTATATGCTTAAAACCATTTCCGGGGGGATGACCCTGAATGATACGATCTTACATGTGAGCCAAGAGGAGCTACCATTCGGCGGGGTTGGTGCGAGCGGTATGGGACATTACCATGGACATGAAGGATTTAAAACCTTTTCTAAGGCAAAAAGTATTTTTAAACAAAGTCGCTTTGCTGGAACCAAATTAATGTATCCACCGCATAACAAATTTGCCAATTGGTTGCTTAAGTTAATGAAGCGATGATGAGGAGAAGGGGAGTATGAAGTTATTATTAGCCATTGTGACGGCAGTATTGACGCTAAGTGGTTGCGCGAACACAAGCCCGCAAAGTGCTGAGGAAGTTGCTGCGAATCAGGTAATGAATAGAGCTATGTGGAATCGGCCTGCTTCCAGCTTTGAAGGAACGCTTGTTATTATTCGAGCTAGCCAGTTTACTGGTATCGTTTGTACCTATAGTATATTGGTCGATGGTAATGAAGTGGCGCTTTTAGACAATGGACAAAAAGTCACGCTTAACCTTATTGAAGGTCAGCATGTGATTTCTGTGCAAATGGGGAAGGATGGCTGTGGTCATTCATATGCAGAGCAGCGGGTACAAGTCGTTCCAGGAAGACAAGAGAAGCTACACATTGAGGTGGGCACGTTTGATGGGCTAACGATCAAGCCTTACCACTAATACAACGATGTTACGAAGAGTATTATGAAAAAAACTGTATTATACCCAGGGACTTTCGATCCCATTACAAAGGGTCACATGGACCTTGTTAAGCGTGCTTGTCGTTTATTTGATACGGTCATTATTGCAATAGCAGAAAGCCCATCGAAAAAGCCGATGTTTGGTTTGGCTGAACGTGTCGACATGGTGCGCCAAATCTTTAAAGGTAATACACAAGTAGAAGTCCAAGGGTTTAACGGCTTATTGGCGCACTTCGCTCAAGAAAAAGATGCTTTAGCGGTGTTGAGGGGAATTCGAGCAGTGTCAGACTTTGAGTTTGAATTCCAGCTAGCTAACATGAACCGCCATCTTGACCCTGACTTAGAGTCTATCTTTTTAACCCCATCGGAAAAGTATTCGTATATTTCATCCTCATTAGTGCGAGAAGTGGCATCATTAGGTGGTGATATCACCGCTTTCGTTGATCCTATTGTGCAGGACGCCCTGGAAAAGAAATTTTCAGAATAACCTCGAACTTGGTCATTATATCAGCGATAATAGAACCACTTATTCATAAGCTCGTCTAGAGATTATGTTCAACATTTGATGTAAATAGTTTGGTGTAAATAGTTATGGCGTTAAAAATTACTGACGAATGCATTAACTGTGATGTTTGTGAGCCTGAGTGCCCTAACGAGGCTATATATCAGGGGGAAGAAATCTATGAGATTGACCCAGACAAATGCACAGAATGTGTCGGGCATTACGATGAGCCTCAGTGCCAGCAGGTGTGTCCTGTCGACTGCATCCCTTTGGATGAAGATAATCCAGAGACTCAGGAACAGTTAATCGCTAAATACGAGAACCTAACTGGCGAAAATTACGTAGAGATTTAACTTAAAAGCCATACTCTGAGTATGGCTTTTTTATGAACAAACTTCACCATGACCTTAAAAGACTGGCTTGCGTCCGAACCTTTCACTCTAACCTTATCATCGGGATTTTTTAGTTTTTTTGCGCATACTGGCATGCTCGCTGCATTAGAAGAAGAGCGCTTACTCCCCAAGAAACTAACCGGCTCGAGCGCCGGAGCATTAGTCGCAAGCTGCTGGGCCGCTGGCTTGGACACGCCAGAGCTAAAAAAGATCTTGTTTGAGCTAAAACGTCAGGACTTTTGGGACCCAGGCTTTGGCTGGGGGTTACTAAAAGGTGATAAGTTTCGTCGGATGCTCGGCGAGATATTGCCTGTTAAGAGTTTTGAGGAGTGTCGCACAGAATTATCGTTATCCGCTTATGATATTCAGTCAAAATCAACGGTGATTATTAACAGTGGAGAGCTTATTTCAGCTATTTACGCTTCGTGTGCGATCCCTGTGCTTTTCCAGCCGATCCATTACAATGGTTATCGTTTGCTTGATGGCGGGATTAAAGACCGTCCTGCGCTAGCAGACGTCAGGCATGATGAGCGAGTGTTTTATCATCATATTGTGTCGGTGTCGCCTTGGCGCAAAAAAGAGTCTAAAGCGCTACAAATACCACAGCGTAGTAACTTGGTCTCGTTACAACTTTTCGATTTACCGCGTTGCGGTCCAACGAAGCTTGAAAAAGGGCCAGAAGCTTACCTGGTGGCTTATAACGCGACAAAAAGAGCATTGAGACGCAATATCGGCTCAGACCATAAAGTCGCTCTAGCGGTTTAAACAGACTCCATCTCGACAATAACAGGCCACTTTCCCTGCATAACGATATAGCCTTGGAAACGTTGCGCACCATCTGTCGCAAATTCAAACTGATATCGGCGTAGAAAACGAAGCTTCCCGTCATCACCTTTATCAAAGTACATTTTTTTGAGCGCGACGTACCCATCTAGGTTTTGTACGGCGGCTTCTTGGCAGGCTTTTTGTGCAGCTTTATAGGCTGACTCTTGCACGCGCCTGATGTAGACCCAAAAGCCGACACCTAACGCAATGAATAGGATAACGAGTAGATTGCTCATGATTGATTAAGAATGGCTTGTTGCTTTTGTTTAGTAAGCTTGGAAAAGACCGTATCGTAAGACCCTTTGACCAGTAGTTCCAGCTCTTGCTGTGATAATACTTCTTCGTCCACAACAGAAACCCAGTGGTACCGCGCAAGATAAGGCGCAGGTACGACTCCCTCGAGGTCAGTCAGCGCAAGGAAATCCGCCGGCGAAACTTTGAAACAAACGCTTTGCACGTCATCGCTGTCTTTATTGCCAGGGCAAAAAACGACGAACATTTTATCGGCAATACAATAGGTTCGATCGTTACCCCACTTTAGATCAAACTGGGATGCTGGGAGTTTGCTACAAAAGGTTTCTAGTTGGCTAAACATTGAGTGATGTGGTTTCAGTCAGACGGTTATATTTCAGTGAGCAATAAAAAAGGCGACATATGCCGCCTTTGATATTAACTCATCAGGACTATTTACCTGTGATCCAGCGTGCCACGTTAACTTTCGAGACACCAGCTGCATTAGCTTGGTCAACGGCAGTTACCAAGACATTATTGACTGCCTCTTCGTGAACTCGTACAAGTACAGGAGAGCGCGGATCTGCCGCTAGCTGAGTTTCGATATTCGCACGAATTGCCTCAGGATCAATTGAGCGGTCATTCATGAAGACATTACTTTGCTCATCGATAGAAACCACAATTAATGGTGGTGGATTCTTAGGTGGCGTCGAATCTTGGTTGGTGCTTGGACGCGAAATCTCAACCGTGTCTTCTCTCACAAAAGATGTTGTTACAATGAAGAAGATTAACATGATGAATACGATGTCTAGCATCGGTGTCATATCAATCGCCGTATCTTCGTCTTCTCTATGTTTTCTACGCATAATATATCTTATCCTGTCGCACTTTTTGCTACTCTTAGATATTCTAAAAGCACTTGGCCCACAAAGGCGGCATTGTTTAAAGTAATCATTAAAGTATAACCGCCACATTAAATGTGATCCAGTCTTAAATGTCTACCCCTCTTGTTGTAAAAAAGAGCAAATCGTACCTCTGGCTATGGCTGATGTGAACTATCAGCCTTATTTACCCCAGCTGGCGACGCTTACGCTTGATACTCCAGCCTTATTGGCCTGGTCTACAGCTGAAACCATGGTGTAATTTGTTGCATCGGCGTGAACTTTTACAATGAGAGGCGCGGCAATATCTTCTGCCAGTTGGCCTTCGAGATTTACCTGAACAGCTTCTATATCAATAATACGGTTGTTGAATGAGACTTGATTTTGTTCATCTATCGTGAGGATCATTGGTTTGCTATCCCCCTTGCAGTCTTGCGCGCAATCCGTAGTTGGTTTCGCTATGTTAAGGGTATCGGCTCGGGTGAAGCTCGTTGTGACGATAAAAAAGAGTAATAAAATGAAAATAATATCGAGCATAGAGGTCATATCCACTTTACTGCTCTCAATAGTACTGTTTGAACGGCGAGATTTTTTCATAAGACACCCCTTAGTCATTGATGTGAAATCAAACGCTTTGAAGATGACTGTTGCGCAGTCATCTGACCAGCGCTTACTTGCAATATAGCGCTAAAAGAGGGGGTTGGCAATTTAGATGGCTAGTTTTGTTTAACGCTGACACTGTGGGCAGTAAAAGCTAGAGCGCTGACCAAGGGTGATATTCAGAATGGTTGAGCCACACTTAAGACAATTGTCGCCCTCACGTCCGTACACGTTAAGCTGCTGTGCAAAATAACCCGGCGAACCATCAGTTTGGGTGAAATCTTTTAGCGTGGTTCCACCTTTCTCAATGGCTTGCAGTAAAACTTGCTTTATATTTTCAGCTAATAATTGACATCTTTTAAGGCTGATTCGGTTGGCCGCTCTCTTAGGGTGTATACCGCTAAGAAATAAGGATTCACTGGCATAAATATTCCCCACCCCGACAACAACAGCATTGGTCATAATAGCGTTTTTAATCGCACCTTTGCGTTTACTGAGCTTTTGGTGAAGGTAATCACCGTTAAAATCATCATCGAGAGGCTCGGGGCCTAAAGAGCTGATAATTTCAAGGGTTTCTCCTTTAGGTTGCCATAAGATGGCGCCAAAGCGACGAGGGTCGTTGAGGCGAAAAGATGTGCCGTTCGCGAAAACCACTTCAAAGTGGTCATGCTTTTTGAGGGGCGTATTCTCGCCAACAACCCGCATGGTGCCAGACATGCCAAGGTGCATAACAACCGACCCCGCCGGGAACTGCCATAACATATATTTGGCTCTACGAATAATCTCACCACTAACTTCGCCTGCTAAATGCTTCAGTTCATCAGGGATAGGCCAACGAAGCTGTGGCTGATGAATATTCACTGCTTTAATGGTTTGTCCCGTGATATGGGGTGCTAAACCTCGAGTGGTTGTTTCAACTTCTGGTAGTTCTGGCATGGCAAGCGAATAATTAAATCGATGGCAAATATTGTAGTGCAGAATAGCAAAAAGCCCAGCAAACTGCTGGGCTTTTTAGTCGTTTTCTTGGAGGCAGAAAACTATAAAGCTATATTAAGTAATGAATATTACTTAATTTTTGCTTCTTTATAGATCACATGCTTACGGATGGTTGGATCAAACTTTTTGATTTCCATCTTGCCTGGCATGTTTTTCTTGTTCTTGTCAGTGGTATAGAAGTGACCTGTACCAGCACTTGACACTAAACGGATTTTATCGCGCATCTTTCAGCTCCTTATACTTTTTCGCCACGAGCACGCAATTCAGTAAGCACAGTCTCGATACCTTTCTTATCGATAATGCGCATACCTTTTGCTGATACGCGTAGTTTGACGAAACGCTTCTCAGACTCAACCCAAAAACGGTGAGTGTGCAAGTTAGGTAAAAAACGACGTTTTGTACGGTTTTTTGCGTGTGACACGTTGTTTCCTGTCACTGGACGCTTGCCTGTTACCTGACAAACTTTAGCCATGATATAGCCTCCAAAAAATAATCATTACATTGCGGGGGGAGAATGTCTTAACCCACCGCGACTCTTCAAATAGGGCGCACTTTATACCAGAAAGCCGTCGCTTTGACAACTAAACTGACAATAAAAGGCCAATTTACTCAGGTTTTCCACGAAAAATCGATGAAACCACGAGTAAACGTCAAATTCGTTATAGTAAGCCGTGTTCCGCGAAGGAATAGCTTTGATTTTGCGCGATAATGATGTGGTCCAGCGTTCGAATATCCACCAGCATGAGAGCTTGTTGGATTCTATCGGTAATATGCCGATCGGAAGGGCTGGGCTCGTTACAACCACTCGGGTGGTTATGCGCCAATATCACTGCGGCGGCATGATAACTCAGGGCCTTCTCAACCACAACCCTTGGATGCACTTCTGAGCTATTTATTGTGCCTTGAAATAGAGTTTCTTGGACCAGCAATTGATGTTGGTTGTTAAGGAATAGCACGACAAACTGTTCCCGCTTATGATGACTTAGTAATGACGAGAGAAATTCTTTAACATCATCTGGTGAGTTAAAGCTTTGATTTTGTTGCAGTCTCTGCTGCAAGTAACGCTTGGATAGCTCTAAGCTTGCTTGAAGCTGGCAATACTTAGCATTGCCCATCCCTGGTTGCTGAGTAAATTCGGACAAATCGGCTTCAAGTAATTGGCGCAAACCACCAAACTCTTTAAGCAGGTGACGTGATAGGTCGACAACATTGTGACTTTTAGTCCCCGTTCGGAGAAAGATTGCTAATAACTCTGCGTCTGAAAGGGAGCCTGCGCCATGCTTCATCAGTCGTTCGCGAGGCCTTTCTTGTTGTGGCCATTCCATAATTTTCATGCTCACATCCTTGTGACAGTGGTTGCTTCAGCTGTTTTATTAGAGTGTTAGCGAGTGTAGTGTTTATGGGAATCTCTGTAATTAAGAATATGACTATAATTTTTGTGCGTAAAAGCGTAAACTTGTAACTCATTATAAGTTAAATCAATCGGTTAGCATGAGTTTGCAAGGTAAGAAAATCCTGTTAGGAATAACAGGCGGTATCGCTGCGTATAAAAGCGCTGAGCTCAGCCGTTTGCTGATTAAAGCAGGCGCGGAAGTTCGTTGTGTTATGACGAAGGGCGCGCAGGCTTTTATTACTCCGATGACGTTTCAGGCGTTAACAGGGAATCCTGTGCACGAGCACTTGCTGGATCCACAAGCTGAAGCTGCGATGGGGCATATAGAGCTGGCTCGCTGGGCCGATCTGGTACTCATTGCGCCTGCTACTGCTGATGTTATGGCGAAAATGGTGGCAGGCAGTGCCGATGATTTACTGACGACACTATGTTTAGCCACAGCGGCGCCAGTCGCGATCGCACCTGCTATGAATCAGCAAATGTGGGCTAATGCAGCAACACAAGATAACGTAGCGACTTTGCAGAAAAGACACATTACCGTTTGGGGACCTGATTCGGGTGATCAGGCTTGTGGGGATGTTGGCTTAGGGCGGATGCTGGAGCCTCAAGATTTGTTGCAGCATGTCGAACAGTTTTTTTATCACAAAATATTGGATGGTCAGCATTGGGTCGTTACCGCTGGGCCTACGGTGGAAGCTATTGACCCAGTACGCTATTTAGCAAATCGTAGTTCTGGGAAGATGGGCTATGCAGTGGCTGAAATGGCGGCAAAAGCGGGTGCGAAGGTGACCCTAGTGAGTGGTCCAGTGTGCTTGCCTGCACCGTTCGGGGTGGACCGTATTAGCGTAGAAAGTGCCACATCAATGCTGCAAGCAGTAAAAGAAGCGGTAACCGATGATGCTATTTTTGTATCTTGTGCGGCAGTCGCGGATTATCGCCCGAAAAAAGTCGCTAGCGAAAAAATGAAGAAAACTGGTGATGATGGTTTAGTCATGGAGCTGATGCAAAATCCCGATATTTTAAAATGGGTAGCAAGCGAGAGTCGCGCTTTTTGTGTCGGCTTTGCCGCTGAGACTCAGAACGTTAGCGAATACGCTAAAGCCAAAATGGAACGTAAAGGCATTACTATGATATGCGCAAACGATGTTAGTCGTTGCGATATTGGCTTTTCATGTGACGATAATGAGCTTCAAGTTTATTATCGCGATAAAAACGACGTAAAACAAAAGGCTATTGGCCCCGCGAGTAAGCAGTTGGTGGCCGAGCAGCTAATACAATTAATTGAGAAAGTTCGTCAATAATAATTAACGGACATTATTCAGGAGTGTGAGGAGTCTTAGATGACAAAAGGTAAAAGTTTAGCTAACTTTTTTATCGTACCTTTGGTTATTGGTTTGCTGATTTTAGTTGGGGTTTCAGCCAGTTTGTATTATCTAGGGATTCAAGACCCTCTAGAAAAGCAGGCGCAACAGTTATTAGCCTCAAGAACAGCTGAACGTGCCAACCTAATCGAGCAACGGGTTGAGCAAATACAAGCGACCTTAGATCTTGCGGGACAATCTGTGTTTGCAGAAGATGATCAAGAAGTCATTGAGAAAATCAAAAAACAAGTTCCTCAGCTGGATAAGGTGGTGGTGTTCGAAAATGCACTAGTGCAGCCTGCAAATGATGCTGAACCTGCAATTACGCATGTTGTGATTGATTTGCTGAGAAAAACGGCTAATGATGAGCCCACGCCCCCTGAACTCATTCTTAAGAACGGGCAACCTAGCTACATTGCGTTCACTCAGAAATTAGCGGATGACCGACTAATTCTAGCGACCATCAGTTTGTCACAAGTAAAAGCGCTACTGGGTAAAACAGATAATCAGAGTCGACTAGAGCTTCGTCAGAATTTTAGTAATACATCTCATGTTGTCGCGTTTGTGGGTAATGAACCAGCGGAAGGCCCTCCATTAATTGAGTCTGAAAAGTTTGGAGCTAACTGGTCGTTAGCGTTATGGCAACGCGTCAGCGCTTTTTCGACAGATGCAGGACAGTTACCTTTATTGCTATTTATAGCGGCAGTTATTGCTTTTCTCATAGTGGGATTAATGCCGCTATTGAGCATGAAGCGTCTATTCAGTAACGATGCACGCCGCTTTATCAAAGGGGTAAGAAATAACTCTGTCAGTGGTAGGAAATACCAATTAGCCTTTTTTAATGAATTGGCCGCTGGGTACTCTCGAGCTTCTGGCGACAGTGGTAGTGTTGAGACAGATGAAAGGGACGAGGATGATGATGAAATTGAGCTTGAGAGTGAGCCCAAAGACGAGCCTAGAAAGCGACGCGCTCGCCCATTAATTAATAACGATAAAAGTACCGTTTCTGAGGCCAGTGAGACTACTGAGGATGACACTCCTAAATCTCAGCATGTGGTTGCTAAAGATGTGAATGAGGATGCTGTATCACAAGCGATTGCTCCGGAGATATTCAGAGAATATGACATTCGAGGTGTTATGGGTGAGAGCCTTGATTACGACACGGTTTATGTAATCGGTAAAGCTATTGGTAGTGAAGCCTATTCGCGAGGAGAGCAAAGCATTATTATCGGTCGCGATGGTCGTTTATCGAGTCCAGAGTTGCATAAGGCGCTAACGGAGGGCTTACTGGCCAGTGGGCGAGACGTTATTGATTTAGGTATGGTTCCGACGCCACTTGTCTACTTTGCGACTCATACGTTAGGTTCGCGCTCAGGTGTTATGATCACTGGAAGCCACAATCCACCAGAGCATAACGGATTGAAAGTTGTGTTAGCTGGTGAAACTTTGTATGGCAAAGATATCCAAGATTTGCTGAAGCGTATACAGACACAGGAGTTCTTCAACGGGAAGGGGAATCTTAGCACGTCTTCAGTCGAGCAAAACTATTTAGAGCGTTTAACCTCAGACATTCAGTTTGATAAACCCCTGAAGGTTGCTGTTGATTGTGGTAATGGCGTAACTGGTGAGTTTGCACCTAAGATGCTACAAGCCTTAGGTTGTGAGGTTATTGGGTTGTACACTGAAGTTGATGGTAGCTTCCCGAATCACCATCCAGATCCTAATTCGTCGGAAAACTTGGAAGCTTTAATCGATATGGTGACGTCAGAAAAAGCGGATATCGGTTTAGCTTTTGATGGCGATGGTGACCGCTTAGGCGTAATAGATAATCGAGGCAAAATCATTTGGGCTGATCGATTAATGATGCTGTTTGCGCAAGATGTACTATCGAGAAATCCTGGTGCGGAAATTATTTATGATGTGAAGTGTACTCGCTTCTTAAAAGATGTCATTACGCAAGCTGGCGGCAAGCCGACAATGTGGAAGACTGGCCACTCATTAATGAAAGCCAAAATGCGCGAAACTGAAGCGCCCTTCGGCGGGGAAGGAAGTGGCCACTTATACTTTAATGAACGTTGGTTTGGTTTCGACGATGCTTTGTATGCCGCTGCGCGTTTACTTGAAATTTTAGCGAAAGCAGAGGCAACCTCTTCAGAGGCTTTTGAAGAACTACCGGAAGGGTTATCGTCGGAAGAAATCAATGTGCCAGTACCGGACAAAGTGAAGTTTAAGCTGATTAAGGCTCTGATCGCTAAAGGGGACTTCGGGGATGGAGAGGTGAGTACTATAGATGGATTGCGAGTAGATTATAAGCACCGCTGGTTATTGGCGAGAGCCTCTAATACAACTCCAAGCATTGTCGTTAAATTTGAAGCGGATAATGAAGTATCGCTGGAAGCGGTTAAAGACACATTGAAAAAGCAATTACTTAAAATCGCACCTAAAATAAAACTAAATTTTTAGACATTTACTTAAAAACAATTTGAGAGAAACATGACAACAAGAAATTCATCAAAGAGAAAGAATGAAATCTTGCAGGCACTCGCTTTGATGCTTGAAAAAGATCCTGGGGAACGTATTACAACAGCAAAACTGGCTAAACAGGTCGGTGTGTCGGAAGCTGCGTTATACCGACACTTTCCAAGTAAAGCCCGGATGTTCGAAGGTTTGATTGAGTTTACGGAAGAAGCCATATTTTCACGCATGAATTTGATTGCCAAGGAGCAATCCGAGCTAGATACTCAATGTCAACAAACGCTTAGCCTGATCTTAACTTTTGCCAGCCGTAATCCAGGGATATGTCGACTTTTGACGGGGGAGGCTTTATCAGGTGAGCATGAACGTTTGCGAGGCCGCATAAGCCAATTATTTAACCGTATTGAAACCCAAATAAAACAGCTATTCAGGCAATATGAAGTTGAAACTAAGGGAAAATATACGCCCGATGTGGGGAGTCGTGCTAACTTGTTGGTTGCGGTGGTTGAAGGGCGTATTCAGCAGTACGTTCGTACCGACTTTACACAGTCACCATTAGCTAGCTGGGATAACCAGTGGCAATTACTACAGTCAATTACGTCTGTTGACTCGTAGTTAGTACCACGATTAAGGAAGGCTAGGGATTAGCCTTCACTTTGCGAAATGTATTGAACAAACTCTTGCTTAAGCTCTGCTATGGTACTGCTTTTGCACAGCTTTTCTCCAGCTTCGTTATTTGCACACTGTACCTCTAAAACGATTTGCATCGAATCTTCTTTATCGGGTATGCGGGTAATGGATAAGCCAAGCTGATCGTCTGTTTTGGGCTTACTTGAAATAATTAAGCTGTCGGTAACAATTTCTAGCTTGTTGGATGCATTCTCATGAGCAAAAATTTGTGCCAGCTTCCATGAGCGCTCGCAAGAACGTGAGTCCTCACACACAATCTTAGTCGTTGTCGGCATTGATGTTTGATCGCGGGTATATTGCTCAACCACTCGCATTGCCTGTAATTCTTTAAAACGAATTAAATCATTCTTAAACTGCTCACTTATCGCTTCCACTTGAGCTTGATAACGATCAAGTGAAGCATTGTTCTCGTTAATCTGCTCTTTAGTGGCATCTATTTGATTAAGGACCGACTTGGGAACTGCTTTTCCTTTTCGCTCATAATCAGCAGCGCTAACTTGAAGAGACGTTAACTTTTTTTCCAGTGTCTTGTTATGGCCGTTAAGGATAGAAATGTTAATCTCTAAAGAAGCTGTTTGGTTCTCTTCCGTACGCTTAATGTCATCGATTGTTCTATATTGGCGCATTAACATGCGATCATGAAGGCGCGCTTTTCGCTCTTTGGCTTGTTGTTCAGCAAGTTTTTCTTGGCGTAGCCGTTCGGCTTGTTTTTCTTCATCTGTCATTACCGGTGGAACACGCTCAACCAGACGGCCGCTCTCGTTGATAACGTCATAACCCGACTTTAAGGCTGAGTTAGGTAGGTAGTCTTTCACGACTAGACGCCCGTTACTATCCTTAAAGCGATAAAAATTTTTCGCATCAACAGCGGTCGCCGCGATCGCAAGCGTAAGAATAAGAAGTAAATGCTTCAGACTCATAATGCTCCAATGGAAATATTGATTTTCACCTAATTCGGACTTATTCCACTCCATATGTTTCTCTATAGGCGAGAACTTTTGGGTAGAAGTCACTGAATTTCGGATGATCTTTTAAATAATTTAGCAGATCCGTTAACTTTATAATAGAAAATACTGGAATTCCGTAATCTTGTTCAACTTCTTGAACAGCTGATAGTTCTCCAGTACCTTTTTCTTGTCTATCGAGAGCGATAAGTACAGCTTTGGGGTTCGCATTGTTTTGCTTAATAATATCAATGGACTCCCTAATAGCAGTACCTGCACTAATCACATCATCAATAATAAGCACGTCGCCTTTAAGTTGGCTACCGACAATGTTGCCGCCTTCTCCATGATCTTTAGCTTCTTTTCGGTTGAAGCTGTATGGAGCATTAATATTATGCTGTTCGGATAGCGCCATAGTGGTGCAACTGACTAAAGGAATGCCTTTGTAAGCAGGGCCAAATATGACATCAAAAGGCACTTGCTGCTGCACAATCGTTTGAGCATAGCAACGGCCTAGTTGGGCTAGGTCTGCTCCACTATCAAATAGTCCGGTATTAAAGAAGTAAGGGCTTTTTCGTCCACTTTTCAACGTGAATTCGCCGAATTTAAGGACGTTTTTGGATAAGGCCAGTTCAATGAACTGTTTTTGATAACTGTGCATGGCGGAAGAGCTAAATAGTCAGTGGAATCAGTGCGCTATAATAACCTTTTTTGCCTTTAAAGCCCAAGTCTTTAAGGTTGACCAGTGAGGGCAAGCGAGAAAGCGAACATAGAAACGAGCAATAAAAAAGCGGCCAAAAGCCGCTTAAATGTTGTTATTTCTTGTATCTTGTTGTTTCTACCCCTCTTATCTTAAATTCTTGCTGGTTGCAGTTGACTAAGCTAGTGCCAGCTTTTGGTGGAATCTAAGTGGTCTTGAAGACGGGGTCAGAATAGCTGAGGTCGCTATAAATAAGTGTGACGTAGTTGGCATAGATACATTGTATCTGAGCCAAGGCATTCATGACTTTGAGTTGTACACATTCGTCAAACGAATTCTAGTGCTATCTTATCGTCTTCGACTCGTATCACGCGCATAGGGTGAAGCACCATTTGTTCCTGATCTTCGCCTAAAATACCTTCGATGTGAACTTTGACGGTGTCGCCTTTCTTGAGTTTGGTGTCTTGGTTATTTTTGACCAGAATACCGCCCTCAGAAATGTCCAGACTTTCAGAAATTAAAACGTCAGAATTTTGTTGCCGGATGGCAACCGGAAGGTGTATGGATACTCTAAAAAAGCGTCTAGCATCGCTTTGATCATCTAGCTTCAAAGAAACGCTTTTTTGATGACTTTCTTGCTCAATTCTCATAGCCCGCTCCTCTGTAACATTCGTCCTTGAATAGCTTTAGATTAAGCAAAAAGTGTGAAGAAGTCCACACTTTTTTATTTTTGGCTATCTTCTATGAAGTGGCAGATCGAGATGAAATCCCCTAATGATAAACGTTCAGCACGTTCAGTTGCCTGAATACCAATCGCTTCAAAATCTTCTTGCTGCATCCATTCTTTAAGGCTATTACGGATGGTCTTTCGGCGCTGATTAAAAGCTGCTGTCACGATCTTCGCAAGTAAATCAGTGTCTTTAACAGGGTTGGTTATACTGTTATGGGGCTGCAAGCGAACAATCGCTGATTCGACTTTGGGCGCAGGCAAAAAGGCACCCGGGGGCACGACAAATAGCATGGCTGATTGGCAGAAGTATTGCGTCATGACGCTCAGTCGACCATATTGCTTTGTGCTTGGTGAGGCACACAACCGCTCAACAACTTCTTTTTGTAGCATGAAGTACATGTCGTGTATGGCATGCCGTTGATCGAGCAGATGGAAAATTAATGGCGTAGAAATGTTGTAAGGGAGGTTACCGACAATTCTAAGCTTTTGATCTGAAGTTTGAAGTTCTGCAAAATTGAATTTTAAGGCATCGCTTTGATGGATGGTAAAATTTGTAGACTCTGAGAATTTTGATTCTAACCGTGGGATCAAGTCTCTATCCAGCTCAACGACTTCTAGCTTACCTGCGGCAGACACCAAGTGTTCGGTAATGGCGCCCAATCCCGGCCCAATTTCGACAATGTGATCGCTGGCTTGTGGTGCAATAGCGTCAACAATGCGAGAGATATAGTGATTGTCCGATAAAAAGTTTTGGCCAAAGCGTTTTCTGGCTTGGTGACCCTGAACAATTTTTGAGTTTGCCATAATTATGTTAAGGCTGTTGCTTGCGGCGAATTAAGTCTTGGGTGAATTGTAGCGTATATTGCATGCTTCCGATATCAGCAATATTGTTTCCTGCAATATCAAGCCCTGTACCGTGATCCACTGACGTGCGGATATAAGGCAGTCCCAGCGTTACATTCACTGCTTTGCCAAAGCCCTTGTATTTAAGGGTTGGAAGACCTTGGTCATGGTACATGGCTAGAACTGTATCAACACCCTGTATTTTATTGGGCTGGAAAGCGGTGTCAGCGGGCAGAGGGCCGATTAAGGTGGCGTTGAGTTTTTGCTGTAGCGACGCCAAGGTCGGGGTGATTATCTGCGACTCTTCAGTGCCTAGGTGATCATTTTCACCAGCATGAGGGTTCAAGCCACAGACTAAGATTTTTGGATGATTGATAGCGAATTTACTGCGAAGTTCTGCATCAATAATGGTAATGACGTCTTCGAGTAGCTCTTTAGTAATGGCGTCAGGAACCTTGCGCAGAGGTAAGTGAGTGGTCGCTAATGTCACGCGAAGGCCGTCTGTAGCCAACATCATTACCACTTTCTTGCAGCCACTCCTCTCAGCAAAAAATTCAGTGTGCCCTGAGAATGTCAAACCAGAATCATTAATAATGCCTTTGTGGACTGGGCCGGTTAATATGGCATCGACTTCACCGTGTTGGGCTAAATCATTGGCGACTTTCAGCGTGTTTAGGACGTACTCTGCATTCGCAACATTGAGTTCACCAAATATTACAGGTTCTGAAACCCTCTGCGGAATAACCCACAAGTGACCAGGGCGATGCGCTTGCGCTTCATGCTCACTCTTAAATTCGTTGAGAGTTAACGGAAGGCCAGCGATTTGTGCTGCTTGTTTTAGAACGGATGGATCGGCGCAAACGATAAGCTGGTCGTTGCAGGCATGCTGCGCCATTTTGACGAGTATCTCTGGGCCAATGCCGGCGGGCTCTCCCGCCGTGATCAATATTCTAGCAATGCCCATACCTTTTCCTAAGAGCCTTTAGGTCAGTGCGACTAGGCTTCTTCTTCTACGACCTTCTTAACATAAGCTTCGTCACGAATTTCTCGAATCCAGTTCTCGACTTCTTCCGAGAACTTACGCTGACGCAAAATTTTAGCTGCTTGTTGGCGCTTCATGTCTTCTGATTGGTCATCTTGACGCTTACCAGTCAGCTGAACAATATGCCAACCAAAGCTACTTTGGAAAGGCTGACTGATTTCGTTAACTTCCAAGCTACTCAAAGTGTCTTCAAAAGCAGGATCAAAGGCACCAACATTATTCCAACCCAGCTCACCGCCTAGGTTGGCAGACCCTGGATCATCGGAATGTTTTTTGGCCAAATTGCCAAACTCAGCTTTTCCTGCCAAGACTTCTTCGCGGATGTGGTTGAGTAACTCAATAGCGTCTTGTTCCGTGGTGATAGCATCCGGTCTCACCAATATGTGGCGAGATTTAGTTTGTTGCACCACATGCTCAAGATCACCACGCTTGTCGTAAAGCTTTAAAATATGGAATCCAGCAGGGCTTCGAATCGGTGTTGAGACTTTTCCTCTCTCTAGGTAATACACTGGAGTTCTAAATAGTTCAGGAAGGCTTTGTTCCGTATTCCAACCAAAGTCGCCTCCAGATGCTGCTTCAGAGCCGTCTGAGTGTTTTTGCGCCATCTCAGCGAAATCAGCGCCTTGTTTTAGCTGATTGGCTATATCTAGTGCTTTTGACTTTGCTGTTTCGACCTCTGAATCGCTAGCGCCTTCGTCAACCGCAACTAAGATGTGGCCTAATTGATATTCAACTTGGCTTTTGGCGTTCATTGCTTTCACAAGAGAGTCGATTTCTTTTTCGCTAATTTTTATACGACGGGCTACATAAGCATCACGAAAGCGTGAGGTAACAATTTCTTTGCGTAAATCGTTGAGGAATAACTCCCAAGCCATGCCTTTGGTTTGTATTTCTAAACGAAACTCTTCAAGTGACATATTGTTCTGTTGCGCTACGCGGTTGGCGAACTGTTGCAGTTCTGCAGGTTGCACCTGCATACCAGCACGACTTGCCATCTGATACTGTAGGCTTTGAATAATCAGCTGCTCAAGTAGCTCTTTCTTTAACACGCTATCTGGGGGCAGCTGACCACCACGAGCTTGGATTTGATCTTTTGCTTGAAGGATTTTGCGATCAAGCTCACTTTGTAAGATCACATCTTGATCAACATGTGCAATGACTTTATCGATCGTTTCTGCACTGTGTGCTGTTTGAGCTGTTAGTGCAACCGAGGCGACTAACAAACAAGCCGAAATCAAATGTTTCAATGTCATACTATTTGCCTAATAAATCTTCGTATCCGTAAATACTTTCTTCTAAGAATTCAGTGGTGCTGCCACGTAAGCTTCCCACGCCTTTGAGCACAAACTGGATATAGACGCCTGAGCTGTGCTCATCTGGTTGGTTAGGAACCAAACCACCTTGACTATCCAGCTGAATATTAATGTAGCGTCTTGCGACTACTCGAACGGCCCAACAACAGGACTCATACTCTAGACCAAGGAACGCATCGTTAGTTCGATTTTCCGTAAGATCTTGGTTATAGCGACCGAGAAGACGCCAATCTTGGGACATTGGCCAAGCAAATGCAAGCTCGGCTTCTTCTTGCGTACGAGCAGGGGTCTTGCGATAGCGGTGACCTAAATTGATGATGTGGTTGGTTTTGGGCTCATAGTGAAGGTTAACCAAGCCATGAGTGGTTTCATTGGTTTGATCGTCCCACTCGATAGCGGATTTAACTTCAATATTGTCTGTCCAGCGCCAATTTACCTCGGCCAATAAGCCTGATTGCTTGTTGGTTTCGACGGGCATGTCTAATAATGTGACTTTGCGGTCTTTCAAATACACGGTTCGGCCAATGGAGACAGAAGCTTTCTCACGGCCTTCTTCATCAAGAAAACGGCTGGTAATCGCACCGCTTACTTGGTTGGCGTCGCCAATACGGTCTATACCGCTAAAACGGTTGCGACTGAACAGTTGGGTGAAGTTAAAGGTTGGCAGACTGGTGTCATAAATCCCAATATTTTGCTGATCTTCGTATGGGGTGAACAGGTAAAACACTCGTGGCTCAAGTGTTTGGGTCATATCGCCGTCATCAAAGTTCAGTGTACGCTCGAAAAATAGCCCTGTGTCAATCGAAAGCGTTGGTAAACTGCGATCTATCGTTTGGTCAACACCTGCAATATCCGTTTGCTCATACTGAGTGTAAGCAAAACTAAGCTCAGGGCGGAAAAAACTATACAGAGTTTCATGGCTCCAGCCGATTGACGGTTCAACATGATAGCGATCGGCCGTAACCGCATTATCTTTATCAAACCGCGTGAGTTCAGTGTGGATTTTGGCTTCAAAATCATTCTCATTAGGTTCAAAATAACGAGTTAATTGAACTTTTGGCGCGATGGTGTAGCGCTCGACAGGACTGTTGAGTAGCTGCCAGTCCTGATACTCAGTGCGCATCAACCATTCATTAGTTAGATACTGTACGTAAAGGTTCTGACCTAAGATGTCTTGGTTACTGTCTTGAATACTACCACCAAAGTCTTGGAAAAAACCGTCATCACTGACTTGGCGAGCGGCGATACCGGTTGTCCAGTGCTCGCTGAGCTGTGTGAAGTGATTTACATCATATTGCCAACGCTCTTCGGGCAAGTTCTCGGGGTTGGTCTCGGTCGCCGCTTTGTCGTTGGGTAAGTATTCAAAGAACAGCTCACCACTATTCTGATGAGTAAGATAGCGGAATTCGCTACCTAACATCGCACCGCGTGATGTCATGTAACGAGGCGTTAATGTTAAGTCATAATTGGGCGCTAAATTAAAGTAATACGGGATACTGACATCACGACCATTTCGATTGGAATTACTAAACGATGGCGGGAGCAATCCAGTCTTACGGCGATCATCAACAGGGAACGTAATGTAGGGCAAGTAAAATACAGGGATATCGGCGACTTTGACGACGCTATTGTATGCTTCGCCCCACCCACTGGCTCTATCGATAACAATTTCTTCGGACTCGAAGACCCAGCTTTTCTGGTCTTCAGGACAGGTTGAGAAATCCGTGTTCGAGAGCGTTAATACTTGCTTATTGTCAACTCGAATGACCTCTGCCTCACCGTTAGCATTATTGCTGTAGAGGTGGTAGCGGGTGTCTTGTATTTTTGTGGAGCCTTCCAAAGAAAAGTAATCTAGGCTTTCTGCGCCTACCACGAAGTTTTGGTTGGTAAACAGTAAGTCACCTTCCGCGCGATAAGATTTATCGCGATTGTTAGCCGTTAGGCGATCAGCGGTTAATTGTTGCTGATCTTGAGATACTTGGACATTCCCCGTAAGGTAGGCCATGTCGCCTTCGCGAGAGGCCGTGTCAGAATATATCTTGATGGGCTCATTTGGATCGCTTAGGTCAGCCTGATAGCGAATAGGCTCAACGTTCTCGCTGGGACAGGTTTTAAACTCAGGGAACTGATAAAGTTCTACGGAGTCATTGGAAGACGTTGCTTGCTGAGAATCAACATCTTGCTGAATGTCTTCTGACGCTTCTACGCCTTGAGGCTGCGCAGCTAAAGTTGGCATCGCAATGCCCATCAGCGAAGTACTGATTGCGGATGCTAAAAAAGATTTTACCCAACGGACTTTGTTGCTTACCATGTACTTTTCGTGTTTTTCTATGGGTTGGTCACAAAATAAACAGCCCGTTGATTCAAGGGCTTACGATTTGTAACTGTGATCAGTTATAAAGTCCTAATGATAAACGCTTACGACACAGATTGAAAATTAATAATGACAAAAGATAGCCGACAGTTAGCGCTAAAAGAGTGGTCACGACATCAAATTGAGCAGTTAGATACTCATCATGAGGTCTCTGATTCAGACTTGCGATGGGACATTGTCTCTGGAGACGCTAGTTTCCGCCGCTATTTTAGGTGGACGCAAAACGGTGGCGATAGTTGGATAGCGGTTGACGCGCCACCAGAACACGAGAATAGCCAGCAGTTTGTCAAAGTAGCCAATATGTTAGAAGAGGTCAATGCACCTCGGGTATTAGCGAAAGATTTTGAGCAGGGTTTTATGTTGCTGAGTGACCTCGGGGATCAGCTGTATTTGCCTCTATTGCAAAAAGCACAGAAAAACAGTGATTTTGAATTGGTTGATAACCTATACCGCCGTGCAATTGATAGCTTAGAAAGCATGCAGGAAATTACGGCAAGTGATTTGCCCGATTATGATCAGACATTATTACGAGCAGAGATGGAGTTGTTCCGCGACTGGTTTTTGCAAAAGCATTTAGAGATGGAGCTTAATTCAGTCGAACACCGTTTATTAGACACGACATTTGATCACTTGATCAAAAGTGCCCAAACACAGCCTCAAGTCTTTGTTCATCGAGACTATCACTCTAGAAACATTATGGACTGCAATGGCACTGACGAGCCTGGTATTATTGATTTCCAGGATGCTGTGAGAGGACCGTTAACTTATGATTTATTATCCTTGTTACGTGATTGCTATATCCAGTGGTCGCCTGAGCAGGTTGATTCATGGGTCGATTATTATTTAGAAAAGTCTCCAGCGGTTCTAGAAAAAGAGCAGTTTATTCAATGGTTTGACTGGATGGGCTTACAACGCCATATCAAAGTGGCGGGTATTTTTTGTCGCTTAAACTATCGTGACGGTAAGGCTGATTACTTGAAAGATATCCCTTTAACCCTCACTTATGTGCTTCAGCAAGCAGAAAAATACCCTGAAATGTCTGAGTTTTATCACTGGCTCAAACAGAAAGTCATTCCGGCTTTTGAGCAAAAGCAAGGCGTCACCCTGTGAAAGCCATGATTTTAGCGGCAGGCCGCGGCGAGCGAATGCGTCCACTGACCGACAGACATCCTAAGCCATTGTTAAAGGTGGATGGCAAGGCCTTGATCGAGTGGCATATAGAGGCGCTCAAAGAGGCTGGTATTAAAGACATCTTGATCAATACCTCTTGGCTGGGTGACCAAATTCCAGAGTACTTAGGTGATGGCGCTTACTGGGGTGTTGAGCTGACCTTTTCGCATGAGCCTAAAGCGCTAGAAACAGCGGGCGGTATTCGTAAAGCCTTGGAATTTTTTGATGGCGAACCTTTTATTGTGGTCAACGGCGATGTTTGGACGGATTTTAGCTATAAAGGTTTGCTGAAACAGCCATCAAAGTTAGCTCATATCGTGATGGTGCCAAATCCTGACCATAATCCTGAAGGTGATTTTCATTTAAGGGATGACGGGCTAGTGATCGCAGAAGGTGATAGTAAATACACATTCTCAGGGGTTGGTGTTTATCGTCCTGAGGTTTTTGAGGATTTGCCGGGAGACGAAGCTTATCCTTTAGCGCCAGTGTTGAAAGAGTTGATGGTAGAGGCTGAAGTGACTGGAGAATTGTTTAATGGGCGCTGGCACGATATCGGTACGCCAGAAAGGCTTGAAGCATTGAATTTAAGTTTCCAGCGACGAATTAAAACCATCGAGTACGATGGAAAACTATAGTATTAAATTAAGAACGGTAAATTAAACGAATGAGTTGGTTTGGAAAAGTAATCGGTGGTGTTCTGGGTTTTTCGCTGGGTGGTGGGCCACTTGGTGCGATTATTGGCGCTGTTTTGGGGCATCAACTGGATAAGAAAAGTGATGATTTTCAGGAGCGTTATGCGCCAGGTGATCAGGAGCGAGTGCAAGCTGCTTTTTTCACGGCTACTTTTTCGGTTATGGGGCATATTGCTAAAGCAGACGGTACCGTTACGCAGAACGAAATTCGCCATGCTGAAAATGTGATGCAACGAATGGGCTTGGATCAAGATGCCCGGAAGTTTGCGATTGATTTATTTCAACAAGGTAAAGCCAATGACTTTAACTTAGAGGCTGTGCTTAGACAGTTTAAGCAAGAGTGTCAGCGACGTAGGAACCTGATGCAAATGTTTCTCGAAGTTCAAATCACAATGGCGCTAGCTGACGGTACGATTCACGAGCACGAACGAGCGATTTTGCATCGAGTCGGAAAGCATTTAGGCTTTGCAGGCTTCATGATCGATCAGCTGATCAAAATGGTTCAAGCGCAACAAGGTTTCCATCGGTATTCACAGCAAGGACAGGGCGGAAATCATGGCGGTACCTATCAGCAGCCACCTGATGCACCGAGCGTTGACCAAGCCTATCAAGTGCTCGGTGTGAAAAGTTCTGATGATGAAAAAACGGTTAAGCGAGCTTATCGTCGCCTTATGTCGCAACATCACCCTGATAAGCTCGTGGCAAAAGGTCTGCCAGAAGAGATGATTAAGATGGCTACGGAGAAAACGCAGGAGATTAAGTCTGCGTATGAGTTGATTAAAAAAAGTAAGGGATGGTAAAACTACTGCGCTTGAAATTGCTTTGTTAAAAAAGTTATTTAATCAGCTTATTTACTAGAGTAAACGCGCCTCTTAAACTAACTTTTTTGCCTCGCACTTTCTTCGCTCGTGACGTTTTACGAGCGTAATAAAATGATTATTGATTAGCATTAAAAAAACTTAAAAGTATAGAGAGTAGAATGAATAAAGAATTGATGGTAAAACAAATCGCGGTGATGCTGGAAATGCAGCACGCGATGAACACAAAAGTTCATGAAAAATGGTTTGACCAAAATTATGAGTGGTATCGCGCAATTTGGATCGAGTGTGCTGAAATGTTAGAGCATCATGGTTGGAAGTGGTGGAAGCATCAGAAGCCTGACGTTGAGCAAGTAAAAATGGAGCTGGTGGATATTTTTCACTTTGGCTTGAGCTCACGCATTGATGGCGAGCTTTCCTTCGATGAAATCGCGGAAGAGCTCGCGGGCGAAATGTTGGAGCCAGTGATTAAGGATGACTTCAAGCAAACGTTAGAGGTTTTGGCTGGCCAAGCTGTAATGTATCAACACTTTGATGGTGCGAGTTTTGCCGGTTGCATGGGGCAAATCGAGATGCCTTTCGAAGAGTTATTCAAAAGTTATGTTGGCAAAAATACGCTTAACTTTTTCCGCCAAGATAACGGTTATAAAGACGGTACTTACATCAAAGAGTGGAACGGTCTTGAAGACAACGAAGTATTGGTTGAGCTTTTGGAAAAGCTTGACCCAACTCAAGAAGACTTTAAAAACCAAGTGTATAAAGGTTTGGCTGATCGATACTCAATCTTAAAGTAATTAGAATTGGAGAAACTATGTCTGAAGGTACTCATAAAGTTGTAATAAAGGGATATGGAGATTTAGACAAAGGGAAGTATTATATTGAACATGCAGTAGCTGAGCTGTTTGGAATTGATGATAAGGTTGCTAAGAAACTGCTCGAAGTGTCTGCAGAAGAGCCACGAATAGTAAAGAAGAATGTGGATTCTCAAACTGCGGAACGCTACCTAAAAGCGTTAAAAGAAACTGGTGCTAAAGGCGAGGTTGTTGATACGCGCTTTGACTTTAGCGGCCTTTCATTAGAGTAGTTTGCCGCAGGATATGGAGATTGACCCCGAAGTTTTAAGTATTATTCAACGCGCTAAGCGCGTGACCATTCTAACTGGCGCTGGAGTCTCTGCGGAATCTGGCGTTGCGACTTTTAGATCCTACAAAGAAGAAACCAAAGAAAGCCTGTGGAGCCAATACGATCCACAAAAGATGGCAAGCATTGAAGGCTTCTTAAAAAATCCAAACCGCGTCTGGCAATGGTATCAATGGCGTCGTAGTGAACTTAAAAGTAAAAAGCCTAACGATGCCCACAAAGCCATAGCTAAGTGGCAACAATCTAAAGATCAACGTGTTACGTTAATTACGCAAAACGTTGACGGCTTACATCAAGCCGGAGGCTCCAAAGACGTTATCGAACTTCACGGCAATATCTGGAGTAATCACTGCCTGCAATGTCGCGCAGAATATAAAGGAAATACTGATGGAGTCGAAGATGTTATCGAATGTCCAAAGTGTGGTGGACAAGTTCGACCCTCCGTTGTCTGGTTCGGCGAAGCCTTACCCGAAAAAGCGTGGCGCGACGCTGAAAGCGCCTCTTACTCCTGCGACGTCTTTTTATCCGTCGGAACCTCTAGCCAAGTCTATCCAGCCGCTGGCCTCGCCGCTCTCGCCAAAAGCCAAGGTGCGACAGTGATAGAAGTAAATCCAGAGCCGACAGAGAGTTCGGTGGTGGATTATTTTATCGTTGGAAGGGCGGGCGAAGTTCTTATTAATATCCTCAACACTTAACGTCATCCCGCGGTTTAATCGCGGGATCCAGAGTCTTTGTTAAAATAAGCATAAAGGATTGTGATGGAAAAGGAATTTTACGTTTATATCATGGCGAGTAAAAGAAATGGAACGTTATATATCGGCGTAACTTCTGACTTGATACAGCGAGTTTGGCAACACAAGTCTGATGAGATTGAAGGGTTTACTAGTAGATATAAGCTTCATGACTTAGTTTATTATGAAAAACATGAAAGTTCTTACACTGCTATCCAAAGAGAGAAACGCTTAAAGGACTGGCGTAGAAAGTGGAAGCTAGAGTTGATTGAGTCGCTAAATCCTGAATGGAAAGATTTATATCAAGGTATTGTTTGACTGGATTCCGTGGTCAAGCCACGGAATGACGAGTGTTATAGTTTAAACACCAAAATTTAACGTCATCCCGCGATTTAATCGCGGGATCCAGTGTCTATAAAAATTTAATCCACCAACTTAAACTGGTCTTTTAAGATCTCTGTGATTTCTGCTTTAGGATTATCTGACAATTCAATCTTTTCGCCAGTGATCTTTTCAGCAATATCCGTGTAGGTTTTTGACAGGTTCATTAAAGCTTCTGTTGGTAGGTCGTTATCACGAGCCAGTGCTTTGCGTTCGTCCATGCGGTCTTTGTTTAACAGAATGTCTGAGTCTTCAAAGTGGTTCAGTAGGAACTGGCGGAAGCCTTCTTTTGAGTTTTCTACGACTTTACCCTGTTCACGGAATGCTGGGCCATCCCAAATACGTGATGAGTCTGGTGTGCCGACTTCGTCCATATAAATTAGCTTTTCGTTTCCGTCTTTGCCTCTGACGTAACCAAACTCAAACTTGGTATCAACAAACATTTGATCAAGCTTGGCCAATTCGTCGCTGATTAAGTCAAAACCTTCTTTCAGTAGCTTTTCGTACAAGTCGATATCGTCTTTATTGCGGAACGAGAAAGCTTCATAGTTATCTTCGATGTTTTGTCGAGTGACGTTGACGTCGTCAGCTTCTGGGACACCTGGGATACCCTTTAAAATGCCTTTGGTTGACGGGGTAATTAGCAGCTCATCAAGCTTTTGGTCTTTTTCTAGATCATCAGGAAGGCGGATACCGCAAAACTCACGTTCTCCTTTTTCGTAAGCACGCCACATGGAACCTGTGATGTATTGGCGAGCAATCGCTTCAATCTTAACTGGCTTAGCTTTTTGCACAATCCACACAAACGGGTGCGGGATCTCAAGGATGTGGCTGTCGGCTAGGCCATTTTCGCGGAAAAGCTTAAACCAATGGTTGGAGATAGCGTTTAAGGCAGCGCCTTTGCCTGGTACACCGTTCATGCCGCCTTCGCCGTGCCAGATTGCGTCAAACGCTGATATGCGGTCACTGATAACCATAATCGCTAATGGCGTGTCTGCAACCACGTCATAGCCGCGCTCTTTGATCAAGCGTGCACTATCTTCTTCGGTTAACCAGTAAACAGAGCGGACTTTACCGCTGTGAACCGGTTGGTTCGTACGGATCGGGAGATCGTCATTAACAGCTAAAACTTTATCAGCAAGGCTCATGGATGTGACCTATTGTGTTATGCAGTTAAATTCAAAGGTTTACGGCGTTGTACTTACACCAACTGAATACAAAATACAGCTGCGCAATGATATCAGAATTTAAGAAATTCTCCATGTATTCAGGCACTTTGAAGTAATTTTACAGGATCTTAACGGTCTAAGTTTTAAGTTATTGATTATCTGATGTATAGTGAAGAGTAGCGTGAAAACAGTTTAATTCATTGATTTTATTGTTTTAAAAACATATTAATCCAAAGGGAGCCCATGATGAGCGACAAGGTTATTGATTGTAAGAAATCTTTATCGGTTGGCGGCAAAGATTTCGACATTTGGAGCCTAAAAGATCTAGAGGCACAAGGCCACGGCATTAAGAAAATGCCTTTTTCCATTCGTATTTTGTTGGAGAATGCACTGAGAAACCATGATGGACTGGGTGTTACTAGCGATCATGTGGACACTTTGTTGCAGTGGAAGCCGAATCCTGAGAAGAAAGAGGTTCCGTATAAGCCTGCACGTGTTTTGATGCAGGACTTTACTGGCGTACCGGCGGTTGTTGATCTGGCGTCTGTGCGTGCCGAAGCAGCCAAGCATGGCGTCGAAGGCTCAAAGGTTAACCCACTCATTCCTGTGGACTTAGTGATTGATCACTCGGTGCAAGTGGATTTTTACGGAGATAAGGATTCGCTGGAAAAGAATATCCAAATTGAGTACGAGCGTAACGAAGAGCGTTATCAGTTCCTAAAGTGGGCGCAGACCGCATTTAACAATTTTACAGTGGTCCCGCCTGGCATGGGGATTTGTCACCAAGTTAACCTAGAATATTTGGCACAGGGCGTGGTTGAGCGCGATGGAGCTTTGTTCCCAGATACATTAGTCGGTACAGATTCACACACGCCAATGGTCAACGGTATTGGTGTTGTGGGTTGGGGCGTTGGCGGTATCGAAGCCGAGGCTGCGATTCTTGGTCAACCGATCTTTTTTATTATGCCAGAAGTCGTGGGTTTAAAACTGACGGGCAAATTACCTCTTGGTACGACGGCGACGGATATGGTGCTAACGATTACCGAGCTACTGCGTAAGCATGGCGTTGTTGGCAAGTTTGTTGAAGTCTTTGGCGAAGGTTTGGACCATTTAACAGTGACAGACCGTGCGACGATTTCAAACATGTCACCTGAGTTTGGCTGTACCGTGACTTACTTCCCGATTGATGATCGTACTCTGGACTACATGCGCGATACCAACCGTAGCGAAGAAACGATTGAGCGTGTTGAAGCTTACACCAAAAATAATATGTTGTGGCGCGAGAACGAGAGCGACATCGAATACAGCAGTGTGGTTGAGTTAGATTTAAGCACTGTTGTTCCTACGGCGTCTGGTCCAAAACGTCCACAAGACAAAATTGCGATTAGCAATTTAAAAGCTCAGTTCAAGTCTTTGATGGAGCTAAACTACAGCCGTGGTTATCAGCCGCTTGAAGATCGTAGCCCAGCGGACAACGACAATGGCCTACTGAAAACGATCAAAGTTGACGATAAAGATAGCGACCAAGATTACGAGCTACACGATGGCTCGATTTCGATCGCGGCAATTACCTCTTGTACCAATACGTCGAACCCAAGTGTGATGTTGGGTGCGGGTCTCGTGGCGAAGAAAGCGAATGAGCTGGGTTTAAGAGTGAAGCCTTGGGTTAAAACATCACTGGCTCCAGGTTCAAAAGTGGTCACGGATTACCTTGAGAATTCAGGACTTTTGGATGATCTTGAGGCGTTGGACTTCTTCTTAGTCGGTTACGGCTGTACGTCCTGTATTGGTAATTCAGGGCCACTACCGGATGCGGTGGGTAAAGCCGTAAAAGAAAATGACTTGGTGGTGGCGTCTGTATTATCAGGTAACCGTAACTTTGAAGCGCGTGTTCACCCTGATGTGAAGATGAACTTCTTGATGTCGCCTATGTTGGTGGTGGTTTATGCACTGGCGGGTCGTGTCGATATTGATTTTGACAGCGAGCCAGTAGCGCATACACCGGATGGAAAGCCTGTATTCTTCAAAGACTTGTGGCCAAGTAATGAGGAAATCGAGGAGATCATGAACAAGGTTCTAACGCCTGCTGATTTCGCGAAAAACTATGGCAAGATTTTTGACGGCGACCAGCAGTGGCGCGATATGAAAGTGTCGACTGATAAAGTGTATAAGTGGGACGACTCATCGACTTATATCAAACAAGCACCTTTCTTCCAAGGCTTGAAGCCAGAGGTTGAGCAGCCAAGAGACATCGAAGGCGCCAACGTTTTATTAAAACTGGGTGACTCGATTACGACCGACCATATTTCACCTGCGGGTGGCTTCGCAGAAGATAGTCCGGCAGGTAAATACCTAAAAGGACGTGGCATTGAACCTCGTATGTTCAACTCGTACGGTTCGCGTCGTGGTAATGATGAAGTCATGGTGCGCGGTACTTTCGCTAATGTTCGGATTAAAAACCAGTTGGTGGATAAAGAAGGTGGTTACACTCGACACATCCCAACCGGCGACACGATGACCGTATTCGATGCATCGCAAAAGTATCAAGCCGACAAGACGCCGCTGATTGTGTTAGCAGGCAAAGAGTACGGTAGTGGTTCGTCGCGAGACTGGGCTGCTAAAGGTACTACGTTGCTGGGTATCAAAGCGGTTATCGCTGAAAGTTACGAACGTATTCACCGCAGTAACTTGGTAGGTATGGGCGTGTTACCGTTAGAGTTTGTTGATGGCGAAGATGCCGAGACGTTAGGTTTAAGTGGTGACGAGAGCTTCACCATTAAGGGTATTTCGGACGGTCTTGAGGTGAGCCAAACTCTCGAGGTGGAAGCCAAAAGTAGCGATGGTAAAACCAAGACTTTTAAAGCGTTGTCTCGCTTAGACTCTAAGGTTGAGCTCGAATACTACAAAAATGGTGGTATTTTGCACTACGTATTACGTAACTTCATCAACCAAGATTAGACATTAGCGTGTCAAAGCAAACCACTGTTGAGCAAGTTTACGAGGCGATCAACAGTGGTGATGATGGGCGGGTCTGCAAAGATATTCCTGAGCAGGCCTGCGATCATCAGCCTAAAAATGTGTCCACTCATATTGTGTCATTGGCCTCGACCAAAGTTGCTGATGGCCTCATCGATCCTAAGCTGATTCTTAGCTGGTTATTGTCTGCATTAGGGGCTTCGACCTTTCTAGTCGGCTTATTGGTTCCGATCCGAGAAGCGGGAGCCTTGTTACCTCAGCTTTTTACTGCAGGTGCTTTAAGACGTCTACCACAACGCAAGTGGGCGTGGGCCCTAGGAAGCTTGGTGCAGGGCTTATCGGTCGTCGGCATGTTGTTGAGCGCGATTTTCCTTGAGGGCAAGGCTGCGGGAATAGTTATTGTCGTGCTATTGGGCGTGCTGGCGATTGCGAGAAGCGTGTGTTCGGTTTCTTATAAAGACGTGCTGGGGAAAACTGTCTCGAAATCCATGCGCGGTAAAGTGACTGGGTTGGCGGCTTCTGTTGCTTCGGCTGGTGTGATTATTTTTGGATTGGTACTTGCCTCAGGTTATGTCGAGCGTATGACTTTAGTGCTGATTGCGTTAGGAGTTGCGGCCACGCTTTGGATCTTTGCGAGTTTAATGTTCACCAAGCTCGAAGAAGCGCCGGGTGCGACAGAAGGCGGGGGCAACCCACTAGAGGTTGCGAAGAAAAATTTATCTCTTCTGAAAGATAGACAATTATTATTATTTATTAGTGTCAGGGCATTACTCATTGCTACAGCATTAGCGCCACCGTTTATGGTGACGCTAAACGGGAATGGCGGCATTGAAAATCTGGACTCCATGTTGGGTGGTCTAGGAGCATTGGTCTTGGCATCCTCATTAGCGAGTTTCTTAAGTAGCTATGTGTGGGGCTGGTTAGCTGATCAGTCGAGCCGTAAGGTGCTATTGCTGTCGTCAATTGTGGCAATGGTTGCGCTAGGTACGACTGTATTTTTGGCTGAATTAGACTTGGTTCGTCACAGCATAGTATTACCTGCTTTGTTGTTTGTATTGATGATTGCTTATCACGGTGTTCGCCTTGGGCGATCGACTCACCTTGTCGATATGGCGACCGCTGATAATCGAGCAGCCTATACTGCGCTGTCGAATACGATCATTGGTTTGATACTGTTAACAGGCGTGGGCTTTAGTGCTATCGCACAATATTTTGGTCATGTGGTGGTGCTCGCAGTAATGGCTGTGATGTGTTTACTGGCTGCGCTTCTGTCGTTAGGGCTTAAGGAAGTCCAAGAGTAATCACGCTGATACTTCACCTTGATTAACCGCTTTTCTTTGCTTTCTATCTGGGCTGAAACTTTTGTCACCTAAGAGTATAATGCGCAGCAAATCTCCTGTGTCACGACTGTCGTCATGAACTACCTTAATTTCGTCAAAAGTAATAAGTATTTGCTTTTGTTTGGTTTTCTTTGTGTTTTTGTGGGAAACCTGGGACAAACCTTCTTTATTTCTTTATTCAATAAAGACCTAATCGGCAATCTACTGCTGGAAAAGGACAGCCTGAGTCTGGTCTATTCGGTCGCAACCTTGATCAGTGGCTTTACGATTTTCTTCGTCGGAGCAAAGATTGATGATATTGAAGTAAAGAAGTTCACGACGATAGTGATTTTAGGTTTAATTGCGTCGTGTTTGCTGTTCGCGAATAGCTCAAGCTTGATCATGTTGTTCTTCTCATACCTAGGTATTCGGCTTTGTGGTCAGGGTTTAATGACTCATATCGCGGTGACAACGCTAATGCGCTATATCCCGCAGCACAGAGGAAAAGCGGTAAGTTTATCGCTACAAGGCATGGCCTTTGGCGAGATGATTATGCCTGCGATTGCGGTAAATGTTCTTAAGAACTACGGCCACACTACGAGTTGGCACAGCTACGCGATATTTGCTCTAGCTATCGTGTTTCCTCTACTGTTATGGCTGTTGAAGAAAACTGACTTAGTTCCTGTTCACGAAATGTCGGAGAAAACAGAACAAGCATCAGAAACCAAAGACTGGTCACGATCGCAAGTGATGGCGGACTGGCGTTTTTGGTTGATTTTACCTGCTATTATTGGTCCAGCATTTTTGATTACAGGCATCTTCTTCCACCAGACATTATTAGTTGATGGTAAGGGGTGGTCGATGGAGTGGTTATCTTACGGCTTGATGCTTTATGGATTGATTCATTTCCTCGGTGCGATAGTCACAGGGCCTTTGGTGGATGCGTCTCATCCGCGTGTGTACATGCGCTGGTATTTATTACCATTGATTTTAGGCATGGTCTGTTTGTATGTCGGCGAGCATAAAGTGTGGCTTTTGGCCTTTATGTTTTTAGCGGGCATGACAGTCGCATCAAGTGGCCCCGTCATTAATTCTTTTTATGCTGAGGTGTTTGGTAATACACACTTGGGTGCCATCAGGGCTTTAGTATCAGCGACAATGATTATTTCAACCGGTATCGCACCTTATTTATTCTCTTTGTTCGACACGATTCAGACCTTCTTGATGTTTGCGATAGGGTACGGTGTTTTTGCCATGCTAGTTATCCAAAAACAGTTATTGGCAGAGAAGCAGTAAGTAAAAAAAGAATTACTCAGATAATAAAAAAGCGCTCCGAGGAGCGCTTTTTGGTGTCTTACTGACTCAAGTACTTCTGAACGTTGTCACGATGGAAGTTGACTTGGGCGATACACAGCTCTATCGACTCAATGCTTTGCTGGTAGGCTCTTGGTGCACCAGCGAGTTCTTCGACGATAGGTTTGAAGAACGACTTAAAATCTTGCTTCATATCATTTGAGCAGAAGAAACGCCCCACCACAGGTAAACGATTTTGGCCGAACGGAGGAATGCGTGATTTTACGCCCTCTATATTGGTTTTGAACCACTCCCACATAGGTTGCTGTAATTCGTCATTGCTTAGCTGGCCCATCATGATCGAGTAGATTTCATTATCACGAAGTTCTTCCGATAAAATCAGTTCGCGGAGCTCTTTTGCATAAGCAGGATCTTCAACAGCGCCTAAGCCTCCAAGCAAACGGCCTCGAACCGTACCATCATTAGACGAGTCGAGTAGCATTTTTAAGTGCTTAGCGAACGGCACACCGAGATCTTCGACTGCCACAGAAAGTGCAGTACCAATAACGTTACTATCAGCTTTGTCTGGGTGAATATTGCCATCTTTTTTGTAACCTGTGTAAGCGATGGCCATATCGGTTAGGTATTGTCTGACCGCCTTGTCTTCACCTTCTTTTGACAAGAAGTTAATTAACTCTGTGCGCATTTTAATGGTGTTAACCGCATCTTCCTTCTGAGTTTCTAGCCCTAGCTGAGTAAGCTTAGAGCCATAAAGATCACGGTTTAAGCTGGCTAATTTAGCTCGTTGCTCGTCAGACTCTGCAACCTCGTTATAAACGAAGCTGAACAGTTTGCTCGGCCCCATAGCGATTGCTTCGGCATCAGAAGCAATAATTTGAGGTGCGATTTCAACGAGGTCAGTGAACGTCATTTTACCAGCGTTAATAGCACCCTGAAGGCTGTTATTCAGGGACATCATTTCTTCTGTGCTCAGTTGAGTTTTATGGCTTAGAAGCGACTGCCAGCCATCATTGTCCATGCTGAAACGGTAGTAGCCAGCGCCATTCGCATTCGGCATCAGATACGCCGGACAGCCTTCTTCAGGAATTTCGATGGTTTGCTTTTTGCCGTCCAGAACCTCACACAACTGGTGCTCGTTGCCATCAATCGCATATTTAAAGCAGGCTGGAACTTGCCACGTCTGTTTAGTAGAACCTTTCGAGCCTAGAGGTAAGTAGCGAGACTGTTGTAGCTGAATGGATGCTTTGTTTTGGTCACTGCAAGCCAGTTCAACATTGAGCAGTGGGATGCCTGGTTGTTCTAAGAAGCTATTGAAAGCTGCTTGAATGGTTTCTAGCGGAATGTGCGGGGATTTTTCACCAATGGCTGTAATAAAGTCTTGTGCAGTAGCGTTTTTATACGCGAACTTATCCATGAAGTGCTGGATACCTGCTCTAAAATTTTCTGGCCCTAAAAAGGATTCAAACATGCTTAAAACACCGCCGCCTTTAGAGTAGGTAATACCATCAAAGGCTGATTGAATGTCATGATTGCTTTCGATTGGCTGGCGAATCTGGCGCGCGCTAATTAAACTATCAGAAGTCATGACTCGCAAAGAGCGCTCTAATAACGCTTGACGGAATTTTTGCTCAGGGTAGACCTCATTATTCGACACATGCGCCATCCAAGTTGCAAAAGCTTCATTTAACCAAATGTCGTCCCACCACACTGGCGTGACAAGGTTACCAAACCACTGGTGGGCGAGCTCATGGGCATGGACATTCATGTAAGCTCGCTTCTGCCCGAGAGAAATAGTGCTATCAAACAATAACAATTGCTCTCGATAGGTAATTAACCCCACGTTTTCCATGGCGCCGGCATTGAAGTCCGGAACGGCCACAATATCGAGCTTTTTGTATGGGTATGGAGTTTGGAAGTACTCTTCCAACCCGTTGAGGATATCTTTGGTATTCTTTAACGCATAAGTGAGTTTATGTCCTTTGCCTTTTGTCGCAATACCACGAAGCGGTACAGGCTCGCTTCTAATCTCTGTTGCAGGAATGTCTTGCCACTCAACCACATCGAATTCACCCACTGCAAAGGCAACGAGATACGTTGGCAGAGGTTTGGATTTTGCGTAAACAATCTTTTTCCAGCCGTTACTAAGGTCTGTTTCAGAAACCGCTGGAGTACTAGTGAAAGCGCTATGTTCATTGCGTACTGTTAGACTAAAATTAAAAGGAACTTTAAAGGCCGGTTCATCAAATCCAGGAAACGCTAAACGAGCTGCTGTTGCTTGGAACTGAGTGAAAGCGTAATTAAGTTCACCGTCTTTAACACGATATAAACCCTCTAAAGCTTCGTTAAATGGGGCTTCGTATTCGATGACGAGCTTCGCAGAAGTTGCCGTAATAGCTTGGTCAAAAGTGAGTTTAGCAACTCCTGTCGGGTCAACTTCCTCATAAGTACCTGTGATGCCTGTTCCACCTTTGGGAGTAAGGGTGACGCTTCGGGCTGTTATGTCTTTGCCGTGCAACCATATATGGGAAGTAGTTTCTTCTAGCTTAAGGTTGATAACAACTTTACCCGTAAATGTTGGCTGATCAGGATCAACCTTTAAATGTATGGCATATTCGGTAGGGCTAATCGATTCAGGTAAACGTCCTGTGGGAATCGTTTTGGGATAGTTGGAAGACGCTAAAGCTTCGTTGGAAGATGCCTCTGTTTGCTGTTCTGCCAATGACTGTACTACAGTTTCATTATCGTTGGTGGTGTCGTTGGAATCACTGTTTTGTTCACAAGCAGCTAAAAGCAGGAAGCTACTAAAAATGCTGATTAGTCCTATTTTATTCATTTTATTGCCTTTATTGTAAAAGATGGACACTAGCATACATGGTTTAGGGCAATTTATTAATAGTGATGGTTGTGTGCTATTTACATCTTGTTACATTTATAAAGCTACACTTAAGAGTCGCTTATCGACGAAATGTTTACACTGTATGCGCTATGATTGCGCTTTGTTTAAAGTCCCCTAATTTTATTAACTATATCAGTAAGTTATAAGTAGACGCCTATGAGCAGTAAAAAGAAAAACATGTTGTTGTCAGTGATATTACCGCTGATTATCCTTATTTCGGTTATTGTCTTGGTAAAAATAATGACCAGTAGCAAGCCGAAGGCCTTTAATCGCAAGCCTCCTGAAACGGTTGAAACCATTGAGGTCGCGCCAGTGGTCTATGAGGACTATCAAGTGTTTATTGACTCATATGGCAACATTGAGGCGGCTATGTCGAGCCAGTTGGTAGCTCAAGTCTCGGGGCAGGTTGTGTCGGTTGCTGAAAACTTTAAAACAGGTTTGCCAATTAAAAAAGGCCAGGAACTATTAAGAATTGATGCTCGTGACTATGACATTGAAGTGCGGATAGCTAGAGCTGAGGTGGCCAATGCTCGGTTGGCCCTTAATGAAGAAAAAGCTCGCGCTGAGCAAGCGATTAAAGATTGGGAAAAAATTAATCCTGGTAGAAAGGCCAGCGACTTAGTCTTAAGGAAGCCTCAATTAGCATCCGCTCAGGCTAAACTTGATGCCGCCAGCGCCCGCTTGGAAAAAGCAAAACTGGCATTGAGCCGAGCGACTGTGGTTGCGCCATACGATGGCTATATCGTCGAGCGCTTGGTTAGTATTGGTGAGTTGATTAATAGCAATACGCCTGTAGCCAGAATTTTCTCTAGTGATTCATTAGAAGTTCGCTTGCCGGTTCCCAGCAACAAAGTTCAGTTTTTAAAGTCACCGTCGAATGGCGTGGCCCAAGCCAAGTTAGTTGCAGATTTTGCAGGACAAACAGAATCTTGGATTGTGCCCGTTGACCGAAGTGATAGCGTGATCGACGAAGATACTCGGCAGTGGTATATCACTGCAAAGCTGCCTCCTAAGTTTTTAGCGGATAACCCAAAAGTGAAAGTTGGGCAGTTTGTCAGTGCTGAAATTGAGGGTGAGTTATTGCAGGATGTTGTGGTCATACCGTCAACAGTACTAACTGCAGATGACCAGATCTTTGTCTACAGAGAAGGTGCTGTTTACCGACGTGATATCGACATTCTGTGGCAAGATGAAAAAAACACCGTGATTAATCCTAAAGGAGCCACTCCAGCACTTGAAGAGGGTGAGTCGTTAGTCACTTCTAGGTTGAGCTTTGTGGCTGATGGTGCTAAAGCACGACTGAAAGATGACATGAGTCACGCCAGCGGAAAATCTAAACCCATGGTGAACTCATCAACAAGCTCAACAGTGGAGTAAGTCGATATGATTAGTTGGTTTGCTAGAAACTCTGTTGCAGCGAATTTGTTGATGTTCGTGATATTGATTGCTGGTTCTTACACCATGTGGCAACGAGTTACAGTTGAAACATTCCCCAGCATCGAGTTTGACTACATTAACGTGTCGGTTCCATTTCGAGGCTCAACGCCTGAAGAAGTTGAGCAAACCGTGTCGACTCGTATTGAGGAAGCTGTTTACGATCTTGAGGGGATCAAAGAGCTTTCCTCAAGCTCTTCTGAAGGCATTGGACGAGTCACTATTGAAGTAGAAGAAGGTTATAACGTTAAGGACTTGCTAGACCAGGTCAAAAGCCGTGTAGACGCAATGAATACCTTGCCGTTGGAAGCTGAAAAGCCCATTATTTCGCAGTCGATTCGTCGCAGAGAAGCGATCAGTGTGGTGGTGAGTGGTGAGCTTCCTGAAAAAGATTTGCGCCGTTATGCTGAAATTATTCAGCAGGAAATCGCTTCGTTGCCTGGATTGTCTCAGATTGAAACTTCCGGCGTGCGATCTTATGAAATTGCCATCGAATTTAATCAAGACAAACTCAACGAATTCAATCTGACGCTTCAAGATGTGGCTAATGCGGTTAATCAACGATCGTTGGATTTATCAGCAGGCCAGGTTCGCTCTGAGCGCGGCGACATCTTATTACGCTTGAAAGGGCAGTCATATACTCGAGAAGACTTTACTCGTATCCCCATTCTCACTCGGCCCGATGGTACGATTTTAGAGTTGGGTGATCTGGCCAATGTGCGAGATGGTTTTGAAGAAGAAAGTATTAACACTCGCTTTGATGGAAAACCTTCCATTGAGCTAGAAATATATCGCACCGGGACACAAAGTACGATTGATGTGTCAGAACGAGTTATTGATTATGTTGAAACAAAAAGTGAGGAGCTTCCCGCAGGTGTGAGCTTGTCAGTTTGGCGCGATCGCTCCGAGCCGTTAGAAGCGAGATTGAGCACACTTATCAGCTCAGCTTTGCAAGGCGGCTTGCTGGTTATTTTGCTTCTCGCTTTGTTTTTGCGACCAAGTATCGCTTTATGGGTAAGTCTAGGGATTCCTATTGCTTTTGCCGGTGGCATGATTTTTATGCCAGAGTTAGGTATTAGTGTAAATTTGATTAGTCTTTTTGCCTTTATTCTAGTGCTCGGTATTGTGGTCGATGATGCGATTGTTACTGGTGAGAATATTTACAATCACCTGAATAAAGGTGATCAGCCTTTAGACGCAGCGATTAATGGCACCAAAGAAGTTGCGGTTCCTGTAACGTTTGGTGTAATTACAACCATGGTTGCGTTCTTGCCATTAGCTTTCATGGGTGGTGGCTGGGGTGTGTTTTATTCGCAGATCCCCTACATCGTTATTCCAGTGTTAATCTTTTCTTTGATTGAATCAAAGTTCATCCTTCCAGCACATATTGGTCACACGAAACCTCGCAAGGACCAAAAGAAACCCAACAAAATCATTCAATACCAGCAAAAGTTCGCCAAGGGGTTTGAGAGCGGAATATTAAAGTTTTATAAGCCTACGCTGGCATTTGTGTTACACCGTTGGCAGCTCAGTCTGGTTATTTTTGTGGGGATATTGTTGATTGTGTGGGCGACAATTTCCAGTGGCATTACGCGCTTTGTGTATTTCCCGAGAATCCAAAGTGAGATTGCGCGAGTATCGTTGCAGATGCCAGAAGGCACGCCTTTTGAAGTTACCGATGCTTACGTTGAGCGAATTACGGAGGCTGCGCTTAAGCTACAAGATAAATACCGTGATGATGAGGGTAACTCGGTAATCGAGCATATCTTCTCTTCCAGTGGTTCAACTTGGGGTGGCGGTTCGGCTTCTTCAAATATTGGTCGTGTCATGCTGGAAATGATGCCACCAGAAAAGCGTGATGAATCAATTACCAGTACCAAGTTGGTCGCCGAGTGGCGACAATTGATTGGCCCGCTACCGGGTGTTGAGACGTTAACCTTTAGAGCTGAAATCGGGCGCAGTGGTGATCCCATTGATGTTCAATTAAGAGGCTCAGATATCACGCGACTCAATGCTGCAGCACAAGAAGTCAAAGAACGTTTATCTCGAGTGTCTGGAGTTTTTGATATTACGGATAGCTTTTCAAAAGGTAAACAAGAGATTCAATTCAAGCTAAAGCCACAAGCTGAAACGCTTGGCTTAAGCTTGAGTGACCTCGCTCGCCAGGTCCGAAGTGCCTATTTTGGCGTGGAGGTACAACGCATTCAGCGTGGCAGGGAAGATGTTCGTGTCATGCTAAGGCTAGCGCAAGAAGAGCGGGGGAGCCTTGAAGGGCTTAATGGACTGTTAATTAACACGCCGACGGGCGGGAAGATTCCATTATCTCAGTTAGCTGAATTGTCTTATGGAAAAAGTCCTGCCAGTATTTATCGTATCAATCGTCAGCGAACTTTAAATATTACCGCTGATGTTGATAAAGAAAGTGCTGACATCGAAGCGATTAAACGTCGCATTATCGAGGACGCGACAGAAATCGTTTCCAGTTACCCTGGAGTTTCTTTTAGCTTAGAGGGCGAAGCGCGAGAACAAGAAGAGTCAAACTACAATTTATTGATCAGCCTAGGCTTCGTATTATTCACGATATACATATTATTGGCGATTCCATTTAAATCCTATGCCCAGCCGTTTGTTGTCATGGCTGTGATCCCATTTGGTGCAGCCATGGCCACGATTGGACACTGGGTTATGGGAATGCCTCTGTCGATCATGAGTATGATGGGGATGCTGGCGCTAACGGGCGTTGTGGTGAATGATTCACTCGTTCTGGTGGATTACATTAACCAGCAACGTCGTATTCACGGAGAAAGTTTAAAAGAAGCAGTGTTACATGCTGGTGTAAGACGCTTGCGCCCTGTGATGCTGACCTCATTAACAACTTTTGCAGGCCTGATGCCGCTGATCTTTGAAAAATCGACTCAGGCTCAGTTTTTAATCCCGATGGGCGTGTCGCTAGGGTTTGGCATTCTATTCTCGACAGTGGTGACACTGGTGCTGGTACCTTTACTTTACTACAAGACAGCACATGTGAAGCGCTGGTTCAGAGGTCTAATGACAAAGTAGTATTGTTTGAAGGTGTTCTGTTATGTGGTGGGGCTGAGAAATGCCCCACCGTTGTTTTTATAGGGAATACTTTTCTATGGCCTTCAATAGATAAGTTTCCTCTTCTTTGCCGTGAAAGTATTCGTGAATATGTTGCTTAATAAGCTCAACTTGTTGGTTCAAGGCTATCTGAGCATCTTGGGACTTTAACGTTAAGCTAATCTGCCCAATAATCACAATGATATGGTGTAGGATATCTGGTTTTGTTTTACCGGCGTCCCTGATTTGTGAGAGTGCGCTGTGAACAATATCTGACTTGGTGACTGACTTTCCAATAAGCCTAAGTTTGTTATCTTCGTCATGATAAATGTGTTGCGGGAGGTCAGTGTCTAAGGCGGCGCTTAAGATCCCCGATAACTTATCCAAAACAGTCATGGCGGTGAAGTTATCGTTGATACCTGGTGATAAAGCTCTGAGCCCAATTTCTGCAAGGTGCCTTATGGAGTATTCAATATCTTGTGCGCCTGTTTTGTTAGCTCCAATATCAATACACTCGACAACCTTGATCTCAATATCGGCATGAGCATGATTTTTTGGGAACAGGGTTCCGATCTTCTGCCCAGAGAAGGTGTAGTCTCCAGCCCGACACTCCATATTGATCAGAAGATCGTTTTGGTTAGCTATTTCAAGCAACGCAGGGTACTGAATATTTTGGATATAACCGCTGCTTGCACTGTAAATATCGCGCTTGTGTTGCGTCAGTTCTGAGGGAATTGAGGATGCCTCTGAATGTTGTTGGCTGTTGGTATTATCGCAAAGGCGTGCCAGAGAGTTCTCTAACTCTTTGGTGACTCGCTCAATGGTGGTGTCTGCAATTCCAGAGCGAGCAACATGATTGACGTAACCCAATAACACAAAGAGGTTTATGAAGGCTAAAACAAAGCAACTGCTAATAGTTAACTTGGGTGGTTGCTCAAAAGTCGACTGATCGTGTAGCAGGATCAGTAAGGTTAGAGTCAGTGCAATGCTGCCAAAGAAGATACCGATATAGATCTGAGTGCGTCGGCTACTCATAAAGATTTTTATTAATCTTGGTCCAAGCTGAGAAGCGGATAAACTTAACACCACCATGGTGATGGATATGACTAGGGTGGTCATGGTGATAAGGGCCGACAAGATGGTCTGAAGGATAGTTTTTGCGTCTTCTATGGAGCCGGCATAAAGAAACTTTAGCTTCTCGACGTATTCGGTATAGGTGAGCTCTAGCCAAAATACTAAAAGAATCCCACCAATAAACATGAATGAAATGATGACGGGCACGTAAAACAAACTGCTTCTTGTCAGTTCCCAGATATTATAGAGTTTGGACGCCCATGATTTCATTAATGTGGTACTCCCTTTGTTTTCGTTTATTGTTATCGAAAGCTGGGGAACTATCAATGATTATGTATGGATGGTGGGCCCGCCCCGACTTGAACGGGGGACCTGCCGATTATGAGTCGGATGCTCTAACCAACTGAGCTACGGGCCCATTTGAAGCTCGCATAAGAATAGTACGATGCTAAAAATGTTAACGCGCAGGAGTTTACGAGAAAACGCCTGCGCGTGCAATATCAAATCGGGGATAAATCCGATTTATCAGAGTGTGTTACTCGTCGATGTAAGTACGAAGCTTTTCTGAGCGGCTAGGGTGACGCAATTTACGCAGTGCCTTAGCTTCAATTTGACGAATACGCTCACGAGTCACGTCGAACTGCTTGCCAACTTCTTCTAGCGTGTGGTCGGTATTCATATCAATACCAAAACGCATACGAAGAACTTTAGCTTCACGAGCGGTTAGGCCTGCTAAGATTTCGTCAGTGACTTCTTTCAAGCTTTCGCCAGTGGCTGCATCGACAGGAGAGTCAATCGTGGAGTCTTCAATAAAGTCACCAAGATGTGAATCTTCATCATCACCAATTGGTGTTTCCATGGAGATTGGCTCTTTGGCAATCTTCAAGACTTTGCGGATTTTGTCTTCCGGCATTTCCATACGCTCTGCCAACTCTTCTGGCTGCGGCTCACGGCCCATTTCCTGAAGCATTTGGCGAGAAATACGGTTCAACTTGTTGATCGTTTCAATCATGTGTACCGGAATACGAATGGTACGCGCCTGATCCGCGATCGAACGTGTGATTGCCTGGCGAATCCACCAAGTCGCATAAGTCGAGAACTTATAACCACGACGGTATTCGAACTTGTCCACCGCTTTCATCAAGCCGATGTTACCTTCCTGAATCAAATCTAGGAATTGTAGACCACGGTTGGTGTACTTTTTGGCAATCGAGATAACCAGACGTAAGTTCGCTTCAACCATTTCTTTCTTGGCGCGGCGAGCCTTGGCTTCACCGATTGACATTTCACGGTTGGCTTCTTTAATTTCTAGCACCGATAGATCACAGCTTTCTTCGATCAGCTGCATCTTACGCTGTGCTTTACGAATATCTTCTGCGAACTCGGCTAAAGCTTCTGAGTATTTGCTCTTCTTTGCAAGGTGACCATCCAACCATTCAGAGTTGGTTTCAGCACCTGAGAACGTCGTGATGAAGGTTTTGCGCGGCATGCGAGACTTTTTAACAGCCATGTGCATGATGTAACGCTCTTGTTCACGAATACCGTCCATCTTAGTGCGGAGGTTTTGAACAAGGTACTCAAACATACGCGGAGCAAGTTTTAAGTTCATGAACAACTCACGCATTGCTTCGAGCTGTTTCATGGCTGATTTGTGATCTCGACCGTAACGTTTAATGGCTTTTACTGTTTTTTCATACTGCTTTGACAGTTCAGTGAAGCGCTCTTCAGCTTCCTCTGGATCGGGTCCAGTATCCACTTCAGAAGTATCGTCATCATCTTCGTCGTCTTCAGCATCGTCGTCGATGTCTTCGTCGTCAGCTTCAGCGTTAGCGTTAGCGATTTGTGCTGCTTCAGATTCTTCCTGTACGAATTCAGCTTCTTCACCATCAAGGAAGCCAGTCACGATATCAGTTAAACGAATAAATTCATTTTTATATTGGTCGTATTCCTCTAGCAAAATACGAATGGTGTCAGGGTAATTACCGATAGCGGTTAGGACCTGACGGATACCTTCTTCAATACGTTTAGCGATATCAATCTCGCCTTCGCGAGTTAATAGTTCGACGCTACCCATTTCACGCATGTACATGCGCACTGGGTCTGTTGTACGGCCAAACTCACCGTCAACGCTGGCTAAAGCCGCGGCAGCTTCTTCAGCGGCGTCTTCATCAGTCACCGAGTCATCGTTAATAATTAACTCATCTTCATCAGGTGTTGTTTCGTACACCTGAATACCCATGTCGTTAATCATGCGGATGATATCCTCGATCTGTTCCGGATCGACAATATCTGGCGGTAAGTGGTCATTCACTTCTGCGTAGGTTAAGAAACCCTGCTCTTTACCTTTCGCAATAAGTAGCTTTAACTGCGACTGTTGTGACTGTTGCGAATTCTCTGACATCTAGAATACCTTTGTTGTGATCACACACCATTTGCGAACATAATCTTGGCTTTGCGATAGACACACAAAACCTTGCGGTTGACGCATGGCGAACCGCAAATTATACAGAATTAGGCCCCATGACAGCAAGCGTTAGCTTCTTTCTGCTTTTTGAGGCTTTTGTTTGGCCAACAATAGTAATTGCTGGTATTCGGATTTTTCTGTAGCCGTTAATTTTTGACCTGACTGTTCATCCTTTAACCTTAAATAGTCCAAACGCTGGGTTTGCGCCTGACGTAACAGTTGCTTCATGCAGTCCTGTAGTTCCGCTTGTTCATTACCCTGCATGCGCTCTTCACGTTCATTAACCGCGAGCTGTGAAAGGCGTTGATACAGTTTTTCCTGATCTCGCCAATATTCTAGCAGGGTTCCTGTAGTAATATTGGGGTTGTTATGAATAATTTCAAGGAGTTGCTGCAGGAGTTTCGGGCCCTTGTCTGGCAAGGTTTTAAGCCAAGCAAAATTAGTAATTTGGAGGCCAAGCGACGGTTTTTGTAGCAATAATGTCAGCGCTAACTGTATGGTTTTATTAACTTTTGCCGTGCTTTGAGCCGGCTTAGGCTTGGCTGCCGGTTGGGGTTTAGCCTCTGGCTGCTCAATAATGCGCTCCAACTTTTCGACAGACAGCTTGGCTTTCGCCGCTAGTGCGTTGCTAAAAAATTCATGGTAAATCGGGTCGTTCACCTTTTCGAGATAAGGCTTAGCTAGGTGTACTAGCTGACCACGGCCAGAAACCGAGTCTAAATCGACTTGTGACGCAAGGTGCTGCAGTAAAAATTCAAATAAAGGTGTCGCTGATTCAACCTGCTGGATGAAATTGTCTTTGCCAACTTGGCGTACCATCGAGTCTGGATCTTCGCCATCAGGTAAAAACATCAACTTTATTTCTCGACCATCGCGTAGCTGCGATAGCCCATGATCTAAAGCGCGGAGGGCTGCATCACGGCCTGCGCGATCGCCATCAAAGCATAAAACTAACTCACGCGTGGTGCGAAAGAGTTGCTGCAAGTGGCTTTCGGTGGTGGCTGTGCCTAGCGTGGCCACGGCATTAGTGATACCAAATTGTGCCAGCGCCACCACATCCATATAGCCTTCTACGATTAATAGTCGTTGGAGCTTACGGTTAGCTTGGCGAGCTTGGTATAAACCATAAAGTTCGTTACTTTTATGAAAAATGGGCGTTTCAGGTGAGTTCAGGTACTTTGGCTCACCCTGATCAATAATTCGTCCACCGAAAGCTATGACACGACCGCGCTTGTCTTTAATCGGGAACATGATGCGATCACGGAACCGATCATAAATCGAGTTCTCTTTTTTGATCAGCATGCCGCAGTCGATCAGTTGCTTTTGAAGCTTTTGATCAGTACCCAGTCTAGGGAAAATCTTCTCTAGATTACGCCATTCGCCCGGCACAAACCCAATGCCAAAGGTCTTTGCTATTTCGCCACTTAACCCTCGCTTTTTGAGGTATTCAACCGCGGGTTTGCCTTGTGGCATGGTTAGTTGGCGTTGATAGAACTTAGCGATTTTTTCCATCAGCTCGTATAAGCTCACATCGACTTTAGGACGGTTTGGTGCATTGTCGTCGCGAGGGACTTCAAGCCCTAGGCTCGAGGCTAATTCTTCAACCGCGTCTGGGAACTCTAGTCGATCGTATTCCATGACAAAGCCAATGGCGTTGCCATGCGCCCCACAACCGAAGCAGTGGTAAAACTGTTTGTCCTGGCTGACGGTGAATGACGGTGTTTTCTCGCCATGAAAAGGACAGCAAGCTTTGTAATTAGTACCAGCTTTTTTTAATGGCACACGCGAATCTATCAAATCAACAATGTCGATTCGAGCCAGTAGTTCTTGAATAAACTGCTGAGGGATCAGGGCCATCTTTTCTTATAAGGAACTTTATTTAGGGAATACGATTAATGAGCCCAATCATAGCAGAGGGCGAATAGTTTACCTAGCTTGTACAATAGAAATGTCTAATTAAGACAGACGAGCCTTAATTTTACCACTAACAGCACCCATGTCGGCGCGGCCTTGTAGCTGTGGTTTTAGCATCCCCATGACTTTGCCCATGTCTTTCATCGACTCAGCGCCTGTCTTGGCAACTGCATCTTCAATAAGGGCTTCGATTTCTTCGTCAGTCAGAGGCTTTGGGAGGAATTCTTGAAGCACGTCGATTTCTGCTTTTTCGACGTCCGCTAGCTCTTGGCGGCCAGCATCTTCATATTGCTTAATCGAATCGCGTCGTTGCTTAACCAGCTTGTCTAAGATAGCAAGAATGGCCGCGTCATCTAGCGTTTCACGAGTATCGACTTCAACCTGCTTAATAGCAGACAAAGCCAGGCGAATAGTTGTCAAGCGCTCTTTTTGCTTAGCGCGCATGGCATCTTTCATTGCCTCTTTAAGATTATCATGTATTGCTGACACGGCTACCCTCTACTTATTTTCACGGTTTCTAAAAAGAAATGCTTCAATAAGCTCTTAATACAAGCGAATGCGACGAGCGTTTTCGCGAGCTACTTTTTTCGCTGCACGCTTTACTGCCGCTGCTTTTTGACGCTTGCGAACAGATGTTGGCTTCTCGTAATGTTCACGCTTACGGACTTCAGCCAAAATACCTGCTTTTTCGCATGAGCGCTTGAAGCGACGTAATGCAACGTCAAATGGCTCGTTATCTTTTACTCTTACGCTTGGCATTAAAAATCACCTAACCTTAAGTTAATGTTAATAAAATCAATGTGTTATCTTCCAAGCACATATAAAATCACTCAGAAGGGCGCAAATTTTAAACATTTTTGGTTAAAAGATCAAAGAAAAGGCCCCATTTGAGGCCTTTTTTTTGCTTATTGGATGCTGTAGTCGAGTTTAACGTAGTAGAAAGCACCGTTAATACCGAATGGCGTCGACTCCCAAGGATAAATATAGTTACCGAATTCTGGCGAATCACTGATGAAGCGATGAACCGCATTATCCGGAAGTTTATCAGGGTATTCATCAGTAATGTTGTTACCGCCAATAGTAAAGGTCACACCATTATCAAAGTCATATCGAACTTCCAAGTCAGCCAGCCATTTGGCGCTCGAGCGAACTTCAGGAGATGGATCGATTCCTAAAACGCCGTTACACACGTCTGGGTTTTGAGTTGGGATACCTAAGCCCTGACACGTAAAGAATGATGTTTTCACTTTACCGTAACGGTTGACCTTCAATGAGGTCGACCAATTGTTGATTGACCAGTCTAAACCGAGCAGTAAACGCTGACGTGGTTGTCCTGTTTCAACATTATCCACTTGTGCTTGTGAGAATAAGGTTTCAGGTAGCACACCATCAGGGGCGTTGATTTCTTTAATCTCAGTACGATTGTAGTGAGTTAACCAAGTGAAGGTGAAGTCACCCCAGTCATCAGTGCCCCAGTCGTAGGTCAGGACTAAATCCGCACCGAAGGTTTCTGTGTCAATGGCGTTAGAGAAGAACTGACCTTTGTTATAACCGTTGGCATTTAAGAAATCTAACGCTTCCTGATTCACCACAGGGTTACCGTTAGCGTCAGCATTCTGACCATTTAAGCCACCACCAAGTACGATACGGTCTTCAATATCGATTTGATAAGCATCTAAAGACACGCTTAAGCCGTTACCTGGACTATAGACCATGCCCAAGCTGATGTTTTCAGACGACTCGTGTTCTAGCTGATCAACGCCATAGGCAGAAGCGAACACACTACCTTCTGGCGCGTGGAAAGTTTGTGACAACTCAGTACCGTCAACATCGGTAAATACCGTGGTGAAAGCGCGTTGCGCTAAACTCGGTGCACGGAAACCTGTCGATACGGCACCACGTAGACCGAAGCTGTCGGTAATGTCCCAGCGAGCAGAAATTTTGCCCGTCGTCGCATCACCAGCATCACTGTAATCTTCGTAACGACCTGCGATGCCCAATAAGAAGTTTTCACTCAGGTTGGTTTCCATGTCGACGTAGAAGGCGTAGTTATCGCGTTCACGCTGGCTTGAAGCCGCGATCTCGGGACTGTACCCCGGAAAGCCTTGCATACCGCAAGCCGCCGCCACGCTAGGGTCAATGACGGAAGGGAAAGGGTTGTTAGTGTCGCCAGTATAGCCACACGAGTATGACACTAAGTCGCCTGACTGAATACCATATTGTTCTTCACGGTATTCAAGACCTGTGGCGAGGTAGATATCATCATACCAACCCCAGTCCAGTGCGCCGTTGATATCAAAGTTGTAGGTTCTTTGCGTAAAGTTGATATTGCCGCTGTCAGCTGATGTTGGGCCTGAGTTGGCACGGATTTCAGCATCGGTAGCGTTTGGATTGTTTTGCACATACTCCGCTGCGATTGACGCATTAAGCGAGTTAGACGCCGCGAAAGCAAATTGGTTATCACCGTAAACAGCACTTAGATCGTATTCCCACGAGGATTCGCCGATAAAGTCACGAATACCAAAAGCTAAGGATTTATCTTCGACACGAGTGTTCTGCAGTGGTAAGAAGCCATCAGGATACACTTGCGGTACGTTACGGTCAGCACGATCTTCAAAGCGATAGAAACCCGCGGACTGTCCTGAGCGGTTGGATACGCCACCAAAGAAATAGGCAATACCGGCTTCACCGTTGAAGAAAAGGTATTTATTTTCAGATGACGAGTCGCCTAGACGCATGATGACGCGATCTTTGCGATTACTGATACCAGCACGATTGGTCGCGCCACGATCACGGAATTCCGCGGTTAAGTTCAAAAAGCCCGTGTCACCAATGTTAATGGTACTGTTGGCTGACACTTGGTTAACTTGACCGTCGCCTTCTTTGGTCTCGCCCCACTTTCCAGATAGCGTGGTACCTGCGCCGCCACCTTTTAAGATAATGTTGATGACGCCAGCGATGGCATCAGAACCGTACTGTGCCGCAGCACCATCGCGCAAGACTTCGATATGCTCAATAGCAGACACTGGAATCGAGTTAATGTCGGTGCCAGCCGAGCCACGACCGATGGTTTGTTGGATGTTAACCCACGCTTGGCTATGGCGACGTTTACCGTTGACCAAAATTAGCACCTGATCAGGACCTAGACCACGCAAGGTTGCCGGACGAATGATGTCTGTACCGTCGCTCACGGTGGTGCGCGAGAAGTTAAATGATGGTGCGAGTTTTTGTAGCAACTCGCCAACTTCACTGGCGCCAGACTCTTCAATGATGTCACTGGTGATGAGATCCACCGGAACGGCGGTGTCTTCAATCGTACGGCCGCTGACACGAGTACCGGTAACGATCATGGTTTCAGCTTTTTTGCCTTTCTCTGCCTTATTATTCTCGTCAGCAGATTGGGCGGTGGATGAGTAGCTGACTGCAAGTGTTGCCACCACAGCCGCGTGTATTATGGTTTTTTTCATGGTATTCCCCCTATATGTGGAACGGACAAGGTAGCGAAGAGCTCTCCTTAAAGCTATGAACTTGTTCCGATCTTATTAAGAAATCTAGCGAGTTTGTTATATGGTTGTTTCTCGCTATGGACGTTTAGATCGCATATAATTCAATCATCATTTACACCATCAACAGATTAGACCTGCTTTGAAAATTCTCGGTATAGAAACGTCTTGCGACGAAACAGGTGTCGCTATCTATGATTCTGAAGAAGGGATCATTGGTGATGCTTTATACAGTCAAGTGGAACTGCATGCGGAATATGGTGGCGTGGTGCCTGAGCTAGCTTCGCGTGATCATGTTCGAAAGACGATCCCGTTGGTTAAAGAAGTATTAAAGCAGGCCAACTGTACTAAAGAGGATATCGACGCCATAGCTTACACCAAAGGCCCAGGTTTAATCGGTGCTTTGTTTGTTGGTGTTGGCGTTGGCAGAAGTCTTGCTTATGCATGGGATATTCCAGCGATTGGTGTGCATCACATGGAAGGGCACCTACTTGCGCCAATGTTAGAAGATGATAAGCCAGAGTTTCCGTTTGTGGCGTTACTGGTATCGGGAGGCCATACGTTATTGGTCGATGTAAAAGGCCTAGGAGAGTATGAAATTTTAGGCGAATCAATCGACGATGCCGCTGGTGAAGCTTTTGATAAAACCGCTAAAATCATGGGGCTTGGCTATCCGGGAGGACCTGCGTTAGCGAAGCTCGCGGAAAAAGGCCAAGCCGGTGTTTATAAACTACCACGGCCTATGACCGATAGACCTGGCTTAGATTTTAGTTTCAGTGGATTAAAAACCGCTGTGGCAAATTTATATAACGACTCTGATCAGTCAGAGCAATCAATGGCCGATATCGCTTACGCGTTCCAAGAAGCTGTGGTTGATACCATTTTTATCAAATGCCGTAGAGCCTTAGAGCAAACGGGTCATAAACGATTGGTCGTTGCTGGCGGCGTTAGCGCTAACGTGGCACTTAGAGCTAAGCTTACAGACTTGCTCGAATCAAAAGGCGGCAAAGCCTATTACCCACGCCCTAAATTTTGTACCGATAACGGTGCCATGATTGCTTACGCGGGTTATTGCCGCCATCAAGCAATCCTAAACGGACAAGATCAGTTTGAAGAGCCAGCGGTTAGAGCCAAGCCTCGCTGGCCGATTGTTGAGCTAGGTTAACTTACTGTCTAAAAGACTAGGTTACTGACTTACCTTTGCATAAGTATCGATAAAGAAGTAAACCGTAATACCAATGCTGGCAAAAATTACAAAAAGTCTGACGTGGTGCTGAGACAGCTTTTTCGATAGGTTGGCGGCGATAAAACCGCCGACTAAGGCTCCCGCTAAAACAATTAAACCTTCATACCAAGCTATGGCATCGTTATAGATGAATATGGCAATGGCGACTAAGGCAACCACCGTTGATAGCAGAAGTTTAATCCCATTCATCGCGTTGATATTGGTGTAACCAGCGAGCGCCAAGTAACTTAACGTAATAATCCCTTGACCTGCGTTAAAGAAACCGCCATACACACAAATCCCGAATAAAGTTAGTGCTAATAAAACCTTTCCTACCGCTGAAGCATGTCTATGTCGGGAATTGAGTTTTTTCAATGAAGCATTTATATGTCCGCCGAAGATAAATAGAAGCGTTGCGAATAATAATAACCATGGGATAGAGGTGCGGAACACATCTTCAGCAATTTGCAGCAGTAACCAAGCGCCCAATACACCGCCGAGTAGTGCGATAAAAATGAGCTTGGGCAATTCTTTTTTGTGAGCGCGTAAGTCATCTTTAAACGCATAAGCGCCACTTAAGTAACCACCGCAGGAAGCAAAAGTGTTTGTGGCATTGGCGCTAACGGGCGGTATACCCACAAACATCAATGCTGGGAAGGTGATAAAACTACCGCCACCGGCGATCGAGTTAACCATGCCACCAAGAAGCCCGGCACTAAACAGAAGAAGTAATTCAAACATAGAGAATAATCACCTAAGTATATATGCAGTAATGGCGGTGGTTTATAGGGTGGGCAAGGTATTGCGCCTATTCAATATTTGCATCAGTAAAACCAAAACAACCGAGCCCAGCACCAACCACGCAAAGTTACTCGGTGTGCCATCAAACAAGAGGGCGAGTAGTGGGCCGGCAAGAGCACCTGAGCCGAAGCGGAGGGTGCCAATAACGGCAGTGGCGGTGCCGCTTTTTTCAGCAAAGGTGTTTAACACAAGCGCGTCGGAATTGGTGGTGATAAAAGCCAGCGAGCCGAGTAGCAGGAAAATTGAGGCTGCTGTGACGTAGAGGCCCAAGTCGAGTTGCAGCACGGTAAAGAAAGCGGTGCCCGTAAACAGTGCGTAAACGGAGCCGAAGCGTAGAAGCTTGCGTGAGCCAAACCGTTCGACGATGCGGCTATTGACGATGTTGCTGATAAATAGGCCGATAACGTTGATAGCGAATAGGATACTGAAGGATTTTTCGCTGGCGCCGAAGTGTGTGATATACAGATACGAAATCGATGTGAGGTAGCAGAAAAACGCAAAGGTGGCGAACATGGAGGTGAAAATATCCAAACGCACCGTTTTGTTGGCAAAGACCGACTTGTAGTTGTTGGCAAACTCTTTGAGCCACTGACGGTTTTTCTTCTTTGGCATACTGCTCGGCAGTTTCCACAGCACCAGCGCGAGAATTAACACGGCGTAAGCCGCTAATACTAAAAATATACTGCGCCACCCCGTAAAGTGCAGAATAAAACTGCCAATGCTCGGTGCAATCATCGGCGCGATCATCATAATCATAGAAACATATGACAGCCCTTTTGCGGTATGCCTGCCATACATGTCACGGATCACCCCAGGCACAACGACAGTAGCACCGCTACTAATCGCTGCTTGGAAAAAGCGTAAGGTTAAAAAACTCTCAATAGACTCAGAAAAGGCTAACGCCACCGAAAAGAACGCAAAGCCGAGCAAGCCAATGATAACCACGCGGCGACGACCAATGCGGTCGGCGATAGGCCCGAAAACCAGCATGCCCAGAGCATAGCCCGCCATATAGATGCTCAAGGAGTTTTGAACCGCTGTCGGCGTGGTTGATAATTCTTTGGCAATGGTCGGCATTGCGGGTAGGTACATATCAATCGCCAGTGGCGAGATTGCAACAATTGACGCTAAAAGCGGTAGTAGCCGCAGAGGGTTCTTGATGTGGGCTTTGCTCATTCGTTGACCTTAGGCGGTTCTTTCCTATCCGACGTTTTCTTGTCGGTGATTTTTCGCTCAGTACCTTGCCATAAATTTTTGATGTTTTGGCGATGCCGCCAAGTCAGTATCAAAAACATGGCGAAAAGCGGGAAGAAGTACCTATGATCCATGTAGAAGCCAAAAGCTGCAACAGCAAAACTGGATAGCAGAGATGCAAGAGACGAATAGCGACTAAAAAAGGCGGTAACGGCCCAGGTCACGACACAAAAGGCCAACAGTAATGGCGATAAAGCGACCAATGCGCCGAAGTAGGTCGCCATGCCTTTGCCGCCTTTGAAATTAAAGTACAGTGGGTATAGGTGCCCTATAAAGGCCATAAAGCCGACCCAACCGAGGTTTCGGTTATGTAAGTCGAGGGCGTAGCCAATGAGGATTGGGATAATGGCTTTGAGCATATCCCCTAAGAGGGTAAAGAGTGCGGCTTTCTTGCCGCCGAGTCTTAAGACATTGGTCGCGCCGGGGTTGTGTGAACCAAAATCTCGAGGATCGGGCAGTTGCATAATGCGACAAACAATGACAGCGCTCGATATCGAGCCCGTAAGATAGGCCAATATCCAAAGTCCTACAACGTCCCATTCCATGAGTTAAGGGGTATCCTTATGTTTTATTATCTGCAAGCGTGTCATTGAAGACTCGAAACTCCATCTTAAATAGGTCGCTTTTGGTCATTGACTGTAGTTTATACAAAAATTGCGTCTATTGATAACAAATTGGCTGGAATTTGATATTCTAACCAGCTACTAACAGAAGAATTAGAGAAAAGCGTGGATATTGTTTTTATAGAAGATTTAAAAGTCGATACGGTCATTGGTATTTATGACTGGGAGCGTCAGATTCGCCAGACCATTAGCATTGATTTAGAAATGGCGCACGATATTCGTCCAGCAGCACAAGAAGACACGATTGACCAATGTTTGGACTATAAGTCTGTGGCGAAAAGAGTGATCAGCTTTGTTGAGGAAGCTGAGTTTCAATTAGTGGAAACGCTCGCTGAGAAGATTGCCGAAATTATTCAAACGGAGTTCAATGTGCCATGGTTGAAGCTGAAGTTGAGCAAGCCAGGAGCGGTGCGCGGCTCTAAGAACGTGGGAGTGTTAATTGAGCGCGGAACTAAGGTTAAAGAGGCGTAAAAAGATTCGTTATGCCAAAAATTTATATCAGTATTGGCAGTAATCAAGATGCGGAGCGTCAGATACGGTTTGGCGTTGAACAGTTAAAATACTATTTTACGGACTTAGTCGTGTCTGCCGTTTATGAAAGTGAAGCCGTTGGATTTGATGGTGACAATTTTTTGAACCTAGTGGCGAGTGCCGAAACTCAGCTGACGATTTCTCAAGTTGATCAAGCTTTTAAAATGATCGAAAGAGCCGCGGGTCGTGTTCGTGGTGAAGCGAAATACAGTAATCGTACATTGGATATCGACTTGCTACTCTATGATGACTTGGTGTGCGATAAACCGATTCAATTGCCAAGAGGCGAAATTTTGCATCATGCTTTTGTACTGTTGCCGTTAGCTGAAATTGCACCAAAGGCTTTGCACCCTGTCGAAAAGACATCCTATCAAGAGTTATGGGACGCTTTTGGTAAAAAAGAAGAACAAAAACTGTGGGCCATTGATTTTGAATGGAGCAAAACGCCATGACAAGAAGAACCGCTTTAGTCACTGGAGGCGCTATCCGCGTTGGCAAAGCTATCGCCCTAGCATTAGCTGAACAAGGTTATGATATTGCACTGCACTACAATCAATCTTCACACGAAGCGGTACAAACTGCGGAAGAGATTAAAAAATTTGGTGTTAAAGCTAAGCTTTATCAGGCTAATTTAACTCAGCCAGAGCAGTGCAAAGCGCTAGTCGATCGAGTGTTTAAAGAGAATGACCTCTCTGTATTAATCAACAGCGCTGCTACTTTTCCCGAAACCGATACCATCATGGATGGGCTTGCCGATTGGGAAGCAACGATGGGGCTGAATTTAAGAGCACCGCTGATGTTATCTCAAGCCTTCGTCGACAACACGCCTTTGTCAGGTCATATCATTAATATATTGGACGCTCGAATTAATCAGCCTGCGGGTGATCATTTGGTGTATCGACTATCGAAGTCTGGGCTGTGGCATTTGACCGAATCTTTAGCGCAAGATTTAGCCCCGAACATCCAAGTTAACGGTTTGGCGCTAGGCGCGATCATGGCGCCACCGGGTGCTAGCCAAGACCATTTTGAGCGTATGGCTGAAAAAATTCCGTTAGCGCGTACGGGATCACCGAAAGCCGTTGGCGAAGCCGTAGCTTTTCTTGTGGGACAGGAGTTTATTACCGGTGCAGTATTACCGATCGACGGTGGTGAGTTTTTATAATGTCTGTTGAGCCAGCGGCTTTGCCAGAGTTTTGTCGTAACTTTCAAGAGTATCAACGATTACTACAGCAACAATGCCAAACGCTGGAGGTACCTGAGCCGAATGATGTCGCGCAGGAAGCCAGTTTCCAGCTCGCGCAAAAAATCGCTCAGCAGGTATATTTCAAAGGCAAAATACCTTACTCAGAATTCATGCACCACGCGCTCTATAGCCCTGGTCTGGGATATTACAGTAGCGGAAGTTACAAATTAGGCGCTGGTGGAGACTTCGTCACTGCGCCAGAAATATCACCAATGTTTGGCAAGACGTTAGCTAAAGTCATCATGCAAGCTTGGCAGGACACGGATGCTTGCATTCTCGAGCTCGGAGCTGGTTCAGGGAAGTTGATGTGCGATATCTTGCTGCAGTTGGAGTCAGAAAAAAACTTACCACACACCTATTATGTCCTTGAAGTCTCGGCTGAGCTTCGACAACGCCAGAAGCATCTATTGAACGACATCTGTCCTCATTTGAAATCCAAAGTCGTGTGGTTGGATACTTTACCGGCAAGTTTCAAAGGCGTGATTATCGGTAACGAAGTTGTCGATGCTATACCGGTTGAGCTACTGATGAAGACCGAAGAGGGTGTGGCGCAAGGTTTTGTAGCGTGCCATGACCAAGGTTTCACATTAGTTTTCGAACCGACTCCATTCAGCCAAGGTTGGCAAAAGCGTCATGAAGACTATGTACAACACTGGCCTGAAGGTTACTTGGCGGAGTCTAGCGATTTACGAAGTGATTGGTTGAGAAGTGTTTTGGGTTCACTTGAGCAAGGTTGCATCTTGTTATTGGATTATGGCTTCGAAGCTGAGGAACTTTACTCTCCGTATCGGCCGCAAGGTACTTTGCAGTGCTACTATCGTCAGAAGAAGCATTCGATGCCACTGGCCTTGCTTGGCTTACAGGATGTGACCAGCTCAGTAAACTTTACTCAGTTAGCACAAACAGCGATAGATACGGGGGCAGAAATCTTAGGCTTTACGCCACAAGCACAATTCCTAACGTTAAGTGGTATCGAGCAGTTCGTGGCGCAGGGGCAAGATTCTGATACAATGTCCAACCTATCGGTAGCGCAACAGCTACAAACGTTGTTGATGCCAAATGAGATGGGTCAAAACATTAAAGTGTTAGGCTTATCAAAACAATTTTCAGGCACGCTCACAGGTTTTCAATCTCTCGGATTACATCAAGCATGAAAAAATTAATCGTTGCAGGTTTTTTAGGACTATTCTCGCCACTGGCCCTCGGTGCCGCCGCAGGTAAAGATGATAGCTGGTATTGGCTACTTGCGTTGGCCGTGGTGATTTCTATTTGTTTATCATCACTCCTTGTTTGGCGCAGTAAAAAATTAAATACCTTTACCTTGAAGGCTGTGGGTTTTGGTGCTTGGTTTTGGTTTATTATTTTCATTCAGGTGATGATTTACGGGTTTTATGTCGGTTTAACCAAATGATGATTACCTTTATTTCGTGAGTAATAGTTTTATGGTTCCTTTTCTTGCTCGTCCAAGAAAAGGAACCAAAAGAAAGACGGCCCGATATTGAGGTCATGCATGGCATGACTACTTTCAACAAGCGCTAGCTATTTAACGCACCGTGACATACATCCCATCCATGGTCTGAATGTCACTATTCAAAACGTCCTGTTTTGAATTGCTATAGCTAGAACTTGTTTCAACTCAATATAAGGGCTCAATAAGAGCCTAAAACTCAACCTTTGGTCATCAAATAGTAACGAGTAGAGTCGGGTGATATACAATATTAGGAAATAATATGGATTGGCTTCAGGCGGTATTTTTAGCATTAATTCAAGGGCTTACGGAGTTTTTGCCAATTTCGAGCTCGGCGCATTTGATTTTGACGTCGAAGGTACTCGGTTGGCAGGATCAGGGCTTGGCGTTTGATGTTGCAGTGCATGTGGGGACTTTGACGGCGGTGATGATTTATTTCCGCAAAGAAATTGTGGAGATGGTTGTTGCGTGGTTTGGTTCGGTGACGGGTAAGGGATCGAGTCCAAACTCTCGCTTGGCGTGGGCGGTGATTTGGGGGACGATCCCTGTTGGCTTGTTTGGTTTATTCCTTGAGGCGTTTGATATCGTCGATAATTATCTTCGTTCGATCCCGGTTATTGCGGCGACCACGATAGTGTTTGGTTTGTTGCTAGGATTTGCTGAAACACGATATAACGGTAAAAAACGTCGTGATTTCAAAAGCGAATACGATTTGCGGTTGCGTGATGTGTTTGCAATTGGCTTGGCACAGGCGTTGGCGTTAATTCCAGGAACCTCTCGCTCCGGGATTACCATGACCGCAGCGGCCATGCTGGGCTTTTCGAGAACTGCGGCGGCGCGCTATTCGTTCCTGCTATCCATCCCAGCTATCCTGCTTCCGGGCGGTCTAAAGGGCTATCAACTGGTTGAGGAAGGCGCGAAGTTTGATTGGAGCTTTTTGATTCTAGGCATTATTGTTTCAGCGGTCAGCGCTTTTGCTTGTATTCACTTCTTCTTGAAGTGGCTTGAGAAAATCGGCTTTATGCCTTTCGTCTGGTACCGTCTAGCGTTGGGTATTGGTTTATTGATACTCTTCTACAGTTAATAGGAAAGCGGCTTAGTTAGCCGCTTTTTCTTTTTCTAGGACTGATTTTATACGACGAACCCTTTCGCGTTCTATGGCTTCTCCTAGCTTTGCGCCTTCATAACCACGGTCGATGAGCGGTTGTGACTCAATTTTTTTAGAGGCCTGGTAGCACTGACGAAGTAAGTCGCCTTGAGTATAGGGCTTCTCTTCAAGACCGAGGCGGCCATTAAAGTCGGCTTCACAGGCTAAAATAAATTGCTCAAGGAGCGACTCCTTTTTATAAGCGCCGATAGACTTTAAAACTTTGTGTACGGTTTTAGGGCGTAACTCAAACATTTTGTGGCTGTGGAGGTGAAAGCGCGATACGTTAACCGCTAAGTTCTCGTAATCTTTTGGCGCTTTTATTCGGCGACACAGTTGCTTGATGAGTGGTACTCCAGCTTCTTCATGTCCGCGGTGTTGGGGCCACTGATCTTTGGGGGTCACGCCCTTTCCTAGATCGTGAACCACTGCGGCGAAGCGCACGCAAATATCATCAGTCTTACGTGCCGCCTGTTCTAGCACCATCATGGTATGGACGCCGGTATCGATTTCAGGGTGCCATTTTTCTGGATTAGGGATACCCCATAGCTGATTAATTTCAGGAAACAACACCTCTAATGCGCCGCACTCTCTGAGCACTTCGAAGAAGACTTGTGGCGACTGAGTTGAAAGCGCTTTATGGGTTTCGACCCAGACCCTTTCAGGTGTTAGGTATTCAAGTTCCCCTTGATTGCTGAGTTCCATCATCAACGCCAGCGTCTCTTGAGCCACTGAAAACCCAAGATGGTGAAAACGTGCCGCAAAGCGGGCGACACGTAATACGCGAAGCGGGTCTTCGGCAAACGCGGGCGATATGTGGCGTAGAGTTTTATGTTCGAGATCCTGTTGACCATTATAGGGATCTACAAGCGAACCATCTTCATGCCGCGCAATGGCGTTAATGGTCAGGTCGCGACGCTGTAGGTCTTGCTCAAGCGTAATGTTCTCTGAAAAATCGACCTCAAACCCTTTGTAACCCTTGCCAGACTTACGCTCGGTTCGTGCTAAGGCGTATTCATCGCCGGTTTCTGGGTGCAAAAACACAGGGAAGTCTTTACCAACTTCCTTAAAGCCTTGTTGCTTCATGAGTTCAGGAGATGCGCCTACCACCACATAATCGTGGTCGATAACGTCCAGTCCCAGCAAATGATCACGGACCGCGCCGCCAACTAGGTAAATCTCCATAAATTAACTGCAAACCTGTGTATTCGGATTCTTTGCCATACAGTGTAGCAGGGTATTAAGCTCAGGATCAGCCTTGTGGCAGTTTTTTAGAGTGACTTGTTTTTTAAGGGTTTCTAGCTGAGTGAGACGATCGGCAAATTGCATATCGTCTATAACACCTTGCGCGAGTTCTTTCTCGATGGCTTTTTTGTGGTTTGAATAATTTTGAGTAAAGTTATCGACAGCTTTTTGGCATTGATTGCTACTGAGAGTCTGTGTTTTCACGGGGCGCGGCATCTGTATCACATTCATATTATCGAGATTTTGCTGGCTGGCCTTGATGCGTTTATCCTTGGGCGGCTTGTCTGAGTAGTGTGTATTTCCATCTTCATCAACCCATTTATAAATTTTAGCAGGAGCTTGAAGCGCCAACAGGCTCAGCGTAAAAAATACGAGTATAGGGCTTCCTGCAAACCATCTTTTGATCATAGCAATTGTACCGATTGAGGCTTTGTCATATATTAGAACGCTTAACATGCTCTATTTATAATAAGCAAAGCTGCAAACTTAGACAATAACTGCTCATGCCGAACGTGAGCTACGTGATATGTATAACGATTTTTTTGGATTTAAAAGCTCTCCATTTACCATTGCGCCGGACCCTCGCTTTTTATTCATGAGTGAGCGTCACCGTGATGCTTTAGCCCATTTGTTGTATGGCATAGGCTCTGGCGGTGGTTTCGTCATGCTGACTGGTGAAGTTGGGACTGGAAAAACAACCGTATGTCGCTGTTTACTCGAGCAGTTATCGAGCGATGTTCGCTTGGCTTATATCTTAAACCCAAAGCTTGATGCCATTGAGCTCATGGCGACGATGTGTGACGAGCTTGGTATTCAATATGAGCAGGGAGAGCGAAGTTTAAAAGCTTTCACGGATTTGTTGCGTGATTATTTACTTAAGAATCATGAGCAAGGACTGAATACGGTTCTGATGATTGATGAGGCTCAAAATCTAAGTGTTGAGGTCATGGAGCAGATTCGTTTGCTCACTAACCTTGAAACCAATGATAAAAAGTTGTTGCAGATTATCCTCATTGGCCAGCCTGAGTTGCAGGAACTTTTAGCAAAGAAAGAGTTGCGACAACTAGCGCAGCGAATTACGGCCCGATATCACTTAAGACCTTTAAACCTAAATGAAACGGCATCTTATATTGGGCACCGCCTACGGATTGCTGGATTACAGAGGCCTTTGTTTAAGTCTTCAGCAATTAAACGGATCCATCAAGCAAGCGGCGGTATTCCTCGTTTGATCAATGTTATTTCAGACAGGGCTTTGCTGGGCGCTTTTGTTGAAAAGAAAAATACGGTTACAGAACCTATTGTGAAAAGAGCTATACCAGAAGTGCTCGGTGATAGTCATACAGCTGTGAATCAAGCTTCAAAAAATCATAAGCTGGTTTGGTTTGGTGTTTCTTTCGCAATATTATTAACGGTAGCGGCTTATATTGTCATCACCCAGTATCCTCAAAGTATCAAGAAAGAGACCATGGTTGATAGTACTGCTCAACCAATACAAAAAGCATTAGACGACAGTCGCATTAATAACAAGCTGAAGAACGAGCCGCTTACAAAAAGTAATGATGAGTTGGCTCAGGAGTTTTGGGGAGACCAAAGTTGGGACCGAGAAGGTTTAAGGTCAGCAAGGAATTTATTTGCATTATGGGGCGTGAGTTATTATCCATACCAAGCATCCGAGCCTTGTGACTTTGCACTTGACTACAACCTGAGTTGTGATGATGGTACCGCAGATTGGGACTATATAAAACAACTCAATCGCCCATTAAACCTTAAGTTTTCAACTCAAGAATCAGGATCTTTTTGGGGAACATTAAAAGCGATTGAAGGTAATAAGCTCGTGTTGCAGTTTGGTGATCATGAAGTACGTATGACTCAAGAAAAGCTGAATCCTTTATGGCAGGGAGAGTATCGGTTATTCTGGAAAATGCCTGATGGTTTTATCGAGCATACAAAGTACGGTGATACTGGCCCCGTAGTACGCTGGTTAACGGATGCGATTTATACCATTGATAACGTGGATATCTCACCAGCTGATCGCTTTTCAAAAAAAGTAGAAGATTGGTTGATGCTATTTCAAATGGAGAATGGTTTGGTTGCTGATGGGATTCTAGGTAAGCATTCCGTCATTATGCTCAATAATAACGTGGTGACTAATATCCCTAAACTGGAGAAAGGCTCTGTAATGACTCAGCAGGGAGAGCAATAATGTCGTATATCCTTGATGCACTAAAAAAGAATAAATCGGGTGAGGATAATAATGAGGTACCTGATTTATCGAGTGAGCATGCGTATCATGAGCTTGAAGAAGAAAAAAGTTTTAGGCAATGGATTTGGCCAATTATTGTCATAGTATTAATTCTTACGATTGGCGTCCTAATTTTTATTTTACTTAATCCTTCCGCCCAACACATTTCTGAGCAACTGGCGCAGAGGCAAACTGCGCCAGCTGTAGTCGCCAATCCACCAGTGACGCAAACAAAAGACGAAGTAGAAGAATCATACAAAACGGTTGAGGGTTCTGATGATACTCAGGTGGTGAGCAAGCCGCTTCAGGTTGCTGAACCTGTTGTTCGAAAGGTTCGAAAAACGGCGATGCCTAACCGCACAAGCCAGGAGAGTACTGTAACTCAAGCTCCTGAACGTAACACAACAGCATCACTCACTAAGACTGATTTGCCGCGTTTAGTATATACCACCCATATTTATGCCACTCAGGCGAAAGATCGTTTTGTCATGTTAAATGGCAAGGCTTACGCACAAGGTGACAAGATTAGTGCAGAACTGGAAATTAAAGAAATCTTAGAGAATGACTTGGTAGTGGTGTTCAAAGGCCAAGAGTTTGTTCTTCCCAGCCTTGAAGATGTTAATGTTGAGTAACAACTTTATTACAGTTGGGTAAAAATATTATCCCTTACTAAATCTCTGGGTAAATTATTTTTAAGCTTATTACCTAAGTGTTTAGCTAGGCCAAGCGATACCCCGTTGAACCTCACGATGACTTCTTTATGTTTTGGTGGGCTACTGTCTTCAAGGAAGATATCCCTTCCTTGCAAATATTCTTGGGCTTGCTTCTCGTTCAAACTGATAGATTGTTTCGTCAACTCTTGACCAAAACTTGTAATGGCTTGGTGTTGTATTTTCGGTCCATGTTTATTGAGTTCGAACAACTTTGAACCAAAACGATTGAGTTTCAAGGTGTTGTTAAAGGTTAGCATAGCATCATCTAACAACCATACTTCTTCAGAACCATTGCGTAGTGTTTTAGTGTATAGGTTCGCTTTGATCGGGCTTAAGTCCCAGCCAAATATTTGGCTGTAACTGTTTACTGACTCAAAATTTTTATCTGATATTTTAGAAAACTTGCCCACTTTAGTTTGCGTTCGGTTGTGATTGTTTTCCTTAGCAGCCCCCATTGCATTACCTTTGTCGAAGCAAGCAACAAAAAAACCTTCGCAGTCGTAGGTGTTAGGGAATACATGTAAATAGCCTTCAGAGGTCGCTGCTTTTTCTGCGCCCTCGAATAAGTCATTAAGGGGCTTGATAGTCACATTATCAGGGAATTGCGTAAGCAGATGTTGGCATACGGCATGGTTTTCTTCTTGCGATAAGGTGCAGGTCGAATAGACAAGACGTCCACCAGGTTTGAGGGCGTGATAAGCGCTAGTAATTAATTCTTTTTGTAGCTCAGAAATTGAGACGACTTTATCCAAACTCCAGTTGTTTAGTGCTTGCTCATCTTTTCTTACAGTCCCTTCACCACCACAGGGCGCATCCAGCAAAATGGCATCGAAATACTCCGGTGTCGCAGTTCCAAAAATAGTTCCGTCATTATGGCTCAAAGCGGTATTCACGACTCCGCAGCGTTGAATATTATGAGACAAGCCTTTAAGGCGCGTAGACGAAAGTTCATTAGCTATGATCTGTCCTTGGTTGTTTAGGCGTGCTGCTAGTTGCGTTGTCTTTGAACCGGGAGCCGCCGCCATATCCAAAAAGGTCGACTGGCTTGAATAATCAAAGTCATGCAAAAGCGCCTTAACCGGAAGCATAGAGCTGGCTTCTTGAATATAAAGTTGCCCTTGCAGATGAGGTAGCCAATTCCCAAGGTTTTCGGGTAGTGTTTTATGGCTTTCATCAACCCAAAAGCCTTCTTCGCACCAAGGGATTGGAGTCAGTTGGTAACCTTCGGCTTCGAACAAACTTTGTAAAGCTTGGGTATCAGTCTTCAAGAGGTTGGCACGAAAACTTTTCCTTAAAGGACGCTGACAAGCCGCTATAAATTCCTCTAGCTTGATATGATCAGGTAGTTGTTGCTCAATATGCTGTATAAAGTTTTCTGAAATATGTGCCATGGTGGTTGAGCGATTAGTTAAGGGGCTTACAAAAAAGGCACAGACGAGCTGTGCCTTTTATTACGATTTTTACGAATATCAGTTCCTTTTAGTCAGAGTCGTTTTGTAAAAACTCTGGAGAAACGTCTTCATCACCAAGCGAAAGAAGTGTTGCGTTACCACCGATAGCAGCAGTGTTATTGGTACGTGTATGCTCAGTCGCAAAACGATATAAGTAGAACGGACCACCAGCTTTAGGACCTGTGCCCGATAAGCCTTGACCACCGAATGGTTGAACACCAACTGTCGCACCAATCATATTACGGTTAATGTAAACGTTGCCGACGCGAGCGCGCTTATCGATGTACATAGCCGTTGACTCGTTACGAGAGTGAACACCGAGCGTTAAACCAAAGCCATAGTCATTAATTTGGTCGATGACTTTGTCCAAGTCTTTAGCTTTGTAGCGAACAATATGAACGATAGGGCCGAACCATTCTTGATCCAGATCATTAATATGATCAATTTCAAATGCCACCGGCGACAAGAAACTGCCGTGACCCTCAAGGCCTTCTGGCATCGGTGTTTCAGCAATAAACTTACCGGCAGCTTTTAGCTCGTCGATATGACCTTGTAACTCTTCGCGAGCAGCCATGTCGATTACAGGCCCAACGTCAGTCGATAAGTCCGTTGGGTTACCTAGGCGTAGCTCTTGCATCGCACCAGAAAGGACTTCGATAATTTTGTCTGCGATATCTTCCTGCAAATACAAAACGCGAAGTGCTGAACAGCGTTGACCCGCGCTTGTGAAAGCTGAGTGAATCACATCTTCTACAACCTGTTCAGGTAATGCTGAACTGTCTACGATCATAGCGTTCTGACCGCCAGTTTCAGCGATTAATGGTGATAGCATGCCATCACGTTGGGCTAGGGTACGGTTAATGGTATGAGCGGTACTGGTTGAGCCGGTAAAGGCAACGCCAGCAACACGGTTATCAGAAAGAATCACTTTACCTAATACAGAACCACGAATCGGTACAAACTGTAGTACGCTCGTTGGGATACCAGCTTCATGCATGATCTGCACAGCGCGGTACGCGACCAAAGTGGTTTGGTCCGCTGGCTTGGCGATAACGGTGTTACCGGCGACCAGTGCTGCTGCAACTTGACCAATGAAAATGGCAAGCGGGAAGTTCCATGGGCTGATACATGCGAAAACACCACGACCTTGGAGGTACATGTCATTACTTTCGCCCGTTGGGCCTGGTAAGTGAATTTCATGGCCGAACTGGTTACGAGCGTTATAAGCGTAGTAGCGGCAGAAATCGATCGCTTCACGAACTTCGTCGATACCGTCCTGTAAGCTCTTACCGCCATCACGACTACACAGCGCAATCAATTCATGCTTGTGGGCTTCTAACGCGTCAGCGACTTTGTCCAACAATGCAGAACGTTGCTGAACTGGCGTTACATCCCAAGCAATAAAGTTATCATGGGCAACGCTTAAAGCTTTAAGAGCTTGTTCTTCAGTCGCCTTATGAACCGTGCCAACAGTATGGCTGTGGTCGTAAGGACAAATCACCTGCTCTTCGTTGCTTGTGTATTCCTGACCGTCAATGATTGGCTTTGCATGCCATTGGTTATCTAAGAAATGTTTGACCTGGTTCATAAAAGGCTCTATCTCACTATGAATATGTAAATTAACACCACTTGAGTTTAAACGCATCTCGCCAAAATCTTCATAGATGTGTGGCGGCAGTGGAATTCGATCGTTATGTAAGGTTTCAAAGCTCTCTAATGTGTCGCAAGGATGCTCTACCAGCTCTGAAATAGCTGTATTCTCATCAACTAACTGATGGACAAATGATGTGTTAGCACCATTTTCCAACAAGCGTCTTACAAGGTAAGGAAGTAAGTCTTTATGGTTACCCACTGGCGCATAAATACGGCAGCTAATGTCTGGATATTGCTTTAAAACCAGATCATAAAGCGATTCACCCATACCGTGTAGGCGTTGGAACTCAAAGTCTCGATTGCCTTCAGCCATATCTAAAATGCTGTATACCGTTTGCGCGTTGTGTGTCGCAAACTGCGGATAAAAAGCATCTTGTGACTTTAATAAATACTTGGCACAGGCTAGGTAAGAAACGTCGGTACCACACTTACGTGTAAATACGGGGTAGCTAGAATAACCACCTTGTTGTGACCATTTGACTTCCTGATCCCAGTAAGCACCTTTCACTAAGCGTAGCGGAATTCGACGGCCATGCTTTTGTGACAAAGCGTTCAGCCAACCTAAAACAGGCAAAGCACGCTTTGAGTAGGCTTGAACCACCATGCCAAAGCCTTGCCAGTCTTTACACACGGCTGAATCATAGACTGCTTCAAACACGTCAAGCGATAGCTCAAGACGATCGGCTTCTTCTGCGTCAATGGTTACGGCAACGTCCAGCTCACGAGCTTGTTCGACAAGCTTTTTCACTGTAGCAACCATTTCAGTTAATACACGATCACGCTGGCCTTCTTCATAACGAGGATGTAGGGCAGATAGTTTGATCGAAATACTTGGCGCCTTGACGCCGCTTTGAGTTTTGACTGCACCAATTTCATCAATAGCGTTGCTGTAAGCCTCAAAGTAGCGTTTCGCGTCATAAGCGGTATAAGCCGCTTCGCCAAGCATGTCGAAGGAGTGCGTGTATCCCTTTTGAACGCTCTTTGAGCCACGCTTCAAGGCTTCTTTGATCGTACGGCCTAGAACAAATTGACGGCCCATGATACGCATTGCTTGGTTCATTGCCTGGCGAATCACGGGCTCACCAAACTTGGCGATTAAACCGCGAATCATACTGTCGGGTTTGCCATCGCCATCTTTATCCGTATCAACGATTTTACCAGTGAGCATTAAGCCCCATGTTGAAGCATTGACCAGATAAGAGTCGCTTTGACCAGTGTGTTTTTCCCAGTCTGCGGACGTTAGCTTATCTCGAATCAGGTTGTTTGCGACTCGCGCATCGGGGATTCGTAATAAGGCTTCCGCTAAACACATTAGAATAATGCCTTCTTTAGTGCTCAGACTATATTGTTGAAGAAAGGCTTCAACGCCGTCTTTAGAGCGTTCATCTTGTCGAATTGCGGTGACAAGGTCGCTGGCTTGACGAGTAATTTTTTCGATAGTGTCCTTATCAGGCTTGGCTAGCGCCAGCAGTTCATTCAGATAATCTGATTCATCGACTGCGTAATTTTGGGTGATCAATCCCTGCCATTCGTCCAGTGACAGGTGCTTATAATTATCTGAAAATATATGACTAGCTCGTAACATTCTTTTTAATACCTAAAACATAAACCTATAAACCTTAACGCCAGCCGGAGCGTTGACGTTTCTTTTGACTAAATCTTAAAAGTATCCAACTGATGAACATACCAAACAATAACACTAAGGCTCCTGCGTAGAAAACATCTTTATGGAAACGATCTTTTTGCAACGAAGCCTGCTGTTGTAACACATCCCTTTCGTTCTCAAGCTCTGAAACTTGCTGCTGAAGGTTGTTGTTGAGTTGAATAATATTGTCTTTATCAGCGACATCTTGTGCTAGTTCTTCAACCTGTTGTTTTAATTGTGAATTTTCTTGTAACAACAGTTGGTATTTAGCACGAACCGTAGGTTCGTCGGTGATGTAGTCGGTTTGAATCCAGCCAGTGTCACCACTAGCTACTCGTACTTCACTGCTTTCGTTAGCGGTGTCGCTTTGAAGGATAGTGATTGGAGTTCCGGCGGATATTTTTCCGATAACGCGATAGCGGTTAGTCGGCCCACTACGCAGAACCACGCCAATGTCGTCTGAAACGTAATAACTGGTTGGGGTGTCTGGGCTGTTTGAGGTGTTTTCATCAGCTGCATGAGTCTGTTCGACTGATACTGCAGAAGCGAAGAATATTGCCCATAAAGTCAGGATACGTAACATATCAATCCTGGTCAGATTAAACGGTTTAAGTGGGCAAGTATATGGAGGTTTTTATACCCAAGCAACCAGTAAATTCGCGTTTCAGACCTTTTATGCCATTAGCTGTGTAGTGCCCGTCCTATAGGATCTTAGTAAGGCCCTACAAATATTGAAGCTGTAAAAATAAAGAGTTATTGAGTACAAAAGGCAAGGTTGCAAAAGGTATTGATAAATAAAGAATTTCTGTCTGGATGGCTATATTTCTTTTGGAGGGAATAAAGAAAAGGTGGTCAACATATGTGACCACCTTTCTTTTAAGCTTTAGAACTAATCGGTATACCAGAAAAGAATTATGAGAAAATTGCTTTAAAGATATAGAAGAAAATTACCGATAGTATTGCGCCAGCAGGTAGCGTAACTACCCAAGAAACAAAGATGTTTCGGACCACGCTAAGGTTAAGAGCCGCGATACCACGAGCCATACCGACACCTAGAACCGCACCAACCAAGGTTTGTGTAGTCGAGATAGGAAGTCCGGCACCACTAGCAATAATCACCGTTGAAGCGGCTGCTAACTCTGCCGCAAAGCCACGACTTGGTGTTAAGTGTGTGATTTTTTGACCAATTGTCGCCATGACGCGGCTACCTAAGACAATCAAACCAATCACGATACCAATGGCACCAACAAGAAGAATGCGAGGGTCAACAGAAGCGCTAGCACCAATTTCGCCACCACTTTGAATCACGCTAACAATCGCAGCTAACGGACCAATAGCGTTAGCGACGTCATTTGAACCGTGTGCAAACGCCATACCACAAGCGGTAACGATCATCAGCACAGCGAATACTTTTTCAACGCTGGCGAATTGATAGTCTTTATTTTCTTTCTTATCGACTTTAATTCGACTGATGAACATGGCACCAATCACCGCAATGATGACACCCACACCAGCAGCAATTAAGTAAATCTCTACCATGCTTAGCTCAATACTCTTGTCTTTAAAGACGTGCTTTAAGCCTTTCATGATGGTGACAAGAGCAATAACAAAGCCCGCCAAGAACATGTAGAAAGGCACATAGCGCTTCGCTCTTTGGAAAGGATCTTCGGTATTGAGAATCAGCTTTTGAACGCTGAGAACAATGAGGAAGGCAATAACACCAGCTAGTAGAGGGGTGATAACCCAGCTACCAACGATTGAACCAACTTTGCCCCAACTTACGGCGTCAAAGGCGACACCAACAGCGGCGAAACCAACGATAGCACCGACGATAGAGTGAGTTGTTGATACCGGCCAACCGAGCTTAGATGCGATTAAGAGCCAAATACCCGCCGCCAAGAGTGCTGCCATCATACCGAAGACCAGTAATTCTGGCTGGCCATTGAAGTAACTCGAGTCAATCATGCCTTTACGGATGGTTTTGGTTACTTCACCGCCGGCAAGGTAAGCGCCCGCAAATTCAAAAATTGCTGCAACAATAATAGCTTGCTTTAAGGTTAGTGCCTTCGCACCAACCGACGTCCCCATTGCGTTAGCAACATCGTTTGCACCAATACCGAATGCCATCAAGAAGCCGAAAGCGACGGCGATCCAGATCATGGTGTCTGCATTTTGTAATAAAAAATCCACAAGTTCCCCCTACTGAACCTGGTTTATTAATGTGCGTGTTTCAATTAACGCGCGATAGTCATTTCAAGGCGTGAGCCAACGCTTTGTGCGCTGTCAGCTAGATCGCCAATGTAACGAATGACTTTATACATAAACATGACTGATACAGGAGGAAGTTCTTCTTCCTGCTCGAAGATCTTGAACAATAGACCGCGTTGAAGGTCATCAGTATCGTTCTCAATCAAATCTAACTGCTCGATAAGTTCTTCAACTAAATGTGCTTCACGGCCACGGAAACCGGTAGCCAGCAACTCATCCAGCTCGTTAATTGCCTTAAACGCCTGCTTTGACGCATCAATAGAGCGCTGTATTAAACCGATAAGATCGCTATGAACATTCTCTGGGAAGTCCATTTTACGGGCAAACACCAAACCTGAAATATCGCGAGCGATATTAGCGATTTTGTCTTGTTTGCTAAGGAGAGAGAGAAGGTCAGTACGAGCGACTGGAAGGAATAATCCTTTAGGAAGGTGCATGCGAAGGTCGTGCTTTAAGTCATCCGCATCATTTTCAAGCTGGCGAATATTATCCTTAATTTTTTCTGCTTCTTGCCAGTCTTTTGCCAGAGTCGCCTTGAAGAAAGGAATCAATTGCTTCGCACACTCATGTACTTTGCGCATATGATCCTGCATCGGGCGAATCGGTGATGACGCAAACATATCGAGTATTGAATTGGCCATATCTACCCCAAAAAGGTTACTAATGAATGAAATTTAATGTCACATTATAAATAAGCACTAAGGCTATGGCTAGATAAAGGTTTGGCAAGATGGAATTCCCGCTGTAAACTGAGGCCATGAGTTTGCTATTAAGCACAATAAACAATGTCGATTGAAGTAGAATTAAAGCTGTCAGCAAGCACCGATAAGATTAAACAGGTAAAACAGTGGTTGAAGGAAGTGGGATGCTCTGAGAGCAACTCAGCGGAGCTAGAGTGGGAGCAGAAATACCTCCACAACACCTATTTTGATACGAAAAATCATAGACTTAGAGGAACGGATATCGGTCTTCGCATTCGCAAAGACGGTGACCACTACATCCAGTCGGTAAAGTCTGCGGGGCGTGTCGTCGGTGGTTTGTACCAGCGCAACGAGTCTGAGCATACGATTCCAGAAGACAAGCTTCAATTAGAGCTAGTGGACGAACCTTACCTTATGATCCTGTTAGAGGAAGCTGAGGAAGAAGATGGTCCTCTCGCCCCAATATTCACCACAAACTTTAATCGCGACGTCGTCACTATTGGCTATAACGGCGCGCAAGTCGAAGTGGCACTGGATCAAGGTCAGATCAACTGTATGGCAGAAGAGTCGTCGACCATTGCTCAAGAAAGCCAAGACTTGTGTGAAGTAGAGCTAGAGCTAAAAGAGGGTGAAGCCAGTGTCTTGTTTGATCTTGGGCGTGAGTTGATTGAACAATTCGACTTGGTGCTCGATAGCGAAAGCAAGGCAGAGCGGGGCTATCGGCTATGTCACTCTGCCCCTGAATACACCAAGCATTTGGATTTAGTAAACCTGACGTCCAAAACCTCCGCTGAAGCCGCTTTTGAAAGTGTTGCTCATAAAGGGCTCGGGCATTGGCAGTATCACATTAAAAAGATCAAGCGTGAACCAAGCATCGATGCAGTGTTGCAGCTGAATAGAGCTCTTATGTTTATGCAAACCATGTACTCGGTCTTTGCCGCTGTAATTCCACGCCATAGTTTGATTCATTTACGCAAAGATTGGCGCGAAATCACTAAGAACTTTTCCAAGCTATTTACCATTGCTGAAGAAATTAATTGGTTAAATAACAGTAAGTTATACGGTTTCCATTATGATGAGCTTGCAAAGTTAGAGTCAGGGTTAGAGCAGTCATTCATTAAAGAGCATAAAATCTTTGTTGAGTACCTAAAAACGCCTTCGTATAACTTGAAGCTACTTCGCTTTTCTCGCTGGCTCTACCTAAAAGAGTGGCGTGAAGCAATTGGTGAAAGTAACGCTGAAAAAATTCAGAAAAAAGAAATTTATTCTTACGCCACAAAGCAATTGCAGCACTTGCTACGTGATATGCGACGCCATTTATCCGAGAAAGTTACTCTAAGTAAGCAAGACTATATTGACTATCTACCTAAGATGACCCGTACTCTGGATATCGGTTTGTTCTTTGGCTGCTTGTTTGATGACCGAGCACGTCGTGAGTATCGCCGTGGTTGGGCTGATATTGTAGCTAACATTCAACTGCTGCAACAACTGGTCTACCTTGAAAAGGCGCTGGCTGTTGAGGGTGTCGAAGACCCGCTGATTGACGATACGGAAACGGAAACTTTGGTGGTGCTTAAAGGTATGCGTGAAGAGGCCTTGGCTCGAAATCCGTATTGGAATTAAAAGAGATATTAGAAAGGGAATGAATAAAGGAAGAAGGAGCTTGGGTAGATGGCTTTTGTTATTAACAGAGCCACATCCGTTTATCAGCTAAGCATTTCTGCGGCTTCTTTCTGAGTGTTCTCAATAATCGGTGGGATAGGGCAGTCTAAGCATTCTGCTATGGCTCTCAATAACTCAATTTCTTGGTGCTCGATGACGCCATCATGTTCAATCGCTTCTTCTAGACCATTGAGTAACGGTTTTTTCAGCATCGGCGACAAACGACGCAGGGTGTTCAATGCCTGATGAAAGGTCTCTGCATCAAATGAATCATCCAGTAGCTGTAGCTGGCTTGAGCTAAAACCGTCGAATACCTGCTTGAACACGGTTTCTTTGGTTGCCTGCTCTTGACCACTAGCGTGAATGACGGCTGATAACAACACCTGTAATTCCGCTTCGACTTTACTGAAACGCATGATCGCTTTCTTGCTTTGCTGACCTGCGCCAATTAGATTTTTGTGGATAAGAGAATACAAGACGTATTCAAATTGGCTAACGTGGCTATCCTGGTGGATCAGTTTGCGTAATAGGCTAAAGAATTGCTTGCGCTCCGCTTGCGATAGACGGCGTAAACTCGGCATAGCCAAGTCAAGAATAGCAAGACGGAGCTGGCGCTGTTCTTTTGTGATATGGCTTGCTAGCTCTAAAATTTTATCGCTACTATCATCGCCGTAAACGTTTTGAATGAGGGCTAATGAGGATTCATCTACTTGCCCATGGTCGCTTAACAATAGCGCGAAAACCAAGTGCATGGCGTGGCTGCTAGAATGATGACCGTGTGCGGCGGTAGTAATAATCGCCGGTAAGGCCATCAGCAGCTCGCCGGCGGCATGCATGTGCATAGTGGTTGGTTTACCAACCGTATCAGCGAGGCCGCCAATATCAAATCCTCGGTCTTTGGCTTCGGTTTCTGCCTGTGCTTTTTGACGCTCTTCTTCTAAAGCTTGCTGTTGTGTTTTACGCTCGGCTTCTTGATCTTTTTGCTCTTTAAACTGTCGCCAACCTGGCATGATCGCGGACAAGCGCTTCTCAATTGGTGGGTGCGTCGCTAAACTGTTAAAGCTTAGTTTAATTGGCTCAGCGATACACATGTGGCTGGTTTCTTCAGCGTGGGAGTTGTTGAGCAAGGAGCTTTGGCGTTGAATTTTGATAAAAGCGCCAGCCAAACCTTCATTGTCCCGAGCGTATTGAATGGCTGAGGCATCGGCTAAAAATTCACGTTGACGTGAAATAGCGGCTTTAATCAAACGCCCAAAGAATAATCCGATGGAGCCGATGGCATAAATGGACAGGCCGATCAATAAAATAGCGACTACTGCGCCGCCACTTTCTTTACTGCTACGAGTAGAGCCACCGTAACGGAAAGCTCGCATCATAAAGTAGCCCGCTTGGCCGAGAATTAAAATACCCGCTAAGATGCTGATAAGTCGAACATTAATGCGCATGTCAGCATTAAAAATATGACTGAACTCATGAGCAACAACGCCTTGGAGCTCTTGGCGTGTAAGCTGTTCTAGAGCGCCTCGGGTTACGACCATTACCGTGTCTGCGCTTTCAATACCAGCGACAAAAGCGTTAATCGCATCTTCCTGATCCATGACGTACACCGTCGGAACGGAGGTTCCAGAGGCAATTGACATTTCTTCAACCACGTTGAGTAAGCGTCTCTCTAACAAATCATTAGTATCGGGCAAGATTTCCCGACCATTGACCATGCGCGCTACGGCTTTGCCGCCATCGCCTAGCGATATCCAACGGTAGAGACTGCCAATGACAATTAAGCCGATAGAGCCGAAAGTGATGTAATAGAACCAACTTTCTTTAAACCATTGGCTTAAAGACATGCCCTGTCCATCGTTGTTAGTGGCGAATCCACTAAAATTGAATAAGCCCCAAATGGCGAGGTTTAAGGCGACAACGATTAAAATGACGGCGCATAAAAAGTAGAAGATCAGCAGCTTGGTTTTACGCCGAGCTGCTGCTTGATGCTCAAAAAAGTCCATAGTTGAAAGTTAGCGTTATGAATTAGCTAAAATCAACCTTAACGGCTTCACGAACTTGCTCGTCTTCGATTTCGAACAATTCTGCTTCTTTAAAGCCAAATGGGTTGGCGATAAAGTTATTCGGCACCTGCTCGCGGTAAGTGTTGTACTCCATAACTGAGTCGTTATAAGCCTGACGTGCAAAAGCAATTTTGTTTTCCGTGGTGCTTAGTTCTTCCATTAACTGTTCCATTGTTTGGTTAGCTTTAAGATCTGGGTAAGCTTCTGATAACGCGAATAAACGGCCAAGTGCTCCTGTTAATTGACCTTCTGCTTGATTCAAGTGCTTAATTGCATCAGGATCGTCGGGATTGGCAGCCGCGGTCTGGTTCGCTGATACGGCGCTATTTCGAGCGCTGATAACGGCTTCCAGGGTTTCCTTTTCGTGCTTCATGTAGCCTTTGGCCGTTTCGACTAAGTTAGGAATTAAGTCATAACGACGGTTAAGCTGAACGTCGATTTGCGCAAATGCATTTTTGAAACGGTTTCTAAGCGTGACCAGCTTGTTATAAATGGTGACAAAGAACAACACCAACGCTGCAATCACGATTAATGTGATCATAGTACCCATTGTGGCAGACTCCTTTTTTAAATTATCTATTTAATCCTAGCAGTGAAGCATAATTTAAACTACTTTTTGTTTGTAAACAACTGTAACCTTCTGATTATCAATGGTTTATACGGTATTTGAAATGCAGCGAAAATTGATTTCTGGGCGATATCAACGTATCGTCGTAGCATCGATATCACCATCACTTTTAGCACTTACGGCATGAGAACTGACTTTAGTTTACCAGCGTCATTACAAGAACTGGCTGAAAAACGATATATGCAGTGGCAAGAGGCGTTATCCTCCTCGGTAACTGAATATGAGCCAGAAAAAGCGAAGTTTGTGCTCGCTTCGAGTGATTATATTGCCCGTTGGGTAATCAAGCATCCCCAGTGGCTGCTTGATGCAATTAATGGGGTATCAATAGAGCAAGGATTAAGTCAGCTGCCAGAGCGGTTTGAGCTGACCTTGTCTGAATTCGATATGAAGAAGCGTTTACGGCTGGAGCGTCACTATTGGTCGATACTGATTGCGGTAAATGACATCTTTCAATTGGCTGATATCAAAGCCATCACCTTTTACCAATCGACCCTAGCCGATATTTTGGTGCAAGCAGCTTATCGATGGGCTGAACATCAGCTCCATCAACAATACGGCAGGCCTCTAAGCGCTAATGGCGAGTTACAGCAAATGCTGATCATTGCCATGGGTAAGATGGGTGGACGAGAACTGAATTTCTCCTCGGATATTGACCTCATCTTTGCTTTTCCTGAAGAAGGGGAAACGGATCGCGAATCGAAGCCCATTGAAAATCAGAAGTTTTTTATGCGCTTAGGACAAAAGCTTATTAGCTTGTTGTCCGATATGACACACGATGGCTTTGTTTATCGCGTTGATATGCGGCTTAGGCCTTATGGGCAAAGTGGCGCCTTGGTAACGAACTTCAACGCGCTACAGGACTATTATGTGGAGCAAGGGCGTGAGTGGGAACGATTCGCCATGATTAAAGCAAGAGTCATCAATGGTGATGATGAAACTAAGGCTACGCTTGAGCAGATCATACGTCCGTTTAGTTACCGCCGTTATATCGACTTTAGTGTGTTGGAGTCGATACGACAGCTGAAGCAGAAAATCGCCAGTGAATTATTGCGGAAGAATGCTAAAGGAAACATCAAGTTAGGTGAAGGCGGTATTCGTGAACTAGAGTTTATCGTGCAGTCATTGCAGCTAATCGGTGGTGGTCGACATCCAGTACTACAAACGAAAAACTGGTGGCACAGCCTCGATACGCTTCAAGTCAAAGAGTTTATTCCGCCTCAAGAAGCTGCACCGCTAAAAAAAGCGTACGAATTTTTGCGTAAGCTTGAAAACGCGATTCAAATTCGTGATGAAGAACAGACCCAAAACTTGCCAACGGAAACCGCGGAGCAATCTCAGGTTGCCGCTATGTTAGGCAGTGATTCTTGGGCGGAAGTGGTTGAAACGTTAAGTCTCCACCAAGGCTGTGTGGCGCGTTTTTTCAAGGGGCTTTTTCATGATCCGCACGATGAAGAAAAGGTCGATGAAGATTGTGAGTGGGTACAGAAGTGGATTGAAGGAAACCTCAACGCAGAACAAGAAGCGGATTTGAAGGCGAGGCTTTTTATCACGCAAGATATGATCGATACGGTCAGCCAGTTTCGAAACGAGTTTTCAGAACGCAAAATTGGCAGTCGTGGTTTAACACGATTGGATCAATTGTTACCGCATTTGTTAATCGAAGCTGGTAAGCAACCTGAACCAGAAACCACATTGCAGCGCTGTATTGAGTTATTACAAGGTGTTGGCCGCCGAACGGCTTATTTCGAGATGTTGGCAGAGAATTTGCCCGTTTTGGAGTACTTGGTGCAACTCGTCTCTCGCTCCCGCTGGCTGGCTAAACAGATGTCGATTTATCCGTCGCTATTGGACGAACTCTTATTCCCCAGCAACTTTGGCAAACAGCTGAGTAAAGGCGATTTAGCGAGCCAATTGCGCCAGGCGTTGATACGGATTGAAGCTGATGACATAGAGGGGCAACTGGTCGCATTGGGCGGTTTTAAACAATCCAGTCAGTTCAAAATTGCGGCGGGCGATCTAACCGGACGCTTTGATATTAGCGCTGTGTCGCAACAGCTAACCGACTTAGCAGAGGTCATCGTTGAGTACTTATTGCAGTTTGCATGGCGAGAAACGGTGGCAAAGTTCGGCGTGCCACCTGAGTGTGAAGAGGGGCTAGCATCAGGCTTTTTGGTATTAGGTTACGGTAAACTGGGTGGTGATGAGCTGGGATACGGCTCGGATCTTGATTTGGTGTTTTTGTATCATGGTGACCCTCAATCCGAAACCACGGGAAGAAATCATTCTGGTGAAAAAGCGTTAGAACTGCACCAGTTTTATACTCGACTTGCACAGCGCCTAGTGCACTATTTAGGCACGAGAACGCAACAAGGCATTATGTATGAAGTGGATACTAGGCTTCGTCCTTCAGGGCGCTCTGGCATGTTAGTAAGCCACATTGATGCTTTTAAAAAATACCAACATAACGAAGCTTGGACTTGGGAACATCAAGCCTTGGTGAGGGCTCGTCCAATCGCTGGAGACCAAGAGCTCCGAGACGATTACTTGGCGTTGCGTGCTGAGATTCTCGCAAAGCCGAGTTCGGCACAATCTGAAAATCAAGACTTGGCCAGTGACGTCGTCGCTATGCGTAAAAAGATGCGCGATAACCTCAATAAGTCTGACAGCAAACTCTGGGACATCAAGCAGGGTGATGGCGGCTTGGTTGATATTGAGTTTTTAGTTCAATACTGGGCATTGAGCCATTCTGCATCGCTAACGAAACGTTTAGATCATGAGTCGCTGCCGTTTAATAATGTCGACTGGCTGCAGTTACTGGCAAAGCATGGGCATATCTCACAAGAAATTCGTGACCAACTGATAGACAATTACCGAACGTTTCGAGATATTGCGAATCATAGCTCATTACAAAGTCAGCCACAGCTAGTTCCGATCAATGAACTACAAAGCGAGCGTAACAAAGTGGTAGACTTGTGGCATTCGACATTTGCAAATGTCGAGGTACAATAAAGCAACACCGCAAAACAGGGAGCTGACAGTGAGCAATCAAACTGCTAAATCATCTGCTGAGACAGCGAGCAAGAATAAAGTCAGTCAAAGGGTGATCAACGTCACCACCGAAGACTTGCCATTAAGTTGTCCAATGCCTGATATGACTTTATGGAGTCAGCACCCGCGTGTATTCATCCCGATAGAAAATGGCGAAGGCCATTGCCCTTATTGTGGTAATACTTTTCTTTTGAAGTCTTAACCGAATTCCAATCAATGACACAAGATAATCAAAGACCTTCATGGGTTGTTCTAAAGTTTGGTGGCTCCAGTGTATCGAGTCTCGACGACTGGAATAACATCGCACAAATCATCAAAGATAATTTACAACAAGGCGTTAAAGTCGCGGTGGTGCATTCTGCTTTTAAGAATGTCACCAATCAGTTAGAAAAACTGGCGCAACAAGCGACAAGTGGAGAGCATGAAGAACTGTTCGCAGAGTTAAAGCAGTACCATGTTGAAATGGCGCAGCAATTACAGTTGGATAACTCCTTGTTAACGGAGCGATTAAAGGCACTAGGAGAGGCGCTCAGCAAGGTTTCGACTAATGGCAAGCTAACTTCTCAGTTACGTGCAGAGGTTGTAGCGCACGGTGAGTTGTTATCATCGACACTGGGAGCCGAGTTTTTAGCAGGCCAACTTAAAGAGTCTTACCAAACTCAGTGGGTTGATGCGCGCGAATTGTTTGTTTCTGAAGTAGAGGCGAACAACAATCTCAATGATCAGTATTTAAATGCCGTGTGCCACCCACGCCCTGATCATGCACTGTCTCAACAGTGGGCAGATAAGTATGATGTGGTACTGACACAAGGCTTTATCGCCAGCAATGAAGCAGGTGAAACCGTGTTGTTAGGTCGTGAGGGTTCAGATACTTCGGCGTCGTATGTGGCAGCGTTGCTAGAAGCTAAAAAACTAGAAATATGGACTGACGTAGCCGGTATGTTCACTACAGACCCAAACAAATTAAGCGAAGCCAAGAAGTTAGAGCAGGTCAGTTACGCGCAAGCTTTTGAAATGGCGGAAGCCGGCGCGAAAGTGTTGCACCCGCGGTGCTTGAGCACGGTCATGCCGTACCGCATCCCTATTGAAATTAAGAATACACACCAGCCACTTGAGACTGGCACCATGATCAATGGCGAAGAAACTGACTCGCGTTGGGTCAAATCGATTGCCGTAAAACAAAATGTTCCTGTAATGACATTGTTGCTAGGGCGTCGCGGTCAACAGCCTGAAACGCTGCAAAAAGTGTTCACCGTTTTTAATGAATTAGAACTTGGCTGTGAACTGTTGGCTTCAACCAAAGAGTCACTAGTCATGGCGGTAGAAACCAGCAACAGTGTACATGGTGAAGACATACTAAATGAGCTGTCGGTAAAGCTTGCCGAAATGTGCCGTAGTGTATTACTGTCGCACAGCGCAATCATTACGCTAGTCGGCTGCCAGTCCAGCCAAGCGCTGTGGCATCTGTTACAAATCGACGCCGAGCTCCCAGACCAGTGGCTACTCCTTAGCCACACATCAAGCGATCAACACTTATCCTTCCTAGTCAGTGATGATGACGCTTTGGATATACTGAAATTACTGCATAAACATTTAATACAATAAAAAAAGGCGCTGAAAAGCGCCTTTTTTTATTAGTAACTAATGAAATTAGTAATAGGGGTTTTCACCAGCGGCGTGTTCAGTGACGTCTTTTACGCCTTTCACTTCAGGGACTTTTTCCATCAAGGTTTTTTCGATACCTTCTTTCAGGGTGACGTCGACCATGCCACAGCCTTGGCAACCGCCGCCGAATTGAAGTACCGCGATACCGTCGTCGGTAAACTCGGTTAGAGCGACTTGACCGCCGTGGTTAGCCAGTTCTGGATTGATCTCAGACTCGAGGTAGTAACGAATGCGATCAACCGCTGGTGCGTCATCATCGACCTTACGCGCTTTGGCGTTCGGTGCCTTCAGAGTTAATTGACCGCCCGTTGTTTCTTTCTGGTAGTCAATTTCGGCTTCTTCTAAGTAAGGTGCGCTGTCTTCATCGATAAACGCTGAGAAACCTTCAAACTTAAGCTCGGTATCGTTATCTTCAACTGCATCGGGCGGGCAGTAAGATACGCCACACTCTGCATGAGCCGTACCAGGATTGACGACGAATACGCGGATCCCAGTATTTTCATCTTCTTGCCCAGCGAGTAAGCGGCGAAAGTGTTCTTGTGCTGCTTCTGAAACATTAATCATATATAACTAAACCGTTTTGCTATCAGTAAATCTATTCATTTTCCTAGTATACCGTATGTGAGGGCTTGCAGCGATAATTGCAACCGTTAGAATGAAGAAAACGACTAAAATTTGCTGACAATGGCTTCTGTATTAAAAATTAAGATATTTCTATCATTATTAATAACTTGCGTAACATTTCCCCTACAATCGAAGGCCGACGAGCCGACATTGGATTATTACTTCAATCAATCCATAGAGTATTCCGATGATGTTTTAACGCCAAAAGATATTTTGGGGCATCAAGTAGGCACTTGGCATGTGCGCCCCGATCAGTCTTTATCCTATTTCCAGTCCTTGTCTCACCTCTCAGACAAGGTCGCGTTAAAAGAAATTGGCCGCACTCATGAGAACCGCCCATTAATCACGGCTTATATTTCATCTCCGGAGAATCTTGCTCGCTTGGATGAGATTAAAGCATCGCGTGCTGATTTAGATGATTATGAAGGACCGAACTTAGTTTGGATCGGCTATTCGGTGCATGGTAACGAGGCCAGTGGTGCTAATGCTGCATTACTCGTGGCTTATCGCTTAGCGGCCTCAAAAGAAACTTGGGTTCAGGAGCTACTGGACAATACAGTGGTGATGATAGACCCGATGTTAAACCCAGACGGTATGGGGCGCTTTGCGCAGTGGGTGAATAGTTATAAAGGCAAACAGTTGGTGAGCGACGCTAACTCAATGGAGCACACGGAAGCTTGGCCGATGGGGCGTACCAATCATTATTGGTTTGACTTAAATCGTGATTGGTTATTGTTACAACATCCAGAAAGCCAAGCTCGTGTGAAGCATTTTTATGAATGGCGTCCCCACATCGTGGGTGACTTTCATGAGATGGGCACTAACTCGACCTATTTCTTCCAGCCGGGCGTCCCCAGTCGTCAAAACCCACTGACCTCAGAAGCTAATTTTGATTTAACTGCAGATATTGCTGAATTTCATGCCAAAGCGTTGGATGATTTAGGCGCTGCCTATTACAGCAAAGAAGGTTTTGATGATTTTTATTACGGTAAAGGCTCAACGTTCCCAGACATTAACGGTGGTGTAGGCATATTGTTCGAGCAGGCGAGCTCACGAGGCCACTTACAAGAGTCGGTCAATGGTGACCTGAGCTTTCCATACGCCATCCGTAACCAAGTCGCGACTTCGTTCTCGACTTTGAAAGCCTCTTTGGCGATGAAAGATAAGCTGCAAAGCTACCAACGTGACTTTTTTGCTGGTCGAGCTGACGCCGCAGATGATGATTCGGTTAAAGGGGTAGTTTTCACTTCGAAGGACAAAGGCCGCCTGCAAGAGTTTTTGCGAATTCTAGAGAGCCATCAGGTTGCGGTTCGACAAGTGGACAAAGCGATAAAAGTTAATGGCACCGCCTATCCCGCTGATTCGTCTTATGTAGTGAACTTTAATCAACAGCAATATGGTTTGATTAAGGCCATGTTTGAGACTCGTAAAAAGTTTGAAGACAATACTTTCTACGATGTTTCCGCGTGGACGTTACCGTTGGCGTTTAACGTCGAGTTTACCCATCTTGACCGTGGTGACCTGTCTCACGTTAGCTCGAAAGAGCTACAAGAGTTCGGGCAAGGCCGTTGGTTTGGAAGCCAAGATCCGGTGGCTGTCATTGTCCCGTGGGATAACTTTAATGCGGCGAAAGGGTTAAGCCGTGTGTTGAAAAAAGGCGTTCGAGCCAAAGTCAGCACGAAAAGCTTTAGTCTTAACGTCGGCAATAGTGAGAAAATGTTTGCGCCTGGCGCTTTGGTCATCCAGCTTCCTGCCAACTCTGAGAAAAAAACGACAACCATGGGTGCGCTTAAAAATGCCTTTTTAGACGCTGGCGTTGATGTTTTTGGTGTTGATACAGGCTTAGCGCTAAACGGTATCGATTTAGGCAGCCCAAGTATCGAACCGGTTGCTATGCCACGACCTTTATTGCTGATTGGTGGTGAAGTATCACCTTATGAGGCTGGTGAAATGTGGCATCTACTGGATACGCGGGTTGAAGTGCCTTTGTCGATGCAGCATGCCAATCACGTCGACTTCACCAAACTCGATCGCTACAGCCACTTGATATTGGTGGATGGTTTCTATGCTGATTTGAAACCTGAAGAACACCAAGCATTAACTGAGTGGATTTCAGAGGGTGGTACTTTGGTGGTGACGCGTACTGCTGCGGAGTGGGCTATTCGCAATAAGCTGGCGACGTTTGAAGTGGATGTTGTTGAGGAGCCAAAGCCTCAGGGGCATGAGTTCAGCCATCGTGACGATGTGATTGCAAAGGGTATTATTGGCGGCGCTATTTATCAGGCTGATTTGGATAATAGCCATCCGCTGGCTTATGGTTTGAGCAACGATATGATTGCCTTTACCAAGGCGGGTACTCAGGTTCTAAAACCTGCGGCTCAGGACTTTTTGACTGTGGCAACCTACACCGAGACGCCACTGGCCGCTGGATATTCATCAAAAGAGAACGTCGAGCGCATAAAAAATACGCCAGCTGTCTTGGCTCAGCGCCTAGAACGTGGCAGTATCATAGTGTTTAACGACAATCCAGTTTTTAGGGGCTATTGGCTTGGTTCAGCTCGTTTGATGGTCAATAGTTTGTTTTTTAATAAAGCCTTCTAATTAGGCGAGTATCAACACAAAAAAGATAAAGGGAATCGCTCATGCGACGAGTTATTCAGTCTACTATTGTTGCGCTAGTTTGCCTTGCATGCGTGAGCGTCAATGCGGCTAGCTGGTCGGACATTCGAAATCAGTCGAATCGTATTAACGGTTTTATACCGTACCAGGTCAGTAATAGCCAAGGAAAGATCTGGTTAGAGGTCAGTGAGTTTGAAGAACCGTTTATTATGTTTACGGGCTTGCCATACGGTATTGGTTCGAACGATATTGGCTTAGACCGTGGTCAAATGAGCCAAAGCCGTTTGGTTCAGTTCGAAAAGTATGGCGATAAGATTTTCCTAAAGCAGTTAAATACTCGCTATCGCGCTGATACTGATAATCAAGCCGAGCGCTCATCGGTCGAACAGGCGTTCGCCAGCTCGGTACTATACGGTTTTAAAGTCGAAGCGCGCTCAGGGAAGCGTCACCTGATCGATATGTCACCGTTTCTTTTACAGGATCTGCATGGCGTAGGTCAACGTTTACAAGCGACTAATCAAGGCTCGTATGGCGTTGATACTTCTCGCTCAGCGTTAGTCACACAGAGCAGTAAGAACTTCCCTAAAAATACCGTTTTTGAATCAATTCTGACCTTTAAGGGCTCTAATCCAGGCGAATATGTGCGCCAAGTAACGCCATCGCCAGACGCTATTACGGTGCAGCAGCAAGTGCAGTTTGTAGCCTTACCAGATGACGGCTATCAACCTCGCAAATTTCACCCCAAAAGTGGCTTCTTTGAGCTGACCTATGCTGATTATGCGACGCCATTGACTCAGAGTTTAGAGAAAAAGCTGATCTACCGTCATCGTATTACGCGTGATAAAGAGGGTAATATTGAGCCGATTACTTTCTATCTTGATCCTGGCGCGCCAGAGCCAGTGCGTACGGCTTTGTTAGAAGGTGCAAAATGGTGGGGGGATGCCTTTGACGCCGTTGGCTTAGAGGGTGCTTATGAAGTAAAAATGTTGCCACAAGACGCGGATCCGTTAGACGTACGTTATAACGTGATTCAATGGGTTCACCGTGCAACTCGTGGTTGGTCTTACGGCATGGTGATGGCTGATCCTCGTACGGGTGAAATTCTGAAAGGTCACGTGACCTTAGGTTCATTACGTGTGCGCCAAGACTTGTTGATTGCTAACGCACTGACCGGCTCAGCAACAAACGACGATAAAGAACAGAAAGCCTTGGACATGGCCTTAGCTCGTATTCGTCAACTGTCGGCGCATGAAGTTGGGCACACCTTAGGCATTGCGCACAATTTTGCAGCGAGCGTGAATAATCGCGCCTCAGTCATGGATTACCCACACCCCCTGGTCACTTTAAATAACGGTAATATTTCTTTAGAGAATGCTTACGCCGAGGGGATTGGCCGTTGGGACATCGAAACGGTTCGCTACGGTTATGCTGAATTTGAAGAAGGCGAAGAAGACGAGGCACTGCGTCAAATCGTGCGTGACGCTAGCTCGAAAGGTTTGTTCTTTATATCTGATGCTGATGCTCGTCCGCAAGGCGGCTCACAAGCAGAAGCTCATTTATGGGACAATGGCGCAGATCCAGCGCAAGAATTAAGTCGAGTGCTACAGGTTCGTCAGCAGGCATTACAAAACTTTGGTCATGCTAATTTAAAGGACGGCCAGCCGTATTCTGAGCTGGCTGAGACCTTAGTCCCTTTATATTTATTCCATCGTTATCAAGTTGAAGCTGCGGTGAAGTTGCTTGGCGGTGTGCATTTCGAGTACAGCGTTAAGGGCGATAGCTATAAGCCAGTACGACCTGTATCGAAAGAGCAACAGGATGCTGCGTTAGAGATGCTACTCTCGACCTTATCTGTTGAGCAGTTGCAGGTGCCGGATCATATTCTTAGCATGATTCCACCGAAAGCCTATGGTTATTACAAGAATCGTGAAAGCTTCCCGAGCCAGACTGGCTCAGCTTTAGACCCTGTGGCGATGGCCGATGTGGTGGCACAGCATACATTGAAGTTGATGCTAAATCCTCAGAGGCTGGCTCGATTAATGCAACAAAAAGCACAGTCGCCTGAGTTGCTCGGTCTTGAAGGAATGTTGAGTGAGTTGCTGGTGGCGACCTTACGCAGTACTGAGAGCCAGGGTTTAGGTGCTTTGATACAACAGCGAGTTGATTACTTAACAGTGAAACATATTCTAGTTGCCGCCGCTAACCCAGAAGCTTCACCAGAAGTACGTGCTCACCTACACACTGAGATTGGTAAGCTTGGTGCATGGTTGGTGACGCAAGCGAAGCGTAATCCAGTGCGTTACTTGTGGCTAAAAGACTTGGTTGAGAAGTATCAGGCGGGTGAGTTCGAGGTCGACTACGTTAAACCACTTGAGATGCCACCAGGTTCTCCAATTGGTATGTAATACTGATAAACACAATAAAAAAGAAGCCGCGTAAAGCGGCTTTTTAATGTCATTATCACATTGTCATGGATAATGTTAGGAGAGAAAAAGCTGACCTTGAGAGTGGGGAGTCGGATAACACTAAGGGGGTATGTGTTAGGGGAACTTGATATCCGAGCCTCTCAAGGTCAGGAAACACTAACTAATCGATAAGCCTATCCTTTTACCAACCTATTACCGAACCCAGGATGATGCCTACAGCTAACGGCTCCCAGTAGCGGTGGTGGCAATACCTGGTATGAATGTGGTGTCTTGGGAAAGGATGATAGTAACCACCGTAGTAGTACCAGTCTTGTCCTAAGTAATACACGCTGACAGGATAGTTTCTTGGGTGGTAATGTCTGTAGTGACGATGCTTATATCGCGGACGGTCGTGATTACGATAGCGATCATGGCTACGGTAATGGCGTCTTTCATGTGACGCGTGGCGACGACGATCATTGTCGCGATAACGATGTTCTCTGCGATCGTGGCGATCGGCGTGTCGATCTGCTCGACGTTCTGAACGGCGCTCAGCTCGACGATCTGCTCTACGGTCGGCACGGTGCTCGGCCCGTCGTTCTGCACGATGATTGGTGGCTCGATGGTTACTACGATGGTTTGCACCATGATCTCGAGCACTGCTAGAGCTGTAACTCGAACCTCTATCTGCCTTCTGGCCGTTATGTTCTTTGGCTTCGCCAACCTGCGAAAAGCCCAGTAACAGGGACGCGCTTATTGCAGATATGATGACTTTATTCATGGCTAACTCCTCGAAAAACACTATAATACGGTTACGAGTGAGAGGGTTGCTTTGTTATGATGACCTTGCTCATTCGTTATCAGCTACTATATAAAATGTAAACTGAATTATTACTGAACATCATTTAACCAGTGAATAAGGACCAAGCCTTGGATATTCGAGCCTGTACTATTGAAGATTTAGAGCTGTTAGTACCAGCGTTTGATCAATACCGCCAATTTTACCGTCAGGAATCTCAGCCTGAGCAAGTCCGTGAGTTTCTTAAGCCCTTGATTGAAGAAGAAAAATCCAAGATCTTCTTATCGTTTGAAGAGGGTGAGTTAACGGGCTTTATTCAACTGTACCCTTCGTTTTCAAGCATCGGCTTGGCGCCAATCTGGGTGTTAAATGATTTCTTCATTTTTGGTGGCTCAGACAGACGCCAAATTGCCAAAGGCTTATTGGATGCCGCTAAAATGTTGTGTGAAGCGAGTAAAGGGGTCCGTGTTGAGGTGACAACCCGTAAGGAAAATCACCGTCTGCACAAGATTTACCGCGATTACGGCTTCGAGAAAGACTACAAGTACGATTACTACTTCTTACGTCTGTCGAAAGACGAGCCAGCGTCTACCATGTTGAAATAGACTGCTAGATATCTGTTTGTTGAATTACCGAGGTAACTTAGTTATAGTTGCCTCTTGCGCTGATTTGTTCCGCTTGCGGGCGCACTCTTTAATAGACGTTATTAACAAAACGTTTTCAACGTCAAAAGAGTAAAACTGCTAAAGAGAGCTTCAAAAAGCCCCTTCTGTCCGCAAGCCACAATCATAAGTGATAAAACCTAGGTATTTTGCATGACAGAAAAAACCATCTCCGCCGATGACAAAACCACGGCGAACCCGAACATCCGAGACAGCCAACTGAACCAAGCGTCGTCCCACGTAACGCCAAGTTTTATTCCGCTCATCCCAATGCTGGTCTTTTTTGTTCTGTTTCTCGGAACGGGTATTTATTACAGTGTGACCGGTGTCGAAGATGCGTTTTATCAATTGCCTGCGCCGATTGCAATTCTGCCTGCTATCGCCTTATCCATTTTATTAGCAAAAGCTACGATCGAGACCAGCATTAAGCATTTATTAGCGGGCATGGGCGACAGTAATATCATCGCCATGTGTTTGATTTACTTGTTAGCAGGCGCTTTCGGTGCATTAACCACACAAATTGGTGCTGTTTCTGCGGTAGTGAATTTGTGCTTAGACCTTATACCTTCATCGTTTATCTTGCCAGGGTTATTTCTGATTGCCGCGGTGGTGTCGTTTTCGATGGGGACCTCGATGGGAACCTTGGCTGCGTTAGCGCCAATCGGCGTCGGTTTGACGGAAAGCTTGCAAGTGTCGCCTGCTTTGGTCGCGGGAATCTTGCTTAGTGGCGCCATGTTTGGTGATAACTTATCCGTTATTTCGGATACCACAATTGCAGCGATTCGTACGCAAGGCGCGACAGCGACTGATAAGTTAAAACAAAATGCACGCTGGGCCATTCCGGCTGCACTAGTCACAGTGGTGCTTTATAGTATTTTCGCCGGAGAAGGCGAGGCTGTGACCATTGGTGACTACGAATGGTATAACCTGATTCCTTACGCCTTTATTCTCGGCTTGGCCTTGCTCGGCTGGAATGTCTTTGTGATTCTAGCCATTGGTATCGTGGTCGCGATCGTGATTGGCCTTGTCGGTGGTGGCTTTAGCCAAGAAGCAGGTGTTGCTGTCACCATGTATCAGGGCTTCAGCAGTATGCAAGAAATCTTCTTATTGTCGATGTTAGTCGGTGGCCTCGGGGGGCTTATCAAGGCACAAGGTGGCCTGCAATGGTTAGTACAGAAAATCAGCCAGCTGTTCAGCGTGACCAAGTCGCAGCTAAGGGCGAAGTTTGCCATTCTAAGTACCACCGCGGTGACTAATTTGGCGATTGCCAATAATACCGTGAGTATTGTGTTAACCGGTGATGTGACTCATGAATTGGCAAAAAAGAATAAGGTACTGCCAAAGCAGAGTGCGAGCCTGGTGGATATTGGGGCTTGTAGTATCCAGGGGGTATTGCCTTACGGCGCGCAGTGTTTATTACTTGGCGCGAGCTTTTCAATTTCACCATTGGCACCGGGGCAGTACGCTTGGTATTTGCCGATTCTGCTGATTATCGCCTTGGTGGGAACCTTTAAAACCAAGCCGACAACTGATGCTCAGTTAGCAGAGTCTAAACGTTAATCAAACTGAATACGGCTCCAGCTTCTGCGCTGCCAGAGCCAAACAAATGCACCGGTTTGCAAAACACGATAGACCGAGTAAGCAACCCAAATGATGGTTAGGCTCTTACCAAGGTAAGGGCCGAGATACCATGCGACTGGCAAGAAAAGTATCCATTGCGAAATTATCGAGACGTATAAAGTCGACTTGGTCGAGCCAGCGCCATTAAGCGCATTCAAGAAGACCAGCCCAACCGCATCAATGACGATAATCAGAGCCGATAATTTAAAAGGCCAGTGAGCCAGCTTCAGGGCTTCAGGCTCCTTCAAGAAGATCCCCATGATAGGGTCGGTGAAAATGTAGAAGATGGCACCTAAGCCAATGGCAAAGATGATCGCCATCTTGGCAACATCCCAGCCCCAAAGGTAAGCATTTTGAGGATCTTTGCGGCCCAAGGACTGCCCGACCAGCGTCGCAGCACCAATACCCAAGGCAATGCAAGGCAGAATGCCAACGAGCATCACGTTAGTAATGGCGTTGACCGCGGCCAGTTGATGCGTACCGACCATACCAATGATCCAGAACAGCGCGGTAAATCCGCCCGCGAAGAACAGCTGTTGGAGCGCTGAAGGAATCGAAATTTTCAGAATGCCGCGAATGGTTGGCCAGCGAGCAAGCTGCGACAAGTAACCGTATTCTTTGGTGTGTTTACTGGCTAAATAATGGTAGTACAAGGTGCCCAGCGCCACAGAAACGGTGGTGCCAATACCTGCGCCGAGAGTACCTAGTTCTGGCATCCCAAAGTGGCCAAAGATCAGCGCATAGTTCAAGATGATATTGATGGTGTGCATGATCAGTAGCGTGCGCAGGTAATATTGAGTTTGGCTGATTGCGCTCCAATAGCTGCGGTAGCTAAAGTTTAAGCCGACCGCGACAATGCCGACGAAGCGTGCTTGGAGGTAAGGGATACCTTCTTTGAGTAATTCAGGATCGTCATTTAACAGGTGTAAAATCTTCGGTGCTAAGAAAAATAACGCGATACTGGTCGGCAGGGCGAGCAGGGTAATAATAGCCAGCGCGGCATTCATAGGGTACGCCGCTTCTTCGCTACGACCTTCGCCAATGCGACGCGACACCATGGCCTGCACACCCGCAGCAAAGCCAGTAAAAAAAGCTACGGCCATGAAGTTGATAAAGCCCGAAATACCAATTGCTGCAATCGCGGCACTGCCTTGGGTTCCAACCATAGCAGCATCGACCAGATTCAGGACATTTTGGGAAACCATACCACCGACGATGGGCAAAGATATTTCGAGGACCTGACGGGAGCGATCTTTATTCAGCAAACTGAGCGCCTGAAATGTGTTACAAGAATTGCCCGCATTGTATCAGTTATTGCGGGCGTCTGTCCGTTTTAAAGTGGATTTAGCTCACTTCGGCTGGTAAGTGCCAATCGATGGGTTGCTTACCGTCTGCGACGAGTAGCTCGTTGGTTCTGACAAAATGATTACAGCCAAAGAAGCCGCGATGAGCCGACAGTGGTGACGGATGGGGCGCGGTTAAGACGTAGTGGCGGTTGCGGTCAATCGATTGACCTTTCTTCTTGGCATGGCTTCCCCATAGTAAAAATACAATTCCTTCATTTTCTTGATTTAACGTCTGAACCACTTTGTCAGTGAAACGTTCCCAACCGATGTTGGCATGAGAGTGGGCTTTGCCTTGTTCGACGGTGAGCACTGTATTGAGTAGTAAAACACCTTGCTCAGCCCAGCTTTGCAGGTAGCCGTGCTGTGGGATTTTAAAATCAGGAATGGATTGCGCTAATTCTTTATACATATTCACCAGTGATGGTGGTGTTTTAACCCCTGGTTGTACCGAGAAGCATAAGCCATGCGCTTGATTTGGGCCGTGATATGGATCTTGGCCAAGAATCACGACTTTGACCTGATCGAATTCGGTGGCTTTGAAGGCATTAAAGACCTGCTCTTTTGGCGGATAAATCGTTTTGCCAGAGGCGCGCTCACCAGCAACATAATTCATGATTTCGATAAAGTATTGCTGTTCTTTTTCTTGCCCTAGCACATCACTCCAAGTGGTCATGCTTCCCCCTTCGAGACAAGTTTCAGTCCTACGATACCGGTCACAATCAACAGTAGGCATAAAATACGCAAGATATCTTTTGATTCATTAAATAAAAACATGCCCATGATGGCAACGCCAACGGCGCCGATACCTGTCCACACCGCATAAGCGGTTCCCACGGGAATTGTTTTCATGGCGATAGATAACAGCCAAAAGCTAATACCCATCGCGATGACGGTTAAGACTGTTGGTAGAGGTTTACTAAACCCTTCGGTGTATTTCAGGCCAATAGCCCAGCCACACTCGAATAAACCTGCAATAAATAAATAGAGCCATGCCATAACCAACTCCTAATGCCGTGAATGTTTATATGGTGGTGGCTAGTCTAGCACTCGACGAATCAAAGGTTAATCTCAATGGATTAAGAGCTGGCCTATTAAGCCCAATAAAAAACCAGCAACTGCGCCTAAAGGCGGTCCCCAGTGCTTATCGAGCTTCGCCTGTGGTGCGATATCTTGAAATGTCAGATAAAGGATGCCACCTGCTGCAAAGATCATGATGGCGCCCACAGCGGTAGGGTAAGCAGCAAGCCAGAAGTAACCTGCGAGTCCGGCAATCGGGCCAAGGAAAGCCATGCACAAAAACGCAAAAATGATGACGCTTGGTTTGAAGGCTTTTGCTGCATTCATCTCGCGAAAAGCATTAAAGCCCTCTGGCAAGTTTTGCAGTGCGATAAGGCCAGCTAATAGCATTCCTGCCGTGCCACCTTCGGCAAATGCCGCTCCTAGCGCTAAAGCTTCTGGAATGAAATCGGACAACATGGCAGCGAGTTGGCTGGCAGGACTTTTAAGATAGTTGAGCAATCGATCTAGCGCCATGAAGGCAATACCGCCCAGTGCGAAGTATATCGCGGTTTCAGCAGTACTGAGTTTGGCGCTTCCTTCCGGGACTAAAACCAAAGCTATAGCCGACAGTAGCGCACCGCCGCCAAAGGCAATGATGCTGTGACGAAGTTCTTGCTCAAGCCATTGAGGCCGAATATGTTCAAATCGAGCGAGTAGGGCACCTGCGGGCATTGATAAGCCTGCGCCGAGAGTCAGTAATACGATCAGTAACCACTCGCTCATAAGTTAGACGTGGTACTTACCTTCGCGCTCGGGTTGATATACAACTTGGTCAATAGTGACTTCCATCATGCCGCCACCTGGTTTTGGCCACTCGATACTGTCACCTTCTTTTAAACCGATCAAAGCGCTACCTACAGGAGCAAGGATAGATAAAGTTTTGCCAGTACCATCTACACCTTTGGGGTAAACAAGAGTCAAATCAAATGCTTCATTTGAACCCGAAACCTTAAATTTCACTTCAGAGTTCATCGTCACGACATCCTTTGGCATTTTCTCGGGAGATAAGATCTTAGCGCGTCCAATTTCCATCTCTAATGCCTGTATACCAGGATTATCTTTACTAGAAACTTGTTCTAGTAATCGCTCAAGTCTTTCAACATCAAGCTCTGATAAAGTTATGTTAGGTGTTTTACTCATTATTTTACCATTCAGTAACGTTTGCTCATCCTAGATTACTTCGGAAAAACTTTTCGTCAAGGCAAATTTAGAGGGATGTTTGTTCTACCGCAATATTAATTATTCAGCTTCCAACGGCCATCAACTTTAGTAAAAACTAGGTCTTTGTGTGATGCCGGAACTTGAAAGCGAATGGTTTTCTGGTCATCAGAAATGATAGGGCTTCGAGTTTTTGCCTGATTTAAGTAGTTCAATAACTGTTCGGCTTTGTGATTGGTGAAGTCCTCGGGTTTGATATCCTGATCAGGAGATAGGTTGGCATACTCGGTGACGATTTTATGCTTTTCGCCAGACTCTAATACTTGAATCATCTCGTCCAATGTCGCTTGTATTTCTTCTTCAGGAGTTGGTTGTGCACATGAAGATAAAGCGATAATAAGTACTGCGCTGATTAATAGGCTCCACCATTTGATACCCATCATAAATACTATCCTTCTAATTAACGTTGTATGCTTTTGATTTGTTTATAGTAGACAAAAGGACTTCTTAGTTAAAGACTTAGGTTTTAGCAAGACACCAGACGTCGACCGTCTTAACCCCACTGTTTAAGCACAGCTTGGCGGCTTCGCTAACCGTCGAGCCAGTAGTGACCACATCATCGATTAATGCAATGTGTGTGGGTAATGACTTTCTTAAATAAAAAGCGTTATTCAAGTTCTTACGACGCTGTTTTTCACTCAAGCCGATTTGATGTGGAGTATCTTTAACACGGGTTAATGCATTGCTCAGTTGTATTCCAAGAGAATTCGATAAATGGCGAGTAATAATATCGGACTGGTTAAAGCCGCGTTCACTGAGACGTTTCGGGTGGAGCGGAATAGCGACAAGCGCTTGCGGTAACGGCGTGTCTTCGTAACTCAATCTGATTCGGCGCTCTAGTACGTGGCTGAGGCTACGTGCGTAGTGAAGTTGTTTGTTGAACTTGAGTTCACTCAGCGCTTTATCCACTGGGAACTTATACCGAGTGGCTGCGATGACCTTATCAAATGCTGGTGGTTTTTTGACGCACTGCCCACAACTATTGGCATCATTGAGACTTTTATGGGTAATATGACCGGCTTCAATCGGGCTAGCACAAGTCATACAAGAACGGCCCATCGGCTCTATGGCCGAGAGGCAAGGATCGCAAATGCCAAGTTCTGATTGCTGCAGTCCACAAAAAGAGCAACTGCTCTGGAGCAGGGCCTCTTGGGCTGAACGACGCAAGTTATCGAAAAAGCTCATTGTAAACCTAAATTCCCTTTTCTTGGTTGACAGTGTATTCTTGGGAAGTAAACTGCACGCATATTGCAGTTACTGCGTTTTAGCCAAGCAAATAACGCTAAAACGTATAAAAAATATACTATAAGGGTTAAAGATACAATGAGCAATTTAGATTATTTAAATAGTGGCAAGGTTCGCAATGATTGGAGCTTGGCTGAGATAGAAGCTATCTATAATCAACCATTTAACGACTTATTGTTCGCGGCGCAGTTGATCCACCGCCAGAACTTTAACCCAAACGAAGTACAAACCAGCACTTTATTAAGTATCAAAACGGGTGCTTGCCCTGAAGATTGTGCCTATTGCCCTCAGTCTGGTCACTACAATACTGGCTTGTCTAAAGAAAAATTGATGGCTGTACAGAAAGTTGTTGAAAAAGCGCAACAAGCTAAGAAAAACGGTGCCACGCGTTTCTGTATGGGCGCAGCATGGCGCTCGCCACGTGACAAAGACCTCGATGTCGTTATCGAAATGGTCCGCCAGGTTAAAGACATGGGATTAGAGACCTGTGTGACACTTGGCATGCTAACAGACGAGCAGGCGGGAAAATTGGCTGAAGCTGGTCTGGATTATTACAACCATAACCTTGATACCTCACCAGAGTATTACGAGCAAATCATTACCACGCGTAGCTACGATAACCGCTTGGATACGCTACAAAATGTGCGTGATGCGGGAATCAACGTCTGTAGTGGCGGCATCATTGGCATGGGCGAAAAAGTTAATGATCGCTATGGTTTGTTAATGCAACTGGCGAATATGCCAGAACATCCTCAGAGTGTGCCGATTAACATGCTGGTGGCAGTACCAGGTACGCCACTAGGTGAAGTGGAAAAGCTAGACGAGTTTGACTTTATTCGAATGATAGCAACTGCGCGTATCATTATGCCTAATTCTTACGTTCGCTTATCTGCAGGCCGAGAGGATATGAATGAGCAAACTCAGGCGCTATGCTACTTCGCGGGCGCCAACTCGATCTTCTACGGCGAAAAGCTACTAACCACTGCAAACCCGGAAGCTGAAGCTGATTCTGTTTTGTTTAAGCGTTTAGGGATTCAGCCTGAACAGCGTCATCACTCTAAAGAAGAGGTTGAAGCAGAAGCTGCTGATATGGCGGCTCAGGCTGCTGAACAGACAACGTCTGACAAGAAGCCGCTATTTTATGACGCGACCGAAGTGAACTAATTAGCGCCTAGAAGCCTAACTGTTTACCTCATTACAACCGCTAGGAATTCTATGTGGAGTAAGCTTGAAAGCCGCTTAAAACAACGGCAGGCGCAGGACATGATGCGCCACCGTCTTACCTTAGAGAGTGGCCAAGATACAGAAGTGAGCGTCGATGGCGATCACTTCCTTAATTTCAGTAGCAATGATTATTTAGGTCTGGCGAGTCACCCGAAACTGATCGAAGCTTCCCAAAAGGCCACTCAGCGATACGGCACTGGAAGTGGTGCGTCACACTTGGTGGTTGGACACAGTCATGAGCATCACCAGCTAGAAGAAGAGTTGGCTGAGTTTCTTGGTGTCGAACGCGCGCTTCTATTTTCCTCTGGCTTTATGGCCAACTACGGCGTATTAACCAGTTTGTTCGACCGCAATGACTTGTTGGTTCAAGATAAGTTGAATCACGCGTCCTTGATCGATGGTGGCCGTGCCAGCGACGCCAAAATGCTGCGTTATGCACATAATGATATGAGTTCGCTCGAACGCCAGTTAAAACATAAAGTTGATACGAAACTCATGGTCGCTGATGGCGTCTTTAGCATGGACGGGGATTTAGCGCCCTTGCCAGACATGCTGACACTAGGTGGGCAGTATAAAGCGAAACTGATGGTCGATGATGCCCATGGATTTGGTGTGCTTGGTGAGTCCGGTAAGGGCACGTTAGAGCACTTTGGCTTGGAGCCGTCATCAGCAGATATCTACATGGCGACTTTTGGAAAGGCTCTAGGCAGTTACGGTGCCTTTGTTGCAGGCAACCATACGTTGATAGAAAGTTTGGTGCAGTTCGCGCGAAGTTACATTTATACCACTGCGGTACCGCCATCGGTTGCCGCGGCTAGTCGAGCTGGTTTGAAATTACTACAGACTGAACCAGAGCGCCGCCAGCAACTGCAGGATAATATTGCTTACTTCAAACAGTTAGCGAACGAAGCGAAGCTACCGTTGATGCCATCTGACACAGCGATTCAGCCTGTGTTATTAGGCAGCAATGAACTGGCGTTAAAGGTCAGCGGTGGCTTGCGCGACAAAGGTTTATTGGTGGTGGCGATTAGACCGCCGACAGTACCTGAAAATAGCGCTCGGTTGAGAATCACCTTAACCGCAAATCATACGCGTCAACAGATCCAACAATTAGTCGAAAGCATCACACAGCTACAGGCAGAGAATTAAGCAATGAGTCGTTTAAAACCATTTGTTGAAACTATCGGCCAAGGTCCCGACTTGGTGTTACTTCATGGTTGGGGTTTACACTCCGGTATCTGGGAGCTCATCACGGAGCAATTGTCGCAAAATTACACCTTGCACTTAATTGACTTGCCTGGTTTTGGGCGTTCACCGCTGCCGAGTGGCGATTACAGTATTGACTTACTGACTGAGCAGGTCCTAAAAGTTACACCAGAAAAAGCGCACTACCTCGGTTGGTCGATGGGCGGTTTAGTCGCGACCAATATTGCCGTGAATCATCCTGATAGAGTTGAGTCGTTAATTACGGTGTCGAGCTCTCCACGTTTTGTACAAACAGACGATTGGCAACATGCGATGAAGCCGAACATCATGGATAGTTTTTGTCGTTATTTAGAAGAAGATTACCAAGGAACTATTATTCGCTTCCTTGCAATACAAGCGATTGGTAGTGAAACGCAAAAAGAAGATATACGTCGTTTACGCGATACGGTATTTATTCACGGCATGCCAGCGTCAAAAGCGTTACGTGAAGGATTAAACCTTCTTAACGATGTCGATTTGCGAGATCATTTAAAAGATATTTCTGTGCCTTTTTTACGCTTGTACGGACGCCTAGATTCTTTAGTGCCTGCGAAAGCTGCTAATGACATTCAGCAGTTAGCACCACACAGTAAGCATCATGTTTTCCCGAAAGCGAGCCACGCACCGTTTTTATCGCACACGAACCAGTTTGTAGAGAAAGTTAAAGAGTTTCTAGCCGCATGAGCCATCTAAGTTCTAACGATATTGCACGATCATTCAGTCAGGCCGCAAAGACTTATGACGCTGCGGCGTTTTTCCAACGCATTGCTGGCAAGCGTTTGTTTGAACGTTTGGATTACTTTAAACTTGAGCCGAAAAACATTGTCGACTTGGGCTGTGGGACTGGCGTTTTTACGCGTGAGCTATCACAACATTTTCCTCAGGCAAAAACAACGGGTGTCGATATTGCCGAAGGCATGATCGCCTGGTGTAAACAGCAATCACAATCTGAAGACTATGTGTGTGCCGATGCGCTGGCACTGCCGTTCGACGATAATTCCCAAGACTTAATCTTCTCGAACTTGGCTATCCAATGGGTTGAAGACTTGCCCAAACTGTTTTCAGAATTGAATCGAGTATTAAAGCCAGAAGGATTATTGTTGTTTACAACGCTTGGCCCAGATACTTTGATGGAATTAAAGAAAAGCTTTGCTGAAGTGGATCATTACCAACACGTTAATGATTTCATTGATATGCACCATGTGGGTGACGCCATGCTACAAGCAACGATGCTTGATCCTGTTGTCGATGCGGAGCCAGTGGTGATTAGTTATGACAAAGCGACCGAATTAATGCGCGACTTAAAAGATATCGGCGCCCACAACGTCGATAACCGCCGAAGCTCAGGCCTAATGAGCCCAAAAAAATTACGTGCTGTTGAAAAAGCTTACCAACAATTCGCGTTGGATGATGGACAACTTCCTGCAACATATGAATTAGTTTATGGACATGCCTTTGGCTCAGAGAAAAAGCAAGCCACTAGCTATCATGAGTATATTGTTGAATTAGCGGAAGGGAAGGGAGAGGTTTAAAGGTACACTGACTAGATTTATAAACTTCGGAAAAACTTTTAAAGTTTCAGTGATTGAGAAATAAAATGTTAAGGAAAATTAATAATTACATTAAAGATGTTATATGGCGAATTAGATACGGTGAAAATAGCTGGACTTTGGACATAGATAAAAGCTTTGAATCATTTAAGCTTATGAAAAATAACAACGTTATTAATGAGGTTCGGTTTGATGAAGTAATTAGTGCTGAGTTAAAAGATATTTCTGCAATAACCTATGACTTACAAGCTGTTTATGTTGAGATTAATTACTCTGGGGTATTAGAAATCACAGAAGAAGTGTCAAATTTTAAAGAATTGGTAATGGTATTAAAGGATAAAAGACTCCTAAAGTAATGAAGCTGTTACGACTTCTGTTTGTTTTCGAATTTAACAACTTTTTCTTCAAGCTCTTTTTCTTTGGCTTTTAGGATATCTTTGACGTTTTTCATTTGCGCGTCATGTAGAAAGTCGCGCAGGGTTTCGAACTCGGTACGGTAGAAGTCGCGTTCGTCGCGCAAATTATCGGTATTCTTGCTCAAAGTTTGGTTGGCAAGTATCAGGCGCTTATGGCTCTTTTTGATGTGTTCATAATCGGCTAGGTAGTTCGACTTAAAGTGTTCAATTTCGTCTTGTGATTCTTTACGAACGTTTTTGAGTTTTTCTTCATGAGATGTTTTTAAATCGTCCATTTCAGCTTCGAGCTCACGCTTGGTATCAGAAATGGATTGTAAGGCATCCATGTAATTTTTATGGGCTTCTTCGTAGCTGGATAGCGTTTTTTCGTATTTGGAGTTAAGTTGGCGATGCTCTTGAATTAACGAGGTGTTACGCTCAGACAGACTTGTTAGAGAGTCTTTAAGTTTTTTGTAGTCGGACTCTAAGTCTTCAATTTTCTGCTTTTTGTTGGCGATGTTCTGAGTGTTTTCTTTGATGACTTGTTTGAGTTCATCATTTTTAGACTCAAGCTGACGCACTAACGCATGCTTTAAGGTCGCCGTCACAACAGCGCCAAGCAGCAGCACTAGCGCTAGGATGCCTAGCACTAATATGATAGTGTTATCGCCTAAAAAGTTATCCATATTACGTGTCTATTTCATGTTGAGTACTTGGGTGAACCAAACGTTGTCATCCATAGTATATAGCAATCATACTCGATTAATTGTGCGAGGTATAACAAATTGAGTAAAGCTAACCGTAAATTCTTCGTGGCAGGAACCGATACAGAGATCGGTAAAACCTTTATTTCTACGGCATTGATTCGTGCTTTTGCGAATCGAAAACTGTCTGTTGTCGGGCTTAAGCCGATAGCGTCGGGTGCGGAGCCAGTGCAGGGCGTCTTGAAAAATGATGATGCGTTGCAACTGCAGCAAGCGTCAAATATGTCCTTTAGTTATAACGAAATCAATCCGCTGTGTTTCGAGCCAGCAATTGCTCCTCATATCGCTGCGGATTTAGCAGGCCAAGCTTTAGATGTGGAAGAGCTTGCCAATAGGGTTGTGATGCCAGATAACGCCGATGTTATTTTGGTTGAAGGCGCTGGCGGTTGGTTGACACCACTAAATCAAAAAGAGACTTATGCTGACTGGGTTGAGCAAGAGCAACTGGATGTAATCTTAGTGGTAGGGATGAAGCTAGGTTGTCTAAATCATGCCATGTTAAGTGTTCGTGATATTGAACGCCGCGGTCTTAAAGTATCGGGCTGGGTAGCGAACTTTGCTCAAGGTAAAATGAACATGGCTGAAGACAATGTGAAGTGGTTAAAGCAGAATATTACTGCGCCTTGCCTGGGTATCGTGCCATTCCAAGACAGCACTGAGGCAAAAGGGCAAGACGCAGAGATGCAGTTAGCTAACAGCGTTGCTGAGCTACTGGATACGAGTGTTCTTCTCTGAAGCTACGCATTGATTGCGAATACAGCTGACATTGGGTTTAGGTGTAACTTGGCATGTGCCGATGACCTGATTGTCTTTATTGTATTGCTTTCGCATCTCTTCGTATTGTTTGCCCATCTTTTCGAGCGCTGCGACGTCAGAGTTGGTTTTAGAATAGGCCATATAGGCTTCGGGGCCACCGCATGGCTTGTTGCCGATCGGTAGCAAGCCACAATCAGTACTGCTAGTACAACCTTCGGTGCTGGCAGCTTGTTGGATCTGAGCATACAAATCTTGCGGCGATGCTGTCGTGTTACCACCATTGGCTTGCGAGCAAGACTGAGTGAGGCTCATCAGCACGGCCATCGAGCCAAGTAGTAAAAATTGGTTTAACTTCATCATTCAATCCTTGTATCGTTGAGTTCAATATTTATACATAGTATAAGTCTATAATTCTATTCGGTTTTTGTTCTCCCTAATAGCTCACAAATTACAAAGAGTGTAAAGTATTACTATGAAACCCGGAAAAACAGGATTGCCCCGAATCATTCATGCCAGTCATTACTCATGGCTAGGTTTAAAAGCTGCTTGGAGGCATGAAGCGGCTTTCCGCCAAGAACTTGTCATGGCTGTAGTGCTGATACCTTTAAGCTTTGTTTTGGGACAGTCTGCTGCGCAAATTGGCTTAATGGTAATGTCTGTGTTGCTGGTGTTAATGATGGAGCTGATTAACTCTGCGGTTGAAGCTGTGGTTGACCGTTTTGGAGGGGAGCAACATCAGCTATCAGGCAGGGCGAAGGATATCGGCTCTGCTGCTGTTGCGATCGCGATTTTGAACTTGGTTATAGTCTGGGCCGTGATTCTTATCATGAATTTTGTTTAGTCGGTGTCTCTTTCTTCGTCCATTAAAGCTGTCAGAATAGTCCGCGGATAAAATTACGACTGTGTTGTACTGCGAGTGCCCAGCTCTCTTCTGTGGAAATCTCTGAGCGCTTTAGGGTTTCTAGGCTGTGATTACCATCCTGTAACCATGTAACGTCAATATTACTGCTCAGATGATAGCTTGCAACTTCTTTGGGTTTACCAAAAGTATCGCGGGTACCTTGCAAAATCAGCGTTGGCGTTTTTATAGATTTAAGGTGTTCCGTTCGTGTTTTCTCTGGCTTGCCCGGTGGGTGAAATGGATAACCCATTGCGATGACACCACTGACAGCTGTCTCATCAGCGATCATTGTCGCCACTCGGCCGCCCATGGACTTGCCACCGATGACCACAATATCGCTGTTAACTTGCTCAATTTGCTGTTTGAAGCTTTCGATTAACTTAGGCATTCGATCTGGCGGAGACTTTTTCCCTGTTTCCTGTCGACGGAGCATATAAGGGAAGTCAAAGGTGATAACATCGATGCAACTATCACTTATTTCACGCTGCATATACCGCATAAACTCAGACTGAGAGTCGGCGCCAGCACCATGTGCGAGAATCAGGGTTGCGCAAGCTTGTGCCATGCTAGATACCTATAAATCGTTAATTTCGCTGTTATTCGTGATCGGTTTTGATAAACTAGCCGACAATACCAGTTTATTTGCCGATTCGAATGTCGATAGCCCAGCCTATAAAGTTTCAAAGACCCTTCCTTAAGTGGGCTGGTGGCAAGTTTAGATTATTACCAAAGATTCTGCATCATTTGCCGCAAGGAAAAAAGCTAATCGAGCCGTTCGTGGGTTCTGGTGTCGTCTTTCTTAATGCAGATTACGATCGCTATGTGCTAGCAGATATTAATCCGGACCTGATCAACCTGTTTCGTGATTTAAAGCGCGGTAAAAGTAGCTTTATTAACTATTGCGCCAATTACTTCATAGAGTCTAACAATAAAGAAAAACGCTTTTATGAGTTGCGTGAACACTTTAATCAGCTTGAGGCTGGTAAAGAACGTTCGGCATTATTCTTGTATTTCAATCGCCACGGCTATAACGGTTTGTGTCGATACAATCGTTCGGGGGGCTTCAATGTGCCTTTCGGTCGGTACAAGCGACCATACTTCCCTGGACACGAGCTTGAAGTATTTTCTAAGAAAGCACAAAAGGCAGAGTTTCGATGTCAAAGCTTTCGTCAAAGTTTTAATGCGGCACGACAGGGTGATGTCATTTATTGCGATCCACCCTATATCCCGCAGAGCTTAACCGCGAACTTTACTGACTACACTAAACAAGGCTTCAGTTATGACCAGCAGGCCGAGTTGGGTTTTTTAGCGGAAAGGGCGCTTGAGAAGAAGGTCGTAACGGCTATTTCAAATCATGATACAGTCGTAGCCCGTGAGATTTATAAAGAGGCCACGACTGTTGCAACGTTTGACGTCCAGCGCTTTATTTCCTGTGATGGGAATAACCGTTCGAAAGCCAAAGAGTTACTGGCTGTTTATAAATAATTAGCCAGCGCCCGAGCCTTCTAGGGCTGAGTTCACGAAGTATAAAATCGTTACGATAAAGACCACCACGAAAATAAGACCACCAACGATAAACTGAACGGCGCTACCTTTTTCGAAATCTTTCTCGCGTTGCTCTTCAGATTGAACACCAAACATGGCGCCTAAAACGCTTTGTACTGTGGACCAAAAGCCAGTGCCTGTACGGCTACTTTGGGACTCGGTGTTGGGTTCTGAAGATTGTTTTTTGGACTCAGGAAAGTTGTCCAATGAGGAGTCATTGGTTTTTTCGGTTTCTTGATTCATTGTTTGACACTAAATCGTACTTTAGAAAGGGTTAATATAACTCAACCCTCTCTAAAAATTAAGACTTTTCAAACAACTCCAAGAATTGGATGAAGTGCAAGCTCGGCATAGTGTGTGACTCGGTAAGCCACGAGTACCAACTTGCTGATTTTTTCACACTGTTTGTGCTGCCAAGTTGAGTTTGAGCTGGTTCCAGTAGCTCTGGCTCAATTGAGGTAATGATGTGTAGTTCATCGCTGTTATAACCAATATGGTTACTATCGGAACAGACCTGAGCTTTAGCAAAAGCACTAGAACCACCCATGATGCTCAATGCAACACCAGTCGTGATAAATAATTGTTTTATGCTTTTTTTGATCAACATGGTTATCTCCTCACCATATTTTTCTCGCGCCTATATACTCCCGATTTAGAGTATCTCCCGAATATATTACAAAATGTGTTTATAGATCAAGAGTTTGATGAGGTTTTTTGCTCGCTGGAAAAAGCTTTGGACTGAGATAATGTTAAACTATCAATTAATTCAAAGGCTTGGCTGAGATTTAATCGTGGGTCAACGAGGCTGGTGTAGGCTTTACCTAATTCTTGATGTTTTACAGTATAGCTACTACCAACGCACTCCATCACCGCTTCGCCCGTCATTTCAAGGTGAACCGCGCCAAGATGAGAGTCATTTTCCTGATGAATATCAAAGGCTTGCTGTAATTCAGACTGTATGTGGCTATAGTCCCGTGTTTTGTAACCGTTCGCGCTGACTTGGGTATTGCCATGCATCGGATCACAACTCCATAAGACCCTGATATCAGCATCTTGAATAGCCTGAATCATGGCTGGAAGTTTATCCGCGATCTGCTCATGACCAAAACGCTGAATTAAGGTCAGACGCCCCGCTTCGTTGTCAGGGTTAATCCAGCGGCATAACTCAACCAGATCTTGTGGCCTAACGGTGGGGCCGACTTTGATGGCTATAGGATTGGCGATACCACGCAAGTATTCTAGATGGGCGCTTTCACTTTGAACGGTGCGCATTCCGACCCAAGGAAAGTGAGTCGATAAATTATACCAGCGGGCATTGTTGGCTTTTCGGGTTAAGGCCTGCTCGTAGTGAAGGTGCAGTGCCTCATGGCTGGTATAAAATTCGGTTAAGTTTCTGTGGGCGGTTTGTTTACCATTGAATTGGTGGAACAAACTTAAGGCATCACGAAAATTACGCAGGCTTTTGTGCAATTCTTTTTGCTGGGCTAAGTCATGTAAAGAGTTAACTTCAGCCTCAAGGTTAAACAGCTCATCAAGTTCTGCTTCCAAAAGCGAGCGAATGTAATTCAGCGTCAAGGAAGCATAACTGTAACCCTCTAGCATACGCGCTGGGTCAGGGGTTCGTGCCGATTCCGTGAAGTGCACATGATTGACCAAATCACCTCGATAGCTGGTTAAGGTGGTCTCGCCTTGTGTTTCGGTTAATTCAGAGCGCGGCTTGGCGTATTGCCCAGCAATACGACCGATTCGCGTGATTGGCTGACGTGTTTTTTGACTGACCAACAGGCTTAAGCTTAATAGGCTGCGAACCTTTTGTGAAATAGCGTCAGCATTACAGTCCGAAAAAGATTCTGCGCAGTCGCCGCCTTGTACAATAAAGCGTTTTCCAGCCTGCGCTTCGGCAATGCGAGCTTTTAAAGTATCGACTTCTGAGCTGGAGACCAACGGTGGGAGCTGACACAGCTTATCGACCACTTGCTGTAGAGCTTGTGGATCACCGTATTTGATTTGTTGACTGACAGGCTTATCTTTCCAGCTGTCTGGACGCCAAGTGTCAGCAGTGTGGTCAACCATGAGAAATCAATTTAATTACTTCAATAAAGTTATTCTATCCCATAAGATAAGGGCGAGCAAAAAAGTCGAAAAAGAAAGCAGTAATGATATAAGTCAGGCTGAAAAGCAATTAGAAAAGGTCTGGATGCTCGACAAAAACTAGAAGTTAGAAAAGCTGAGGTGACGCTAATCAAGGCAAAATGGAGCGAAATAGCGGAGCTTATTGTTTGATAAGTGAGCAGATTGAGCGACATTTTAACGATGAGTAGCGGAAATTTTAGTAATGATTACCAGTTAGGAGAGTAATTATCGAAAACGGCTTGGGCTATAGCGTGGCGCGGCAAAGCTTTACGAAGTGATTTGAGTTTATTAGGAAATAAATGATAAGCGCTGAGTAAAGCTTTAACAAAGCCATGCTGACGAGCAAGGCGTTTGGTATTTAATAATTATGGCGAAAGTAAAAACAATCTACGTCTGCCAAGAATGCGGCTCAGAAAGCCCTAAGTGGGCGGGGCAATGCGGTCAATGTAAAGCTTGGAACTCAATGGTTGAGCAAGCTGACGTGAAGCAAAGCAAAGCTGAAAAGAGTTCACGTTTCACAGGCTACGCGGGTGAGCAAAGCAAAGTCGTTAAGATGGACAAGGTGGACTTGTCTGAAGTACCACGTATGGGCTCTGGCATGTCAGAACTGGATCGCGTGCTAGGTGGTGGCTTGGTTCCTGGCTCTGTGGTTTTGATGGGTGGTGACCCTGGTATTGGTAAATCGACTATCTTGCTACAGAGCTTGTGCAAAATTAGCGAAGAGATGCCTGTCCTTTATGTTACGGGCGAGGAGTCGATGCAGCAGGTGACGATGCGTGCGCAGCGTCTTGGGCTAAAGACGGGTGACTTTTCATTACTGACAGAAACTCAGGTCGAACAAATCACCACACAGGCTTTAATGCAAAAACCAAAAGTCATGGTGGTGGACTCAATTCAGACCATTTACACCGAAATGCTGCAGTCGGCACCGGGTGGTGTGGCGCAGGTGCGTGAAAGTGCGGCACAGTTGGTTCGTTTTGCGAAGCAAACGGGCACAACCTTATTAGTGGTCGGTCACGTGACAAAAGATGGCGCGCTGGCAGGGCCGCGCGTGCTTGAGCATATGGTTGATGCCGTACTGTATTTTGAGGGCGAGCGCGATGGGCGTTTACGCTTACTGCGTGCGGTGAAAAATCGCTTTGGTGCAGTCAACGAATTAGGCGTGTTTGCCATGACCGATGAAGGGCTAAAGCAAGTCAAAAACCCTTCTGCGATTTTCTTATCCAAATATACGGATCCTGTGGCTGGCAGTGCTATTGTTTCGACTTGGGAAGGGACTCGCCCCATGCTGGTCGAAATTCAGGCTTTGGTGGATACTTCTCATGCGCCGCAGCCTAAACGAGTTGCTGTTGGTTTGGATCACCAGCGTATTGCCATGCTGCTAGCTGTTTTAAACCGCCATGGTGGCGTAGCAACGTTTGATCAGGATGTGTTTGCTAACGTAGTTGGTGGCGTACGGGTCATGGAAACCAGTTCGGACTTGGCATTGATCGCGGCGATTATTTCAAGTTTGCGCAACCGACCGTTAGAAGAACATTTGGTGATTTTTGGTGAAGTCGGTTTGGCGGGTGAAGTGCGTCCCGTACCGAATGGTCAGGAGCGTTTAAAGGAAGCCGAAAAACATGGCTTCAAAAAAGCGATTGTTCCGAAAGGTAACCTTCCTTCAAAACCGATCAAGGGTTTGGAGGTCCATGGCGTCAGTAGGTTACAGGAAATGATTAACCTACTGTGATAAGTTATTGAGGGTTATACACAATTCAATTTGTAGCTAAGAGGCGCAATGATCAACACATTGAGCAAGAAACGGAGTCGTCAATTAGAGTCTCTCGGAAAAACGCTAAAAGCTAAGTACTGGTTCCCTCACGGCATTATGGCTGTGTTGTTTGTTCTGGGAGGCGTTTGGCTATTCCAGACAGACTTAGGTGATCACTGGATTCCTTACCTTAAACAGTTATTCACCGGGCAAGTCGAGTTATCGGCTAAAAATGTTCCCCCACTAGTGGTTGGTGGTGGAATGATTTTAATGTCGTTTGGTTTACTGCTGCATTCTAGAGTTGCGTGGTCGATGTCGCTTTTCTTAGCAAGCTTAGCTTTGATCAGTATTATTTGGTCTGATCGCAGTATGTGGCAGTTATTGTATTTTGTGTTCCTAATCACTTCTTTGTCGCTGTTTCGACAGTCATTTTATAAGTCTAGTGTTGCGGCTAACTCTATCTTTGCTTTAACGTCTATGGTGATGTTGCTGTTGTATTCCGTCATAGGGAGTTTTTACCTAGGCAAAGAGTTTGACCCGCATATTGATGATTGGGTAACAGCGTTCTATTATTCTATTGTCACCATGACGACCGTGGGCTATGGCGATATCAATCCAATTTCTGTCGAAGCTAAACTCTTTACTATCTCCGTGATTATTCTCGGCGTTGCTGTTTTCGCAACATCACTAACGGCAGTGATAGCACCGATGGTTCGAACCAGCTTGGCGAAAATGATGGTGCACAAAGGAAATTCTATGAAAAGAGACAATCATTATATTGTAATCGGTAACAGCTCATTAGCGATTAATACCTGTAAGGAACTTAAAAACCGAGGGAATCATGTCACTAGAATTATCCAACCGCATATCGATAAAGATAGTGTTTCTGGTGATGATGTGGTGTTTGGTGAGCCTAGTGAGATCGATGTCTTGGAAGAGTGTGGCTTGAAAAGTGCGAAAGGGGTCATCTCGCTTTTAGATGATGATTCTGAAAATGCTTTTGTGATATTGGCTGTGAAGGAAGTCACTCATGATGTTAAAACGGTGACAGCGGTGAATGATACTCATAACCTCAAACGTGTAAAGCTGGTTCAACCTGACATCGTTATAGCGCCGCAAATCCTAGGCGGTGAGTTAGTCGCGATGCACCTTGAGGGTGAAGAAGTCTCTTCTGACTTTTTGATGGAGCGGTTATTCCAACATTAAATTCCGTGAGGAAAAGTAAATGATAGACATAGATTGGGCGGTAGTTCTAAACCATTTAATCACCATGATGGTAGCTTATATTCTGGCGTTTCCGATTGCCTGGAATCGTGAAAGTGAAACCAAAAGCGCGGGCATTAGAACCTTTCCCTTAGTCAGTATCGCCTCGTGTGGATTTGTATTGATCGCAATGGATATTTTTAGTGAGCCCAGTGCGCAGGCAAGAATTCTAGAAGGTGTTGTGACTGGTATCGGTTTTATTGGCGGCGGTGCGATCCTTAAGAATGGTAGCAGTGTGACTGGTCTTGCTACGGCAGCAAGTTTATGGGGCACGGCTGCGATTGGTATCGCCGTTGGAACGCATCGTCTGGAAATTGCTTTGTTATTGAGTATCGTCACCTTTGTCACGCTTCAAGTGATGGCCAAAGTCAAAAGTAAGGTTCCAGAAAATGAAGACCGTTGTGACAATGATGGGTAAACAAATAAAGCAATGACAACAATTAAAGACCGCCAATTTAAACCTGAAAAACTATTCCAGCCGCGTGACTTCGTTCAACCCATATTGTCGGATTCTCAATATCTTGAGATTGGCGCGGGCAAGGGTATGCATGCGATGCAGTTTGCCGAGCAAAACCCGAGCAAGCACCTAATTGCCATTGAACGAACTCGAGGTAAGTATGATGTGTTCGCAGAGCGCTCCAAAACGTTGGGTTTACGCAATTTAACGGCGATACACGCTGATGCCATACCTTGGGTCGTGCATGCCTTACCGCCGCAATCGCTGGACGGTATTTTCTTGCTGTACCCTAATCCAGAGCCGAAAAATTCGAGCCAACGATGGTTAAATATGCCGTTCTTCGAGTTTCTGCTGTCTCGAATGAAGCCTGAGGCTACGATTATTTTGGCGACCAATATTAAAGACTATGCGGATGAAGCTGAGCAACTGGCCAAAGAACAGTGGCAACTTCCTGTTAAACGACTACAAGTTGCAACCGACAGCGCTCGAACTCACTTTGAAGTCAAATATTTAGCCCGTGGTGAAGTGTGTCATCAATTGGAGCTAACTAAGCCCAAGGGCTATCAAACGGCATTTGATCGTTGGCAACAAGGCAATGCGCAAGCCTAGGGGTAAATCATCAACAAGATCCCAGTCGTTGTGCAAAGCATGGATATTAACAGCAAGGCAATCGCCAGCTTTAATAGCACAAGCAAATCTTTCTTATTCATCAGTTGATCCAGATCCAGCAAACGACCTGAGTAACGCTTTGTGCGCCGGAATCTAAATTTTTTTATTTGATAAAAAATACGGGATAGATAGTAAGTTTATTTGTTATTAATCTAAACCAATGGTTTATATTTTGCAATAAAAAATAAACTAGTCGTTATTGAGTTCAAGCAATGAGTCGATGATGTCATCATCTTTTAGGGCTTTATAGTATTCTGCAGTAATGTAGTCAGCTAGTAGCTCGTAGTCAGATGCGCTAAGTTGGCTGAGCTTGGTCCGAGTAAGAACTTTTTCAATGGAGTGAGATAGTCGCTTTTTGTCAATCGAGTAATCTGAGGTTGAAGTATCAGTTAGGTGGCTCGGTTTGTAGTTACCACCAGTGTTTTCTGGGGATATACCTGAGTAAAGCCACATAAAATCAACTGCCGTTGCTTCAGCCAATAGGATCAGGGAGCGTTTACTGATTTTGCCACGACGTAACCAATTGTTGACTGCTTGCGCGGTAACGCCACACTCCTGAGCAACCTGAGCCTTACTCTTACTTAAAGACTTTTTTGCATGACCTAACGCTTGCCCGATACGTTGGGCAAGTTCTTCTTGTTCTGATGTAACTCTTTGTTTTGGCATGAGAAAATTGTCCCACAGCCAATAAACAAATGGAATAAACCGTTGGTTTAGCTGTTGGAGGAGAAATGAGCGGCGCTATTCTGGTTCTTGAGAGTTGCGTTCCCACAAAGCCTGTGACTCCCGATGAATTGTCTCAGGGTCGTTATTGTGAAGCGTTAACATCGAGCGTAATTGCAACATGCTATCAATGTCTATTTCTAAACATTCAACACCGTAATTTTCGCCGTTGCAGTAAACCACTTTGGCGAACATTTTTATTGGGGGGGATAACTCGTCGAAAATGATACTTAGGCTGAGGGTGGAGTCTTGTTTAAGCGAAGCACTGGACTTCAGGTGGGCGCCATTTAGAGAAACGTCTACCACAGAGGCGGTGTGTTTCTCGCCATCTTGTTCTATCAGTGCCTTTGCATTGATGGGCACGCGGGTGAATTGTCGACGTTCGGTGTTTATGACACAAGTCCTTTGTGGCTTAATGACTTGCTTTTAGACTAGCAAACCCTTTGCGGCTTGTCGATGTAAATTATTGATTTTAAAGACTGGTCCACGCAAGGAAGGTGAACCAGTCAGTTTTGAAGAGCGTTTACGACTTAGTAATTTTGCGGTACTTAATACGATGCGGTTGATCAGCATCAGCACCAAGGCGACGCTTACGATCCGCTTCGTATTCTTGGTAGTTACCTTCAAACCAGACCGTTTCACTATCACCTTCAAACGCGAGAATGTGCGTCGCGATACGGTCAAGGAACCAGCGATCGTGCGAGATAACCACGGCACAACCCGGAAAGGCGAGAAGGGCATCCTCAAGAGCTCGTAAAGTCTCGACGTCCAAGTCGTTGGTAGGCTCATCCAGTAGTAAGACGTTGCCACCGCTTTTTAGCAGTTTCGCTAAGTGAACGCGGTTACGTTCACCGCCCGATAGGTCGCCGATACGCTTTTGTTGATCCGAGCCTTTGAAGTTAAAGCGACCGACATAAGCACGCGATGGCGTTTCATAAGTGCCGACTGTAATGACATCTAAACCATCAGAAATTTCTTCCCATACCGTTTTGTTGTCGTCAAGCGAATCACGGCTTTGGTCGACGTACGCAAGATCAACTGTTTCACCAATCTGCAACTCACCTGAATCAGGCTGTTCTTGTCCCGTCATCATTTTGAACATGGTCGATTTACCCGCACCATTGGGGCCGATGACACCAACGATACCACCTTGCGGTAGGTTGAAGTTCAAATCGTTGTACAACAACTTATCGCCAAAGGTTTTAGTTAAACCCTTCGCGGTAATGACTTGAGTACCTAAACGTGGGCCTGGTGGGATATACAACTCACGGGTTTCGTTACGTTGTTGGAACTCTTTGCTCGATAGTTCTTCGAAGCGTGACATACGAGCTTTAGATTTGGCCTGACGACCTTTTGAATTCGAGCGTACCCACTCCAACTCTTCTTTCATCGTCTTTTGGCGCGAAGCTTCCTGCTTCTCTTCAATCTCAAGACGTTTTGATTTTTGCTCCAGCCAAGAAGAGTAGTTACCTTCCCATGGAATACCTTCGCCGCGATCCAGTTCCAGAATCCAGCCAGCCGCGTTATCAAGGAAGTAACGGTCGTGGGTAATGGCCACAACTGTACCGTTGTAGTCGACTAAGAAGCGCTCTAGCCAAGCTACCGACTCAGCGTCTAAGTGGTTAGTCGGCTCGTCAAGAAGTAGCATATCCGGGTGCTCAAGCAGCAAACGGCAAATAGCGACACGGCGACGTTCACCACCGGATAAGTGTTCAACTTTTGCATCCCACGCTGGTAGACGCAAAGCATCCGCAGCACGCTCAAGCGTATTCTCGAGATTATGACCGTCTGCAGCCTGAATAATCGCTTCGAGCTCACCCTGACGCTTTGCGAGAGCATCGAAATCTGCATTTTCATCCGCATAAGCAGCATAAACCTGATCAAGCTCGGCCAAAGCGTCTTTAACGTGAGTCACTGATTCTTCAACGATTTCTCTAACCGTTTTACTTTCATCGAGTTGCGGCTCTTGAGGCAAATAACCGATTTTGGTACCAGGCTGTGGACGCGCTTCGCCATCATGATCCTGATCAACGCCTGCCATGATGCGTAATAGTGTCGATTTACCCGCGCCGTTAAGACCCAAGACACCGATCTTTGCGCCTGGGAAGAAAGATAGCGATATATCCTTTAAGATAGTTTTGTTCGGGGGAACGATTTTGCTCACCCGGTTCATGGTATAAATATATTGAGCCATTAAATAATAACCTTCATTTAGGGTCGGTTGACCTTAGTATTGGCGGCATTTTACCGTGCCTGCTAGGCTTAGGCTACACCTAGTCGAAGGATATCGAGGAGAAGTGATGAAACATTGGGGTTTGGTGCTTTTAGGAGCGGTTACTATAGGTTTTTCAGCACAAGCTATGGCGTGTGTTCATGTTAACGATATTTATTACTGGGCGGATAAGCGTGATGCGGAACACCATGTCTTTCAAGAGGTATTAAACTGTGAAGAATTACCCGAGGAGACCCTAGAAACAGCATTGATTTCATTAGGAAGGGTTGGTGGTGAAGCAGCTGTAGCAAAGGTCATACCCTATTTGCAGCATGAAAACCCAAATATTCGCTATGCTGCCGCGTTTGCGGTGGGTATTGGCAAGAGCCCAAGTGCTGGCTCTGCGCTAGTGAAAGCGCTAAAAAATGAAAAAGCCCCCGAGGTTCAGTATCGCTTGGCTTTGTCGCTAGGGAATATGGCATACAGCGGTTCGCAATTCACTTTGACTCAAATCATCAATCAGGATGATTCCGTGCAGAAAGTTCGCGGTGCGCTCCATGGTTTGATGATCTTAGCAACGTTTTACAGAGACAAAACTTCGGACTTCGACAATATCGATAAGAAACGGGTGTTGGAGAGACTAAAAAGTCCTGAAACACAGCTTGAAGCCAGTTATTTGTTGGCCAGAGTGCCGTTAGTTGATACTGAGAATACTAATGACTTTTTGCAGGCCATGCCTACTCTAGCGCCAGCAGCTAAAGCTAACCTTATTCGTGCTCTAGCAAAAACCAAGCAACGCCAAGTGTTGCCGACATTGCTGACTCACTTGGATAGCGAACATATTGCCGTGCGAGTCAATGCGATTCGTAGCCTCGCGAACTACCCTGATAACCCCGCTGCACTTGCAGGTGTGGTGCAGGCTTTATCGTTTGATGACGTCATTAGCCAAGTGACTGCATTGACAACTATTCGGGCCAACTGGCTACAAAACGAAGAGTTATTAGACAGGGCGCAAAAAAAACTAAAGGATAATAATAGCTGGGTTCAATCAGAGGCCCTACTGGCCCTGAACCGCAGCGAGCAAGAAAATAAAAAAATAGCTCAACTGTGGTTACAAAGCGATGACCCAAATCATCAGCGAGCTGCGATTGATTTCTTTATTAAAAAGAATGATACGTCAAAGCTTGAAAATCTAGCCAAAAGCGATAAACCAATTATTGCCAGTGGAGCCAAAAAAGCGTTAAATCCTGAAACACCGAAGCCTGAGGAGCCCAGCCAAACGGGCGACGCGCTTCCGGAGTTACCAGTGTTGGTCAAACTGGAAACTACAAAAGGCGATATCACCATAAAACTGTTCGCTGATACCCCATATACATCACTGAACTTCATCGAACTGGTAGAATCAGGGTTTTATAACAACACCTATTTCCACCGCGTAATTCCAAATTTCGTCGCCCAGGGAGGTAGTCAGCATGGGGATGGTTCTGGCAATGTCGACTACAGCATCCGTGAAGAACTCTCCTATCGTTCGCACTTACCCGGAACCGTCGGCATGGCTACGATAGGCAAAGATACCGGCGGTGCACAATTCTTCATCAACACAGCACCCAATCTACACCTCGACAGCAACTACACCATCTTCGGCGAAGTCGTTGAAGGTATGGGGGTAGCTATTAAGTTAGAGCAAAGCGATAGAATTGTTTCAGCTGATTTATTAAAGAATTGATTTATATTATCAATGGGATATTTGCACCAATACCCCGTAAACATTAGCCGAAACGATTGAAAATTATAGTGCAAATTGGGCAGGGATAGCCCAATTTAATCAAAACGAAACAGGATGTTTCGTTTGATGGCACGTCATAATTTTTGATCGTGAGGGAAGCCGAAGGTCTAATGTTTGGGGCGATTTTTTTGGTTCGTTTTTTGCTCGTGCAAAAAATGAACGTTGGGAAAGTAGGCGTAACCTACAAAAACATCTCCATCACAATGTCACACCGATGATAATCCACTCGTGATTCGTGATTATTAAACTCTTTAAACCCGAGCTTTTCATAGAGTTTCATGGCTGGCTTGAGTTTGCGGTTGGATTCTAGAAACAAGCGTTTACAACCGCGCTTTTTGGCTTCTTCAATAACGGCTAGAGCGAGCAGCTTGCCGACGCCAGTGCCCTGATTGCCTTCTAAGACCCCCATCTTTGATAATTCATACTCGTCATCTGCCCACTTTTTTAAGGCACAGGCTGCAATAATTTGCCCACTTTCAGTGTTTCTTGCGAAGAGTATTTGCCCACCGGTATCGATGAGGTATTTCTTAGGATCGTTGAGGACGCGTTGATCCTCGGCTTCGACTTCGAAGTACTTTTCAATCCACGCTTGATTGATGACTTTGAAGTCTTCGGCTAACTCTGGCGTGAAAGGTATGATGTCGACAGTGGCTTGGGTCATAGTGATGGATCTCGAAATATCAAACGGCTATGCTAAGATGCAATCAGTAAATCATAATTAAAGAGAACAAAGAATGGAACTATTTACTATCGAAAACCTATTTACTTTAGGTATGTTGATCGTGTTGCAGGCCGTATTAGGTTTTGACAACTTGCTCTATATCTCCCTTGAGTCGAAACGTGCACCTCTGGAACAGCAAAAGAAAGTTCGTTGGTTCGGTATTGGGTTGGCTGTTGTTTTGCGAATCATTTTGCTTTTCTTATTGGTCAAATTGATTGATCTTGTCAAAGACACCTTATTTACCATCAATTGGGAAGGTGTGGTGACGGGGACCTTTAATCTCGAAAGTATTATCGTGCTATTTGGTGGTATTTTTATTATGTACACCGCGGTAAAAGAAATTTGGCACATGATGGCGTTAGAGGTTAGTGACGGCAAAGAGCGGAAACCTCAGTCAGCGGGTAAAGTAATTTTTCTGATTGTACTGATGAACTTGGTGTTCTCGTTTGACTCGATTCTAAGTGCTATGGCCTTAACCGATAACTTCTGGATCATGGCGATTGCAATTATCTTAAGTGGTATCGCTATGATTTGGTTAGCGGATACGGTATCAGCTTTCTTGCAAAAGAACCGCATGTTTGAAGTGTTGGGTTTATTTATTTTATTAGTCGTGGGCATTATGTTGCTGGCTGATGGTGGTCATAAATCTGAATTACACTTCTTTGGCTACCCGATTGAGCCAATGAACAAAGCGACTTTCTACTTTGTGATTGCTGTGATGGTACTGAGTGATATTGTGCAGTCGAAATATCAAAAGATCCTGATGAAGAAAAAAGAAGCCGCTGCAAAGGCTAAAGCTGAGCAAGAGGCGCAAGAAGAAATACTGTAAGGCAATTTAGGGTTGTTTATCATGTTGGTGATTGCTTTCTTAATAATGTTATCTGATGGTTGGGTGAACTCACTCGTCCCAGAAAAAATATTATTAGAAGAGTTCGGCTATAGTTGCAAGGATCTGACTCTTACAACTATAGTAAATAAGTCGGACGAAGTGTACTTTGTTCAAGTCTTAGGTGAGTACACGCCTATTCCTATAAATAAGGGTAGGATGTCATATGGAGAATTAGAAAGTCAGGGTTACTCTTTAAATGAGGCTGCCTACATTCGTTGGAATGAATATATAAGGCAGTTTTCTAAGGTTTATGAGTTTAGAGTTGTTGAGCAATTAAAAGGTAATCAACAGGGTAAGGTTTTATACAAAGTAAACGATCCTATTTACCTAAGTAAAGGTAGGCTTAGGGAAAGAAATATAGAAAACAATAAGCTGTATAATTGCGTAATGCCTATAGAGTTTGAAGTCGGTAGTTACTATGTTGTTTTTCCTGAAAGCTTGAATCATCCTGAGAATATGATCAAGGTTGACTTAGAAAGTAAAGCAAGGTTGGAAAGAGTCAAAAAGATATTAAGCAAATAGGCAATGTTACAGTCATATGAACAAATAATGAGTATTTATAAATATTTGCATAACTTCTCAAAGCAAGAGTTAGTAACTTTTTTGTCATCAAATTGATGTTGGCCTGAAATATTAATTACCAATAATCCCCTTTTTATAACAGAAAGACGGAAGGGGTTATGTCAAACTTTAATCATTTAAAGCGTTTACCTAGCTTAATTGCACTGAGTTTAGGAACGCTAGTCGCAACTCAGGCTCAGGCCGATATCATTATTTCAGAGTACATCGAAGGCAGCAGTTATAATAAAGCCATTGAGCTTTACAATAATTCAAGCAACGCGATTTCTTTAGACGATTACCAACTTAAATTTTACTTCAACGGAAATACCTCAGCCTCGACAACAATGAGTTTGTCGGGGACTATTGCCAGTCAGCAGACATTTGTCATTGCCAACAATCGTGCTGATGCAGCGATTTTAAATGTGGCTGATTTAACCAATGGTTCGAGTTGGTTTAATGGCGATGATGCCATTGAGTTAGTGAATAGTTCAGGTCTAGTCGATAGTATTGGTCAAGTAGGAACTGACCCCGGAAGTTACTGGGGAGATAGCACTGCTAAGACGCAAAACATGACCTTATTGCGTAAACCAAGCTCAAGTGCAGACACCAACAGTGGCGATGCTTATGATGTGGCTGGGCAATGGGATACGTTGGCGCAAGACGACTTTTCAGACTTGGGTCAATATGCTGGTGGAAGTGATCCTGTTGGCGAAATCGGTGCTTGTGGCGACAGCAAAACCTTTATTCATGAAATCCAAGGTAGTGGTTTAGTCAGTCCACTCGATGGCCAGAGTGTGGTAATCGAAGCGGTTGTAACGGCGGATTTTTCAGCATCAGGACAGCTGAACAGCTACTTCGTACAAGAAACAGCGGCAGAACAAGATACTGACTCTGCAACTTCTGAAGGCTTAATGGTATGGCTGGGTTCAAACACTTATAACTTATCGGTTGGCGATCGCGTCCGTATCGCGGGTACCGTTGATGAGTATTACGACAAAACCCAGCTGACGAACATTACGGACTTAATTAATTGTGGCACGTCACCAGTTCCTGCTCCGACGGTAATTCAGTTGCCTTTAACATCAGAAAACGATTTGGAATCTCAAGAAGGTATGCTCGTTGAGTTTCAGCAATCGTTAAAAGTCACGGAGAATTATAATCTGGGACGTTATGGTGAATTAGTATTAGCGACTGATCGCTTGTTCCAGCCAACTCAATTACATCGTCCGGGCAATGATGCCCAACAGTTGGCGGATGCTAATGCGCTTAGTACCATAGTGCTTGATGATTACAGTATGGCGCAGAATCCTGAAACCGTTATTTATCCGACTGGCGACTTATCGTTTTATAATACGGTTCGTACAGGCGATACGGTCAGCAACTTAGTCGGGGTCATTGATTACGGCTTTGGTGTCTATCGACTGCAACCAACGCAACAGCCAAGTTTTAGTTCAACTAATACAAGAACAACGGCTCCACAGCTCGCTGGCACTGGCAACCTTCGTGTCGCGAGTTTCAACGTTTTAAATTATTTTAACGGTGATGGTCAAGGAGGTGGCTTCCCAACTGCTCGCGGTGCCGATACCTTTACGGAATTCCAGCGTCAGCGCGATAAAATCATCAACGCTATCCTCGCCATGGATGCGGATATCATCGGTATCATGGAAGTCGAAAATGATGGCTTTGGTAGCGATAGCGCGATTCAAGACTTGGTTAATGGGTTGAATTCGCTAGCTCCAGCGAATGAGCAGTACGCTTTCTCGCAACCTGCCTCATCGCAAGTGGGTACTGACGCCATCGCTGTAGGTATTATTTATCGCTCAAGTTCAGTAACAGAAGAAGGCACTGCGGTTACCACGAATGCTTATCCATTCGATGCCAAGAATCGCCAACCACTGGTACAAACCTTTAAGCATAGTGAGTCGGGCGAGTTAATCACGGTTGCGGTTAACCACTTTAAATCAAAGGGGAGCTGCCCAAGCGATGGTAGTGCTAATGACGATCAGGGTGATTTCCAAGGCTGTTGGAACGAGCGTCGCACCGAAGCGTCGACTTATTTAGCGAGCTGGTTAGCGACTAACCCGACAGGTGTCTCGACTTCAAATATCATGATCTTGGGTGATTTGAATGCTTATGCTAAAGAAGATCCTGTACATGAGATAGAGCAAAATGGTTATGTTAATTTAACGCAACCAACGGACTACAGTTACGTATTCAAAGGTTGGTCAGGCAGCTTAGATCATGCATTAGCAACAGGTGACTTAGCCAACAAGCTGGTAGATGTGACTGAGTGGCATATCAATGCTGACGAACCACGTATTTTGGACTATAACGTCGAGTACAAAACACCGGAACAGATTCAAAACTACTACTCAACGGATGCTTACCGCTCCTCGGATCATGATCCAATTATTGCAGAATTTAACTTCGCAGCTGCGCAGTCACACTCTGAGGTTATGGCTTTAGATGGATTGTGGGGCTTACCATTCTTCCCTCGCGTTTATTCTGTCGAACTACCTGATGATGTTAACAACTTGGAGGTTAAATTGAATGGTGGTTGGGGCAACGCTGATCTATTTTTATATAACAGCAATACCAATAAACCATTGTGCCGCTCAAAAAAACACGGTAACCAAGAACAATGCGTGATGACCAATCCACAGTCTGGCACTTGGTACATTGTCATTAAACCAAGCTGGTTTTATGCAGGTGTGAGCCTTAATGCCAACATCGCAAAGTAATTTGTTTGGTTAGAATAAAAAGCCCGCTTATTTAGCGGGCTTTTTTTTCTTTTAAGTGAAGTTATTAGGAATTTGATATTTGATAAGTTCTTGTTTATGAGAAAAATTAAACACAGGTATTTCATACCTGTGTTTAAAGTCTAGACCAGGTACATCGGCATGTACTTCTAATATCCTCTGAATACAATCATCAGAGAGGTTATTTCCTGAATCTGGCAACGCAGCAGGTATATCAAAGCAAAAGTCTAGCAGCGATAATGAGTTTTGACGAGAAACGCTTACTTTAGCTTCTTTACTCCACAAGCTTCTTATTTTAACGGTGGCTCTCCCGATTGAGTGTTCTAGCTGATAATGGCGACAAGCGAGCTTTACCGTGAGCTGCTTTGACTCTACTTTTGTATTTTTTACTGAGAGCTGTCCATGATTCTTCTGACCGGTAAAGTAAGGGAGTGGCTTTAGATGAAGTTCAGAGTAACCATATTTTCGTTTTCTTAGATGAAGTAAGACAATAATAGGGAGTAATATTAGTCCAATAAGAACACAGAAAAGTACTTCAGGATACACATAAAACCTCTTTCCTAAAAAGCCCATGCATCCTGAAAAGAGCGTCATTATCAGTATAGAGCCTACAAGGAGATGTTTGAGGTCACTTGAATTCCGAGGTGTGATAGAACCTTTCATCCATTCTTTTCGCCATAGCCAAGGCTCGTGTGGAAATTTTACTTGTAGAATTTCTCTTTGCCTACTCTCTAAGTAATGACTTAACCAGTGTAAAATCATTAAAATAGATAGAAGAAATAAGCCAAACAAAAACAGTATTAGTCCCAGTGCTTGTGGATAACTAAAGTAATCATCCACCATTGATTCGCTAGGTTGTTCGGGATTAACAAAAACGGTAATAGGGTTGTTAGATTGATACGATTCTTTTAATTGTCTCTGTATTTTGTCCCAACGACCTGAGAATTTTTTATAGTTATGAAAATAGCTTATTTTTGTATTGGTATAGTTGTTTCCTTTAAAAATATAATGATAACGGAAGTTATATTTTGATGAGGCACTTTCGTTCTTTGTTACCTTGGCTTCTGCTTTAACCCAGCTTAGACTTTGCCAAGATTTGTTGAAGTCATTTACTATGGAGAGTGACAAAAAGGCTGCTATAATTAGAAGGCCAATGCCTCCAATTAACATATAACGATTACTTCTGCTCTTCCTATAAATCACTCGCGGATTCCTTTTGGTGCAGTTTAGCTAGAGTATTCTGTGTACTCTAGCTAACTTGACTTTTACTATCTTTATAGCATCGGCTTTAGATATTTCCCAGTGTAACTGCCTTTTTCTTTGGCGACGTCTTCAGGAGTTCCGGTGGCGATGATTTGACCACCTTTGCTTCCACCTTCGGGGCCGAGGTCGACAATCCAGTCGGCTGTTTTGATGACGTCGAGGTTGTGTTCAATTACGACGACGGTATTGCCATGATCGCGTAGGCGATGAAGGACTTTTAGTAGCTGATTGACGTCGTGGAAGTGCAGGCCTGTAGTTGGTTCATCAAGGATGTATAGTGTTTGGCCTGTGTCGCGTTTCGATAATTCACGAGAAAGCTTCACACGTTGCGCTTCACCACCGGAGAGTGTGGTCGCTGCTTGTCCAAGTTTGATATACGACAGACCAACGTCCATTAGGGTTTGCAATTTGCGCGCTACGGCTGGGATTGCGTCAAAGAACTCACGTGCATCTTCAACCGTCAGCTCTAACACTTCATGAATGTTTTTGCCCTTGTATAAGACTTCAAGTGTTTCGCGGTTGTAGCGTTTGCCTTTACAGACATCACAGGCCACATACACATCCGGCAAGAAGTGCATTTCGACTTTGATCACGCCATCGCCTTGGCAGGCTTCGCAGCGTCCACCTTTGACGTTGAAACTAAAGCGGCCAGGTTTGTAACCACGAGCGCGTGACTCTTGTGTACCAGAGAATAGTTCACGGATTGGGGTGAAAATACCAGTATAAGTCGCTGGGTTAGAGCGTGGTGTACGGCCAATTGGGCTTTGGTCAATGTCGACCACTTTATCGATATTGTCTAAGCCGTCAATCGAGTCGTAAGCTTTGGGTTGCAAGCTTGATTTGTTGATTTTACGAGCGACGATAGGGTAGAGCGTATCGTTAATCAACGTTGATTTACCTGAGCCAGAAACACCTGTGATACAGGTTAAAAGACCGACTGGTAAGTCGAGGCTGACCTGGTTTAAGTTGTTACCAGTGGCGCCTTTGAGTGAGATAAATTTTTTGCTATCGGCTTTGGTGCGTTCTTTGGGCACTTCAATTTTTAGCTCACCGGTTAGGTATTTCGCTGTCAGTGAGTCTTTTTTCTTGATGATGTCTTTGAGCTGACCTGCGGCGACTACTTCTCCGCCGTGCACACCTGCTCCAGGGCCGATATCGACTACATAATCGGCGGCACGAATGGCGTCTTCGTCATGCTCGACTACGATGACGGTGTTACCTAGATCGCGTAGGTGAACCAGTGTTTTTAGTAGTCGATCATTATCCCGCTGATGTAAGCCAATCGACGGCTCATCCAGAATGTACATCACGCCCACTAGACCCGCACCAATTTGGCTGGCGAGGCGGATACGTTGGGCTTCACCGCCTGAAAGCGTGTCCGCGCTACGCTCTAGCGTTAGGTAATCGAGGCCGACATTGACCAAGAAACCCAGTCTATCGCAAATTTCTTTTAAGACTTTTGCTGCAATTTCACCACGCTGCCCCGGAAGGTCGAGCGTATTAAAGTAATTATGACTGTCTTCAATCGACCAGCGAGTAATCTCTGGAAGCGCGGTGCCTTCAATAAAGACATTGCGCGAGTTTTCGTTTAAGCGAGTGCCGTCACAGCTTGAGCAGCTTTGCGTAGTCATGTATTTTTGCAACTCTTCACGCACTGCGCTGGATTCTGTTTCATGGTAGCGACGCTGCATGTTGGGGATGATGCCCTCGAAGCGATGCTTACGCTGGTAGTTGTCACCGCGATCATTGGTGTACTCGAAATTAATTTGTGTCGTACCGCTACCATGCAAAATCACTTTTTGGGTTTTCTTATCAAGGCTGCTCCATGGCGCCTCGATATCAAACTTATAGTGCTTAGCCAGCGATTTGAGCATGTGGAAGTAGTAAACATTGCGACGATCCCAACCACGAATCGCGCCGCCAGCCAGAGAAATATCTTCGTTGGTGATGATTTTGTCTGGGTCAAAGAATTGATCGACGCCTAAACCGTCACATGTCGGGCAAGCGCCTGCTGGGTTGTTGAACGAGAAAATACGTGGCTCAAGTTCTTGGATTGAGTGACCACATGTCGGGCAGGCGTACTTTGCTGAAAAGACCATTTCCTCAGCATCCGGGTTATCCATCTCGGCAACACGGGCGATACCATCTGCTAATTCAAGCGCCGTCTCAAAAGATTCTGCTAGACGTTGCTGCAAGTCGGGTTTGACCTTAAAGCGGTCAACGATGACTTCAATCGTGTGTTTTTTGCGCAACTCTAACTCTGGTGGGTTGGCCAACTCATGCACTTCGCCATCGATGCGTGCGCGTACAAAGCCTTTAGCTTGTAACTCTTGCATCAACTGAATATGTTCACCCTTGCGGTTTTGCACCACGGGAGCCAACAACATGAGCTTCGAGCCGGCTTCACGCTCCAGTACCGCATCAACCATCTGGCTGATGGTCTGTGCCTCTAACGGTAATTGGTGCTCTGGGCAGTGCGGTGTGCCCACTCGTGCAAACAGCAGGCGCAGGTAATCGTAGATTTCTGTAATGGTGCCGACTGTAGAACGAGGGTTATGCGACGTCGATTTTTGCTCAATAGAGATTGCGGGTGATAGGCCTTCAATATGCTCGACGTCTGGCTTTTCCATCAACGATAGGAATTGGCGAGCATAAGCCGATAAGGATTCCACATAACGTCGCTGGCCTTCGGCATACAAAGTGTCGAAGGCTAGTGAGGACTTACCTGAGCCTGATAAGCCGGTAATCACAATCAGCTTGTCGCGTGGCAGGACTAAGTCAATATTTTTAAGGTTGTGGGTTTTTGCACCGCGGATGTCTATCGTATCCATCAAGTTCCTACTGCTTTATTCGGTTGAAATCGCATGGCGTGGTAAGCCATTATTTGTTGAGCACATTATCAATGATTGAATGTGAAACAAAAGTCAGCGTTTGCTGACATTGGACTATGCGTCGAGAAAATAAATTTGGTCTTTACGCCATAAAATGCGAGAATCACAAACCGTTAACTATAGCGTGAAATGAGGCCTTGCGAAAAGCCTTTTAGAGATTATTAACTGAATCATTTATGAAGTCCTCACCACTAACCTCATTAGAACGTCGATCAGCGGTTTCCCTAGCCAGTATCTTTGCCCTACGCATGTTAGGGTTATTCATGTTGTTGCCTGTGATTCGTATTCTGGGCGAGGATCTAGAAGGCGCGACGCTACCACTTTTGGGGCTAGCGCTGGGTATTTATGGGTTATCGCAAGCAGTTTTACAGCTTCCGCTAGGTCTTTTGTCCGACAAGATTGGCCGCAAGCCTGTGATTTATGGTGGCTTAGTGGTGTTTATCGCAGGTAGCTTAGTCGCAGGATTTTCAGAGTCCATCTGGGGCTTAATTATTGGCCGTGCATTACAAGGCGCTGGCGCTATAGCCAGTGCTGTCATGGCGCTAGCGGCGGATTTAAGCCGCCCTGAACAGCGCTCGAAAATGATGGCGATGATCGGTGGCAGTATTGGCTTAGCTTTCGCTATTTCATTGATTTTAGGACCAATTTTAAGCGAGTGGTTGTCGCTTCAAGGATTATTCTTCGTTATTGCTGCATTGGCTTTTATTGCATTGATTGTGGCAATGACGGTGGTGCCGCGCGGCGATCAGGCCAGTAAAGTCCATTTAAATCTGACCTTTGCAGAGCGTTGGAAGCACGTCACTGCGAAAGGGCGAATTTTTGTTCTTGCGCTTGCTGTGTTCGTGATTCACTGGTCACTAGTGGCCGTTTTCATGATTGTGCCGGATAAGTTAGAGCAAAGCGGTTTTGCGCTGGCACAACATTCGTGGATCTATTTAACCGTACTAATTTTATCGATTGCGTTGATGGTCCCTATGATGCTCGGCGCGGAGCGCAAGAAAATGCACCGCCAAATCATGCAGTTAGCCTTTTTCGTGATTGTTGTGGCGTTAGTTAGTTTATTCACTGGGTTTACCCACATAGCGTTCTGGCTGGTTGTTTTAACGTTATTCTTTGCAGGGTTTAATCTGCTGGAAGCCAAGCTGCCGTCTACGGTTTCTAACTTATTTGGCTCACAATATCGAGGCACAGCGCTGGGTATTTTTAGTACCAGTCAATTTTTAGGCGCTTTCCTTGGCGGTAGCTTAACGGGCTATTTATTACCAAAACTTGGGCTTGAAGGCATTTTGTACATGAATATCGCTTTAGCCGCTTTGGCTGGACTCGCCTTAACCTTCTTGGGTAAGCTTCCGGAAATACAGAAAATTGTGATACAACTGGACGATACGGATAAAGAATCAGGGCAAAAGGCGCAAATTTCGGCATTAAAGATGCCGGGAGTGCTCGAGGCCATTGCTAATGATGGTGAGGGCAAGGTATATTTACAGGTTGATAAATCACGTATTAATCAAAAGGACTTGATGGCTCTAGGCCAAATTGAAGGCTAGACACAAGACAGAATAGACAAAATAGGAGTACTACATGGCCAGTCGTGGCATTAATAAAGTTATTTTAGTTGGTAATCTCGGTAAAGATCCTGAAATTCGCTATACCGCCGATGGGCGCGCGATTGCTAACATTACGTTAGCAACTTCTGAAACATGGAAAGATAAGAATTCAGGTCAGCAACAAGAGAAAACTGAGTGGCACCGCATTGTGATTTTTGGCAAGTTAGCTGAAATCGCAGGTGAGTATTTGCGCAAAGGCTCGCAAGTTTACTTCGAAGGTAAGCTTCAAACACGTAAGTGGCAAGATCAATCAGGTCAAGACAAATACACTACAGAGGTGGTGGTCGACATTAATGGTCAAATGCAGATGTTAGGTGGCCGTAGTGGCGGCGGTGGTGATACCTCTTTCGGTAACAATTCTCGCCCACAGCAGCAAAACCAGCAGCCTCAGCCTGCGCCAGCGATGGATGATGACTTTGACGACGACATTCCGTTCTAATGACCGGCCAAGTGTCACATTGAACAGTTACTCTATTAAATAATAACGATGGGCTTGAATTAAGGAGAACATAATGAGCTATCAAGATATTCAACAACAAGAATCAGCGGTCAGCCGAGCAGGGTTAGGCGATCGTGCTAAATTTATTACGAAGACCTATAACCATTTGTTGGCTGCGATCTTTTTATTCGTTTTGGCAAGCGTATGGTTATTCCAGTCTGGTACGTCACTTAAAATTGCTACGTTCTTTGGCTCGATGGGTATGGGCGGTAACTTACTTATGTTTGCCTTATTCATTGGTATTGGTTGGTTCGCAAGTCGTTTCGCCCATACTGCAGAATCAAAAGCAGTCCAGTATATGAACTTGGCGATATTCACATTGCTTTATGCGGTGTTCTTCTCGCCAATCCTGCTGGTCGCTGCGATGAAAGCTCCTGGAGTGATTCAAAGTGCCGCGACTATCACGTTAATTGGTGCAGGCATCCTAACTGCAATTGCTTTTATTACGCGCAAAGACTTTTCTTTCTTACGTGGTATTGTCATGTGGGGCTTTGGTCTGGCTGCATTAGCAATCGTAGGCGGTATGATATTTGGCTTCCAGCTAGGTACCTGGTTTAGCGTTGCTATGATTGGCATTTCTGGTGCTGCGATTTTGTACGATACGTCAAACATTATTCACCATTACCCAGAAGATAAGTATGTTGGTGCATCGATTGAGTTGTTTGCCAGTATCGCAATGCTTTTCTTGTATATCCTACGTTTATTTATGGCAAGTGACGAATAACAAGAACTTCTAATTCTCGATAATAAAAAAGCGGCTTTTTAGCCGCTTTTTTATTATCGGTTGTCAGAACGTTTACTCCTGAGGCTTGTCCGAGGAGCCTTCTTTACCTTCACGGCTGATTTCCTCTGACTTACTTTCGAGGAACTCTGACATCTGTTTCTCTCGGGTCTTAAGCTTCTCATAGCTTTCTTTGAGTTCTTGCTCGACCTCTTTATTTTCAGCATTTTTTATGGCTTCTTTGGCTTGTTCCATGCGCTCCAACAAATCCTCGTGTTGTTGGGTCATCTCATCAAGCTTACTGGCTTTGTCCGCTTTATCGAAGATCACGTCTTCAGGACTGTCGCTTTCTTTTTTCGCTTGCTGTTTGCGTTGTTTCGGAATAAACACTTGCTCGTTGACTTGGCGCTGATTCATGAAGGTAGGAGACACTATTTCGATGTCGGCCTTGTGTAAAGCATCGAGGACACACTTGTTGAGTGTGGAGCGAGCTGAGAGAGTGGTTTTGAGATCTTTCGCTAAGCCATGCACCTTGTAGACGATGGAGTAATCGCCAAGACTGTCAATATAGACAAACGGTTTATCCAGTTCGGCTGCTTCAGCAGCTTTGAGCAGGAGCGGTTCTATCACGGTATGATCAACGTCATAACCCAAGGAGAGCTGTGTCGAAATAATGGTGCCATCACTGTGCATCACGGTCACAGGGTTTGTCGCTAGAAAGAGATTGGGCAAAGTAATCAAGTCACGATCAATGCTTTGTAACTCGGTGTGAAGTAAGCCGCGACCTGAAACTCGTCCAAACATATCTTTGACTTCGATAAAGTCTCCCATGCGGAAGTTACGCACCGAGCGTAACCAGATCCCCGCCATGATATTGCCCAAGAACGTTGCCGAACTCAGAGCGATAGAAGCTGATAGCACGATCCCGATCAACGAGATAATCTGGTTTTTTATGCTGTCTTTTATCGGCAGGGCGATAACAAAGATAATGATCAGCAATAGGATAAAGACGATGTTGGTGATCTGCTTTTGCAGCATCAGGCTACTTTTTTTCTTATTGCTTAAGTCGAATGCTTTTTGTAGCGCTTGATAGAGAAAAAAACCTATCGCAAGAACGGCGACGGGCCACAATACATCAGCTAAGTTGAAGTCGAAAGAATCTAACATATTGAATTCCTTAGTAGAGATTCCTTAATGATAGAGAATTATGGTGATCTTGCAAGTAACGGGTTTATTGGGTTCAACCCGATTGGGCTTCCTTCGTAACTGAGGACTAGTACCTTATACGTTCTGATTTTAAACTCAGGCTTTCCGCAAGAAAATGTTTTTGAGTCACATTGTATGGTCCCATGATTTTAGAGTAGGCAATAAAAAAGGGCGCTTGAAAGCGCCCTTTGATATCTAAGAACTAAAGAATTTTAGAATACGTATTGGAAACGTACTGCGATAGCGTTGCCGTCTTTATTAACGCCACCTTCAGTCATGTCACCCATCACGTAGTTAACGCCAACACGTACAGCTTTGCTTGCGTAGTAGTTTAAGCCTAGTGTCACAGCGTCAGCTTCGTCTGAACCTGGCTCGTATTGGCTGAAACGACCAAACATTTCCCAAGCACCGTTTTCGCCTTTAGGTGATACGCGCTTGAATTTACCTTTGCTGTATGGACGAGACTCACCAGTTAATACGTAACCGAATTGTGCGTAGTAACCTGAGATGTCAGTATCAGCGTTGAAACCGCCGTCTACTTCTGCGTCGAAGAATTCAGCTTGTGCGTGGAAAGGACCAGCAGCATAAGCAACTTCGAAGTTGTAAGCTGTAATGCTTTCACCAACGATACTACTTGAACCTACTTTTTCGTCAGCAGTGTGGATTTCTAGACGCTGGTCAGCATCACCATATTCGTTACCTGCTAAACGGCTTTGGCGGAAACCTGCACCGAAGTGTAATACTTGGTTTTTTGTCACTACTGGAGCGAACGTCATACGGCCTGTAACGCCAGTAGCAATGTTGCCACCTTCGTCACCGTGGTCATACAAGCCAACCATCCAAGTGAACTCATCGCTGAATGAACCTAACGACGCACCGTAGTTTTTGCCTGGAGCCAATGCGTTAGTGATCATTGTGCGCTCGATAGCAGTGATGTCTTTAGAAGACGTTTGCTCTTCAAGGCCAAAAGGCTCTTTGTGCTTACCAAGAACTAGCTCAAGGTCATCCCAACCGTTGTATTGGATGTAAGCGTCGCTTAAAGCTGTGTCGCCATCATCTTTAAAGTCGCCCTGTACTTTTGCTTCCCAGTTGCCGAACTCACCGCTCACGTAGATACGCGCACGACGTAGTTCTGAGTCAGAGCCAGAACCTGTGTTGCCTGTAAATGCTTCATCATCGAACCAGTCGATGTCATACATTAAACGACCGCCAACTTTAATGCTTACGTCGTCAGTCTTGAATTTTGCGCCGCCGCCAGCTTTAGCCTTTACTTCGCTTTCTGCGAAAGCTGGAGTAGAGATTACAGCTGCTACTGCTACTGCTAATAATTTTAATTTCATTGTCATCTCCAAAAAAAGAGGGTTTTATTAAAAGACGGTGTGAATTCTACGGTTAATTTATGACAGTTACATGACAGAAACGCTAAGGGTTTGTGAAACAGGTAATATTACAGAAACTTTATCCTATATTATGAATCATCAATAGCTTATAGCATGGCTGTCATAATTCTAGGCTAATATTACTAAGGTTTAACAATAGTGTCACATTCCTTTCTTATAATCTGCGCATGATTCTAGAATTGGTTTGCCATGAGTACCTCGATAAAAGACACCACGCGTAAGCTGTTAGACCAGCAAACGCAAAGTGGTAAGCATAAAAGGCGCAAGATAAACGACCTGCTGGCTCGTTATGGTATCGCTTTTGGCGGTATGTCAGTGATTGTTGCCGTTGTTCTTATCTGTTTTTACCTATTATGGGTGGTTTTGCCGATATTTAAGCCTGCTTCTGTGGAGTTAGAGAAGGATTACTCTTGGTCACAGCAGCAATTATTACACTTGGAAGTCGAAGAATATGGTGAAATTGCTTTTGGAGTAGGGCCCAGTGGAGAATTGCGGTTTACGGATATCGACAATAACGATGAAATTGCCGCTTTTGAGTTACCCCAGCAGCAAAATACTACCGCAATCGCACAACTTGATCTGAAAGGCATGATGGCGGTCGCCTACGCGGATGGCAGTATTCAGTTGTTTCAACATGATTATGCCATTAGCTACCCTAACAACAAGCGTAAGTTAACACCTCAAGTGTTATACCCGTTTGGTGAAGATGCCCTGTCTTTTGCTCAGTCTGAAGTAACGCTTCTAAACGGTAAGCTATGGGAAGATGGCTTATTGTTGGCGGGGCTGACAGAAAATAATCAAGTTATTACTAAGCAGTATTATGTTGAGCAGTCATTCCTTGGCGAAGGTTTAGAGCTTGATGAAGCGAATAGCGGAATGATTCAACTTGGCTTTGAGCCAAAGTATCTCTTGGCGACTCAAGGTCCCGACTGGTTGTATGCCATTGGCAAACAAGGCCAAATGAGCGCTTACCGTTTCGAAAGCGGCGAGTGGGCTTTACAAGAAACCAAGCAACTAACAGAAAGCGGTGTTGAGGTAACTCAGGCGAACTTTCTATTAGGACAAGTATCGTTAATGATCGGAGACTCCAGCGGTGTCGTCAGCCAATGGTTTCAGGTGCAACAAGACGGTGACGAAAGTACGCTGACTAAAATCCGTGACTTTAAGTTGGCCGATAGCGACATTACACACATTGTTCCAGAAGTTCGTCGCAAAGGTTTTATCGCCAGTGATAGCAAAGGCCAGGTCGGTGTGTTCTACACAACGTCAGAGCGCCTTCTAGAGGATTTTAGTTTTGGCCAGCCAGTACAAGCGCTAGCGATTAACTCTAGAAGTAATAAGCTACTGGTTGTAGGTGAGAACAATCAAGCGAGCACTTTCTTTGTTGAAAATGAGCACCCTGAGATTTCATGGTCATCGCTGTGGAATGAAGTCTTCTATGAAGGGTATAAGGAACCAACCTTCACTTGGCAATCGTCAGCGTCAACCAATGACTATGAGCCTAAGTTCTCTCTTGTGCCATTAAGTTTTGGTACCTTAAAGGCAGCTTTCTACGCTATGTTATTCGCGGTACCGCTGGCTATTTTCGGTGCTATCTTCACCGCCTATTTTATGGCACCTAAGATGCGTTCCATGGTCAAGCCTACGGTTGAGATTATGGAAGCCCTGCCAACGGTTATTTTGGGTTTCTTAGCTGGTTTATGGTTAGCTCCTATTATCGAGGAAACGTTAGTCGGGTTCTTACTTACCATTATTTTGTTACCTGTCTTTACGGTACTTTTTGGTTTAGCTTGGAATAAAGCTCCTGATGTTATAAAGCATAAGGTCCCTGATGGCTGGCAAGCGGCGCTATTATTGCCAGTGATAGTTCTTGGCACTGTTTTTGCGTTCTGGGTTGGTGAGCCAGTAGAAGCTTGGTTATTTAACGGTGACATGCCGCGTTGGTTAGATGACCATGGCATGAACTATGACCAACGTAACTCTCTGGTTGTGGGCTTAGCGATGGGCTTTGCTGTGATTCCAACGATTTTCTCTATCACTGAAGACGCTATCTTTAGTGTGCCGAAGCACTTAACAAACGGTTCGTTAGCGTTAGGGGCAAGTCAGTGGCAAACATTAACGCGCGTCGTATTGCCAACAGCGAGCCCAGGTATTTTCTCGGCGCTGATGATTGGTCTAGGTCGTGCAGTGGGTGAAACCATGATCGTACTGATGGCGACAGGTAATACGCCAGTGATGGATATGAACATCTTCGAAGGTATGCGTACGCTGTCCGCTAACATTGCAGTTGAGATGCCTGAGTCTGAGGTGGGAAGTTCACACTATCGCGTGCTGTTCTTAGCAGCATTTGTATTGTTCTTATTCACCTTCGCATTCAACACGATTGCGGAAGTGGTTCGCCAACGTTTACGTAATAAATACGGTTCACTGTAGGAGGAATGGACGATGAGTAAAAAATTCTTTAACAGTGGACAACACTGGGTTTGGTTAAACGCTGGAGCCATCAGTATCTCTATCATCATGGTAGTGGGCTTGTTGCTATTAATCGCTGTTCGTGGCTTGAGTCACTTCTGGCCAGCTGAGGTAAAAACCTTTGATGTTGTACAAGGTGAGGAAGTCATCCAAGTGATGGGTGAAATCCATAACACCGAAGATGACATTCAAAATGGTGTTGAGCGACAACAGTACCTGATTAAGACGGGTAATCGTGATGTTTATGGCCTAGACTTTAAGTGGCTAGATGTTAAAAACATCGAAGATACCAAGGTTAATGACGATGTGATTGTTGTTGAGCGTCGTGAATGGGGCAATCTGTATGGTTTCTTATCGTCAGTGACAAAAGACGGCACTATTTATAGAGAAGACCCTCAGGCTTTGCAGGATATTATTGAGCGAGCTTTAGACATTCATGGCGAAATTCGTGATATTGAAACAGGTGATATCGGTGCCATTAACTATGCGATGGAGCAGCTTCGCTTAGAACAGCGTGTATTGGAGTTAGATGGTGAGCTGACGGACGAAGCCCAAGCAGAACTTGATAAACGTAGGGCTGAGTTGCAAGAGGAATTTCTGAGTTATCAAGAGCAGCTGCAAATTCTGTATACCGACATTAAGCGAGACACTGCTGAGTTTACGTTGATCGGTGGTGAAAAAATCACTTTAACCGCGGGTAATATTGTTCGAGCGTTCCAACCAAACCAAATGGGTTTTTGGTCAAAGCTCGGTCACTACTTCTCTAAAATTGGCGAGTTTATTTTTGATGAGCCACGAGAAGCCAATACCGAGGGTGGTGTTTTTCCGGCGATTTTCGGTACGGTATTGATGGTACTGTTGATGTCGGTTGTGGTGACTCCGCTAGGTGTTGTAGCTGCAGTTTATATGCGTGAATACGCGAAGCAAGGACCTTTAACGCGCACTATTCGTATCGCGGTCAATAACTTGGCGGGTGTGCCGTCGATTGTATACGGTGTGTTTGGTTTAGGTTTCTTCGTTTACTTCTTAGGCGGGTCGATTGATGAGCTGTTCTACCCAGAAGTTAGTCCTTCCCCCATGTTTGGTACACCAGGATTGATTTGGGCATCTTTGACGCTGGCGCTATTAACCCTACCAGTTGTTATCGTGTCAACCGAAGAAGGTTTAGCTCGAATTCCTAAGTCGATTCGCGAAGGGAGTTTAGCGTTAGGTGCGACCAAGTTTGAAACTTTGCGTAAAACGGTATTGCCTATGGCTAGCCCAGCGATGATGACGGGTTTGATTCTTGCGGTAGCACGAGCTGCGGGTGAGGTCGCTCCGTTGATGCTGGTGGGCGTGGTCAAACTGGCGCCGACATTGCCGCTGGATGGTAATGCACCATTCTTGCACCTAGAGCGTAAGTTTATGCACCTTGGCTTCCACATTTATGATGTAGGCTTCCAGAGCCCGAACGTTGAAGCGGCACGCCCGTTGGTTTATGCCACAGCATTATTGTTGGTATTGATCATTATCCTATTGAATATTGCGGCAATCAAAATCCGTAATAACCTGCGCGAAAAATATAAGTCGCTTGAGCAGTAAAGAATTCCATCGAGGTAATTGAAATGACACAAGTATTGGAAGAAAAGACAATCGAACAGCACCTAGCAGATGAAAAGATTGCTATAGAGGTTGAAAAACTCAATTTGTTCTATGGTCAGAAGCAAGCGCTTTATGATATTGACATGAAAATACCTGAGAAAAAGGTGACTGCATTTATCGGTCCTTCAGGTTGTGGTAAGTCAACATTATTGCGTTGTTTTAACCGAATGAATGATTTAGTGGATATTGCTAGAGTCGCTGGTGATATCAATATTCATGGCAATAATATTAATCGTCCTGGGGTGGATGTTGCAGAATTACGCCGTAATGTGGGTATGGTTTTCCAAAAACCAAACCCATTCCCAAAGTCGATTTATGAGAACATTGCTTACGGTTTGCGTTTGCAAGGAATTAATAAGCGCCGCGTGTTAGATGAAGTGGTTGAGTGGGCGCTAAAAGGTGCGGCATTGTGGGACGAGGTGAAAGACCGTTTACACGAAAATGCATTGGGTATGTCGGGTGGTCAGCAGCAGCGTTTATGTATTGCTCGTGCTATCGCGGTACAACCAGAAGTTTTGTTACTGGATGAGCCAGCGTCGGCACTTGATCCAATCTCAACATTGAAGATTGAAGAGTTAATTCATGAATTAAAAAATGATTATACGATCGTCATCGTAACGCATAACATGCAACAAGCGGCACGTGTTTCTGATTACACAGCATTCATGTACATGGGTGATATGGTAGAGTTTGATCAAACGGATACGATTTTTACTAACCCATCGCAGAAGAAAACCGAAGACTATATTACTGGTCGATACGGTTAATCTATTTAAACTTGAGGTAACGAATGATGGATACTGAAAACTTAGGGCAACATATTTCTAAGCAGTTTAACCAAGACTTGGAAAATATTCGTGAAGAAGTTTTGGCGATGGGTGGCTTGGTTGAAGAGCAACTGACTAAAGCATTAGAAGCTTTAAATCAACATGACGTTGATTTAGCCAATGAAGTGATCGATAACGATGACAAAGTTAATGACTTTGAAATTAATATTGATGAAGCCTGCGTAAAAATTTTAGCGAAACGCCAACCAGCGGCTAGCGATTTGCGCTTGGTTTCGACCGTTCTAAAAACGATTACGGATTTAGAGCGCATTGGTGATGAAGCAGAAAAAATTGCACGCATGGCGGTTGATATTGCAGAGACTAAAGAAAAATCACCGCTTAATGGTAAGTTACATTATGGTGCCTTGCAGCATTTAGGTAGCCTAGTTAAAACTATGCTACACGAAGCGCTGGATTCATTCGCTCGAATGGATACAGAGTCAGCTGTAAAGGTCGCTAAAAAAGATAAAAAAGCGGACGATGAGTATGATGCCATTTCGCGTCAGCTCATGACTTATATGATGGAAGAACCACGTAGCATTTCACAGGTTTTAGATTTCTTGTGGGCGGCACGTGCATTGGAGCGTATTGGTGATCATGCTCACAATATATGTGAGTACATTGTGTATTTGGTTCAAGGTCAAGATGTTAGGCATTTGACTTGGGATGAAATACATAGGCTGGTAAAAAAACGGTAGTCGCTGGTAATGGCGAGGAACTAAAGCTATTATCCGTGTAAAAAGGAGTCTATTAAATTAATGAGTGCCAATATTCTCATCTTAGAAGATGAACGCGATATTCGCGAAATGCTAGCGTTTTGTATGTCGCAAGCGGGTTATGAGGTTGAGCAGGCTGCGACAGCTGAGCGCGTATTTGGGTTGATTAAAGAAGGGTATAAACCTGATTTGTTTCTCGTTGACTGGATGTTGCCAGGAGCGTCTGGTATTGAGTTGACGAAGAAGTTGAAAAAAGATCCAGATATGCAGTCGGTTCCTGTCATTATGCTAACCGCTCGTGGCGAAGAAGATGATAGAGTTCAAGGGCTAGAAGTTGGAGCAGATGATTACGTCGTTAAGCCGTTTTCGCCACGTGAACTCCTTGCTCGTGTACAAGCAGTATTACGTCGTAGTGGTCTAGCTACACAGGCAAGTGAGCAGCTGTCTCATGGCTCAATTCAAATTGATACCGCAAGTCATCGCGTACTGATCAATGGTTCAGAGGTTCATCTGGGACCAACAGAGTATAAAATACTGCATTTCTTTATGAGTAACCCAGAGCGCGTATTTTCACGTGGCCAGTTGCTAGATTCCGTTTGGGGACAGCAAGTGGTGGTAGAAGAGAGAACAGTGGATGTTCATATTCGACGTTTGCGTAAGGCGCTAGCTGAATACCAAGTCGAAAACTATGTCCAAACAGTTCGAGGTTCTGGTTACCGATTTTCAAGTAAATAAGGCATTTGCCCATGTGGACTAACCGTTTTTGGCAGGCAGAATTTTGGACACTAGCCTTTATTATCGTGGTTATGGGCTTGATTGGATCATTATTCGATCGAGCCGCTGCATGTATCGCGGTGATTATTTTTGCCTATTTGGTTTGGAATTTAGTTCAGCTTTCAAGGTTGTACAAATGGTTAGTCAAGTCTCGCTCTTTATATCCACCGTCTGCTCCAGGGATTTGGGGCGAGATTTTCAATCACCTTTATGTGCTGCAGCGAAAAAATCGCAAAGAACTAAAAAAGCTCAAAGGCATTATTTCTGAGTTTAGAGCGTCCACTTCTGCACTTCGTGAAGGAGCTTTGATTATTAGTAATCAAGGTGAGATCCGCTGGTTCAACAAAGCTTCAGAAAAACTCCTAGGCCTAAAAGCCAGTACCGATATTGGTCAGCGTTTGTTTAACCTGTTACGTCATCCCAGTTTTATTGAATATGAGCAAGCGCGTGATTATGAAAAGCCACTTACAATACATTCACCCGCAGATGAAAGTTTAATTCTGAATATTCATATCACGCCTTACAACAATGATCAGCGTTTGGTGATGATTCGTGATGTGACCGAGCGTTATCGTCTAGAGCGAGTGCGGCAAGATTTCGTCGCTAACGTCTCGCATGAACTTCGTACGCCATTGACCGTAATCAATGGTTACTTAGAAATGCTGGACCCAGACATGTACCCTGAGCTGTCAAAGGTTGAGAAGCCGTTACAGATGATGCGTCAACAAGCCTTAAATATGGGACACTTGGTCGATGACCTGTTGTTATTGTCTAGGCTTGATGCTAAAGAACCTTCGATAGGCGGTAAGCCACAACTGATTGATATCAATATCATGTTAGACAGTATTTGTGCTGAGGCGAGGGTGCTGAGTGGTGAGAAAGAACAAACCATTTTGTTCCACTCTCACAGCAATGCGACTCTTACCGGTTCTGAAAAGCAGTTACGCAGTGCTTTTTCTAACTTGGTGTTTAATGCTGTTCGATATACGCAAAAAGAGGGGCGTATTGATATTTTCTGGAAGGAAACCGATGAGCATCTTGTGATGACTGTAAAAGATAACGGTCCAGGCATCGAGCAGGAACATATTCCGCGACTGACGGAGCGCTTCTATCGGGTTGATTCTGGTCGTAACCGTTCGCAAGGTGGTACGGGGTTAGGCCTCGCTATCGTCAAGCATGTACTAGAAATGCATGACGGCTATCTGGATGTTGATAGCACGGTAGGGAAAGGTAGTGAGTTCAGTTGTTGCTTCCCCAAATCGTCATAATTTGCTTGATTACAACTTGAGCTTGCTAAGTAGCTTGGCCTGTCATAGACGTTGTTTCTTGTCTTTTATGACACTGTAGAACATTCTGGGTAGACATAACCTCAAGAATTTAAGTGTTTGATATTTATACCTTTAATTCGATACTTAAATCATTTCAGCTATTCTCTTAAAGCAAAAACGACTTGTCATAAAAGCGTCATATTGCAGTCACAAGGCTTTAACATTCTAGCACCATAATGACAGCGTCTGTTAATCATACTCACTTGGAGAATTCTAATGAATTTGTTCAAAAAAGTTGCCCTAGCGGCAGCAGTTTCAACATTCTCGCTAGGCGCGTTCGCTGAAGCGAAAGTTGATCAAAACTTACCAACTTATAAAAAAACAAGCGGTATTTCTGGTAATCTTTCTAGCGTAGGTTCCGATACTCTAGCTAACCTGATGACGCTTTGGGCTGAAGAATTTAAACGCCAATACCCAAACGTTAACATTCAAATCCAAGCTGCGGGTTCTTCTACTGCGCCACCAGCATTAACTGAAGGTACTTCAAACTTCGGTCCAATGAGCCGCATGATGAAGGATAAAGAGCTTGAAGCATTCGAAAAGAAACACGGTTACAAGCCAACGCCAATCGCTGTTGCTATCGACGCTTTAGCAGTATACGTGCACAAAGATAACCCTATCGAGGGTTTGACGATTTCACAAGTTGACTCAATTTTCTCATCGACTCGTAAATGTGGCGGCGACAGCGATATTTCTGACTGGAGCGACATGGGTGTTGATGGTTTAGGTGATGTTCAGTTGTATGGTCGTAACTCAGTATCTGGTACTTACGGTTACTTCAAGAAGAAAGCATTGTGTAAAGGTGACTTCAAAAACTCTGTAAACGAGCAACCAGGTTCTGCTTCTGTTGTTCAGTCAGTGAGCTTGTCTAAAAATGGTATCGGCTACTCAGGTATCGGTTACAAAACGTCAGGCGTTCGTGCTGTACCATTAACAAAGAAAAACGACACTAACTATGTTGAAGCGACTCCTGAGAATGCTATCTCTGGTGACTACCCACTAGGTCGTCAATTGTTTGTTTACGTTAACAAGCACCCTAACAAGCCTCTATCTCCAATCGAGCTTGAGTTCTTGAAAATGGTTCTATCTAAAGTGGGTCAAGAAGTTGTTGTAAAAGACGGCTACATTCCACTACCAGCTAAAGTTGCAGAGATGCAATTGAACAAGCTTTCTAAATAAGTCTAAATTTCTACCTCTTAGAAGCATTTTGCCGGCTACCTGAAAAGGTTAGCCGGTTTTTTTATATTTGAACCAGCCTCAGCTACAATACGTGTATTCTTAGTCAAGAGAAGCCAATGATTGAGCTGAATCACTCGCCCACTCAAGTCGTCAAGTGGTCGCTAGCCGAACAAGAGTCTATCCGCGTTGATATTAAGCGTGACGATTTACTGCACCCTGTAATCTCGGGAAACAAATGGCGTAAGTTGAAATATTTGCTTGAGGACGCAGAGCAAAAGCAGTGTCAGAGCGTGATTTCCATGGGTGGTAATTGGTCGAATCATCTACATGCACTTGCTTACGCTGGCCATCAGCTTGCGATACCCACTCAGGGCTTTGTACGAGCACATTCGGATCAACCGTTAACCCCAACCCTAATAGATTGCAAGCGTTGGGGAATGACGCTGAGTTTTGTCACTCGTAAAGAATACGCAGAGCTGCGCGAACACCGAGATTGGACTGCTTTCCAGCAAAGATTTCCCAAAAGCTACTGGATAGGCGAAGGTGGATTTAGTCAGTTGGCGATGCGCGGCGTCGAAGAGATCGGACAGGAAGTGGATGAGTCTTATGATTATGTGTTCGTGGGCTGCGGGTCTGGTGCGACGCTTTGTGGTTTAGCTAAAGCATTTCCGAAGAGTCAGGTTGTTGGGGTGGCAGCATTCTCGGGCGCGGAATATTTACAAGAGCAGCTACAAGCATCTTTGACACAGAAAGTCGATAACTGGACTATTGATACAGAGCATCATTGTGGTGGCTTTGCAAAGTCGACAGCAGAGTTAAACCATTTGATTGAATCTATTGAGCATGAAAACGCCTTTGAGTTAGATGCAGTCTACAACGGTAAGGTTTTTCTAGCGGTAGAACATTGGCTACAACAGGGCAAGCTACCTCGCGACAGTAGGGTCCTGGTTATACACACCGGTGGGTTGCAAGGGAAGCGCGAGGTTAATTAATGATTTGATGGATGGAATACCCGATAATCGCCAACCCAAACAACCCCTGTAGTGCGAATAATGCCCTGAAAATAAAGGTATAACGCAGGTATCGGCTAAGATTAGCTTCGTCTAGCGCAAAGAGCCTTGAGGTTTCCGAAAACTTCTCCTCACACTGAATCAGCCCTGGGACTGTTAATCGCAGCAAGGCTTGGCTACGCATATCCAGTACCGCGAAGCAGAGCGCCAGAATACAGATTAGCCCACCGATTAGGAGTAGAACGAGTGGATGGACATTTTTTTCAAAAGCGGCGAAGGCACCGCCATTAGCAAACATGGATAGGGTGACAAAGAAGTTAAAAGCCTTAAGGCGTTGCTCTGCATTGAACTTAAAGTGTTCCCAGAGATAGTTTTTCTCTTCGAGAAGCTGTTGTTCTGAGTTAGTCATGGGTTAATATTCGTAAGGTTAATAAAAAGCCCGCGCTAGGCGGGCTTGTCAGTGTATATCGACTGTTAGTCTTTTTTCAATAAATCGCGAATTTCGGCTAATAACACCTCTTCATTGGATGGCTTTGGAGGCTCTGCTGGCTTTTCTTCTTCTTTCTTTTTAAGACGGTTCATACCTTTAACAACCATGAATATGGCAAACGCAATGATAATAAAGTCGAGCGCTGTTTGTATGAAGCTACCATAATTGATGGTTACCGCAGCTTCTTCGCCAACAGCTTCTTTTAGAGTCACAGCCAAATCGGAAAAGTCTACGCCACCAATTAACATACCGATAGGCGGCATTAAAACGTCATTGACGAAGGAGCTGACGATTTTACCGAAGGCCGCACCGATGACGATACCGACGGCCATATCGACCACATTGCCCTTCATTGCAAACTTTTTAAACTCACTCATCATACCCATAAATCGATCCCCTGTATTAGTTTCAATAATTATTGTGTTTGTGCCGATAGGGCAAAACTATTTATTAATACCACAGCTACTGGGAAGAGGGGAGTGTAAAGCTTTTGATTTAGCACTAATTTTACATTCTTATATGATATGATTATTTTCTTTTGAATCATGAGGGTGCCATGAAAAGCGGTCAGGAGTGGATTGCGGAGTATAGCGAAAGCCACAGGAATCCTAAGAATAAACGACTTCATTGGATTTGCGTGCCAGCCATTATGTGGACGGTGATTGCTTTTTTGTGGTCGATACCTGTGCCTGAAGCGCTTCAGGTTCACCCTTGGGTAAACTGGGCAACACTTTTTGTTGTGGTCGCTCAGCTGTTCTATATCATCTTTGGTGTTGCGATTTTCGCGACTATGCTGCTAGTCAGTGTGGGGATGTTATTCTTCACCGCTTGGTTAGAACAGGTTGCGCCTTTCGCTTTATGGCAGATTGCGCTGGTAGTCTTTATCATCGCGTGGATTGGTCAGTTTATTGGCCATCACATCGAAGGTAAAAAGCCGTCATTTTTCAAAGATTTATTGTTTTTATTGGTAGGACCCGCGTGGGAAGTGAATTATTTCTTGCGTAAAATCCACCTAATTTCATAAGATTAACCACTTTAATTAGCTTGCAACTTTTGGGGATTGACTCATGGCAGTATCCGAAACTACTGAGAAAGTAGCACTGATTCAGTCTGATGCCGTCGCCTTTGGCGTCATTATGGCGGTATTGGGACTGATATTTTATACATCAAGCCGTCAGCACGGCTTTTGGCACAAATTCTATAAACACATTCCAGCGCTATTGTTATGTTACTTTGTTCCTGGAGCGTTGAACTCTTTAGGTTTTTTCACTGCTGATGCTGGTGACAACATCTATCATATCGCGTCACGCTATTTACTTCCTGCGAGTTTGTTCTTGTTAACCTTAAGCATTGATCTTAAAAAGATTTTTGGTTTAGGTTGGCGTGCTTTGGCGATGTTCTTTACGGCGACCGTCGGTATCATCATCGGTGGCCCCTTAGCGATCTGGTTATTCCACGTGATCAGCCCTGAGTGGGTAGCGGGCGACGTTTGGAAAGGCATGTCCACGGTCGCTGGTAGCTGGATTGGCGGTGGTGCAAATCAGGCCGCGATGAAAGAGCTGTACAACGTCGAAGAGAGTTTATTTGGCACCATGATCGCTGTAGACGTTCTGGTCGCTGAGATCTGGATGATCGGCCTACTTATCATGGCGAAAAAGTCTGACGGCATGGACAAAATGCTCGGCGCGGACAACTCAAAAATTGAAGATCTTAAGCGTACGGTTGAAAAATACACTCGTGAAAACGAGCGTGTCTCTTATCTAAATGACTACATGATTATTCTCGGCATAGCTTTCGCTGTGGTCGGCCTTGGTCACTTAATGGGCAGCTGGTTAGGACCTTTCTTTGGCCAGTTTGATTGGGCAAAAGAATACAGCCTTGATAGCCACTTCTTGTGGTTGATTTTGACGGCGACTTTCGCAGGAATTGGTTTGTCATTTACCCGTACACGCGAATATGAGCATGCCGGTGCTTCGAAGATTGGTTCTGTCTTTATCTATGTCTTGGTGGCTAGCATCGGTATGAAGATGAACCTTGGCGAAATTTATCATAACTGGCAGTTATTCTTCGTCGGTGCGGTATGGATGATGATTCACATTATTCTACTATTCATTGTGGCTAAGGCGATTAAAGCCCCAGCGTTCTTCATCGCTGTTGGTAGTAAGGCTAACGTTGGTGGTGCAGCGTCAGCGCCTGTTGTCGCGGCAGCATTCCACCCGTCTTTAGCACCAGTTGGCGTATTGCTAGCGATTCTAGGTTACGCAGTTGGTACTTTCGGTGCTTACTTAACTGCAGAAATGATGCGTATGGTCGTTGCCGGTTAGCACGAGATAACCATCATACAAAAAAAGCGGCTCTTGGGCCGCTTTTTTGTACTTGAAGGAAATTATTGCTTGGGTAAGAAGTTTTCTGCAATCATGCAACGAGCGCTGCCGCCTCCAATGGTTTCTATGGTGTGGATGTCGCAAGGAACCAGCTTGCCGTGTGCCTCCAGCTTCTGCCTCTGTTCTTTGCTAAAGCCATGGTAGGCGGACTCTGAAAGTACAATGAGAGGCTCATTCTTTAAGTTCCTGAGCTGAATTAAGTTGGCGCAGAAATGTTTCTCAGCCTGCTCTAAGCTAATCTCGATGATGTGTTTTTGATCTTGTTTAAGGCTAGTTTCGACAGCTGCCCTTTGTTGTTGGTCTTTTATTGACTCAAGGCATATCACGGCGAACTGCTCACCAACGCTCATCATGACATTGGTATGGTAAAAAGCCTTGTCCTGGGTGCTTGAACTGTTAAAGCTGACGGTGTCGTAACCTCGTTGTTTGTTATATTCGGCGAGCAAATGAGAGTCACAGCGCTCTGATAATGCTGCATAAGCCTTTGTATGTCTGTGATCAAAAATCATAGCGCCAGTACCTTCCAAAAATGCTCCCTTACTATCTCGGTAATCATTGACGTCAGTAATCTGATACCCGTTATGGCTTAAAAGCTTTTTCAGCGCCTCTGGACGCACTTCGGCACGCCTATTGGATGTTTTCATGGGGAAGAGATCAATGTTGCCGTTATGGCGGGTACAGAACCAATTATTGGGGAAAACGGCGTCAGGCATATCAGGATCGCCATGATGCTTATTCAGTAGGAGTACTTCCACGTGATGGTCGCGAAGCTGGTTCACCATTAGGGTAAATTCTTCCAGAGCACTTTCTTTAATGAGGTAGTGTGGAGCTTCTGTTTTTTGTTGAAATTCATTATCTTGAGCTGTTTCAGGGTTAAAACCGAAGTCGTTCGGTGGCACCATAATGATTGAGCTAGTGGTATGAGACATAGGACGCGGAAATTGTATAACGTGGCGCTAAGATAAAAAAAAGGCTTGCAATGTGCAAGCCGTATATTAGCAATCTGCGGGTCATTAGGACCAAATGGGGGTAGGTATATAAATTATGTCCCGCTCGCTAACTAAAGGAGTCAGTCTATGAAACTAAAAATTACCAACTTACCAGAAGTCTCCTTCTGGCTAGAATAAGCGAGGCTTATTCCTTAAAACCAACTGAGTTAATTTCTTTAATCATTAAAAAAATTAACAAAGTGTTTGCCTTTTGATAAGGGGTTTTGACAAAATAGAGGCATCTGGCAAATATTTGTCTAGACCAAGCGAACCTTAAAAGTTAGTTTGGCGTTGCCCCTCAAGGCAGGTCAAATAATATACAGTAGTATGACCAGATTCAAACGATATATTTTCATGGTTCAAATTAAAAAAACTAATGTAAGGAGCGGTGATGCCTAGACGGTTGCCCCCATTGAATAGCCTAAGAGCTTTTGAGGCTGCTGCGCGCCATTTAAGTTTTACAAAAGCGGCTGAAGAGTTATTCGTGACTCAAGCTGCAATTAGCCACCAAATCAAGGCTTTAGAAGATTATCTTGGCGTAGAACTATTTATCCGAAGGAATCGGAAACTTTTGTTGACCGACGAAGGCCAGCTTTATTGGCCGAAGATTCGTGATATTTTTGAGAAATTGGTCAATGCGACAGAGCAGGTGAAAGCGCAAGGTGCCACAGGTTCGTTGACGGTGAGTGTCATACCAACGTTCGCAACCTTATGGCTGGTCCCGCGCTTAGCTGAGTTCAGTCAACTCTATCCAGAGATTGATGTTCGTATTAAAGCCTCGGATAGTGACGTTGATTTTGTGCGAGAAGATGTTGATATTGCAGTATATTATGGAAAGGGTGAGTACCCTGGACTGCACTGTGAACAGCTGTTCCAAGAGCACTTGACGCCAGTATGCTCTCCAGCGCTCGCTGAATCGGGCAGTTTAAATACTCCTCAAGATCTTGCTAATCATACTTTATTGCATGATGCGACGACTGAAGAATGGCGTACTTGGATTAAACATGCTGATGTAAAAGGTGTTAATCCTGATCAAGGCCCTGTGTTCAGTCACTCTGGAATGGTGTTGCAGGCAGCGCGTCATGGTCAAGGCGTAGCGATGGGCCACAGCGTCCTTTCACAAATGGACTTAGACACAGCACGATTGGTCGCTCCGTTTGACATCGTGGTCGACAGTGGACACTCGTACGACCTAGTGTGCCCTGAAAACTCACATGACCGTCCAAAGATCGTTGCGTTTAGAGAGTGGCTTCTTTCGAAAGTGAACGAAGACGTCGATGACGAAGTGTTATATTAGTTCTCGACACGCACTCAGTACGTATCGCGAGTAATAAAAAAAGGCGCTATTCTTAGCGCCTTTTTTGTTGGTCGAAAACTTAGGTCTATGCGTCACTAGAGTTAAAATAGTCTCTGGTTCCGTGTGCGCTGACAGCCTCACCAATACGACGGAAGGCTAGCGTATAAGCCGCGTTGCGCATACTTCGGTTTTCTGACTGGGCTAGCTCCCATACTTCGTTAAAGCTTTTCGACATGATATCGCCTAATCGCTGATGAACTGTTGGTAGGTCCCAAGCATAACCTGAACGGTTTTGTACCCACTCGAAGTAAGAAACGGTGACGCCACCTGCATTTGCTAGAACATCGGGCACGACATGAATGTTACGCTGGTGAAGAATCGCATCAACGTCGCTAAGTACAGGACCGTTTGCAACCTCAACAATGTAGTTTGCTTTGATGTTGTCGACGTTGTGTTTTCCGATAACCCCATCCAATGCTGCGGGAATCAAAATATCAACATCAAGCTCAAGCAGTTCTTCATTAGTAATGGTTGTGTGCTCGACTTGTTCGCAAACCGACTGTGAGCAATACACCGCCTTAACTTGACGCGAACGTTGCTTTTCTTCATAAACGCTTGGGACATCGAAACCTGTGTCTGAGTGGATACCGCCGCGGGAATCACTAATAGCAACAATTTTGTAGCCACGTTCATGCAGTAAGCGGGCAGCATGGTAACCACCATTACCAAAGCCTTGAACGGCCACTTTAATGTCTGACGGGTTCCAGCCATGTTGTTTCTCAAGTTCTAAAATACACAGATAGGCACCGCGTCCGGTTGCATCGTCGCGTCCTAAACTGCCACCAAGGCTGATCGGCTTACCAGTAATGACACCTGGAGATTTTTGACGTGTAATGTGTTCGTACTCATCCATCATCCAGCCCATGATGCGTTCGTTAGTGTAAACATCTGGTGCTGGGATGTCTCGGTCTGGACTGATGATGTCAGCCATTTGACGCACATAGGAGCGTGAAAGACGCTCAAGCTCCATGCGAGAGAGCTTCTTAGGATCAACGGTAACACCGCCTTTGCCGCCACCATAGGGTAAGCCAACAACTGCGCACTTAATGGTCATCCACAGTGCTAGAGCCTGTACTTCAGGCTGGTTGACCTCAGGGTGGAAACGAATACCGCCCTTGGTTGGGCCAAGTGCGTTATTGTAACGGCAACGGTAAGCGGTAAAGTATTCTGTCGAGCCATCATCCATACGCACCGGTAGTGATGCAATCATGGTTCGCATCGGGTGCATTAAGCTTTCAATCACTTCGGCATTAACACCAGCACTTTCACCAACTTCTCGGACTCGAGCCAATGCGTCGTCATAAATTTGTTCGGACATGAGATAATCCTTGAACTAAGTCTTTGTAAATAATGCCCATGGTTATAACACGTGCTGGATTGAATATAAAATAACAGAAATGTAAATACCCCTAGTCGGAGCCACTGATATTCGTTATAACAAGGTAATCTTCACCAATAATCTTTTGTATGAGTTTTTTTAAAAATAAAACTGTTTGGATCACGGGCGCATCATCAGGAATCGGCGAGGCTTTAGCTTACGAGTGCGCCAATGAAGGTGCAATACTCGTGCTTTCTGCTCGGAGAAAAGAGGAGTTGGAGCGGGTACGTGCGCAGTGCCGCAACTCTGAGCAGCATAAAATCGTTGAGCTGGATTTGTCGGATAGTGCTAATTATGACGTTATCGTGGAGCAGGTTTGGCATGACATGTCGGGTGTTGATTTATTAATTAATAATGCGGGGCTGAGTCAACGATCGTTGGTAATGGAAACTTCGATGGAAGTGCATCGCCGTATCATGGAAGTAAACTATTTTGGGACTGTTGCTCTGACTCAAGCTTTATTACCGCATCTTTTGTTGCAAGGGAAGGGCGGTGTTATTACTGTCAGCTCGCTGGTTGGAAAGTTTACAACACCGCTTCGGTCGGCTTATTCGGCCTCAAAGCATGCTATCACGGCTTATATGGATAGCCTGCGCGCGGAACTGCATGGAAAAGGTATTCAGTTCACAACAATTTACCCAGGCTTTATACGAACAAACTTAACCTATAAAGCATTGCTTGGTGATGGTACTGAGCAAAACACCATGGATCAGGCTCAAGAAAAGGGCATGTCTGCGGAGGTTTGTGCTAAAAGGATTCTTAAAGCTTATTCAAAAGGAAACGCGGAAGCTTATATTGGTGGTCGTGAAACAAAGGCGGTTCTATTGAAGCGGTTGTTACCTAAAGTGTTTGCTAGAGTTGTCCGAAAAGCTAAAGTAACCTAGTTCGCTAGAATATAAAGTAGCTAACAATAAAGTGCGTGTTGCGAAGAAGTTAAATATGAACACGCCCTTTTTGTTTAATTTTTCCTTTAACTAAAATATCATCTGCTTTCTCAATAAGTTCTTCTGCGGAACTAGGAGTCTTTGGATCGGTTGTCACTCCACCAATAGTAACGGTAACGTAGAGTGGCTTTTTATCACCATTCATAACGGGCTTTTCAGTAATGCTGATATGTATCCTTTTGAGGAGTTGAGAGGCATCCTGCTCGTTGGATACTTGTGCTGCAATAATAAACTCATCACCGCCATAACGACCCAACAAGTCAAAATCACGTAACGCATCGCTGGTTCGTGTCGCCACGGCACGCAAAATATTATCACCAACAATATGATTATACTGATCGTTGATTTGTTTAAAGTGATCTAAATCGAGTAGCGCTAAAACCAAGGTGTTTTCACTTCTATGGATTCGATGTAACTCCTCGTCCAATCGTTCTATAAAAGCAGAACGACGAAGGCAGTTCGTCAGGTAATCATATGTGGCGTTACGATAATATAACCAGTGTTTATGAATTAATATTAAGGTTAGAACAATAAATATGGCAACGAGGAATACAGGCGATATTAATCCCTCTAGTTCGTTTATGAATGTAGGTAGAATTTGTAAATCAACCAAAATATCAAAGAATACAGCGATGATAAAAGCAGCCAAAGTTGAAGCCATAAGTTTGGCGTAGGGGAGCTTATCGCGGATCGCGTTATAGAATAGATATAAATAAAATGGAATTAACACAAAAACACTAAGCGCTTGCAGTAAGTGTACTAAGTGATAAATCAAGTCAATGTCAATAAAAATTGAAGCGACACAGTATGCTAGCAAAAAGCTTAGTAACGGTATTTTGAACCAGTTTGATGTTCGGCGCTTAAAAAACGAGGTCATGAACATAAAAAAGAGCATGGTTAATAAACCAAATAAAACAATGTTAGCTCTAAAAATGATGTTGAGGTTCAGGCCTGAAGCAAATGCAAAGTGTGAGTAGGTGAGTATGTATATTGCTTCGGCAACACAGAACAATCCGAAATATAAATGATCGCGGCTTTGCGGCTGGGCTGCAAAGTAAAACCCTTGAACCGCAGCGATAATTAGCATCACACCAACGTACAGCATGAGTAAGCCTTCCGATGCGACCTGCTGATCCGTGATGGTTTGAGAGCTTTGAATAATAGGCGCACCGCTACTGAGACCACCTTGGCGAGCATGATTGTAAACTCGAATGACTAACTCGTTATAGGTGTCGCTGCCAAAGTGTAGTCTAGAATTTGGTAATGGGTAGCTTCTTGAATAAAGCGTGGCTTTTTCAAAGTTTGGTGGAAACTGTCCGCTTTGGCCAATCAGGTAACCGTTTAGAAACACTTCATCCGCATCTCGTAAGTGTGGAATATAAAGGGTAAGCGGAATGTTTTGATATGACTTATCGACTGTAAAGTCAGTCCGGTAAATAGCGATACCGTCGAAATCTTCAAAGCTTTGTTCGATAGCGCCAACAGACTCTTGAGTTTTACATTCAACATTCCGCGCCTCGGTATGTTGGATGCACAAAGTCCAGTACTCTTTGAGTTCTATCGTTTGGGTGGTTGATAATGGGTTAGCAGAGAGCGTATCAGCACAGAGAAGGCTGAATATATAAAGAAATAGAGTAAACAGTATGTGGTTAATAACACGCCCTCCTAATGGCATACTATGTCAATCCCTGAGTCTTTGCAAAGCCTTTGCCACTTGATTACGTCATAGGCTTATCATGGCTTGATATTCATGTTTCTAAAACTTTAAAACTAGAGGGAGGGTTTTGACGCCTCCCTCTGTTATGTCGTTCAGTGAAGTGGATCTATTTTTGCTTCATGCTCTCGTCACGAATACTTCTGAACTCAGTACCTTCATACCAATTTGGGAAGTCTTCTGAGTTGCTTAACAAGTAGCCTGCTTCGAAGAAGATTTTGATATCGTCAAGTGCTGCTTGCCATACCCAATCTTCGTGGTATTCGTCGCATAGCGAGTGATAACACTCTCCACGCATCTTAGTCCATTTGTCAGCAGCGTCTTTATCGGCATCATCACGGAACTCAGTACCGCCGCCGCCATACACTGCCGGAACACCAAACTTGGCTAAGCTAAAGTGATCTGAGCGATAATAACCACCGCGCTCTGGCGCACTTTCAGGGCGTAATTCACGACCTTGACGCTTGGCTGCTTGTTCGACGTAGCTTTCAACTTCTGACTTAGGGTAACCTACAACCGTGAAATCCTTCATGCGACCACTGACGTTCATACTATCAATATTGAATGCGCCAACGATTTGAGTCAAAGGTACAGTTGGATTCGCCGCGAAGTATTTAGAGCCCAGCAGGCCTTGCTCTTCCGCAGTGACTGCTACAAAAGTTACGCTGCGATCAGGTGCTTCTGGTAGCTGTTTGAATGCTTGAGCAATGCTAATAATACCGGCAGTACCAGTAGCATTATCAATCGCGCCGTTATAAATATGGTCGCCTTCCATTCCATCGCGAGAACCTAAGTGATCCCAATGAGCCATATATATTACATGCTCGTCAGGACGTTTCTTACCTGGAATGGTCGCGATAACGTTCGCTGACTGCGATTCTTGGATAGTGTTTTTAATATCGACTGAGGCTTTACTATCTAGTGGAACTGGCTTGAAATCTTTACTCAGCGCATCTTTTTGGAGCTGCGCTAGGTCGAGACCTGATTGTTTAAATAAACTGTGAGCTTGGTCTAGCGTAATCCACATTTCGGCGTCCAGCTTTGGCGTGTCGCCAGTGCTTGGCAGGTGGTATTGGGGACCTGACCAGCTACTTGAAACTACGTTCCAGCCGTAAGATGCTGGGGCTGTGTCATGGATGATGATAGCGCCTGCTGCACCTTGGCGTGCGGCTTCTTCGTACTTATAAGTCCAACGACCGTAGTAGGTCATGGCCTTGCCTTGGAAAATGCCGGCATCCGGCTGTGCAAAACCTGGATCATTAATTAGGATGACCGCTGTTTTACCTTCCATATCAACGCCTTCATAGTCATTCCAATCGTATTCAGGAGCGACTACGCCATAGCCAACATAGACTAAGTCCGAGTCTTTAAGGCTGATCGACTCAACAGTTTGTGAGGTGCCTGCAACGAAATCTTTACTGTATTCAAGTGTCGCATCACCAAGCTGTAACTGCATGTCTGCGTCTGCTTCAATGCTAATGAGTGGCACTTGCTGGAAATAGCTATCGCCATTACCCGGCTCGGCACCTACGGCTTTGAATTGCTCTTTCAAGTATTCAGAAGTCTTACGACCACCTTCTGTAGCTGGGCTACGGCCTTCGAATTCATCACTAGACAGTGTTTTTACGCGATCTTTGTAAATGTCCAAGTCAATATTGTCGTAAGCTGTTAAGAAGTTGTTCTGATGTTTATTTTCAGTTTTATCAGAGGCTTTTTCAGACTGCTCTACCTTTACTGGAGCTTTTTCAGCGGTTTGTGATGCGTCAGCTTTTTTCGCTGAGTCGTTATCACCACATGCCGTCAATAAAAGCGCAGCAATGGATAAACTCAAGGTTGTTTTTTTCATGATGCTACCTTTTTGTGATTTAGTGGGCTCATATTACCCATGGCGTGGCCGAATCTCAATGGTTTGCTGGTGAAAGCTGTTTCTACATAAGCATGCTCTAATGTATCTGTGACGTCACCAGCCTTTTGACTTGACTGGAAGCATTAGGCGCGTAAGCTTAGTAAAAATTTGTTATGTGTGGAGTAGTTAAGTGGTCATAAAACAATCAATCAAAAACTGGGTTGTGGCGACGGGTGTTGCAGCGGCGGTTTCGTTTGCGGCGAGCCTAGAGGCTAAAGACACGGTTAAAACTCAGTTAACCCTAGAACAAGTGATGGCCGATCCTGACTGGATTGGTAATGCGCCTGAGTCGCCTTACTGGGCTGATGATGGTCAATCGATTTACTATCACCAAAAGGTCAAAGGGCATAATGAGCGTAAGCTCTGGCATTTGAATTTAGCCAACAATGATTTACAAGCCGTTACCGACGAAGAGTTATTCGAAGTCGACAGCCGTGGCGGTGATATTAGCCCAAATAAGAAGCTTAAAGTCTATAACCTTCGTGGTGACTTATACGTTAAGTACTTAGATTCTGGCGATGTCCGTCAGCTCACTAAAACTCATGCCAATGAGGGTAACCCACAATTTATTGGTAACGATACAGTTGCTTACCGTGATAATAACTCTTTTTACACGATTGACTTGTCTTCTGGGTTAGTCTCGCAATTGCTTGATATTCGCTTAAAAGACGACCCGAATAAAGACAAAGAAGACGGTTACTTAGAAAGGCAGCAAACGCGTTACTTTGACTATATCCGCAAGCAGCAAGAAGAGCGCGATTATAATAAGCAGCGTCAGAAGGATATCGCTGGAAGCAGTCCTCGGGCTGTAAGTGACCCTTGGTATCTAGGAAAGAAAGAAATTCATACGTTAAGTTTATCGCCTAATGGTAAGTTTGTCGTAGTCGGCACTTACGATAAGTCTGATAAAAAAGGCAAAAATGACAACATGCCACATTTTGTAACTGAAGATGGTTATGTCAGAAATGAGGAAGTTCGTCCTTTAGTGGGAACTTACACGCCGCGTCATGAAACTTTGTATTTGCTGGATTTAACCACCGGCGAAAAAACGGAGCTAAAGTACGATGACTTACCTGAGCTGGATGATGACCCTTTAGCAGACATTAAGCGTGCGACAGCGAAGCGTAATGGTGAAAAATACAAACCAAGCAAAGAGCCTCGTGGTGTTGCTGTGTTCGATTGGATTGCTAACCGTGGCATTGAGTGGAACGACAATGGCGACACTGCGTTAGTAATGCTCTACTCAGATGACAATAAAGATCGTTGGTTAGTGAGTGTCGATACGGATGATAAAGAGCTGGATACTGAGCATCATTTACGTGACATGGCGTGGGTCAATGACTGGAACTTTAATGATTTTGGCTGGGTTGATAACGAAACCATTTACTTCACTGCCGAAGACACAGGGTATAGCCACTTATACGTTAAGGAGCTTGGTGACCGCCCTGATGCATTAACCAAAGGCCGTTACGTGGTCGATAGTGTAAGCAAAGATCCAAACAGCGATTATTTGTATTACCGTGCAAACAAGAAACACCCTGGTATTTATGAAGTGTATCGCGTTAAGGCATCCGGTGGTGACTCTGAAGCAGTTACTGATTTGGGTGGTAAAAACGACTATGTGCTATCTCCAAATGGACAACAGCTAATCATTAGTCACTCTGAAGCGTTGAGCCCGCCTGAGTTGTTTGTAACGTCGGTGTCAGGCAATGCCGCTAAGCAGGTGACCTTTACGACGTCTGAAAAATTTAAGTTAATGCCATGGTCAAAGCCCGAGTACGTTGAAATTCCATCGCGTGAAGTGGATCAGCCGATTTATGCGCGCTTGTATAAGCCTGCTGGATATGACGCGAATCTCGAAGAAAAGTATCCTGCGGTGATCTTTATTCACGGTGCGGGCTATTTACAGAATGCGCACCAAGGTTGGTCTCTTTACTTTCGTGAGTTCATGTTCCATACCTTCTTGAACCAGCAAGGCTATGTTGTCCTTGATATCGACTACCGTGGTTCAGCCGGTTATGGTCGTGACTGGAGAACAGCAATCTATCGTAAAATGGGCACGCCTGAGGTAGTGGATTTAGTTGATGGTGCAAATTGGATGGAGGCTAACGCTAACATCGATCGCCAAAACGTCGGTATCTATGGCGGCTCTTACGGTGGCTTCTTAACCTTTATGGGCTTGTTTACAGCGCCAGACGAGTTTGCCGCGGGTGCGTCGTTACGCCCTGTGACGGACTGGGTACACTACAATCACCCTTATACTTCGAACATCCTAAACACACCAGAAGTTGACCCTGTGGCATTCGAGCGTAGCTCTCCGATTGAGTTCGCAGAGGGTTTGAATAAGCCATTGCTGATCGCGCATGGCATGGTCGATGACAATGTATTCTTCAAAGACACGGTACGTTTAGTACAGCGTTTAATTGAGCTGGAAAAAACGGAGTACTTTGAAACTGCAATCTATCCGATCGAACCTCATGGCTTTAAAGAGCCATCGAGCTGGTTGGATGAATACAAGCGTATTTATTATTTGTTTGAAGAGCACTTGAAAGACTAACCGTCTGATTCAAGTTCGTAATAAAAAAGAGGAGCTTCGGCTCCTCTTTTTTATGTGTTTGTATAAAGCTATTTTATAACTTACAAACTGTTCTCTGATTTAGTAATGTCGCCCAAGAAGATCTCGCGATAAGCGATATAGGTCACGCCAATAAAGACTGGGACGGCTAACGCATTGATCACTACATTAATTAATACCTGTATGTAAGGGTTTGCTATTAGCGCAGCAAACATCGACAGTATGAGTGATGTGATGAGGACAATCACAACTAAACAAACGATGAGAACAACGACAAAAACCAACACAGCAAAGAAGTTCTTGAGGCCACCAACAAAACTATTCCCAATAGCAGGTAGTGCTTTTTGGTTACTAAACAGTATTAAACTGACGGCAAACCAAGTAGCTAATGAAATTAGAATGGCCAGTAATGCTGCCCAAGGGATCGCTGGCGCGACTTTTTTGAGAACAGACATACCGTATTGCTCATCACCTGCCTCAATACGAGCCATGTCGATACCATTAATCACTTCAAGACCAATGTAAGACATTAATATCATGGTCGCGATAAACACCATCAGAATTGCCGCGATGGTATATAACACGAGTTGACCGATGTTTTTATGCTTGAATGCTTCAAACATTTGCAATGGTTTCACACTGCCTTGCTTCTTGTACACAGCGTCGGCACCGAGTAATAACCCAGCAATTAATAACGGGTTTACTATAGCCATGATAAACGATGATGCTGGTAGCAACGCCGGAATAAAATTAGTCAGCAGTGAGTAAATCAAAGCAGCAACAAACCAGCCTTTGAAGTTTGGTGCATAAATATCACTCAAACTCCGCTCTAACCAGAAAAAACCACGGATGGGCGAGATCGTCTGGCTTTGCGCTGGCTCAAAGTCGCTCGGCTTTTGCTCGTCCTCGTGAATAAACTCGTTGTTATTGTCCATTAGGTTACCCTCTATACGATAGAGTTAGCTTCATCAAAGTCAAAGCGTGGGCTGCGAGGGAATAAGTCTTTTTTCGTTCCATAGCCCAAGTTGCACAGGAAGTTCACTTTAGTGCTAGTACCATCGAAAAAGGCTTCATTGATTTTTTTGGGGCTGAAACCAGACATAGGACCACAATCAAGACCAAGCGCGCGCGCTGCCATAATGAAGTAGCCGCCTTGAAGCGAGCTGTTGCGGAAGGCGGTAGACTCAATGAATTTGTCATTGCCCACAAACCAACTTTTAGCGTCAGTGTGCGGGAAGAGCTTCGGTAAGTGCTCATAGAACTCCATATCCATGCCAATGATTGCACAAACTGGTGCGCTCATTGTTTTATCAACGTTACCTTCCATCAAGCAAGGCTTTAACTTTTCTTTGGCTTCGTCACTTTTCACGAAAACCACGCGCATTGGAAGACAGTTAGCTGAAGTCGGGCCCATAACCACTAAGTCATGCAGCTTATGTAGAAGCTCGTCAGAGACTTCGGTATCTTCAAAGTCGTTATAGGTACGAGCGTCGTTAAAGAGTGTATCAAGTGCGTCTTGGCTTAATGGTTGAGCATGCTTTTTACTGTGTTCAGACATGTTTTCCTCTATATTTTCTTAATTTATGGTGCATTTTACCGATTGTTTTACCATAATAAAGGTATCTATAGCGTGAATTTTAGTAAATCCCGATGATTTTTAGTCTTAAAAACCTATCTGCCCTCAAGGTCGCAGCCGTAGCGCCTTTGTGCCTACTGTTGTTGGTGGCGTGTGGTGAGGCTAAAAAACATTCCCGTCTTTGCGAAACGCACTTTAATACTGATAGCTTTAAAATTGCGCAAAAGCATTGTCAAAAAGCAGCCGATGATGGTGATAGTGCTTCGCAATATTTCTTGGGCATGATTTATCTTCGACAAGGCCAAAGGCAAGAAGGGCGTGAGTTGATTGAGAGGTCAGCCGAGGCAGGCTTTCAAAAAGCCATTTTTCATAGCACTGTCTGGACTTTTTTATCAAAAGACGTGGATGATGCGACTGCAACAAAAGCAATACAGCAGATGCAAGAATACGCTGAAGCTGGAGATGATGTCGCTCAGTTCTGGATGGGGAATGTATTTTTGTTCGGTTATATGGAACAGAAGCGAAGTCCAAACGAGGCGACTTATTGGTATCAGCTTTCTGTAGAGCAGGGCAACCACCGCTCAATGAATAATTTGGCATGGATTAAGGCTCTAGCGCGTGATAGCGATTTGTTTGATCCTAACGGCGCAATTGCTTTGGCCAAAAAAGCCGTCAAGAAACACCCTAAAAGTCATGGCTACCTAGATACTTTAGCTGCGGCCTATGCGGCTAATAATGATTTTAATGCCGCTATCACCACTCAGGAACAAGCGTTGTCTTTGGCTCAATCTGACGACTGTGAGCATTGTTCTGAACATCTCATTAAGTACTATCAAGAACATTTAGACCGTTACCGTCAACAAAAACCGCTTGAAGATGATTTGTTTAAGTAATATTGTTAAATAAATCAACAAGTTGTTTGTTGGGCTTAATTAACGGAAAATTTATGACAGTGACTCGTTCATTCGCAGTAATCGTTTTCATGATAAGTCTTGCCTTGTTAGGACTGACTGGCTGTGCCAGCAAACCTGATGTATTTAAAATTAAGGCGCAAGACGAGCAGTGGTTTTGCACGCCTGAAAGTGAAGAAGAGTGGCGCTGCCAAGAATCAAGCGCTGAGTTTAAACGTATAGCTAAACAACGTTTAGCGGAACGAGAGCGTCTTGAAGACAAAGAGTCGAGTACCACAGAGAAGCTCGAACTTAATGAGTCGCCTGTAGTGGTCAATGAAACGAGTTCCTCTGAAAGCGTGGATATTGAGAACAGTTTTGTTGAGCCTGAACTCCCTAGCCCTGACGCTGAGAAGCCGGAGGAGTTGCAAGCTGTTGAGTCGGACGAAACTATCGTTCCGGTTACTGACGAGGAAAGTGCGCTTTCATGGTGGGTTGTTCAGCTTGGAGCTTACAGTCAAGAATCTTCGGCATTAGCTCTAATGGCTCGGCTTAATACAGGCGAGTTGTTCCAAACGGAAGTAAAGGGGAACCGCTACTTTACAGTGGTGGCAGTCGGCTTTGAGACGCAGCTTGAAGCGCAGCAGTTTGCCGCGGGCATACAAAGTCGACACCCTGATGTTTCTCCTTGGGTGCGTAGCGGTGCTTCTTTGAAGCGTGTGTTAGTGCCTTAACTCAGAGCGTTACCTATTACTCTTGGCGTAAAATATTCAGTAGCTCTAGTTCTATAGGCTCAGAAGTCGTTTCTACAATCCTCCCGAGCTCTTCTTGATTTTGGTACACGATTATCGTTGGCGTGTACTCGACGTCAGCTTTTTCGGCAAGTCCTTGATTGTCAGTTTTTTGTCTATCCAGTGCGATCAGTTGCAGTTGAATATTTGGGTTGTTCAATGCTTTTTTGAGTTTGAGAAGGTTTGGAATCTCACGTTGGCTGTCATGACACCAAGTACCAAAGAATGCAATGATTTGGGTTGGTGTTGTGATTTGATTGAGGGCATACACAGCATCAGTATTTAATTCGTGTTGTCGCTTGACGGCAAATATCGGGTACTCACTTTGCAATTCATTTATGGTGATAGGGCCTTGAGCGTCCATGTGCTGGCTAAAGCGGCTATGCTGTGAGTGATCACTAGAAGGTGTCTCAGTAGTCTTGCAACCCGTTAAGATCATTAATGATAATATGAAAAGGAGCGTAAGTTTCATCATGAGGTTTCCTGTTGGAATTGTAAACTAACTGAATTAACACAAAAGCGCTGACCGGTGTCGGTGGGGCCATCTTCAAAGACATGACCTAAGTGAGAGCCACATTGCGAACAGAGAATTTCGGTACGTGTCATGCCGTGGCTAGTGTCGAGCTTGTAAGCAATGGCTTTGTTATCTTGGGCACGATCAAAACTTGGCCAACCACAACCTGCATCAAATTTTGAAGTGTCTTTAAATAGCGGCGAGTTACAGCAAACGCAGTGGTACGTGCCTTGTTCGTGATGTAGGTTATAACTCCCTGAAAATGGCGGTTCAGTCCCATGTTGTTGCGTAACCTGGTAACTTAGGGCATCCAGCGACTCAGCCTTTTCTTGGGCCAGAGACTTCAATGGCGGGTAGGCGATATGGAAGTCACTCCATAGTCTCCAGTGATGCGGTACGGCAACTCCCAATGATGATGCTTGATCCAGTAAATAGCCATTAATCGCATTAATTTCAGTCGTTTGTTGGTTCAGAACATCTTGCAGCATTGACGACTGGTTCTTGGCAGTAGACTTTATCACCTGCAACGTTACTTCTTTGAGGTTATCGGCAATATCAAGCTTCAATGCTTTTGCAACCTGTCGGTTTTCGTTAATCAGTGCGAGAACACGAGATTGTTTATCCGCGTCAAGCAATTCGCCATTTTTACATTGATATAGCGCTGTAAGTGGATTGACGACTGCATTGATGAATAGCTTTTGCCATAAAACGCTACGGATATCATCATGCCAAGTGGCATCCAGAGCTTTGAGTAGCTTATCAGTTAGCCATTCAGGCTGTGATCCTTGTGCTAGGCGACCGAAGGTGACGGAGCCTTCGCCGGCATAGGTCACTGTTTGTGTGCTTGAACGGAATGCGCCGTGGGTATTGCTGGCGAAATAAATCTGCTCGGAGCTGACATATTGCAAAGCAACGTTGTCATTACCCATGCCGTTTTGAAACAGTACTATTTGCGTGCTCGAGGATATCGAGTCTTTTACAGAATCAAGCGCCGATTCAAGCTGTGAGGTTTTGACGCAGAGCCATAGATGCCTCAATTCCCCACAATTAGAAGCAGTTTTTACGGGAATTTCGTGGTAAGTTTGATGGTCTTGGCGAACCAACGCCCACTGCTTGGAATGATACTGGTTATCGCCTCTGACAATTAACTGGCAATCAATAGACGCTTCAGTTAGTTTATGGGCAAGCAGTTGGCCGATAGCGCCAGCACCAAGAATTGAAATCATAAGCAACACTGTTTAATACAATGAGAATTATCTTATAGTGATTTTAACAAGAATAAAACTCCCTAAAAGCGTTAAAAACTTCGTCTACTTTCAGCCTGAAGTGTTCAGAATGTTATTCCTTGGCTTCTCCGCGGGGCTACCACTGTTGTTGGTTTTGGGGACTTTGTCACTACTGTTGAAAGACGCTGGTATTTCACGAAGCGAAATAGGTTTTGCATCGTGGATAGGCCTTGCTTACTCGATCAAGGTTATTTGGTCACCTGTTGTCGATAACTTTAAGCTCCCTATTCTCAGTAGATTATTGGGTAAACGTAAGAGCTGGCTTCTATTTGCACAAATTGGTATTGCTCTTGGGCTATACATGATTTCTAAAACTGATGCCGGAACAGATACTCAGCGACTAGTTATCTTTGCGTTGATCACAGCATTTTTATCGGCGACCCAAGACATTGTCATTGATGCGTTTCGAGTTGAATCGAACGATGATAAAAAGCAAGGTGCAGCCGCAGCGACTTATATTATGGGTTATCGAATCGGCATGATTGTTGCTGGTGCGGGCGCATTAAAAATAGCTGCCAGTTACGACTGGGAAGTGAGCTATCAGATTATGGCGATTTGTATGGGGGTGGGTATCTTGGGTGGTTTACTATCGCCTGAGCCGCCACATAAAAAACAAGTGCTTGGTGAAACTGAGTTAGAAAAAGATATTTCTGAAAAGTTACTCCAGCCACTGGCTCAAAATAAAGAAACGCTCAAAGGCAAAATACAGAACCATCCAGCCTTCATGTATTTCGTTAAGGCGATATTATCACCATTCGTAGATTTCTTCCGCCGCTACAAGTGGTGGGGGCTTGTGATTATCGCCTTTATTCTTTCTTTCCGCGTCAGCGATATCGTGCTGGGCGTGATGACCAATGTGTTCTATGACGATATGGGCTTTACTAAAGATGAAATCGCTGATTACTCGAAGATATACGGTGTCATCATGACCATTCTAGGCGCCTTCATTGGTGGTTACGTCGTCAATAAGGTTAAAATTTTGTGGTGTTTGTTATGGGGTATTATCCTCGTCATTTTAACAAACTTACTGTTTGCTTATATGGCAAGCCAGCCCAAAGATGTTGGCTTTCTTATTGCTGTGATCAGTGCTGATAACATGGCTGGTGGCTTTTCCATGGGAGTGTTGATGGCTTATTTCGCGACCTTAATTAACCAAGAGTTCACTGCAACACAGTTTGCACTCTATACCTCACTGATGACATTGACAGGAAAAATTCTAGGGGGCTTTAGTGGGGTTAATATTGATAATTGGGGCTACCCGATGTTTTTTACTTATGCGGCTTCGTTAGGGATTCCTGCTTTATTATTGATTTTGGCATTGTTATATCGGGAAAAGACCCTAAGTAAAAAAGAATGAAAAAAGGCGCTTTTCAGCGCCTTCGTATTTTGACTCGCGGTTACAGGTGCAAAGTGAAACCCGCATAAAAACCGTCAAAAGTAATATCGCTTGCAAGTGAATCAAAGTCATCAAACTCAACATCAAACGTTCGGTAACCAAGTTCAACGCCAAAACCACTTTCGCCTTCATACGCCAAGTAAGCTTTGATATCAGAAAGTTTGTCACCAGATTTTTCGCCAATATTAACGATAGCGCCAGTTTTCAGCCCCGTAAACGGTAGGTCAAACTGAGCTTTACCATAGATTGTTGGAACCGTGCCCTTTAAGTCAACACGAGAGCCAACAACGCCTGTCGTGGCCGTGTAGTTCACTTCAGCAAAGCCATCGAAGTCTTTACCTGTAAGGCCTAGATCTAAGTTTACCCAGTTGTCTAGCAGCTCGTAATAAAGCGTATAGTCGATATGAGTTAAGTCATAGCTGGATGTGAGTTCGCTACCTTCAGCGAAGGTTACACCATCAAACGTGAAGGTTTGCGAGGCTGTGCCGACGGCGCTACCTTCTAAGTTATTTTGCTGAACCTTAACGTTTGGAAGGAACGGAACCGGGTGTTCAAAGGCAAGGTAGTAGACGTTGTCATCGTCATCGCTAAAGCCAAGGTCGTTATTCAAGTCGACGTTTTCGCCACCTGAGCGAATAAACCCTTCGGTATCGTAATTCCAGCGATCAGCACCGGCGTAAACACCTAGAAAGTCAGCGCTTGCTGCGCTTGAAGCTGTGATAAGCGCTGTAGCTGTAATTAATGTTCGTAATGTCATAAGGACTCCTCTCTATATTGATGATGCTATTTTAAAGGTTTTTAACACTAAAAAATACCTAACCCGTTATCTCTCCTGACTTTATGACGATTCAATTGTTATAATTGTGACTTCTTAATAGATAAGCGTATTATTTTGGATAATCGATTTGGCGGCATAGCAAGGCTGTACGGCCAGGCTGGGTTAGAAAAGTTTAAACAATCTCACGTGTGTGTGATTGGTGTTGGCGGCGTAGGTTCTTGGGTTGTTGAAGCCTTGGCCCGCTCAGGTATCGGCAAGATTACTATGATTGACCCTGATGAGGTCAGCGAGAGTAATATCAATCGTCAGCTGGTGGCATTAGAGAGCACTGTAGGGAAGGGGAAGTGCGATGTGCTGGTTGAGCGAGTCGCTGATATCAATCCAGCGTGTGAGATCAATGTTATCGAAGACTTATTGAAGCCGGAAAATACGCGTGAATTGATCGGCACTAAGTTTGACTATGTGGTAGATGCAATTGATAGCGCTAGGAGCAAAGCGGCATTAATTCGTCACTGTAAGCGTAATAAAATTCATATCGTTTGTATCGGCGGTGCTGGTGGTCAAATCGACCCACAACAAATTACAGTGGCTGATATCACGCGAACTCATAATGATCCGTTGTTAGCAAAAACTCGCTCAATTTTGCGTTATGACTATGGCTTTTCAAGCAACTTGAAGCGTAAATATCAAGTTCCCTGTGTGTATTCCACTGAGCAACTCTCTTACCCGCTGCCCGATGGGGGAATAACGCAACAGAAGCCAGATTCTGACCGCGCCCTGCGCATGGCATGCGACGTTGGTATGGGCTCTGCGACACATATTACAGCAACTTTTGGTTACTTCGCTGTGGGGCTATTGCTTAAGAAGCTTGTTACAAAAAAACACTAAAAGATGGCTGCATAGTCAAGTAGAATAATTTGGCGTTAAATTTATTAATTAAATAACAAGGACTTACAATGAGAAGTGCGATAGCTTTCCTTTTAGGCTTGATGACATTGGGGTTGGCCCAAGCTAAAAATATTCCAATAGAGGACTTTGCGAAAAAGTCCCAATTCAAATCCGCAAAAATATCACCAGATGGCGAACATGTTGCTTTTACCTACGAGGACGGTAGTCAGGTTAACTTGGCTGTTATGAATCTAAAAAGCAAAGAAATAACAATTTCTTTTGAAGCTGGAGAAGAGCGAGAAGTTATCATGTTCTTTTGGGCTAATAACGAACGTGTTGTGATGCTACAAGAAAATATTACAGGTTGGCTAGATGGTGCTCCAAAAGAGTCTGAGTTAGTAGCTGGAAACATCGATGGAACAAGGCGTTCTCTTTTGTGGGACTTCCAGCGTTCAAATATCGAAACAGTTTCTGTTCTTGACAGCGATCCTGAAAAAATTTTGGTGGGAAAGTATCACTGGTCAGAGCGTGATGTAAAGTTGCATCGCTTCGACGTTTATAAAGGAGAGTTATATTACAGTACTGACTCTCCAAGACCTGTGGGAGGTGAGGATGCTTCAATTAGAACAATTGATGTTGATTTGAACGATGTACCTCGTGTCGCTTTGGAGTACGACCCAAGAGATGCTGATGATATTAATGACGATATTTCTAGACTCCATATTAAAAATAAGTTTGGTGATTGGCAGACATTAAAGCTCCCAAAAAATAGAGAAAAGCCGCCGGTGGTTCTTGGGGTTGGCTTTAATAAAGATAATACTAAGTTTTACTTTAGATCTAATTACGACTTAGACTATGAGGGTCCGTTAGGGTTGTTCGTATTAGATACAGAAGATCAATCTATAGAGAAACTATTTAGACATCCAGATGCTAGTGTTTTAGCACCTATTCGAGGCTCAGAAGGCGAGGTTATTGGAGCTTATTATGAGCCTGGGTACCCAAGCTACTATTATCTTGAGGATAAGGAAGTAGCTGCTGAAGTGCAGTTTCATAAATCTCTTCGGGCAAGCTTTAAGGGAGCAAGAGTCTTCACAACAAATTATAGCGATGATGGTAGGTTAACTATTGCAAGCGTATCGAGCGATAGAAGCGCTGGCGATTTTTATCTTTTTAACCGTGAAACTAATAAAGCAAAGTACATTGCGAGTTCTATGCCGCACATTAAGCCAAGACAAATGTCTATCGTCGAGCCATTTGTAATGCAGGCACGTGATGGTCTAAAAATGTATGGTCAAATAACCATTCCAAAAGGTAAAGAGTTGAAAGATTTGCCTATGGTTGTATACCCACACGGTGGGCCATATGGAGTAACTGATTACTGGGGCTTTGACTGGAGAGCTCAGCTCTTAGCCAATAGGGGGTATTTAGTCCTTCAGCTTAACTATAGAGGCTCTGGTAACTACGGTACTGAATTTAGAAATGCAGGCTATGGGGAGTGGGGCGCAAAAATGCAAGATGACTTAGCCGATGCTACCCTTTGGGCTATTAAGCAAGGCTATGCAGATAAAGATCGTGTTTGTATGCACGGCATCAGTTATGGCGGCTATGCCTCAATGCATGCCGCGGTTAGGCATCCAGATTTATATCAATGTGTCATTCCTGAGGCTGGTATATATGATATAAGGCTTCAATGGGATAAAGCTGATTCTTTCCGAAATGCAAGCGAAGCAGTAAAAAACGCATATCTCAAAAGATATTATAGCTCATCAGAAGATGAGGTTTTAAAAGAGCGATCTCCAGCATTCAATGCGGATAAAGTAAAAGTTCCAGTTTTTTTAATTCATGGTGAGGATGACATTCGTGTACCTATCGAGAATGCTTACGTGATGGAGGAGGCATTAAAGAAGGCAGGAAAAGAGGTTAAGACGTATTATAGAGAAGATGGTCATGGGTTCGAAAATGTTGACTATCGCATTGAGTCTTTTGAGAAGATTTTTGATTTCCTTGAAGAGCATATCGGTAAGTAAATCTAACTGCTTATTAAAGCCACCTGAGGGTGGCTTTTTTTATGTTTGCAAAAAAATCACTTGAAAAAAAATAATTCGTTCCTATATCTATTTTGAGCGTTAAGTCTCTGAGAGATTAACGCCATTAACTTTAAACAATATTGCTTCTTTTGGAGGATATGAATTATGAACAGAATCGATCTATCACCATTATACCGTAGTAGTGTAGGTTTTGACCGCTTAGCGTCATTACTCGACAGCACATTACGTGGCGAACAAACAAGTGGTGGTTACCCACCTTATGACATTGAAATTCTTGATGAAAACCAGTATGCAATTACCATTGCGGTGGCTGGTTTTGAGCAAGATGAATTAGATATTCAGACTGAAAAAGGCGTTCTAACCGTTCGTGGTCGTAAAGCTGATGCTGATAAAGAACGTAACTTTTTACATCAAGGAATTGCTTACCGTGCCTTCGAGCGTAAGTTTAATTTAGCGGACTACGTTGAGGTCACAGAAGCAAACATGAATAACGGTTTGCTGACCATTAACTTGGTTAAAGAGATCCCTGAGGCTATGAAGCCTAAGAAAATTTCTATCGGTAAATCCGATGCAAAAACCATTGAGCATCAGTCTGATAAAAGCGAACAAGCTGCTTAGCATCAACTGATCCATTCATCTAAATCTTGCTTATAGAAAAAAGGGGCCCGGTGGCCCCTTTTATTTTGATTTAATCTTTGGCAAGACGGAGGAGTGTGTTGAGTAGGACTTGTGTGCCTTTTTCCACATCATCCCAGTGCGACCACTCATCTGGTGCGTGACTGACGCCACCAACACTAGGGATAAATATCAAACCTGTTGGTGTTAAATCGGTAAAGAACTGTATATCGTGACCTGCTCCGCTTGGCATCTTCATGTAAGAGTAATCCAATGCCTTAACTTCTTCCTCGATCAGGTCAACCACTTCAGGGCTAAAGTATTTTGGTTCAAGCCAACTCATTTGTTCATACTCAAAATAAAGCTTATGCTTGCGAGCAATGGAGGAAAGAACTTTGCGACAACTGTTAGCCAGTTGGTGCATGATATCTTCCTGCATATCACGACCAACAATGGTGAAGTGTGCTTCGCCAGGAATGGTGTGAGCATAGCCAGGCTTTAAGTCAACTCGTCCAATCGTTAGACGGCTTTTATCGGTACCTTCTTCATCAATAATACGGCTGATCTCATGAGCAAAGTCTGCCAGTCCCATAAAAGCATCGCTGCGCATATCCATAGGTGCTGTACCTGCATGATCCGCTTTACCTTTAAGCTTAACTAACCACTTAAAGACACCAGAAATACCATCAACCACACCGATGCATTTTTGTGAATTTTCTAAGACTGGACCTTGCTCAATATGAAGTTCTAAAAATGCCTTCATGCTGGAAGGGTCGCGTCGGGCACGAAGAGTATCGTGAATATCTAGCCCACATTTTTTCAGGGCATCTTTTAAATATTCTCCTTTAGGGTCGCGAGCAGACTCCAGCCAGTCTAGAGTTAAATGACCACTTAAAGCTTGTGCGCCGAGCATGCCGCCAAAACGGCCTTCTTCTTCGCTGGTGCCGATAATTTCGATTGGGCAATTAACCTCGATATTGTTTTCTTGAATAACTCGAATGCATTCTAGGCCCGCGATTACGCCCAGAGTACCATCAAACATCCCCCCTGCAGGGACTGAGTCAAGGTGGGAGCCGATAAGAACGGCTGGTTGGTCAGGGTCGCCTAAGCGTCCACATACATTGCCTGCACCGTCCATGTGAGTTGTCAGACCGCAGCTTTTAAATTTCTCCATTATCCACCGCCGCGCCTGCATATCAATATCGGTTAATCCCTGCCGATAAATGCCTTTGTCTTTTTCGTTGAAACCAAACTTTGATAACTCGTATAAATCATTTTCTATTCGTTCAATATTGATTGGATTGATAATGATTACCTTAATTAGTGTGAGTCATGTCTAAAATATATACCTTAATTAGAACCTTAGATCTACCCGTTTGATTTGATTTCAAAGCTTTGCTAAGGTGGGTTGTCTTTCGCAGAGACATCAACCTTAGGTTATGACCAAATACATGGTATCGGTCTTCCTGTTCCTGCTGATGATGAGTAGCGGGGCAATAAGTAGTGAGTGTGGTGAGCGACAATGCGCATTAGACTTACAACTCAAAGAAGGCAAGGATGAGGCAATTACATCAGGCCACTTTAATTTAGTTTGGCCCATCGAAAAGCAGTCGACCACTTCAGAGTCGCAAGAGTCTGAGGGTGACAGGGAAGATGAATCTTCTGTAGCTAAAAATTCTAAAAAAAACACTTCTAATATAAAAGGTGCTTTAATCGATTACGAACAGCACCCAGCAAAACAACTTAAAATTTCTTCGGAACAATCTCTCACGACAATTAGTCACTCCATTGATATTCACTCAACGCAGCGTGCAATAAGTCTGACCGGATTCTCCGATGGTATTTATTACGCACAGTTATTTGATAACAACGATCAACCGGTGAGTAATCAAGTGAAAGTTACTGTCGAGCATCATTCTATGACCAAAGTTTGGATTATTTTTACTTCTGGAGCCGTATTATTCTTAATTCTGATTGGCTATATGGTGACTAAAGTTTTCCGTCATAAAGAAGAAGCGTAATTATGGACTATAACCCGATTTCGATTACAACGGCGTTAGTGTTATTGGTTCTTTTTGGAGTCGTATGGATTTTCTTTGGCTGGTGGTTAGGCCGAAAGAATAAATCCTTAGATGACTTTATGCTCGCGGGGCGTAACGTCGGGTTAGCATTTGCTGGCGCAACAGCAATGGCAACTTGGATTACCAGTAATACGACGCTTGTGGCACCACAACTTACTTACCAGTATGGTATTTGGGGCATGGTAGGTTACTCGCTAGCTGCGTTAGGTTTAATATTTTTTGCTCCTATGGCAAAGCGAATCAAAGAGTTGATGCCAAAAGGTTATACCTGCGGAGACTTTATTCGCGTTCGTTATGGTAAAGCTGCTTGGGTTGCATTTTTAGTAGTTTCTTTTTGTTATGCCATGGGATGGTTAGTCAGTCTCGGCATGGCCGGTGGAGTTTTACTGAGTACTTTAAGTGGCTTGAGTTACCACGTTGGGATGACGGTGATTTTAGCGATCTGTGTTGGTTATACTCTATTGGGTGGTCTTAAAGCAGTAATTGCAACAGATTATGTGCAAACTATCATCATTATTGTCGGCATATTAATCATCGGTTTTGTTTGTTATCAGACGGTTGGCTTAGAGACCGTATATGAATACAACAAACAGTATCATCCAAAATTACTAGATTTATTATTCCCAGCATCATTATTGTTTCTGTTTAACAATATCTTTTTTGGACTTGGTGAGATTTTTCACTCCAATGTGTGGTGGTCACGAGCGTTAGCATTTAGATCTGGAATTGGAAAAAAAGCATATCTTATGTCTGGCTTGTTGTGGCTCCCCATACCAATTGTAACAGGGTTCATCGCACTAGCGGCGCCATCACTTGGTTTGTATCCTGAATCTAGTGATATGGTAGGCCCCATGGTGGCTGCGAATTTACTGGGTGATATTGGTGCTATTTTTGTCTTTATTGTAGTCTTTTCGGCACTAGCATCGAGCTTGGATTCTTTGTTAGCAGCGACCAGTGACTTAGTCACACGAGATATTTATAACGGCCTAGTTGATAAAAAAGCCAGCAAAGAAAAGTTACACCGTATCAGTAAGTTAGTGATTCTTGGACTTGGGTTTGTAACTTGGTTAATTTGTCTACCGAGACTGTCAACATTAGGTGGTGTTTTACTGCTAACTGCAGGATTTGTGGCTAGCACTATATGGCCTATAACGTTAGGTCTATACCAAAAGAGATTGTCTGGAGAGTTTGCTACAGGTGCCTTTGTTTTAGGAAGTGTGGCAGGACTTATTGGTTACTATACTGTCGGTGACTACGTTGCAGCGCTCTTTAGTTGTATCGTGTCATTTGTGATTTGCATGATTGGCTTGTTGGTTAAAAACGATAACTTTGATTGGCAACGTCTGAAGAATATGGAGAAACCACAGTGATTATTTCTCTAGAAGCATTAGAAACATTAGTGCTGGTGGCGATGGGCGTAACCTGCTTGTCACCAGTAATATTAATTATCTTGATGATCAAGGATTGGTTGAAGGAAGAATTATGGTGAACCCAATGGTTGATGAAAGTATGAAGTTCTCGCGTGTGAAACCTGATGTGTTTGGAGACGCGCACCCAAAAGCTTTATTAAAGCGAATACAAGAAGATGGCGACAAGCTACAGGTACTTGCTAATCAGCATATTGTTTCAGCAGAGCAGTTTGATGCGGACACAATATTGCAGTTGTTTAGGTTAGCCAGTAAGTATGAAAGCAACCCTTTGCGTTTTAGTGACCCCCTTAAAGGCAAAATCCTGATCAGTGCATTCTATGAGCCCAGTACCCGAACACGTTTGTCTTTTGAAAGTGCGTGGCATCGTTTAGGCGGCGATATTATGTCGATCACTGATCGTGCAACAACCGGCATTGCGAAAGGTGAGTCTTTAGCTGACGTCGGTGAAATGTTTAACAACTATGGTGATTGCGTTGTTCTGCGTGAATCAAACGAAGAGTCAGTGACGGAGATGACCTCGACACTTCGGATTCCTATCATTAATGCGGGTAACGGTACGCGTGAGCATCCGACACAGGCAATGGCCGATCTCTATACGATTTTCAAATGGAAGCCAGAGCTACTTGAAAATAATGGCACCAAAATAAAAATTGGTGTGATTGGTGTGCCTAGCTTTATGCGAACGGTGAGAAGTTTATTAAAATTATTTGCGCTGTTCCCTGATATTTTTTCAGAAGTTGTTTTAATTCATGACAGTGGTGAAGATGAAATCTTTACTCCAGGCCAGCGTGAAAAATTAGAAAAGAAGGGCTTGAACTTAACCTTAAGCAGAAGTTTAGATGATGTCTTACCCACATTAGACGTAGTCTATATAAACGCCATTGCTTGGGTTGGTGATTCATATGAAGAGCATGGGACCAAGTTTAAGCTTGATAAGAACTCTCCATTGAAAGAAGACGCTATTATTTTACATCCTTTAGCGCGTGGAGATGAATTGTCTACAGACTTAGATGAAACGTCACATAACTGGTATTTCTCACAAGCACGCGGTGCTGTATTTCTGCGTATGGCGTTGTTGACTTGTATGGTTGAAAGAACGGAGCGAGTACTCGACGTCGTTTAATATTTCCTATCAATACGACTTTATTATTTTAACTTAAATCCGAGGAGATTTAGTGTATGTGTGGAATCGCGGGTGTGATTCACAGTGATAAAAGTAGAACCATTGATTCTCAAACGTTAGTTAATATGGCAGCGATTCAATATCATCGTGGGCCTGACAACTTTGGTTATCATAACCCTCAAGGCGCCGGTGTTGGTTTAAGCCATGCACGCTTAACCATCATTGACTTGGATGAAGAAAGAGGGCGCCAACCGCATGTCAGCGATGATGGTCGTTACATGATGGTGCACAATGGCGAGTTTTATGACTTCCAGCGAATTCGTGCGTCAATGACAGCACAAGGAGCTCGCTTTCAGAGTAAAAGTGATTCTGAACTCGTGTTACAAATGTACCCACACTATGGTATCGAAAAGACAGTAGAAAACCTGCGTGGCGAGTTTGCTTTCTCGATTTATGATCGAGAAGAAGAAACCATGTATTTAGTGCGCGATCGCTTTGGCATTAAGCCGCTTTACTGGACTGAGACAGAACATGGTGTGGTTTTCGGTTCTGAGTTAAAGGTACTGTTTGCACACCCTGACGTTAAGCGCGAAATTGACTCGGAGGGTTTGTATCACCAACTGATTCAAGTCATGGTACCGGGCTCGACCGCTTTTAAAGGTGTAAATCAAGTACCGCCAGGGCATTGGATTAAGATTCAGCGCAAAGATGGCAAGCTAAAGATTGAGCAGCACAAATACTGGGATATTGATTTCCCGCAAGCGGAAGAGCATTTAAAAGTAAAAGAAGAGCAAGAATATATTGAGGGTGTTCGCGAAAATCTACTTGAAGCAGTACACCTACGTTTAAATGCTGATGTTCCGGTTGGAGCTTATTTGTCAGGAGGAATCGACTCTTGTTCGATTCTTGGTTTGTCGGCAGCAGTTCGCCAAGATCCAGTAAAAGCCTTCACTATTGGTTTTGATGATGCTGATTATGATGAAACGCCTATCGCCACAGAAATGGCGGAAATGACCGATGCAGAACAAATCGTTCTACCTTTATCGGCTGAACACTTATACGATCATTTTGAACGCACTATTTGGCATACTGAACGAACCATTTATAACACGCTTGGCGTAGCTAAGTTATTGATGAGTCAAAAGGTTCGTGAGCAAGGTTACAAAGTCGTGCTAACCGGTGAGGGGAGCGATGAACTATTCGCGGGCTACCCTGCATTCCGAAAAGATATGTTCTTATATGGATTGTCTGATTTGCCAGACAATCTACGAAGTGATTTGCAGTCAACATTGGCTGAATCCAATGAGTTGTTCAAAGGCGCCATGTTGCCACGTGAAGAGTTTCACTCAGAAGCCATTGATAAAAAGGTAGGATTTACGCCAACCTGTATCCAGAGTTGGATGGGTTGCGATAACTTTGCGCGGGACTTAATGACGAAGGACCACCAAGCCAATATTAAGGATTATGATCCGGGAACAGCAATGGCAGAGCAGTTTGACGAGACGCAACTTGAAGGTCGTCATCCTCTGGATAAAGCGCAATATGTGTGGATTAAAACCATGCTCGAAGGGCAGATCTTAACCTGGGGTGGTGACCGCGTTGATATGGCTAACTCGATGGAAGCCCGCCCACCATTTTTAGATCACCATTTGGCCGCTTATGCGGTAAATATTCCACCACAAATGCGCATTAAAGGTCCTGTTGAAAAGTATGTGCTTAAGGAAGCGATGAAAGGTTTGCTACCTGAAACACTCTATAAGCGCCAAAAATTTGCCTTTATGGCGCCACCAGCTCATACGGATGAGAAAAAGTGGAATGCTCTGATGGAGCTTATGGAGGAATTTGCCAACGAAGAGAAGATCAAGGAAGCTGGTTTGATTGATTATGGTGCGTTACAAGCGATGCTCAGAAGCCATGATGACCCAACAGTGTCGCGTGACTCGAAAGTTCAGATGGATGCAATCTTGAATCATGTTCTTGGCGTTCAGCTTCTGCATCATCACTTTGTTAAACAAGATATTCCAAAGAAAGCTGCAGCAAAAGCGCATGAGCTTGGTTGGGCTGCTTAATATCTTCCGGCAGTGCGTTTTCCGACGCACTGCCAGCTTATAAAGTACAATCTGCATTTCATAAGTCGTAAGTGACTTGTACCTGTTCACGTTAATGTAAAATTTATGACAATTGCGCTTCAAGCATTCAGGTATTAATGTATACTGAAATGAAGCTGTAAACCTATATTCTAATATAATAGTGTTTATTTATAAGGTCTTAGCTAAACTCAGGGAACTACCATGCATATAACTCGATACACGGATTACTCGCTTCGGGTATTAATTTATCTTTCGTTGAATACTGACAAGCGTTCAACCATTAAAGATATTGCTGACAGTTATGGCATTTCTAAAAATCACTTAATGAAGGTTGTACACAACTTAAATAAGTGTGGTTATATTGAAACCTTAAGAGGCAAAAAAGGTGGTATGCGCCTCAGTAAAAATCCTGAAAATATTAATATCGGAAAACTCGTTTTAGAGCTAGAACCAGACTTTAATCTCGTTGAATGTTTTTCTCATAACGGCAACTGTGTGATCACTCCTGTTTGTGAACTGAAGTCTATTCTTGGTAATGCTTTAAGTTCTTTTATCAAGAAGCTGAGTGAGTATACTCTTGCTGACGTTATCGTTAAAGGTGATGAGAAAAAGGCCGCAGAAATTCTGGGCCTTGATTCGCTTAATGATAATAATGTGATTCCTATCAGCAACGTTAGCTAATAGATTTAAGTCGCTTTAGACTCTTTGCCATACCCAAAGGATTCCCAGTAAGAATATCGCTATTGAGACGAAAGGTACTAGAACCTTCCTCACTTTTTCATGCTTGTTCAGTAACAAAAGCAAAGGTATTGCCACTAGAATGATAGCGATTTGTCCTATTTCCACACCTAGGTTAAAACCTATGATACTAGTGAGCTGGTGACTTTTACTAAGACCCAGCTCGCTCAGCGCGCCAGCAAAACCCAATCCATGCAGTAAACCAAACGCTACCGTCATAAGCATCAGACGTTTAATCCAATGGGTGACAACGTTTAAAGCGGAGTAAGCCACGGATATCGCAATCCCGACCTCTGCCCACTTTGAAGAAACCGAGATCCAATCAAGAGCGGTTAAGGTTAAGGTGATGGAGTGAGCAATCGTAAAGCCAGTGACTAACCAAATCATGGATTTAAGATTAATCGTATTCCTGCTCGGGGTGCTGGTTGTCTGGCGGGGTTTGTTTACATAATGCAGAAGCAATGTGAGAACAAACAATACATGATCCAATCCAATCCAAATGTGGATCATTCCCTGGTAAAGATAAAAGAGAAACGTATCCCATGCAGATTGAGACGATGTTTCTACTTCCCAATGCTGAGCAGGTTTATCAATAATGGTTTGAGTTTGCCCTTCTTCGAACGACCAGTTAATGAGTAGCTTGTGATCTGATGTTGAGTCAAACAAAGCCGTATAATGTACCGTTAAAGGCAAGGTGCAATTAAAGTTAAGTGGCTGTTTTAGTAACGTTTCGCCATAACTATCTAATAAGCTGATATCAGAGCCAAAAGTAATAGGGCAGCTGCTATTTGGAGTATTGAACTGTAAGTGCTTCCTTAGATACTCAGTAATGATTGAATGACTCTGAGACAGTTCAGCCCAAGTGAGGTTACCATCTTTATTGGGATCTAGACCTAAAGTATGATGAAGGTCGCTCACTGATAGTGCAATATATCCTTGGTGATGGCCTTCTGATGATTGCTCAAGTGTTAAGTTTGCTGTACTAAACTCGTGTGCTTTTAATGATGTTGCAACGAGTAATAGCGCTATCATGATTAAGTTGCGCATAAATCCCTCAGTGATCTAATGATTGTGCCTGTAGCAATAGCTCTTTGTCTGCAGGTTCTTTTACATGCTCCCAGTTTTTCTGTGCCCACTGTGACGCTAATTCTGAATCTGGAGAGACGTAGGTATAGTAATAGGCTATGTCAGCGGCATGCAGATCGTCTTTCCTTAACTGTCTGAGCTGGACTCTATCTTTGGCTAAGCTCTGATATTTATTACCTGAATTGGTAGCTTGTTCGGCTCTTGCCAGACGGATCAATAAACCGTCTTCAATAGAAGAGTGGTTTTGCTCTAATTCATGGATTGCTTGATAGACTTTTTTGGTATCGCTGTTTTGAAACGCCATATCTGCCCATCTATACCACTGGCTAACTGGTGCTTGTGCAAGATTGTTTGCAAAGCTTGCTTGAGCGCGTTGGTAGTCCTTCTCAATTCGGTACAGCGTACCGCTAATCTGATGAAAGTATTGAGAGAGTGGAGAGCTTTGTTCTTGGTAGCGTTTAGCAAGGCGCTGGATTGACTGTTTGGCTGTACTTAGTTCTCCCTGGTGTACCTTTACCTCAATTAAACATAGCTCGCTTGCGGGTAAGTTGTAACTTATCAGCCGACGACATTGCTGTTCAGCAGCATCCAGCTGGTTTTGAATAATATAAACCCTTGCAGCCACCAGAAGGCTTTGTGGGAAATAAAGACTACTTTGTCCAATATTGTTGAGCAGGGTCAATGATTGTTCAAAATCATGCTGACTCTGCGCAATGTTAGCTTGAGCTAAGTAGTAACGATCTTTTTGCTGACTACTGAGACCTTGAGAATCAATTTTTGCTAGCCACTGTTTTGCAGTCATTAGATTCTGACTGTTACCTGGCAGCTTCGCTGACTTAATTAATTGTTCAACTTTGCTCAGTGTACTCTGTGCGTCTATCGGCCCTTGAGACTCATCTTGGGCGGAAACGAAGTCTTTGTCGTAAGTAAGAATAATGTCTGTGGGGTTTTCCGGAGTCCATTCTTTGCTGAATATTTCCGAACTATGAAAAAACATCAGCAGCGGTAAGGCTGCTGATGTTACTAGTTTGAGTTTACTGTTCGCCATCTTGAACCAAGTCCTGATAAGTATCAGTGGTTGTTACGTCGAATATAAACTCACGACCATTGACTCCGGAAGGCTCATCGCCAGCTTGCTTTTGATAAGCTTCACGGCTGTATGAGCTAAACACTTCCTGTTTGACGTTTACTGTGACATCCACTTCGGTCGTTGCACTGTTAGATTGACCGTCGCTTGCCAAAAAAGTAAACACATCAGACCCTGTAAATTCACTGTCAGGCGTATAAGTAAAGCTGCCATCATTGCTCAGCTCAACGGTACCCGACTGCGGATCATTAACGATAACGAAGCTCAGCGCATCACCATCGGGATCTTCTGCTTGGAGTTGGTCCATGACGGGGGTGTCGGTTTCCGTCATGATGGATAGTTTACTGGCTACGGGCGCCTGATTCATATCAGGCCCCGCGTTATCATCGTCGCTACAAGCCGCTAGGACTAACGCCGAGGAGACGATTGCCATATACTTGAATGTTTTCAAAGTATTCATGAATGACTCCTATGATTAGTTAGGTGAACCCGCTACTGGAGTTTTCAAGTAAGGGAAGCTCTCGTCCACATCATCTGCTGATAACGGTGCTCCATCCGTAAATGGTGCATCACCGACATTGGCATCTGATGGTGAGCAGTAACCTAGGTTTGTAGGCGTGCCATTGACAGGAAACTCGTAACACAAGCGACCCATCACTACGCGTAGAGCGATATCGACTACGTCGTCACCTGGGCGACGGCCATTCGGAAAGCCTGCTAAATCATCACCAACCACACCGTAGGGTGATTGCTGAGACGCTGGCACTGCTGGAATAGCTGTGTTTAAACGTAACATTTCAGACGCTGTCACGGTGGCTTGTTGGTTTACACCAGGGAAGCCAGTAAGGAATGCAGCGACTAAATCTGTACGTGGAAAGTTTGTCGGTGCAATGGTCTCAAAGTTTGTGCCTAGAGTCGCGTTAACAGCATCTTTGAATAAGATGTTTAACAACTCTGGGAAACTTGGATGCGTCACATAGTCAGCAAATTGACCATCACCACTTGGGGCGGCAGTTGAAAACTTGTCTTTGTCGGGAAGACCGATCACAACTTCGTTCACTAGTGGGTTACTAAGACGCGAAATTTGCACCATAGCACCGCCATTTACTTCTGGCTTTTCAAAAGTTGCGTTCGGGTTTTGGATGCGTGCTTGTGGTACATAGGCTGTTGTCCACGCACCGATAACACCGTTACCTTCTCCGATTAAGCAACTTTTTGGTAGCTCAAGCGCAATAGTTGTAACGTTTTTATCACGAAGGTCATCGTTTGCTGTATCTTGAGTAATACCGCCAGGGAAACCGTTTCCATCACCAGCACCTGGTGAGCTGTCACCCTCAACTGGAACATAATTGACTAAGTCAAAACTTTCACCCAAGTTCACGGCAAACGCGTCTGAACGTTGTCCAACGAATGCTTTACCGGTCTGGGCACAGTTTGGAACACTGATGTCATAAACATACTGATCAGCGTAAGCTTGGTAGTCTGCCGATGATGAGAATGTTTTGTCACCAATGTAGTCCCATGGCTTGGTAAATGTCGTTTCACCGCCTGCAGCAGTGACCGACGTTTTTGTACCCGTACTTACAGGGCCTTCTACTAGATCGATAGAGTACTCTTCGATGAAGTTAAGAACTGAACTATCCCCAGCAGAAATACCGCCTGCGTTTTTAAGCGGAATAGCAATTTGTTTCTTATCGCCGTCTGGGCCAATCGCTAATTGAATGCCTGCGCCGTTGGCTGCAAGGTTGTTATCAAATTTGAACTGATACGTCAGATCTTCTACAGCATCACCATCACTGTCAACGTGGATGTTATAGTGTGCTGCTGGATCGAGCGCAAAGTAGTTAGGACCACCATAAGCATCTTGGAGTGGAACATAGTTTGCGATAAGGGTAACGTAATCCTCTCTACCAGATTCGTAACTGTTGAACACATAAAAATCAGTAGAATCGAGTGTTGGATATCGTGTAATATTTGGGGCTTCGCGGTGACTTGAAGCGGCCGCGTCCTGTGCTATGTAAGCGCCAGTTATGCATAAGCATACAGCACTTGTTATAATATGCTTCTTCATTGTACATACCTCTAGTTTCTGTGGGGTATTTTTGTTGTATTACGATGGATGTGTGTGTGAAGTCGTATGCAACATTGATACCCCCGTCTATTTAAACAGTACAAATCGTGAAAGCTTGTACCTGTGTCCACACTAAAGCCTTCGATGTGAAAATTATGTAAATAATCACATCCGATGAGTTGGCTGTTACCGCTTGATTTAGAAAATTTTTTTAGACATTCACACAGTATTCACTCCATCCGTTCTAGCGTGAGTTTAAGTTGATGGAACGCGAATGGAATAATGATGAAAATGAAACTATCGGCACTAACGATACTAATAACTGCTACAGCGGTTAATGCGAATGATGAAACATCGGATACCCTGACAACCGACCAAAGTTACGAGGTCATGGTGATAGAGGGGCAGAGAACCAATCTTATTGGAAGTTCTCAATCTGCTTCGGAAGGTGTCATTGGTCAGGTTGAACTGTCGCAAAGGCCCATGCTTCGGACTGGTGAAATACTTGAAATGGTCCCAGGACTGGTGGTCACGCAACACAGCGGAACAGGCAAAGCAAATCAGTATTTTTTAAGGGGCTTTAATCTCGATCATGGTACCGACTTTGCTACTTCTATTGATGGTATGCCAATCAATATGAGAAGTCATGGACATGGACAAGGGTATACAGATCTAAACTTTATTATTGAGGAAGCGATCGAGCAAATAACCTACAAAAAAGGGTCGTATTACGCCGATGTTGGTGACTTTAGTGGTGCTGGTACAGCTTTAATCAATACTCAAGAAAGAGTTGAGCAAGGGTTCGTCGAGCTGACGTTAGGGGAGGATTCATATCAGGAACTCACGTCAGTGAACTCTTTTCAAGGTGATGATGTGTCTTGGCTATACGCTCTAAATCTCAACTATTATGACGGGCCATGGACTGACATTGAAGAAGATCTTAACAGAAAAAATGTATGGTTAAAGCGCAGTCAGACATTTGATGATATGACTTTTGATGCCACATTAATGTTGTATGACAATAGCTGGAATAGTGCCGACCAAATCCCGAGAAGAGCCGTCGAGCAAGGCATTATTGGTGAGCTTGGGTCTTTAGACACGACGGTAGGAGGGGAGTCAGATCGTTATAGTCTAAATCTGCAATGGTACAACGAAAACTTTTCAGCAAATATTTATGCCATTGAGTATAACTTAAATCTGTGGTCAAACTTTACCTACTTTCTTGACGACGAAAATAATGGTGATCAGTTCGAACAAGTTGATCAGCGAACAATCTATGGTGGTTCGTTCAATTATACATTCCCTCAGTCAGATTCTATCGTTACACATTCTGTCGGAGCTGAAGTCCGCTACGATGATATTGATGAAGTCGGACTTTATAAGACGCAGGACCGAGATCGATTGGGTGTTATTCGCAGTGACAGGGTCGGAGAGTTGAGCTTAGGTGCTTATTATGAGGCAACGGTTCAGTGGACAGAGAACCTAAAAAGTGTCACTGGGTTACGTTACGACTACTATGATTTTGATGTTAACAGTCTATCTAACTCAAACATTAATGGTGTCGATCTGACACAGAATAACGGTCAAGATACTGATGACTTGCTGTCTGCTAAAGCTAGTTTAATTTATTCAATGAGTCCAGAGTGGGAAACGTACCTATCCGTAGGACAAGGTTTTCATTCAAATGATGCTCGGGGAGTGACTGGCAGGGTCGACCCTGCGACGGGGCAGCCCATCGATAGCGTTGACCCATTAGTTCGTTCGCTCGGCTATGAACTGGGCATTAGAGGGTTTATTACTGACCGACTGAATACATCGCTCTCGCTTTGGGCTCTAGATCTAGACAGTGAACTACTTTTTGTTGGTGATGCGGGTAATACTGAAGCAAATGGTGCTTCGGAACGGCTTGGATTAGAGTGGACAGCTTATTATCGACTGAATGACACTTGGTCTTTTGATCTTGAATATGCTTATACCGACGCTAAATACAGTGACGTCGCTGCTGGCGAAGGCGACCAAATTCCTGGCGCTATTGAGCATGTCCTGCAGGCTGGTGTGAGTGCTAATTTTGCTAATGGTTGGTTTATGAATAGCCGTGTTCGCTATTTTGGTGAACGCCCGCTGGAAGAGACGGGAACAGTTTTATCTGATTCTAGTACCTTAGCCAATATTCGCTTGGGCTTCAGGGAAGACAATTGGACTTTTAAAGTTGATGTTCTCAACGCATTGGATAGTAACGATCATGATATTGACTATTATTATCCATCACGCCTGTCATCAGAAGCTTCCGGTGTTGGTACCGAGGATATTCATTACCATGTATTGGAACCTAGAACGGTAAGATTATCGGCTACCTACCATTTCTGATAATAATACTTGCCTTGTACAAAAAATAAGCATATAAAGTAGCCAAAATTTGTACGCGTAACTTTACTTGAGGAATCCGCTATTGGGCAGTGTTGAAACTGAGTCTATGGCTGCAATAAGCACGCCGTCACTCGAAACTTCCTTTCTTTTTCAGAAAGTTGCAGATGATCTTAGGCAGCAAGGCTACAGTATTAATCCCAATGCCTTGCCTTATGAGCTCTCTCAGCGGTTGTTGGAGCAGTTACACCTAATGAGCTCGAGCGAGTTCGATACCGCCGGTATCGGTCGCCAGCAGGATCATATGGTGAATAACTTCGTCCGTACCGATGAAATTTGTTGGATTGATGGCAGCTCTAGCGCGGGAGAGCAGTGGTTGGTTTGGGCTTCTGAGTTACGAGAATATTTGAATTCTCAACTGTTTCTGGGCTTATTTTCCTTCGAAAGTCATTTCGCCCATTATGCTCCCGGAGATTTCTATAAGCGCCATGTTGATGCATTTAAAGGCGAGTCGAACCGAGTCTTGTCTTTGGTAGTGTATTTAAATCCTGATTGGTTACCGGAAGATGAGGGGGAATTGGTCCTGTATAAAGACGAAACAGACCTAGAAGGAACTAAGGTAACGCCAAGCTTCGGTACTGTAGTGGCGTTTTTGAGCGAAGAATTTCCACATGAAGTGTTGCCCGCTGCTCGTGACCGCTATTCGATAGCGGGCTGGTATCGTTTAAATACCAGTCAGGCCGATCGCGTCGATCCTCCAAGATAATTCTATAAAAACAGCTTTTCCTTTTCGATTACGACAAACGCGGCCAATGAGCCGCGTTTTGTTTTTAAGGTGTTATCTAAAACATTATATAAAAAAGATCTCCAAACGCTATTGCAGATGCAAATGAGAAAGGTTATCATTCGCGCAAATTAATGCAGTGTTGCATTGTTAGTTCCCGATGAAGTATTGGAGTTGTGACAAGTGATAACTAAAAAAGTGTATTTTGCAGTAGCGACGATTCTCGGTTCGCTTAACTCAGTGGCTTATGCCGAAGAGCAAGCTTCTAGCGAAGAAGACAAAGAAAAGAAAGCGGAAGTCATCCAGGTTTTAGGTGAAGGCATTGATCAACAAGGATTGTATGTCGAAAAAGACGCCAGTAGCGCTACGGGGTTAGCTCTGTCATTAAGGGAGACGCCGCAAGCGATTTCCATCGTTACCCGAGCGCAAATGGATGACTTTGCTTTGCAGAATATTAACGATGTGTTGGCAGTGACAGGAGGCGTTAGTGTCGAGAAGGTCGAAACTGACCGTACTTATTACAGTGCGCGCGGCTTTGACATCACGAATTTTGAATACGATGGTGTCGGCACACCGTTTGTTTATGGCAACACCTACGGTGACATCGATGTTGCGATTTATGATCGTATTGAGGTGATTCGTGGTGCAAACGGACTGATGTCGGGTACGGGCAACCCTTCTGCAACCGTTAACTTTGTGCGCAAGCGTCCAACGGAAGCGTTTCAGGCTTCTGTTGCTGGCTCTTTAGGGTCGTGGAGTAATCAGCGAATTGAGGGTGACGTGTCGGGTAGCCTGAATGAAGAGGGTTCGATTCGCGGACGATTTGTTGGTGCTTATCAAAATAAGGACTCCTACCTTAACCGCTACAGTCTTGAAAAATCGATTTATTATGGTGTCCTCGCGTTTGACTTGTCTGAGGCTGCGACACTTACCGTTGGTCATGCGAAACAGGACAATAAGCCCAATAGCCCAATGTGGGGCGCTTTGACCTTAAATTATACCGACGGCACTCAAGTTGATTTCGATGCCTCACGTAGCACAGCATCTGACTGGTCATATTGGGACAACGTCAGCTCACGCACGTTTGCCGAACTGGTCTACGACTTAGGGCATGACTGGGAGCTCGTCACTACCATTACTGAACGTAAAGATGACAGTGATAGCCGCTTATTCTATCAGTATGCGTTAGGCGGTTTGAATGACGATAATACGGGGTTGTACGCTTACTCAAGCCTATACAGTTTTGAGAATGATCAGCTATTAGCCGATATCGCTCTGAATGGCTCATTTATGCTAGGTGGTCGCGATCACTTACTTTCTCTAGGCTATAACTGGTCACGCTCAGAGACCGATGACTTGTCGGTTTATGGTCAAGATATTGGCACGCCGTTACCCTCGTTTGATGACTGGAATGGTGACTACCCAGTACCAGACTTTGGTCCAGCCACTGGCGGCAGTGACTTTACCGACAAGATCAATAGCTTCTATGCTGCTGCACGACTCTCGCTTGCTGAAGATTGGGCGCTAGTCACTGGTGCGCGTTCAACCAGCTTAGATTCTGAAGGAACGAATTACGGTACGCCAAAAGAGTACCGTATTGATAATGAGATCACGCCTTATGCAGGTTTAGTCTATGACTTAAACGACAGCATGTCGGTTTACGGTAGCTACACCAAGATCTTTAACCCGCAACGCGAAAAAGACATTAATGGTGATCGTTTAGATCCTGTTGATGGTGAGAATTATGAGCTCGGTGTTAAAGGGGAGTTCTTCGACAAGATGCTGAATGCTAGCGTGGCGATCTTTAGCACTAAGCAAAATAATGTTGCTGAGTTTGCTGGAACGAACCAGCAAACCGGCGAAGACTATTTTACAGCCGTCGATGGTGTATCTAGCAAGGGTTATGAGCTGGATATCATGGGTGTTGTCGCTGAAGGCTTGCAAGTTTCTGGTGGCTTCACTCACGTGGATATTGAAGGTCCTGATGGTGGTGATGTGAGAAGTTTTACACCAAAGAACACACTACGTTTGTCAGGCACTTATACGCTTCCTGAATTTGAAGCTCTGAGGTTGGGTATGAACGTCAGATGGCAGGGTGATATTTATCGCAATCAAGGAACTGCCTCGAATGGACCTAATGCGGGCCAGCCTTTCACTATTGAGCAAGATAGTTATGCTTTGGTCGGTTTAATGGCCAGCTATGAGATTAATGATAATTTGTCGGCGACCTTGAATATCGACAATGTGACCGATGAAAAATACTTGACCAGTCTGTACTGGGAACAAGGTTTTTATGGTGCACCCCGTAATTATCTATTAACCCTACGTTGGGGTATGTAATTCAGTTTGTTCTTGTAGTCGTAAAACGAAATAGCGCGGGTCTGTGAAAGCAGGCGCCGTGCTTTTTCGCATAAAGAGTACTGCTAGATAAAAAAGGTTAAGAAAATGGCAATTAAAAACAGACGTTTATGGTTCCAAGTTCATGGCTGGTTGTCGTTACCCATATGGATTCTGTTTAGTTTTATCTGCTTAACAGGGACGATTGCGGTGTTGAGTCATGAGTTAACGTGGCTGACCAACCCCAACGCGAGAGCGACAAATCCAGAACAACTTGAGGCTAAGCCAGTGTATGAGCTGGTTGATGTGGTTACGGATGAAATCCCTGACGCGAAGATTCAAGGGCTTATGGTTCTTGAGCCTTACTTGGTGACGCCGATACGTTTCAGCAGCCAAGACCACCCAGTTGGCTTGGCTTACGTTAACCAATATACCGGCGAGGTTCAGGAGATCAATAACGGTGTCACGTTTGTAGAGTTCATGCGTTCTCTACACGGATGGTTGTTATTTCCTTGGCAGGAAGGGTATAGCTGGGGATATTATCTTGTGTCTATCATGTCTTTCGTGACCTTGGGCGCGCTGATTACTGGGCTGGTGGTGTACAAAAAGTTTTGGAAGTCCTTCACACAACCGAGACTTCGCCGCAAAAAAGGCGCTCGGACGTTTTTTGGCGACTATCACCGGTTGAGTGGTGTTTGGTCAATTTGGTTCTTATTGGTCATGGGGATCACTGGATTATGCTACTTTATTCAAGCGATAGGCTGGCATAACGGTGCAGATGTCTGGGAGGAGCCTAAAGCTTTGGCCATTGGTGAAGTCCCTTTAAATCAGGCGAGCACTGATGCTCCACAGCAAATTAGCTTTGAGCAAGCAATGGACAGTGCTAAGCGAGCCATGCCAGGCTTTCAACCGAGTTACATTGCCATGCCAGAGCATAGTCGTGGCCACTTCACGATTATGGGATCGGGTGGCGAGATCTTTTATGATCAATACAGTCACCAAGCTTATGTTAACCCATGGACTGCCGAGGTTGATGAGTTGAGAACCCCTGAGCGGATGAATGTATTGCAAACGATGGTCCACATCACGGATCCACTGCATTACGGCACTTTAGGCGGTGTTTGGACCAAAGTTATATGGTTCCTGTTTGGTTTGCTACTCACCACTATGTCGATCAGCGGCTTTGTTATTTACAGTAAACGCATGGTTAAAACCCCGAAAAAGCAAACAGGGGCTAAAAAGCATATAGAGGAAGTAACACATGACTAAAAAGAACAGTAAAGCGAAGATGGGTTCGCCTAAACGTTGGTACTATTGTCTGAGTGGTTTGTTGCTGGTCCTTCCTTTTTGGTATCTCTACCAACAGCTGAATCCAACGTTTCCGCCACCGTTAGAAAAAAAGGACATAGGGCCATACAGTGTGCAGCCTATGCCTTTGAACGAGTTGCCTGCGTATGATTATGGTGACGATTACTTTAAAGACTTTAGCCTGACATTTTGCCAAGGATGCGTTGAGAACATTCGCTATGCTTATATGAGTGTAGGCCCAGAGCCTGCGCCAATGCCCCATGATGCTGATGGCGCTATTCATGGAGTTGGCGACGTGAAACATGCTCATGCACCATTCCCTGAACGTCTCACTGACTCCGACAAGTTATGGGTCACAGTCCAAGATTGGCAAGGCAAAAGCTACCATGCCTACTGGGAACTCTCCGAGCTTTAGACCATTACTGACCTCATAAAAGCTACCTCAAGGGTAGCTTTTTTATTGGTTGAGAGAAGTCGTCTAGGAGTTGTCGTGCTGATTAGCTGACACTTAGACATGTGAAATTAAGAGGCGCTAGCTGCGGAGACTGTGAGATAAGAAACTTAGCCATGCTTTTTATCGGGGTTTTTTGTATAATTGCGCAACAATTTTTACAGCGAGATAGAAATCGCTGGCGCGGCCCCTCGATGCACAGCTATGACGTACTGCCATCGAGCTGCGTAACCTAAATTTGTACCGTTCTCATGAGGAGTGACAATGAAAGTAGGTATTATAATGGGCTCTAAGTCTGACTGGCCCACTATGCAACATGCAGCAGACATGCTCGATAAATTCGGTGTAGAGTATGAAACTAAAGTTGTTTCAGCTCATCGCACTCCTCAATTACTTGCAGATTATGCTTCTTCCGCTGCAGAGCGCGGTATTAAGGTTATTATTGCTGGTGCTGGTGGTGCTGCGCACCTTCCTGGAATGGCGGCGGCTTTTACGTCGTTGCCAGTGTTAGGGGTGCCGGTGAAGTCTAAAGCTTTAAATGGTGTCGATTCGTTGTTGTCCATTTGCCAAATGCCAAAAGGTGTAGCGGTGGGAACATTAGCCATTGGTGATGCTGGTGCAGCCAATGCTGGCTTACTTGCTGCACAAATCTTAGGCTGTCAGCAACCAGAGCTTCTGGCGAAAATTGACCAGTTCCGAAGCGAACAAACGGACACTATTTTAGCCAACCCAAACCCAGCCGAATAGTGAGCCTGATATGCAAATGTTAGTACTCGGAGCGGGGCAGCTCGCACGCATGATGGCGCTTGTAGCGACTCCCCTAGATATTCATATTCGTGCTTACGACGTTGTCAGTGAGCAAGTGCTGCACCCAGTTACCGGAGAGCGCTACGAGCAGACCCTAGAGCAAGCAATTGCTGCCAGCGACCGTATTACTGCGGAGTTTGAGCATGTCCCAGCAGATGTCTTGGCGCTGTGTGAGCAAAGCGGTAAATTTTTCCCAGGTAAAAAAGCCATCGAATGCGGTGGGGATCGCGCTAAAGAGAAAGCCTTATTGGATGGGGCGGGCGTACCCAGCGCTCCTTATGTATTGGTAACAGAACGTGCTCATTTTGATAGCGCCATCGAAGAGCTAGGATTACCTTTGGTCATTAAAACCTGTCAGGCGGGGTACGACGGTAAAGGTCAATGGCGTTTAAAAGCTACCGACCAAACCGATGGTATCTGGCAAGAAATGCAGGCATTTCTGGACAAGGATGCGGCGCATAGCATTATTTGTGAAAAGATGATTCCGTTTGATCGTGAGGTGTCAGTAATTGGCGCGCGTGATGCGCAAGGTAATGTGAAGGTTTACCCTGTGACCGAAAATGAACATACTGATGGTGTTTTGACATTATCAGTTGCGGGTATCGTTAATCAAGACATCCAAGACCAAGCGGTTGATGCGTACCATAAAGTTGCTAAAGCACTGGATTATGTTGGCGTGTTGGCAATCGAGTTTTTTGACGTTGGTGGTGACTTGCTGGTTAACGAAATCGCACCACGAGTCCATAACTCAGGTCACTGGACGCAGCAAGGAGCTTTCTGTTGCCAGTTCGAGAATCATGTGCGTGCGGTTGCTGGTTTGCCGTTGGGCAGCACTGACTTACAACAGCCCAGTGCAATGATTAATGTATTGGGACAAGAAGCGATTCCTCAGCAAGTATTAGCAACAAATGATGTTCGCAGTCATTGGTACGGTAAAAAAGTAAAGCCTGGTCGTAAAATGGGCCATATTAATGTGAGTGCTACCACGTTACATGACCTAGGGAAACGACTTGATGAGTTGCGCGAGTTTTTAAGCGAGCAAGCTTACCCAGGTATTGAAGCGCGAGCAAAACAGTTGATGCAGAGTGAGCTCAGCTAGCTGCTGATTCTTGCAATTTGCACCAGACATAAAAAAGGTCACTTCATAGTGACCTTTTTATTGATAATTGGTGGAGGCGGCGGGATTACTCGGCTCTTCCTGAGCCTCGCCCTCGAAAGCGAGGATTAGCTAAAGCTATTCAAAATTGTTCCCGACAATTTTGTCGAACCCTTCTGCGGGTTCTCGCCCATATCAAGCACACAAATAAAAAAAGCCCACCTTTCGGTGAGCTTTTGTTTATTTGGTGGAGGCGGCGGGACTCGAACCCGCGTCCGCGAATCCTCTGCTTCAGGATCTACATGTTTAGAACCATTGTTAATTTAACCGATGATGAGCCAATGGCCAGGCTTTCAAAGGCGGTCTCGAGGAAAGTTTAACAGTTGGCTGCCGAGCACAGTTACCTGCGAGTCCCTGTATATGACTGTCTAGCTCCTACCAAGGACGCTCAGAGTAGACAGTTAGCCTATTAAGCGGCTAAAGCGTAGTTGTCTTCGTTTGCAACTATAAGTTTTCAGCTTTGATTTTACGAGATTCGCTGAACATCTCGACATGCACCTAAAGTTTCGTAATCCACGTCGAAGCCAATTCGCCCCCATGGAACAACGCATTATAACTGATATGGGGATTGTGTATACAGACTTCAATGATTATATTACTAAAAGTAATTTGTGGGTTGGTTAACATTCCTTTGTTAAACAAAAGGTTACACTTTGTGGGTTATAGGTAGGAGGGTTAATGTCAGAGCAAAATAAAAAACGCCTTGAGTCGGCGATGCTGTCTCATAAAGGTGTATCTCGCGAGAATAATGACGATAAAGTTTATGGTTCCTCAGAGCTAGGCTTATGGTTGTTATCGGACGGGGTCGGTGGCCTGAAACAGGGGGAGCAAGCCAGCCTTTATACAGTTAAAGAAATCCGCAAGTCAATTGCCAACGGCTCTAATCTGTTTAATGCAGTGCATTCGGCGCACTCGGTTATTAAAGCATACAATCGACACGAAGAAGAAGACCGTGGAGCAACGGTAGTTGCTGTGCATTCGAAGGATGAAGCTTATGATATAGCTTGGGTTGGAGATAGTCGTGCGTACTTATGGAACGAAGTAACCGGAGAGTTAACTCAACTTACTGAGGATCATACTCTTGTTCAAAAATTACTGAATGCAGGTTTGCTTGAACCCTCGCAAGTCAAACACCATCCAAAGCGCCATGTTATAACGCAATGTTTGGGAATAGAAAATGATCATCAACTAAATATTGGCTTTTTGAGCCGAGAGTGGGATTATGGGGAGCACTTGTTATTAGCTAGCGATGGTTTGTATGATGAGCTCTCGCGTACCGAGCTAATCGGTGCTTTACGCATGCAGCGAAATAATCAGGCCAAAGTAGAATATATGGTCTCGCTTGCATGTAAAAATGGGGGTAGCGATAATGTTTCTGTCATTCTTATTTCCTCGCCAATCAAGAAAGCGCGGAAAAAGAAGAAAAAGAGCTTTATCGAACAAATTAAAGAATTATTAAAAATAGGTTAAACGTGAGGTAAGTATGTCGTCACAAGATTCGTCAAATAATAAGCCCGACTCAAATAAAGGGTACCGAGAAGATAAGGCTGGGCCACAGGGGACACTGGTTTTTGACTCGAAAGAAGTCGATAGGATGATTGCTGCTGAAATTCAGAAGTTAGAAGATGATGGAACAAAAGTACCTGCTTTATTAGCAACAACAAAACCTCATGCTGGGACTGCATTTTTATTAGACTATGGGAAAAATGTTATTGGTCGAGGGAAGGGCAACAGTGTCACTATTTATGACCCTGCTGCTTCGTCAACTCACGCGCAGATTACTTACTATAATGGTGAGTGGAAAATTTTAAATTTATTGTCTTCTAATGGCACCATCGTTAATGGTGAAAAAATCTCGGAACGAGAGCTGTCTTTTGGCGATAAAATACAGATTGGGCACACTGAGTTTTTATTCACTTTGGTCGATGCGCAGGAAGATGAAGAAGATGATAAGGCTGAAATTAACTGGATGCTTGCTGGATCTTTCGGTGTGGCAGCGTTACTGTTAATTGGTGTTTTGGTCTGGTTATTCCTTTAGAAACCATCCTTCATGTCTGATAAATTAACTATTGGTCGCTATGAGCTGATCGAAGAGATCGGCCGTGGCGCCATGTCTGTTGTTTATTTAGCGAAAGATCCCGAGATTGGCCGCTCCTTGGCTATTAAACTGCTCAAACATGATTTAGTCGAAGAAGATGAGTACCGTAATTTATTTTTACGAGAGGCTCGTGCTGCTGGTGGTTTAAGCCACCCTGGTATTGTCACTATTTATGATGTAGGAATTTGGCAAAATAGACCCTATATCGCTATGGAGTTACTTGAAGGTCAGAACCTAGATGACTATCTTGAAGAGCACGGAACTTTCTCCATTAGCGAGGCCTTAGACCTAGCGCAGCAGTTAACTCAAGCTTTGGACTACGCACATAATAAAGGCGTGGTACACAGAGATATAAAGCCTGAAAATGTGTTGGTGCTGGACGATGGTAAGCGTTTCAAAATTACCGATTTCGGTATCGCTCGTATAGAGCACCAGTTCTTAGAGGGTGAAAGTGAAGACGAGCAGGCAAAAGTGATGGGAACGCCTGCATACATGTCACCAGAGCAAATCTCTGGTAACGAAACCACATTCAAGACGGATCTATATTCCCTTGGTGTTATTTTGTACAAAGTCACTAAAGGAGAGTTACCCTTTCAGGCTGCTAATTACGGCGCAATGATGCAGGCAGTGTTACAACAAAACCCCAAACCATTGAATGCTTACTCCGAGCAGGGTTTTATTTGGCAAAGTATCATTTTTAGGCTTCTACAGAAAAATCCAGATTTGCGTTATAGCAAAACGGAAGAGCTTATTGATGAGCTCGATGCGTTGTCTGACGAGATCGAGCAGGAGCGGAAAGGGATAGCTGGTATCCGTTTTGTTTCAATGCGGGCTCGCTGGGCGATATCACTGTCATCACTTGTTTTGGTTGTGATGGTGTTGGGAATGATTTGGGTTTATAACAAGCAAAACACCTTAATGAACCAATTAGTGTACGACTACGGCAGTTCAATGGTGCAAATCATTTCTAGTGAAACAGCAGAACCTTTGTTGCTGGATGAAGATGTGGCTTTGCAAGCTATTACTGTTGATATTGTTGATAGCTCTGAGATTCTCTATCTCTCGATTCGTGATAAAGATGGGCTAGTACAAAGCAGTAGCCAACCTCAGCAAATCGGAAAAAATTATAGGAGTTCAGATAATAGCAAGCTGATTGGTCGTAGGGGAAATAATCAGATCTTTGAAAATTTGAGTGAATTTTCGCAAGAAGCTTTTATTTTTGATACGCCGATTATGTTTCAAGATAAACAAATTGGTTATGCCAACATCGCCATTGGCCGCAACAATCTGATTAGTGCGACGCGCTCATCGCTTCTTACCATGATCATATGGATGTTTGTGATTATGTTAGCTGTATTCTCAGGAGTGTATTGGCTGGCAAATAAGTTTACCCGACGTATTAATAAAACTCGCCAAATCATCAAAGATATCAGAGCTCATGGACAAGCTGATTTGATCAAGGTTGATACTCACGATGAAGTCGGCCGTTTGCAACAGGAAGTGAATGATCTTACTCATAAGATTGCAGGCCTAACAAAAACCCAACATATGGGTACTACTGACATTGACTCGTCACTGAGTGATTTAACAGAGGTCGAGAAAACTATGCTATTGGACTACCCTGAGTCTAAGTCTTCAGACTCTAGCGAATCAAGGAACGGCGATGCTTCTGACGTTGAAAAAAATGAAAAGCCCTAGCTTTTAGCTAAGGGTTCATTAAAGGTTTTCCAGCTTATTTTGCAGCGCTTTAACCCGGTCTTGGTAGACCAGCGCTAAATCATCATTAGGATTCACAGCTAGGATCTTTTTCCAGTAGACCAGAGCACTCTCAAGCTCTTGACTTCGATAGTGGCGAAGAGCTTTTTGGTGATAGTGTTCAGAAACTTTGTTTCTAGTCGTCGTGAAGAGGATATTATTTTCCAGTGGCTGTCCTACTTGTTGCCATGCCACTAACAAAATATCGTATGACTCATCGAACTTTGATTGATCTGCAAAGCGTTTAGCAGTAATGAGCTCTTGCTCAGCTTTGAGTGTTGAAAGCTCGCTAATTAAGGCCTTTTGGTTATTTTGTGTCAAAGGCGCTTCGCTTATTAGCCCTGAAAGTAACGTCTCAGCGTCAGCTACCTGCTGTTGTCTTTTATAAATTTTTGATTGCGTTAATGCCAGCTCAACCAATTGTTCCTGCAACTCGACGTTGTTGCTTAATTCCGGTTGATTCAAAATCCACTGAATCGCTTGATTGTATTGTTGAGAATCCACTAGCTCATTAAGTTCTGGGTAGGTCTTGTTAGGTTCGATGTCAGAGCTTTTTTTATTGCTGTTTGAAGATTGGAGCTCGTCTGGTTGCTTGAGCCCCTTTGTTGGAAGCTGTAGTTTTTGGCCGACGTAAATAGCATCCGAAGACTTTAATTCATTCAGCGCTAATATTTCTGTATATCGCTGTGAGGAACCAAGGTATTTTTGTGCGATGATCCCGAGCGTGTCACCAGAGCGCACGGTATAACTGTACGTTGGAACGGTTTTCGTTTTTTGCTGGGTCTCTTGTGGAAATTGTAGTTTTGATGACTGTGCAGGTTGCGCATCGATAATAGGCACAACAATATCGTTCCGGTCTTCTTTAAAAGAACATCCTGACAAAACGACAGCGACAGCAATCGCAGAAAGCTTCGCTGTCTTTAAAAAGGGCAATGATAACTGCTTTTGTGCATTCAAACCGTTCAATTTCCTAGTAATTTTTATCAAATCATAGTAGCAGGAATCTAGTATTTTCAGAGTCCCAGCCAGTCATTTTAAGAACTGTGTCACACACTGTGCTTCATAATGCGTTCTTTTGTTTTGTTCCACTCACGCTCTTTCTCGGTAGCCCGCTTATCGTGTTTCTTTTTACCTTTGGCAAGACCAATTTCTAACTTGATAAGTGACTTTTTCCAATAAAGCTTTAGTGCTACGACAGCGTATCCTTGTTGCTCTACACCTCGGAATAACTTCGCAAGTTCATGGTTATTTAACAATAACTTGCGAGTTCTAAGAGGGTCCGCTACCACATGGGTCGATGCGCTGATAAGGGGAGTGATGTGGCATCCGAATAAAAAAGCTTCACCATTCTTTAGCAGAACATAGCTTTCTGATAAATTGACTTTGCCTTCACGAAGGCTCTTTACTTCCCAGCCTTGGAGCGCGAGTCCTGCTTCAAACGTCTCTTCTATGAAATAATCATGACGTGCTTTCTTGTTTAAAGCAATCGCACTGCTTGACGTCTTTTTTTTACCTTTTTTGGCCACAAACGCTCTCTATAGTTTTAGATATACATAAAATTAGTGTAAAGGGATTATAGGATGCAATGAGTTAGGCCTCAATAGTCTAGGATTTTTTAAAAGGCCAATGTTACAATTGCGCCATGATTTTAGGGTGTTTTGACTATGAAAACCATTAAAAGACAGGCTTTACTTCCTTATTCTGCACAACAAATGTTTGAGTTGGTGGATGATATTAACAAGTATCCGGAATTCTTGCCTAATTGCGCAGGCGCTAGAGAGATTGAAAGGACAGGTGACACCGTTATTGCGAGTTTGGCGGTATCTAAAGGTGGTTTTGAGAAAGAGTTTACAACAAAGAACACTAATACGCCTTATAGTGCTATTGATATGGTGTTAGTTGATGGTCCTTTTAAGCATTTAACAGGGCACTGGAGCTTTACCTCATTAGATGATAAAGCTTGTAAAATAGAGCTTGAAGTGAACTTTGAGTTTTCAAATATGCTAACAAGTATGGCTTTTGGTAGTATTTTTAATCATTTGGCAGAGTCGTTTGTTGAAGCTTTTTCACGTAGGGCAAAGCAGGTATATGGTGCATAAGGGAATTCTTAATGTCTGAGTTAGGTAACGGCGCCACACAAAAGCTTATCAATGTCGAAGTTTGTTATGCTTTGCCGGAGAAGCAAACGTTACTTCAGCTATCGGTCGCAGCAGATACGACTATTCAAGTTGTTATTGAGCGCTCTGGGATATTAGAGAAACATCCGGAGATTGACCTTAAAAAGGATAAAGTTGGGGTTTTTAGTAAACTCGCTAAGCTGTCAGATACGCTCCACGATGGAGACAGAGTTGAAATATATCGTCCGCTATTAATTGATCCAAAAGAAGTGAGAAAACAGAGAGCTTTAAAAGCTAAGCAAGAAGCAGAAAAACAAAAAAAGGAAACCTAATTGTTACGCTACCTTTATACTATTATTTATTATCTTTGTGCACCTTTGTTGTGTATTCGATGGGTTTATAAGAGTTTTAAACCACCTCAATACCGAGAACCTATGCGTGAACGATTTGGTTTTGTGGCTAAACAAAAATCAGAGTCAGTTTGGTTTCACGCAGTGTCTATGGGGGAGTCTATAGCGGCGAAAACAATCATTACCGAGCTATTGAAGCAACAGCCTCACTTAAATATCGTGGTGACGACGACCACTCCGACAGGTGCTAGACAAATAATCGAAGGGTTAGGTGACAAAGTGACACATCACTTTTCTCCTTGTGACCTGCCGGGGACAATTAAGCGCTTTGTGCGAAGAATCAAGCCTAAGGCGTTGATTATTATGGAAACAGAGCTGTGGCCAAACTGGCTGCATCACATGCGGAAAGAAAACATCCCCGTGGTGTTAGCCAACGCGAGGATGTCACAAAAGTCTGCAGATAAGTACTTAAAAATAAAGTCATTGAGCACGAGCATGATGCAGTCATTTTCAAAGGTTCTGGCCGTTGGCGAACATGATTGTGAGCGGTTTATCAAGCTCGGTGTTAGTCCAGAGAACTGTCAAACTACTGGAAACATTAAGTTTGACCAGGAGTTTCAGTTGAATGGGGCTAACGGGTATTTTCCGCCTTGGTCATCTCATCAAGACGCTGTTTGGTTAGCGGCTAGTACCCATAAGGGCGAAGACCAGCTGCTATTAGAAGCCCATCGCTTTGTGATTGATGCTTTTCCTCAGGCTAAGCTGATCATTGTTCCGCGACATCCTGAGCGCTTTGATGATGTTGCAAGGATGATAGAGGATAATGATTTCAGTTATGCAAGACGTTCTGATGCTGAAAGTTGGGAGTCCTCGGTTGACGTGCTACTAGGCGATACCATGGGCGAGTTAATGCTAGCTTATGAGTTAGCGGATGTTGCCTTTGTGGCTGGTAGCTTAGTGCCTGTAGGTGGACATAATATGATTGAGCCAGCCGTATTAGGGAAACCGATTATTTCTGGCCCTCATGTTCATAACTTCCAAGAAATTTTCCGAGAGCTAGAGGAAGGTGGTGGTGCGTTTAAAGCAGGAACAGCTCGTCAAATCAGCGATATAGTCATTGAGTTATTCAAAAACGAAGCGTATAGGGAAAAGGTAGGAAACCAAGCAAAAGCGGTTGTAGAAAAAAGCCGTGGTGCATTAAAGCGTACCGTAAAGGCTTTAGTACCTTTTCTTTAATGGAAGGAAAGGCACTAAAGCAGTATCAGACTTTAGCCTTTAGTTATTTAATAGCCATTCATTTACTTGCTCAATATCCTGTTCGGTTAGTGTTCCAACAGCTTGCTTTAGGATTAAACCGTTAATCAGATAATCAAACTTAGCTCTGCTTAGTGAGCGCTCTGCAGCATATAGTGAGCGTGTGGCTTGTAGTACATCAATAATATTACGAGTACCAGCTTGGTAGCCATCTTGAGTTGCCTCAAGAGAGCTTTGACTTGACTCAAGAACTCGCTTATTCGCATTAAAAGATTGAATCGATGCTTCCAAAGTGGTGTAGGCAGAACGGACATTTTTTTGTACTGAGCGAGTGTTTTGCTCTAACTCATGAGTGGTTCGTAGGTAGTTCTGTTTCGCTTTTTCAGTTTGAGCGGAAGTCCTAAAGCCCGAAAATAAGGGGACAGATATGGTAATGCCTGCTTGATAACCATTTGATTGTTGGCTAGAACTGCTAACAAATCCTGGCGGTAAAGCTGGTGTGCCAGTTGTTCCCTGAGGGAATGTTGTGTCTGTATCGCTATCACTATCGGAGTAGCTTACGCGGAAGTCAGCTCTTGGGTAATGACCACTGCGATTACGCTTAACTTCGTCTCGTGCTACTCGTACGTTCATTTGTTGGGCTTTCAAGCCTAGATTAGACTCTGTAGCTACACGCATCCAGTCGTCCATGTTTGATGGACTAGGTTGTTGCATGGCGATTGAGTTTCCAACGCTTTCAAGCTCACTGTAATATTGCCCCGTAACTTCGCGCAAGGACTCTTGGGCATTGATTAAAGCCGTTTCTTGACTTATTTCATTGGCCACGGCTTGATCATAATTGGCTTGTGCGTTTAAAAAATCAGTGGCGTTTGCAAGCCCTGATTCATACTGCTCACGCGTCAGATCGAGCTGCTTTTGCAGTGCGGATTTTTCATTTTGCGTGATTTCTAGGGATTCTTCAGCCGCCAAAACATTGAAGTATGCTTGAGCGGTTCTTAGGATAAGGCTTTGCAGGTTAGCTGCATGGGTCAATTCAGCGGCACGAACACGCATTTCCGACTGATCGAGCGCAATCCATTGTCCCCAATCAAATATCACTTGATCGAGCTGCACCCCGTAGCTCGTGGAGTTCACTTCTCGGTTGAAAGGATCTGAGGGAGCGCCGTCCACCCCTTGTCCTTCGCTATCAGAGTCAGAGCGCGAGCGACTGATGCTGCCGCCAATCTGTGGTAAAAGGCTTGAGCGCGAAATTCTATGATCTTGCTCAGTCGCTTTTAAATTGGCTTCGCTTATTTTGTATTGCGTATCGTTTTGCAGAGCATCTTTATAGACCGTTAATAAGTCTGTATCTGCAAGGCTGGCATTGGCAAAGCTACCAATCAACGCCGCGGCAATTAATTTATATGTGGTTGTCATCTTCATCAGAAACTGTCTCTCTGGTGCTTATTGTTCGGTTAGCGCAGTACTAAAAGTTGAACTGCGGTTTGGGTTTGCTGTTAATTAGGCTTGGAATAACGGTTTCATAGAGGCTTTCATAATGCCACTCATCCTCGCCTAAGCGCGTAATCAGTTCTGCCTTCATGGCTGGCTCTGTGCCGGTGACACAGAATAAACGCCCGCCCACAGTAAGGTGCGTTAAGTACTGCTCAGGAAGCTGGTAATAACTCCCGGTAATCGCGATAACATCATAGGGCTTGTGATGGGGCCAGCCATTCACTGCATCGCCTTCTTCAAACTCGATATTCGTTAACCCTAGCTCTTCGGTGACCGTTTTAGCTGAGTTTATGAATTCTTCAATAATATCGACGCTGTATACTTTTTCGGCAAGGCTGGCTAAAAGAGCCGTGCAGTAACCGGTGCCTGTACCAATTTCTAAAACAATATCAGTAGGCTTTATCGCCAAAGCTTGTAACATCCGAGCTTCTTCTTTAGGCGTCATCATAATTTGGCTATGGCCGATATGAATTTGCGTATCAGCATAAGCAATAGACTTATACTTTTTAGGTACAAATTTATCACGTGCCAAGCCATGAATCTTATCCAATACTCTTTGGTCGAGCACATTCCATGGACGGATTTGCTGCTCAACCATATTGTGTCTTGCTGTTTCGAAATCGGTTGCTGCGCTTGTCATTCATACCCCACTTAGTTAAGGTTTTTGACTCACTATCTCAGCTTACTCTTAACAGTTAGCTTAAAGAATAGTCATTTCTTATATTTCAAACAACACGCTAAGTGTAACAGATTATGAAAGAGTGTTATGTTATTGGGAGTGGTTTTAGTGACCAACCAGTCGCCCAGCGTATTTCAACGAGATTATTTAGGGTAGAGGAATATATCGAATGACCCAATTTACACAGGAAGACATTAAAATATTAGGTGAAGAGGAGCTTTATAACGGTTTCTTCTCGATGAAAAAATACCGATACCAACACCGACGCTACCAAGGTGACTGGAGCCCTGTGGTTGAGCGGGAAATCTTTGAGCGTGGTAATGCCGTTGGTGTGTTGTTGTTTGATCGAGAGAAAGACTGCTTTGTCATGATTGAACAATGTCGTCCAGGTGCTTTGCTTGGTAAGGATACGCCTTGGCTGGTTGAGATTGTTGCTGGAATGGTTGAAGAAGGAGAGGCGCCGGAAGATGTGGCATACCGTGAAGTGCAGGAAGAGGCAGGCTGTGATATTCAGAGGTTAATTCCTATGCCCGGTTATTGGGTCAGCCCTGGCGGAACAACGGAGTATGTGAATTTATATTTAGGCTTGGTGGATAGTGATAATGCCGCAGCGTTTGCTGGATTAGAAACTGAGCATGAAGATATCAAAGTTTTAGTACTCGAGCGCTCGGAAATGTTCACTCTTATGGAGCGTGGGCAGATCAATAACGCTATGGCGCTAATTGCGGTACAATGGTTCTTATTACACGAGAAAACCGTGTTAACCCATTAAGAGGACTGTGTTAAGCCGTTAAAGAAGTGTGTGAATACGATATGACAGCAGTAAAACGTAAATATACCCCTAACCTCAAAGAGTTTATGGCGCTTTGTTCGAGTAACTATGCCAAGCTCTCTCGCATTGTCAATCTAGTGGATATTGAACTCGAACAATCATTTTCAGTACATATTGATGGGCAACCTAACCTTTTGATTTCGTTAAAGCAGCGAAGTGAACACACCGCCACCTACGAGCTTTTACAGGAATCGCAAAACATTAGTTTAAAAAGACGTTATTTGGTCAGAATGTACCACGATGCGAAAGTAGCTGAAGTCTTGTCTGGCCTGAATCAGGGGATGTTACCTCCAGTGTTCCCCTATCCAAACAAACAAATGAAACAGCCTGATGAAAAAATTCAGTTGAATCGGTTTTTAGCCGAATGGCTCAATTTTTGTCTAGAATTTGGGCAATCTCACAGTTTAAACAAGACCCAATTGGTTTTTTTTGATTAGAAATCAAGCGATAATAATAATTAAGTCACAAGAGGTCATGGTTTGAATAATCAATCTTTGGACAAAAAGTATTTAAATAAAGAGCAGGCACGCCTTTTTATCGGGCGCTCGACCATGAAGGTCTTGCATTTGTCTGATCCGCATTTATTTGCAGATGACACTTCAACGTTGTTGGGCGTCAATACGGACGAGAGCCTTCTCGCGGTATTGGACGATATCAAACGCCGTGGCATTACTCCTGACCTTTTCGTGGTCACAGGAGATATTTCTCAAGATTATACGCCCGAGTCATACCAGAAATTTGTCGACTACTTAGCGCCATTTGGTAAGCCTGTTTTAAGTTTAGCAGGCAATCATGACGAAAGACCGAAACTCAAACGTTTTTTATCGCAGAAGCCATTCTCATCAGCTGAGCAGTTGCTCACAGAGCATTGGCAATTATTGATGTTGAACAGCCATGTTCCAGGTAAAGTTCATGGTCACTTGGCTGACGAAGAGCTATCGTGGCTGGAGTCGTGTTTACGTGACAACCAGGACTTACCAACTATGGTCTTCACGCATCATCACCCCATTCCTGTCGGTAGTCACTGGCTGGATCAGATTGGAATTGAAAATGGGCAGCGTTTGGTGGATATACTATCTGAGCATCCACAAGTCAAAATGTGCGCTTTTGGGCATGTACACCAATCCACTGACCGTCGCCACAAAGAGGTTAGTTACTGTTCTGTTCCGTCAACTTGTGTGCAATTTAAACAGCATTCCGTGGATTTTTCGGCGAGCCAAGAAAAGCCTGGCTATAACTTATACCACTGCAATAATGATGGCATTATCAGTGTCGACAGTTTCCGTGCAGACAGTTATTTACCATCAGTGAACCTAGCAATATCTGGTTACTAGTTGTACGAAATTCCGACTGAAATCCCCTCAGTTGCATCATCTTATTGCTACTATCTAACTGTTCTTTGGCTTTACAAATATTTTGCTTGCACAAAAAGATCTGCCTTTATAGGATAAGGCGTAATAACAAGATATAGCGTCTTCTTGAGCTAAATAGCACAAAATCACATAGAACATACAAGAATTACGGCAAAGAACCTCTATGGCAAATAAAGAGTATACCGCTGATGATATTGAAGTCCTCAGTGGCTTAGACCCTGTTAAAAAGCGCCCTGGGATGTACACCGATACATCGCGTCCAAATCACTTGGGGCAAGAAGTTATTGATAATAGTGTGGATGAAGCGTTGGCAGGTCATGCGAAGTCCATCCAAGTGATTCTACACAAAGATAACTCATTAGAAATCCAAGATGATGGTCGTGGTATGCCTGTGGATATTCATCCCGAAGAGGGGATCCCAGGTGTAGAGCTCATCATGAGTAAGCTCCATGCAGGTGGTAAGTTCTCGAATAAGAACTACCAGTTTTCAGGTGGTTTGCACGGCGTTGGTATTTCAGTGGTCAATGCACTGTCTAAACGTGTAGAAGTTACCGTAAAGCGCGGTGGTCAACAATATGAAATGGCGTTTGAGCATGGCCTAAAAGTTTCCGACCTAGAGGTCACTGGCGAGGTGGGCAAGCGCAATACAGGCACAAGCGTTAAGTTCTGGCCCGATCCTCAGTATTTCGATAGCCCGAAGTTCTCAATCTCTAAAATGAAACACCTGCTCAAAGCTAAAGCCATTTTGTGTCCTGGTTTAAAAGTTATCTTTGATAACAAAAGTAGTGGCGAAAAAGATGAGTGGTATTATGAAGATGGCTTGACCGATTACTTACTAGAGCAAGCCGGGGACTTTGAGAAGTTACCAGAAGAACCTTTTGTTGGCTCTTTAGCTGGTGAGACGGAGGCCGTTGACTGGGCATTCTTCTGGATGCCGGAAGGTGGTGAGTGTTTAGCAGAAAGTTACGTTAACTTGATCCCAACAGCTCAAGGCGGTACGCATGTTAATGGTATGCGTAATGGTTTACTTGAAGCCATGCGAGAGTTTTGCGAGTTTCGAAACCTACTCCCTCGCGGCGTTAAGTTAACCGCGGATGATGTTTGGGACCGAATCAGCTATGTACTGTCAGTCAAACTGGACGATCCACAATTTTCGGGACAAACCAAGGAACGCTTATCGTCACGACAGTGCGCAACGTTTGTTTCTGGGACGGTCAAAGACGCTTTTAGCCTGTGGTTAAATCAGCACTCTGTAATTGGTGATGCTTTGGCGGAAAAAGCCATCAGCAATGCACACAAACGAATGCGCGCAAGTAAAAAAGTGGTGCGCAAGAAAGTTACTCAAGGACCTGCGCTGCCGGGCAAGCTTGCTGATTGTGTCGGCCAAGATAGCTCGAGTAGTGAACTCTTCTTAGTGGAAGGTGATTCTGCGGGTGGTTCGGCGAAACAGGCGCGAGATAAAGAGTTTCAGGCAATCATGCCGTTACGAGGAAAGATTCTGAACACATGGGAAGTCGAGCCTGAGCAAATTCTGGGTTCGCAAGAGGTTCATGATATTTCCGTTGCCATTGGCCTCGATCCAAATACTGATGATTTATCAAAGTTACGTTATGGAAAGGTGTGTATTCTTGCCGATGCGGACTCTGATGGCTTGCATATTGCGACTTTGCTCTGTGCACTTTTCGTGCGTCACTTTAAACCACTCGTCAAAGCAGGACATGTCTATGTTGCGATGCCACCGCTTTACCGCGTGGACATTGGTAAAGAGGTGTTTTACGCACTAGATGAAGACGAAAAGCAAGGCATTGTGGACCGAATCAAAGCTGAGAAAAAGCGAGGAAAAATTCAGGTCACGCGCTTTAAAGGTTTGGGCGAAATGAACCCAAAACAATTACGTGAAACGACCATGGATCCAGCAACACGTCGCCTGGTTCAGTTAACCATTGATGGTGGTGATAACTCTGAGCAGGTGATGGATATGTTGCTGTCCAAAAAACGCTCTGCTGACCGCAAAAATTGGTTAGAAGAAAAAGGCAATAAAGCCGAAATTGAAGTTTAAACGAATAGTGAGTTAACGTGGAAGAAATAGATTACGAAGGTATTGAGAAACGTTCTCTAGCCGAATTTACTGAAGAGGCGTACTTAAACTATTCGATGTACGTCATCATGGATCGTGCTTTGCCTCATATTGGTGATGGCTTAAAGCCGGTACAACGTCGTATCGTTTATGCCATGAGCGAATTAGGCTTGAAGGCTACGTCTAAATACAAAAAATCAGCGCGTACCGTGGGTGATGTTTTGGGTAAGTTTCACCCGCATGGTGATTCTGCCTGTTATGAAGCGATGGTGTTAATGGCACAACCATTTTCCTATCGCTACCCGTTGGTTGATGGTCAAGGTAACTGGGGCGCGCCAGACGATCCTAAATCTTTTGCCGCGATGCGTTACACCGAATCGCGTTTAGCGGCTTACTCTGACGTTCTTCTTAAAGAAGTCTCGCAGGGTACTGTTGATTGGATTCCAAATTTCGACGGCACCATGAAAGAACCTAAGGTGCTGCCGGCTCGTGTTCCTAATTTATTGTTGAACGGTACCACGGGTATTGCCGTTGGTATGGCGACGGATGTTCCTCCTCATAATCTGACAGAAGTTGCTAATGCCTGTATTCACATGCTGGATAATCCGAAGGCAACAGTAGAAGATTTGATGGAGCATGTGCAAGGACCAGACTATCCAACAGATGCTGAAATTATCACGTCTAAGGCCGATATCCTTGAGATGTATCAAAAAGGCCGCGGTTCGATTCGTATGCGTGCACACTTTGAAAAAGATGACGGTGAAATTATAGTAACTGCTTTACCACACCAAGCGTCAGGCTCGAAGGTGTTGGAGCAAATTGCTGCGCAAATGCAGTCGAAAAAGTTACCGATGGTCAGCGATCTTCGTGATGAATCAGATCATGAAAACCCAACGCGGTTAGTGATTATTCCTCGTTCTAATCGTGTCGACACTGATGAATTAATGAAGCACTTGTTCGCGACAACAGACCTAGAAAAGACCTACCGCGTTAACATGAACATGATTGGTCTTGATGGTCGGCCACAAGTAAAAAACTTGCAGATGTTTGTCAAAGAATGGCTCGACTACCGTCTTGAGACAGTGCGCCGACGTCTACAATATCGCTTAGATAAAGTGATGGACCGTTTACATATTCTAGACGGTCTTTTAATCGCTTATCTCAACATTGATGAAGTGATTCATATTATTCGCACAGAAGATAAGCCAAAGCTCAAATTAATGGAGCGCTTTAAATTATCTGACGTGCAGGCTGAAGCGATTCTTGAACTCAAGTTGCGTCACTTGGCGAAACTTGAAGAGATGAAGATTAAGGGTGAGCAGGCTGAATTAGAAGATGAAGCCGACTGGTTACAATTAACGCTTGGCTCTAAGCAGCGCATGAAAACTGTTGTGAAAAAAGAGCTGCAAGAGGTGGTGGATGAGCATGGTGATGAGCGTCGTTCACCAATCGTTGAACGTGAAGATGCAAAAGCTCTTTCTGAAACGGATCTGATGCCTACAGAGCCTGTAACAGTGGTATTATCCGAGAAAGGTTGGGTGCGTTGCGCTAAAGGTCACGATATTGATGCAACAGGCATGAACTATCGATCTGGCGATGGTTATCTAGACTCGACACAAGGCAAAAGCAATCAATATGCCGTCTTTTTGGATTCAACAGGTCGAAGCTTCTCATTACTTGCTAACACACTGCCTTCGGCACGGGGCTTAGGTGAGCCTGTGACAGGACGAGTAAACCCTATTGCTGGTGCAGAGTTTTTGTCGACTATCATGGGTGAAGATGACGATAAGTTTTTATTCGCATCGGATGCCGGTTACGGTTTTATTGGGAAGTTTAGCGATTTGGTGTCGAAAACTAAAAACGGTAAAGCTTTCTTAAACCTGCCGTCAGGGGCTAAAGTACTCAAGCCGAAACGTATTCCTGCTGACGGTGATTTGTACTGTGTGGCAGTGTCCAATGAAGGGCGCATGTTGGTATTCCCTCTGCAAGACTTGCCAGAGTTAGCCAAAGGTAAGGGTAATAAAATTATCAGCATCCCCACGGCGAGAGCAAAAAATCGAGAAGAGTTTGTGGTTTCGATAGCTGTTGTTAGTACCGAGGATAGCTTGGTAATTCATTCGGGCAAGCGCCATTTGACATTAAAACCGAAAGATCTTGAGCATTACCGAGGTGAGAGGGGGCGTCGAGGAAGTAAGCTACCGAGAGGTTTCCAGCGTGTAGAGTCGATGGAGGTTGAGCCTAAGTAATGGGCTTAGGGCTCACACTCCTTTAGTCTTCGCTTAAGAAACGTACCTGGCGCTCGATTAAGCCACGCTGTTCGGCGTCAGGTTCTTCTAATTGACACAGCTCAATGATGTCATGTGTATCTAGCTCAATGTCTATCAATTTTGTTGATGGCCAATCATAGTTGTCATCTTTTTGTCTGAGTTTTTTCTCGAACCACACTCCAGGTTCAATAATATCAAAAAACATGTGATAGATTTCGCGATCAAAGTTTAGATGATGCAGAAGAATTTTGGGCTGCAGCTGTAATTGCTGTAAGCATCGCTCCAACGCATGCAGTGGGTTTCGGTTGAGGGGTGTTGAGGTCGGATCAAGGCCAAGTACCAAGAGACCATCACTAAATTGAGTGGCTAATAGGCCATTCTGTGGCAGCCATCGGCTTAAAACTCTGAGTAATAGAGCATTGCTTTCGGCGTCTAATTTGGACCACTCAGCTTTTATTACGAGGGAATGCTGAATCGTTTTGTTTTGAAGTTGTTTGCGGTTTCGCTTAATCAGCTCTTTTAATACCACCTCATTCTTTTTAGCGGTTTGAGGCGGCACTACTGACGTTTGGTCAGGAGTTGTTTGAGTTGGTTCTTTTTTACGACGTATAAAAGTCAATAAAAAGAACAAAAGAAGCCATAAAGTAGCACCAATACCCCAAATCATAAAGGGTTTGAGCCAGAACGGGGGCTCCGACTGGACGAGATCAGTTGCAGGGATGAAGTAGATTACTAAATACCCGTTATAATTATCTTCATAAGAGATATTTGCGATGACGGGAGCGCTGTGTGGCTTAGCAGCGTCACCGGCTGAGTATATGAGCTCACCGTTACGACGATAAATTGCTAGCTTTTGGATGTTTTCATTGTTGTTTAAGCGCAACCCGATGGATTCGATAGCATCTGTATTCTCGTCTTCAATTAAATGACCTAGATAAGCCGCACTGAGATCTGCCATGCCTTGATTATATTGCAGGCTGAACTCATGAGTCTGGTTATCCAGGGATTCTTGATACCATGAAAACATTGAAGAACAGAGGATAATAACAACAATCGCTGTCGATAGTAGGATCGGTAAACGAATAGTTTGCAGGTTACTGCGCTCTGTATGATTCGATTTATTCACAAAGTTTCGTGAAGTTCTTGTTTGTTGGTAATATATCATAGATCTATTAACTTAGTACCATTGTGAGATGTGACTTAACAAGTGGTTGGGATATTCAAAAACAATGACAAAAAATGTGACCTGTTTTATTTTTTCTTTACAAGCGTTGGACCTTGAGGCCCTAGTGACACAACTCGTAGCCAGTTCGGGGGAGACCGAGAGCTTTGACTCAGGTCTTGAGGTTCGGGCAATCCATACTATAGCTTCTGAGGACTTGGCGTTTTATCGAAGCGCTGCTGCCTTGAGTTTGAACATCCCGACGAATACTCCTGATTCAGACATCAAAGTGACAGTTGAACATCTATCCCAAATCGTAAAGTTCGACTACTGTTTGCTCAGTTCACCAGAGCAGGTTACAGCCATAAAGTTAGCGGTATTTGACATGGATTCCACACTAATACCGATGGAAGTCATTGATGAGCTAGCAGCCGAAGCCGGCGTTAAAGAGGAGGTTGCTGCAATTACAGAGCAAGCAATGCAGGGAGATTTGGATTTTAATCAAAGTTTTAAGAAGCGCCTGTCTTTGCTCAGAGGCATGTCAAAACAAGCAGTAGGTGAGGTCAAGTCTCGCTTAACGTTTAATGCTGGTGTGGAGCAGTTAATTGCTCACCTAGTTGATCACGGGGCAGTTGTTGGTATTGCATCTGGCGGCTTTGAGCCTTTTGCAAAAGCTTTGGCAGAGTTAGCCCCTATTACGAAAATTCGTTCTAATACTTTATTGTTTGACAGTGATGAGCTGGCAGGACAAGCCGTTGAGCCTATTGTCAATGCTGAAGTGAAGGCACATCAGGTTAAGGAATGGCAAGCTGAGTTAGGTATAGGGAGCAACGAGATCATGGTGGTGGGCGATGGTGCTAATGACAGCAAAATGATGGAAGTCGCTGGCCTAGGAGTTGCATACAAGGCGAAGCCATTGTTACGTCAAAAAGCTGACTGTGTCATTCAGTATGGAGAAATGAATGGCTTGATTGATATTCTTAAGGTGGTATTGCGGTTTAGAGCTTAAACTGGGGCGAAGGGTATATTTCAAGATCAAAAAAGCCTGCAAGCATACAGCTTACGGGCTTAATCAGGGGGATGCCTTTAGCTCTTAGAAGTCACTATCAGCAAAGTCATAGTTAAGCTTTGAAATTGGTTTTGAAACATAGTTACCCATAACAAAGTCGATTCCAAGTGGCCAAATTTGAGCCAGTGTTGATGCATCTTCCAGACTGGTGATAATCGTTTTAGCTTCAATTTCGGCTGCAGCGTTGACGATAGGTTGAACTTTCTCGGAGCCATGCTCTTTAAGTGTTTCGATAAATGGCGGCGCCATAGCGACAAACTGTGGCTTTATAGAGCGAACCAATTCACTACTGTCAGTCTCGATGCCTGAAAGGCAGAATGGGACGCCAATCTTCTTTAGCCCAGCTTTAAGTTCAATCACCTTTTTGAGATAGGTTTGTGCGGTTTTACCTTTCAATGTCAGAACAAGGTTGTCACTACTAATACCTGCGGCAGTAATAAGCTTTTCTAGCCAGTCTTCTAAATCGTCTCTCAATAAAGTATTTGGACTAAGAGCTACAAATAATTTGTTGCTATTATTTTCGGCTTTATCCTTAGCTAAAACTTTAAGTGCATGTTTCAGTGTGATTTTATCAATTTCAGCATCAATCCCCACCTTTTCAAAAACATGGAAAATATCTTCACCAAGTCCCCAGCCGCCGTCTTTTAGTTGGTAGCGGAAGTAACACATATATTGTTTACTTGGACTGCCTTTAAGGCTCATCATTGGCTGGTAGAACAATGTCATATTGCCTTCTTCACGAGCAATAGTGAATTCTTCATAGATTTTGCGCTCGTGTTCATCAAGCAGACTATCAATCGATGGGTTGAAAATTTGGTAGTTATTGCCACCTTTCTCTTGCAAGTGATGAGCTGTAGTTGTTGCGTGTAAAAGTAGCTTGCTTGGCTCAACGTCATTGTCAGTACAAGGTACACCGCCAATACTGAACGTGATCTTCAGCGTTTGACCAGAGATTTCAAATAATTGGTTTTCGATATCGCCAATCAGCTTTTTAGGTAACTCTGTTGGTGACTTTGAGGTATCACTGAGCATAATCGCAAAACTGGTATCACTAATACGGCCAATAACATCGCTGCTATCACAATGGTCTCTCAACCAGTCTGCCACATCTTTTAGCAACACATCGCAGTCAGCAATGCCAAATTTGCTACGGTAATTGGTAAAGTTATCAATCTCTATCAAGTACAACAGTGCATTAGTGTTTGTTGTTCTTGCTGTATCTACGGTCTGGTTTAGGTGATCCATAAACGCTGGACGGTTGAGAACACCTGTGACTTGGTCAATTTGACTGACTTCTTTTAATTTTTTCATCAACTCTTGCTGATCACCAATATCCCGAACCAATAACTGGACACATTCTTCGTCATCATAAATTGCCGAACTGATGATGAAGTCTGCTTCAAACTCTTCCCCGTTGGCTGTTTTACCTTTCAAAACTTCACTCACTTCCGTACCTTCTTGGGCTTGACGTTTAAGCAAAGACTTTATGGCGTCTGTATCGTCATCAGCAATAATATCCATGATGCTCATTACGATAATTTCATCTTCTTCATACCCAAAACGCTTGATATAGGTTGGGTTGGTATAGATGTGCATGCCTTCATGGATATAAGCAATGGCATCTTTTGAGCTGTCTAGAAGCAGTTCGTTGCGTTTATTCGTTTCATAAACGATTTTATTTGCCTGCTCTAGTGATTGGAGAGAATTCACGAGCTGCTGATCACGCTTAATGATCATGGCAAGTAGGTCGAGAGATTTCGCTGGGATATAGTCTTTAAGTCCCTGAGCTATGAGTTCAAAGCGCTTTTCTTCGTCATACTCATTGGATAATAACACTGCTGGGACCAACACAGGCTGGTTTTTTAGTTGCTTCAGGGCCTGTTTTATCGGGAGATTGTTCAGCTCATCAATAAATATGGCTTGTTGCCAGTGCTTAGTGTCGGTAGCGTCTTTTAATTGTTCACTATCAGAAATAAGCTGGTGACGAATGGGTAGCCCCATGTTTTTCAGATGGCTCGCTACCTGCTCACTATCATTTGGTGAAGAGGAGAAGATGAGTGTATTGATTGGTGACTGCTTAACCTTTTCTTTCATCATTGCTATCTGCTTGTTATTTATTGATCTCCAAAGAATTATTGTAACGAGATTCTTAGGAACTTACTGTAACTAGGCCACAAATCCTTACAATAAATAAGGAGCTTCATAATCGCAAGCCTGTGACCTCATAAACTGTTATTTTTTACGAAACTGAAACTGAATAAAGTTATCCGTTTCAATGATTTTTTTATTGAGTTCAACCTTATATTCATCTTCAGGTGTCATGATGGCTACAGTTTGACCTGAGCGATAACCCAGCGGCGGCAAAATAATCGAGGCATCAATACCAATATTGGGCATTTCAGGCAGTAGTAAGCCATTATGATGGTAGGCTGGTTTAGCATAGTCCCAGTCCAAAGTAGCTCGCACCGGAGTGGCTTCAGGAGCTATGATTTCAACACCGATCAGAAAAACCGAGTTTTTATGCCAACGATTCCAACGAATCATGCCAAGGTTGTACTGCTCTTGGCTGTTCTTAATGTTTTTGATCGTAATCAATTCATTGGCTTCAGCGTAGCTAGAAGGAGCTTTTTCAAAGCCTAAACAAAAACCCGCCGGACTAACGTCTCTTACGATGCCTTGTGACCATTGGTAGCGTGATTTGGTTTTAATGTCTTTAAATGGCTTATCTTCCATCTGATGTTGCTTGTCTTCTTTGCTCTGAGGCTTGTAAATAGAAGCAAAGGCATCTTTTTGTTGATCGCCACTCAAGGTTGAGCCGCTTGAACGGTTTTTCCAAACAAAGCTGTGTTGGCTATCTTCTTCTTGCTCAAGCTGCAGTGAATCAGGTTCAATGTTGTGAGTGACGCTCTTCTTTTGGCCGAAAAAGCGTTGCTCAGTTTCTTTGCCGAGTTTTTCGACTAGGAAATGGTGCGAAGCGGCGAGCCCAATACAGACTTCTGTATTTGCCTGCGAGTTCATGCGGATAAAGTTACGATTGAGTTGTTGGCTCCAGTGCGTAATCAAGTGTTCAGATAGCTCTTGATCCAACTCAACTTGCGGCGCTTTTTGTGTGAAGCGGCTAAAGAAGCCCCCTGATTCATTCTTTAAACTTTTCTCAAGGGCCTCTGCTAACGGCTGTAAACTAAGGCCAATAACGGTTTGCCCTTCCTTCTCAATAGAGTTCACAGGTTGGGGAGGGATATCACTATCGGGTAGATAAGCAAATAAACAGTCTTGTGTGTCATTGAGCCTTAAATCCGAGAGGGTGGCGAGCTCCTCTAAGCTGTTGTAGACATCGCTTATTTCGCCATGCTTCAGCTGATACGGGTTCGAAACCGGTAAAATTAGATTGATCAGAAGTTGTTTTTTTATGGTCCCTAGTGATGCAGAGTCTTTTCGAAGTTTGTGCTCAAGCAAGTCGTACTCTTGGGCCAGCTTGAAGATGATGTTTTGTTGAGCCCAGAGTTTGGAACCAACAGTTTTGTAAAGTTGGTAACGCTGTAATTGAATGAAGCCTTGAAATTGAAGGCTGTTTGCACAGGCTGCAGGTAAAATGGTCTTTTGGTACTTGTCCAGAGCCACTTTATCATCGTATAAGTCTTCTATCACTGTGTTAAAACCAAATACTACCTCAGAAGAAATAGCATGCACTAACTCAGATGCGGACTGTAATTTTTGTGAGTATTTTAAGGGACTATGGATATAGACCGTTGCCAAAGAGTTTAAGGTATTTAGACATGAATTTTTAATGGCTTCTAAAATTTGCAAGCGAATTTTAGGAGAGACTGGCGATTGGTTTAAATCATACAGGTAATGGAAAATCTTAGACGCTGTCTCGCCCATATCGGCAGCAGGTAGCTCCTCGAGCCACTGCTTAGCAGCTTTGACCGACGAAGGTATATCGGCGATCATCGAACTGTTTTTGACCCGAACGGTCAACCCCAAGGTTCCTTTGGTTAGCGCCACCATTTTCTCCTTATAATTCTGGCTAGTCTATTAACTTCTATATTAGCGAAAAGCACCTGCCTGTGCTAGTTATTTTTAAGCTTAAGTTATTGATTATTATTGCCTAAATCAATCCAAGATTTATGCGGTTTCCCGCCTTCTTCTCGCACTAGCTTTGGAACGAGAAACCCGGCTAGTTCAACTTGGAGTTGTTGGGTTAGAGTTTGGGCTTCAGTTTCGGATACATCAAAGTGATGTGCGCCAGAAACTTTATCAAGTAAATGAAGGTAATAGGGTAGAATCTTATGCTGGAACAGCTTCTCGCTCAAATTCGCCAAAGTTGTTGCATTATCATTGATGTCTTTTAACAATACGGTTTGATTGAGTAACGTTACCCCGGCTTTAGACAATCGTTCCATAGCAAGTCCAAACCACTTATCGACTTCATTGGGATGATTGACGTGTGTGACAAAAACCGTCTGAAAGCGACAATTTTCAAGGGTTTCGACCAAACTGTGAGTAACTCTCTGAGGGATAACCACAGGAAGACGGCTATGAATTCTAAGGCGCTTAATGTGAGCAACTTCGCCTATTAAGCGGATAAATTCGGCGAAATATCCGTCATTGACAGCTAAAGGGTCGCCACCGCTCAAAATAACCTCGTTGACTTCAGGGTGCGCCTGAAGATAGTCTACAATGTCTTGCCACCCAGATTTACTCAGCTGATTATCAGAGTAAGGAAATTCGCGCCTAAAACAATAACGGCAATTAATAGCGCAGGCAGTGGAGAGCATGACCAAAACGCGACTTTTATACTTATGCAGTAGCCCTGGTATAGCGCTTTCATGCTCATCCAGCGGATCTGAAACATAACCCGGAACCGTTTTCGTCTCTTCCGCAAGCGGTAACACTTGAAGCAATAAAGGGTCAAATGGGTTGCCTTTTGTCATACGATCGACAAAGCCTTGAGGAACGCGCTGAGCAAAAGCGTGATTGTCCAAAATAGGGTAGGGTAGGGACTCAGGCGACAGCTCTAGGTGTTTTAAAAGCTGAATTGGTGAGGAAAATGCCCCAGAAAGCAACTTTTTCCACTCATTATCCTGCCAATAAGAGTCATTTCGCGTTAAAATCTGCACGTTTTGAATCATAAATATATCAATTGTTAGAGGAACTCATGGGAACAATTACGACAAACGACCTGCGCAATGGTACCAAACTGATCTTAGATGGCGAACCTTGCACGGTTGTTGACAACCAGTTTGTTCGTCCCGGCAAAGGCCAAGCATTCAGTAAAACAAAAGTATTATACTTGTTAACTGGGCGTACTGTTGAGAAAACTTTTAAATCAGGCGAAAGCATCGAAACAGCGGATGTAATTGATACCGATATGGATTACATCTACAACGATGGTGAATTCTGGTATTTCATGGATCCAAATACTTTTGAGCAAGTTCAAGCGGACGCTAACGCAGTGGGTGATGCTAAAAATTATCTGATCGAGCAAGATAAGTGCCAAGTTACTCTATGGAACGGTAGCCCAATTGCTGTGACGCCTCCAAACTTCGTGATTCTTGAAGTGACGGATACAGACCCAGGCTTACGCGGCGACACCTCAAGCGGTGGTTCAAAGCCAGCAACCATGCATACCGGTGCTGTAGTTAAAGTACCGTTGTTTGTGAATATTGGCGATAAGCTGAAGGTTGATACGCGAAATGGGGAGTACGTTTCACGCGCCTAGCTTGCTAAATTCTCGCTATACAGCGTTACGTTGCTTTTTGAAAATGCTCACTTAGTTGATCTAAGCTCCGCGTTTCAAAAAGCAACAAGCCTTGTCTAGCAAGAATTTGCCGGCGCTAGTGTGAGAAGATTCGTTTGTGTTTTGTTTGGAATTATTTTTTGCTCATTTACTGTTCGTAAACTCCGCAAAATAATTATTATCCGCCGCGTCCAAGCAAATTTTATCTCCATTAGGGTTTTGTTTGGACTTGGCTCGGCGTTTTAAATGTAAGTGCGCCTTGTCTAGCAAGAATTTTTTGACGCTAGGAGTATTCCCTTAGTAAGTGTTTATTCTCTTCTAACTCATAATCATTATGCCTAACTGGAAACCAACCGCTTCAATCGAAACTCTTAAAGCGCGCGCTGAGATTATGGCGCAGGTGCGTCAGTTTTTTTCAGAGCGGGATATCCTAGAAGTAGAAACACCCTTACTGAGTCAGTACAGTGTGACGGATCGCTATATGAAGTCTTTCGCGGTAAAGGATTTCATGGGTGAGGACGGTTATCTTCAAACGTCACCTGAGTATGCGATGAAGCGTTTACTAGCGGCTGGTTCAGGTTCGATTTATCAAATCTGCAAAGCGTTTCGTCAGGATGAGCTGGGTCGTCGGCATAACCCAGAGTTTACAATGCTGGAGTGGTATGTTGAGGGATTTGACCACCATCAGCTCATGGAGCAGCTGTTTGAATTACTGGGTACCTTATCTTCAAGTCCACTAAAAAAGGTATCTTTGACTTATCAAAGTGCTTTTGAGCGCTACCTCAATATCAATCTTTTTACTATTTCAGATGCTGAGCTACAGGCACTGAGTGAGCAGTTGTTAGGTGACTTACCTCAAGATTTAGAGCGAGATGACCATTTAGCCTTATTGTTCGAAGACCGTATCGAGCCAGAATTGGGGAAGGGCGATGAAGTATGTTTTGTGCACGGTTATCCGGTGAGTCAGGCCGCATTGGCTAGGGTTGATGAAAACAATCCTGACACAGCGTGTCGCTTTGAAGTCTATTGGCATGGAGTTGAGTTGGCGAACGGTTTTTATGAGTTGGCTGATGTGGCAGAGCAACGTCGTCGATTTGAAGCGGATAATACATGGCGCAAAGAAAATGGGCTGCCTCAGATGCCCATAGACGAACACTTTATGGCAGCCCTAGATGTTGGCCTCCCCGAGTGTGCTGGCGTAGCCTTGGGTCTCGATCGTCTTATTATGATTTTGTTGGAGCTAAGTGATCTGACCGAAGTGATTGCATTCCCTGCAAATAGGGCCTAAGCCCTTAGGCTGCCGTCGGGGTAAGCTCTGGTGAAATATTGGCCTCCTTTTCTACTGCTTTAATAATTTTGATGTAGGTTCGCTGGTCAGTTGAAGCGATCAAACGTCGCTTATCTTCAAGTTTGGCCATGAAAAACACTTGATCTCGACTAGCTGTTTCAATGTATTCTTTGGTTGCTTCATCAGTGTCCAATAGTAACAAGAATTCTTCTGTGGCTTTGCTTATTGATGTTACTTGTTGCGCCGAGACGGTTTCACAAAGGTAGTGATTTTCATCACCAGGCAAAGTGAAGTTTCGAATGGTAAAACGACCGACTCCAGTAGGAAAGTCTCCAGCTATAACGGTGAGTTTGGACATTTTCTTACCTCATGATTCCTTCAAACTAAGTGAATGACTCTTAAATCCATCTTGAAGTTTGCTTCTACAACTAAAAGATGTATTTGAAAGTTGTTTTTATCTATTTTTATCGAACGAAAAATAAACAGTCAAACAAATAGGCTCTTTTCATCAAAGAGTTGAGACGGGGTTATTATTTTGTGCAAATTTGACTTGCAGTTAAAGCGTAACTGCTTGAAGTGTAAGTTAAAAATGCATCAAAAAATCGATTTAAGCACTAGTCGCCATGCTGACTTGATCGGCGTTTTGACTCCGTTTGATCGACTTTTTAATTTTATGGAAAGTGACATCGTCAGTCTCAGCAATAAATCGCCTCTGATCAGAGAGCCTGACCATAAAGATAATTTCATGTTCGTCCGCGATTTTTATCTTTTCTTCTAACTCTAACTGTATCTCTTCAGCGACGGCAGGATCTTTATTAAGCAGTAAAGCCATTTTAGGGTTCGCTGTATTAATAAACTCAACCTGAGTAACGCAGACAGTTTCGCATAGATAATGATTTTGATCGCCCGGCAACGTGAAATTGCGGAATGTAAAGTACCCAGTCCCTCTGGGAAAATCACCTGCTAGTATTGTTACTTTTGACATGGCCTATTGCCTCCTTGACACATGTTATGGTCGCCCTTCAATGAGGGGTATTTCCTTATTCAGCTATGGTGATACATTGTTTATTATTTGTACTGTTATTACAGTCATACTCCTAAATGTGACGCAATTCAAGGTTTTTTGTATCTCAAAAGTAAAGGTTTGTCTAAACACTCTCTATAAGCCATTGATTTATAAGCTTTCTAGAAATTGAGTATTCAAAAGGTAGTACCAGTTCACCTGTCTCCACAGCTTCCTTGAGGGCGGTACGAGAAAACCATCGAGCATCCTCTAACTCTTTATCCAGCAGTGAAATTTGGTTGCTTTGTGCCTCTGCTGTAAAGCCGACCATCAATGACTGAGGAAATGGCCATGGTTGAGACTGGTAATAACGGACTTGGCTCAGAGCCAGCCCTGTTTCCTCATAGGCTTCGCGAACAACTGCTTGTTCTAACGTTTCTCCTGGCTCAACAAAGCCAGCAATGACGGAGTAGCGTTTTTCTGGCCAAGACTTCTGTCGTCCAAGTAGTAGCTCGTCTTGATAGGTTATGGCGCAGATAACGGCACTATCGGTACGTGGGAAATGCTGTTGTTGGCACTGAGCATGACTGCATATTCGTACAAATCCCGCTTGGGCCGCATAAGTTTTATGGCCGCAATATCCGCAATATTGATGGGTGTTGTGCCAATGTTCGATAGCAATAGCCACATTACAAACGTGTGCTTCTTCCGGTGATAGACGTTTGAAAAGCTCCCTTAGTCCACATAGCTCAATTGATGGGGCTTGGTCATCCAAAGTCACATGATTGAGTAAGTCGACTGATTTCAGGCGGTATGTAAAGTAGTGCTTACTATCGACTTCGCCTAGGTATATCAGGTGCTTTCGGGCGGGAGGCTGGGATTTGAAGTGCAGTTGCCGGTAGCTTAACCAAAGTGGAGCCAAGTGCTTATCATTTACCTCACAAGCGATAGATTGTTGATAAACAGGTAGATAATAGGCGTCGCTGCTAGAGATGATAGGTGTAATAAAGTCGTCAGTATGTCGAACATCGCCGTGGCGATTGAGAGGGTTTGTCTGAAATGCAAACATGCGATCAGTCCATTACCAATATAAAACTACCAGCAGGGTAGTGATAGAAAGTATGAGCCATAAGATTAACCCAAGCAGCATAGCTTTAATAGGGATGGTTTTGATGGCTTGTTTATTCAAACTGGTGCCCATCCATAACAAACTCAAAGCAAAGAGGTTCTTAGCCGCAGGTTGAATATACTCGGCAAACGTACTTAGATTGACGAAACTTCCGATGCTACTGGCGAGCAAGAAAAACAGAATAAAGAGTGGAATCGTTAACCGGAACTTGCCGGAACGAACTGCAAAGGATGCTATGAGTGCTACAGGTATGATCCACAGTGCGCGTGCTAGTTTCGCCGTGGTTGCGATTTCCAAAGCCTCGGAACCATAATCTGCTGCTGCCCCGACTACGCTGCTAGTATCGTGGATACCGAGTGCTGCCCAGATACCAAACTGTTGTTGGCTGAGTTCTAACCAATGCCCGATGGCGGGATAAACAAATAACGCTACTGCGTTTAGTAAAAACACGATGGCCAAAGAGACAACCATTTGTTGTTGGTCGGCCTTGATAGAGGAACCTACGGCAGCGATGGCGCTACCGCCACAAATCGCTGTACCAGAGCTGATGAGCCAACTTTGGTGTTTGTCCAACTGAAAGAGTTTTCCAAGAAGCAGTCCTAAGAGAATGGCACTTGCGATAACGATTACGGTAAGCCAAAAACTGTCCCCAGCGTTATTGACCAGCTCACCGAAGGGCAGGGTAAAGCCAAGTAAAACAATGGCGACTTTAAGTAACAGGCTGGCCCAAGAGCCTAGGGGAAGACTGTGAGAACCTGAGAAAAACCAACCCCAAAGGAGTCCAGCTGCTAATGCGTAACTGGCTTTCAAAAAACCAACCACACATAAAATTGTGAGGATAATCAATAAGATATTTGATAGACGCTGAAAGTTTTTATAGTCCTGCAAAGCCATCTTCTTATATTAGAAACTCTTAAACTTAGGCGCACAGTGTACGCTTCTAAGCACTTATATTCACCTACTAATTGAGGCTGAGATTAAAAAATATGCTAAAAATGCTTTACTGATTAGGTGTTATATGTAAGTATAACACCATATCGGTATGACACGTGACAGGTTTAACAACTGGCTCGGCGACATACTGACTCTTAAGCAGGCTCTGACATAGTCACAATATGAGGGGCTGAGACGTAAAAGGTAATGATGGTATGCAGATACAGTGGGATGACTCACAACCAATCTACCTCCAACTGAGGGATCGTGTACAAAACATGATTCTCGAGGGAAATCTAGCGGAAGGTGAAGCTTTGCCGTCGGTAAGAACGGTGTCAGCGGAATATCAGCTGAATCCAATTACCGTGTCAAAGGCTTACCAGTTGTTAGTGGATGATCAGTTGGCAGAGAAAAAGCGAGGACTAGGTATGTTTGTAGTAGATGGCGCAAAAGATAAATTATTGCAGCAGGAACGTGAAGTGTTTTTAACCACTGAGCTGCCTGCCTTGTTAAGAAAATTAAAACGATTAAATATTACAAGAGAAGAGCTGCTGGATGCGCTCGATAAGGAGGAATTGGATAATGGCTAGTGTCATTTCAGCAAATAATGTGAACAAGTCGTACGGCGACTTTAAAGCATTAAATGATGTCAACTTTAGCTTAGACAAGGGGCGTATTTTGGGACTGATTGGCCCAAACGGCGCAGGCAAAACGACCTTGTTAAAGGCTGTTTTAGGCTTGACTAACTATTCTGGGGATTTAAAGGTTCTTGGCTTAGACCCACACAAGCAACGTGATGAACTGATGCAGCGGGTATGCTTTGTGGCTGATGTGGCGGTATTGCCGCGTTGGATTAAAGTCAGCCAAGCCATAGATTTTGTGGAGGGAGTCCACCCTAAGTTTAATAGAGAGCTGTGCGAAAAGTACCTTGCTGAAACCAAAATAAAGCGTGACAGCAAAGTCAAAGCCTTATCGAAAGGCATGGTGGCGCAGCTACATTTGGCGCTGATCATGGCAATTGACGCAGATTTATTGATACTGGATGAGCCGACTTTGGGCTTAGATATCCTTTACCGTAAGTCATTTTATGAAACGTTGCTCAATGATTACTTTGATTCTGAGCGTACGATTATTATCACCACGCACCAAGTTGAAGAAATCGAGCACATTCTAAGCGACTTGGTGTTTATCCAAGACGGACGAATTGTATTGGATGACAGCATGGAAGAGGTAGGGCAGTCATACTTCGAGGTGATGGTAGAGAAGGAGTTTGAAGATGCGGCATTAGCATTGAAGCCAATAAATGTACGTGAAGTTTTTGGGCAAAAAGTATGCCTTTTTAACGGTGTCGAACGTAGCCAAGTTGAGGAATTCGGTAAAGTGAGGAAACCCAGTGTGGCGGATCTGTTTGTGGCAAAAATGAAAGGAGATGTCGCATGAATACTTTCGTAACGTTATTGAAACGTGAGTACTGGGAAAGCAAAACTAGCTTTTTATGGGTTCCGTTAGTGATTACGGGAATCACCATATTCACTGCGGTGCTTGGGTTAATTATTGCATCAACAGGCAATATCGAAACGGGCGAGTTTGGCTCGCACGATCTGGGCAGCTTATTCAAGCTCTATGATGTGTCCGTTGATCCAGATATAAAAGCCTTTGCGACACAAAGTGCACTCTATTCTGGCGTCTATAGTTATTATCTAGTGTTGGCGATAGTTGGCTTTTTCTACTGCTTAGGCTCTTTGTATGACGATCGAAAAGACAAAAGTATTCTGTTCTGGAAGTCGATGCCTGTGTCAGATTCACAGACTGTGTTATCAAAATTTGTGTCTGTTGCTGTGGTCGCACCGTTCTTATACTGGCTGGTGATTATAGCGACTAACCTCATGATGTTGGTCATCGGTACGATTTTCGCTTGGTTATCGGGTGTAGACGCGTGGAGCGCACTGTGGGCTAATTCAGGATTCTTCAAAGTAGCGATTTACCAGTTCGGTGCTATTTATATGGCAATGTTGTGGGCAATTCCTTTTGTTGGCTACTTGTTACTGATTTCTAGCTGGACCAAAAAAGTACCGTTTCTAGTTGCGACAGTACCGCCTGTTCTGGTCGTGATCGCTGAAGGTATGATTTTTAAGACGGCGAATGTTGCATCATTTTTAGGCGAGAAATTGTTCGGAGTTGTGCAGGCGTTAATTGCACCATTTAACTCACTAGCTCGTGAGTTTTCACAGAAGCGCGCTGAAATCGAAGATGATCTACCTATTTTCGACGAGTTTGAATTTCTAAGTTTTGGCCAGCAGTTTCAGGACTCAGGTTTTTGGATAGGTTTATTACTTGGTGCGGCGATGATTGCTGGTGCGATATACATCCGTCGTTTCCGTGACGAAGCATTTTAATTGAGTGCGATGATAATTTAAGGAGGCACTTATGACGTATAACAGGAAAACCAGTAAACGTGTGAGTCAAATCTGTTTGTATATAGCCATTGCAGCAATAGGGTATACCATCGCTGCAAAGCTGAACCGCGTACAACCAGAGGTGGGTGTTCTCAACAGCTTAGAAACGGTTGAGTCTATCCATAAGGGAATAAAAAATATTTTTGTAACGTTGGATTAAGCTAGTTTCTTACCCAGTGCATGAGTCCTGACACAGATTCGTCTGCGATGGACTCAAGCTCACTTTCACTAAAATGGACTTTCAGTTTGAGAAGTAGTGGCCAAAGGACGCGTTCTTTGAGAATACCGAAAAAAATCTCTGCTGCGATGTCAGCTTTCTTCACCACGGTCTCATCGAAGGTAAATTCCGATAATAATTTGGTCAAAGACTGCATAATCGGAATTTTAACGTACTGTAAGAAGTTAATCGGTACCTGTGGGTGGTGCTCGGCTTCCGATATGATTACTCGAAATAGAGCCACCGTATCAGGCTGAACTAAAATTCGAACAATTCTCTGAGAGAACTTTCGTAGACGCTCCTCTGGTGAGCCCGACATATGGTCAATATCTGGTATCTTACTGACAACGCGTTTATTGACTTCTTCTAATCCTGCAATAAATAAGGACTCTTTATTATCAAAATGATTATAGAGTGTGATCTTTGATACTTTGGCAGCTGATGCGATTTGCTCAATGCTTGTCTTAGATACGCCTTGCTTCAAAAACATTTTGATAGCGGTATCAAGAATATGTTCTCTTTTCGGTAATTGTTTCTTCTGGGGCATATTATAAGTTCTTTTTATATGGCTATCGCTGTCAATGCACTAGACGAGCTCAGTCTAGCACAGTTTCTAAGGCTTGGGTATCTGACAAAAAATGCACTACAGCGTTGATTACTTCGGGGTTTGTGAGGATACGTTTGTGTCCCAGCCCCTCGGTTAACTGTAGCTCACTTCCCTCCCAGTTTTCATGAATTAAAACCCCCTCTTCGTAGGGAACTTCTTTATCATTTTTATCATGAATTATCATAGCCTTAGCTGAGCTTTTGCGAGCATTCATGTAAGTTGAAAACTCATTCCATATATTTGTATTTTGTGTAACAAACCGATGCTCGATATGCTGAGACAGACTTTCTGTGACCCTGTTAGTTAAGCCAAGAATTGCTTGAAACTTATAGACCAGTCCTTTGAAATGAGACGGTGTACTGATAGTTACAACTTTATCGGTATTGAGACCATTATTGATAGAGTAGGCGGTACAAATAGCCCCAAAAGAGTGGGCGATGACCCCTGCAAACCGACCAAACTGGTTTTGCAAATATACTATAACTCGATGAAACTCTAGAATATCTGTGTGCTTCCCTGAAGAGAGGCCGTGTCCAGGCGCATCAAATGAGATAACGTTATATCCTGCTTCTAAAAGCTTGAATACAAACTCATGAAACTGGCTTGCACGTCCCTCCCAACCATGAACTAAGAGAACAGTATTATCATAGAGTAGAGACTCGTTGGAAGTTTGCCATTGATACAGCTTAACCGTTTTGTCATCAGACAATTTGAAAGTGCGGTGCTCTGCCTTCTTGATGATACTGATTTCTGCAGATGATGGTTTAAACTTCCTAGGTTTAAACCACAAATCACTAGCTATTTTGCCTGCCTTGTTAACAAATAATTTATCACCGAGTTTAAAAAAGAGGTGTAAGGCCTTCGCTATTGGGTGGCTCGACTGCTTAGTATTTCCCTTAAGTGTAATTGCTTCATCGATATTTGTTTCTACGCTACCCATCGTCATATTCCTGTAACTTTGAATTGCTACATATAGTAAACTGTACCGTATAGTTTTTCAATGTAACTGGTCTTATCTCAGGTGTTTTATTGAAAAATATATTGTTTTTACAGTTTTTACTGGTGTATATTCTTGCGCAGACAAGGATGCATCTAAATATAAATTGAACCGTATAGTTTTGTAAATATTGGAGGGGGTATGAGTAATCATTCGATTATCTCTACAGCATACAAGCACGCTGTTGAAACTAATCCATTGTGGAGGTTTCCGGCGGAATCTAAGCAACTACAGTTGTCTGAGATACTCAAGGATGCAGAGACAGCCGCAGCATTTTTATTAAGTCGTGGGGTGAAAGCGCAGGATCGAATCGGCTTTGTGATGAGCAATTCATCCCAATATATATCGCTGATGCTAGCGAGTTGGATGCTAAATGCTGTTGTTGTTCCACTAAGGCCACAGGGTGGCAAGTACATTAAGTATAATGCTTACCTTTCGGGTATTGATGATATCTGTGATCTTAAAGTTCTCTTTCATGATCCTGAGATCCCTGAAGAAGCAATGGCTGCTTGGGCTGAAGAAAGCGGCAAGCAGGTTTTTGCTACCACTATTCTGGACGGTTTTGAGCATGAGATTGGGAATATTGAAGTAGCAGTGCCGAACAAGGACGATCTGGCTGTACTACAGTTTACATCTGGCAGCACGGGTATGCCAAAAGGGGTAATAGTCACCCATAAAATGGTGATTGAGCAGCTCGAACAGTTGCATGGTAATCACTTTTACTCGCGGCAAGGAAGGAAGGTCGAAGCATCTGGCTCGTGGTTACCGTTAAATCATGATATGGGGTTATTCATTGGTTTTTTACTGCCGCTGTTTGATGGCTGTTCAAATATTCTTGTGCCGACTTCGTACTATATGCGCAATCCAGCACGCTGGTTCAAGCTGATGTCCGAACATGAAGTGGATTTAAACTTCACCACGAACTCAGTCTTATTTTCGAGTTTAAAAAGTATCAAACGTCTGCTCGAAAAAGAAGTTGATCTATCAAAACTGCATATCTACGTGGCTGCTGAAAAAGTGCATCCAAACATTCTGCGAAAAGCTCAAAAATTGTTCAGTAATTTGGGGATGCCGGCCGAAAGTTTCCATATCGGTTATGGCATGGCGGAAAACGCATTAGGGTGTACGCGAACTCCTCACGGAATTATAAAAACATTAAACGTTGTTATTGCTAATGAGAAAGTCTCATTAGCTCGAGAAGACGATCAAGACCAAGTTGAGCTTGTTTCTGTTGGTATTCCCAACGTTAATCATGTCATTACCATTCGAGGCGAGGACGATGAAATACTTCCTGATTTAACTTTGGGTGAAATCAGTATTGTCAGTGATTGTGTGACACCGGGTTATTACAACAATGCTGAAGCAACAGAACTATCTGTGGGTGGTGGTCGCCTCAGAACAGGTGACCTTGGCTTTAGTTATGCTGGAGAGTTCTATTTTTACTCTCGTAAAGACGACATGTTGATTACTAACGGCCGCAATATCGTTCCAGATGACGTCGAAATTGCGGCTGAAGAAATAGATGGTGTTGGAGTGGGTAGGACGTGCTTGTTAGGTATAGAAAGCAAAGAAACAGGTGTCCTAGAAATGACATTATTAGTTGAAGAGAAGCAGAATACGTCAAGTCATGATCTCAAAAAGAAAAAACTTGATATCCAATCTTACGTATACCAGACATGCGATCTGTTGCTCACGAAAATTGTTTTCTGTGAACGCGGAACCATTGAAAAAACATCAAGTGGCAAAAAACGCCGAAAGGTAATACGCCAACGTTATATTAACAATGAAACGAATTTAATAGGGACAATAAATGACTGTGCAGCATAATTATAATGACTTTTGTAAGCCAAAATTAAACAAGCTCTTATCTGCTTTAAAGTTAGATAAGAACTACATCAAAGCTGAAGGAAATTATCTTTTTACGGACGATGGAAAGGAAGTGATCGACTTTGTCGGTGGCTTTGGGGTTTCTATTCTAGGACATAATCATCCGACGTTGATTAATGAGATGAAGGCTGCGCTAGACAATAGGGTCGCTATTAACAGCCAGTGTTCGGTAAGAAGTGAGTCGGCTAACTTGGCTCAGTTGCTGAATGAATACATAGATAATGGTCAAAACTATAAGGTTAATTTTAGTAATAGTGGTGCAGAAAGTGTTGAGGCAGCGATAAAGCATGCCTATAAAGTACACTTCGATAAAGTTCGTCGAGAGTACGAGCGGATTACAAGAATACTCAATGACTTTTACTATAAAGTTGAGCGCGAAGGGATTGATGTAGAGTTACCTGGTGATGAGAATGATTTAATTGATTTCCGCAACGATCTTGATGAGTACAACCTTAATCAATTTGAGAGCTTTCAAAAGTCGCCGGTAATAGCAGGGCTCAAAGGAAGTTATCATGGCAAGACATGCTCACCTTTGAAGGTGACATTCAATAAATCTTATCGGGAAGGTTTTGAAGGCTTATCCTCAATTCAATCTGCATTTGTTGATCATGATAAGCCTGAGCGTTTAAAAGAGCTAGTCAACGAGATGGCGTGTGTCTTCTATTACCCAGTTTTAGTTGGGGGGAAAGTTGAAATTCACACCCTGAAAATAACTCGTGTCATGGCTTTTATCATGGAAACTTTGCAGGGGGAAGGTGGTATCAAGCCTGTTCCTGAAGAAACCCTGTCTCAATTGGCCAGTATTCACGATGAATTAAAAATACCTTTTATTATTGATGAGATTCAAACTGGGTGTGGCCGCCTTGGTAGTATCTATAGTTATCAAAACACGGCTCTGAATGCTATCGCTCCCGAGTATATCACTCTCAGCAAATCTCTTGGTGGGGGGCTGGTTAAAATCGGTGCAACGCTAATCCGAGGCGATATATACGATCAAGATTTTGGAATTTTGCATACTTCTACTTTTGCTGAAGATGATTTGTCTGCGAGAGTTGCAATTAAAGCTCTAGAGCTACTAAAAGAAAACGATAGTGAGCTTCTTAAGCGCGTTAATGTGCAAGGAGGAAAGTTGCTATCGAGTCTTGAGACCCTGCAGAAACGTTACCCTGAGATCATTAAAAATGTACGCGGCAAGGGGTTGATGATAGGTGTTGAACTCACGCCATTACGCTCCCGCTCACCATTCTTTAGGGCGACCGGTAAGCAGGGTGTTTTATCGATGTTGGTGGCAAGTTATTTGCTTGAGTACCACAACATTCGGCTTTTGGCACCTCTTACAACCATGTTAAAAGGCAATCCGGGAAAAAATCGGATGTCGATTCTGCGGGTCCAGCCACCAGCAACAATTACCGACGAAGAAATAGATGCATTATTAACAGCGTTCACTGAAGTATTAGATATTATTCAGAGCAATAATGAGTACTTACTCGTTGCGCATTTGATTGAGCAAAAGCTGTCCCCTGAGCAGCGTCAAACACCTGTTACGATGGAAGTTAAATGGCCGTTTAATGAAGAGCAAAGTCATATTGATGCCCGTACAGGTTTTATTGTCCACCCAACCAAAGTACAGCACTTAATTGACTACTTCTTCCCGTCTTTTGAGCGTTACGAATGGTCTGAAAGTGCAATGAAAGGGTGGTGGAATAACATTGCACGCTTCTTGGAGCCGGTGCATGTGAAGCGTAATTACATTACGTCGAGGGACTTTATTTTAGAAAACAACTTAGTTTTTGTACCTTACCTACCCGAGTACCTTGTACAGGAAAAAGAAGCGTATCTTGAGCAGGAAGTTCGCGATAAGGTTCAGGATGCAGTCACTATTGCCAAAGAGTTGGGCGATGACAATATCCCAGTATCAATTATCGGGTTAGGTGCTTATAGCTCTATCGTGACTAACAATGGTATTACAGTAAATGATTACGAGTCTCCTATCACAACAGGCAATGCTTACACGGCAGCTTTAACGCTTCAGGGTATGATGTTTGCTGCAAATAATGTGCAGCCCCCGATAGATATTACTCAAGCTGAAGTGTCAGTTGTTGGTGCCGCGGGAAATATTGGTTCAGTCTTGTCGCAAATTCTTGCTTTGCAAGTCGGGCGTTTATGCCTAGTAGGTAGTGGCAGTTCAACCAGCGAATTACGACTCAAGTACGCACGCAAAACTTGTCTAGCTGAAATCATCAAAGCGATAAAGACAGAATTGAACGCTGGTGTAACGTTTGAGCATACTCAGTTGGCTGGTGTGGGTAAAAGGGTATACGAGCTGATTTTAAGCTCAGGTGAAAGCCAGCAGTTGAAATTCTTTAACGATGTTCAAGAACAAGCAGATATTGATTATTTGAGCAAGCAACTAGATTTAATTCTAACCCAGTATCACTCGGATGAGTACGAACAGCTTTTTTTGATCCGCGCTGATTTTAGCCAGTTAAAGTCAAGCGATATTGTCGTTGTTGCGACAAACTCACCAGACGACGAATTAATTAAAACCGACATGGTTCGTCCTGGCGCCGTAGTCTGCTGTGCCTCAGTCCCATCAAACCTTAGTCAGAGCTTCGAGAAAGAGACGAACAAATACCTTGCTTTTGATGGAGGTCTATCTGCATTACCCGAGCAGTCTGAAATTAAGTTCGTTGGCATGCCCGAAAACGGCCTAGCATATGGCTGTTTGGCTGAAACATTAATTTTAGGATTTGAGGGCCAAAACCACTCTTTCTGTAAAGGACCGTTAAGCTCTGAGCACGTTTACCAAGTAATGTCTATGGCAGAAGAACATGGCTTTGAGCTGGGTAACTTGAAATTGAATAACAATGTACTTCTTACTACCAAAGACAGTACAACCGTGAACGCATAAGGACATAACGATGTTTCAGTTTAGTACATTTAAGAAAAAAGATACGTCATTCAAGGTTTATAACTCGATTAGTAGTGTCGCTGATATTTTTGATGAGCAAATGCTGTCATACAGCAAGTCCGTTGCCATACGTTATGACAATGGATCAACCTATGAGTACATGAACTTTGAGCAGTATCGCAAGAATATTAAAGCCATGATTCAGTTTTTTGTGACGGAAAACTGTGAGCAGCAGGTGATCGCCACTTTGTGTAAAAACAGACCGGAGTGGGATATGACCTCAATGGCAACGTTTTACACCGGCAATGTCATTTTTCCACTGGACACCAAAACCAATGACACTGAGTTAAAGCACTTATTAACTCTGAATCCACCGAAGTATATGTTAACGCCACGTGCACAGCTAGAGCGTGTTAGAGGGCTTATTGAAGAGCTAGAACTAGAGACCACTATCCTTCTGGCAGATAGCTATGAAGTGTTCGAAGATATCGGCTTTGAAGTGCCTGAGTTACGTGAAGGGGAGCTGTCTACTCAGTCCATTATTGAGGCGTGCGATGATAATGTCATGGTTGTGTCGAGCCCATTACTAAAAAAAGATGACACAATTTTGGGAAACTATCCAACTTCTGGTACGACAAGTTTACCTAAAATCGTTCAGATCACTCACGGTAATATTGTCGCCGAGGTTAATGAAGCCGTAGATGTTATCAACCTACGTTCTAATGAAGAAGTTCTCAATATCGGGCCTTATACCCACATCGCAACATTGGTTGAGTTTTTAATGACTAAGACTCGAGGCTTTTCGGTGACTTATTTTACCAGAGAGCCTGATGAAGATGATGTTCTTGAAGATGAAATTAAAAAGCTTAAGAAGCTTGGGATAAGAATTAAGGCGTTAATGGCTGTGCCAAAGTTTTGGATCTACGTGCTTAAAGAGTTGCTGGAGGAAATGAAAGGGAAGCCAGTCCTTCGAAATCTTTACAACTACCTGATTAGCATCGAGAAGAACGCAAACTTACATGATATAGGTACTCTAGATAAAACGAAGTTGACTGCTATGAGGACCTTGCTACGCAATAAGCTCGGTGGATACTTTAGTTATGGTGTGTCTTCTTCAATGAAGCTGGATGGCGCCTTGGTCGAGATCTTCGGTAAGCTTGGAATTACCGTAATTGATATCTACGGTGCAACAGAAGCCTGCGGAATCATTGCCAGAAATAAACTCAACGATGTAAAGCCAGGTTCCTGCGGCAGAATTATCAAACCATTGCAGCACCGGCTCGCCAATATGGTGGAGATTCCGGGTATTGATCAGGAAGTGGGTGAGCTACAAATTAAGGGAGATACCATCATGCACTCCTATCTAGGTATGGATAAAAGTGCCCATCTTGATAGTGACGGCTTTTATAGTACTGGTGACTTATGTTGGTTGGATAGTGAAGGGTATCTTTACATAGTGGGCAGACAAAAAGAGCTGACCAAGTGGGATGATGGTAGTTACATTGATCCTCAACATTTATCGAATATTATGGTGCGAAGTATCTTCATCAAAGATGCTTTAGTAACGCGTCTCAAGCCTGAAGATGATTTCTTAAGTGTTTATGTCTACCCCGATTACAAGCGTCTTAATAAAGATAAAGAGTATCAGGAAGATCTTAAGGCTGGTTTGTCGCCAAAAGAAGCATTAAGAAAAAGAATTGAGGAAGCGATTGATTATGCTCAATCTATAGTGAATATCACTCCAGAGTTAAGTAAGAAAACCATCTACTTACTGCCCAAGTCATTAGAGCGCACACCTACGCACAAAATTAAGTTTTTGTTTGAGTTGGAGCGCTTGCATTTAGCTGAAGAGATTTAAGGAGTCACGGATGACATTCTTATATAAGCTGATTTCACTCTGCCAAGAGTATGAAATTATCCCTGCAAATAATATCGAACATCAATTGGATGCTGATTTACTAGAGAGCGGCATCATTGATTCGATGGGTGTAGTGATGTTTCAGGAACTTCTGAGTGAGAAGTTCGGTATGGATGTGCCAACGGAAAAGTTCATTATTGAATTAAGAACCTTAAGGGCTATTGCTGGGTATGTACAGCTTCAGTTAACAGAGGAAGAGTTGGAGTTGGCCTGTGCTTAAACATCTATTCCAACGTAAATCTAGGGAAACTCTGAGTTGTGAGATTCTAAACTCAGGGTTTGCATTCGACTTACAAGACAAAGCTACCATTCTTCAGTCAGCAATGAATGCTGGAGTGACTATGGCACATAACTGCCAGGTGGGATCTTGTAAAGAATGTTGCTGCAAACTTATTGAAGGGGATATTAAATCTCACGTAGAGCTAGATTACCTTTTTGACAAGGAAGAGATCGAGGCTGGTTACTTTTTACCGTGCCAATCAGTTGCGAAAACAAGTGTTGTGATTGAGTCCTTGAAGGACTTTAGCGATACCGATGGGTACGCGACCGTTTCGGTTGAATCGATTAGAAGCTTAACTCCAAAGATAAAGCGCTTGACGGTAAGGTCGCAAAAACCGATTTACCCAAAGCCAGGTCAATATTGCAATCTAATGTTGCCCGAAAGTGGAGAGTACCGATCATATTCTTTTTCAGAGCAGGATGATATCGAAATGCTCTATAGTTTTGATATTACTCATCATGCAGCTGGCCGTGTTTCTGCACACTTGTTGTCACAAGCCGCTATTGGAAGCGAGATTAAAGTTAGCAAGCCCCACGGATGCTTCTCCCTCAGTAATGCAAAGGGACCTGTATTGTGTATTGTGGCTGGCAGTGGTCAGGGAGCTGTGATGAACATTCTTAGAAGCTCAAAAGAAACGCTGAAACATCGCCCTGTCTTTTTTATGTGCAGCACTAAAACAATGAGTGGACAGTACTCCAAAAGTGATATCGATGAGTTGAATCAATTGAGTGATTGTCATTACATTCCGTTTCTAACCCAAGCCCAACCTAACGACATTCAAACACAGAGTGGCTATACGAGGATCGGGAGAATTCCTCTCCAACTGAAGCAGGAGCTGAGCAAGCTACTTGAGCAGTGTTCATTGAGCAGTGATTTCGAGGATTGGAGTGTTTTGCTATGTGGAGCACCGGGCTTAATCGATGACTCTCTGACTGTGTTAGATGATATGGGCTTTAGAAAAAATCATATTGCTTTTGATAAGTACGAATTGTCTGGAGGCTGAAAAGGTAGCGATAAAGCAGGCTGTCTAATCAGATAAGAATTAGGATTATATTATGTTTATAAAGTTTATTGAGCGGATTTCTCTACAGTATTCATGGCTTGTTTTAGTTGCCGCACTATTGATCAGTTTTGCTTTTGGTGCTGGCGTTAAAAACTTTACTTTTAGTAACGATTATCGTGACTTTTTTAGTGAAGAAAACCCACAGTTAGTAGAATGGGAAGAGCTACAAAAAGTCTATTCAAAGACGGACAATGTTTTGTTTGCGGTGACCTTTGAGGAGGGGACTGTATTTTCTGCTGGTAGGTTACAAGTCATTCATGAGCTTACACAAGCTTCGTGGGAAATTCCTTATGCTACTCGTGTAGATTCAATTACCAACTTCCAAGATATCAAGGCACAAGGTGATGACTTATTGGTTGATGACCTTGTTGAGTCAACGGCCGCTCTTAACGAAGAGCAATTAACTTACATTCAGCGGGTGGCAACAGAGCATCCGTTGCTGGTCAACCGGTTAATTAATCCAAAAGGTACAACCGCAGCGGTTAATGTCACCACATTGTTGTCTGAAAAGCCCCGCGCACAAGTTCAGGAAATTGGTGAGTATGTTTATCAGATGGCAGACGACTTTAGAGCCAAATACCCAGGCGTGAAAATCCATATCTCCGGCGCAGTACCTTATAACTATGCTTTAACTGATGCCTCTAAGCAGGACCTCAAATCTGTCATGCCTTTGATGTATTTGGCCGCATTGGTGTTATTAGGGGGTTTACTGAAAACCATTGGTGGTGTGTTTGCAACATGGCTCATGATCATAATTTCGTTGATTGCGAGCATGGGGGCTGCAGGCTGGGCTGGTATTGTTCTTATGGCACCTTCTTTGAGTGCGCCGACCATTATTATGACTATGGTGGTGGCTAACTGTGTCCATCTTCTGGTGACTTTTTATCAAAAGTTTAGACCTGGCGTTGATAAAAAGTCAGCGATCATAGAAACGTACAAAATTAATATTTCACCAGTGATTGTCACTAATGTAACAACGGCCATTGGCTTTTTAACCATGAACTTTAGTGATGTACCACCTTACCGTGATTTGGGGAATATGGTGGCTGGAGGTTTAATATTTGTGGTTTTATTTAGCTTGTTTGTACTACCAGCGATCATGAATATCTTCCCTCTGAAGCCGAAGAAAGTGGCGGCTCAAAATCGAGAAGGTATTTATGCAAGATTGGCTGACTTTATCGTTACCAGATATAAAGTTGTAATGACCGCTTTTGTATTTTTAGCAACATTCTTGGCGTTAGGAGTTAGCAAACTAGAGTTTAACGATAAGTTTGTCGAATGGTTGGATGACCGTTATGAGTTCCGACAAGATAGTGATTTTATCAATGAAAACCTAACCGGCTTGTATCGTTTGGATTGGTCTCTTGAGTCGGGTGAAAGTAACGGTATTGCGTCACCTGAATACCTACAGGTTTTGGAGAAATTTACCGCTTGGGCGAGAAGTCAGGAAGGCGTTGTTCATGTTCATAGCATGATTGATATTTTTAAAGAAATGAATATGAAGATGCATGGCGGCGACCAAGAGTATTATAGAGTCCCTGAATCAAAAGAGCTGGCCTCACAATTACTCTTAGTTTATGAGCTTTCATTACCCAAAGGATTAGACTTGACTAATACAGTCAATATTTCTAAATCAGCGACCAAATTCGTGATCCGCACCAGTAATATGGATTCACAAGAATTGTTGTCACTAGAGCACCGAGCCAAAGAATGGTTAACAGAGAATGCTCCTGAAAGCATGGTCAGCGAAGCAGCGAGTACCAGTATTCTTTTCGCCAATATTTCTAAAAGAAACATCCAAGCATTGCTTGGCGGGACTCTGATTGCTTTGGCTTTGATTTCAATTCTTCTGATTGCGCCATTACGCAGCGTTAAGTTTGGTGTGATGAGCTTAATACCGAACTTATTACCTGCGCTATTAGGTTTTGGTATTTGGGGGCTACTTGTGGGGCAGGTTGGTTTGGCCATTTCGATTGTTGTAGGTATGACCCTAGGCATTGTTGTCGATGATACGGTTCACTTTTTGAGTAAGTATTTGCATTATCGACGAGAGCGAGGGATGAACACCGCTGCGGCCGTAAAAGAAACCATTATCACAGTAGGGCCTGCTTTATTCGGTACAACAGTGATCTTGGCTACTGGGTTTACCATGCTGGCGACCTCTGGTTTCGAAATTAACTCACAAATGGGAGCTCTAACAGCGATCACCATTGTTATAGCATTTGTTGGCGATTTCTTCTTATTACCGTGCTTGATGATGATATTTGATCGTTCGGCAAAGAAAGTCAGTGATGAGCAGACAGTGGTGGAAGCAAAACCTTTGACAGAGACAGGAAACTAACGGATTAAGCCATGAATGATTATTTGAAATACAGTTATTTACTACTGGTGTTTATACCATTAACGGCTGTTTGTGTATTAGCTGGAGGCTGGTGGAGTTTGATTGCACCAAATGTGGTAATTCTGTTCCACCTAATTTATGACAATGTGTCATCGCCAGACTTACAGACGCGCCCAATAAAGCATAAAGGGATACTGAACTTTATGTTGTATATGCATCTCCCTGCATCCTTGGTTTTAGTCTTTGTACTAGTCTGGCAAGCTGCCCCTGGTGACTTTCTTGGTTTCGGTGCTTGGCTATCAGGACTAACGTCGTTTGATTTATTGCAAGCTCACAATGAGATGAGCTTAAGTCAGTTACTGTCTGCAGCGTTCGCTGTGGGCTTTATTCTAAGTACCAATACATTGGTCGGGCATGAACTGGTACATCGTACTAGCCATAAGTTCTCCATGTTTGTTGGACGCTGGTTACTTGCGATTGTTGGTGATGCCCAGTTTTCGATTTCGCATGTTTACGCACATCATTTGAATGTCGCTACTTACGAAGATGCAGCAACTGCTCGCCGTGGTGAATCGCTTTATGCGTTCTTTTTTCGCTCAAGTATTGGGCAATATCAAGAGTCTTGTGAGATTGAGAAGCGTCGCTTGACCAATAAAGGCGTCTCTTTCTGGTCCTTTAGAAACCGGGTGTTAACGGGGGTTGCAATGACGGTAGTGATTGCAGCTTGTACTACCTTGATTGCTGGATGGCTGGGGCTTTTAGCTTATGGGGTGTTATTGCTCACGTCAAAGTTCTTATTTGAAACTGTTAACTATATTGAGCATTACGGATTGCTTAGAGAAAAAGGCTCCAAAGTAGAGCCTAAACATAGTTGGGACTGCAATACTCGAGCAGCGTCTTACGTATTGTATAACTTAAGTCGTCACTCAGATCATCATGCAAGTGCAACAACGCCTTTTTGGGAGCTAAAAGCGCACCCGAATGTGATGGAACTGAAGTATGGGTACATCGCGCACATGATTTTAGCGATGATTCCTCCTTTGTGGCATCAGTATACGGCACCCAAACTGGCTTACTGGGATCAAAACCTAGCGACAGACGCTGAGCTCGAATTAGCCAAGCAGTCTAACCAAAGTAGTGGTAAGCATATTTTCAATCAAGCAGCTTCAGCACAACTTGCTGAAGAAAATAAATACTAAATCTAACAGGAGTTGTTATGAGACTGATAAGAGCAATAGCTACGTTGACGTTAGCCATCAGCGCGGGGGCACTAGTAGCAGAAACGGACAAAAGTAAAGGTTTAGAAATTATGACCGAGGTTGATCTGCGTGATGAGGGGTTTGACGATTTTTCAGCGAAAATCTCGATGGTATTAGAAGATAATAATGGAAATAAAAGCACGCGTTTAATGGAAGTGAAGAATTTAGAGGTTAAGAATGATGGTGATAAGCGGTTACTAGTGTTTAAGGAGCCTAGTGATGTATCTGGAACAGCACTACTCACTTACTCACATATTCTTGAAGATGATGAGCAGTGGCTATTCTTACCTGCTTTGAAGCGTGTTAAACGAATTTCATCTAGCAACAAGTCAGGGCCTTTCGTAGGCAGTGAGTTTGCTTATGAGGATATGTTATCACAAGAAGTTGAGAAGTATGAGCATGTGTTTATCGGTGAGGATACGTTCAATGGACTTGAGTGTTATGTAGTAGAACGTAAGCCACGCTATGAAAGCTCTGGCTATAATAAGCAAAAGGTCTGGATCGACAAAGAGCATTTCCGTTACCAAAAAATAGAATACTTTGACCATCAGGATTCGCATCTTAAAACACTTGTTCTTAGTGAATATGAACAGTTCCTAGATAAGTTTTGGCGAGCAAAAGAAATGGTGATGACAAATCATCAGACGCAAAAAAGCACCGCCATGTACTGGAAGGAGTTTTCTTTTAGAAACGGTTATGACGACAGTTCTTTTACCAAGAGTGTCTTGAAGCGAAGTCGCTAAGCGACATTGATAGGGAACCTATTGTGGAGTTATACAGTAAAATTAAAGGAGTGGGGAGTTATGTTCCAGCGCATGTGGTGTCAAACCATATGTTAGAGCAGACCCTGGATACAAGCCACGAGTGGATTGTTTCTCGTACTGGAATTGAGGAAAGGCGGATTTCTTCTGATACAGAGTCATCGTCTTATATGGCAATTGAAGCAGCAAGAAAGGCCATCGATGCTGCTGGAGTAAGCCTTGACGAAATTGACATGGTGGTGGTCGGAACCACCACATCTACCTATGTTATGCCGAGCACGGCATGCGAGGTCGCTGCGGGCTTAGGTATTGCGGGAGCAACAGCTTTTGATGTGGCTGCTGCCTGCTCAGGCTTTATTTACGCGGTGAGCGTTGCCGATAAGTTTATTCGAACTGCTGAGGCTCGATGCGTGTTAACCATTGGCGTAGATCGCTACTCAAGATTATGCAACCCCGAAGATCGCAATACCAGCATCTTGTTTGGTGATGGTGCTGGCGCCGCTATTATTAAGCTCAGTGATACCCCTGGAATTGAGTACACTGAACTCGGCTCTGATGGCGGTAGGAGCAATATTTTAACCGCAAAACATCAGGAGCGCCTTCCTTATACAACAGATGGAGATAATGCATACTTACAGATGCAGGGACAGGATGTCTTTAAAACCGCTGTGAGCAAATTTGTCGATCTTATTGAAAGTGTTCAAACCAAAAAAGGTGTTCACCTCGATGATATCGACATGCTGATTCCACACCAAGCTAATATTCGTATTATCAATTCGGTGGCAAAAAGGTATAAGTTGCCCCAAGCTAAGGTGTTTCTTAATGTCCAAAAGTATGGGAACACTTCAGCAGCTTCAGTTGTATTAGCACTAGATGAAGCCATGCAAAGCGGCCAAATAAAAGAGGGAAGTCGGGTGCTTATGTTGGCTTTTGGGGGCGGTTTAACATGGGGTAGTATTCTAGCTACATTTTAAGGAAGCCCCCAGCTTTAATAACAAGGCGTTGTTTACCTGGGATAATATTCAGCGACGATTAATACTCCCCTGTTACCCTAAAACCGAGATGATTTTGTATCAAAATTATTGAGTTTAGACGTCTAAATCCTTCTCACCGTTATATTTCTTGCTTAAAAGTGGAAATTATTGATAGTATGCAAATTAACAAGTGGTATGACGTCTTATGGAAAACCGCTTCCGAATAACGAAATAAACAGTTAATTCCTGTCGATGGGGGAAGGAATTGTATGAATAGAAATAAACCTCTAATGACCTTATCTAAGATAGCTGCTGGTGTTTCACTAGCGGTTGCTGCTTCTGCATCTCAAGCTGTTAATTGGGAAAGTGAGAACTTTGAGTTTAGCTTAGACTCAACAATTTCAGTGGGTGCTAGTATGCGTGTCGAGGAACGTGATCGTAATCTGGTGGGTAAGGCTAACCTTTATCAGCAAGAAACAGGCATGTCGATTACGAATCTGTATGGTTCGGGTGTGGTGCCTGACGGTGCTTGGTCGAATAATTCAGACGACGGTAACCTGAACTTCAATAAAGGTGATTTCTTCTCTCAAGTCATCAAAGGCACACATGAATTTGATATGCGCCACGAAGATGGTGACTACGGTTTCTTTGCTCGTGGTCTTTGGTACTACGACCGCGTGTTAATGGATAAGGAGTTGCGGTTCCGTGACTTAGATACTTATCCAGAAGGTGCTTATGGTGCTGGCGAAACGACTGCTCGAAAAGAACAGGGTTATGATGCTCGCATGTTAGACGTATATGCGTGGGCAAACTTTGAAGTTGGTGATTACAGCATTCTACAAGTACGTCTTGGTGAGCAAGTGGTTAGCTGGGGTGAGAGTACATTTATCCAGCACAGTTTATCGGAAGCGAATGCTGTCGATTTAAGAACGTTAAGAAACCCAGGTGCTGAATTAAAAGAAGCATTTATCCCATCGCGTATGTTATGGGCATCTATCGATCTTTCTGAAAGCTGGTCGGCTCAAGCTTTTTATCAGTTTGAGTGGGAGCCAGTTCGCACCGATGAGCCAGGTACTTATTTTGCAACCCGTGACTTCCTAGGTCTTAAAGGATCTGAGGTTCACTTAGGTTTTGCACAATTCCCAGAGGGTCAGCCCGGTACTGTGGCAATTCGTAGGGATACTCGTGAAGCAGACGATAACGGCCAGTATGGTATGAAGTTGGGCTACTTTACCGAAGGTGGTACTGAGTGGGGCTTCTATTACATGAACTACCACAACCGTCGTCCTATTATTTCTGCTAACGCAGCGGATAATACTGGTACAGTCTACGGTTTCTTAGAGTACCCAGAAGATATTCAAATGGCGGGTGTTAGCTTTAATACTGCTACTGATGGCGGTGTTTCTCTCGCGGGTGAAGTCTCATACCGTATTGATGAGCCTTTGCAGGTGGATGATGTTGAATTGTTATTCGCGACATTAGAGCCAATTGGGCAAATACCAAGCGGTACAAGTCAAGTGGCTAACGGTGTAGGCCTAGGCGAAGAAATTTCAGGCTACCGTTTACACGATACGATTCAAGCGCAAATGACCATAACGAATTTACTCGGCTCTGTATGGGGTTCTGATCAAACTGTGTTCTTAGTGGAATTCGGTATGAACAAGATCTTAGATATGCCAGAGCAAAATGAACTTCGTTATGAGGCTGAAGGCACCTTCCGTTCAGGCAACCCTGCTCGTGGCGTTGACGCAAACGGAAACGGCACCGTAGGCGGTGTTTTTGAATTGGCACCTCCTGGTAGTACTCCTTGTGGCTTTACAAACCCATCGAATGGTCAGCGTGTAACAACTGAGTGTGAAGGCACTACAGACGGCTTTGCTCACGACTTCTCGTGGGGTTATCGTGTTGCCATGCGTTGGGATTACAATGATGTCTTCAGTGGTTGGAACATGCAGCCGCGCATCGTCTTCCAACATGATGTCAAAGGTAATACGCCTGCGCCGATTTCGAACTTCTTAGAAGATCGTCAGTCTTTAGCACTAGGTACTAGTTTCGATTATCAACGCCGTTGGAAAGTTGATTTTGCGTACAACTCATTCTTTGGCGCTGGAGATAAGAACTTAATCTCTGACCGAGATTACGTTTCTCTAGCACTAAGTTACTCATTCTAATAAAAGGGTATTAACAGTTTATGGCTAAGATTATGAATAAATGGTTATTGGCGAGTTCAGTCGCTTCGGTACTCTTTTCAGGCGTGGCTACCGCAAAAGTGTCAGAGGAAAAAGCTGCTCAACTAGGCGGAGACATCTATACTCCAATGGGCTCGGAAAGAGCGGGTAATGCTGATGGTTCTATTCCAGCTTGGACTGGCGGTATTCAGCAAGCTCCTGAAGGGTATGAGGTTGGTGACCACCATCCTGATCCATTTGCTGAAGACGAGATTCAATTCACGATTACTGCGTCTAACTATAAAGAATATGAAGACTTCTTAACCGTTGGTCAGGTAGCTTTGTTTAAAACCTACCCTGAAAACTTCAAGATGCACGTCTATCCAAGTCGCCGCTCAGCTTCATTCCCACAAGGGGTTTATGATGCTATTAAAGCGAATGCTCCTCGAGCAGAGTTGGTAGAGGGCGGTAACGGTATTAAAGGCGCTTCAATTGGTGTGCCTTTCCCTTTCCCTGAAAACGGTCTACAACTTATCTGGAATTCGATTACTCGCTATCGTGGCGTATCAGTAGAGCGTGAAGTAGGTCAGGCAGCACCACTGCCAGACGGTGACTTTGTCTTAGTTAAACTGAAAGACGAGCTTCACCACATTTATAATGAACCTGATATGACTCCTGAGAAGTTGGCTGAAGGGAACGTTCTGTTTTTATTCCGTCAGATCGTAGAAGCTCCAGCTCGTCTTGCGGGTACGGCACTTTTAGTCCATGAAACGATGGACCAAGTAGCAGAGCCTCGTAAAGCTTGGACTTATAACCCAGGTCAACGTCGTGTACGTCGAGCTCCAAATGTCGCTTATGATGCGCCAGGTACTGCCTCTGATGGCCTGAGAACAACTGATGATTTTGATATGTTCAATGGTGCGCCAGATCGTTACAACTGGACAATCAAAGGTAAAAAAGAAGTTTATATTCCTTATAACAACTATAAACTTCACTCGGATGAGTTAGAGTATGAAGAAATCGTCAAGCCGGGCGTTATCAACTCAGACCTTGTTCGCTACGAGAAACATCGTGTGTGGGTGCTTGAAGCTAACTTAAAATCTGAGACCCGTCATCAGTACAAGAAACGTGTCTTCTACATTGATGAAGATAGCTATCAGATTGTAGCTGAAGAAATGTATGACGAGCGCGGTGAACTATGGCGTGTAGCACAAGCATATCCAATTAACTATTATGATGTGCCTACACTGTGGTCTACATTAGAAACTTATTATGATCTTCCTTCTGGCCGCTACCTTGTTATTGGCTTAGATAACCAAGAAGACATGTATAATTTCAATGCTGACTTCAGAGGGTCACACTTTACTCCATCGGCACTGCGTAGAATTGGTCGTCGATAACTACAATATAAGCGGTCGGGTTCACCGGCCGCTTTGCTATTAACACCAAGAAAATATCAAAACAATGAAAAGTTTCCTACAAGTTCTATTTAGTAGCTTGGCTCTAGTAGCATCTTTTTTGACTCAAGCAGAGCCAGCCGTAATCGCACCAAAAGCTAAAGATTCCCTGTTGTTAGACATTGTCAAAGTGACAGACGAACGGTTTGTCACGGTCGGACAGAGAGGCCACATTCTGGTGTCGGACGATAAAGGCATGACGTGGAGACAGGTAGCTGTTCCTGTTGATGTTAATTTAACTGCGGTGGATTTTCTAAACGATAGTCATGGTGTGGCTGTCGGATTTGATCAGACGGTCTTATTGACCGAAGATGCTGGTGAGACTTGGTCTATCAGCCATCAAGAGATTTCTAACTTTCAGCCTGCACTGTTCAGTGTCTTATATACTTCTGAAAATTCCATCACGGCAGTAGGGTCCTATGGCTTGTATCTAGAAACCAAAAATGGTGGTGAGAGCTGGGGCAGTCGTGAAGTGAGTACTTTGAGCGATGTCTATGATGGTTTTAGCCACTTTTATGACATTGAGCAGCTTGATGCCGAGACATGGTACATGGCGGGTGAAAAGTATATTGCTGAGTCTAACGAAGATGGTGATGAATTCAGTAAAGGCATGATTGCTGTTACAAAAGATGGTGGTGAAACTTGGGAAAAACTGAACTCACCTTATGAAGGGTCTTTTTTTGGTATAAAGGTAAAGAATAGCGATATTTACGTCTATGGGCTAAGAGGTAACCTATTCCACTCAACGGATGATGGGGCATCGTGGCAATCGATTAAACTGGGCAGTGAATCAGGCTTCCACGATATGCTCATAGCCGAGGACAATACTTTGGTACTGGTCGGCACCGGCGGCGTTATGGTTACTAAGAAAGGAAGCGATTTAACTCTCAATAAACGAACCGATCTAAAAGGACGCGCTGCGTTAGTTCATGTAAATAATAGTCATTACATCATTGTTGGCGAAGGTGGTGTAGAAACCTACTCGCAGTCAAAAGACAAGCAATCAGTAGATAAAGGTCAATAAGATGGCAAAAAATACACTAGAACCTTTAGTAAAATCCTTATTTTTCTCTAAACGTGGTTTATGGGTGGGGTTATTCGCCATTATCACGGCAGTGATGGCTTATTTTGTCTCACAACTGAGAATTGATGCGAGTTTTGAAAAAAATATTCCCCTGAAGCATGAGTACATGGAAACGTACCTACAGTATCAGGAAGAGTTTGGTGGCGCTAACCGAGTATTTGTAGCGCTAGAGGCAATAGAAGGCGAGATCTTTACCGAAAACTTTTTTGAGGCTTTACGTCAAGCGGATGACCGCGTTGAGGGCATTGAAGGGGTTAATCAATCTCAGGTTCAGTCACTTTTTTCGCCATCGGTGCGTTACATTGAGGCAAGCGAGCAGGGACTAGAGGGTGGGCCAGTCATACCACCTGAATTTGAGCAAGTTAATAAAGATAAAGCCTTCGCAAAAGTTCGAGAAAACATTTTAAAAGCAGGTATACGTGGTCGTCTCGTCTCGAATGATTTCACTTCAGCGATGATTTCAGCGCAATTATTCTCTGAGTATAACGATCCTAATGCTCAACTTAAGCTCGATGAAAATGGTCAGGCTGCGTCGCAAATGGTGCAGACAGACTATGTAAAGGTTGCGCACCAGCTTGAAAAGCTGCGTACTGATATCGAAGCCGAATACCCAAACATTGAAGTTCATATCATCGGCTTTGCTAAGATGATTGGTGATGTGAGCGATGGCGCGGGTAATGTTATTTTCTTCTTCTTGATCGCGTTCTTGATTACCGCCTTATTGGTTTATTGGTATTCTCGCTCGATAAAGCTCACCATTTTACCGCTACTGACTTCCAGCGTTGCGGTGGTATGGCAGTTAGGTATTTTGACTGCTATGGGCTACGGCATCGATCCAATGTCGATCTTGATCCCGTTTCTAATCTTCGCCATTGGTGTCAGCCATGGTGTGCAGATGATCAATGGCGTTCAGCACAATGTTGGCAAGGGATTAAAAGTTTTTGATGCGTCAATCATGGCGTGTGCAGGTCTTATTGTACCGGGTGGTGTTGCGCTGTTGAGTGATACCATAGGCTTCCTGACTTTGCAGCTGATTGAAATTGATATTATTCGAGAGTTGGCGGTAACGGCCAGTATTGGTGTGGCGGTATTGATTCTAACCAACCTGATTTTGCTGCCACTGTTAATCTCATACACACACTTCAGCGATAATTTTGTGCAGAGCGTACAAAAACGTGAAAAGTCTCATGAAGCCATTTGGAATAAATTAGCGGTTTTTGCAAAGCGTCCTATGGCGACGGTGGTTGTGGTTATTGGCATCGTGTTAGGTTTATTGGGTTACTGGGGTTCGCAAAACATGAAGGTCGGAGACTTGCATGCTGGTGCGCCGGCGTTGAAGCAAGACTCGCCCTATAACATTGATACCAAGTTCGTGACAGACAAGTACTCTATTGGCACGGACGTTATCTCGATTTTGGCTGAGACGCGAGCTGATGGTTGTACTTTCTACAATATTATGGAGACCATTGATGACTTTCAGTGGCAGTTAGCGAATGTTGAAGGGGTTCAATCAACATTAAGTTTGCCGCAGATTTCGAAGGTCGTGAACGGATTGTTAAGTGAAGGTAACCTGAAATGGAAAATGCTTCCGAAAGATGAAGCTGTACTTCCTTACACCATTGCTCGCGTTGAAACGAGCACGGGATTATTAAACTCTGGCTGTAGCGTCATGCCAGTGATGGTGTTCTTGAAAGATCACAAAGCAGAAACGATTGAACGGGTGGTAGGCTCTGTAAAATCGTTTAAAGCGGACTATTTAGCAAAAGAAAAAGCAAAAGTGCTTAATGCAGTGTCAGCGAGCTTCACCCAGCTTGACGATAGTCAGAAAACTGTGATCACAAGTCATTTAGACAGTTTAATGACCGATTATTCTGAATTATCTTATAGTGAAGACTCTGATCGTCCGTCACTCGAAGACTACGTGACGGAGCAGTTAGCAAAGAGTTCTGACATTAGTGCTGAGCAGGTGACAGAGATTGAGGCGACGCTGAAAGAGCAATTACCCCCAAGTGGTTTCAAACCTGTTAAGTTCCGACTAGCGACAGGGGCTGTGGGCGTTATGGCTGCGACTAACGAAGCTGTCGAAGCCGCTCAGGTGCCGATGATGATATGGGTCTACTTAGCAGTAACCTTGTTGTGCTTAATAAGCTTCCGCTCGGTCCGTGGCACCATTTGTGTTGTATTGCCATTGGTGGTGGTATCACTCTTGGCTCAAACGTTAATGACATGGCTTGAAATTGGCCTGACCGTAGCAACGTTACCGGTGATTGCATTAGGTGTTGGTATCGGTGTTGATTACGGTATTTACATCTTCTCAAGGATGGTTGGCTTTATCCGTGCGGGACGCTCGGTATCAGATGCTTACTTTGAAACTCTAAAGCTGACGGGTAATGCGGTACTATTTACCGGCTTAACCCTTGCGATTGGTGTGAGTACCTGGATTTTCTCAGCGCTTCAATATCAAGCCGACATGGGAATTATGCTGACGTTCATGTTCCTAGTGAACATGTTGGGTGCAATTTTCTTATTACCCGCATTAGCTGCATTACTCTATCGTCGCTAAACAATCGGAACTGGTTGTAGCAGTTGTAAAAAATGGCACCTTAATACCAAATTAAGGTGCCATTTCTATTCTAAATGTCCTAGAATTAGGTAACGTTGCAGTAACGTGATTTAACCCACATTTTATTCTTGGACAGGACAATGGCCAGTGTAAGTGATAGTTCCAAATTGTTGGAAAACGTCCAGCAAATCTGCGATAAAAAATTTTCAAAACGTCAAGCCGAGCTTGTAAAACAATTCTCCGAACTTATTTACTCCAGCGTCTCTGAATATGAATTCAGTGAACGTAGTGCTGAAGAGTATTTTAACTCCATCAGCAGCCTATGGAGTTTCATACAAGATTTTGATGGTTCTTCAAAAGTACGAGTCTATAACCCAGACCTGAAAAACGATGGCTGGGAGTCTCGCTATACTATTATTGAAGTCAACCACAAGGATATGCCGTTTTTGGTTGATTCCATTCGAATGGAGCTCAACCGTCATGGCATCGATGTCCTACTCCATATTCATGTGCCGATGTACATCAAACGTACGAAGAACGGCAAAGTCTCAAAAGTCGACGTTTCTTACGATAAAGGCACCAAAGAAGGTGAAAATATCGAAACCCCGATGTACTTAGAAGTTGATCGAATGATTGACCCTAAGTTCATGAAGTCATTGGAAGAAGATTTAGTTCGGATTTTACGTGATGTACGCTCTGCAGTGACTGACTGGAAGCCGATGCGTGAGAAAATGAACAGCATTGTGTCAGAGCTTGAATCTGCTCCACCGCCAATGCGCCAGGACCGAATCCAGGAAGCTGTGGACTTTTTACGTTGGGTAAAAGAGAACCACTTTGTCTTTATGGGTGCTAGAACGTATGACCTTAAAGGTGAGGGCGACGATCTTCATTTGAAATCGGTAAAAGGTTCTGGACTTGGTATTCTTGCTGATGAGCGAAAATATTCAGAGTATCACTTATCTCGTTCCCCAAAAGGCGCTCAGAAATTAGCCTTGTCAACGGACCATATTCTAGTGCTGACTAAAACCAGTACATTATCCACGGTACATCGTTCAAGCCATGTTGATTATATTGGTGTTAAGCGATTTAACGATAAGGGTGAGGTAATTGGTGAGCACCGCTTCTTTGGTTTGTTCACTTCTGCGGCCTACAACATGGACCCGCAGTTAATCCCTGTATTGCGTAAGAAAATAAATAACGTTTTAACAGAGTCAAAATTAAAGCCGGGTGGGCATGACTATAAAGCGTTAAAGAATATTTTGGAAACCTATCCACGAGATGAGTTGTTCCAAATTCCGACGCTAAAACTCCTTGATGTTGTGATGGGTATTTTACACATTCAGGAACGCCGTCAGGTACGTGCTTTCGTTCGCCGTGACCCCTTTGGTCGTTATTTCTCTGTACTGACATTTGTACCAAGAGATACTTACAACACTCGTATTCGTTTGAAAATGACGGAAATTTTGTCTGATACCTTCGACAGTAAAGGCGAAATTGAGTTTACGACTTATTTCTCTGAATCAAATCTGGTTCGTACTCACTTCCGTGTGCCAGTCGAGAATACGGAAACGATTGAGTATGATATAGATAGTTTAGAGTCTAAGCTTGCAAAATCTGCGTTAAGTTGGGAAGAAGTCTTATCTGACGAAATCAATAAGCAATACGAAGGTGAGCAGGCGGCAGTACTGCTGAAAAAGTATCGCCAAGCATTCCCGCCAAGCTTCCAGAATCAGCAGAGTGTTGATTCGGCCATGATCGATATCAAGAATATCGAAAACTTAAGCGATGACTGGCCACTTGGCATGTTCTTATATCGCTCGGGTGATGATGAGTCACTACGCTTTAAGTTGTACCACAAAGATACGCCGCTTGCCCTATCAGCAGTCATGCCAATGCTTGAGAACATGGGCCTGACGGTGATTGATGAAACGCCGTATGAAGTATCGTCTGAATTTTTAGGTGATTACCGGATTTTAGACTTTGATGTTCGCTATGAAGAATCTGAAATCGACGTAGAAACGATTCGTGACAAGTTCCACAAGGCCTTTGGTAAAGCTTGGTACAAGCAAGCTGAAAACGATGGTTTTAACCGTTTGATTATGGCGGCTGGGCTTGACTGGCGACAAGTCGCAGTACTCCGAGCTTACGCTAAGTACATGTGGCAAATCAATTTCACTTTCAGCCAGGTTTATATTGAGCAGACTTTATCTCAATACCCAGCAATTGCGACGGGGTTGGTTGAGTTATTTGAGCTAAAATTTAATCCTCATGAAGAGTTCAGCCAGCGTAAGTATGCCTTGAAGAAGAGCCAGTTGTTGAAAGATGTGCAAGACGTCGAAAGCCTTGACCAAGATAAAATCATCAACAAATACATCGAGCTTATCGAAGCAACATTACGTACAAACTTCTTCCAAGCTGATGAGAGTGGTAAAGATAAACCTTACATTTCATTCAAGCTGAATCCTAGCATCATTACTGAAATGCCAAAGCCGGTATTGATGTATGAGATTTTCGTATATTCACCTAGAGTAGAAGGTGTTCACCTTCGTGGTGGCAAGGTCGCACGTGGTGGTTTACGTTGGTCTGATCGCCGTGAAGACTTTAGAACTGAGATTTTAGGCTTGGTGAAAGCTCAGCAAGTGAAAAACTCTGTGATTGTTCCGGTCGGCGCAAAAGGTGGCTTTGTTTGTAAACAACTTCCATCAACTGGCGGTCGCGAAGCCTTCTTTGCTGAAGGCGTTGAGTGTTACAAAACGTTTATTCGAGCTCTACTCGATATTACTGATAACTACGTCAATGACAAGCTTGTTCACCCACGCGATGTGGTAGTTCACGATGAGCCTGACGCTTATCTTGTGGTTGCAGCTGATAAAGGTACTGCAACTTTCTCAGATATTGCGAATAGTATCTCTGAAGAATACGGGCACTGGTTGGGCGACGCGTTCGCATCAGGTGGCAGCAACGGTTATGACCATAAAGCCATGGGTATTACCGCTAAAGGTGCTTGGGAGTCAGTAAAGCAGCATTTCCGTGAAATGGGTGTTGACTGTCAGAACGAAGACTTCACAGTGGTTGGCTGTGGTGATATGTCGGGTGATGTGTTTGGTAATGGTATGTTGCTATCGAAGCATATTCGATTGCAAGTGGCCTTTAACCATATGCATATTTTCGTTGACCCAAATCCAGATGCAGCAGAAAGTTATAAAGAGCGTGAACGACTGTTCAATCTGCCGCGCTCTGGATGGAGCGATTACAACGCCAAGCTGATTTCGAAAGGCGGTGGCGTTTTTGAGCGTAGTGCCAAAAAGATTGAGCTGACGCCAGAAATTCAAGAAATGCTTGGCGTGAAAGCTAAGACCTTGGCACCTAACGAGTTTATTAACGCGGCTCTGAAAATGAAGGCCGATCTGTTCTGGAACGGTGGTATTGGAACTTATGTTAAGTCATCCAAAGAAACGCACCAGCAGGTAGGTGACCGAGCGAATGATAATCTGCGTGTAGACGGTAAAGATATGCAAGTTAAGGTCATTGGCGAAGGGGGTAACTTAGGTTGCACTCAGCTGGGACGTATTGAATACATGCAGCATGGTGGCCGAGCGAACGCAGACTTTATTGACAACGCAGGCGGGGTAAACTGCTCTGACAACGAAGTTAACATCAAAATTCTATTGAATGGTGTTGTTGCGGATGATGGTTTAACGGTTAAGCGTCGTAATAACTTACTGGCGCGAATGACTGATGAAGTGTCCGAGATCGTAATCAAGGACAATTATCGTCAGACTCAATCGATCAGTATTACTGAGTCGAGAGCGCCGTCTATGGTTAAAGAGCACATGCGCTTTATCCATGGCCTGGAGAAAACTGTCGGGCTAGATAGAAGCTTAGAGTTTTTACCAACGGATGAAGAGCTGTTAGAGCGTGAAGCGAATGGTCGTGGTTTGACCCGTGCCGAGCTAGCGGTGTTGTTGGCTTATGGCAAAATTGAGTTGAAAGACTCGTTATGTATTCCTGAAGTGACCGAAAATAGTTATTTTGAAAGCTATTTACTGGAGTATTTCCCGAAACCATTGCGCAAAAATTATGTTGATAACATGCTTAAGCATCCGCTTAAGGATGAAATTATCGCCATGTGCCTAGCGAATGAAATGGTTAACTTGATGGGGACTAACTTTGCTTTCAGGGTGATCGACGAAGTCGGCGCCAACATTGGCGAAGTCGCTCAGTGCTACGTCATGGCAAAGGAAACCTTTAATTTGACGGGCTTGTGTGAAAGCATTGAAGCGCTGGATAATAAGGTTCCTGCAGAAGTTCAAACCAAAATGATGTTCCAGGCTCGCCGTATCGTACGCCGTGCGACACGTTGGTTTGTGCGTAATCGTCGTAAAGACCAAAGTATCGACGAGGTTATTAGCTTCTTTAAGAAAGGTGTCTCCGAGCTTCAGAAGAACGTTCATAAAACACTTGAAGCGAAAGAGGCGCAAGGTATCGAGAAGGACATCAAAGAGTTGGTCGCGCAAGGCGTTCCAGAGAAGCTGGCGAGACAAGTGGGCTATCTCAGCACCATGTTCTCTGCGATGGACATTATTGAGCTAGCGACTCAGTATGATCTGCCTATCCTCACAGTTGCCGAGGTTTACTATAAATTAGGAGCCGAAATCGAGCTGCACTGGTTCTTGAATCAGATTATTGCACAACCGGTATCTAATCATTGGCAAGCATTTGCTCGTGCGGCATTCCGCGAGGAGTTGGACTATCAGCAGCGGAACTTGATTGAGGCTGCGCTACCTTTAACGGCTAAGTATAAGTCACCAGAAACACGCATTAAGCACTTCTTGGCTGATCATGATGACTTACTATCCCGTTGGAGCGAAATGGTGAGTGACTTTAAGCAAAGCAATACCCATGAGTTCGCCAAATTCTCAGTAGCATTGAGAGAATTGCAGATTCTGGTACAGCGAAGCCATCGTTTGATCAAATAAGTCACATCAAACATTCTATAAACCCTTCCTAAAGCCCGAGAAATCGGGCTTTTTCGTGTTATATCGCGAAACGGGCAATGGAAAGTCATAATTGCCATAATTCGCCATAATTGATTCATTGAAACTTCAGAATCCTTTGTTCTACTAGACTCAACAAAACGATTAATACAGCAATATTTAGAGAAACTAGGAGTTAATCATGTGTGTCTTGGTAGTGCCAGATGAGATGAAACAGTCTAAGGAATATACGGAAGTTTTTGAAGCCTATTGGAAAGAGCAACAAAAAGACAGCTCTGAGCTAGTGGCAGCAGAACGTGTGCAGGACCGATCGTTCTTGAGTATGGTCAAAAAAAGCACCAGACAGTAACGCTGGTGCTTTGCTATAAAGCGTAACTGATTAAACCGCTGGCTATTGAAGTCGAGCGGCAGCGTCTAAACGAATCGTGGTTCCGTTTAGGTAAGCGTTTTCAGTAATATGTTGAACAAGCTTTGCGTACTCTTCAGGAGTACCGAAGCGCGATGGGTTAGGGATACCCGCAGCGATTTGTTCGCATACTTCAGGAGTGATCTTTTCCATCATTGGGGTTTCGAACACACCCGGAGCCACAGCCATGACTCGAACGTTAATTCTTGCAAACTCACGAGCAAGTGGCAAAACCATCCCAACAATAGCAGACTTTGTTGCTGAATAAGCCGTTTGGCCTATTTGTCCTTCATAAGCCGCAATAGAAGCGGTGTGGATAATCACTCCACGCTCTCCATTCACTGCTTCATTTTCCTGCATGTGGCGAGATGCTGCGCGAGTCAGTAAGAAACTTCCAACTAAATTGATATCAACGACTTTTTGAAAGTAATCAGCTGGCATGGGTCCTTTTTTGCTATGAATAAGACCAGCGCCAAGGATTCCTGCACACCCTACAGCTAGGTTGATACCACCCATAAATTCTGCAGCTTTGTCCGCAGCATCTTCAACTTGCTGCTCTTTACTGATATCGGTGGTTATAAATACGGCATTGCTACCCAACTCTTTGGCGACAGCATCGCCTTGCTCTTGATTGATGTCTAGAAGGGCGACCTTTCCACCAGCAGCGATAATGTGTTTTGCAGTAGCCAGGCCCAAGCCAGAGGCACCGCCACTAATTAAAGCTTTTGATTGCGAGAAATCCATCGTCAGTTACTCGTCATGAAGTTTGTATGAGGTTGGGCATTGTACCAACCCCAGTGACTGATGCCAATTTTCGAATAACGCTAACGTTTATCGTAAAGCTGAGGAAGTTTGTCTGCTGGACGCTCTTGATCATCAGTATTGAACCCTGAAAGATGTTTTGCCAACTCACGCCCTTTCCACTGACGGGGTTGTTTTTGATTTGATTGAGCGGAATAACATACTGACTGTAACATTTCGAGTTCTTCCGCGAGAGCTTGATACTGGTGTTCTCGACAGTAACGAATCAATTGCGTCACGTTAACAAGGTGAGCGGGGCTGCTATCGTTTTTCAGCCATGATGCTAAATGTTGAATAGTGCTTTTCGCATCGTTTACCTTGGCAGCCGCAATAGCCTCTCTGAGTGTCGAGTGTGGACCTTGACGAAGTTGTTCATTACTGGCGTCACGGTCCTGAGGAATTAGCGAGCGTGATTGACTTTTTTGTCTCAAGAAGAGCACTAGAGTTACCAACCACATAGCGGCTAATGCAAACGTTATGTATTTCCAGTAGTCATAAGTACTGTCCGTGGCCGAGGTATCTTGATTATTGGCAGGTCCAGCGTCTGGTCGCATTGCTTGTTTTTGTGCTTCTGGGATCACCGTCTGAGGCTGGTTATTATTAATTTGTTGACTACTTTGCTCTACACGAATGGTTTGCGCAGGAAGCGTTGCATACTCCTGTTGATCTGTGGTCACGTTCCACCAAGGAACCTTGACCTCAGGAATCGTAATCTCTCCAGATTTGTTGGGTATGACCGCGATTTTTTCAAAGTGGTAGCTATTCACACCGAATCGATTGATTCGTTGACGGTACTGCGGAGTATCACGGTAAATCGTCACACCATCCTCTTCCGGAAATGTCACAGTAGGGAGTTGAGTTGTCAGTAACCCTGTTCCCTTGATGATTAAGTCGAGATTAGCAGGATCACCAACACGGAAAGTTTGGTTTTTCGGCTGCCATTCCGCTTCTAATTCAAGTTTTTTAGCAGGCAGCCATGGCTCAAGCGCATTTTGTGGTTTAGGTTTAACGTTGACGGTGTACTTCTGAGTGCTGAGGCTGATTGGTTTCAGTTGTGAGCGCTGCCAGGGAGAGCGACCTTGGCTCTCTTCTAGCACGGTTGCACTGTAGGTCATAGGTTCAATGATCATTTCTCCACTCTGTTGTGGAAAAATAGCATAGCGCTGTTCTACCACTCGAAAGTTATTTCCTTCTTTGACTACGTCGAAGGTTTTGTTCTCACCGAGTTGCTCAACAAGCGCATTGGTCACGCGAATAGGGGTTATGTTTTGATTACGCGCAACAACCGAACGATAAATACGGACTGTGAATAATAATTGTTGTTGAACGTAGACTTCCTCATCGCTAAGGTTGGCTCGAAGTTTAATCTTGGCATTACTGGCGTCGCCGATATCATCCTGTTGCGGCAAAATACGGATAGTAAAAGCGTCAGAGCGCTCGTTACCAATACTTAGCGGAGGAATTGTGTAAGTTCCAGATTCGGTGGCAAGCAACTCAAAGTCCCAGCCCATTTGAGTATTGTACTGTCCGTTGACAATAATGCTGCTGTTGTATTCTTGACGGCCACGAATAGTAATTTCTTCCGGAATAAAGTTAACACCGGCGCCTGCATTCAACGTATTGGACTCTTCGACTTGAACACGTAAATGAAAGGTCTCATTTTCATGGATATCGGTTCGATCCAACGATAGAGTGATTTCTGCTGATGCGCTAGCAGCTACTACCGTGAGAAGCATAAAGGTGATGTTAGAAATAAGATGCTTTAGTTTTGTCATCAGTTATTACCAGTTTTCTTCAACATGCTGCTTATGGCCGCGACGCTGGTACTCACGGTACATTTTACGTCGTAATAAACCACCAGGATCATCGGAGATTCGTTTGAGCCACTGTTCCATCTCCTGATCTTTTTCCTCTTCCTTAAACTGATCCTCCAGTTGTTGTTTGCTTTGTTGAGTTTGTGGCTGTTGCTCTTCTTGCTGTTGCTGATTTTGTTGCTCTGAAGATTCTTCCTTGGAATCTTGTTGAGAGTCTTGCTGGTTCTCTTGCTGAGACTGCTGCTGGTCCTGCTGTTGCTCAGACTCGCCATTTTGATTTTGATCTTGTTGCTGTTGTTGATCTTGCTGCTGCTTCAGATCTTCAATAATCTTTTTATTGTACTGCGCATCCTCGTGAGAAGGCTCCATTTGTAACGCTTGGTCATAAGCAGAAATCGCTTCTTCGTACTGACCATTAAGAGCGAGAGCGTTGGCTTTATTATAATAGTCATCTGCTACAAGAGAATCTTCAGGGATTTTGTCAAGAAGGCTTTCAGCTGCCTTGTAACTACCCATGCGATAGGCTGATAAAGACTTCCAGCGTGAGTCTTCAAATGTATTATAAGCTGCAGTTGCATTATCGTTGTCGAATAGTTTTTTGCCTTGCTGATCTTTATTTAAAAAAAGCTCCTCTATGATGCCTATCTCTGTTGCATCGTTTTCAATCACCGGCTCGTTCGGTTGCGCTGCATGGACATTCGGTGTTGCAAAACCTGCAAACATCATGATGCATAAACAGCCCAATAGACTGCGGTGCTTGAAGCTCAAGAGCACAATGGGCAGTAATAAAATGATTAACCAATAGCCTAGGTCGAACCAGTCATCAGCAAACTTATTGTCTTTGTCGGCAGCTTCAGTTGGGATGCTGGAGGCTTCGGCCATGAGCTCAACATCTTGATTATCGACGGTTACTGGAGTTAGAACCGCGTTAACCGTTTCCGCAAAACGGACCATGTTCGAGTAATCGAGTTGAGGGATGACAATATTACCGTTGCGGTCTTTGAGGAAGCCTTCTTCATCCGAAAGCTTAATCGGCGCACCATCTTCCGTGCCAATAGCCAAAATATTAAGTTGGTAGGGTGTGCCATCCAGTAAATCCGTGATTCTATCTAAGCTTTCTTGGTCAGCGCCGTCCGTAAACCACAAAATTTTACCTTGAGCGAGCCCCGTATTATCAAGTAGGTTAATAGCATGCTCAAAACCTGTTTCGGGACGACTACCTAAAATTGGCATGATTTTTGTTGATACCGCGCCGAGCAAGTTTTCAATGGTGTCTTTGTCACTGGTTAGTGGGCTCAGGATAAAGCCATCGCCAGCATAAACGACTAAACCGGTTAGTCCTTCATGGTGTAACTTTAAATAGTCTTTAATTTTAAACTTGGCCCGCTCCAAGCGACTGGGTTTAATATCGTCTGAATCCATAGAGAGCGATAAATCTAAAAGGACTACTTGTGTCGCTTTGCTTGAAAAAACCGGTTGTGGTGTTTTCTTCCACGTAGGTCCTGCTAGCGCAATGCTTGCTATGATCCAGAAAACTAGGAGCATAACTGGTAAGTGCTTTAACCCTTTGCTTTTATCCGAACGTGGCATAATCCAGTTCAGCAAGTGCGGATCAATAATTGCGGCCCAGCCTTGCTCAGAAGAACCGTGCTTTTTATACAGCCAATAAAGTACAGCCGCTGGAATAATAAGCAGAAGAGCCCATGGTCTAATGAAGTGAAAAAGACTCAAATCAGGCATTATCAATCTCCTGTTGAGTAGCTTGGGACTTTCTCGGATTTACTAAAACACGAAGCAAAACTTTAATAAAACTGAAAGCAATTGCTAACAACAATGGAATAAAGAATAACGCTTTGCTTGGACGATAACTTTGATCCAAGTCTTCTACTGGTTCTAACTGATCGAGCGTTTCATAAATTTGTTCCAGTTCCCGAGTATTTTTTGCTCGGAAATATTGTCCGCCAGTTTTTTGAGCAACTGCCTTTAACGTTTCTTCATCCAGCTCTTTGGAAGGGTTGATGGTACGATTACCAAAGAAGCTGTTTCTAACCACCATTCTATCGGCGCCGACGCCGATGGTATAAATAGTAACGCCAGCATGCTCAGCCAACTCAGCGGCTTGGATAGGATTCAAAACACCTGTGTTGTTTTGTCCATCGGTTAATAAAATAAGAACACGGTTTTCAGCATTTCGATCTTTTAGGCGCTTAACTGCTAGACCAATGCTGTCACCAATAGCGGTACGAGATGAGCCAGCCAAGCCGATTTCCGTTTCATCCAGCATTAGCTGAACGGTTTCCAAGTCAAAAGTGAGTGGTGTTTGGAGGTATGCCTGCTCACCAAATAATATCAAACCTAAGCGATCGCCATCTCGACGCTGAATAAATTCTTTCATCAGGGCTTTTACAGCAATTAAGCGATTCACTTGTTGATTATCAATCATCATGTCCTCCATCTCCATGGAGCCCGAGATATCAATACTGACCATCAAGTCTCGTCCGCTGCTTGGAAGCGCGACAGAGTCTCCAACCCAAGTAGGGCGGGCAATCGCTACCACCAGTAATAGCCATAACAAAAAGTTGTACCAAGGGAAGTGGCTTTTGACTTTTTTGCCTTGCTCACGCTGCATTTTCCAGTACAAAAATAGCGGCGCACGCAACGCCTGTTGACGTTGCTTACGCTCCTCAAGCCACCAAACGAGTAGCGGCAGCGGAATAAGAAGTAATAACCAAGGCCACTGGAACTCAAACATGGACCAGCTCCTTTTGCTCTTCATAGCCTCTCACCTGTTCAGGTAAGCTTTCAGCCCAACGAATAATCTCGTTCATGATTAAAGGTTTATCGAGCTGGCTTGTGGCAGAGTCTGGTTTGTAGGGAAGGTCGACAAAGGCATCAAGAGTACTGTCACTGAGTGCCTCGCCACGAGTGGCTTTCAAGAAATATATCCACTCTGACTGGCTCAGTGAACATATCTTGGTTTGATCAACGTAGCATAAGCTTAATCGACGCATAATGTGTTGGCTTTTAGCGAGCCAGCGAGGATCATGGTTATGTTGTAATTCTTTTAGCTCCACGACGGCGAAACGAACGTAACGGTAGTGATGCTTTTTGATCAAGGCGCGGATCAGTAGCAATAAAGCAATTAAAGCGACCAAACCAATAATGACCCACCAGCCGATGGCGAGTGGCCACCAGCTCACGCTATCAGGCACATGAACATCGCGTAGCTGCTGTAACAGTTGGCTTTGAGTTGAGTTCACTATCGCCAGGTTCATCGTTGCTCCTCGCTTAGCGTTGAAGCTGTGTTCATGTCAGCGTTTTTTAATTGCAGGTTACTTTGAATAGAAGGATCCAGCGATAAGTCAGTAATCGAGTCAGCAGTGCTACACAATGCAAAAGATGATTGGGCGCGCGTAAACTCTTGTCGAATATCGGCGACGCGTTGCAAAAAGGCTTGTTGGTGCCGCTGCATATCACGTTTATTACTGGCGTCGATTCGAATATGGCGTAAGCCATCGGTCAATGTGTATTGACCTGGGACGGGAATCGAGGCTTCTAAGGGATCGGCGATCATCACTCCATAAATATCATTATGTTGCGATAAATAGGTCAAGTGTTGGCGACAGTCATCAGTCAGGTTCATAAAGTCACTGAAGATATAAATCAAGCTGCCACCTTTTACCAAGTGGCGAAGCCGCATCAACATATCTTCTAGTGAGTTCTGATTGACGTCATAAGCGTTAGCCTCTGAGTAAACGGAGTCTAAACGCTGGTTGTGCAGTTCCATAAGATGTTGCAGAAGGCGTAGTCCGTTCTGACGACGATTCGATGGTTTTAGCTCAATATGCTCATTCGCCGTGCTGAATAGTCCAGCGACACGGTTGCCACTATTAAAAGCAGCCCAGAAAGCACGTGCCGAATGTAAGCAGGCTAGCGTTGATTTAAATCGATGACGCGATCCGAAGAACATGGTGTCTTGCAGGTCGGTGAGAATAAATACAGGACGTTCGCGTTCTTCTTGGAAAATCTTGGTGTGCACCTTTCCAGTACGCGCCGTCACTCGCCAGTCAATGGTGCGAATGTCATCGCCAGGCTGGTATTGGCGAACTTCGGCAAACTCCATGCCACGACCTTTGAAAGGCGACAAGTGACCACCGACTAAGTGCGCCCGGGTTTTCTTGTGTGGCAGCGGAATCGATTCTTTGGCCCAGTACTGGCAGGCAATCAGTTGCTCTAAGCTCAGTTCAATACTGTGCTCACGTGCTTGTTTTGCCGTAACGTTGTGTTCAGTCATGCAACACTATATTCAGTCGTTTAAGGGGTCGGGACTAAGCGAATCAGTTGCTCAATCACGTCATTGGTACTCACGCCTTCGGCTTCCGCCTGATAACTGAGGATAATTCGATGACGAAGAATTTCGCCTAAGATCGATTGAACGTCGCCAGGAGTGACGTAATCGCGGTTATCGAGCCAAGCTTGTGCTCGCGCGCATCGATCTAAGGCGATAGTGGCACGCGGACTAGCACCATATTCAATGTAATTCGCTAAATCTGGTGCATGCTGCTCGGGATCTCGGGTGGCAATAATCAGTTGCACTAGATATTGTTCAACCTCAGGCGCCATATGAACCGTAAGCACTTCTTTACGAGCTGTGAACAAATCGTCTTGGCTGATGCTTAATGCCTTTGGCGGTTCGCCCGATAGGGCTTCTTGTCGATTCACGGCTAGAATTTGTGCTTCGGCTTCATGATCAGGGTAGCCAACTTCGACATGCATCAAGAAACGATCCAACTGAGCTTCTGGGAGCGGGTAAGTTCCTTCTTGCTCAATAGGGTTTTGCGTTGCCATCACCAAGAAAAAGGCCGGTAGGTCAAAGCTTTCGCGACCCACGGTGATTTGACGTTCGGCCATGGCTTCCAACAACGCAGACTGCACCTTGGCGGGCGCACGGTTGATTTCATCGGCCAATATCAAGTTATGGAACAATGGCCCTTTCTGAAAGTGAAAACTACCGTCTTGGGGGCGATAGATCTCGGTGCCCGTTAAATCAGCCGGTAATAAGTCAGGCGTAAATTGCACACGGTGGAAGCTGCCTTCCATCGCGGTGGATAATTCTTTAATCGCACGAGTCTTAGCCAGGCCTGGTGCACCTTCGACGAGCAAGTGGCCATCCGCAAGAAGTGCGATGATCATTTTATGCACCAAGCTCTCTTGGCCAATAATTCGTGATTTTAGAAATTCATCAAGTTGAATAAATTGTTCTTTTGTACTCATGATTGCCTTTGTGCACTTATCGATTGCATGGGTCACAATGTAATGGATTTACTGGCTGTTTTGTATCAAAAAACCATAAAAAGTTGCAACTAATTGTTACGACTAGAGACTTTTAGCCTCACTTTGAGGTGAATTGTAAGATTATGAATAAATTCAAACGAGTGTTTGAAATATGGCAATGTTTCGGTAGAATCAAGAATAGAATATTTTATCAGGAGTCATCATGAGCGAGACAAACGCTTCAAAAACTGACAGTAAAGTCACAGAAAAGAAAAGCACAGCTAAGAAAACAACGCGAAGCAAGAAGGAAGATCGTGTTGCCATCGTTTCGGGTTTAAGAACCCCATTCGCCAAACAAGCGTCTCACTACCGTGGTATTAACGCCATTGAGTTGGGCAAAATGGTGGTGAATGAACTTATTCAAAAAACGGAACTGGATCCAAAGTTAATCGAGCGAGTGATTTTCGGGCAAGTGGTTGTATTACCTGAAGCGCCGAATATTGCACGCGAAATTGTCCTAGGCACGCCGATGGATGTTCACACCGATGCGTACTCCGTATCCCGCGCTTGTGCAACCAGTTTTCAAAGTGTCGCCAGCTTGGCTGAGTCGATCATGGTCGGTGACGTTAGCGTGGGTATCGCTGGTGGTGCGGATTCATCATCGGTAGTGCCGATTGGTGTCAGTAAAAAATTATCGTTAGCGCTGGTAGATTTGCAGAAAGCGAAAACCTTTGGACAAAAGATGTCGATTTTGAAAAATTTGCGTCCTAAGGATTTAATGCCTGTACCTCCTGCGATTAAAGAGTATTCCACAGGACTGACCATGGGCCAAAATGCTGAGCAGATGGCTCGTGACCGCGGTATTACTCGTCAGGAGCAAGACGAGTTGGCGCATCGCTCTCATACGTTGGCGGCGAAGGCTTGGGAAGAGGGTAAGCTGGATGATGAGGTGATGACTGCCTACGTAGAGCCCTACACCAAAGAACCTTTAACTCGTGACAATATTGTACGCTTTAACTCAACGTTAGAGGGGTATGCAAAACTGCGTCCTGCGTTTGATAAGAAATACGGCACCTTGACTGCGGCCAACTCAACGCCGTTGAGTGATGGTGCGGCAGCGGTGATTCTGATGAAAGAATCGCAAGCGAAAGCATTGGGGTATGAGCCTTTGGGTTATATCAAAAGCTATGCGTTTTCGGCGATTGAGGCGGATCATGACATGTTGATGGGGCCGTCTTACGCCACTCCTAAGGCTTTAAAGAAAGCGAAGTTGAAGCTGAGTGACTTAGACTTAATTGATATGCACGAGGCATTTGCGGCACAGACCATTTCAAATATTCAGGCCTTTGGCTCAACTCAGTTCGCGAAAGAAAAGCTGGGGCAGCGTACCAAGATTGGTGAGATTGATATGGATAAGTTTAATGTGCTTGGTGGCTCTATCGCATACGGGCATCCGTTTGCCGCAACAGGTTCAAGAATGATTACGCAAATGTTACATGAATTAAAGCGCCGTGGCGGTGGACTGGGTTTAACCACTGCGTGTGCTGCTGGCGGTCTTGGTGCAGCAATGATTTTGGAGGTTGAATAATGTCGGACAATACATTTTTTACGTTTGAGCACCAAGATGACGGTATTGCCGTTATATCAATTGATCTCCCCGGTGAGGCGCAAAATGTCTTGAAGATGGAGTTTATCGAAGAACTCGAGCCAGTGGTTGAGCAAATCAAGACAGATAGCTCTATTAAAGGCTTAATTATTAAAAGTGGTAAAGAAGGCAGTTTTATTGCTGGAGCGGACATTACCATGTTCGGTAAGGTTGATACTGCTGATGACGCAGAGCAGCTTTCTACCACAGGCCACAAGTTCTTCAACGCGCTAGAAAAGCTTAATAAGCCTGTCGTAGCGGCAATACACGGCGCCTGTTTGGGCGGCGGGCTAGAGTTAGCTCTCTCTTGCAGCGGTCGTGTGATTTCTGATAGCCCAAAAACAAAGCTCGGTTTACCAGAAGTGCAGTTAGGTGTTTTACCTGGCGGTGGTGGTACCCAGCGTTTACCAAGGATGATCGGAATTGCACCGTCATTAGATATGATGCTGACAGGTAAGCAACTATTTCCTAAACAAGCTAAAAAGCTGGGTTTGGCTGATGAGGTGGTGCCAGAAGCCAACTTAATGAAAGCGGCTCGTAAACGAATAGTCGATTTGCGAAAAGGGAAAGAAAAGAAAACATCTTTTGGTAGCTATTTCACAATGAAAGGCATGCAAAAGTTGGTTCTAGAGTCGAACCCTATTGGCCGTAACATTATTTTTGATCAGGCTCGTAAGACCGTTGAGAAGAAAACCAAGGGCAACTATCCCGCGCCGAAAAAAATCATCGAATGTGTTGAAAAAGGTATGTCTCAAGGAATGGAGGCGGGGCTAGCAATTGAGGCTCGTAACTTTGGACAGCTGGTTGTTTCTCCTGAAGCTAAGGCTTTGATTAGTGTCTTCTTCGCCACAACTGAGTTGAAAAAAGATAACGGCGTTGACTCCGATGCTGAAGCTGTCGCTTTAAGAAAAGTAGGCGTCCTAGGTGGTGGTCTGATGGGCTCGGGGATTGCGTATGTCTCTGTCGACAAAGCGGGCAAGCAAGTCCGTATCAAAGACATTAGCCCAGAGGGCGTGAACAGTGCTTTGAATTACACTTGGAAATTGATTTCTAAGAAGATGAAGAAACGTATCGTTAGCCCTTCAGATGCACGCCGAACCATGTCGAATTTAACTGGAACCACGGATTATTCGGGCTTCAAAGATACAGACATGGTCATAGAGGCGGTCTTTGAAGACCTGGATTTGAAGCATAAAATGGTTCAAGACGTGGAGAAGCATTGTTCTGATAATACTATCTTTGCAACAAATACCTCTTCGATTCCAATTACCAAGATAGCAGAAGGCGCTAAAAAGCCTGAAAAAGTAGTTGGGCTACACTATTTCTCCCCAGTGGAGAAAATGCCTTTGGTTGAAATCATTTCAACTGATAAAACCGAAGACTGGGTTATCGCTACCTGTGTTGAGTTAGCAAAGAAACAAGGTAAAACGCCGATTGTGGTTAATGATGGTGCTGGCTTCTACGTGAATCGTATTTTAGCGCCTTATATCAACGAGGCAGGCATTTTACTCAGCGAAGGTGTCGCGATTGAGAAGCTGGATAAAGCCATGGTTCAGGCGGGCTTCCCAGTGGGGCCAATCACATTGTTGGATGAAGTTGGTATTGATGTTGCCACGAAAGTCGCCCCAATTTTAGAGGATGCCTTTGGCGAACGTATGGCGACGCCTAAAGCCTTTGAAAAGCTTAAGAACGATGATCGCAAAGGTAAAAAGAACAAGCGTGGTTTCTACAAGTACGATGGCAGCTCTAAAGGTAAAGAGGTGGACGAAAGTGTTTATTCTGTGCTTGGTGTGAGCCCTGATAAGCACGTTGACGCAAAGGAAATTGCTGAGCGAGGTCTTTTGTTGATGGCGAATGAGGCCGCTCGTTGTTTGGATGAAAACATTATCAGAAGTGCGCGTGACGGCGATATTGGTGCTATTTTCGGGATTGGCTTCCCGCCATTCCACGGAGGGCCGTTCCGTTACATGGATAGTTTAGGCGTTGATAAAGTGGTAGAGCGTCTCGAACACTACCAAAAGCTTCATGGAGACCGTTTTGCACCTGCTGAGGTACTGGTCAAAATGAAGAGTAACTCAGAGTCTTTCCACTCTTAAGCAGTTAGACCTTGATACTAAAAGCCCTGAAGCTAAAACCTTTCAGGGCTTTTTTTTGTAAAACTTCTTTTGTAAATCATGTCAGTAAAACATGTCTGTAAAACAAGCAGGCAAAAATAAAGGCAGCCTAAGCTACCTTTAAATCTCTATAGGAAAGAACGCTTTTTTAATCAAAAACTCTTTTAAGCAAAGGTTTGGCTAACAAGGTTAGCACCAAAGCACCCAAAAGCTCTTTATTTTGTTGAGCAGTTTCTAAGATCATGGGCTCTTCGATTAAGAATTTGATGCCCACTACTCCAGCTATAACAGCAAGCACGTATTTCATGACTATTACCTTTTGCAATGGATTCGTTTAACAGTGTCTGAAATTTTAACAGTTCATAAAAAAGGTTCTGTGGTCTAAGTCTCACAGAACCTTGATTTTGTGTGAACAAGTTTGCAAAAGTAAGATTAATGGCGTCTAGAACATTTACACACTCATAAAAAGTGTCAGTTGGTGCTCATTAACGCCATAACCTTTTGTTTTTATAGTCTTATAGATTGAGCCTAAAGTCAAAACCTGAGGTTAAACCGGTGATTTCTTCAGAAACCTTAACGCCAAATGACCAGTTTTTTGACAAGTAGTAGCGTCCTTCCAGCCCATAGGTTGTCGACGTTGAGTCTTCGTGCTGTGCTTCGTTCACGTATTCTGAAAAATCGTAATCTTTATAGCCAGCAAAAAGCTTGTATTCCCAGTTGGTCGATAAGCGGCCTCTAAAGCCTAAGTTGGCTAAAAAACCGTCTTCATCGTTACCGTAAGTCGATTGTGGAATAATGCCATCCCCATCAAACTTAACGTAGCCTGCCTCCATGAAGAAGTCATCGGTACGAGAGCTTGGAGCATGGAAGCCAAAGACCATTTCATATTCTTTTGATGAGACATCACCTCTTGAGCCGGCGGCCCAAACATCTGCAGACTGCGACTGAAGAGTCGTACGGACATACCAAGTCTCGTCAAAAGCCAACGATAAATTGAGCTCATAGCCAGTTTTATCGCTAGTACGCTCGCCTTCGCTGTGAAGGTAGCCGAAATCAATATAATCGTAACGCAGTTTGTCGCTTGCTTGAGTTGCGACTGAGGCCAGAGCTAATGTTGCTATTGTTAATAATTTTTTCATTGTGATGTTTTTGGTAAACGAACAAAATTTGTGCTTAGTGTACTACAAAGTTTTGGGTGTAGAAACTTGCACGTGGACATAAAAAAGGCCGCTTTGAGCGGCCTTTCCAGTTCTAACTCATTAGAAGCTGTAACGGAAGTTAGCACCATAGTGGTTGTCCAACTCGTCATCGTTACCAATTTCCACACCGACAGACATGTTGCGGTTGAAGTGGTAGCGACCTTCTAAGATCAAGTCAGTAGACTCTAAAACATCTGAGTACTGAGCATAACCACCTAGCTCAAAGTTTTGGCTGGCCATACCGCGAAGGCCTGCTAGTGCATTGAAGCCAGAATCATCAAAACCACCAACTTCATAATCTTCAAAACCAACTTCACCAACGAAGTCTACGGCATTGTTAATTGGTGTATGGAAACCAACGTTTAGGCGAATGCGGTCAACATCAGCATCACCCACATTGGTGTCGCCCTTGAATAACTCAGCTTTACCGTACCAGTTTTGGTTGAAAGACATAGCGCCTTCAAATTCAACACCATCAAACTGGTCATCATAGTCCTGAATACCACCTTGTACATAGTCGTAGCTAACGCCGTTAGCCATAACTAGGCTTGAAGATAGTGCGATACTTGTTGCTACAAATAATTTCTTAAGTGACATTGTCGTCTCCTCATAAATTCTTGTTAAATAATGCAAGTGTATTATGGTTCTAGTAAACTGAATTCTGACTGAACTGAAAATCCATAGTGGTATCTTACTGAGAAGTCATTCACAAAATTCTCAATAAAACATGTTATTACAATAAGGAATCTTATGAATTCACCGATTTTGCCGGTACTTGAACAACTTAATAAAGTGGTGTTAGGTAAACCTTTTCAAGTGAAATTAGCCGTTGTGTGTTTATTAGCCAAGGGACATTTACTGATCGAAGACTTACCTGGGATGGGCAAAACAACGTTGGGCCAGGCTATGGCTAAAGTTTTTGGACTAGACTTCCAACGAATTCAGTTCACCAGTGACATACTGCCAGCAGATATCGTTGGTGCTAATATTTTTGATCGGGAAAAATCTGCATTTGAGTTTCATCCCGGACCAGTGTTTTCTCAGTTAGTGTTAGCGGATGAGATTAACCGTGCAACACCTAAAGCTCAGAGTGCTTTATTGGAAGCAATGGAAGAGCAACAAGTGACGGTTGAAGGCAAAACCTATGAGCTACCGCACCCATTCTTTGTGATTGCAACACAAAACCCGACTCATCAGATTGGCACGTACCCTTTACCAGAATCTCAGCTTGACCGGTTTTTGTTCAAAATTAATTTGGGCTATCCCGATCCTGCGCTGGAGAAAGTGTTGCTTAAAGGGGAGTCTGGACGAACTAAAATGCCATCATTAGAGTCCTTACTCGATTTGGAAACACTCGAAGGCTTACAAAAGTCGGTTTCTGACCTAACGGTTACAGAGCATTTGTTACAGTACGTCATGGACTTGATCTTAGCGACGCGACAAAGCCCAGACTTTGCGCATGGACTGTCGCCTCGAGCAGGATTAGCCATCGTCAGCGCGGCAAAAGCTTGGGCTTTTGTCGACGGTCGTGATTACGTATTGCCCGAAGATATCCAACAAGTCTTCGTCTCTGCTGCGCGTCACCGTCTGCAGTCAGTTAAGACGTCGTCAGCGTCAACTATCGAGTTGATAGAGGCTTTAGTTAAAGACGTTCCTGTGCCTGCGTAATGTTGTCTGCAATTAAGAAATCTTTTTTTTCTTGGGTGGATAAGCGTTCGCCAAGGCAAAGTGCGACAGTTCTCCGTCAAAAGAACATTTACATATTGCCAACGCGATACGGCTGGTTAATGTTAGGTATTTTGGTCTTAATATTGATTGCTTCAACTAATTACCAAAATAACATGGGGTTTATGGCTGGGTTTGTATTGTTGGCAGTGGGATTCTTGTCTTTATTTTATACGTTCAGAAACCTTAAAGGTATTGAGGTCAGGTGCCTCAAGTCAGCACCTGTTTTTGCGAGTAATGATGCAATTGTAACTGTACAGCTGTTCAATACTACTCAAAGCCAACGTGTTGGAATTGGCCTTGGTTTAAGCAAAAAGTCCGTGCGTTATGTGGATGTTGCGGCAGAGTCTAAATCCAGCGTTCAAGTGAACTTGGCTACCAATAAGCGTGGCTTGCTAGATGTGCCGCGGCTAGCGTGTACTACCATGTTTCCTTTTGGTATTTTCGAGGCTTGGTCATGGGTGCGATCACCATATCAAGTGTTAGTCTACCCCAAACCCATTCCATGCCCTGAGCCTTTAGTAGCTTCAAATCGTGGTATCGAAGACGGTAATACCAGAGAAAAAGGTGCTGAAGATTTTCACAGCTTGCGTGACTATCAAGCCGGTGATCCAATTAAACAGGTCATGTGGAAAGCATATGCACGAGAGCGGGGTTTATACAGTAAAGAGTTTGAAGACTATGTCGGTGAGCAGCAGACACTTAGTTGGGATAGCGTCGCTCACTATGAAAAAGAGTTAGCCATTTCGTACTTAGCAGATGCTGTGTTGAGTGCAGAGGAAAGTCAGCAACACTATGGACTCGAACTGCCTCAACAAACCATTGCTACGGGGCAAGGTGCTGAACATATGCATTCTTGTCTCAAAGCATTGGCGCTAATGTAAGCTAGGAAAGTTATCGTCATGAATGTAAAAGAATTGCCCATCACTCGTAGCGGTGTTATTCCCTTGCTGATTATCGTGCAAGCGATAGTGTTATTGCCTTTGTGGTTCTTTATTCCAAGCTGGATTAGTGCGACCACTATCGCGATCTTGTTGGGAAAGTATTATATGTATCGTCAGGGTGTTCATGCGCCAAGATGGATACTCTTGGTGGTTGTGCTGCTCTGCGTTGGTGGTGTGTTTCTGCAGTTCAAAACCTTAAACGGACGAGATGCGGGTATTGGTTTAATTAGTTTGATGTATGCCTTTAAACTGCTCGAAGCGCGCAGTTATCGTGATGCATCGTTGATTCTATTTATTTCTTTCTTTATCGTAGTAACCGCGTTTTTTTATAGCGAAGCAATCTGGATGGGTGTTTACTTGCTGATTGCGGTTTTGGCCATTTTGTTAGGGTTGGTAGCTTTAAACAGTCCGCAAGGTGCTCAGGGGATTGGAAGCCTCGGTAAATTATCCGGGGTGACATTGCTGCAAGCCATTCCCATCATGGTGCTGCTATTTTTCTTCTTCCCTCGAAGCTCGACACCTTTGTGGTCCATGCCAACAGATACTCAAGCCGGTAGCGGTATCGATGATACGATGAGCCCCGGCAGTATTGGCGCACTGCATACCTTTGATGATATTGCTTTCCGAGTTGACTTTGATGGTGAGGTTCCAGCGCGTTCTGAAATGTACTGGCGTGGTTTGGTGCTGTCAGAATTCGACGGGTTTACTTGGTTTAAGGATCAACACAGTCCCATTCGCCAAGAGTTGGACTTGCCAATGACGCAGACTTATCAGTACCGAATTCAAATGGAGCCGAATAATCGAAACTGGATTTTTGGCCTAGAAGACTTGGCTGAGGCACCTGATGGCGCTTACCTATTTAGCGACTTTACATGGAATCGACGCCGCCAGACGACTCAGCGATTTATTTATTCTGCCACAGCCTACGATATAGATTTTAGCCAAAAACCATTGAGCGAGCTTCAGCTTGACCGCTACTTACAGTTGCCGACTGGCAGTAATGAAGATACACGAGAATGGGCGCAAGAGCAGCGACAGAATCATCCGAGTAACGAAGCATTTATCCGCTGGATATTGTCGTACATCCACCAGAATGAATTTTATTACACACTCAGTCCGCCCGTGATTGAAATTGATTCCGTCGATGGGTTCTGGTTTGATTCTCAGCAGGGGTATTGTGAGCATTATGCTGGTGCCTTTGTGTATATCATGCGAGCAGCGGGTATTCCTGCCAGAGTGGTGACCGGCTATCAGGGCGCTGAATATAATCCCTATGGAGATTATTACATCGTCCGGCAGTCGGATGCCCATGCATGGACAGAGGTGTGGCTAGATGGGGAAGGCTGGCGTCGTATTGATCCGACGGCAGCAATTCATCCTTCTAGAGTTGAAGAAGATTTACGTGGCGATGCCAGCTCACGAGACGGTTGGATGGAAGAGTTTGGAGCCGATGTAGGCTTCGAAGCTCCTGAAGGACTGCTTCAAAACTTAGCCTTGCGCTGGGATGCAATCCAAAGCTTCTGGAGTGAAACGGTGATGGGCTATAGTCAAGACATGCAATTTGGATGGTTGCGTAAGCTTGGAATAGAGCGACATCAGTATCGCTATCTCGGTTACGGTTTATTAGCAACGATTATCCTCGCAGGGCTGATCTTTGGATATTTTGTGCTACGCAGCGCGCAACGATTAGAACCTGTAACTAAGCACTATTTGCTACTATTGAAAAAACTAGAGAAGCTAGGCATTCCTTGTGATCGAACTATGGGCCCGAAGGATGTGCTACAAGTGACTAGGGCGACGTCACAAAAAACCTATGCAAAAGCCGCTCCCGCTTTAAAGACTTATATTGCGCTGCGTTATCAACAGGAGGCGATAGATAGCACGATGTTGAAGCGCTTTAAACAGCAAGTATCCAGAGTCTAGCCAACTGACAAGCGACGGCCTAACCGTTATAATGCGGCGCTTTATGTTTGATTATTTGGCGCCTTCATGACAGAAAAGCTGGCTGAGAAAGCCGTTGATATCAGTCCTATTCAGCAGTTTTTGCACTGTGATACCCCGCAGGCATGGCTAGAGCATGCTGTTTCAGATTTAGAAACATTACTTATTGACCATGCGCACTGCGAGAAAAAAGCAGCGGCTACTGCGGTCAAATTAATGTTTCGCTACCCTGAACGCATTGACTTGCTGAAAAAGCTATCGCAATTGATTCGTGAGGAAGTGCTGCATTTTGAGCAAGTCTTAGAGTTCATAGAGCAACAAGGTATTAAATACCGAGCCATCAAACCATCTCGATATGCTGCTGGCTTACATCAGTATGTTGAAAAAGACGAGCCGAACCGGTTTGTTGATAGCTTGATTATCGGCGGCATTATCGAAGCTCGCTCCTGTGAGCGCTTTCATGCGCTGGTGCCTTACCTCAAAGATTCGCATCCAGAGTTAGCCAAATATTACCGGTTTTTGTTGAAGTCAGAGTCGCGTCACTTTATGGATTATATCGATTTGGCAAAGCAGTATGCGAGCGAGTCGATTGAGCAACGCTTACAGTTTTTCTTAACAAAAGAAAAAGAGCTGATTGAATCGCCAGATCCATTGTTCAGGTTCCACTCTGGCGTTCCTGTATTAGATTAAAGGTGGGTTATGTCGAAGAATTTGTTACTGTTAAGTTCATCAAGAGAAGGGCAAACGGAGTATTTAGAGCACGCTTTGCCAATAATTGATGACTTCTTGAGTAAAGACATTAAAGAAGTCTTATTCATTCCTTACGCGGGTTTTGCCATGGGCTACGATGCCTATGAAGAAAAAGTTAATCTGCCGTTGCAGACTATTGGCAAAAAAGTGGTTTCGATCCACCGCTTTGATGATCCAGTTAAAGCGGTGCAGCAAGCTGATGCAGTCGCTATTGGTGGTGGAAATACATTCCATCTGTTGAAAGAGCTGTATGATAACGAGCTAATTGACGCGATTCGTCAACGTGTTGCTGAAGGTATGCCTTACATGGGCTGGAGCGCTGGCTCGAATGTTGCCGGCTTAACAATTTGTACCACCAACGATATGCCGATCGTCGAGCCGAGAAGTTTTAAGGCACTGGCGCTAGTCAATTTTCAGATCAATCCACACTATACAGACTATCAGCCGCCGAACCACAATGGCGAAACACGCGCCGAGCGATTGTTCGAATACGTTCGAGCTAACCCACACCGTTATGTCGTAGGTACACGTGAAGGTACAGCCTTGCAACTTAAGGATAATCATTTGACGTTGGTTGGTGAAAAGCTGGGGTTAGTTTTTCGTGACGGAGAAAAAACACGACCAATCAAATGCAATACTGACATAAGCTGGCTACTTTAGTTGCAATAATGACTTAAGTGGTTGGATTTGTTGAAATAATTCTTCCTTCTATCACCCGAATGGGCTAGTGTGAAATCACCATGGAAGGTGATAATAAAAAGCGATACCTTCCATGGTATTACTTTATAGCACTGAAGGAGATAACAATGAAGAGATCCATTTTGGCATTGATGTCGTTGGCTTTGACGACATCAAGCATAACAACGATTGCAGGAAGTAATCACAGTAATGAGAACTTAGTTGGGAAGGTTCCGTTTCTGACCTCAACCTCAATAGATTTTAGCGACGCAAATTCCCCCATCCATCCTTTTACCAATTCTGCGCTACCCAATCCACCTGATAATGTTTACGACGGCAACTTGTTTCAATTGCGTCATGATTATCCAAGCACAGCAGCGGTAAAAACATCACCGCCTTGGAAAAAAGTCACCAATAATGGGCCAATCACACAGCAAAATGCTATGGCCTATGTGGAAGCTTTGAAGAGTTATGTCACTGATGATATGCGTAAGTTGCTTTTCGATTACGATAATTGGAATGCAAGCCAAGAACCTTGGTGGCAGTCAATTTGGTTAGGTACGGAGCGTGAGCCTATCCATGGCTTTTATGTCGGCTCTGGATTCCCCGCGGGCACCTTGACGCATCAAAAGCTTGATTTGACGACATACGTATTGACTCTTTACGACAACACCGCAGCCGCGACCTTGGGCAATATTTGGGGAACCACGCTTGAACAAGCCTACGCCCCCAACATTACCAACCCTGGTGCTCAATACGCTGAAGGGAGTGTGATCGTTAAGTTTGCGTTCGTGACACCCTGCGGCGCTGATTGGTCACCAATGGAAGGGACCGCAATGCTCCCTATTTACGCGCCTTTGAACGCAAGTAATGGCTCAGGGAATAACCCTGATAAGTCACAGTGCCCTAATAATGGTTCCGCAGGCTCGGTGTCTGAGCCATCGCTGACCAATATTTACTTAATGCAGTTCGATATTATTGTTAAGGATAGCGAAGCGGCACCTGAAACCGGCTGGGTATTCTCGACGTTGATCTATGACAAGAATGCTCCAGGTGACGACTCATGGGATAAAATGGTGCCGTTGGGCGCGACATGGGGCGGTAATCCAGATGTGATTAATACATCAAGCTCTGCCTTAACGCCGCCAGCGCAGGTCAATACCAAGCTTACTCAAAACTGGATTAATATGAACACGCCAGAGTACGCACGCTCTACGCTTGGTTGGGACGGTCGTTTATCGGGACCTAACGATGGCGCGGTAGTGACGCCAGCTTGGGCTGGTGGCCATTATTACCCAGCAGGTCTATCAACAGCAGGCTGCTTAGGCTGCCACAGCTCAGCGCAATACAATCCGAAAAGCTTAACTACGGATCAGCCAAACATGATGTCTTTCCTGCTACCATCGACTACGCAACCACCACAAGCCAGTGCGCCACCGCTGTCCAGCGGCCCAAAGAGTGGTTTGGTGCTTACCGAGCCAGGTTCTGCGCTATGGATGAAGTGGTTCCAAAGCCGTGCAGGTAACGAGCCGATGGACCCGAAGCAGGTGGCCTTGGATTACGATATGGTCACCGCGTTTAAGGCGATTCCGATGTGGCAGGCAGCTTTAAATGCCATGAACCAAGAAGACTCAATGAAAGTTAACGCATCTTTGAAGCGAAAAGCTCATTAGTCATGCCTCTCGAACATGCTTATTATCAAGAGCTAACCGAAGAGGTCATTACCTTTTGGTTTGGTGCACCCGACTCAGCCGAGTTGGGTGCCAATCGCGCGATTTGGTTTGATTCGAATCCAGCTTTTGATGACGAAGTCCGCCAGCGTTTTGGGGAAGCCAATCAGCAAGCCGCTGCTGGTCAACTGGATGCCATGATGCAAACTCAACGAGGCTCGCTAGCGTTAATTATTTTACTGGATCAGTTTTCGAGGAATATTTATCGAGGGCAAGCAGAAGCTTTTGCTAACGATGCTAAAGCTAGACAGGTTGCAGAGAATGCACTAAATAAAAACTTTGACCAAGGGCTGTTAACGGTTCAACGCAAGTTTATGTATCTTCCTTTTGAACATGCAGAAGATCTTGCTTTACAAGATCGAAGCGTTCAATTGTTTATTAATTTGGGCGATAGCAACTCGACCAGTCATGCCTTGTGTCACCGTGATCAAATCATTCGTTTTGGACGCTTCCCTGATCGGAATAAAGCGTTAGGCCGGAAAAGTACCTTGGCAGAGCAGAGGTTTTTAGAAAAGCCTTTTTGTTAGTTTTACATTCGCACAAAAAAGCCAGCGTTTAGCTGGCTTCAAAATAGTGCTCGGTGACCGAATCACCCTCAATCGTCAGGTAATGACCTTTCTCACCCCAGTCGCTAAGGACAATGCGTTGACAATGTTTGCCATCGACCTCAATGTCATGAAAGTCTGGACGGTGAGTGTGCCCATGAATTAATACCTGCGCTTTGTGGTCTTTCAGAACTTCTTCAACCGCTTGCGGATGAACGTCTGTAATGGCGCTGGCCTTGTTTTCTTGAGCTTCGCGACTTTTACGACGTAAGTCAGCCGCGATACCTCTGCGTACTTCTAGCGGTTGTGACAATAGCTGTTGTTGCCACTGCTCAGAACGCACCATTTCACGAAACTGCATGTATTCTTTATCATCCCAGCATAGGCTGTCGCCATGCATCATAATGGCTTGTTTATCGCCAAGCTGGATAGGGTGCACTTCGGGTAATAGCTCGCCACCTGTTTTTTGAGCGAATGTATCGCCTAACAAGAAATCACGGTTTCCGTGCTGGAAGTACAACTTATTGCCACTGTCAGAGTAAGCTCTGAAGAGTGCGATAGTCGACTCAACAAATGCAGAGTCATCATCATCGCCAATCCAGCTTTCGTATAAATCACCAAGCACATACAGTTCGTTAGACTGTGGCGCGATTTCCTGCATAAAATGCTCAAAGAGCGCCGTTAAGTCTGGGCGCTCTTCGCAAAGGTGTAGATCGGATATTACTAACGTCATACTTATCCGTTAATCTCAGCTTTCTCGATAAGCACTGTCTCAGTCGGAACATCTTGGTGCATGCTGTAACTGCCTGTAGGAACCTCTTTAATAGCGTTAACCACGTCCATACCTTCAGTGACTTTACCGAAAACACAGTAACCCCAGCCGTTCATAGACTCATTTTTAAAGTTCAGGAAGTCGTTGTCATTAACGTTGATAAAGAACTGACATGAGGCTGAGTGAGGCTCCATGGTGCGGGCCATGGCTACGGTACCAACTTCATTACTTAAACCGTTGTTGGCTTCGTTAGCGATAGGCTCTTTAGTCTCTTTTTGCTCCATATCCGCAGTAAAACCGCCGCCCTGAATCATAAAGTTAGGAATCACGCGGTGGAAAATCGTACCGTCATAGTGACCTTCTTCAACATAGCTCAAGAAATTTTTAACCGTTTCAGGCGCTTTGTCTTGATATAGCTCAAGAGTGATGTCGCCGTGGTTAGTGGTGAATGTGACCGTAGGATTGCTCATGGGGATTTCCTCAAAATTAGTGATTTAGCCTTGTTTAAGCTAGCCTGCACGTAACTTGAACGCTACAATGCTAGGCTGTTTGGCGCATATGATACTTATTTTAGTATTAAATTGCGATTTTAGCGAAAAATAGTCGACATAGAAAAGTCAGAAGAGAAGTGAGCATGTTACAGATTTTCAACAACTTAACCCGTCAAAAAGAACCTTTTAAGCCATTAGAAGAAGGCAAGGTATCCATGTATGTGTGTGGCGTGACGGTTTATGATCTGTGTCATATTGGACATGCGCGTACTTATGCGGCTTTTGACGTGATTAATCGCTATTTGAAGTTTAAAGGTTATGACGTCAACTATGTTCGCAACATCACGGATATTGACGACAAAATCATTAATCGCGCCAATGAAACTGACCAAGCATTTGAGGATGTGACGAAAAAGTTTATTGGCGAAATGTATCAAGACTTTGATGCCATTGGCCTTCAACGTCCAGATATTGAGCCTCGTGCCACTGCTACTATGGCTGAAATCATCGAGATGAATCAAACTTTGATTGAAAAGGGCGCGGCGTATGCCACGGAAGATGGTGATGTCTATTTCCATGTTCCTGCTTATGATGATTACGGCAAATTAAGTCGCCAAGACTTAACCCAGCTCAATGCGGGTGAGCGTATTGATGTGCGTGACTCGAAAAAAGATCCTATGGACTTTGCCTTATGGAAAGCGGCAAAGCCGGGTGAGCCTTCGTGGGATTCGCCATGGGGTAAAGGTCGTCCTGGTTGGCATATTGAATGTTCTGCCATGAGCAAAAAGTGCTTAGGTGAAACTTTTGATATTCATGGTGGTGGCTCGGACTTACAGTTCCCACACCATGAAAACGAAATCGCTCAGTCGGAATGTGCTAACGGTTGCACATTCGCCAATACTTGGATTCACACGGGTATGGTGCAAGTGGATAAAGAAAAGATGTCAAAATCGCTTGGTAATTTTTTCACCATCCGCGATGTACTGAAACAGTACCGCGCGGAATCCGTGCGCTATTTCTTGATGAGCGGACATTACCGTAGTCAGTTAAGTTATACGCAGGCTAATATTGAATCTGCTGACGCCAGTTTAGAGCGCTTGTACACGGCACTAAGAGGTGTGGATTTATCGCAAGCCACAGGCGAGTCTTTGGACATTATGGAAAAAGCACAAACTGATTTTGTCAAAGCGATGGATGATGATTTTAATGTGCCAGAAGCCATGCCTGTGTTGTTTGACTTAGCCAAAGAAGTAAACCGCCTGAAAGCTAGCGACATGCCAAAAGCGGCAACTATCGCGGTGAAACTGAAAGAGCTCGCTGGCGTGTTGAGTTTGTTGCAGCAAGATCCTGAAGAGTTCTTAAAGTCTGCTGCTGGTGACAGCGATGTGTCAGATGACGAAATTGATGCCTTGATCCAACAGCGTCTACAAGCTCGCGCCGATAAAAACTGGGCGCTTGCCGATAAAATTCGAGACCAACTTAATGCTCTGAATATTGAGCTAGAAGATGGCTCGGGTGGTACCAGTTGGCGTCGGAAGTAGTCGTAATTAACTTATTGTCATTCCGTACCACGATACGGAATCTAGGTTTTTAATTTCTGGATACCGCGGTTTAACCGCGGTATGGCAAAATGATGAATAAATCACCGCCGTAAATCATTAAATACCGATAACTCCCAATTTCGTAATCCAACCACTAAGCTTGTCCCTTTCTTGTGATCCAAGGATAGACTTTTGTCTTGGCGTAACTGTTGTCGGTAAGTCGTGCCAAGCTCTTCAATTAATCCCTGAATCTTTTTGTTGGATTCGTCGCTCAGCATGCCTGAAATAAACAAAATCTTTTCCGTGGGTTGATCAAAACGTGAGTTAAAAAATTCACTTTGAATGTGGTCTGCGAAGAACTTGCGTACTGGGCCATCCGTTTGCCATTTAAAATGTGGGCTTACTCTTTGCCGTATCCGGTTATTGGGGAGCAGCTCAATGAAATGTATGCGATCCAGTTTGGCTAAGTACCGAATCAGTTGATGTTCTGTAAACTGGTAGCGCGCTAACATATCCTCGAAAGTCCAGTCTGATAAACAGAGCTGAGCCACTAATAATAATCTGAAATCTGTGATCAGTTCTTTTTCTTGCTCTGAGGTAAGTTCTGAAATGTTATGCTGCTGATTTTGTGCACTTTGCGCCAGTTGCAGAATATCCATGTGAAGTAGGTTGCAAATCGTTTCTAAACGTTCCAAAGAGAGCTTATTTTGTGAAAACATCCGCTTAACGTTGGCTTCGCTCATGGATAAGTGCTTGGCCAAGTCCTTATAAGTCACACCTTGGCTGCGCAGGTGTTGTTTTAACGTTTCTATGAGCTGTGTCGTTTGTCGACTCATCGCGGTTACCTTGGCTGTGTGTTAGGGTGAAAAGTATATTAATACGATACTTTAGGCTTACTTTATGGCGACTATAGCACAAAAGGTCGTCTTTTGATCGTCTTTGTGGGAAGTTGGCATCATCAAAACTTAGTTATGGCGCGAGAACAGCGCGCAAGAAAAGGATTCAATATGATTTCAGTTTATCAACTTAAACCCAAGTTCCAGCAGCTTTTACGTCCGCTAACTAACGGTCTAGCCAAAGCTGGCATCACAGCTAATCAAGTAACGGTTTTCGCAATGCTTCTAAGCATAGCGACAGGTGCTGTGGTTGTGTGGCAACAAAGTTTAGTGTGGTTTTATCTGCTACCTGTCGTGTTATTTGTACGCATGGCACTCAATGCAATCGATGGCATGTTGGCGCGTGAGCATAACCAGAAATCAAAGTTAGGGGCTTACCTGAATGAGCTAGGCGATGTGGTGTCTGACGTCGCCTTGTTGTTGCCTTTATTTATGGTGCCAAACATTTCGCCATGGTTCATCGGTGCCTTTATTTTTATGGCTGTACTGGTTGAGTTTGTCGGTGTTATCGCACCCATGGTGGGTAAAGAGCGTCAATATCAAGGGCCTATGGGGAAAAGTGATCGAGCATTAGTGTTAGGTCTATTAGGAATTGTATTACCGCTTTGGCCGGCGGTGAGCAGTTATCTTAATTATGTGCTGATGGGTGTGGTTGCGCTATCGGTGTTAACAATGATTAACCGCATCAAAGCAGCGCTTTAAAAGCGGACAAAAAGAATTCTAAGGAGAACGTTATGTTATTTGATTTCGACAGTATGAGAACCGTAACCCAAGTCTTTGTATTTTTACTGGCAGGATTATCATTAGCAACCGTGATTGGCTGGGCTTTATCGCTAGCGAATAAAGAAAAAGACTATACCGAGTTAAAGCAACGCATTAATTCATGGTGGATCATGATTGGTATTTTCGGTTTGGCACTGCTTATGGGGCCGTTAGTGACGGTCATGCTATTTGCCATGCTGAGTTTTATCGCGCTAAAAGAGTACTTTTCAATGACACCGACGCGTTTGGTGGATCGTAAAGTATTGTTCTGGGCCTACCTGACCATTCCGCTTCAGTACTACTGGATTGCGACTGGCTGGTACGGCATGTTTATTATTTTTATCCCTGTGTATGCCTTCCTATTTATACCGTTCCGCATGGTGCTTGCTGGTGAAACGAAAAACTATTTACGCGCGGTGGGTAATATCCATTGGGGTTTAATGTTAACGGTATTTACTCTAAGCCACTTGGCGTATTTGGTGATGTTACCGAGTGAAGGGGAGTACCAGTCGTTAACCATGTCAGGCGACGGAGCAGCGTTACTTCTTTACCTAGTGATGCTGACTCAGCTAAATGATGTGGCGCAATATGTTTGGGGTAAGATTTTGGGCACAACGCCAATTGCACCGACTATTAGCCCTAACAAAACCCGTGAAGGTTTAATCGGTGGTGTCATTACCACAGGTGTACTCGCCATGATTTTAGCAGGGTTGTTAACGCCAATGATCTGGTGGCAGGGCCTGTTGGTTGGTTTGGGTATTGGTATCGCAGGCTTTATTGGTGACGTATCTCTATCAGCGATTAAACGTGATATTGGTATTAAAGACTCAGGTCAGTTAATCCCTGGTCATGGCGGTATCTTGGATCGCCTCGATAGTCTGACGTTTACTGCGCCCTTGTTCTTCCACGTTATGCGCTACTTTTACTTCTAAGGAGGGAATGAGTATGAAGTACATTAACTTAGCACTTCGTTGTTTGTTTTTTGCCGTGATCATTAAGCCTATCGTCAAAATCGTTATTGGCTTGCGTTATCAAAATACGCCTATTCTTCCGAAGGATGGGCCTGCAATTTTGATCGCCAATCATAATAGCCACCTTGATACCATGGTGTTGATTTCATTATTACCACTGAACATATTGCATAAAGTGCAACCAGTAGCCGCTGCGGATTATTTCTTAAAAAATAAATTTTTGGCGTGGTTTGCCTTAAATATTATCGGTATTTTGCCGATTGAGCGTCAGGGTAAAGATAAAAGCGTTAACCCAATTGAGCAGTGCGCGAAAGCACTCGATAGCGGCAAGATCTTAATTTTCTTCCCAGAAGGTTCGCGTGGCGAGCCAGAGAAGATGACCGATTTGAAATATGGCGTGGTAAAGCTGGCTGAGCGCTGTCCTAAAGTGCCACTTTACCCAATTTATATGCACGGCCTAGGAAAGACTTTGCCCAAAGGCGATGCACTATTTGTACCATTCTTTTGTGATGTAGTGTTTTCTGAACCTTTGAGCTATGAAGCTCAGGGTGATGGCTTTTACGAGACAGTAAAAGCACGGTTTGTTGGAATGCAGGAGTCGGTAAAGTTGCCAAAGTGGGATTGATCATGAATGCTTCGCTCAAGAAATATAGTTCGTCAATTTGGGGATTTTCTGAAGCAACATTGTTCTTCATTTTACCTGACGTGTTATTAAGCTATTTCGCTTTAGAGCGAAAAGCAAAGTTATTGCCCCTTATCGCTTGGGCCTTATTAGGAGCTCTTGTTGGTGGAGTTATCATGTTCACATGGGGAGTGATGTCGCCTAAAACCAGTTGGAGCTGGGTCGAGGCCGTACCAGCAATAAATACTGATCTCATGGACACGGTTGCGAAGCAGCTCGAAGACAAGGGAGCTTTGGCAATTATTCTAGGGCCATTTCAAGGGTTGCCTTACAAGGCGTATTCCGTACAAGCTGCAAGCGCTGATATCGGTTTGATTCTTTTTATAGCAGTCTCTGTTGTGGCGAGATTTATACGCTTTTTACTCATCGCGTACATTGCTAGAGCGGCTAGCGTTTTACTCATGTCGAGAATTCAAATGAGCAAACGGGGAGTCACGGTGGTTTGGTTAATCACTTGGATTACCGTGTATACATCTTACTTTTATTATTTCCCTTCATAAAAAGGGCTCGGGTAATTGAGGCGGCGTGCCCTAGGGACACACCGAAAAGTACTTAAAGGATTAATGCTAAGAGTGCACAAACCGCTAATGCGATACCGAGAGGGATCTGGATAGAGGTTAATTTCCGTGCTGCTTGAGCGCCTTTTTCTTGGGCGGTTTCATTTTTTGACAATAACTTTTCCGACAGCAATCCGTAAGAAAGAATAAAGCCGACTAGAATCATTAGGATTTGCGTGATAAGGCTAAACAGCCCTGCTGTAAATTGGATGCGCGCGCTCAAATGAGGCAAGCTGTGGAACAAGAAGTAATACAGCCCTAAAACCAATAAAATAACGCCGATGATGCCCTGGTAAGGCGCTAGCTTTTTTAGAGCATTACCTGCGTCTTGTGACTTTTGCGCGATAAGGCTAGATGCTGCCAGTAAGCCGCCGATTATGGCAAGTATAGGTATGAGAATGTCCATCTTTGAGTCCTTTTTTAGAATGAGTTGCATAAAGATTAGCGCAAGTCATTGAACTCAAATAGGTTTTTTGTAGTAAAAGGTGAGCCAATTCACACTCAGTGGAACTGGCTCGACCAGAAAGGTTTAGTCGTGCAGGTGCTCGCAGGCAAACAGGGTGTTGCTCATCAACATCGCGACAGTCATCGGGCCTACACCGCCTGGAACGGGTGTAATCCATGAGGCGCGCTCTTTAGCAACGTCAAACTCAACATCACCAGCCAGTTTGCCACTTTCAAGACGGTTAATACCCACATCAATCACGATGGCGCCCGGCTTGATCCAGTCGCCTTTGACCATGTTAGGAATGCCTACGCCAACCACCACAATATCTGCTTCCGACACTTTTTTCGCTAAGTCTTTGGTTTTACTGTGAGTAAAGGTCACTGTGCAGCGCTCCATCAGTAACTCTAAACCCATAGGACGGCCCACAATGTTGGATACACCAACGACTACAGCGTCTTTGCCGATAAGGTCGATGCCGGTTTCTTTTAACATCACCATTACACCGTAAGGCGTACAAGGACGCATGGTTGGCATTTTCTGCGCTAAACGGCCCATATTGTAAGGGTGGAAGCCGTCGACATCCTTATCAGCCTTAATGCGCTCTAGAATGACGTTCGAATCCAAGTGCTCCGGAAGCGGTAACTGAACTAAAATACCGTCAATCGCAGGGTCATCATTAAGCAAATCGATCTGTTCAAGAAGCGCCTCCTGTGTGGTGTCATCTTCCATCACAATTTTGCGTGAAATGAAGCCAACCTTTTCACAAGCTTCGACCTTTTTGTTAACATAGATTTGAGACGCGGGATCCACTCCAACAAGGATCACCGCTAGACCCGGCGCACGGAGGCCTTTGTCTAGGCGAGCCTTTACTTTTAGGGCTAATTCGTCTTTAACTTTGGCTGAGATGGCTTTGCCATCAAGGATTTGAGCAGTCATGCAGATTAAATTCAAATGATTGTTTGAAAGGCGCTATTGTCGCAATATTGAGCAACTTACTCAATGCTTTTATAAGCAATGAAGAAAATAGAAAAAAAGCGACAAAAAGTGTTGACGGGTATGGGGGAAATCAGTAATATGCGCGTCTCGCAGGGGCAAGCCCCTTGAGACAAAAATCGGAGATTAGCGCAGTCTGGTAGCGCGCCTGCTTTGGGTGCAGGATGTCGGGGGTTCAAATCCCTCATCTCCGACCAATTTATTTCTCGCCTCGACGTCAGGATAAACATGCGTCCGTAGCTCAGTCGGATAGAGCAACGGCCTTCTAAGCCGTGGGTCGCAGGTTCGAATCCTGCCGGACGCGCCATTGCTTTAAGCTGAAATGGGCGGCCGAATCGAGGAGAGTAGAGGTTGATGGTGGGCGTAGCTCAGTTGGTAGAGCCCCGGATTGTGATTCCGGTTGTCGTGGGTTCAAATCCCATCGTCCACCCCAGATTCTTGTAAACCAGCATTTACGCTGAGCAGGAATTACAATATGGTTCGATGAGGGCTCAGGGCCCGCAGTCAAAACGCGAAAGTGGTGGAATTGGTAGACACGCTGGATTTAGGTTCCAGTGCCGCGAGGCGTGAGAGTTCGAGTCTCTCCTTTCGCACCATCTTTATCTCAGTCTATAAAGGTTGGTAAAGATGGCTCCTCCCTAACAGTCTTCATCTGAAAACCTGGTCATTAATTACTAGCTATTATTAAATAGCCTATCGGAGATCAGCGAATGCAAGTTTCAGTTGAAGCCAGCAACGGTTTAGAAAGAAAATTAGTTATCGATGTACCTGCCGAGAATATTGACGGCGCGGTACAAAAACGCCTTCAGGAAATGACACGTACCGTTAAGATGAACGGTTTCCGTCCAGGCAAAGTCCCTTTTAAAGTCGTTAAAAAGCGTTATGGCAATGCCGTTCGTCAAGAAGTTCTTGGTGAAGTTATGCAACGCCACTACTTTGAAGCGATTCAAAAAGAAGAGTTAACACCTGCCGGCTATCCTCAGCTTGAGTTAATCGACAATAAAGATGGCGAAAACTTAAAGTTCTCGGCAACTTTTGAAGTGTACCCAGAAGTCGAAGTTGCGGATTTATCAGATTTAGAAATCGAAAAGCCAACATCTGACGTCTCAGACGATGATTTGTCTAAGATGATGGATACGCTACGTGAACAGCGTGCATCTTGGGTTGAAGTCAAGCGTAAAGCAAAAGAGGGTGACCAGGTTGTTATCGACTTTAAAGGCTTTATGGATGGCGAAGCATTCCAAGGTGGTGAAGCGAAAGAATTCCCGTTGGAAATTGGCGCTGGCAACATGATTCCAGGTTTTGAAGACCAGCTAGTAGGCGCTTCAGCTGGTAGCGACGTTGAAGTCAAAGTGACCTTCCCTGAAGACTATCACGTTGAAGATTTGAAAGGTAAAGAAGCAACTTTCGAAACTCACGTGCACGTAGTAAACAAGAAAGAATTACCAACGGTTACTGAGTTAGCTGAACAGTTAGGTGCTGACGACCTAGCAGCTTTGAAAGATGACGTTAAGAAAAACATGGAGCGTGAGCTTCGTAACGCTATCAAGTCACGCGTTAAAGGCGCAGTGATGGACAAACTGATTGAAAAGCATGAATTCGATATGCCAAAAGCGATGGTTGATCAAGAAATCGACCGTATGCGTCAAGAAATGGCACAGCGTATGAATGCACCTAAAGATCAAACGCCTGATCTTCCTGCTGACCTGTTTGAAGAGCAAGCCACTCGTCGTGTAAAACTTGGTTTAGTGGTTGCTGAAATCATTAAATCAGAAGAGCTTAAAGCTGATGAAGCGAAAGTTCGTGAGCAAGTTGAAGATTTGGCTTCGGTTTATGAAGAGCCACAAGAAGTGATTGACTGGTACTATGGCGACCCTCAGCGTTTACGTGAAGTTGAGTCATTAGTATTAGAAGATACTGTGGTTGACTTGGTGCTAGAAAAAGCTAAAGTAACCGAGAAAGCCGTTAAGTTTGACGAGATGCTAAACACTAATAAACAGTAAGTAGCATCAGTCACAGAGTTCATTAGAAGCGGATTTTATCCGCTTCTTTTGTTTTTAGATTAAGGAATATGTCGATAATGAGCAAAATTGATCAACCCATCAGCAATGCTTTAATTCCAATGGTCGTGGAGCAAACGTCTCGAGGCGAGCGTTCTTACGACATATATTCGCGCTTGTTAAAAGAGCGTGTCATTTTCTGTGTTGGCCCTGTAGAAGACAATATGGCTAACTCTATTGTGGCTCAAATGCTGTTTTTAGAGTCAGACAATCCTGATAAAGACATCTATTTGTACATTAATTCACCAGGCGGTGTTGTCACTGCAGGTATGGGTATCTACGATACGATGCAGTTTATACGTCCGGACGTTTCAACGGTCTGTGTTGGACAAGCAGCGAGCATGGGTGCTTTGTTGTTGGCTGGCGGCGCCGCTGGCAAACGTCATTGTCTACCTAACTCTCGCATGATGATTCACCAGCCACTGGGTGGCTTCCAAGGTCAAGCGTCTGACATCGCAATTCATGCACAAGAAATTTACGAAATGAAAAAGCGCTTGAATGGCATTTTGGCGCACCACTGTGATAAGCCAATTGAACAAGTAGAGAAAGATACTGATCGTGATAATTTCTTGTCTGCTGAAGAAGCGGTGGATTACGGATTAGTCGATTCTATTATCAATTCTAGAAAGTAATATTTCCTGAGTTAACCGCTGAAAATCGCTGTAAAAAGCCCACGCCGTGGGCTTTTTGCTTTTGTTGCTGGGATTTATTTGGTACTGTTAAGTTATGACGATGAGGAAATTAAGGCATTGAAGCCAGATTCAGTACCTCAGACGTACTTGAAAAATCCAGATTCAGCCTTATTTCTCTTTTGTGGAAGAGCCGCTTTGATAGAGCCTGTTTTATAGAGATAGGTGATAAGCACTAAATAAAGCCCCCGCTATAAACCTATGGCGCATGCTTGAGGTAGAAAATGAGTAACGAGAACTCCGACGATAAAACACTCTATTGTTCATTTTGTGGTAAGAGTCAGCATGAAGTTAAAAAGCTGATCGCAGGACCACGTGTATTTATTTGTAATGAATGCGTGGATCTCTGCAACGACATTATTATTGAAGAAATCCAAGAAATTGCCTCTAAAGAAGCAAAAGATAAACTCCCAAAACCCAAAGAAATTGCAGAATTCTTAGAGCAATACGTTATTGGGCAAGAAGATGCCAAGAAAGTATTGTCAGTAGCGGTATATAACCACTACAAACGATTAGAACACGAACCGCACTCCAGTGAGCATCAAGACGTTGAGTTGGGTAAAAGTAATATTCTTCTGATTGGCCCAACTGGTAGCGGTAAAACCTTACTTGCCGAAACTTTAGCACGCATGCTTGATGTTCCTTTCACCATGGCTGACGCGACAACGTTAACCGAAGCCGGTTATGTTGGTGAAGATGTTGAAAACATCATCCAGAAGTTATTGCAGAAGTGCGATTACGACGTTGAAAAAGCAGAGCGTGGTATCGTTTACATCGATGAAATCGATAAAATTTCACGTAAGTCTGATAACCCTTCTATTACCCGTGATGTATCAGGTGAAGGTGTTCAACAGGCATTATTGAAGCTGATCGAAGGTACCGTAGCGTCTGTTCCTCCTCAAGGAGGGCGTAAACACCCACAACAAGAGTTCCTACAGGTCAATACAGGTAGCATCTTATTTGTCTGTGGTGGTGCTTTCGCAGGTCTTGAAAAAGTCATTCAAGAGCGTACAGAAAAAGGTGGTATAGGTTTCGGTGCAGACGTTAAAGAAGTTAACGACAGCATAAAAGTTGGCGAGATGCTACAGAAAGTAGAGCCAGATGACCTAGTGAAGTTTGGTTTAATCCCAGAGTTTATAGGTCGTCTGCCAATTGTGACGACTCTAAAAGAGTTGGATGAAACAGCACTGGTACGTATTTTGACTGAGCCGAAAAATGCACTGACAAAACAGTACAGTAAGCTGTTCTCGCTCGAGGATGTTGACTTAGAGTTCCGTAAAGACGCCTTAACGGCTATTGCGCACAAAGCAATGGCTCGCCGTACCGGTGCTCGAGGTTTGCGTTCAATCCTTGAAGAAATTCTATTAGACACCATGTATAACTTACCTTCGCTAGAAGGTGTGAGCAAAGTATGTATTGATGGTGCAGTGGTGAAAGGCGAAGCTGAGCCTTTATTGATTTACGATAATCAATCAAAAGCTGCATCAGAGTAATAAATACGATTGACTGCGCCATATTTGCGCGCAGTCATGTCCCACTGATTGATACAATCCCAGGAAAATTGAATTCATGCCATTAGAAACGAAACAACTTCCATTGTTACCGCTGCGTGATGTGGTGGTGTTCCCACACATGGTTATTCCTCTGTTTGTTGGTCGAGAAAAGTCTATTCAAGCTTTAGAGGAAGCCACTAACGGCGATAAGCAAGTGATGCTAGTGGCGCAAAAAGAAGCCACTGAAGACATGCCTGATACAGACCAAGTGTATGACTATGGCTGTGTGGCGACCATTTTACAGATGCTCAAACTGCCTGACGGTAATGTAAAAGTACTCGTTGAGGGCGTACAGCGTGCAAAAGTGGTGAACTATACACAAACGGATCCTATGTTTGTGGCGGAAGTGAGCTACGTCGATAACCAGACAGGCCAAGAAGATCAAGAAGATGCATTGGCACGTGCTGCACTTAATAGCTTTGACAAGTACGTTAAGCTCAATAAGAAGATCCCAAGCGAGATTCTAACGACTTTATCCGGAATCGAAAATCCAAGCCGTCTTGCCGATAGCATCGCGGCGCATATGTCGTTGAACATCGAAGACAAGCAAGAAATCCTACAGATGGAATCTGTGGTGGAGCGTCTTGAGCACTTGATGAGCAAGATGGAAAGCGAGATGGATTTGCTTGAGGTTGAAAAGCGAATCCGTGGTCGCGTTAAGAACCAGATGGAGAAAAACCAACGTGAGTATTATTTGAATGAGCAGATCAAGGCCATTCAGAAAGAGTTGGGTGATGGTGAAGAAACAGCCTCAGAACATGAGGAGCTGGCGAAAAAGATTGAAGAAGCAGGGATGTCGAAAGAGGCAAAGGAAAAAGCTGAAGCTGAATTGAAAAAGCTAAAAATGATGTCACCTATGTCTGCAGAAGCGACGGTTGTGCGTGGTTACATTGACTGGCTGCTAGGGATTCCTTGGAAGAAACGTAGCCGAGTAAAGCATGACTTGGTTAAAGCCGAAGAAGTACTAGATGAAGATCATTACGGCTTGGAAAAAATTAAAGATCGTATCCTTGAGTATTTAGCAGTACAGCAACGTGTTAAAAAGCTTAAAGGTCCGGTTTTATGCTTAGTAGGGCCTCCAGGTGTAGGTAAAACTTCTTTGGGGCAGTCGATTGCACGTGCTACAGGTCGTAAATATACGCGTATGGCGCTGGGTGGTGTTCGTGACGAAGCGGAAATCCGAGGTCACCGTCGTACATACATTGGTGCTATGCCGGGCAAGTTAATGCAGCGCATGAGCAAAGTCGGCGTTAAAAACCCATTATTCTTGCTGGATGAAATCGATAAGATGGCAATGGATATGCGTGGTGATCCGTCATCAGCGCTGTTGGAAGTCTTAGACCCTGAACAAAATCACACCTTTAGCGACCACTACCTTGAAGTGGATTACGATCTATCGGAGGTGATGTTTATCGCGACATCCAACTCAATGAATATTCCTGCGCCATTGTTAGACCGTATGGAAGTGATTCGAATTCCAGGCTACACAGAGGATGAAAAAGTTGAGATCGCGAAGCGATACTTGCTACCGAAGCAGGTGAAAAATGCAGGTTTGAAGAAAAACGAGTTAGATTTGTCCGAAGATGGCATCCGTAGCATCATACGCTATTACACTCGTGAGTCAGGTGTTCGTAACTTAGAGCGTGAAATATCAAAAATTTGCCGTAAAACAGTTAAAGAGCAGCTGCTAGCTAAAAAAGCCAAAAAGACGGTGAAAGTCACCGATAAGAATATTGATAAGTACCTTGGTGTTCAACGACATGATTATGGACGTGCCGGCGAGAAGAACAAAGTAGGGCAGGTAACAGGGCTTGCTTGGACGTCGGTTGGTGGTGAATTGCTAACGATTGAGTCTGTCGTGGTGAACGGTAAAGGCAAACCAGTCTTTACGGGCCAATTAGGCGATGTGATGAAAGAATCGATTCAGGCTGCCATGACTGTGGTGAGAAGTCGCTGTTTAGCCCTTGGCATTGAGCCAGACTTCTATGAAACCAAAGACTTACACATCCACGTACCAGAAGGTGCGACGCCAAAAGACGGCCCGAGTGCGGGTATTGGTATGTGTACTGCGCTTATTTCAAGCTTAACGGACATACCGGTAAGAAAAGATGTCGCCATGACAGGGGAAATTACTCTTCGTGGTGAGGTATTACCGATTGGAGGGCTTAAAGAGAAGTTATTGGCAGCTCACCGAGGCGGTATTAAGACCGTGATCATTCCAAAAGAGAATGAGCGGAACCTCGAGGATATTCCAAAAAATATCAAACAGGATTTAAAAATTATTGCGGTAAAATGGATCGATGAAGTGATTGATATTGCACTTGAGAGACTTCCTGAACCGATCAGTAAACCGGTTGAACCGAAGCCTGAATCCTCTTCTTCGAAGCAAGGTGAACAGAACAAAATTCAACCACATTAAGCGGGAAATGCTGATTTCTAGAGACTTTTAGCCATATTGCTCTAAATTATCTTGACAGTTTTAACAGTCAGTTGATATAACAGAGCACCTTGAGTTATGCATAAAAACTCTAAGAAACGCAGTATATTTTTTAATCACAGATTTTCTAAAAATTAAAGGGGAAAGTGAGTGAATAAATCAGAATTAATCGATGCTATCGCAGCAGGCGCAGATATCTCTAAAGCAGCAGCAGGTCGTGCACTAGACTCAATGCTTGACGCAGTAACAGATTCTTTACAAAAAGGTGAAGGTGTTTCTCTAGTAGGTTTTGGTACGTTTTCTGTAAAAGAGCGCGCAGCTCGTACAGGTCGTAACCCAAAAACTGGCGAAACTATCCAAATTAAAGCAGCTAAAGTTCCAGGTTTTAAAGCTGGTAAAGCGCTTAAAGACGCGGTAAACTAAGCGCCGTTTTTTGCGGGTGGTTAGCTCAGTTGGGAGAGCATCGCCCTTACAAGGCGAGGGTCACTGGTTCGAGCCCAGTACCACCCACCAGTCTTCCACCACAGGTCTCGTTGAACGCTTGTGGTGAGGACTTAAAAATTCGGAGCGGTAGTTCAGCTGGTTAGAATACCGGCCTGTCACGCCGGGGGTCGCGGGTTCGAGTCCCGTCCGCTCCGCCACTTTAAAGCGCGCCTTAATGGCGCGTTTTTTATAACTACGGTCTTAAACTGTAATTGAGAGCGCAAGTTATAGAGTCAGTCATAAGCAAGTGAAAAGATAAACGAAAGGTAATTTCAGCCATGATGTTGGAAAAAATTCAGCAGAGCATGCAAAGCCCAATAATGAAGGCGTTGATGTTCATTATTATTGTGTTTTTCATTGGAGCAGGTTATTTCGGCGCTAATATGTTTGGCGGCGACCCTGAGCAAATTGCAGAAGTTGAAGGTGTATCAATCAGCGGACAAACCGTTCAGCGTCGTATTGATAATATGCGCCAACGTGATGGTGCTGAGTTCGAAAAGCGCTACCCTACTGATGCAAGCCGTGAACAATTACGCGCGTCAATTGCTCAACAGTTAATTAATCAAGAAGTGGTTAATGCCGGTATTGCCAAAGCTGGGATGACAGCTTCTGAACAGCAGGTTAAGCAGTGGATTCGTACTTTTGAGCCATTTCAACTGGGTGGTGAGTACTCTTCTGGTCAGGCGCGCGAGTTTTTGAGAGCCAATGGCTGGTCTGAGGAGTATTTAAATGAATACGCCCAAGAGCGTATCGCTGCAGAGCAGTTACAAAGTGGTCTTAACTCAAGCGGCTTTGCTTTAGACTACGAAGTTGAAACATTATACCGACTACAAGAGCAAACACGTGATGTGAGAGTATTACGCGTTCCTGTATCGAGTTTTTCAGATGATGTTTCCTTAGATGATAGTGAGATCCAAAGCTACTACGACAAAAACAAAAGTCGTTTTATGCAACCAGAGCAAATTGACTTAAAATATGTACGCTTGTCTGCTGATGAATTGATCGAAGCTAAAAAAGCTGAAGTAACTGAAGAAGATATTCAGGCTTACTATGAGCAGCAAAAATCAAGCTACAGTGAAACGGGTGAAATTCAAGTCGCACACATTTTGATCGATAACTCTGTAGATGGCGCTGAAGCTAAAGCTGAAGAGTTATTGCAGCAAATTAAAGAAGGGGCTGATTTCGGCGCTCTGGCCAAAGAGCACTCAAGCGATACTTTCAGTGGTGAAAATGGCGGTCAATTAGACTGGGTTGATGCTGTTGAGCAAAGCGATAGTTCTGCTGGAACTGGCTGGGCTCCTGAGTTTGAAAAAGCGGCGCTAGCTCTAGAGAACCAAGGCGATGTCACTGAAGTTGTTGAAACTGATTTTGGTTTTCATATTATTAAATTGCTTGAGCGTCGTGAAGGAGAAACCACTCCTCTAGCTGACGTACGTGATGAGATCGTTACGAAGTTAGCGACAGATCTAGCTGATGAAGAGTTTTATTCGAAAGAGTCGAAGCTTGACGAAGTTCTTTTTGAGTACGGCGATGATATCGAAGAGTTTGCTCAACAAGCAGGTTTAGACGTGCAAGAAACAGGCATGTTCAGCCGTGAGAGTGCTACAGGTGTTGCAGCTGAACCAGCGTTACTAGAAAAGGCTTTCTCTGCACAGGTTATAGATTCTCAGCAAGTAAGCGACAAGATTGTGTTAAGTGGTAAAGATATCGTATACGTTACGGCACAAAACTATAAAGCTGAGTCGGTAAAGCCTCTAGAAGACGTTAAGCCGCAGATAGTTGCAACCTTAACCAAAGAAAAAGCAGCTAAAGATGCTGAAGCATTTGCTAATAAAGTGTTGGAAGCTATGGAGTCAGGCGAGTCAGTTGATGACTTAATTGCTGAGCAAGAGTTGGACTGGCAAGAGAACTCTGCATTGAAACGTCGTGATTCAGGTATGGATTTTGCTCTTGTATCGGCTGCTTACCAGATGTCTGCACCTAATGGAGATGAAGCGGCACGAAGCGTTAAGCCTCTATTTAATGGTGACTATGCTGTTATTGAATTAAAGGCCGTGAATTATCCTGATGTCGCTTCTATGGATGAAGCAACCAAAGCTCAATTGCAACAAACGGCAAAAAGCCTTAGCGTACAAGCTGAAACTTCAGGGGTTATTGAGGACTTTAGAAATACGGTCGAAGTCACGCAATAATGAAAAAAGCATAAAAAAAGCCACTTTAAGTGGCTTTTTTTATATCTGGTCAGAATAGGGTACATTTTACGTGATCGACTTTTTATATCCTGCTGACGCGTTTAGTAGCTCTAGTGTGTACTCAGACTTTGGTTGACTGAACACATCTGAAACACGCCCATATTCTTCTTGGGTTCCGTTATTCAATACCAGCACCTTATTGCTGAAGTGCTGGACAAGACCTAGATCATGCGAAATAAACACATAAGCTAAGTCGAGTTGGTCTTGTAGGTCGAGTAGCAAGTTGATGATCTGAGCTTGAACAGAAACATCGAGAGCGGAAACTGGCTCATCAGCAACGATGACTTTAGGCCTTAATAGTAATGCTCTGGCGATTGCGATACGTTGCCTTTGGCCGCCAGAGAAGGTATGGGGGTATCGTTCTGCATACTCTGGACGTAATCCAACCATTTCTAATACTTCAGCAATCCTTTCCCGCCTCTGACTCGCGGTATACTGTGTACCATTGTGTAATGGTTCTTCCAAGCTCTGACGAATAGTGGCTCTCGGATTTAGGGATGCTGCAGCATCTTGAAAGATCATGCGAATGTTTTTGTACCACTCAAACTTGTTTCTTTTCTTAAGGATATCTTTTCCTTCGAAAAACAATTCTCCGCTATCCGGTTTGTCGGCACCGACTAAAATTCTGGCAAGTGTTGATTTTCCAGAGCCTGACTCACCCACCACCGCGAGTGTTTGGCCTGCGTTGAGGCTAAAGTTAACTCCATGCAGTACTTCAAGCTGCCCCTTCTTCAGTGGATTATTGGAGACTTTATAGCTTTTTCGGATATCTTTTGCGCTTAATAAGTTGGGCATTAGTTATCTTCCTCCAACAACGGGAAGTGGCACCTGACTTTACGTCCCTTAAGCGAACGCAGCTCTGGTGGCTGGACACATTGTTTATTGGCATAAGGGCAGCGAGGTCCCAAATAGCAGCCTACAGGTAAATGATCCAGCGAGGGCGTACTCCCTTTGAGGTTAAACAGGCGTCGCCCTTTTTTATAGTGCAAGCCATAGTGTGGCACACTGTCTAGCAAAGCTTTTGTATAGGGGTGGTAAGGCTGACTTAATAAATTATAGGTTCTTCCAGACTCGACAATTTGGCCACCATACATCACATAAACCTTATCGGTGGTTTCCGATAAAATTGAGAAGTCGTGTGTGATCAGCATAAGTGCCATATTATGCTCTTCGTTGAGCTTTAACAGTAAGTCTAATATTTGCGACTGAACCGTCACGTCGAGAGCCGTTGTTGGTTCATCAGCAATCAGAAGCTTAGGCTCACAGGCTAACGCCATTGCTATCATGACGCGTTGGTTTAGCCCCCCTGACAACTGGTGCGGGTACTCTTTGTAGCGGCGTTTACCATCTATAATACCTACTTGCGACAAAAGCTCCTGGGCTTTGTCATAACGTTGCTTACGCGTGCCGCCGCCGTGAAAACGTATGGTTTCATCCAGTTGGTACCCGATAGTTAGAGAGGGATTGAGGCTGGATGTCGGCTCTTGGAAAATGATGGAAATATTGCTACTGATTAATTTTTGACGTTCAGCCGGGCTCATTCGAGTTAAATCATGCCCATCAAGATTGAACAAGTCGGCTCGCATTGTGGCAGCGGGGGACAGTAAGCCTGCAATGGCTAGCGCCATCACACTTTTGCCTGAGCCTGATTCACCAATGACGCCTTGGACTTGTCCAGCTTTAATCGCAATTTTAGCGCTATCGACCGCAGGGATAATGCCGCTATCAGTTTTAAAGTCGACGCTTAGGTTTTCTACTTGTAATAAGCTCATCGTCGTTAGCCTCAGCGATTAAGTCTTGGGTCGAGTGCGTCACGGACACCATCACCGACTAAGTTGATTGAAAGGACGGTCATGAATATCGCAAGACCGGGTAGCGTCATGGTCCAAGGTGCGAATTGAATAAAGGCTCTAGACTCAGAAAGCATGGTACCCCATTCTGCCATTGGTGGCTGAGCGCCTAGGCCCAAAAAGCCCAAAGCTGCAATATCGAGAAGTGCCGTTGAAAAACTGAAGGTTAATTGGACAATAAGGGCTGGGACTATATTGGGCCAGACATGATGGGTCAGTAAGCGTAGTCGTTTCGCCCCATCAAGTTTTGCAGCCATAACGTAATCTTTATTCAGCTCTTCAGAGATGGACGACTGGGTGATGCGTACGAATTGCGGGATGAGCACGATAATGACTGCGTATATAGCATTCGGTAACCCAGGACCAATAATGGCGACAATAGCAATCGCCAAAAGTAACGAAGGGAATGACAGTAACAAATCCATGATTCGCATAAGTAATGAGCGAAGCGTTGGATTGATGAAAGCTGCTGCAGCGCCAATCATCACCCCAACCAATGCGGCGATGAGTACCACTACGAAAGTTAACTGTAATGACAGTCGAGCCCCATACAGTAAGCGGGAGAGCATATCTCGTCCCAAATCATCGGTTCCAAGAAAGTACTGGAAATCGCCTGCGCTATCCCAAATAGGCGGGATTAAAACCTTGCTGTTAAATTGGTGAGCTGGATCATAAGGTGCTATCCAAGGGCCAATAAGAGCCATCAAAAGAATAAGCAGTAGCACAACCAAGCCAATCATGGCGCCTTTATTTTGGCTGAAAATCACCCATGAAGGTTTAGGCTGACTAGTGACCATAGGCTTTATCATGACGGCCTCCTTAATCGTGGATTAAGGTAGATACCAATAAAATCGAGAGCCAAGTTAAAGGCAATAACAATAATGGACAATGCCAAAACGCCGCCTTGGATAGTCGCGAAGTCTCGACGTGAAACAGCTTCTAGGAGCCATTTACCAATGCCTGGCCAAGCGAAAATGTATTCTGTAATGATGACGCCTGACATGATAATGCTGATCTGAACGCCACCAATGGTCAAAATTGGTTGTAAAGCGTTGCGTAATGCATGGACCCATATAATTCTTTGCTTACTGATACCTTTTGAGCGGGCCGTTCGAATGTATTCCGACTTGAGTACGGCGAGTAAGGATGACCGCGTCATGCGCGCGACGATTGCCATGGGGATGGTGCTTAAGGTCACGGCGGGTAAGATCAGATGATGCAATGCATTCAGAAAAGCAGCAAAGCCATATTGATTATGATGCAATAGCGTATCGATCAGCATGAAGCGAGTATAAGGCTCTATGTCATAAGCAAAGTCGATACGTCCTGCCACGGGAGTCCAGCCCAGAGTCAGTGAAAATAATAAGACCAACAACATACCCCACCAAAAGATAGGCATGGAGTAGCCGACAAGCGATGAGGTCATTAACGTATTATCAAGCCAGCCGCCGCGGCGTGTTGAGGCGAGAATTCCCAACCCTAGACCAGCGGTTACTGCTAGGACCATGGCAAACACGATTAACTCAATAGTGGCGGGGAAATGCTGCAGAAAATCTTTCAGAACACTACGTTTGTGGATACTCGATGTACCCCAGTCACCGTTTAGTAAGAACTGCAAGTATTCAAAGTATTGCACTACGACATGATCACTTTGAAATTGGTGAACTGGAGTTTCAGACTGGAGGCTGAGTATGAATGTTAATACCGTTAGCCCCAGCAAACTGATGACTAAAGTACTTAGTTGCTTGAGCAAAGTGGCAAACATTATGGCGTTACTCCTTGTGTACCAGAATCAACGCTTTGTTGCTCGAGTGTCACGCCCTCAAAATTAATATTGCCGATGGGGGATACCATCATCCCCGAAACTTCTGGTTGTACTAAAACACTGTTGTTAGCGTGGGCGATGGTCAGCCATGGTGCTTCCCGCTTAAAGATTTCTTGTGCTTTTAAATAGTACTGTTTCCTTTCATCTTGTTCGGAAGAGGTTCTACCTTTTAGTATTAATTCGTCAAACTGGTTGTTACACCACTTCGCGTAGTTATTGCCACTGATAGCCGAGTTACAGCTCAGTAACGGGCTGAAAAAGTTATTTGGATCAGCGTTATCGGCATTCCAGCCCAGTAAGACACTGTGATGCAGCCCTTGGGAGAGCCTTGAAAGAAAGGTTCCCCACTCATAGGTAATGATACGTGCATCAACATTAATGTCCGCGAGATCTTGTTGGATCATTTCAGCCATTTTCCTGGCGTTTGGGTTGTAAGCTCGCTGAATCGGCATGGCCCAGATATCAATCGAAAAACCATTTTCATACCCCGCTTCTTTGAGCAACTCCATTGCTTTACGTTTACTGTAAGTGACTTTACTTATGGAGTTGTTATAGGCCCAGGATGAGGGTGGAATGGGGTTGGTTGCTTGTGTCGCTTGGCGATCATAAACCGTCTGTAGAATGGCCTCACGATCGACAGCCATGGTCAAAGCCTGTCGAACCTTGGCATCATGAAACGGAGGTTTCTCAGTATTGAAAGCCCAGTACGCCACATTGAGCCCTGGGGTTTGTACGACTTCCAAGTCATTCTTTTGAGCGACGCGGAGGTGGACGGGTAACGGGTAGCTCATGACGTCACACTCGCCAGCACTGAACCGAGCGAAGCGCATCGCGGCGTCTGGCGTAATGGCAAAAACCAAGTTTTTAACGCGCTTATTTTCAGAGAAGTAATCATCAAACCGCTTGTAACGAATATACGCATCGGGCTCGTATCGTTCGAAGCGGAACGGGCCTGTGCCTATCGGCTTGCTATCAATCCATTCTGGCTGACGCAACCGGTTCAATTGCTTGGCGTACTCCGCCGATAAAATTGAAGCGAATGGTGTAGCTAAGATCGATAGGAAGGGACTTTCTGGGCGAGTTAGGACGAACTCAACTTGGTGCTCACCAGTCTTACGAATGTCTTTGATGAGTTGCCCCATACTTTGAGCTGTAAAATATGGATAACGGCCACCTGAAATACCGTGATAGGGGTGATCGCTGAGGCGCTGCCGATTAAAACTGAAGAGAACGTCATCGGCATTTAAGGTGCGACTAGGGGTAAAGATTTGACTGCCATGAAATGGAACATCATCCCTCAAATTAAAGGTATAGCGTAGCCCATCGGCGCTAATCTCCCATGACTCTGCTAGCGAGGGGGCTATTTCGGTAGTGCCGGGTTTATAAGTAACCAGTTGGTTATAAATAATATTCGCCGTCGCGTCGTAGGAAGTACCGGAGGTAACAAGTTGAGGATTGAAGCTATCCGGGCTGCCTTCTGAGCAGTAAACGAGCAAGTCTTTTTGACTTCTTTTATTTTGACTGTTGTCGCTTGTGCAAGAACAGCAAATTAAGGCCGCTAACGACATTAAAAGCGTCGTTGGCCAATAGGTGTCTCTGTTCAGACTACGATTTATCATCAGGTCATTGTTTTCGTTAGATTTATCAATCATAACAAGCTTATTGCCGAGTGCCTAGACTTGGATGAGTTTGGTTTTGTTTCAGCGGTCAGTAATGACTTGTAACAAGCTGTGAACAGGCGCTAAGTTTCGAGCGTAACAAGTTGAAAGGGCAAGGGAAACTGCTATACTAAAGTAAGAGTGTCAGGCTGTTCTGTCATACGAAAATCATCGTTTCAGAACTGCTCAAACTATACCAATAACATTGCCGTTACTAAAAATGATACCGGCGGTGAGACCAAGTGACTTGAGTGACAGTATGAAATCTAGTAACCGGTTCAAAACAGCTGCTGCATTAGTGTTAATGTCGATATCGGGCGTTACCTTTGCTCAAGAGCAAGTTACTCAAGTGAATCATTCGGCAACTGATTGGACTCCGTACTCCTTTGACGCAGATACATCTTACGCTGTTCCACTATATTCTAATGAGTTTGATGTTGACTATTTAGACTCAGAAGCCTTATCAATAGGGCTTGAGGATGAGAATCAAGGATTCTGGAAGTTCTCGCTCGATCTTAAACAGCCACAAACGTCAATGTTTTCAGAAGAGCAGTACCAGCTGAATGCTTCCTACAGCCCTGAAAGCGGGGACTCCACTTTCTATATTAATTATGGGAATCGTCGTGTTCCCGTATCAATCAAAGTAGATAATTTCCTCGACTATAACAAAGTCGGCCCAGAGGGTTCTGGCATGGCTTTGGGCTTTGAACAAAATGTAAACGATAACTGGGCGGTAAGTATTAGTTATACTAAGTCAGAGCTAGAACAGTCAGGCGCTGACAACAGTGTTTTTAGCGTCGAGTCAGGGGCTCCTATTAACCAGCAATATTGGTTTGACCTAAATAAAGATGGTCTTCCAGAAGCCGTTAATCTATTTTCAGATTTAGGCATAGCACCAAGCTTTGATAAGGCGTCCGATGGGATTGAGATCCGTTTGACTCGCCAAGTGGGTGAGACGCTATCCGTAGGCAGTACCCTTTTTCAAAATAATAATTCATTTGATTGGGAGCCTTTTCAGCTGGAAGGCTTTGAGTCGATTGCTAGCGAACTGAAAGAAAGTGGTATTTCTCTTTTCAGCCAAATCGACTTTTCATCAGAATGGTCAATAGATACACAGCTTACACATAAAAGCTATCAACAGAAATCACCCCAAATCGTATCGCTAGTGAGTGAAGAATCAAGTCGTCTAGACTTTGATAGCACTACTTTAGATATCGGGGTTCAGTATCAAGGGCGTTGGCAGGATATGGGGTTAGTCATACGCATTGATTTAGTGAATTTGCTGGGTCAAGATAGCGCTTACAATACTGTCAACGACTTCAATGAGAAGGGATTGATGCCTTATACTTTTGACTCGCCAAAGTATATCAAACTGAGCGGAAGCATTAATTTTTAATCACTTCTGCAATGCTTTTTTAGAGTAAAGAACATCTTTGCATCGCCCTATAAATAAAAGTTATCTGAAAACATTTCTAAATGTAAATTAACTGTAATGTTTTGTTGACCGTTACAGTCCTTGTCCTTTATAGTTGATTTCTTTCACCAGAGAAACACCAATTGGTTAAAGTTTAAGTTTAAAGAGACTCTTTTAACAGTTCAGACCTTTAATTCCTTGATTTTTGGTCTCGAACCTACTAAGTTTCTTTAGCATCGACTTTTTAATGAAACGATTTCTGAACAGAAATTTGGGTAAGTTTATGAAAAAACAAGTACTTTTTAAGAAAACGGCTGTTGCCATTCTTGCCTCTGCTGTGATGGGCAGCACGATGGCTGCTGGCGAATTCAGTTCTTCTATGACTACTGAGAAACGAATTGATAAAAAAGCAGCGAGCACACAAGTAACTGTAGATCGCCTAGCAGAGCAAACCACTGACTTGGCGCTAGAGTACAGAAATACTTTGCAACAAGTTGATAGCTTGCGTATCTATAACACTCAACTTGAGCGTCAAATTGCATCTCAGGAAAAACAAATTACTGAGAGCAGCCAAGAAATGGAAACGATTGATGAAACTGAGAAGGGTGTTCTTCCTTTAATGGACGAAATGATCAAAACCCTTGATGAGTTCGTACAGTTAGACATTCCATTCAATATTCAGCAGCGTCAAGATCGTGTACAAAATTTGTACGCTTTGATGGACGATGCAAACGTTACGGTTTCTGAAAAATACCGTAAAATCTTAGAAGCTTACCAAATCGAAATGCAGTACGGTAACGCTGTATCTGCAAGCTCTGGTAACATCCAGAAAGATGGTGAAGACTTAAGCGTAGATTTCTTACGTGTTGGACGTTTGTCGTACGTATACTTATCTGTAGATGGTAAGAGTGGTGCTTATTGGGACAAAACATCAGGTCAGTGGGTTGATTTACCAGAAGAGTATTTAGACTCTGTAAATGAAGCAATCAACATGGCCAAAGGTGTCGCAACTCAAGAACTATTTAAAGTACCAGTCCCAGTTACGGAGGCAGCACAATGAGAAACGTTTTAGCATTATCACTAGCTGGCGTCCTAGCGTTCAGTGTTTCAGCAGTATCTAATGCCGCTGAAAGTTTGTCGCACGCTGACTTACTTAAAAAAGTAAGAGACAAAGAGCGTATCCAAGAACAGGTTAACAACCAGCGCGTTCAAACATTCCAACGTCAAAAAAATCAACAAGACCGCCTTTTGGCTGACGCTAAAGCACGTCTTGCTGAAGAAGAGGCGAAAAGTGAGCGTTTGAAAGCTGAGTTTGATGAAAACGAAAAGCAATTAACGCAAATTGCCGAAGACCTTCGTATTAAGCAAGGTAACTTAGGTGAGTTGTTCGGTGTTGTACGTCAAGCAGCTAACAGCTTGTCTGGCGATATTTCTTCATCACTGGTTAGTGCACAATACCCAGGTCGTGGTTCATTGCTTAATAAGCTAATCGAAGCAGAAGAGCTTCCTAAAATGGACGACCTTCGTGGTTTTTACGTATTGATGCTTCAAGAGCTTTCTGAGCAAGGCAACACAGCGAGCTTTGCTGCGGACGTTGTAAACGAAGCTGGTCGTACTGAAACTCAAACTGTTGAGCGTATCGGTACTTTCAACCTTCTATCAGGCAAAGATTACTTAATCTTTGAAAAAGGCCAGATCAAAACTTTACAAGTTCAGCCTTCTGCAGAAGTACGTAACTTAGCATCAGACTACGAGTCTGCGAACTCGGGTTATGCTGGTTTGTATATTGACCCTACTAAGGGCGGTATTCTTCAGTTAGAAAAGTTAAAAATGAGCTTGCCAGATCGCCTTTGGAAATTTAAAGGCTTCGCTGGCTCGACTGTAATGATCCTGCTTGCGATTGGTATTTTAATCGCATTAGAGCGTCTATTCACTCTGTACATGGTTACTGGTCCTAAAGTTGCTTCGCAAAAGAAATCAAGCACTCCAGGTAACAACCCTCTTGGTCGCGTAATGAAAGTTTACTTAGCGAACAAAGATGAAGATGTTGAAAACCTAGAGTTGAAACTAGATGAAGCCGTGTTGAAAGAAACACCTAAGATTGAGCGTGGTATTAACCTGATCAAGGTAATTGCTGCACTTGGTCCGCTTCTAGGTCTATTAGGTACTGTTGTTGGTATGATTGAGGTATTCCAATCGATTACTCTACACGGTACAGGTGACCCACGTTTGATGGCTGATGGTATCTCACAAGCATTGGTAACTACTGTTTGGGGTCTATTAGCAGCAATTCCATTAACCTTCTTGCACGCTGTTGTAGCTGGTAAAAGTAAAAGCATTATTCATGTCTTGGAAGAACAGAGCACGGGTTTAATGGCTCAACACGACGAGAATAACGCATAGGAATTTCCTTATGGAATTAATCTATACGATATTAGAGTTTATCGGTAAAGGCGGATGGGTCCTATGGTGGATAGGACTCGTTCTCTTCCTGATGTGGACATTTTTAATTGAACGTTATTGGTACATTTATGGTCAATATCCTAAAGAGGCACGTTCAATTATTGCACGTTGGAACGCGAGAGAAGACCAAACATCATGGAGAGCGAAGCAAATTCGTGATGCTTGGATCTCAATAGCTAGAGAAGCTTTGAACCAAAGAATGTTGTTAATTAAAACATTGATTGCAATCTGTCCGTTACTAGGCCTACTAGGCACAGTGACTGGTATGATCGATGTATTTGATGGTATGTCTGGTCAGGGTTCGGGTAGTGCTCGCCAAATGGCGGGTGGTATCTTCAAAGCTACAATTCCAACGATGGCGGGAATGGTTGCTGCATTATCTGGTATTTTCTTCAGTAGCCGTTTAGAGCAAACGTCTTACATGAAGAGTCACCAGTTGGCCGATAACCTTTCACACCATTAATTATTGGGTGAAAACTAGATGGCGATTCAAGACAAAAGAAAACAAGAAGATGTAGAGATTGATATGACTCCGATGCTCGACATCGTATTCATCATGTTGATTTTCTTCATCGTAACAACGGTTTTTGTGAAACAAGCGGGCGTTGATGTTGTCAAACCATTAGCGCAGACGGCTGAAGAGCGTAAAAATGCGTATATTTTTGTCGCAATTGATGAAAAAAATACGATTACTATTGATAAAACGACTGTTCAGCCAGCTGAAGTTAAGGCAAAAATCCAATCATTGCGCACTGAGAACCTGGAAGGCGAGGTCGTCATCCAGGCAGACCAAAAGGCAAAAGCCGGACTTGTGTTACAGGTCATCGATTTTGCAAAAAGTTCTGGCGCTAAAGTCTCAGTGGCTACAGACAAGGTACAGTAAGCTATGTTGAGAGTTTTATTAAGTGCACTGTTCGCCTTTGGTATTGTGGTTGGGCTATTTCTTTTAATGAATTTCTTAATTTCGTCCCAAGATACGAAAAAAGAAGTTGAAAACATTAAAGTCGAAGTAGCTTTTGTTGAGGAAGACAAGCAGGTGCAACGCAAAGAGCGTCGACCACCTAAAAAGCCACCACCACCAAAAGAACCACCACCGCCACAGCAACAAGTGCAGCAAAAGCAGCAAAAAGTTGTAACGGCTTTGGTCGACATCAAGATCGATAATATTGATGCGTCGATGGATGGAACTGGTATTTACATCGGTGGTTTAGGACAAGGCCAAACTGACTTTTCTGGCATGGGCGATGGTGAAGCTATTCCAGTGTATCAACCACAAGCTCAATACCCGGTTCAAGCTCAGCTGAAGGGTATTCAAGGCTATGTACTGTTCACAATGGACATCGGGCCTGACGGCACTCCTTCAAATATCTCTGTAGAAGATGAAAGTCCTCGAGGAGTCTTTAGAAGAAATGCTATGCGCGCTATCCGTAAGTGGAAGTTTAAGCCGAGAATTGTAAATGGTCAGCCCATTCCACAGCGTAACATGCGTTACAAAATGGAATTCCAGCTAGATGAGTAATAACAGTGTGGTGAGTATGAAAAAATTATCATTAGTATTTGGAGCGGCTGGTTTATTATTTGCGGGTAGCGCTATGGCGTTACCTCAAACAAAATATACTAGCTCTTGTAAGCCATTAGCTCCTACAGAAGGTAAGTACGAAGAAGGTAAGGGCGTAGGCACTATTTCTTCTGAGTCAGCTTTCAAAAAAATTACCGCTGGTAACGAAGCATATGCTGACGGTAAATACAATGAGTCTATCACTATATTAAAAGACTTAATTGCTAACTCTAGCGACAAAGTTGCCGTAGGCCGTGCGCATCAACTTTTGGGTGTTAATTATCAAGCTACAGAGAACTATAGAGCTGCGCGAAGTTCTTTCTTAAAAGCCATCGAAAGTGGTTTTCTAAGACAGCAAGATATTGTTCAAATGCGTCGAATTATTGCCCAAACGTACTCGATTGAAGAGAACTTTTCTGAAGCAATCAACTGGATGGATAAGTACTTTCAAGACGTCATTAAGCCACCGGCAAATGCCTACGCTTCATACGCGAGCTTAAAGTACAACAGTGGTGATTACAGAGGTTCAATTTGCCCTGCATATATAGCGTTGCAGATGAACTCAAGTTCAAAAAAACCGTTATATAGCATGATGTTTGGTGCCCATATTAAGCTTAATGATAATGCTGGAGCAGAGGTCATTGGTGAAGAAATGGTTGAGCTTTATCCTGCTGAAAAGTCGGTCTATAACAACTTGTTCGCAGTTTACAGCCGTCGCGGTAAGCAAGCGGATATGTTGGCTCTAGCTGAACTAGCGCGTATGAATGGCATCTGGACAAGCGAAACGAACTACAAACAGCTGTCTGCACTTTTTGCAAACAATAAAACGCCACGCCTTGCTGCTGAGCGTTTACAAGAAGGCATTGAAAAAGGTGTAGTGGAGTCTAATGAAGATAATTGGAAGCGTGTAGCTGACAACTTCTTCTATGCGAAAGATTTAGAAAATGCTGTAAAAGCGTACGACAAAGCATCATCTTTCACCTCGTCAGGTAAATACGACTATAAGGTCGCTATCATGTACCAAGATCGAGATGATTACGAAAATGCGGTGAAAAAGTACCAATCTGCGATTCGCAAAGGTAATTTACGTGATGGTGATTTGGGTTATGCGTATATGAACCTTGGTGTTTCACAGTTCCGTTTAGGTCGTGAGACCGCGGCTGTAGAAACAATGAAACAAGCTGCAAAGTTCCCAAAGGTCGCACGAAATGCAAATGCATACATTAAATACATAAGCGATCTTAAGAAAATGAAAGAGTCAATTGCAGCTATGGAATTGCAAGACGATTCACCATCTCCAGATGGTGGCGAATAATAAGAAATTTATCTTATTAATTAAAAGCACTACGCATGTAGTGCTTTTTTTTTGCCTATAGGGCTCTTTGGCAACTAACCATTAATAATTTATTACGTTTATTAATATTTTGGCTGACGGTATTGATCTATACTTAATTGTTAATGTTTCGGGGTTAGTATGGATTGGTTAAATAAAATAGCAAAAAAATCTAGTGATATTGTCGATCGGAGTTTAGATCGCAATGTTCGGGTTGCAGTTACTGGCTTAAGCCACTCGGGCAAAACTGCGTTTATTACTTCTTTTATCAATCAATTACTGCATGCTCCATTAACATCGCAATTAACTTTTTTTCAAGCGGACTCTGAAAACCGATTAAGAGGCAGTAAGCTTTCTCAGCATAATGAATTGCACATCCCTGGCTTTGATTACTCTGGTGCTATTAAGCGCCTAACTAACGAGACCGCTAAATGGCCTTTATCGACCAATGGTGTGTCTCAGGCCCAACTCAAGTGCCGATTCAATGTAAAACACTCTTGGTTAAAGAAAATTCAGGCTCAGAGTACGGTTACCATTGATATTGTTGATTACCCTGGAGAGTGGTTACTTGACCTGCCACTTCTCCATATGAGCTTTAAGGATTGGTCTAAAGCTTGTAGGGACTATCTCAAAAGCGAGCGACGACAAGAGTATACTCAAAAGATTGCGTCAACAATCTCAAATCAAAACTATCAATCTCAGCATCAAGATGAAGTAGAACTGTCTGAGTCAGTTGCTCGATTATCTACTGAGTATAAAGCAGCGTTACTAGACTACCGAGCTGATTATAATGATTATGGCCTAGCTTTACCTGGGCGATTTATCATGCCAGGTGAGCTTAAGGGTGCGCCGACGCTTGATTTTTTTCCTGTGCTTAATGACGATGTTTTGTCGCTGGACTGGGAGCAGTTCGAAGAAAATTCTTTGCTGAGAACATTAGAAAAACGCTTTGATTATTATAAAGATAATGTGATTAAACCTTTTTTCAATGAGTATTTTTCAAGAGTCGATCGTCAAATTGTTCTAATTGATACATGCACAGTTTTGGAATCAGGCTATGAAGCCTACCAAGATTTAAAGCTTACGATAGAAAAGTTGTTAGAAGGGTTTAGTTATGGTCGCGCGCACTGGTTGAAACGTCTTTTTGCACCATCGATTGATAAACTAATGATAGCCAGTACGAAAGCGGATTTGGTGCCTCCGGATCAGCATGCTGCGCTTGAGTCATTTATGCAAAAGATGGTTGCCCAAGCAAAAAACAATGTGGGCTATGAAGGAGTGGAAGTTGAAACTATGGCAATAAGCGCCATAGCGACTTCTGAAGCGGTAGCGACAGAGCATGCGGGCAAGAAACTACTATGCGTAAAGGGAAAAGAAGAGCGGACAGGAGAGTCTGTGCTCCACTATCCAGGCATTGTGCCTGACAAACCATTATCACGTCAGCACTGGGACGAATTAGAGATTGATTTTTCAGCTTTTGCACTGCCAAACCTAACGCCTGATGAACCATTGCCACAGATACGAATGGATAAGGTTATTCAGTTTTTGCTCGGAGATAAATTTTTATGAGCGACAAGCCAGTCAAGTTTTACAGTAAAGATAAAGCACATCAAGCCGCGGAAAAGCTTGTCAATGAAGCTGTAACAAGCTCGCGAGCGAGTGATGATGGGTTCCAAGGTCAGTCTCTAGCCACTACCAAAGCCTCAGAAATACAGCTTTTGAGTGATAGAAAAAAGCCATGGTACAAACGCTTGTTCTGGCCATCATTGTCAGCTTTTATTATCACTGCGGCTGGATATGAAGCTTATCAGTTTGTGACTGGCTTGCTACAGGAAAACTGGTTGCTGGGTTCTGGTGTCGGCTTGTTAGCGGGTATTGTAGTCATCAGCGGAGGCTACAGTTTATTTAAAGGCTGGAAAGCTAGGCGCCGATTTAAGCATAGACAGACACAACAGCAACAATTTGAGCAGTTGCTTAAGGGTAAGTCTTACGGTCAAGCTAACCAACTCATCGCCTCAGTAACAGACGAAGTTGAACAGTATGTTCGCATAGAGGCGCTCAAAACTTCGTATGAGCAAAAGAAGCAACAGGTGCACAACGATCAGGAGTTAATACACATTTATTCTAGTTCAGTTCTTCAGGGGCTGGATAAGATGGCATTGGATGTTGTGACTAAGCATGCATCAGAAGCCGCCGCGATGGTTGCCTTGAGCCCTCTAGCTGCAGCGGACATGGCGCTGGTTGCGTGGCGCAGTAGCAAAATGATTGAACAGTTATCTCAGCTTTATGGTTGCCCACAAACAGCTTTGGGTAGATTTGAGATGACGAAAAGAGTATTTAAGAATATGATGTTGGCCGGTGCCAGCGAACTTGTTGCTGATGCTGGCGTAGAGTTACTAGGTAAGAGCCTGACAGCAACGATCTCTGCTAAAGCAGCCCAAGGCATAGGTGTTGGGGTGTTAATCGCTCGAATGGGCTTACAGACGATGCATTTGTGTCGCCCCATACCTTTTGGTCAGGATGATAAGCCAAAGTTGGGGCAGATACGGAAGTCGGTTTACCACAAAGTCGTAGGTTTAGTTAAAACTGCCTCGGCTGGTAAAGCTGATAAAAGTGACGATGCAATTGAAAAGAAGAAATAGGGGAACGATAAATCATGATAGAAATCAAAGGCTTGGCAAAAAGCTTTGCTTATGACAAAAAAGAAGCAAAGAAGAAAAAAAATAAGGTGGCGACTGACCCACGTGAAGGTGATGGTGTTTTTCATGCGGTGAGAGACGTCAGCTTTAGCTGCGATAAAGGCAAAGTTTTAGGCCTATTAGGACCTAACGGTGCCGGTAAAACGACCACGCTTCGCATGTTATCGACAGCATTAGAGCCAACTCAAGGTGAAATCTTAATCAATGGTCATGATGTGACCAAAGAGCCGCGTTACGCACAAAAGCTTATCGGTTTTTTGTCCGGGAAAACGGGTTTATATCATCGCCTTACCGTTCGTGAGAACGTTGAGTATTTTGGCCGTATGCATGGTTTGTCCAAACAAGTGATGGATGAGCGCATTGATAAGATTTTCAGCATGCTGGACATGCACACCTTTGCTGGCAAGCGCGCCGATGATTTATCAACAGGTATGATGCAGCGTGCTTCAATCGCACGCGCAGTGATCCATGATCCAAAAGTTTTAGTGTTTGATGAGCCAACCACTGGTTTAGACGTAATTTCAGCTAAAACGGTTCTCGACTTTATCGAGAGTTACAAGGAAACCGAAATGTCGGTGATCTTCTCAACGCATCACCTGCATGAAGTAGAACGTTTGTGTGACGACGTTTGCTTGATTGATTTGGGTGAAACCAAGTTCTTCGGAAGTACGCAAGAGTTCGCAGCGCAAACAGCGTCCGGCAACTTATACGATGCCTTCTTGAATAATGTGAATAAAAAGGAAGAGGTGGCTTAATATGTGGTTAGTTTATAAAAAAGAATTATTGGAAATTTTACGCGACAAAAAAACGTTAATTTTTTCGATTTTATTACCAACCATTATCTTCCCTGTGCTGTTTTTCGGTATTGGTAAGTTTACGCAAAGTAAAACAGAAGAAGCTGAGACCAAAGAACTTAAAGTGGCATTTGTGAATGCTAGCGCGTTTGAAGGCTTGTCGACGTTGTTTACAGCTGAAAAACACTTCAAGAAAGTAACTATTGAAAGTGATGATTACAAAGCTGAAATCTTGGAAGATAACGTTGATTTCATCATCGAAATTCCAGAGGGTACATCGCTGCCGTCAAACAGCCGTAAACAAGAAGTGATTAATCTTTACTATAAAGGTTCTTCCAAGCTCGATAATATTTCTAGTAAACGTGTAAAAGACATTATTGAAGCGTATAACAACACTGAGCGTTTGGCGCTCGGTGCGCGTTTTAATTTGTCCACGGACAATATTAAGGCTTTCAATAAACCTATCGCTGTAGAGAACCAGAATTTTGCCTCAGAACGTGAACGTATGGGTGAGTTTGCTGGGCCTCTAATTGCTTACATTTTGATTGCACTGGCGGTCTCTGGTGCTATGTATCCAGCGTTAGAGCTTGGTGTTGGTGAAAAGGAGCGCGGTACATTAGAAACCTTACTATTAACGCCAATGACGAAAGGTAAGATTGTCATGGCTAAGTTTGGGGTGATTTTTACAGCGAGCTTTTTCACGGTCATTGTGACGCTACTCAGTTACTTCATATGGACCTATATTTTCACCATGGGTGGCAAGATGGGCGGCCTCGACTTCTTGTCTAATATTTCTGGACTGGATCTGTTGTTAGTGGCTGTACTGCTGGTGCCGTTAACCAGTATCTTCGCATCGATCATGTTAAGTGCTTCGATCTATGCTAAAAACATGAAAGAAGCGCAAGCCTACATGTCGCCGATATTCATGCTTGGTTTTATGCCAGTTATCGTTGCATTTGTTCCCGGTATGGAGCTTGATGTTAAAACCGCGATGATTCCTATTACTAACGTGGCTTTAGCAATGAAAGACTTGGTTAAAGGTACGGTTGATTACACCATGATCATGGTGCTTCTGGGCTCAACAGTAGTGATTGCTGGAGCCTTACTGTACTTCACCACACAATTCTTCAAGAAAGAAAAAGTGTTGTTTAGAAGCTAGTTTCTGGACGTTAGTTTGTGTCCCGTTTGATTGTTTAGCGGAATACAGGAAAAAGAAAAGGGCCGCTAGGGCCCTTTTTTGTAAACGCTTTTTTATAAACCCCTTTTTTATAAAGAGTATCGTGTAACGCTTATTGATAAATTGTTAGGGTTTGTCCTGGGCGAATAATGCTGCGCTTGCTCAAGCGATTCCATTTAGTGATATCACTCACTTTAACTTTAAATTTTCGTGCAATGGCCGATAGTGAGTCACCACTTTTTACCGTATATGAGGTTTTAGCCGATGCAAACTGAGAGTAGCGCTTAGGCCATACTTTTAAGCGCTGCCCCACACGTAAAGTGCTGTTTCTATTGATATTATTCCAGCGAGCTATTTGTGCTGAGCTTACACCGAAACGCTTGCCAATACTCCATAAGTTGTCGCCACTACGAACGCGATAGGTTTGATATCGACGGCGCTGACGGTTTTTATCCAAGGTTGCCATGAACTTAAGTTCGTGTTCTGAAGCATTGGCGAACCCTGGCATTTTTAGCACTTGGCCGATCTTTAAAAAGTCTGACTTTAACTTGTTAAGATTTTTTAAATAAGACACTGAGGTGTTGTGCTTTTTGGCAATGGTACTCAAGTTGTCGCCTGACTTGACCGTATAAGTCAGTAAGCCAAGCGCTTTGCCCGGCTCAATCTCCATAATGCCTTTTTGGAACAACTGAACGTTTTTAGTCGGTACCAAAATCTTAGCTTGACCATGTTCCTCAGGGATAAAGAGCTTATTGTAGGCTGGATTTAATCGATAAAAGACGTTTTTATCGATGTTGGCGATTTTCGCTAACTCCATCAGGTTTGCTGGGGCTTCAATCGTGACTTCGCGGAAAGCAGGAGTATTTTCGATAAAAGGTAAATCAACCCCGAAGTCCTTGGCATTCAAAAAGATGTTCGATAAAGCTATCCACTTCGGCACATGACGCATGGTTTCGCGTGGTAGGCTTAGTGACCAGTAATCGGTCGGTTTGCCTTGGCGGCGGTTGCGTTTCATGGCTTTTAGGACGTTACCTTGTCCCACGTTATAGGCCGCGACGGTTAGTAACCAATCACCATCAAACAGCTTATTGAGGTATTCGTAGTAGTCGAGTGCGGCATGCGTCGAGGCCACCACATCACGGCGACCGTCATACCATTGATCAATCTTTAGACCGAAGCCTTTGGCTGTGCGAGGCATAAATTGCCACAATCCTGCTGCCTGTACTACTGAATGCGCCAGTGGGTCGAAATTGCTCTCGACCATTGGAGTGAACGCTAGCTCGACCGGCATATTGCGCTTTTCAAGCTCTGTGATGATGTAGTGTAGGTAAGGAGCCGCTTTATTAGCGCGGTCCACAAGGTGGTCTGTACGACGCAAAAACCGTTTTTGGTGCGATTGTACGCGTGAATTGGTGATATGCGTCAACGATTGATTCTTAGCAAGCTCATCCCATAAGTTAATTGGCTGAGGTGGCGTTAAATCTTTTGTGACCAACTCCACTTCGGGAGAGAGCTCATCTTGAGCAATATCAGGCGTTGGTAATGGCTCACTACGGCTTGATGGTTTGTTATCAGCTATATCGTCATCAGATTTTTTTTGTAAGCTGCTACAGGCACTTAGCACCAATAGCGATAAAATGGCAATGCGCTTCATAAGTAATTATTGTTTAAAAATTATCTTTTAGTCGACGGATTGTAGCAAAAGTTCGTACCGGATCGGAGAAAGTTTTTTCTTTTGCGGCTTCTGTAGCAGTTTCTTGGACGCTACGTTTGTGGCACCTGAGGAACGGGTTGAACTCTAATTCTTGTCCAATTGTAGAAGGAAGCGTCGGTTGGTTTTTGTCCCTAAGTGACTGAGAGTATTCTATTTCTTTTGTGATAGCAGGGTTGTCCGGCTCGACCGATTGAGCAAACTTAAGGTTGGCTAAAGTATATTCATGAGCGCAATAAACCTTTGTTTCTGCTGGTAAATCTGCCAGTTTTTGTAACGATTCATGAAACACAGGAGGTGTGCCTTCAAACATGCGGCCGCAGCCTGCTTTAAACAAAGTATCACCGCAAAATAGGGCACCATGGCCGTAAAAGGCAATATGGCCCATGGTGTGGCCGGGAACTTCTATCACTCGAAACTGGTATTCATCATTAAGCACAGACACCTTATCACCTTCGACCAAATCGCGATCAGAAAACGATTGGTTATCGCGCTTAGGGACAAAAACCTGACACTGATAGCGATTTTTTAAGGTTTCTACGCCACCGATGTGGTCATTGTGGTGGTGTGTGATTAAAATAGTTTCAAGCGATAGTTGGTTGGCTTCGATATAGTCAATAACTGGGCTAGCATCGCCTGGGTCGACCACTGTTACGGCGTTGGAGTTAGAAGAGTGAATGACCCAGATGTAATTATCGCTAAATGCGCTTAATGGTATGACTTTCATAGTATTATTCACAATATCGAGTAAGTGTATTTGCGTGCATGCAGATCTCAGGTTAGCATGAGAATACTCTACAAGACAGGCTAAAACCTAGCAACAAACGGGTAGCAATGGAACGATTATTTGAGTTGAGTTGGCCTAAAATGCCCGCGGGGAACCGGTTACGGTATCTCTGGCAGGAGTGGTTGCAGCTGCACATGGAAGAGTACCATGGAGGCTACCTGCTGACTCTCGACAGTTTGACACAAAGTTTGAGCTTGCCTGACAATGTTTTCGAGTATCATGTGCGCCTGGGAGATGGTTTGTGTCACTCAGTAGAGGCGAAACCTGATGAGTTGCCGATAATGACGGACTCAATACAAGCCGTCGTACTCAGTAATGTCTTTGAATATGCCGAGCAACCGAGCGTGCTGTTGGGCGAGGTGCATCGTGCTTTAGCACCGCAAGGCATTTTGTATGCGTTATTGTACGCCCCCCTGAATCCGTGGATGCTGAAGGCTCGTGGACGTTTGTCTCGAACCAAAAAAGAGTTACCGGCTCACACCATTGGTATTCATCGCTACGAGGAGTGGCTGAACCTGCTGGGGTTCAAAACATTAGAAACTGAAGTGGTGGGCTGTCCTTGGTGGCGCGGCTTTAAAGAGTTTGAGAAAAAGTCAGACATGTCTAAGGCTTGGCTCTCAGCACCTATTGCTTACATGGTCAAAGCGCAAAAGAAAGTCTCTACAATGACGCCATTACGCCCGCTGGAACAAGAAGCGCTGGCGATTGGTGGCAAATTAGCCAATATTTAACGCTCACAATAAGGCTGTTTCATATTTTGAAAACAATAGAAATTTATACCGATGGTGCCTGCAAAGGTAATCCTGGCCCTGGTGGCTGGGGTGCTTTGCTGCGCTATGGGAAACATGAGAAACGTTTATACGGTGGGGAACTCGAAACCACCAACAACCGGATGGAACTAACGGCGGCTATTGAGGCGCTAAAAGCCTTGAAACGGCCTTGCAGCGTTGAGTTAACCACGGATTCGGTATATGTCAAAAACGGTATTAATCAGTGGCTTGAGGGCTGGAAAGCCAAAGGTTGGAAAACGGCATCTAAAAAGCCGGTAAAGAATCAAGACCTGTGGCAAGCTTTGGACGAACAAGTCGCTAAGCATCGAGTTAACTGGCACTGGGTTAAAGGCCATAGCGGGCACGCTGAAAACGAAATAGCGGATGAACTGGCCAATTTAGGCGTTGAAAAAGCTTTGAAAGAGAATAAGTAGGTAGCGCATGAGACAAATTGTACTGGATACTGAAACCACGGGTCTAGAGCCTGCAGACGGGCATCGTATCATCGAGATCGGTTGCGTTGAGTTGGTCAATCGTAAACTCACAGGCAATCATTATCATCAATACATCAAGCCTGATCGTGACATCGACGAGGGTGCGATTGAAGTGCATGGTATCACCAATGAATTTCTAGAGGACAAACCAAGGTTTGAAGATATTGCGCCACAGTTTTTAGAGTATATTGATGGCGCCGAGCTAGTCATCCATAACGCACCGTTCGATGTCGGTTTTATCGATCATGAACTCAAGTTATGGGATCCATCAAAAGGTAAAACCACAGATTACTGTTCGGTTTTAGACACTTTAGTATTAGCGCGTCAAATGCACCCCGGGCAGCGTAACAGTCTAGATGCGCTATGTAAGCGCTATGAAATCGACAATAGTCACCGTGAGTTACATGGCGCTTTACTGGATTCCGAAATTCTAGCCGACGTTTACTTAAGAATGACTGGCGGTCAAACCAATCTGACGCTCGGACGACAATCTAGCCCAAGTGCAGAAACGGGTGAGTTGCCCGTCAGGAAAATTGGCACGAACCGCCCGAGTTTGAAGGTCATTCAAGCATCTGATGAAGAGCTTAAAGCCCATAACGCCAAACTCAAAAGTTTAACTAACGCTCTTTGGGAATAGAATTTCAATTAGTTTTTCTTATGGGTCTCGTGAGAATAACTAGTCCAAAAATTGAAAAACTTGCCTTGTATCGCTGTAATACGGTTCAAAAAATAATCAATTTGAGCCGTTTTGTACAGCCTGCATTTTACTCTGTTTGCATCTTTTTAGCTCTCAAAACGTTTCAATTCGTTTTATCGCTGCTCAAAACCTCAAAAAAATTGCACAATCTATACAGCTTATTTATGTAGTTATCGAGAGCTGCGTTTTGCTCAGAAAGTAGTCTGGGGGTTGCTTGCGCGGTATTTTGGGGGTTGCTACAATCATTTGAGTTTGTTGTGAACCACACACTTTTTGTGGTGAAGGCTCCTTGCACTTGCGGAGCTTTTTTATTGTTCGGATTAGGTACGTTAAGACGAGATGAAAAAAAATATCAGCCTTCGTTACATTATCAGTTTGATTGTCGTGCTGTCGCTTATATGGATCGGTAATTCGGGTTACTTTAACGGTTTGTTGTTGTCACTTGGCGCCGTGTCAGTTGCTTTTGTTGTCTTTATGGCTTACCGACTTGGTATTGTTGATGAAGAGTCACAGCCATTGAGCGTTAGTCGCCGCATCATCGTGTATTGGTTGTGGCTTTTGAAAACACTGGTTCAATCTAATATCACTGTGGTTAAACGTATTTGGCAAGGACCGAAGGCGATCAATCCTGTTGTGGCACGTATCCCAACCAGTCAGAAAACTGAGATGGGCCAAACCATTTACGCTAACTCAATTACATTAACGCCTGGAACCACAACGTTGGATATTCAAGGCGATACTCTGATTGTTTATGCATTGTCTTACGACGGTATCCGTTACCTGCAAGGTGGCGAGATGGATCGTCGTGTTAAGCGCTTGGAGGAATAATGTTTCTAGCCGCTGCTATTGCTATTTTAGTTGCCATGGCGCTTGCTTTATTGCGAGCCTTCATGGGGCCAACACTGTATGACCGTATTTTGTCGGTCAATGTGTTTGGTACAAAAACTGTTTTGTTCATCGCTGTCTTAGGTTTTCTCATGGGGCGTCCAGAGTTTTTGGATATCGCCTTGGTCTACGCTTTGATTAACTTTATTGCCATGATCGGTGTATTGCGTTTCTTTGAATACAAGCAAGTGGATGTCGTTGAAAAAAGTGCTGATTCTAAAGCCGCTACTACAAAAGAAAGCGAGGAGAACTTATGAGTGAACTTCTTGATGGTTTGAGTTGGGGGCTGTTGGTTTTAGGTGGCTTCATTTGTGTGTCAGGCGCTATCGGCATGCACCGTTTTCCAGATTTTTTCAGCAGAATGCATGCTGCTAGTGTCACCGATACGCTAGGCGGCACCTTGATTCTCTTGGGCTTAATGCTTCAAATCGAAGGTCAGTACCTGGTTTTAGTGAAATTAGTTTTGGTGCTGTTGTTTATTTTGATTACGAGTCCAACGGGCAGCCATGCTTTGGCTAAAGCCGCACTGCATGGTGGTTTGAGACCCAAGCTTGGGAACAAACAAGATGAGCAGGATGCTGATGTGTTGAATAATTTTGGACGCCAATCTAGCGCGTTCGAATCAGAAAAAGATAAGGAGTAGAGCCATAGAGATTTTAATTAATGTCATCCTGTTGGCGTTCCTAGCAATTACTGCTCTGTCCTTAGCCTTCACTAAGGACCTATTCGCCTCAGTGATGTTAACCGGTATTTATAGCCTTCTATCTGCGGCATTTTTCGTATTGATGGATGCGGTGGATGTGGCCTTCACAGAAGCTGCAGTTGGTGCAGGTATTTCGACCATCTTGATGGTGACGACCCTCACTATGACTGGGCGTTATGAAAATCGTAAATTGCACCATCCTCTCATTGCACTCTGTGTGGTCGCGGTTACTGGTGTGATGCTCATTATCGGTACCATGGATATGCCTGCGTTTGGTTCAGATGTTGCGCCAGCGCAAGTGCATGTCGCGCCTTACTACATTATGCAGTCAGGTGAAGATATTGATATTCCAAACATCGTGACCTCGGTTTTAGCGAGCTATCGAGGGTTCGATACCTTTGGTGAAGTCGTGGTGGTGTTCACTGCTGTTGTTGGCGTTTTAGCCTTGTTGGAGTTTTCGCGTAAAGAAAGCGATATCACGGAAAAGCCTGCGCCTATGTTCCAGCACAAGATTTTACGCATTGTCAGTAAGATCTTAATTCCGCCTATTATGCTGTTTGCCCTGTATGTTCAGTTCCACGGTGAGTATGGGCCGGGTGGCGGCTTCCAGGCGGGGGTGATTTTCGCATCAGCAATTATTTTGTACGCGATGTTGTTTGGCGTTGAACAAACGCGTAAAGCAGTTTCAATGCCCGTGGTTAAAGTCTTCGCTGCACTGGGTGTATTGATTTACGGCAGTGTGGGTATTGTCAGTATGCTTAATGGCGGTAACTATCTCGACTACAATGCTTTGTTCGAGAATGACATCACGGGGCAACACGTCGGTATTATTATTATTGAGCTTGGCGTTGGTATTACTGTCGCCACAGCAATGATTCTGATCTTCTTAACCTTTGCTAGACGAATTGGCAAAAGCAACTCCAATTCTGGTACGAAGGAGGGGACTGCATGAATTTCTTAGAACAATACAATTACTGGATTGTGATTCTGCTCATGATGAGTGGTTTTTATATCGTGATTGCACACGGTAACTTGGTTAAAAAGTTGATGGGGTTGACGATTTTCCAAACATCGGTATTTATCCTGTATATCAGTGTGAGTAAGGTGATTGGCGGTACTGCTCCAATATTAAACGATCAATACACGGTTTATTCGAACCCTTTGCCGCACGTTTTGATTCTGACCGCGATTGTGGTTGGCGTCGCGACGACAGCCTTAGGCTTAGCACTCGCAGTGCGCATTAAAGAAGCCTACGGCACGGTTGAAGAAGATGTGATTCAAGAAAAAGATTTACAGCAAGAGGGTTCTGCAGAGTGATACAACATTTACCGATTTTGCAGGTAATTATTCCATTACTTGCAGCTCCAATCTGTTTTATTCTAAAAGAAGCTCGACTGGTTCGTTGGTTCGTTTTAATCGCCAACGTCATGGCTTTTGTGGTCAGTATTATGCTGCTACAACAAGTCAACTTAAACGGCACACTGGTCTATTCGCTGGGTGGCTGGGATGCACCGGTTGGCATCGAGTACCGTATTGATAAGCTCAATGCGTATTTGTTAATTTTAGTGACGTCGATCAGCACCATCACCTTGATGGCGGCAGGTAAAAGCCTGACCAAAGAAATTTCAGAGTCAAAAATTACCTACTTCTACATCGCCTACATGCTGTGTTTGACGGGCTTGCTGGGCATTGTGACGACTGGTGATGCGTTTAACGTCTTCGTCTTCTTGGAAATTTCGTCGTTAGCGTCGTATACCATGATTGCTATGGGTAATGACCGGCGTTCGTTGTGGGCTTCGTATCAATACTTGATCATGGGCACTATCGGTGCGACCTTTATTCTGATCGGTATTGGCTTGATGTACATGATGACAGGTACCTTGAACATGTACGACTTGGCGGAGCGTTTGCCAGAAGTTGAGCATACAAAAACCGTCTTTACGGCCTTTGCCTTCTTCTTGGTTGGTGTTTGCTTAAAGCTTGCTTTGTTCCCGCTGCATTTATGGCTACCGAATGCCTATGCTTACGCGCCTTCTATCGCGACGGTATTTTTGGCAGCGACCGCGACCAAAGTAGCGATTTACGTACTATTGCGCTTTATTTTCTCGGTGTACGGTTTCGAGTTTTCGTTCTCGCACCTGCCGTTGACAGAAATTTTAGTCAGCTTAGGCTTGCTGGGGATTATCGCCGCTTCGATTGTGGCAATTTATCAAACCAACGTGAAGCGCCTATTCGCTTACTCCAGTGTCAGTCAAATTGGCTACATGATCCTAGGTATTGGCATCGGTACCAAAACCGGTTTAACTGCGACCATGTTGCACCTGTTTAACCATGCCCTAATGAAAAGTGCGATTTTCTTGGCGTTAGCCGGCGTGGTTTACCGTGTTGGTAGCGTCAACATTAAAGCGTTTGCAGGGCTAGGGCGACAGATGCCTTGGACCATGGCGGCGATTGTGATTGGTGGCTTGAGCTTGATTGGTGTGCCGTTAACGGTTGGTTTCGTCAGTAAGTGGTATTTGGTGTTAGCACTTCTAGAAAGCAACTGGTGGCCAATTGCGGTGCTGGTTTTAATCGGTTCGCTACTCGCTATCGCTTATATCTGGCGGATTGTTGAGGTGGCTTACTTTAAGCCTGCGCTACAAAATAATCAGTCATACAAAGAGGCGCCGCTCGCCATCTTAATTCCAGCGTGGATTTTCGTGTTAGCGAATATTTACTTTGGTATTGATACCAGCTTTACCGCTGGTGTGTCTGAGGCAACGGCAGAGCTGTTGTTTGGAGTGGCTGAGTAATGGGTGACATGATGAATCAAGAAACGTTAATGCAGTGGATCATCATATTGCCTTTGTTGGCAATCCCAGGGATTCTACTGTTCCATAAGAAGCCAAACTTACGTGAAGCCTCGACCTTGATCGTAGGCGCTTTGCTGCTCATTGCGGTGGTTGCGTTCTACCAAGGTTTTGATGCGACAAGTGGTAGTTATGTCCATTGGTGGGAGTTGATGCCGGGGCTGGATATCGCCTTTAGAGCAGAGCCTTTGGGTGTTTTATTCAGCTTGGTTGCTGGCTCTTTATGGCTGGTGACCTCGATCTATGCCATCGGTTACATGCGTGGCCACGGTGAAGCCAACCAAACTCGATTCTACACCTGTTTTGCGGTGGCGATTTCGGGTGTGATGGGCTTGGCCTTTGCGGATAACCTTTTTACATTGTTCGTTTTCTATGAAGTATTAACGCTATCGACCTATCCGCTAGTGACTCACGCTGGTACGGATAAGGCGCGTCACGGTGGTCGAGTTTATTTGTCGATCTTGCTATCGACCTCGATTTTATTCTTCCTGTTCGCGATTATTGGCACATGGGCAGAGGCCGGCACTTTAACCTTTGCACAAGGAGGTGTGTTCGACAGCACAACCTCTAAAACGATGATGTCGGTGTTGCTGGTGTTATTTATCTTCGGTATCGGTAAAGCGGCAGTGATGCCATTCCACCGTTGGTTACCAGCAGCGATGGTAGCGCCAACGCCAGTGAGTGCGTTGCTCCATGCTGTAGCTGTGGTTAAAGCGGGTGTGTTCACCATATTGAAAGTTTGCGTTTATGTCTTCGGCATCGACTTATTGGCCGATTTAGACGTGACTGACTGGTTGCTTTATTTGGCTACGGCTGGCGTCTTGCTTGCGTCGCTGGTAGCCATGCGTCAGGACAACCTTAAGAAGCGGTTAGCTTACTCGACAGTAGGGCAGCTGGGTTACATTACCGTCGGTGCTTTGCTCGCGACACAGGCTGGCGTGCTTGGTGGTGCGATGCATATCGTAGCGCATGCTTTCGGTAAGATTACGTTGTTCTTCTGTGCAGGTGCGATCATGGTCGCAGCCCATAAAACAGAAATTAGCGATATGCGTGGCTTGGGTAAAACTATGCCAATTACCATGATTGCGTTCTTTATCGGCAGCATGAGCATTATTGGTTTACCGCCTGCTGCGGGTATGTGGAGTAAGTGGTATTTATTGATGGGATCGCTCGAAGCGCATCAATGGGCAGTGATGATCGTGCTGATGATCAGTTCGCTGTTGAATATCGCATACTTACTACCGATTCCTTTACGAGCTTTCTTTGATGGCAACAGAAGTGTGGTTTCAATTAAACGCGAGCACATCAAAGAAGCGCCTTGGCCAAGTTTATTAGCATTGAGCATTACTGCGATTATGACACTGGTTTTATTTTTCTGGCCGCAAGTCTTCTACGGGCTAGCTGAGTCGCTTGCGAGCGTCGCTGGAGGTACGAATGGCTAATCACGAGAGTAATAACAATAGCGAAAAAAAGTACTTATTTGATAACCCCAAGAATGTGAAGCGCATTCTGTATGGCTTGTACGTCTGCTGTGCCGTATTGGTGTTATTGGAATTTGTCATTCATCGCCATATTTATCATTCGTGGGAAGATTTATTTGCCTTCTACCCAATCTACGGCTTTATCGGCTGTGTGTTATTGGTATTGGTCGCTAAGTGGATGAGAACCTTCTTAATGCGTGACGAAGATTATTACGACAAATTAGAGAAAAAGCAGCATCCGGCTCCAGCGAAGAGTGAGTCGACTGCAGATGCTGACAGCGAATCAAACCAAGCTGAGCAAAAGCAAGGAGGCAACCATGTGGATGGCTGAGTTGCCGGCGTTTGTTCCATTTTTTATTGGCGCGTTAATTGCGCTGGTAACCAAGGGTAAACTTCGTCAGGCAGTATTATTGCTGACGCCTGTGTTGAGTGGTTTGCACTTATTGACGGTACCAGCAGGAACCATTTTGAGCTTTAATTTCTTGAACTTCCAGTTGGAAGTGTTTGAAGTTGATAAGTTGAGCCTACTGTTTGGGTATATTTTCCATATCGCGGCATTTATCTGCATGTTGTTTGCGTTGCATGTCAAAGACACGCTACAGCAAGTTAGTGGTTTGCTCTATGCGGGTAGTGCTGTGGGCGCTGTGTTTGCAGGTGATTTATTAACCCTATTCGTGTTCTGGGAATTACTAGCGGTAACATCGGTGTTCTTGATTTGGGCAAGACGTACTGAGCGCGCTTACTTGGCGGGTTTACGGTATCTGATCATTCAAGTTCTATCTGGTGTTATATTGTTAGCAGGTATCATCTTCTATGCTCATGTGCATCAGTCGATTGATTTCGAGTTTATTGGACTGAATGATACGGCCAGCTGGTTAATCTTTATCGCCTTTGGTATTAAGTGTGCCTTCCCGATGCTTCACAACTGGGTGACGGATGCTTATCCAGAAGCGACACCAACAGGCACCGTATTCTTAAGTGCCTTTACCACCAAAGTGGCGGTATACGCATTAGCACGAGCCTATCCAGGGACTGAGTTATTGGTCTATATCGGCGTGATTATGGCGTGTTTCCCAATCTTCTTCGCGGTGATTGAAAACGATCTGCGTCGCGTATTGGCATACAGCATGATCAACCAGATTGGCTTTATGGTGGTGGGTATCGGTATTGGTACCGCGTTAGCGGTCAACGGGGCTGTTTCACACGCTTTCAACGACATTCTGTTTAAAGGCTTGCTGTTCATGTCGATGGGTGCGGTATTGCACATGACAGGAAAGATAGACGGTTCGCGCTTAGGTGGTTTGTATAAGACCATGCCTAAGACGGCGATTTTGTGTATGGTCGGTGCTGCGTCGATTTCAGCGTTCCCGTTGTTTAGCGGTTTCGTCAGTAAATCGATGGTGATGTCGGCTGCCTTAAACAACGGTTATGGTTGGGCGTGGTTGTTGCTACTGTTCTCGGCAGCAGGTGTATTCCACCATGCAGGTATCAAGATCCCATACTTTGCATTCTTTGCGCATGATTCAGGTATTCGTACCACTGAGCCACCAAAGAATATGCTATTCGCCATGACTATTGCTGCGGTTCTGTGTATCGCTATTGGTGTTTACCCGCAGGCGCTGTATAGCTTGCTGCCGTTCGACACGGGCTACAACCCTTACGACGCGACACACGTACTGACGCAGACGCAGTTACTGTTCTTCTCAGCGTTGGCTTTTGTATGGCTTAACCTGAAGAAGATGTATCCGCCAGAATTACCTTCAGTTAACTTAGATATTGATTGGTTCTATCGTCGGTTATTCCCGGCGATATTAACGCCATTCTTTAATATGTTCTGGGCGATTGACCGAGCGGTTCGCGGTGTCTTTATGCGCGGCGTGAATGGTGTGTTAGGTATTATTTCTCGCCATGAGCCAGACGGTATTCTTTCGAGAACACAATTATCAGGTAGTATGGTGATTTGGGTCAGTATGCTACTAGCGGTATTTTTATTGTTAACACTTATAGAACTAAAACAAAGTTTTCTGTTTCTGGGCATACACCTTCAAAGTTTACTCGATATTCCCAGTCAGCTGTGGTGTCGCTGAACCAGCCGGTACCAGTTTTCAAGTTAACCTCAGAGCGAACGCAGCTTTGAGGAGAGATGCTGTGCTTTCTATTGGAGCCTTTAGGGTTGTCGTAATAGAACGTGGTCACATTGAAGCCATTACCCATTCCTACGCCACTACCGCGATGTTTGTTTGCAAAACAGGCGCTTGATGATAAGCATGTTTGATCATTCACATAAATCGAGCCTTTGTGAACGTGGTGATCATAATATTGAGAGGCTTCTTCGCGGTTCAATTTTTTAACGTTAGCATTGAGCCAGTTATAAAGGTTGATATTTGAGCCTGTTGTATTGACACTGCCTGTGGTGTAGACACTTGGGTGTTTACAGTTAGCCCACTCACGCGTATCACGGCAGGCATCCATGGCAATGCTCAACTCTGCTTCAGACGATCCACACTGTGATGGTGTCGATTGATCATAGTCTGCCCATGGTGAGCAACGTTCTTTGTGCTGCACACTAAGATCTAGCCAACGCTTCATTTGTGCAAGAATTCCTTGGTTACCGCGGTAATCTGCAAAGATCTCTGAGTGACTATAATTGTTATAAACCGTTGGACGCTGGTAGTTATTGGTAGAGAAGTCCACCGCTGCCCAGTTGCTAGAGTTTGTGTCTTGAACAAACTGATTGTACTTATCAGTGACGTTTGAAGTAGTGATGCTAGCGGCTAAGCCTGGAGGCCCACCGACTTGATCAGCGTTAATCGTAACTTGAAGATTATTTAACGTTTGCTCTAATGAGTAAGATGAAGATACGGCTCCACCTGCGGAGAAGTATTCAGTGATTTTCAATCCTAACTCAGCTTTTTTACTCTCACGTTCTTCATAGCTATATTTCTTAGCATCAAACACGAATACCAAGTATAAAGCAGAACCTAAGTTAGCACTGTTAATAAAATTATCACCACAACGCTCACGGAAATCTGCTTTAGCTTCGTCGTCATTTGGTGATAAGACCTGGTTGACTAGTTCTGGATAAATTGCATCGGTCGGAGTGTTTAATTTCCAAAACTGTCGACGATTTTTAACTTTTACTACAAATCGAACATGCTGATCGTCAGTTACAGATTTAGAGTAACGCTCTTTTTCGCCTGATAAGCCCAAGCTGTAATCATCACTGGTAAAGCCAACTTTAGCTGAAGAGGACACTTCTAGAAGCTCTGCTAAATGTCTATTGTCGTTGACGTAGTCGATGCTAAAGGTACTTGGTTGAAGAGGTGCTGTTTGTGTAATCTCAAAGTCAGGATGCTCTACATTCAAGCAAGTCTCTTTCAAAGCGCCACGTACCAAGTCATAGCCATCACCTAGATAGAAACGTTCATCACCACTTGTGGTGGTAAAAGCGCCACTTGATTGACCAACAACATCTTCACGAATCAAAGCGCTTTTGAAGCTTTGAGCAGAGGATTTATAGGCTGCTGTTTTTTGGTCTAACGTTGACAAGAAATTGTATTTTGAATAAAGATTCGGTTTTGGACTATGATTCACAATCATTTTGTTGCCGTAGCGATAACTACTACAACCTTTGGTATTACAAGAGCGAACACGGTAACGTTTTGAGGCTTTACCCGTTATAGAAATATATTTGCTGCTACCGTAACCGTCGTATATTTTTACCCAGCTACCATTATTGGTTTGCTGATAAAGTTCGTTACGGACGGGGTAGCCAGCACCGTAACCGCTAGTCCAAGTCACACGATAATTGTTATCGTTAGTATAGTTTGGGTGTTTCAAGTTACTTGGAGTGCCTGGAGGAGCATAAGGCCCTGTTGAGCCACCGCCACCATCGCAGTCATCGATTGGAGTGAGTTCATTGCTGGGTTGAATTTGACCTGGTTCGCTTAGTGGCTCTAAACAAGGCTCGATTCTTTGGATCTCAGCTTTTTGACTTTTTACGGTAGTTTTCTCTTGAGCCTGTGCTGAGGAAATCCATAGCAAGGGCACCAATGAGGCAACCGTGAGACATTTCAATGTTTTCATAGATTGTATCAACCTTTTTTATTTGTGAATTAGGCAATAAAAAAGTCTCACATTCGGTAAAAACTTAGCTGATGTCGTTGTGATATTTCGTTAATTGTAATTTAATGGTAGTTTAATTACACAATTAGAAAAATAGTATTTTACTTTTATAATCAATAATTTGCGCTGTTTGTAACTGTATAGCTGAAAGAGAAGCCTCTACTGTATGCCCACAACAATCAAAATTGGGAATTGGTACGTTTATCCCGATAACAACAAATTACGTTTCGATGACACGGATTTCTTTATAGAGCCACTGGCCATGGATGTGTTGGTTTTTTTTGCCGAGCACCCTGATGAGGTGGTTAGTCGGGACCGTCTTATCGATGCTGTCTGGAAGGGTAGGGTTGTTGGTGACCACGCGGTTTATCGCATCATTAATAAATTACGTCAAACTCTCGCTAAAGATACGACACAGGAATACATCAAAACAATTCGGAAGAAAGGCTATCAGTTGGTTTGTACTGTAGAGCACCAGCTCAGACAGCCAAAGCAAGAGCGCTCGAACAGTCAAGAGCTTCTTTTGGAGTCTTTTAATACGGAGTTAACTGAGCACGAGCAAGAGCTCACCTTAAGCGCTGCCTCAAACACTAACAGGAAGACTAAAGCCCTGAAACTTAAGTGGTCAAAAGCGATTAAATGGGCTGTGGCTGTCGTAGTTTTGATGGTTATCAGTGTTTTTGCGGTGAAGTTTTACTTTTACCACTCAATGACCAGCTTTTATCGGGCCACTCCGCTTATCACGTTAGAAGGAACAATTCGCGATCCTAGCTTTTCTCCCAATGGTAATTATGTGGCTTTTAGCTACCAAGAAAAAACTGGAGGAAGCTGGGATATTTATGTCGAGTCATTAATTGATGGTCGCATGTACCAGATTACTGATGACTTAACGGATGAGCTCAGCCCAACTTGGTTGCCTAATGGCCAACAATTGGCCTTAATACGATACGATAATCAGCGTTGTTTGATAGACGTTGTGAATGTACCCGTTGTGGACGATTTTGCCCAAGCCAGCAACTTTTCTGAAGGAACTTTGACGCAATGTTCGGGCGTGCTTCAGCATAACGACTTAGCTTGGTCAGGTGATGATAAGCATGTGTTCTATACCAGCGCAGAAACGAAAGTGTCACCGTTACAAGTGTTTAGGTTGACGATTCAGACGGGAAAAACAGAGCAGCTGACAAATTATACTCAAGGAGAAAGCCGGGGAGCCTTGAGTATTAAGCTATCTCCTGACAATCAGCGTCTGGCTATCCAAAGAGATGTGAATTGGCGTGATAGCCACATCGATGTGATGGAGCTAGGCACGTTAACCAGTGAAACGGAACGCAAACTTGTCGGCTGGAATCGATACTTTGATTGGTCAAATGATGGCCGTTCATTGATTTACAACCGTAACTCTAAAGAAATCGACGCTTATGATTTGTCGATAAAAATCGAGAAGAATATTGCTAAAAGCGTAGACGCCATAACATTCCCGACCTACTCACCGGTCAATAAGGAGTTAGTTGTGGTGACAGGGCGCAAGGTCGTGGATATTGTGGCAGAAGCGCTCGGGCGCGAACTTAATGAGTCTCAAAAAGCACTAACCGTTATCTCTTCGAGCTCAATTGATAATTATGCTGAATATGCCAACACGTCAGACCGAATTGCTTTCGTTTCCAGAAGAACGGGGGAGGCCCAAGTTTGGCTTAAAAGTACCGATGGTAGAGAAAGACAGCTGACTCAATTCGAAAGCAATTTTGATATTCGCCGCTTGCGCTGGTCTCCTTCGGATCAGGCGTTGTTATTTATGCACAACCGAACACTGTATGTTCTCAATATTGAGGATAAGGAGCCTTTGCTAACTGCTGTGTATGAAGCTCGTGCTGGCGAGTCTGTAGAAGGCGAGTCCTGGACTGCTGACGGAAAGCAGGTATTGTTTTCATCGGATAGAGATGGCGACTGGCAAATCTATCGTACGCCACTTTCGGGGACCGCTGAAGTTGAAAGATTGACTCAAAAAGGTGGTTATGGAGCTTTTGAGTCGCCAGAACAACAGGGAATTTTTTATCTGAAATACCATGCTAAAGGATTGTGGTATCAACGTTACGACTCTAAGCAGGAAGTTTTAGTTGTTGATAATATTGATGTTTTTAGTAGCAACAGCATTTATTTGAGAGAGGGTGATTTGTATTATTTATCCGATAAATTCCCTAAGATGGCAATTTATCGGTATGACCTACAGACCCAAAAACGCGAGTTCATTCAGCGTTATTACGGCTCACCTTGGCTCATTTCCATTTCCCATCAAGCTGATAAGTTGCTCTATCAGCGTAACACTCAAGCGCAGTCATCGTTAGTACGATTAAAGCCTTGAAGATTCGATTTCAAGGCTTTCTACCAATGGCCAGTAGCTTAACAGAAGTAACCGAATAAGCGGCACATCAAGCCACGCTCTGAGGTGTCTTCACTATCGTTGCCTGTCGCTGGCGGCTCATCTGCTTGAAACGACATCAGATTTGTTGCTGAAGTTGTGTCACTCGTTATGTTGCTCACTGATGAATAACCAATGCCAATGAATAAAGCAATAACTGCCGCAAGTAATGATTTCATTCTAGATCTCCTTCGAGTAGGTTATGTTTTCAAATTGTTTTAATCTTATTGTGGCTTTAAAAGCACAGCTTAAGTCTATGTATAGTCGCCTGCTTTGGCTAGCATTCTGGGTTAATGTTTAGTTAATGAAAGTTTAAGGGCGTTAAGATTCAAGGGGCAATAGAGATATCGAGTTTTTAAAAAGTGGTGAATATACCTAAGTTAGACCTCTAGGTTTAATCTGTGGTTATAGTAATAAGGTTTATCTTTATTGGCTTTTAGGGTATTTTACTGCGATTGTATACTGATAATTACATTTAGGAGCTTGGTACTACAAAGTTGCCACCAGCTCTGAGAATCGCGGTAGCACCTTGTTGCCGCTGGAAAAGCTCCACACTATATGCTACAAACAAGGTGAGAGATGTCCTCTTACCAGTTATTTCAATATTAATACAAGCGGGGATCGCTGATGGCTTCTACAGCTAAAGCACTAACGCCAGCAGCATTTGCTGAGCAATATATCGTTGAGTCTATTTGGAATGGCAAGTTTCCAGCAGGCTCTATTTTACCGGCAGAGAGAGAGCTGGCAGAAATTATAGGGGTCACGAGGACTACCCTGCGCGAAGTGTTACAACGCTTGGCGCGCGATGGTTGGCTGACTATTCAGCACGGCAAGCCAACGAAGGTTAATGATATCTGGCAGTCTGCAACACTTAATGTACTCGATACCTTGGTTACTTTAGATGACGCAGGCTCGATGACATTAGCAGATAACTTACTACGTGCACGAACCTCAATTGCGAGCATCTTCTTACGAGATTCCGTAAAAAATAATCCTGAGTTGTTACTCGAAGTGCTGTCGGGCCTTGATAGTGTGGCGAATACCGCTGAGGCCTACATTGATTTTGATTGGCACTTCCATCACTCGGCGACACGAGCGTCAGGCAATCCTATTTATACCTTATTGCTTAACGGTTTTGAGTCTGTGTATTACAAAATTGGACGTTTTTATTTCGGTTGGGAGCAAACACGCCGACTAGCTCATAATTATTACCGCCAGTTAGAAGCTGCAATTAAAGAACAAGATGCCGACAAGGCGGTAGAGATTCTTTGGGAATACGGACATCAAAGCGGAGAGCTGTGGAATAAAGCCAAAGGTGAGATGACATCCTTTAGCGAAATTGGCTAACTTTCATCTGGTAAGTCCACTTGCCAATAGGGGGCTTTACAGAGTAGGATTAGATTAATTTTCTGAATTAGAACAGTTTTTTATATAAACATAACTATCGGTTACTAAAACCGTATAAAACGTTTCACCAAAACGGGAGTTAGAAATGAAAAAAGCATTTTACGGAGTCGCGCTAATCAGTAGCCTTGTGCTGACTGCGTGTAGTGATGGGCCTGCAGAACCAAAAGTACCGGGTTCAGGTGGCGGTAGTACAAAATTTATTGCTCCAGTTTATGCTCCTGGGGATGGTGAAATTCCAGTTCCTAACGACTTATTATTCAGCGGTTCTGCGGACTTAACTTTGAACATCCCGACCGATGATCCTACAGATATGTCTGATCCGCAGAATGCTGTCAGCGGTCTTGACGGTTGGTCTACACACGCACCATTTAACATAGAGTTTCGCGGTGCGATCGATGGTAGTTCTATCGCTCCAGGTCAAAACGTTCGTGTTTTCAAGGTAACGACTGCTCGCGGAGAAGTTGCTCCAGGTATTCCTGGTCCAACAGGCCCTGTGACAGGCGTTGAAGCTGAGCTAACTGCTGGTACAGAGTTTGTGGCAGTGCCGAATGGTCCAGCTGCTATTGGCGTTGTGCCTCTAGCACCACTAGAACCTCAAGCAAGCTATATGGTCGTGGTTACGAATGGTGTTACTGATGTTAACGGGAACGCGATAATTTCTGATACTCAGTTTTCGATTGCTAAATCAACTGACCCAATTCCAGAAGGTTCGGCCACAGCAGGCCTAGAGCCGGTTCGCCAGTTAGTCAACGCGATGTTGGCCGCTGCGGAAAGTTCAGGTGTTGTGCGTGAAGACGTAGTTCTTGCTTATCAATTTACAGTCCAATCAGTGGCGGACTCTTTAGTTGCGTCTAAAACGGTTTATGTCGATTCGCCTTTGGCTACAGCTGGCGCATCAAGCTTCTCAAGCTTAATGACTGACACCACACCATTTACTGGTATTGGAGCAGCAAACCTCTATAAGGGCGAGTTCTCATTACCTTATTTATTGTCAGCACCATCAATGGCTAACCCTACTGCACCATTGAATGCTCAGTGGGTCGGCGCGGACATGGTACCAGATGGTCAGGGCGGCATGATGGCGAATCCATTCGCTGGTGGAAATATTACCTACGCTAACCCTCTACCACAGAAAACTGGTGATGAGACGGTTCCACTACTGGTTTCTTTACCTAAGAACCCACAGTGTCCTAAGCCTTACCCTGTAATGATTTTCCAGCACGGTATTACTAGTGACCGTACCGCCATGTTAGGTATCGCTGATACTATGGCGAGCGCTTGTACTGCAGTCGTTTCAATGGATTTACCATTGCACGGCATCGCTGCTGATAATCAAGTTCACTTAGGCCTACAGCAAGCGAGCGGTGGTTTAATTGGTATTTTCGAAGATTATGCGCCAGGTGGTGTGCGTGAACGTACTTTTGGCGTAGATTACGTAGTCAATGACTCAAGCCCAACTCAACCAGGCCAAGACGGCATGGCTGATGATTCAGGTGCTCACTTTATTAACTTACAAAATCTATTAGTCTCGCGTGACAACGTGCGTCAAGGTGCTCTAGACCTATTGGCTCTAGAAGCTGAAATTGGCAATATGGACGTTGATGGTGACACGACGCCTGACTTTGACCCTGATAACATTAGTTTCTTCGGTCATTCACTAGGCGGAATTGTTGGTTCAGACTACATGGCTTTGTCTGCCAACGTGAAGCAGGGCGTATTAGCGACTACTTCAGGCAGTATTGCACAACTTCTTAACGGGTCACCAACCTTTGGTCCTGTGATTCGTGGTGGTTTATCAGCGTCAACAGGCATCGCCGTTGATGATCCTGCATTTGCTACTGAAGTATTGGCACCATTTATGTTTGCAGCGCAAACGGTGGTTGATTCAGCTGACCCAGTAAACTATGCAGCGATAGCGATTGCTAACAATAAGCCAACGCTAGGCATTCAGGTTCAAGGCGACACGGTAGTACCAAACCTTGTAGATGGCGCGCCACTGGCAGGTAACACGCCACATGCAGCACTGTACGGCTTGCCAGTTGTTACGGATACTGCAATGCAAGCCCGTGGTTCTATTAAGGTTTCAACAGGTACTCACGCAACGCCATTGACGCCAGCTGGCCCTGGCGGTGCAACTCAGTTCCTAGATCAGACCACACTAATCCAGAATGCGACGGCTAAGTTTATCGCTTCTGGCGGTACTTTGATTGAAATTACGGATCCTTCTTTGATTGAACCGTAAGGACTTATCCATTAGGATGAAAAGCCCTCCTCGTGAGGGCTTTTTTGTGGGTGATTGTTTCTGATCCAATTTGTAGCAAATTACAGTAAAATCACTGTTTACGCTAAAGCTTAGTCGTGTCGCACGGAGTAACCGACAAGCATTAATTAAAGGTTATTATGATAGAGTTCATCACTGAGTACGGCTTATTTTTGTTAAAAACCGCGACCATTATTGTAGGTATCATGGTGATATTAGCCATGATCATCAACGCTGGCCATCGCCAGCAAGCGGTAACTAGGGGCGAGATTAAAGTTACCAATCTGGGTGAGACGATTAAGGATAATAGCCAGACCATTAAAAACGAAGTCATGTCGAAGCATCAGTATAAGCAGGCTTTAAAACATGAAAAGCAAGAAGATAAGAAAAAGGATAAACAAGAAAAGCAGCAGTTAAAAGCACAAAAGAAAGCTGGAAAGCAAGAGTCTGAGGGTGATGGTGGTGAGTCATCAGAAGCTGATGACAAGCTTCGAGTGTATGTGATTGAGTTTGATGGTGATGTAGAGGCCAGTGACGTCGAGTCAATGCGCGAAGAAATCACTGCGATTCTATCCGCCGCCAACAAAGGCGATGAAGTCATGTTACGCCTGAAAAGTCCCGGGGGCATGGTACATTCGTATGGTCTTGCGGCATCGCAATTGCAGCGTATTCGACAAGCTGGACATAAGCTAACGATTGCTGTTGACGAAGTGGCGGCGAGTGGCGGCTACATGATGGCGTGTGTTGGCGATACGATTACTGCAGCACCATTTGCAGTAATCGGCTCTATTGGAGTGGTCGCTGAACTTCCGAACTTTAACCGTTTGTTGAAAAAATCCTACGTGGATTATGAGCAGCATACGGCGGGTGACTTTAAGCGTACTTTGACCATGTTTGGCGAAAACACTTCACATGGCCGTGATAAATTTAAAGAAGACCTTGAAGAAACGCACCAGCTATTTAAGTCGTTTATTAATCAGAATCGTCCTGAGCTTGATCTGGAAAAAGTGGCTACTGGTGAGCATTGGTATGGTACTAAAGCCAAAGAGTTGGGCTTAGTAGATGACCTAGGAACCAGTGATGATTTAATTGTGAAGGCTTTGGAAGAGAAAGACGTATACGCAGTTAAGTACACCATTAAGAAGCCCATCAGTGAGCGCTTATCGGTTAGCTTGACGCGCGGTGTCGAAAAGCTGATTACTAAGCTGATTCATCGCTCTTCAAGACAAGATCTATTTAAGTAATTATTGAAAACGGGGAGCTATGGATTACGATTTTTGGGATAACTGCTGGGCACGTCCAACGCAACCGTTCCACTTAACGGCTCCCCATCATTTCTTAGTCAATTATTTTTCTCGGCACGTTGCCCAGCATTCTCGAGCGCTACTACCACTTTGTGGTAAGACCCAAGACCTTAACTTCTTAGCTCAGCAGGGCGTTTCAGCCATCGGTGTTGAATTTAACCCGGTAGCTGTCGAGTCATTTTTTAGTGATAGTGGTATACAACCTCAAGTGATAAAGTCTGGCACATCAACACGATACCGTTCTGAACGTATTGATGTGTGGTGTGGTGATTTCTTTGAGCTGTCAAAGGAAGATTTAGGTGAGTTTGCAATCATTTTTGATCGTGCAGCTTTGGTCGCACTTCCCGATGACTTAAGGCCTTCATATGCTCAACATCTAGCCAGCTTTTTATCGCCAGGTGGCAACATACTGCTTGTTACTATGGACTATGACATCGAGGAAATGTCTGGGCCACCTTTCTTTGTGTCGAAACAAGAACTTCAACAGCTATTTCCTCAGGCATCCATCCAAGAACTTGATCGTATCAGTATATTGGATTCACATCCTAGGTGGCGTGAGCTCGAGCTAAGCCGCCTCGATGAAGTTTTATATGAAATTCACATTAATTAACCGATAGAGTGTATGACTGAACAACAGAAAACAGTAAAAGCTTATGGCTTGTGGGATTCTTCAATTAGCGCTGAACAGTTAGCCAGCAAGTCAACCCGACTTGGCCAAATCCAAGCAACCACGGAAGCATTGTATTGGTTAGAGGGACGGCCAGAAGAACAGGGAAGGGGAGTGATTGTTCGGTATAAAGATGGTGAGCGAAAAGATATCACCCCTGACGGTTATAACGTCAGAACCCGGGTTCATGAGTATGGAGGCGGCGATTTTTGGCTGAATCAAGACTATCTACTATTTGTTGATGATGAGCATCAACAATTGTATCGCCAAGATTTGAAGACTTTAGAAGTTTTAGCATTAACGCCTGAGCCACCCAGTAAAAGAAGCTGGCGTTATAACGACGGCACAATTGACTCAGCATCAGAGTTCACGATTTGTGTTCGTGAGCGTCACGAGTCAGATGAGGTGCTCAATGAGTTAGTAAAAATTGCTCTTGATGGATCACAGACTATCGAGATCGTTGCTGAAGGTTATGACTTCTACTCTAACCCCAGAATCAGTCCTGATGGAAAGCGCTTAAGCTGGTTGTGCTGGAATCACCCCAACATGCCTTGGGATGAAACAGAGGTTTGGACTGCGGATATCACGAATGGGCAGATCAAGAACCCTAAAGCTGTGGTGAGGCAAGGTAAGCTTTCAGCCTATCAACCCGACTGGACGCAGCAAAATGAGCTGCTTTATGCTGCCGATTATGACGGCTGGTGGCATCTGTACCAGGAGGGTGCATCCGATGTGTTGCATGAGCCTGAACATATAGAATTCGCGTTGCCACAATGGATCTTTGGTTGTCGCGTATGGCAACAGTTGGATGAGAAAACCTTATTAGCGATTGGCACACAGGAGGGCAATCAAGCGTTATACCTTATCGATTTGGACACTAAACGTATCACATTGCTGACTGATGAATGGACGGCGTTTAGTGGGCAGATGGTGGTTAGCTCAAACCAAAATGATATTCGGGTTTACTTTTTAGCAGCTAACCCGACACAGCCCGAATCAGTAATCCAGCTTACGCTCGGTGATCGTTATCAGATTATTGACCGCAGAGTCTTGTCAGAGCTTGAACAAAATACTCGTGATGACGATATATCGAAAGCCAAACACGTTAGTTTCCCAACCTCTGGTGGTGATAAAGCACATGGATTCTTTTATCCACCAATCAATAGTCAGTTTCAAGGACCTGAGGGTGAACGTCCGCCCCTCATCGTCATGAGCCATGGTGGCCCTACAGCCATGGCAGATAGCGGCTTTGACTCTAAAGTGCAGTTTTGGACTAGCCGCGGCTTCGCTGTAGCCGACGTTAACTATCGAGGCAGTACAGGCTACGGTCGAGCCTACCGTGACAAGCTGAAAGGGCAATGGGGGCTGGTTGATGTTGATGACTGCATTGCTATGGGACAGTATTTAGCTGAGCAGGACTTGATTGATGGTGATCGAATGGCGATTCGTGGAGGCTCTGCGGGCGGCTACACGACTTTGTGTGCTCTAACCTTCCATGATGCTTTTAAAGCCGGCATGAGTCGTTATGGCGTGGCGGATTTAGTGTCTTTATCGCAAGATAGCCACAAGTTTGAGATTCGTTATCTTGATAGTGTTGTTGGCCCTTATCCTGAGAAGGCTGAGATTTACCATGAGCGATCTCCTGTCAATCATACGGAGAAACTATCCTGTCCTATCTTAATTTTGCAAGGATTGGAGGATAAAGTGGTGCCACCGAATCAAGCGCAAGCTATGGTTAACGCTTTAGAAAACAAAGGGTTACCGTACGAATACATTACTTTTGACGGTGAGGGCCATGGGTTTAGAAAGCCAGAGACGATAATCCGGGCCTTTGAAGCCGAATTGGCTTTTTATCAGCAGTATTTAATATAAATCTTGTTATAATGTCCCCATAAATAAGAAAGGATAATGGATTTATGGGGACTAAAACTCAGGAACAGTCCGATCTCACCAGTCGGCAACAGGAAATCTTAGAGCTCGTCAGTAAAGGCTGCTCGAACGGTGATATTGCACAACTACTTTCCATATCACCCAACACAGTAAAGACTCATATTGCTACGATTTTAGAGCGATTAAACGTTTCAAACCGTACTGAAGCATCCGTATTCTTTCAACAACACCTAGGTCACCAGCCAGAAACCGCAGTAACTTCGTCGAACGACACCTCTCCTGAGCGTATTCTCGTCGAGCTTTGTGTCGAAAGTTCGTCGTCACAACTTAATCAATTTTCAGAAAACTTTGTACAGTTACTGAATGCTTATGAAGCGATTGGAGTCATCACAAATCCTTCTAAAGACTTTCAGCAAGACTCAAGCCAAGTGTTGTCACCTGACTATCGCGTTAAGATTCAAGCCAGTGCCGCCGATCAGTCGAAGGTGCAAGTGGTTTTATTCGAGGCGAGTAGTACGCAAAGACAGTTAGAGAAGAAAGAACATGAAAGTGCTGAAGGCAATACAGACGGCTTAGTGCAAACGGTCGTACAATGTTATCGGCAGATGTTGATGCATTTTGTTGAGGGTATTGAGGATTCGCACGCTAGCCCATCAGAGTTATTGCTAAAAGCGCTAGCTTTGAGTGAATCGATAAGCTTTGATAAGCAGGACAAAGCATTAGCTTTATGCCAACTGTTGATTGAGCAGTGTCCTAACTGGCACCTTCCTTATGCAATTAAGTCGTCGCTTCTCTATCGAATGGTGACTCTCGGCCAAGCGAAAAACGAAAAGGATGTGCTAATGGAGTTGGCTGCATCATCCAAAACAGCTTTTTCTATAAACCCAGATAGCTCATGGTCACAGCTATCTTTTGCTTACTTTGCGATGCTTAGCTCAGATCTGGAATTAGCAAAAAAACACTTGCGTGCTTCTCTGGAGGCAAACCCTTGTCAATATAAAGCTATGCATTTTCTCGGGCAAGTTCTCGCCCTAGAGGGAAATACACAAGAAGGCATTGAACTTTATCATGAGATGCTGCGTAAATTTCCTCGAAGTGAGGCAGATGGCTTGTGTTACGGTGCTTTATCACTTCTCTATTACTGTGCAAAAGATTATGAGAACAGCAAGCAAGCCGCACATCGTGCGCTGATGTATCAAGATTCACCGAAAGTCCCGTTACTCCTTAACTTGATCAGTATTGCTGAAATTGAGCAAGATCAATTGAGCTTATCAACCTGTCTTACCGACATTCAACGCCTAAATATTACTCCTCAGATTATTCAGGCGAGCCTGGGGGTAGCGAGTAAGATCGTTCCTGCTGAATTGATGCATGATTATTTAGCTAGCCTTAAGCGAGCCGGTATCGCTGTCTAAACACTTCTTTAGGTTTGAACATATCCTTCTTTCGGGTGATAGGCTTTAAAGCTTGCCGCCTTTATGATGTAGGCTCATAAAACTGAAGGAGATAATAATGACCGCGGATAATAAAATAATAACGTTAAACGATTTAGTTGATGGTGACGTTCTCGTCATGCAGGGCCCCAAGGGCTGGAAAGACATGTCGTTACATTTGGCATTGGACAAAGCTATTATGTGGCTGACGGACTCGGACGTGACGCATGGAGCTTTATATTTAGGTAAGGTTGATGACGTTCATTACTTGATTGATGATGGCTTGAAGGGGATAGAGCGACACACCATGACACACCAGGGCGGAGAGCCTGTACTATGGTATGTTAGAAGGCCAACAACGGATCAACCTCTATCGCCTGTTTTAGATATCGCCAAAAAATATGAGGGTGAGTCCACAGCCTATGACTGGGAACTGCTAGCAATGGTTGGATTTTTGTTGCTCTTCAAAAAAATGACGGACAATGATCTCTACCATAGAACATTACTCTATTTCCTAAAGAAAGCCGTAGTGTACATCGATAAGCATACTCATAAAGCCGGTACCCGTTACTTTATTTGTTCGCAGTTTGTAGCGACTTGTTTTGAAGAAGCTGGCGAGCAATATGCTTTAGAGGTTGAGGGAGGAAATTTGCAGGCAAAGTCATTAGCACAAGAAACCACTCTAATCGATTACTGCCTGACAAACAGCAAACTGGCTTCAAAGCCAGTGACGACACTTCAGACAGAAGATATTTCTGAACCTACATCAGAAGACATCAAGTTGCTTATCGAATCGTATGATGACGAGTCTAAATTGCTAAACATGGATGAACATAATCACCTATTTGGGGAGCTGGTCAGTGTCAGCGATAGCTTCTTAGATCTGTTCTTTACCATGAACGCTAAGGCATTAGGTTTAAAGCCTGAAGACTGGGATTCTGCGGAGAAACGATTTGCGCTGGCGAAAAAGTATCAAGCTGACTTTATTACACCAGCTGACTTAAAAAGCCATTGTAAAAACTTAGAAGATATTGGAACTGTAACGTTTGTTTATGGGTAATTTGTTTATGGCTAGTTTCTAGTTACAGTAGCCATGGTGTTAAAGGGCAGTTAGTTCTGCCCTTTAACTTTAAAGATAAGAGTTAATCGTCGAAGTTACTGCGGTTATTGGTATCGTTAAACGTCTCAAGGTCTATCTCGTCTTCTGACTTAGCGACGATAGTGGTCACCGCGGCGTCGCCCGTAATATTGACAGCGGTTCTCGTCATATCCAGTAAACGATCGATACCAAGAATCATACCGATAGCTTCTACTGGTAAGTTCACCTGTGTCAGAACACCAGCAAGAAGAATCAAGCCAACGCTCGGAACACCTGCGGTACCGATAGAGGCTAGGGTTGCCGTGAGTACAACCGTTAACAGTTGCGCCATGCTGAGGTCAACGCTGTAAGCCTGCGCAATGAAGAGCGTGGCAATACCCTGCATGATTGCCGTGCCATCCATGTTGATAGTGGCGCCTAGCGGTAAGGTGAACGAGAAGGTGTTTTTATGAACGCCAAGGTTCGTCTCTGCGCAGCGCATGGTTACTGGAAGCGTTGCGTTACTGCTTGAAGTACCGAAGGCTGTTAACATCGCTGGCCACATGCCTTTGAAGAATTTAATCGGATTCAAGCGCGTAAACAGTGTGATCAGTACGCTGTAGGTCAGCAAGGCATGGAGTAATAACCCAACGATGACAAGAATAAAGTAGCTGCCCAATGAGCCAACCAAGTCCGAGAACGGGAAGGTGGCAAAGGTTTTAGCGATTAAAAAGAAAACACCGTATGGTGCGAATCGCATGATGATGTTGACCAATTCCATCACTACTTTGTTAGCGTCTTCAAACCAGTTACCAATTCGCTTTCCTTGCTCGCCAGATAGGGTAATGGCTAAACCGACTAATATCGCAAAGACGATGATTTGTAGCATATTAGCGCTAACCATGGCCTCGAAAGGGTTGGTTGGTACAATATTGATGATAACGTCAGACAAAGGCGGCTTATCGCTCGCATCAAAGCTGGCTTCACCGACCGGCATACCGACTCCAGGCTGGAAAATGGAAGCTAACGTTAACGCTAGAGTAAGCGCAATTGCGGTAGTGAGAAGGTACAGGCCAATTGACTTTAAACTTAAACGACCTAATTTAGACGGATCAGCCAGTGAGCAAACCCCGCAAACCAGCGACACTAAAACCAATGGAACCATCAGCATTTTCAAGGCGTTAATGAAAAGGCTACCGCCAATATTGAACAAACCCTCGACAAAATAGGTGTAGGCCCAGCTCTTTTCTTGAATGAGCTGACATTCTGCTTCTGCTAGATCTTTGGCACACTGATAATCACCAAACTGCAGGAAAAGCACCCCAACGATGGCCCCAAGAACCATGAATATTAGAATTTTAACGCTTAAGTTCATTGTTTTAGTCGTTTATTGAAGATTTCATGAACTCTAAGTCATTGCACAAAAAACTGCAAATATATACTTGCATAATAAGGATTACAGGTGTAATCTTTAACTTTGGATTACATTTGTAATCAATTAACTTAACGAAACTTAGAACTACTTAAAGCTGAAATGAGTCGAGTATGACGATCAGAGTGAGTGAAGCAGAAAAAAGTGTGATGGATGTTCTGTGGCAGGAATCTCCATTGTCCAGTGTTGAAGTTGTAGAAAAACTCCAGTCGCAAGAGTGGAGTGAAAAAACCGTAAAAACCTTTCTTAATCGTTTAGTAAAGAAAGGTGTAGTATCTTTTGAGAAAGACGGGCGTCGTTATTTGTACTCTCCCGCCATAGAGCGAGAAGAGTTCTTAGCCGACGAAAGCGAAGGTTTCTTAGATAAAGTCTTTAAAGGCAACATGAAAGAATTACTGGCAACGTTTGTCGAAAACAAGCAGTTGTCGCAGAACGAATTGGATTATTTAAAAGGTTTGCTTGACGACAATAAGAGTGACAAGGAGAGCGGCAATGTTGAGTGAACTAAAATTTAACGGCTGGTTAGATGCTTTTTGGCAGTTTAATCTCGACCTGAGTGTGGTCGTATTAACGGTTTTACTGGTCCGTTTCTTTATACGTAAAACAACCAAAAGTTATAATTCTTACTTACTTTGGTTAGCCATCCCTGTTGGGTTTCTTGTCGCTAAAATTATCGCGTCAATAGAGTTCAGTACCGCTAGCTCCAGTTATATTGGACAGGCTGTCAGCGCCATGATCATTAAACCGGTGGAAACCCTACAGAATTATTGGTGGCTGGGAGCTTTATGGCTTTCAGGTACAACCTTGCTATTGCTGAGACTGATTATTCAGCATGTGGAATTACGCAAAGATTTAAAGAATATTCAACGACCGTTGAGCCAGCTACCTGGAGCTGACATGTTCGCTTCGCGTCAATACCGTGTTGTCGCAGTAGATCATAAGGATATGTCGCCAGCGGTATACGGCTTTATCAAACCGACCATTTACTTCCCCATCCACGTTGCTGAAAAGCTTTCGATGAAGCAGGTTCAGTTAATTATTGAGCATGAAGAACAGCACATTAAGCAAAAGCACTTATGGTTGAATTTACTTTGGGACGTGTTGGTGTGTGTCGGTTGGTTCAATCCATTGATTTATATTGCTCGAAAAGATTTTCGTCATGACCAAGAGCTATTCTGTGATTATTTAGTGCTGAATAAAACCAGCCAGTCACGTACTAAGGATTATGGTCATGCGCTGCTTTCAACAGTTTCTGCCACTCACTCTGTAAGTTTGCTTTGCTCATGGAAGGTTTTTAACCAACTTGAGGAGCGTATTATGAATATTACTAAACCCATTAACCGTAGAGGTAAGGCTGCTTTAACACTCGGCGCTGGCTTAGTGCTTAGTTGCTGTGCTGTTTACGCGGCGAATAAGGAGATTAAAGAAGAACGCATTATTGTTTCAGAAAACATCCTAGTTGATGATAAGAACAACGAAAAGATCGTCGTTGAGTATCAAGATGATAGTGGTGTTTATATTCAGGAAAACGGAAAGTTTTACGTCGAGGAAAATGGCAAGCGCCGCGAAATGACGGAGGCGGAACGTGCAGAGTTCGAGCGTAAACATGAGGAAGCGATGGAACAGTTAGCGCTATCCGAAGAAGAGTTAATTCTGATTGAAAAAGAAATCGAAGAGGCTCATAAAGAACTGGAGTTACATGCTGAAGAAATCGAAATGGCTCAGGTGGAAATGGAAAGCGCTCATGACGCTATTGCTGAGGCTCAAGAAGAGATAGAGCTAGAGTTCGAAAAAGGGAACTTGACTAAAGAGCAGATGCACCAGATTAAAGAAGACTTGCACCGTGCTCGCGAAGAAATGGCTCGCGATAGAGAGTTTGTTCGCGTTGATATTGAACGTGCGCGAAAGGATTTAGAGCGCGCTAAGGTCGATATTCGAGAAAAGCGACTAAAGCGAGTGAGTAAAGCCCCAGGTGGTGATAAGCATCGTAGGATTGTTGTTGATGGAAAAGTGTTTGAATCTGATAGCCACTCAAGTCATGTGATTAAGTTGGTCGATGACAGCGGTAAAACTTATATCAAAGCCGACGGTGATTATCGAGTTAAGGTCGACGGCAAAGAAAGAGACATGACAGCTGAAGAGAAAGCTTTCTTTGAGGAAAAAGTGAAAGCTATTCCTAAACCACCAGCTCCACCAAAACCTGATATGGCTACGCGTGTGTTCAAAGAGCGTTCTGTGGTAGGGCCTAAACCACCTCAACCTCCTGTTAAGCCAATACATCAGCCGAGTCCTGAGTATCCTCAAGCTGCGTTAGAACAAAATATTGAGGGCTATGTAAATCTAAAGTTTGATATCAACGACAGCGGGAAAGCGACCAATATCCGCGTTACTGAGTCTAGTGATAACGGTTTATTTAATAAAGACGCGATTGATGCGATTAAGCAGTGGACTTTTGCTGAAAAAGATTACGGCAAAAAAAGCATGAAATATAAAATGAAGTTTGCTTTGGACACGAAAGACTTAAGCAAATAAAACTTCGAGGTACAAAAAAGCCCGCCTAACGGTAAAGTGAGGCGGGCTTTTTAATAGGCTCAAATCATTAATCGAGCTGGAATGGATAGACGGAACCAAGGTTTAAAATTTGTGTTAAGTCGTCAAGCGCTGTGCGTGACTCTGTTAATAAACTTGGATCGGCTAAGTCATCTTCTTCTAGGGTTTCACGATAATGCTTGTCGACCCAAGTGTTGAGCTGAGCGAAGAGATCGTCTGACATCAGAACATTTTGGTTCATGGCGTCGACTTCCGTCTCATTCAGAACGACACGTTGACGCAAACATGCTGGACCGCCGCCATTTTGCATTGATTGTTTAACGTCAAAGATTTTAACTTCTTTAATCGGCGTGTCTTGCTCAACTAACCAGTCTAAGTACTCTTTGACCGATGGTGTGGTTTCACATTCACCTGGCGCGATAATTACCATATCGCCATTATCCATAGTCACTAGCTGACTATTGAATAAGTAGGACTTTACCGCGTCTTCTACTGGCACGTCGTTAGAACCAACTTCCACCACGTGGAACTCTTCGCCGTCAAAGGCTTGCTCAAGATCGGTGTAAACCTGCATTTGGTTTAAGAATGCTTTTTGGTGAGCAAACAAAACATTGCCATTGCCCACAGCGATAACATCATTGTGGAAAACGCCTTTATCAATGACATGCGGGTTTTGCTGTGCAAATACCGTGTTGTCCATGTCGAGTTGATGTAAGCGTGATACTGCTTGTGATGCTTCAAAGCTTTGACGTGCTGGATATTTGTGTGGCGCTGGCTTGCTGGTATCAAAAGCATGTTTGCCGTACACAAAGAAATGCAAACCTTTCTTTCCATAGCCTTTATCAGCGTTGATATCGACGAAACGCGTGTGATTCGCTGCACCTTCGTCACCAAAGTGATCGCCCATCGGTAGAGCAGGGTGGTGCGCGAAGTGCTTATCGTCGCTGAACATCGCTTGTAAAATACGGCCCGTCGTGGCGTGCTCAATTGAGCGGTGGAATTTGTTAGCTAAGTTAGCCGGTGTGAAATGTGCTTTACCGTCGCCTGTATCGCTTGATGGCGCCATGGTGCAGGCGTTTGCAGTCCACATGCTGGATGCGGAGCTGCACGCTGCTAATACTTTTGGAGCTTGCTTTGAGGCTTTGATGATGACTTGGGCGTCACTGCCGGTAAACCCGAGCTTACGCAAAGTATGTACGTCAGGGCGTTCCATAGGCGCTAAGACACCTTGTTTTAAGCCCATGTCGTGCAATGCCTTCATTTTGGCAAGGCCTTGCTTTGCTGCTTCTTTAGGCTTAGCGACGAGGTTAGCGTTCGCAGTAGAGGCTACATTACCGTGCGATAGACCCGCATAGTTGTGCGTTGGGCCGACGAGGCCATCAAAATTAAACTCAAAAGCTTTTTTGCTCATTTACAATTTCACCCCTGGTGTTAGGTTTTCAGGTAGAGAACATGCATTGTTCTCAATCGACGCAACCGGGTACGCACAGTAGTCTGCTGCGTAATAAGCGCTTGGCTTGTGGTTGCCTGAATTACCTACCCCGCCAAACGGAGCTGTGCCAGCGGCACCAGTCGTTTGGTTGTTCCAGTTGACAATACCCGCGCGAATTTTTGTATAGAATTCGTCGAATTGGGCTCTGTCATCACTTAATAAACCTGCTGATAAACCGAAGCGTGTATTGTTACCTTCAACAATCGCGTCTTCGAAGTTGTCATAACGAATGACTTGTAGCAATGGGCCAAAGTATTCTTCGTCTTCAAGCTCAACATTGCTAACGTCTAAGATAGCAGGGTTAACAAAACCTGTGCCTTTTTCTAAGTGCTCCATTTTAACTAACGGTTTAGCTCCTTTAGCGAGCAATTTGTCTTGCGCCGCTAACAAATCAAGAGCAGCTTTTTCTGACACTACTGGCCCAATAAACGGTTGGTCATCATCGTTGTAATGGCTCACGCGAATGTTGGCTGTGGCGTCAGTCAGTTTATCTAAGAAGATGTCGCCTTCTTTGGTGTTTGGTACAAACAAACGACGGGCACAGGTACAACGTTGGCCTGCTGAAATAAAGGCTGACTGAATAGTATGGTAAACCGCGCCATTGACATCTTTAATATCACCAACGATTAATGGGTTGTTGCCGCCCATTTCAAGTGCTAATACTTTGCCAGGTTGGCCACCAAGCTGTTGGTGCAAAATCTTGCCGACGGTTTCACTACCCGTAAATAAGATGCCGTCTACCTGTGGATGGTTGGCCAACGCAATACCAGTTTCAACTTCACCTTGAACCAAGTTAATTACGCCTTCTGGTAAGCCCGCAGCTTCCCACAAACGAATCGTCAACTCAGCTGTGGCTGGAGTCAGTTCGCTTGGCTTAAAGACAATGGTGTTACCTGCGATTAACGCTGGCACTATGTGGCCGTTTGGCAAGTGTGCCGGGAAGTTGTAAGGGCCGAATACGGCTAAAACACCGTGTGGCTTATGGCGGATTGCTGTTTGGCCTGTGGCTGTTTCGGTTTCTTTAACGCCGGTACGTTCGTGGTAGGCTTTGATTGAAATATCAATTTTACCTGCCATGGCGCCAGCTTCAGTTAGTGTTTCCCAGAATGGCTTGCCGGTTTCTTGAGAAATGATTTCTGCAATCTTCTCTTTATTGTCTCTAACTAGGCTTTCAAACTTTTTGATAACCTCAATACGTTCATCAAGCGTCTTCTGGCTCCATTCCCAGCCTGCTTTTTGCGCTGCCATAATAGCATCGCCGACTTGATCAGGTGTTGCGCTGTTGGATTCCCAAACGGTACTGCCGTCAGCTGGGTTAATCGATTTGAACGACTTGCCTTCGCCAGCAAGCCATTGATTGTTAATGAATAAGTTTTTATGCAACATATGTTAATAAACCTGAATTTATTGAGTTTTAGTTGAGACTGGAGTGCGTCGTTTGTTGAACAATTCGACTGCTCTCACTGTGTCACCAGCATTTAAGCCAAGAGAATCTATCGATGACTGAGGGATCACTAATTGATCACCGTCAAGACGGCTTTGTGCCACGATGCATCGATAGTCTTTTAATTTACGGTTGCTAATCATGATTGGCAAGGTGTTGCCCGTGGGCTCGCCAGCGACCAGCTCGACTATGTGACTGTTTGCTATAGTTCTGATGGCATTTCTCTGAACTTCAACCGTAGGACCACCATCAAAGACATCTACGTAGTTCTGATGCGTAAAGCCTTCTTTCTTTAACAGCGACAGTGCAGGGGCTGTGTCAGCATGCACTCGGCCGATAACGGCGCGAGCTTCTTCCGGCAACATATCCACATAAATAGGGTGTTTCGGCATCAGTTCAGAAATAAAGGTATTACTTCCAAGACCGCGAACGGCATCGGCTTTAGCAAAATCCATTTTGAAGAACTTCTTACCTAAAGCTTCCCAGAACGGTGAAAAGCCATTGTCGTCTGAGTAGCCACGCATTTCTGCGATAATTTTCTCAGAAAAGCGCTCAGGGTGGTCTGCGAGGAATAAAAAACGTGACTTTGATAGTAAGTGACCGTTGGTGCCGCCTCGATGACCTTCCGCCAAGAATAACGTGGCGATTTCTGTGGCTCCGGTATAATCATTTCCTAGAACGAGCATTTGATGGGGATTATAAATACCTAAGTCAGGGCTAGCGGTCACTTGGGTGCTAAGTTTGTAACTGAAAAAAGCATCGTCCAAGCCTACCGCAGACACTAAGGCGCTGGTTCCGATAACCTTATTATCTTCGCTATCTTCCAGCACAAAAAAGTAGCATTCAGAACCGGGCTGCTTGATTTCTTGTGAAAGCGCTTGCTGCGAGTTCGAGATTCTGTTTGAAATCGTTTCAGGGTTGTTAGGCAGGGTCGTTAACCCAGTGCCTGCGCTGGCAGCTAACTCCAGAATGTCTTCTAAATCAATGTTTTGTGCGGGGCGAATTACCATACTATGCGACCTAAGTCCTTAAAGTTTTACTATGCAATATTAGTATTTGAAAGTCAGGGAAAGGGATGATAGACAAAAGTTCCCTTGAGTAAAAGCGTTATTCTGAAGTAAAAATGGGTATTTTTCCAGCGAAGGCTGGAATTTTGAGTTGAAAACAGGGATCATGTGCGATTAATCTTTGGTGAATATGTATGCTGAGTTCGTCAGCTAAGACAACAATAAGGTGTTTTTATGTCCGATAATTATACTAGAGCGACCTTCGACGAGGTCATGGTTCCGAATTACAACCCGTCAGAAATTCTTCCTGAGCGCGGAGAAGGTTCTCGTGTATGGGACCAGAATGGAAACGAATATGTAGACTTCGCTGGCGGTATTGCGGTCAGTATTCTAGGCCATAATCACCCTGGTATGGTTAAAGCGCTAAAAGATCAAGCAGACAAAATTTGGCACTTAAGTAACGTATTTACGAATAAGCCAGCGTTGGAGCTTGCGGATAAATTAACCGAAGCGACTTTTGCTGACAAAGTATTCTTTGCTAACTCTGGCGGCGAAGCGAACGAAGCTGCATTCAAGTTGGCTCGTCGTTATGCGCATGACAACTATGGCCCAGAGAAAAGTGAAATCATTTCCTTCTCAAAATCATTCCACGGCCGTACTTTATTTACGGTATGTGTCGGTGGCCAGCCAAAATATACAGAAGGTTTCGAGCCTCTTCCAGGCGGTATTTTGCACACAGAATACAACAACATCGAAGCGTTCAAAGAGTTAATCTCTGACAAAACATGTGCCGTTGTGATGGAGCCGATTCAAGGTGAAGGCGGTATTATTCCTGCGGATCCTGAATTTGTTAAGCAGGTTCGTGAATTGTGTGACAAGCACAACGCACTGCTAGTATTCGACGAAGTTCAGACAGGCTTTGGCCGTACAGGCGACTTGTACGCATACATGGGTATGGGCGTTACTCCTGATATCTTAACCACAGCAAAATCAATGGGTGGTGGCTTCCCGATTGGTGCCATGATCACTACGACGAAGATCGCAGCGAGCTTTGTGCCAGGTACTCACGGTAGTACCTATGGCGGTAACCCGCTGGGTTGTGCTGTATCGTTGGCGGTACTTGAAGCGATTAACACACCAGAAATGATGAGTCATGTGAAAGAGCAAAGCGCTAAAATCAAAAGTGGCCTTGAAGCGATTGGCGAGAAGTACGGTGTATTCTCAGAAGTTCGTGGTAAAGGTATGTTGCTTGGCGCGGTTTTGTCTGATGAGTGGAAAGGTAAAGCACGCCAGTTCCTAGAAGCAGGTTGGGCGAATGGCGTTATGTGCCTAGTCGCTGGCGCTGATGTTGTACGTTTTGCACCAGCGGCAACGATCACCGATAAAGACATCGAAGAGGGCTTAGCTCGCTTTGATAAAGCAATTTCGAATTTAGTTAGCTAAGTTTAAGTCAAAATTGCAGTGAAAAAGGCTCCAAAAAGGAGCCTTTTTTGATCAAATAATAAAAATTTCAATGCATATCTGACCAGTCAATAATTCCTTGATCTAGTTCAACTTTTTTGAATAAAAAGCTGATTATTGTTAATGAGATTTTAACAATAAAAGGAAGCTAATAATGATCAAATCTTTAAAAAATCTCACTGTAGTTGCTGTAGGAACATTCATTTCACTGGGGTCAATTCAAACGCAAGCTCACGAGGAAGGTGATTTTATTCTAAGGGTTGGAGCGGCACATGTAAGCCCGAACGATGAAAGCTCTAATGTTTTAGGTACAGACGATGGAGTCACGGTCGACTCTGCGACTGGACTTGGCTTTAGTGGCACTTGGATGCTCAGCGATCGTTGGGGCTTTGAAGTACTCGCGGCGTTGCCTTTTGAGCATGATGTGGAGGGGACGGGGAGCTTATCGGGCTTGCCAATCGGAACAGTTAAGCATTTACCGCCAACGGTTTCGTTCCAATATTACCCTGATGTCGATGGTGACATTTTTAATCCGTATTTTGGTTTAGGCGTTAACTACACCTTGTTTTTAGACGAAGAAGCATCGCCAGAACTCAAGACAGCTCTAGGTTCTGATGATGTCGAGTTAGCGCTGGATAATTCGGTCGGTCTAGCGGCGCAGTTAGGTGCTGATTGGAAAGTTGGTGATAACTGGTTTATTAATGCCGGTGTTTGGTATGTGGATATTGATACTGACGCTGATGTTATCGTCAATGGAGCAACAGCCACCACGGTGGATATTGAAATTGATCCATGGGTGGCGATGTTAGGGTTTGCTTGGAGTTTTTAATCCTTTATTCATTTTGAATGATGATTTTGCTCTTACAGCGAGTTACTTTCTCTTGTGCGTGCAAGAGAAAGTAACTAAAGAGAAGCACGCCCAAATATTGAGGCCATAAATGGCTACCTTCGTAACAATTTATCCATTTAACGCACCGTGAAATACAGTCCATCCTTGGCCTGAATTTCACTAATCAAATCATCCAAGATTTGATTTGCTATGTCTAAATTATTTTTCAGCTCAATATTATGGGGTAACTGGTGCTATGAATTTAGTTTTGTCATCCCGCTACTAGGTAGCGGGACTCAGTTACTTATAAGGTTTTACTCAGCCTTCAACACTTCCTGAACTTTCGGCCAGACGTTGTCGAGCAGAATGGGTTGTGCTTTTTCATTGGGGTGGATGCCGTCTTTTTGCATGAGGTTGTCTTTGCCTCCGACGTTTTCTAGGAAGAAGGGGACTAGGGCGACTTCATTGCTGTCAGCGACTTTTTGGTAGTTGTTGAAGAAGGCGTCGGCGTAGCGTTCGCCGTAGTTAGGGAAAATGCGGATCCCTAGAAGTAGGACGTCAGCGCCGGACTGTTTGGACATTTTGACCAATTTATCGAGGTTACTTTTAATGCTGTTTGGCGGGAAGCCGCGAATACCGTCGTTGCCGCCAAGCTCGATAATCACCATGTCAGGTTGGTGAACTTCAAGTAATTTGGGCAGCCTTTGAAGGCCTTGAGTGGTGGTGTCGCCGCTAATGCTGCTGTTGATAACCTGATAATTGATGTTTTCTTCACTCAGCTTTTTGTCTAATAGGGCTACCCATGTTTTATCGGGGCTGAAGTTATAGCCGGAGCTTAGGCTGTCGCCTAGGACAAGGATTTTTCCTTGGTCAGTGGTTTCTGCGTGGCTTGGAACGGACAGCATTAAAGTCAATGCTGTAACAACTGGAAACAAAATCCAGCCCATAAACTGTTTAAACATGGTAAATTTGTTACTCATTTTTTGATTCATATTATCCGATTAATAATCTCAAGGTTTGTCAAAACTATGCTGCGAACACAAGAATTAACGAAAACTGTTAACTCACAAGGTCAAGATTTGACCATTCTATCTGACGTTAGTTTAACCGTAAATGAACAAGATACGGTGGCGATTGTTGGAGTCTCGGGTTCTGGTAAGTCGACATTGCTATCGTTACTGGCGGGTTTGGACCTGCCGAGTGGCGGTGAAGTTCACTTGGCTGGCGAACCTTTACATCAACTCGACGAGGACGAGCGAGCAGCGGTTCGTGCGCAAAACGTGGGTTTTGTGTTTCAGTCATTCCACTTGTTGCCGGGCTTGAGTGCATTGGAAAACGTGATGTTGCCGATCGAGCTAAAGGAGCAAGACCGCGCGAAAGAACGTGCCACAGAGTTGTTGGAAAAGGTCGGCTTGAAAGATCGTTTGCAGCATTATCCGAACCAACTGTCAGGTGGTGAGCAGCAGCGTGTAGCTATCGCTAGAGCCTTTGCGAGTGAGCCAAAGATTTTGTTTGCGGATGAGCCAACGGGTAACCTTGATACAAAAAATGGTAATAAAGTCAGTGACCTGCTGTTTGATTTAAACAAGCAACTAGGAACAACCTTGGTTCTGGTAACGCATGATGACCGTTTAGCAGAACGCTGTCAGCGCATTGTGCGCCTCGAGGGCGGCAAGGTGGTTGCTGATAATGCAGTAGCTACTCAAACCGAAGCAACTCAAGCTGCCACTGCGGAGCAATAATCATGTTGAATATGGCGTTAAGAACCTTTCGCCGTGACTGGAAAGCTGGCGAAGTTAAAGTTTTACTGTTCGCGCTGACTATTGCTGTGATGGCGATGGTGGCGATTGGTTCGATTACTGATCGTGTACACCGTGCGATGGGCGAACAAAGCAGTGAGTTTCTAGGGGCCGACTATACCTTTGAGTCACCGCGTCCTATTGATGATGCGTGGATTGAGCGTGGTCGAAACGATGGTTTGGAGATTACGAGATCACAATCTTTCGCCACGGTTTTATCCAGCGACGACAATTTTCAATTAGTGAGTGTGCGAGCGCTCGATGGGAAGTTTCCGTTAAAAGGGACTATCGAAATTGCAGAAAAGCCGTTTACTCAGGGGGTAGTGCAGCAAGCGCAGCCCAAAGCGGGCACTATTTGGCTTGAGCCAAGAATCCTTGGTGTGCTGGGCGTTGAAGTTGGCGATACCATTGATTTTGGCTCGATACAGCTAACGGTGGATGGCGTGATCGTCGCAGCACCGGGACAAGCCAGCGAAGTGTTTAACGTCGCGCCTAAAGTGTTGATACACATTGATGACGTCGAAAAAGCCAATATTGTTCAAGAAGGAAGCCGTTTAGAGCACATATTGTTTATCGCAGGTGAGCCCGCGGCGCGTGAACCCTACATCCAATGGTTAAAATCACAAAAGAACCCGACGCAAGAAATTACCGGTGGTAAAGAAGGGACGCCGGCATTAAAAGCAGCGCTAGAGCGTGCAGAAACTTTCTTGCGTTTGGCGAGCTTAATTTCAGTGGTGCTAGCAGGTGTGGCGATTGCCGTTGCTGCTGGTCGTTACAGCCAGCGTCACTTTGACTATTCGGCGATTTACCGCTGTTTAGGCATGCAGATTCGTCAGGTTCACAAGCTATATTTGTGGCAGTTGTTAATGATTGGTTTGATAGGTTCGGGCCTAGGCCTTGCGCTGGGTTTAGGATTGCAATCGTTGATCATTAATCAATTCTCCGACTACTTACCGAAGCCAATGGTGGGTATCAGTTTGGCACCAGTGATTACTGGTAGCTTGAGTGGTCTAGTGGTGCTTTTAGGTTTCGCCTTGCCGTCATTTTTACAAATTGCGAAAGTACCGCCTCTGCGTGTTTTGCGTAAAGAATTATTGCCACGAGCCATGTCGAGCTGGGTTATTTATTTACTCTCGATTGGTGTCATGGCGCTGCTGATGTGGTGGCAGAGCAACTCCTTATTGCTGGTGGGAATTTTATTAGCGGTAGCGGTGGTGACTTACTTACTGATTCGCTTGATTGCTTGGTTTATTTTCAAGATTGGCGTCTGGCTGGGTAAGCGAGGCTCTTTGCCTGTTCGCTTTGGCGTGGGCCAACTAAAACAATACCCAGCCTTTACCATCAGCCAAATCAGTGCTTTTGGTCTGGCGTTTATCATTATGCTATCAACGGTGTTGTTGCGCAGCGAACTCTTGAGTGAGTGGCAGAGCCAGTTACCAGAAGGTGCGCCGAACCATTTCTTGGTTAATGTTCAAGAGCAAGAAGTTGAGCCATTAGAATCGATTTTGCAGGAGAGCGGCGTTAGCACTAAAGGTATTTACCCGATGGTTCGTGGCCGTGTCGTTGGCTTGAATGACATGACGTTAGAAGAAGCGTTGGACGAAAATCAACAGCGAGTTGGTGCGGTGCGTCGAGAGCTGAATTTAACCTGGATGGCGGATGTGCCTGAAGCGAATAAAGTGACGCAAGGAGAGTGGTGGTCTGAGTCTGATGTAGCTGATGACCGCGCGGAGCTTTCGGTTGGCGAGGAGCTTGCACAACGATTGGGGCTAGAAATTGGTGACGTACTGAAGTTTTCCATTGGCGGTTTAGAAGTGGAAGGCGAGATTACTAACTTGCGTTCGATTCAGTGGGATTCGTTCCAACCAAACTTCTTTATTATTTTCGAACCGGGTGGCCTAGATGGCTTTCCAGCGAGTTATATCACCAGTTTCCATTTGCCTGTGGAAGATAAGGGTGTGCTGAACCAGATCTTAAGAGAAATGCCGACAGTCACCATTATTGAACTTGATGCCATCATGGAGCAGGTTCAGTCGATTCTGGACCAAGTCACCATGGCCGTAGAGTTTATTATGCTGTTCGTGTTGTTGGCGGGTATCGCGGTGCTGTATGCCGTGCTTCAGGTGAGCCGAGAAGAGCGGCTATTATCAGCAACGTTGCTCAAAGCGTTAGGTGCCCGTAAGAAGTTTATTCGCGCCAGTATTTTAGCTGAGCTGATATTGCTAGGTGCGTTCTCTGGCGTGCTGGGCGTTATCGGGGGTGAGGTGTTGGTCAACATTCTGTACTCACAAGCATTCGATATCGATCTCGTGTTGCACCCTTGGTATTGGTTATGGGTACCAATGATTAGTGTGGGCTTTATCGGCATCGTTGGCTGGTTGGGTTTAAGGCACCTTTTAAACCAACCTGCTCATCAGGTGTTAAGAGAGTACTAACTCCTTACTTACTCCTTACCTGGCCTGTTCAAAAGCATGTGAGCAGGCCAACAAAAAGGTCGCTAAAGTAAAATAAAGGTAGACACCGACTAGCTTTGGTTGTTATTAATAAAAAAGGATAAACAGGTCAGCCGCTACAAGTTGCCCTGTTTTTTGTATATATAAAACAATTAAGTGTTTGATTTTTAAGAAAAGATTCTTTTATGGGTAAATCCTTAGTGATAGTGGAGTCGCCAGCAAAGGCGAAGACCATTAATAAATATCTGGGTAATGACTTTGTTGTTAAGTCTAGTGTTGGTCACATTCGTGACCTGCCAACAGGCTCGAAAAAAAAGCCTGTTGATCCCAAAGAACGCGCGCGAAAAGCTGCCGAGACTCGAAAGCTATCGCCTGAAGAAAAGGCCAAGCATAAAGCCCGTAAAGAAAAGCAGGCGCTGTTTGATCGGATGGGGATTAACCCCGAAGAAGGCTGGGATGCGACCTATGAGGTCTTGCCTGGCAAAGAAAAAGTTTTAAATGAATTAAAGAAACTGGCTAAAGACGCCGACGAGGTCTACCTCGCAACGGATTTGGATAGAGAGGGAGAGGCCATCGCGTGGCACTTGCGCGAATCTTTAGGTGGTGATGATAGCCGCTTCAAGCGTGTTATTTTCAACGAAATTACGAAGAAAGCGATTCAAGAAGCATTCCAAAAGCCTGGCATATTGGACATGAATTATGTTCATGCTCAACAAGCGCGTCGATTCCTCGACCGCGTGGTAGGCTTCATGGTGTCACCATTGTTATGGCGTAAAATTTCTCGTGGTTTATCAGCTGGTCGAGTCCAGTCAGTGGCTGTTCGTTTATTGGTTGAGCGTGAACGCGAGATCAGAGCTTTCATCCCAGAGGAATACTGGGATGTTCATGCCGATACGTTAACGCAAGGCGATAATGATCTGCGCTTGATGGTCAGTAAACATCAAGGCAAAAGCTTTAAGCCAACCAATGAAGCTGATACCAACGCTGCGCTTGAAGAACTGAAAAAAGCGACTTACAGCGTTCTGTCACGCGAAGATAAGCCGCAGAAAAGTAAAGCGCCCAAACCTTTTATTACCTCGACATTGCAGCAAGCAGCGAGCACTCGCTTAGGCTTCGGGGTAAAGAAAACCATGATGATGGCTCAGCGTTTGTACGAAGCGGGTTATATCACTTATATGCGTACAGACTCGATGAATTTGAGTGCGGACGCTGTGTCAGCCTGCCGTGATCATATCAACGATCAATATGGCGCAAAATATCTGCCAAAAGAGCCAAACGTCTATTCCAGTAAAGAAGGCGCACAAGAAGCACACGAAGCGATTCGCCCGTCGGATGTTGGTGTGCGCGTATCGCAACTGAAAAACATGGAAAAAGATGCTGAGCGTTTGTATGAGTTGATTTGGCGTCAGTTTGTTGCGTGTCAGATGATGCCTGCTGAGTTCGACGTGACGAGCTTGAAAGTTAAAGCGGGTGATTATGAATTAAAAGCTCGTGGTCGTGTGATGAGCTTTGATGGTTGGACAAAAGTTCAGTCGATGCAAAGCCGTGGCAAAGAAGATCAAGAATTACCGGACGTCAAAGAAGGCGAAGAATTGAGCTTACAGAAGCTTGATCCAAAGCAGCATTTCACCAAACCACCAGCACGTTATTCAGAAGCTGCGCTGGTTAAAGAATTGGAAAAAAGAGGCATTGGCCGACCTTCAACCTATGCTTCGATCATTTCTACGATTCAAGATCGCGGCTATGTGCGTCTGGAGAATAAACGTTTTTACGCGCAAAAGATGGGCGAAATCGTTACCGACCGTTTAGTCGAGAGTTTTGATGACTTGTTGGACTATTCGTTTACAGCGACGATGGAAAAACACTTGGATGAAATTGCCAAGGGTCGTTCTGATTGGCGCATTACTTTAGACGAATTTTACGAAGAGTTCTCAGAGCAGCTGAAAAAAGCCGATCAATCGCAAGACGAAGGTGGCATGCGTCGCAATGAAGCGGTTGAAACGGAGCTTGATTGTGAGAAGTGTGGTGAACATAAGCTGGCTATCCGCAATGCGAGTACCGGCGTCTTCTTAGGCTGTACAGGTTATTCGTTGCCACCTAAAGAGCGTTGTAAAAACACGGTTAATCTAATCCCTGGCGAAGAATTTGTCGCCGCGGATGAAGACGAAGAAGCGCGTTACTTACACAGCCGCAAACGTTGTCCAAAGTGTAATTCGACCATGGATGATTATTTGGTTGATGAACAAACCAAGTTGTTTATCTGTGGCAATAACCCTGATTGCGATGGTTACGAAGTCGAAAAAGGCGAGTATAAAATCAAGGGGTACGATGGCCCTGTTCTCGACTGTGATAAGTGTGGCAGTGAAATGCAGCTTAAGACTGGCCGTTTCGGAAAGTATTTTGGTTGTACCAATGAAGACTGTAAAAATACGCGGAAACTTCTGAAGAATGGTGAACCAGCTCCGCCGAAAGCCGATCCAATCCCAATGCCAAATCTTCAGTGTGAAAAAGTTGATGACCATTATGTCTTGCGTGATGGCGCTGCGGGTATCTTCTTGGCTGCGAGCAAGTTTCCGAAAAACCGTGAAACACGCGCACCGGCGGTCGATGAAGTTCAACAAGTTGAAGACCAGCTCGATCCTAAGTATAAATTCTTAGCCAAGGCTCCGACTAAAGATCCAGACGGTAACCGTACTTTTGTTAAGTTTAGCCGTAAAACCAAAGAGCAGTATGTGGCTGGCGTTAAAGAAGACGGTAAAGCCAGTGGTTGGGCGGCGTTTTATAAGAATGGTAAGTGGCAGGAGAAAGAATAACTGGTTATATCTACTGCGCTCAGCCATACTTTGTTCAAATCCACTTTATAAGTACTCGATTACTAGTGTAAACTCCGTCTTATAAAGTGGATTTCGCCGCGTCTTGCTATCGCTCGTGACGATATAACGGCAATCTTTTCTGTAATTGACAGTCATTTCTGGGCAAAACATGTACTCTTTACTCCGTTCTATTTTATTCCAGCTCGATGCAGAGCGTTCGCATCACCTATCACTGAATTCACTCAAGCTTGCTAAAAAGCTGAGTTTAACGGGCTTATTGGCGAAGCCTTTAGTGGACGATCCGGTGGAAGTGATGGGCATCAAATTCCCGAACCGTGTCGGTTTGGCTGCTGGTCTCGATAAAAACGGTGAGTATGTTGATGCCTTGGGTAGCTTGGGGTTCGGGTTTGTGGAAGTGGGAACGGTAACTCCACGATCACAACCAGGCAATCCAAAGCCACGCTTATTCCGTATTAAGGAAGCTGAAGCTATTGTGAATCGCATGGGTTTTAACAATGATGGCGTGGAGCAGCTACTGGAAAACGTCAACAGTGCGAGTTATGACGGCGTATTAGGAATTAACATAGGCAAAAACTTTGATACCCCTGTCGAAAAGGCGGTGGATGACTACTTAATTGGTATGGAAAAGATTTATACCAAGGCTGATTACATGGTGGTCAATATTTCGTCTCCGAATACGCCTGGATTGCGTGATTTACAGTTTGGTGAGACTTTGAAAGCGTTACTCAGCGCCTTAAAAGAAAAGCAGCAGCAACTTGAAAAAGAGTACGGTACCTATAAACCGTTGGCTATTAAAATAGCACCTGACTTGTCTAGTGATAATATTCAAGAGTTAGCCGAAACATTCCTTCAATTTGAAATGGATGGGGTCATAGCAACCAATACGACTTTTGATCGTAGTCAGGTGGAAGGCATGGAGCATGCCGATGAGCAGGGTGGTTTGAGCGGTAAGCCATTGGCAACTCAGTCGACTAAAGTCATTAAGAGCCTAGTTGAAGCTATGAATCACAAAATCCCAGTGATAGGTGTCGGCGGCATTCATGATGGTGAAACAGCCGTCGAGAAAATTGAAGCCGGTGCTTCTTTAGTGCAAGTGTATTCAGGTTTTATCTATGAAGGTCCGCAGTTAATCCATGACGCCGCGAAAGCTATTAAGCAACGTTACAGTCGCTAATATTTATTGAATATCGAGAATTTTATGCAGTTTTACGCAATTTGTCCCAAAGGTGTTGAGTCACTACTGGCTACGGAGCTAGAAAGTTTTGGTGCAACCAACCTTAAAGAACATCCTACTCATGTCACATTTGAAGGAGACTTGAAGCTGGCGTACACCAGTTGCCTGAATTCTCGCTTGGCCAATCGCATCTATTTGTGTTTGCTTGATGATACGTTTGACACACTGGATGAATTTTATCGCAAAGTGAATAGCCTAGAGTGGAGTTGGCACTTTGACTTCAAGCAAACCTTTGCTGTGTCTTGCGTTGCGCGAAAGAACAAACATATTCGTCACTCCGGCTTCGGTGGTCAGAAAGTAAAAGATGCGATTGTTGATTACTACATGGAGCGTTATGAACAGCGCCCTTCGATCGATAAAGACAATCCAGATTACCGCGTTCATGCAGTCGTTAATGGCAATCAGATTAAAATTGGTATTGACCTTTGTGGGCATGGTTTAAATCAACGCGGCTATCGTGAAGAAGGTGGTCGCGCACCGATTAAAGAAAACTTGGCTGCAGCGCTTCTGATGCGTGCTGACTGGCCGCGTTTAGCGGCAGAAGGCTACGACTTCCATGACCCCATGTGTGGTAGTGGTACGTTACTGATTGAAGCTGCAATGATGGCGGCGGACGTGGCTCCAGGTTTGCTCAATCATGATTATGCTTTTCATCAATGGAAACAGCATGATGAGGAGCTGTGGCAAGAAGTATTAACCACCGCTAAGGATAAAGCTGAACAAGGAAAGCAAACGCTAAGCAATCACTTTTACGGTAGCGATAGTTTTCGTAAAAGCTTACCGTTGGCAAAAGACAACGCTGAAAAGAGTGGGCTGTTAGAGTTTATACAAATCGACGAGCAAGACATTCGTCACCCTAAACAAGCACCGGTGAGCGACAAGGGCTTACTGCTATCTAACCCACCCTATGCCGAGAGGTTAGGCGAGGAAGAGCAAGTGACCCAGTTGTATCGTGATTTTGGTGATTACATGAAGGCTCGATGCCAAAATTGGCAGGCGGGCTTTATTACCACCGATGAACAGTTTGCTAAGGCTGTTGGTATTCGCTCGCATAAGCAATACAAGTTTAAAAATGGTGCCTTAGACTGCAAGCTATATCTATTTGAGGTTGCGCCGGAAAACTATTACAAACCGTTTGATCCAACTCGCTGGAACCCAGACTGGGATAAAAATCTTCCAGAGGGTGCGGTGATGCTGAAAAACCGTCTTAAGAAAAATACGCAACGATTGAAGTCGTATCTCAAGCAGAATGAGGTGACTTGTTATCGGTTGTATGACGCCGATCTTCCTGAGTATGCCGCTGTTATTGATGTGTACGAGGATGAGGCGCACATTCAAGAATATTTGCCACCAAAAGATATCCCCGAAAAAGTGAGCCGTAAGCGATTGCAGGATATCGTTCGAGTGACCGCAGGTTTGCTCGAAATACCAGAAGTGAACGTTCATTTAAAGCAAAGACAGCGCCAAAAAGGCAAGCAACAGTACACTAAGCAGTCTTCTGATGAGGATTTCAAGGTGGTGCAAGAGAATGGCTTTAAGTTTCAGGTGAACTTAAAGCAGTATTTAGATACCGGATTGTTCTTAGATCACCGTAAAACACGCAAGCAGATTCATGGTGAAGCTAATGGTGCCAAATTCCTAAACCTATTTGCTTATACCGGCTCAGTGAGCGTCTATGCAGCTATGGGTGGGGCTTCTACCACAACGGTGGATATGTCTAAAACTTACGTCAATTGGGCTCGGAAGAACTTTAGTTTGAATAGTATTTCGCCTTACGGACACAGTTTTGTTCAATCTGATTGCATGCAGTGGTTAGAGGAGAATCAAGATCAGTCACAGTATGATCTGATATTTCTTGATCCACCAACGTTCTCAAACTCAAAGCGTATGGACACCACTTTTGATGTGCAGCGAGATCAGGAAAAACTGATTACGATGACCATGAGTTTGTTAAAACAGGGCGGCAAACTCTATTTTTCAAATAATTTCAAAAAATTTGCTTTAGAAAAGAGTTTAACTGAAGCTTTTGACATTCACGAAATCACAGGCAAAACCTTGCCTCCAGACTTTAAAAACAGCCGCAACCATCATCGGTGCTGGTTGATTCAACATAAATAACAAAAAGCCCAGCATGTGCTGGGCTTTTTGATGGACACAAGGCTCTGCAATCGAATTACTTTTTCTTCTTAGTAACACGTTTTTTAGCAGGAGCTTTCTTTTTAGTGGCTGCTTTTTTCTTAGCCGGAGCTTTTTTCTTAGCTGGGGCTTTCTTTTTAGCAGGTGACTTTTTCTTTGCAGGAGCTTTTTTCTTTGTTGCGGCTTTCTTTTTGGTCGCTGCTTTTTTCTTAGCAGGAGCTTTCTTTTTCGCCGTTGCCTTCTTCTTAGCGGCAGCAGCTTTTGCTTTTTTCTTAGCAGCAGCTTTCTTTTCTGCAGCTTTCTTCTTAGCGGCGGCTTTTTTAGCGGCAGCTTTTTCTCGAGCAATACGTTTCTTTTCCGCGGCTTTCTCTTTTTTGGCTTCTTTAGCAGCCCAATCTTTTTCAAACTTAGCGATAGCTTTATCTAAAGCAGCTTGCTTTCTTTCTGCAGCTTTTCCATCGGCTAGAGCTTTTTTAGCTTTATCTTGAGCTTTCACAGCTTGATTAACAGCTGTTTTAGCTTTCTTAGCTGCATCTTTAGCTTTCTTAGCTGCAGCCTTGTTAGTTTTGTTTGCTTTATCTTTCGCTTTCTTAGCTGCAGCTGCCGCTTTCTCGCCAGCTTTTTTTGCAGCGTCACGAGCTTTCTTCGTAGCGTTGGTAGCTTTCTGTGCAGCAGCTTCAAGTTGCTTTACAGTTTGCGGTTTAGACTTTGCTTTTTTTGCAGTAGCCTTAATAGGTTGTCTAGCCATGGTTGTTTCCCCTATTTGTCGTGTGATGTTTTGATTAAATTTCAATCAAATTATACGAAAAGAATTTTGTAATGTTAAACATTAATTATGATAAAGTTGCCTTATTGAAGTGTTTTTTGATGTTTTTTAATAAAAACTATGCCAAATAAGCAAGAAATAATTTTTTATACCACTTTTGGTTGTCATTTATGCGAACAAGTTGAAGCAATGATTTTTGCTTTAAATCAGCAAAAAAATTTAGCTGCTCGCTTCGATATTATTGCTTACGATATCATTGATGATGAAAAAATTTTAGAGCAATATCGAACAACCATTCCTGTATTAAAAAATGCCGTTACTCAAAAAGAATTATTTTGGCCTTTTAGCTTTGAAGAATTGGACCAGTGGTTAACTTAGTGCTTTAAATTTTATATGGCTCTTTTTTTAAAACGATAGTTTTTTGAACCACGGTCTTTTGCTGTTCTTTAGTTTTGATAAAAGTAGATCAAATCACATTCTTATATAACCGTTATTCCGATATTAATTTCACTCGTGCCAGCTTTTCGTTGTGTAGATGGTTCTGGGTGGTCCCGCTATCTATAGGGTTCTAATCATAGAAAACCTTTTTCTTAGCTCGTGTCTTTAACCCATGCCTGTTAGAAGGTTTGCTTTAGATGCTTGACAATATTGCGTTTTGAACGTATGTTTCAAACAAGTGTTTTACTGTGCCATAGACTAGAATTTATGAGTTTACATGATACTACCCAAACCAAGATCCTTGATGCTGCAGAGTTTTTATTCGCTGAACGCGGGTTTGCAGAGACCAGCCTAAGGACTATTACTGGTCGCGCTAAGGTTAACTTGGCGAGCGTCAATTATCACTTTGGATCAAAGAAATCTCTAATCCAGGCGGTTTTTGACCGTTTTTTGCAGGAGTTTACTGCCCAACTGAGCAGTCACTTGGATCAATTAGAACGTGAGCCTGCAGAAGAGCTGCAAGCTGAAACGTTACTTTCAGCTCTGATCGATCCGCTATTGTCACTGAATACGACACGTAATAATGCGGTTTCAATCTTTATGAGATTATTGGGTCGAGCCTACGCTGAAACTCAAGGGCACTTACGTCGTTATGTTACTGAGCGTTATGGTCATGTATTGGTTCGTTTTACACACTTATTTCAGAAGGGATATCCTGAGTTGAGTAATGATCAGATCTTCTGGCGTTTGCATTACATGTTAGGCAGTTTGATTTTTACCTTGGCAGGCAGCGATGCACTACGTCAAATTTCTGAAGCAGATTTTAACCGTAGCCTTGAAGTTAAAGATGTGATCCAAGAAATGGTTCCTTTCTTAGCTGCGGGTATGAAGGCATAAACAAGTTTTAAGGTATTGAGGAAAGATAATGATAGGGTTAATTGAGCTAGTCATCATGTTATTGGTAGTTGCTTATTGCGCTTACCAAAGACTTGCAATGAAAACCGTGATGCTGATTAATGGTGTGGCGCTAGTCGTACTATTATTTGTTTTCGATAATTCGTGGGGCTTTTTTGCATCGCTTCTGATTTATGGTGTGGTGTCTTTATTTTACTTCCTGCCAGATCTACGAGTTGACTGGATCTCACGCAAACTTTATCGCTTCATGCAGAAAGTATTACCTCCAATGAATGAAACAGAAAAAACTGCGTTAGAAGCGGGTGATGTTTGGTGGGAGGGTGAGCTATTCCGCGGTAAACCTGATTGGAATACGCTATTAAACTATAAAAAGCCCCAGCTAACTGAAGAAGAACAGTCTTTTGTCGATAATGAAACAGAAGAGTTGTGTTCTATGCTTGATGACTGGGATATCGTTCATAAGCGTAAAGATTTGCCACCAGAAGTTTGGGCTTTTATTAAAGAGAAAGGCTTTTTAGGCATGATCATCCCTAAAGAGTATGGCGGCAAAGGCTTTTCTGCATTGGCCCACTCAACTGTAGTAACAAAAATTGCGACTCGTAGCGGTAGTGCAGCGGTAACAGTGATGGTTCCGAACTCACTTGGTCCGGGTGAGTTATTACTTCATTACGGTACGCAAGAGCAAAAAGATCATTACTTGCCTCGTTTAGCGGAAGGCAAAGAAATTCCATGTTTCGCACTAACGTCGCCTGTCGCTGGTTCTGATGCTGGTGCTATTCCGGACAAAGGGATTGTGTGTAAGGGCGAATTTAATGGTGAAGAAACGCTAGGTATTCGTATCACTTGGAATAAACGCTACATTACATTAGCACCAGTGGCGACGATTGTTGGACTGGCATTCAAGTTATATGACCCAGAGGGCCTGTTAGGTGACTCTGATAAAGAAGACTATGGGATCACTTGTGCATTGATTCCGGCGGATCACCCTGGTGTCGAAATTGGTCGTCGTCACCTACCCATGAATCAAGCATTCATGAATGGTACAACAACAGGTAAAGATGTTTTCATTCCGATGCACATGCTGATTGGTGGGCAAGATTATGCTGGCCAAGGCTGGCGCATGTTGATGGAGAGCTTAGCTGCCGGTCGTTCGATTTCATTGCCAGCTATGGGTACCGCGGTTGCTAAGTTGGCTTACCGCATGACAGGTGCTTATGCCTTGGTCCGTGAGCAGTTTAAGTTGCCGATTGGCCGCTTTGAAGGGGTTGAAGAGGCGATGGCGCAGATCGCTGGCCTCGCTTATCGTACAGAAGCGAGTCGTGTGATGACGGCTGGTGCAGTTGATTTAGGTGTGAAGCCATCGGTTGTATCGGCAATCGCTAAATACCATATGACTGAAATGGGTCGCGATATCATGAATCACTCCATGGACGTTCATGCTGGTCGGGCGATTATCATGGGTGAGCGTAACTATCTTGCAAATGGCTTCATGAGCCAACCGATTGGTATCACGGTTGAAGGTGCCAATATTCTGACCAGAAACCTGATGATATTTGGTCAAGGAGCGATACGCTGCCATCCGTATGTCTTGCGTGAAATGTTAGCGGCGCAATTGGACGATGAAGAAGAAGGTGTCAAACGCTTTGATAGCTTGTTATTCCGTCATATTGGTTATGGTGTCAGTAACTTCTTCCGTACATTAGGTTTAGGTCTGACTGCAGCAAAAATTGCGGACAAACCTGTCGCTGGTGAAACCGGTCGTTATTATCAGCAACTGACGCGCATGAGCTCAGCGCTGGCGCTAACTTCGGATGTTGCGATGGGTACGCTCGGTGGCGACTTAAAGCGTAAAGAACGCTTGTCGGCACGTTTAGCGGATGTTTTAAGTCATTTATACCTTTGCTCAACCGTTTTGAAGTACTACGAGGATCATGAGCGTCCATTAGCTGATTTGCCTTATGTGCGTTGGAACATGGAGTATGGCTTACATAAAATCCAAGAAGCATTCTATGATTTTTATGAAAACTTCCCGAACAAGGTCGTGGGTAAAGCGTTGCAGTTTATCGCGTTCCCGTATGGTAAAAGTTATCGCAGACCTTCGGATAAGCTTGAGCGTGAGCTGGTTCTACCGATGATGAAAGATTGCGAAATTCGTGATCGTATTACGCAATACGCCTATGTCGGTAACACCGACGATGACATCACTGGACGCGTCGAGTTAGCCTTCAAGAAAGTCTTGGCAGCGGATAACGTTCGTTACAAGCTTCGTAAAGCAATGAAGGCTAAAGAGTTGGATAAAAATCTTACCAACATGGAGCGTATTGAACAGGCTATTGAAAAAGGCATCATTAACGAGGAAGAGAAGCAAATCCTTACCGATGCAGAAACGGCCCGTATGGACGTGATTCAGGTGGATGATTACTCCAATGACCAAATTTCTGGTGTTGTGGATTAGCTCTAGCTTAAACGTATCAAAGGCGCCATCTGGCGCCTTTTTTATAGCAATCACTGTAATAGTACATGTCTAACCAGTATTCAAGGCTTATCTATATTGACCATAATTTGGTATTCTAAGGTATTGAGTTTATGATATGGGGTAGAACTATGAAGAGCTATAGTAAGCGTTGCCCCACATCCAACATAAAGAGATTGAAGAGACCGAATATATGTCAAAAGATAAATTAGTCATTTTTGATACGACTTTGCGCGATGGTGAGCAGAGTCCTGGTGCGTCAATGGATAAAGAAGAAAAACTAGAAATCGCGCAGCAGTTAGAAAAAATGAAGGTTGATGTTATCGAGGCGGGTTTTGCAGTAGCAAGTCCAGGAGACTTTGAGGCTGTTAAATTAGTCGCTGATAATATTAAAGATAGCACTATTTGTTCGTTATCACGAGCAGTGCCAAAGGATATTGAAGTCGCGGGAGATGCCTTAAAAGGCGCTAACTCCGGGCGGATTCATACGTTTATCGCGACATCTCCGCTCCACATGAAGTATAAGCTTCAAATGGAACCTGAGGATGTGATTGAGCAGGCCGTTAAATCGGTAACATTGGCTCGTAGTCTGTGTGATGACGTCGAATTCTCATGTGAAGATGCTGGCCGATCGGAGCTAGACTTCATGTGCCGCATTATTGAGAAAGTAATCGATGCGGGGGCGCGTACGATTAACATTCCTGATACCGTTGGCTATAACATGCCCGATCAATACGCTAATACGATTGAGCAGTTGATCAAGCGTATTCCTAACTCTGATAAAGCGATTTTCTCAGTGCACTGCCATAATGACTTAGGTTTGGCGGTAGCAAATTCGCTGGCAGCGGTACAGAAAGGCGCACGTCAGGTTGAATGTACCATTAACGGTTTGGGTGAGCGCGCGGGTAATGCTTCTCTTGAAGAAGTGGTCATGGCCATCAAAACCCGTCCAGATTACTTTAATGTGGATGTGGATATTGATACGCGCCACATTGTTCCAACCTCACAGCTTGTGTCAAAAGTGACCGAGTTTGCGGTACAGCCTAACAAGGCTATCGTCGGTGATAATGCATTTGCTCATGAGTCAGGTATTCACCAAGATGGTGTTTTGAAGAATCGTGAAACCTACGAAATTATGCGTGCTGAAGACGTGGGTTGGGCTAACAACCGTATGGTTTTAGGCAAGCACTCGGGTCGTAATGCATTCAAAAGTCATTTAGCAGAGCTGGGTATCCAGTTCGAGAACAACGATGATCTGAAAGAAGCATTTGTAGCATTCAAAGAGCTTGCCGATCGCAAGCATGACATTTTAGATGAAGACTTGTTGAGTTTGGTTAAGCGTTAATGTCATGACGAATTGGAATCGAGCTTATCTTGATGCGTTAGAGGTACCTATTTGGGTACCTCTAAACGATCAGGAGCCTGAAAATACGAAAAGTTTAGATGCCAAGAATGAAGCAGCTGCCGCCACGGCCGAAGCTAAAGAGTCGGTAACAAGTCAGAGCTTAAGCAATGACACCGCAACAACGCTTGTGTTGTTAGAAGGGCAAGTCAACGCAGATTTCATCTTTGTCGTACCTCATGATGCTGAGCTGACCCAATGTCGGGCAGCGCTGAAGCAGTTCGAGTTTGCTTGGCGCACCTGGCTTGAGCAGCCGTTCTCTGCGGCGATTGCTCAGTTAAGTGCTCAGTCAGATGAAGGACACTCAATAGAAGCATTAGGCGGTAAGCTCATTGCCTGTGGGCAAGATTTATCCTCCCATGATGTCCCAAGTATTCCTGCACCACATTTAAACCTTTCTCAGGCCAGTAAAAAAGACTGGTGGAGTCTTCTCCAGCGTTTATCCTAATGGAATCCAATAGTGTTATTCGTCCGCTTGAGGTGATTGATTTAGAGCAAGTGGTGACGATCGAGCAGGAAGCTCACGAATACCCATGGAAGAAAAGTATTCACCTCAGCTGTATCGAGCAGGAATACCCAAGTCTCGTGTTAGAGCGTGAGGGGCAAATCCTTGCATACGTTATCTTTAATTACTTGTATGACGAATGCCATTTAATGAACATAACGACTCAGAGTAGCCACCAAGGCCAAGGCATAGCGACCCAGTTGATCCAGTCGCTGTATAGTCATGCGAAGCTTGCGGGTATGAAAAGTGTGTTATTGGAAGTGCGCGAATCGAACCAACCCGCTATAGCGTTTTATCAGCGACAGCAATTTGAAGTCATTGGTCAACGCCTTGGTTATTATCCTGCGACAGGTGGTCGTGAAGCAGCCATCGTGATGAGAAAAGCGTTGCTCGAAGCGTAACCAACTCCAAAAGTCCAACTGGATTATTCTTGATTCTTCAACAGTTCCCTTCGAATTGATAGACTAGGCATCACTTATTGTTATTGAAGGTTTGTAGGATGCAGCAACGTTTTAGTCAGTGGTTACAGGCTCAAGGGTATGAGTTTACCGATATCACGGCATTGATCATGGTATTGGGCTTAATCCTCGTAATATCTGTTGCCATACACTTCATTTTCCATCGTGTGGTGTTACGGTTCCTTGATAAAATGGCGCAAAAGTCACAGAAGCGATGGCGTAAGGCTTTCTTTGAGAGAAAACTCTTCACACGAATTGCCCTCGCTATTCAGGGAATTATCATTTATGTCCAAGCTGGGCTTTGGCTTAAACCTGAGACAGAAGTGTTGCAGTGGGTGCAAACGATTTCTATCCTCTGGGTGTTATTATTTATCCTACTGGCTGCCTTTTCACTGCTTGATGCGCTACTGGACATTTCATCGGGAGAGTCGCGCTTAAAGGGCTTGCCGTTAAGAGGCTTATTTCAAAGCGTTAAGCTGGTTGCCACAATCGTGGTCATTATATTGGGTGTCTCTGCGCTGATTGGTAAGTCGCCATTGTTGATTTTGAGCGGATTAGGTGCGATGACAGCGGTCATCATGCTGGTGTTCAAAGACCCGATTCTGGGGCTGGTCGCGGGTATTCAGTTATCGGCTAATGATATGCTCGAAGTTGGCGATTGGCTAGAAATGCCATCTTATGGTGCAGATGGTGATGTGATAGAAATTGCATTGACAACCGTAAAAGTACGCAACTGGGATCAAACCATTACGACCATTCCAACCTATGCATTGATTTCTGATTCTTTCAAAAACTGGCGAGGCATGATGGAAGTGGGTGGTCGCCGTATCATGCGCCAAGTATTGATTGATGCTACATGTGTTGAGTTTTTGTCAGACGATGACATGAGTCGCTTGAAAAAAGCTCGCCTGTTGGAACCTTACTTGGCTGAACGCCATCAGGAAATCAGTAAGTACAACGAAGAGAACAAGTTTGATTTAAGCTCCCGAGCAAACGGGCGCCGTATGACCAATCTTGGGACCTTTAGAGCGTATTTACTGAATTACTTAAAAAATCGAAACGATATTCGACAAGACCTAACACTTTTAGTGAGGCAGGGGCAGTCATCATCCACAGGCATCCCTCTGGAGGTGTATGCCTTTACTGCGACGACAAAGTGGGCTGAGTATGAAAATATTCAATCGGATATTTTTGATCATATCTTTGCCGTCTTGCCAGAGTTTGGTTTGCGTTTGCACCAGTCACCCACCGGGCATGATTTTTCTAAGCTGGCAGCGAGACAAATAAACACGGAACAGGCTCGCGAAACGACCGATAATTAGCTTATAATGCCCGCTTTTGCGGGCTTCGGCCTATAAAACTGTTTAATTGTTAAGAGAGTGGCATGTCTAAACTGACGTCTGAAATTGAAAACCGTCGAACTTTTGCGATTATTTCGCACCCAGATGCGGGTAAAACCACCATTACCGAGAAGGTCTTACTTTTTGGTAAGCAAATTCAAGAAGCTGGTGTGGTAAAAGGACGCAAGGGTAAGCATGCGACGTCTGACTGGATGGAGATGGAAAAGGAGCGTGGTATCTCGGTGACCACCTCGGTCATGCAGTTTCCATACGGCGGTAAGACTGTCAATCTTTTGGATACGCCAGGCCACGAAGACTTCTCGGAAGATACCTACCGTACGCTGACTGCTGTGGATTCGGCATTAATGGTGATTGATGGCGCTAAAGGTGTCGAGGCACGAACGATTAAATTGATGGAAGTGTGTCGTTTACGTGATACGCCGATTATTACCTTCATGAACAAGATGGATCGCGATATTCGTGATCCTATTGAACTTTTAGACGAAGTTGAAGATGTTCTAAAAATTAAATGTGCACCCGTATCATGGCCGATTGGCATGGGTAAGCAGTTTAAAGGTGTTTATCACTTACTTGAAGACAAAACCTACCTGTATAAATCAGGGCAAGGCCACACGATCCAAGAAGAGAGAGTCATTGAGGGCTTAGACAACCCTGAGTTGGATGAGGCCATCGGCAGTTTGGCGGGTGATTTGCGCGACGAATTAGAATTAGTATTAGGGGCGAGCCATGAATTTGACCTACAAGAGTTCCTTGATGGGCAGTTGACGCCAGTCTTTTTTGGTACAGCACTAGGTAACTTTGGTGTTGACCATATGCTGACTGGGCTCGTGAAGTGGGCACCCGCTCCGTTGCCACGCGAGACTGAGCATCGAGAGGTTGTGGCGACCGAAGAAAAGTTTACGGGGTTTGTGTTTAAGATTCAGGCGAATATGGATCCGCAACATCGCGACCGTATTGCGTTTGTGAGGATTTGTAGCGGAAAGTACCAAAAGGGTATGAAAATGCGTCACGCTCGTTTGGGGCGTGATATTGCCGTGAATAATGCACTAACCTTCCTTGCCGGCGACCGTGAGCATTTAGAAGAAGCGTATGCGGGCGATATTATTGGTTTGCATAACCATGGCACCATTCAAATTGGTGATACTTTTACTGAGGGTGAAGAGTTGAAGTTTAAGGGCATTCCAAACTTCGCTCCAGAACTGTTCCGTCGTGTTCGTTTACGTGATCCAATGAAGAATAAAGCTTTACTGAAAGGGCTGGTTCAACTTTCAGAAGAGGGCGCGACGCAGGTCTTTAGACCCCAAAACTCTAACGACTTAGTCCTTGGGGCCGTTGGTGTGTTGCAGTTTGACGTGGTTGCGGCTCGCTTAAAGAACGAATATAAAGTAGAGTGTATCTATGATCAGGTGAATGTGGCGACTGCTCGCTGGGTCACTTGTGATGATGAAAAGATGTTTGAAGAGTTTAAACGCAAAAACGCAGATAATATTGCTCTTGATGGTGGGGACAATTGGAGTTACTTAGCGCCGACAATGGTTAATTTGAATTTAGCCATGGAACGCTGGCCTGATGTTAACTTCTTAGAAACACGAGAGCACTAACTAGGAACCGCTAAAGTCGATGTTTAAGCCGAAACGAAAAGCACCGAATATCAAGTTATTCGATAGTCATTGCCATCTGGACTTTTCCGTTTTTGACAATGATCGAGATGCAATTTTTGAGCAAATGCGAAAAGTCGGCATTGAAGGTGTTTTAATTCCTGGCGTTAAAAAAGATAACTGGCGCTTTATTCGCCAGTTAGCGGCAATTAAGCAGGGTGTTTACGTCGCTTTAGGTTTGCATCCGATGTTTCTGAAAGAACATCGAAAGGAACATATTCATGACCTTGAGTTAGCCGCAGGCATTAAGCCTTTGGCAGCGATTGGTGAAATTGGTCTCGACTTTTATGAGAAAAGTCTCGACAGAAAGGTCCAAATCGCCTTATTCAAAGCTCAAGTTGAGATAGCCAAGTCTTGTAAACTCCCCATCGTTCTACACGTACGCAAAGCGCACGAAGACGTTTTGTTGTACTTGAAGACCATGAAATTTCAGGAGGGGGGTATTGTGCACGCGTATAACGGCTCAATGCAGCAGGCTGAACGTTACCGTGACTTAGGTTTTAAATTAGGTTTTGGTGGTGCCATGACCTATGAACGCTCTGTGAAGCTTAGGGACTTAGCTACTAACCTTCCTTTAACAGATATTGTCTTAGAGACGGACGCACCAGACATGATGCCAGCTGGATGCGAGAAAGATCACAACAGTCCACTCAATATTTTTCAGAACTTTAATACGTTGGTCGAGCTTCGCGAAGAGTCATCAGAAGTTATTGCTGAGCAGACCACTCAAAACTCTCTTGATGCGCTTCGCGTATCCTAATGTACAAAAACCAAGCACTTCACATTTTAAATATATCTCAATTGTTATTCAGTATTGATTAAGCTATAAAGCCGAAGGCTTGTGTCTTTTAGTTTCTATAAAGATCAAGCACTTATAATCAATTAATAAATAACAAATGGGGATCATTATGGATCAAAGTAACTTTTTTCCACCCGTCAAAAAGTTACTGGTGGCTGGCGCTGTTTTTGCTGCGTTAGGCTTCAGTAACACAACTATAGCTGCGGAAGAGGATGATGGTGCTGAAGCTGAAAGCATTGTTATTACTGGTTCGCGTATTCGACAAGCGCAGGCAGAAGGCGCTAACCCAGTTCAAGTATTATCACGTGAAGACTTAGAACGCACAGGTTTAAAAACGGTTGGCGATATTTTGCAACGTTTACCTGCCGCTGGTTCTGCGTTGAACACCCGCTTTAATAGTAGCGGTAACTTCGGTTTCCCACCTGATGGGGGTGGTATCGGTGCTGGTGCTGCGGAGGTTGCGCTTCGTCACCTAGATGCAAAGAGAACTTTGGTTCTAGTTGATGGTGTTCGTTGGGTAAACGGTTCATCAGCTTCTGGTGTTTCCAACTCTGTTGACTTAAATACCATTCCAATCAGTATCATTGAGCGCATTGAAATCCTAGAGGATGGCGCATCATCAATCTATGGTTCGGATGCGATTGCTGGTGTTGTTAACGTGATCACGCGTAAAGACTTTGATGGTATGGAGTTTAATGCCTATGGCGGCATGTACGATGAAGGTGACGGTGAAACCGGTCAGTTTGATTTAGCTTTTGGTGCGCAAGGTGATCGCCATCGAGTATTCTTCAGCATTAGCCACTACGACCAACAAAAGGTTGACTCTTTTGAGCGTGAGCTTTCTCGATTCCCAACGCCTGGAACAGGGCTAACTCGCGGTAGTTCGGGCACGCCTCAAGGCCGTTTCTTGTTCTTCGGACAAGACAATAATAATGACGGTGATCCAGATGTTGTTAACTTGACGATTAACGATGGTGTTACAGGAATACCAAGTTATGATCCGAATAACCCTGGCGGTCCTAACGATGATTTCCATGTGTTCACTAACGCTGATCGCTTCAACTTTGCTTCATACAACTTGTATGTCACACCTAGTCAAAGAACGTCGATTTTTGGACAAACGGACTATCAAATAACGGATAACGTTAATTTTTACGCAAAAGCGTTGTATAACAACCGTAAGTCAACTAACCAAGCAGCCCCAGAGCCTATTTTTATCGGTCCTGATGCAGGAACAGGTGGTTTGGCTGACACGGTTATTGTTCACGAAACTAACCCTTACAACCCATTTGGCATGACGCTAGATTCGTCGAACTTCATTTTCGCTGGACGTCGTCCAATTGAAGGTGGCCCTCGTATCTTCCGTCAAAATGTTGATACTAGCTATATTGGTTTAGGTTTCGAAGGTGACTTCGTCGCTGGGGATAACGTGTTCTTCTGGGATGTTAACTACAATCACGGTAAGAACTACGCTACACAGATTAAGCGTGGTGGTTATAACATCCGTCGCATCAAAAATGCTTTAGGTCCATTGGCGGATTGCCAAGCTATGGCTGGCTGTGTCCCTCTGAACTTGTTTGGTGGTCAGGGCAATGGTTCTGGAACTATCACACAAGAAATGTTGGACTATATCCAGTTCATCCAAAAGGATGCCAGTGAAAACGTTATCGATACGATTTCGGCAAATATTTCAGGTGATTTATTTGAAATGCCAGCGGGTTACTTCTCGTTTGCAGCCGGTGTTGAGTCACGTGAGTATCGTGGCTTCTTTGAACCAGACCCAATCGTGGTTGCTGGAGATAGTAATGGCGTACCGTCATCACCAACCAGTGGTTCTTATGAAGTTGATGAGTACTACGCTGAGTTTAAAGTACCGCTGCTAGCAGATATGGCGGCAGCTGAAGAGTTAACTCTGTCGCTGGCTGCTCGTAACTCAGATTACAGTACGTTCGGTTCAGAAACGACAACAAAAGCAGGCGTATTATGGCGTATTAACGAGGAGTTCATGCTGCGTGGCTCCGTGTCAGAAGGCTTCCGTGCACCAAGTATTGGTGAATTGTATTCTTCTGGTTCACGCTTTGATGCGACATTAGCCGATCGCTGTAGTGACTATAGCGGTACTCAGTTTGAAGCAAATTGTCAAACATTGGGTGTTCCTGATACCTATACCCAGCTAAACAGCCAAATTTCCGTCACCACAGGTGGTAACGAAGAGTTGCAAGCTGAAACATCAGATAGCCAAACGCTTGGTTTTGTATACAGTCCACAGTGGGTTAATTCAGTGGATTGGATTAATACGTTAGACTTCAAAGGTACTTACTACAAGCATGAAATTGATGGGGCAGTGCAGGCGATTGATGCTCAAACTCAATTAGATTTGTGTATTAATACCCTTGACTCTCTCTACTGTGACGGTATCAGTCGTGCTTCAACAGGTGCGATTAATGGCTTCAATAACCGCTTGGTGAATATTGGTGGTATTGAGACTTCAGGTTACGACTTAAGCATTTCATATACTGCACCAGAGTCTGACTGGGGCATGTTCTCGGTAACTTGGTTCAACACCTTTGTTAGTGAGTATGTTGAAGAGTCGTTAGGAAATCGTGTGGATTTAGCAGGTATCGAGCGTAATGATACCGGTATTCCTGAGTGGAAGTCTGTATTGACGTTTGGGCTTAATCAAGATGATTGGGGCGTAAGTTGGACAGTACGTTATGTCGATAGTTTGACAGAAGATTGTACTGACTTCTTGGATGGTTCTCCTGATAGCTTGACAGCATTAGGTCTGTGCTCGAATCCAAATACTGCTGATGAGTCACAGTCTAAGAATACGCTGGACTCTCGTATCTATAACGATATTCAGTTCAGTTACTTCCCTGATGTCGATGGTATGGATATGGAGCTTAATGTTGGTATCAATAACTTCTTAGATGAAGAACCACCAGCATGTTATAGCTGTTCATTAAACGGTTATGATCCATCGGTCTACGACCCTGAAGGTGTATTTGCTTATGCTTCGATTAAAATGAAGTTCTAAGTCGATAGACATCAAATAAGAATGGGGCTTCGGCCCCATTTTTTGTGCCTGCTCCTACAGAAAACCCCTTCGCAGGGTTGAACAACGATGAATTTTTCACAGTGCTAACGACTAACTCTTTGAAAATAGGACAATATGCTTTAATCTGGGAGGTAATAAATCACGGACTAAGCGATAACATGACGTCACCATTATCAACCTTTCACATCTTAAAACTGTTACTCAATGCCGATTGGATTTCGGATAAACAGTTTGAGGCAGCAAAGATCCACTTGCGTCAGGTTGATCCTAAACTTCATCCTATTGAGCAGGTCGCTGATTTATCACTGACACGCCATGACCACCATCAGAAGATCATTGATGAGGAAGTCTTAACACGCTTTTTGGCTGGGCTTTATAAATTACCTTACTACCGAATTGACCCTCTTAAAGTTCATGTTGATCAGATTACACAAGTCATGTCCTATGCTTACGCGCAACGTCACAGTATTCTAGCGGTAGAAGTTAATGAGGAGGAAAACAGCGTTAAGGTCGCTGTGATGAACCCTGATGACCTCGCTTGGAAAGAAAGCTTAGGGCAGGTAGTTAGTAAGGATATCATTCCAGTATTTGCTAATCCTGCTGCAATTAAACGATACCAGCGTGAGTTTTACCAGTTGTCAGCTTCAGTCGCTGGAGCAAAAAACACAAAGTTGCAGAGTGAGAATAGCGTTACCAATCTCGAGCAACTGATAGAACTCAAAGGCAGCGAAGAGGCGGATGCCAATGATAAGCACATCGTGCAGATTGTGGATTGGTTATTGCAGTACGCTTTTAAAGAACGCGCTAGTGATATTCACATTGAGCCACGCCGTGAAGTTGGCAAAATTCGATTTCGTATTGATGGTGTTTTGCATAACGTGTATGAACTACCAATCGCCATTACTCATGCGGTGATTTCAAGACTGAAAATTCTTGGGCGCATGGATTTAGCCGAGCGTCGCAAGCCATTGGACGGGCGTGTGAAAACTAAAGCTCCCAACGGGCAGGAGATTGAGCTTCGTTTATCGACATTACCCACGGCATTTGGCGAGAAGTTCGTTGGCCGTATTTTTGATCCAACGGTATTAACACGTGAGTTTGCTGAATTGGGTTTAGAGCCTGAAACTGAGCATACTTGGCGCGAAATGATTGGACAGTCTACGGGGATTGTGTTGCTGACTGGACCAACTGGTTCGGGTAAAACAACCACACTGTATACCTCTTTGAAATTGCTGGCGACCTCAGAAGTGAATGTCTGCACCATTGAGGACCCAATTGAAATGGTCGATCCAAAGTTGAATCAAATGCAGGTGCATCATGATATTAAACTCGACTTCGCAGCTGGCGTTAAAGCTCTGCTACGTCAAGACCCGGATATTATCATGATCGGTGAGATTCGAGACAAAGAGACTGCGCAGATGGCGGTTCAAGCAGCTTTAACGGGGCACCTTGTCATTTCAACGCTTCATACTAACGATGCACCTTCAGCCATGACCCGTTTAATTGAAATAGGGGTAGAACCTTATTTATTGAACGCCACCATGTTAGGCGTGATGGCGCAGCGTTTGGTCAGAACCTTGTGCCCACATTGCAAGCGCCAAACCGATGTTAATCCTGAAGCATGGAAAACGCTTGTCGGTGATGTACCTGATAACAGTCATGCGGCCTCTCTAGACATGCCTGAGCATGTGTATGAACCTGTTGGTTGTGATGAATGTCGACATACTGGATATCAGGGGCGACAAGGGATTTATGAGTTGATGAGCGTTACCGATGAGTTAAAAACTCTGGTGCATGATGATGCTGAAATAAGAACATTAAGGAAGTTAGCGCAAAGCCAAGGTATGAATTTACTTCGAGTCAGTGGTGCATATAAAGTCGCTAGCGGTGTCACGACCATAGAAGAAGTCTTGAGGGTATCTCCAAGAGACAACAATTAGGCTAGAAGCTGAACGAGGCTGGGAGTCCAGCCTCAAACTCAGAATTAATTGCTCTCTTCCGTTTCCTCGTCAACATCTCCCTGCTGTTTCATCGCTTCTTCGATGACTTCATCTGCAGGCTCGATTTCGCCGTCTGTTGTTTCTTCTTCTAGCTCAATGATTCCAGGTTTTGGTTCCTCGACTTTCTTTAACACCTGATAATAACGACGAATGTTATTCACATACTTTACGGGCTCATCACCGCGAGCGTAGCCAAACCGTGTCTTGGAGTACCATTTCTTTTGACGCAGCAATGGCAAGAACTTTTTAACGACTAACCATTTGTCAGGATTCTCTCCAGCCTGATCGGCTAACCGACGAGCATCTTCTAGGTGGCCGAAACCAACGTTGTAGCCTGCTAAAGCAAACCATGTGCGATCTGGGTCACCAATCCGTTCAGGAATCTTTTGCTTCATTAGTCTAAAGTAATCTGCGCCGCCTTTAATGCTCTGCTCAGGGTCTAAGCGATTTTCAATACCTAATTGTCCAGCGGTATCCAGAGTAAGCATCATCAGACCACGTACACCTGTTGGGGAGCGAGCATCAGGTTCCCAGTGGGACTCTTGATAGCCCATGGCCGCTAAGAAGCGCCAATCAAGGTCATCACCGGCAGCTTCATAGAAGAAAGACTTAAACTCCGGTAGTTTACTTTCGATAGCGCGGTGGAAAGCACGGCTGCCGACATAGTCAAATTTAGATAAATGTCCGTAATAACGTTCAACAAGGTATGATAAGGTGCCATCTTCTCGTATTTTGCTAAAAAACTCGATGGCCTTGATGAACAAGCTGTTGTCACCATTTTTGTTGAATACCCAAGCCAGCTCTTCAGGCTCAGAAACACTAAAGGCAACTGCGAGCTCGGGTTGCACCTGTCGCATTAAATCAAGTTCATTAGAGTCGACAATGGTGTATTTAATTTCTCCTGAGAGCACCATGTCTAACAGATCCTGCGATGTTAAATCGGTGCGCTCGGTCCAGCTCAGTTCAGGATAGTCTTTTTGAATTTCATATAAATCTTCAGAGTGAGAGCTATTCGCTATCACGGTCAACTGTTGATCAATTTGTGAAAAGTCACGCGGGCGGTCGGTACCCTTAAGATAGACTAGCTTACTGGTGATGCTCTGATAAGGAGGGCCGAAGCGTAAACGCTCCTGGCGCTGCTTGGTTACCGTTAGACCAGCCGCTGCGAAGTCCACTTTACCATTTTCGACTTCGCTAAGGATTTTTGCGATATCGTTGTGCGTTACGATTTCGACTCGAACCCCTAAGTCTTCGGCAAATAACTTGACCAGCTCATACTCAAAACCTGAAAACCCTTTCTCACCGACAGACATAGTGGTTGGCGAGATTCGGCTGTAGACCTTGATATAGCCCTGTTCTTGGATGCGTTGTAGTTGTGTTTTTTGCTGATAATCGCATGAAGTCAGGCCGCCGGTGGCGATGAGAAATAGCGTAATATGGGCAAGTTTTTTATAGAAGCTTGTTATCATTAACTATTATTACTTGTTGAGTAACTACCTGCATTATGAAGGTAAATACTAAAAAAGTGCAAATTTAAGCGTTTAAATTTCCTCAATGACTTATCAAAAAGTCCCAGATGGAGTAAAATTTGCGCACTAATTGGTATCCACCCCTCATACAGTTTAGAGAAGCCGAGAAGTTTATGCTCATACTACGCGGAAATCCTGCCTACTCACAGTTCCAAAAACAACGTTTACTCGAAGAAGCCAGCGCTATAGAACCTAGAATTGCTGAGGTTTACGGCGAATTTGTGCACTATGTTCATGTCAGTGCGGAACTGACAGATGACGAATTACAGGTATTAAAGCGCTTACTTGAGTACGGGCCTGATCGCGCTGCCAGTGAGCATACTGGACACCGTATGATTGTGGTGCCTCGCCCGGGTACGATTTCGCCTTGGTCGTCGAAAGCGACGAATATCGCGCAAAACTGTGGTTTGGATAAAATCATTCGCATTGAGCGTGGCGTTGCGGTTTACTTTAATAACCCTGAAGGTCAGCCTCTTAACGCTGAACTGGCTGAGAAACTGAAACCGCTGGTTCATGACCGCATGACTCAAGCCGTGCTTACGGAACACAGCGAAGCTGAGCAGTTGTTTGTTCAGGAAAGCCCAAAACCTTACTCGACAGTGGATATTCTAAACGGTGGGCGTCAAGCGCTAGAGGTTGCCAACGTTGAAATCGGTTTGGCGTTAGCAGAAGACGAGATTGATTATTTGGTCGATAGCTTTACTCAACTAGGTCGTAACCCTGTTGATGTTGAGCTAATGATGTTTGCGCAGGCGAACTCAGAGCATTGCCGCCACAAGATTTTCAACGCCTCTTGGACCATCGACGGTATTGAGAAAGACTTGTCATTATTCAAAATGATTAAAAACACCTACGCCACCAACTCTGAAGGCGTATTATCGGCATATAAAGATAACGCTGCGGTATTTGAAGGCTTTAGCGCGCACCGTTTCTTCTCTAACGCAGAAACTAACGAATACGAGTACCACTTAGAGCCCGTTCATGTGTTGTGTAAAGTAGAAACACACAACCACCCAACTTGTATTTCTCCGTATCCAGGTGCATCAACCGGTTCGGGCGGTGAAATTCGTGACGAAGGCGCGACAGGTATTGGTGGTAAACCAAAAGTCGGCTTAACCGGCTTTACGGTATCCAACTTACGAGTTCCAGGTTATGAGCAACCTTGGGAAACTGATTTCGGTAAACCTGAGCGTATCGTAACGGCTCTGGACATTATGCTGGAAGGCCCGATTGGTGGTGCGAGCTTTAATAACGAGTTCGGTCGTCCTGCGGTTAACGGGTATTTCCGTACCTTTGAAGAAGAGTTTACCTTTGAATATGGCACAGAAGTTCGTGGTTACCACAAGCCAATCATGATTGCTGGCGGTATGGGTAACATTCGCGAGCAACACGTCGAAAAGAAAGAAATTAAGCCAGGCTACAAAGTTGTGGTACTCGGCGGTCCTGCCATGCTTATCGGCTTAGGCGGCGGTGCAGCTTCATCAATGGCGTCAGGTTCGAGCCAAGAAGATTTAGATTTTGCTTCAGTCCAGCGTGATAACCCAGAAATGGAGCGTCGTTGCCAAGAAGTGATTGATCGCTGTTGGGCGATGGGCGAACGTAACCCGATTGAATTTATTCACGACGTTGGCGCTGGCGGTTTATCCAACGCTATCCCTGAGCTAGTGCACGATGGCGAGCGTGGCGGTAAGTTCGAATTACGCCGTGTGCCTAACGCTGAAAAAGGCATGGCGCCAGTAGAAATTTGGTGTAACGAAGCGCAAGAGCGTTATGTGTTGGCGGTTTCTCCAGATAATGTTGAACAGTTTGAAGCGATTTGTTCACGTGAGCGCTGTCCGTTTGCGATTGTAGGTGAGGCGACTGAAGAACTACATCTTGAACTCAACGATGAGCACTTTGACAACAAGCCAGTTGATTTGCCGATGGACATTTTGTTTGGCAAACCACCGAAGATGCATCGTGAAGCGAAAACGTTATCAAAACCTTCGACTGAGCTTCCAAAAATTGATGATATTAACGAAGCCGTTGATCGTATCTTGGCATTGCCAGCGGTTGCAGATAAGACCTTCCTAATCACTATTGGTGATAGGACTGTTGGTGGTATGGTGTCGCGCGATCAGATGGTTGGTCCATGGCAGGTACCAGTGGCGGATTGTGCGGTAACGACTTCGACGCACAACAGCTACACGGGCGAAGCCATGGCTATGGGCGAACGTACGCCTGCGGCATTACTCGATAGCGCCGCAGCAGCGCGTATGGCGGTCGGCGAAGCGGTGACGAATATCGCGGCATCAAAAATTGATGACATTAAAAAGATTCGTTTGTCAGCAAACTGGATGGCGGCTGCGGGCGCGCCAGGCGAAGATGCGAACCTTTATGAAGCAGTGCAAGCTGTCGGCATGGAGCTTTGCCCTGAATTAGGCATTACCATTCCTGTCGGTAAAGACTCGATGTCGATGAAGACTGTATGGGAAGAAGACGGACAGAAGAAAAGCGTTACTTCGCCACTATCATTGATTATCACTGCTTTCGCACCAGTAACTGACGTGCGCAAAAGTTTAACGCCACAACTCAGAACCGACATCGGAGAAACTGAGCTGCTATTAATCGACCTAGGTCGCGGCAAAAACCGTCTAGGCGCAACGGCCTTTACTCAGGTTTATAAATTATTAGGTAAAGAACCAGCTAACGTTGATTCAAGTGATGACCTACGCAACTTCTTCAATGCCGTACAAGAGTTGAATCAGTCGGGCCTAGTCAGCGCTTACCACGACCGTTCAGATGGCGGTCTATTAACGACTCTAGTTGAAATGGGCTTTGCTGGTAACTGTGGTGTTAGCGTAGATTTAACAGGTCTAAACGGCACGGCAGAAGAAATTCTATTCAATGAAGAGCTGGGTGCTGTGCTACAGGTTCCTGCTTCTAAGCGTCAAGACGTTGAAGCACTACTGAAAGCGCATAATGTTGATGAATACAGTCACTTCATTGGCGTGCCAGCAGAAACCAAAACCTTCAGCGTGACTAAAGACGATCAAGACATTATCTCTCGCGAGATGAAAGACTTGCGTGCGATTTGGTCTGAACTGACGTATCACATGCAAAAGCTACGTGATAACCCTCAGTGCGCCGAAGAAGAGTATCAAACGAAACTAGATCTTGATAACCCAGGTCTTAAGCCACAACTGACTTTCGATATTCACGAAAACATTGCAGCACCAATGATCAACGGTGGTGTTCGTCCGCGTGTTGCAGTATTGCGTGAACAAGGTGTTAATAGTCACCTAGAAATGGCGGCGGCGTTAACCAAAGCTGGATTCGAATGTATCGACGTTCACATGAGCGATATTTTGAGCGGTCGCGTTAGCCTGAAAGACTTTATCGGTGCCGTCGCTTGTGGTGGCTTCTCGTACGGTGACGTACTTGGTGCTGGTGAGGGCTGGGCTAAGTCAATTCTATTTAACAGCCGTGCTCGTGACGAGTTCGAAGCCTTCTTTAAGCGTGAAGACACTTTCAGCTTAGGTATTTGTAACGGCTGTCAGATGATGTCGAACTTGAAAGAACTGATTCCTGGTGCTGATCATTGGCCACACTTCGTCAAAAACGAATCGGCTCAGTTCGAAGCACGCTTTGCCATGGTTGAAGTCGCTAAGTCACCATCGTTATTTATGCAAGGCATGGAAGGTTCGCGCCTACCAATCGCCGTATCGCATGGTGAAGGTCGCGCGCAATTCGGCTCAGACCAAGCCGCGCAACAAGTTAACGAATCAGGCTTAGTCACAGCACGCTACGTTAACAACTACGGCGATATCGCTGACACTTACCCAGCCAATCCAAACGGCTCACCACACGGCATTACCGGCCTAACCACGACAGACGGCCGCGTTACTATCATGATGCCACACCCAGAGCGTGTTGCGCGTACGGTGCAGAATTCATGGAGACCGGATGAGTGGAGGGAAGATGGGGCTTGGCAGAGGATCTTTTACAACGCCCGCAAGCACATTGGCTAAATTTTAAATAGTCTTTTCCCTCCAATACTGCGTTATAAGACTTTTTCGAGGTGCTCACTTACTGCTAGTAAGCTCCGCGTCTCAAAAAGTCTTATGCCTTGTCTTGAAGAAAAAATCCTGCTTTAAAAGCTACTGATTAAACTGAGATATCGCCTTGAAAGAAAACTCTGATTTTACAGTTTGGGAGGACTTTGGGGTTAAAGTGCTCATTTGCTACTAGCAAACTCCGCGAGCTAAAAAGCTTTACGCCTTGTCTTAAACAAAAATCTAAGCTTTCACCTAACCGAAGCCATTCTAAATTTCACGTCACTCCCGCGTAGGCGGGAATCTCAAAAACTAGCGCTAAAACCTCGAAATCACTAACGTTCTTTCGAGGCTAAGCTGTAGCTATTTTTCATTGACCCAGCTCACAGTCGGCTTGTTCTCTGAAAGTACGTTTAGTATGTCGTCCATTGATATAAAAGAAAAGTGAGTTACATTGTGGTTTATATATTCTACCTCTGTGTAAATGGTTGCTGCATATTGGTTAGCCCACTTAGAGTTTGAAATAATTAGAGTGGGATATGTCCAATTCTCGAATCCTTCTCTGGAGCATGTTGGTAAATCAGGTGGTAGCTCAATAATACCATAGCTTTCATCTTCCCACTGCAAAGCTATGGGGTTAGTGAAGACAAACTTTAGGTCTTTATTAAGGCCACCAATAACTCTAGAAAAATGCATTATGATTATTAACTTTGGATCTCGTTCAGCGTTCCATTGGTAGGAGATATCCGAACATGGACAGTCAATTTCTTTAAATACTTCCCACTTAATAGTGAACTCCTTAATACGATTTTTGTAATTTTTTACTAAACTACTCGTAATATATTATCGTAGTCTAGCTGTTTTGTTTTAACTATAAGGCTAGCTCCAATTACCCCTTAAAGCTAGCCGAGTGAGGCAAAGTTATAGCGTAAATTAGGCAGGAAGCCTAATTTAGCTAAAACGAAACATGGATGTTTCGTTTAGCGACGCGTGATTAACTTTGTTGAGCGAGGGGAGTGCGAAGCACCTAGCGTCTGGGGTGGGCTTCTCTTTGGTTACTTTCTCTTGACCAAACAAGAGAAAGTAACTCGCTGTAAGAGCGAAACCACTATTAACCTATACTCCCGCCATTAAACTCGCGACTAAAGCAGTCAATAACACAGCTAAGATAACCTGCACGATGGCTATCAGTACACTTTTGATAAAGCTTGTGCCTAAAACGAGCATATAGGCGATGGCTGCGACAGGCACGGTGACAAGCCAACCGTAGGTATTGTCTAAGTTTGGGAAGAAGTAGTTTACGCCATATTGGAATAGGGCGGAGACGATTAGGGCGAAAAGACAGTTGAAGAAGCCTGTATTTTTGGCGCCGATGAACTGTGCGGCAAACTTTAGTGGTAATACAAGTAGGACAACTACAATTATTAAACTGATTAATGCTTCCATATCGGGTTCCTTCTTTTATTTGCCTAAGGAGTCGATTCTAATTGATTGTCTGACGCTTTTCTAAGGTTGATCATCAAACTAACGCGATCCCTCTCAAACCGGTAACCAAAGCTGAGTAATTCTCCAAAGATTACGCCACAACCAAAGTCTTGGTTGCTGCTTAAGCTAGGGATTTTCTCGATTCTTTGTGATATCCACTTCTTGGCTTGTTTATTCATCTTGCTATTTTCAGCTGTGACCTCTTGCCATACTTTGGGATATTGAGGCTTCACCTCAGTTTCAATTTCTCTAAGCGAAGTATGTATCTTCTTGACCAGGTTCGGAAAGTCTTTATCGAGCAGTTCTCCGCATGAGCTATTTTTAAACTCTGTATAGAGTTGAGCGGTCCCTACTAACTTTTCTAAATCTTTTGTTATAAACAGTTCGTCATCTGTGGTTGCTTCAGCAGCAAACGGCGCTGTTAGGGTAAGGGCAATGATACTTAAAGCCTTCTTAGTAAGGTTCATGATGCTTTTCTCGCAGAAAATAAGTTGTAAACCATCATACCGATAAAGAACAGACCAAAGAACACGCCGATATCGATAAGTAGCTTGCCTATATCAAAAGGATCTTTGAATAAACTGTAGTTAAAGTCCATAAAGTGAAAAATGGCTTTTGAGCCAAAAAATGCGATTAGGAAGGCGACAAACATTTGTGCCATTGAGGGTTTGTTCTTATTACTCATATTAATTTCCTTTTATAGTTGTACGCATCGTACGTTTCTTGGGTCTCTATGCTGCTCAAGTGGTACGCAGAGGAGTCTTTGTTTGTCCGACTCTTCTTTAATGAAGAAGCTGCCCGTTTTGTATGGGTTAAGTTTTGCTGTGTCATACTGTTCAAGATACGACTGATTTATGTCTGCATTATGAGGCTGCTGTAATCGCCAGTTGAGGACTGCAATTTTTGCGTCTAAATCAGAAACTCTAAATATATAGTCGTCATAAGCTGCGTCAGCAACAGTGTTCAGCACCCAACCCGAATAGTTTCTGTATTTATCCATTAAGCTGAGTTCTGATGGCTTATACTTTTCTGTATCGTCAGCGTCTAATTGTTGGTGAGGAGGAAGAAGGCTCAACTCACTATACTGTCTGACGAACTCATAACGATAATTGAGTGTCATATTTTTCTTTATGACGGCTTTTTTAATTAGTGAGTACCATGGAAATTCAAAGTGATTACTCATCGCTGAGCCAGACAAAGTTTCGTACCCCATGACGTTTTTTAAACTTTTTTCCTCTAGAGATAGCTTTGTAAAGCTTTGAGGTTTTTGGATGATATTGTTGATGTACAATAGGTTATAAAACTCTAGGTTATGGTTTACCAGTGCCACATAAATCATTTTCTCTATTAAAGAACCAGACTGTGCTAACTTTGTCCGCGTCTGTTTAAGTAACTGAGAGAATTGATGATTGAGTTGATTTTCGTCGTCGATTGCTAGTAGTGCTATTAAGTTAATATTGTTGGCTTCAACTAAATGTTGGTAACGGGGCATACTTTGCCAATTACCGATAGGGTGCATAAGTTGATAATCAGGCATGTCTAAAAAGGTTTGATAGCGCGTCAGTAACGTTGCGTTATTCTGAATAAGCTTTTCAATCTTACCTTTCTTATTAACAAGCTCATTGAAACAAATGGCGTTAAACACCCTGCAAATTCTATTAGGTTGTACTCTTAGCCCATTATCAACTTGGTAGATACCGAAGTAGTCATTATCTGGCTGAGGCTTTCCTGTAACTTCAGGAATAGGCTGTGCCAATACTTTTTGGTGAATTGTTTTGCCGACTTCAATGGGATCTGCATTTTCTGGTGCCATCAGCCCTAGAAAGTAGAAATAGGCGTCATTGTCAGTGGCGACGGCTTTTTGCGTGTTTTCGATCCAGGCTTTTGTTTCTGGGGTTAAGTCGTCATCAATTTGCAGCAATCCAAGAAGGACGACTCCAAGAATGATAATGATTAGAATAATTTTGAGTAGAAATTTCATTGTTGTTCCATGCTATTAGTATCTGTCCGACGGCGAAGTATGCCATTCTACGATAGAAATCTCCAATATATGCATAGTCTGTATACATTATATAACAAACACTTATCTTCAAAATTATGAAACACTGTGGCATAGTAAGCGGACTATTTTCTATCCCGCCTATGAGCTATGTTTGAGCCTAAATTAAATAGGTCTGCTTTATCCTTTATTGAGTCAGAAGCTGCGGAAACGTTGACGCGGATTAACCGTGGTGTGGAAAAAGAAAGCCTACGAGTGACGCCTGATGGCTATTTATCTAAGCGTCCACACCCTAAAGAGTGGGGTTCGGCGTTAACCAATCAATACATTACGACCGATTATTCGGAAGCTTTGCCTGAGTTGATTACACCTGTGACTCAAGGTCGCGAAGGCCCTCGTCAGTGGTTAGATGATATTCATCGCTATATTTATCAACACATGGAGGATGAGGTGCTGTGGGTGGGCAGTATGCCGTGTATTATGACCAAGGAAGATGATGTGCCTCTGGCGGAATACGGTTCATCGAATGTGGGCATGATGAAGCATGTTTATCGCCGCGGCCTGGGGTATCGGTATGGCCGATACATGCAGACCATTGCAGGGGTGCATTATAACTTCTCGCTTCCTGACGACTTTTGGCCTGCATATCAACGGTTCTATGGTGACTCTTCTGACTTACAGGACTTTATCTCTGAGCATTATTTAGGGCTGATCCGTAACTATTTACGTTATTGTTGGTTGTTGCCTTATTTGTTTGGTGCGTCACCCGCGATTTGTAAGTCCTTCACTAAAGGTGAGGGTGGTGCTTTCTTGACGGAAGAGCCTGACGGCACCATGTACGGTGATTATGCGACGTCACTGCGCATGAGTGACTTAGGTTACCAGAATAATGCTCAAGCGAAATTTTCGATACGTCACAACGACTTGCATGAATATACAGCTGAGTTAGAGCGTGCGATTCGAACCCCTGACGAGTTCTATCAGGAATTAGGGGTTAAGGTGGATGGCGAGTACCGTCAGCTTAACGCTAACTTGTTGCAAATTGAGAATGAGTACTACGCTAAAGTCCGTCCGAAGCGTGTGATTAATAGTGGTGAGCGTCCGACACAAGCTTTAAACCGTGGTGGTGTTCAGTACATTGAAGTTCGTTCGTTAGATTTGAATCCGTTTGATCCCTTGGGGATCAGCCAGTCTCAGGTCGATTTCTTAGATGTCTTCATGCTGTTCTGTTTATTGCAGGAAAGTAAAAATCAATCGGATCGTGAAAATGCTGAGAACGACGAGAACTTCCGCCGAGTGGTTTACTATGGTCGCAAACCTGACCTTAATTTATTGCGAAATAACCGCTCTTTGCCTTTAAAAGACGCCAGTTTGCAGATTTTCGAAGAAATGCGTCCGGTTGCAGTCTTGCTCGATAAATGTAACCATACGCGTGCTTACACGAAAGCACTGTCGGAAGCCATCGAGATGGCTAACGATCCATCAAAGACCCTATCGGGCCTCTACTACGACGCTATAAAGCGTAGTGGTAAAGGATATTTTGGCTATACGATGGAGCTTTCAACGAAAGCTCAGCAACAGTTTTTATCACAAGCAGTCGAGCCGCGAATACAGGATTTATTTGCGCAGGAAGCTGAGAAATCAATCATTGATCAACAGTTGATTGAAAAGAGTGAAAATCTCAGCTTTGAAGAATATCTTGAGCAATACTTTGCTGAATAGTTCGCAGAGTCAGTTGTTGAATTATATGCTCAATTAAGAGTTGCTGGGCCAAACTAACTTAAATGTAGAGGAGTAGTATGGACTCGAGTAGTACATCTGTTTTTGAGCTTTGGGGGATGAGCATAGGGCCGATTGAGATTGCCTTCGGCCTTTATTTGGTTTTCATGTTGGCCATCGGTATTTGGGCCTATAAAAGAACGAATGATTCCAGCGATTATATGTTGGGTGGCCGTGGCCTAGGCGGCGCGGTAACGGCACTAAGTGCTGGTGCATCTGACATGAGTGGTTGGATCTTGATGGGCCTCCCTGGCGCTATCTATTTTTCTGGCTTGTCTGAATCTTGGTTAGCATTGTTCCTCGTCATTGGTGCTTATATCAACTGGAAGTTCATCGCTGGCCGTCTGCGTTCTTACACAGAAATTGCGGACAATGCTTTAACCCTTCCTGATTATTTTGCGGGTCGATTCCACGATGGCGGCAAGTGGCTACGTATTGCTGCGGTTATCGTCATGATCGTGTTCTACGGTTATTACATCGGCTCGGGCCTTGTTGCAGGTAGCAAGCTGTTTGAATCAAGCTTCGGCTACGATTACAACACGGCATTGCTCGTCAGCACTATCGTGATTATTTCTTATACCTTCCTAGGCGGTTTCTTGGCAGTAAGCTGGACAGATTTCTTCCAAGGCTTAATCATTGCGATTTCACTCGTGGTGGCACCTATTGTCTTACTCGTTGAATACAATGGTCTGACGGGTATCGTTGAAGGTGTTAAAGCGACGGGTGAGAACCTTGGCAAAGAAAACCTAGCGAGCTTTACTGCTGGCTTGTTTGATGAAAACAATGCCTTTAAGTGGATCACCTTCCTATCGCTAATGGCGTGGGGCTTGGGTTACTTTGGCCAGCCACACATCTTGGCACGTTTCATGGCGATTAAGAGCGTTAACACTGTGCCACAAGCGCGTCGCATTGGTATGACGTGGATGGCGATTTGTGTCCTTGGTGCGGTATTTATCGGTTTCGCCGGTATTGCTTATTTTGGCGGTGATTTCACAGCAAGCGAATACAAGTTACTGACGCCAGAAGAAGTCGCTGAGTTAAATACTTCGCAGGGCGCCGAGAAAGTTTTCTTATTGCTCACGCAAGCACTATTTAATCCATGGTTAGCGGGCTTCCTGTTAGCAGCGATTATGGCGGCAGTGATGAGTACCATTGATTCACAGCTTCTAGCCGTTTCAAGCTCGGTCACTGAAGATATCTACAAACCACACATGCGTCCAAACGCTTCTGAGAAAGAGCTGGTTTGGGTTAACCGCTTTGTCGTGATTCTGGTTGCGGGTATCGGTATTGGCGTTGCCATGAGCGGTAGCAAGAACGTCCTTAATCTTGTAGGCCAAGCATGGGCTGGTTTCGGTGCTGCTTTCGGACCTGTGATTATTATGTCGCTACTGTGGAAGCACATGACACGTCAAGGCGCTTTAGCCGGTATCATCGCTGGTGGTGCTTCAGTCCTAATTTGGGACTATATCGGCAATAATACCGATATCGCGTTATTTGGCCTGTATGAGCTACTCCCTGGCTTTATCATTGCAGCATTGACGATATACATTGTCAGTAAAATGACCACGGTTGGTGAGCAAACTGCCAATCAATTCGAGTGGTACAGCAATGAATTTAAGAAGTATAAAAGTTAATGAGTAACTTTGTGATTAGAGAAGCGGTGCGTTCAGACGCGCCGCTGATTCTAGAGTTCATTAAAGATCTGGCTGACTACGAGAAAATGTCAGATGACGTCGTGGCGACGGTTCAGGATATCGAGTCTACCGTCTTTGCAGATCAGCCTAAAGCATACTGTTTAATTGCTGAGAGTGATGGCCAAGCGGCTGGTTTCGCACTGTATTTTTACAGCTATTCAACGTTCTTGGGTAAGCATGGTATCTATCTTGAAGACCTGTTTGTTAAGCCTGAGTTCCGTGGCAAAAAAATCGGAATGGGCTTGTTAAAGCGTCTTGCAGAAATTGCGGTAGAGAACGACTGTAAACGCTTAGATTGGTCGGTTTTAGACTGGAATGAACCTGCGATCAACTTCTACGACTCGATTGGTGCAAAGCCACAGAAAGAGTGGTTAGGCTATCGTTTAACAGGTGACGCTCTTGATGAGTTTGCCCAATAGCCACAACGCATTTAAAAAACGCCCTTGATTGGGCGTTTTTTTTGCCCGTGCGACACTGTCCCTTAAAGTCTTAAGGTTAGGAGATTTCCCAAAATGCCTATGATAAAGTTTAGAAAGAGGCTTTATTAACCAAGGAGTTAATTATGTCATTATTTCACCATATCGTTGTTGCGGTCGATTTACGTAAAGAAAGTAAAAAGGTCATCAAAAAAGCACAAAGCGTTCTTGAAGACGGTGGCGTGATTGAATTATTGCACGTCGCTGAACCGATTGATGCAGGTCTTTGGGCTGGCGCTCCGTTCGGTGCAGTGGTGGTTAATACGGAAGACCTAGAGCAAGAAGCGCTTAAAGCCAAGAAAAAGCGCTTAAAAGAGCTAGGAAAGCACTTCAATATTTCTGAAAGTAAGCAGCACATTGAAGTCGGTAAACCGTCTCGGGTCATTAAAAAGTTCGCATCAGATCATCAGTGCGATTTAATTGTTATCGGTACCCATGGGCAAAATGGTTGGGAGCTATTACTAGGCTCAACAGCAAATGGTGTACTGCATGGTGCACCTTGTGATGTGTTAAGTGTACAGATGAAGGTGAAAAGCTAGCTCCCTGACTAGTGCAAGCCTGAGTTATACTAAGGTTGCTGATGTTGTAAAACGTTTGTGCTATTGTTTGGTCACCCTCTAAGATTTCCAGTGATCATGCGTACCATTTTTGTCATTTTAGTAGCGTTCATTTCGCTTCAGTCTTGCTTTTCTAATACTCGCAACCCTCACCAAGTAAACCAACCGAAGCTAGTGGTGTTTATCTCGATTGACCAGTGGCATCGAGATTTATTGGAGCGTTATCAGGAACATTATACCGGTGGCTTTAAAACCATTTGGGAGGATAGTCGTTTTTACACCAATGCTTACCACGACCATGCCGCAACTTTAACCGGCCCAGGGCACTCAGTCTTACTTACTGGGGTATACCCAGCAAAAACGGGTATTACGGGCAACTATTTCTACGATCGTGAAGCTGAAGAAAAGCTCTATTGTGTCGAAGACCATCATAGTCGAGTGATTGGTTCCGATGGGGCGCTAGATGAAACCGGCGTGTCGCCCAAAAATCTTTTGGTTCCGACATTAGGTGATTTACTAAAAGACTCAAACCCAGACGCTAAAGTCTTCGCAGTATCGGGGAAAGACCGCTCAGGTATTTTAATGGCGGGTAAAAAGGCCGACGGTGTTTATTGGTATGAGTCGTCAGTTGGGCAACTTGTGACATCCAGTTATTATGAAGAAACGTTGCCAGATTTTATTCAGTCTTATAACTTGGCTAGTCCTGTTGACAAGTTTAACCCCAAAGCTTGGCGTCGATTAAAGGCCGAGTCGTTCTATCTTCAGTATTCCCGTCAGGATTTATTTGCTGGTGAGAAGCTTGTAGGAAACAAAAACTTCCCCTATCAATTGGCGACTAAGTCAAGCGATGACCGCTACTTTTACTCTATGGTCAAACGAACACCTTTTGCTGATCAGTATATTTTAGATGCTGCAGAATACATTATTGATTCGCAAGATTTAGGGCTGGATGATGCCCCGGACTTGTTGGCGATTGGTTTGTCTGCAACTGACTATATTGGGCATACATGGGGGCCATATAGTCAGGAAGCTTTGGACCATATGCTCCGTTTGGATCAGTCCTTGGGACAGTTTTTTGAGACATTAACACGGCAATTTGGACAAGATGTCGTGATCGCACTATCTGCGGATCATGGGGTACAACCATTACCTGAATATTTGGCACAGCAAGGTACGGATGCTCGTCGTATTCCGACAATGACACTTCTTGATGATATCGCTGCGATAGAGTCTAACCTCCGTTTTGAGTTTGGTTTCGATGAGCCGCTAATTGAGTTTAAAGAGGAGTCGTATCCTTTCTTTCATCTTAAGTTAACTCCTCAGCAGAAGCGTCGTTTTGCGGAGGAAGTAGAGAAGCTTGATTATATTGAGCGAGTGGTGATTGGTGACGAACTTGATACGTCGCAAGATGAAGTCTCTGGATACGTTGCTAAAGCTTATTACCAGCCTCGCTCAAGTGATATTTATTGGATCTATAAAGAAAACTATCTTGCCAACCGCAGTCTTGGAACAACTCATGGCTCTATCCATAAGTACGATCAGCATGTACCGATTGCCTTTATTGGCGGGGGACTGAAGCCAGCGCATGTTACGGAAAGCGTTAGTACTACTGATATTGCACCAACCTTAGCGCACATTCTTGGCATAGATTTTGATCAATTTGATGGAAGCGCGTTGCCTTAAGGGGGTTATACGGAAATTAGCGTATACTTGATATTATACGTAAAAAAGCGTATATTTGCTCATATACGTAAATTAGCGTATATTTACCGAGGCCAAGTTTATGAATAATCAAGCCGGTCACTTTGAGAAAGAGCTTCCTCAAGTAGCCGTTATTACAGGCGATATCGTTAACTCGCAACAGAGTGAGCAGAGCCTTGAGTGGCTTTCAGTGTTGAAAGACTACTTATCACGGTATGGTGGTAGCCCCAAAGACTGGCAGGTATATCGAGGCGATAGTTTTCAGTTGATAGTGTACCAACCAGAAGATGCTTTCCGCGTGGCTCTGCATCTAAAAGCCGTAATTAAACGCTTAAAAGATTTGGATGTGCGAATGGCGATCGGGGTCGGCACCCTAGAGCACCATGCTGATCAAGTGTTGCAATCGAATGGCGAAGCCTTCGTTTATTCGGGACGAAAGTTCGATTCTCTCAAAAAACAAACACTGGCTGTAAAAACTCCTTGGCAAGATGTCGATAAAGCGATTAACCTGTTGATCAAATTAGCGTTGTTAACAATCGATGATTGGCCTGAAACCAGCGCTGACGTAGTTGCCGCGAGCTTAGAGCACCCGCAAGCAACACAAAAAGAAATAGCCGCGCTACTGTCTATTCCTCAAAGTCGGGTCAGTGAGCGCCTGTCGCGCGCAGGCTTCGACGCGATAAAGGATGTGGAGCGCTATTATCGCGAAGCGATATTAAAAAGATTATAGCCGCGAAGCGAGATGAAAACGAATACAGGGTAGGTCATGACCATATTATTATTAAAATTATTGATGGCACATTTAGTCGCTGACTTTCTAATCCAACCACTTTCTTGGATTAAGGATAAGGAGCAGAAAGCTTTTGTCTCGAAAAAGCTGATCTGGCACTCCTTGGTTCATGCGCTGTTATACGCTATGGCTTTTGCTTTTGCGCCACAATACTGGCTGGGTTGGTTGATTTTGGTGGTATCGCATTACCTGATTGATGGCTTGAAATCGATTTGTCATCGTTCTGTGGTACAGGATAAATCGTTATTCTTTAACCGTCGTAGCTTATTCATCATTGACCAATTACTACATATCACCATTATTTTTGCAGTAGTCGGCTATTACTTCCCAGACCTATATCAAGTATCTTTTAACCTAGAGCAGTTATGGTTACTGGCGATTGCTCTGTTATTGCTGACCAGAGTATCGTCTATCGTTATCAAGGTGCTCATTTCACGTTGGACGCCGCTGAATGTCGATGATCCTGGAAAAACTAACCATTCATTGGCGAATGCTGGAAGTTATATAGGCTTTTTAGAGCGGTTGTTTATTTTCGTGTTTATCGTGACTAACCACTGGGAAGGGGTTGGTTTTCTTCTTGCCGCGAAATCAGTCTTTCGATTTGGCGATCTGAAAGAAGCTCATGACCGCCGTTTAACCGAATACATCTTGATTGGAACCTTGATCAGCTTTGGTTTGGCCATCGCTATCAGTTTAGGTTATGTCTATTTCAAAGCTCTGGTTTAATCCGCGTCTTTGATTAAATCCTTAAAGTCTTCGCGATAATTATCAAGGTACTCAACGAAGTGTTCAATTTGTTCATCGGACAAGGTGTTGAAGAGTTTAAGTTGATAATCCTTTCGAAGACTATCATTGGTCTCAGAACGCTTTACGAGCTCGGGGGAGCGCAGCTGTCGTGGATTGCGAAGTAAGCTACGCAGTGCTTTTTGACCTGACTTAGACTGACGTTCTTTTAAAGCTAAAGAGAATGCTTCTCGCCATTGCTTCAAGTATTCAAAGCGTAATTCACCGGTAGGCTTCATGCTCCGAGTCATCTCAGTGATTAGCGCTTCCTGCTCATCAGTCAGATCGTCAAACCATTCTTCAAAACCTTCTATTGAGCTATCAATAGCATTGTCTAAACGTTCCTCTGGTGATTCTTCAAAATATTCTTCGGACTGCTTTTTGGCAGATGCGCTGATGTTTTTCATCAACTCATCAACTTGCTCATCGTTTAACTGAGCGAGTTCAGCGATCATATCGTCAAGTGCTCTATCGAGGATGGTGTGGTAGAAATTGAGTAATCGATCACCGTAGGCATCGTAGTTTTCGGGGACTGTTCTGTTTCTTAGATCTGCAGTAACGTCATCAATAAACTGGTTATAGCGGGGTAATTGAGTGGTGCGGTGCCAATAGGCGTGCTTTTCTACCAGCGCTTCGATACGTTCTTCTTGTTCGGAGCTTAAAGTGACGTAATCATCCGCGTACCAAGTCGATAGCCAAGCAATACGGTTATACCAAAACTGAAAGCCACAGCCCTGTAGGGAAAAAAGTGCCAGCGCGATAATGATAATTCTTGTTGGGGACTTCAAATGTTGATCCTCTTGTGAATGTGACTATAACCTAGGCAATTAACAGTTATTTAGCAAATATATCCTGTATCAAAATATGAATACTAACCCATCGGCCTGAATATTATGTGAATTTAAAACCCGTATTGGCTTTGTGTTAATTGAGAAAAATAACGGACCGTAATACACTGAGCGATGATTTTGCAGGGGCCTTCCCTAAAGGACGTTATATAAAAAAGATACAGAGGATTCCATGAATACATTGTTTACTGGCGGTTTATCGCTTAAGAAAGTGTTGGTCGCTTCGCTTGTTTGGGGATTGATTCTTACTGGGTGCTCAGACTCAGAGAAAAAAAGTACAGCGAAGCCAAGTTTTGATGTCGAGAAATTAACTCAGAGTGCTTGGTTATATAGTGCTTTGCCCGAAAACACCGTGGCTTACGCGCGAGTGCCTAACCCTTGGGCGGGCTTTTCAGCTAAAGACGATAGCTTCAAGTATGCTCTTGGTAACGAACATCACGTGAAAGCTGTTAAGCAGATCCAGAAAGGGGTGCATGACAATATCATTAGCCATCTAGGGGATGAGGTTAAGCCTTTAGCGCAGTTTTATGTGGAGCATACCAAAGGGCCCGTGGAACTGGCATTCGTTAGTCAAAATGGCCAGCCAGTAGTATTTGTGGGGACGCGTTTAGATTATAGCGATGACAAAAGCTTCAATGCGGGTTTTTCTGAGCTGGTAAAAAATATACCGAATGCTAACGTGATGCCCCAAGAAGGCGAAGCCAAAGGCATCGTGAGCTTTGGTAGAGGCGCTGCGGTGTATTACCGTTATAACTCGAGTGAGCAACAGTTGTTGTTAATTAGCGGCATGGGAACGTCTGTGACTAGCCTTGAGAATGCCGCCTCGACTATCAAGCCAAATCAAAAACATGAAATGCTAAAGCTAGAAGGGGACATAGATTCCAGCCATGAAGGTTTATTCTTCTGGGCAAGTCCGAAGAATGCCCTGCCGTTTATGCAAATGGGCATGCAGCCACAGCAACTAGCAAAGCTAAAAGAGCTTGGCTTTGATAAAGCGGAAGGTGTTGCGTTCGGTTACGGCGTCAGTGGCGGTAAGACGCGTTTAAAGCTACTGCTGGATATGCCGATTGACGATCAGAACCGTTACCTTCCAGCTGTCAGCAATACTATTAATGTTAAATCGGTTGGTACACCAAAATGGGCTTCTGTTATTTCGATTCCAACCGCTGAGCAAAGTGAAAAACTTATCACTAAGCTCTATGAGGCTGGAGTAGAAGATGTGCAGTCTTGGCAGGATATCAATACCGGCATGGAAAAAGAGATTGGGTTGAGTTTAGAGACATTACTCAATACCTTTGGGCCAGAAGTGACCTTTTTCAGTGACAAGGTTGGTATGTTTGCAGCCGTTAGTTATAACGAAGGCAGCATAGATGCTTTGCTTAAGAAAGCTCGAGAATCAGTAGAAGTCGAATACAAAACGTATTCTAAAAATTCAACGGAAATACACCACCTGTCGATAGCAGCTCTTGGCGGAGCTAATGATTTTGATAGTCAGTCGAATGGAGAGTCAAAACTCCCTGTTGCTTTAATGAAAAACTATCACGAAAACATTTTTTGGGTAGTTGAGGGAGGCCAGGTGATTTTTGCATCTGTTCCACAGCTACTATTGGAGAGGCAGGAGCGCGGTGCCGACACGTCTATTGGTGACTGGCTAAAAAGCCAACAGGGTTATAATCCAGAAGGGACTTTGCTTGGATTCTCGTCATCAGTTGACGGCTTATCACGAAGCAGTTACCACTATTACCTTGAGTTGTTAATGATTCTATCGGATTTGACGGGTGCGGATGTAGATTTACTGTCTTTCCCTACGGCTAATCAGCTAGGGTTCCCTGAAAAAGGTGCGATCAGTTTTGGCTTACGTTCAGACAAGAGCATCTTAGGTTTGGAGTTTGCGTTTGAGAATGGTGGCACTGACCTACTACACGGTCTTGGCTCAACTAGCTCAATTGCGGTTATCGGTATCTTGGCCGCTGTTGCAATACCGGCTTATCAAGACTATACCGTAAGAGCTCAAATGTCTGCTGCGACTTATGCCGCTGAAGCTGTGAAGGTGCAAATTACGCAGGCTTTGATGCTGGGTGCTAAGGTTGAGGATTTGGACAATGGCTATGAAAGTATTCAAGCAGCAGAAGAATACGAAAACTCATTGATTGAGAAGATTGTGGTCAATGATGGTGTGATTACCATGTTCTTCAAGAATGAACGCTTGGGTTATGGTCCCCAGACTTTGGTCTATGTCCCGATGTTTGATGGCGACCGAATTAGTTACTGGGATTGTACTGGCGGTACTGTCGCAGAAAAGTATCGACCGGTTCAGTGTAGATAGTTTGAGATACTAAACAAAAAAAGGTGAGCAAGTGCTCACCTTTTTTACGTTCGAAGAAAATTATTAAGCGACGATGTCTAATAATTCAATCTCGAAAACTAATGCTTGGTAAGGGCCGATAGCGCCGCCAGCGCCACGCTCACCATAAGCAAGGTTATATGGAACATAAAGTTTCCACTTAGAGCCAACAGGCATTTTTTGAAGTGCTTCAGTCCAACCAGCAATTACGCCGCCAACAGGGAACTCGGCTGGTTCGCCGCGCTTATACGAGCTGTCGAACTCTTGACCATTAACCAATGTGCCGGCATAGTGAGTTTTTACCGTAGAGTCAGCAGTAGGAACTTCGCCAGAGCCTTCTGTGATCACTTCGTATTGAAGGCCACTATCAAGTACTGTTACTTCATCACGCTTCGCGTTTTCAGCAAGGAAAGCTTCGCCTTCGGCAGCAAATTCTTTTGCTTTCTTAGCGTTTTCTTCTTCAACTATTTTTTGGATTTCTTGGAAGGCCGCGTTTAGGTCTTCATTCGAAACTTGTGATTCGTTGCCTGCGAAAGCGTCTTGGATGCCGGCGATGACTGCATCAATGGTAACGCCTGGGAATGCGCCGCTTACCTGTTGGCCCATTTGAAGGCCAATACCGTATGAAGCTTTTGCTTCAGTTGTAGAAAAGTCAGTAGTTGACATGTTGTCTCCAATATTGTGTCTAAGGTGTACTAATGGGGGCGAAAGCGAGGATTTAAAGCGCTTGTAGCGTGAATTCTTTAGTTTAATGTAAAAACAGTAAAAGATGACTGGTCACAGACCAAGGTTTTGGCATAATAGCCCCTCTCAACTCCAATCGACTCAGCGTTATGTGGTTTAAAAATTGTTTTATTTATTATCTCAGCTCAGACTTCGAGCACTCTCAAGAGTCACTTCAAGAACTTCTTCAAAATCAGTCATTTAAAGAAATAGGACGGCAGGAAACCGACGCTTTTGGATGGGTTTCTCCGTTGGGCCGAGGCTATGAGTCATTGGTTTATGGTGCTAACGGTGCTTACTTGTTATCGATGCGCAAGGAGCAGAAAGTGATTCCAGCCAGTATGGTAAAGGAAGCCTTAGAAGACCGCGTCGCACAAATCGAAGACGCTGAAGGGAGAAAAGTCTACGGCAAAGAAAAAGCGACCTTGAAAGACGATATTTTAAGCTTGCTTAAACCCAAAGCCTTAACGAAGTCGAGCCATATTTATGGCTATATTGATACACGTCATGAGCTACTTGTGGTTAACGCCGGCAGTGCCAGCGCTGCAGATGCCTTCATAGAACTATTAATTGAGTCGCTAGGATCGCTTGGGGCTGTGCGCCTGATGGGTGAAGAGAGTCCAGGCGCTATCATGAATCAATGGGTATTAGGCGATTTACCTGACGGTATCGAGATGACGGGACAGTTTGATCTTCAAGATCCCAAAGATGACCGCGTGGTGAAAATTAAAGGTGAGCAAGATCTAGGGTTGGTACAAGAATTGCTGGATGATGGTTACTGGGTTCAAAAGCTGGGGATTCGACGCGCGGATGAGTTTAGTGCAGTATTAACCAGTGACTTGTTATTGAAAAGCATTAAGTTTGATGACGAGTTGCTCAAGGAAAATGACGATATTGACTCACAAGAGCGCTTAGCGCGCTTCGACGCTGATTTTGTGTTGATGACACAAACTATGGCACAATTTATCAAAGAGCTGATAAAGCACTTCAAAGTGAATACTGATAAGGAATAACTGTGGTAGAACACGATAAAACCTTAACAACCGAGCAAAAAGCTCTCGCGGTTAACTTAAATAACCAACAGTACGGTACTTTTGTTGAAATCGGTGCCGGGCAAGAGGTCGCAAGGCAATTTTTCTCGGCGGGCGCAGCTGCGGGTACAGTCGCAAAAACCATGTCAGCATACGATATGCAGGTTAGCGATGATATCTACGGTAAAGCAGGTCGCTATGTTAGCCGTGAGCGCTTGGAGCAAATGCTGGATTATGAATATGATCTATTGCATAAGCGTTTGGATGCGGTTCGCTCACAAGAAACCTTGTACTTTAGCTATGCCGCAACCGTCACAGCGAAAAGCTACAGCCAAAAGAACGAGTGTCATGGCTGGATTGGTATACGTTTACAGTTAGAGCCCGGTGCGCCACCCAGTGAAATTCTCATGCACGTTCGAATGTTAGATGAAACCAATCGTGAGCAGTCAGAGGCGCTGGGTATTCTAGGTGTTAACGTTGTCTATGGTGCATTTAATTATCATTCCGCCCCCAAAGTATTTATTGAGTCGTTGCTGGACAACTTGATCAATCCATTTGGTCAAAAGCGCATTGAGATTGACTTGATTCACTTCTCTGGTCACAAGTTTGATCAGGTTGAAAATCGCTTAATGAATTTACACCTAGTGCGTTCTTGGTGTTGTCGTGCAGTTATGTTCGATGCCAAAGGCGATTCAGAAGTGCCTATGAGTTTACTTCGTAAAAAAGACGTACTTGTTATTCGTGGTTCGTTTAAACCGCCAACTAAGGTTCATGTCGATATGACGGAAGCTGCTATGAAGCAGTTTTTAGAAGAAGAGGGTGTTCAAAGCGACAAAGTTTGCACCGTTGCCGAAATCACCATGGCCGAGTTGGACAGTGATGTTGAAACTGAAGATGCAGACTTTTTAGCGCGAGTCGATTTGCTCAACAAACTCGGCTATAACGTCCTCATCTCAGACTATCTCCGCTTCTTTAGATTGCGTTCTTGGATGCGTCGCTACACACAAAACCGTATCGGGATCGTGTTAAGTATTTTAGATTTCGATCAGCTGTTTGATGCTAAGTACTATAAAGGTCTTGAAGGTGGCATCTTAGAAGCGATGGGTAAGCTATTTTCAGGCAATACCAACGTCTATGTCTACCCGACGCGACGCGAAAACACTTTGATCACGCTGGATAATGTTGAAGTAGAAGACAACGCTAAGTATCTGCTACGTCACCTGACCCACAATAAGCTCTTAGTTCCAGTAGAGAATTGGAATGACGAAAACTTGCATATATCAGCGCGCCATATCGCGACAAAGATTCCTTTAGGGCAAGGTGACTGGGAGCAGCAGCTGCCTGAAGAAATTCGCGAAGAGATCAAAGCTCGTTGTATGTTTGGTTACTGCGAGTTGCCAGAGCAGTAGTGGCTTGTAAGGAGTAGATCCTGACTTTCGTCAGGATGACATACCTCCATCGCATAAGGGAGTCTTGTCATCCTGAGCTTGACTCAGGATCTCATAAGATAGGGGAAGGGAGTTTTAGCATGAGGGAATACTATGTTTATATTATGGCTTCAAGGAAAAGAGGCGTGATTTATATTGGGGTCACAGGAAATCTACAAAATCGAGTTTATCAACATCAGAACGGACTTGTTGAAGGTTTCACAAAAAAATATAGAGTGAAGCGATTAGTATATTTTGAATCAAGCAGCGATATAAAAGAGTGCCTTTATCGCGAAAAACAATTAAAAGCTTGGCGAAGACAGTGGAAGATAGAGCTTATTGAGTCTTGCAACCCTGACTGGGACGACTTACTGATTAAGGTTTGAGTTATTATGAATGGCGCACCATGCCCCTGCGGCAAAACCAGCAACAACACTGCTCTAAAGTATGAGGAGTGTTGTCAGCCATTGCATTTAGGGAAAGAGGTTGCATCACATCCTGAGCAACTCATGCGATCACGATACAGCGCTTATTATTTTGCTTTAGGTCAATACATTCACGATACTCATCATCCTGACTACCGTGGTGGTGTTACGCCGGATGAGTTTACCCAAAGCGCAAAATCAACTCATTGGTGTGGATTGCAGGTAGTGCAAAGTTCTGCACAGGGTACTTCTGGAGTTGTCGAGTTCAAAGCCAATTTTATCGATAAAGACAAGCTCCATACTCTCCACGAAGTTTCAAATTTTGTATTAGAGAATGGTTACTGGCTGTATACAGATGGTCAATTCCAGCCTAAAACGTCGCAAAAAATTAATCGAAACCAGCCTTGTCCCTGTGGCAGTGGCCTTAAAGCCAAGCGCTGCTGCCTTTAATTTTTTCTCTTTTCTTTTAACCAGCTAAACCTTTTCCTTTTTTCCAGCATCTAATGTAGATTAGATGTTGGAAAATAACTCACGAGGGGAAGGAATGATTCAAGTAGAGTCTTTAAATAAACGGTTTGGTAATATTCATGCTGTCAGAGATGTATCATTAGAAATACATCCAGGGCAGATATTCGGTTTGCTGGGTCCAAACGGTGCTGGTAAAAGTACCAGTATTTCTATGATGACAGGGTTAATTGATGCTGACTCAGGTTCAGTCAATTTATCGGGTTTAAACCCACAGTCTAAAGAGGCTCGTTATAAAATTGGATTAATCCCTCAAAGTATCGCTTTATATGAAGAGCTGACAGCGACCGATAATTTGTCATTCTTCGCGTCGCTTTACGACATTCCTAAGAACCAATTGGAGTCAAGAATGGAGTGGGCTTTGGACTTCGTTGGGTTGAAAGATCGAGCTGGCGATCGCGTTTCTGGTTTTTCAGGAGGCATGAAACGTCGGTTGAATCTAGCAGCTTCATTACTGCATGACCCCGACTATATTTTTATGGATGAGCCAACGGCAGGTGTTGATCCTCAGTCGCGAAATAAACTGTTTGATAGCGTTTTGGAATTGAAGGAGCTCGGAAAAACGATTATCTATACCACTCACTACATGGAAGAAGCTCAAAAACTATGTGATCAAGTCGGGATCATTGATCATGGACAGTTATTAGCGTTAGGCACTGTCGGGGAGTTGTTAAATCAACATGGTGGTGAAACGCAGATTAGTATCAGCTCAGATCAAGGTGTTAAAGAATTTAAATCTAACGATGTCTCAAATGATCTTATCCAAGCGCTACAATCGAGTGACAAGGTTTATGATATCTCGGTTAATAGACCGGATCTTGAAGCTGTATTCTTAAATCTAACTGGCCGTCAATTAAGGGATTAAAGGGAGTAGCGATATGAAAAAAATTGTAGCTTTGATGAAAAAAGATATTAAGTTGCTATTTCGGGATAAGATGGCTGTATTCTTTACTTTTGTTTTTCCTCTCATATTTGCTTTTATATTCGGTTCTATTTTCTCCGGCGACGGTGGAGGCTCAAAAGCTTTGAAAGTTGCTGTTGTGGACTTGGACCAAACAGAGCAGTCTCAACAGTTTGTAAAAAGCATTGAAGATGCCGATGAGTTCACCGTAACTTTGGCTACTGAAGAGAAAGCAAAAGATTTGGTTCGCCGTGGAAAGCGCGTGGCCTACTTTATTTTGCCTAAAGGTTTTGGCGAAGATTACAAAGGTGTCTTTTCTGGAAGTCCTCCAGAGGTACTCGTCGGTATTGACCCTTCACGAACCGCTGAGGCGGGTTATCTTGAAGGCTCATTGATGAAGCTTGGTATTAATCGCTTTGAGCAAGCGTTCTCCGATCCTTCTGCGATGATTGAACAATTAGATACTTCAATGGCTGAAATTCAACAAAGTGATGACATTCCTGCTGAGTGGAAGTCTTTGCTGGGGGATTACCTGCCTAAAATGAAGCAGCTGACTGAGCAAGAGTTAGGGGATAATTCAGAATTTACCTTTGGTGGGGATGGTGAAGCTAATCCGATGATGCCATTGAAGGTGACCAAGCAGGAAGAGGTGGTTCAGCGTTCTGGACCTAAAAATGCATTTTCTATCACGATCCCACAGGGTGTTATTTGGGCAATCATGGGGTGTGTTATAGGTTTTGCTATCAGTCTCGTGCAAGAAAAAACGCTAGGAACCATGAATCGCTTAATCGTTGCGCCAATTAGTCGTACACAAATTGTCGCAGGTAAAGCCCTCGGTTGCTTTATGGCACAAATTGCTGTGGTCACTTTATTGTTCTTAGTGGCCTATTTCATTCTGGGCGTCCGGTTTAATTTACCTAAATTAGTGTTAGCCGCTGTGGCCTCAGGAGTATGTTTTGTCGGCTTAATGATGTTCTTCGCTTCGTTAGCGAAAACAGAGCGCTCCGTAGCTGGTATTACCAATGCCTTCTTAGTCATGATGGGGATGATTGGTGGTGCTATGATTCCATTGTTTGTAATGCCGGGCTGGATGCAGGCCATCAGCAACTTTAGTCCCGTAAAGTGGGCGATCGTTGCGTTTGAAGGTGCAATTTGGCGCAACTTTAGTTACACAGAAATGATGACGCCGGTATTAATTTTATTGGCAATCGGTGTGGTCGCTTTTATTTTAGGGACGCGCATGGTAAAACTTGAGGAAGCATAACCTCATAAACAAAACACCATGAGCACACTGGAATCGTTACAACATCAAATTGATGAGCTTCAAACCAAGCTTTCGTTTCAGGACGATACGATTGAACAATTGAATCGTATCGTCACTAAACAAGATGAAATCATTCGCTTGATGCAAGGCAAATTCTCCCTTATCGGCGATAAGATTCAAGATATTGAAGCTCATTTACCGAATAAGCCTTTTAACCCAAGTGACGAGGTGCCACCACATTATTAGTAGCTATCAGGCTATTGGCCCTCTGAGCTATGAGTCCCAAAGGAGGTCGCTTTGTCTAATAGAAAGCCATCCGCTAAAACATTAGCGAATAGCAAAAATACTCAGCAGTACAGAATAGAGAAAGATAGCATGGGCGAAATGAAAGTGCCTAAAGATGCCCTTTATGCCGCCCAAACTCAACGGGCCGTCGAGAACTTTCAAATCAGCCCCTTAACCTTACCAGCGGACTTCATACGACAAGTTATTCTGATCAAGCAAACTGCCGCCGAAACCAATCATCAGCTGGGTGAGTTATCTAAAACAAAGTCTAACGCTATTGTTAAAGCGACCAAGCAGATATTAGAGAAAGGCTTAATAACTGCCGACAACTTTCCTGTGGACGTCTTTCAAACCGGTTCGGGTACCAGTACCAATATGAATGTGAATGAAGTTGTTGCGCACTTAGCTTCAAATTCGCGTACCAAGGTTCATCCTAATGATGACGTTAATATGGGGCAAAGTAGCAACGATGTGATCCCAACGGCGATATCCATGATGGCAACAGAGCAGTTAGTGAAACACTTAACACCAGCTTTAAACAACTTGGTTACGATCATTAAAGCAAAAGGGAAGTCTCTAAAGTCAGTAATTAAAACAGGTCGCACGCATCTTATGGACGCGATGCCGTTAAGTATGCAACAAGAACTGTCGGGTTGGGCTTACCAAATTCAGTTATCTCTAAAAAATATAAAGAATATCGTTCCACAAGTCAGCGAGCTCGCTCAGGGCGGAACGGCGATCGGCACTGGTATCAACAGCTCGGCAAAATTTCGCACCCAGTTTGCTAAAAATTTAAAAGCAAAAACAGGCTTACCTTACAAAAAGTCAGGAAACGCTTTCGCGAGTATTGCTGGGCAAGATGCTAGTGTTACAGCTTCTGGTGCATTAAATACTTTGGCAACAGCACTGATGAAAATTAGCAATGATTTGCGCTGGATGAACAGCGGGCCAGTGAGTGGTTTGGGCGAAGTGAAACTCAAGGCCATTCAACCAGGGAGCAGTATTATGCCCGGTAAAGTTAATCCAGTGATCCCTGAAGCGGTGACTATGGCTGCGGCTCAAATTATGGGAAACCATACCAGTATTACTGTAGGCGCTCAGTCAGGTAATTTTCAATTAAATGTGATGTTACCAATGATTGCCTATAACTTGCATCAGTCATTAACTCTAGCCACAAAAGCATCACTGCAAATTGCAGGAACGATAAAAGACTTTGAGCCTAACGCTGACTACTTGGAGCAACAGCTGAGTAAGAATGCCATTTTAGCAACCGCTTTGGCGCCTGAAATCGGTTACGAAAAAGCATCTGAAGTTGTCTATCAGGCTAGGCGAGAAGAGCGAAGTATCCTTGAGGTGGCACTTGAAATTACGTCACTGTCGCGTAATCAGTTAGAGAAAATTTTGGATCCAAAAAAGCTAACTTAAACTTAAACACTGCTCTGCAGTCTAAATTTTATACCGTTTAAGTTATTTTTGGGTAAACTAGATTAAGGTTCAGGCAATAGGTAGGGGTGGGTAATATGATGAAAAACAGATGGTTGAAGCTACTCTGTTTAGCCGCAGGGTTAGCAGTATTCAGTAGCTCAAATGCAGTCGAAAGTGGCCCTTTGTTGATTTCTGATGTGCCAGCTGGGCAGGTTTATACGGATGCTCATATTGAGCGAATAAAGAATCGTGACTTGGCAGCATTAAAGTCTGGAGCAGGGGACCCTTTGGTCGATGAGTATTTGCTTACTAGAAAAATCTACAATCTTGATGCTGAGTCGTTATCTCAAGATGAGGTCGAGTTTCTACAGCAAGCATCAAAGCATCAAGCATTAGCCTATAAACAACACCCAGAAGGACCTATAGCAGTGCCAATTTTTGATGTGTCTTCTCTTGCCAAACATAAGTTGTTTTTGAGAGGCATTTACTTAAAAAAGCCCGAACTTTTGAAGGTTTTGAATACAAACGTAGCACAGTTTGCTCAATCTAGCCTTTTAACACCAACTCATACAGAAGCTGCCAAACTCGTTCTGAATCAGAGTCGTGGTCATTTGTCTCCTGTGACCATTGATGTTTTGGTGGACGGCTATAAGCATAATATGAATTCAGCTAGTTTCGTGTTGCTTAGGACTTTAGTGGAGTCTTATAAAAGTTATCCCGCGGCAGCAGCGTTACTTAGCTCAGAGTATGATTCACCGCTTAAACATCAAGTGATGAGCCAACTGAGGCAGCATTTCTCAGCAACCGAGTGTGAAAAGCTGTTAAGAGAGTACGCTTTAAACCAACCAAAGCTAGCTTCACAAGCACTTATTGAGTACGGAAAGTTGCCATTAAACGTGCTGAATATGGAGGTCTTATACTCGAAACTCTCGGACAACAAGCTGGGCTCGAGTAGTGCTCTCGCTCTTTCAAGGCTATTAAAACAGAGTTCTGATTACTCGGCTGTTGTCGACCACCTAAAACAGAAAGCATCTTCCCGACACGCTGTGGCTAATGGCCTACTGACACTGAAGTTAGTAGACACTCCTGATTCACGAGCCTTATTAAAGACAATTCTTGAAAATGATTCTATCCAGTTTGACGATATGAAGACGGAGGTAAAGACATGGGTAAATTAACCGCTTGCATGGTAACCTCAGCTTTAGTCTTTTCATCTGGAGCTGCGGTAGCTGAGGTCCTCAATTACACAGAAAATACAAACTCGAGTAATCAACTAGCCATTGGCTATCCCGTTCCTGTACCGGTAGATTCATTGACGGCGGTTGACGGCTTTAGAACCTATGACAGTTTGCACAGCCAACATCAATCATTGGCGGTCACGCATCCAGAAGTCAGGAGCAGTGTGGTTGGTCAAACGCATAACAATCGTGATATCTATGTCTATCGATTTGGTGATAGCAATAATCAAACCACTGATGGCCTAGCAGAGCCTGCTTTTCTGATTAATGGCACGATTCACGCTCGTGAATGGCAGAGTCCAGAAGTTGTAACTGAGTTGATGGAGCAACTGACAGAGCAGAAAGATGACCAAGGCGTGGTGCAGTACCTACTGGACAATACCAATATCATTATCTTACCTGTGATGAACGTTGATGGTTTTCTGCAAACTCAACGTTTTCCTACACAGGTCACGCAGTCGCCTGGCACCAGCGCAGGTTCGACTCCAAGTCAGAAGTTTGCCCAGCCTCGTGATGGACGTATGCGTCGAAAAAATATGCCCAGTGTGGATGAGGTTCTATCAACAGAAGGAGATCGCCTTAATGGCGTTGATCTGAACCGTAACGGCTCAGTATTCTTTGGCGTTCAGCCAGATAACAGCGTTGCAACCAGTTTGATATACGGTGGCCCTTCGGCTCAGTCCGAGCCAGAAACCCAAGCGCTGCTAGCTGCTGCTCAGTTAGGTCCAAGAAATCGTTTGCGCTTCTACCAAGACACACATTCGTTTTCGCGAGTTCTTTTCGTGCCGCAACCTAATAATGCAAACAGAAACACAATAACCAATAGCATAGCTGCAAAGTTTCAAAGTACAACACAAGTGCAGGGCGCTAATTACTTCCCAGTCATCGATCAAGTCGGCAGTGGTATTCCTACCACAGCTGATTACTTTGCTTACACTGACTTGATTCCGGCTTGGACATTAGAGATTGAGCCACCACAAGGTTTTGCGGGTGAGCCCAATGGTGGGGCATTTTATGGTGGAACTGGCGCCAGTCATTCAGGTTTTATTATGCCGGACAGTGAAATCGCGCGTACACGAAATCAGCTAGCTCCTGCACAAATATTGATGTTTTACCATCAGGCTGGACCTGCTTATGTAACCAAGGTTCAGTTGGTTGATAGTGGTGGTAATGATGTCTATTTGGCCAGTTGGAGTGGTGGAGCTAGTCGTAATCTAAACGTTGCGACTAACAATACTCTTCAAGGTGGAGAAACCTATACCCTATATGTTAGCTTCAGTAAACCAATGCGGGTACGCAATAGTTCAGGCAATATTTCGCAGTACACTGGGCAGTCGGTGAGTATTTCACCTACCGTCACTATCACGGGTAATGGCGGTAGCGGTAATTTTACACGCGCTATCAATGTTGGTAATAATAGCTGGCTCAATCAAAGTGTTGACGGCTTTACTTTCAACCAATATCACGATGATGCATTTAAAGTGGAGTTCACTTTGCCAACCAACATTCCTGTTAGCTCAACGAGCGGGAATACTGATATTACGATAAATATTGCGGCTCAGGACTTAGCCGGTTTGGAGCTAGACGCCAACCCAGCGACTAGTGTTGATTGGAATAATGGTTCCTGGACTAATTACGAAAACTCAAACGGTCAAGCCGGCATTACCGGCGGAACTGACTCTTCGTATAACCTCAAAGTGTCTAATCAAAATCTAACGTTATCAGAGCCACAGTCCAGCGGTGGCGGCGGGGGGAGCTTACCTTGGCTGATGCTCATCACTTTAGGTTTTTATACGCTGGTACGCGGTAAGAAGCCTCTTTTGCTCCGCTCGAACAGCTAAGCCAATACATCAGGGCAGGGACTTAAGGTTTCTTAAGATCCCTGCGGTTGATAACAAAAGTATTACCAATTGCAATAAATACAATTCCCACTGCTACAGGCCACGTCCACTGAAAGCCCTCGAATAATGTTGAAATAATTAAGGCGACAGCAGGAAATAGCACGACGGCATAAGAAGCCTTGTGGACGCCAATTCGTCTCAATAGCGTTAAGTAACACCCGAAAGCAAACACAGAACCGAATAGAGCTAAGTAAACTAAGCTCACGTTATAGGACAATGACCAGTTATAGGTCATTTCTTTGCCTTGAACTAGGCCCACTATCAGACTGAATAGAGCACCATAAGCCATACCATAGGTGTTCATCTGTATGACAGGGAGATCGTATTTTTGTGTTTGGACTGAAACGAGATTACCCACAGATGCTGCAAGTACGCCTAAAATGGCTAGTGTGAGTCCTAAAACCGCAGTGTTTTCAAAACTAAAATCACTAAGCTCGTCCCAAAAGATAAATACCATGCCAATAAGCCCTAGGGTCGATCCAATGGCGAGTCTTGGAGTAATCGGTGTTTTGAAGAAGATCCTAGAGTTGATAATATTAACAATTAGCACCGATGAAAAGATGACTGAAGCCATTGCTGAGCTAAGGTACTCTTGTGCGTGGTACAGCAGCATATAGTTCAAGCTGAACATGCAAACACCCAATAACAGAAGCCATAAGTGTTGTACTAAACTAAATTTCAGAGGCAGCTTTTTGACCATGCAGTAGAGCCATAACATTGCTGCGGCAAGAGCGAATCGGTAAAAGGTCGAGTATTCGTGTGCAACGCCATCCAGCTGATATTCAATGGCAAACCAAGTGCTCCCCCAAATTAGAACACAAAGAGCGTAGAGAACGCTGGTAGACATCAATAACTTCATAATCTGGCCTGAGGAACTGCTGGTGCTTTTAATGTGCAGATGATGCCATAGATGGTAGAATTCTGCTCGAATATTTTAGTATATAGCGAAGTGATTAAGCGGCATGCAAGAAAAAGACGTTATTATTATTGGGGCTGGCGCAGCTGGGTTGATGTGTGCGATCAGTGCTGGCGGACGAGGTAAGTCTGTAGCTGTCTTAGATCATGCCAACAAAGTTGGCAAAAAGATATTGATGTCGGGCGGTGGCCGCTGTAATTTCACTAACTACTATGCCGAGCCTAGTAACTTCCTGTCACATAATGAACATTTCTGTAAGTCAGCCCTAAGTCGTTATACCCAGTGGGACTTTATTGGGTTAGTGGAAAAGCATGGTATTCCTTATCATGAAAAAAAACTGGGCCAGCTTTTTTGCGACAACAAAGCCAAAGATATCGTTAATATGCTATTGGACGAGTGTAGCAACGTTGGTGCTGATGTCAGGACTCATTGTGCTATTGAACAGGTCGAGAAAACTGAGCAGGGTTTTTTACTGACTACAAGCCAAGGTAAGTGGCAATGCCGCTCCCTGGTTATCGCGACAGGAGGCTTGTCGATTCCAACCATGGGCGCAACTGGCTTTGGGTATGATATCGCCAAACAGTTCGGACTGACTGTTTTACCGACCACTGCAGGACTGGTTCCATTTACGCTGACGCCCAGCCTGTTGGAGCAATTTGAGGGATTGTCAGGGACATCTGCTGATGCAAGCGTAAGCTGTAATGGAGAGAGTTTCCGTGAAAACATTTTGTTTACTCACCGTGGATTAAGCGGACCCTCTATCTTACAGATTTCTTCCTACTGGAAGCCGGGTGATAGCATTCAAATTAACTTGTTTCCTGATATAGATTTATTCCAAGCACTAAAAGACAGCCAGCAAGCGCGTCCTAAATCACATATCAATACGTTATTGGCGGAAACGCTAACCAAAAAGTTGGCGGATCGCCTAACTGATATGTGGTTCGGTGATATTAAAGATAAGCCTCTTGCGGAGCTGTCGAATGAATCGTTACAGCGGGTTGCCAAACAATGTCAGTCGTGGTCATTGAAGCCTACAGGAACCGAAGGCTATCGTACCGCTGAGGTAACCTTGGGCGGTATTGATACAGATGAAGTTTCTTCTAAAACCTTTGAAGCCAAAAAAGTTCCGGGGCTTTACTTTATTGGTGAAGTCCTTGATGTCACAGGTCATTTAGGAGGTTTCAACTTCCAATGGGCTTGGGCTTCAGGCCATGCCTGTGGGCAAGAGTTGTAGTGCTAAATTATTGCTATAACAGTAATAATTGGGCATAGTAACTGTATGAAAACTAAACTGGCTATTAAAAGCTTGTACGTTGGCTTGCTTGGGGTAATAGGCCTTGCTGTAAAAGCGAGTGGCTTGTCTGTGACCGTTGTGGATGCTCAACAGCAACCTATCGCTGATGTAGTAGTTGAGTTATTGCCAGAAAAACTGGACGAGCAACCGGCGCAAGCTGATTCTAACCTTAGTCAAGACTTTCATGAAATCGGACAAAAAAACCGTACCTTTGTACCTTTCATTAGTGCAGTCACCGTCGGTAGTGAAGTTGATTTTCCAAACTATGACAAAACCCGCCATCATGTATATTCTTTCTCTGAGGCTAAAACCTTTGAGCTAAAGTTGTATGTGGGGCGTCCTGATACCACGATCAGATTTAATAAAGCGGGCATTGTCGCTATTGGTTGTAATATCCATGATTACATGCAAGCTTACATCTATGTTGGCGGCAGTCCTTGGTTAGGTAAAACAACAGCTTCTGGTGTTGTAAGTTTTGAAGAGTTACCCAAGGGCACGTATCAACTGAATCTATGGCATCCTTGGCAGCTGGATAGCTTTGAACAACAGCAAATCGTGCTAGATAGCGAGACTAAGGATATCAGCATTACATTTCATATTGAGGAAAAGGAGAAACCTTCGCCACCAGATAATAAGTGGCAAGATTTATTTAAGGACATTCAATGATTAAGAGCTATCGAGGAAAGCTCATTTTATTGATGGTTCTGGCCCTATCGCTAGTCCAACTTGGGTCATCATTTGCAACGCTTCAAGTGATTCGGAATTTGTCAGAAGAGCAAGCTTCACAATCTGTGAAAGTCGGTTCAAAAATCTTGAGAGAAGGTTTGGAGCAAAAAGAAGCTCAATATCGGTCAGCAACCCAGGTTCTCGTCTCCGACTTCGGCTTCAAATCTGCTATTGCCACAGAGGATAGACCTACCATAGCGACAGCACTAGAGAACCACAGCCGTCGTATTAACGCAGACCTCGTATTGTTATTGAATAATTCATTAGAGCGCCTGTTATCTGCACCAGTGGTTTCCGCTCAGGAGGTGGAGAGATTGGTTGAGGGCTCACAAGATTTCTATCGAAATGGCAGTGCCTTTAGTCGCAACTTGGTTATAAACGAAGAGCCTTACATGATTGTTTTTGCTCCAGTTAAAGCGCCGACTACTGTTGCTTGGGTAGGTATGGGTTTTTTACTTGATAAAGATGTTGCGGAGGAGACCAAGCAAATTACTGGGTTGGATGTTGGGTTTGTAGCTATGAGTGGCTCCAGAGCAACGTTGAACACCACGATTGATGAGCCTAGCATAGAGCATTATTTTGAATCGCAAGTTAGTCCTCATGAACAGGGTCAGCAACAATCGATTCTAGGCCTGTCAAGGCTGGAAAGTGATGATCTGCTTTTTGTCAGTGAATTATCAAGTCCGACAGAGAGCGCTAAGCTTTATAGCTTTATGTATGTTTCTAGTAACAGCTGGTTAAAGCGTTACTATGAACTTAGAAATTACCAGCTTTGGGTTTTCTTGGGTGCATTGCTGGTGGCTATAGGGGTTGCTATATGGCTCGCCAAGGAAGTAAGCCGTCCGGTAGAAAAGCTGGTTAGATTTGCTCGACGAATCGGAAAAGGCGAGTCATCCAAGGCACCGCAGGTCAAAACCAAAGAGCTAAGTTTATTGTCCTCAACACTGCAGCAAATGAATGTTGATATTAAACAGCGCCAAGAAGAAATTGTATATAACAACACGCACGATATGTTAACTGGACTGGCAAACCGAAATGCTGCTGAGCAATATTTAAAGAGGCTTTTGGATAAAGGACGCGGAACGTTAATTATTCTCAATATAAAAAAATTCCGCTTGATTAATGACTCGATTGGTTACGCTAATGGCGATCTGATCCTAAAGGCGATTGCCAAGCGATTAACCGGAACTCTTCCTAAGGACGTGTTTAAGGCTAGGTTAGCAAGTGATGAATTTTTAATTGCTGCGGATTACGATATTTGCAAACTTTTTGCTGAGCAATTACTGCCTGCTTTACAACAAGGCATCAATATTGATGATAGCCAGGTTAACGTTTATGTTAACGCTGGAGTGTATTATCTCAATAATCGCTCTCAAACCATTAATGATATGCTGCGTTGCGCTGATATAGCATTAAGTAAAGCAAAACGCAGCGCGGACTCTTTTGTGTTGTACCAACAAGGTCAGGATGAGAATTACCAAAGACAGCTGCACATTATTGGTATTTTCGAAGAGTCTATGGCTGATGGCAGCATGTACCTTGAGTATCAGCCAAAGGTGAACCTTAATAGCGGTCAGTGTACGGAAGCAGAAGCGTTGCTACGGTGGCAGGATAAAGAACTTGGCTTCATATCACCAGAAGAGTTTATTCAGTTAGCAGAACTATCGGGGAATATTAGAGCGGTAACAAACTGGGTGATAGAAGAGGTGATAAAACAGATTATCCTTTGGCAAGCAAAAGGCTTATCCTTGAGGGTTTCGGTCAATATTTCGGTCGATGACTTATTGGATAAAGGTTTTAGGTTTATAGTTCGAAGTTTGTTGGAGAAATACAGTATCAACCCCCGTTGTCTAAGTTTTGAAATCACAGAAAGCGTCATCATGTCGGATCCAGAGCTGGCTGTTGAGTCAATGAACATATTTAAAGATCTTGGTATCAGCATTGCTATCGATGATTTTGGAACGGGCTATTCGTCATTAAGTTATCTGAAGAAAGTGCCGGCTAGTGAGCTAAAAATTGATAAATCATTTGTTATCGATTTTGATAATAACGAGGAAGACAGAATGATTGTTGAAACCTCGGTGGAACTGGCGCATAGTTTTGGTATGAAAGTCGTTGCTGAAGGTGTTGAAACAGAGTCATGCTTACAACAACTCAAGACGTTTGGCTGCGATTTAGGCCAAGGCTACTTCTTTACGCGTGCATTGAGAGCGAATGATTTTGAGGCATGGTGTGAGAAGTTCAATAGCAATACTGTGTTAACTGATTAAGTGGGTAAGGGTATCGTTTGTTAAAACTGAAGTATGGTATTCGCGTTGGTTTATTACTAGTTATTTTATCGAGTCCTGACTCATGGGCTGGTAGTCGAATCTTAGCGACCGGTGGTTTGAATTCGATTGAAGGTATCGCTGGTGGCGGAATTACACCATGGGCTGTGATCAGCGGTTACAGTAGCTCTGATGAATGGAGCGCAACTGCGCATTACTCGGCGGTAAATCTTGATGATTTTAAGCTTGATGTTCAAGGCGCTTCATTGAGTTTTGACAATCGCGTTGAGATTGCTGTTGCCCAACAGAGCTTAGACGTACTTCCTCTGAATAGCAGCATTAAGCAACAGATGTATTCGGTTAAAGCGCGTTTATATGGCGACATCATTTACGGTAATTGGCCTCAAGTTTCTGCTGGATTGATTTATAAGGAAAATAAAGATCCAACTATCCCGCAGTTATTGGGGGCTAGAAAAGATACCGGTACTGACTATTATGTGGCCGCGAGTAAGTTATTTTTACATGGTGCCGGTGGTTATAATTGGCTATTTAATGCCTCAGCACGTTACTCCAACGCAAACCAGAATGGATTACTGGGTTTCGGGGACATCAACAATGATGATAGGGAGTGGTTGGCTGAAGCAAGCTTTGCTGTTATGCCTAGAGAGGATATTGCCGTAGGCATGGAGTATCGCCAGCAACCCAATGTCTTAGCTTCTGTTGAAGAAGATAGCTGGAAGGATTTTTTTGTAGCTTGGTTTGTAAATAAACACCTGAGCATTAGTGCTGCGTATGTTGACTTGGGTTCTATTGCTGGGTTGCCTGATCAGACCGGTTACTATATTAACTTCCAAGGGTATTTTTAATGAGTGGTGGTCTAAAAAGTCTACTAAAAAGTGGCCTCATGCTTTGGGTAGTATGGCTAGGAGCGTGCGCATATCATGCTGATAAGGGCACCATGTATCAACAACTTGGTGAAAAACAAGGTATAACCGGGGTCGTGGATAAGTTACTTGTTCTCATTGCTAGGGATGAACTGCTTAATAAGCGCTTCGTGGATGTGGATATACCAATATTTCGAGAGCACTTAATTGAGCAGCTGTGCCAAGTAGCAGACGGACCTTGTGAGTATACTGGGGGAACCATGTCTGAGGTGCACAGAGGCCTCAATATCAGTGATGCTGAGTTTAATCGATTAGTAACACATTTAAGGGAGGCGATGACTCAACAGCAAATACCCTACGTGACCCAGAATCGGTTATTATCAACGCTAGCACCTATGCACTCTGAGGTGACTTACCAGTAAGGCTTACCAGCTTGCTGGGTCAATCTTATAAAATAGCTGAAATTGCTTATATAGCTCGGGATGGTGGCTTTTCAGATCCTTCGGGCGTTCAAAAAACACTTCGCTGGTGACTGCAAAAAACTCTGCTGGATTTGTGGTGCCGTACTTATCAATTAACGTGGGTTCACCACGCCGAGCCTGTTGGCGAAGTTTTTCGAACTCCGTCGACAATACCTTTGACCACTTGTCATAATTCTGTTCTTTTCCTAATGGTGGTGCACCATTTGTTGTACCGGATTCGCCATCAAGCTGGTGGGCGAACTCATGAATCACCAAGTTATGGCCATCTTCGAAATCTGCACCGCCGCTGGCGGAATCTTTCCAAGACAGTATCACTTTTCCACGATTCCAAGACTCGCCAAGTATCACACGAGAATCACGCTGCTCAACCCCAGAGCCGTCCTGCATCGCTCGGTTAGTGATAAAGGCGGCGGGATAGACCGAGATGGTGTGTAGGAAAGGATAGAAGTCTGTGTGTCGGTTGAGAAGCAGTAGACAGGCTTGCGCTGCTATAGTGACGCGCACTTCATCACTGACTTCTTGACCTTGATGGCCACTAAACTCTTTCTCTGCGAGAAAGACTTTCATCTTGTCCTTAAGCTGTAGCTGCAAGTCTGTGGGCATCTTGTAAAAAAAGCTTAAGTTTTTACGCAGGATTTGGCGCCACTCTTTTGGAAATGGCTCGCTGGCGACCTGTTGACGTTTACGCCGTTTGCGAATACTAGAGGTTGCAATCCAGGCGATAAGGGCTGCACAACATATAAGGAATATATAAAGAGGGAGCATAGCGAGCCCTACTAATGGATACTAATAAGTGTTATTGGGACTTTGTTGTCTTTTTCAAGATAGTGGCATCTGAGCTTCGTTGGAGTACAAAGGCACTGGTCAGAGCGACAATATGAGCCTAAAACTTGAAGGAAGTGAGGCAATTAGGGTATAAATCAGGTTTACTTCTATTGGGGATACTCATGAATAACGATAATGCACAACAGACGGGTGCCATAGCCCGCTTTCTGAATGGCATTGAAAGGGTCGGTAATAAGCTTCCTGATCCCGCCATTATTTTCTTATTTGCCATGATCACGATCTGGATTTTGTCGTGGTTATTTTCTGGTGTTGATTTCTCTGCGATTGATCCGCGTACAGGCGATCCCATCGTGGTTAAAAACCTTCTAACCGGTGATTCTTTAGCCAACTTCCTATCGACCATGGTCACTACCTTTACAGGTTTCGCGCCGTTGGGAGTGGTATTGGTCGCTATGCTGGGTGTGGGTGTGGCAGAGCACTCAGGTTACATCAATACGGGTATTAAATTGATGTTAAAGCGCACACCAAAAGCGTTGCTAACACCGATGATTATCCTTGTAGGTATTGTGAGCCATACTGCGACAGATGCGGGTTATGTATTGGTGATTCCGCTTGCTGGTGTGATTTTCTATGCCATGGGGCGTCATCCATTAGCTGGTATCGCGGCGGCGTTTGCTGGTGTGAGCGGTGGTTTTAGTGCTAACTTTATTCCTTCGGGCATTGACCCATTGCTACAAAGCTTCACGCAAAGCTCAGCTCAAATCATCGAAGAAGGTATGCAAGTTAATCCGCTGAACAACTACTTCTTCACCTCCGTATCGAGTATCTTCATTATTTTAGTGGGTTGGTACATTACCGATAAGATTATCGAGCCACGCCTACAAAGAACAAAAGTTGATGGTGATACGGAAGATCTACCTGAGTTTGATATTGTTACTAAAGAAGAAAAGCGCTCGTTCCTCATCGCTACCACTGTCATGATCGCAGGTCTGGGTTTGCTGGCATGGGCATCGTTAATAGAAGACTCTCCGTTAAGCCATAATGGCTCTTTGACTAACTTTGCGGCTCCTTTGATGAAGTCGATTGTTCCTTTGATTTTCTTGTTGTTCTGGATTCCTGGCGCCATCTATGGCTTTGCTTCCGGTACCTTTAAGAAGTCAAAAGACATGATTGATGCCATGACCAAAGCGATGGAAGGCATGGCGTACTACGTTGTAATGGCTTTCTTCTGTGCTCTATTTATTTCAGCTTTTGCTCAGTCAAACTTAGGTGCGCTTCTAGCGATTGAAGGCGCTCAGGTATTAAAAGCTATGTCACTTCCAAGCGGTGTGACTATTGTTGGTATTATTTTATTGACGGGCTTTGTGAACTTATTCGTAGGGTCTTCATCAGCCAAATGGGCACTGTTAGCACCAATCTTTGTTCCAATGCTAATGCAACTCGGTATCTCGCCAGATCTCACGCAGGCGGCTTATCGTGTCGGGGATTCAAGCTCTAACATTATCACGCCACTGATGCCTTACTTCCCGTTAGTTGTGGTTTATTGCCAGAAGTATGTTAAAGACACAGGTATCGGCACTTTGATTGCGATGATGTTACCATTCTCGATAGCATTCTTAATCGGCTGGAGTTTGTTCTTACTGGCTTATTGGGGCTTAGGTATGCCATTAGGTATTCAATCAAGCTACACCTTTGGCTAGCTGCCACTAGAATCTTACTGATTCAAAACAAAGAAAGGAGCCTCAGGGCTCCTTTTTTCATTCAAGTAAGTAAGACGTATTGCCAAGGCTGAGTGGTACCTTTAGCAAGTTGTTATCCATTTTGAGCCTTGGTAATATCTGTACTTTAAATATTAATAGAATAAGATTATGAATGGATTATATAAAATAATAATACTATGGGTATTTTGTTGCGCTAGCGTTTCTGCTGACAAGTCGATAGAGCTTAAAGACACATATTCAGTTCAGCCTGTACCAAGCTGGGTGACCCAGCAAGGCATTCCAAAAGGCGTTAATCAAGATGGTAATTATGGCGTTACATATTACTTGCTTGAGCGCCAACTAGACTTTGGCAATGACTCAGAAGACTACTTTCGTTTGGTTTACTCTATAGATCAAAAGGAAGCGTTAGCAGATAACTCACAGGTCATTATTGACTATAACCCTAGTTTTCAAAGACTAGAGGTTCACCATATTAATGTTATCCGTAACGGGAAGGTTGTTAACCGTCTGGCCATAGAAGATATTACAGTTGCTCAAAGTGAGGATACTGAAGAAAGTCTCATGCTGACAGGAAAGGCAACTGCCTCGACACAGATCAAAGGTTTGCAAGTAAATGATGTTGTTGACTTTGCTTATACGGTTAAAGGGCAGAATCCAATTTTTGAAGGCAAAACATTTTTCAGGCAAAACTTGGGTTGGTCATCACCAATAAAAAAGCTCTTTCTTAAAGCCGTATCGGACAACCCTCTTCAAATTAAGGCAACGGCCTATGATGATAAACTTAACACGGAAAAAGTGGCTGGTAGGTATCAGTATAAGTTATCCATTGATAATGTAACCACTAAGAAGTCACTCGATGGCATTCCTAATAGAGTACACTATTTTCCTTACATCCAGGGGAGTGAGTTTGAATCATGGGATGAGGTTGTTGAATGGGCTTTACCGCACTATCAAGATAAGTTTGAATTAAACAACTCTTTACTCCGTCTTGCTAATGGCTGGAAAGAGCAGTTCCCAGGTGACTTAGAGTCTCAAATTACAGCAGCTATTCAATACGTTCAGGACGATATCCGATACTTTGGTATTGAGCTTGGAGTTAATTCACACAAACCCCACCATCCGAACACAGTTTTCGACAGAAAGTATGGGGATTGTAAGGATAAAACGGTCATGTTGGTTGCGTTACTTAGACAACTGGGTGTAACTGCATATCCTGCTTTAGTCTCGACAGATTTAAATAGCGGTTTTGAAACAATGTTGCCTAGCCCTGGCGTATTTGATCATGTAATTGTAGGGATAGAATATGGGGAACAATTCTACTTCGTTGATCCGACTAAAACAGCCCAAAGAGGTAGCTTAAAGTCAATAAGCCTATTGCCGTTCGAGAAAGTATTGGTCATTGACTCTCAGTTAGAGCAGGGCATTGTCTCAGTACCTCAACATGATTACGAGCATAAAATTCATATAGAAGAGCTATTTAAACTTAGTAGCATGTCAAAACCTGCTAGTTATTCAATATCATCTACTTACTATGGAATCGAGGCTGATAGAGTTAGAAGTTGGTACAAGGTTAATAGTAAGAAGGTTATTCAAGATAATTATTTTAACTTTTACAAGAAAGTGTACCCGACCCTAAAAATTGATGGGGAAATCGATATTAATGATGATGAAGACCTGAATATTGTTACGATAAAAGAATCATACATAGTTCCAAGTTTATGGAGCTTCAACTCTAATCATTATTATTCGGATTTTTCGTCATATGAAATGAACAATCATATTTATTATCCTGAAAGGCCTGAGCGTGACGTCGGTCTAGCCATACCTTTCCCTAAAAAAATAACTCATAACATTAGGGTGGTTTTGCCAGAAACATATTCTCTAGACTCAAAGAAAACGAATAAAGAAATTAATCACGAGAGTTTTTCTTTTGAAAGAAATGTAGCTGTAAAACAAAACTCAATGAATTTGAGCTTTGACTATAAGGCCAAGGAAAAAGAAGTCAATGTTGATGTGCTGGATAATTATTACGAGTCTCTAATAGAGGTGCAAAACCATTTAAATTATAGACTGATATTCCCTGCGAGTAAGTCTCAACAAAAGCAACAACGAAAAAAACGATTACAAGATCTTATCAAAGGATAAAACATGAAAAAGATACTATTGATAGTAACTACAGCGCTATTCATATTAAGCTCTTGTAAAACGGTAGAGCCAGTAGACCCTCAGGTAGAGAATGATAATATCTATACAAAAGTATTTAATCAGCTATTAATTGAACCAAGCTCAGTACCCTTTGATAGGCTGTTTGAGAGTTATTTAAACTCGAGTTACTTCCTAAATAATGGTAGTGCATTTAACAGTTTTGTTCAGCTAGAAAGCGATATTTACAGCGGAAAAGCTGCTTGTGAATCAGTTGACTTCATCAATAGGTTAAAAACTCTGCCACTATCTATTCGTGTGCATCAACTTGCAGCTGACTGTGCACAAATGTCAAACGATAGTACAGCTATTGAATTCCATGAAAGCATGATCGACTACTTGGTGCTTGGCTATTTCAAAAATGGCGATGCAAAAAATTATTATAGTGCAGTAAAAGTTACGGACTTTGGTGAACCAACGGATCTTATCAAAGCTCTTGGGTATGAGGTTGTTGAATATTATATTCAGCCTTATGCTGCGGGTTCAATGTTTTCATATGCAGTAGTAGCGAACTCTGAAGATACTGGTAAACAAAGGTCGTTTCATTTCAATGTCTGGGACGCTTTAGATATCCTATACTCAAGCTCGGAAGAGCCTGTAGACATCTATTCGTTAAACTTTCTGCCCACTGCAACGTTTGAAGAGTTGCATGAAACCAACTCTGCTTTCGATTTAGGGACTGCCCGAGTATTATGGGCTCAAAATAATGATGTAGCTGTAGAGCGGTTACTGCGCTCAGTTAGTGCGGGTAACTCTATGGCTCAGCAAATGTTGGCTGATAAATTAATTATCGGTGACAAAATCAACGGCTATGATATAGATGATGCGATTGATCAGCTTATTTCAGCATCGGAGGCGGGTTTAGCTACGGCTTTTGTTAGGCTTTCAGTCATTTTCAAGCATGGAATAAATACTGATAAAGATCTTGCAGTTTCCAAACAATTAGAGCAGAAGTCTGTAGAACTTATAGGGGAAGATCGCACTTTTGGTGAGATAGCATTAGTCTCTACTCTTTACGATCTTCCAGAAGGGCAGCTAGTTGAGGCATTTAAAAGGGCTGCATCAGCCGGTAACGGCAGAAGCGCTTATTACCTATATAACTACTTCAATGATAAAGAGCAAGATGAGGTAGCTCTAAAATACCTTGAGTTAGCTGCTGAACTTGAGTACGCAGAAGCCTTAGTACTGAAGGGATCTCTTTTAGTTATGGATGAGTCTAAAGAGTGGGAAGACGTTCAGGAAGAGTTCCTAGATTTGATAGAGGAAGCACAGTCACAACATCACCCAAAAGCTGACTATATTCTATATAAATTCCTTCAAGCCAGTGATAAAAACTTATCATTTAAGTATCTGCAGCAGGCTGCAAAAAAAGGACTTGTAGCAGCTCAATACGAATTAGCAAATGCTTATGATGATGGAGATATCACCGGTCGAGATCTAGCTCAATCAGTTCGTTGGTTAAGTATGGCCGTTAAACAGGGGAGTCTTCCTGCCATCGTTGGTCTTGGGTATAACTACGAAAAGGGTAGGGGTGTTGAAAAGGATTTAACACGTGCTGTTCAAATGTATAGTTTAGCTGCTGAGCAAGGTAGCGCGCAGGGAATGTTCAATTATGGATATATGCTTCTTAAAGGCCGTGGTATTGAACAAAACTATCCGCTTGCTGTGGAATGGTTTGAACGAGCGGCGAAAAACGGGCATGCTTCAGCCAATAATGAATTAGCATTATTATATAAAGAAGGCGAATATTTCGAACAGAGTTACGAAAAAGCGAATCAGTTATTCCAGTTGGCCGCTGAGGATGGAGAGAAGTATGCGATGTATAATTTGGGCATGTCTTATGAGAAGGGGCTAGGAGTGGCCAAAGATATTGAAACTGCTATCGCGTGGTACTTAAAAGCCCAAGCTCGGGGCCATGAAGAAGCCGCTATAAGGCGCTTTAATTTATTGACAGGAAAGACCAACTGAAGCTTTTCAGCTAAAGGGTGAAATTAGAGAGCTGTTTAAATCAGCTCTCTAACCGCTTTTACGATATCGTCTTTACCTGGCAGCACAAACTCCCAAGAGGTGCCAATCGGAATGAAGGTGTCATGGCCTGTAATGCGTTTAATGTTTGGTATCTTATCTGTATGTTCAACTAATCCTGTAATCAGCTCCTCGCTCAAAGAGCCAGTTTTACGGCATTCATCGACAACTAAGATGTTTTGATAATTCTTAGCAACGTCGGCGATAGCTCGGTGATTGAGTGGCGCTAACCAGCGAATATCCATGACATCTACCGCAGTTTTGTATTTGTCTTTTAAAATCTTCTGCGCTTGCTGTGATAAATAATGTCCGTTGCCATAACTAATGATTAAGGTTTTGCTTGGTTTCTTAGCTTCACTTGGATATAACGCAGGCTCACCAAAGTTAACCACTTCATTGGGCTCTGGGTAGACACCGAGCCATCCATTATCACCAGCTTCATGCAGATCTTTGGCATGGTACAGCGCGATAGGCTCTAAGAAAATCACCACACGCTTTTGTTCGTCAGCTAAGCGAACGGCTTCGCGAAGCATCTTGGCTGCGTCTTGGCCATTGGAAGGACAAGCAAGGATAACGCCTGGTATTTCACGCAAGAAGGCAATCGAGTTATCGTTATGGAAGTGACCGCCAAAGCCTTTTTGGTAAGCTAGGCCTGCAATGCGGATTACCATTGGGTTGGTAAATTGATTATTCGAGAAGAAGGATAAGGTCGACGCTTCGCCACGAATCTGATCCACCGCATTATGGGTATAAGCTAGGAACTGAATCTCTGGGATCGGTAGGTAACCTAGATGAGATGCGCCAATAGCGTTACCTAAAATGCTGGTTTCGTCTAGCATAGTATCGAACACGCGGTTCTCGCTAAAACGCTTTTGTAAATTGGTCGATACGCTATAAACGCCACCTTTTTTACCCACGTCTTCACCAAACATGATGATGTTTGAGTACTGTTCCATCAGGTCAGTTAAAGCGTAGTTGATGAGCTGTGCCATGCTTCTGGGTTTATCCAAAAACTTGAACTGACGGCCAATATCAAATAATTCATGGCGTTTGCTGATAGTCGGTAAAGCAGGTTTTTCTTTAGCCGGACGTTCGGGAGCGACGGAAGCACATACTTCTTCGGCGCTAGAAAGTTTAGGTAGTTTGATTGCTTGTTCTGCTGCTTTTTCGACTTTCTTACGAGTATCTTCATACATGGTCAAAATGTCATCGGTCGATAAATAGCCTGCTTCAATACATAGGCGTGCGGAGTGCAGCAGTGGATCTTGTGCTTCGGTAGCTTCTATATGCTCTACGGTGTGATACATACTTTCGGTATCGTTGCCGGCATGACCCATTAAGCGGACAGTCTTCATGTGCAAGAATACTGGACGTTTTTCATAACGAGCGATCTCTTCGGCTTCTTGTGCTGCCATATAAGCGTCAGGCAAGTGCAGACCGTTGCACTGAATGTATTCGATGCTTTCTCGATTTTTGACGTTGTTTTCAATCCAGTTGTCAGGCGTGGATACCGAAATACCGATGCCGTTATCTTCACAGATATACACCAACGGTAATGGCTCACCTTTATAGGCCAAGTACTGTGCGGCATTAAATGCTGACTGTGAAGTGGCATGGTTAAAGCTGGCATCGCCAAAGTTACATAAAATCACGCCATCACCCGGGACTGAAGCATCAAAGCCTGTGCGATAAGCTCGGCCTAAAGACCAAGCCGCCCCCATGGCTTTAGGCAGATGCGATGCAATGGTACTGGTTTGTGGTGGCACAAACAGTTTAGCGGAGCCAAAAACCTTGTGGCGACCCTGTGAAATCGGATCGTCTTTAGCGGCTACTAGCGACAGAATTTGATCTTGAATCGGGTCAATGTTAGGTACTTTGCGCGAGCGCTCGGCCATCAAGGCACCAGAGCGGTAGTGTAGGAACGCCATGTCGTTGTGCCTAAACACTTTCCCAAGTACTGCATTACCTTCGTGGCCGCTACTGCCAATGGTATAAAACCCGATGCCCTGATCTTTTAAGATTCTGGCTCTCAGATCTAAGTGCCGACTGATCAGTTGCGACTCGAATAACTGCACAAACTCTTGCGGTGACAGCTGTGAGGCACTGGCAGGTATGTTGCTGAGTTTACTTGGGAATTTAGCGGTTTTGAGTGCAATGAGGAAGTTCTGATCGATGACACTGGCACGGTCGAGCATTGTAATAATTTTATGTGATTCTAAGTTGGGGATTAGTATGCTTTATGGATATAAGGATGTCACTCCAAGCACAACTGGTTGGAGCAGATCGCGCAGCCTTTACAAACATTAACTCTGGATAGGTTCATTGGAACCGCGAATGTGTTAAAGTAGCGCCAACATTATATAAGGTTAGGTTATATCGGAACGGTATGAAAGTTTATAACAATATTCTTGAGATGGTTGGCAACACGCCAATGATTAAATTGCAGAAGATGGACACTGGTAAGTGTCAATTATTCGGTAAGCTTGAGTCGCAAAACCCCGGTGCATCGATCAAAGATCGTATCGCTATCACTATGATAGAAACAGCCGAAAAAGAAGGTTGGATTAAGCCGGGTGATACTTTGATAGAAGCGACAGCGGGTAATACAGGCCTTGGTCTAGCCATGGTTGCTTCGCAAAAAGGTTATAAATTGAAAATCGTCATGCCAGACAAAATGAGCATGGAAAAAGAATATAACCTGCGTGCTTTTGGTGCCGAAGTCATGCGTACGCGCTCGGACGTTGGCAAAGGTCATCCTGAATATTACCAAGACGTTGCGAAACGCTTGTCGGAAGAAAATGGTTGGTACTTCATTAACCAATTCTCGAACTCGTCAAATATTGCTGCACACTACATGACCACGGGGCCAGAAATGTGGGAGCAGTTAGATGGTAAGATAGATGCTGTGGTGCTCGGCGTTGGCTCTGGCGGTACGGTAACGGGTGTGGGGCGTTTCTTGAAAGAGCAGAACCCTGATATCGATATTGTATTAGCAGATCCAGATGGTTCGATTTTGACGCACTACCATGAAACGGGCGAAATGACTGAAGCGGGTAGCTGGGTGATCGAAGGTATTGGTGAAGACTTTATTCCTGATATTTGCGACATGAGCTTATTCACAAAAGCGTATACCGTGACTGACAAAGAGTCTTTAAATACTGCGCGTGAATTGATGCTGAAAGAATCTGTGATGGGTGGTTCATCGACGGGTACTTTAGTGGCGGCGGCTTTGAAGTATTGCCAAGACCAAACAGAGCCTAAGAATGTTGTGACACTGATTTGTGACACGGGCAATCGCTACTTGTCGAAAATGTATAACGACGAGTGGATGAAAGAGCAGGGCTTTTTATCATGAGTCAGGATAAACAGTTAACGCCACCCACTGCTAATATCTCTATCTGGTTGTTATTACTGGATATTTTGGGTATGGCGTTAGTGGTCTTTGCGGGTTATGAGATCTATTTAATCAACGAAAAGAACTCTGGCATTCTAGCCGAGCATTTTAGTTGGCCACATTATCCTTGGATTATCATGGGTGTGGGTGTTTTATTGATGATTCCTTTTCATAAGCAGGTCTTTAGCTTGTTTAGAAAGGTTAAGCAGTATCAGAAAGAACTCGCCAAAAAGGATCGTCCTGACTTTTAAAGCGCTTATTGAGTGAAATCTGATTTTGTGAAATAAAACTGTCCTACCCTTGAAATTTTCTGTAATGACTAGATGTTATATGCATCTAGTCATTCTCTAGCTAAAACGAGCTAAACGATATAACCAATAGGTATTATATGTCAGACAAGAAATTTAAGTTTGCCAGCCGCGTGATTCATGCTGGTCAAGAGCCTGAGCCGATCACAGGCGCAGTCATGCCACCAATTTTCACTACGTCAACTTATGCCCAGCCATCTCCAGGTGAGCACACGGGTTATGAGTATTCGCGTAGCCAAAACCCAACGCGTATGGCGTATGAGCGCTGTATTGCTGATTTGGAAAATGGTAAGCAGGGCTATGCCTTCGCTTCTGGTATGGCGGCAACTAGCACTATCCTTGAGCTACTTGACGCAGGTTCGCACGTTATCGCTATGGATGACTTGTATGGCGGTACCTTCCGATTGTTCGATAAAGTTCGTAAACGTACGGCGAATCTAGAGTTCAGCTTCGAGAACTTGTCTGACTTAAGTAACCTTGAGAAGGCGCTTAAACCAAACACTAAGATGATTTGGGTCGAAAGTCCGACAAACCCAATGTTAAAAGTGGTTGATATGAAAGCGATTGCTGACTTCGCTAAGAAGCACAATTTAATCGCTGTTGCGGACAACACCTTCGCCACACCGTTTAACCAAACACCTTTAGACTTTGGTTTCGATATCGTGATGCACTCGGCGACAAAATACCTAAACGGTCACTCAGACATCGTTGGTGGTGTTGCAGTTGTTGGCGATAATGATGAGTTGCGCGAACAAATGGCGTTCTTGCACAACTCAGCAGGTGCGATTCAAGGGCCTTTTGATAGCTATTTAGCGCTTCGTGGCTTGAAAACATTGGCTCTGCGTATGCGCCAGCATAACGAAAATGGTCAAAAAGTGGCTGAGTTCCTAAGCAACCATCCACAAATCGATAAAGTGTATTACCCAGGTTTAGAATCACACCCACAGCACGAATTAGCCAAAAGCCAAATGAAAGGCTTTAGCGGTATGGTGTCGGTGTTGGTTAAAGGCGACACGGAAGAAGAAGCGGCGAAGAACTCGCATGAGTTCATGAAGAAGCTAAAAGTCTTTACTCTGGCAGAGAGTTTGGGCGGTATTGAAAGCTTATCCAATCACCCAGCGATCATGACCCACGCTGCTGTACCCTACGAAATTCGCCAAGAGATTGGAATTTTGGATAACTTGGTGCGTTTATCTGTAGGTGTTGAGGATATTGATGATATTCTTGAAGATCTAGACTCGGCTTTAAAGTTCTAAGTGACAGCTGGAATCAATGAAAAAGGCGCTGATTAGGCGCCTTTTTTGTGCCATTGAGTCACACAAAGCTTTAAAGGTGATCGGCTTACTTCAACAAATTTGCTGGCGAATACTGGTCGGTCAGTATTTTAGCGTCAGTATCCCAGTTAACTTCATCACTAATGGCGTCGAAGACTCGAAGCGTATCTACGCCATACTCGGATAGTAGTGGCTTGTAGTGGTTTGCTTTTTTGAGTAGTTCTTTTATTTCAGGTAGCTTGTCATTACTGACCACGATAACGCGATTGGTCTTTTCGTCTTCAAAGTGGATTTGGTACAAGTCACCAAAGACCTGGTGGTAAGTTTCAGATTCGTGGTGGAATAGGGCGCTTGAACTAAAAGTATTCGCCATGATGATGCCGCCAGGCTTGAGTAAGCCTTTGACTTCCTCTAGGTATTCTTTGGTCATCATGTGCTCTGGAATATAGTCACTGTTGAAGGCATCTAATAATATGAAATCATAACGTCGATCTTTTCGTAGCTCGCGTTTGACAAAGACTCGACCGTCGCGCACATGGGTCTCGTACTGTTCGCCATCATCGGTGTAACCAAAATATTTTTTCGCCATATCCGCAACGACATCATCGATTTCGACAGAAACGATGTTTGCATTGGGATACACCTCTTTGTAGCGATTAACGAGAACACCACCGCCTAAGCCAATGACTAACATGTCTTTAGGGTCGTCTAGGAAGAATGTCGCGCCCATGGCAAGTTTGTAATAATCGAACACCAACTCTTTGGGTCTTTCATCGAAGATACAAGACTGGCTGAGATCGTTATGGCTCTTTTTTCGGAAGCGCATGCAGGTGAGGCCAACTTCTTTAACGATATAGACGTTCTGATAGAGGGAGCGTTCTTCCTCGACGATTTTTGCTTCGCCGTCCATTGGCGCAACACATAAGACAATAAAGGCTGCGCAAAGGGCAAATAGTAACTTATTCATTAATCAGCTCCGCTTTCTCAGCTTTAGGTAGTGGCTTAGGGAATAGCATAGCAATGATGCCAACAATGGCTAAGACGATGGTCACACCGTACAAAATAGAGTCTAATTCAAACCATAAAACTAAGTAGAAAGAAGTCATAATGGTGCCAAGCGCGCTCCCCAGCGTGGAGACAAAATAAAGGAAGCCAGCAGTTTGGCCGCTACTTTCAGCGTTCGCAACCAGTAAACGTACCGAATAGGGAGCAACCATACCCATAATAGTGGTCGGTATTAGAAACAAAATGACGGAACTTACTAATGAACCGTAGCGAGGGTCTTCTATCTGCATGAATACCCAGTCTGATAGTTCTGAGTGCCATATGTCCAGTGGTAAGGTCGTTAATGATGCTGCAATGAAGATAACCCCATATTTACGGGTATTAGGCTCTTTTAATGACAGTTTGCCCCCTAAAAGGTAGCCAATAGATAAAGCGAGCATAAAAACGGTGATGATACTGCCCCAGACATAGACGCTGCCACCGAAGTAGGGCGATAGAATTTTCCCTCCGAGGAGCTCAACCGTCATAATGGAGAAGCCCATAATAAAGGCGCAAATCAAAACAAGAGTATTCATAGACTGTGTTATAGAATTTATTGGTTCACCTGATAATAAGCGAATGCGCATAAATGTCAAAGTTTGTGAAAAGCCGCTGAAATATATAAATCCTTAATATTCTGATACTTATATTCTATTGGGTCGATAAAATGATCGTGGTAGAATGAACCCTTTATATTTATAGCGTGAATTAATCAGGAGATTAACATGGCAATTGAACTACCAGAATTACCTTATGGTCGTGATGCACTAGCACCACATATCTCGGAAGAAACCATCAATTATCACTACGGCAAGCACCACAATGCTTACGTGACTAACTTAAACAAGATGATTGAAGGTACTGATTTCGAAGGTAAGTCGCTAGAAGACATCATCCGTACTTCTGAAGGTGGTGTGTTCAACAATGCTGCACAAGTTTGGAACCACACTTTCTACTGGAATAGCTTAAGCCCTAACGGCGGTGGCGAGCCTTCAGGTTCTATCGCTGACGCAATTAACGCTGCTTTCGGTTCATTCGCTGACTTCAAAGAGAAGTTCACAGCAAGCGCAGCGGGCAACTTCGGTTCAGGTTGGACTTGGTTAGTTAAAAATGCTTCAGGTTCACTTGAAATCGTTAACACAAGCAATGCTGATACGCCAATCACTGACGCAGGTGTTACACCACTACTTACAGTAGACGTGTGGGAGCACGCTTACTATGTTGACTACCGTAACGCTCGCCCAGAGTACTTAAAAAACTTCTGGGAATTAGTGAACTGGGACTTTGCAGAGAAAAACTTCGCATAATCCAAAGCGTTCCTAAAAAAGCCCAGCAATTGCTGGGCTTTTTTGTGGTTAGGGCTATTGATTCAGGCTTTGTTTAAAGAAAGTATCCAAAGCTTTAAAGAACTTAACACCAGAGGCAACTTTCTTAAACCCGTGGATTTCGTAAGGCAAAAAAAGTGACTCATGTTTCACTCCCTTCTTCTTTAAGAAGTAAAGCATGCGATTATAATGTTCAAAGTCGACGATTGAGTCGTTGCCACCTTGTGCTACCAAAACTGGGATTTTGATTTTTTCAGCATTATATACAGGTGAGTATGCGACTAACTGATCCATTTCCGTGTCAGGATCTCCAATGTAAGTCACAAAAAACTCTTTGAGATCATCATCAACATGAAACTGGTGCTTACTATAAAGAAGAGATAAGTCTGTCACACCCGCATAAGAGGCTGCACAGCGATAAAAATCTGGATATTTGATGGCGCTCATCAGAGCAGAATACCCGCCATAGCTAATTCCAAAAATACAAACTTGGTTTTTGTCTATATAGCCAGTTTTTAAAGCTTCTTGGGATGCAAAGTAGATATCTTCCTCGATCATTCTACCCCATTGTTTTTGCCCTGACTCAAGAAATTCTGTACCGAACCCTGAAGACCCCCTGTAATTGGGCATCAATACTGAGTACCCAAGCTGAGATAGAAGTTGTGCATGTTTATTAAAGTAATTGTAGTCTCTAACACCGATAGGACCGCCATGGGGCATTACAATCAATGGTGATTTGTTGTCGTCACTTGCATTTAAAGCAGGTAGTAGATATGACTCAGTGACAACCCCATCATTGGCTTTGGAGACTAGTTTTATGGACTTTTGTAGTGATAACCCGGAAAGGTCTTGATATATATCGTTTAACTTAGTGAGCTTGTTTTCCTTTTCTTGGTACAGGTAATAAGCTCCTGGGTTGTCAGAGCTTCTTGTAACAAGAATTGAGACGCCTTTTTCGACGTTTGTCTCTAAGATGTTAAAGTGCTCTCTATCAAGTAACGGTATGATTTTTTCACGTAACTCAGGTTTATATTCGCCGATATATTCATGCTTATGAATACCATCCTCAACATAAACAGCAGCAATAACTGTTCCAGTTTCAGGGTTAAATTTAAATGAAGAAAAGTCTTTTCTTTGAAGTGGGTATCTATAGTCAAGTAGCTTACCAGACTCTAAGTCAACCTTTCTTAGAACACTAGCGTTCTTATCGGAAATCATTAAGTTCAATGTGGTATTATTAGACTCTATCGAAATAGGTAACACTTCTTGTTCGGCTTTACTGGTAAAAATAGTTTTCCATGAGCCATATCTGTTTTGCTTCACGGTAGTGATATCATCTTCAATCTCATGAGAAATGATTGGATCACCCGAATGGTCGAAAAGCCAGCCTTCAACGTCTTCAGTCCCTCTGTTCATGCGATACTGAGCTCTAAACTCCATAGGGAAGTGCTCAGCTTTGATATCAACTTTGTGTAGGTTTAACCCCACATCGCTACTGTGCTTTGCAAATATTGCTCTATCTTCAATGTGTGGAAGTGGATTTATAAGTATAAAGGTCCTTTTTGTTAAGTGTTTTTCTGCCACTTCTATGCCGGATTCATCGTGTTTTATGCTATAGATAAAACTATTGATTCCAACATCTCTTTTGTAAAACTGACCTAGGATATCGTTATTATCTATCCACTCCACTTTCGTTGACGGTCCCACCCAAGCTGCATTAGCCTTCGCAAAAAATACAGCCTCTTGGTCAGAGTTAATGAGTTTCACATAATACTTATACACGGAACCATCGAACGTGGTATACAAATATTTATCGCCATCGGGACTAAGGCTATAGTCGTAAATTGTATTTGGTGAAAATAGAATCTCATGTATGGACTTTTTTTCATTCGACTTTTCTTGCGTGTCATCATCACTGTTAGAAATACAAAGTGGGGACGTAGCTATTAAAATTGCGAGTATGAAAAAACGGTTAATATTAGTCATGTAATTCACCTTTTTCTTCAGTTTCAAGGTAGGTGAATAAGTAGTCGCTACCCAATCCGGTATAAACCAATGGGTAGTTGCTCAAAAAGTCAGAGTACTCCTTTTCTAGATATTTATAGTTGCTCATAGCTCTATTTTTATAGACGAATGTGGCTCTACCGTCACCTTTGTTATGAATGATTAAGTCGCCTGCATAGGCAATTTTCCCAGCAACAACCTCTGCTTTATAAGGAATATCATCTATCTCAAAGACCCTGTTACCCCAAACGGTCATACTCTCGAAGTAATAATTGCCCTCAGGAAGCTTGGCGATATAAATATTATTGCCGTATTTAATATTCTTGAAGTGGTGATCATCTTCGCCAGTTAGTGATAAGCGCAAAATACCAGAGTCTTGATTAGAGAATACGTACTCATTATTGAATGAAACTTTTAAAAGTAGGTAGCCTTCATCAGAGTCAAGTGAACTGGTATCTATATTTTTATCGGAAGCAAGCAGTTTTGTGTTATGGGTAAGTAAAACTAGCAATAGTGATATGTAAAGAAGTGACTTCACAGATTCCCCCTTTTTATATTTATTAAAATTATCCTATGGGGATATATCCTAATAAATAGGGGGGTTAATGTAAAATAGGGTTTTGGTCAGCGCGGTGAGGCTAGCTCAAACGAGCTAGCCTTTCAGACTAGTGTTTAATAAGTCGCCGTCCAGTTCAGTGTGTAGGTGCGACCACGTCCTTGGAAATTGAATAAGTACTCAGGGCCATAAGCGGGGGAGTAGAATGCGGTTGCGCGTTGTCCCCAAACCGTCGAGTATTGCTTATCCAGCAAATTGGTAATACCAAAACTAAATTTGCCAGCTGTGGTTTCAGTGCTCAGGGCTAAATCCAACGTTGTGTAACCGTCGATTTCGCGATCTGAAGCGTCTTCGGCATCAAATGCATGATTCGCCTGTAAGCGAGCGGTGTAGTCGTAGTTGGTCCAACCGAGGAAGGCCGTTGCAGAAGATAACGATGCGTAACGAATGTCACGTTTTAGCCAGTCGCCGTTATCATCTTCTTCTTCAGATCGCACCCAGTGCAGTGTTGCGCCTGTTTCGAAGCCTTGATCCAAATATTTAGTGAAAGCACCTTCAAAGCCATAGTCACGAGTTTTGTTATCGACCACGACTACGTTTAAGTTAGCGTCGTTGCTTACTGCTTTATCAGACCATGAGTAGTAGATCGAAGTTTGTGCTTGCCAACTGTCGCCAGAGTAACGCCAGCCGAACTCGGTTTGATCGGTTTCCACGGCGCTTAATGGATTGTCGTTGACGTTTACATCAGGGCTTTTGCCGTAGTATTTCGCTGGATCGGGCAGTTCAAAGCCTTGGCTAAAGCGGAACCACGTTTGGTGGTTTGCTGCATTATACATGATACTCGCGTTGAAAAGAGTCGCATCATAATCGTTGCTACCGCCTGGAATTAATACGCTTACACGTTGGCCAACAGGATCGTAGCTGAATTTATCAAAGTCCTGAACCGTAACGTCCATCTTTTGTTGGCGAAGACCCGCTGCAAGTTTCCAGTTATCGTTTAAAGCCCAGTCAGCTTGCACAAAACCTGATAAGCCTTCTACTTCATAACTAGGGTAGCGTGGCTCAAGGCGTGACTTATTTTGCACTAAGCCCCCGGTAGCGTCGGTCGTTTCTAAGTCGAAGAACATTTGATCTGCGTCAAATTTCTCACGGTCAAAGTCTAGGCCATAGGTAAGGTGCGTCGAAGCACTGATGTTGGTATCGAATAACGCTTTCATGCCTGAAAGCTGGGTATTTTGTTTTGAAGTACCAAACTCAATCGCATAACGACCTTCTGCCGGTAAAATGCGTGGGCGAGGGAAGGCACTAAAGCTTGACTCTTCGTTACGGTGAAATGCTTGTAAGTAGAAGTCTTGTCCTAATAAGTCGCCGTGGTGATATTGTAGGTTCAGCATTTCGCGATCTGTCGCTGGTGCGCGATCCGAGCGGAAGCCATCACGAATTTCAGCATCGGCTAAGCTACCGACAGGTACTGCATCAATGTTAGGGAAGAACAGGCCGCGTTCACCTGTATAGTTTGAGCGGTAAATCTGTGCGCCTAATTCCAGCGACTGGTCGTCAGTCAGTTTGATGTCTACACTACCTAAAATATCGACGGTGCGGTTGTCTTGTAAGTCAGTTTGCGTGATGTCTGGGAAGATTTCATCGCCATTACCATCATAAAAGCGACCGTTTTCTTCGTAAGCCAAACCGAGGTATGCTTGAACGTCTTCATTACCGTCGCTGATGGAGTGCTTGATGCGTTTGCTCAGATCATCGCTACCGTTAAGACTACTTGAAGCGCCAATCTGAGTCGTCATGACCACTCCATCGCTAGAGCCTTTCTTAGTGATGATATTAATGATACCGCCTGTCGCGCCACCACCGTATAAGCTACTCGCGCCTGAGATGACTTCGATTCGCTCTACGTTGAACGGATCAATTGAGTCAAATTGTCGTGATAATCCGCGAGAGTTGTTGAGTGAAATACCGTCTATCAAGACTTGGACACTTCGACCTCGAAGATTTTGACCGTAGTTAGTACGGCCTTGTGGTGCCAAGTCCAAGCCTGGAACTAACTTGCCCAACATAGTTTTTAAGTCTGCTCCGGTCTCCAATTGTTGCTCGATACCAGCACGGTCAATAACCCAGACAGAGCCTGGGATTTCGCTGATTTTGGTTGGTGTACGTGAGCCGACGACCACGACAGTATCGTCAGGTGCGGTTGTTTCGTTTGCTTGCAAGCCCATGGAAACGCTCAATGCCACAGCAGCAAGGCTGAATCCTAATCGATAGTTCATTATTGAGTACCTTGTTTTTCTGATGTCCTGTAATAGGGGGCACATTCTACTCCTGACATAAAGATATGTAAATAATAATGATTCGCATTACCGTTATTTTTAAATGAGTGGTCAACACCATGATTTTCTTGCAAAAACAAGGATATAGAATATAAAAGACGGTATGCTATAGTTTATGAAACTCAGGAGGTTGAATGACTCAGCACAATCAGAACAAGAAAATAGTCACTACTGAACAGTTACAGTGGTTAAAACGTGAATCAAACCTCTGGCAAGAGCAGGGATTAGTTTCTAATGAAGCCAAGAACTCGATTCTTGATCTTTATCGTAGCCAAGAGGATGGCGACGAACGGCGGTCAGCACTAAGCAATATCCTTTTAGTTTCACTCGGTGCTTTATTGATAGGCGGCGGTATTATTCTGTTATTGGCGCATAATTGGGAAAACTTCGGAAAAGGGCTGCGAACTTTCTTGTCATTTTTGCCGTTAGTTTTGGCACAAGCTTTGTGTTGGTACGGTGTGCAGTATCAACCTCAGTCACGGCCTTTAAGAGAATCAGGTGCCGTACTATTATTTTTTGCTGTAGCCGCGAGCATCGCTTTAATTAGCCAAACCTATCATATTTACGGTGATCTTGAACGGTTCCTGGTTGTTTGGTTATTGCTGACTTTGCCTATTGTTTACTTAATGCGATCTGCCACGACGTTGATGCTGATCAGTGCTATTATCCTGTGGCTATGTTGCTTGGAGCGAGAGCCTTACTGGTTACTCTATATCGCGTTAGCTCCTTACCTTTACAAGCTCCACCGGCAGAATAGCCGATTATTATTGCATTGGTCGTTATGGATTGGCCTAATCGGGCTCACCATTTCTGTGGTTTACGGTAGTAGCTACTACGCTTCGCCACTTGATCACTGGGGAATTTACATCGCGCTAGCGCTTGGCTGTGCATTTTATGCGCTGGGCTATTGGTGGTTTGGTTTTGATAACACCAAGTTCTGGACAAATGCCCCAACGAGCCTCGGAATACTCATCATCGGATTGATCAGTTTAATGTTCACTTGGTATGGCAGAACCTTGCCATCTGACTTATGGCAGGTTGAATCACCGATGACGTTGAATGAATATGCTATTTTAACGATCTTTACGGTCTCTATTGTGTTTACGGCATTATTTATCACACGGAATTGGAAGGTATTGTCTGTATCAAACTGGGTGGCATTGTCGAGCTTTGCTTTTGTGCTACTAGGGATAACGGGCTTCTTTATCCATCAAAATCAGAATGTCTTCGTCATCGCTTCGAATCTCTATATTTTGACGGGCTCTGTGCTTTTGATGTTCCAAGGAATTAACAGAAACCGCTTGCTACTACTAAATGGTGGTTTAATTTGGTTCAGTCTATTGGTGCTATTTAGGTTCTTCGATAGTGACATACCTTTTGTATACAAAGGCGTGATTTTTATTGTGATTGGCAGTGCTTTTATTGCCACCAATATCTGGTTTAAAAAGAAGCAACATGTAAAGGGGAGCCAATCATGAAATATTCAAAAATATGGATAGTTGCTTTGTTCGTGGTGCAACTGGCTGTTCCTGGTTATATGATTTTTGAACAACAACAGATATTAAGTCACGGCGAGGTTTATAAGTTTAAAACCCAGCCGATTGACCCATATGATCCATTTCGGGGACGCTATGTCACACTAACCTATAATATTAATGCGAACCCAATTCCTACTGAGCAAACATTCCAACGCGGCGACTGGGCATATGCATTGCTGTCGGTAGATAGTGAAGGCTATGCTATGTTCACGAAATTAGTTGCTGATGAACCAAACGCAGGGCAAGACTACATTACAGTTGAAGTTAGTTGGGGAGGTCAAGATAGAGGGCACTATGTCGACGTTCCTTTTAACCGATACTATGCTTCTGAGGAAACTGCACCGAATATTGAGCGAGCGGTGTGGCGGCGTGAAACCGTTGATGACGTGTACGTTGAAGTCAGCGTTTTAGATGGTAAGGCCACGCTAAAAGAGCTCTATGTTGACGGATTACCCATAAAAGAGTATCTGGAGACTCAAACAAAACAATAAACGGCTACTCTGAAATATTTCGTTACAGTTATAAAAATGTGATCCAGTTCATGTAACTTGAAATTATAAGTCTATTTCGATAGCCTTAAGTTGTATGCAAAATACAACTATAACTATACAGAGTGGAAAAATTGCAAGCGTAAGGACACAACCCATCATATTTGCCTCACATCATGTGAGGGGGATTTCTTTAATCATCCACTATTGTTCAATCATCTCTTCACAACTTAAGCCGCCAGACAAAATAGCCATATCTCATCTCTTGACGTGGTTTAAGTTTTATCACTTAAACTTTCCGAGGAGTTAGTACGATGAAGGCATTAGCGCTGTGTATTATCTTATACGTTTTATCCGCTCCAAGCTTTAGTGGTAGTGCTAATGTTAAAGTTACTATTAAAATACCGAATGCTGAACAATCAACTCAAGCCGTCAGACTTTACAATTACCAACTTAACCGTTATCAAATTATTAGGAATCCTTTTGAGCTCACTCGCGAACAGTGTTTAAACTACCTTCCAAGTGATAATCAAGCCGTCGTAAAGATTCTTGATTTACACATTTCAAAAGGAAGAAAGCCATACAAAGCATTAGTTTTTACTCATCTTGCACTGAGAGCTTAGGACTATCACTCTACAATAGCCCTAAATTCTTATATTCCACTAACGTAACTCTTCAAGTTCAGACATCGTCTCTAGTTGCACCATCCATTCTTCTATCGTTACTTTTGTGTCTAATGTCTGCGAAAGGGATAAAGATTTATCGTTGGTCGATAAAAACGTCATGCCTGCAATAAAGTTCTGACGGAGTTGCTCTTGGGTTTGTGGTTGGGTAGCGGAGAGCTGCTCCAATACGAAGGCATCAATTAAAGCCACTGCTCTTTTCTTCAGTAATGCAGCTTTTTCATGGGCAATATTAATTCTAGATTGCGCAAATACGGCTTCGTTTGCTGCGTACAATGCTTTTGACGTAAATGAAGGCGATTGTGCAATAAACTGAATCATACGGGGCTGCATTTCGCTAGGGATGGAGGTTAGGTATTGCCATGTGTCATTGTCAGTTTGACTTAAATAGTGTTGAGGGTTTTTAAGCATCACTTGAGCGAGTGGTCTGTAGAGTAGTTCGCCGTTAGAGCTATTGGTCAATATAACTAAGCCTTCGCCTGTGCTCGGCGAGACAATTGTTAAAGCGCGCACGCCGGGCTCTCTCCCGTCATGAACCAAGTAGGTTGTGGAAGGTGTTGTCACGAGTCGCCAGCCTAAGCTGAAGTATTCTATAGGATTGCCATGCTGTGCTTGAGCCGTTTGTAACTGCTGTAGTAAGTCATCAGAAAGTCCTGCACCTTGAGAAACCCACCGAATGAATGCTGCATAATCCTTGATACTTGAAAGCGTGCAGCATGCGGCTGAATAGCTTTCACGATAAAAGCCTTGTTGCTGGATAGTTTCTCCTGCTTCGTCAAACCTCTCTACGATAGTGTGGCCTAAGTTGTCTTTCCACCCAAAGTAAGTGTTATTCATCCCTGATGGTTTGACGACATAGTGTTGCATCAGTTGTGGCATGCTTGTATCAAGTTTGAGTTCTATGGCTTTTTTTAAGTATTCGAAACCTTCACCTGAATATTCATGTCGTTGACCAGGCGAAAACATAAAAGATAAAGGTTTATCGCCACGCCAATTGGTGAACCCTGTTTGATGACTCAGCGCTAAACGAGGCGTTAGTTTTTCATGACGGTGATCTCCCTTTATATCGGGATCAACCCAGTGCTGAGACAGCGATTCGTCCAAGTTAAGTCTACCGTGTTCAACTAGTTGTAAACTCATCATACTAAACATGGGCTTTGTGAGTGACGCGATATTAAATAGCGTGTCTTCGGTGACTGTTTGATTAGCAGTAGCTTGCCCCTGTGTGTAAATCCACTGGATTTCAGAGTCATGAATATAAGCAATGGCCACGCCTGGAATAGACGCTGCTTCTGACCAGTCCGATACAGCGCTGACTACCGAGAGAGGCGCGGTTTGTGTATTGGTGTCACTGTTTTCTTTATCTTGGTTTGCACAAGCTGTTAAGGCAAAGAAACATAAAGTACAGGCGAGTGTTGTCCTATGTTGCAATTTGAACATATCAATTTCCTTGAGGTATAAGTTAAGTGTTAGTGTTTTGGCTTAGTTAAGAGATAAGCAATCAGTAACGATAAGCCACAGGCAATAAATATAATGCCGTAAGCTGTTGGGTCACTGGCATCTAGCTCCAATAGACCGACAATGGTAGTGGCGATTCCGATAGATAATATTGAAGCAGCCCAGCTAATCAGAGACCTTGAGCGTTGTTCCGACTGTGTGTCTAGCAGCTTTTCAACGATGTCTTTTTCTGTTTGCGTTTCTGCAAGGCGTTTCCTGAGGCTGGTATCGTTAATGATACGAATGACCAGCACAATGCATATTGCTAATATGATGGGTATAAGTATGGCAATAATGTCGAACATAAACGCCTCAATGAAAAGGATTTGAATGAATGTCTAATACAATAGATGCGTACTGTTGTGGTTCGGTTGCATTTTTTTCGATAAAAGTGCAACCAGCTCATCATTATAGGTATCTATCATAGTATGAATGACTTAGCTCTTGTGAAAAGAGTGTTGAGTAACGAGCCGGGGAGCTTTGATGAACTTGTGCGATCTCATCAACGACTTGTCTGGCAAGTTATTTCAAGACTGGTTCAAAATCAGGATGATACACTTGAGCTAAGTCAGGAGGTTTTTTTGCAAGTGTACTATAAGCTTGAGCAGTTCAAAGGAGACAGTTCACTTGCGACGTGGATTGGTCGAATCGCGTATAACTTTGGCTTAAGGTTTTTACAAAAGCAGGAAAGAGCACCTGCAGTTGATGAAAAGCACCCTGTAGAGCAAGAAGGCGATACTAAAAGCGGTCAACTGGATGATTTGCAGCAGCAAGCTATAAAAGACGCGCTAAGCAAAGCTATGAAACAACTTCCTCCTGAACAAAGAACCATTATTGGTTTGTATCACTTTAATGACATGACGACTGTAGAGATTTCAGAAATCTGCAATATGCCGCAAGGGACGGTTAAAAGTCACTTGTCTAGAGCTCGTGAACGGCTCAAAACCTTACTGGAAAGTAGGAGAAGTATTTTATGAAAAATGATCTTGATAAAGAGCTATGGCGGGCTCAAGAGGCAGCTTTTGATGATTATAAAAGTGATCAGGGAATGCAAAAATCACAGGATGAAGATACGCAGAGCTATTATCAACTGTATCAGTTATTGGATAATGTTGCTGCCGATAAGTTGCAACCTAATGAACGGCTTGTCAGTGTGGTTTCTCACAAAGTTAAGACGTTGCAGCGTTATAAAAAAGTAAAAGCGTTGTCTGCTTGGGTGGCGATTGCAGCACTCAGTGTGGCAGCGGTAATGACGTTCTTGGTTGTGGTAAAAAAATCTGCACTTTTCGTCGGTGTCATTAATGCTGCTCCTTGGGTTTTAGTTGTCGTAACGCTAGCCGTCACTGCGGTAACGGCTATTGCATTTAATAAAATACTTACACGACGTCATTAAATCCTTACACAGGAAGATTGAAAGGGTTCTCAATGCTTTCGCTAGGTTGCGTGAACCACTTAGGACCCTGACTTGTCATATAGAAGTGATCTTCTAATCGAATACCAAATTCATTTGGAATCACCAGCATGGGTTCATTACTAAAGCACATTCCGATGTCTAATGGTGTCTTATCGCCACCGACAAGATAAGGCCATTCATGAATGTCGAGACCTATGCCATGCCCAGTTCGATGAGGTAAGCCCGGTAGTTGGTACTCAGGACCATAGCCTTGCTCTACCAAATAGGAGCGTGCAGCTTGGTCGACCTTTTCGCATGGTGTGCCTAGTTGAGCCTCTTTGAAAGCAGCTAATTGTGCATTTTTTTCGTGCTGCCATACTTGTTGTTGTTTTTCTGTACTCTCACCATACACATAAGTGCGCGTGATATCCGAAAGGTAGCCGTGAGCTTTACAACCGGTATCAATCAGCACCATATCCCCAGGCTTTAGGTATTGTTCATGCTTCACGCCGTGAGGATAAGACGTTGCTTCACCAAATAAAACAATACAGAAGTAGCTGCCACTGGCGCCGACTTTTCGATGTGCCTGCTCAATAAACTCAACCACTTCAGCGGTGCTGATACCTTCCCGTAAAATGCTGGCGGCGGCTTTATGAACTTCTAACGTCATGTCCATCGCTCGCTGGATAAGCGCGGTCTCCGCTTCTGACTTTTGCATTCTACAGCCAGCCGTAATCGCTTTAGCGCTGAAAAAGTTAATGTGTGGTGCCGCTTGCTTGAAGCCGTCCGCGATAAAAAATGCCGTACTTTCATCAATGCCAATGGTCGCGTTATAGCCATAGCCCAACTTGTTAAGTACCTGTGCTGTCAGTTTGTAAGGGCACTCATGTTCCAGCCAAGTGTGCATCGGTCCCTCAAGCATCATGTAACCGTTTAAGCTCCCGACCTCAAAGTCTGGTGCTATGTACTGAATCTTGCCGGTTGCAGGCAAAATAGCACCGACAAGGCGTTCACTCGGGTACCAGCGCAAGCCCGTGAAATAGGTTAAGTTGGTCCCTGCGTTCAAATAGATGGCATCAATATTGTGACGACGCATTAATGATTGTGCTTTATCGATTCTTTGCTGATGCTCTGCAGCACTGATTGGCTCAATGTCTTGCATCATGTTACTAAGCGCTGATAGCGCTTTTTGAGGTGTTTTTCCACCGATGCCACGGGTTGTCATAAAAAGTCCAAGTTAAAAGTTGTAACGTTGGGGTCTATTGTATGCAATTCAGTATCTGGTTCAATAAACATAATCCCTACAAACAAAAGCCCCACAAAAAAAGCCTGACAATTTCTTGTCAGGCTTTCGGATGAGAAGCTGCTAGAGCTTCTCCGTTCCCCCAAAGATTTTCTTGGTGATTATATTAATCCCAAGAAAGGGCGCCACCAGTTTGATACTCGATAACGCGTGTTTCGAAGAAGTTTTTCTCTTTCTTCAAGTCCATGATTTCGCTCATCCATGGGAATGGGTTTGAGACGTTTTTGAACTGTGCAGGAAGGCCAAGCTGAGCTAGACGACGGTTACAGATGAACTGTAAGTACTCTTCCATCATGTTGGCGTTCATGCCTAATACGCCGCGTGGCATAGTGTCACGTGCGTATTCGATTTCAAGCTGTGTACCTTCAAGAATCATTTGGATCACTTCTTGTTGGAACTCTTCAGTCCACAAGTGTGGGTTTTCCAGTTTGATTTGGTTAATCACGTCAACACCGAAGTTCAGGTGCATAGACTCGTCACGCAGAATGTATTGGAATTGCTCAGCAACACCAGTCATCTTGTTACGACGACCCATTGATAGGATTTGCGTAAAGCCACAGTAGAAGAAGACACCTTCAGTGACGCAGTAGAAACCGATGAGGTTGCGTAGCAATTCTTGATCCGATTCTGGCGTACCTGTGGTGAACGCTGGGTTTGAAATACCTTGAGTGTGCTTAATACTCCAAGCGGCTTTTTTAGCGATGCTTGGAACTTCGCGGTACATGTTGAAGACTTCCGCTTCGTCCATGCCTAAAGACTCGATACAGTACTGATATGCGTGCGTGTGAATTGCTTCTTCAAACGCTTGGCGCAAGATGTACTGGCGACACTCTGGGTTGGTAATCAAGCGGTAAATCGCAAGAACGAGGTTGTTAGCAACAAGCGAGTCGGCGGTTGAGAAGTAACCCAGAGAGCGCATGACGATACGACGCTCATCTTCAGTGAGACCGTTAGGATCTTTCCACGTGGCAACGTCTTTAGTCATGTTGACTTCTTGTGGCATCCAGTGGTTTGAGCAACCGTCTAAATACTTTTGCCATGCCCAGTCGTACTTGAACGGAACCAACTGGTTTAAGTCGGCACGACAGTTGATCATCTTTTTGTCATCAACTTCAATACGCTCAGCACCCATCTCTAATTCTTCTAAACCTGGGGCGACGTCAAGCTTGTCTAGCGATGCTTGAGCTTTGGCAACGTTATCCAGAGCTTCAGGCTCAACATACTCTTCGGTTGTTGGAGCTGCTGGTTTCGCTGCTTCCGTAGCTTGTGGCGTTGGCTCTGGCTTTACCGCTGGCTCAGCTTTAGGCTGTTGTGGCGGTTGTTTTTGTTCCGCTTTTTCTTCTTTTTCGTAGTCGTCCCAGTTGAACATATTTCTACCTCATTAATTTCGCTGTGTTACACATTCGTTCTCAATGTCTAAAAGGGGAGCCGTGGCTCCCCGAATAGTATTACTGACAAGCTTCGCAGTCTGGATCATCGATAGAGCAGGCTTGCGGTGCCGCTGAGCCTACTGGCGCTGCGGATACGGCGTTAAGCTTGCCATCACTGATAGTTGACTTCTCAGTGCTTGTCGCGCCCATAGAGCGCAAGTAGTAAGTGGTTTTAAGGCCACGGAACCATGCCATGCGGTAAACCATGTCAAGCTTCTTACCCGATGGCTCGCTCATGTAAAGGTTCAGTGATTGCGCTTGGTCGATCCATTTTTGGCGACGGCTCGCTGACTCGACTAACCACTTAGGCTCGACTTCGAACGCGTTAGCGAACAAGTCTTTAAGCTCTTGTGGTACACGGTCGATTTGCTTCAAGCTACCTTCGTAGTATTTCAGGTCGTTAACCATGACGTTGTCCCACAAGTTGCGTTTCTTCAGTTCACGAACCATGTAAGGGTTAACCACGGTGAACTCGCCTGAGAGGTTCGATTTCACGTAAAGGTTCTGATACGTCGGCTCAATCGATTGTGAAACGCCTGTGATGTTTGAAATCGTTGCTGTCGGTGCAATCGCCATGACGTTGGAGTTACGCATGCCAACGCTCTTGACGCGGTCACGAAGCGTATCCCAGTCCATAGTGCTGCTGGTATCGACTTCAACAAATTCTTCGCCACGCTCTTCGATTAACTTTTGAATCGAGTCGATTGGTAAAATACCTTGTGACCATAGCGAACCGGCAAAGGTCTCATAAGAACCACGTTCTTCGGCTAAGTCTGTTGATGCTTTAATCGCGTAGTATGAAATTGCTTCCATCGCGTTATCAGCAAATGTCACTGCATCTTCAGATGTGTACGGAATGTTCTGTACGTAAAGCGCGTCTTGGAAGCCCATCATGCCAAGGCCAACAGGGCGGTGACGCATGTTTGACTGACGTGCTGTTTCTACTGGGTAGAAGTTAATGTCAATTACGTTATCCAGCATACGTACTGCTGTAGTGACGGTTTTTTCAAGCTGTACTGTATCCAGCTTGCCGTCAACCATGTGCTTCGGCAGGTTAACCGAACCTAGATTACACACCGCGATTTCTTCGCCAGCTTTGGTGTTTAGCGTAATCTCGGTACATAAGTTTGAGCTGTGTACCACGCCAGCGTGTTGTTGTGGCGAACGCAAGTTACATGGGTCTTTGAAGGTAATCCATGGGTGGCCTGTTTCGAATAACATCGATAACATTTTGCGCCACAAGTCTTTCGCTTGCATGGTTTTGGCCGTTTTCATCTTGCCGTACTTGGCCATTTCTTCGTAGTATTCGTAACGCTCTTCGAACTCTTTACCGTAAAGGTCATGAAGATCTGGCACTTCGTTCGGGCTGAATAAAGTCCACTCGCCATCAGTGCTGACACGCTTCAAGAATAAATCTGGTACCCAGTTCGCAGAGTTCATGTCGTGTGTACGACGGCGGTCATCACCGGTGTTTTTACGCAGCTCTAGGAACTCTTCGATGTCGATGTGCCATGTTTCTAAGTAGGCACAAACCGCACCTTTACGCTTACCGCCTTGGTTTACAGCCACTGCCGTATCGTTAGCCACTTTCAAGAATGGCACGACACCTTGTGATTTACCGTTGGTGCCTTTGATGTAAGCGCCAAGACCACGTACTGGCGTCCAGTCGTTACCTAAACCGCCGGCGAACTTAGATAGTAGGGCGTTATCTTTAATCGCACCGTAAATACCGTCTAGGTCATCAGGAACGTTGGTTAAGTAGCAGCTTGAAAGCTGTGGACGTAACGTACCTGAGTTGAACAATGTTGGCGTTGAACTCATGTAGTGGAACGTCGACAGAATGTTATAGAATTCAATCGCACGTTCTTCACGGTTGTCTTCGTTGACCGCTAGGCCCATCGAAACACGCATCCAGAAGACCTGTGGTAGCTCGATACGAACTTCGTCTTTATGGATAAAGTAGCGATCGTAAAGCGTCTGAATACCAAGGTATGTAAATAATAAATCACGGTCTGCTTGAATCGCGTTGCCAAGTTTCTCAAGGTCAAACGATAGTAATTCAGGACTCAACAACTCGTGCTCAACACCCAGCTCTAAATAAGCTTTGAAGGCTTGTGGGTAGATTGCCGCCATTTCGCTTTGAGTCGCGCGTTTGGTCACGCCTAGCTCACGTAACGCTTCAGTACGAATGTTGTCGAGCAACAAGCGCGCTGTCACGTAAGAGTAGTTTGGCTCAACCTCAATCATGGTGCGAGCCGTCATCACCAAAGCTTGATAGACATCGCTTAACGCTACACCATCATATAAGTTACGCATGGTTTCTTTGATGATTTGCTCTGCATCAACGTCATTCAAGTTTTTACAGGCTTCAACCACAACGGTGTGTAGGCGTTGGACGTCGAGAGGTTTTTGTTGGCCGTCGGCGCCTGTAACGGTTACAGCGTTATCGCCAACAAGGGCATCAAGCTTGTCGTTATCGCGTGCGGCACGCTCTTTGGCACGCTCGTTGCGGTATAAAACGTAAGCTCGAGCGACTTTTTGTTCACTGCTGCGCATTAGGGCCAGCTCAACCTGATCCTGAATGTCTTCAATGTGAATGGTACCGCCACCCGGCATACGACGCTCAAATGCTTCCGTGATTTGTTTGGTCAACTGACGAACCGTTTCGTGAACACGTGACGATGCAGCCGCGTTACCACCTTCCACAGCAAGAAAAGCTTTTGTCATTGCCACTTCAATTTTGCTGTCGTCATACGGTGTTACTTTGCCATTACGACGAATGACTCGTAATTCACCGGGTTTATTCGCTTGGATTTCTGGGCTTGCGTCAGAACGTTGAGTTGGGGTTGGTGCAGCGGTTTTTTGCGCTTTGCTGACTTCGGTTTCCATCTTGCCTCCACAGACATTTTGATGCTTTGTAACGACTCTTTCGTCCAAGAGATTGAATCGTTGGATTGATTACTATTGTTGTGTACGTTTTTTATACAAAATCAATGCGCTTTTGCAATAAATCAATAAGTTAGGACAACTTATTAACTTACTATATATAGTGTGCTAAAAGCCAATACATACAAGATAGTGCGTTTTTGCATTAGAAGCAAGAGCATATCTTGTGTAATTTGCTGTGGATAACTTGTGTGAAACAGGGGTGTAACTTTACAGCCCTTGTGGCGTCTGGTTTTGCGCGTGATCAAGCACTTTTATGAATTTTTTATTTTTTGATGTTTTAGACAGAAATCAAGTTCGGGTAGACGATAAGGTGTTGGATGTCTAGATCGAACCCTATATCTTGTGATAGGGCATAATCGTGGTGACTCGGGAAAATCGCTTTAAGGCGTTCTTTATTCGGTAATTCCAGTTCGTATTCGATAATGGCACCCTTAAATACCTTGTGACTGACCTTGGCGCGGTGTTTTGATTGTGAGTTGGGCTTCAAGTCATCCGGGCGCATCAAGACCAAAACATCTTGATTCGGCTGGAAGTGAGTGCCGTTGGCGATATTAAAATCACCGAGGACTGTCGATACCGTATCGTTCTGATCGCACACTTTACCTGCGATAAAATAACCTTCGCCAATAAAGGTCGCGATCTGGGCATCTTGCGGCTTGTGATACAGGTTATAAGGGCTGTCCCACTGCAGCAGTTTTCCCTCATGCATGACGCCAATATAGTCCGCCATGGCAAAAGCTTCTTGCTGATCGTGAGTCACTAACAAGTGAGCAATGCCCTGATCGGCTAATACTGCTTTTAATTCACGAGCCAACGAACGACGCAGGTGCGTATCCAAGCTGGAGAAGGGTTCGTCCATCAGGACCAATTTCGGTTTCGGTGCAATGGTTCGAGCCAACGCGATACGTTGCTGCTGTCCGCCAGATAGTTGATGCGGGTAGCGCTGCCCCATGCCATCGAGACCAACTAATTCAAGACATTCGTTAACGCGCGCTATCTTATCTTTACGCTTCATTTTGCGTAAGCCAAAAGCGACGTTATCGAAAATACTCAAATGAGGGAAGAGGGCATGATCTTGGAATACCAAGCCTAAGTCACGCTGTTCCGGAGGGAGCATGTGTTTGGCTGTTGAACAGATTTTACCGTGAATACTGATTGAGCCATTATAAATCGGCTCTAAGCCAGCAATAGCTCTGAGCAAGGTGGTTTTACCGCAGCCGCTGGCGCCCAATAAGCAGGCGCTATCTCCATAATTCAAAGAAAAATTGATGTCTTTCACGATCACCTGATCGCCATATCGACACTCAACTTGATTCAGTTGGAGAAGAGGGTGCTGCTCGCTCATGCGTTAATTGAAGTGGTATTCATTCTCATTAAGCTTGGCATTGTAACCATCATCAGGTCAGATGCCTAGTTATTGTTGGGATTTATTGGCAAATCAAACAAACTTGATGGGTGAACATTGGTGGTTTAACAAAGAGTTAATGCGCTTCAAGCGCGGAATCGCTAAAGAAAGCGGAGCTAGGGGTGCTAAAGCGCCTTGAAAAGCGTTATAATCGCCGCCACTTAAAAGACAGTGCAAAATTTTAGTTGAGGATTTCATGAGCGAAACGATCGAGCAGATTAAGCAGCAAATTGCTGACAACAAAGTTGTTATGTATATGAAGGGTTCGCCAAAACTTCCTATGTGCGGCTTTTCTGCCCAGGCAGTTCAGGCGCTAATGGAGTGTGGCCACGAGTTTGCCTACGTGGACATTTTACAAAACCCTGATATCCGTGCGGAATTGCCAAAGTACGCGAACTGGCCGACATTCCCACAGTTGTGGGTTGATGGTGAGTTAATCGGCGGTTGTGACATTATTTTAGAAATGTTCCAGCAAGGCGAATTGCAGCAGGTTTTAGACGAGTCTTACGGTAAAAAGCCTGAGTAAGCACTTGTTGTGATTGAAAAAGCCGCTTTGTCATAAGCGGCTTTTTTGTGCTTGATGTTAATTATCACTTCAAGCTGAGAGTTTCTGGGTCTGTTCTACCCGTTGCTCAGGGTTATTCCACTCAACAAAAGAGCAGTCGTCCTTTAAGTCGTAGAAGTCCTCACCCAGCAAGTCATTAACAATCGTCGCCGAACGCCAGCACATTAAGCTCATTTGTGGCTCTGAAATACCGTGACTGTAGCGCCCAGCATTTACCGCATAAAGTTTATTCTGTGCCGGCCCATCCCATTGAATGGAGTAATCTCGCCCAAGTAAAAACTGCTGGTCATCTCTAATATCGAGGCGGTGTTTCATCGGTTCCAAATAGTGTGGCACAGCATTTTCAAAGCCCGTGGCGAGAATAATGATGTCGCTATGATAGTGTTCGGTAGAACCATCAAACTTGTTATGTGCTTCTAAAACCACGCCGTTAGACTGATGCGAAGCAATTAAATCGCGATTCGGACGCAAGCGGTAGTTTTGCTCGTCACCATTAACGCGTTTTTCATATAGCATGTCATAAATACTTTTTAGCGTGGACTCTGAGATGCCGTCTGACGCCAGTTTCTGCTCATCGACAATATCGTATTTGGTGCTAGAAGGTAGCGGGAAAAAGCTGTCGATATAGTTCGGTGAGAACCATTCGTTAGTGAAACAGGTTTCGTCCATCGGCAAAAAGTTACTGCGGCGTGAAATCCAATTGATTTCGCTTGGCGCGCCGTCATAGCCGCTGAGCAAGTGCAAAAATATCTCTGCGCCACTTTGCCCACCGCCAATCACGGTAACCCGTTGGTTAGTAAAGTCACGTTTTTGATTCGCCATTTCGATGGCATGGAAACAGCGGGTTGGGTGTTGTTGAGCTTTAATGGCTTGTGGAATATGTGGGCGCTTACCCGTGCCTAAGCATAAGTTACGTGTCTGAATAGGCTGGTCATGGTTCTCTAAATGTACTTCAAATTGATTATTCTTGAAGTCCACGGCATTGATGCCTTGGCCAAAGTTAAGGTAATCGATCTGCTTACTAACCCACTGTAAATAGTCGTTGTATTCCTGGCGACTGATCGCCGGACGATCATTATTTAAAAAGGCATAAAAGCGTTTCTTACTCACGAGATAGTTCAAAAAGCTAAAAGGACTTTTAGGGTTAACCGCCGTCACCAGATCCTTTAAGAAGGATGTTTGCAGGTAGGTATTCGGCAATAGCATGCCTGGATGCCAACAGAAACTCGACTTTTTATCATAAAAGGCAACGTCGAGTTTGGGGCTGTCGTGACAGAGCGCTGCGATGGATAAGTTAAATGGACCAATGCCGATCCCGACTAAATCTTTTGTGTTCATAGTGAGATTTCCTTCGATAAATTTGTTATTGGTTGTGAGGCGCCAGTGTGAGCATCAGCGCCAATGTTTAGTTCGCTATTATGGTTTTGTATGTGTTGAAGCTTCTTTAAACCCTGATAAATCGGGTTTGCTAAATCCGAGCCAAGCTTTGGTAAGGGGCGCTCAGCGTTATCTTGATAGCCAATGTCAAAGCGCACATTGTTAAGGCAGATTCGTTCAACTTTAGGTCTAAATAAATCAAACCATTTGAAGCGCTCTTGATAGTCAGGGTGAGCCTTTTGATAGGCGTTTATTTGCTCGGCGAGTAGTTGATAGAAAGTGTCTTCTGAAACATCTGTCTGAGACGCGACTAATGGCGACAAGAAGCGGTAGACGCTGATAAAGTGCCCCGTTAGTAGATCATGGACTAAATGTTCTTTTGGCAGTTTTCCAAGCAGCGCTTGAGCCTCTGGCGCTAGGGCCGATTGCTCGGGTAGTTCCATATCGAGTAAACGTAAATCGCCATGGAAGTCTTTGATGGCGATGGCGCTAGGGATGGAGTCCTTAAAGTAAACCACGACGTTTTGACCATGCGCAATCACGCCGACACCATACTTAACCAATAAATGGTAAAGCGGTACAGACATAACCCTAAAGAGCCGTTGTAACCATTCTTGCGTTGTTAGCTCACTGGAGTTGATAAGTTCTTTTACCAGTGAGTTACCGTTGAGATCTTTTTGTAACAGCGCCGACAGTAGCATATGGTGCTCGCCATCGTGCTGTTTGGCTGGAGCAGACTGGCGCCAGATGCAGCCGAGCATTTCATGGTAGCGATAGGGGGAGCCCATGACTTGTTTTTGATACTGGTGACTGACGTAATAACCTGCGGGCTCTTCTAAAATTCTTAAGTTACGCTTGGCAAAGAGTGAATCAGTTTTGGTGAGTTGCTGCAGCCAGTTTGAAATATGATGACCAGCGGCAATAAATTTTTCGGGAACACCGCGGTAGCAGGATGTGTTTAAAATAGTGATCGCCAACTTAATATCGTACTGCTCAGGTCGAGTCACGTTACTGAGCGTTCTGATGGACTGTTGAGGCTGATAATTATCACCCGCTTGGCCGAGATGAATCAGTTTTTTCTGCTGTAAAGCCCACTGGAACTGAGGACGTATGTGGTGTTGGAACTGCCATGGGTGGCAGGGTATAAAGGCGTAGTCCTCAGCCTTCAATTCTGTTTCGACCAATGATTGCTCTAACGACTGAAGCAGTTCATGGTAACTGGCATCTGTCATCATTGAGTGCATCAAGTCGCGATTGTTTAGCTCGCCAAGATGCCCTGTCGTCAGAATGCTTTTGTGTGCTGCAAGAAACTCTAGCTGGAAACTGCTCAGAGATTCCGGAGCAAAGGATTGGTTGTCATCAGCACCCCAGCCTAAACGGCCACGGTTGGCGATGATTTTAGGATGAGCATCCAGCAATCCTTGGAGTTTTGGCTCATCCATAGGTAGCAGTTCTGTCGCATTATAAGGTGCGAGTTTTTGCAAGCGTTGGAATTCGTTATTGAGCGTGTTTTGCACATCTTCCAACCAGTTACCAAAAATAATGTCGTCTAGCGATAACTCTACTTTTAGGTCCAAGCAAAACTGTAATGCATCGGTAGCAACTTGGTCATTCCGAGTTAATGATTCTGGTTCGATAATCAACAGGTCCCACAAGGATAGTTTGGCGTTAAATTGATACGACACATCTCCTAGCTCAACATGGTAAGTGTCGGTAGCTAATGTCGTTGCCGTAAGCTCCTGTTCATACACAAACTCTGATAGCGAGCGCGCAATCAATTGTTGATTGGCGACTACCCACAACGACTTATTGTGAGCTGGTTTGGGTAAGCTCATAGCGTCACCTCACGGTAGAACTGTTCGCGATAACATTCGAGTAGGGCGGCGCGCTTGTGAGGAAAATCAAACTCTTTGGTTTTAACAAAGCTGGTGTGTTCAAGATACTTCAAAAGACCTGAGTTATCGGCACGGGGCTCGCCCACAATACGTTGTGTCCTTGGTTCATCTTTAAAAATGAAATCATTAACAAGGTTTAGCCACAGGGTTGTATTGTGGTGCCCAAGAAAACGTTTATCGCCAATCAATAAGTGGTAGCCTCGGTCGTAAAGTGTGGCGTCACAATAAGGCGCTATGTGGTCGTAATACGCCCAGTAAATTTCGAAATAAGCGCAGGGTGTATCGTCAATGTAACCAATAACAGGCTCGACAAAATCTTGTTGAAAGAGTTGAGTAAGGTAATCTTGCAGTTCCTCTTTCGACTGGTTTAGCTCCCAAAATTCGTAAACGTACTTTTGGTTGTGCCAATGATGGAATAGATCTAAGTGCTGCTCCATATCCAGTTTGCGTAATTCAAACTGTTGCCCTGATGACTGGTCGAAATAACGGTAGAGGACATTATTTGGGTATTCCTTAAAAGGAGCTTGCTGTTCCGTTTTTTGTGTATTTAAGGCGGTCATGGTCAACTCCTTATGCTACATTTCCAGCTGTATTCATAGCAGCTTTTAGTGGGTTTTGAAGTTGGTGGTAAATTAAAAATGGATCGGCCATGGTGTTTTCATTAATGGCGTGCAGATTGCAGTAAAAGTTGCCTTTTGACCAAATGTGATCTGACTCTAATAAATAATCAATGACACGTTGGTCTGGCCAATTCTCAGTTTTCAGCTGTATTAAAAACTCTCGGTAGATGTTCAGTGCTTCCTCTTCGCTTAACAGGTTAGTTAAGGTCAAACTGCTGATGGTGTTGAAGCATGAGTTAACCAATAGGTAGTAGGTAAACAGATGGATTACCGTATCGTTTTCAAACAAATTACCACTATCGGCGGTGTCGCTAAGGAGTTCTTCGCCATAGAGTTGTTTTGCTAAGGCGGAAAACCCCGTACCCTGGCAGTCTCTAAAGTAGGTTTTAATGGGGATCATTTGCTCATCAAACTGAATCACGATGTTTTGCTGGTGTGCGCCAAACAACAAACCGTATTTTGCTTGGGCTGCAATGATTGGCTTGATAATTACCTGCAAAAAGCTTCGCAAAAACGCTTGAGCTAGGTGACGGGTTTCAGTCTGTGTTTTTTCTGCTTGTGCCTTCAAGCGTAGACTTAAACGGTTATCAGGAGTATTAGGTAAATCCTGTAATAAGCCTGATAACACTTCCGTTGAGTTTGAGCGCTGGTTATAGAAAGGATTTTGGCGCCAAATAATCGCAGTGCTATCCAAAGCTTTACCATTTGAGCCTTTTAGTGCAATGCTGATCGGCTCACGCATAATCCTAAAGCAGTTTTGCTCTCGCTCCATTTCCTGAGCCTTTTCCGAAGCGAGTACCTTTTCAATCACTTGCCCGCGAATCATTTCTTCCGGCTGTAGGTGACGAATGGAGTTGGTAAGCTGTGTACTCAGTGAAAACTTGAGCATCCATGGCGAGTCTGCTTGGTATAGGCTTCGCAACGAAGAGGTGGCGCGCCATGGCTGACCATAAGTCCCAAGGTTTCTCAACTGTCCCTTTGTAAAGTAATCCGCCAACTGAGGATTCGATTCCCAGTGCTTGGCTTGCCAAGGGTGGCAGGGTATTAATAAATAGCCGTTAGGCAGATCATGTGACAGCTGGGTAAGCTGACTATCGTTAGCAACAAGTTCTTGGCAGTACTCTTCAATGGGTTTTGTATTGCCTGCGAACACATACAAAATGTCTTTATCGACCGCAAACCACGCCAGCTGACATTCATTACCGTATTCTGGAACATAGGTTTGCTCGTCTTTTTCATCAAAGCCGCTTCTGGATTTAGGGCAGGGGTGAATCGAATGGCCGACCAGCAAGCTTTGCTCGCTGTTGATAAAGTCGAGGTTTTGATTAAATATCCGGTCTAAATCACTTTGCCTGTACTTAAGAACTTTTTGGATGTTGAGCTGACTTTCCTTTGAACGCTCAAGAACTTTGTTAAGGTTTTTCAACTCCGGTAGCCCTAACTTGTCATCACTGAATAGCTCAGGATGTTTTGTTAAAGTTTGGAGAAATTCAAAAAATGTGAGTTCTTTCGTGTCATTGGTTGAGTTGTCAACTTGGTATTGTTTATCGAAAAAGTAGCTTCTACCAAATGCTGAGTACGCAATCAGTGGTAAATATAGAGAACTTTGATTATCGACATTACAATAGAAGCCGTAGCGATAGCCTGTTGATTTTGATAGTTTTTCTGGAAGCTTCGTATACTCCCATTGGTCGAATTCACGAACTAAGGCATTCAAAAAGCAGTTCGCGCCTGAATCGAACATAGCATTTCCTTTTCATGGTGGAGTGTTTATTTTTGCGCATACAATAGATCGAATGAGAATCATTATCAATAGCAAATAAGAATGATTTATGATAAATTTCGCTTTAATTTGATGTCTGTCTAATTTTTTGAGAACTGATACCGAAAGCACTTATGTCAGAAGCACTTATGTCAGAAAGAACGCAAAACACCGAGCCAAAGCCTAAAACTCAGCAAGAAGAAAAGCCAAAAGCTCATAAAGGAAGTCGTTGGAGTAAGCCCAGTTGGTATTGGTTGCCCATACTGATGGGGTTATTTCAAAGTACGCTAATTGCAGCAACGCCAACGTTCATGTCCATAACAGGCTTGTCGACGGTCGAGTGGTCGCTATTGCTATCACTACCAACCTTACTATTTTTGTTCCTGTCACCCCAATGGGGGCGCTGGGCGGATCGCCGTGGGGCGAGCTATGTTATTCGTTATTCAGCTTTAGGTTTAGCTTTGTCGATTGTGGTCTTGGCACTCGTGTGGTGGTGTGGATTAAGCTGGTCTTTTGCACCTTGGCTGTGGTTTGTCACTATCGCTGTGAGCCGAGTGTTGTATGGCGTTAGTGCCAGTGGTGTGATGCCGGTTTGTCAGTCGTTAGCGATAGATGCTTCTCATCAGGAGCAAGAGTTTGGCAACGTTAAGGAGGACCAATCGCTAAAACGTCTCGGTTTCGTTTCGGCTTCGCTGTCTATCGGACGACTGTGTGGACCGGTGGTGCTAATTCTGGTGGCTTCACAAATTGATTGGATGCTTGGGTTTTACAGCCTGATTACAGTGCCGTTAGTGTGGGGCGTGATGAAATATAGCCGAGCAATGTCGAGTCACTTGAGGCTGGACAAAAGCACTGGCATGAATACGGATAAAGGAGCAAAGCCCGTCGCCGTCAAAGAATTATGGTTATTTTTTGCTTTGGCCTTTTGCGTCACTTTATTGGTGGGATATTTACAGTTTGTGTTGGGCCCTTTGTTTTTAGACTGGCTGGTGGATGCTGATAAAGCAACCTTCATGATGAGTGTCACCATGACAGTGGTCGCGACAACGGCGTTGTTGTGTCAGTTATTATTAGTTAAGCGTTTGAATTGGCGCTCGCCTAAAGTATTGCTGGTTTTATCGTTACTGTTAATTCTAGCGACCTTCTCGCTGGGTGTTACTCAGTCTGAGGTGATGGTGGTGGCGCTGATGGTGCCCATCGCAATGGCTATCGCACTAATTACCCCGATATACAGCCGCTTTGCCATGTCCTTATCGCAAGCTTCTAAAGGTCAAATCAGTGGCAAGTTAGCAGTGGCACACACCGCCGGCTATCCACTGGGGAGTTTATTCGCAGGATTAAGCTATGGACAGTTTTCACTATGGTGGTTGCCGATGCTACTCATTGCCATCGTGATTTTTGGACTATGTGCATCGGTAGTGTGGATAGCGACCCTACACAATAAAGCCGCTTACGCTTCTTGAGGCTACTTGAAGGCTTTCGAGTTACTTTAATTCGAAGAATAAAAAGTCGATACATTGAAATAAAAAATATTGGAAAAGACCTATGTTACGAACGTTTAACACGACCATTATGGCGTTTTTACTGGCCATAGCACTCAGCATGATTATGGTGCTGTTTTTGCCCTTTGAGCTGCATAACCGACTGTTGTTAACCGTGGTTTGTGTTGCCCCAATTTGGCTAGGCATTGCGCTGTGGGTGACGCAAAAAAACAATATGAAGCGAATGTTGGCATATCTGACGATTGCTCTAATTGTCATGGCTGGATTGATTGCAGTGAGGTTAGCGTATGGATCTTAAAAAACAAAACAACAAGCAGGACAATAAGAAGCACAACAAAAAGAACGGCACTGCAGTAAACATCAAAAGCTTCACCAAAGTGCACCGTAAAGTTGGCGTGTTTTTTATGCCTTTACTGCTGGTAATTGTGATCACGGGTGCTTGGTCGCTGTTTCGCGCAGAGTTGCTCCAGTGGCAATTTCCGCATTTTGAACTGGGCGAGTCGAGTTTTCAGTTTCCAGCAACAGAAATCCCCAAAACTGAAGAGGCATCAAGTGCTAAGCGCAAAAGCTTGCAAGAGCTGGTGAATATAGCACGCGATGAACACGGTTTTGTCTATTCGGATTTCAGTATCCATGACAAAGAACGTTACGGCGATTTCGTACTGTTTTTCAATAAAACCGATGGCACCGAGAATATGCTTTTTATGGATCCGACATCTGGCGAAGCGTTGGATTCGAGTCATTCGAGCTTTAGTGAAACCGTGTACGATCTGCATTTAAAGCTGCTCCTGCCAACCTCAATCGGTAAGTATCTCGTCGGCTTGATGGGTTTACTGTTGATGTACTTGGTATTTACAGGATTTTTAGCGCATAAAAATATTGGTAAGAATTTTTATCAGTTAAGGTTGCATAAAGGACGGCAAATTTTCGCCACGGACTTGCATAAATTGTTAGGCAACTGGAGTTTAGTGTTTAGTGGCTTAATGTCAATCACGGGAGCATTGTTGGGCTTATTCTCGATTGTGTTATTGGTATTAGCCATGGCGGCTTATGGCGGTGATGTTAAGGCGCTCTTTGCCGACTTTTTAGGAACCCAGCCGAAACCTGTCGGTGGCGTGACAGACTTTATTTCTCTTGATTCGTTGTATCAGCTGGCGCAGCAGCAGTGGGAAGGATACAAAATCAGCACCATCGAAATCCACAACTATGCTGACCCCGCGATGCGCGTGACGTTTGAAGGCGAACTCATGAACGGGTTCCTAACTCAGCAGCACGTGACGTTTGACGCCATTAATGGCGGCGTCACTTTCGTCACGGACTTTACCGATAAGGGCGCTGGCGGCTACATGTACAGCGCCTTACCAAGTTTACACTTCGCTAGCTTTGGCGGTACTTGGCTCAAACTGATTTACTGGTTTTTAACCCTAGCGCTGTTATTGGTAATGGTGACGGGCATAACCATCAAGTCGTTACGACTTCGTGATAAAGGTTTTTCAACGAGCGATTTGGTCGTGACGAAATTAAGCCAAGCGGTTATTTTGGCGGGTTCAATGGCTATTGTGTTCGGTGTTGTTTTTACCGAGTTGTTTAACCCAGGCGACTATACAACTCTCGGTGTCTTGTCATTAATCGCAGTGATTTATACGGTCATGAGTAACAAATTACAGTGGCCCAGTAGCGTGACTATAGCTGGTTGGATTCTCGTATTATCAGGGAGCATTGTGGTGTTTAAAGCTGAGTTCTTATTGATGACCTTATGCTTTACGCTTGGCGCTGTTTGGTTGTTTAGCCAGAAAGTAGGGCGTATGGTCAATCGAGCGAATGGCAATATCAGTAAGGGCTAAGTTCAAAGCGACAAAAAGATGCGCTACCATGGGCTTAACTTAAGCTGATAGAGAGCTTGTATGCGACAGTTTGATGTTATTGGTCATCGTGGCGCCACGGGGTTGGAGCCAGAGAACACGCTTCGATCATTTGATAAGGCTTTGAAGCTCGGCGTTAATGGCGTTGAGTTCGATGTGCAAAATATCCATGGCGAACTGCTGGTTTTTCATGACGAGTCGCTCGAACGTACCACTAATGGCGAAGGTAAGCTGCTGAACCATTCGGTTGAGCACCTTCGCAAACTTGATGCGGGGAAGGGCGAGCAGATCCCTACCTTGGCCGAAGTCGTCGAGCTGATTGGTGATCAAGCTTTTATCAATATTGAACTGAAAGGCTTGGACACGGCGAGCTTGGTTATGGATTTAGTAAAGTTGCTGGATAAAAAACGCTTCAAGAAAGAACAGTTTATTATTTCGTCTTATCTGTTCTCTGAGCTTTACTTGGTGCACGAATTGGATCCTGAGATTCAAATTGGCGTTATTGCCGATGACCAACCGCTGATCGCTTTAGACTTTGCTGACGAAGTGGATGCCTACAGCTTCCATCCGAGTTATTCAATTCTTGATGAACAACTAGTCGATGATGCCCACAACGCGGGTATGAAGGTGTATGTGCATACCGTGAATGATCTCGAGAAGATCGATCAAGCGAGATTAATGAAGGTTGATGGTGTTTTTACCGATTATCCGGATCGTGTTCTGGCGTATCTACAGCGGCAATAAAAAAGGCGCTAAAAGCGCCTTAAACAGTAGTTACTTAGGGTAAGTAACGGACTCAAACGTTTTAGTTACCGCCTTCTTTCATTTTTTCAGCAAGGTAGTTTTGAATACCAATCTTCTCGATGAGACCTAGCTCAGTTTCGAGCCAATCCACATGGTCTTCCTCGCTTTCAAGAATTTCTTTCAGAAGGTCACGGCTAACATAATCTCTAACTTCTTCGCAGTACTTAATACCGTCGCGTAAATCAGGAATTGCGTCCATTTCAAGAGACAAGTCGCACTCAAGCATTTCCTTGGTGTCTTCGCCGATGCGTAAACGGCCTAAGTCCTGTAGGTTTGGTAGGCCTTCTAAGAAGAGAATACGCTCGATCAACCAATCCGCATGCTTCATCTCGTCGATTGATTCTTCATACTCGTGATCAGCCAGCTCTTTCAGGCCCCAGTCTTTGTACATGCGAGCGTGTAAAAAGTACTGGTTAATGGCTACCAGCTCGTTGCCTAATACTTTGTTCAAAACCTCAATAACTTTTGCGTCGCCTTTCATGGCTCTCTCCAATTCGTTTACATGCTATCTTTTCATTGTAGGAAGACGACACAGCTTTATCAAGGGAAAAGTTATATAAGTTATTGAAATGTAATGGAAATTAGAAACGTTATCAATTAATAAAGATTCTTGTTTGATGATGTTTCTCAGTCAGGTAAAGCGGGTAAGGGTAGGCTATCGTGCTTGCGTCGAAGAAAGCGGAAGAAGAGAACTTTTTAGCTATTAGGTACAAAAAAGCCGCTGTTTAAGCGGCTTGGATAGCGATTCGGCCTGAGTCGGCATTTAATCGAATATCGATTTCAGCACGAGTGCTGCGTAAGATTTGTTTCGCATCACGAGCACACTTGCCGCACTGAGTGGCAACACCTAATTTATTCAAACAACGCATAGAACAGGCGCCTTCACAGGCTGCTTGCTTAATCTGCTTGTCTGTGACTGCTTTACAAAGGCAAACGTACATAGGGTAGAACCATTAAAATCGATGTTACTTAACTGTCTGGGTGAAATTTTCTTACAAATGAGAATGATTGTCAATAATTTTAGTATTGTTATTTGGGAATTGTTGTACTTAGCAGCTGACCCTTTGTTAAGGCGGTGGAAGGCCTAAGTACTCAAGCGTGAGTAAACACTTCTAACTTACCGATATTGCGTCATTCCCGCGAAGGCGGGAATCTTCAGAAGTGTTGTTAAATAGATTCCCGCCTTCGCGGGAATGACGTCTAAAGTTAGGCAAATACAAACTAGCAAATAAAAAGCTGAGCAAAAAAAAGGCCACTTTCGTGGCCAAAAGATCCTACTAGGAGTAAGTAGGTTTAGGGGACTTATAGGAGAGTCTAAAAACTATTGGAACCGAGCTGCCATCTCAGCGACACGACGACCAAGGACTTTTGCCGTCTCTTTGTCAGCATTCGGCGGAACTACGTCAGCGCCTTGGTCAGCGTTACTTTGCGCCATGGCGCCTAAATAGCTACCAATGCGGTTAAGATCTTCCGGTGAGCCTTCGCTAGTGTTATTGCCTGGCATCAGGCCCAATCCAACCCAAATCATGCCATGTTGAGCAGCGAATACTGACATCTGGATCAGCGTATTGAGCTTATCGCCACTAAAAGATGCCGAGTTAGTAAATCCTGCAGCCAGCTTATCCTTCCAGCCTTGTTCGCCCCAGACCTTGGATGACTTATCCATAAAGCCTTTAAAGTCAGCGCTCACGCTACCCATATAAGTCGGGCTACCGAAAATGATGGCTTTCGCTTCCGCTAAATCATCCCAGTGGTTATCGACATCTTCGACGGGGATGAGTTTAACCTCTGCATTCGATTCTTCTACGCCTTGCGCAACCGCTTCAGCGACAACTTTGGTGTGGCCGTAACCACTGTGGTAAACCACGGCAATTGAGTGACTCATAACATTCTCCAATTAATTCACTTGATGCCGCTAATCTATAGGGTTTATAGTTATGCATGAAATGAATTTAATGGATATCTATTATGCAAATAGAGAATTTCAGAAACATGGACCTCAACCTGCTGTTGTTGCTCGATGTGATTCTAGAAGAAAGGCACATCTCCAATGCAGCCCTAAGGCTCAATATGAGCCAGCCAGCCGCCAGCCGTTCGTTGCAACGGTTGAGGGATATGCTCGGCGACCAACTGTTAATTCGTGTTGGTAATGGTTACCAGCTGACCGAACGCGCGTTACAGATCCAGCCCAAGCTCAAAAGTTGGCTGGCTGACTTTATGTGCCTGATGCAGCCCGAAGAGTTTGTGCCAGAGCTGGCCAAAGGTGAATTAACCATTATGTCCATGGACTCGGAAGTCAGTTTGTTCCTGCCGAATCTATGGCAAGATCTACAAAAAGAAGCGCCCAACGTCGCTATGCGCTCGATCGGTTATCGCCCCGATGCCGTGACCTTGCTCGAAGAGGGCGAGATCGACTTTCTGATTGGTGACGAGAACAAGTCGCTCGAAAGCACCAAATATCATAACTTTCATCTAGTACGCCATGACTTCGTGATGGTGATGTCAGAGCAGCATTCGTTAGCCACAAAAGACAAAATCACACTGAAGCAATATACCGAGCAGCGCCACGGTCTAGTCACAGTAACGGGTAAAGGCCAAGGCATTATCGACAAACTACTCAGTAACGATGGCCTGAGCCGTAATATCGCCTTATTCGTACCAACGTTCCACCTCGCACTCGATATCTGTAGTCGGACGGACCTAATCTTCGCCATGCCGCGACTGGTTGCCGAAAAAGATGCCGAACGTTATGGCCTCGTGATTAAAGAATTACCCTTGAAAATGCCGCTATTAGACATATATCTGTATTGGCATGAACGCCAACATCAGATGGCGCTTCATCAATGGTTTAGAGGCCTTATGCGTGATAGTGTAAGGCGCACAAAAGAAGCCATAACTGCCTAATAAATAAACAAATTAGGCATTCTCTATAAAGCTATAGAGAAAGTTAATCTTTTGTGAAAAGGCTTAAGACATCGACGGACAAAAGCGTATAATACGTCCACAAATTTAAACATTCATAAACTCTTGGAGGAAATAATGGGAGTATTAGTAGGCCGTAAGGCACCAGATTTTACTGCAGCAGCTGTTCTAGGTAACGGCGAGATCGTTGAAGATTATAACTTCGGTGAAGCAACAAAAGGGAAGCCAACAGTTGTATTCTTCTACCCACTAGACTTCACATTCGTATGTCCATCAGAGCTAATCGCTTTTGATCACCGTCTAGAAGAGTTCAAAAAGCGTGGCGTAGAAGTTGTTGGTGTTTCTATCGACTCACACTTCACGCACAACGCATGGCGTAACACAGCCATCAACGATGGTGGTATCGGCCAAGTAGGATACACGCTAGTTGCAGACGTTAAGCACGAAATCTGCCAAGCGTTCGACGTTGAGCACCCAGAAGCAGGCGTCGCGTTCCGTGGTTCATTCCTAATCGACAAAGAAGGCACAGTACGTCACCAAGTCGTCAACGACCTACCACTAGGCCGTAACGTCGACGAAATGATCCGCATGGTAGACGCGCTTCAGTTCCACGAAGAGCACGGCGAAGTTTGCCCAGCAGGCTGGAACCAAGGTGACAAAGGTATGGACGCGAGCCCTGAAGGTGTTGCGAAGTATCTTTCTGAGTCAGCTGACAAACTATAATTTAACGAGCTAGATTGTCCGATTTCTTTGTTAGAAGTTGTTCCGAAGTGCTCGATGACCTAATTGGTCACCTCCGCTCCTAAAACAACTTCTGCCGCGAACTCGAAACAATCTATCAACGTTAAAGATCGAAGCCCTGAGGTGAAAGCCTCGGGGCTTTTTTGTGGGCTCGAAAAAAATAAGGAATGTCATCCTGAACTTGATTCAGGATCTGGCAGAGCTATTGTAAGTGTTAATAAGATCCTGACTTCCGTCAGGATGACAAGCCTGCCGAGAAAGTAGGGTACTTTTTTGACACTCCCCAAAACTTACAGTAATCTCTTCTTGAACACTAAATAAACAAAACTAAGAATATAGGAATAAGGCTGAAGGACATTCGCCATCAAGTACACATTTTATTGGAACTCCGAGCGATACTGCACTTCAAGACCTCCTTTACTAGGGTATTAGCCACTTTTTTAGTATTGTAAAATAATACTTTATAAATTAGTGGGTTATAATCCAATTCGGGTATTCTCATATTATGCCTAAAAGGAGCTTCCGAGTTTGAACGAGAAAACCAACCATTACAAAGAGCTTATGAACAGAATGAAGGCTGCCCATGAACATGAGTTCTATCTCGAAGCATGTTGGTTTGCATATACCGTTCTAGAAGACCGACTTTTGTCTGCTCTTCGTCAGTCGGGTGGCGCTACTTACGCTAACCATCGCCCAATTAGGATGCTAGGTAAAAAAATGCAGGAAATTCGGCAGCGAAAGCGGAATGATCCGTTACTGGCTGCATATTTTAACGATCCTCTTATGGATCGTATCCATCAATGGAAAGAAGATCGAAACGATTTAACTCACGCAATGGCTGACGGTACTAAGTCAATGTCAGAAGTAGATAAATCTGCATATTTACTCAGTACATCTGGGGCAAAGCTAGTTAATCAAGTTTGTTCAGCGGCGAGGCGGTTAAAGAAAAATCGTGAAAAGGCATAACAAACCGCTCAAATTCGTTCCGACCACAAAAAGCGTGGCTTCCACCGCAAATAAATGGGGTCAGAAATAAATGGGGTCAGAGTACAATTATCGTTCTAAGTGGGGTGAGTAGAAGTAAATGATGCTCTGCCCCCAATTATTAAAGTACCCTTCAACTCTTCGAGCCGAAGGTAGCTTTAACCTAGTAGTGCTTAATTCTATTTATAGTGTGTCGGCGTGGGCTAAGAAAATAAAATTCCATATGTTTGATCCAGATAATACTAATAAAAATTAGAGTCGGCAGTGCAAAGGTTCTACACGCTCCAATTTTGCATTTGCTACAGACATTATATCGAAGAGTATATACGAGGTTTAGAATGACTAATAAGCTGGATAAAGAAGTGAGTAACCCTGCAATACAAGTAGAAAAGTTAATAAGGAAATTTGACAACATTCTCGCCGTAGCTGGTGTACCTCAAGTAAACCAGTCTATTGTGGCATCAAAAAAAGAGAATACATCTGTATTGGACTATCTTGGAAAAGCTTTAGAGACGATGTCGTATGCGAAGCTCCAACATAAGTATCAACAGATTGTTGAGCTTGTTGCTGAAATCGTCGCGAATGTTGAGGAAGAGCCTTACTTCAATCATTTAAAGTTACCACCTTTGCCCGATGTGGGACACAACAATACAAAAAATTTAAAAGAATTTATTGGATATGTTGCTTTAATTAGGGAGATTATACAGCCATTAATTGATGATGAGGTTGGTTCAAATAGAAGGAATCAGTTCCTGTCGGAAATAAACAAGAAGAAGGTGATTCTTGATAAAGGATTTTTCTATGAGTTTACCGATGGAGATCTGAAGCGCATTCAAGTGATAATTAATGAGTTAAGAGAGCAAATAAGTGAGTCAGAGTTCTTTGAAGAAGATCATCGAAGACGTTTATTAAGGCGTTTAGAGGCGCTACAGTCAGAAATGCATAAAAAGATGAGTGATGTTGATCGGATCTGGGGGCTGGTTGGTGATGCTGGTATAGCAATTGGTAAATTTGGAAAGAAGGCTAAGCCTTTTGTAGATAGAATAAGAGAGTTATCCCAAATTGCATGGAGAACTCAGGCAAGAGCAGAGGAGCTTCCTTCAAGTAGTACCAATCCTTTGCTCGATAGTGAGGATGAACATTAAAATTAATAAAAGGTAAATCGAGTGGATGTGCAAAATTTTGTTCCCTTAGTCTTGGCAGAATTAATGGGGTCAGAGTACATTTATTAAATGCTATGAAGAAAGTTTTGCCTCACATTGAAATCGGACATGATCAGTACGGAGCGGTAGCTGTTTCTGTAGAGGATTATGAGCTTTTCGATTTCATTGACGACTATATTACAGAGGAATGCGACCTTGATTGGAATAGTCTATCCATAAGTGAAAACGAGCAGGGTGAGATTCATACAATGCACTTAGACCAAAAACACACAATAGAAGAGGTTGAGGTTGCATTATTGAAACTAGACCAAAAAGAAATCGAGCGAATCTATGCACTCAATAATTAATAATTGAGTACAGAGTAAAATTCAAAACCTCATAATGCGGCCTTAGCTGTAAAAAATACACCTTTGTTATTTCAATAGTGGTGAATCCAGGGTGTCGGCAGGTGTGCCGATAAGGTCTTCCACAATGTCGTTTATCATGGCGAGGTCGATGTGCTTTTCTTTAATGAGTGCTCGGGTAAGGTCATCCAGAGATTTTTGGCCCTCGGTCTTTTCGCTTATTTCTTGCGCCAGTGCTTCCAGCAAAATGACTGCGCGCGCGGTTTGTTGCCCCGTTGAGGATTTGCCGCGAAGTTTTGTGATATCTTTACTCCAGTCTGCTAACCAGTCGAAAACACGTTTGCGTCTGTTTTCGCTCAAGCCACCGCTACGGTAAAGGATTTCAATGGCGTAGTATTCAGCCAGGCCTTCCACCGCCCAGTCGTCGTTACCTTTATCGGTAATACCGGTTAGGGTGTGGAACAGTTCGTGAAGTAGGGTGCTAGTACCGTTTTCACTGACCATGGGGCGGTCAGCATGGAAAAATAGTGAGTTGGGGCCAGATAATCCACCGCGCCACATAGGATCTGGTGCGGTCACAATCAGTATTCTAGGGGGTAATTCATCCACCAATTCGCGAAGCTGTGGCCAATTCATCAGTATAAAACTGACTAAATCCATACGTTTTACACCCATGTTTTGAGGCGCGCTGATGGCGATGTGAGTGCCATTTAATTTCTCCCGGCGGGTGCCAAGTTTACCCGCGATAAACCAGCCGATGGGGCGATCGAAGCGGCGTTCTGGATTATCAATAACAAAGTGTCGATCGTCTTTTTTAGGCCAGCCACTGTTGACGCTGTTCCAATGTTGAGGCAGTTCAAAGGTGAGAGTCGCCTTACTTTGGGCACCTGGTTTGGTACGTACCGTGGCCGGCGGAATAAGGTCGTCGCCACGGAATATGGCAAAATCTTTTTGATAAATAGAGTCATACTCGCCGGGGGCGCGTTCATGATTAAGGTTCACTTTGTAACTCAGGCGAGCGTTTTTTTCCGGTGGCTGCCAAATTGCTCGGCCATCTTTTAGTTCTAGCTCGCCATTGCCCTGAACGTTGCTATGAAAGCCCTCGTCGAGACGGAAATTAATACTATTGATCAGTTTGGCATCGGGCAGGGTAATTTGGACCTCTGCCTGCTCAGTCTCAGGATTAATGGTGGCGTGGTATTGCAACTGATACGTTTTTGGCTGCTTGGCCTTGGTTGTCATTACAGTTAGCAGGCACAATGAAATCAATAGCAGCCCTGAGCGAAATAACAGCCCTGAGCGGAATAACATGTACATAGATAGATAGCTCCCTATGTATCGATTAACGATAAGATGTTACGAATGCATCTAAGGTTGCGTGATTTAGCGATTGGTATCTACAGCTGCGATCACATTTTTTGTTAAATAAGGTAAAACTGTTGTCACGGTATTGTGTTATTTTTCGTGCCGCGTTGATGCTAGCTTAGTTAAGGCTTTAGGGAGCTGAGCTAGTAATAATAATTCTTAGTAAAGTTGTGAGGGTGTAAGCCCCAAACTTTGCTTGGGGCTTTTTTGTGCGTGCTGACCTTTTATATTGACTTCTTTGTAAGCTTTATCGCCAAGTCCTGAGCGAAACCACACATGGTGAGGGTTGGGTTCCAGGAGCCTGAGGTTGGGAAAATTCCTGCACCCGTGACGTAGACATTGTTCACGCCATGTGGGCGGTAGTCTAAACCAACCACAGAGCTTTCGGGATCTTCGCCTGCCCAGATTTGTGAGGCTTCGTGGACGATGATGTTGAGGCGGATTTGGTCGATAGGTGGTTTGTCTGTGGTCCAGTAGCCGCTACCATCTGGGGTGTCGATCCAGTATTCGACCTCAGGTGTGGTGTCGTCAGACGTGGCTAACGCTGCGATGGTTTGGTAGGTGGCGGTGTCGAGTTGATCCCACAGGGCTTTTTCTTCGTTGCCGAGAATTAATTGTAGCGAGATGTTGGTCGTTGGGTCTTCGCCTTTGTTGAGCTTGATCCAGTTGTCACTGTTCTTTTCGCTAATTTCTCCTAGGGTTGCGCAGACAAAGACGACGTAGTCTTCCGAGCCGATAAGCTGCTGCATGGTGGGTGCGGCGGCAGCATCGGGGCACTCACGCGCAGTGGTGACTTTGTCTTGTTCAGGGTTAGTTTCGGCGAAGACGCTGGCTTGAACGTGATACTGGTAGCCCGAATCGTCTTTGCCGTCGAGATACACGGCGCCGATTTCTAAGTCCGAGAGGTCTTTATAGGCGGAGCGTTTAACTCGGGCGGTGACGTGGGACATGAAGTGGCCTGTGTAGCGTTGGCCTGCGTTTGGTAGTTGGTCGCCGAACGAGTTCATGAGCAAGGTCGCTGGCGGAATCGCGCCCATGGCGAGAATGATTTGGGCGCTGGATACATTGAGGGTGCCACGATCAGTGTCGATAGCGATGACGGTTCCTTTGTCGTCATGCAGAAGTTCTTGCACTACACACTGGTCAACGATGGTCAGTTCGGTGGCTTTGCCTTCTTTCGCCAGTTGTTGTTGGCGCTGGTGAATATTAAGTAGCGTACCTACGGTTGAATACTTATAAAACTTGACGGTTTTCCACTCGGAGTTATCGACGGCGATGGGCGCGGGATAGGCGTTTTCCGCGGATGGCACAAAGTCTTTAAAGTTCTTCGCGATATTTTGATCGAGCTGGGCTTGTAGGTTAGCGTAGACGCCATCGTTAATCTGGTCCATCGAAGTGACGTGTAGAAATTCTTTCGCTCGTGGCCAGAAATCAGGCTCAAGCGTGGTATCGATCATGGACTGAGGCCAGTCGCGCATTAGATCTGGTGATGGAGAAGGGCTCCATGCGCTCCAGTAAGTCGAACGTCCGCCGACCACGGGAATGTAACCGGCTTGGAAGAACTCAGGTGCTGTGGTGACCATTTCAGTGGTGCGTGACCAAGGATACGTCGTCGGTGGTGAGCCAGTTGTCGCGGCAAACGCATCGGGTAGCATTTGATAATGCACGGGGAGCCAGAAGCCGCCACGCTCAAGCACTAAGATTTTCGCACTTGGGTTTTCTTTGTAAATTTGATCGATAAAGGCCACGCCCGTTGGGCCAGTACCAATCACGATGTAGTCATAGACTTGGTTAACGATGGACTTCCAGTCGCACTGTGACGCAAAAAACGCGTTGCCCGCGATTTGGTCGGCGCTCGCGCCTTGAGGCCCGGGAACGGGATAGCCCTGACTTTCGCCTGCTGGCTCGGGATCGACTCCTTTGACAAACTTACTGTAGTTAAACGTCATTCGATGATTCCTTCTATGCTATATGGTATTGATGATTATTATTTTGCTAGCTTTAGAAGGGGGGTATGGATCGTTTTCTGCATCCCTTCAGAAAACTAGATTTTTTGAGTATAGCAACAGAAAAGTAAGATAAACAAAGGGTAATTCACTGTTCGGATTAGTCTAATGCAGAAGGGTATTAAATCGAGTGTTTTAGCCATCAATTAAAGCGTATAAGCCTTAACTGGTGGTGGTTTATATAATTGTAATGTTACTTTTTTATTCTTCGTAGAAGCTCTGAATACCAGTGAGCATATCCATCTTCTGATAATTTTTCTTCGAGGGTTTTGCCACAGTGTCTATTGCTTAGGTTATAACCATTGTTGATATGCTGGGCTAATCTAGGTAGCTCGGCTTCTTTGTCTCCATATTCAGTAGGGCTATGAAAAACTATAGGCGTTTTACAACCGTTATATTCATAGTTGCAGTATGCTTTGTTGGGATCTAAGCCTAAACTAAATAATGCTTCGAGGTCATCGTCAGAAAAGTATTGCATTGTACAGCCTAGTGCTACACCACTTGGGGCAACCCAATCGAAAGCTTCTTTATAGTTAACGACTTTTGCCACCTCGTAATGTTTAAGCATTATAGCTTTTGAAAAAGGTGGAGATTTTATATATTTCCCTTTAATTTCCTTCGATAGGTCTACATCATTGTTCGCAATATATTTTTTTATCTGCTCTATATGTCCGTAGCCAATCGCGTGGAAAAAGTCCTCTTCGGTTTTTATTGGACGCTTATCAATAGTTGAAAGTAATTGTTTTACATCAGAGTTTTTTACATCAAGAGTGTTTCCAATAGTAATGACATCGCCGTCAATGGTATAGGGAGGAAGTTCGAGGTTTTCTTGCGTTTGGTGTTTGTGACCTAATAACACTCTTCCGCTAATATCAAAGTGTACATCTTCGCATGGGTCGTAGAGATAATTATTTAATTGGTACTTAGGGTCATTGGATGTTTTAAATTGCGTTGAGCAACCAATATAGGGTGAAATGTTGATAAAAACAGAAATGTCTTGTTGGAACCTTTGTTCCAGCATCTTATAAGCAAAAATAATCTTTTCTGCTGAATTATAGGGTAGGTCGTTTAATTGGTTCCCTATATCCATTGCAGGGTAAGGCGCACCAAGTTGTTGACCTTTGATGGAGCGATACTCTGCCAACTGATTTTTTGTTGGCTTTAGGATGCTAACAGGGTAATCAGCCCAGTTGACTGTCATCATTTCGCCGGGCTTTAACTCGCTAATTCTTATCTGTACATGAGGAGCATCAATCCACTCTGTACTATCGTGGTTAGCATGCGTAAGTGTTGCAGTTAGGCAGAGCAAAGCTCCAATCAATGTTTTCAAAGACAGCTTTCCTTATGCACCACGCCAATTAGCTCAGAGGGAATAAGCATGTCGACGTCGTCGCCCTCTTCTGGCGCGCGCATGTCGTATTCACCTTTAACTTCAAACAGAAGCTTTTGCTTCGCTTCGTCTTTGAGCGCGAGGTAGGTTGCTTCGAGTTCGTAGTAGTTGCCTTCTTGTGCGACAGGGTAAGTTTGGTTATTGCTACAGTCAGTGAAGGTGGCGTTGTCGGTGTCGTAGACGTATAAGCCTTTTTTGATCTCGGTGGTACCAGCCACGGGTTCTTCTACTGCCTCCGGCTGAGTTTCGGTTGTGTCAGATCCTTCAGAGCTGACATCTTCGTCAGTCTGAACTTGCTCTTGTTCGCTTTCTGCGGGCGGTTGCTGTTGCGGCTTTGGGTCTTCAGAGCAGCCGTATAGTGCGCCTAGCGCTAGAATCGTAATCAGACTTTTAGATAATGTTTGAGAAAGTGCCATGGTGAATCGCTCTTTATTCGCCTTTGTAAATCTTGATTGCGGCTTGGCCGTTGCTGGTTTTCCAGCCGTGGTACATGCCTTCGGTATTGAAACTTGCCATGATGTTGGCGCCTGCGTCTAAGCCGATAACGCCGCCGTCACCACCCATCTCGACCAGTTTGTCATGAATTACTTCGTCGGCAGACTCTTGAATGCCTTGGCGCTTGTATTTCACACGTGCGCAAATGTCGTAGGTCACGGCAGCACGGATAAAGTATTCGCCGTGGCCTGTGGCGGACACACCGCAGTTTTTGTCGGCGTAAGTTCCTGCACCAATTACTGGCGAATCTCCAATACGGCCATAGCGTTTGTTGGTCATGCCACCTGTGGATGTTGCTGCAGCGATGTTACCGTCTTTGTCGAGGGCTACTGCGCCGACTGTGCCGAACTTAGAATTCTTGGCTTCGTCTTCTGAAAGCTCAGGCTTTTCTGGCGTGTGTTTTAAGACTTTTTCTAGCTGGTCCCAGCGGCGCTGAGTGAAGAAGTATTTAGTATCAACTAGTTCAAAGCCTTGCTCTTTAGCAAACTCTTCCGCGCCTTCGCGCGCCATCATGACGTGAACCGAGTCAGTGCGAACCGTGTCCGCTAATAAAATCGGGTTTTTGATATGGCTGACGCCAGCGATAGCGCCTGCGGATAAATCTTTGCTGTACATAATTGAGGCATCCAGTTCGTTAACGCCTTCGTGGGTAAATACGGCGCCTTTGCCAGCGTTAAAGAGGGGAGAGTCTTCCATAATGACGATGGACGCTTTGACAGCGTCAATACTGCTGCCGCCTTGTTCCAATACCGCGTAGCCTGCGTTTAAGGCTTCATCCAACTTTTCACGATACGCCTTTTCAGCTTCCGGCGTCATGTTCTTTTTCAGGATAGTGCCTGCGCCACCGTGAATCACTAGGCCATAAGGGCGTTCAGGTTTTGTCGCCAATGCACTGAAACTTGCTGCGAGGAGAGCGGTTAATGTCAATGTTTTTAGTAATTTGGTCATAATCGGCATATTTAATTTTTATTGAAGTTTTAACGTTCTATCACATGGTAAGCGCGTTGTTAACTCTGATCTGTGATGGTTCGCAGAATTGAGGAAGTTTCACTTGATTTTGATGCGCATGAGAATTATTCTCATTTGAGGGTTTGGGCAATGCTGTTTTATAACAATACGATTACCGAAGGAGAAAGCAGGATGATTCATTACATGGTGAATGCGTGGCTGGATAAACGTCAGCCGCACTTGGAATTAGTGGAGCAAAATAGCGGGCAGGTAGTCCGTCGTTGGCAAGGGCGAAGGTTGCAGGAGCTGTTTAACTCTGGCCTGATTAGTTACCAAGAGTTGCAAACAAGCAGCCAGACGCAACTAAAAAAGCTAGTGAAAGCCTTGATTCTGGAGGTGACCTGCGAAGAGTTGTGCGGGCGCTGCTTGTATCAAAGCTGATTTTGTAAGAGGTCAATTTGTAAGAGCTCAGTAAGTTAATCGTCTTTTGATTGCTCAAGCTCGCTTACGAAGGGCGCGTCGGCTTGTGCGAGGTTGGCGCGATTAACCAGATGACAAAATAGCTCAGCAGTTTTGGTCGCGTCATACAGTGCTGAGTGGGCTTCTTTCTGGCTAAACGCAATCTCTGCGCGTTTACAAGCCTGAGCTAACACCGTATGGCCCAGCATCAAGGCTGATAAGGATGCGGTGTCGAAACTGGTGAACGGGTGGAACGGGCTGCGCTTGATGTTGGCGCGCTCAACTGCGGCATTAAGAAAGCTTTGATCGAACCAAGCGTTATGGCCGACTAAAACACAGCGGTTACAGTCGGCTTCTTTCTGCTCGTTACGTAAACCTTTGAATATCGACTTAAGTGCTTCTTCTTCGCTGACAGCGTTACGCAACGGATTGTCAGGATCGATGCCGGTAAACTCTAACGCTCGTTGCTCAATATTAGCGCCTTCAAACGGTTCGACGTTGAAGTGGTAGCTTTTATGCACTTCAAGTTGGCCGTCGTCGTTATATCGTGTGGTGACGGCTGCAATTTCGAGTAGGGCGTCGGTTTGGGCATTAAAACCACCCGTTTCAACATCCACCACAACTGGGTAAAAGCCACGAAAACGGTAATTCAAAGGCAAGTTGAGCATTGAGAATCCTTAGTCTGTGTTGGACTATTGATCAGCTTTAAGCTTCCATTGAAGCGTTTCGTCAGCGCAGAAAGGCACCAGCTTATCGTTACCTAGGCACAGGTGCTTAGGTACTTTCCACTCGTCTTTAACTAAAGTAATGTGCTCTTGATTGCGTGGCAGACCATAGAAATCTGGGCCATGGAAACTGGCGAAACCCTCTAAACGATCAAGTTTATCCATCATTTCAAACGCCTCAGCATAAAGCTCTATCGCAGCGTAAGCGGTATAAACACCCGCACAACCGCAAGCGGCTTCTTTTTTGCTCTTGGCGTGTGGCGCGCTGTCTGTGCCCAAGAAAAACTTCGGTGAGCCTGAAGTTGCTGCGACTAACAATGCCGCTTGGTGTTCTTGACGCTTAAGGATTGGTAAGCAGTATAAGTGTGGGCGAATGCCGCCAACCAGCATGTCGTTGCGATTTAACAGCAAGTGGTGTGCCGTAATCGTCGCTGCTACGTTTGGGCCTTGCTCGTTCACGAATTCAACCGCGTCTTTGGTTGTAATGTGCTCTAGAACGACTTTTAAGTTGGGAAACTTTTCGACCACAGGGCGTAACTTGGTGTCGATAAAGACTTTTTCGCGGTCGAAAATGTCGATATCGGCGTCCGTTACTTCGCCGTGAACCAATAGCGGCATACCGAGTTCCGCCATCTTTTCGAACACGGGGTAAGCGTTTTCGATATCGGTCAAGCCTGAGTCTGAGTTGGTCGTCGCGCCAGCAGGGTACAACTTACAGGCCTTAACAAAGCCGCTTTTAACCGCTGCTTCGATATCTTCAGGGCTGGTGTTGTCCGTCAAGTACAAAGTCATTAACGGCTCGAAGTCCATACTTTCCGTGGTATGGCGCATAATCGCGTTGCGATAATCGTCAGCTTGCTCGACATTAGTCACTGGAGGAACAAGGTTTGGCATAACGATTGCGCGGGCAAATTGCTTGGCAGCGTCTTTTACCGTGTGCTGCAAGGCTGCGCCAGAACGAAGGTGGATGTGCCAGTCGTCTGGACGAGTAATGGTCAATGTTTGCATAATGGTCTCTGCTGTGGCCCTTGAGGCTGCAACCTCAGAAATCGAGGCGTTCGTATCGGCAAATCCGTGTTTGGGCTCATCGCGGGTTTACCTGATACGGTTAATTGTGTTTAATGGCGCGGTATTATACGCAAGTCGCTACAGTAACTAAACCCTGTAACTGTAAGAGGCTGTAACTAAATCCGTATCCTAAAAAATCTATCAGGAGAACTCATGAGACTATTACATACCATGCTTCGTGTTGGTGATTTAGACAAGTCCATTCAATTTTATCGCGATATCATGGGAATGGAACTGATTCGTAAACACGATTATGAGTCGGGACGCTTTACATTGGCGTTTCTAGGTTATGGCCCTGAAAAGGACAATACGGTGCTGGAACTGACCCATAACTGGGATACGGACAGTTACGAGAAGGGCGAAGGATTTGGTCATATCGCCATTGCGGTGGATGATGTCTATGCTGCGTGTGAGAAGATTCGTGAGGCAGGTGGTACGATTGTTCGTGAACCTGGCCCGATGAAACATGGCACCACAGTTTTGGCTTTCGTTGAAGATCCTGATGGCTATAAGATTGAACTGTTAGAAGATCGCCATAACACTTAACAGATTAAACACGTTGTATTAATAGTGAATAAAGAGAAGACCATGAGCGAAGAACAAACAGTAAGCAAAGCTGGTATGCCAAAAGGCGTAAAAAATGTTTTATTGATTAACCTTGTCATCATCGCCGTTGCTGCGTGGGCAATATTTAATATGTACACCGAAACCGGTGCCGAGATCCTAATCGCCTTCGCCACTTGGTCATTGCTGGGAACCTTGACGTTTTGTCAAATCGTACTACTTAGCAAAATGCGCAAAGCTTGGGGCATGTTGAGGGCGTTGATTTATACCATTGCGCTGCTGCAAGCGTTAACCACTATGGTGCTGACCAAAGACTTTTTATCGCTATGGGGCGTTTTAGCGTTCTTTGGCTCTTTATTTGTGGTAATTTATTTAATTGGTTTGCGTGGCTATTTGAACAGCGACGGCTTTAAGCAGTGGTTCGGAAGCTAAATTATTGTAATAACGAAAAGGAAATATGATGAAAAAGTTATTTGTTGGTTTGTTTTTGTTGGGTTTTTTTGGCGCAGTCAGCGCTTCTGACAATATTTCACAAAGTCATAAAGATGCAGCATTAAATTTGCTAAGTACCATGAAGATGGGTGAACAATTTTCAAATTCATTAGAAACAGCTATTGATGCTCAGCTGAAAATCAATCCTAACATGGCCCGTTACAGACAGACTTTTCTTGATTTTTATGACCAATACGTCCGTTGGGAAGATGTTAAAGGGCGTTTTGCTATGTTGTATGCGCAAAACTTTACGCAAGAAGAAATAGAAGACATTAATGACTTTTATTCAACTCAGACTGGCCAGAAAGTTGCCCTTTTAACGACAAAGTTAATGGAGCAGGGTATGAAGCTAGGAGAGCAATTAGTTCTAGAGAATCAATCTGAACTGGTTCGTATGATCCAAGAAGCTGATCAAGCTAATTAATGACAAGTCATGGGTTGGGCTTTGGCCTAACCCATGATAAAAGTAATTGATTACAAAAACTAATCAAAAGTCCCCCTTCCCATACTAAATATCCTGCGAATATTCCTTGATAAAAGGCCCGACCACGCTAGTATAAAGACACACCATTTGTAATGGTTTTGTCATGAACTCTTAATGCTTCGTTATTCAGTAGCTGTGACGTTCCTGAGCAGCGCTTTATAACTTAGAGTCGCCTGTGATTAAGGAGGTAATCGATGGAGTTCCTCGATCCTGTACTCCTCGCGAGGATACAGTTTGCGTTTACAATTGCGTTTCATATTGTCTTTCCTGGCCTGTCCATTGGTCTCGCTGCTTATCTTGCTGTTCTTGAAGCCCTTTGGCTTAAAACCAATAAGAAAATTTATCTTACTGCCTTTAAATACTGGTTAAAAATCTTCTCCATCATTTTCGGTATGGGAGTCGTTTCTGGCGTGGTGATGAGTTACCAGATCGGCACCAACTGGAGTGTGTTCTCCGATAAAACTGGCCCGATTTTAGGCCCCTTAATGGGCTATGAAGTTCTCTCAGCCTTTTTCTTGGAAGCGGGTTTCTTAGGCGTGATGTTGTTTGGTATGGATAAAGTGGGCAAGAAGCTTCACTTTTTCTCAACCTTAATGGTTTCTATCGGAACCTTGATGTCGGCGTTCTGGATTTTAAGCGTAAACAGTTGGATGCAAACACCTACAGGCTATGCATATAACGAGGTAGGGCAGTTTATTGCTGAAGATTGGTTTGAGGTGGTCTTTAACCCGTCGTTTCCTTATCGCTTAGCACATATGGTGACGGCTGCTTTCTTAAGCACAGCGTTTTTAGTGGGTGGTGTGGCTGCTTGGCATCTATTAAAAGAGCGCAAAGAAAAGGTCAAGAACGAGACTGCTCGACTGATGTTTTCCATGGCGATGTGGATGGCAGCGATTGTCGCACCAATCCAGTTGTTTATTGGTGACTTGCATGGTTTGAATACGCTCGAACATCAGCCAGCTAAAGTTGCTGCGATGGAAGGTAATTATCAAACGCAAAAAGGCGCGCCGTTGATTTTGTTTGGTATCCCGAATGACGAAGAAGAGCGTGTCGACTACGCGATTGAAATTCCAAAGATGGCGAGTTTTATTCTGACGCACGACATGGATGGTGAATTAGTCGGGCTTGATCAGTTTGCTAAAGAAGATCGTCCTAATACCAAGTGGGTGTTCTACAGCTTCCGTTTGATGGTGGCGATTGGTATGGGCATGATCGCTATTGGTTTGTTTAGCCTGTTTTTACGCTGGCGAAACAAGCTCTACGATAATCGTTTTTTACTGAGAACAGCGGTGTGGTTTGCGCCATCGGGTGTGGTCGCAACCATTGCTGGTTGGATTGTAACCGAAGTTGGACGTCAGCCGTATACCGTCTATGGCTTGCTTAGAACGTATGACTCACACTCGCCACTCGATGCACCGGCGGTCGCGGCATCACTCGCTATTTTTGTAGTAGTTTACATACTGGTGTTTGGTGCTGGTATTGTTTATACGCTGCGCTTGATGAAAGTACGTCCTGGTGAGCGTGGAGAGTTGGCGGACGAGGAAAGCAAAGTGAAGTCATCCGTCACTTTATCCAACCGTTTACCACATGAGTCGAGCGACGCTAAGCACAGTGAGGAGGATAAATCATGATCGATTTTGCATTGATTTGGGCGGGGCTGATTGCCTTTGCAGTACTCGCTTACATTATCCTCGACGGCTTTGACCTCGGTATTGGCATCATGTTTCCTTTCATTAAGAAGAAGGAAGACAAAGAAACCGCGATGAATACCATTGCGCCAATTTGGGACGGTAATGAAACCTGGTTGGTGCTTGGCGGCGGTGGCTTGTACGCTGTTTTCCCATTAGCCTACGCCATTATTCTTCCGGCACTCTATATGCCGATTATCTTGATGCTGTTAGGCCTGATATTCCGTGGCGTGGCGTTTGAGTTTCACTGGCGCGCACGTAAGTCGCAACACTTGTGGGATAAAGGCTTTGCGATAGGATCGCTTGTCGCAGCCTTATGCCAAGGCATTGCGCTTGGAGCTCTGGTACAGGGCATTACCGTAGAAGACCGAGCTTATGCTGGCGGCTGGTGGGATTGGTTGACGCCATTCAGTATCACTACGGGTGTTGCGCTGGTCGTGGGCTATGTGTTGCTAGGCTCGACTTGGCTCAATATGAAAACGACAGGGAGTTTGCAAAAACAGTCTCGTGGCATCGCCAAAATAGCAGGCATCGCGACCTTTGGTTTCATCGGTTTGATCAGTTTGTGGATGGTCTTCATCGAGCAACAGTACTTACATCGCTGGTTTGATGCACCGAATATTTATTACTTATTTGTAGTGCCGGTGTTGGTGTTTCTTGTCGGCGTTAGTTTGTTTATTACGCTTAAAAGAAAGCGCGACGTTAGCCCATTTCTGCTGTCCATATCATTATTCCTGCTGAGCTATATTGGCCTAGCGATCAGTCTATTCCCGAACCTGGTACCGCCGTCGGTCAGTATCTGGGATGCTGCAGCGCCAGACTCAAGTTTGAAGTTCCTACTGGTAGGCTCTGCATTCCTGTTGCCGATTATTTTAGCTTACACCACGTATGCTTACTGGGTGTTTAGAGGCAAAGTTAAAGAAGGCGAGGCGTATCATTAATGGTTGATGATAAAAGCGATAAGCAGGTGGATAAACCAGAGGCTGACGACAAACCAGGGTGGAAAAAAGGACTCTGGTTTGTTGGACTGTGGTTAGGGGGCGTGTTAGTTCTCGGTACTATTGGCTTCTTGATTCGCTTAGTTTTAGGTTAGTGGTGATATGCTACAGCAGATCGAAAAAGACATTTCCTGCCCTTATTGTGGTGAAGTTATTACGGTCTTAATTGATAACTCAGTACCACATCAAGAGTATATTGAGGACTGTCAGGTGTGTTGTCGGCCGATTGAGTTTGTGGTGTCTGTAACGGGTGATGATGTAGACTTGGTTGTCAGAAGCGACTTTTAGAGTTCGCTGCTGATTTGGCCTTCGCGCTATTCTGTGGTAGTTTAGAAGTGCTGATTAAAAAGTAATCAGCACTTAAAGGACTATTAGTTATCTACAATCAAGGAGGCTCAGGATGAGCATTTATAAGTTATCAGGGATATTTCTATCTCTACTATTCATTTCATTATTACCTAACCAATCAAAGGCAAGATCTGCCCATGTTAATAGCTGTAGTGGTACCGATACTGGGTATCGGACTGCTAGAAAGGCTTGTAAATCGGGTGATTTTCCTGGACAAACTATCGTCACCTGTAACCGTAAAGGCAAACAGAAAGATCGACGGATTTGCAATGCGGATGGCAATAAAGTTGGTGTCTATGAAAATAGTTGTTCTGGTTCGGCAACTGGTTTCAAGAACCTAAAAAAAGCGTGTAAGTCTGGTGACTTCTTTGGTGACTTACTGGTGAAGTGTCGTAATGGTGAAGAAAAGAAGCGAATGCAATGTGCTGAGGCAGAGTCAGATGATAACAAGGTGGTCATCTTTAAAGGACAGTGCGGAAGCCCTCAAACGATAGCTGGACGTAATCTTAGGAAAGCTTGTAAGAATAATCCGGGAGAGACATTAGCGAAGTGTCGTAAGAAAGGAAATATATGGAAAGAGCGAAAAACTATGTTTTGTACTGGCAAGAAAGACCGGTTCAAAGTGAAAAAATGTTCTGTTAACGAGCGGAATACTATTCTAGCCGATTATGATGTCGCAGAGCAGCGCGTGGATATTGTGTTAGCCCAAGTTGAGAACTTATTGAGAACGAATACCACCATGGATGCAAAGCTTCGTAAGAAAATGGAGGTCGTTCGCCGTAAACTTGAGAAAATTCAAACTGCCATGGATCGCCCAAGAACATACGTATGTAAGGCAAACAAGAATATGTGTGCGAATGCTAACGCTCATACCATGTTTACAGGCCGAAAAGTCAAAATGTGTGATCAGTACTTCTCAAAAACTAATCAGCTTGAGAGAGCTTCTATCTTAGTGCATGAAATTTCACATCATAAAACGCAAACAACAGACCGAGGTACTGAGCATGGAGGATGCACAGCTCCGAACTTATCATCTGCGGGAAATAACTTTCATCGCCAAGCAGAGTACTATGAGCACATTATTGAATGTGGTTTATACCTTCCAAACTGATACGCTGTTGTATTAGAACTGTAAAAGGGTACTGGTGAGTACCCTTTTTTAATGGTGCTCGTTAATAACTAAAAGTGGCTTGAACAGGGTAGTGATCGGATAAGTCGCGCGTGTAGCCATTGTGATAATAAGTGCCACTACATAAAGGCCATCTGCCGTATAAATAGGACCAATACCAAGCTTGTGTCGCTTTAAGCGGCAAAACCGTTTGTTCGGCTGGCTGCGTTGGTTGCAGGTGAGCCTTGTGCGTCATGACGTAATCCAGCGTGTCGTTGTAGCACATGTCGTAACCGTAATGATAATTTGATGAGCGCGCCATCCAGTTATCTTCTGGGTAAGAGCCGATACCATCAAACTGATACCACAAGTTTGCTTCAGCGTGTTGTAGCATGTCATTAACTTGAACCGTCTGATTAAAATCCACGTTGAAATCGCCACCAAAAATTAATGGTTCTGAGGTGCTAATAGTGAATTGCTCAAGCCAGTCATTAATTTCATCCAACTGGTTCATTCGAATCATGTGTTCCTGATCCGCAGACTCATCGTGCGTCGCTTGTAAGTGCGTACCGACTAAGTGAAAGCGGTTGCCATTAATATCAATTTCAGCGTACACAGCACCTTTGTTCGCTTGATAGTCAGCGCTGCCGAATAGTGAGCTATGGAAAACGTAGGCGTGTTGCTGGGTGATAGGGTGCTTACTAGCGATAACTACGCCGCCTCTGACTACGGTAAAAGCATTTGAGCAGTCACCTTGAATCGAATCCCAGTCACCTCCTGAGCACACTTGTCCTAATATTGGCGTGCGATATGGATAGACATCACCTAGGTCATTAATCGCATTGTCGGCATAATCGTTAATCACTTCACTAAATATAATGACATCAGGTTGTTCTTCTAACGCACGAATTGCTCCCGGCAAGTGAGCGGCGCGTTGTTGTTGATCCCAGTCACCAGCAATGCTGGGTAATTGCTGAATATTGTACGCCATAACTTTGATGTCTGGTCGATTAGCGGTTGCGTCGGAAGCAAATAGCAGTGTTACTGATAGTGTTAGAAAATATAAAAATGATTTCATAGTACCCCCATGAATGTTGAGTTTTTGATGCGTAAAGAGGAGGTAATAGTTAAAACAGTTTTAATGACACTCAGCGCACAATTTAATGACGGTTTGATAACGGTTACGTGAATCGTGCAGTGACGCACAATTGACTTCAGCTTTGGAAGTGAACACTATGAGAAATAGAATTATTCGTTAGAGGAGTCAGAATGAAATATGACTTAGGCAATACTTTTAGCATCATTAAGCCTGACCAAAGTGTTGAAACGATTGATGTCAGCCCGACGATGTATCAGCAACTGGATGAGAATTTTAATCAATTTAAAGGTCATCAGCTCGTTTCATTGTATGAATTTAATGACGATTGGAGCTCGTGGGAGGTTCATCCGAAAGGCGACGAAATTGTTGTATTATTGTCTGGTGAGATCACCTTCGTTCTTGATATTGATGGTGAGCACAAGCAGGTTGAGTTAAAGAAGCAAGGTGAATACGTCGTCGTGCCGAAAAATACATGGCATACAGCAAAAACAAATACTCCAACAAAGGCGCTGTTTATTACGCCAGGAGAGGGCACTAAGCATAAGGACTTAGACAAGGTTTAGTGCCTCTGCTATATTCTCATTGGCTTAAACTACCCACTTTGGAGTAACGAAATTGAAAAGGATGACCTCTTGATAAGACTGTTATTGGCTACCATTCTTTGTGTGCTTTCTTGTGACTCTGACTCTCTTGATTCAAGAGAAGTAAAGCAATGGAAGGATGACCTACAGGTCTATGAAGATAAGCTTTCTCACCGACACATCGACATATTTCATTCAGTACCTGCTAAAGACTTTAGACAGCAGCTTCGTGGATTAAGAGAGCGCTTACCCTCCATGTCCCGGAGCCAAGTGATCGTTGAGTTGATGAGAATCACACGAACGATTAACGATGGGCATACTTCAGTACCGCTTTGGAACCAACCGCTCAAAAAGTTTCCGCTTAGCTTTAAAGTGATTCAGAGTCAGATCTATGTTACTGGCGCCACCGAAGACCAAGCAGAGTTGCTGGGAGCTAGGTTGGTTTCCATTGGTGACCATACATCCAGTGATGTTATTCAGGCACTTGGTCATGTCGTCCCTTTTGTTGAAAATCCATACTCCACTAGAGCCAATACAGGTTATTACTTGAATAGAGCTGAGGTTTTATTTGGTTTGGGTTTTATCGATAGCCCGGATAGAGCCGAATTCGTTTTTGAAGCTAAAGAGCAAACGGTGAAAACTTCGTTAATATCCAATCAATCCTATCAGTTTACTCAAAACTTAAACTTTCGTGATACGGCTAGCATCGAACTTGTTGAAAAGGTGAGTGACAACGTTTGGTTTGGTTCAGCTCTTGGTGGCAGGGCTATTTACTTTAAGTTCAGGCGCTATCCATCCATGTCAGAAATGGAGTCTTTGGCAGATGAGTTATTAGCATTTATTAACGATAACCAATCTAACAGTCTGATCATTGATTTGCGAGAGAACTACGGCGGTGACTTCTTTATAGGACTCAAGTTAGCCCAATATTTAGTATTAGCAGATAGCATAGACTGGAAGTCAGGCGTTTATGTGTTAATTGATAATGAGACTTTTTCTGCCGCGATGAGTAATGCTGCCCAATACATGCAGATACTGAATGCTAAGCTGGTAGGCGAACCGACAGGCGCTAAGCCATCTGGTTATCAAGATATGGGCCAGTTTACGCTACCTAATTCAAACCTTGTTGTGACCTACTCGAAGCGCCTTTATCACTTTAAAGAGGGTATTAACGATGCGTTGTACCCAGACATGACCATTCCTATATCAATTGATGATTATATTAATGGTCAGGACAGGCCTTTAAACTGGATCCTAGCTGAGCTAAAAGAGAATTAGGTTAGGTGTCTCCAGCAAACGCTGCAAACACTTCCTCACCAGTCATCATTTTGGTTTGATTGGCGAAGTCGTAGTAGCGAGGCTTTTCGTCGATAAAGATTTGCGTGGTGAACTCAACGCTATCGCTAGTATCAAGGCTATCGAACAGCCCCGCTGGCATGATGTATTGATTGGTTTGTTTGAGTCGGTAGAAGAGGTGGGTACCGCAGTTTGAGCAAAAACCACGTTCAGCCCATTCTGATGAGTCGAAGATTTTGATGTTGTCTTCTCCCTCAAACTTGACGTTGCTGCCACAATCGATGGCGAGCAAAGGACCGCCTGACCACTTACGGCACATGGAGCAATGACATGAATCGACATGAGGCTTTGCTTCGGCGACTTGAATGCGAACTTTCTGGCAAAGACATTGAGAGTTTAAGGTGATAGCAGACATGGTAGTTCCTTTCAAATTTGCTAATAATATCCAAAGTTACCGCAAGGGCCTCTAAAAGCAAGATTTTTTGCTGTGATCCCTTGCATATTTCACTAATTCCACCATAATCGACCACTTGTCTTAAATTTTTGTCAAAACCCCTGAAATACCGTTGGGTAGAGCGGGTTTTGGCGATAAAATACGAATTCATTTAATCATTCATTGAATAATAGGCCATTCGTAGGGCTTATATTCGAACAGAGAGATTTGCAATGCCTGTAATTACTTTACCTGATGGAAGTCAACGCGAGTTTGATAAAGCCGTTTCTGTACACGACGTAGCGAATGATATTGGCCCTGGTTTAGCCAAAGCTGCTTTAGCTGGAAAAGTGAACGGAAAACTCGTTGATACCAGTTATGTCATGGACTCTGACGCGGATTTGGCGATTATCACTGAGCGTGATGAGGACGGCTTAGAAATCATCCGCCACTCGACTGCACACTTGTTAGCACAAGCGGTTCAACGCCTTTTCGACAACGTTCAAGTCACTATTGGTCCAGTGATTGACCATGGTTTTTATTATGACTTTGCAACGGAGAAGCCGTTTACCGAAGACGATCTTCGTGCCATCGAGAAAGAGATGGAGAAAATCTCGAAAGAAAACCTTCAGGTCGAGCGTACGGAAATGGAGCGTGACGAAGCGGTGGCTTTCTTCCGTAACATGGGTGAAGAGTACAAAGCAGAAATTATCGAGTCGATTCCAAGCAATGAGGCGTTATCCTTATACCGCCAAGGCGACTTTATCGACTTATGCCGTGGGCCACACGTTCCTAGCACCTCAAAATTAAAAGCCTTCAAATTGATGAAAGTCGCTGGTGCTTATTGGCGCGGTGACTCGAATAACGAGATGTTGCAGCGTATTTATGGCACGGCGTGGACTAACAAGAAAGAATTAAAAGCTTACTTAAGACGTCTTGAGGAAGCGGAAAAGCGCGATCACCGTAAGATCGGTAAGGCTTTGGACTTGTTCCACTTGCAGGAAGAAGCGCCGGGCATGATTTTCTGGCACGACAAAGGCTGGTCAATTTATAAAACCCTTGAGCAGTACATTCGTGATCGCTTGAAAGAACACAATTACCAAGAAGTGAAGACGCCACAAATTGTCGATCGAAGCTTGTGGGAAAAGTCAGGCCACTGGGATAAGTTTGGCGACGACATGTTCACGTTGGAGTCTGATCAGCGTGATTACGCGATTAAGCCGATGAACTGCCCGTGTCATGTGCAGATTTATAATTCAGGCTTGAAGAGCTACCGTGATTTGCCGTTACGTATGGCGGAATTTGGCTCTTGCCACCGTAACGAGCCATCTGGCGCTTTGCATGGCATTATGCGCCTGCGTAATTTTGTGCAAGATGATGCGCACATCTTCTGTACTGAAGATCAGATTCAAGAAGAGGTCTCGAAGTTTATCGAGATGTTGTATGACGTGTACCGTGATTTCGGCTTTACTGACGTTATCGTTAAGTTATCGACTCGCCCTGAGCAGCGCGTAGGCTCGGATGAAGTTTGGGATAAAGCAGAGGCCGCTTTAGCAGATGCCCTGAAAGCGAATAATATCGAATTTGAATACCAGCCGGGCGAAGGTGCTTTCTATGGTCCGAAGCTTGAGTTCACATTGAAAGACTGTTTAGAGCGTCATTGGCAGTGCGGTACTATCCAAGTTGACTTTTCGATGCCGGGTCGTTTAGGCGCAGAATTTGTCGCAGAAAGCGGTGAAAGAGAAGTTCCGGTGATGCTTCACCGCGCAATTTTGGGATCTTTGGAGCGTTTTATCGGTATTTTAATCGAAGAATACGCTGGAAAATTCCCGGCTTGGTTGGCGCCAACTCAAGCCGTAATCATGAATATTACCGACAAACAGGCCGATTTTTGCCAAAAAACGGTCGATTCCTTGAAAAATAAGGGATTTAGGGTAAATTCAGACTTGAGAAATGAGAAGATCGGATTTAAAATTCGCGAGCAGACATTAGCACGTGTTCCGTTCTTACTTGTAGTCGGAGACCGTGAAGTTGAAAATGGTCATGTCGCTGTTAGAACTCGCGAGGGTGAGGATCTTGGCAGTATGAGCATTGACGCCTTTGCCGAGTTGCTTGAAGCTGAAGTGGCTAAGCGAGCAAGAAAAGAAGAGGCAGTGGCTGAATAATTCGACTTGATTTTAACCAATTAGAGGATTAGACACATTAAAAAAGGTCAAAAGCGCGACGATAGACAGCGCATAAATGAAGATATTCGAGCCAAAGAGGTTCGCTTAATCCAAGCTGACGGTGAAAACGTTGGTGTGGTTGATACAAGAGATGCATTGGCACAAGCTCAAGAGGCTTCGCTAGATTTAGTAGAAGTTTCGCCTGACGCTAAGCCGCCTGTCTGTAAGATTATGGACTTTGGTAAATACTTGTTTGAGCAGAAGAAAGCGAAAGCGGCTGCTAAGAAAAAACAGAAAGTTACCCAAGTCAAAGAAATCAAGTTTCGCCCAGGGACGGATATTGGAGACTATAAGGTAAAACTACGCAACCTTATACGTTTCTTGGAAGATGGGGACAAGACGAAGATCACTGTCCGCTTCCGTGGTCGTGAGATGGCGCACCAAGAACTCGGAATGGAGTTGTTGAAGCGTGTCGAAAAAGACCTGGAAGAGTACGGTTCAGTTGAGCAACGTCCATCAATGGAAGGTCGTCAAATGACGATGGTGGTTGCCCCCAACAAGAAGAAGTAGTTGAGCGTTTGACTTAAGTCTCTTGGTCTAGGCTAAAGGTTTAAGTCGAACAAAAGTCCGCAAGGCGCTTAATGTGCTTCAAAAGGTTGGATAAATCGGCTTCACGGCTGAATTATCCGTTTTTAGTAACTCATCATGAGCTCCAGACGACTGCCGGCATTATGATTTTATATTGCTCAAGCAGTGGCCATGACAGTAATCAATGCGAGTATATTACTATGCCAAAGATGAAGACTGACCGCGGTGCTTCGAAGCGTTTCAAAAAGACTGCTTCGGGTCGTTATAAGCACAAACAATCACACTTGCGTCACATCTTGACCAAGAAATCCACTAAGCGTAAGCGTCATTTGCGCCACGGCAAGCTAGTTGATGCCGCGGATACAAAGCAAATCGATCGTATGCTTCCTAACGGTTAATTGGTGAGGATTTAAGAGATGGCAAGAGTAAAACGCGGCGTGACAGCTCACGCACGTCACAAGAAAGTTTTAAAGCAGGCTAAAGGTTATTACGGTGCACGTAGTCGTGTTTATCGTGTAGCTAAACAAGCTGTAATTAAAGCGGGTCAATATGCATATCGTGACCGTCGCCAACGCAAGCGTCAATTCCGTTCATTATGGATTGCACGTATTAATGCCGAAGCGCGTACACACGGTTTGTCTTATAGCCGTTTTATCAATGGTTTGAAAAAATCAAACATTGAAGTTGATCGTAAGATGCTAGCAGAATTGGCAGTTTTTGATAAAGTAGCTTTTGCTGCTTTTGCAGAGCAAGCTAAATCTGCCCTAGACGCTTAATCTAAGCACTCTGTTCTTTAGTTTGATAGTAAGTTAAAGAATAGCATTTGTTACCAACGTTGTTTTTACGGTTATTGTTAATACGATCAAGGTAGCAAACGATTAAAGTCTTAAAAGGAAGGGCAGAAATGCTCTTCCTTTTTTTATGCAGTTTTATAGGTAGAACGCAGAATACGCAGACTGATATTGAGCCTCTTTTTAAGAGTCTTTTATTAAGAAAGTGATACGACGAATACAATACGACAAACTATGAGCAAATATCATGGCTGATTTACAAGAAATTATCCAACAGGCTGAACAAGAAATCAGTGCTGTTGAGTCATTACCTGAGCTGGAGCAAGTTAAAGCTCGCTTCGTGGGTAAGAAAGGATTAATCACTGCGCAAATGAAGCAGATGGCAACGTTACCACCTGAAGAAAAGCCAAAGTTTGGCGCTAAGGTGAATGAAGCTAAGAAAGAAGTGTTTGGCATTATCGAAGCTAAGCAGAATGCTATCAAAACAGCTGAAATTAACGCTAAGTTAGCGGGTGAAACAATTGATGTGACTTTGAGTGGTCGTAACTCAGAGTCGGGCGGTGTACACCCTGTGAACCGCACATTAAGACGTATTGAGTCGTACTTTGGGCAAATGGGTTTTTCAGTTGCTGAAGGTCCAGAAGTGGAAGATGATTTCCATAACTTCACAGCGCTGAATATCCCTGAGCATCACCCTGCACGTGCGATGCATGATACCTTCTATTTTGATGCCGGACGCTTATTAAGAACTCATACGTCGCCTGTACAGGTGCGTGTGATGGAAAATGCTGAGCCACCGTATCGCATTATCGCGCCGGGTCGTGTTTATCGTTGCGATTCGGATTTAACGCACACACCAATGTTCCATCAGGTTGAGGGCCTTCTGATCGATGAAAGTACCACTTTTGTTGATCTGAAAGGCGTTCTGTATGAGTTTGTGACTCACTTCTTTGAAAAAGACTTAGGTGTACGTTTCCGTCCGTCTTACTTCCCGTTCACTGAGCCATCGGCTGAAGTCGATATTGAGTGCGTTATGTGTAGCGGTAAAGGGTGTCGTGTTTGTAGCCATACCGGTTGGTTAGAAATTCTTGGTTGCGGCATGGTTCACCCGAAAGTGCTTGAGTCGGTTGGTGTTGATAGCGAAAAGTATACTGGTTTTGCTTTTGGTATGGGCGTTGAGCGTTTAACGATGTTGCGCTATGGCGTGAATGACTTGAGGTTGTTCTTCGAGAATGACCTGAACTTCCTTAAGCAATTCAACTAGTGGGTGGATAACGATGAAATTTAGTGAACAGTGGTTACGTGAGTGGGTAAACCCTGAAATTTCCACTCAAGAGTTAGTCGATAAATTAACCATGGCAGGATTGGAAGTCGATGGTTTTGAGTATTTAGGTGATAGTTTTTCTGGCGTAGTTGTCGGGGAGATCGTTGCCGCAGAGCAGCACCCTGATGCGGACAAATTACAGGTTTGTACCATCAATGTGGGCGATGCAAGCGACGAAGAGTTACAAATTATCTGTGGAGCTCCGAATGCGCGTAAGGGCATTAAAGTCGCGGTCGCGATGATTGGTGCTGTCCTTCCTGGTGATTTCAAAATTAAGAAAGCCAAACTACGTGGTGTGCATTCTTTCGGAATGCTGTGCTCTGAGACTGAGCTGAATATTGGTGAAGGCAGCGATGGTATCGTTGAGCTGCCGCTGGATGCGCCTTTAGGGAAGGATTTAAAAGAATTCTTTAACCTTGATGATCATGTTATTGATGTTGATCTGACGCCAAACCGTGGTGATTGTTTAGGTATTCGCGGTATTGCACGTGAAGTGGGTGTTTTAACACAGCAAGATGTTCGCTTCGTGGAGCCAAAAGCGGTTGCTAGTGAAGTGAGTGATAAGCTGGATGTAAAGTTAAGTGCACCACAAGCATGTCCACGCTACTTAGGGCGTGTGATAAAAGGTATTAATCCAGAAGCACAGACTCCGCAGTGGATGGTGCAGCGTATTGAGCGTTCTGGTGTGCGTTCGATTGACCCGGTAGTAGACGTGACGAACTACGTATTACTGGAAATGGGCCACCCGATGCATGCGTTTGATCTAGCCAAGATTGATGGTGCGATTGATGTGCGCATGGCTAAAAAAGACGAAAAGTTAACACTTCTCGATGGCCAAGAAGTCGAGTTGACGGAAGATACCTTAATGATTGCCGATAACTCAAAGCCTCTAGCGATTGCGGGCGTGATGGGGGGGGAGCATTCAGGCGTTAATTCAGAAACAAAAGATATTTTCTTAGAAAGCGCGTACTTCGACGCGATTTCAGTAGCGGGCAAAGCACGTCAGTATGGCTTGCATACCGATGCCTCTCATCGTTATGAACGCGGTGTGGATTACGAACTGCAGCGTACAGCGATGGAGCGAGCAACTGAATTGCTGCTTGAGATCGTTGGTGGTCAGCCTGGCGCAATTATTGAAGCGGTTGATAAGTCAGCAATGCCAGAGAAGCGCCATTTAACTTTGCGTCGTGAGCGTATTGAGCGTGTTGTCGGTGTGGCATTCGATGATGCACAGGTTGAAGATATATTGACGCGTCTTGGTTTAGGCCTAACCGCTAATGATCAAGGCTGGGACGTTTCGGTTCCAAGCTTCCGTTTTGATATCGATAACGAAGAAAGCTTAATCGAAGAGTTGGTTCGCGTTTATGGCTACAACAACTTGCCAATTCGTAAGCCTCAGGGCGAAATGGCGATGTTCATGCAGAACGAAAGTCGAGTGTTTAAGGACTTATTGCGTGATGTCTTAGTCACGCGTGGCTACCAAGAAGCTATTACGTACAGTTTCGTAGAGCCTAAGCTACAAGCTGTTTTAGAGCCAAATATGAAGCCATTGCCATTGATGAACCCGATTTCGAGTGAAATGGGTGTCATGCGCACCAATTTGTTGCCGGGCTTGGTTCAAGCAGCACAGTTTAATATCAACCGTCAGCAATCGCGTATTCGCTTCTTCGAGATGGGCTTACGTTTTGAAACAGCTTCGGGCGAGTTAGAGCAAATTCCTACGCTTGCGGGTTTGGTCGCAGGACGTCGTTATGTTGAGTCTTGGGATGGTGATGCTAGAAAAGTCGACTTCTATGATGTGAAGGGCGATATTGAAGCATTGCTTAATTCCACCAAGCGCCGCTTTGACTTTGTACCTTCTGCTAAAGAAATTCTGCATCCAGGTCAATCAGCAGATATTATCCTCGAGGGTAAGACAGTTGGTTATATCGGTAAACTGCATCCACAAATTCAACAGACGGTTGATTTGGACTTAGATACGTTTGTCTATGAGATCGATTTAGAGGCACTATCTGAGCGTGATTTACCAGAATTCGCACCATTGATGAAGTTCCCATCCATTCGACGCGATCTTGCGGTGATTGTTGATGAAACCGTAAAAGGTGGGGAATTAATTGATTTTATTGTAAAAATTGGTGGGAATTTACTGACAGATGCCTTTATTTTTGATATATACAAAGGTGAGCATCTTGAGCAAGGAAAGAAAAGTGTTGCTTTGGGTATGACCTTACGTCATCCAGAGAAAACCTTAGAGGATGCGGAAATTAATTCTGTTGTAGATAAAGTGGTTGCTGGGCTAGCAGAAGAGTATCAAGCAGTTCTCAGAAACTAACCCTTAAAAGCACAGTCTACAAGTGAGATAGCGGAGATTGATTATGGCACTAACAAAAGCGGACATGGCAGAACGTTTGTATGAAGAGCTAGGCTTGAATAAACGTGAGTCAAAAGAAATTGTAGAAGCTTTTTTTGAGCAGATCCGCGATTCCTTAGAGCAGGGGTATAATGTCAAGCTCTCTGGCTTCGGTAATTTTGAGCTACGTGATAAAGCGCAGCGCCCTGGTCGCAACCCTAAAACGGGTGAAGAAGTTCCGATCAGTGCGCGACGAGTAGTCACGTTTAAACCTGGGCAAAAACTTAGAGGGAAAGTAGCCGACTATGTTGGAACCGAGCAATAATAACGAATTACCAGCAATTCCAGGCAAGCGTTACTTTACGATAGGTGAAGTGAGTGATTTATGTGCGGTTAAGCCGCACGTACTGCGTTATTGGGAGCAAGAGTTCGATCAGCTTGATCCTGTTCGACGGGGTAATCGCCGTTACTATCAACGTGAAGACGTGTTAATTGTGCGTCAGATTCGCTCTCTACTCTACGAACATGGCTACACCATTGGTGGAGCTCGTCAATGCCTAGAAGAGGGCGGTGATCCTGACTCTCCAGTAGAAAAAGCTCAGATTGATGACATCATAGAAGAGCTAGAAAAAATCAAACGATTCCTTTCGATTTAACTTATATTCTAAAACTCCAATTTTATTATTGTAATTTATATGGAAAGCGGTAGTATGACGCCGTTTTCCATATGACTATCTTTATCGGAGCGTGGCGCAGCTTGGTAGCGCACTTGCATGGGGTGCAAGGGGTCGGAGGTTCAAATCCTCTCGCTCCGACCAGTCATATCATACCAACCTTCCTTTGTTCACAGCGTTTTTGTTGTTCTCAACCTGTCTGGTCGGGCCTCTTTTTGGTTTAATTCTCTTTTTAATCAACAAGTTAAGAATTTATAAAAGTATTTATTTTACTCAAAGAATATATTTTTGTTGCTTTTTTGAGCAATTACAGTAATATTCGCGACTCGGAAAATAGAGACTTTTTCCTGGACCGGATCTCTTTATTTTTCATAGCTTTATTGCCAACCTAACTATAATACTGGTAAGCTTTGAGATAAATCTTGTGTAGATATGGATAGAACTATTCTCATATTTGCATTAAAAACTGTATAATTATTTGACACAAGCTCGATTTTGTCTGAAAAACAGTCAATAATGGTGACTACATAAGTGGCAATTAAGATATTTTGAGATACGGTTAACGCTATTGTTGTTACTTAGTTCTCAATTATAAAACATTGTTAATTGTGCATGCGTGAGCTATTTGAGATGTTTTCATTGGGATATACTTAAGCAGTAATAAGTAGAAAAGTGTTTATTTTTTCCTAATTAAAACAAACATTCACAAGATTTTGATTTGTACTGAGTTAACATGGAATAGAGTCAGAAAATCCATCGTAAATATTTAGCGATGCAATGGGTGTAAAAAAATCTGACAGTCGTGATGCTAGCGGAGTTAAGTGGTAAATGCAATGCATCTTTTAGAAAGTGTGAAGTGTTCCACTTTTGGGGTTTTCGAAGGATTGCTCGAACCAGATATAGAACACACAGCCGCTGGTCGGTAAAGATTACGCAATAAGCTTTTCACTGGAGATGTTGTGTATTTTGATTAGGGGTGCTGTGAGAACAGCTCCATCGTAAATTCCAAAGCGCTGGTTGCCAGTGTCTTTGTTATATACATTTAATGGTTGGGTAGACTTAAATGAAAAACTTTGGCAAGAGCACGCTGAACACTTACAAAAAATTAGCCCGCTCTATAAGGCGTTTCTCTTCTGCAATGGTCGCTTTCGCGGCATTGTTTGTTTCCTTTAATGTTTCGGCAGTGGATTATCCGACGACGATTGACAACACTGTCAACGTCACGCTACCTGCAGGCGTCATTGATAATAACACCGCTAACAATACCAATGGTGGATGTACAGTTGCTGATCCAACCGTAGCAGCTTGCGCTACTGATTCAAACGCCTTAAATGTGGTTACTCCAGAGCCAACAAAGGCATTTGCACCTAATCCAATCGACTTCAATGGTATATCTACCCTAACCATTACGTTGACTAACACCAACAATTTTGAAGCTATTTTGCAGGCTGATTTCGTTGATAATCTTCCTGCAAGTGTTGTATTGGCGACTCCAGCCAATGCATCTGACACTTGTGGTGGAACAGGGACCTTAACAGCACTTGATGGTGCTTCCTCTATTACACTTGGCTCAGGCGCGACGATTCCTGCTAACAGCTCGTGTACTATCACTGCTGACGTGACCAGTGGAACTGCAGGGACTCACACCAATCAACTTCCTGCTGGTACACTCGATACTGGCATGGGAGCGAGTACAGCTGCTTCAGCCGATTTAGTCGTTAACTCTCCGGCTGAGATTGCTATTAATGATATTGCCCAAGTGGAAACTGATGCCGGCACAACGACCTTTACTTTTACAGTAAGTATCACCAATGCTGTGACAACGGCTGAAGACATTACTTTCGAATATGCTACAGCTGATGGAACTGCTCAGGTTGTAGATGGAGACTATACTGGCTCAACAGGCTTTGGTCAGATCGCTGCTGGAGATACATCCGGCACCATAACCGTAGATGTGAATGGCGATACTGTTGTAGAGCCGGACGAAACGTTTACAGTGACGTTAAGCAACATTTCCTCGAATGCAACTATTTCTGATGGTGTGGGTGAAGCCACGATTCAGAATGATGATGCCGCAAGTATCTCTATTGCGGATGTCACCGTTAATGAAGGCGACGGCACAGCTACAATAGACGTGACCTTAACGGGAGATACGGCAGCAGGATTTGATGTTGACTTCGCGACGGCAGACGACACTGCGACAGCTGGGCCTTTAGCAGATTATCTCGCCAACTCAGGAACGTTAAGCTTTGCAGGCACCGATGGTGAGGTGCAAAGTATTACCGTTACTATAAATGACGATTTTGCAATTGAAGGTGATGAAACCTTTAATGTTAACTTATCAAACATCACGGGTGGGTTAGCAACGATCAATGACGGAACCGGCGTTGTCACTATTCAAGATAACGACTCGGTTGTATTGATTGAGTTTGATGCTGCGGCTGATACTGCTGACGAATCAATCACGGATGAGCCTCGCCTGAGAATTCTAGGCTTCTTACCAAATGACACTAATGTTAATGTCAATGTCACTGGCGGTACGGCAACGGGGTCAGGAACCGATTATACCAACGTGGTGACGGTTACCATTCCCGCGGGCACTTACGATGGTGGAGCTGGTACGTCAGTACCAATTAACTTAACGGTAGTTGACGACAATATTTTAGAAGCTGATGAAACCATCAACTTCGAAATTTCGAGTGTTAATCCTCGACTGGTCCTTGGTGACGCTGACTTAGATAGCAATACACAAGCGACCAATACTTATACGATTCAAGATAATGACCCTATCACGGTTACGGTTGCGGCAAATGATGCTACGGCGGCAGAGCCAGCAGATAATGGCCAATTTACGGTAAGTTTAAGTAACCCTAATTCTGTGGATACCACAGTTACCTATACGATTGCGGGTACTGCAACGCCGACTGATGATTACACGCCTTTAACGGGCACAGTGACTATCCCTGCGGGCGATACAAGCGCTGCGATTGATGTGACTGTCGCAGACGACACCATCGTCGAGGGCGATGAAACCGTTGTGATCACGCTGGCCACGACCTCTGATGGCACTATCGATCCGGGTAATAATGAAGCTACCGTAACCATTGCCGATAATGATGTTGCTGAGCTGGAAGTTCTAGCAACAAGTGTTGTAGAGGGCGACGCTGGAACCACTACGCTGGTGTACACAGTGCAATTTGCTAATGCCGTGTCTACAGCGACAGATGTGACTTTTGATTTTGCTACTTCAGATGGCACTGCAACGACAGCGGACAACGATTATATTGCAGTATCAAGTAGCGGCACTATTACAGCTGGCAATACTAGTACGACTGTTTCTGTGACAGTAAATGGCGATTTGACGGTAGAGGCTGACGAAACGGTTGCGCTGACCATCTCTAACCCATCAAGTAATGCAACTATCACAACGGCTAGCGCAGACGGTACGATCACTAATGATGATGCGGCTGAAGTGAGTATTGCTGCTATTGCTGATACTACGGAAGGAAGCGGTATTGCTGGCCAGTTTACTGTTAGCTTGAGTAACCCGTCAGACACTGACACTGTGGTTGATATTTCGGTAGGCGGTACTGCAACAGCAGGCGCTGACTATGCATCTTTAGTGACTAGTGTCACCATTCCTGCGAATACGACTTCAGTTAACCTGAATGTTTTAGCAATTGATGACTCATTACTAGAACCGACGGAAACCGTTATCGTTACTTTAGATACGGTGACGAGTGGCAATGCAACGATTGGGACGCCGAACAACGCCACGGTTAATATATTTGATAATGACGCAGCCAGCATCGCGATCGATGATGTGACTGTTGATGAAGCTGACGGTAATGCAGTCTTCACTGTAACGCTAACAGGCAACGTTCAGGGTGGCTTTACCGTTGATGCAGCGACAGCTGACGATACAGCCTTAGCCGGAAGCGACTATACGACCACGACTGATACATTGAGCTTTGCGGGTAATAACGGAGAAACACAGACATTCACCGTACCAATCACTGATGATGGTATCGCGGAGGCTACTGAAACCTTCTTTGCGAATTTATCGAACATCTCGAATGGCTTGGTGACCATTGCGGACGCTCAGGGTATCGGTTCTATTACCGATAACGATAATGCGAGTTTGGCGATAAATGACGTTACTGTGAATGAAGGAGACGGTACCGCAGTCTTTACAGTGACCTTAACCGGTGACGTACAAGGCGGCGTCTCGGTCGATTATGCGACAGCAGACGATACTGCACTTGCTGCTAGCGACTATACATCCTCAACAGGCACCATCAATTTTGTGGGTACTGATGGTGAAACTCAAACATTCAGTGTGCCAATCACTGACGATGGTTTAGTTGAAGCGACAGAAACATTCTTTGCAAATTTATCAAACGTTAGCAATGCCGTAGTGACTTTGGCTGATGACCAAGGCATTGGCACGATTAATGATAACGACAACGCTAGCCTAGCCATTAACGACGTTACAGTTAACGAAGCCGATGGTAATGCTGTCTTTACGGTTACTCTAACCGGTGACGTACAAGGTGGCGTCTCGGTTGATTTTGCAACTGCTGATGATACTGCGAATGCTGGCAGCGACTATACGGCACAAACTGGCACATTAAACTTTACGGGCACTGATGGCGAAGCTCTGACTATCACGGTTCCAATTACCGATGATGCTGTTGCCGAGGCGAGTGAAACTTACTTCGTTGACTTGTCGAATGTGTCGAATGTCGGCGTGACCTTAAGCGATGCCCAAGGTCTCGGTACCATTAACGACAACGATACTGCAACCCTGACCATCAACAATGTAACCATTGATGAAGATGCGGGTACGGCGACCTATACCGTAACCTTGGATAATGCAGTCCAAGGCGGCAGCGTTGTCAATTACTCATTCACAGATGGTACTGCGACGGGTGGTGTCGATTACGACAACACGCCAGGCTCTGTGACTTTTGCGGGTACAGCAGGTGAAACGCAAACCTTTACGGTTGCGATCATAAACGACGGTATTTATGAGGGTAATGAGACCTTCACCGTTAACCTTAATGCCGTTAACCCAGTGATTAATGATAACGACTCGGCTACCACGATTATCGACGACGAAGTGTTAGAAGTGTCGGTAACCGCAAGCGTTGCCAATGCTTCTGAGCCTGCGACGAATGGCGAATTTACCGTTAGCCTTAATACGCCAAGTGCAACTGACATTACGGTTAACTTAAGTTACTCGGGTACTGCTACGGACCCTGCAGATTACAGCCTAGCGGGTGCAGCTGGCACTACAACCGTTGTTATTCCTGCCGGTGATACAAGCGTTACAGTTGATGTCGTGGTTAACGACGATACGACTGTTGAACCTACCGAAACCGTTATCGCGACAATTGATAGTGTTAGCGAAGGCACGATTGTAAATGCAACCGACACTGTTGAAATTGCTGATGATGACGCTGCAGCGGTTACCGTCGAAGACGTAACTGCCAACGAGGGCGTGGGTACCGTAACCTTCACTATCACTCTGAACAATGACGTTGCTGGCGGCACTAACGTTGACTATAGCTTTACTGATGGTACGGCTACAGGCGGTGGTACTGATTATGATAGTACTGGCGGTACAGTAACTTTTGTGGGTACGGCGGGAGAGACGCAAACCTTCACAGTTGCTTACACCGACGACAACATAGTAGAAGGCGATGAAACCTTTACGGTCTCTTTAAATGCTGACCATACAGGCGTTAATGATACTGATACGGCAACTGGCACGATCCAAGACAATGATGTATTGACTGTTAACATGTCTGCGACAGTGGCAGCAGCTTCTGAACCAGGTACTGACGGTGAGTTCACAATAACCTTGAGTAATCCTAGTGATACTGATACTACGGTATTTGTTGATTACGCAGGTACAGCTACAAACACTTCAGACTACAACTTAACGGGTGCTGCGGGGACTACCAGCGTGACCATCCCGGCTGGAAGTACAAGCGCGACTGTGGCTGTTGAAGTTATCGATGATGCTCTTGTTGAAGGTAGCGAAACCGTAGAAGCAACGATCACGGCGGTTAGTAACGGAGCCATTGGCACTCCAACAGATACCGTCACCATTACTGATAATGATTCACGCGTAACAGTTGAAGACGTTAGCGTTAATGAAGCTGACGGCACTGCAACCTTTACTATCACATTAGAAGAAGCCATCGCTGGTGGTACTGACGTGAACTATAGCTTCACTGATGGCACAGCGACGGGCGGTGGTACTGATTACGACAGTACTGGCGGCACTGTAACGTTCGTTGGAACGGCTGGTGAAACACAAACTTTCACTGTTGCGATTACCAACGATGCAGTTGTAGAAGGCGACGAAACCTTTACGGTTAACCTGGATGCGGTTGATCCGAACGTTATTGATACCGATACAGCAACAGGCACCATCGTTGATGATGATGCTTTAACTGTTTCAGTTGTAGCAACTACGCCAACAGCTCAGGAACCAGCGACTGATGGTCAGTTCACGGTAAGTCTGAGTACTACTAGCGCGACTGACACAACGGTTACTATTGCATATTCAGGTACAGCAACCAATGGTTCGGATTACAACTTAACGGGCGCTTCAGGCACAACCACAGTTGTGATTCCTGCTGGCTCGACCGACGCTATCGTGACGGTTGATGTTATTGATGACAATATCGTTGAGGGTGATGAGACTGTCATCGCGACCATTACAGCAACTGATAACGGAACGATCAGTGGCGCGACGGACACTGTCACTATCGAATCCGAAGACACTGCATCTGTAACGGTTGAAGATGTCACCGTGGCAGAAGACGCAGGTAATGCAACCTTTAGAATTACCCTTAATGGCGAAGTCGACGGTGGCACTGACGTCACTTACAGCTTTACTGATGGTTCGGCTACCGGTGGTGGCACGGATTACGACAGTACGGGTAACACCGTAAGCTTTACGGGTACTGACGGTGAGTTCATTGACATCCTTGTACCGATTACGAATGACGCTATCGTAGAGTTTGATGAAACCTTTACGGTGAACTTATCCGCTAGTAACGCTCTGGTTGACGCTACTGACGTTGCGACAGGCACAATTACTGACGATGACTCACCACTAGTAACCTCGATTGCTGCTTCAGTTCCAAATGCATCGGAACCGGCGACAGACGGCGAATTCACCATCAGCCTAAGCGCAGAAAGCTCGACGGATACCATCGTAACGATCGATTACACTGGTACCGCTAATGATCCATCTGACTATAGTCTGACTGGCGTTTCTGGCACGACAACAGTGACCATCCCAGCAGGTAGTACATCTGCAACAGTTACTGTTGATGTTGCTAACGATAATATTGTTGAGCCAAGTGAGACAGTTATTGCCACCATTACCAGTGTCAGTAACGGTAATATTGGCACGGCCTCAGATACGGTAACAATTGCCGACGACGATAATGCTGCAGTGACTGTCGAGGACGTTACGGTTAATGAAGGCGCAGGAACAGCGACCTTTACCATCACTTTGGATAGTGCAGTGGCTGGTGGAACGGATGTCAATTACAGTTTCACAGACGGTACAGCGACTGGCGGCGGTACAGATTACGATGATACTGCGGGCACAGTGACGTTTGTTGGCACAGCTGGCGAAACTCAGAGCTTTACTGTTGGTATCACTGACGACGGTCTTGTGGAAGGTGATGAAACCTTTACGGTGAACCTTGACGCAGTCAATCCGCAGGTTATCGATACTGATACAGCGATAGGCACAATTACAGACAATGACAACTTATTAGTTTCTGTGATTGCGAGTGTAGCGATGGCTAGCGAGCCTGCAACTGACGGTGAGTTTACTGTGAGCTTGAGTGCACCAAGTGCGACAGATACTACGGTAACACTAAGCTATACAGGTACTGCGGCTGACCCAGCTGACTACAGCTTAACAGGTGCAAACGGTACGACCACGGTAGTTATACCTGCCGGCGATACAACGGCAACGATTACAGTTGATGTGGCGGATGATCTTATTGTTGAACCTTCGGAAACCGTTATCGCGACCATTGATACGGTCAGTAATGGTGCTATCGATAATGCTACTGATACTGTCACAATCAACGACAACGACGCTGCAACGGTTTCGGTTGATGATGTAACGATAGCGGAAGATGGCGTTAATGCTATCTTCACGGTGACGTTATCAGGCGATGTTGCAGGTGGCGTGAGTTTTGACTACACCACTAACGATGGTTCGGCAGCGGCCCCAGGCGATTACACCACGGTTTCTGGCACAGAAACGTTTACGGGTACGGACGGTGAAACGATCACCATTAGCGTACCGATCATCAATGATACGACGGTTGAAGGTGATGAGACCTTCACGCTTGACCTAAGTAATCTCAATAATCCAGGCGTCACGTTTGCTGATGATCAAGGCTTAGGCACCATTACGGATAACGACGCAGCGACAGTGGCGATTGATGACGTGACGGTGAACGAAGCGGATGGTAATGCAGTCTTCACCGTGACTTTAACGGGCGACGTACAAGGTGGCGTGAGTTTTGATTACACTACGACGGACGGCACGGCGACGGTAGCTGATGGCGACTACACAGCGGCATCAGGCACTGAAACCTTCACGGGTACGAGTGGCGAGACGATTACGATAAGTGTGCCGATTACGGACGACGCGATTGTTGAGGGTAGCGAGACCTTTACGGTTGACTTGAGCAACTTAACGAACGGTGGCGTGACCTTCAGTGATGACCAAGGTTTAGGCACCATTACCGATAATGACAATGCGACCGTAGCGATTGATGATGTCACGATTGCAGAAGATGGCGCGAATGCGACCTTCACCGTGACCTTGACGGGCGAAGTTCAGGGTGGCTTCACGCTGGATTACACCACGAATGATGGCACGGCAGCGGCTCCAGGTGATTACACCACGACTGGCGGCAGCTTAAGCTTCACAGGTACGCCGGGCGAAACTCAAACCATCATCGTACCGATTATCAACGACACGACAGTTGAAGGCGATGAGACCTTCACGGTTGACTTGAGCAACTTGAGTAACGGCGGCGTGACCTTCAGTGATGACCAAGGTTTAGGCACCATTACGGATAACGACGCAGCGACGGTGGCGATTGATGATGTGACGGTTAACGAAGCGGATGGCAATGCTATCTTCACCGTGACCTTAACGGGCGACGTACAAGGTGGCGTGAGCTTCGACTACACCACGAATGACGGCAGTGCGGCTGCGGGCAGTGATTACACAGCGACCTCTGGCATTGAGACCTTCACGGGTACCAGCGGTGAGACGGTGACCATTACGGTTCCAATTACCGACGATACTTTAGTCGAGGGTACCGAAGACTTTACCGTAGATTTAACTAACTTGACCACGGCGGGCGTAACGTTCAGCGACAATCAAGGCCTTGGCACGATCAATGATAACGATAATGCTGAAGTAACGGTTAATGATGTCACTGTTAATGAAGGAGCTGGAACAGCGACCTTCACGGTGACGCTTGATAACGACGTTGTAGGTGGGACTGTGGTGAACTACAGCTTCACTGACGGCACAGCGACGGGCGGCACTGATTTTGATAACACAGCGGGCAGTGTGACCTTTGTTGGTACGGCGGGAGAGACACAGACGTTCGATGTCACCATTACCGACGACACCATCGTAGAAGGTAGCGAAGACTTTACAGTCAATATCGACGCCGTAAACCCATTAGTTACGGATACTGATACCGGCCTTGGAACGATCACGGACAATGACAACTTAGAAGTATCGATTGCTGCGACCATTGCTGCAGCGTCTGAGCCGAACACGGATGGTGAGTTTACCGTAACTCTAAGTAATGTTAGTGCGACGGATACCACCATAACCATTAACTACGCGGGCACAGCGACAGATGCCAGCGATTATAATTTAACTGGTGCTGCTGGCACGACCTCTGTAGTGATTCCTGCGGGAAGCACCAGTGCGACCGTTGCGGTTGAGGTGCTTGATGATACTTTAGTTGAAGGCAGTGAAACGGTTGAAGCAACTATTACAGCCGTAAGCAACGGTACTATCGGTACAGCGACTGACACAGTAACAATCGCTGACAACGATAACGCAAGCGTCACAATTGAAGACGTAACCGTAACAGAAGCTGCTGGTACAGCAACATTCACCATTACTTTAAATGGCGATGTGGCTGGTGGCACTGACGTCAATTATAGCTTCACAGATGGCACTGCGACAGGCGGCAATACAGACTATGACAGCACCGCGGGTACTGTTACCTTCGCTGGAACCGACGGTGAAACACAAACCTTCACTGTTGCCATTACCGATGACGCGATTGTGGAAGGTGACGAAACCTTCACCGTGAACCTTGATGCAGTGAACCCGCTCGTTACAGACACAGATACAGCGATTGGTACCATTAACGACAACGACGCTGCGACGGTTTCGGTTGATGATGTAACGATAGCGGAAGATGGTGTCAATGCTATCTTCACGGTGACCTTATCAGGCGATGTTGCAGGTGGCGTGAGTTTCGACTACACCACTAACGATGTTTCGGCAGCGGCTCCGGGCGATTACACCACGGTTTCTGGCACAGAAACGTTTACGGGTACGGACGGTGAAACGATCACCATTAGCGTACCGATCATCAATGATACGACGGTTGAAGGTGATGAGACCTTCACGCTTGACCTAAGTAATCTCAATAATCCAGGCGTCACGTTTGCGGATGATCAAGGCTTAGGCACCATTACGGATAACGACGCAGCGACAGTTGCGATTGATGACGTGACGGTGAACGAAGCGGATGGTAATGCAGTCTTCACCGTGACTTTAACGGGCGACGTACAAGGTGGCGTGAGCTTCGATTACACCACGACGGACGGTACGGCGACTGTTGCTGACGGTGATTACACAGCGGCCTCGGGCACGGAAACCTTCACGGGTACGAGTGGCGAGACGGTGACGATTACGGTTCCGATTACGGACGACACCATTGTTGAGGGCAGCGAGACCTTTACGGTTGACTTGAGCAACTTAACGAACGGTGGCGTGACCTTCAGTGATGACCAAGGTTTAGGCACCATTACGGATAACGACGCAGCGACGGTTGCGATTGATGACGTCACGATTGATGAAGCGGGCGCTAACGCGACCTTTACTGTGACCTTGACGGGCGAAGTTCAAGGTGGCTTCACGCTGGATTACACCACAAATGACGGCACGGCAGCGGCTCCGGGTGATTACACCACGACTGCTGGCAGCTTAAGCTTCACGGGTACGCCAGGCGAAACACAAACCATCATCGTACCGATTATCAACGACACGACGGTTGAA
>NZ_JAHCLT010000002.1 GCF_020005165.1 Kangiella taiwanensis
TTCCTGTCAACACATTTTTTAAAACTTTTTAAACCGTCTTAAAAACCGCTCTTCCTGAGCTCTTTCGCTGCGTTTCAAATGTTTCGTTTGCCTCGAAAGTGGTGCGCATTATAGACACTAAATCGCTCCCCGCAACCCTTTTTTGAATCTTTTTTTAAATTAATTTCAAGAGTTCAAAAAGCTACGGAGGAACTGCTTAGTATAACGCCAACTTGAGCAAAAATTAAGCAGATTTGGCGTTATTGATTAGATATTTTAGCTTCGCATGATTAGGTGAGGTTATCCGTCCAAGATTCTGGACGGAAAATTCGCGTCAGATGTGTATATCGTTATGATTTCTTGTCTACACCATCTTCTTCAGTATCAGAAGAATCGTTATCCTGCACTTCGGTATCCACGGGTTCCGTTCTTTTGCGCTGGCGACGCTCTTCTTTTATATCCTTAATACGCCATAAGGTCATAACTGGACCAGAAAGTGCGTATAGGGCAAAACCACCAAACAATACTGAAGGAGGATCCATTGCGATGAAGATGAAGACCAAAACGATGATTAATACCCCAATAAATGGAATCTTGCCTTTCCAGTCGACTTCTTTAAAGCTTGAATAGCGGAAATTACTGACCATTAGCAAGCCAGTGACCAATGTTAAGATGCCAATATAGATTCCCCATGGTTTGGCATCCCACTGATATTCAACACCTAACCATACAAGGCCAGCCAGTACAGCGGCGGCAGACGGGCTTGCTAATCCTTGGAAATAACGCTTATCGGCTGTGCCAACTTGTGTATTAAAGCGAGCTAATCGTAGAGCAGCACCAATCACATACACAAAAGAGGCTAACCAACCAAATTTACCAATATCCGTTAGAGCCCAGTTATAAACCACCAGCGATGGGGCAATACCAAAAGAAACCATATCCGCCATAGAGTCATACTCCGCGCCAAAATCGCTTTGAGTATTGGTCATGCGAGCCATGCGGCCGTCCAATCCATCCATGATCATGGCAATGAAAATTGCAATAGCAGCATTTTCAAAGTGTCCCTGCATCGACGCAACAACGGCATAAAACCCTGCAAATAAACCTGCCGTTGTTAACAAGTTTGGCAAGAGATAGATGCCACGACGGTTGGCTAATGACTTCTTCACTTTCATAGAATGGTATTACCTATTAAAAACACGTTATAATCAATGCATTACATCTTATCATAACTAGCAATAGTGAAAATCATTTCAGTAAAAATTATATGAGTGATGAACAAACAGACAAGCGCACTATTATTTTAGGTATTACGGAGAGCGGAAAAAAGTTCCGACCCAGCGATTGGGCTGAGCGCATGTGCGGTAACTTATGTACCTTTCGCAATCGCCGCATTATCTACTCCCCTCTCCTTCGTCCAGCTATATATGAGGGTGTAAAATCGGTAATAATGGCTAACCAGTTATCAATACAGCACCCTAACCTCTTCAAAGAATTGCTCGAATTTGCCAAAACCAATAAATTAGTGGTAAAAGAAGAGGATGTTGTTACAGCATAGTTCTCACAATACGACAAGAGAGTCATTATGATTAATAAGAAAGCCTTGCTCATCAGCACGTTAACTGCGTTAACAATTAGTTTCAGCGCGGTTGCAGACAAGCCGATATATAAATGGAAAGATAGCCAAGGGAACATCAAGTATACGCAGTCAAAACCTCCGCGCGGTACTGAGTATGAAGCCATTTATCAAAATACTTCTAAGAAACCACCAGAAGACAATGCTAATTCTGATACCGAGTCTAGCATCACAGCTGAGCAAGATGATATTTTAGCTCAACAGCAGGCTGAAAAGCAGCGAGTACAACAAGCCAATGAAGAAATCCGTAGAAAAAACTGCGAAATTGCTAAAAACAATATGCAAAGTTTGGAAACAAATCAGCGCATTATGATAATGGAAGATGGCAAAGAAAAAATGATTTCAGGGGAAGACCGAATAGCTAGATTAAATACGGCAAAGGGAAACGTTGCCAAATATTGCAATTAGGACTAAGAAAAAAGCCCTCCAAGATGAGGGCTTTATTATATTACGCTTGCTCATGAGCCAATTACAAAGGATAAGCCGATACCCATAGAATCCAGCTATAAGCTGTTTTCTCATTAGTCACTGTTCTTCCTGTATGCGACCAACGCTGACTTTCATCCCACTTCATAATTTCAAATGATACCGCCGTATTCCCTTCGCGTGCATGAGCAATTTTATCGTCTGGGACCTTGACCATGTAAGAGCGAGAAGCAGGCCCTTTTGCTGCTGCAACCGATGTATTTAACACCAATACGCCATAGAGTGGCTCTGGGTTGTTACCGTGGAAAACATGCACTTTTTTACCACCACAGCGTAATCCTTTGTCCGCGCTGTTTAAAACATTTTTCCCATTGATACTGCTGAGATCACAACCATAAGTCCATAGATTAGACTGGAATGGAGAGCGGAAGCGCTGCCCACCTTTCAACTCAAAAGACTTGTCTTCAGCAACAATTGTTAAGCCTTCCTCCACCACACCATGCTGAATAGGCATAGGTGTCTTATTGGTGTAGTTGATTAATCTTGGTGACGGTTCATCTGATCCCATTGCAAGCATCAGCATTCCAGATATAACAATGGTGCTGGCCCCTACCTTTAACCACTTGTTCATTTTAGTCTCCTCAGTTTTAATATTTTAAAATTATACTGTTATTAACATGTCTATAGTTTAAGAAATCATCTCCAGTCGTCACATTAACGACCTCGTGTCCAACAAGACCAGTAATCACAACAGAATTAATTGATGGCACTTTAATACATTTATATTGACTAGCTTGATTACCGAATTGACGGCTATCGGCAAGATCTCCAAATTGACGTGAATCTGCATCATCACCAAATTGTCGTGAATCTGCATCATCACCAAATTGTCGTGAATCTGCATCATCACCAAACTGGCGTGAATCTGCATCATCACCAAACTGTCTTGAATCCGCAGCATCACCAAACTGGCGTGAATCTGAGTCATCACCAAACTGTCTTGAATCTGCATCGTCGCCAAACTGGCGTGAATCTGCATCATCGCCAAACTGGCGTGAATCGGCGTCATCGCCAAACTGGCGTGAATCGGCGTCATCGCCAAACTGTCGTGAGTCTGCAGCATCGCCAAACTGTCGTGAATCCGCGGCATCGCCAAACTGTCGTGAATCCACGGCATCACCAAACTGTCGTCTCATTGAACAAGCTTCAGGAAGAACGAAGTTTTTTCCATTAATAGTGACGAGAGTACTTTGCGATTGGCTTTTATCATTACTGATTAAAACTAATGGGTGGATACCCACATACGAAGGTTCTTTGGGAGCCACAGAATACGTTGGTCCAGCACATGACTGTAGAACAATGGCGCTAGCGGCTAGACTTATCAAGCAAGTTTTCATTATATTGTTCCTTAATATGATACTTTTTTAGTAGAAGGTAAGTTAGAGAAGCTCCAACAGCGCCTGCGCAAAGAGAGTAAAAAAGATCCCAAATATCAAAAACTCCAGGCGCAGCCCCAACCAGCTGTAATACTTCATAAAAAATAGCACAGGCTATTCCAACTAGCAATAATTTCGAAAATGAGAACTGGTTAACCCAAATCCCACAAATAAGCATTGCAAAACTCATTGACCACATGATGTCTGCTAAATGGTTTGCAATCCACCCAGGGTAATAAATACGGGGAAGACTATTGGCAACGGCCATTAGCCACCGATAAGCAGATGGCGCTACTTGGTTTAACCACTCAATAGCTACAACGCTCTTTTCTCCTTGCAAGTAGCAAAGACTACCAATGGTCAGTAATGCAGTAGCCAAAAATAGCCAAATCAAATAGCGATACATCATAATAATCAAAGAACTTGAATTCCCTCGATTATATCGAGGAATTGTGTTTTTACTAGCGAGTAAAAAAAGCCTGCACAGTTTTAGTGCAGGCTAAGTTTAGTATCAGTTAATAGTTATTGTTGAATCTTAAGTTCATCTCCCTCAACATCGAGTGTTATGACAGCGTCTGCTTGTAGCTCACCCGATAAAATCGCTTTGGATAAAGGATCTTCTAGTCGGCTTTGAATCGCACGCTTTAAGGGTCTTGCACCAAAAACAGGATCAAAGCCTGCTTCAGCCAGTTTTTCTAACAAACGATCAGTAATCATTACCTCAAAACCATTATCCTTCAAACGCTGCAACAACCTATCCACTTGAATGGCAGCGATGGCTTTAATTTGCTCTTTAGCCAAAGGATGGAAGACAACAATTTCGTCAATTCGGTTAATAAACTCTGGGCGGAAATGATTACCAATGACGTCCATCAACATATCTTTCATTTCGTTGTAGCTTTTCTGTTCATTAGACGTCGATTCGTCTTTTGCCGCACCACTGTATTGCTGAATCAGATCAGAACCCATGTTTGAGGTCATCACAATAACAGTATTTTTAAAGTCTACGGTCCGGCCCTGACTGTCGGTCAAACGACCATCTTCCAGAACTTGCAATAAAATATTGAAGACATCTGGGTGCGCTTTTTCGACCTCATCAAATAGAATCACTGAATAGGGCTTGCGACGTACTGCCTCTGTTAGATAGCCCCCCTGTTCATAACCAACGTACCCTGGAGGCGCACCAATTAAACGAGCAACGGCATGCTTTTCCATAAACTCCGACATGTCGATACGGACCATAGCATCTTCTGTATCAAACAAAAATGTGGCCAATGTTTTACAAAGCTCAGTTTTACCAACGCCAGTTGGTCCCAAGAATAAGAATGACCCATTAGGACGATTGGGATCCGACAAACCTGCGCGCGAGCGTCGAATGGCGTTTGATACCGCGGAAACAGCTTCACTCTGCCCCACTACACGATCATGCAACGCTTGTTCCATCTGCAGCAATTTCTCACGCTCGCCTTCGAGCATTTTTGCCACAGGAATCCCCGTCCACTTGGAAACAACTTCCGCAATTTCTACATCGGACACTTTATTCCGCAACAGCTGCATCTCTTGGGTATCTTGCTCCGAGACTTGCTCAAGCTTCGCTTCAAGCTCAGGTATCTTTCCATACTGTAACTCAGACATTTTCGTTAGGTCGCCCGAGCGCTGCGCGGCTTCTAACTCAACCCGTGCTTTATCAAGCTCAGCTTTAATGTTTTGTGCACCATGTACAGACGCCTTTTCTGAACTCCAAATTTCATCCAGCTCTGCGTACTCTTTTTCGAGTAACTCAATTTGCTCTTCTAAATCGCCCAGCCTTTTAACAGAGCTATCGTCCGTTTCTTTCTTCAGCGCTTCACGTTGAATCTTCAACTGAATCAAACGACGCTCTAAGCGGTCCATCGCTTCTGGCTTAGAGTCTATTTCCATACGAATACGGCTTGCCGCTTCATCTATCAAGTCAATCGCTTTATCCGGAAGCTGACGGTCTGTGATATACCTCTGCGATAAGGTGGTTGCTGCTACGATTGCAGGGTCGGTGATTTCAACGCCATGATGGACCTCATAACGCTCTTTTAGGCCACGCAAGATAGCAATAGTATCTTCTGTCGACGGCTCATCAACCAACACTTTCTGAAAACGTCGCTCTAGCGCAGCATCCTTCTCAATATACTGGCGGTATTCGTCCAATGTTGTTGCGCCAACACAATGCAACTCGCCTCTTGCTAAAGCAGGCTTGAGCATGTTGCTGGCATCCATCGCGCCATCGGTTTTACCGGCACCAACCATGGTGTGTAGCTCATCAATAAAGAGGATGATCTTGCCTTCTTGTTTCGATAAGTCGCTAAGTAGCGCTTTAAGTCGCTCCTCAAACTCACCTCGAAACTTAGCTCCTGCAACCAAATCACCTAAGTCTAAAGATAAAACGCGCTTACCTTTTAAGCCTTCAGGCACTTCACCATTGATAATGCGTTGTGCCAAACCTTCAGCAATCGCAGTTTTACCGACACCGGGCGCGCCGATTAAGACTGGATTGTTTTTGCTACGGCGTTGCAGTACTTGAATACAGCGGCGTATTTCATCATCACGCCCAATCACAGGATCTAACTTGCCACTCTCGGCTCGTTCCGTTAAATCGATAGTGTACTTCTCAAGTGCTTGACGATTTTCTTCAGCATTAGGGTCATCAACGCCTTGGCCGCCACGAATTTTATTAATAGCATCCTCTACCATATGCTTAGTGATGCCTTGCTCATTGAGTAGCTTCGCCAATGTCGACTTAGTTTCTAGAACCGCCAATAGAAACAACTCTGAGGCAATATACTGATCTTGGCGCTGCTGAGAAATCTTGTCACAGATGTTAAGCACCTTGCCTAATTCTGGGGACAAATGTACCTCGCCTGCGTTACCAGAAACTTGAGGTAATTTTTTAATCTCTGACTCTACTGATTGGGCTAGCGTAGAAGGTGCGGCTCCAATTTGATTGAGAATCGCGGAGACACTATTGCCCTGTTGCTGTAGCATAGCCAGCATAAGATGTAACGGCTCAATGTATTGGTGATCACGACCCACAGCCAATGACTGTGCATCAGCTAAGGCCGATTGGAATTTACTGGTAAATTTATCCATTCTCATCTGTAAGACCTCATTATGAACACGATATTATTCGTCAATGCTCATTTAAATAAATACAACTAGATGTCTTACAAAATGTGGTTTTATTTTAGATTTTCAAGTCTAATATTTAATCAAGGGGAGCTAGTTTAGATAGCTCTTGACGATGCCCCAGCAGTAATTCCCCAAGCTCCTGTAGCGAATCATCGTGTTCAAAATATTGGTAGGAAATATTAGGAAATCTGATCACTTCAGTATGCGAACGCATAAATAAGGGCTTAAAGACGCTACCTTGGCCTCTGACCCCTGTAATTCTAGCGACGACAATCGGCTTTTGAGTTAATTGAGCCAAACGTTTAATACCGGCTTTGACACGGTAAGGTTTCACATCGTCCAGATGTATTTTTCCATGTGGGAACAGAGCAATAATCTCGCCTTTATCCAGTGCACGCTTGGATTGGCGAAAAGCGATATCCGCCCTGCCTGTTCTATCCACAGGGATACAACCCGCGCCTTTAAATAACCAATTTAATCCAAATCTCTCATACTCTTCTTTGGCAATCATAAAACGAATCGGACGATCGCAGGCGGCGATTAAGAGCAAAGGGTCCACCCCGGAAACATGATTAGATACGAGAATGGCTCCGCCGGACTTTGGCAAGTCAAACTTTTCGAGCTTTAAGCGGTGAAACTTAACGCAATAAGCGCGGCAAAGCCCGTCAACAAAATTCAACTTGCATGAGCCCCAGTCGACATGATTATACTTTTTTGCTTTAACTTTAAGGTAATAACCCAATAGAAAAACGGCAAGAATGACAAGGAGCCAAATTATTAGGGTGATATTTGTTTGCAGCCAGTCCATCTGTTTACTCAATAATTATGTCTGTATCTACTCGCTCATCATCAACAATCATAGTGACTCAAGCCAGATTACGCTCGCCATACGCCCGGTTGTTGCCGTGTTTCCAAACTGATGAGTTGCACGTCTGTGTGAATAAAAATTATCTGCGTCGCTGTAACTACATAAGTTACTTTGGTGCACATTAACACCATATCGAGTTAACTCACACTCAGCGATACCGGCCAAGTCACACTGCCATTTCTGGTGACTATTAGCATTAAAGTAGCGATCTAACTGGCTATTTTTATTGATGAAACTGTTTCTAACCTCTGCTCCAACTTCGAAGAACTTTTCGCTAATTGCTGGGCCAATCCAAGCTATCAAGGGACTTGAGCCTTTATACTGTTGTACTGCATTGAATAGAATATCGTCCGCAAGCCCGCGCCACCCAGCATGTATAGCCGCGACCCAACTCCCCTCTTCGTTACACAGTAAAATAGGTAAGCAATCAGCGGTCATCACAATACAGGCTTGTCCAAACCTATCAGAATAGCAACCATCAGCATCGTGCGAGCTAAAAGAATGTTGGATCACTCGAGTACTATGTGTCTGCTTAAGCCATTTAGGGTTTGGTAATCCGGTTGTCTGCTCTAGCCTTAGTCGATTTTCTTCGACTGATGTCGTTTTATCATCAACATGAAGTGCGAGATTGAGACTATCCCATGGTGTCTCACTTACCCCACCATGCCTAGTGCTGCAAAAAGCTTTTACGTTTGCAGGAACATCCCAGTTAGGAGAGACCAGAGGTAACGACATCTTTAGGCATCTTGGCTTGAGTAATACTCACGATTCGCTACCAGCTCATCGCGAAGTGCCTGCATATCCGATGGCATCGGCGCACGCCACTCAACATACTCATCCGTCGCAGGATGCTTTAATCCCAGTAGACTGGCGTGCAAAGCCTGACGCTTAAACCCACTCAGTTTTTCTTTTAACTCAGGCGTAATCCTGGTTGGCACACGGTAACGGCCACTATAAAGAGGGTCTCCGATGATTGGGAATTTTAAATGGCTCATGTGAACACGAATTTGGTGAGTACGACCAGTTTCTAGCCGCAACTTAAGATGCGTATGGTCCAAAAACTTCTCTGCCACACGATAGTGAGTTATCGCTCGGCGACCGTCAGGAATGACAGCCATTGCAGTACGTTTTGTCGGATGGCGACCAATAGGCGCATCAATTGAGCTGCCCGAAACCATCACCCTGTTCACCAACGCATCGTACTCACGTGTGAAGGCACGGTTCTGCAACTGTTCCACCAAACTTGTATGAGCTGCAATAGTTTTTGCAACCACAAGTAAACCTGTAGTTTCTTTATCCAAACGATGGATGATTCCCGCACGAGGTAGCTTCTGTAAATCTGGCACATGATGCAACAAGGCGTTAACCATAGTACCGTCCTGATTCCCTGCTCCTGGGTGTACCACTAAACCCGCAGGCTTGTTGATAACCAATAAGTCATCATCTTCATGAACGATATTCAAAGTGATGGCTTGTGCCTTCCACTCACCAGCAACTTTGATCACAGCATTAACTTCCACCAACTCAAAACCTGACATTTTGTGCTTGTTCGAGGTCACCACTTCGTCATTGACCTTGACATAGCCTTGCTTCACCCAGTCCTGGATTCTAGAGCGCGAAAATTCCTCGAAAACTTCAGAAAGTGCTAAATCGAGTCGCTTTCCGTAAACTTTTTCGTCAAATGTGTGTCTGAGTTCGATAGATTGGGTAGTCATTGTAAAATCGCGTAAAAAGATTGGCGTATGACATGCTGTCAGTTAGAATGACTCACATTGTATCAGGCTTAATATAAACAGAAAGAATTAATATGCAAAAAATCGTTTTAGTATCGCTTGCCAGCCTTATGTTAGTGTTAGCTGGGTGTTCGAGCACGCCAGAAAAGGATGAATTAGAAGAAGAAACAAAACTTGAGGTCATGACGGCCCAACAGTTGTTTGACCGCGCTAAAACCTCACTACGTAGTGGTAACTACACTCGGGCCATCGAAATGCTTGAGGAAATTGATACCCGCTACCCTTTCGGCAGTATTTCAGAGCAAGCGAAAATGGACTTGCTGTATGCCTATTTCAAAAAAGCAGACTATGAAGCTGGACAGGCGTTAGCTGATCGATTCCTACGTCAGCATCCACAGCACGAAAATGCAGATTATGTGTATTATATGAAAGGTGTCATGCACTATGAGTCAGAAGTCGGCTTATTTAAACAAACGTTCCAAGCAGATTTAGAGACTCGAGATACGACTAACCTGGAAGCAGCGTTTGACAACTTTAAAGCGCTTGTCGAAGTTTACCCAGAAAGTAAGTATGCTCCAGATGCACGCAAGCGCATGATTCAAATCAGAAACTTGCTGGCTGAAAATCAGCTGCATATCGCAAGATATTATATGGAGCGCGACATATACATTGGCGCTGCAAACCGTGCCAAGTACATTGTTGAGAATTTTCCGCAGACGCCTGCAGTCCCTTATGCTTTAGATATGCTAATAAAAGCCTACAACATTCTTGAGCTTCCAGAGTTAGCTGAGCAGTATCGTAAAGTGTTATTACTCAACTACCCTGATTACGACTTCGCGGACCTTTAAATATTCAGCACAAAAAAAGCGGCTTAAAAGCCGCTTTTTTTGTGAGGGTATAGCACTTCTGTCCTATATAGCTTCGCTACTTTCTTCACCAGTACGAATACGAACAGCCCTTTCAATATTAGTTACAAAGATCTTACCATCACCAATTTTTCCGGTTCTTGCAACTTCAATGATGGTTTCAACACATTTATCGACCAACTCATCATCCACCACGACTTCAACCTTCGCTTTAGGTAGGAAATCAACCATATATTCGGCACCGCGATAGAGCTCGGTATGCCCTTTCTGACGACCAAACCCTTTTACTTCCGTTACCGTCATACCGTTTACACCTAAGTCGGTAAGTGACTCTCGAATATCATCCAATTTGAATGGTTTGATAATCGCTTCAATCTTTTTCATTGCAGTTTCCTCTAAAACTCCTACTTAAACTGTCGGCCAAAACCTGAGGTGATGGGATAACGTCTATCACGCCCAAATGCTCTGGAACTGATCCTTATGCCTGGAGGCGCCTGACGCCGCTTATGCTCATTAATATCAACCAGTCGAATGACTCTTCGCACCGTTGCTTCATCATAACCAAGCGCAACAATATCAGAAATGCTGCTATCGTGCTCAACATAGGCCTCAAGAATACCGTCTAAAATATCATAAGGGGGCAAATTATCTTCATCTTTTTGATCTGGCGCGAGTTCTGCTGAAGGTGGTCGCGTTATAACACGCTCAGGTATCACTGCAGATACCGTATTTCGGTACCTAGCCAATTTATATACCATGGTTTTTGATACGTCTTTCAGAACATCAAAACCACCGGCCATGTCACCATAGAGCGTACAATAACCCACAGCCACTTCGGATTTGTTACCCGTAGTTAGGACTAATCGGCCAAACTTATTGGAAAGTCCCATCAAAATCGTACCACGACAACGGGCTTGGATGTTTTGTTCGGTCGTATCAAGCTCCGTCCCAGCCAACTGTTGTGACATTTGTTGCATGAACGCCTCATAAATTGGTTCTATTGAGATGATATCGAACTCAATACCTAATGCCTCAGCCTCCTCTTTGGCATCCTCAATACTCATGCTTGACGTGTATTTGAAGGGCATCATGACGGCATTAACATTTTCTTTGCCTAAAGCATCAACAGCCACCGCAAGAGTTACCGCAGAATCGATACCACCAGAAAGACCTAACAACGCTCCAGGGAAACCATTTTTATTCACATAATCCCTGACACCAAGTACCAGAGCTTGCCATATTTCCTCTTCATCGTCCCATTGCTGAGAGCTTTCCTGCATTGAAGTTAACCGATTCGCCGCTTTATCAAACTCAACGCAGCCAAAATCTTCGGCCATTTCGGCAGCAGTAAATACACTTTCACCACAAGAATTATAAGCGCTAGAGCAACCATCAAATATCAGTTCGTCTTGTCCTCCGACTTGATTCACATAAATAACCGGCACGCTATTTTCCTTAGCCCGGCTGGCCATCTCTGCTCCGCGTACAGGTGCTTTACCATAATAATAAGGGGAGGCGTTCGGACTTAAAATCAACTCTGCACCAGCCAGCTTAGCTACCTGTGCTGGCTCTTTAAACCATAAGTCTTCGCAAATCAGGATGCTGATATTGATGCCCTTAAAGTTAATAATCGGACAGTCACTCGCTGGCGTGAAGTAACGCTTTTCGTCAAAAACAGAGTAATTCGGTAATAACTGTTTGTCGTAACACAGTAAAACCGAGCCTTTATGGATGAAGCTAGCAGAATTGTATGTGCGCCCATGAGATCTTCGTGGGTGCCCAACAACCATAGCCACATTACTCTGTAGAGACTTTAATTCCTCTAGTGCACCTTCCACCAAATCAAATAAATCAGGTCTCAGTAAAAGGTCTTCTGGCGGGTAGCCAGACAACGCCAACTCTGAAAATACAACAATGTCAGCACTGGCGTTTTCTGCCTGATGAACTGAAGCTTTAATGAGCGCTAAATTGTGGCGAATGTCGCCAACGATATAGTTATTTTGCGCGAGAGCAATACGCATTTGCTTTCTCAAGTCTAAATTATTTGCCTATTGTCTAATAAATACGTCATTTTTCAAAGTGTTAAAGCGGAAAACTTGAAAAGAACCTCGACAAGACTTAATCTGTGTTATGACAATAAGTTACAAAGGATCTCGAGTGCTTAATAACAATAAGAAAATTGAATTCGGTTGGCAGTTTCTACGGTATTATTCAGTAGTCAGGCTGATATTAGCCCTACTCCTGTTGCTGCTTCCTTATATTTTTAGCGCGCAAGAACAACTTCACGACGCAGAAACCTATACTTCGGTCGCTATCAGTTACTTAATCGTCGCGAATCTACTGCTGTTCATGGCCTTTGTAGAGCACCAGTTTCGGATACAGGCTCTCAGCCAACCATTGGTTGACATTCTCTTTATCGCTTTGCTTGCCTACTCTGGAAACCAAAACACCGCGGTTTACATCGTAATGATGTCACTAGTGTCAATTGTCGGTCTCTTTTTAACACGGCATCGTGGCGGGTTACTCTATGGTTTGTTTGCATGTGGTGCCGTAGTCCTCATTCAGCACTCAAGAGTAGACTCCATTTCAATTGCAGACTTTTCGGAACTGAGCCTACAAATTGCTGGCATATTGGCAGTAACGGTTCTAGCCAATATTCTTGCTCGCCGTATGACTGATTATGAAGTTGAAACCTTAGAGCAAAGTCAGTCGATTTACAAAATGCACGAGCTCAATAATCAAATCATCGATAAAATGAACCGTGGTGTCATCGTCGTCGATACAAAGAATACCATACAGCACATTAACCAAACCGCTTGGTACGGCCTAGGATTGCCTGAAAACCCCATTGGCAAACCACTGAAGCTCGTTACTGATGACTTGGCCTATCAGCTTGAAAAAGCTCGTAAGGATAAGAGTGAGTCGGGCCGACTGGATTCTGAGGAAGGATTACCATTTAGAGCTACGAATACTGGGCCTCAGTTATTGCCACGTTTCATTTCCTTAGTCGAAGGAGAGAAAATCCTCATTACATTGGATAATTACTCCGAAGTGATGAAAAAAGCCCATCAATTAAAATTAGCTTCTTTAGGGCAGTTAACAGCCAACATCGCTCATGAAGTTAAAAACCCTCTGAGCGCAGTAAGTCAAGCGACAGCTTTATTGGCTGAAAAAAAGCAAATTTCTGACGACGACCAAGAACTTATTAAAATCATTCAACGTCAATCCAAAAGGATCAATGAAATCATTGAAAACGTACAAAAAGTATCTAAAAGCAAGCCTCCGAACAGGGAAGCAATTGTATTGAATCGGTTCATTAAGCGTTTTATCAAGGAGTATAAACAAGGCCTTAAGTTCGAGCCCGTCATTACTCTAGAGGATATTGACGAAGATCTTATGGTCGCATTCGATCAAAGCCAATTGAAACAAGTACTCTCAAACTTGTTTGATAACGGTTTAAAATTTAGCTATATCAATACCAAAGAATATCGACTCCATGTCGCAGCTGGTCAAGACCCTATCAGCGAAGACTTATTCCTTGACGTGATTGATGAAGGAACAGGCGTCACGCTTGAGCAAAAAGAAAAAATATTCGAGCCTTTTTATACGACGGCCCACGATGGCACTGGGTTAGGACTGTATATATCTAAAGAGCTTTGCGAGGCAAACCAAGCTCACCTAGACTGTATTCCTGTCGCATTTGGCGGAGCTTGCTTCCGTATCAGCTTTGACAGTTACAATTAATCAGGATTGTTATGAGCGAGACCAAACCAAAGGTAATCCTAATAGATGATGAAGCCGACATTCGTCATCTTTTGACAATGACCTTGATACAGATGAAGCTAGACGTGGTTAGCTGCAAAGACTTAGCTGAAGCCAAGAAAGCCTTAAAAGAAGAGCCTTTTGACTTTTGTTTAACCGATTTAAGACTACCTGATGGTAATGGATTGGAGATGGTAAGTTACTGCAAAAAACATTACCCAGAGATGCCGATTGCGGTTATTACTGCGTATAGCAGCACGGAAAAAGCCATTGAAGCAATGAAGCTTGGAGCCTTTGATTTTTTATCCAAGCCGATTGATTTAAATCATCTTAGGCAACTCCTGAAGCATGCTTTTAAATTCAATCAAAAACGTCAAGAGCCACAAAAGGACACCGTATATAAAGTACTAGCGGGTAATGACAAGCATGCTGAGAACTTAAGACAGAAGCTAAATAAAGTTAAAGGCTCACAAGCGCCAGTAGTCATTATTGGCGACCCAGGTACTGAAAAAGAAGCGTTGGCAAAAATCATTCACCAACAGAGCTCCCGAGCTGATAGCCCACTGGTTTATCTAGACTTTGAAGCCCATCCCCTTGAGGACCAAGAGGATGTTGTGTTTCTTAATTCAGACACTAGGACATCCTATTTAAGCCAAGCAGATCAAGGTACCTTAGTCATCAGCAACTTGCACTTGCTAAGCTTCCCTTTGCAAAAACGATTACTGCAACTAATAGAAGATAAAAGCTTTATCGCGGACGACCAGACAGAGCCGACACAACTGGATATTCGAATCATTGTTTGTAGCGAGGTCCATCTAAGTGAGCTGGTTGAAAAAGGTTTATTACGTGAAGATCTGTACTTCCGAATTAATGTCATCAACTTTACCATTCCACCATTGAGGGAGCGTGAAGAAGCCTTTTCAGCAATTATTGGCTCCTATCTTGAGGACTTTAAAACAGGAAAATCACTTAGCCCAGATGCTTTAGAAAAGCTATCCCGACACACGTTCCCATATAATTATAGAGAAATGGAGAATATTCTTTTTAAAGCCACCACTCTAGCGACTCATGACTCCATCCAACCAGATGACATCATTTTGATGGATACCAATAAAAGTACAAAAGCACACCATGATATTGAAGCAGCTGGGCGCGGTGATAAAGCACTCGATCAGTACCTCGAAGAAATCGAGAAACAAGAAATAGAGAAAGCTCTTGAGCAAACACGATGGAACCGTACTGAAGCAGCGAGGCTACTTAAAATAAGCTTCAGAACCATTCGCTATAAAATGAAAAAGCTTGGTATCCAATAAACCCAGGCATCATCAGAGATATCATACAAAAGTATAGGTAATTACTTAAAGACAGGCCTTTCACTTTTCTTTAATTTAGCCACTTCATAAATCACAGGAAAAGGAATTCAAAGTGATCAAAGGCTTTACACTACCCGAAGTTTTAGTTTCAGTCGCCATCGTATCAATCATCGGATTAATAGCTACGCCACCTATCAGCTACATGCTAGAAAAAAGCAGCGTTGAAAGCGATGTATTTACCATTAAAAATGTTATTGAAACAACCAGAACTAAAGCCATTAGCAGTAATCGTTTTTTCATTATTTGTGGCTTTTCTCCTGAAGATGACTGCTCCAGAGACTGGAGTGAGTTAAGGGTGCTTGAGCGCTCAACTAGAAATACTCATTACCAGACCGAACTTAAGGCAGAGTATGAATCTGTCACATGGGCGGCATTCCAGAACAAGGCAGGCCTAACCATCGCTCCTACCGGCTACACACATCATCAAAATGGCAGTCTGTACCTTTGCCATCGTCGTGACGGAAGGCTCCATCGCGCCCTTGTGGTCAGTAAATCAGGCAGGGTGACGACAATCCAGCATTCTAGTAAGTTAGATGAAAGATGTTCAGTAAAGTCTTAGCGGTATGACATAAACCTTTAATACTAAAGCTATTGCGTGCCCTCATTGATTACTCTAGAGTATGAGTAGAGATAATAAATACGCAAAATTACTATAATACGAAAATGAAGCATATAGACATAGAGATCACTGCAGAATCAGGACTAGAACTACTCACCAACGATGAAATCGCAAGATTGAGCGAGCATTCAAAAGGCGGTGAGCATGAGCTTTTTAAAAAGTGCGTGTTGGCAGTCTTAAACAGCACACAAATCACTGATGAGATTAGCTTCCATAACGAGCAGCTAAAACATTTCGATGTTGAAGTGTTACAGCTCAATAAAGGAGTAAAGCTCAAAATCAAAAACGCGCCAACTACAGCACTAGTTGACGGTTTCATGATACAAGGGCTCAAAGAGCAAGTCTTTAGTGTGCTTAGAGATATTGTTTTTCTTAAACAAGAATTAGAGTCGAACTCGAGAATTGATTTTAACTCGAGTAATGGCTGTACAAACGCCATATTCCATATTCTAAGGAACGCGAAAGCGCTAAGACCGGGCTGCGATCCCAACATGGTCGTTTGCTGGGGAGGACACGCAATTCCGGAGTTCGAATATCAATACACAAAAGAAGTTGGTTATCGTTTAGGACTAAGGGGCTTCGATATCATCACGGGTTGCGGTATTGGTGCTATGAAGGGGCCAATGAAAGGCGCTTTAATTGGGCACTCTAAGCAGCGTATTAATAATGGACGATACATTGGAATTACTGAACCTGGAATTATCGCTGCAGAATCACCTAATCCGATAGTCAATGAACTGATCATTATGCCGGATATCGAAAAACGTTTAGAAGCCTTCGTAAGGCTTGGACACAGTTTTGTCGTTTTTCCTGGCGGCGTTGGGACCGCGGAAGAGATATTGTACATCCTAGGCATTTTGCTTCACCCGGAGAACAAGAACACCCCCTTCCCTCTTATTTTTACAGGACCAAAAGAATCGGCATCCTACTTCGAACATATTGACCGCTTTATCGGTGATACTTTGGGGCAAGAGGCACAGTCTAAGTACCAGATCATCATTGATGATCCTGTAGCAGTTGCACGCACCATTCAAAAGGGTATTGCAGAAGTTAGAGAATACCGTAAGAGAATGCATGATGCTTATCACTTTAACTGGCAGCTCGAAATTCTATGGGATTTCCAAGAAGAGTTCGTGCCCACTCATGAAAATATGAGCGCGTTAGACTTGAGTTCGGATCAACCTCTTCACTTGCTTGCAGCAAACTTGCGAAAAGCCTTTTCGGGTATCGTTTCTGGTAACGTTAAAGAAAAAGGTATTGAAGAAGTTCGAAAACACGGTCCTTATCAAATCACTGGTGATAGCCATATCATGGATCAATTAGATGCGCTGCTTGAAGCCTTTGTGACGCAAAAGCGTATGAAGCTCAACGCCGAAAATTACGTTCCTTGCTATCAGGTGTCCAAGCCAGCCAAAGAAAAAAAAGCTTAGTAACGCTACTTATTCCGTACCATTCTCGGGTTCAGCTCGGCTCGCAATATACACTACCCAATAATCGACGTGCGGGCTGTTCCAGTTATAAGCGTAACCAACACCTATCTCGTCTTGCTCCAAGAAAAATGAATGTTCTCCAAACAGATGAACTCTATGCTGATATGAGTTTTTAAATTTAGACAAGATGTCTTCGGCTCGTGAGCTACCACCTTGAACAGCTTCAACATGATTTCCCTCCAAACCAACACCTTCAGGTAACTTCAAATTGTAGCCACCTTCAATTAATCGTTGGTCAGGGTATCCTCCAACACCGTGATGACTTACCTCACCAGCCTCCGCCATTTCTTCAGCTTTCTGCTGCGCAATACTGGTCAGCTTTTGATTGCACGACAGTGAGCTTCTTAGCTGGTCAGGATCTTCCTTTACCAACTTTGCCAGTAACTGTGCTTTTTTATTTTCACCACAAGCGCTAAGGGCCGTTAACTCCGACTCTTCAAAAGACTTATCTGCGTGAGCAGCCCAAGTAACTACTAGGCTAACTAGGGCTATTAGGCCATTCTTTAACATACAAATCCTGCTTGCTGTAAGGTATCTCTATACCCTTCTCATTAAATAACTTATGAATTTTCATAATAAGCCGATGCGAGATTAGCCCTTTCTGTTCCGGTCGCTCGATCCATGCCATAAACTGTAGATCAATACTCGAACCACCGAAACTTCTAAAGCGTACTCTTGGCTCTGGACTAGAGCACAAATCAGCGTTGTCTTCAGCCATCTCCATTAAGACATCATGGACTTGTTCAAGGTCACTATCATAAGACACGCCCACATTAATTCGGATTCGAGTTTTTTCCCAGGGGCCACCACTTTCGTTAACAATTTTAGCATTACCCATAACCGAATTCGGTATGGTTACTTCAACATCGTCACGCGTTAATAATCGAGTACTTCTTATGCCAACATGAGTCACGCGACCACGTTCTCCAGTATCCAGAATAATGTAGTCGCCTAACTTATAAGGCGAATCGGCAACAATAAAGAAGCCTGAAAATAAGTTTGCCAGGGTATCTTTAGCCGCAAAACCCACTGCGATACCAACAATACCTGCCGATGCTAGCCAAGCAGTAGGATTAATACCCCACGACAAAATGAGAATATACAGTCCCGCACCGACAATTAAGATCTTAGTGGTGATATCGAGAATCGGTATGGTTCGTTCTTCAATGAACTTAAATCGTTTTTTGTTATGTGAAAACGCTTCTAGAGTCAGACGCGTTATTTTCAGCACTTTTACCATCAGTGAGATAATAAGCAAGGTCACCACAAAGCGCTTTAAGAAGGTATCAATACCTGAAGCAAACTGTAGCGCTTCAATCGCCAATAACAACGATAGATAGAAAATAAGAGAGTATAAACCTTTTGCTAAGACCTTCAGCAATTGGTCATCAAAATCACCTTTTGTTTTGCTTGCCAGCTTGCCGAGACTACTTCTAAAGAGCCATTGCGCAAGTTTTGCAATGATTGTACCCGTGGCAATCACCGCGGCGGCAAGCAGCCAAGGGTTGGATTCTAAGCTTTGCCAAAGAGGTGCAACTGCATCCGGAAGGTTAGACTTAATATCACTGAACATTTCTTCAGCAACTTTACTGCTGGTATCTACAGACTCATTTTTGGAACCCTCGTCGGCCATTGCTACCTCTGTAATAAAAAACGGCTTAGAATTTTATTCTAAGCCGTTTAAGGAAAATATCAAATTTTCTAATAACTTAGCGTCTTATACTTCTAGCTAAGTTACCGTAAAGATACTAAGGCATATCGAACTCTTCGCCTTCTTTCTCTACTTCTGGTGGCATCAAGTCTTCTTTCTTCACGCCTAACAACAAAGCCACTGGGCTTGCTACATAGATAGAAGAGTAAGTACCAATGAAAACACCAACAATTAAGGCTTCCGCGAACGAATGGATCGTTTGCCCACCGTAAAAGAATAACGCCAGCAATACCAACAAGGTGGTAATCGACGTCATTAAGGTGCGAGACAAGGTCTGATTCAATGAAGTATTAACAACTTCCTCTGAGCTACCCTTACGCATTCTTAAGAAGTTCTCACGAATACGGTCAAAAACAACAATGGTATCGTTAAGAGAGTAACCAATCACGGCAAGTAACGCCGCTAGAACAGTTAAGTCAAACTCTACTGCTGTTATTGAGAAGAAGCCAACAATGATGATGACATCGTGAGCCAAGGCAAAAACAGAACCTACGGCAAACTTCCACTCAAAGCGTAACGCAACATAAATCATGATACAGATTAAGGCAACAATCATCGCTAAGCCGCCCTTCTCTTTAAGTTCTTCACCAATCACAGGACCGACAAAAGATTGATCTCGCTTGGTTACGCTAGCACCTTCAGAACGCAATGCAGATAGTACCTCATCACCTACTTTAGCATTCTCAATATGCTCTTGTTGTGGCATTCTGATTTGAACGATTTTTGCTGAACCAAAGTTTTGCACAACCGCGCCATTGATCTCAATCGCCTCTAATTGGTCATGAATCTTAGGGATATCAGCATCCTGTTCATAGCCCACTTCAATCAAAGTACCGCCTGTAAAATCCAGACCGTAATTAAGACCTTTTGTAAAGAATGAGGTTACAGAACCGACGATTAACAATATCGATAACACCATTGCGAACTTACGCAATTTCAAGAAATCAATATTGGTCTCTTTATTTAATATTTGCATAATTCACCTCTACCTATATTGATAACTTTTTGACGGTTCTGCCACCGTACATCAAGTTAACAATACCCCTGCTAACAAAGATGGCCGTGAACATAGAAGTCAAAATACCAATAAACAATGTGATAGCGAAACCTTTCACAGGACCTGTACCAATTGCGAATAAAATAATCGCTGCAATCGCCGTTGTTATGTTGGCATCAGCAATGGTCGATACTGCATGCCCATAACCTTTATCAATAGCCTGAGCTGGACGCGAGCCACTGCGTAACTCTTCACGGATACGCTCAAAAATCAAGACGTTCGCATCAACTGCCATACCGACAGTTAGAACGATACCCGCGATACCTGGTAAGGTTAAGGTGGCCCCCATCAGAGACATCACACAAACAATCATGACTAAGTTTAACGTTAACGCCACATTGGCAACCAAACCAAATAGCTTGTAATAAACCAGCATGAAGCCTAGAACTAAGGCAAAACCAATAATAACTGACGTGACACCCTTCTGGATGTTTTCTTCGCCGAGTGTTGCACCAATGGTACGCTCTTCAACAATAAACGTTGGAGCAATTAAAGCACCTGAACGTAATTTACGCGCAAGATCGCGAGTTTCAGCCTCAGTGAAGCGACCAGTGATTTGGAAACGACTACCAAATGGACCGTTAATGTTCGGAGCACTGATTAAACGCTCTTCAAGCTCAGAACCCACAAGAACACGCTTACCATCTTTGATATCGAAAATTGGACGTGACTCTTTAAGGATCATGGCAAGTTGGTTATTGACGTTAGCAGTGGTTGTACGAGTCATCTTAGAACCACCTTCGCCATCCAAACGAACCGATACAATCGGCTCATTTGTCTGAGGGTCATAGCTAGCTGTCGCATTCGTTAAGTGCTCACCAGCAACCTCAACTTCATCAAATACCACTATTGGCCCATATTCTGATTCAAATAACTTACTTCCGGGTGGCACTCTACCATTCTGTGCAGACACAACATCTGCCTCATGGTCAACCAGTCGGAACTCCAAACTAGCAGTCGCACCTAGGATTTGCTTTGCGAGAGCTGAGTCTTGAACACCAGGAAGTTGAACCACGATACGGTCTGCACCCTGACGCTGGATCAACGGCTCAGCAACGCCTAATGAGTTAACACGAGAGCTTAAAATGACTCGGTTTTGGTCGATTGCGTGATCTTTGATTTCTTGTAATTTTTGCTGATTCAAAGTACCGCGAATAATAGGACGACCGCCCTTTTCAGAAAGCTGTAAATCGATACGGCCAGTGTGCTCTTTAAATAAGGCTTCATAGGCTCGCTCAGCATCTTCCTGATTTCTAAAACTCAACAACATGCCGTTTTCTATTGGCTCAACTCGACCTCTTATCGATGGCTCTTGATCAGTTAAGGTATCAATAAAGTCACGACGTAGCTGATCTTGCTGGCGTTTCAATGCCTGCTCCATGTCCACTTGCATTAAGAAGTGGATACCGCCACGCAAATCAAGACCTAGCTTCATCGGCTCACCACCAAGGTTTGCTAACCACTCAGGTGTGGCTGGTGCTAAGTTCAATGCAGTCACATAGTTTTGATTTTCTAGCGTAGGGTTTAGCACATCGTTAGCTAGCTCTCGTGCTTTTAACTGATCAGCATCTTTTTTAAAACGAGCGATAATTTGCTTTACGCCTTCTTCGCCAATCGCCGAAGGTTTGACACTGACTGGCTCTACACCATTAGCTTCCCAGGATGACTCGATCTCATCCAGCTGCTGCTGGGTTATCATCGCATCGCGTAAACCAGATAGCTGAACGGCTGGATCTTTACCGAAGATGTTGGGTGCTGCATATAAAAATGCTAACGATAGCACGATAACAATCAACACATACTTCCACTTTGGATAGGTGTTGATTGGTAGTTGTTGTTGATTTGGTTGGTTGACGAACATAATTTTGCCTATTGTTATGAAGCTCTTATAAATACAACAAAGCCCGACTCTAGCCGGGCTTTAGGTATTAATCTTCAATAGATTTTATAGTGCCTTTTGGCAAAGTTTGTGCAATTGAAGCTTTTTGGAACTTAATTTCCATGCCTTCTGACAAACTTAATACAACATAGTCATCTTTAATTTTGCTAACTTTTCCGATGATACCGCCAGTTGTCATAACTTCGTCGCCTTTTTCTAAGCCGCCCATCATTTCTTTGTGCTGCTTCATTTTTTTCTGTTGTGGACGAATCATCATGAAATACATGATCAAGATTAATGGCACGAACATAACCAAGAAGCTCATTAAACCGCCACCTTGAGGCGCTGCGCCACCTGCTGTTGCTAATAACATTTATTGTTACCTCTAATTAATTAAAACAACTAAAAATCAAAATGTTACAGTTCAGGGACGTCTTTACCCTGAGCTGCGTAAAATTCGTTTACAAAGTCGGACAATGTACCTGTTTCAATCGCCTTTCGCAATCCATCCATCAGATCTTGGTAGTAATGAAGATTATGGATGGTATTCAGTTTTGCACCCAGCATTTCGTTACATTTATCTAAGTGGTGCAAATAGGCTCTACTATAATTCTTACAGGTATAACACTCGCATGCATCATCCAGCGGGCCTGTGAATGTTTTATTGTGGCTATTTCGGAGTTTTACAACCCCTTTACGTGTAAAAAGGTGTCCATTTCGAGCGTTTCGAGTCGGCATGACGCAATCAAACATGTCCACCCCACGTCGAACAGCCTCAACAATATCTTCGGGCTTGCCGACCCCCATCAAATATCTCGGTTTATCATCGGGCATTTCCGGAGTTATATGATTCAAAACCTTCAACATTTCATCTTTGGGCTCACCCACCGATAAGCCACCAATCGCATAGCCGTCATACCCTATTGCTGTTAAGCCTTCTAACGACTCTTTGCGCAAATGTGGATACATACCACCTTGGACAATTCCAAATAGCGCCGCATCATTACCCTCATGAGCATCTTTGCTGCGTTTCGCCCAGCGCAATGATAACTCCATAGACTCACGCGCTTCGGCTTCAGTTGCTGGGTATGGCGTACATTCGTCAAAGATCATCACGATATCAGAGCCCAGTTTACGCTGGACTTCCATCGCTTCTTCAGGACCTAAAAACACCTTAGAGCCATTGACGGGTGAACGAAACTCCACACCCTTCTCCGTAATTTTGCGTAGTTTTCCTAGGCTAAACACCTGAAAGCCGCCGGAATCCGTCAAGATAGGTTTGTCCCAGTGCATGAAGTCATGCAAATCCCCGTGCTGCTCAATAATATCAGTTCCAGGACGTAACATAAGATGAAACGTATTGCCCAAAATGATTTCAGCGCCCAAGTCTTTGATTTCTTCGGGTGTTAAGCCCTTTACGGTGCCGTAAGTTCCCACAGGCATAAAGGCTGGTGTTTGGATAGTACCGCGCTCGAACGTCAGTTGACCTCTACGAGCCTGACCATCCGTTTTATTCAATTCAAACTTCATAACTTAAAATACCTTGGCTACTTCTCTAGGCTACTCTTAATGAATGACTCTTTTTCAGTTAAAGATTCAGGGTGCTGTCCCGTAAAGGGTCGCGTAATAAACATCGAGTCACCGTAACTAAAAAACCGATATTTGTCGCTAACAGCTTCATTATAGGCGTTTAATATGTGCTTTTTACTGGCAAATGCACTAACCAGCATCATGAGTGTTGATTCCGGCAAATGAAAATTGGTTATCAAGGCATCAACCGAGCGAAATATATAGCCTGGGTAGATAAAAATATCAGTTTCGCCTGAGCCTGCTTTAATCTCACCGTTTAATGATGCAGACTCTAAACAGCGTACAGAAGTCGTGCCCACCGCGATCACTCTACCGCCTTTGGCTTGAGTCGCTTTAACTTTGTCGACGACATCTTGATTGAGCTCATACCACTCAGAATGCATTTTGTGCTCTTCCACGTTATCAACACGCACAGGTGAAAAGGTTCCAGCACCAACGTGTAGAGTAACAAAAGCCGTCTCAACGCCCTTCTCAGCAATCTTTGCCAGCAACTCATCATCAAAGTGTAGACCTGCCGTAGGCGCAGCTACAGCGCCCTCTACTTTGCTATAAACGGTCTGGTAGCGCTCCTTATCTGAAAGCTCATCCTCGCGGTCAATATAGGGTGGAAGCGGCATGTGGCCAACAGCCTGCATCACGCTATGCCAATCATTGGTCAGCAACTTTAATTCGTACAAAGCACCGTCTTTACTTAACACTTCAAGTTCTGAGCCGTCTTCAAGTACCAAACGAGCACCCGGCTTGGGACTACGATTCGCTCGAACGTGTGCAATCGCTTCAAGATCCGACTCCACTCGCTCAATAAGGATTTCTACTTGTCCACCGCTGGCCTTTTTGCCAAAAAGACGTGCAGGTAATACTCGAGTATTGTTAAAAACCAATAAATCATTTGGTTCAAGGAAATCAACCAGTTGATAAAAGTGACTGTGATTAACCTCACCTGTTTCGCCATTAAGGCGTAACAAGCGGCTCGCCGTACGCTGTTCAGTAGGATAACGAGCGATAAGCTCGTCGGGTAAATCGAAGTGAAAATCTTTTAATTGCATGAGGTACTGACCTTACGGGGTCATGAAAAAATATGCGCCTAGTTTATCGGCTCATCCCCAAAACGCAAGCATTTGCGCCATTTTGAGGGACCTACTTTGCGACTGAAAAGCTAATCTCCGAAAAGGCTCCAGTCTCATCGATGAGGATGAGCTCATACTGACCTTGGTTTAAATCTTTCAATGCGATTCGATGATAAGTTTGCAGCGAGGGCTCCAGAAGATGACCATTTAAAAACCAATGCAGCTGACCTGTCGCTCCTTCGGCCCATAGTTGTACTTCGGGCAAACTATCCTGTTGTGGCTCTGCATACAATGTTGAATCCTGGTCAATACCTTTAATGCGCGGTTTATTGAGGCTGACACGACTGTCGCAACCAGCAGCATATTTCGGAAGAATGCTATCACTACGGTATGGTTTTGCAATCCAAGGCTCCAAGCTTTTTGGCCATAAAGCGAACTCTCTATGCTCCACTTCCCCATCAAAGCATTGCGCGTTGACTCGTAGCCCTGTCTCAGCATCCACCTGCACTTTGAACAGCCCATGACTCCACTCACTCGACAGAGGATCGGTAAATGTCGCAGGAGCCGTATCATCGACTAAGTAGGCGCTACGTTGTTTGTGGCAACTAGCTTTCGACTGTAGCGAGGCGAGCGTTCCTAATGGCCAACAAATAGTAGCGGTTGTCACCGAACCAGGTTTATTAATCGGTTCAATCCATTCTTGTGGCAGTGTGTTCATGATGCGTTGCAACAAAGGTACTGCAGTGGTACGGCCGCTATTATTCACACTGAAAGAACCATCGGGCATTCCGACCCAGACACCGATAGTAACTTTTGCGTTGGACGCCAAGACCCACGCGTCCCGCGAGCCGTAACTGGTACCTGTTTTGTACGCGATAGGCGTATTGGCAGAAAAGTAACGATGACTGATTTGGTTATTCAGCGGAACTTGCCACAATACCTGCTGCACAATCCAGCTCGACTGCTGACTTAATAAAGGAAGTTGTAGCCGTGGCTCTGCTTCCGATAACCTCAGTTTGGTCGCGACACCATCATTACCCAATGATGAAAACACGCCAACCAGCTGCTGTAAACTCGCGCCACCACCACCGAGAGCCAAGCTTAAATTTGGTGAAGCGGTTTCCGGTAACGACAGCTTTAAGCCAGCATTAGTCAGTTTGCTATAAAAGTACTCGGGTGAGACTTCGTTTAAGACTTGCACGGCTGGCATATTGAGCGAGCGCCCTAGTGCTTGTGAAACACTAACCGCGCCATTGAAGTTTTCGCTGAAATTTCTTGGCTTATAACCATCAAATGACTGCGGCACATCAAACAGCAAAGACTCTGAGTGGATCAGTCCACGATCCAACCCAAGACCATAAATAAAGGGTTTTAGCGTCGAGCCAGGTGATCGAATGGCTTGCGTCATATCGACATAGCCAGCACGTTGTTCATTACCAAAGTCAGCACTGCCGATATACACCAGCGGCATAGAGGTATCATTGTCCATAACGATCACAGCCGCTGACATTCCTTCTTCTTTGCCTTGGATATAGTCAGACACCGTCCAATCAATCTCCGTTTGCAAAGTGCGGTCGATGGACGTTTGAATTAACCGTTCCTTAGGGTAGCGCTGAATAAGCTCACGGGCCAATAAAGGTGCCAGTATCGGTTGCGTATAATACTCAGCCCAAACATCTTCTTGCTTGATGTCATTAACCTGTGCTTTTGACCAAACACCAAACTCTGCTAACCTATCCAGTAATTTGTTACGTTGCTCTTTGGCCCGTTCTGGATGTAAATCAGGGCGATTCCATGATGGCGCTTGTGGTAATACCGCTAACAAAGCAGCTTCTGATGCCGTTAGATCTTTCGAGGACTTTCCAAGGTAGGTAAAACTCGCTGCCTCAACCCCCTCAATCGTGCCGCCAAACGGGGCGTAATTTAGATAGTAAGTCAGAATATCATCTTTAGAGTAATGCCACTCCAACTGTAAGGCGCGAAACATTTGCTGTAACTTGCCGCTTACACTTTTGTCGTGTGGCTCCAGAATTCGAGCCACTTGCATGGTTAGAGTTGAGGCGCCCGATATCACTTCTCCATGATAGGCAGCCTGTCCAACGGCCCTTATGAGCGCAATAGGGTTCACTCCCGGGTGTTGATAAAAATACTGATCTTCATAATTAATTAATGCCTCGAGATACAGCGGCGAAACCTGATCTATAGTCACCGGATAACGCCAAACGCCCTGCTTATCTGGAAAGGCTCGCAGTGGTTTCCCGTTAGCATCAACGACTAGCTGAGCGAAACTGCGTTTGTCGAACTGGTCTATGGGTAATGGATACACTTTATCCAGTATCCAAAACGCTATGAAACAAACGATAAATAAAGCCAGCAAGCGCTTTAGGTTCTTAAACCAAAAGCGCTTTGAGTTCTTTTTCTTTACCGGTTTCTTTGTGCTAGCCACTAAAGCCTCTTTCATCAGCTACAACAATTACTGAGACGGCTTACTGATCGTGATCGCTTTTTCAGGCTGGCTAATGCCTCGAATTTCAGGACGGTACATATCTTCAACAAAGCTTGACGGCACCGTGTAATCACCCGGCGTAACCGCTCTGACCATATAAAAGACATGCGCCGCTTGATAGCTTCGTAACTCCAAAGCCGCCATAAAGCGATCGCCCCAAAACTCTTGATGTGCAATCTTCGTGTTTTCGGTTAACTCTTTGATCGTTTTGCCATCAATTTTGATCTCATCAATTTTAAACGAATGCTCAAGATTTTGGTTCTCAAGCTCAAGTCCAGCAGGTAACAAATCAATTAACATTGCATTGCGTAACTTGTTATGCCTTTTAGCTAGATTAATCGACACACCAACAATCACTCGGTCACCGGCATTCAGTTGCTGAATTAAAATCGGCTCACCCTGCAAGTTGAAGTAACGGCGTTCTATAGCAATATCATCAAACAAACCATCAGGAGCAGACTTCGGATAGCCTTGAACTTTGTAATCCACAAAAACGGTTTCTTGGCCTTTGTTCTTTAAGTTTAACGGTTGTTTAACAGATTGCGCTCTGTCCACACTGATATAGTCAGCACTCTGTTTAAACGACTCAGACTTATCACCTCGTGCGGCATCCAAGTTCAACTGCGCACTGGTATCGCTTAGGTTGTTAAGTTGATTAGCCAATAGCGCCAACGCACCCTTTTCTTGAGTCGATAGCCAGCTGCGGGATTCTAGTTCGCCTTTTAAGTCAAACACCAAGTCCAAACCATTAATATCTAAACTCTCAACCACTTGGCTTTGAAGACTCAGGTTTGCTACCTGACTCATATCACGGATAGGTGAACCGTAATCACCATAATACCAGTAACGATGATAAGTAAACTTGGTCGTAAACGCTTTGCCCCAAGCTAGTTTAGCACGGCGTTGATCACCCAGCTTTTCAAGAGCAAAAGCTAGATGAGCCAGTGGTAAAGAACGTTCTGCGTCTGAGGACTTTTTGTCAAATAAAGTTCGAACGTCCTGTAAATTAGCTCGACCAATTTTGGACAACACGTAAGCTGAGTACGAGCGGTAGGCCAATTCAAAATGCTCGCGGTCATCATAATAACCCCAGTCATTCGATCTAAAGGCGCTTGAGCGAACATAGCGCTGTAAACGTCGCACGGCGCGATTCAAGTTATCTTCAGGCACCTGATAACCTAACTGCTTCGCTGCGATTAAGAAGTCCGTAACGTAAGCTGTTAACCATGGCTCTTCTGGACTATCGTTTGACCAAAGCCCAAAACTGCCATCATAGCGCTGCATTGAAATCACGCGGCTAACTGCAGAGTCAATTAATTCTTGGCGGGAACTAAACAGCTTTTGCGCTCTACTTGTATCCAGCGATGTCAGATCAGACTGATCAGCATACAACCAAGGCCAGGCTCTTGATGTGGTTTGCTCTAAGCAACCGTAAGGATATTGCAACAACCCATCAATATAACTGCCGGCATCAAGTGGTGGCGTCGTAGACACTGACAGTACCGACTTTAAGCCAAAGTCATCATACAGGCTGGCAAAGTTTTGATTAACAGTAAAGTTGCTACCCGGCTTTATTGCCGCTTGCTTGCTAATGGTTGATGCTGCATAGGCTGGTCGCAAGCCGAGTGACCAGTTGCGCTCCATGTTTAAATCTTGGTTATCGCTTTCCACGGTTAGCGAAACCTGACCAGCACCCGTAAACTGAGATGCTTTGACGGGAAGTGAAACCAATGCCTTTTCTTTTGCTTCAAGGGCGAATGTTTTATTGACAGAGGTGCTGCCCAAAGCATCGTCTGACGACAGGTTAACCGTAAAGGTTTGTTTCGCGTCTTCCATGTTTTTAATATCAAATAACACTTCTGACTGGTCGCCCTTTGCCAAAAAGCGTGGCATTGATGCCTGTACTACCAGAGGAGCTGCAACCGTAGCCTTGGACTCAGCTGAGCCGTAACGCTTTTTGCTAAAGGCTACCGCCATCAAGCGTAACTCGCCATTAAAGTAAGGAAGATCAACGGATAGTGTCGCTTTGCCTTGGCTGTCTAGTTGCACTTTATCCTTAACAATCGATACGATTTGAACGTCAGACACAGGGGCATCACCTCCGCGGCTCAAATCAGCATCACCACCAAAGCGTTGTTGTGCTCGCTTGCCATCTACTAAGTCTACCAAGCTGCCATAATTATCTTTTAAGGCAGCCTCATAAGCCCTTTGCCCATAAAACCAATCCAACGGTTTAGGCGACTCGAAATTACTGATGCTCAGAACACCGCTATCAACCAGCGCCAAAGTGGCATAAACATCTTCACCGGACTGAATATTTTTCGCTTCAATATTAACTTCAACCGTTTGCTGCGGGCGCAATTTTTCTGCGTGGGAAACATCAAGCTGAAGTTTACGCGCCTCTCTATCTAGCGGTAAATGCATCACACCAAAAGCGCGTGCTGGCAAGCGTTTGCGGTCGATATCACCCGGCTTTAGCACCATCGCTGACACGTAAAGGTTGTGAGTCATCCACGACGCATCGATCGGGATACGAACTGTCGATTCAGCTGAATCTAGCTTCACAGCCCGCTTCCACAGCAGTTGATCACTTTCTACTGTAATCAAAGCCTGACCTGCATAAGGTGACTTAATATTTAACGCTAAATCGTCTCCAAGCGTTATAAAGTCTTGTTCCATCGACAAGCTCACCTGATCAGGTCGCTCGCCACTGTGTTCCGAATCATCTGACCAATACCAACCAGCAAAGAAATGATAGCGCGTCAGGAGCTGACTTTTATCATTACGCACTTCTACGCGATAGTTTCCGTATTCCAGAGGTAGCGATATTTTTTGACGCTCAGCCGAATTGAATTGAATCGTCTTAAAGTAAACAGGAACATTAGCGCCTGACGTTCGGTACTCCCAGCCACTACTTCCGTACTGCCAATAGCGACGGCTATCCTCACGAATTAGCGTCACATGATATTGCCGTCCCGAGATCAACTGCTCACCTTGTTTATCAACAGCAACTAGTTCCATTGAATTATTCTGATTCGGCTCAGCAAATTCACGCTCAGTCGTCCACAAGGGCCTCACACCAACCAGTTCATCATGCGGTAATGCAAACTGAACATGCCTGCGGGTAATCGGCCGACCACCACTTTCGTAAACATTGACACTGCTAAGTAAACGTATTGGAAATTGGCTTCCTGACCATTGATTCTTCAAAGAAAGCTCTGCATGTCCCTTCTCATCTAATGAGCCAGCTGGAACATCCACGATTTGATCAAAATCTCGGTATTTATTAGAGCCAAAATAAAATCCATCGTAGCCATCAAACGGATTTCTAGCGCTGGAAACAGTAACCGTTGCATCATAGCGGTTGCCACTGGCGGGTGCCCCGTACAGGTAGTCTGCTTGTACTTGTATTGCAGGAGTTTCCTTCGTGTTCAACGTAGCGGAATCATTTGCGCTCAGTTCTAACTTCAAACGCTCAGGCAAAAAATCTTCTACAGCTAACTCATAGTCAAAAACAGTCTTGTTGCCCAGGGTCGCTTCAAACGTCCACTTACCCCGCATAGCATCCGAAGGTAACTTAAAGTCAACCACGTAATACCCTGACTCATCACCTTTCCACTGCAAGGTTTTATACACTTTATTATCAGGACGTAAAATACGAACAGATACAGGTGTCGGCTCTAACCAGTTGGCTTGAGAATCACGCAAGATCCCTTGCATCCGCACGACTTCTCCTGGCCGATACAAGTTTCTTGGGCCATACAAAAACAACTCAATAGGATGTTGCTGGCGTTGAGTCAATTTAAACTCTGATAAATCCAGCTTGGGATTACTTAAACGAATCAAGTTGGTATTTTGGCCTTTAGTCGCCACCAAGAAGCGAGCGTTATTTAATTTGTCTGCATCGAACTCAGCAAAACCTTCATGATCACTAGTCTTTTCTTCAAGACGCTGGCCTTTATCATCTAACAGAGCCAACTTCACAGCCTGATAGGGCTGAGTGGATGGCAATTGATGAGTGAAGGTCACAAAAGTATCTTGATACTGTCTCGTATGGAGGCCAATGTCACTAATCACAAACCAGCTAAACTCATACTGATACGGATAATCATCCGCGGGACTCATGGTAACGGCGTAAACTCCGTTCTCCTCCAGAGCATCGATATCATTCAGTTGAATTTGGTGCGTTAGGCGTTGATTCTTTTTTGCATCAAAAGCAAAGCGACCGGTATGAACTAGATCGGCGATTTCTTTTAAGTTCTGAAGCTGATAGTAGTTACGGTAATGATTATTGGAAAAGAAACTATCGTAATGGCTTGGCTTTAATCGCCAAAATTTTAGATCCGCTTCATCAACATTGACAGCTTCGACAGGCAAAAATCCGCTATCTCTCAAGATAGTCGAACCCTGACTTAGAAAGCGCAGTTGTCGTTCGAGGGCCGTGGTTTTAACCTGTTCTTTGAAGCTGCGCTTTAACGTTTTACCATTATCCGCGCTCAGCTCACTCGAAAACTGAATACTGTAAACTTGCTCTGGTTGAACATAGGGGTAATAAAGCCGCAGCTGATCGTCACTAATGATCCATCCACCAGATTGTCTTTGACCTTCGACGTTAACTTGGATTAACTGCTCCAAATCTTGGTCGCGTTTTATGGGGCGAGTAAAATTGATCTGTAATGCTGGTGCATCATCATAACTTCCTTGATACACACTCAACACATTGAAAGGTGTTAGTTCATCATGCTCCGTTTCTACACTTCCCTCAATATTTTGCCCAGATGATTGTTTCTTAGCGCCCGTTGTACTGGAGTCCTCATCGCCACTACAACCCACTATAAACAACATTAAAACAATGCTAACCAACAACGAACGCAAATGATAAGACATGGTACTCCCCTGTAACGATTTCTATTATTAGCCCGTATTATATGAACGTCACTATTACCAGAACGGGTTAACATTATGACGAATTGTGCCGAATAGGTACGATATTATTCTAATCTCTCAACCTAGACCAGTGAATAAACAGTGAAAACTAAGGACCTTAGAATAAGAGCCCCAAAAAAAGCCCCATCAGAGTGAGGCTTTTTAATTAGGAAGGTTAACTAACCTTCTTTTTTAACTTGGAAAGGTATGAAGTGAACTCAACGGGTATCTTTGTCTCGCCAAGATCCTCAAGCTCTTCAATAGCTTCTTCTTGGTAGTCAATCGCTTCATCTAGGTTACCCGCTAACTCATACGCACGAGCCAAGTAGTAATAGGTTCTTACAGGGTTCTTTACACCTGAATTAAGGACAGATTGAAGGAGTTTTAATAAAGTCTTCGGATTTATTCCTTGGATATCGTTATCAAAAACATAGCTCACTAATTTATACGACAGTATAGGGTCATCTGTTTCAAAGGCCTGAGTCAACCACTCAGTCCCTTGTTCACCATTGCCTTTGTCAAAGCTTAACTTCGCTAGGTAAAACATTGAAGGCTCATATCCAGCACTGGCCGCAATAGTTAACCAAGCGATTCCTTTTTTAGGATCAGCCTCACAACCTTTACCCTCAATCAAGTTATCCGCGACTGCATGCTGCGCATTCACGACACCATTGCTGGCAGCTTCAAAATACCACGAATTTGAATTAAAAGGTCTATGTCCGTTTTCATCATAAGGAACACCAAAAGAACCATACTTTCCATAAAGGTACTGAGATTTTGCGTCTCCATCTATAGCCTTTTCTTTTAAGCTAACCAACCTTTCACGTTTAGGGCTACCTAGCTGAAAGCCCATGCGATATTTGAATACATGTGGAAAATCACTTTCATTAGGAGTAAACATCCACTTTCTGACCGCTTTTAAAGCTACCCTTTTAAAGTATCTTTCCTGAACAGCATCTTCAACACGAATATCAGTTGGGTACCCAGAGGGTGACACGTGCAGATTTAGGGTCACTAAGCCTTCAATACCCTTTAGTTGCGCAGTAATTGGGTAGTCAGGGTTGGTGTTCTTTAAGGGTTTGATATTGTTTACTTCTGTTATGTTCACATCATTGATTTCAGGCTTATACTTTTCAACAATCGCTTCAGTACCGTACTTAGCCTTGAGAAAATTGAAGTGCTCTTCGGCGCTGGCTAATTGTTCTTTGTCACTAATATATCCCTTAATTTCTTCTAAGAAGTCTACTTCCTTATTAGCATCCTCATCAGACAGCTTGACCCAAGCATAGGCTTTCACTAGGTCTTGTTTAACGCCTGTCCCCTCTAAGTACATAACGCCAAGGTTAAACTGTGAGGACTTGTGACCGATTTTGGCTAGTTTTTCAAACTCAGTAAATGCTTGCTGATAGGATTGGTTGTCGTACAGCTCAGTAGCGTCTTGGAAAGTAGCCTTTAATTCTAATGATGGTAATAATAGAAATGCGATCAGTATACGCTTTAAGTTCATCCTTAATCCTTTGTATTTATAAGTTATTCTCGCAGCAAAGATACCAAATAAGAAAACCGATAGCAAAAAGCCCGGCAACTGCCAGGCTTCTCATGATGCTGAAGAATATTATAAGTAGTTTTTCATTCCATTTTGGGTAAAGGCTTCTCGGCCTTCTCGCCAACCTCCTAGCCACTCTTCTTTTGCATGAATATCTTCATGGGGGCACACTTCTTTTGACTGACCTTGCATGGCTGCATGAAAACCTTTTGCGTGTGCTCTTTGCAACTTATCTCTTTTCTGTCTTTTCATTGATACATACCCTTTTTGTACATTTGATTGAATGTATAGCGTTACTTTTTAGTTTTGTGTTAAAAATTAAGCATAAAAAAAGCCGAGCACTCATAGGAGTTATCGGCTTATTAGTCGTTGTTTCGCTTCAGCTGCGCGTTGTGTTGAATGATTAGAGGCATTACCTACCTTATTCAATATGCTTAACTTTTAACCAGATTACACCATTTTGAGGGACTTGTGACGAAAAAGTTCACAAAAAAATCATAAAAATGAAGTCTTAATTGGTTACCCGAACTTATTACAAATGACTCGACATAACCCCTGTAACTTATTGATTATATGAATCTATCTCCCAACAATTTTTCACAATAACACACTGCACTGCTCTGAACAGTAGCTCAGCAGACTTTCGAAGTTTACGTTTGCGTAAAGGTAAGCTAAAATGTTGCGCGTGATTACTAAGGAATTAACGCCTATGAGCGATGAGAAAACTGAATACACCATTAGCGATTTAGCGAAAGAGTTCGAGATTACGTCACGTTCTATTCGCCATTATGAAGACGAAAAACTCATCACTCCTACTCGTCGTGGGGTTCATAGAATTTACAGCGCCCGCGACCGTGTGCGCCTGCAGCTGATTCTTAGAGGCAAGCGACTCGGCTTTTCCTTGGCTGAAATTAAAGAAATTATTGATTTGTATGGCGTCGAAGGCGAACAGAGACAAACAGAGCGATTGTTAGAACTGATAAACGTTCGCCGTGAGTCTCTTAAACAACAACTCAAAGATATCAAGTACTTATTAAATGAATTTGATGTGCTGGAGGAGAAGTTAACCTCCGAGCACCAAGCAAAATAGTCGATACCAAGATTTATTAGAGGACAAAACATGTATCCATCATTGAACTTCGATTTAGGTGAAACAGCCGACATGATCCGCGAAATGGTTAGCAACTTCGCACAGAAAGAAATTGCTCCAATCGCTGAAAAAACTGACGAGGAAAACCTGTTTCCACATGAGATGTGGAAAAAACTCGGTGACTTAGGCCTTTTAGGCATTACCGTTGAAGAAGAGTACGGCGGCTCTGGTATGGGCTATCTTGAGCACGTTGTAGCGATGGAAGAAATTAGCCGTGCCAGTGCTTCTATTGGCTTGAGCTACGGTGCTCACTCAAATCTATGCGTTAACCAGATTCGTCGTAACGCTTCTGAAGAGCAAAAGAAGAAGTATCTTCCTAAGCTTTGTTCGGGCGAGCACGTTGGTGCATTAGCCATGTCTGAGCCTGGCGCAGGTTCTGATGTTGTCGGCATGAAGCTTAAAGCTGAACTAAAAGGTGATCACTACGTTCTAAACGGTAATAAAATGTGGATTACCAATGGTCCAGAAGCTGACGTTCTAGTGGTTTACGCTAAGACCGATATGGAAGCTCACTCCAAAGGTATTACAGCCTTTATTATCGAAAAAGGCATGAAAGGCTTCCGTACAGCTCAGAAACTCGACAAATTGGGCATGCGTGGCTCAAACACCTGTGAATTAGTTTTCGAAGATTGTGAAGTACCTGTCGAAAACGTCATGGGCGAAGTTAACCAAGGTGTTAAAATCTTGATGAGTGGTTTGGATTACGAGCGTGCCGTTCTTTCTGCTGGCCCACTAGGTATTATGCGTGCATGTATGGACGTTGTGGTTCCTTATGTACACGAGCGTAAACAGTTCGGTAAAGCTATCGGCAGCTTCCAGCTAATTCAAGGTAAAGTCGCTGATATGTACACCACCATGAACGCAAGTCGTGCGTACGTTTACTCAGTAGTTAAAGCCTGTGATCGTGGTGAAACCACTCGTAAAGATGCGGCAGCGGCGATTTTATTTGCTGCTGAGAACGCGACTAAATTAGCGTTAGACGCGATTCAGATTCTAGGCGGTAACGGTTACATCAACGAATACCCTACTGGTCGCCTACTTCGTGACGCTAAGTTATATGAAATCGGCGCCGGCACGTCTGAAATCAGAAGAATGCTGATTGGGCGCGAGTTGTTCAACGAGACGGCTTAGGCCTGTCATTCCCGCGAAGGCGGGAATCTCAGTCAGCTAACGTATTAATTAATAAAAGATTCCCGCCTTCGCGGGAATGACGATTTAAGTTTTAGTTTTAAATTCACTAAATAGAGAAGTAGCGAACCTACCTTCTCGAACTAAATTAAAGAACTGACCGAGCATTTAAGAGTTCGGTCAAAAACTTGAAACTCACTTACAACTGAGAAGTGAGCGAGCGCAGCTAAGACAAGGCAAAAAGTTTCGAAAATGCGCAGTGTACAAAAAGTACATGAGCACATTTGAGAAACTTTTTAACACCGTATTAGCAAGTGCAGCCACTTCGAAAAGGAATGAAAGTATGTCAGATCCTATCGTAATTGTCTCCGCTGCTAGAACACCAATGGGTGGTTTCGGCGGCTCTCTTTCTACTGTTAAATCAACAGAACTTGGTGCTAACGCAATCGCAGCAGCCGTAGAGCGTGCGACATTAAAACCTGAAGATATTCAAGAAGTTATCATGGGTTGTGTATTACCAGCAGGTGTTGGTCAAGCACCTGCTCGCCAGGCTTCTCTAGGCGCTGGCATTCCAAAATCAACTGGCGCTACAACAGTAAACAAAGTCTGTGGCTCTGGTATGAAAACCATCATGTTAGCGCACGATTTATTAGTCGCGGGCACAAACGAAGTTATGGTTGCTGGTGGTATGGAAAGCATGAGTTTAGCGCCGTACCTATTGCCTACTGGCCGCTATGGTCAACGCTTTGGTCATGGTAAAACCCTTGATCACATGGCTTTTGATGGCCTTGAAGATGCATACGAAGGCCAAGCAATGGGTGTTTACGCTGAACAAACGGTTGAGCGTTATGGTTTCACCCGTGAAGATCAAGATAACTTCGCTATCGAATCACTTGCTCGTGCTAACAAAGCGATTGAAGACGGTTCGTTCAAAAACGAAATCACGCCGGTAACGGTTAAATCGCGTAAAGGTGACGTAGAAGTTGACACTGACGAGCAGCCATTAAAAGCTCGTCCGGACAAGATTCCTGCGCTGCGCCCTGCGTTCAAGAAAGACGGTACGGTAACGGCAGCAAACGCTAGTTCAATTTCTGACGGTGCTGCAGCAGTGGTATTGATGCGTCAATCAGAAGCTGAAAAGCGTGGACTTAAGCCACTCGCCAAGATTCATGCACACGCGACTAACGCTCGTACTCCTGCGGAATTCACAATCGCTCCTGTTGGCGCAATGGAGAAAGTTCTAGAAAAAGCTGGTTGGACAAAAGACGACGTTGATTTGTTTGAAATTAACGAAGCCTTTGCCGTAGTGACTATGGCGGCGATGAAAGAGCTAGAGCTTGACCATGCCAAAGTTAACGTTCACGGCGGTGCTTGTGCACTGGGCCACCCTATCGGTTGTTCTGGTACTCGTATCGTAGTGACATTGATTGAAGCATTACGCAAGTATGGCAAGTCTAAAGGTGTGGCGTCACTGTGTATTGGTGGTGGTGAGGCGACGGCGTTAGCAATTGAACTGGTTTAAAATTATTAACTAAACCCTGTCATCCTGACGAAAGTCAGGATCTAAGATTCCAAATCCGAGGCATTGCCTCGGTTTGGAATGACAAGTTAAACCTAAGCGACTAGACAAAATGATTCTGACAGAAGAACAAACAATGATTCAGGACATGGCTCGCGGCTATGTTCAAGAACGTATTGCCCCTTTCTCTGAAGAGTGGGACAAGAACAAAACCTTTCCTGCCGAGGCATTGAAAGGCCTAGGTGAGCTAGGTTTCTATGGCATGCTGGTGCCTGAGCAATGGGGTGGCAGCGAAATTGGTTACACCGCCGCAGCTTTGGTCTTAGAAGAAATTGCAGCTGGCGATGGCGCTTGTTCCACGGTGATCTCGGTCACTAACTCGGTTGGTTGTATGCCGATCTTAAACTTTGGTACCGATGAACAGAAAGAAAAGTTTTTAAAGCCAATGGCTTCTGGTGAAGCACTGGGTGCTTTCTGTTTAACTGAACCGCATGCTGGTTCTGATGCTGCGGACCTTAAAACGAAAGCGTCTTTTCACAAGAGTCCTGACGGTGATCACTACATCCTCAATGGCGTTAAGCAATTTATTACCTCCGGAAAAAATGGTGATATTGCTATCGTATTTGCCGTCACCGATCCTGATGCCGGTAAGAAAGGTATTAGTGCTTTTATCGTGCCAACGGATACGCCAGGATACATTGTCGCCAATATTGAAGACAAGATGGGGCAAAATGCTTCTGATACGGCTCAAATCGTGTTTGAAGACTGCAAAGTTCCAGCTGAGAACTTGTTAGGCAAAGAAGGTGAAGGTTATAAAATCGCGCTTTCAGGCCTTGAAGGTGGTCGTATTGGTATCGCTGCTCAAGCTGTCGGAATGGCACGAGCGGCTTATGAGTACGCTTTAGAGTACTCAAAAGACCGTACTTCTTTTGGTAAGCCGATCTTCAAACATCAAGCAGTACAATTTAAGCTAGCTGAAATGGCGACTCAGGTTGATGCCGCGCGTAACATGGTGCTTAACGCAGCGCAGCTTCGAGACGCAGGTAAACCCTGTTTGAAAGAAGCTTGCATGGCGAAACTGTTCGCTTCTGAAGCAGCGGAGAAAGTGTGCTCTGACGCGATTCAAGTTTTAGGTGGTTATGGTTACCTTAAAGACTACCCTGTTGAGCGTATTTATCGTGACGTTCGCATTGCACAAATTTATGAAGGCACCAGTGAAGTTCAAAAAATGGTTATTGCTAGAGCAATAGGCCAGGATTAAGAGCTATTAAGACATTCCCGCGAAGGCGGGAATCTTTATAAAATTAGCGCAAGAGAGATTCCCGCCTTCGCGGGAATGACTGAGATATTTGTAAGATTTTAGACAGGAAAATTATATGCCAGTAATTAAATCTTCGATTAATTCGCGTAGCGCGTCATTTATCGAAAACTCTGAAGCCATGAGCGCTTTAGTCGATGACCTACGCGATAAGATGGAGTACATCACCCAAGGTGGTGGCCCAAAGTACCAAGAAAAACATTTATCACGTGGAAAATTACTTCCTCGTGATCGCGTTCGTAAGCTACTGGACGTTGGCTCGCCATTTTTAGAGATCTCACAAATGGCGGCGTGGGACATGTACGACAACAAGGTTCCAGCAGCTGGCTTAATCGCGGGTATTGGCCGTGTCTCTGGCGTTGAGTGCATGATTGTTGCTAACGATGCAACGGTAAAAGGCGGAACTTATTTCCCAGAAACGATTAAAAAGCACTTACGTGCTCAGGAAATCGCTGAAGAGAACAACTTACCTTGTATCTACTTAGTAGACTCAGGTGGCGCAAACCTGCCACAGCAAGACGAAGTATTCCCAGACAAAGATCACTTTGGTCGTATTTTCTATAACCAAGCCAACATGTCTGCGAAAGGCATTCCACAAATTGCCGTGGTAATGGGTTCTTGTACGGCTGGCGGCGCATACGTCCCAGCAATGGCTGATGAGTCAATCATCGTTAAAGAACAAGGTACGATTTTCTTGGGTGGCCCTCCTCTGGTTAAAGCAGCGACTGGCGAAGTGGTATCGAGCGAAGATTTAGGTGGCGCAGACGTTCACTGTAAAAATTCAGGCGTTACTGACCACTATGCTTTAAATGATGAGCATGCATTAAAATTAGCACGCCAAGTGGTGTCTAACTTAAATCGCAAGAAAGAACCTTTCGTCACGGTTAAAAAACCAGTCGAACCTTTGTACCCAACAGAAGAACTGTATGGCGTGATCAATAAAGATCCTCGTAAACCTTTCGATATTCGTGAAATTATTGCACGCGTTGTTGACGGTTCAGAACTAGATGAATTTAAGGCCATGTACGGCACAACGCTAATTTGTGGTTTTGCACGCATCCATGGCTACCCTGTAGGCATCGTCGCCAACAATGGTATTTTATTCTCAGAGTCAGCGCAAAAAGGCGCTCACTTTATCGAGCTATGCTCACAACGTGGCATTCCTTTGGTTTTCTTGCAAAACATCACAGGCTTCATGGTCGGCCGTAAGTACGAAAACGAAGGTATCGCTAAGCATGGTGCGAAAATGGTGACTGCTGTTGCTTGTGCCAAAGTCCCTAAGTTTACCGTGATTGTTGGCGGTAGTTTTGGTGCGGGTAACTATGGTATGTGCGGTCGCGCATACAGCCCTAAATTCTTATGGATGTGGCCTAACTCGCGTATTTCTGTGATGGGTGGCGAACAAGCGGCTAACGTACTGGCACAAATTAAACGCGACAACTTCGAACGTCGTGGCGAAGAAATGTGGTCAGACGAAGAAGAAAAAGCTTTCAAGAAGCCGATTGAAGATCAGTATGAAAAACAAGGTCACCCTTACTATTCAAGCGCACGCTTGTGGGACGATGGTATTATCGATCCAGCAGACACGCGCATGGTACTGGGCTTGGGTCTTTCCGTTGCAATGAACAAAGAAGCCGAAGAAACTAAGTTCGGCGTCTTCAGAATGTAAGGTGAATCATTAGTTATGACTGAAGCACTTAACATTTCTATCGATACCAAAGAGCTCGGCTCCGAAGGTCGTGGCGTTGGCCGTATCACCATGGCACGTGGTGAAATCCACAACGCTTTTGATGATCAATTAATTGCCGACTTAACACAAGCTTTCCGTCGTTTAGACGCTAACCCGAGCGTTGAAGTTGTCGTGCTGGAAGCTGAAGGAAAAAGTTTCTCCGCGGGCGCAGACTTAAATTGGATGCGCCGCATGGCAGATTACACCTGGGATGAGAACTACAAAGATTCTCAGGGTTTAGCTGACCTCATGCATACAATTTACAACTTAAGCAAACCTACAGTTGCTGTGGTTCAAGGCGCAGCATTCGGTGGTGGCGTCGGTCTTGTCGCTTGCTGCGATATCGTTGTCGCATCTGAGCGCGCGAGCTTCTGTCTGTCTGAAGTTAAGCTAGGCTTAATTCCAGCTGTGATTAGCCCATACGTTGTTAAAGCTATCGGCGAGCGCCAAACCCAACGCTACTTCTTAACTGCAGAGCGCTTTAAAGCACCTCAGGCTAAAGAGTTTGGGTTAGTCCATGAAGTGGTCGCTGAAGAAGATCTTGTTGCAAAATCAAACGAAATGATCGCTGGGTTATTAGCGAATGGTCCGCAGGCTGTTCGTGCTGCAAAGAGCTTAATTAAAGCGGTTGCAGGAAAAGAAATTAATCAAGACGTCTTAGACGAAACAGCGAAACGTATCGCTGATATTCGAGCAAGTGAACAAGGCAAAGAAGGTCTAAACGCATTTTTAGAAAAGCGCCCCGCTGACTGGTCAGTAGGTACTTCAAACACAAATGAACACAGCGACAGTTAAGGAAGCATCTATGTTTACTAAAATATTAATTGCAAACCGTGGTGAAATCGCCTGTCGTGTGATTCAAACCGCACAAAAGCTAGGTATTCGCACCGTCGCGGTTTATTCCGAGGCAGACAAAAACGCTCGTCACGTTGCTATGGCGGACGAAGCCATTTACTTAGGTCCTGCTCCTGCAAAAGATTCTTATTTAAAACCTGAGCTTATTATCAAAGCGGCTCAAGAAACTGGTGCACAAGCAGTACACCCTGGCTACGGTTTCTTATCAGAGAACGCCGGTTTTGCTAAAGCCTTAGCAGAAACAGACATTGAATTCATCGGCCCGCCAGAAGGCGCTATCGTGGCGATGGGCTCAAAGTCAGCGGCAAAAGAAATCATGGAAGAAGCAGGCGTGCCTTTAGTTAAAGGCTATCATGGCGAAAACCAAGACCCTGAGTTCTTGAAATCTCAAGCAGACGATATCGGCTACCCTGTTATCATCAAAGCCACAGCTGGTGGCGGTGGTAAAGGTATGCGTATCGTTTGGAAAGCTGAAGAATTTGAATCAAGCTTAGCATCTTGTAAACGTGAATCAGCGGCTTCATTTGGCGACGATAAGGTGTTGGTTGAAAAGTACATCACCAAGCCTCGCCACGTTGAGATTCAAGTGTTTGCTGATAAACACGGCAATGCAGTTCATTTATTTGAACGGGACTGCTCAGTTCAGCGTCGTCACCAAAAAGTGATCGAAGAAGCCCCTGCTCCAGGCATGTCAGAAGAAAACCGTCAGAAGATGGGCGAAGTGGCTATCCGTGCGGCACAAGCCATTGGCTATGTCGGCGCTGGAACCGTTGAGTTCTTATATGACGAAGACGGTTCTTTCTACTTTATGGAGATGAATACTCGTCTTCAAGTTGAGCACCCAGTGACTGAAAAAATCACTGGGCAAGACTTGGTTGAGTGGCAATTAAAAGTGGCTTCAGGACAAGAGCTTCCAGCGAAACAGGAAGACCTGACGATTAACGGGCATTCTTTCGAAGTTCGTATTTATGCTGAAGACCCACGCCAAGACTTCTTACCAGCAACCGGTACTTTATTGCACTTAAGCACACCTGAAGAAAGTGAACACGTTCGAATTGATACGGGTGTTCTTCAAGGTGATACGGTTTCTGTGCATTATGATCCAATGATTGCGAAACTTATTGTTTGGGATCATGACCGTAACGCTGCCCTAGCCCGCTTACGTGGTGCTTTGGCTCAATATCAAGTAGTTGGTTTAACGACTAACGTTGAGTTTCTTTCTGCACTAGCGAACAACCAAGCATTCGAAGATTGTGATTTAGACACTAACTTCATCGAGCGTTATCGCGACGAGCTAATTTTGGAAGATGCTCCCGCCGATGAAGATGCTTTGGTAGCAGCAACAGTTTACCAATTGGTACAACGTCAACAGGCTGCTGAAGAAGCCGCAGCAAATAGCGCCGACCCTTATTCACCTTGGAACTCAGTTAGCGGCTGGCGATTAAATACCGATAACCATCATGCGTTTGAATACATTGATTATGTCGACAGCATTCCAAACGAAGTGTCGGTGACAACACACTATCGTGACGAAACGCACGATCATCAGTATCTGCTAGAGCTTCCGTCTAAGGAAGTCAAAATTCATGCTGCTGAGTTAAAGGGCAACGATCTGCGCCTTGATGCTTCTGGTAAACGATACAATGCTAAGGTTGTTGACGATGGTAAAAGCCTGCACATTTTCGTTAACGGTAATTCTTTTGGTGGAAGATACCAGATGCTTGAAAAAGTTGAGCGAGGTCTGGACGGTGACTCTGAAGATGCCGGCGGTAGCCTAACAGCACCAATGCCGGGCACGGTTATTGAAGTCAAAGTTTCTGAGGGTGACTCGGTCGAAGCTGGTCAGCCACTAATCATCCTAGAAGCGATGAAAATGGAACACACCATTAATGCGCCAACGGCAGGTACAGTCGCTGAAGTATTATACAATGCAGGTGACTTGGTCGACGACGGAGCTGAGTTGTTGATTCTTGATGCCGCTGAGTAATACTCGAGACAACTGATTTTAGGAAACGATTATGGTTCTAGTTGACGATCATATTGAGCATTTACCGAAGGAGGTTCGCATCGTAGAGATGGGACCTCGCGATGGTTTGCAAAACGAAAAGCAACCTGTATCAACCGAAGTTAAAGTTGAGTTGATTAAGCGTTTAATCGCCGCTGGCGAGAATGATATTGAAGCAACAGCTTTTGTTTCGCCAAAGTGGGTACCTCAAATGGCGGATCATCACGAGATGATGCAAGCGCTGAAACCTTTGAAAGAAGCTCATCCAGAGGTAACCTTCCCAGTGTTGACGCCGAACATCAAAGGTTTTGAAGGTGCTCTAGCCGGTAACGCTGAAGAAGTGGCTGTGTTCGCTGCCGCTTCTGAGGGCTTTTCGCAGAAGAATATTAACTGCTCAATCGCTGAATCCATCGAGCGCTTTAAGCCTGTGATGGAAGCTGCTAAAGAGAACGGTATTAAAGTTCGTGGCTATGTGTCATGCGTACTGGGCTGCCCTTTCGATGGCGAGATCGCACCTGAGCAAGTCGCCAAAGTTGCTAAGGACCTTTATGACTTAGGCTGCTACGAAATATCACTGGGTGACACCATTGGTGTCGGCACGCCAGCCAAAGCCAAGGCGATGATTGAAGCCGTATCAAAGGTTGTACCAGTAGAGAAATTAGCGTGCCATTTCCACGATACCTATGGACAAGCGCTGGCAAATCTATATGCTTGCTTAGAACTTGGTGTTAGCACCATCGACAGCTCTGTGGCAGGCCTTGGTGGTTGCCCCTATGCACCGGGCGCGACGGGTAACGTAGCGACTGAGGATGTGGTCTACATGCTGAATGGCTTAGGTATTAAAACAGGCATTGATTTAGATAAGCTAGTCGATGCTGGTGTTTATATCTCTGACGAGCTAGGAAGAAAACCGGTATCGCGTGTAGCGAATGCCGTTCTTGCAAAAAGAAAATAGCAAGAAATAGTACAAAAGAACCGATATTGGTTACACAAATACTCTTAAAATATGACGAGGAATTAAAATGTCAGGTTTTAATAAAGTCGTAAACAGTTACGAAGAAGCCTTAGAGGGCTTCAAAGACGACATGACCGTTATGATTGGCGGTTTTGGCCTTTGCGGGATTCCAGAAGGCTTGATCGAACAAGTTTATAAAATGGGCAATAAAGGCCTCACTGCAATTTCAAACAACGCGGGTGTTGACGGTTTTGGCTTAGGTAAGTGGTTAGAAAAGCGCCAAATCAGCACCATGATTGGTTCTTACGTTGGTGAAAACGAATTGTTCGAAAAGTTACTGCTTTCTGGCGAGATGGAAGTGATCTTAACGCCACAAGGTACTTTAGCTGAGAAAATTCGAGCTGGTGGCGCAGGCATCCCTGCTTTCTTCACCGCAACTGGTTTCGGTACGAAAGTTGCTGAAGGTAAAGAAACTCGAAATATCGATGGCCGTGACTATGTACTAGAGCCGTCGCTAACAGCAGATTTCGCGCTAGTTAAAGCGTGGAAAGCCGACACTATGGGTAACTTAATCTTCAACAAAACTGCCATGAACTTTAATCCGATGATGGCAACCGCAGGCAAAATCACTGTAGCGGAAGTTGAAGAAATTGTTGAGCCCGGCGAGTTAGATCCTAACTTTATTCACACACCAGGTATTTATGTTCAACGCGTGATTAAAGGCGATAGCTTTGAGAAACGCATCGAACAACGCACAGTTAAAGCATAAGGAGCGCAATCATGGCACTATCACGTGAACAAATCGCCATGCGAGTGGCGCAAGAACTTGAAGATGGTTTCTACGTAAACCTAGGTATTGGTATCCCTACCCTAGTCGCTAACTATGTTCCAAAAGGCGTATCAGTCATGATGCAGTCAGAGAACGGTTTACTCGGCATGGGCGAGTTCCCTACCGAAGAAACGATTGATCCGGACTTGATTAACGCAGGTAAGCAAACAGTAACAGCCGCAACCGGCGCAGCATTTTTCTCATCTGCAGAAAGCTTCGCCATGATCCGTGGTGGCCATGTCGACCTAACCGTACTGGGTGCATTTGAAGTTGACCAAGAAGGCAACATCGCCTCGTGGATGATTCCTGGCAAGTTGGTCAAAGGCATGGGCGGCGCAATGGACTTAGTAGCGGGCGCAGAAAACATCATTGTCACCATGACACACGCCAACAAACACGGCCAATCGAAAATCCTCAAGAAATGTACCCTACCGCTGACTGGCGCACAATGCATTAAGCACGTCATCACAGAGCTAGCCTTAATGGAAATTAAAGATGGCGCCTTCCACCTCGTTGAACGCGCACCAGGCGTATCGGTAGAAGAAATTAAAGAAAAAACAGAAGCAGACTTAGTTATTCCAGACCACGTTCCTGAAATGAACGTCTAAGCTTCACTAAAAAAGCGCTCTAAACCGAGCGCTTTTTTAATCAAAATTCTTTTCCTGTCTCTTTAGGGACTAGCACTTCAACATCAATACTTATAATACTCCCCTCAGACTTACCAGTAAAAGCGTTGTTTGGTGTGATCAAACCTCTAATTTTACTACCATCTGTTAAAGTAATGGTATAACTTGAAACATAATTAACCCTAACTTCAAAATTTTTTGCCCGCTTCTATCTTCATTTGTTTTATCTCCTTAATTCACATGTCTTATCTGAACACTCAGAGTTAGTGACGCTTGATAGTATCATACCTACCCATTAGATTAAGCTGAGTAGAAAAGCAATCATAGCAATTCAAAACAGGACGTTTTGAATAGTGAAATTCAGACCATGGATGGGATGTATTTCACGATGCGTTAAGTGATTGATTTACTACGAAGGGAGTTATCCGCAGGATAACCTTAATCTAGGGGTGTCTTTCTTTTGGTTCCTTTTCTTGGACAAGCAAGAAAAGGAACAATACTACGATCTCCTACTGCAACACTTATTTACATTTTACTACCCAACCCCACTGGAAATTGTCTTCCAACTCTTTATATTGTTTGGCTGCAATAATTCAAATGACAACATCAGGGGACTACTCCATGAAGAAGTTACTATCAGTTGCGGCGATTTCTGTTGCTGCAGCGACTTCGCCATTGATGGCGGATGAAGGTATGTGGCAACCGAGCCAATTGCCATTAATCGAAGATCAGCTGGAAGATGCAGGCTTAAATATTGATCCTGAAGATTTAAGCAAGTTGACCGAATTCCCAATGGGGGCTGTCATCAGTCTTGGTGGTTGTACGGCATCGTTCCTTTCTCCTCAAGGCTTAGTCGCAACAAACCATCACTGTGCCTACGGTAGCATTCAGTTCAACTCAACTGCTGAGAACAACCTTTTGGAAAAAGGCTTTTTAGCAAAAGATTTTTCAGAAGAACTAGCAGCAGCACCAGGCTCTCGAGTATATGTAACCACGGAAGTCACTGATGTAACAGACACCATCAACGATGGTTTAACAGATGAAATGTCTGGTATGGAGCGCTACAAAGCCGTTGAGAAAAAAGAAAAGGCCTTAGTCGCAGATTGTGAAGCTGAAGACGGTTACCGCTGTAATGTATACGCTTTCCACGGTGGACTGGAATACCGCTTAATTAAACAAATGGAAATCCGTGACGTCCGTTTAGTGTACGCACCATCGTCACACATTGGTAAATACGGCGGTGATGTTGATAACTGGATGTGGCCACGCCATACCGGCGATTTCGCTTTTTACCGTGCATACGTGGGCAAAGACGGTAAACCAGCTGACTTCTCTAAAGACAATGTTCCTTATGAGCCAGAGCATTTCTTGAAAGTTAACGCTAACGGTGTTGAGAAAGGTGATTTCGTCATGGTTACCGGCTATCCGGGCCGTACAAACCGCTACCGTACAAGCGCAGAAGTAGAGAACCAATTTGAATGGCGCTACCCGACATTCCGCACCATTCTTCACAAATACATCGATATCATCAAAGAAAACGCACCTGAAGGCAGTGATGCCCGCGTTAAGTATGCCAGTACTCTAGCAGGTCTAAACAATGCTGAGAAAAACTGGGGTAGTATGATTGAAAGCTATGGCAAAGGTGACTTGCTAGAGCGCAGACAAAAACTTGAAGCAGACTTAGAAGCTTGGCTACTTGATAATCCTGAGATGAAGGAAAAGCATGGTGATGCTGTTGCTGAGCTTGATGCCCTGATTAAAGAAGACATTAAAGATCAGGCAGTGGAGCTTAAAAAGTGGGGCATGAACCGAGATACTCTTTCTGGTACAGCCGCTCAGCTATATCGTCTAGCCATTGAAAGCCAGAAACCAGACGCAGAGCGTGAGCCAGGCTACCAAGAACGCGACTTAATTCGCATCAGGGAAGGCTTGAAGCGTATGAACCGTCGTTGGGATGCTGACGTTGAAAAAGCATTGTATAAGCACTTCGTTGCTGAATACGCTAAACTGCCAGCGGAAGACCGCGTCCAAAGCTATGACACGTTCATGGGCATTGATGAAGAGTTTGATGCAGAAAAGTTCAATGCCAAAGTTGACAACATGTTTGCTGAAACAGGTCTTACTGATGAAGAAACGCGCTTAAGCTGGGTTGGTAAATCAGTTGATGAGTTTAAAAACTCAAATGACCCATTTATTCAGCTGGCTGTTGCTACTTTCGATGAGAAACACGCGAAAGAGCTGGAAGACAAAGAGCAATCAGGTAAATTCAAGAAGCTACGTCCACAGTACATGGCTGCGATCATTGACTACTATGAATCACAAGACAAAGCAGTCTACGCAGACGCTAACAGCACACTTCGCGTGACCTACGGTAATGTTAAAGGCTACTCTCCTAAAGACGGTATGTTTGCAACACCGTTTACCACGCTTGAAGGTTTAGCGGCAAAGCATATTGGTGAAGAGCCATTCAACTCCCCTGCAAAGCAGTTAGAGCTTATTAAGAACAAGCAGTATGGGGAATATGAAGATGAGGCGCTTAACAGTGTCCAAGTCAATTTCCTAAGTACTGTCGACACCACAGGTGGTAATTCAGGCTCTCCAACAATGAATGGTGATGCTGAATTTGTAGGACTGCTATTTGATGGCGTCTATGAGTCGATCATTGGTGACTGGGACTACAATCCTAGTCTGAATCGCTCAATCCACGTCAGCAGTGCTTACATGTTATGGGTTATGGAGCATATTGATGGTGCCAGCAACCTTATTAAAGAGATGAAGATTGTTCGATAATGTATTGATTTAACATTTCCACAATGTAAAAAAGATTAAGGGCAGCTCTAGGGCTGCCCTTTTTGTATACATTTTAAACAATATAACAAACATCCGACCACTTGTTCTCTATAATGGCGACGTTTTAGTGAATTGAGCAAGAGGTTCAACAATGGATAAGCAACTAGTGACTAGGCCTAGACATGGATCTAGAGCGAAGAAGTCACAAACCATATCGATCGTAGAGGTTCGTGATACCTTGATTAGCGTTGACTATCCCTATAATGCAGAATTCACTGCAGACCTTTTGAAACAACAAGATGAACTTCTTGTTCAACAATACCACCGCTTTCACAGCCGCTTACCTCAACTACTGATCTATCTGAATGGAATTTCGGAGATTGGGTCTGACTGTAAAAGTTATATTCAATCGAAAGCTCACCAAGACCTTTATGAGTCTGTAGCATTTATTCTGAGTAAAGGAAATATGTCGGTGTTGGAGAGGCACTATCTAGAACAATTGTACATAAACCAGCCACAAGCACCTTTCAAAAGCCCTAAATCAGCCTACTCAATTGGTGTATTTCCAGCCACCGAACCAGCCCAACTGTGGCTTAAATCAAAGTCCGGAAGCAATTACCAATACTAATAAATTATATTGCTAAAAATAAGAAAAAATAATAAGGTAATCGGTAGTGAGGGGTAAAAATTGCATAAAACCTACTTTAAAACCCTGGTGCTGGTCACATTACTTTTTATAAGTCATATCCCAGCGCTTGACGCATTGGCAAACACACCGAGTCAGGAGCCCAAGCGCTCCATACGGGTTGCTATGTTTAACGCTCCCCCTATCATGATTGTTGACCAAGAAGGAAACAATTCAGGGTTTATGGTCGAGTTACTAGAGACCATCGCCGAACGTGAAGGATGGGACATAGAGTGGGTTAGACTTAACTGGCCACAAGTTATTCCAAAGACACTCAATCACGAACTCGATCTCATTCCCTTTATTGCTTACTCAGAAGACCGAGCCGAGTACCTGGATTACAACGAAGAAGGTATCCTTACCGGTTGGGGGCAAGTCTATATTCACAAAGATGACGAAGTCCCTGAAAATATTATCGGTTTATCTGGTAAAAAAATTGCAGCTATCAAGAATGAAGTTTACGGCATTAAGTTAAAGAGTTTATGCGAACTGTTTGATATAGAGTGCCCTTTTGTTGAAGTTCAAACCTATAAAGAAGCGTTGGCCTCAATTGAATCAGGCGACGCATACGCAGCGGTCACCAGCAACCTTGTCAGCTATAGCCATAACAACCCTCACGTTAAACTTACCCCAATAGTGTTTGAACCTCGAAAGGTTCTATTTGCAACGGCTAAAAATACAAACAATGATATCCTGCAAACCATCGATCGATACACCAAGCTATGGCGCTTTGATGCAAGCTCTCCCTACTACAGCTTAAAAGAGAAATATCTCCAAGGTATCATCGAAGAGCATAAAGTCTTTCCAACATGGTTAATTTACGCACTATTAGTAGCCGTTGGGCTACTGTTCATATCTGCTCTTATAGCCGTGTTATTGAAAAGACAAGTTAAGAAACAAACACAAGATTTAGAAGACCAAAGTGATCAAATTCGTCAAATCATCAATCTTGTTCCGCACATGATACTTGCGACCAACGCCAATGGAAAAATAATCCTCGCTAACCGTTACGCAGCTAATTTCTTTGGAATCAGCATGACTGACATAGAGGGATACTGTAAAAAAGATCTAGTAGACAACCTACCTAACGCAGAAAATTTGTTTGAAGATGAAGCTATTCTTCTAAGACGCGATGCTCACGCCATCCAAAAAGAAATCGAAACTTTTGACATTGAGAATAACAAAGTAACTCTCAACGTATCCAAAGTTCCATTCATCACTCGATACAGCCGAATCCCCTCCGTTGTAACTGTTGGCGTAGACATCACTGAGTCAAAAGAGTACGAACGGCAAATCCAACATATGGCACAGCACGACTCATTAACCGAGCTACCTAATCGCTTGCTGCTTAATGATCGAATTCACCAGTCATTAGCCCTAACTAGGCGCTATGGTCACAGTGGTGCAGTATTATTTATTGATCTCGATTACTTTAAAACTATTAATGACTCACTGGGTCACATGGCTGGCGACACATTGCTACAGGAGGTGGCCAAAAGACTACAAGGCATTGTGCGTGATGGCGATACTATTTCACGGCTAGGAGGCGACGAATTTATTATACAACTTAACCAGTTATCTGGAGATCCCGATAAGGCAGAGAAAGTAGCCTGTCAAATAGCTGAAAAAGTTAACTATACTTTGGCTCAAGAATATACCGTTGATGGTAATAAACTCTTCTCAACAGCGAGTATAGGCGTCGTTATCTATCCACGAGACGCAGATACGGAAGAGTCGATTATTCAAAGAGCAGATACAGCCATGTACTATGCTAAGTCCATGGGTCGAAATCGCTACGCGGTGTTCAAAAAAGCCATGGAAAAGGCGGTAGTGAGGAAGCATGTGCTTGAGAAAGAGCTACGCAAAGCTTTAGCTGAGTCCCGCTTTATCATTCGTTATCAGCCCCAAGTTACTCAAGAAGGCGATAAATTTATTGGAGCCGAGGCACTACTTCGCTGGAGCCACCCTACCGAAGGCATTATTTCTCCAGCAGAGTTCATTCCGATCGCTGAAGAAAACCACCTAATTATTCCCATCGGCGAGTGGGTGTTGAAGCAAGTCTGTTACCAAATTAAACACTGGCTTGAACAGTATGGACACTCTCCTTTTATTACAGTGAATTTATCAGCGGTACAAATACGCAACTCAGATCTAGTCAACTATATTCAGAAACTCCTAGATCAAACAAAAATTCCACCACAGCTGTTAGAGCTAGAAGTTACAGAAACGGTCTTACTGCATGAAGCTCGCGTGTCTGTTGATGTCTTAAACGAATTAAAAAAACTTGGAGTCAGGTTATCAATTGATGACTTCGGGACAGGGTACTCTTCCTTAACTTATTTAAAAAAGTTACCTCTAGACAAGCTTAAAATTGACCGCTCGTTTGTTAAAGATGTACCAGGCGATCCGGATAGCGAAACCATCATCAGAACCGTTATTGGCATGAGCCTAGATATGGGCTTAGAAGTGATTGCAGAAGGCGTAGAAACTAAAGATCAATTACAGTACTTAGTCAAAGAGCGCTGTAGCCTCTTCCAAGGTTTTTACTTTGATCCCCCTATTTCATTAGAACAAATGGAAGAAAAATACTTTGATCATTTCGAAGGCTCCAACAATAAAGATCCAAAAGTTGTACGCCTTGACCAATACTCAAAACGATCGACTAACAAATAACTTCATAAGTAGGTTTAAGTGACGCACAAAAAAGCCCGCATTATGCGGGCCTTTTTATGACACTAGAACTAAGAACCAACTGTCACTTGGTTTGCGACAGGGATAGTTACTTTGTTCGCTTGTTGTTTATACTCTTCCATCTGATGGAAATTCATATAAACGTAGATATCATCCGCCATTGAATCAATCTTGTTTGCATACTCCATGTACTCTTCAACTGTTGGCAATTTACCAATCACAGCTGCCACAGACGCCAACTCAGCAGAAGCCAAGTACACGTTCGCACCCTGACCTAAGCGGTTCGGGAAGTTACGAGTTGAAGTTGAAACTACCGTAGACTTAGGAGCAACACGTGCTTGGTTACCCATGCACAATGAGCAGCCAGGCATTTCAAGGCGGGCTCCAGAACGACCAAACGTATTGTAGTGCCCTTCTTCCATCAACTGGTGCTCGTCCATCTTAGTTGGCGGAGCAATCCATAGGCGTGTAGCTAATGTACCCGCTTCTACATCTTCAAGTAATTTAGCTGCCGCACGGAAGTGACCAATGTTAGTCATACAAGAACCAATGAAAACCTCATCAATTTTGTCGCCAGCGACTTCACTCAACAAGCGAGCATCGTCAGGATCGTTTGGCGCACACAGCACAGGTTCTTTTAAGTTATCCATATCAATTTCGATAACTTCAGTGTACTCAGCATCAGCATCAGCAGATAACAGACTTGGGTTATCCAACCACTCTTGCATCTTTTCAATACGACGTGATAGCGTACGCTCATCACCATAACCGTTTGAAATCATCCACTTCAGTAGGACGATGTTCGATTCAAGATATTCAGCAACTGACTCTTCGCTTAACTTAATCGTACAGCCTGCAGCAGAACGCTCAGCAGATGCATCAGACAACTCAAACGCTTGCTCTGCAGTTAAATCTTCAAGACCTTCAATCTCAAGAATACGACCAGAGAAGATATTCTTCTTGCCCGCTTTCTCCACCGTTAAGTGGCCATCTTGAATTGCTTGGTAAGGAATCGCATGGACCAGGTCACGCAAAGTAATGCCTGGTTGACGCTTACCTTTGAAGCGTACCAAAACTGACTCAGGCATATCCAATGGCATAACGCCTGTAGCAGCTGCGAAGGCAACTAAGCCTGAACCTGCTGGGAAAGAAATACCGAGAGGGAAACGTGTATGCGAGTCACCACCAGTACCAACCGTGTCAGGAAGTAACATGCGGTTTAACCAGCTGTGAATAATTCCGTCGCCTGGACGCAACGAAACGCCACCACGGTTCATGATGAAATCAGGAAGCGTATGCTGAGTGTCGACATCTACTGGCTTTGGATACGCAGCGGTGTGACAGAATGACTGCATCACTAAGTCTGCAGAGAAACCTAAACACGCTAAATCTTTAAGCTCATCACGTGTCATAGGACCCGTAGTATCCTGCGAACCAACAGTAGTCATTTTAGGTACACAGTACTGACCCGCACGAACACCTTCAACACCACAAGCACGGCCAACCATCTTTTGCGCTAATGTATAGCCTTTGCCTGAGTCGCTAACTTCTTCTGCATTACGGAATAAATCAGTCGCTTCTAAACCTAAGTATTCACGAGCGCGCTCAGTTAAACCACGCCCAATGATTAATGGGATACGACCGCCCGCTTGAACTTCGTCAAAGATAACTTTGCTACCGTATTCAAACTCAGCAATCACTTCACCGTTTTTGGTGACTTTACCTTCATATGGGTAAAAATCGATGACGTCGCCCATCTCCATTTTTGACACGTCAAGCTCAACCGGCATCGCACCAGCGTCTTTCATCGTGTTGTAGAAGATAGGAGCGATGTTATTACCGAAACAGAAACCTCCTGCACGCTTGTTTGGAACGTGAGGAATATCGTTACCCATTAGCCACAACACAGAGTTTGTCGCAGATTTACGAGAAGAACCGGTACCCACAACGTCACCAACGTAAACGATTGGATGACCTTTCTCTTCTAACTTTTCAATGGTGCTGATAGGACCAATTTCACCCTCTTTATCAGGATTAATACCTTCACGAGAGTTTTTCAACATCGCTAATGAGTGCAATGGGATATCAGGACGAGACCATGCGTCTTGCGCTGGTGACAGATCATCTGTGTTAGTCTCACCAGGAACTTTAAAAACTGTTAGCGTGATTTTTTCATCAAGTTTAGGCTTTTTCGTGAACCATTCACCTTCTGCCCATGACTTAATAACGTCTTTAGCAACTTCATTGCCCGCATCAGCTTTCTCAGCAACATCATGGAAAGCGTCAAACATCAATAACGTATCTTTTAGCTTTTCACCGGCCAAAAGGCTCAATTCTTTATTGTCTAACAGCTCAACCAATGTCGCGATGTTATAACCGCCCAACATGGTACCAAGAAGCTTAACAGCGTGTTCTTTATCCACTAATGGAGACTCTGCCTCGCCCTTCGCAATCGCCGCTAAAAAGCCTGCCTTGACATAAGCAGCTTCATCAACACCAGGAGGTACACGATCAGTTAATAGTTCGACTAAAAACTCTTCTTCACCTGCTGGTGGATTTTTCAATAATTCAACAAGCTCATTGACTTGCTCGGCGCTCAAAGGCAAAGGTGGAATACCTTGCTCAGCACGTTCTGCTACATGTTTTCTGTATGCTTCTAACACGCTATATTCCTCAATGTAATGTAAATTCAGTCTCTTGCGAAGAAATGTTGAGAGCCGGTTAACCACCTTTTGCTATCAACTCAAGTGATTTGGCTACTTTTCGTACACAGTTAGTGTACTTTGGACGCATTCCTCCGAAAATCGGCGGCTGATTATAACACAGCCCATAAAGAATGTGAGGCTTATCTTATTCAGTCGATATTCAGTACGCTTATAATAATATGTGTTATAACGCTATAGAACAATTAGGGGAAATAGTATGAAAAACCAATTGATAACATTAACCAGCATCGCTGTGATTGTGACATTAAGTAGTCCGCTAGCATGGGCTAAAAACGACAATAGCAAAGGCCATAAAGGCAAACCTCAGCACGCGCAGCAACACGCTGAGAAAAGTTCAAAGCCAGAACGCGATCATCGCTTTTCAGGTGATGAACACGATTTGATTCAAGATTACTACTACCGTCATCGTTATGACTCTGGACGAACAACGATTCCTAAGGGTTTACAAAAGAAATACGAGCGCACTGGAGAGTTACCTCCGGGCTGGCAAATGAAGGTGCAACGTGGGGAGGTTTTACCGATAGATATATACAGGCACGCTCACGATATTCCCTATGAGCTTAGAGAGCGACTCCCTGTTGGTCCAGTTGGCAGCAAAATTATTGAGCTCGAAGGCAAAATCATTCGCGTGATGGAAGGGACACGAATGATTCTCGATGTATTCGATATTGATCGTTAACTAAGTCAGCGGACAGTCACCTTAAAAAGCCAGTTCAAACTGGCTTTTTTTATGCATCACATCAATACTTTTCTTATGACAGAAGGTGCTAAAAGCAGGCAGTTAAGGTATGATCAGCCCCTTAAATGTACTGTACACTATGTACTGATCAATTAAGCTTTTACGGATTAGGTATGACGATGCAACTTTCCGCTTTAACTGCAATTTCTCCTGTCGATGGTCGTTACGGTTCAAAAGCCGCTGACTTACGTCCAATTTTTAGTGAATATGGCCTTTTAAAATACCGCGTAACGGTTGAAGTTCGCTGGTTGCAGGCCTTGTCCCAAGCCGCTGAAATTAAAGAGGTTCCTGAGTTCTCGGCTGAAGCAAACCAATTGCTTGACGCGATTGTAGCGAATTTTTCAGAAGAGAATGCTGCGCGCATTAAGGAAATCGAGCGCACAACTAACCACGACGTAAAAGCGGTTGAGTACTTCCTTAAAGAACAAGTTGAAAGTAATCAAGAAGTTGCCAAAGTCAGTGAATTCATTCACTTTGCTTGTACTTCAGAAGATATTAACAACCTCTCCTATGCCTTAATGCTAAAAGAAGGCACCGAAGCGTTAATCGATTCCCAAAAGCAAGTAGTCAGTGCTATTCGCGACTTAGCGGGGCAGTTTGTAGACATTCCGATGATGTCACGTACTCATGGCCAACCAGCCTCTCCTTCGACCATGGGTAAAGAGATGGCCAATGTGGTTTACCGTCTAGAGCGTCAGTTAAAGCAAATCGAAGGACAAGAAGTTTTAGGTAAGATTAATGGCGCAGTCGGCAACTACAATGCGCATCTGTCAGCTTATCCTGAATTCGACTGGCAAAGCTTCGCAGAAAAGTTCGTAACCTCACTGGGTTTAACTTGGAACGCTTATACCACCCAGATTGAGCCACACGACTACATGGCCGAACTATTTGATGCCATTGCACGTTATAACACCATTATTATCGATTTTGATCGTGATGTTTGGGGCTACATCGCGCTGGGCCATTTCAAACAAAAAACCATTGCTGGTGAAATTGGCTCTTCGACCATGCCACACAAGGTCAACCCTATCGACTTCGAAAACTCGGAAGGAAACCTAGGTATTGCAAACGCTTTATTTGATCATTTGGCCATGAAACTGCCTATTTCTCGTTGGCAGCGCGATCTGTCAGATTCAACAGTTCAACGTGTTCTAGGCGTAGGCTTTGCTCATAGTGTGATTGCTTATCAGGCAACCTTGAAAGGCATTTCTAAGTTGGAAGTCAATGAGCAGTCATTGCTTGACGAATTAAACGCTAACTGGGAGCTTTTAGCCGAGCCAATCCAAACGGTTATGCGTCGCTATGCGATTCCAAACCCTTACGAGAAATTAAAAGAGTTAACTCGTGGTAAGCGCGTGACTCAAGAAGACTTAAAGGCGTTTATCGATAGTTTAGAACTTCCTCAGGAAGAAAAAGACCGCTTGAAGCAGCTAACTCCAGCAACCTATATTGGTAACGCTGTCGCGCAAGCAAAGGCGATTTAAATTAACGCTTGATTACTCAGTAATAGTCAGACGGTATTATGGTTAAAGTAGCGCAGATTCAGTCCAGCATGCTCGGCGATATGAGTCCGGAAGAGTTTCTTTCGGACTATTGGCAAAAAAAACCACTCTTAATAAGGGGTGGCTTTGCTGACGATCCTGCGCTAATCACTCCTGAAGAGTTAGCCGGGTATAGTCTTGATGATGATATTGAGTCTCGCCTAATTCAACATAATGCGAATCAACAGCGTTGGCAGCTATCGCATGGTCCTCTTGAAGAGTCTGCGTTTGAAGATCTGGGTGATGCCAACTGGACGTTACTGGTTCAATCATTAGATTATTTCCACCCGCCTCTGCAGGAACTGATTAAGGCTTGTAATTTTCTTCCTCGCTGGCGGCTGGATGACATCATGGTGTCTTTTGCCACAGAAAATGGTGGCGTCGGCCCTCACTTGGATAAATACGATGTATTTTTGGTGCAAGGGCAAGGTCAAAGACGCTGGCGAGTAGGCTATCAAGGCCAAAAAGTTAGCACCATCAACCCGCACCCTCAAATTGCTCAAGTAGAACCCTTCGAAGCAACGATAGATGTGATTGTAAATCCAGGTGATGTGTTATACATCCCCCCAAATACACCACATTGGGGCGTTTCAGTGGACAACAGCATAACCTACTCCATCGGCTTTAGAGCGCCTAATATTGGTTCGATTCTGGACTCTGTACTAAACTCAGCCTCGCTTGAGTTCGATAGCTTATGGCAAGATGGCGGGAAACTAAAAAAGTATCATGCGTTTGGAGCACTTCACTCAGAAATGCCTGACTGGGCGCTAGGTGAGTTAAAAACCCTCCTCAACCGCCGTGAGCTGTTGATTGCCGCAGGCAAGACGGTGACCGATTTAAAGTATCCTGAAATGCTGGATACGGTAGATTTGCCAAAATCACAAGAGTTGTCAGAAATCGCACTGACCGAAGGCATCCACCTCAACCCATTAGCTCGAATTGCATACTTTGAGCATGAGCAAGCACTGTTAACTTTTATTAACGGTGTTTACTTTCAGTTCCCTAAGGGGTTAGAAGGTGCTTTTCAGAAACTAAATCAAAAGCACCAGTTAAGCAAAAGCGACTTAGAAGAACTGCCCCGACTCCCTTTAGGAGAATTCCTAACTCACGGTATCGCACTTGGCGCTTTATCGCTAAATCGCCAAGCAAGCTAGTCTACGAAGATCAACTTTATGGAAAAACACTCGTTACGCCAAATTGGTGAAGAAAGTAGCGCTCTGATAAAAGTTGCCATTCCTGCGATATTGGCTCAATTAGCACAAATGACTTTGGGCGTTGTCGATACGCTAATGGCAGGTAATTACAGTAAACACGCACTGGCTGCTGTTGGTACTGGCGCCAACACCTTTATGATCATTTTTGCGTTATACCTTGGCTTAAGTTTCGCCCTTAACCCAATGGTGTCGCACTTCAACGGACAAGGACAATTCAAACAGATCGGCAAAACCTTCCAGATGGGCATGGTTGTTGGTGTGGCTTTTGGCTTAGTCACTTTTTTTATTCTTCGTAATATGGAGACTCCATTGCTCCTTATGGGAGTCACGCCAGATATCGCAGGATTGACCGCAGATTATCTAACAGCTTTGAGCTGGGGTGCTATTCCAGCCTTCTTATTTTTATCACTACGCGCATGCAACGAAGGTCTCTTCTCGACGAAGGCGATCATGATATGTTCATTCTTAGTGATCCCCTTTAATATTGTGTTTAACACTTGGTTTATCTATGGTGGGTTAGGGTTGCCAGCCATGGGCGCTGTGGGTGTGGGTTATGCGACCAGCCTTGTTTGGACCCTGCTGTTCCTATTTTTACTTATCTATACTTACAAAAATCGCCGCTATGAACACTTAGATATTTTCAAAAACCTTAGCTGGCCGAGTATGACCCTCATCAAAGAATACTTTACTGTGGGTAGCCCTATCGCGGTAGGCATGCTCATGGAAGTTGGGCTTTTCGGTATGATTGGTATCATGGTGGCGCGTTATGGCGTCGATCTGACTGGTGCCCACCAGATTGCCATGAATATCGCCACTGTAGCCTTTATGGTGCCACTGGGGCTATCGGTAGCAATTACAGCACGTGTTGGTTTTTGGCGTGGTAAACAAGATTTCCGCCAAATGCGCCTTGCAGGCTTCTGTGGTATAGGACTCAGCGTGATCTTCCAGGCCACGTCGGTCACTCTAATGTTGCTGTTCCGGCATGACTTTGTTGGCTTTTACACAGATAACACTGAACTGATTAACCTAGCAGCGAGCTTAATATTCCTAGCCGCTATTTTCCAGTTCTCGGATGGACTACAAATCAACAGCGCTGGCGCCCTACGGGGTATGAAAGATACCACTATTCCTATGATATACATGGCCATCGCTTATTGGATATTCGGCTTTCCTATAGGCTATTATTTAGCAGAAAAACAAGGACTTAAAGTCGAAGGTTTTTGGATAGGCATTATTGTTGGTTTATCAATTGCTGCAATATTATTATTGTTTAGATTTATCAGGCGTTCTAAATTCGCCATCGAATATGCGCAAAGCCAATGATTGATAGGCTTGCCACTTATGAAGCATCAGTTTACCATTACGCCTGTATAGTACATTTATAAAGCATGAGTGAAGCACTCTTGGAGTTTAGCGTGAACCCTTATTCTGTTGACCATTATGAACGCCCAGTACTCGAAACGCCACACGGCGAAGACAAGATACTGATGCACTCTTGTTGCGCGCCTTGTGCAGCAGAGGTTATGGAAGCAGTGCATGCCTCAGGTATTCAACAAACGGTCTTTTTCTACAACCCAAACATTCATCCTATAGAAGAGTACGAAATCCGCAAAAACGAAAACAAGCGTTTTTGTGACAAGTTAGGCATTGAGTTTATCGATGCTGACTATGACAAGGATAACTGGTTTGAACGCGTTAAAGGGCTAGAAGACGAGCCTGAGCGTGGTGCGCGTTGTACAGTATGCTTTGATATGCGTTTCGAACGAACTGCGCTCTACGCAGCCGAAAATGGCTTTGACTTAATCACCAGCACTCTTGGAATCTCACGTTGGAAAAATATGGAGCAAATTAACGACTGCGGGGTTCGAGCTGCTAATCGCTATGATGATGTTAGGTATTGGACATTTAATTGGCGCAAAAAAGGCGGTGCGCAGCGCATGATTGAGATATCAAAGCGTGAAGAATTTTATCAGCAAGAATACTGCGGTTGTGTTTACTCATTACGTGATACAAATCGTTGGCGGAAGTCGAATGGACGAGACAGAATTAAACGTAACATTAAGTTTTATGGCCATGACAAGCCAGAATAAACACTAGATGAAAAAAGGAGCCACAAGGCTCCTTTTTTCATATCATCATTACTTCTGCTTTAAAATTTGGTCACCTGAGCTTCGAGAGTTTACTGGTGGCTTTGAAGTCGGCGACTTCCTTTGCACTCTAGGCTCAGAAGGCACACCTCGATAATTTTCGGTATTCGGATTTAAAGCTTCACCATTCAAATCACGCCTGCGATCATGTCGATAGTCATGGCGAATCACACGATACCGATAATGATATGGCCAATAGTAAGGACGGTGATAGAACCAATAAGGGTCCCAAGCTGAATAGACTTCAACATATTCATAATTAGGTCGTTCAGCCCAAAGCTGATGACCTCGGGTATCTACCACCGGGAAATTTATCTTGTGTTCACCGACCTTACCGGGCATTGGTTCAGCTAACATACCTACCACAGTAATTTCTTTGCCTTGTTTATATATCATAGGGTCAAGAAAGCCAGGAACACGAGCGATGAAACGTCCGCCAGTTTCTTGGCTCGCCACAGGTCTCGCTTGGCGTCCAAGTGGCAAATTAACGATTTCGATCAAAGTGTCTTTTTCAAGATTTTCCACACGTGCTACGATACCACCCCACCGGACTTCTTGTTTTGTAAAAGCTTCGGGGTTCTGTGCTACACGTGTAAAATTTAAATTTTGTGCATCATCAAAGGCAATTTGTTGAGGTGTGCTGGCGCAGGCTGCCACCAAAGTAGCTCCTAACACAGCCAATGTTAACCTTAAAAACTTACCCATTAGAAATCTCCTTCAAAGTAACGCTCGAGCTCTATCTAAATGATATAGCAAACATTCTAAGTCATTGTTAGTGAATTTAAGCTGAACATTTCGCAAGATCACTCAAGAACGACAATCGCTAATGTTGAGCTTTTTTGGCCACATTATCTCTAAGATAAACAGGAACTGCCTGTTCGGCTGAAAAAGTATTGCCTTGGTTATATAACTCTAAAGCCATAGGCAACATAGCCTCCGCAGAGGGGTAAAGCGGCTCTTTATATATCACAGTGGGCAAATTAAGCGTCTCAGCCAGCTCTTTGGCATAGGTTTTCCATCCTGTTCCTACCGCACTGTATATTTTAGACGAATCAGCACTTGAAATTGTGACAAGATTCGGCGCACACACTTTTTCAGTCCCAACCAAGTGCATCACACCATTAGCATTAACGCTGTATTCTCCCCAATAAACCTCTCCCATACGAGCATCAATCGCGCTCAGTACATGCTCAGCGCCGAGTGTTTCATAAGCCGCCTGTGCCATGGCCTGTAGACTCGATACCCCTATTACCGGTAAATCAGCGCCAAATGCCAGTCCTTGTACGACACTGATGCAAATTCTCAGCCCTGTAAACGCACCTGGGCCCTGTCCGTAAACAATGGCATCGAGTTGCTGCAAAGTAACGTCCGCATCAGATAGTACCTGATCGACCATTGGCAATATCAACTCACCATGCTCACGAGGTGCAACCTTTGATTGCGTATAGGCAACCCCATCAAGCAAAAGGGCGACGGAGCAGGCTTCTGTAGCTGTATCAATAACTAATAAGTTTGGCATGACCTTAATCGTCGGTTTGTATGTCTTGAGATAACTGGTGTAAAAATTCTATCACAACTTGCTGCTCACGGGTTCGCTTCATCGGTGGCAAGCTTTGCAGAAACTTTTGCCCATATTTATTGGCAATAAGTCGCGGATCACAAAGCACAAGTACGCCTTTATCATCATAGTCACGAATTAAGCGCCCTGCCCCCTGCTTCAAAGCAATAATGGCTTCTGGAATTTGGATGTCAAAAAAAGGATTCTTACCAGACTTTCGAGCTGCTTGAATTTTAGCCTCGATAAGTGGCTCATCGGGCGCCGAGAAAGGCAGTTTATCAATAATCACTAAGCTCAGTGCAGTTCCTTTAACATCCACCCCTTCCCAAAAGCTTGAAGTTGCCAATAAAACCGCATCACCAGCGTCTCGAAACTGTTCTATCAGTTCATTTTTAGGTAAGTCGCCCTGAGCAAATACTGTTTTGTTATCGAGCTTCTCCTTCCATAAATCTTTAACCTTATTCAAAGCTGCATAGCTTGTGAATAGGACAAAAGTACCGCCCGCATTAGCTTCAACTAAGGGTAGAACTTGTCTCTGCCAGCGGTCTACATACTCTCTGTCTCGGGGATCGGGCAAATGTCTGGGAATATGAAGAATGGCTTGTTGTCCATAATTGAATGGACTCGGTAACACTAGGTCCTTAGCTTTCTCTAGCCCCAGTTCCTCTTTGAATAAGCTAAAGTCATCTGCTTGGGTCAAAGTTGCCGACGTGAAAATCCAGCTTCTTGCAGCGTGTTCATTACGACTTCTTGAGAAAGATTCTGAAACATTCAATGGCGTTTCAAGTACCGCGAATCCATTACGATAGGTCTCAACCCAGCGTACTGCCTCATAAGCCTTCTCGCTAGCATCCTGATTAAAAGTACTATTAAACAAGGCCAATGCTTGTAAAGACTCCTCGCAACGACGGTGACAACTATCTAGGCCTTTCGAACGGCTGGCATGCCGCTCTAGCCTCTCACACAGTGCAGTGACTTCTTTTTCTAACTCTTTTAAAACTGACTGAAGCTTAGGTGTTGCAATCAATTGCCAGTTAATTTTTTTGCCCGCCTCACCCAGTTCCAAGCGTACTTCATTAACCGCCCCTTCAACTCGGCGAACGGCAACGCTTAACTGACGATCATCTTTAGCTGTGGTTAGAGCTTCTAGCTCAGTATCTCTACACAGCTCCATCAACTGGCGGCTGGTTAAACGTTGCCCATAAAATGCATGAGCAATATCCGTGAGTTGATGCGCCTCATCGACAATAACCGTATCAGCATCGGGAAGCAGCTCACCAAACCCATCATCTTTTAGCACCATGTCGGCCAACAAGAGGTGATGATTAACAATCACAACATCCGCAGCAGTGGCTTTTTGCCGAGCTTTAGCCACATAGCAGTCAGCGAAATCTGGGCACTCTACACCTAAGCAGTTATCGTTAGTAGATGTCACGTATGGCCAAAGAGGATCGTTATCAGCTAGGTCTTTGCATTGAGTCAAATCACCGCTTTTTGTTTGCCCCGCCCATGCTTTTACCTTCGCCAGAGTATCGACCATGCTACGGCTCTGGAATTGACCAGAGTCAAGACTTTGATCCATACGGTAGGTACATAAGTAATTATTACGACCTTTGAGTAACGCTGTTTTGGGTGAGACTGTGAGAGCATCACGCATATTGGGCAGATCACGGTAAAATAACTGATCCTGAAGGTTTTTAGTGCCCGTTGAGACAATAACTTTCTTATCGTTGAGATACCACGCCTTGAGCGCAGGGACTAAGTAACCAAAGGTTTTGCCAGTACCAGTTCCGGCCTCTATACAAATCGATTCGTCAGCTTCTAAGGCTGACTCAATGGCTTGCGCCATCTCAAGTTGCTCAACCCGCTGCTTAAACCCAGTAAAAATTTTGGAGAGAGGACCTTCCGAAGAAAATAGGTCATTAAGATTAAACGACTCTGAATTGCTCGACACAGTGCTCTCGCTTCAGCAATTATTTAAGCAAACGCTGCTCAATAAGCTGGAGCATCAACTCAATATGGCCACGGTCATCATTCAATGCAGGAATGTACTGGTATTCTTTACCGCCATTTTCAATAAATGTGTCTCGATTCTCAATCGCCAACTCTTCAAGAGTTTCTAAGCAATCAGAGCTGAACGCTGGGCTGATGACTTGAACCGACTCGACACCATCTTTAGCCCAACCCGTCAATAATTCATCGGTATAAGGTTTAACCCACTCTTCTTTGCCAAATCGTGATTGAAATGAAACAGCAAACTCTTCCTCGGTCAGACCTAACTCTTTAACCACTAACTCTGCTGTCTTGCGGCATTGAGCTTCATAGGGGTCACCTTTAACACTAAAGCGCTCTGGAACGCCATGAAATGAAAAAAGGAGCTTTTGTGCAGAACCGTGTTGCTCACGAAAACGCTCTACCGACCGAACCAACGAGTGAATGTAGTGAGGATGATCATGATAGTCCCCAACATAGCTAATTTCAGGTACATAGAATTCATTCTTAAAATGCTTTGCTACCCGGTCAAATATTGATGCAGTGGTCGCTGAAGAGTACTGTGGGTACAGTGGCAAAACAATAATACGCTCACACCCTTGGTTTTTGAGGGCCTGCAAGGCATTTGGAATGGATGGATTGCCATAAGCCATGGCAATCTCGACCGGTACATGCTTGCCATAACGTTGATCAACGAAGCGTTCATTGATTTCGTTTTGAAGTTTCTGACGCTGTTTTTGCGTGATCACCAATAAAGGAGAACCTTCCTTTAGCCAGATCTTTTTGTAGGCTTTGGCAACCCTCGCAGGTCTAATCCGCAAAATGATGCCATGGAGAATTAAGCACCACACCCAGCGAGAAATAGAAACAACGCGCTTGTCATGAAGAAACTCGGAAAGATAACGACGAACCGCCTGTGGCGTTGGCTCGTCTGGAGTACCTAAATTACACAGCAATACACCTTGTTTCTTCAAATTTTTTCTCGCTTTATGAATATTATTTCGTGAATCGTGCTGACTAAGTTACTGCTCTAAACCAGCAAAAATAGCGTCACGGATACTTTCAACAGAACCCACGCCTTTCACACTGACATATTGCGGTGCTTTTTGCGGCTCTTGCTCCGCCCAGTTAGAGTAATAATCAACTAACGGACGCGTCTGGTCTTCGTAAACAGCCAAACGGCGACGGATAGTATCTTCTTGGTCATCGTCACGCTGAATCAAAGGTTCGCCTGTTACATCATCCTTACCTTCTTCCTTCGGCGGGTTATAGGTCACATGATACACGCGGCCAGACTCGGGGTGTACGCGTCGCCCGCTTAGACGTTTTACAATCTCTTCGTGCTCAACATCAATCTCAACCACATAATCAACATCAATGCTGTTTTCTCGCATTGCGTCTGCTTGAGGGATTGTGCGAGGGAAACCATCAAGTAAATAACCGTTTTCACAATCCGACTCTTTAACACGCTCTTTTACGATGCCGATAATAATGTCGTCAGACACTAACTCACCTGCATCCATCTTCTTTTTAGCTTGGAGGCCCATCTCTGTACCGGCTTTAACCGCTGCTCTTAGCATGTCGCCTGTTGAGATTTGAGGAATACCGTATTTTTCTTTGATAAATTGCGCTTGAGTGCCTTTACCTGCGCCTGGTGCACCCAACAAAATAATTCGCATGAGCGAAGTCTCCTAGCCTTATGTGTAAATATTGACTTTGTAGGCGCTAAAGATACTTGGAATAGCCCAGTATCTCAAGTAAAAAATACCGAAATACGGGCATATTAGGAAGATTTTGCTCGAAAAATTAACTGGTTGGAAGTTACGCTTTAGTATGAGTGATTAATAGCTTTTTGCCCAAAATACCGACTAAAACACCACTGACCACGCCTAACGCGTTAGCCACAAGATCTTGCCACTCAAAACCACGGTTAGGAATAAACATTTGAGCAATCTCAATAGCTAGCGAAAATACGATACATGCCACCATCAAAAGCCATGCAGGACGTCGATCCGACCCCATTCTCGCAAGAAAGCCTAGGCCGAAATAGCCAACAAAATGCAACGCTTTGTCCCAAGGTAAGCTGCTAGGAAGCTGTTTACCTGGCATGACTGAGCCAATGGCAATAACGATGACACCAAGTGCGAATAACACTTTGAATAACTTACTGGATAAAAATGCTTTCATAAAAAAGCCGCCTCAAGGGCGGCTATTCGCTGACTTAATGCGCTAATTTTAACAAGAGCTTATTAAGCTTACTAGCGAAACTCGCAGGATCATCAAGCTGTCCTTGTTCCGCCAATAGTGCTTGGTCAAACAAAACGTCTACCCATTCGGCAAACTGCTCGTCACTTTGCTCTTTTTCGACTAAACTGATCAGTGCATGCTCAGGATTAATTTCGAACACAGGCTTCACATCAGGCACTTCCTGCCCCGCAGCTTGGAGCATTTTTACCATCTGCAGTGGCATTTCACCCTCACCAGCCACAATACAAGCCGGCGTATCAGTTAAGCGCATAGTCACTTTCACATCCGCCACTTTATCGCCTAACGCAGACTTAACGCGCTCAACAAAGTCTTTATGCTCTGCTGATGCCTTCTCTTGTGCTTTTTTATCTTCAGCGTCTTCAAGATTACCTAAGTTTAAGTCGCCCTGAGTCACTGAAACAAACTGCTTACCTTCGTATTCGTTCAAGTGTGAGATAGTCCACTCGTCGATTCGGTCGTGCATCAGTAAAACTTCAATACCTTTTTTGCGGAAAATCTCTAAATGCGGGCTATTTTTAGCCGCCAAGAAGCTATCCGTAGCAATATAATAGATTTTCTCTTGCTCAGGCTTCATACGCTCAATGTAATCATCAAGCGAGACCGTTTGAGCCTTTTCATCAGTATGCGTCGAACTGAAACGGAATAATTTAGCGATTTTTTCCTTATTGGCAAAATCTTCGCCAGAACCTTCTTTTAGTACTTGACCAAACTCATCCCAAAATTGTTGATATTTTTCCTTATCTTTCTTCGCCAACTGCTCTAGCATTTTCAAAATTCGAGAAACGGTAGCGCTACGCAATGACTGGGTTACTTTAGAGTCTTGCAAAATTTCTCTTGAAACATTCAATGGCAAATCGTTTGAATCCAACAAGCCACGAACAAATCTTAAGTAAACGGGCAAGAACTGTTCAGCATCATCCATGATAAAGACACGTTGAACGTATAGTTTTACACCACGCACGCGATCTCGATTCCATAAATCAAAAGGTGCTTTTGATGGGATATACAGCAAACTGGTGTACTCTTGGGTACCTTCTACCTGATTATGGCTCCAAGTTAAGGGTTCCTGAAAGTCATGTGAAATATGTTTATAGAACTCTTGATACTCTTCATCCGAGATGTCCGCTTTTGCACGAGTCCACAACGCAGTGGCTTTATTTACAGCCTCAAACTCACTGGCATCAGAGCCTTCTTCATCAGGTGCCATTTTCTTCATTTCTACAGGCAAGGAGATGTGATCTGAGTACTTACTGATAACATTGCGTAGACGCATTTCCTCAAGAAACTCTTCTTCACCTTCTTTCAAGTGAAGCGTAATATCAGTACCTCGAGACTCTTTTTCTGTTTGCTCAATAGTGAACTCACCGTCACCGGCAGATTCCCAAATGACGGCTTCATTGATACCTGCGCCAGCTCCACGTGTTGTCACTGTGACTTTATCTGCAACGATAAAAGCTGAATAAAAACCTACACCAAACTGACCAATCAGTTTTGAGTCTTTTTTCTGATCACCCGTTAGTTGTTGCAAAAAGTCCGCTGTACCCGATTTAGCGATAGTCCCTAGATTATTAATGACTTCTTGCTCGGTCATACCAATACCGTTGTCTGAAATGGTAATGGTTTTGGCGTCTTTATCAGTCGTAATACGAATTGCTAACTCGGTTTCATCGCCATATAAGCTGCTATCTTTTAATGCTTTAAAGCGCAACTTATCAGCAGCATCAGCCGCGTTCGAAATGAGCTCTCGAAGAAAGATTTCTTTATTGGAATACAACGAGTGCACCATCAAGTGCAAAAGTTGCTTCACTTCAGTTTGAAAGGCATGTTTTTGTTTAGTAGCTGTTTCCGTCATAGTCTTTTCACACATAGTTACCACGATGATAAAAAAGTGGGGGCACAGCTTTAGATTTCAATAGCAAAAATACGCTATTCATGAAAAAGCCAGCCGACCTGTTTTACCAAGCGGGCTGGCTTTCAATAATTAAGTTGGTTCTGAGGCTGATTACTTAGGCTTACACTGAACCAAACTTAACAAGTAAGCGTCTTTCGTCTTATCATCAACTAAAAAACAGGTGTCCTCTAAATGATGTAACTCAAACTTTCTTGGCATTTCGGTAATTCGCCCTTGAACCGGATTACCATCGACTATCATCGCTTGCTTCTGAATAAATAACCGGTGGTCATTGCTGAAGATATCTTGGGCCAACTTAACGTTTGCGCCTGGCATCACCTGATTGATGATGCCTGCAATCTCTTCTTTCGCTTCCGAATTAAAGTTTACGACCACCGCGGGAACGGCTTCGTCACTCCACTCCGTAGTCTTACAACCCATAAGCCCGAATATCACCCCGATGCTAAGAATTAGTCCTAGTTTCATTGCTTTAACTCCTTAGGCGTATTCATGATTCGGTTCTGCTCTAGGAATAACCGTTGCTGAACGCGCTGAGATTTAAATAATGAATCATCTGAAATGTACCTTTTGGCAGAATGACGCTTGGACACTTTAGTCGTTGTGGGACAACTGCCGGTATCACGATACTCTAATGCCGCGGCTAACATCGCCTCATCAGGATCTCCTAGCAGGTGATCAAAGTCGTCCGCCACAGTACAACCACGAACAAAGTCTTGACCATTATCTGTCGAGGACGGAACAAAACCATCCGCATACTGACCGAAGCCCTTTTCATTTTCGCCACGGAATTGAATGGTGAAATAAGTCGTACCACAGTTATCGGTCGCATAGAAACCGTAAGGCTTACCACACGTTGTACCACCTATAAGTATGACTTCAACATCAATACCGCGTAAGCCGTTGATAAAAGCTTCACTCGCCGAGCAAGTGCCCGAGGTCGACAATACAAATACGCGGTTGAGGTTAACGCTAGGTAAAGTACCACCTGGAGCCGTAGCTTCATCAGAGGTGACATTATAAAAAGGCGTCGGCTCTAAAGCCTCACCAGTCACTGGGTTAATGTTTGGATGCTTGTCATTCCAGACAGTTTCTTCGTAAACCCTTCCTTGAGTTTGCGCTTGGCCAGCAACCATATAAGCGAGTTGGCTAGAAATAAACAGGAACCCACCGCCGTTATAACGGAGATCAACGACCAAATCCTGCACCCCCTCATTAGAGAAGTCGACAAAAGCATCAATGATTTCTTGCTCAGCGATACGCGTGCCGAAGGTGTTGAACTGCATGTAGCCTACTTTACCACTTGGCGTGTTAAATACTTGTTCATTCTGTACAGGATCTGAAGTTACCGTAACGGATGTCATGGTGATAGTTCGTGTGTTAGTTGCGCCTAGATCACGAACCACAAATTCATGCGTTTCACCATCATTCGCTGGGAATAAGCCCGCATTCAATGTATTTGCATCGCCATTAGAAACTTGAGCACCATCAACCTCAATAATCTCGGCACCACGGGTTAAGCTCTGCCCTGTCGCTGGAGAGTTAGGCTCGGTATAAGCGATAACTATCTTTCTTGGTGGAGCAGATTGAAGGATAGCAAAACGAGCACCATAACCAGACGATGCCCCAGAAGATACTCTCTGCTGGTACTCATTTGTGTCTTGGAAAAAATGAAAATTATCTTTTTGAGCGCCAGAGCTCGTCAACTCTTCAGTTTTTAAAACGTCAAAGTATTCCGTAGGAAGGCCAAAGTTAGCAGGATTTTGATCCTGTATTTCGTCATACCAAAGATAGGTATTATTACTCCATGAACGAAGCCAGTGCTTTTCATACAAATGACTCCCCGCTTGGTCAGGCCAAGGGTTGCCATTGATATCATTGCCTGAACGAGGGTTTTCACAACGGTCTTTAAAGTTGTCTTCATCTTCAAAAACACCCGCGGTCCATGTTGGTGCCTCGCTTATGGGCGGTTCAGGTTCTGTAGAATCGTCTGAGCCACCACCACCGCAAGCCGTCAAAACTGAGATCATAAGTCCCAGTGCGATCATTTCTTTTGTTTTAATCATCAAATCAGCACCTCTGTATAAAAAACACACAACATTCAATATACCGAAATAAAGAGTGTTGTAAAAGATACTGACAGAAATTAAGAGTATGTTATTAAGACGAGTAAGGTTTTCTTCCTGAGAAAGAATGCATTAAAGTGCCGCCATCGATATATTCAAGCTCGCCACCCAAAGGGACACCAGAAGCAATTCTTGATAACTGAGTCCCAGTTCCTTTAAGCATTTCGGCAATAAAGTGCGCCGTTGCCTCACCCTCAACTGTTGAGTTGGTCGCTAAAATCACCTCGTCTGGAGCTTCAGAGTCAATCACCCTCTTAAGCTGATCGAGCCCAATATCTTCAGGGCCAATGCCGTCTAACGGTGACAAATGTCCCATTAGCACGAAGTAAGTTCCCTGAAACCCACCGGTTGCCTCTATTGCAATTACATCCGCTGGACTTTCTACGATACACAATAAGTTCTTATCGCGGCGTTCAGACTGGCAAATTCCGCACAAGTCCGACTCCGTAAAGTCACGGCAGCGCTGGCAATGGTGAACGCCCGCCATGGCCTCTGCTAAAGCACCAGATAAATGCTCGCCACCGTCGCGATTGCGCTCCAGTAGGTAATAAGCCATCCGCTGGGCCGATTTTGGCCCAACTCCTGGCAAACAGGTAAACGCATCAACCAACTTTTTAATCAACGGAGACTGCATATAAACTTCTTAGTGAGTGGATGAGATACAAATTATTATTACGGTTTTAACATATTCCTACTTAGTAAGTATCGACTAAAACGCTTAGAAAGACAGTTATTTTTGCTCAAGTTCAAGGCAAAACTACGCGGAGAGGCTGAGTGTATAATAATACATGAGGGCTCGAGCATAGTTTTAACAATGAAATTGAGCAAAAAGAGCGTCTTAATAAGCTTTTAGAACGGTAGGTTCATTCCTGGAGGCAAATTCAACCCTTCAGTAGCCCCACCCATCTTCTCTTTAGTCACCTCTTCAACCTTACGTACAGCGGCATTCGTCGCAGCGGCAACTAAGTCTTCAAGCAATTCCTTCTCATCATCCATCAAGCTCGAATCAATTTCCACACGCTTAACGTCATGGCGCCCAGTCATGGTGACTTTAACCATTCCTGCACCAGCTTCGCCTGTGACTTCCATATTAGCGATTTCTTCTTGAGCTTTTTGCATCTTTTCTTGCATCTGCTGGGCTTGTTTCATCATGTTGCCCAAACCACCTTTACCAAACATGGCGTTACCTCAATCTTTTAATGGTTCCAATCAGAGCTAACCACTCTAATCATTTAAATATGTCACTGTTTGTCGATCTATTTTAGCACCAAAATGTTGCTGAAGCTGTTGACTAAAACGATGCTGATTTAAATCTTCACATGCCTTTTGCAATCGTAACTTCGCTTGATGCTGCCAGATTTGTGCTGGCGTTTCTATGCTAGGTACTTTGAGCTGCCACTCGACAGTCACTGGCTTGCCAAGAAACACTTCTAAAGACTGCTTTACATTAGCTTTAGCGCCATCTGTAAGCAGCACTTCTTGTTCAGGTGATAACTCTAACGTTAGAGCATCTCCCGAAGTCCAAATCGCACAACTGGACTGTGCTATTTGGTGGTAACTCCCATCTAATTCAAGCTTTTTGACTAAATTTGCCCACTCCATAGCCTCTTCTGGCACATTAAGTTCTGGGATAAACTCTGGCTCTTCGTCCTTTTCTGCCACTTCCATTGGAACCACTGGTGCTTCTTGGTGCGTACTGTCTTCATGATCGCCAAGCTCTTGGCTCGCCCGCATCAACCGCTCAATATCACTATCGTAACTTTCGGCCTCAGCTTGGGATTCTTGGCTCGGTTTAGCATTATCACTAGGTTGCGGCGCGTCATCCTCGAAAGTCTTATCAATGACTAACGATCGCTCCTCACCCTGTCGCTCTTCAATAGTAGGCTGAGCCCCTTCTAAAGCCGGCGGCTTTTGTGTAGTGGCAGGAGGTTGCTGAGTATTACCGGTGGAATCTTGAGTATCTTCAGAATTTGATGAAAAACTCAAACCTAACGCGGAATGAAGACTGGCCAAGGCTTCATTATCACTTTCATCACGATTATTACTTTGACTTGGAGAACGCTTTACTGGGTTATTATCTACTGGATTGTTATCTGAACGAGATACTGGCTTAGAGGTTGTTGAAACTTGCTCACTATCCCCCGCCAAGTAAGACGAATAACCTTCTTCCTCGGAATCATCTTGCTGAATGAATTGTTCATAGCCAGCAAAGTCATCTGCCGAGCTGTTAACCTTCTCGCTGACTGGTGTGTTTTTGTGTTGTGGCTCATCTGGCTGTGTCTGCTCTTGTGTCACACCGCCCAGCGGTTTATCAACAACGGCACTGTTGTCTGATTCATTAGTGCTGGTGTGTGGTTTTGCTGGAGCCTCTTGGCTTTGGGTCGACTCAGTGGAGTTCTTTTTAGCCTCAGTGACTGAGCGGGACTCAGAGGGCGTAACTGCTTCAGGGGCTTTTATACTAACTTTTTTTTTTGGAGATTGCCCTTGGCTATTAGCGCCTGAATCTATTTGGAACGCCAACATACGTAACAAAGCCATCTCTAAGCCTTGCTTGGCTGTCGGTGCCCACTCCAAATCTCGGCGTGCATGCAAACCTAGCTGATAATACATTTGAAGATCCGCAGCCTCAAACACTTCTGCGAACTCTGGAATGTAGGATGCTGCAGAGTCCAACATCACTTGAGTCGCCTGATACACAGCGACTTGATGAAGTCTGCTCAGCAGTTCTTTCAGTGCATCCGCAAAATCTACAGGATAGTGACTCATATCATCAACAGCTTTAATCGCCATGACGCTATCTCGACTCGCTAAAGCCTCAAGCAAGCGCACCATAAACTTGTGATCAATGGTGCCCAGCATAGTACGAATATCTTCTTCGAGTACTTTACCCTGCCCATAAGCAATCGCTTGGTCGAGAAGACTTAGAGCATCACGCATACTGCCTTCTGCTGATTGCGCAATAAGATTTAACGCTGGCGCTTCAAAATTAATCGACTCTTGCTCAAGAATAAATTGTAAATGGTTTGCAATTGTAGCTTCATCCATGTGCTTGAGGTGAAACTGCAAACAGCGCGACAGAACGGTCACCGGCAATTTTTGCGGATCAGTCGTTGCGAGTAAAAAGATAACGTGTTCAGGTGGCTCTTCAAGCGTTTTCAGTAGCGCGTTGAATGAACTGTTAGAGAGCATGTGAACCTCATCGATGAGGTAAACCTTATAACGTCCGCGGGTCGGCCGGTATTGAACATTCTCAAGTAGCTCACGAGTATCATCGACTTTCGTTCGAGAAGCAGCGTCAACCTCAATCAAATCAACAAAGCGGCCTTCATCGATTTCAGAGCAGCTACCGCATTGGCCACATGGCGTTGCCGTGACACCCTCAGCTTCGCAGTTTAAACACTTCGAAAGAATTCGGGCAATGGTGGTCTTCCCTACGCCACGAGTGCCGGTGAACAAATAAGCATGGTGCAAACGACCACTTTCAATAGCGTTCACCAACGCACGACTAACGTGCTCTTGACCACGAAGTTCTTGGAAGTTTTTTGGGCGCCATTTACGGGCGAGCACTTGATAGCTCATAAAATAATCAGTTTAGAAATGCTTATCGTTTTAGTGCAGAAACCATAGCACACTTTGCAGTAATGGAAAATCAATTTGTCATGGCCACACCGAAAGCCAGCTTACTTTTATCTATAAAAATCAATAACATAGCTTTTTACCCTTATTTTCCCAACCATGCCCTATTTTGCCCTGTAAATTTATCGCTGTTCTAACTGCACTCTTCTAGACTGCGTTTTGAACACATAAATTACAACAGAGGTCTCACTATGAAACATTTAAAAACATCACTTCTTATAGCATCAGCAATTGGTCTAGCAGGGCTTGGAGTTACCGCAAATGGCGCATCAGGTTGCGCGACTTGTGGAGGCTGGTTTTACACCGCCCAGCAATATACCGGTAGTTACAGTTATAACTATGCATCAAGAGGCCCTTACGCAACGGAAGAAGACTGCAATCAAGCGCGTAACGCAGACTTTGGTGATGGCGATACTTGGTTACCCAGCGAGTCGTTAGGTAATGGTTGCTCATGGCGCTTTGAATCTGATTACGGTGCTTATGAAGAAATTTTTGATAAATACAACTTAGCTTCAGGTGACGGAGATAACGGCGGTGGCATCGGTCATGGTGATACAATTGGCGAGTTAATCAGTGATCAAGAGCTGATTCGCGATATCACCACTTTAAGAGACGTGTTTGAAGTAGAAGCGTATGAAAGTAAGCTAGAGTCGATGATCGCGCCGACTGGCAGTAATGAGCCTCGCTAGCTAAGAACTACGATTACAGACTCTCCTAAGAGTGCTGTTCAAATTCAGTCTCAACAAAAAAGCCGCTCAGTGTCTCCACGAGCGGCTTTTCATAATTCTTACTATCTTTAAATCAAAGACCTTAAATAATTAAAGGCCCAGCTAGCCACACCCCGGCACACGAGTCGGCTGCTACCGTTGCTCCCTTCCGGGCCTGGCGGGATTCACAACGTATCGTTGCGGGGGGACCAGCTGAGTTGCGCGCATTATCCCTCAAACCATTTCAATAATAAAGCCCTGAGTCACAAAAATTCATCAAAGCTTTAAGCTTACCCAAAAACCTCATAGTGTTCTGACGAAGCCCTGCTGGATCAACTTTCCTAGAACTGGATCCGCTTCATTGTCACCAATATCAGCATAATCAAAGGTTTGGTAAGACCTCCATTTCGCCACAGCGGTTTCAATGCTTTGGCCGCTTTCAAGAGACGATAACTCGAACTGCTTGCCATCAATGTCCATTTGATCGACAAAATCATGACCATTAATCAGCAGCTTGAGTTCATCCAGCATTTTCAACGTCTCTTGACTGGTTAATCGATCAAACTCAATACGGTAACCGACTTCAGGATACACTTGATAAAAACTGGGATGGTCCGTTTTCCATAAATGCCACAAGGCAATTTGTTGAGTTCCTTGTGGAGAAAAGGCTAGCGTATCATCCACTAACCAGACGCTAATCACTGACGATTGATTACCACTCGTAACAACAAACTCAGCTTTCTTAGCTATCGATTTCGGCTGGGCTAATGCTAAGCTTGATAGAGACAATGCAAGGAAACATACAATTGCAGCAAGGTTCAATAACTTATTCGTTTGCAACATATTCGACTCGTTTAATACCACTCTTTAACTTCAACTAAGGTCAATTGAGACCAACGCTCTTTTTTCAAGAGCGCCGGCCAATTGTATGCGTTATTGCGCAGCCTCAGCTTTGCCAACTAAATCTGCGGCATGGTTCATCGCATGGAAAATATTGCTTTGCTCATGGGTACCACGTAATAGCTGCGCTCCAGGCCCAATAGCATAAATACCGACATCTTCCCCTGAGTGTGTTTCTGATCCAAGCGGTATTAACGCCTCCTGATGATAGCCCGATGATTGCGTATCAACACCTGCTAAATCATGACGGCCAGCAGCTCCAGCATCAGCATACCGCTGATCACCACCATTGCCTTCTCCGTAATCAGCAAAACCTAATCCATTAGTGTAACCAACCGTTGTGTAAGGCATATCATCACCAGCCATCACAGCCTCGTCTTCAGCGTGTCCATGACTATCATTCCCTTTAACGAGACCCAAAATTGGGTTGCCTCGAGTGGGGTAACCAGCCAAAGTAAACACATGACTATGATCAGCTGTCACGACTATCAGAGTCTCGCTCAAGTCCACTTTGTCGACAGCAGCCTGTACCGCCTTAGCGAACTCTACAGCGTCCTCTAATGCACGGTAGGCGTTACCCGCGTGGTGACCATGATCGATACGACCTGACTCCACCGTTAAAAAGAAACCTTTGTCATTCTTACTCAAGATATCGATCGATTTCGACGTCATCTCACTCAGAGAAGGCTCTCCAGCCACATCATTCTCACGGTCAGCCTCATACTCCATGTGCGAGGAGTTAAATAAACCTAGCACCTTGGTCGTCGTATCAGCATTCAGAGCATCGAACCCAGCTTGGTCATAAACATAGTTACCCATGGCATATTTTGACTTCCAAGAATCAATCAGGTTTACCCCATCGGTGCGTTTGCCAGTTTTTCCCTCCTCATCGGTCAAAGAGTTGGGAATGAAGTGACGGCGTCCACCGCCCATAACGACATCAATGCCATCACCATAAGAAAAATCAATCAACTGAGTTGCGATATCTTTACAGCCATTGCTTTTCGCTTCATCCGTTAATCCGTCATCGCTTTCCCAGTTACGCTCTGGTGACTTTGCGTAAGTAGCCGCTGGCGTAGCATGAGTTATACGCGCTGTAGAGACCACACCCGTCGACATACCCGACATTTCAGCTAGCTCGACAGCGGTAACCAGCTCATTTCCTTTTGCAGAGCCACAGTCGGCACGTAGCGCTTGGTCTGGGTAACCAATCACACCCGCCTTGGTTTTGACGCCACTGATCATAGCCGTCATGGTGCCTGCTGAATCTGGTGTTTGTTGATTGGTGTTATAAGTTTTGGCGAAACCCGCTACAGGAAACTTCTCAAAGCTCAGTTGATACTCTTCTCCTGTCGCCCCCTCTTTTTGACCAGCGAAAATTCGTGCCGCAGTCACAGTAGAAACACCCATACCGTCACCAACGAACAATATAACGTTCTTAGCCGCACCTTTAGCCAATAACTCCTCAGTATCTAATGCCGCATCAACTTGCGCTTTGCCCTGATTGAACCATTGGTTGGTTTTGGTCCAGTCAACACTTGAAACCGGTGGTTCAGGGTCTGGAGTCGAATCTTCATCATCATCGCCAAAACAAGCAGTCAATAATGTCGCTGATACCAATACACTCAATAGTTTGTAAGCATGTTTTTTAGAGTGCTGCTTCTTTTTAAAAATACTCATTGTTTTAATCCTCTAATTCTATTGTGATGGCTGCTCAGTGTTTACTGATAAGCTACGCCACCAAGTTCGGCTGCTTGGTTAATGACATGAAAGATAACGTTTTGCTCGATTACACCCTGTAACAAATGTGCTCCAGGGCCAACAGCGTGAACCGTGATATCTTCCCCAGCGTGAGTTTCAGAACCTAAAGGAACCAGTGCCTCTTGGTGAAAACCAGAGTGAGTTGTATCAATACTTGTGAGATCAGCACGACCGGCATGAGCATCATCACCGTAACGTTGGTCGCCACCATTACCATCCCCATAATCAGCAAAACCTAAACCATTTGCATAGCCCACTGTGGTGTATGGCATCCCGTCTGCAGCCAGAGAAGGATCTGCTTTTGGCTGACCATTGCCATCGGTCGACTTCACCACACCTAAAATGGGATTACCGCGCTGCGGGTAGCCAGCAATCGTAAATACATGACTGTGATCAGCAGTGACAATAATCAATGTTTCCTCAGGGTCCGTGTTATCCATGGCATACTGAATGGCGTTTGCGAAGGCAATAGTGTCGTCCAGTGCTCGATAGGCATTCCCAGCGTGATGCCCGTGGTCAATTCGACCTGACTCCACCATTAAGAAGTAGCCATTATCATTTTTCTTTAAGACCTCTAATGCGCCTTCCGTCATTTCTGCAACCGTAGGTTCTCCACCAACATCTTTTAAACGATCTGTGTTGTACTCCATGTGTGAAGAATTAAATAGCGCCAGTAACTTGTCTGTATTTGCTAAGTCTAAACCCGAAAAACTGGACTGGTCTTCAACATAGAAAGCCGCTTGGTCGTTGTAGCGCTCCAACCATTCATTAGTTAAGTCACGACCATCAGTTCGCTTACCAGACTTTCCTTCTGAATCAGTTGTAGTCTCTGGAATAAAGTGACGACGTCCACCACCCATAACAACATCAATACCGTCACCTGCTTCTAACTCAACAAGCTGAGCAGCAATATCCTTACAACCTGCCGCTTTAGCTTCTTCAGGTAGTCCATCGTCACTTTCCCAGTTACGCTCAGGGACTTTAGAGTAAGTTGCGGCAGGCGTAGCGTGCGTGACACGAGCGGTAGAGATAATCCCCGTAGACATGCCCTTTTCTTCAGCCATCTCTAAAGCCGTTTTCAACTCATAGCCTGATGCCGTATCACAGTTCGCACGATCAGTATCTGGCGCAATATTGATCACCCCGGCTTTGGTTTTTACGCCAGTCATCATCGCAGTCATGGTGCCCGCAGAATCAGGTGTTTGTTGGTTTGTGTTATAGGTTTTTACCTGGGCGCTATAGGGCATCTTCTCGAACGACAAAACATTTTCCTCCCCAGTATCGCCTTGGCGCTGTCCTGCTAAAATTCTGGCTGCAGTGATAGTGGAAACACCCATACCATCACCGACGAATAAAATGACGTTCTTAGCTTTCTTTTTTGGAGCTAGGTTTAATTGTTTATCAATAGCAGCTTTACCATCGGTAAACCAAGGGCTGTTCGATTGAACATCAGGAAGAACGGCTGAATGCGCAACAGAAACCAGTCCGCAAGTCACCGCCGTAGCTATTATAGTTTTACTTAGACGACGCATAAATTTATCCTCAAATGGGGTTTGTTTATTTAGCGCCTATAGACTATTTATCTAAGGTGACGATACCGTGACATCCACTTGTCATTCTGGTTGCAACTTGATGACAAACCGGTGTTCTTATTTCCCTTTGTGACATGGCTCACTTTTGAAACTGATGATTATTTGCTATATGGTTTCAATAGGCGTGTGCTATATTAGCCACCACAAAAATCATGACATTCATAAAGCAACACAAGGTAACCCATGAAAATCGGTATTCTTTCTCGCAACGCTAAATTGTATTCGACGAGACGACTGGTCGAAGCCGCCAAAGAACGTGGACACGAGCCACAAGTGGTGGATGTACTGAAATGCTTTATGAATATTACAGCTAACCGCCCTACGGTTCACAGTAAGGTTCGTGGGGAGGTAACTCAACTCACCTTTGATGCTGTTATCCCAAGGATTGGAGCATCTATAACAGCTTACGGAACAGCTGTGCTTCGACAATTTGAAGTGGGCGGCGTCTACTCCGTAAACGAATCTATCGCAATTACGCGCTCTCGTGACAAATTGCGCGCACACCAATTACTCGCTCGCAAAGGCGTTGGTATGCCGATTACCAGCTATGCCCACTCGATCGATGCTACTGATGAAATCATTCAATCCGTTGGTGGCGCCCCTCTAATCGTAAAGATTATCGAAAGCACACATGGCAACGGAGTTGTTTTAGCTGAAACGAACAAAGCCGCTGAAAGTTTGATCAATGCCTTTAGAAGTCTGAATGCAGACTTCCTAGTCCAAGAATTCATCAAAGAGTCTGGTGGCTCCGATGTTCGTTGTTTTGTTGTCGGTGACAAAGTGATCGCAGCCATGCAGCGAAGCGCCAAAGAGGGTGAGTTCCGCTCAAACCTTCATCGTGGAGGTAGCGCTGAAGTGACCAAACTCAAACCTGAGGAGCGAGCTTTAGCGGTAAGAGCAGCCAAAGTTATGGGCCTTGATGTTGCTGGCGTCGACTTGTTACGTTCCGCCCATGGTCCACTCGTTATTGAAGTGAACTCCTCACCTGGGCTTGAGGGAATTGAAAAAGCCACAGGCAAAGATGTTGCTGGTGCGATTATCAGATATATAGAAAAAGACTCACTGAAAGGCCCTAACAAGCCGAAAGGTAAAGGTTAGAGCAAACTGATAATTGAACCAATAAGGAGCTTAAAGTGACGAAAATGACTGTCGGCTGGAAAGAAGAAGCCAAGCTACTTGAACTCAACATTGACCCAATTAAAGTCAAAGTCGATACGGGCGCTAAAACATCAAGCCTTCATGCCTTCGATATAGAGTCCTTCGAGAAAGATGGCACGAGTTATGTGAAGTTTAAGACATGCCCTTACAAACGCCACCCTAAAACTATCGTAGAATGCGAAAGTGAAGTCATCGACTATCGAAAAATCACCAGCTCCAATGGTCAGACACAACTCAGATACGTCATAAGAACCCCTATTACCATTGGCGGAACTACTTGGGATATTGACATCACTTTGGCCGATCGTAAGAAAATGCGTTATAAAATGCTCCTCGGCAGAGAAGCCATGCATAACATCCTTGTCTCCCCGCACAAGGCCTACATACAGTCTGACTAAGACTAAACCCAGTTCATGCGACACTTGCTATAAAGGCGAGTTTCCGCTATCTTACGCGCCCTGAAAGCACAATGGTTTGGACTTGTGCCGACGGAATAAAGGAAGGTGTCTCGCAACACCTCAAAATATACAGTGTTATGGTGAAGTGGCCGAGTGGCTGACAAACCGAAGGTTTGAACGCTGGCGTTTACGGCAGCGGCCCGGAGGGCGAGAAAGCGACAGCTTTCGAGTAACGCGCACGCCTAAGTGCGCCGTTTGAATACAGTTGAAGGTGTTTCAAATACCTCTCTGATTAATAGTTTATGGTGAAGTGGCCGAGTGGCTGAAGGCGCACGCCTGGAAAGTGTGTATACGTTAGTAGCGTATCGAGGGTTCGAATCCCTCCTTCACCGCCAAATCAATAAGCCTGCCATGTGCAGGCTTTTTTATTTGATGAAGTAGTTGATGAGAAGCCTCAAGGGTTCGAGCCGAGTAGCGCTAGCTACGAGACAACATCGGAGCAACGCGAGGGTCTGCCCCTTGGGTGCGATGGCCCGCAGGGCACAGTAATCCCTCTAACCTACATGGATGTAGGGAATACTAGAACTTGCCAGGAGCAAGTTCAGTCCTTCACCGCCATACGATAAATACCCGCCTTATGCGGGTATTTTTGTATCTGTACTAGTAAGAATTGCACAGCAACGCCCAATTTGCTAAAAATAGTGTTCACACACTCTTTTAGCACAAAAGGAATTCTATGAAGTCGCTATTGTTGGCATTAACCTTATGTTTAGTAATGACAAGTAACCTATCTGCCAAAGAACTTCAGTTAGGCAACACGGTAAAAATGGAATTAGAGCAACCTATCGAAAGCTTACTGGCTAACCCTCAACAGTTTGTCGACAAAGAAGTCACTATCAAGGGAACCATTGGGAAGGTCTGTAAGAAACGTGGATGTTGGGCAGATTTCGAATCAGGCAACAGCAAGCTAAGAGTAAAAGTTGCCGATGGTGAGATTGAAATCCCACTTCATACCATTGGCTCCGAAGCCTATGCCTCAGGAGTATTCGTCGCGAAACATCTAAACAAAGAGCAAACCATTGCCTACTTAAAACACATGGCTAAGGATGCTGGTGAAGCTTTTGATGAAACAGCGATTGAAAGTGGAATCACTCTTTATCAGCTTAAATCCAACGCGGTTAAAATCTTATAGTACTTAAAACAGCCTGTTCTTAGCAGGCTACTCGTTACCGAGCATTCAAATAATTCACACTGAAAAGGTTGTCTGCATCGGTCCAGCTATACCCTAGCTCAAAGCCAGCTCTTTCAGCTAACATTCCAATACCTTTTAAAGTGTATTTGTAGGAGTGCTCCGTATGAACAAGTTCGTCTCTAGCAAAAGTCAATGTACGTCCCAACACCTCATAGGATTGAAACTCTAGACTTTTAAGATACATTTCAATTCGCTGCTGTTCATTATTATAGAGCGCTATATGTTCAAATTTCTCAATATCAAAGTCTGAGCCTAAAATCTCATTGATGTGGGACAGTGTGTTTAAATTAAATGCTGCCGTAACGCCTTCGCTATCATTATATGCAGCATGAAGCACGTCATTATCCTTATGCAAATCAACACCTAAGATCATACCGCCCCCATCTCCCACCAACTGGCGCATTTGCTTCAAAAATTGTAACGCATCTTCTGGCTCAAAATTACCGATGGTAGAGCCGGGATAAAAAACATATTTACGCTCTGATTTTAGTGACTGTGGAATCTCGATAGGCTGGGAAAAGTCGCTAGCCACAGGAACCACTTTTAACCATGGATAACTGTTGGATAAACGCTCTGCTGACTGTTGTAAAAATTCTGCAGAGACATCCTGAGGCACATATGCTTTTGGATGCAGAGCTTCGAGCAGATATTCAATTTTCTTGCAGCTGCCGGCTCCTGGCTCAATAATAACGGCATTCTTTTCAATCAAATTAGCAATATCATCGGCTCTGTCCTTTAGTATGTCTCGCTCTGTTCGAGTGGGGTAATACTCATCAAGCTGTGTAATTTTTTCAAACAGTTTAGAGCCATGATGATTATAGAAGTATTTTGGGTTAATGAACTTTTGTTCTGCCTCTAACCCTTCTAAAATTGCGGCCTGCTCTTGCTCTAACGTTAGCGGATGGCTCACGTACTCTCCTTAAAGGTTTTTTGCTAAACGGATCCCTGAAAACTGCCAACGAGCATCGGGATAAAAAAAGTTACGGTAACTAGCTCTTAAATGTTCTCGTGAACTTACGCAGGAGCCCCCACGTAAGACATACTGATTAGCCATAAACTTACCATTATATTCACCAACTGCTCCTGGCAAAATTTGGTAACCTGGGTAAGGGCTGTAACTACTGGATGTCCACTGCCAAAGCTCGCCATAAAGTTGCTCTACCAACCTTTTGCGTTTCGAAAGACTTGGAGCGAAGTGTTGAGCTTCTAAGAAGTTTCCCTCTAATGAATACTCTAAAGCAACGCGTTCCCATTCCTGCTCGGTAGGCAAGCGCGCCCCCTTCCAAGTGGCGTGGGCATCTGCCTCATAGAAGCTGACGTGGCTGACTGGCTCGTCCATGCAAAGTTTTGTGACACCATTTAAAGTATAGTGATACCAAGTGTCACCATCTTTAAACCAATATAATGGCGATGACCAATCTTGTTCATTTTTCGTAACCCAGCCGTCACTTAGCCATAAGTCAGCTCGACAATATCCTCCATCGTCCATAAACTCAATGAACTCACCATTAGTCACTAACCGACTTCCGAGTTGAAACGCTTCGAGGTAATGCTTATGTTTCGGTGATTCATTATCAAAAGCAAACTTTGAATCAACACCGTCACCCACATCCTGCCCTATCTGACATAACCCCGGCTCAAACTCTACCCACTGATGCTTCGATAACTCAGTTTTTTGTTTTGTATTACTTTTGCTTGAGTGGCTGTTACGATAACAAGGAAGTACCGGGTTCTGGAAAAGGTTATACTTTAGATCAGTTAACAGCAGCTCTTGATGTTGCTGTTCATGGTTTATTCCTAAAATTACCAGTGCCAATATTTGCTCTAAGTGTTGCTCAGACTGTTTAATAAGTTTAATCACGGCTTGAGTGACCGAGTGGCGATACTGCTCAACTTGGCTTACCGTTGGACGAGACAACAAATGCCGCCTAGGCCTTGGGAACTGGGCTCCTACAGCATTGTAATAGGAGTTAAAAAGGTACTCAAAGTCGCGGTCAAAAGGCTCAAACCCTGTCTGAAATGGTTTTAAAATAAAAGTTTCGAAGAACCACGATGTATGGGCTAAGTGCCACTTTACCGGGCTAGTCTCAGGCATTGCCTGCAGGTTATAATCTTCTACATCCAAGTGTTCACACAATGACTCTGTCAGTGCTCTCACTGAGTGAAACTGCTCTACAACCGCCTCAATACTGGTTTCAGGCTTTACCTTATCCAACATCTCGCAACCTTATCCTTCGTATTCGCTAGAAAGTCATTAACAATTCTTAATCTATCTTAACGCTCAATATCTACATTACCAGATATCCAGACGTCTTGGTCTTCCACTCGACCTAAAAGCTCAGCTCCTTCTTTAGAGTATTGTCGTGCTTTAACGTTACATTGATTTAAAATTTCACTCCAATAACTGATCAGCACTCGTTGTGCAGAGCCCGTCGCCTTGTCCTCTATCACACCATGTTGTGGCGCGAAATATCGGAAGTAGTAATCATAAATATCATCAGTTGCTGCTTCAGTCGCGATCAAGGCTCTTTGTGTATTCATGCTAAGTTTTTCAGCATCGACTTGCAGATTTTGTAATGTTCCTTGCGGCCATTGCATGACCCAATAACCATCGGTAGGTCCAGCTTGCGCCACTTGTAAGGGAAGCGTGCTAAAGCACTCTTTTAACCATTTAGGAGGGCTAACGGAGGCCGAGTGAAGTGGTGCAAAGGCAATTTCAATAGAATCGTTCTTAGTGTCATAACGAGCTTTTACAGAGTCGCTACAGGTTTGAAAAGTAACGCTGGAACTGCCTGTCTGCTCTAAAACAACCCTTGCGCTGGCTAAAAGACCATGACCACAAAGTCGAATTTCCTGAGTCGTGTTGAAACATCGAATGTTGAAAACGTGAGGTTCTTGTGGCGTTATAAAGCATGTTGCGGGCTCCTCCTCCATAGATGCCAATCGCTGCATTTCGTCTGGTTCTAACATATCATCCAAACAATACACCTTGGCTGTAGTGCCTTCTAATCCAGGCGCAGCAAAAACGTGAGCACGGCAACTTTGTGAACTCCACTGCATGGTGCAAAACTCTATGGCTATCGTGATGAGTTCATTATGCTGAGTTGGCGTTAGAACATCAAATTTGAGTTGCGTTAGTTAGGGCACTCGGGTTACAGCATAAAAAAAGCCCGCGTCACTTTACAGTTGGCGGGCTAGTGAGTCGATAGGAGTAAGACTCATTGATGCAAAATAGTTAATTATTAATCATTCAAAGACGCTAGAATTTCTTCATCTGAACCTTCGTCGATACCGTCGAACAAGAAAGTACTCAAATAGCGCTCACCAGTATCAGGTAACATTGCAAGGATGTTGGAGCCCTCTGGAGCATCCTGCGCGGCTTCTAGCGCTGCTGCAAACGTAGCTCCTGAAGAAATCCCACAGAAGATCCCTTCGTTTCTCGCTAATGCTAGTGATGTATCACGAGCTACCTCGTCAGAAATTGGAATCACCTGATCATAAACCTCTTGGTTCATCACATCCGCCACAAAGTCTGGCGTCCAACCTTGGATTTTGTGAGGTTGCCACTCTTTGCCTTGCAGTAGCGACGCCACCTCTGGCTCAGTTGCGATCACTTTGATGTCAGGACGCGCCAGCTTCAACACTTCACCAACTCCGGTAATAGTACCGCCAGTACCATAGCCACTGACAAAGTAGTCCAGTTTTTGATTAGCAAAAGCGCGTAGGATTTCTGGCGCGGTCGTATTACGGTGGTATTCTGGGTTTGCTAAGTTCTCAAATTGGCGCGCTAAGAACCAACCATTTTTCTCAGCCAATTGTTCTGCCACCTTTACCATGCCAGTACCACGCTCTGCTGCAGGCGTTAGCACTACTTTAGCACCCAATGCGCGCATAATCTTGCGACGCTCAACAGAGAACGTCTCTGTCATTACTGCCACAAAAGGATAGCCTTTAGCCGCACAGACCATCGCTAACGCTATTCCTGTGTTACCTGACGTTGCCTCAACAACAGTTTGGCCTGGCTTTAACAGACCTTTTTGCTCAGCGTCATTGATAATGGCAAAAGCCAAACGGTCTTTTACTGACGCAAGCGGGTTAAAGTATTCAGCTTTAACAAATAAATTAACGTGCTTAGGTCCTAAACGGTTAATTTTGACAATTGGAGTATTACCAATCGTGTCTAAAATCGAATCGTATATTCTACTCATTCCTACACTGCCTCTTTAACTTTTTCTACAAAATTCTGTTCTGTTGTACCATCAAAGTCATGCTGATGGGGCTCACTTGTTGCTTGTAATAACTTGCTGTGTTGATACCAACCCAGCGTATTAGCAAGCGCAGCGACTTCACCAATAACAATTAGAGATGGCGAAACAATACCATGCTGTGCTACTAATTCTGGCAACTGTGTCAAACTGCCCGTAATCACTCTTTGCTGTGGCAAGGTACCATTTTCAATCACAGCTATAGGCGTATTAGCATCACGCCCATGCTTAATGAGTTGCTGCACTAACACTTCATTTCTGAGCAAGCCCATGTAGACCACAACTGTTTGCTGCTCCCGAGCTAGGCTTTGCCAATTAAGCGTGTCTTCCGACTGTTTACAATGCGCCGTTATAAACATCACCGTCTGCGAGTACTCACGATGCGTTAGTGGGATTCCCGCATAACTCGAGCATCCAGATGCTGCGGTGATACCGGGTACAACTTCATAATCGACTGCAGCATCAACCAGCTGTTCCAATTCTTCTCCGCCACGACCATATATAAAAGGGTCACCGCCTTTAAGGCGAACCACTGAGAGCCCTTTCTGAGCATAATGCACTAATAGTCGATTTGTCTCCTCTTGCACCACACTGTGCTTTTTCGCACGCTTGCCGACATTCACTAGCGTTGCATCGCGACGGACTAAATCTAAAATTGCGTCTGAGACCAAAGCATCATGCAACACAATATCTGCTTTTTGCAGGATTTTTAGCGCCTTAATGGTCAGTAAGTCTGGGTCACCAGGGCCTGCACCAACTAAATAAACCTTGCCACTTTTTTCTGCTGTACCTTCATAAAGGGCTACAGTCTCGTCAAAGTCGCGGTTTAACGTTTGAGGTTCGTTAATCGCAGTTTCAATATACCACTCTGAGAAGTCACGCTTACTCTTCAAGTCTTGAAACTTTTTTTTTACGCTTGGTCGAAATGCCTTCAAACGCTTTAGTAGTCCACCAAGATTATTTGGTAACACCCATTCAAGCTTCTCTCGTATCTTACGAGCTAAAACTGGTGATACGCCTCCTGTCGATACTGCCACCAATAGCGGCGAACGATCAACGATCGCAGGCATAATAAAAGTACTTAACTCTAAGTCATCAACCACATTGACCCATATATTGTACCGACGACCAAGTTCACTTACTTGCTGGTTTAAAGCTTTATTGTCAGTCGCAGCAACAATCAAATAATTGCCCTCAACCAAACTTTCATCAAAGGCTTGCTCATAAAGAGTTAGGTCATGTTGCGCTGCTAATTCTTTAATCTCAGCATTAAACTCAAGCGCCACTAAACTGACTTTCGCGTCTGCTTTAAGCAGGCTTTTAAGTTTTCGGCATGCAATCTCCCCACCACCAACGATTAGACATTGCTGTTCTTGAAGCCGAACTGTAATTGGGAAGTATTCCATAACCTGTCTGATAACCTGCCACTACTGACGTTTAGATGGCTATATCTAAACATTTATCGGCATCGCATAATAAATAATCTTTAGACAGTTCTTTATAACCTAATGGAATATAAAGGTTGCTTTTGGCCGTCTATACGTATATTATCACTCTTTTCTAGGGGGTTTTAAGAAGTAATTGTTATGAAGCTACAGCAACTGAACTATCTCATTGCGATTGCGGATAACAATTTAAGCATTACAAAGGCCGCAGAGAAACTTTATACCTCTCAGCCCGGCATCAGTAAGCAGCTTAGATTGTTAGAGAGCGAGTTAGAGACAAAAATTTTCGAACGCAATGGTAAACAACTTGTGGGAATAACCGAACTTGGTGAGGAAGTACTCAATCGAGCACGAAAGGTATTGCACGAAGTTAATCACATAAAGAACATTACCAGTCTGGCTAACCAGAGTGATTCTGGGAATTTTTCTATCGCTACCACGCAGACTCAAGCGCAATATGTGTTGCCGAAAGTTTTTGCTAACTTCCATAAGCGTTATCCAAATTTGACGATAGATTTACAGCAAGGAACTTCGGATCAGATTTTATCGCAATTGCAAAAACAAGAAGTCGATTTTGCCATTGCATCCGGCAATATCGATCTGGGTGCCAATATTGTGAAGATTCCCTGCTTCCAGTGGGACCGCACGATTTTATTTCCTCACGATCACCCGTTAGGCGATCTCCGGAAAATTGAACTGCATGATTTAGCTAAGTACCCTATCGTGACTTACCCATTCATGGGTAGTGCTAAAAACTCGAGTTTAACCAGTGCGTTTAAAAAGCAGCAGCTAGAGCCGAATATCGTTTTTACAGCACGCGACGCGGATGTAATTAAGACTTACGTCCGCAATGGTTTTGGCATTGGTGTGATAGCGAGTATGGCTTTCTCACCACAACAAGATCGCGATCTGTTAGGCTACTCAACCAAAGATATTTTGCCGCGCTGCACAACTTGGCTGGCCTTTAATAAAAATATTTTCCTGAAGAAATACATGAAAGACTTCATCAACTATTTCGCACCACACATTACCAGCGAGCAGTTGAGTCAGTATATTCACCAGGACTATACCTCTTCATTGCAACTGGCTAATACCGTTGAAGAAGACAAAGAAGAAAAGGCATTACCAATGCACCAGATGTGGCATATCTAAACATTATTAGTGCTTAACTGATACCGCATACAAAAAGGCAGCCTAGAGCTGCCTTTTTCGACTAATTTAATGAGTAAGCCTACACACCAATCTAAAGGCCAGACAAAGTATCCACATGTAGCCCGCACTCGCGAACAATACCACCGAAACGAGTATCTTCTTCATCCATATCTGAACTTAAAGGAACCGTACTATGAGTATCCCCAATCGAAACATATCCCTGTTCCCACAAAGGGTGATAAGGCAAGCTGTGCTTTTTTAGGTATTCATGAATCATTTTGTTATCCCAATCAATGATCGGATGAACTTTAATTCGTCCCTTGAAAGATTGAACCACAGGCAGACCTTGTCGAGAGCTAGCCTGCTGACGACGCAATCCAGAAAACCAAGTGCTAACGTTTAAATCATCAAGCGCTCGATCCATCGGCTCCACTTTGTTACGTTGATTATAGTCCTTGATTCCTTGCTCACCTTTTTCCCACAGCTTGCCGTAGCGGGCTTCTTGCCAAGCTGCGCTTAAATTACTTTGGTAAACCCGCAAGTTTAAATTGAGGCGCTCAGTAAGCTCATCTACAAACTGGTAGGTTTCTGGGAACAAGTAGCCCGTATCCACTAAAATAACAGGAATGTCTGGCTTAGCTTGCGTCAGAAGATGCAGGCTTACCGCCGACTGAGCTCCAAAGCTTGATGCTAAAGCCGCATTTCCAGGCAAGTGCTCCAAAGCATACGCCACCCGCTCTTCAGCAGAAGCAGACTCTAGCTTGGCATTAACCTGTTCAAACCACGACTCATTGAGCAAAGACATGCCTTCTCCCTAATCTTTAGCTATGAAAATCCACGCCATTATGAACAGCGTTGACATAACCCTGACGAATAACAAAGTCCCCGAAGTGCTCATCAGTATGACGCTCAGCTGCATAACGCTGAAAAATCGGATCGAGCTCTTCTAAAATCTGAGCTTCATTAATATTCTCACGGTACAACTTATTGACCCGGTCACCTTCATGGCTCGCTCCTAAATATAAGTTATATTTTCCGGGAGCCTTGCCAACAAAACCTATTTCACCTAAATAAGGACGAGCGCAACCATTGGGGCAGCCTGTCATACGAATGTTTATCGGCTTGTCAGCAATGTCATACTTCTCAAGTTGTAACTCAATCTTGTCCATCAATGTCGGCAGATAGCGTTCCGCTTCAGCCATTGCTAGAGCACATGTTGGAAAAGCCACACAAGCCAGAGAATTGAGTCGTGTTGGTGTTTCAGTTTTTCCGATACTGATTCCATGCTGCTCTACAAGCTTCTGTATCGCTGCCTTATTAGCTTCTGAAACATTACTGATAATAATGTTTTGATTTGGCGAGCAACGGAATTCGCCATCATGAATATCGGCAATGGCGCGTAGGCCCGTAAAAACCCGAGACTCGTCTGTATCTTTGATTCGCCCGCTATGAATGTACAAGGTTAAGTGCCACAGCCCGTCATCGGTTTTAACCCAGCCAAAACGATCACCATTGTGATCAAATTTAAACGGCTTAGCGTCTTCTAGACTGTAACCGAGGTAATCAGCTAAAGTCTCTTTAAAGCCATTGACCGTTAGACGATCCACGGTGTATTTTAAACGCGCTAGTTTACGAACTTCACGGTTACCATAATCGCGTTGCACTTTAAGGATATTTTCTACCACTGCGAGAGTATCTTCTGGCTTGCTGAAGCCGATGACTGAAGCTGCTCGCGGGTAAGTTTCAGTGTCGCTGTGGGTGCTACCCATGCCACCACCAACGAGAATGTTAAAGCCTAGTAACTTATCACCATCAGCGATCGCTACCAAACCAATGTCGTTAGCGTAGATATCGACATCATTGTATGGAGGAACCGCAATGGCTATTTTAAACTTACGAGGCAAATAAGTTTTGCCATATATTGGCTCCTCCGTTGTTTCAACTTTTTCACCGTCTAACCAAATTTCATGATAGGCATTGGTATTTGGTAACAAATGCTCACTGATTTTTTTCGACCACTCGTAAACCTCTGTCTGTAACTTTGACGTTTCATACAAAGGGTTAGCCATCACATTACGATTAACGTCACCACAGGCCGCGATCGAATCGACTAATGCTTTATTAATACCAGCAATCGTATTCTTTAAGTCACGCTTAAAAATCCCATGCCACTGAAACGTCTGGCGCGTTGTTAAGCGTAAACTACTGTGGCCATATTGTTCTGCGATATCTGACAAGACCTTATATTGCTCAGAAGTTGCTATTCCACCCGGCAAACGTGCGCGGATCATGAACGAATACAAAGGCTCAAGCTTTTGTTTGCGTCGCTCAGCTCTCAGATCACGATCATCCTGCATATAGGAGCCATGGAACTTGATGATCATTTGATCATCATCAGCAATAGCACCTGTAACATCTGCTTTTAAACTTTCCTCTAAGGTGCCACGCAAGTAATTACTCTTTACTTTTATCGTTTCTACTTCAGAGTGACGTTCTGGATCATATTCTGTTGGTTTTACTTTGCTCATTAGTAAATATCTCTCTGGTAACGATTATCTAACTTTAACTGCTTCAAATAGTGCTTAGCGTCTTCTTCACTCTTCTGGCCTTGCGTTTGAATGATTTCTAACAGCGCTGCTTCAACATCTTTCGCCATCCGATGCATGTCGCCACAGACATAAAAGTAAGCCCCCTCTTCTAGCCACTTCCAAACGCCTTCGGCTTGCTCTATCAACTTGTGCTGAACATAAACTTTTTTTCCTTCCTCAGAGTCGCGCGAGAAAGCTAAGTCCACTCGAGAAAGAGTGCCAGCTTTTAAGTACTGCTGGATTTCCACTTGGTATAAGAAGTCAGTATTAAAGTGAGGGTTGCCGAAAAAGAGCCAGTTTTTGCCTTCGTTATCAAGAGCTTCTCGATGTTGCAAAAAGGCTCTAAATGGTGCTACCCCAGTGCCAGGCCCTACCATAATCACCGGAGAATCATCCTCTGGCAGTTTAAATTTCGGATTCTTTTCAATGAAGATACTGACTTCATCACCCTCTTCAAGATCTTGGGTCAAGAAGTGACTGGCTAGGCCATAACGCTCGCCATGTTCATTACGGTTAGACACATGATTTAGGGTTAAGTGAACCTCATCTGGAGCCTCTTCCAAGCTTGAAGAGATCGAATACAAGCGTGGTTTAATAGGTTTTAAAATGTCCACCAGTTGCTGCGCAGATAGCGTCGGATCGGCAAGGTGTAATACATCCACAAACTGATGCTGCTGAATGAATTCGCTAAACTCTTCATCATGAATTTTTTGCAGCTGCTGGTTAGGACTGATTTCAAGCAGAGCTTTCAAGGTGCCTTTATTAACAAGCGTTAACTCAGCAGTTTGCGTTAGGAAACTTCGAATGCTGATATTCTTATCTTTATAGATAACGTTTTCTTCGGGGTCTAATCCCAGCTGCTGAATAATGTCAGAAACCAATTCATGTTGATTATGCGCAACAACTCCTAATGCATCCCCCGGCTCGTAAACAATACCAGAGTCAGAAATATCAATTTCCACATGATAGGTTTCCTTGGGTGATCCTTGACCTGTTATGCGCTGAATAGTTTCAACGGTAGCCGTAAAAGGATTGTTCTTATCATAAGAAACGCCTGAGGAAACTTCTTGCGTCTGTATGGTTTCAACGGCAGCGTTACCCGCTCCGCCAACTAAATTTTTGAAGTAATCTTTTAGCGACGCCGTAACCTCGTTAACCCAAGCTTGTGCATCATCGTCGTAATCCACATCACATAAAACTGGACTCTTCAACGAAGCTGCTCCACTCGCCGAAAGTGCAGCATCAAAGTCTTTGGCCGTTTGGCAGAAGAACTCATAACTTGAATCACCCAGTCCCAACACGGCATGCTTAACACCAGCGAGATTCGGGCGTTTTTTTGCACCTTTCTTACTGGTTAATGCTTCATGAAACTCAATAGCATCATCTGGCGGCTCGCCTTCGCCATGAGTTGAAGCAGTCACAAGAATTGCTGAGTAATCTTTGAGGTCCTTAACTTTTAGTTCCAAGGTTGACTTAAGAACAGCATTAACACCATTGGTGTTTAGGCTTTGGTGTAGACTTTCAGCGACAGCCTGAGCGTTACCTGTTTGTGATGCATACAGCACCAGAGCAGGCTTAACAGCTTCATCGCTCACCACAGTTTCTTGCGCTAAGGAGCTTGAGACTGGTGGTACACCAGTATTAGCGCCTGCTTCTGCAAGCCCAGCGCAATAGCCACTCAACCAACTCAGTTCTTGAGAACTTAAACTTTGTATTTTGCTTATTAACTCATCGCCGATAAGTTTTGTCGCTAGCCAATTTGGCTGTTGTTCTTTCGCAGTCACGTTACTGTATCTATTAATTACTATGACCGCTATTATTGGCGTATAGACGTCTATTCTCTACAAATTAAGCACTATAAATGTATGCCATATGGTTATATAGAGTAAAAATAGGAGTATCTGATAGGGATCTAATAACATTGACTGAGGTTGATATACACAAAAGCCCCAAAATATGGGGCCTTTATTAGACTATGCTTAGAACTCTAGGTTATTTATAAGCAAAGATGAAATTACTCGACAAATGCACGCTCGATAACATAGTCACCTTGAATACCCATCTTAGGACTAATCTCGAAGCCTTTATTATCGAGAAGCGTGGATAAATCTTCTAACATCGCAGGGCTACCACATATCATAGCGCGATCATGCTTAGGATCTAACTTGTCTAGACCTAGCGATGACTCGACCAAGCCCTCTTCTAAGGCGTGAGTTAAACGACCTTGGTTTTGATAAGGCTCACGAGTCACTGTTGGGTAATATAATAGCTTTTCAGCAATCACATCACCTAAGTACTCATGATTCGGCAGTTCTTGCATAATCTTTTCTTGATAACACAACTCACTAACAAATCGAACACCGTGGCAAAGAACCACCTTATCGAACTTTTCATAGGTTTCCGGACACTGAATAATGCTCATAAAAGGAGCTAAGCCTGTTCCGGTAGCGAGTAAATACAAATTTCTACCAGCTTTCAAGTCATCAACCACTAAGGTTCCAGTGGGCTTTTTACTGACCATGACTTCATCACCAGGCTTTAAGTGCTGCAGACGAGAAGTCAAAGCACCGTCTGGCACCTTGATACTGAAGAATTCAAGGTTTTCTTCATAGTTTGGGCTCGCGATACTGTAAGCACGCATAACTTTTTTACCACCTTCCAGTGGCAAGCCAATCATAATGAACTCGCCATTACGAAAGCGTAAGCTTTGATCACGGGTTGTTTGAAAGGTAAATAAAGTATCGTTCCAATGCTTTACAGATAGGACTTTTTCAATGTTTAGGTTACTCATGAGTTCCACCCTTGGGAGGATTTAGCTGAATTATATAAGAATAGATTCTATTTGCAAACGATTCTCAATAAAGTGAACAGGCCTTTCCTATTACTTTGACTAATGAGTAAATTGACTTAGAAAGAAATAGCCTGCTTCAAATCAATATCGAAGCAGACTTTAATTTGTTTTTATTGCTTTTGCAATATTTTAAGCAGCTGAAGATAAACCTCGTTTCCCTAAACTGTGACAAATAGCGTAGGTTAAATCTGCACGGTTTAATGTATAAAAGTGAAAGTCACTGACACCCTCTTTAACTAAGAGCTTAACCTGTTCAATAGCAATGTGAGATGCAATCAAGCGGCTCGTTTCAGGGTCGTTTTGAAGCCCCTCGTACACCTTATACATCCAGTCTGGTATATCCACTTGAGTAAACTTGGCGAACTTTTGCAATTGAGGAAAGTTCGTCACTGGTAAAATACCAGGAGTCAGATCAATACTTAAGTTTTCTCGTGAACACTGATCTCGAAACCTAAGGAACTTTTCAGCACTAAAGAAAAACTGACTAATAGCACGGCTAGCGCCTGCATCCACTTTTCGCTTCAGGTTTGCCAAGTCGCTTTTAGCACTTTCTGCTTCTGGGTGAACTTCCGGGTAAGCCGCCACGCTAATTTCAAAGTCGTGAAGTTGCTTTAACTTATGAACCAGGTCCGTGGCATAGCGAAAATCTCCCTGCTGTGCATCCTCACCTAAGTCGCCACGAAGTGCGACGATATGCCGTACTCCTTTAGACCAGTAATCCTCAGCAATTTGCTCTATCTCAGCTTCGCTAGAGCCAATACAGGTTAAATGCGGCACTGCCGTTAACTCAGTTTCACGAATAATTTTTGTAATCACATCATGGGTTCTAGAACGAGTAGATGCCGCCGCTCCATAAGTGACTGAGACAAACTCTGGCTGTAATGGCTCGAGCTTTTTTATGCTTGACCACAATGTCTTTTGCATCTCCGGTGTATTGGGCGGAAAGAACTCAAAAGAAACGTTCACCTTGCCATTTAAGTCGGCTATCTGCTGGTTTAAAAACTCAGCAATCCGAGCTTCTTCATAGCTGGGCTTCTCACTACTGGAGGTAATTATTGGAAAGGACATTAGTGCCCCCTCAACAAATCACACAAATCATTTAACACACCACCTGCAGTGACCTCTCGCCCAGCCCCGGGTCCTTGAATGATCAGTGGGTTATCTTTATACCAGGCGCTAATGACTTGGAACACGTTATCGCAAGGGTTTAAAGACGCAAACGGATGCGACTGCTCAATGAGCTCAAGTTTTAGAGAGAGCTTTTCTGGTGACAATGTGGCGATGTAACGCAGTAGACCACCGCTTGCTTTAGCTTTCTCCAGAAGTTTTTGATAGTAGTCATTAATCGCGGATTCCTTTTGCCAAAACTCATCAAGCTCTCCATCTAGCAACTCTTCCGAAATTGCCGGCTCAAAATCCTCAGGAGCATCTTCAAAACCAAGCTGCTGAGCTAAAATACGAATCTTGCGAATAACATCATTACCCGACAAATCCTCGCGGGGGTCTGGCTCGGTGAAGGCATTATCTTGGGCTACCTTTAACAACTCAGTAAATGGCTTCTCGCCGTCAAACTCACTAAAAAGCCATGACAGTGAGCCTGAAAAAATACCACTAACCTCTTCAATGCGATCACCTGACTCATGCAGATTTTTGATCGCTGCTTGAATCGGTAATCCTGCACCTGCTGTCGTGTTCTTTTTCCAAATACGACGGTTTGTCTTAAGCACAGTCTCAACTTCACGAGCATAGTGCTTGTCTGAAGCAGCAATTTTATTGGCTGAAATAATATGCCACTTATTTTCTGCAAATCCTCTGTACCTTTCAGATATTGATTTGCTCGCAGTAGCATCGACGATGATCAGTTCACGGCCAGCATATTGCTCCAGCCATGAGAAAATTTGGTCGTTTGAGTTATCTTCTCCTTTTGGTAACAGTTGCTCCAGTTCTGATAACTCTATACCGTCAGGATCAAAAGTGTAACGCTTGCTGTTTGCAACAGCTAAAATTTGAATTGAACGATTAAGGCTTTGACCTAAGCGCTCAGCGCCCGTTTCAATTAGCTCGACAAACTTTTTACCAATATTACCATAGCCCAAGACCACAATTGGAACCGTCGGCTCTTGATAAAAGAAGCTCGTGTGTAAGTCTCGTAACAAAGCCTCTGCATGCTCATCATCAATCACAACGGACAAGCTATGGCTATTGTTAGGATAATGAATTTCTTGGGTATCAAACGTACTTAAGCGACGAATAAAGCGCTCAATGATACGCTTGTCCTGACGGATGTTTTGGCCGACTAAAGAAATTAAAGTCATGTTTGAAAGCAGTACCGATGGATAATGCTGCAATGCTTTAATAGTCGAAGTCACAGCAAACACATCACTTTTCTCGATGTAAAAGGTGAGCTTGTGCTGAGTAATGTCATAGCCATTCACATAGCTGGCGATACTTTTCTCTGCTAACTTCTTTTGGATACGTCGAGCCTGTAATTCATCAATCGAGTGAATACAAACTTTATGTAACTTTGGCTTAAAAGTAATAGTTTTTACACGATTCGTTGGTGTGGTGTCTTGTGACACAACCGTTCCGGCAGCGTCAGGCTGCTCGAAACTTTTAATGTTCACACTCCCCTTGTACAACAAAAGTGGCAGTACCGTTTTCTCATGAAGTACATTAGCCCCTAATTCTGACAATGCCTGCGCTTCGCACAGCGTTAGATTTTCTACTAACAGCGGCTCACGAATAATCTTAGGGTCAGCGGTATAAATACCATTAACATCCGTCCAGATTGTAATGCTTGGAGAGTTGATTAAGTAACCTAACGCAGTTGCAGAGAAGTCACTACCATTTCTGCCTAAGGTTGTTTTCTGTAACCTGCTATCCAATGCAACGAAGCCCGTAACGATAAACACCGAGTCAGTTTCAGTGCTATAAAGGTTCGATAGAGCATCATCAGCAAAATGCTGGTCGAAGGGATACTGATAGGTTTCTGTATTCAACTTTAAACATCGACAACTATCTATCGCTTGTGCTTTTTTGCCTTTGTTGTTTAGCACATCAGATAGGATAAGCGATGACCATGTTTCTCCGTGGGCCAATACCTCACTCTGGGAGTAGCGATTCGTATCGATCAACCGCTCTATCGCTTTAACATCTTGCTCAATCCGCTCTAAGATAGACTTATCAAAACCAATCCCCTGCTGAAGATCTAAAAAATAATCTAGCAGGATCTGACCGTTCGGTATGCCACCCTCGATCAACGCCAGCAACCAGTTAGTGACGTTACCATTAGCAGACACCACAACGACATCGCCCGCTTTGGTCTGCTCTTTCACAATATCAGAAACAGCGCTAATAGATTCTGGCGTGGCTAAACAGGTCCCACCAAACTTATGAACCTTATACTCTCCTGCTTTATAGTTTTTAGCTGTGCCAACAGCATAATTTTCATCAGCCATTGCTCACCTCTTTTTCAACATCAGTCGCACTATAAGGTACTTTCTCAAACGCGGTCTTTAGATCGGAGAGCAGGTCATCAAGCTCTTCAATACCTACTGAGACACGCAACAATCGAGGTGTGATTCCGGCTTCCAACTGCGCAGCTTCATCCATCGCCGCATGCGTCATGGTCGCAGGGTGGCAAATTAAACTCTCCACTCCACCCAGTGACTCTGCCAATGAGAACAGCTTCAGCTCTTTGATAAAGGCGGCCAAGGCTTCCGAATTGAATTTAGTGGTGAAAGACAGCATTGCGCCAAAGCCTTTTTGCTGCTTACGCGCAATTAAGTGTCCTGGATGGTGTTCTAAGCCTGGATAATAAACGTTATCAACCAGAGGATGTTTATCCAAAAATTCGGCCACTGCTTGCGCGTTTTCTTCATGCTTTTTGATTCGGATACCCAGCGTGCGAACGCCACGTGTCGTGATAAAGCTATCGAACGGTGATGCAGTGATGCCAATACAGTTAGCCCACCATGCCACTTGCTCATGCAATTCTTCTGTTTTTGCAACCACGGCGCCACCGACAACATCACTATGACCATTGATGTACTTTGTCGTTGAGTGGATCACTAAGTCTGCGCCTAATTCTAGAGGCTTTTGCTGTATAGGTGAGAGGAAAGTATTGTCGACCACCTTGATTACGTCATCACCAGCTTGCTGACATAACTTTTCAACGTCAACAATGCGCAGCAGAGGGTTACTTGGCGTTTCAATCCAAACAATTCGCGGCTTCTCAGCTAACGCTTCTTGGTAGGCTCTTTCGTTACCTTGGTCGACAAATTTGACGCGGCAACCGCCCTTCTTGGCCAACGATGTGAACAAACGATAGGTACCGCCGTAACAGTCGTGTGGCACAACAACCAGATCACCCGGCTCAAGCAACTGCGTCACTAGATGAACCGCAGACATGCCACTCGACGTTACTACGGCGCCAGCACCCCCTTCTAAATCAGCCAAACAATCCGCTAACACATCACGTGTAGGATTGCCTGAACGGCTATAATCATATTTTCTTGGGCTACCAAGCCCCTCGAAAGTGTAGTTACTCGAAAAGTATAATGCTGGCGTTACCGCTCCGTACTGCTCGTCAGTTTCAATGCCGGCTCTAACGGCTTGCGTAGCTTGCTGGTGACTCATCACTTGCTCCTAAAATCTTTTTCAATAAATCAGTTAATTGCTCAAATTCTTTTAAAAATGCGTCGTGGCCATACACAGACTCAAGACGATAAAAATCAGATGTTCCTTTAACCGTATGCGCAAGCTTGCGCATCGATTCAAAACTCACCAGTCGGTCACTAGGTACAGCAACAAAGCTGGACGAACACTTTATTTTGTTTGGCTCGACGCGGTGAGCATCAATAGAGTCAAGTAACGCTGTGTAGTTAGAAATAGTCGTTTTATTCGCAAACTTCTGTCCCTGATGTTTTAAATAACTGTAGATAGTTTGCTCATAACCGAGAATATTATCGAACGGTAACTGCACTATTGGATCCACAAACTGGGTATCAAAAATATCGTCTGTACGGTAAAAAAGAATGGAAAGCTGTCGTGCTAAAGACAACGCTTGGTGTTTTTGTTCTGAAGTATCGGCCAGCTCAAAAATCCCCTTCTGTATCGCTCGAATAGCTCTGGCGGTATGAGTACTGCGATCGCTGGCAGAAATGCAAACGAGGTGTTTAACCTTGTGCGGATACTGTTCGGCAAAGTTGAGCCCAACCATGCCTCCGTAAGAGCTTCCTACAAAGCGAACGGGCTCATTAACGGAAAGTAATTTCAGTAACTCGCTCAGAAGACACGCTTGATCAGCTGGCGTTACATGACGAACAACCTTGTAATTAGCTTTACTTTTGAATTGTAGAGTGCTGATGTAATTAAATGAGATAACACAGTACTTTTGGGTGTCAATAGCTTTGCCATCACCGACAAGGTCATCCCACCAACCAGTACTTACAGAGTTGTCATCACAATCCTCTGCAGTCTCTTGATTAGAGTGTAAAACATGACGACTGGCTGTTATTCCACCCAGCACGACAACCACAGGCAAAGTACGATCACCATAAATAGAGTACTTAAGAGTACATTCTTCTGTGGATGTACCAGAACTAAGGGTTACTCCTTTTTTAACTGCAACAGCACCAAACACCGCTTTAACGTGCGTTTTTTGGGCATTTCGTATCTCAGTTGTTGCAATTGCCATTCTTTTGCCTATTAATTGGTTATAACCCTATGGAATATAAGTGTTTTTTGTCTTATGATATCTGCTTATTAGCGGCATCAAGACCAGAACATCTAAAAATATAAACGTTTAGACGCCCAAACGTCTGGATATAATAACTTCATGACTGCAAAAGTCAAGATGTTTAGGCGTCCGAATGTGTGTATAATTTGTTTGAACAATTAATTTTGAGGTGAACATGAGCAAAAAGTGGAATGGGGAATTCATTAATCCCTACGTAGAACACGGTGAAAAGAAAGATAAAGTAAAGAAAATTACCGTTTCGATTCCCTTTTCTGTATTGAAGGTGTTAACTGACGAAAGAACTCGCCGTCAGGTCAACAATCTACGCCATGCAACTAATAGCGAACTGCTATGTGAGGCTTTTCTACATGCTTACACAGGTCAACCGTTGCCAACGGACGAAGATTTACAGAAAGATAAGGATGATTACGTACAAGAAATGTTAGAGCTCAGTAGCAAGATAATGGAATCAGACTAACTTATCAATTCCAAGGTAGATTAAATGCTAGCTCACTAGCATACTTATACTAAAACGGCTCCCGAAGGAGCCGTTTTACTTTCAAGGTTACCAGCTGGGGTTATTTTTTAGCTGGCTTAACAAACTTTAGAGTCATACGATCGCTTTCACCGATCTCCATATATTTGTCTTTATCTTGATCACCTAACCTCAAGCTTGGCGGTAGAGTCCAAACACCCTTGGGGTGATCCGCTGTATCTTTAGGGTTTGCATTAATCTCTGACGAAGCGACAAGCTTAAAGCCAGCATCCTGCGCGACACTAATAACAAAGTCTTGATGCATGTATCCGCTAGAGGCTTTTTCATCTTGTTCTTGCGATTTAGGCAAGCGATGCTCAACCACTCCAAGCACCCCTCCTGGTTTCAGTGCCTTATACATAGCCTTAAAACTATCAACGGTAGCTTCTCGACCACCTCGTAGCCAGTTATGCACATTACGGAAAGTAACAACAGCATCAGCAGATCCATCTGGTGCAATATCAAAAATTTCAGGCGGTTGGAACGTTGTGATCGTCACATTACCATAGACATCGGACTCGACATCCATTTTACGTTCGAATTTAGCACGACCATTACGGTAATACTCGACCTCACTGTTAGGATCAAAGTGTGCGGCGTAGAGTGTTCCTTCGGGGCCTAGTAACGGAGACAAGATTTCAGTGTACCAACCGCCACCTGGTGCAATCTCAACTACCGTCATACCTGGCTTGATACCGAAGAACTCGAGGGTTTCTTTAGGGTGGCGATACTGATCTCTTTGTTTGTTCTTATCTGAACGGTGTCCTGATGTGAGTAGCTCTTCCCACAAACTGATCCCATCAGATGTTTCTACAACAGCATCAACTGAAGCTTTAAGTTCTTGCTTCGTCGTCTCTTTAGGTTTGCTCTCGGTAGTATCGCTACTGTCAGCATTTGAACAACCCGCTGCAAGCGCCAGCGCTAAAGCACTGAACATCAACTTATGCATGTTTTGACTCCTAAATAATCTAAAAGATTGTATGAATTAGATGTTACTTTTTACTTCTGACTGTATAGTTTTAGCAAAGTTGACCATCTTTTCAAGTGGAATCAAGGCTTTTGACGCCAAAGTCTCATCAACAAAAATTTCTTTGTCATTGCCTTCAAAAACTTCTGACAACACATGCAGAGCATTCATCTTCATCCACGGGCAGTGAGCACAGCTGCGACAAGTTGCCCCTTCACCAGCAGTCGGAGCAATAATTAATTCTTTTGTTGGTGCTTTCTGCTGCATTTTGTAGAAAATACCTTTATCGGTAGCAACAATCATTTTCTTATGCGGTAAGTCATTAGCCGCTTTTATGAGCTGAGACGTTGAGCCAACGAAGTCTGCTAAGTCCACCACTTCTTGAGGTGACTCAGGATGCACTAGCACAGCTGCATCAGGATGAAGCGCCATGGTCTGCTTTAATGCTTTGGTCTTAAACTCATCATGGACGATACAGGCTCCTTGCCATAACAGCATATCCGCACCTGTCTTTTGTTGGATGTATCGACCCAAATGTTTATCCGGCCCCCAGATAATTTTCTTGTCTTGCTCAGCAAGATATTCAAGAACGTCGACTGCAATACTTGAAGTCACAACCCAATCGGCACGCGCTTTGACAGCAGCAGAGGTATTCGCGTAAACCACAACCTCTCTATCCGGATGTTGATCGCAAAACTTGCTAAACTCATCAATAGGGCAGCCTAGGTCCAATGAGCAAGTAGCTTCAAGAGTAGGCATTAAGATGCGCTTTTCAGGACTCAAGATTTTAGCGGTTTCACCCATGAACTTAACGCCAGCGATAATCAGCGTTTCTGCATCATGACGAGCACCAAACTTTGCCATCTCGAGCGAGTCGCCAACAAAGCCACCGGTTTCTTCAGCTAAAGCCTGGATCTCAGGATCGGTGTAGTAATGCGCTATCAGTACCGCATTATGCTTCACCAACAATTCTTTAATCGTTGCTTTATGCGTGTCTTTTTCTGCTGGGCTTAATTCAAGCGGTGGCTTGGGGAATGGAACGTCAATGTCCACTGAGGTAATTACGTCGGTCATTACTACCAATAAGTCTTAGATCGTTAGAGTATTATATAACACTTATCCGCCAACTGATAAATAATTCTTATACCATTGATTTATATGAACAAAGTATGTCTCTTGAACAGGACCACGTTAAATAAATAATAAAAAAGCGCCCGAAGGCGCTTCTGCGATAAACAAAGTTGATTAAGCTCTAAGTTTATCAACCAGCTGATACAGCGGATTTAATAACGTCTGGCCAAGAATATAACTTCGTTCACCTGACCAACCGGTCTCTTTATTAGGCAGGTTAGCATTATCTTTAAATGGCATTTCTAAAGTATATGACAAACATTTAAATTCCTCGCCAACCCAAGAATTAGCTACTGTCAGGTTAGCTTTTCCTGGCTCATCTTTGTCATAACCAAACTTATCCTGAAAATCTGGATTGACTGACTCTAGGATTCTTTTGAACTCATCTTCTAATGCTTTGATCTTATCCGAATAGCTTGGCACGCCTTCTGTTCCTGCGACAAAAACATAAGGTAATGCTTCATCACCGTGTAAATCGAGATATGCATCTACGCCAGTCTGCTTCATCTGCTCACGTACCAAGTATACTTCCGGACTCTTTTCCATTGATGGGTTTTGCCACTCTCGATTTAAGTTAGCTCCGGCCGCATTTGAACGTAAATTGCCTCGATAACTACCATCAACATTCATATTCGGTACGACGTAAAACACAGCTTTATCCAATAAGCTACGTGCTAGCGCGTCATTCTCATCTAATAGTCTGTCTATCAAGCCTTCAGCACACCATTCAGCCATTGTTTCGCCAGGGTGTTGACGAGCAGTAATCCACATTTTGCGTTCTTTGGATTCATCACCGATAACCAAAAGATCCATGTCGCGGCCATCGACCGTGTGCCCTAAAATCTTATGTTGACATAAATCAGACAATTGAGCCGCCTGTACAAGATTTTGATGGCGCTCATAAGAGTAAGGCTCAAAATAAGAGAAATAAACTGTCGCCTGTTCAAAGTGATGCTTGAACTTCAGGGTTTTCTCCGACGTAAACTCAGTATCTACTCGAAACCAGTACTGTCTATCATATGAAGCGACTACCTGATAGTTTTCCCAACCGTCAACGTACGAGCAGTCTTTAGCGTTCAAGATTTCAAAACCGTAACTCTGGCCGCTTTCAGCATGCGCTTTAAAGTGGAACCATTGCTTAAACTCGCTATTAGAATCCGTGCGAATCTTTAATGTAATATTTGATAGCGTATCGGCTGATACAAGTTCGATGTTGCCACTATCGAATGAACTGTTAATTTTCATAAGCCCTCGAATATATTTGTGAAAACCTGAAATATACTGTCATAGCGCCTGCTACAACAAAAAAGGGGCCACTTAGGCCCCTTTGAGACATAAGCAATTATTCTACATTTGTGGTGCAGGAATTGAAATACTCACCGTGGTTTTAAATGTGTCGCCTGGTAACTCCTCTGGCATTGCAGGGAAAGGAACAGAGTCAAACAATGCGTTCATCACTGCATCATCTAAGATCTTCTCACCTGAACTGCTCACTAGGCTACCACCGACTAATTCGCCTTCACGATCCACTTCAATGCTAATAGAAACATCACCATGGGTTTGGCCTTTACGCGGTCTCATAAGCGCCGACTTGCCGTGGCGACGAAAAATATCGCGTTGAGGATACTCGAAATAAGGAACATAGTGTGCACCCAACGCACTAGAGTACTGATTTCGTATCTTGCTTAGCTCTTCTGGACTTGGCCCTTGTGCTACTTTTGCCGCTTCAGCAGCTTGTTGCTGTTCTGCTAACTGGCGTTTAGCTTCTTCAAGCTCTCTTCTTAAACGCTCAGCTTCAGCTTCTTCCTCGGCTTTTTGATCAGCCGCTGCCTGCTTCTGCTGTTCTTCTAACAACTTCTGTTGTTCTTCAAGCTTTTGCTGCTCTTCAAGGCGCTTCTGCTCTTCAAGCTCTTTTTGCTTACGCTCTTCTTCTTCACGTTGTTGACGTTCTTCTTCTTCACGAGCAGCGATAGCCGCTTGGTCAAATTTAGCGATACGTGCTGATGAAGGCTGAACGGCAGAGAAACGAGTGATAAGCGCTGAACGTTGCGCACCTGAAGTTTCACCTAGAATAGCATCTTTAAACTCTGAACTCGGCGGTCTATCACCGACCCAAGTTCTCAAAATTAGAGGGAAGGCTTCTGGAGCTGTTCGACCGACTTCAGAACCATTGATACTAATGACGGTAGCGTCACCAGGCAATAAGTCGATAGTAACTGAGTCCCCACTCACTAAGTCCTGATCCATTAAGGTTGCAAAGTCACGTACTGATTTTGCGTTAGACAAAACGCTACTCGCTTCATTATTATTCTTAATGCGCTCAATCCAAAATCGCTTCAAGCGTCTGCCTGATAAGTTGTCCGCTAGAACTCTCAGTTCCATTCTTTTGACACCCGAAGAACTTACAGCTTCTTCAGCGTCATCAGTTGTATTTGTTAAATATAATCCATTTAAAAACCACTCGTTTCTAAGCTCACTATGGACGCCCAGTCCATTCAACTCCAGAGTTGCTCCTGCTACTGTTGTCTGCTCAGCAGCCGTAGCTTTACCAGAAAAGGCGAAAAGCACAGAAACAGCGAATAAATAAGAGATAACTTGAATAAATTTTTTCATTAGAAGTGCAGCCATTTATAGTCAGAATACATGTTTATTGTCAAAATTTATGACACAGTTCATATTGTAAGAGTTTAACAGTTAATTGCAAGTTTGAATTACTCCCCTAACCTCATGATTTTAAAGGGCTTTAGTTAACTAATATAAATTTTAAAATTATTTGCTTTGTAAAATTATTATCTTCTTATGCTCAATACTTAGGCTAAAACATTGACCTTATGCTAGAAATCAGGCAATTTATCTCACTCTTTGGGTGTTTCTAATAAGCTTAATTTATGAACGATACAATTCTTCTTGTTGAGGACGATGAAAAATTGTCCAGCATGATGGCGGACTTCTTGCGCTCTCACAACTTTAATGTGATGGTCGAAGGTCATGGCAACCGTGCCATTGAGTTCATTGAGCAAAACCCTCCTAGAGCAATTATCCTTGATGTCATGTTGCCAGGTAGTGATGGCTTCACAATTTGCCGCACGGTAAGGCCTAAATACCAAGGCCCCATTTTAATGCTAACCTCGTTGAGCGACGAAATTGACGAAATCGCAGGATTGGAGAATGGCGCTGACGACTACTTGAGTAAACCCGTCAAGTCACATGTCTTGTTAGCGCATCTTAGAGCCTTGCTACGCCGAATTGAATCTGATGACCCTACACCCGACCATGAAAAGATCATTAATGCTGGAAATATTGCCATAAATGCTCAAAATCGTAGTGTTATATGCGATGGTACAGAGGTGCATTTGACCACGGCAGAATACAACCTCTTATGGCTTTTAGCGGAGCGTTCCGGTGAAGTCGTCAGCCGTGAAGAACTCCATAGAAAAACATTCAAGCTTGAATATGATGGCACGGATAGAAGTATAGACTTAAGGATTTCAAGGTTAAGACGCAAGCTTGGTGATGACCCTAAATTGCCTTATATTATTAAGACAATTCGAGGTGAAGGCTACCTACTCGCTATCTAATGAAACGCAGTATCGCCCTACTCTTAATTCTCATAGCAGTAAACCTTTGCAGCTTTATTGCAATGTACTACGTCTACTTTCCTTGGATGGAAAAGCTCGATCGAAAAGAGCAACAAGAATCCATACTGTCCGACATCCGCTTTTTGAACTTCAGGTTGTCTCTACTTGACTACAGTTATTCGCCGCAAACCATAGCCAAAGCCGAGCATGAGCTGAAAACTAAAGTCATTGCACGAACACGTGAGCAGCTCGGGATGGAACCTAGCAACTTCGAAACACTCAAAGAAAATCGTTATGGTATTAATATGGACAGGCCTGAAGGTCCTTTGGCGTACCTCTTATTGAACGATAATGAAACGATACTAACCGTTGGCCCCTATCCAAAAATCGATAACTCAATACGATTGCGAGACTGGTTTTTTTATTTGATCATTCTGATGGTTTTTAATGGTATCGCAGTGCTCATTGTTTATCGTCATGTCAACGAATACCTAAAGGTTGCGATCCGCGCCATTCGAGAACTCGATTTAACAGGATTGAGATTAAAGCCAATCAAGTCACCGCTTACTAATATTGCGGTCAACACCCCTAGAGTTGTAAATCATATCAATGGTTTAAGCAAACAACATCAGCAAAGCCTATATAACCAGCGTGATTTAATGCATGCCGTTGCACATGAGTTCCGAGGTCCAATGGCGAGGCTCAGTTTTGCACTTGACCTATTTGCGCAAACCGAGTCAGAAGACCGACGCAAAGAGCTTAGTAACGATATGGACGAAGCTCTGCAAGAGTTAGATGATCTCGTAAAAGAAGTATTAGGTTACTCTCGACTTAAAGATGGTCGCTTTCCTTTAAGCCTCGAGCATTTTGACTTACGAAAAATCTGCTCTGAAACCATTGATAAAGTAAAAACGATCTACCCAGAAACACAGTTCGTCCTATACTCAGAACCTTCAAAATCGATTCCGCTGTTTGCAGATTGCAACCTAATCGAACGCGTCATGATTAACCTTATCCGAAACGCAGCACGCTTCTCGAATAAGCGCGTAAAAGTCGCACTCATTCAGTTTAAAAACAGTATAGAGATACGGGTTGAAGATGATGGCCCAGGGATACCACCCGGTAAACGTGCACGAGTATTTGAACCCTTTACACGCCTAGACTTCAGTCGCAGTCGTGACTCAGGTGGCGCAGGCCTTGGTTTAGCTATCGCTAAAGGAATTATCAATCGACATCAAGGAACTATTTGGGCAGAAGACAGCCGAGAGCTTGGTGGAGCGGTACTGACGATACATATGCCGTTAAAGCAGAAATCACCAATTATTGAAGCCGAAGATGCTTTAAAGCACTCAGATAAGAAAAAGAAGTCTCGAAAAGCATTCAAATTCAAAAACAAACGTCGTAGTCACGACAATCATTAGTATCAATTCTTAGTCAGTTCGAACCAGCCAAAACCTTCATCCTGCTCAGCAATAAACACTCTTTCTGGCGGCCAGCCAGCAGCTTCAGCAACGGTTTTTTTCACTAAATCAGGACAGTTATTCTGCTCACTGATATGACTGGCTATTAATAATTCAAGATTTTGACTGATGACTTGTTGCAAGAGCTTAATGGCTTGGTTATTACTCATATGGCCTAAAGGCCCACCAACTCGTTGCTTAAGTGAATAAGGATATGGTCCGTTCCATAACATCTCTTCATCATGATTACATTCAAGTAGTAAGCCATGACAGTCTTGCAATGTCTCTACAATTTCTGGGGTGTATGAGCCTAGGTCGGTGAGAACTGCCAAACGTTTTTGGTGAGCGCTGAAAAGGTACTGACAAGGCTCTCTAGCATCGTGTGGCACTGAAATGGGCAGAATATCAATATCCCCTATTTCAAAGCCTTGAAACCCTTCAATGATCGAATAATTCTTCAGTTTTCCACACTTGCCAGACAGCAAAGAGCCTTTGGTGGACCAAACAGGAATATCAAACTTGCGACTCAAGGGGCCCACACCACTGATATGATCCTGATGCTCATGTGTCACCAGAATCGCATCAACAGAACTAGGAGCCACCTCAAGACGCTCTAATCGCTTAAGGGTCTCCTTCAAAGTAAAGCCACAATCAACCATGACTGTGGCTTTTTCTGTTGCGATAAGAGTAGCGTTACCTTTGCTTCCAGAGCCCAGCGAAGCGACCTTAAGCACCGAATCTATGCCTCATTTACTTCTTGCCTGTGCCGCGCTTGAACTCAGCTGCAAACTCAGGATAAATACGAGTCACAGTGCTTGAATCTAATAAATCACCCTCAGCACCATAGAAACTTAAGCTAACACCACCGACGTTCAAGTCTGAAAGCTTAATTTGGTAATCACCTGGCGCTAAATCGACTTTAGCCTCATTGGAATCACCAAACCAAGACCAGAAACCATCTTCAGGCTCATTAACTCTAAAGTAGTAAGTTCTGTCAGAGCGATCCCGGTCAGTAATCTCAAGGTTCAAAGATTCTAGTACTCTTGGCATCTGATCCCACACCGCTAAAAACTCACGCTCCGTCACAAGCGCTAGCGAGCCTTGGTCATTATAGCCCAACTCAACGTTGATCTTTGCTTGCTGTAAAATACGCTGGCGAGCTTCTCGCGTACGCTCAGAGTCGTAATAGCCAATAAAGTAGTTCAAGAATTGTTTTGCGACACGACTGGAAGTTTCAACATCAGTCCATTGGTCATCGGTATTTTGTTGATAAGCTATATGTCTAGCCTGAAGAGCAACTTCATTAGGCTTCGACTCCACAACTTCTAAACTAAATTTATGGCGCTCACCATCAACCGAGTAAGTTCCTAAATATTCTGACACCTGATTCTCATCGCTATCTGTGACCCAATCAGTGGTCACACTAGTTGTATCAGTATTTTGGTAATTGATATTGTGTGCATCCATGAAGCGTTGAATGTAAGTCACTAGCTGTTCGCTATCACCACGTACCCAGACTGTCGGCTGGTCACGCTCAGAGTCTTCCCAAACGCCATCGCCAGCCACCAGCAACAATTGAGGCGGCTCAAGGCTTAACCGTTTACCTTGAGCATCACGTTTAGTAATCACAACACCTTCCGGAACGCGATAACTATCCGTAACTTTAACTTCGGTTGTCTCAGGGGGAATTTGCAACTCCGGACCTTTTTCACTGCGCATGTAGCGGTCGTCTATATCTTCGGTTCCATCAGTGGTTGCACAAGCCGAAAGCACTAGAGTAGCGCTGACAGCTAAAGAAATCGTTTTAATTGTTTTAAGGTAATTCAACATTCGCTTGTTCCAATGCTTCTGTAACTTGTGAGTGAAAGCGTTCATCCAACTCAGTTAAAGGTAGACGTATGCCACGCCCCATTTTTTTCATACGGGACAAAGCCCACTTCACAGGGATAGGGTTAGCTTCTAAAAATAACGTTTCGTTTAACCCCATTAATTTATCATTGATGAGCGCAGCTTGCTTCCAATTCTCAGCTTCAGCCAACTGACACATCTTACTGACCAGACCCGGCGCAACGTTGGCTGTCACCGAGATCACACCATGGCCGCCCAACTTCATAAAGTCGTAAGCTGTCGCGTCATCACCGCTTAATATGGTGATTGGAGTTTCGAAGCGTCGATTTAGTTCCGTAACTCTCGAAACATCGCCTGTGGCTTCTTTGATAGCAACAATGTTATCCAGTTTTGCTAACTTAGCCACCGTTTCTGGAAGCATGTCCACGGCAGTTCGGCCCGGTACGTTATATAAAATAATCGGCAAATCACAGACAGTAGCGACCGCTTTAAAATGTTCGTATAAACCTTTTTGTGATGGCTTGCAGTAATAAGGCGTCACAACCAAAGCACCATCAACGCCCAGCGCTTTAACCTCTTGAGTCAACTTAATGGTTTTGTCCGTACTCATGGCACCGCTACCGGCAATGACTTGGATCTTACCAGCGGCATGATCCACCACGGTTTTAATCGCTAGAAAATATTCTTCTTCTGTGACAGTTCCCGACTCACCTGTGGTACCCATTACTACGATACCCGAAGTGCCTTGCTCTATATGCCAGTCTACCAGTTGACGCAAAGCTTCTAGATCAAGCTGATGCTCATCTGTCATCGGGGTCACAATCGCTACAATACTGCCTGAAAACATCTTTAAATCCTCTGATTACGCGTCGCTATGTTAGCCAGCAATAGCCCTAAACACAACCTATAATAGAAAAAACGCTGGGATAACTTGCGACAATAAAAATTCTAACGTAAAGTGATATTAACACTGATGATAACGTTCATATTAGTTCAATAAAAGAACGTTAAAGTTGTTAAATATAACCAAATTGAGACACTGCGCTTGCAAAGTGCTCAATAAACGAACAGATAGTATAAAAAGCATACAGGAGGCTGAATTTGAGCCAACCGCAGCTGAATAAGAAAGCACCAAATTTTGATTTACCCGCGACTGGGGAACAAAACCTCTCTTTAAAAGACTTCAAAGATAAAAACCTCATTATCTATTTCTACCCTAAAGACAATACACCCGGCTGTACCACTGAAGGTCAAAACTTCCGTGACTTATATAAAGAGCTACAAAAACTCGATACGGAAATCCTCGGTGTATCTCGTGACAGCGTCAGGGTGCACGAAAACTTCAAGAAGAAGCACGAATTTCCTTTTGACTTACTGAGCGATAAAGATGAAGAGATGTGTAAAGCCTATGATGTCATCAAGCTAAAGAAAATGTATGGCAAAGAGTACATGGGCATCGAACGCAGCACCTTTCTCATCGATAAAAGCGGAAAGCTCCGTCAAGAATGGCGCAAAGTAAAAGTTAAAGGGCATGCGGATGAAGTACTAGAAGCAGTCAAAGCACTGTAATTTCAGCCTTTTCCTAAGGAGCCTACAAAAGGAGCCCAAATGGTAAAACCGAAAATTGCTGGTAAACGTCTTTTTGTATTAGACACAAACGTGCTGATGCACGACCCGACCGCCCTCTTTCGCTTCGAGGAACACGATATCCTGATACCCATGGTGGTCCTCGAAGAGCTAGATGCTGGTAAGAAGGGGCTTTCGGAGGTGGCCCGAAATGTACGGCAAGTTAGTAGGTATCTCGACGATCTTCTTTCAATCGCCGAAGACGATAAAGACCCGATGAAAGAAGGCATCCCAATCGGCATGCTCCCCCAAATTCAAGATCCTGACAAGCACGGCAAGATTTATTTCCAAACCAAAGATCATATCGATCGACTCCCAGACTCTCTTCCCAGTAGCAAAGCTGATAACACCATTTTGAACGTCGCCTTAGCCCTTCAAGCTAAGAATGATGATAAGACCATTACCCTAGTCTCTAAAGATATCAATCTACGAATCAAGGCCAATATCGTTGGCGTCCACTCAGAAGATTACTTCAACGACAAGGTGTTGGATGATGTGGAGCAACTCCATACTGGGTTTTACGAATTGCCTCATGATTTTTGGGACACCCATAGCCGAGATATCGACTCGTGGCAGGAGGAAGGACACACCTTCTATAAAATTCAGGGGCCTTTAGTTAAAGAATGGTTTGTTAATCAATGCCTATACCAGCCCGATGATAATTTTGAAGCTATCGTTAGAGACATTGAGGACGGTGATAGCGACAACCCTACCGCTCTAATCGAGCTGTTAGTGGACTATAGGAATGATAGTCATAACATTTGGGGGATTACCGCTCGAAACCGTGAACAAAGTTTTGCTCTAAACCTGCTCATGGATCCAGAAATAGATTTCGTAACGTTACAGGGACCCGCGGGTACCGGTAAAACATTACTAGCCCTTGCCGCAGCGCTTGAGCAAGCGATTGAAATGAAACGCTATAAGGAGATTATAGTAACCCGGGTGACAGTTTCAGTCGGAGAAGATATAGGCTTCTTGCCAGGAACTGAAGAAGAGAAAATGACGCCTTGGATGGGGGCGTTGATGGATAATCTCGAAGTGCTCTCGCCCACGGATAACGATGAATGGGGCGTAGCAGCCACTCACGACTTATTGCGTAAATGGATCAAGGTCCGCTCACTTAACTTTATGCGTGGCCGTACTTTCCTTAATAAATTCATTATTATCGACGAAGCACAAAACCTGACCTCGAAACAAATGAAAACCCTGATTACTCGAGCAGGACCAGGCACCAAAGTGGTCTGTATGGGTAACGTCGCTCAAATCGATACACCTTATCTGACCGAGACGACCTCTGGCATCACTTTTGTGGTGGATCGTTTTAAAAACTGGAAACACTCAGGACACATCACATTGAAACGCGGCGAACGTTCACGCCTAGCCGATTACGCTTCAGAGTTACTGTAAGCAATTTTCGTAGGCTACCAAGACAAAGGCTCCAACACGGAGCCTTTTTTAATTCAATGGGCGAATTAGATAATTAACCTGTTAGATACACCATTACTCAGCTTCAGGCTGATGCTCTAAAGTGCCTGCGACCTCGTCTTCTTGGCTTTGCTGTTTTTTATGTTCCTTTACAGCATCGAGTGTTGCATTAACCAATACGGCGAGCGGAATGGCAAAGAACACCCCCCAGAAGCCCCACAAACCGCCGAATAAGAGAATGGCACCGATAATAGCAACGGGGTGCAAGTTAACAGCTTCTGAGAAAATCAACGGGACCAAGACATTGCCATCCAATATTTGAATAATGAAATAAGCCACCATCAAAATATAAAAGTCTTGAGTCAAACCCCACTGGAAGAAAGCTATAAGTGCCACAGGAATCGTCACCAGTGCCGCACCGACATAAGGTATTAATACCGAGAGTCCGACACAGACGCCTAGTAACAGCGCGTAATTGAGTCCCATGATGGCGAAGGTAATATACGACACGACACCAACGATAATGATCTCAACCACTTTTCCGCGAATATAATTACCTATTTGGCGGTTGACCTCAGACCATACACGTTCAGCCAAGTGACGCTCCTGCGGTAACCACTGACTACACCATCCAAAAATTTGGTGGCGGTCCTTCAAAAAGAAGAAAACGAGTAAGGGAACTAAAATAATATAAACTAACAAACTAGCAATACTGATCAGAGAGCTAAACGACGCACTGAGGAGAGCTTCACCAAGGCTACCAAGCTCTGAGTTAAGACTGGTAATAAAACCATCAACTTGCTCAGCTGATACAAAGTTAGGGTATTTATTGGGTAGCTCGAGAACTTGCTCTTTGAGTTTAAGCATAATATTTGGTAATTCACCAATTAACCTCGAGCCTTGCTTCCAAATCAGAGGAACCAAACCAAGGAAAATCACGATGGAAATTCCAATAAACGCAGTAAACACTAGCAACACTGAGGTTAAACGTCCTAAACCTTTATTTTGCAGTGCAGTAACGCCCCACTCTAACAAATAAGCGATAACCAAAGCCCACAGGATCGGTGCAAGAATATCGCCAACGGTTAAAATCACAAAAAAGCCCACAATAATCAGCATTGTCAGCACGATTGTTGCAGGACTTGAAAAATTGCGTCTAAACCAGCGAGTAAAGATAGATGTCATGAGCGACTCACGAATTCTTGGTTGATTAAGCAAGACAAACGGTTACTTTTTACACTACCAGAGAGTTTGCTTGGGTAAAACTGACTTGTGATTGAACTTTTACCACACAAGCCCCATCATATACAGTAACTTAACATTTATTTTATCAGAATGAGCAGAAGCGCGTTAAAAACCACACTCAGCTTAATCAGCAGCACTACCTTAGTAGTGGGGCTGGCTTTTGCTTCTATGTCTTCGGCTAACACCATCGATTTGCCTAAAATTGGCGAAACTGCTGGCTCGACTCTGTCTATAGCCCAAGAGCAGCAAATTGGCGATCAAATTATGCGTCAAATTCATCGCAGCGAATTTCTGATGAAAGATCCTATTGTAACCGATTACATACAGCATTTAGGTTACAAGCTGGTGGCAGCCAACCCTGATGCACTCGGGCGCCAATTCCAGTTTTTTGTCATCCACGAAAACTCAATCAATGCTTTTGCACTACCCGGCGGCTATATTGGAATCCACTCGGGCCTAATTAACGCGTCTCGTAGCGAAAGCGAACTTGCATCAGTGCTTGGGCACGAGGTTGCTCACGTTACGCAGCGACATCTAGCTCGGCGCCTAGAAAGACAAAATGAACTATCACTTCCTAGTATTCTCGGCCTTCTCGCTTCGGTGCTAGTCGCAACACAAGATCCAGAAGCTGGAATGGCCGGGGTTGCAGCGACTCAAGCAGCTGGGCAGCAAAGTATCATCAATCATACTCGTGATAATGAACGAGAAGCTGATCGAATAGGAATTACGATGCTGTCTGCCGCCGGCTTTGACGTACGAGCGGCGGCTGACTTTTTCGAAACGCTACAGCAGTCAAGTCGCTATACGTTTAAACCACCTGAAATTTTACTCACTCACCCTTTATCACGAAACCGTATTGCCGCGGCACGCGAGCGCGCGGAATTGTACCCGAAGGTCGAGCACCAAGACTCTTTGGACTACACGTTAGTTAAGTCACGAATCCGAAGTAAAGCATTAATTAATGACAGAGAAGCCTTTCGGGATATAGAGCAAAAGTATCAAAGTAACCAACTAAAAACCGTTGAGCAGCGTTATTTGTTTGCCGAGTTACTTAAAAACAATGCTCGCTATAGGCTGGCTATCGATATTTTATCGAAGCTATACAATGAGAACCCTGGCAACCAATTGTTACTATTCAGCTTATCAGAAGCTCACTTAGCCAATGGTAGCGGCCAACAAATGTTGCCATTACTGGAAGAGCAGTTAGCAAAAACTCCTGACTCTACAAAGCTTATTCTTTCAACATCGGAAATTTATTTGACTGCAGGAAAAGCAGAAAAAGCTGAGAAACTTTTACTACGATACTCGGATCTTAATCAGAACAACCCAGCTTATCTTAAGCTGTTAGCGAAAGCGCAAGCTGATGCAGGTCATACTCCGGAAATGTACGAAACGACTGGCCAGTATTTGATGTTACTTGGCGACTTAAGGACGGCCAAAAAGCATTTTGAATTGGCTTTACACGCTACCTCTGAAGATCCTTATGCCCAAACGAGAATACAGGCGCGACTGGAAGATGTGAAACAAAAAATGCGCGCCATGATCGAAGCTGCCGCTAAGCGTTAGGTTTGTTACGCCCTTCTACTTTCTTAATAGTTTCAAGAATTTTTGAGCGATCAATTTTACCCAGTATAGGCCCCATGGTTTGGCCACTTGGACTGATCAGGTAGGTTCCTGGCAGACTTTGCGGTTTAGCGACTGGTAAATAAGGCATCGGCTCTGTGGCGACGATAGGATACTGAATATCAAGCTTATCCACCAAGGCCTCCAGCTCTTCATTAGTAAGCTTATCGTAGCTCACCCCAATCACAGCAATGTGTGGATTTTCTTTTACTAACTTGCCCAATTCAGGGATTTCTTCCAAGCATGGCGGGCACCACTCAGCCCAAAAATTAATCACCAGCCATTGCCCACGATAATCCTCAATGGACTTTTCCTCGCCAGACAAAAAATGGAAACTGTTTTGATTAGAACAAGCCGTAAGAAAACTTAAGGTTAAAAGAGCAAGGCAGACAATGAGGTTTTTCATGAGATATCAACTTAAATCAATTACTTAAACCAGATACGGGCCACAAAAAAGTGGACTATGTCACATAATTTCGGCATATTATACAGATAAAGCTATGTAAGCCGAAGTAGTTAAAACAAGATTTATTGGTTAAGGACATTTAATGGACTCTATACAGCTCACATATCCCTCAACACAGCATGGCCAAGAGTTTATGATGGATCATAAACCCAGTGCTGTTAAGCGCTGGTTATCCGACTTAACCTTTACCGATATCAACAAATCTCTTGACCATTTACTGCAAGCTATCAGAACCTTAAACCGTACCGAGCAGAAGGTAAGCCAACGTGAAGAAAACCTCGCGACGCTAGAGCAAGGCTACCTCCAAATGAGCCGTCACTTTCGCCAACATAATGATCAAAGACAAGTCATAGCAAGTGACCATCAAGCGAAGCTTCTGAGCAGCTTTACCGCTGAAATGGCCTATGGCCACAAGCGAGTTATTCATGAATTAGCCGAGCAGCGCGTAGCATTAAAGAAGCAGGGTCGACTCGCTTACGCAATCAACCAAGCCCAGCACTATCTCGGACTCCACTTAATTGAGCACTACCAGCAGTACTCCCCGATACCAAGCTATATTTGGCATGAATTACATAAATTGTATCACTTTGCTGAACATGAAAAGCTGCACCGACTGAAAGTCAACAACAATCAAGATGCTTTACTTGCCTTAGACACCGTTGAGAATACCTATAAACGAAACTGTTTAATGTCGGTGATCAACCCATATCACGTTGAAGGTAATCAACATTGGCACTTGTTCAAATATTTCAGCCACTGGTCTCAATTAACAATGCTCTCAAATGACCTGAAAAAATTCGCAAAGAGCGAATGTTTTGTTATTGACCTGACGAGCGGAAAAAGACCAGAGTACGCAGCTACTGATAATGAGTATGAAGAGCATCCTTTTTATCGGCTGCTTATTACTTCGCCACTGTTAGAAAAGTTGAATCAGCAACTACGGTACTTTTCTGAGCATAATAGCCTTCCGAACCCTGGTTTTTACCCAGCAATAGAACCCTCGATTGGGCAGAAGTTACTACAACAAATTTACGCCTATTGTGATCATCATATAGCTCGTAAAGATGCTCGTTATCCTGTCATTAGCGATGTCAACCTGGTGTGGAGCTTATCCAACATTGTCAAAGTTTTACAGTCAGACAAACAACCTAGCGAAACAAGTGAAGAGCTTGAAGCTTGTTTAACCGATATGCTGGGAGCGCAGTACCCACACCTTCTACAGTGGCAAGCTGTAAACTACAGTAATGGTGGTATTTGTGTTCGCCAACCGAAAGAAGACATAACCCAGTTAAACGTTGGTAACTTGGTACTACTCAAACGCCACATAAACCAGCAACCTCAGAAAACATGGCAGTTAGGAATAGTACGCTGGCTTAATGGAAATAAGAGTACAGGGGCAAGCATGGGTGTAGAGTATTTGCATGGGCAAAAACTACCAGCACACTACCTTACGAAAAATAATCATGGTGAAGTACTGAAACATAATGTTTTACTGGTTACCCCTTTTGATCATCAAGAGCCACTACTCATCGCTCCTAGACACCTTATAGGTAACCACAAAACGCTGAACTTGGAACTCAACGGTAAACCAGTTGAGCACCAGATTATATCAACGAAAGAATCAAACTCATTAATTACTATTTTTGAGGTTACTACCCTCTGAAGTAATAGAAATATTCAATATTTCATTTATCGCAGCATTAGCATCTTCGACATACTTGGTAAAGAAAGTACCTTTATCAACTTCTAAAGCCTGATTGTTGTTAGGCAACCGCCAAGGCCCCTCACGATAGACACGACCAATGGTTAAATCCTGAGCGTTCAACTTTAAGCAATACTGACTATTTTCAAGCTTAGCCAAATAATTAAGATTCATTAGTTGCTCAACTAAATGTCGCAGCGTTTGTCCGTGCAAATAGGAAAACTTACTTCTTAACTGATCAATCGTTAAGGAGCTTTCATTGTCTTGAGCTTGAGCAAAAGACTGTAATATCTTTAGTATTGAGATGAATTCATGTTCTGTTTTTTCGCGCTTCATTTCAAAACGATGCAAAGCAAAACATATCATGGCTCCCAAAAGCAAAATTAACCAAGACAAGAACACCCATAAGAAAAATAATGGAATGGCTGTAATCGCACCGTATATTACCTCGTAAGTCGAAAACTTGGCGACAAACAGCGCGAATGCATATTTCGCAATTTCAAATAACAGCGCAGTAATCGTCGCTGCAATAACTGCCTTACGAAACTTAACGTGACTAAAAGGCGCCACCATATAAAGAGCGGTAAACGCCAACACTATTAATATAAAAGGTAAACCAAAGGTCAAAAAGCCACTAATGCTTGAAACCAAAGGAAGCGCCGCGAAGTACGAAGATGCAGCGAGACTTGCAGCGATAAGGATGGGTGCCATCGTGAGCATAGCCCAGTACGACACCCATTTTTGTATACCCCGACGTCGATTTTTGGTTTCCCACACTGTATTGATAGCACGGTCAATCGCCCGCATTAACATCATCGACGTTAAAAATAGAAAGGCAAACCCTACCGCAGAAAGGTTTTTAGATTTGGCCACATATTCATTTAAGTGCTCCTGTACAGCCAGTCCAGTTTCTGGGAGGAAGTTCTTAAAGATAAGTTCTTGTACTTGAACGTTAAGCTTTTCAAATGCCGGGAAGATCGCCATCAAACTCACAGCAACCGTCATAAGAGGCACTAAAGCCAACATTGTATTCAATGTTAACTCAGCGGCCATCGAACTGCTGTTTTTCTTTGCAAATTCGCTGAAAACAAATTTAGCAAATGCTTTTAGCCATTTAATCCTTTTTTCTAACATCAATTATGCCTAGAATAGTCGCATGAATTTATAAATTGTAACTATTATGAGTGATTTTAGCATCTTACATAACCCTCGTTGTTCAAAATCTCGTCAAACTTTGGAATTACTTCAAGAAAATGGCGTGGAACCTACCATCGTAAAATACTTGGAAACACCACCTTCTGAGCACGAAATCCGCAACATTGTTAAGTTACTAGGTGTCAGCCCACGAGATATTTTGCGTAAAAAAGAAGCTGAGTACAAAGAAGCTGGCCTAGACAATGCCGATCTGAACGATGATCAAGTGATTAGCCTAATGGTCCAGTACCCCAAAGTTATTGAGCGTCCAATAGTGTACAGCGGTAAAGCTGCGGCCGTAGGACGTCCACCTGAAAACGTATTGAACATCATTAAGTAATCTTGATGAATACGGTTTTAGTGCTCTTCTATTCCCGCCATGGCAACACCCGCGCCATGGCAAAATTAATTGCACGTGGTATTGAGCAAGTCGATGGCTGTGAGGCTTTGCTGCGCACGGTTCCACCCATTAGCGCTGATCATGAAGCCACCGCAGAGGCGATTCCGAGTAATGGAGAACCCTATGTCTCTCTAGAAGACTTGGAGCAATGCGACGGCTTAGTACTCGGTAGCCCGACTCGGTTTGGTAACATGGCTGCACCGCTTAAATATTTCTTGGAGAAAACGTCATCACAGTGGCTCTCTGGCACACTATCAGGTAAGCCAGCCAGTGTATTTACCTCGACCAGCTCTCTGCACGGCGGCCAAGAGTCTACGCTCCTAACCATGATGGTGCCCTTACTACACCACGGTATGATAATAGCCGGTATCCCCTACTCCGAGACTGACTTAGTCAAAACGAAGACTGGTGGCACACCTTACGGAGCTTCTCATGTTGCTGGTGCTGACAGTAATTATGAGATCAGTGACTCTGAGAAAGCATTGTGTATCGCTCAAGGTAAACGAATGGCTGAACTTAGTATCAAGCTCAGCAAAAAATTAACGTAACAACTCATTATGAATATCCATTTGAAAAAAGCTCTGAGAGCTCGACTGTTCGCTGTAGCCAGCTTTCTTGCTATAGTCATCATTTTGCCAGTATTTATCTGGCTGAATCACGAAAATCCAGCCCTACGATGGGTATCGTTGGCTATCTGGTGGGCTCCTTTATTGCTAGCTGTTCCGGGCATGTTTAAAGGCAGAACCTATACTTATGGCTGGACAGGATTTATTATTCTGCTCCCCTTCTTCTACGCTTTCTTCTACATTACCGAGCCGTCAAAGGTTGTCTGGGCCTCGGTTATTGTCGTCTTATCCGTTATTTACTTTTTGATGTCAGTCAGCTACGTCAAACAATATGCACTATCGCAAGGTATTAAAACTAACGCAGAAGCAAAGAAAGCCAAGGGAATAGAGTGACGTCAAAACACCACGGTTCTAAATAGCGAAAAGGCTGGAATCTCCAGCCTTTTTAGATTTGAATGAGTATTATAGGTCAAATAAGTTTTTATATGCTTTAAAGCGCAAAAAGTGATCGCACAACACAAGCGCCGCCATAGCCTCTACAATAGGCACCGCACGCGGCAGCACACAAGGATCATGACGCCCACGTCCATGAAAGACTACATCTTTTCCATCAACATTAACGGTTTCTTGCTCTCGAATAATCGTCGGTGTAGGCTTAAACGCTACTCTAAACACGATCGGCATACCATTTGAAATTCCGCCTTGTACCCCACCAGAGTAATTGGTTTTGGTTCTAACCGATCCCTCATCATCAAAGAAAACGTCATTATGAGTCGAGCCTTGCATTAAAGTACCCGCAAAACCGGAGCCAATCTCAAATCCTTTACTCGCATTAATGGATAACATGGCTTTCGCCAAATCGGCTTCTAGCTTATCAAACACAGGCTCTCCCAAACCTACAGGAACATCACGTAATTGACACTCAACCACACCACCCAGCGAGTCCCCTGCTTTACGAGCAGCTTCAATCTTTTTCACCATCCGCTCGGCGAGGTCTTGATCAGGGCATCGAACAAGGTTTGTTTCAATCAATTCAGCATTGATGGCATCGGGAGCCGTCTCTAGCTGCAGATCCTGCACACTTTTTACATAAGCGAAAATATCGACACCAAGTGCCTCGGTCAAAACTTTTCTGGCAACAGCACCCGCAGCAACATGACCTGCTGTAACACGTGCCGAGCTTCTCCCCCCACCAGCGACATCGCGAATACCATACTTCTTTTGGTAAGTATAATCAGCATGGCTTGGTCGATATAACTTCGCCATTTCTGAGTAGTCTTTGCTTTTTTGGTCTTTGTTGCGGATGAATAGACTAATAGGAGTTCCTGTCGTGATACCATCAACCGTTCCTGACATAATTTCAACGGTATCCGCCTCATCACGCCTGGTGGTAATTGAACTTTGTCCCGGCCGACGTTTATCAAGAAAAGGTTGAATATCCTCTTCAGTCAAAGCCATACCAGCTGGACAGCCTTCGATTACTACACCAATGCCTTTGCCGTGGGACTCTCCCCAGTTACTAATTTTAAATAATGTGCCGAGGCTATCACCCGCCATGACGTTTCTCCAAAACCTTTAATCGATACAATTAATTGACTAACTCTGTATGTAGCCCAATATTTTCTAAGAACTCCCAATACTTAGGGAAAGACTTTTCAACAGCTTGTGCATCCGTCACCACAATACCTGGCTGTTTGATACCAACCAAAGCATAGCTCATGGCTAAGCGGTGGTCATGACAGCTGGACAAGTGAGCTGGACGAAGTGGCTGGTCACCCTTAATGCGAATACTGTCGGCATCGTACTCAATATCAACTCCAAGCTTATTGAGCTCATCACATAAATCAACAATTCGGTTAGACTCTTTAAAAGCTAGGTGAGCAATATTGTGAATGTAGGTTTCACCCTTAGCGAACAGCGCTAAAACGACCAATGTCGGCACAACGTCAGGCATATCACCCATGTCTACATCGATGCCCTGAAGTTGATCAGTGTACCCCACCACCAATTTATCAGACTCAGCCTTAATACTTGCGCCCATAGCTTCAAGTACTCGATAAAACTGAGACTCGCCCTGTGGTGATTCAAAGTCAAAAGCCGTTAGAGTAACTGTTGTTTCAGCCAAAAGACCTGCAGCCATAAAATAGCTACTGCTAACCACATCGCTAGCAATATGGATGTTAGTTGGTGTTAACGATTGATTTGCCGGTATTTTCAACTCCGTTTCAGACACCTCTTCAATCTTGCCGCCAAAAAGCTCAATGGCATTTTTGGTTAACTGAATATAGCTAGACGAAACCGTCTTACCTTTCAAAATTAAGTAAGTATCCGACTTTGCCTTTAAACAGGCTATCAATAAACCACTCAAATATTGACTGCTACGACTCGTGTCTAGCTCAACACGTCCACCTTGAATTGGCCCTTTCAAACTAATTGGTAGCGCATCACTACTGACTGCAACACCTAAATCTCGAAGGCTCTGAGAAACCTCCTGCATAGGCCTTTGTCGCATCTGCTCACTGGCATCAACGACCACTTGGGATCTTAAATTACTGGCTACTGCAGTGATGAAACGGCTTAAGGTACCACTATCACGACAGTTAAGGGTCGCGGTCTGTGGTAGCTCGTAGTTTTTGATACCTTCAATATCCACAACTCCGTTATCTACCGACGTTACTGTCGCCCCAAGCTGTTTGACAGCCTCTAGTGCCGCTTCGATATCATCGTTCTCTGGTAAGTTGCTCAGGCGAGTAGTGCCAGAAGACAAAGCCGCTAAAGCGATGTAACGATTTGCTAAATATTTACTCCCAGGCACTGTGACGATGGGCGATTCAATATGACTGGAAACGACTTGTCTATTCGGCATAGTATTTACCACTTACAAAAAATGTTCCTCTAAGCCTTATCTGGCTTAAGGTTGTAGTTCATCAATGAGTTCCGAAAGCAACTCAACATCGCGATCACTGAGGCCGTCCGACTCAACAGCATCCTCAACGAACAATGCAAACTCAGCAAACCATTGTTCATCCGTTAAATCATCAACAGGAATTAGGTCGACCATTGGGATCAAGTATCCCACTAAGAACAGTTTCTCTTCTTCGACTTCCTGCTCAAGACGTAATAACTTTTGCTTAATTTGTTCAGCAATCGGCATAGCACTCTCTCTTTCTTTATCAACAATATTCCGCATTACGGTTTTTGCAATGCAGAAGAACAGACCGCGACAACGTTAAGCAACGCTGCCGTGGTCAGTGTGAGCTGCTTCAGCGATCGAGCGAACATAGTCCCCAATCTGCTCAAGCATGATTTGGGGGTTATTATAGTGCTGATTGATTAAGTTAACTATGGCTGAGCCAGTAATAATTCCGTCAACGCCCGCATTAGCAGCGTCAAACACATGTTGTGGCTCTGAAATACCAAACCCTTGTACTAAAGGGGGGCTATTGTACTGACGTAGCTTTTGCAAAAAATCGGTTTTGGCTTTACTCGCAGCAACTTCAGTTCCTGTAATACCTTTACGACTCAAAACATAGGTATACCCCTGACTGTTTTGGGCGATCTGTTGTAAAGTGTCATCACTGGCATCAGGCGGTGCAATAAACACTAACTGGATACCACAGTCTTTAGCTGTTTTTGCGAATAACCGAGACTCTTTTACTGGGCAATCAGCCACTAAGACAGAATCAATACCAACGTTCCGACACTTATTTAAAAAGGTTTCAATGCCTTGTGCAAAGACCAAATTAGCATAAGTCAGTAAGCCTATCGGTAATTCTGGGTACTTTTCACGTATTTGGCCGATAAGGTTCAAACCCGACTCAATCGTAAACTGATTAGCTAATGGTCTTAATGTCGCCTGTTGAATCACAGGGCCATCGGCAACAGGGTCAGAAAAAGCCAGCCCTAGCTCCAACCCATCAGCACCACTTTCTACCAACTTATCGATAATCTGTATTGATAATTCGGGATTTGGATCACCGACTATGACAAAAGGAATATAAGCCAAGTGATTGTTCGCAGAAACAGTTTCGAACATATTTTGATAACGCATACTGACACTCATACTAAGCTTCCCCATTACTGTCTTTTGTCGCATTAGCTTCATCTAAAATGGCCATCACATGGCTTAAATCTTTGTCACCTCGTCCGGACAAATTGACTAACAACACCGTGGGCTTGTCAGCTTGCTGGCTTAATTTCTTGGCGTAAGCAAGCGCATGAGAGGATTCCAAGGCAGGAATAATCCCTTCGGCATGTGATAAGTCTTGAAAAGCTTGCAACGCCTCGTCATCGGTAATACCCACATACTCCGCACGGCCACTGGTCATCAAGTGCACGTGCTCAGGCCCTACGGCTGGATAATCAAGTCCCGCAGAGACAGAGTGAGATTCACGAATTTGCCCTTCTTTTGTTTGCAGGATGTGCGTTCTGGAGCCATGAATAATGCCTTCAGTGCCTTTTAATAAAGTCGCGCCATGGGCATCAGAATCCAAGCCATGCCCTGCTGGCTCGACACCGATTAGCTTAACCTGCTCTTCTTTAATAAAGTCAGCAAAAATACCGATGGCATTGGAGCCACCACCAACACACGCTATCACCGCGTCTGGTAATTGTCCTGTCTGTTCAAGCATTTGTTTTTTTGCTTCCTCGCCAATGACTTGCTGAAAACGCTTTACCATCTTCGGAAACGGATGAGGCCCTGCAGCAGTCCCCAACAGGTAGTGCGTATCATCATAACTGGATGCCCAGTCGCGTAACGCTTCATTAATTGCGTCTTTCAGACTAGCGCTACCGTTATCGACAGGAATGACCTCTGCTCCCATCAAGCGCATACGAAAAACATTTGGCGCTTGTCGATCACAGTCTTTTTTGCCCATATAAACCGTAGCTTTTAAGCCAAGCAAAGCACAAGCCAAAGCAGTAGCCACTCCATGCTGTCCCGCCCCTGTTTCTGCGATAACCCGCGTTTTCCCCATGCGCTTAGCCAGTAATGCCTGCGCCAATACCTGATTAGTCTTGTGTGCACCACCGTGCAACAAGTCTTCACGCTTCAAGAAGATTCGACAGTTCTCTGTACGTCCAAACGTTTGACATTCCGTCAAAGGAGTTGGCCGGCCAGCGTAATGATTCAATAGCTCATTTAATTCAGCCAAAAAGTCCTCATCCTTGATGGCACTTTCGAAAGCACCTTCTAACTGCTCCAACGCAGGAACAAGAATTTGCGGGACGAATTGTCCGCCATATTGCCCAATGTAGGCACCGTCGTACTCAAATTGTGTTGAGTTTGTATTGTTTAATGACATTCTTAACCTCTATCTATCGTCACTATCTGCCTGAAAAAGCTCTCGCGTTTTCAAATAGCTGCTTAATTTTATCGGCTGACTTCACGCCTGGCGATGCCTCAGTACCACCACACACATCAACAGCACTCACCCCATACGACTTGAGTTGTTCTACATTATCAGAGTTAACACCACCAGCAACACGAAACTTATACTGCGGATATTGCTGTGTTAGCTGAGATATGATTGACCAGTCAAATGATTGCCCCGTGCCACCTTTGACACTACCCACCTGAGTATCCAGCAAGATCTCTTTCACTGAATACTCAGGAATCTCAGGTAGGCTATCCCCTTCTCGGATTGAAATAACTTTTGATAACAGGCACGTCTCTGGCAGTTGCTGCTTTAGCTCTGCAACGTACTCGGGACTTTCATCCCCATGCAGCTGTACACCAGTCAGGCCATGCTTCTTAACTAAGTGCAACACCTCTTCTATTCCATGATTTTGGAAAACACCAATCACAGGTTTACTCGAGTGAAATCCTTCTTCACTAGCTCGACGTGGTGACTTATCAACAAAAATCATACCTACAGAAGATGCCGGTACTGCATCAACTAAGTCAGCCGAAGCCTGGTCTTTCACGCCGCAGACTTTAATGTCTCCATAAACTAACTGTTTCGCAGCTCGCTCTAAATCCTTTTGTGCCATTAGGCTACTTCCAACTAAGCAAGCATCAGCTAAGGGTGATAAGGTTAGAACATCCTCATGCGTTGATATACCTGACTCAGTCACCACCACGACATCGCTTGGAATTGAGTTAACCAGCCTTGCAGTATGGCTTAAATCAATACTCAAGTCTTTTAGATTACGGTTGTTAATCCCGATGATTTTCGCGCCAAGATTTAATGCGCGGTCTAGCTCTTCTTCGTTATGAACTTCCGTCAGGATATCTAAATGATACTTTTCAGCCTCTTCCTGACAAGCTCTGTACTCTTGATCATTCAACACAGAAAGCATTAATAAAATCGCATCTGCGCCATAATATCGAGCTTGGCGAACCTGCTTTGGTTCAAGGAAAAAATCTTTACACAAGACAGGTTTATCGGTGTTCTGACTGACATACTTTAAATTAGCATAACTACCTCTAAAGAACCGGTCTTCAGTCAACACAGAGATAGCATCCGCATATTGGTTATAAATCGGTACAATTTCTTCTAAGTCGAAATTCGAACGAATTAAACCTTTTGATGGTGAGGCCATCTTGCACTCCATGATAAATCCAAAGTGCGGTTTTTTAAGTGCATCATAAAAACTCTTCTTACTTGGAGACAGTTCTGACACATCAGCACTATTCGCTAAAGTTTCACGACGATGCTCAACAATAGCTTGCAAAACATTAAGCATTGGAAAGCTCCTTGATTTTTTCCAAATGACGAAGCCCTTGACCGCTTAAAATAATATCTTTAGCCGAGGCATAACCGTCTTTAAAGTTTTTAGCAAGACCATTGAGAACCAATAAAGCTGAGCAATTCACAGCAACCATATCAACATGAGCTTCAGGTGCTTCACCTGATAATAACTGCAATGCAGCCGTCTTGTTATCAACACCTTCTGTCACCTGAATCGCTTCTAAACCGTGACGCTTGGCCGAAAAGTCTTCAGGCGTTAGCTCAATGCTTTCGATGACGCCATCATTGAGCTTCACCGCTTTGGTCGACCCATGAACGGCAACTTCATCCAGCCCGGAGCCGTGGACAATCAATGCACGCTTAGTCCCGAGTAAATCTAAAATCTTGGCAAAAGGCTCTAGATACTGCTCATCGTAAACACCTAATAATTGCGTGTCAGGTAACGCTGGATTCGCCAAAGGCCCAATTAAGTTGAATATGGTTCGAGTTTTTAATGAACGACGAACAGGCATCACATGCTTAACACCTTGATGATAATCAGGTGCATACAAGAAACAAAAGTTAGCGGCATCAAGAAGTCGCTTACTTCTATCAGCATCTAGATCAATTTTGACACCCAACTGCTCCATTAAATCAGCAGAGCCACATTTAGACGAAACGGAACGGTTTCCATGCTTAACAATTTTTACGCCAGCACATGCAGCAACTATCGCCACTAATGTTGATACATTGATCGTATTCAAGCCGTCGCCACCTGTACCACAGCAGTCACTTACAGAGTACTCTGTTGGTGGGAAGTACTGAGCCTCTTGGCGCAAGGCTGCCGCCGCACCAGCAATCTCCTCAACCGTTTCGCCTTTTGTTTTCAAAGCCGCTAACATTGCTGCAACCACAGGAAGCTCAACATCACCTTGTAACACTTGTCTAAATGAACCACTAGCCTGTTCAAAGTTCAGATGCTGGCCTTGATAAACATTTTCAAGCAAACTCAGCATATGACACTCCTTCCTTTTTGCTTTTTTTATGTAAAGCAAGCTCAATAAAGTTCTTAAGAATCTTAGTCCCATCCCTAGTCATAATACTTTCAGGGTGAAACTGTAAGCCAAATACAGGGTATTCTGTGTGCGAAACAGCCATTATTTCATCATCCTCTGTCACCGCATCTACCCGCAAATCGGCAGTTAACTTAGAGGCCGAGAGCGAATGATAACGAGCTACTGTCAGCTTTGACCCCAGCACATCCAATAAGCCTGATTGGTACGAATAAAGCGTCTCAGTCTTACCATGTACAATTGCTTTAGCGGTACTGACTTTTCCACCAAATGCTTCGACGATCACTTGGTGCCCAAGACAGACCCCCAATATAGGCTTCTCAGAGTAAAGCTCTTTTACCAATTTCAGGCAGTGGCCTGCTTCGCGAGGCGCACCAGGACCTGGCGATAAAACGATGTTATCAACCGTTTTAGTAAGCCTCTTGAGCTCATCATAGGGAATATCATTTCGACACACAGTAACATCAACCCCTGCCAGCTCTAGCTCATACTTCAAGTTGTAGATGAATGAGTCGTAATTATCGATTAGCAGCGTTTTCATGATAATAACTCCGAGTGAGGTGGGTTATTGCGGCATGCGTCTATCACAGCTTTCGCCTTATTCACAGTCTCCAGTGCTTCTAAGTGTGGCTCTGAGTCATGGACGATGCCTGCTCCAGCCATAATTTTAGCCACCCCGTCCTCAACAACGGCCGAGCGAATGATGATGGCGCTATCAAACTCGTCGTTTGCATTCAGCACACAAACGGCCCCGCCGTAATAACCTCGACCCGTGCTTTCGTTTTCGCGAATAATTTCCATCGCTTTGATTTTGGGTGCACCAGTTAATGTGCCCATGTTGGCGCATGCTCGATACGCGATCAGTGAGTCGATGTCAGGTTTTAATATGCCCTTGATCTCAGACACCATATGCTGTACATGAGAGTATTTAACGATGCGTTTGAGCTGGATAACTTCCCGAGTGCCAGCTATAACAACTTTTGCCAAATCATTACGGGCAAGATCGACTAACATCATATGCTCTGCTGACTCTTTTTCATCTTCGATCAACTCAAACTCAACCCTAGAGTCCAAGTCATGGTTAACCTCCCCTGTTACTGTATCAATTGCTCTTTTGCGGGTTCCCGCTATGGGGTACAGATACACTTCGCGCTGTCTAGTCACCTTGAGAGCACTTTCAGGGCTGGCTCCAAATAACTCTTTATCACCAAAGTTTATGAAGTACATGTAAGGAGATGGGTTGGTTAGTCTCAGCTTGCCATAAGCTTTATAGGCATTGGAGCAAGACACATTAAAGCTTCTTGCCAATACCACCTGAAAAATATCACCCTTTACAATCCGCTCTTTAGCCTTCTCAACCAACTGGTAATACTCGTTATCTGCAACACTTAGCGACAATGTGGAGTTATTGTCGCTATGCTCAAAACTCAATAACTCATTCGAGGATTGACTGACAAGTACTTCATAAATACCCTCAAGTTCAACGCCCAGCCTTACTGTGTTATCAGCATTACCACCAAAACCTTTCACCACAATTTTCGCTGACTGGCTTTCCATGTGCTGAATTACCAGCTGATCGGCGACATAAAAGCAATAGTCTTCTTGGTTTTTCGAGGTCTCTGGTAACGCTTCGTACTGTTCCACTAATTCATAACTAAAGGCGCCGATGAGCATTGAAGTTTCATTATCGATACTGTCTTCATCTTTCAGCAAGTCTCTTAAGTACTGCAGCACAGAAACCGTAGTAGTCTGGAATAATCTTTGTGACTCATCACTGACAAACTCAGCCTGACGCAAAACTAAGTCAATTGTTTGCTTATTGTCCGTTATCTCGAATCGCTGCTGTAAATAATCAGACTCTTGAACTGACTTTAATATCTCTTGCCCATTAATGTTCAAGGCGGTTAATGTAACCTTGTTACCGCTAGCTTTAATTTGTAGCGCCGCAGAAACCATCATAACGCTTCGTTGGTGCTCGTGGGTGCCAGCTTCAGCGGTTTCTAATAAAGCGGTATGACTAATACTTCCTTTATCGGCTAGCACTCCAAATATTTGAAATGGATTTAGGCTTAAAGGAAGCTTTCGTGAAAGCGTTTTAACTTGCATGAAGTGCCTCCTGATAAGTCCTGCCGCTGGCTTTAATGAACGGGATAAGCTGCTGCATAAGCTGAGAGAAATCATCTGGTGACAATGCTTGTGCCGCATCGGAAACAGACTCACGAGGATTGCGGTGCGACTCAATAATCAAACCGTCTGCTCCACACGCCACGCCCGCTTTCGCCATAGGGCCCACTAAAGTTCTGACGCCTGTACCATGAGATGGATCAACAATTACAGGTAAGTGGCTCTTTTCTTTGATGAAAGCAACTGCATTAAGATCAAGGGTGTTACGAGTTGCCGTTTCAAACGTGCGAATACCGCGCTCACAAATCATAACGTTTGGGTTGCCTGTTGCGACGATATACTCAGCCGCTAGCAATAACTCTTCAATAGTCGCTGATAGACCACGCTTCAGAAGTACTGGGTGTTTGGTTTCGCCCACAGCCTTAAGCAAAGTGTAATTTTGCATATTACGAGCACCGATTTGGAATGCTGAGGTATAACGAGCAACGTCATCAAGGTCATTAACATCCATAATTTCAGTAATGGTGTCCATGCCAACCTCCTTGCCAACCTGCTCCATAATTTTCAAACCTTCTACGCCAAGGCCTTGGAACGAGTATGGGCTTGTGCGAGGTTTGAAAGCTCCACCACGCAATACAGTGGCTCCTGATGCTTTAACTTGCTTTGCTGTTTCTAATAACTGCTCATAGCTTTCAATAGCACATGGACCAGCCATAATGGTGAAGCGATCACCACCAACAGGGGTATTACCAACATCGATCACTGTGTCATGAGGATATATTTCTCGACTAACCAATTTGTATTTACTTAACACTGGTTTTAAGTGCTCAACCTGTGGATGGTTATCAAAATGCAATGATTGAAGAATTCGCTCATCACCTAATGCACCGATCACCGTACGCTCCACCCCTGGCATATGCAGTGGCTTCAAGCCAGCCTCTTCAATCTGGCTTAGAATTTCTTGTGCATCTGCTTCAGTTGCTGTTGGCTTCAAAATAATAATCATGATGTATTCCTGTAGTTTAAAAGTTGTCAATAAGTAAATTCTTTAGGCACAAAAAAACCCGCACAAAGGCGGGTTCTGTCATAATTTTTAGACAATAACCCGCGCTAGCAGATCCACCACCATTGATGTTGAGTTGTTGCTGTCGTTAAGTTAGTTATTATCATCTCGATTAATCTCTAAAATTGCTCTCTAAGTTAGTTGCCATTTATTGAGGCATAAAAAAAGCCCGCATAGTGCGGGCTTTGGAATCTGTTTTTGTTTATATAAAAAACACAACGAAGCCCGCTACTTATGTAACGTGCCACCACCAGATGTTTTTTACGTATAAACTTTTCATGTGTGTTAAGTTAATCCAATTACAAAGTCAGGTCAAGTTATTCTTAGACCATTTAGTTATTTACCTTTAACGAACTTATCAACCTGAGCCTCTGTCTTTAAGCGGTTAGAACCTTGTGAGGCCAATATTCGCTCAATACTTGACGTTAATGCCCAGATCTCAAGCTTGGCGGCAGGGTCGTGCCACTCAGCAACCGTCAACCCTTCTGCAAAAGAGTCTAAGTAAGCCACTCTGTTACCTAATTTGGTTTGGAAATCTTCTAAACCAAGCTCTCTTTTTGCTAATGACACGACATCTTCAGCAGAGTTAGTTCTTACGCGATATCGATTCCAACATATTCTAGCCTCTAAACTTTTATTGACCTGTTTAGCTTCCTCAACTATCTCTGCTAGATGTTTGGTAGACCAGACCTCCACTTGTGAAGGCGCCATAGGTATCAACACCATGTCAGAAAGTAGGATAACGGCTCGTGTCAGGTTTGTAATTCTCGGATGACCATCAATTAGAATATAGTCGTAGTCATTAATGTTATCGCGCACTAGTTTCTGTAAATGAGCAACATTTTTGGCGACTAAGATATCAAGATTTTCAATGACATAGTTCTGATTGCGGACATCAAACCATGTTTGAAGGGAACATTGTGGTACATCCGTGTCAATAACAAGCACTTTCCCAGAATCAGACAAAGTTGAAGCAATGTTAGTACACAAGGTCGTCTTCCCAGCACCACCTTTCATTTGAACAAAACTTAATACTTTTGCGCGCATAACAAACAGCCCCAAATTCCGTTATTTTGATTTATGCATTCTACATGACCTAACAGATCGTTTCTAGTGACTTGATTTTCAAGACTATATCAGTAAAAAAGCCGCTTAAAGCGACTTTTTTATATCAGCAACTGCTTCCTGACTCCGGCCAACATGAATTACCATTCCACGTTTTCTCACCTTTCTCGTTGATGGTTAATGTTCCATCTGAGGCGGGTTGTGAGCCTGTTGGAGTTGCAACTAAAGTATAGGTAGTAACCGTCGGTGCTGCCTGAAACGCTATTGTGTAATAAGCATCCCCCCCATCAGAAGGGACCTGAGTCGGGATCACGTTCGCAGTATCTGCCCCTGCATAACTAAAGTTATTATTAGACTTATATCGCTCAACGGCTTGAGTCGCTGACATTAAAGTTCCCATCGCATCAGCACGTTTAGAACGTACCACATACTGATTATAAGATGGTATAGCTATAGCAGCGATAATCGCCACTATAGCCACCACAATCATTACTTCTATAAGTGTAAAACCTTGATTTTTTTTCATAAACTACTCTTTTTGTTTCCATTTGATAGTTCTAGCATTTTTTCGGAAGAAATCACAGTCATCACCGCTACAAACCGTTTGGGTACCTACCAATAATGCTGCATCTGTATCTTCAGGGAATAATACAGTAGCCCCTGGTGCAATACCAACATACTTCACATTCGTATAACGGTCTTGGATATTAGCAATATCACCCACAGCGAAGTTGTCTACATCAGGTTTACCGTCTAGTAAGTTAACACCATATAACCTGTTCACACCCGAAGTAACACCACAGCCTGGAGGTCCAGGAATATAAGTAGTAAACAGCGTTGTAAAGTCTAACGTTGTTGAGCTAGATAAGACTTTTTCAGCAGGTTGAAGATTAAAATACCAACCTTTTTTCTGATTGCCTTCCTCAAAGATATCAGACACTGAAGCAAAGCTTACTTCCCCTGTATCTGGGTCTGTGGTTGTATTGGTAACATCTAGAAGTGATGATGCTTTGAGTGGATCAAAATCATCATCTTTTTCATGCTCTGAAATCTCAAAATCATAAAAAGCATAATATCTATCGCTTGTAGCAGTCGCTTTTGGATTTGAGCGATGACCAGAGCCTAAATTAACTACTGCAAAAGGAATGCCATTATAGATAGCAAAGGCAACGTCTGGTTTACTGTAGAAACGGTACGGACCGTCTACTGTGCCATCATACACATCAGCAAACAGCTCAACTTTACTAGCGCTTGAGTTTTTCTTGAAATCGATACGGTATATTTTGCCACCAACATCAGCCGCGTATATGTGATCGACAACAGCGTCGTTATCAAGATCAATAAACGTTAGATCTCCAGCAAAACTGTTATAAATGTCACTTTCACTCGCAATTGTACTGTAGCTTGCTGAACCTTTATAAGGAACTGAATAAATACCATCTCCCTTGATAGCATTATCTGCCGGGTTTATTGCGTTCGCACGGTCATCATAATAAGTATCATAACCACCCGCCAAAACGAGCCTTTTTTCAGAACCATTAATGGTGTGCATTTTCACAACAAATGGCTTACTCCAACTTTGACCCAAATTCGGGATTTCAGTTCTTACCTCGTCACTATAACCCAGTTCAGCTTTGGTAAACTCAAAGTCATCAGCAACAGTAAACATCATTTTCGGTGAGTTGACATTCGAAACATCTAAAGCGAAGACTTCACTTCCCCCTCGACGAGAGCCTACGTATAAGTAGTGCTTTTTAACACCATTTTCGACTTCCGTATGAATTGTAATGGTGCCATCAATACCGTACTCACGGAAGTCCGTTTCATGATCAACAGCTGCGTTTGCATACCACTCAGGTACATTTTTCATCATTTGACGTGGGAAAAATGCCCAACGCTCTTTACCTGTTGCGATATCAATCGCATGAATATAACCCTGGTTCGTCGCAACGAACGCTGTCGAAGAGCCGTCATCATATTCTAAAATTTCAGGTTTTGAGTGTAAAACATCACCGAAGCGATTGATGTCTTGCCCATCAAGTTGAGTAACACGATGTTTGATCCATTGATAATAATTTTTCAACTGATCGCTCAATATATCCGGTACTGCTGTAGTTCTATTCTCGCCAAATAAGCGATCTTGGAAGTCTATTTTTAAAGCGTGTTTAGCAATATAGTCATTAATAAAATCATCTGTCAGTTGATCTAAATTGTTAGATGTAAGGTTAGTATATACAACAGGCTCAGCACTGACAGAGATATAAGGCAAGGCTCCACCCGCTTCTACTTTATTACCATCTTCAACATCACCCCAGAAACTTTTCGACTCTTCAATGAAAGTACCTGTTTCAGTATTTACAGCTAGGTTTCCGTCTTTATCGATAATACGACCATCTGAAAGCTGGTATTTTTTTAAATTACCAAACCAAGATTCACGCGCAGCAGGTTTAAACATACCCATGTACAGATTATTACTATGACGCAATCGGTTAGACTGACTTAATGGAATACTTGGAGCCACGAAAGATGTTGTATCTTGAATTGCATTTAGGGACTCATCGAAAGAACGCACTAATGACTCTACGTTGGTTGGCTCAAAGAATAACTTCTTGCCATTCACTGTTGAAGCTGTGTTTTTCAAAAAGTCAGTGGCAACCTTGTCGTTTAAAGCAAAAGCTACTGTCGATGTTTGTACTGTTGAACCTGGGAAATTACTTTTAACGTCGTTAATAAAGTAATAGGCCGACAATTTTTCTGTACACTGTTTACCGTTATTCGTGCCATTTTGCGTGCCTGATTCAGAAGCATCGCAAGTATCTACAACTTTATCAATGTCATCATAAGTCCCTTCATCAAACACCGTAGGTAAGCCGTCGGTGAGAAGAACAATCGAACTGTTATAACCACATGCGCCATCTAGAATCGGCGATGGAAGTGCCGGACCATTTTGAGTATAAGCACCACCTAGGTATTGAGTTGCTTGATAATAGCCCTCTGCTGTTGGAGTACCAAAGTGTGGCTGAATTTGATCAAGCGAGTCAATCAAGTGCTGACGGTGCGTTTTACCAGCCGTGGTTTTATCAAGTCGTCTAATTTCTTGAATAACTTTGGTCTGAGGGGTACGACCACCAGAATAGGTTAAGATACCAATCTGATTATTGTCCTTTGTTTTCTCTGACGTTAAGAATTGATAAAGCGCTTCCTTAAGTCGAGTAATCCGATTGTCTTTATAGATCCAGCGATAATACACATCTCTATAAGCACGAGTTAAATCCCATCCTGACAGCCTATCTCTAAATTGAGTATTGTATGGAACATAATCTGTCCATCCATCATTTGTATAGGCTTGGAGCGTCGCAAACCGTGCTTTATCTTCTGGCACACCGACTAAGCGAGCGCGCACATTTTCAACTTTCTCTGTTTTATTCTGCTGCCAATAATTAACAAGAACCTCGTCGGCTGCTGAATCACTATCTTTAAAACTCATGGAGCCAGATTCATCTAACACCAACATTAAGTTAGCGGTTTTGGCTTCACCAAAGAAAATTTCGGTATCATCTGCGTATGAGATATTCGGAGCAGATGACAACCCAAGACCAAGCGCTAATGAAATTGCTATAGAACCACCAGCAACTTTTAGCTTTTTCATAAAAATATTCACATCAATCTCCTCGAATTAACTGTTGCCGCACGCAGAAACCAACAAAGACCACTGCTCAATTTGAGTTTTGGCTTCATTCGCATCTTCAATACCATCTCGATTAGCATCAACCCATGCTTCACCTTGATGCTGAAATACATTACAACCCACGCTATTGGCATTATTCATGCCAGCAGAGTTGCCAACGCATTTAAATGCTTTGGGGCAGCCTCTGTAAGTAGTATCAGTGCCACCTTTGAGCACACCTCCAGCGTTATCAATTGTCGGAGTTGTAGCACAATCGGTGGTTACCTTACCTGTATAATCAACGCAGGTCTTAATTTTTAAATCTTTTGCATTAAGTGTTTGCGCCAAGATGGTTTGATCATACCTATACGTTTCTATAACACTGTTGTTGGAGCTCTGAGCACCGTGGAAAGAAACACTTTTCTCTTGAATATTGGAAGCCTGCTTTTCAGATAAAACACCTGAGCGCATAATTGATAGCCCAATCACTGTTAGAACCAATAATAGGAGCATCGCTATGACTAACGAGAATCCTGATTGCTTATTCATTTTCATATTAAATCCCACTCGGTCTATTGTGGATAACAACCGTTGTTTCATACTTTAGATGAAGCTTTTTATCGTTCACACTAATATCCTTCCCTAACAAATTAATGTTTCGGGAAATGTTTGAATCAGATGTATTTTTGTCTGATGTCAGTAGTAAACCGAATCGAATGCTTCTGATATTTGAAACGTTAGTGATATTATCTGCGGTAACATAATTTAAACTAGAGCCATTAAGCTCTCCGTATAGAACCTGGAAGTCTTCCACATTACTGATCAATGGCTGGCCATTACAGGTTAATACACCACCATTGACTTCATAAGTATTCGTAATAACATCACCAGGAGTCACTGCTGTACCGTTACAGTCAGCACTGTCAATCGCAGCTCCAATACAGTCATTTATCGGCTGACTACTATCGCATGACTCGTAATGAATTTTTAAAGAGTCAATACCTGTACCACCCTCATACGTCTTATAGTCTGTAGGAACCGGACTATTCATAGTGTAAGTAATCGACGAATTATTGACCCAGCCTGCTCTGGCAATATCTTCTTTCATAAAGCTTAATGCTAGCTGCGCATCACTTTGGGCACCAATAACACCTTCAGCAGTATTATTAGTTTTTTTTGTCGATAAATAGATTGTGAAGACGCCGGCTATTAGGATCAGTCCCAATAGCATTCCGACCATCAGTTCAACTAATGTAAAGCCGCGTTCTCGCTTTGTGTATTTGATAATCATAATAAAAACAGCCCTATGGGATAATTTCTACAACTGCGCATGAATAGCCTAAAGTTAGGTCCGTTCCATCAGGCAAAACCCCTTCACATCGAGAAGTTGTTACCTGTTTATCGCCAAAATCGGAACGCTCAACCTGAGGCCAAGCAGCATAAAGAGTCAGCTTGGAGCCTGTGCTACAAGCATCGGCATCTGCAACTCTATCATTACAAGCGACACCAACTTGCGCTCCTTGAATTCCAGAGCTATCAAGGCTCATGCAAATAGAATCAATATCTGCTTGAGCTAAACTTTCCCCTGAGCACGAATCGCCACAATTACTTTTTGCTTCATAAGGGACACCCGTTACTTCACACCACTGCACAAAGGTCCCAGATGCTGCCCCACCGGTATAAAACGAACCAGGATCATCCGCAAAGAACTCTCTGTTGGCCATAATTCGTGAACTAGCATCACTCAGCCAAGCAACAGCTTGTGAGCGAGCATAACTCTCTTGAGTTGATGTAAGCGTTTTGACTTGCAGCGCAGCAATTCCCAACATGCCAATAGCGACGACAAGAACGGTTATTAATACCTCAATTAAAGTTAAACCCTGAATTTGCTTTTTAGATACCAACATAATTAACAATCCACCTTTTCAACTTTAGATGAACCCGACGGCGAGACATCGATTTTTCTACCCTGACCGTTTTTGCCACAAAAGACCACACCATTCGCGCCTAAATGCTTGTTTTTGCTATAGCCTGTAGCATCAAAAACTACTGAGTCTTTTGAAGAGCTAGCCCCCAAAGATAATGCACTCGAAATTTTTCCTTGATTGAGCAACTCGACCGTGGCTCCACCATCGATATAAGAAACTACCCAGCCGTTAGCCCAAGAGCCACTGACAGGAGCAACCGTGACATCAGTTTTTAGCTTCACAGCTTCACTTCTCGCTGAAACCAAGCTGGCATTTAGGTTATTTGCCTCTCCGGTTAAGCGATTGCTATCAATGAAATTACTGAGTGAAGGTATAGCAATAGCGGTTGCGATACCAAGAACAGCGATTGCTGTCATTAGTTCGACGAGCGTGAACCCTTTCATGCTTTTTATTTTTGACATTTACTTACATACCTATTATTTGTCGACTTTTACTTTATACGACATTTAACTGTCAAAAGCATATTATCTTAGACAAGCGGTACAAAAAAGCCGATAAGCGGTAACTTATCGGCTTTAAGTGGTTAATTTTGAAGAAGTTTGATGCAGTTCTGACTTAATTTGGACGTAATTCGCTGGGTAAGACAAAAACGATACTTTCTTCGACCCCTTCTGACTCTTTAGGATTTACGCCACCTTGCGACTCAAGGTAAGTAATCACGTCTTTGACGAGGACTTCAGGCGCTGATGCACCTGCAGTAACACCCACTTTCTCAACGCCTTCTAGCCAATCAGGGTTTATTTCGCCAGCATTATTAATGAGGAATGAGCGCGTGCCTTTATTCTCTGCCAGCTCTTGCAAACGGCTAGAGTTAGAGCTGTTTTGAGCTCCGACAACAAGAATTAAGTCGCACTCAGCGGCTAACTGCTTGACCGCATCTTGACGATTCTGCGTTGCGTAGCAGATATCATCTTTCTTAGGCCCTTGAATTTTAGGGAATTTCTTCTGTAGAGCTTTAACCAATCGTTGAGTATCATCGACCGACAGTGTTGTTTGGGTAACATAAAACAACTGCTCAGGATTTTTGACTTCTAGCTGAGCAACATCTTGTTCATCTTCTACGAGGTAAATACCAGAGTCAGCATTATCATACTGCCCCATTGTACCCTCAACTTCAGGATGCCCTTTATGGCCAATTAGAATACATTCTTCGTTACGACGGCTGTGGCGCGCTACCTCCATGTGAACTTTCGTCACCAGCGGACAAGTAGCATCGAAAACCTTTAGATTACGCTCTTCAGCGTCACGTCGAACCTGCTGCGAGACACCATGAGCACTGAAAATCAGCGTTGAATCTCTTGGTACATCGTTTAAATCTTCAATGAAAACAGCACCTTTTTCACGAAGGCCGTCGACCACAAATTTGTTGTGCACGACTTCATGCTTAACATAAATAGGCGCACCAAACATCTCAATCGCACGATTCACAATCTCAATTGCTCGATCAACGCCAGCGCAGAAGCCACGGGGATTTGCTAATACTATTTCCAAAAGATTACCTACTAGATTCGTCGTTCCCGCCAAGGCGGAAATGACACCTTAAATACTTACCCTATTGTCTCACTTCGACAATTTCAATTTCAAGAATTATATCTTGATCGGCTAAGGGGTGATTAAAATCAACTTTTACGGAATGCCCCTGAATCTCACGGATCATTCCTGGTACAGTGCCACCCATCATGTCCTCAAAAGCAATGATAGAGCCTTCTTCAAGCTTCACGTCAGCAGAAAACTGGTTAATATCCATAAAGTGGATATCATCAGGATTTGCTGGGCCAAAAAAGTCAGAGCCATGAATCTCTAACTTTTTCTCTTCACCGGCTTTTAGCCCCAGCAATGACTTTTCGATCACCTCAGTCAGGCTACCATCACCAAAGACAAACCATACAGGCTTACCATTAACGCGAGTGCTATCGGCGGCCGAACCATCTTTGAGTAGGACGTTAAAGTGTACTAATGCTTTCGAATCAGCAGTAATGATTTGTTCTGTCGTCATAAATACCTAGGAGTGTTGAAGACTATTATTTAGAAGGTTGCTTATCCGAGGGTTTCTTTTCCGGATTCTTAAAACTATCAATAATTAACAGCCCAACGCCCGCTAAAATAACGCTGTCAGCAATATTAAACGTTGGCCAATGATAGCCATCTTTCGAGACGTACCAATCAATAAAATCAATCACATAGCCATAAGCTAGACGGTCATACAAGTTACCAATAGCACCGCTGAGAATTAACGCCATGCCAATATTTGATAGCTTGTAGTGCTTCGGTGTTTTGTACATCCATACTAACAGCGCGATACTAATGGCGAAAGCAATCGCCGTGAACAGCCAGCGTTGCCAGCCCCCAGCATCACCTAGAAAGCTAAAGGCAGCGCCGTAGTTATAAGCCAAGTTCAAATCAAAGTGAGGCATCACCTCAACAATGGGGCCACCATAAACCGGCGCTAAATTATTATCAGCCCAAATTTTAGTGGCCTGATCGATGATTAATAGAATCGCTGTGATCCAAAGCCAAACTAAGCCAGATTCTCTTATTTTGTTCAAAATATTTTCTCTATGTTATCGCAGTCATGCCACTCTAAAACTTGAAGAAGAGTCTATGCGTAATGACGCACTTCGCCATCACCAACCACATTGTCGACACAACGATTACAAATCGTTGGGTGTTCACTATTGGAACCGACATCTTCACGATAGTGCCAGCAACGCTCACATTTCTCAGCTTCCGAAGCTTCGATGGTCAGCTTTAACCCTTCGATGTCAGTTTCTTCACCAGCATCATCTTTAATCAACTTTGCTTGCGACGTAATGAAAACAAAACGCAACTCATCTTCCAGCTTGCTCAGTACAGCGTAAAGCTGCTCATCAGCATGAATCGTTACTTCAGCTTGTAACGAACCGCCAATAGCACCGTCTTTACGCTTCACTTCGATGGCTTTATTGATTGCATCTTTAACGTTAGAGATACGATCCCAGTCTTCTGCTGTAATGTCTGCATTTTCCATCGCAAATAAACCGTCATACCACTCTGAAATGAAGACACTCTTCTCACGTTCGCCACTCGCTGGCTTTGGTAGTAGCGGCCAAATTTCATTCGCGGTGAAGCTCAAGATAGGCGCCATCCAGCGAACCAGTGCTTCAACGATATGGTACAAAGCTGTTTGGCAAGAGCGTTGAGCCTTTGAGCCACGCTTCGCTGTGTACTGACGATCTTTAATAATGTCTAAGTAGAAACTGCCCATATCAATCGAGCAGAAATGGTGGATCTTCTGCGCCACGACCCAGAAGTTGTAATTATCGTATGCATCAATAATGGCCGCCTGAGCCTGATACGCTGCATCAACCGCCCAGCGGTCTAATGGCAATAATTCATCTTTGGCTAGTAAATCTGTCGATGGCTCGAAGCCTTCTAGGTTCGCCAAAAGGAAGCGCGACGTATTACGCAAACGACGGTATGTATCGCCTGTACGCTTTAAGATTTCTTCTGAAACCGCCATTTCACCGCGATAATCAGCCGATGAAACCCACAAGCGCAGTACATCAGCACCCAGCTTGTTGATCACATCATTTGGCGCCATGACGTTGCCTTTCGACTTCGACATTTTCTCGCCTTTACCGTCCACTACGAAACCGTGCGTTAAGCAGTGTTTATAAGGTGCATGCCCATGGATGCCCACAGACGTTAGTAATGACGACTGGAACCAGCCACGGTGCTGATCTGAACCTTCTAGGTACAAGTCTGCTGGCTGACGCAAATAATCACGAGCAGACAACACACAGTAATGTGTTACACCTGAGTCAAACCAAACATCAAGCGTATCATCAATTTTTTCGTATTTATCAGCATCAACAAACTCGGCCGCATCTAAGTCGTACCAAGCTTGGATACCCTTTTCTTCGATCAAAACAGCCACTTTCTCCATCAGCTGTGCGGCGTCAGGATGCGGCTGACCATCTTTCTTATCGATGAATAAACATAACGGCACGCCCCAAGTGCGCTGACGTGAAATACACCAGTCTGGACGGTTTTCGACCATCGACTCGATTCGAGCTTGGCCCCAATCAGGGACCCACTTAACCTTTTTAATTTCCTGCATCGCAGTCGATTGCAAACCATTTTGCGACATGGAAATAAACCACTGAGGGGTCGCACGATAAATTAATGGCGTCTTAGTTCTCCAACAATGTGGATAGCTGTGACGAATTTTGTCTTGATGCAATAATTTACCGTTCTCAACCAAGTGCTCAACGATCGGCGGATCAACTTTATAAACGTGCTGGCCGTTAAAAATCGGGGTGTCATCTGAAAAGACACCGTTAGCCATAACGTAATTCAATAAACCAATGCCGTACTTTTTAACCACTTGGAAATCATCAGGGCCGTGATCAGGTGCCGTATGGACTAAGCCAGTACCAGCATCAGTCGTCACGTGGTCACCAACGATCACAGGCAAGGTTTTGTCATAAAACGGATGGTTAATCTGTAAATTCTCTAATTTGTCACCCGTCGTGGTCGCGACAACGTCATAGTCTGTAATTTCAGCCTCTGACATGACTTGCTTATACAAGTCTTCTGCCAGCACAAACTGCTCTTCACCAGAGTCAGTTTTCGCCTTTACCAATACATAACGAAAGTCTGCATGCACTGTCACCGCTTGGCTAGACGGCAATGTCCAAGGCGTTGTTGTCCAGATAACCACTGACGTATTCTGACAAGAAGCGCCATTGAAGGCTTTCTCAAAGCCGTCAATATCCGCTAACGGGTAGCGCACATAAATGGAGTAGGAGGTTTTATCTTGATATTCAACTTCTGCTTCTGCCAACGATGAACCACCCACGACACTCCAATACACAGGCTTCTCGCCTTTGTGCATGTGACCGTTCTTTACCAGCTTCGAAAGTGCACGAACGATATTCGCTTCAAAGCTAAAGTTCATGGTCTTATAAGGATTGTCCCACTCGCCTAAAACGCCCAGACGAACAAAATCCTTCATTTGTCCATCCACTTGCTTCTCGGCATAGTCACGGCACTTTTGACGGAAATCTGCATGAGACACTTTCTGGCCAGCTTTACCGACTTTCTTCTCGACAACATTTTCGATTGGCAAACCATGGCAATCCCATCCAGGCACGTAAGGGCTGTCAAAACCGCTGATGGTTTTACTCTTAACCACGATATCTTTTAAGATTTTATTAACTGAGTGACCAATGTGAATATTACCGTTCGCATACGGAGGGCCATCATGCAAAATGAATTGCTCACGGCCAGCACGTGCTTTACGGATTTCGCCATACAAATCGTTCTTTTCCCATTCAGCCAACATTTTTGGCTCACGATTCGGCAGATTGCCGCGCATCTCAAACTTAGTTTTCGGTAAGTTTAATGTGTCTTTATAGTCACTCATCGAAATGATTACTCTATTTTAGTTAATTCAAACGTTATGTTTTTTAAAAATATCAGTCGCAGTATCTATATCTGCCGCGATCTGAGCCTTTAATTCATCAACCGAGGTGAACTTTTGTTCATCCCGTATTTTAGCGATCGGCTCAATCGCCAGCCGCTTTCCGTATAAATCGCCTTCGAAGTCCAGCAAATGAACTTCTAACCGCTCTGGGCTTTGCTTCAGTGTCGGTTTATTACCCACATTGGCAACGGCAGCCAGGCGCTGAACCTCTGAGCCCTGCGGCAAACTAGCACTTATACCATACACCCAAACCGCATACACCCCTTTTACCGGACTTTTCAAGCGCTTTAGGGGAATGTTGGCTGTCGCAAAGCCAATACCACGTCCCTGCTTATCGCCATGACTGACTTTTCCCTCAATACGGTAAGGTTTGTTCAAGTAGCGCTGAGCCAAGTCGAACTGGCTTTGAGCAATGGCTTCTCGTACCAAGCTGCTGCTGACTCGCTGGTCTTGACCATCAACGTCTAAGGTCACAGACTGATTGGCTTCAACCGTAAAGTAGTCTGCTCCACGCTCTTTTAACATCTCGAAGTCGCCTTGACGCCGATAACCAAATCGAAAGTCATCGCCAATGAACAAGTGCTGTACATTTAGACGGTCAATCAGCACTCGACGAATAAAGTCCTCGGCCTGTAACTCGGCGAACTCTTTATTGAAGCGGAAGCATAAAACGTAATCCACACCCAGCGACTCTAGGGCTTTAACCTTATCGGTAAGTTTGAACAGTCGTGCTGGCGCACTATCGGGACGAAAGTATTCCTGCGGATGAGGCTCAAAAACGATGACCACACTCGGCAGGTCAAAAGCCTTGGCCTTTTGCGTCAGGCGCTCGATTATCGTTTGATGGCCTAGGTGGACGCCGTCAAAATTACCAATAGTCGCCACGCAGCCCTGCTTAAACAGTGCTTGAGGACAGTTGTAAAGGCCACGCAATAACCGCATTTCGTATCAATAATTCCAAAAGGCTTTTGCCAAAGGCGGCAATTATAGCGGACTATGGGCTAAGAATTAACCACAAATACTTGATTAAGCTAATAGAATGACTAAATGTTAACGCCAACTTAGAACCGAAGGCCTCATCGAGCCACCATGACTTGCCAATTTGAATGAAATCAGTGACTATATCAAAAACCATAAGCACAGGAATTATTAATGAAATCAACACTTAAGTTCATCGCAAGCTTCTTTCTAGCCACTTTGATCACTGCCTGTGCTTGCAGCAGTTGCGCCCCGGCTCCAAACCTTGAAGACATGATGTCAAAATCCGAAGCCGACTTTTACAGCTTAATGTCATCCCTTTGTGGCAAGACATTTGTCGGTTCCACGGTTTATCCAGACGACCCCAATCATGACTTTGCAGGCAAAAAGCTTGTCGCCACTGTTAAGCATTGCAACCATCGTGAGATAAGAATACCTTTCAGTGTTGGCGAAGACGCCTCACGCACATGGGTATTGACGCCTACACCTCAAGGCTTACTCTTCAAGCATGATCACCGACACGCCGATGGCACCCCTGACCGAATCACTAATTATGGTGGCTTTTCTGGAAGTTATAAAGGCGAAGCTGTCACTGGAACCAAGCAATTCTTTCACGCTGACGACTTTACCGCCAACCTGATTCCAGAGGCCAAAAGCAACGTCTGGATGATGGAATTTATACCAGAAACTAAAGAGCTGGTGTATTACTTAGAAAGGCACCAAAAGCCACGTTATAAAGCGGTTTTGAAGTTACAGAATTAGACGTTGCTCTAACGCTGAATCTTAAAGTCTCTCGGGCGCAGGCCGAGCATAACTAGCAAAACAGCGTAAACCGCGACAGTGGCAACAATGATGGCGCTTATCATGCCGATAGCTTCGAAGCGCGTCCAGGATTGCCACTGTTCAATACTAAAGTCGGTGTACCAAAGGCCAAGCAATAGTAAGCCGCTGGCGATGATTAGTTTTAATATCCACAACTTGCTCTTGCGCGATAACTGTAAATGCTGCTCTTTGTGTAAATAACGGTATAAAAATATCGCGTTGATGAAAGCTGAAACACTGGTGGCGATCGCAAGACCAACATGCCCGAAAGGTTTAAATAGCGCCAAATTCAAAACGATGTTGCTAACGATAGCGAACAAAGCAATTTTCACGGGCGTTTTCGTGTCTTGGCGCGAGTAAAAGCCAGTCAAAAATACTTTCACCATCATAAAGCCAATTAAGCCGATTGAGTAGGCTTGTAGGCTTTGGCTAGCTTTAAAGGAGTCTTCCGCGGTAAAAGCACCGTGCTGGAACACTGCAATCATAATAGGCTCTGCTAACCAGAAAAGCCCGATAGCCGCAGGAATTCCGATCATTAGTACCATACGCAGCCCCCAATCGAGCGTTCCTGAGAAGTGCTCCATATCTTTTTTCGAGAAGAATTTGGACAGGGTCGGTAACAACACAGTGGCGATGGCGATGCCAAAAATGCCTAAAGGAAACTCCATCATGCGATCCGAGTAATACAACCAAGAAATACTACCCTCTTCGAGAAACGAAGCGATTTGCGTATCTATCAGTAAATTGATTTGACTCGCGGAAGCACCAATGATCACAGGCACCATGAGTTTAATAATGCGTTGTACCGCCGTATCTTTCCAGGCCCATTGTGGTTTTGGTAAATACCCTGCTTTCCATAAAAACGGAAAGTGCAAAAACAGCTGCAAAGCACCCGCAATAAAAATGGCCCAAGCCAAGGCTACCGTAGGCTGCTCCATACTAGGTGCCCAAATAATGGCCGCAGCGATAATCGACAAATTAAGCAATATTGGTGCAAATGCTGGTACGGCAAATTTGTTCAGCGTATTGAGCACCGAACTGTACATAGCAACAAGCGATATAAAGAAAATGTATGGGAAGGTGATTTTTAGCAGATCGCTACCCAGCACGAACTTTTCGGGATCGTCAATAAAGCCTGCACCAAATAACGCAATGACGCCCTGAGAGCCAAGAACACCAATGATGGTAATAATGGCCAAAACACCGCCCAACGTCCCTGAAACCTTACTTAAAAGGGCTACTGTGTCTGCTTTGGTTCGATTCGAGTGGTACTCTGAAAAAACAGGAACAAAAGCTGTGGCAAAAGCGCCTTCACCAAATAAACGTCGCAAAAAGTTAGGGATTTTCTGGGCAACAAGGAAGACATCCGCCTGACCACTGGCACCGAGCAGGTTCGCCAATACAACGTCTCGGGCAAGTCCCATAAAACGCGACATCATGGTCCAAAAGCTGACGATTGTGCTGGATCGTAATAGGCTGCCCATATTGCTAATAATTCTTCTTGGTTAGTGTTAGAATGCGACTCTAATGGAACGCAAGTTTAAGCGATAAATGGCTTTTCGACTATAGCAAGTCCATAAAAGCCCTGAAATTGACAGAATTATGCGGTTTTTCGTCCTTTTCACTTGATACAGGACGCTAAAACAGGTATATTTCGCGACCTTAAATTTGTGATTATTGATTTTAACCAGTTGTTAGGAGTTCACCTTGGCTAACATTAAATCTGCCAAAAAACGTGCTCGTCAAGCTGAAGCTCGTCGCCAGCACAACGCTAGCCGCCGCTCAATGACGCGTAGCTACATTAAAAAAGTTATTTATGCTATTGAAGCAGGCAACAAGAAGGATGCTCAAGCTGCATTCGAACGTGCTGTTTCTGTGATCGATAAAGCTGCAAACAAAGGCCTTATCCACAAGAATAAAGCTGCACGTCATAAGAGCCGTCTTAACGCTCGAATTCAAGCGCTATAATTTAGTCCGCTTGTAACTGCAGAGATTCTTAAAGCCGCTACTGAAAAGTAGCGGCTTTTCTGTGCTTCCCGAAGAAACGTTCAAACACAGTTAAAAAGCCTTTAACGTTTTGTTTTAGATGATTTTTCCAATCTGCTCAGACAAAAGCCCCAAATCGTCCTCTGATACTCCGCGTAACAACTCGTCAATGTATTTTTGTTGCTGCAACCTCAGCGACTCAATGACCTGCTGGCTTTTTCGCGTTGGCGCGACGAACACGACTCGCTGATCGGTTTTAGAGCGTGACTTAATGACATAACCCAACTTTTCTAAACCCTTGATGGTGCGGGTGATTGCGGGGGCACTAACGCCCTCTTCTTCTGCTAGTTGATTGATGGTCTTTGGACCAATAGTGACCAGCAAATTTAATATATCAAGCCTCTCTTGTGTCAAACCGGAGGCCTTCTCAAGCGACTTGGACTTCTGATGAAAGCTATTCAAGAGATGGAACAGTTTTTGGGAGCTATCTTGTTGAAAATTCATGGTTATTTGCCCGACATTTAACTGGAATTAAAACTCGAATCATCAGTTAACACCACTTAATGATTAACTAAGCTAAAGTATCATATTTAGACCAATAAGTTCTATTATTGATTAAATTGTAAACTCTGGTTGTACCAGTTGACAGTGATGGTCGGATGTGTAAAATGCGCTCAATCTTAATTCTTGAGTATGTATTTGGAACCATGATTATGAAAAAGCGTATCATCATCCCAATCATTCTTGCCGGTGTATTGAGTGCGCCATCACAAGCAAAAGTAAGTCCCGAAGAAGCCGCAAAACTGCATGTCGAACTAACCCCGATGGGCGCTGAACGTGCAGGAAATAAAGAAGGCACAATTCCTGCATGGAGCGGTGGCATTCAACAAATCCCGCAAGACTACACGCCAGGCGAACATCACATCGACCCTTACGCGGACGAGGCGCCGATGCTCACCATTACGGCAAAAAATTACACACAATACGCTGATAAGCTTACTGAAGGGCAGATCGCTCTTCTGAAGCAATACCCTAGCTATAAACTCGACGTTTACCCAACTCATCGCAGTGCATCATTCCCGCAGAAGATCTACGACTTTAGTGTTAAAAATGCTACCCGTGCAGAATTAACGCAAGATGGAGCAGGTTTACGCAATGCGGGCGTAGGCGTCCCTTTTCCAATCCCACAAAATGGTTTGGAAGCGATTTGGAACCACTTAACCCGTTTCCGCGGCGAGGCTATCAAACGTGAGTATATACAGGTAACCCCACAGGTAGATGGCAGCTTCAACCCTGTTAAGTTTGAGCAAGAATCACTGCAGTATTATGCACAAGAGCATCCTGAGAAAGAAAACTTCTTGTTCTTATACAAGCAGCGTATTACATCACCATCAAGCATGGCTGGTGAAGTGTTACTGGTTCATGAGACGTCAAACCAAGTGATTGACCCTCGTCGTGCATGGCGTTATGACCCAGGCCGTCGCCGTGCGATTCGTACCCCGACGGTTGCTTATGATGCACCAGCCTTAGCCTCAGACGGTTTATCAACGATCGATAACTTCGATATGTTCAGTGGCTCGCCTGACCGCTATAACTGGGAACTGAAAGGTAAGAAAGAACTCTTCGTACCTTACAATGCCTATCGCCTGCACAGTGATCAGTTAAGTTACGATGATATTGTACGCCCGGGTCATATTAATCAAGATCACGCTCGCTACGAACTGCATCGTGTTTGGGTTGTTGAAGCAACATTGAAGGAAAACAAGGAAAACGTGTACAGCCGTCGTACCTTCTACTTGGATGAAGACAGCTGGCAAGCATTACTGGTCGATCATTATGATGAAAATGGTGAGCTATGGCGTGTTGCTGAAGCTCATGCTCTAAACTACTATGAAGTGCCAGTACTGTGGTCAACCCTTGATGTGATTCATGACCTTAGAGCAAAGCGCTACATCGCTTTCGGTTTAGATAACCAAGAAGACATGTACGACTTCTCTGAAAAGATGAATTACCGTCAGTTCACAGCGTCAGCGTTACGTCGCGAAGGCCGTTAATTACGTCGTTTAATTACCAACGAGTACAAAAAAGCCGCTGAGAAGCGGCTTTTTTATTAAATAGACATAAGGCTATTTTTTATTATCGGATTCCTGACTAGGATCGACGTACACAACTTCGACACCGTCGTCTTCGAAGTCCTCAACCCACTCAGGTTCAAGACCATCAAAAGAATCCTGCTCCTCTTCGTCCATAGCCCCGGGCTGCGGCCAATTGAACTCTTCTTGAGTTTTCTCTGCTTCAAACTTACGAATTTGAGGATGCTCAATTAAGTAATCCATAATGGCATTACTAATTTCTCGTGTGCCCTCTTTCTTAATGGCTGACATTTTAAATACCGGACCATCCCACTCTAAGCGCTCCAATACGTCATGCATCTTGGCCTGTGTTTCTTCTTCAGTCATCAAGTCAGTTTTATTGAATACTAACCACACAGGTTTATCTTTAAGTGAAATGTCTTTGCTTTCACTGTACTTATACAGCTCGTTCATAATGCCATTGAAATTTTCGACGGGATCCGACTCATCAAAAGGCATGAGGTCAACAATGTGCAGCAGAATTCGTGTACGAGCTAAGTGACGCAAAAAACGAATCCCCAAGCCAGCACCTTCCGCCGCGCCTTCAATCACACCAGGAATATCAGCAACAACAAAGCTCGATTCAGCATCAATACGCACCACACCAAGGTTCGGTATGAGGGTTGTAAAAGGATAACCAGCAACTTTAGGCTTAGCTGATGACACCGCACGAATAAAAGTCGACTTACCGGCGTTAGGCAGACCCAATAGGCCCACATCTGCCAATACTTTCAATTCCATGGTCAGTTCACGCACTTCACCGGGCGTGCCGTGAGTAGCCTTACGTGGCGCACGATTGATCGAGCTTTTAAAGCGGGTATTGCCTAAGCCATGAAAACCGCCTTTTGCAACTAATAACTGCTCGCCAGGCTTGGTCAAATCACCAACGATTTCACCCGTCTCTTTATCCGTAATTTGGGTCCCTATAGGAGCCTTTAATACTAAGTCTTCACCTTTAGAGCCAGTCATATTGCGCCCCTGACCATTCTCGCCACGCGTTGCTTGGTAAAAGCGGACATAACGATAGTCAACGAGGGTGTTCATCTCTTCATCTGCAACAATGTAGACGTTTCCGCCGTCACCGCCATCGCCACCGTCCGGGCCACCTCGAGCAACGTATTTTTCACGACGGAAGCTGACGATGCCGTTACCGCCATCACCTGCTTTAACTTTAATTGTTACTTCATCTACAAATTTCATAGGTCTATTGTGCCATATATTCCAAGCAGTTGTTCAAAACTTACTCAGATTAGAATACAAAAAAGCCCCAGCAAAGGCTGAGGCTTTTTCTAAAACTCAAGCTTGATTAGGCTTCGATTGAAACGAATTTACGCTTCTCTTTACCTTTAGTTTCAAACTTAACTTTACCGTCAACTTTTGCAAAAATTGTGTGGTCGCGACCAATACCAACACCGTTACCAGCGTGGAAACGAGTACCACGTTGACGAACAATGATGCTACCCGCGCTTACTTCTTCACCACCAAAGCGCTTAACACCAAGGCGTTTACTTTCGGAATCGCGGCCGTTACGAGTACTACCACCAGCTTTCTTATGAGCCATCGTTTACTCTCCTTTCATCAATTCTTTAGCTTGGTCAATCCAGTTTTCACGCTCGATACGACCTTTAAAGCTTAATTCTTCGTCAAAGTGTGCTACGTCTTCAGCAGTCCACTCAGCGATTTGTTTAAATGTAGTGATACCAGCTTCGTTTAATTTCTTAACGATTACTGGACCTACGCCTGATAATTGAGTTAAATCATCACCGTCTGTTTTCGCTGCAGCTTTCTTCGCTGGAGCTTTTTTAGCTTCTGCTTTCTTCGCAGGCTTTTTAGCGCCATCAAGAGCAATACCGTTGATTTTCACTTCTGTGAACCATTGACGGTGACCTTGACGTTTCATGTGATGCTTACGACGCTTGAACTTAATGATGTTCACTTTCTTCGCACGACCGTGGTTAACAACTTCACCTGAAACCACAGCACCAGAAACAACTGGCGTGCCTAAAGTTACGTTATCGCCGTCAGCGACCATCAAAACGTCTTCGAAATCGATTGTTGCACCAGTTTCTGCCTCGATCTTCTCAAGACGAACTACCTGGCCTTCTTTTACGCGGTGTTGCTTACCACCACTTTTGATTACTGCGTACATATTGATTCTCCGGTTATAGACCCTCTTATATCTCTCAACAAGAAGGTTAATATGTATTGCTCTAAGGCTTTCTTAATTTGAGGGCGCGAATTTTAAGCGAAAACCACCCGCAAAGCAAGGGCTTGAGGCTAATAAAACCCACATATTGGGAATTTGCTCAGTATTTGCGCTAAATCAGCAAAAAACGCCCCTAAGTCATCCAAATATCACCAGAAAAGCTTGACCCCAAGGCCGACCCTCACTAGGATTGCCAAGCAATTATTTTAAAGCAGTTGGCAGTTTCAGCGTGACCAAAGTCTTAAGACAAGGGATCTTAACACTTTTTTACTGTAAAGCTGAATGCCAAATGTCATAAGTGATAAGGTAGACAATGACTCTCGACGATATACGTGCCTTAGTAGAAACTGATTTTCAGGCCACCAACCAAATGATCTTAAGCCGCCTCAAGTCTGATGTGGTGTTGGTCGATCAAGTTGGACATTATATTGTTGCAGCTGGTGGCAAGCGACTAAGACCAATGTTAGTGCTATTAGCGGCTAAATCGCTTGATTATGAAGGCGAAGACCACGCTAAGTTAGCAGCGGTCATTGAGTTAATCCATACCTCTACTCTACTGCACGATGATGTTGTTGATGAATCCAGCATGCGTCGAGGCCGTGAAACAGCCAATGAATTATTTGGTAATCAGGCATCTGTCCTTGTTGGTGACTTTCTTTATAGTCGCTCCTTCCAGATGATGGTCGAAGTCGACAATATGAAAGTATTGAACATTCTGGCTGATACCACCAATGAAGTTGCTGCAGGCGAAGTCTTGCAGCTGATGAACATCAACGATCCTAAAGTTAGCGAAGACGCCTATTATCAAGTGATTGAGCGTAAAACAGCCATTCTTTTTGCGGCCGCGACTCAGTTAGGCGCCGTTTTATCGGGTGCATCAGAGCAGATTGAAAACGGCTTACGTCAGTACGGCCTGCAGCTTGGTATTGCGTTTCAACTAGTTGATGATGCCCTCGATTACGCCTCTAATGCTGAGGATATGGGCAAGAATGTTGGTGATGATTTAGCTGAAGGTAAGCCGACCTTGCCACTAATTTACGCCTTGACCCAATCTAACGAAGATGATCAGGCAGTCATTCGCAAAGCGATAGAACAAGGTGGCTTAGATGACCTTGACCAGATCCTGAGCATTGTTAAAGCAACCAACGCTATCGATTATACCTACCAAGCTGCGGAAAAAGCCGTTAAACGTGCCATTGACGCTCTAACACCGCTCCCTGACAGCGAGTATAAATCTGCTTTAGTCGAATTGGCGAAATTATCACTTTCTCGAAACTCTTAGGTATTAAGTTTCTAACTGTGGTTAAAAGTTTTTAAAAGCCTCTAAAATCTCCTTAAACAACTCCTAGATTAGGGCTACTTACCATTAGAAAAAGTAGTCCGAAGTAGCCACCGTTACTAGAAAAATCAAGCCCATGAAAAAAAGTGCTGAAATATTGCAAATAAGTTTCATTTAGCCTCGCCAGTACCATTTTTTTTTGGCATAATTACGTGCAATTTTCAAATAGCGAATTGTTATTTAATCAATTGCACTGCAAAGCCTGCTTTGCACACGAGGAGTACCCCACATGTCTCGCGATGTTGACTTGAGCCAATATGGCATCCATTCAGTCCACGAAATCGTTTACAACCCTTCCTACGATACTTTATTTGAAGAAGAAACCCGAGATGACATCAGCGGCTATGAGCGCGGCACTGTCACTAATATGGGCGCGGTTACCGTAGATACTGGTATTTTCACTGGCCGCTCACCAAAAGATAAATATATTGTAGAAGACGACATTACTCGTGACACAGTGTGGTGGTCTAAAAATGGTGTGAATGATAATAAGCCAATTACACCAGCAATCTGGAAAGATCTTAAAGAAACCGTTACCGAGCAGCTGTCAGGCAGTCGCTTGTTTGTGGTTGATACCTTCTGTGGCGCTAACGAAGATACTCGTCTAAAAGTACGCTTCATTACGCAAGTCGCTTGGCAGGCACACTTCGTTAAAAACATGTTCATCCGCCCTTCAGAAGACGAACTTAAAGACTTTGAGCCTGACTTTGTGGTCATGAATGGTTCAAAGGCTGTGAATGACAAGTGGGAAGAGCACGGTCTAAACTCTGAGAACTTTGTTGCATTTAACCTAACAGAAAAGATTCAGTTAATCGGCGGTACTTGGTATGGCGGTGAAATGAAGAAAGGCATGTTCTCAATGATGAACTACCTCCTTCCGCTTAAAGGTATCGCTTCTATGCACTGCTCTGCTAACGTTGGTGAAAACGGTGACGTTGCAATCTTCTTCGGCTTGTCTGGCACGGGCAAAACAACACTTTCAACCGATCCAAAACGTGCTTTGATTGGTGACGATGAGCATGGCTGGGATGATAACGGTGTTTTCAACTTTGAGGGTGGTTGTTACGCCAAAACCATTAACTTATCTGAAGAAAACGAGCCAGACATTTATCGCGCAATTCGTCGCGACGCATTACTTGAAAACGTTGTTGTCGATAAGAAAGGCAATATCGACTTTGATGACAACAGCAAAACAGAAAACACTCGTGTGTCTTACCCGATTTATCACATCGATAACATCGTTAAGCCCGTTTCAAAAGCTGGTCATGCTAAAAAAGTCATTTTCTTGAGTGCTGACGCTTTTGGTGTATTACCGCCAGTAGCGAAATTAACGCCAGAACAAACTCAGTACTACTTCCTATCAGGTTTTACAGCGAAACTAGCAGGCACTGAGCGTGGTGTGACAGAACCAACGCCAACCTTCTCATCATGTTTTGGTGAAGCATTCTTGAGCTTGCACCCAACTCAATATGCAGAAGTGCTTGAGAAGCGTGTACGTGACGCTGGTGCAGAGGTCTACTTGGTTAATACTGGCTGGAATGGCTCAGGTAAGCGTATTTCGATTAAAGATACTCGTGGTATTATTGATGCCATTATGGACGGCTCTATTGAGAAGAGCGATTTCACGACGCTTCCATATTTCAACCTTGCCATCCCAACAGAACTCAATGGCGTGGACACAGGTATTTTAAACCCGAAAGACACTTACAAAGATCCTGCTGAGTGGGATACGAAAGCGCAAGACTTAGCGAAACGCTTCGTTAAGAACTTTGATCGCTTTGCTGATAATGAAAAAGCTAAAGAGCTCGTGAAAGCAGGCCCTAAAGTTTAATCAACACAGAACGTCAGACATGAAAAAGCCGCTCATTGAAGCGGCTTTTTTGTTCAATCTCTACCTATAACAGAGTTATTCGCTTAATCAGCCCTATCGTAAACAATAGCAATGTTTTTCTTGTCAGGGCTGAGAGCTAATCTTGTAATGCCCGAAACACCCAATTCTTTTAAATCGACTAACTCTTTAGTCGTCGCGGCATTGACTAAGAGTAACTTTGAGTCTTTCCCGACGACAACATGAGTCTGATTAAACCAAACGTAATCTTGAACGCCTTCAGGAAGTTTTGTCTCCATAGAGCTAAAGGCTGCTTCGTGGTTCAGCGCGTGCAAATGGTGTACACCCTCTTCTTCAATGGTAAAGGTTACAATCCCTGGCGCAACAGTCTCGAAACAGCGCCCAATATTTTCAGCCAGAACTATTGGCGGGTTACTCGATTCTGTGTCCAATATTTGTAATGTCATGGTCTCGCCCAAAACAAACACCCCAGCTTTCGTCGGGCTTAACCAACCATAGTAACCCACAGGCTCGATATCTTCTCGTAGCACCTCTTGTTCTCGGTTAATGGTATTAACCAACCTTAGATGCTGCTCACCATTGGGGTTAACTGCGATAACAGAGATAAAATCTTCTGAGTACGGGGTTGCAGAGTATTCGCTAATATCTTCGCTTTGGGTCACGTTGGTTACAGAGCCGTCGCTCAGTTGATATTGGAAAATATCAGTCTGCTGGCCATCACCTTCTTTTTTATCAAGCATCCGTGTGAAATAAAGACTTTTCCCGTCAGGACTAAACTTCGGCTGGTTATCATAACCCTCACGTTGCGTTACGTGCTCAGGCTCTAGAGAAATATACTCTCCTTCCGGCCCATAGACTAAGGGCAAGATCATAATGTCTTGGGACTGCGCCACGGCATTACTCGTGAATACTGAAGCCAAGGCTGTAAACATAAGCGCTTTATGTTTAAAAGAAGGTATCCAATGCTTTGTCATTGTTAGTCCTCAGCAAGGGCACTGGTTGAGCTATAGCAAACTATAGTGTCGCCTGCCTGTTTATCGCCCACGGCTTTCTTCAAAGCCAAGCGGTGCTCTTGGAAATTAAACGGTGCGTCAGACTGAATAGCATAATGACGAACATTTTCCGAGACGAGAACTTGTCCAGAGTCAGCCATCGCCTCAAGACGCGCAGCAAAGTTAATCGCGTCGCCTTCAATATCGAGCTGCTCCGTGATTTCATTATGAGTAATTTTCACTTCACCAATATCCAAGCCAATACGTAATGAGAAGCCAGCGCCTGCTAGTACGCGCTGCATCATCGCAGCACAGTGCAAGGATTGCTCAACCGACTGGAAGGTGGCGCGCAAAGAGTCACCTTCCATATTGGGGTAACTAGCGTTCCACTTTTTAAGCACAGGCTTTAATAACCCTCTGAACAAAGATAATTTATCCGTACGCTCCTCTTCATTCCAGTTAGAAAAGCCTTTGAGATCGGTAAACAGCACTGCTAAGCGGCGAGTTTTGGCATCACTATCAATTTCAGAAAGCTCTAACAACTTTGGCCAATACTTATCTTTAATCGCTTGTAATGATTCGCGGATTTCAAACTGAAGCTTCCGCTCAGACTGCAAGCTGATTTGTATCGACTGTAACTTGTCCGCCTCTTGCTGCAAGCTAGACTCCAGCACTGAAGGATTCAAACCACCGGTATCTTCTACCACCAGTATGGCTCGGGTATCACCCGGCTCGTTGCGAATATCCCGTATTCGTAATTTACAGCCCCAATAGCTCGCTTCTAAATGCTCGATTAAGAATGGAAGCGTTGCTAAGTCTTGGTAAGACAACATGCGTTGATAGCGCAATGTAAAAGTGATTTTGTCTGAGAAAAGCTTTTCGAATTGATGTGGTGAATAGTGGGTAAAGTCACGCCCACGCTGATCCCAGCTAGCGTGCGTACATTCGATATTGCGTATCGACCAACCTTTAGTCTGAACCTGCCACAACTTAGTTGAACTAAGCTTAGCGCCATCAAGATTAGCTTTGCACAGGTTAGCGCTACGTAAATCGGCACCCTGCAAATTGACTTTAGACAGGTTAAAACCCGCCAGATTTTGCGAGGATAAGTTTACATTACTTAGATTTGCGTTCTTAAAGGTCACGCCATCGATATTACAATTGGATAAATCGACATCCGACAAATCAGCACCATTGAGGTTGGTATCTCGTAAATTAACTCGCTCCATCTTAGAGCCAATTAATTTAGCACCATGCATGTCTAACCCTTCAAGGTTTTGTCCACGCAAATCCGCGCCACTCAAGTTAGCTTCACGTAAATCCTGACCACGTAAGTCGTGATCACGCAAATCAACGTTCGACAAGTCAGTGCGGTGGCAAATGGCGGTTAATAAATTGGCATGAAGTAAATTCGCATGACTCAAGTTTGCCTGCTTTAGGTTAGCAGCAATTAACTTAGCATTCGATAGGTTACAGTAACAAAGATTGGCGTCGGTTAGATTACTTGCAATTAAAACGGCATTTTTCAAATCCGCATACGCAATATTGGTACCAACAAAACTGGCTTCTGACAGGTCACAATCCGACAGGTCTAACCCTCTCAAATCCAGCCCATCAAGTATAATTTCGGTTTTAGGGTTGTCCTTGCGCCACTTATTCCAAATATCGGCGCCTTGAACCAACATATTATAGAGTTCTTCTTTTGCCTCACTCATACGAGCAATTTTCCTCACAGCTCTCCCAGATCACCCCCTTTTATACCATAGATAACTGCTTGAAAACAGCTTAAGCAAAGCCTTTTACTTGTGCTTATAAATCAACTTTGTACAATAACTTTTTTATACTTTGGATTAGGGTTTATGTCAGACAATACAAAACATCCTTTTGAACAGTTTCGTGCTGAACGCGAAGCTGGAAATGAAAAAGCTCTGGATACAGACAGTTTACTGATAAAGCGCTTTTTTGGGTTGGATAAGACAGCTTATGGCGAGGGTCACTTGGACAGTAAGACCAAGGAGCTACTCGGTCTAGTGGCGTCTATGGTTCTGCGCTGCAATGACTGTATCGACTACCACCTTGAACAATCTGTTAAACAGGGCTGGAACAAAGAAGAGTTAGACGAAGCCATGGGCGTGGCGATGCTTGTCGGAGGCTCTATTGTTATTCCGCATCTGCGACATGCAAAAACCAGCCTCGAATTTTTATTTGACGAAAAAGCTCAAGAGAACGCTTAGAGTTCTAATACTTGCTTAACGAAAGGAATCGTTAAGCGACGCTTTGCTTGCAAAGATGCTTGGTCCAACGTTTCCAGCATGCCCAGTAAATGAGGTAAATCTCTCTGTTGACGAGAGAGCAAATAGGTCGCAACATCATCCGTCAGCTCTAACCCTCGCTCCTCAGCTTTAGTCTGCATCAGAACGCGCTTATCATCATCTGACAAAGGCTGAATGGCATGTATTAGCATGGCACTGAGTCGCGACTTGAGATCTGCTAAGGTAACGTCAAGCTGCTGAGGTGCCTCAATACCAGCAATGACCAAGGTTTTATCATGCTCTTTAAGTTGGTTATAGAGGTTGAACAAAGCAGTTTCCCAGGCTTTGTCGCCTAAACAGCGCTCAATACCGTCAATACATACGGCATCAAAGCTACTCAAGCCCTCCACCATCTCTGGTACCAACTGCATGTTATCCAATGGGATATAAGCCACTAAAGCTTGAGGAAGTTGTTCTGAGTAGTGTTGCGTAAAAGCCTGCAATAAATGTGTACGGCCCGTGCCCTGCTCACCGTATAAATAGATAAAATCGTGCTCGCCCCGAGCCAGGCCTTGCAGAACAGCAATTAACTGCGCATTGTCCTCGCCGCCCACTATAAAATTATCAAACGTCGAGTCTGCCTTAATTTCAATGTCGAGTGGGAGCTGCTGCATGATAAGAACTTAACCTTTTTCAACAGCCTTGTTTGATACTTGCCCTTTTTCTTGAGCCTCAGGCTTGAGCGAACTGCCGTCGCCACGAGCACGATAGTGACAAAATCCTAACCAGATATAGTGCAAGCCACTAATAACGCAAGTTAAAATCACTGCAATCTCGAGTGACTCTAGCAACTGTAAAGGTAGTGCGAACCACGCTAAATGTACCAATACTAATAACACGAGCAGTATCATCAAAGCAGTATTCCACTTCGAAATAAGCGTCGGACGCATTTCATAGGGCTCGACTAAATAGTGGTACGCGGTGGCCCCACCAACAATGAAAATATCGCGTGAGGTAGATATCCAAAATAAGGTCCAAGATAATTGACCTTTCATCACTAATAATAATAACGCCACAAAGAGAAGGACTTTATCTGCAAGAGGATCCGTAATGGAGCCGAAACGGCTTTGCCAATTAAAACGCTTGGCTAGCAGCCCATCTAAACCATCAGACACGCCAGCGATCAAAAATATAATCAATGCAGTGACATAATCTTGTTGCCACATAAAGTAAGCAAATGGTGCAATCAGCACCACACGCATCACTGTAATAATGTTTGGAATTGTATTTAAACCCATGTTTTTATTAACTTATTCTTATATCTGAGGTTGTCCCCAAACAAAGTGGAAGTCACCTCTTAATTGCTCACCAGAGTTCTCAAAGCCGCCGAAACTAGGCTCAGACCGCTGGAGATTATTCCCTAATTTTATCGCTTCGATCAAGTTTTGTGGAGAAGTAAGTGACTCGACCTTAAACAAAACTCTATCTCCAGACACTTCAACCGCACTCGCAGAGCGCACCATTCCTAGAGAGTTGAGAAATTTTTGTACTTTGGCGAAAGCCTCAAAGTCTTGAATATTTTCAACAGAAATTGTGACGTCTTGGGCTTGCTCTGACAATACAACCGCTAATTTAGAGGCTAAAGAGTCCGCCACACGATTGACCGCGCCTTGAATCGCCTCATAAGACGTCAAGCCAGTAGTCGAAAAGCTCTGAGTACGACCATGCAAACTGACTTTCCACGTACCCTGCCACTGGCCGTTGCGTTCTTGCAAGCTCGCAGCAACCCAATAATCAGTACCGTAGCGTTGAGTCGCTTCTTGAAGCGGGGCTTCAAAGCGTCCCCATACATCCGATACCTCAAGTGCAGCCTGATCATCCATGTCCATTAACGGAAGGGTCACCGGCAAACCACGGCTTCCTGCGGCAATCTCCAAAGCAGCTTTAATCGAACGCGATTGGTCACTAGCAACCCTTCTTTCGCCTGCTCGTTCAACAGCTATCCAAAAAACACCCGACGGACGTTCTTCGCCCCAAATTGGCAGTGACGCTGACTTAAGTAGACTGATAATCGACTGACGATCAAACGTCGCTTTAAGTAACAACGGCTTTTCATAAATCATCTGCTCTTCTGCCGATAAACGCTGATATGAATAACGACGAAGATAACTTTCTGCATCGGATAGCGCCGATTGAACAGCAGGAGAGCGTGCAACATTCAAGTTTCCACTGGCACGGATCAGTGCTTGTTGTAAGCTATTTTGGATAGCCTGAGCTCGAACAGACGTCGCTTGGCTTTCTACCGGCCAAGTAGCCGTGTATAAATCATTCACTCTTTCAGCTTTAACTGAACTACTGAACATCAGGCCGGAAAATACCAGCGCAACCACTAACAGTAGCTTGAGGCGAGAATCAGTCATATCCCATACCCTAACGGTTTGACACTCTGTTGATGATCGCTAATCATTTGAAATAATTAAATAAAATTCATCAACAAGCATTAATTTAAGGGCTATTTTATCAGCTTTTGGCTTTGACGCTAGGCCATGCTTGACGATCTTTAAATTTATTACGCTTTATCGACACGAAAATAACCGTCGAAGCTTTAAACAAGGTTGTTTATACTGTCGAAAAACAAACCCAACAATATAAAGCCAACTGTGAATCAAGAGCCTTCTCCTAGCTTAAATTTAAGAACCGACGCCGATCTGGTCATTAATGAAGATACGATTGATGACGCAATTCGCGATATTGCCACTCGATTAAACCGTCACTTTGGTCAGTCGCAATTTAGTCATCAGAACATCGTCGCGTACTGCATCATGAATGGTGGTTTGTATTTTTCTGGCCAGCTATTGCGCTATTTAGACTTTCCCCTTCAGCTCAGCTATTTACACGCTACTCGATACGGTAATAACACCACTGGTTCGGATCTTAAGTGGCACACCCGCCCTAACCCCAAAACAATCCATAATGCCCACATTTTGTTAATGGATGATATTTTTGATGAAGGCTTAACCTTAGAAGCCATTGATAAAGAGTGCCGAGAGTTAGGCGCCAAGAGTGTTCACTCAGTGGTTCTAACGGATAAGCAGCACCCACGCAAACCTAAGAGTGGTTTTAAGCCTGATTTCATTGGGCTTGAGGTAGATGACCGCTACATTTTCGGCTGCGGTATGGATTACCAAGGTTTGTACCGAAACTTGCCCGAGATCTACGCCCTTAAGCCCTAACTTCTTGAAATTGTGTAAATTCAAGCCTTCATTTTGTGGCATACGTCACAGATAGCTGGCTGTTATTACATAATCTTCACACTCAATTGATATAGTGAATTCAATTCAGTTTGCATTCACTTAATCTTTTTATAATGCAATCAAACTTTGGGGAAATACGAGGATATTACCAATGAAGAAATTGACCTCTATGAAGAAAACATTAGCTACAGCCACTCTAGCCGCACTAGTTGCGTCAGGCTGTACGGTACTTGATCCATACACAGGTGAAGAGAAAACCAGTAAAGCCGTGAAATATGGTGCTGTTGGTGCTGTAGTCTGTGGTCTGATTGGTGCAACAGAAAATAGTAAGCACGCTCGTAACGCTGCATTAGGTTGTGGTGCGATTGGTGCAGGTGTTGGTGCCTACATGGACCATCAAGAAGCTGAGCTTCGCGAAGAACTTGCAGGCACAGGCGTTGGCGTTCAACGTGACGGCGACAAAATTCAACTTATCATGCCTGGCGACATCACATTTGATACTGATCGTCATGACGTAAGTGCAGACTTCTACCCTGTATTGGACTCTGTCGCTAAAGTTCTTTACAAGTACGTTGATACGGATCTTGAAGTAGCGGGTTTCACTGACTCAGTAGGTTCAGATGCTTACAACCAAACCTTGTCAGAAAAGCGCGCAGCCAGCGTCGCAAGCTACTTACGTCAGCGTGAAATTCAGGCAGGCAGATTACATGTTAAGGGCTTCGGTGAACGTTACCCAATCGCCTCGAACGAAAGTTCAAGTGGTCGTGCGAAAAACCGCCGTGTGGAGCTAACCATTATTCCACAAGAACCACGTTAATTAAGAACAACTCCGTCTAAAGTGAGTCAACTGAGCTTATCCTCACTGACCTCTTTAGACACTACCCCCTGAAAAGCGGCTTCGGCCGCTTTTTTTTATGCATCTTTTACCCTATCTGGCTTTCTATAGTGTCCCGCTTCTAGTAAAATTGCGTCTTTAATATCCAGTCATCAGTTTTTAGGAATCCCAATGAGCGACAAAAAGTCTCTAAGTTACAAAGATGCAGGTGTTGATATCGACGCAGGTAACGCGCTGGTCGACCGCATCAAAGACGTTTGTAAGAAAACCCACCGCCCAGAAGTACTAGGCAACATTGGGGGTTTTGGTGCTCTATTTGATTTACCTAGTGGCTACGAAGAGCCAGCTCTGGTTGCAGGAACTGATGGTGTCGGTACAAAACTACGGTTAGCACTAGACTTAAATAAGCACGATACCGTAGGTATCGACTTAGTCGCCATGTGCGTTAACGACCTTATTGTACAAGGCGCAGAGCCTCTCTTCTTCCTTGATTATTATGCAACGGGCAAACTTGACGTCGACGTAGCGGCGGATGTGGTCACAGGTATTGCTGAAGGCTGCCACCAATCAGGTTGCTCATTAATCGGCGGTGAAACGGCTGAAATGCCAGGCATGTATGAAGGTGATGATTACGACTTGGCTGGCTTCTGTGTCGGTATCGTTGATAAAAAGAAGATTATCGATGGTAGTAAAGTAAAGTCAGGCGACGTGCTATTGGGCCTAGCCTCTAGTGGCCCTCACTCAAACGGTTACTCACTGATCCGTAAAATACTTGAAGTCAGTGGTGCTGATGTGAACCAAGAGTTTGATGACGGCAAAACACTGGGTGAAACTTTATTAGAACCTACCAAGATTTACGTCAAGCCACTGCTTCGCTTGTTCAAAGAAGTTGAAGTTAAAGCCCTATCTCACATCACAGGCGGCGGCTTGCAAGAAAACTTACCACGCGTGTTGCCAAAGCAAGCAAAAGCTGTGGTCAACACCAATGCCTGGAGCATGCCGAAAGTGTTCCAATGGTTACAACAGGAAGGTAATGTTGACCGCCTAGAGATGTACCGTACCTTTAACTGTGGTATCGGCATGATCCTTGTCATTGACAAAAATAATGCAGAACGTGCTAAAGACATGCTTGAATCAATGGGCGAAACGGTTTACACCGTGGGTCACATTGAAACACGTGAAGACGGCGAAGACTCAGTCGTCCTTTAACACGGTATACTCCATTGGCAGCTCAACCTACTGGCTCAGTTCCAGCTAAGCGTATTGTCGTTCTGATTTCAGGTAGCGGCTCTAACCTGCAAGCATTAATCGACGCCATTGAATTAGGCGCTATTAATGGGCAAATCGTCGCTGTTATCAGTAACAAGCCCGATGTTTATGGCCTGACACGCGCTGCCAATGCCGGTATCCCCTCTATTGTCATCGACCATCGCCAGTTTGATGGTCGTGAACCTTTTGAAGCTGAACTATCTAAAGCTATTAATCAGCTCGCTCCTGACCTGATTGTGCTGGCAGGATTTATGCGAATCTTAAATTCAGAGTTTGTTCAGCCATACGAAGGTAAGATGCTCAATATCCACCCTTCTCTTTTACCAAAATATAAGGGCTTGCAAACTCATAAGCGAGCATTAGAGAATGGTGATAAGGAACATGGTGTCAGCGTTCATTTCGTAACCGCAGAGCTCGATGGCGGGCCAGTGATCGCACAACGAATAGTTAAGGTGGAAGACAGTGATACTGAGCAAAGTTTACAGCAAAAAGTCCAGCGACAAGAACATCAGCTTTACCCAGAAGTGGTCGCGCGCTTCTGTAATGAGCGTCTCAGCTACCAAGACGGCATCGCTTACTTGGACGATAAGCCGATTCAATAAACTCTTAATTGCTCTGAGCAGTGTTACACTTCTTGCAGCGACACTACTATTTTCGGCAACTTCTCAAGCCGAAAACACCTCCGAGAAGCCTGTACTATCAGCTTTAAAACCTTACTCAATAAAATATAAAGTCGTGCACGATGGTGATGATGTAGGCACCGCTTCGCGCCAATTGACCCAACTCAGCAACGGCCAATGGCAAATTGCCATGGAGTCTGACATCAGTTATTACTTTTTATCAGACAAACGTCAAGAAACCAGCCGTTTCGCAGTGGATGGGGAGCAAATATTACCCATCATGTATCAAAGGCTTTCTGAAACCAGCTTCCGCTCAGACAGCACACTTCTACAGAACTTTGATTGGGATAACATGATTGAGCAAGGCTCTTACAAAGGCGACCAATGGAACCAGCCCCTAAAAATAGGTTACCTTGATCAGTTAACACAGATCACTTTAGTTCGTGAGCACCTATTAACGCAAAGACCTATCCCAGCTATCGATATCAGTTACCGAGGCAGCATTCGCCACCATGAATTTAAAGTCCTCGGACAGGAAACGATAAAAACGCGTAAGGGCAATATCAAAACAGCCAAGGTCCAGCTCAATGAAAAAGAGCGAGATCGCCAAACCAACTTTTGGTTCGCTTTAGAGCACAACATGCTTCCCGTACAGGTTCAACGAATCAAAGAAGGAGAAGAGCAAGCGAAGTTGATTGCCACTGACTGGTAGTGGACTACTTGAAAAAGGAGATAATAATGAACATGCCCATCGTACTGACCATAACCTCCCTACTGATCGCATCAGCATTAGATGCCAATAACTATGAGCGTGATGCATTAACCATTGATAAAAGCGTTAACCAAGATCTAGAGTTCCAGTTTCCAAACGACAATAGTGTTTACCCAGAGATTAGTGACTTTGAAGTGGTAAATTACGTCACTATGAGCAACGAGTACGGTGAGCGCAAAGTCACGATTACGTTACACAACACCTCAACCGGAAACCGTATTTTTGTCAGTGATCAAGTCATGGCGCTTTATGCGAATGGTGAAAGAGTAACGCCTTACCAAGAAAAAGTGAGCTTCAAGGGTAAAGAAACTCAAACGCTCACACTAACCTTCAACAGCAGTAAATACCCTATCCTAAAAGTCTACACTCGAAACTAAAGCGACATAACAGCGGCGGCTGCTATAATTGAAATCAGTCGCCTATCACTTTATTATCTAGATGACTACTTTAGGGATGCATCTAGATGACAATAACGATAATCATACTCGTTGTAATAGCGCTATGGGCTCTATGGACTTACAACACAATTATTACACTGAAAAACCAAGTGAGCTCGGCGTGGAGTGATATTGACGTACAGCTGACTCGCCGCCACGACCTTATTCCACAACTGGTCAAAACGGTTCAAACCTATAAGGATTACGAACAAGAAACTCTAGAGCTTACGACTCTGCTCCGTAGTGCGGAAGATAACAACTCCCCTTCATCACAAGAAGCTTTAGAAAGTAAAATCAACCAGAAGCTAGATAAACTTATCTTGCTTCAAGAAGCCTACCCCGAGCTCAAAGCCAACAACTCTTTTCTCGAGTTAATGCAAGCGTTAGCTGATACCGAAGACAAACTCCAATATGCCCGCCGCTACTACAACGGCAGCGTAAAAGTTTATAACACCAAACTTCAGCAAGTACCTGACACCCTAATCGCGAACCTGTTTCGCTTCAAAGAGGCAGAGTTTTTCACACTGAAATCACCTGAAATACGCTCAGCCATAAAGGTTAGCCTCAATGACTAGAAAAATACACTTATGGATCATTGTCATTTTTGGGCTACTTTTTAACTCTGCTCAAGCTGTCGAAGAAATAAAACGTTTTGACAGTGTTATAGATATTCACGCAGACTCGACACTCACAGTTACTGAAACGATTACTGTCAAAGCTGAAGGTGTGAACATACGCCGAGGTATTTACCGCGAGTTCCCTACAAATTATCAAGACAAGTTTGGTAATAACTATCAAGTAACTTTTGATATTGACTCGGTAACTCAAGATGGCCGAGATGTTGATTGGTCCACTAAAGACTTACGAAACGGTGTGCGCTTGTACATTGGCGACCCTGATAAATACCTCAAAGAAGGCATATATACCTATAGAATTAAATACAACACCAATAATCAATTAGGTTTTTATGATGATGTTGACCAACTCTATTGGAACGTCACTGGTAATGACTGGAAATTCAAAATACTTAACGCCTCGGTTACCGTCAACTTTCCTTCAGAACTACCCAAGGAAACGATAAAACACCAAGCTTTCAGTGGGTATTACGGCAGTAACGACAGTCATGTCCAGTTGAAGTCTTTGACCAAAACTAGCATCAGCTTAGAAACCACTAGAGCACTACTGCCAAGCCAAGGCTTTACAATCCAAATAGGACTACCCAAAGGGCATATTTCAGAACCAAGCGGACTTGACCAGTTTCTCAGGCTTCTTTCACAAAATAGACACCTCATTATTTTCTTACTAGGAACGCTGGTTACTTTCGCATATTACTATTATGTTTGGTCAAAACACGGTCGAGACCCAAAACCCGGAGTGATTATCCCGCTCTACGACCCACCAAAAAAAGAATCTCCCGCGGCAATGCGCTACATTCTTAATAGTGGCTATGACTCCAAAACTTTTACCACAGGCCTGCTGTCTCTTGCCGTTAAAGGTTACATCACAATCCAAGAGTTAGACGATGACAACTATGTCATCAAAAGACATAAAAAGAATTCGTTCGTGAAGTTTTCAGCAGGCGAATCAAGTTTAGAGAAAGCTTTATTTAGTGAAAGCGACGAAGTGAATACAAAGTCATCAACAGACAAGGCGGGGTTTAGAGAAGCGATGGTAGCACACAAAAAATCATTAGCTTCAGACTATAAGTCCACATACTTCAAAATTAATGGTCGGTATATCGCTTGGGGGTTAGCCTTATCCGCGGTCACTATTTTACTCGGTATTAACTTTAAGCATCCTTTCGCCTCTATCGCAATATCGTTTATCGTAACCGGCGGAACCCTCATGTTAATGAATATCGTCTTTGGAATATTACTTAAAGCCCCAACGGCTATCGGTAGGCAGTTTATGGATAAAGCCGAAGGCCTAAAGCACTACTTAACGATTGCGGAAACTGATGCCTTGAGAAGCCGTTACCCACTCGATAAAACCCCGCAAACATTTGAACGTTATTTGCCCTACGCCTTCGCGCTTGATGTTGAAAAAACATGGGGCGACATGTTCAATGATGTTTTATCACCACAATTACAACCAGAAGCAAAAGACACTGCCAAGACAGACATGATTCCAACATGGTACCTCGCTTCTTCAACAACTGGATTTGGCATAGGCAATCTAACTCACAGCCTTTCCGATAGTTTCTCTGCGACAGTATCTTCCGCAGCAGCACCACCCAGCTCTAGTTCAAGCAGTGGCTTTTCTGGAGGCGGAGGTTTCTCTGGTGGTGGCGGAGGCGGTGGTGGAGGTGGTGGCTGGTAAGAACCCCTCTAAAATAAAAGTTGGAGCACAAAAAAAGCAGCCGAAGCTGCTTTTTTTGAAATCTATACCTGCTTAGAAGTCGAAACGAGCTTCTAATGCGTAGATATTAACATCATCTTCAAACTTACCTTCTAAACCAATCGAGAAAGTATCAGTGAAGAAATAACGGCCTTCAAGATTTAAGAACGTTAATGAGTCATCAAAGTCCATGTGTTGGACTGAAGCGCCCCACTCAAAGTTATCAGTCGCCATACCACGGAAACCTAGTACCGCGTTAGCAGCACTGTCATCTTCTGATGACGAAATACCACCGAAAGTTGCTTCAACGTCAGACTTAGCATAACCCAGCTCAGCGATAAAATCTGTATTAGCTGATACGCCTGCCTTAAAACCTAGATTGACTGTTGCTAAATCCATATCTAAGTCAATACCTGACTCTTCGCCGCTTTGACGACTTGCGTCAAGCTTCAAATACCAGTTATTGGCCAAGTCAAAAGACAAGCCACCGCTGATACCATCAAGATCAACGTCTGAGCCACCATCTACATCAAAAGTCGACTGACTCCAGCCAATGCTAGCGTTGTTATAAGACACGTCTTTCGCTGCTACGCCGCTCGCAAAAGTTGCTGCAACCACAGCTGTAATTAGCTTTAATTTCATATTGTTTTCTCCATAAATTAACTGAACTATTCAGTAGTTGCCATTATGGCGAAGTTACATGAATGAAAACTGAATTTGGCAATGAGTTTTACGTTTTTGGTAACGTCACTCCGCGCTGGCCTTGGTACTTTCCACCGCGATCTTTATAAGAGGTTTCACACACCTCGTCTGACTCGTAAAACAGCATTTGTGCTACGCCTTCATTAGCGTAAATTTTCGCTGGTAGTGGTGTTGTATTCGAGAACTCAAGTGTCACATGCCCTTCCCACTCAGGCTCTAGCGGCGTAACGTTAACGATGATGCCGCACCGCGCGTAAGTCGATTTACCTAAACATACAGTCAAAACGCTACGCGGAATACGGAAATACTCAACCGTACTCGCTAGAGCAAATGAATTCGGGGGAATGATGCAGACATCGCTCTTAACATCCACAAAGCTATTCTCGTCAAAGTTCTTTGGATCAACCACGCTCGAGTGGACGTTGGTAAAGATTTTAAAATGGTCAGAGCAACGAACATCGTAACCATAGCTCGATGTGCCGTAAGACACAATCTTTTGATCATTAATATGACGAACCTGCCCTGGCTCATACGGCTCGATCATCCCCTCATTTTCCGCCATACGACGGATCCATTTATCTGATTTTATGCTCATAATTTATCTACTCTATTATTAATCTTTTTCTATAACTGTATTATTAAAAAATGTGAATTTTTGCGTCTAGAACGCGAAAGCGACGCACGGAGAGCAGGAGTGTATGTGAAATACATGACTGCTCGAGTACGGAAAGCTGACAAAGTTATAGCGCAAAAAGGTCATTTTCTATGTGTTTTCTATCGATATGCTGGGAAAACTCGCCTTAAAATCTTTAGCCTCTAACGACAACTTCGCAGTCATACGCTGCGCAATATCCACATATCGCTTAGTCACGTCTGACTCAGGCTCTTTCACCACCGTTGGCTCGCCAGCGTCTGTCTGTTCACGGATGTTAAGCGATAGCGGTAAGCTACCTAGAAGCTCAACCCCGATCTCTTTTGCCAGCGCGTCACCACCGCCCTGTCCAAAAATATGTTCTTGGTGACCACAGTTTGAACAGGTATGCATGGCCATATTTTCTACCACACCTAACACCGGAACGGAAACTTTATTGAACATGGTCACGGCTTTGCGTGCATCAGCCAAAGCAATATCCTGTGGCGTGGTCACGACCACCGCTGCGGTCACTGGTATTTTTTGCGCCATCGTCAGCTGAATATCGCCAGTTCCCGGCGGCAAGTCGATAATCAAGTAATCAAGCTCTTTCCACTGAGTATCGTTGATCAACTGCTGCAATGCCCCACTCGCCATTGGGCCACGCCATACCATGGCTTGTTCAGGTTTGACTAGGTAACCAATCGACATGGATTGCAAACCATGGCTTTCAATCGGCAATATTGACTTTTTATCAATCGTTTCAGGATTCTTGCCTTGCATACCCAGCATGATCGGCATACTAGGCCCATAAATATCGGCGTCCAGAATACCAACATTGGCGCCTAAAGCACTCAAAGCTAGAGCCAAATTGACCGATGTGGTCGACTTCCCTACACCACCCTTGCCTGATGCCACAGCGATGATGTTCTTCACATTGGGCATGGCCTGTACTTTTGCTGGGTGCACGTGAGCATCCACACGCCAACTGATGTCTAGCTTAAAGGAGACTGTAGGTTCCTTGGCCGCTAAAAACTCACCAAGCTCAGTCGTCAATCGTTGCTCATACTCACCGAGCGGGAAACCCAGCTTCAGGGCAATTTCGACCGTTTTCTCGCCTATCTCTATACTTTTCAGTACTTTAGCATCAACCAGATCCTCTTTTAGGAAAGGGTCTCGATATTCAGAAAGGTATTCGCGGACTTGTTCTTCAGTGACCATAAACTCGAAGTGTTCGATGTTTTAAATAATTGAGTCAAAGTCTAAGTCTTTTGTGTCATAAAACCAAGACTACTAGGGCTAGTTTATGGTTATTTTTCACTTTTGCAGTAGTTTGTTTGGGTTTTATACAAGGCATTGTGTTAGCTGTGTAGCCAACCTACACGCTTAACACAATAACGCCGTAGAAAGGCCAAACAAGCACTGCCCTTTGGGTTCAGCCGCAAACCTACTTGTTATTACAGGTTATTTGCAAGCCATAGCTGTAGATGATGGGTTAACACCTGCCTTATTGAACAAGAGGGAGAAATAACCATAAACTAGCCCTAATTAGTTAATGAAAAATCGACCTAAAACCAGTAAGATTCACCGCTATAACTGTAATTAACCGATTGAATCGACGAAGTATTGTTCATGACTGCTGAAAACCAACAGAAGCAACGAAAAATTTTAGTCACAAGCGCCCTGCCGTACGCTAACGGTGATATCCATATCGGGCACTTACTTGAATACGTGCAAACCGACATTTGGGTGCGTTTTCAAAAGTCTCGTGGTCACCAGTGCATCTATGTTTGCGCTGATGATACTCACGGTACGCCAGTCATGCTTCGTGCGCAAAAAGAAGGCAAAACGCCTGAAGAATTCATTCAAGAAAGCCATGCAGCTCACGAAAAAGACTTCGCTGACGCCTTGGTTGGTTTTGATAATTACTACACAACTCACAGTGAAGAGTCGAAAGAGTTGACTCAAGACATCTACCTAAAGCTCAAAGAGAAAGGTCATATCAGCTCTAAAACCATTAATCAGCTTTATGATCCTGAAAAGAAGATGTTCTTGCCGGATCGTTTTGTTAAGGGAACTTGCCCTAAGTGTGGCTCCGAAGACCAGTATGGTGATAACTGTGATAACTGTGGTGCGACTTATACGCCTGCCGAGCTTAAAAACCCTAAGTCTGCGGTTTCTGGCGCAACCCCAATCACCAAAGAGTCAGAGCACTTTTTCTTCGACTTAAAAGAATTCGAAGGCTTTCTACGCGAGTGGCTAAGCACGGGGACACGTGAAGGCGTGCCACACGTTCAAGCCGAAGTTCAAAACAAAATGAACGAGTGGCTAGACGACTTGCGTAAGTGGGATATTTCGCGCGACGCGCCTTACTTTGGCTGGGAAATCCCTGGCGAAGAAGGCAAATATTTCTACGTGTGGTTGGACGCGCCAATCGGTTACATGGCGAGCTTCAAGAATTTATGCAGCAAGCGTGACGATCTTAACTTTGAAGACTTCTGGGGCAAAGATAGTGACGCCGAGGTTTACCACTTCATCGGTAAAGACATTATCTATTTCCATACGCTATTCTGGCCTTCGGTGCTGAATGGTGCAGGTTACCGCACACCAAGCGCGGTATGGGCGCACGGCTTTGTGACCGTTAACGGCAATAAAATGTCTAAGTCGAAAGGTACATTCATTAAAGCCAGAACTTACTTAGAGCACTTCCGCCCTGAATTTTTGCGCTATTATTATGCCGCTAAGCTATCAAGCCGCATTGACGATTTTGACTTAAACCTTGAAGACTTCGTACAACGCGTCAATTCTGACTTGGTCGGTAAGCTGGTCAACATCGCAAGTCGCTGCGCTGGCTTTATTACCAAGCAATTCGACGGTACTTTAAGCAACGACATTATTGAGCCTGAATTATTAAATGAATTCACAGGCGCTTCGGAAGAACTCTCGCAACACTATGAGAACCGTGAGTTTGGTCGTGCCATAAAACACATCATGTCATTAGCCGACAAAGCCAACGCTTACATCGCTAATGAAGAACCTTGGAAACTGGCTAAGAACGACGACACCAAAGAACGTGCACACCAAGTGTGTAGTCTTGGTATCAACATGTTTAAAGTCCTAACGACGTATTTGGCACCAGTATTGCCAGAGCTCGCAGGCAAAGTGCAGAATTTCCTGAAAGTAGACAACTTGAACTGGGCTAGCGCACAAGACGTACTCACTGGCCACGAAATCAATAAATTCAAACCAATGATGCAACGAATCGACATGAAACAGGTTGAAGCGATGATCGAAGATTCTAAAGAAGATTTGCAGGAAGAGGCCCAACTTGATGAAAAGCAGGCCGGCGATCCACAGCTAGATGACCCAATCAAAGATGAAATTGAGTTTGGTGATTTCGATAAAATTGATCTGCGTATCGCTAAAATTGCCAAAGCGGAACACGTGGAAGGCGCTGACAAATTATTAAAACTTCAATTAGACCTAGGCAAAGGCGTCACCAAGCAAGTCTTCGCGGGAATTAAATCTGCTTATAACCCTGAAGACTTAGAAGGCAAATTAACCGTGATGGTGGCGAACCTAACACCTCGCAAAATGCGCTTTGGCATGTCGGAAGGCATGGTTTTAGCCGCAGGCCCGGGTGGCAAAGACTTATGGATCATGAATCCAGACGAAGGTGCGCAGCCGGGTATGCGCGTCAAGTAATCAACCGAATTGTATAAGCCTTAGCGAGAACAGTATAAGAGAATAGCCATGATCAATGATTCTACTCAACCAATGCAGCTTGAAGCTGAAACCGTTATCACGACTTTCGAAAACTACGGTATGGCTTGGGGGTTATATATTGGTTTAACACTGTTACTCGCGGGCTTGGTTTGGTTTGCATTCCGCAAGCAGCATTTCTTGCTAAAGTGGTTTTTCGCCTCTGTGATTTTGGCTGGCGCTTTATGCTTCGGGCATCCTGCTGAAAATATTGAGACCTACTCCCCTCTTATCCTCAACACCATGGTCGAATTGTTTGATGGCAACACTGAGCAATTCATGAGTGACATCAAGTTTATTGTACTGGTATGGGGAATATTGTTTATTGTTGGTGTTGGCGCTTGGTTACTGGTTCGTTACCTTCGTAAGAATAAAGACGACGCTGGAAAAGCTGAAAAGCAGCCACGAAAGCCAGCGAAAGATAAACAAGAAAAAGCCTCAAAAGAAGCATCGAATAAAGATAAGCCGATGGCGACTCCTGTGGAGCCAACCATCGGCGATGACGTCTAATTATTAGAACCCCGCCGCTTCAGCGTTAGGTCTTCTCGGATCTGCAGCACCGTAAATATAATCTTCAATCTGTATCGACTGAGTGGCACCGATGGTGCTACTACGTTTGACTTTATAGCCCATTGCTTCCAGTAAATCGACGGTATCTTGATTTAACTCCCTTTCGACAAATAATACGTCTGGTAGCCACTGATGGTGAAAACGTGGTGTATGAGTCGCTGAAGCAATATTCATATCATGATCAATCACATTACTGATAATTTGCAGCACCGCCGTGATGATGCGGCTTCCGCCCGGACTGCCCGTGAGCAATTTCAATTTACCATCCTTAAACACCATGACTGGCGTCATTGAGCTGAGTGGGCGCTTATTCGGTTCAATAGCGTTTGCCTCACCACCAATCAGTCCATAGCCATTTGGCGTGCCAGGTTTCGCAGAAAAGTCATCCATCTCGTTATTCAGAAGAATGCCAGTGCCATCTGCGACTAGGCCAGTCCCGAACGAATAGTTCAGCGTGTAAGTATTAGAAACCGCATTCCCCCACTGATCGACCACGGATATTTGAGTAGTTTCAGGGCTTTCTGGCGCGGCAGGAACTCCTGGCTGAATATCGGTTGACGGAGTTACTTTATCTAAATTGATCTTCTTGGCGATTTTACTGCCGTATTCTTTGCTGGTGAGCCATTCGGCAGGAACATCATAAAAGTCGCTATCACCGAGATGTTTGCTTCTATCGGCATAAGCATACTTCATCGCTTCAGCCATGAGGTGTATGGTTTTAGCCGTGTTTGAGCCTAACTCAGCCAGTGGGAAGTGCTCCAACACATTGAGCATTTGGACAATATGCACACCGCCTGAGCTCGGCAGAGGCATGGCAACAATATCGTGACCACGGTAACTTCCTCTAACCACCTCGCGAATGCTGGGTTGATAGTCGAGCAAATCTTGTGACGTGATGATTCCACCGTGCTTTTCCATCGCTGCGACTAACTTTTCGCCAACTTCGCCTTGATAAAAAGCTTTCGCGCCATGCTTTTGAATTTGTTTAAGCGACCAGGCTAAATCCTTCTGTATGAAACGCTCACCCAACTTATAGATCGAGCCGTCTTCTTTGTAAAATACCTCTTTGGTGGCCTCTGACTGGCTTAAATGCGTTCGCCGAGTATCCAGCTTTGAAGCCAAGTCCCAATTCATAACGAAGCCATCTTCAGCTAAACGAATCGCAGGCTCGACAAGGTCTTTCCAAGGCAGTTTGCCATACTTTTTATGCGCTAACTCGAATCCCGCTACAGTTCCCGGCACGCCGACCGATAAATAACTGAAGCGAGCTTTTTGGCGGTCAACATTACCATCGGCATCCAAATACATGTCTTTGTGTGCTTTCGCCGGTGCTTTTTCACGATAATCGATTGCGACCGTCTCGCCGCTTTCTGCATCGTGTACCAGCATGAAGCCACCACCACCGATATTTCCCGCCACAGGCAACACCACTGCCAGTGCAAAGCCCGATGCAATGGTCGCGTCGACCGCATTACCACCTTGTTGCAAGATATCACGTCCAACACGACTGGCTAAATATTGACGGGTCACCACCATACCGTTTTCGGCAACCGTGGGGTGATGGCTGCTTTTATAGTCGATAATGCTGGGCAGACTGGTGTCAGCGACTGCCTGTGAGCTCAGCGCCATCAATGCAGCGCTACTAATAGCGAGTAATAACTTCTTCATATATAAATACAAGTGTTCAACTTTTGCATTAGTCTAACCAGCCACACTGTAAAATTCATCCTCATTATTTGGATTATGCTTATTCACTTTCCAAATAAGGGCCGAGCATACAGTGGCGGTTGTTTCGTGCGACGCTATCTAGCATAATATAAGGACTTTTGAGACCTACTTAGATTTTGCAAAAAGTCTAGCAAAAACAAGGCTTTTACTTTTCATGGGCGATTACTTACTGCTCTTTATTGGTACCGTTTTAGTCAACAATTTTGTGTTGGTAAAGTTTTTAGGACTCTGCCCTTTTATGGGTGTGTCCGGAAAACTTGAGACGGCTATTGGCATGTCGGTCGCGACCACTTTTGTTCTGACACTTGCTTCTGCCCTGAGCTACATCGTTAATACCTACATTCTCGCGCCCATGGGAATGGAGTACCTGCAAACCTTATCCTTTATTTTGGTCATTGCTGTCATGGTCCAATTGACTGAAATGATCATTCATAAAACCAGTCCTATTCTCTATCGCTTGCTCGGTATATTTTTACCACTGATTACCACCAACTGCGCAGTACTAGGCGTTGCTTTATTAAACATTAATGAGCAGCATAATTTTGTACAGTCCGTAGTCTATGGTTTTGGCGCAGCCGTTGGCTTTTCGTTGGTACTAATTTTATTCGCTGCCATGCGCGAACGTTTGGCTGCAGCTGATGTGCCGGTACCGTTTAAAGGCGCATCCATCGCCATGATTACAGCGGGCTTGATGTCATTAGCCTTCATGGGCTTCTCTGGCTTGGTTAAGTTGTAGGGCTTACTATGGACTTGATTACCGCGGTTATTATCCTCGCAGTGCTAGGGCTTGTCTTTGGTGGGCTACTGGGTTTCGCCTCCATCAAGTTTAAAGTTGATGGCGATCCGATTGTTGAGCAAATTGACGAAATTTTACCTCAAACTCAGTGCGGTCAGTGCGGCTATCCTGGTTGTAAACCCTACGCTGAAGCGATTGCCAATGGCGACGAAATTAATAAATGCCCACCGGGCGGAGAAGCTGGCGTCAAAGCGTTGGCCGATTTGTTAGGGCGTGAAGTCATTCCTTTGGACGAAGAGCGTGGCGAAGAAAAACCACCAAGCGTCGCTTACATTCGTGAAGATGAGTGCATTGGCTGTACTAAATGTATTCAGGCCTGTCCGGTCGACGCAATTCTTGGCGCACCCAAATTAATGCACACCGTCATTATTGACGAGTGTACCGGCTGTGATTTGTGTGTCGAGCCCTGCCCTGTAGACTGCATCGATATGGTTGAGCTGCCTCAGACTATTTCAAGTTGGAAGTGGCAACAGCCCGATCAAATGATCCCTGTTAAAGAATTAGAGGCGAGCTAATGGAACGATCGAGTTTTGTCTCAGAAATACCGATTTATGAAATTCCGGGCGGCATTCACCCTGAGGAGCATAAAACCCGTTCGAATCAGACGAACATCAGGCGCTTACCGCTAGCTAATGAGCTGGTGATTAACCTTAAGGGCCAAGCAGGAAATCGTTCTATTCCAATCGTTGAGGTTGGTGAGGCAGTTCTTAAAGGGCAAGTTATCGCTGAATGTGACGGGATCTTTAGTGCTTATCAACACGCACCCACTTCAGGCACTATCATTGCCATTGAAAAGCGAACGATTGCACACCCCTCGGGCTTAGACGACCTTTGTATCGTGCTCAAGCCTGATGGTGACGATCAGTGGTGCGAGTTAACGTCCTCGTCCAACATTGAGGAAATGGATCGTGAAGCGGTACTCGCTCAAATCTTTGAAAAAGGCGTCGTTGGCCTTGGGGGTGCTTCGTTTCCAAGCCACATCAAACTCAAGCAACACGAGGGGGTTCACACGCTCATCATCAACGCCGCCGAGTGTGAGCCCTACATTACCTGCGACGATAAGCTGTTACAGGAGCATGCAAAAGAAGTGCTGCTAGGTGCCGAAATTATCAGCAAGCTGTACCAAGATATTAATATTGTTATTGGCATCGAAGATAACAAGCCGCAAGCCATCGACGCCATTCAGCAAGCTCGAAAAGAACTTGAACTGAGCAACATCAAGTTAGGCGTGGTGCCGACAAAATACCCAAGCGGCGGCGAAAAACAATTGATTCAACTGCTGACAGGTAAAGAAGTTCCGCATGGTAAATTGCCAGCTGACCTGGGTTTAATCATGCATAACGTTGGTACCTGCTATGCCATCCACCTAGCATTGACCGAAGGTAAGCCATTAGTCGAGCGATTAGTCACTTTAACTGGTGATAACTGCAAAGAACCGGGCAACTACTGGATTCCTTTTGGCACTCCTGTTGACCATCTGATCAAGGCCACACAATCAGACACGCCAAAGCGACTGATCATGGGCGGCCCCATGATGGGTTATGAACTGCCTCATGCTCATGTGGGCATTGTCAAAGCCACCAACTGCATCATCATGTCAGCAGATGGCGAATTAGGTATGGATCAGACAGCCCTGCCCTGCATTCGCTGTGGCGCTTGCATGGATGCTTGTCCTGCATCACTCTTGCCACAGCAGCTGTACTGGCACGCCCAGGCGGACGAGTTTGATAAAGCCGAAGAGTATGATCTTTTTGACTGCATCGAGTGCGGCGCCTGTGCCTATGTCTGCCCCAGCCATATTCCGCTGGTACAACATTATCGCTATGCGAAGTCGACGATTCGCAATAATCGTGTGGAAAAACTCAAAGCAGAGAAAGCACGTGAGCGCTATGAAGCCAGACAAGAACGACTCGAGCGCGTCAAACGAGAAAAAGCAGAACGCCACCGCAAGGCTGCAGAGGCTCGTAAAAAAGCCGCTGAAGAAGCAGGAAAAAAAGATGCTAAAAAAGCCGCGGTGCAAGCGGCCTTAGCTCGCGTACAAGCAAAGAAAAAAGCTCAACAGTCTGACGAAAGCGCAGCTGATAAGAACCAGTCTGACGACAATCATTCAGAAGGAAATAACTAATGGCCTTACTGTCATCGCCATTTGCTAAGAAAACAAACTCTGTCACTCAAATGATGCTTTGGGTGGTTGGCGCGACTTTGCCTGGACTGTTTGTGTTGATGTATTTTTTCGGTGTTGGCGTACTGGTTAACTTGGTTATCGCCTGCACCACAGCGCTGGTCGCCGAAGCATTAATCCTTAAACTCAGAAACCGCCCTGTTATGCCCATACTGTGGGATGGTAGCGCCTTTGTTACCGCTTGGTTGTTAGCGTTAGCGTTGCCGCCACTACTTCCTTGGTGGATGACGGTATTGGGTACAGCTTTTGCCATCGTCTTCGCAAAACATGTTTACGGTGGTCTTGGTAACAACATTTTTAACCCTGCCATGGTGGGTTACGTGTTATTGCTCATTTCGTTTCCTTTAGAGATGACAACATGGTTACCACCGCAATCGTTAGCAGAGAACCCCGTTGGTGCCATCGAAGCTGTCAGCATCATCTTTACTGGAGCTGCCTCAAACGAAACAACCATTGACATGCTCAAGCAAGGTGTCGACGGATATACCATGGCCACACCGCTGGATCATATCAAAACCGAACTAGCACAAGGTTACCGTATTCCTGAAGCTGAAACAGCACCGATTATCAAAGGCCTATCAGGCGCAGGTTGGCAGTGGGTCAATCTGGCTTTCCTAGCGGGTGGCTTGGTATTAATGGCGAAAAAGGTGATTGGTTGGCAAATCCCGATTGCTGTACTGCTCGGGATGGGGCTGATCGCTCTGCCGCTATTCTTCGCCAACAGTGACTACTATCTATTTCCAATGTTTCATGGTTTTGCTGGAGCCACCATGCTCGGTGCCTTTTTTATCGCTACCGATCCTGTGACTGCATCGACTACAGCTAAAGGACGCTGGATATTCGGCATTGGCATTGGCGCAATTACGGTTCTTATTCGAACCTTTGGCGGTTACCCTGACGCTATCGCCTTTGCCGTATTGCTCATGAATATGGCAGTGCCGATGATTGATTATTACACCAAACCAAGAACTTACGGTCATGCCGATAAAAAGCGTAAAGCTAGCGAGGGAGTAAAGTAATGCTGAGAAAAGTCATCAGTAAAAACGCCCTCATCTTAGCCGCATTTGCCGCAGTTTGTGTCGGCTTAATCGCCGCAACCTACTTCATCACACGCGACACTATCGCTGGCGAGATGAAGGCTGCTTTAGCTCGGACGCTTGATCAGTTGGTACCCGCTAATGAATACAATAACGACGTTCACCACGACTGCACACTAATTCCCGCTAACTCAGAGCTAGGAAATTCGAACCCAAGGCAGGTCTACCGAATGTTCTATGACCAAACGCCAGTAGCTTTAGTTATGGAAACTGTTGCCCCTAATGGTTATAGCGGAAAAATTCGTATGGTGCTTGGTATTTATTATGACGGCTCCATTGCCGGACTTCGTGTCACCGACCATAAAGAAACCCCAGGCCTTGGCGATAAAGTGGACATCAATAAAAGTGACTGGGTAACGACATTTGAAGGAAAATCATTGGGTAACCCTGACGTTGAGCAGTGGAAAGTCAAAAAAGATGGCGGCACCTTTGATGCCTTCACAGGAGCCACTATTACACCGCGTGCAGTTGTGTCACAAGTTGCAAAAACGTTAGAGTACTTTAATGACAATAAGGATTTGCTGTTTAGTGCGCCGAAAAATTGCAGTGCTCAATCAACTCAAGCGGAAAGTCAGTCATGAGTGATCTTGATAACAAAACCATCGTTAAGAACGGCCTATGGGATAACAATCCCGCATTAGTCCAGTTACTCGGTCTATGCCCCTTGTTGGCAGTGAGCAATACGTTTATTAATGGACTTGGCCTTGGCTTAGCGACGCTGCTAGTACTCGCAGGTTCCAACGCCTCAGTATCACTCGTCAGGAATTTCATCCCCAAAGATATCCGAATTCCTATCTTTGTCATGATGATTGCTAGCTTTGTGACCAATATTGGCCTGCTGATGAATGCTTTTACCTATGATTTATACCTAACGCTTGGTATTTTCATTCCGCTTATCGTGACTAATTGCGCGATTATTGGTCGCGCTGAAGCTTTTGCCTCTAAAAATCGCTTCTTACCCTCTTTGCTCGATGGCGTAATGCAAGGCTTGGGTTTTACCGCGGTGCTCTGCACCCTAGGCGCACTTAGAGAAATGATTGGTCAAGGTACACTTTTCGCTGGTGCTGAGCAGTTACTGGGCAGTTGGGCCACTAGTCTGGAGATTTCTTTTTACTTAACCGACGCCAAGTTTCTCTTTGCCATATTGCCGCCCGGAGCATTTGTCGCACTCGGTGTTCTCATTGCCGTTAAGAACATCATCGACAGTAGAGCTGCAGAAAAAACAAAACAAAGAACGAACAACCAGAATATCAGTGGGGATGTCATTACTAATGAATAAAGCCAAACGCCAGGAAATTTTCGAACGCCTACGTGAACAAAACCCCAACCCGCAAACCGAACTCGAATATAACTCGACGTTTGAGTTACTCATTGCCGTCATTTTGTCAGCGCAGGCTACCGATGTTGGTGTCAACAAAGCAACTCGCAAACTCTATCCCGTTGCTAACACTCCAGAATCTATCTATGCCCTAGGGGAAGAAGGCTTAAAGGAATACATTAAAACGATCGGGTTATTTAACAGTAAAGCTAAAAACGTTATCTCCTGTTGCAAAGACTTGATAGAAAAGCACGACTCAATTGTTCCTGATAACCGCAAAGATCTTGAAGCTTTGGCTGGAGTTGGCCGCAAAACAGCTAATGTGGTCCTTAATACAGCGTTTAGCCAACCCGCCATGGCGGTTGACACCCACATTTTCAGAGTATCTAACCGCACCAAGATCGCTCCCGGTAAAACGGTCAGAAAGGTCGAAGATGCTTTATTAAAGTTTGTACCCAAAGAATTTCTACTAGACGCTCATCACTGGCTCATCCTGCACGGCCGCTATACTTGTGTAGCCAGAAAGCCTCGATGTGGCTCCTGCATTATCGAAGATTTGTGCGAATTTAAAGAAAAAACCACTGATTAGTCGACAAAATCGCGCTTACTGCTCTTATCAGATGCCTAAATTTTGATCAATAAGTGATCTTTGCCTCACTTTTGATATACTCAGACGCTGTATGTGAAAAATATCACATAAATTGGCGCGACTTTCTTTGCATACTAGCCACAAAAGTTAGTAGGCACTCATTATAAAAAAGCCGCCAATTAAGCAACAAACACATTGTAAATATAGGAAGTCAAGATGATGAATCGATTGCTACTAGGGGTAGGCGTTCTGGCATGGAGCACGGGAGCGTTAGCTGGCAAACCTTATATAGAACATGAGTATGAATACCTTCAACCTAATGGTGATGTTGTCACTATTTACCTGAATGGTCATGATTACTTTGGTGAGCAACACAGTCGCACAGGCGAGCTCGTTATATACGACGAAACCTTGGGTGGCTTAGCTTACGCTACGGTAAATGAAGACAAAACCCAACTTATCTCGACCGGTGAACTCGTTAGCTCAAGCGACTTCAACCCTTACGCAAACCGTTACGTTCGTCGTGGTGGGTTAAGCTCAGGTGGCAAAGGTGAAGAGACCGAAGAAAATAAAGAAGAAAAATTAGGCGAAGAGCAAAAAACACAAGAGCTGATTATTAAGACTCGTGAGCAAGAGCTTAGGGAGCGAGCATCTTACGCCACAGGTAACGTGTCAGGCCTCACCATCATTATTCAATTCCCTGACGAGCAAGGTAGCTTAAGTAAAACCCAAATCGAAAACTTCATGAACGGCAGTAATTACTCAGAGTTTGGCAATCGCTCATCAGTGAAAGCCTATTTTGAGGAAGCCTCTAATGGCCGACTAACTTACAGCAACACTGTTACTCGCTACTACACTGCCCAAAACAATAAATCGTATTACACCGACGACGACTATAGTTCAACAGTACGCTCGAGAGAGCTCATCATCGAAGCGTTAAACTGGCTTGAGACGAGCGAAGGCTTTGACTTTTCGACTCTGACAACGGACGCAAATAACGAGATTATGGGACTGAACGTATTTTACGCTGGAGAAACAGACAGCGCCTGGTCTCGCGGCTTATGGCCACACATGGGTAAACTGACACCACGATTCTGTGCTGACGGCGTCTGTACGGACCGCTACCAAATTCAAAACATGGGCAATGAACTGGAGCTGGGTCCAATTGTACACGAGACAGCACACCTCTTATTCCGTTGGCCTGACTTGTATGACTACGATGAATCATCATTTGGTTCAATCGCTGACTTTGGCTTAATGGGGCTTGGAGCCGCTAAAACAGAGACCAAACACAACCCTGTAGCTCCAAATGGCTATTTCCGCTATTTAGCGGGTTGGGTGGACGCAATTGAACTTAATCCAGACTCAAACCCTGATGCGGCATCAGGCCAGTTGAGTCACACGTCAGGTGCCGATACTATCTATCGCTGGTCAAACTCAAACCGACTCGGCGAAGCATTTTATATTGAAAACATTCACCAAAGTGGCCTGAATGAATTCCAGCCTGACTCAGGCTTAGCTATTTGGCATGTTGATCCCGACGGCAACAACAATGATGAAGCAACTCCCTTTATTCAAATGGAGCATGCTGATGGCAATCGAGACCCAGAAAATGCTACAAACCAAGGTGATGATACAGACTTATTCGAAGGCGGAACCTTTGATTACAGTGCACCTGCTAGTGGCTCTGGGCAAACAAACTCTCTATGGTCAGACGGCACTGAGTCGGGACTCTATATTCATGGCATGAGCCTAGCGGCACCTACCATGCAATTTACTGTGGGTCAGGAAGAAAATGCGGGAACACAGCCAACTGCGAGTTATCAGTACACCAACTATTTGTATCACAATGAACTCAGAGTCGAGCCCAATGGTGGCTGGTTCTACACAGAGGGAGGTACTTTCACCTTTACTCTTGAAGGCCCTAGTCATGCGGACTTTGATTTGTACTTACAAGAGTGGAATGGTAATCAGTGGGTTTATGTAGCAGCTTCTCAATCTCTTAGCTCGTCTGAGACGATCCAATACACGATGAGTCAAGGCTACTACAGAGCCATCGTTTATTCTTACTACGGCTCAGGTTATTACGAGCTTAAGGTCTATTGATTCTCGGGCAGCAAAACACTCAGAAACAAAAAAAATGCCGCATTAAGCGGCATTTTTTCGTATTTGGTAGTCGCGAGTGGATTACTTCGGGCTAAAACCCTTGCCCTAAAGGGCCAGACTAAAGTCTGTTCAAAACGCTACGCGTTTTGTCAAACCACCTTCGGTGATTCTCATCCAGATCTATTGAATACAAAAAAGCCGCGACAAGCGCGGCTTTTTCATATTTGGTAGTCGCGAGTGGATTCGAACCACCGACCCCCACCATGTCAAGGTGGTGCTCTAACCAACTGAGCTACGCGACTATTTTGAGTGCGGGAATTCTACCGATTACTTTATTGAGTTGCAAGGGAAAATTACCTAACCTAGGGTCAATTCCTTTAACCAATAAATCCATGTGTTTTCAAATAGCTGATGACTTCTTGAGCAAGTTCATCCACAGGCTTAGAGCCGGCCTGTAAGTGAATTTCAGGGCTTTCTGGAGTCTCATATGGAGAGTCTAGTCCGGTAAAGTTTTGAATGTCCCCTGCTCTAGCTTTCTTATACAACCCCTTAGGATCCCGCTGTTCGCACACTTCGAGCGGTGTATCAACGAAAACCTCAATAAACTCACCCTCATTTAACAACTCACGCACTTGCTGTCTGTCCGTACGGAAAGGAGAAATAAAGGCAGATAAGACAATTAAGCCCGAATCAGCAAATAGTTTCGCTACCTCACCTATTCTGCGAATATTTTCAACTCGATCTTCATCGTTAAATGACAAGTCTTTGTTAAGCCCGTGTCGAACATTATCGCCATCAAGCAGGTAACTATGATTATTATTCTTAAATAACAAAGCCTCTACGGCATTTGCTACGGTTGATTTGCCTGAGCCAGAAAGCCCTGTAAACCATAAAACACAAGGTTTTTGAGATTTTTGCTGACAACGGTCTTGATGACTTACATTATGTTGGTGCCAAACGATGTTCTCGCTCACAAATAACCTCTACACTGTATCAATTAAACGGAAATACTAACGGTATCATAATCAAAGCAACGATACTGAAAGACATAGAAACTAACCAACCTACTTTGGCAAAGTCTGAAAACTTCAAGTTTCCAGCGTTCATTACCATCAAGTTAGTTTGATAACCAAAAGGACTAATGAAGCTTGCCGAAGCACCATAAGCTACGGCCATTACGAAAGGCATGTAGTTCACGCCCAGCGACTCAGCTAAACCGTAGGCCATTGGAAACATTAGTGCTGCCGCGGCGTTATTGGTGACTACTTCAGTAATTAACCAAGTCAACAAGTAGCAAACAATAAAGGCCCAGTAAATACCCGAGTAATCATTCGGAGACTCAACCGATAGTAGACTTTGAACCAAACTAGCTAACAACTCTGCTGCGCCCACTTGGTTGAAGACATCGGCAATCGCCAAAGCGGCTGAAACTACCAACCAGATTTCCAAGGGTAATCGTCGGCGGACTTCGGTCGGCGTTAAAATTCTAAAAACAAACAGTCCCATTAAGAAAACCAACAAACCTGTAAGGAGCGTTATGACACCCGTTGCAGCTAAGCCAACCACTCCAAGAAATCCTGAAATGGCTAGAACCTCTTGGTGACGTGCTAGTGGTGGGTGCAACTCCTTTTTATCCAGCAGAATAAAGTTTCGGTCAATATTGGGGCGCTTATAAAAATCTAACCCGATCGCTAATACCAGTTTATCACCAGCTCTCAACTCGACGTTAGAAATCGAACCCGACAAGCGCATACCATTCCTACCAATAGCCACAACCGCTGCGTCAAAATGCGCTCTAAAACTGCTTTGCTTTAATGAACGTCCAACCAATGTCGAGTTTGGGCTGACAATCACTTCTGTCAGGTACTTATCCAGAAGCCCTGTAGTGTCCGCAAAAACACTTAAACCTTTGATATCAGCTAACTGCTTGGCTTGAGCCACCTCACCCGCAAAGATGAGTTGGTCACCAGCTTTTAACTTTTCACCGGACGCAGGCATCGAAATCACGCGATCTTCGCGAATAAGTTCCACCAGAGTCAGGCCTTTTATGCTTGCTAAGCCTGCCTGTTGCAATGATAAACCGTCGAGCCCTCCTTCTTGAGAAACACTGGCCTCAAGAAAGTAATCTTTACTGATTTCTTTAGGCAACTCAGAGCCAGTAATCCAATAGCTACTAACGATAACAGCAACGCCAGCCACAAATAAAATACATAACCCTACGGGGAGGAAGTCAAAAAACTGTAAGCTGGGCTCCCCATAATCCACTAAGAAGCTATTAACGATCAAGTTAGTCGAGGTACCGATTAATGTTAATGTACCACCGAGAATCGCAAAATAAGACAAAGGGATAAGAAGACGCTTTGAGGGATGGCTAGTCGTTTTACGCACAGCACTCATTAAAGACGCTACAACAGCTGTGTTGTTAAGTAATGCTGAGCTGAATGCAACTAACCCCCCCATTCTCAGTAACGTGAGTGACTGACTTTTGACAAACAGCTTTCTACTGATCCAACCAAGAAAACGAGTTCGCTCCAAGGCTAAGGAGCTGATTAATAATAAAACTAACGTTAAAACAGCTGGATTCACTGCATGGCTAAACATTCTGCCAGGCTCAACAAAACCTGGAAAGTATAATGCCAAAGCAGCCAATGAAAAAAGCCATGCGGGACGAGCAATATTAAAAATAAGCCCACCGAGCATGGCTAATATCACCGCCACAACGTACAGTTGTGCGAAATCCATTGACTAACACTTAGTAATGTCTTTAGCGCCCCAGTGCGGGAAATGCTTGCGTACAAGTTGATTGAATTCAAGCTCAAAGTCACTGTACTCATGTGGACTAACTTCGTCACTTGAGTCTGTCAAAGCAGTCTCAATCATGCCTGCACCAACAGTAACATTGCTTAAGCGGTCAATCACAATAAACGCACCTGTTTTATGATTCGTACGATAATCATCAAACATAACTTTTTCATTAACCGAGACATCGACTAACCCGATTTCGTTTAACTCAAGCTGCCCAGCCTCATGTTCTGCCATCGTATTAACATCAATTCGGTGATGTATTTCATCGAACTCTGCGGTTGTTAACTTACTGTTAAACTTTACATAATATTCGCGCTTAGTACTTAATGGTGACTCGTGCATCCAAATAACTTTAGCGCGCATGCGGTTTGATACGTTAGGAAGGTTGTCCTTCTTCACGATCATATCACCACGGCTGATGTCTATCTCATCGTTTAAGGTCAAGGTGACCGCCATAGGTGCAGAAGCTTCTTCTAACTCACCGTCAAACGTTACGATTGATTCAATTTTAGCTAACTTGCCCGATGGTAAAGCGCGAATTGTATCGCCCTTAGCAATAGTTCCTGAAGCGATTGTGCCAGCATAGCCGCGGAAATCTAGGTTCGGTCTATTCACATATTGAACAGGGAATCTAAAATCGGTCAGGTTAATATCACTGGCTATTTCCGTAGTTTCTAGATAGTGCATCAATGGCGAACCGCGGAACCATGTCATGTTCTCACTCGGGTTTACCACGTTATCCCCATCAAGTGCCGAAATTGGTACAAAGCGGATATCTGGAATATCTAATGAACCTGCCAACTCGAGGTACTGTGCCTGAATTTCTTTGTACCTTTCTTGCGAATAATCAACCAAATCCATTTTGTTTACGGCTACGATGACATGCTTAATGCCCAACAGTGAGCATAAGAAACTGTGTCGTCGTGTTTGTGTTTGTACGCCGTGTCGCGCATCGACAAGAATAATGGCCAAATCAGAAGTGGAGGCCCCTGTAGCCATATTGCGCGTATATTGCTCATGCCCAGGTGTATCTGCAATGATGAACTTACGCTTATCTGTAGAGAAGTAACGGTAAGCAACATCAATCGTGATGCCTTGTTCGCGTTCAGACTGTAGTCCATCAACCAACAAAGCTAAGTCAACTTTATCGCCGGTTGTGCCGGACTTTTTGCTATCAGCAGTTACGGCAGCGAGCTGGTCTTCAAAGATCATCTTACTATCATGTAGCAGCCGACCGATGAGCGTACTTTTTCCATCATCAACACTACCACATGTGATAAAGCGCAAAAGCTCTTTATTTTCATGCTGCTCAAGATAAGCAAGAATATCGTTCTCAATTAGAGGTGATGCGTGCGACATTAGAAATACCCCTCAATTTTTTTCTTTTCCATGGAGCCAGCGCTGTCATGGTCAATGACACGACCTTGACGCTCAGACGTCTTAGTCAGTAGCATTTCTTGAATAATTGCTGGTAGTGTATCAGCCTCAGACTCAACGGCGCCCGTTAATGGGTAGCAGCCTAAAGTACGGAAGCGCACCTTCTTCATCATAGGTTTCTCGCCATCTTCTAATGGCATACGCTCATCATCTACCATGATCAAGGTTCCATCACGCTCCACGACTGGTCGCTCTTTGGCGAAATACAAGTCAGGAATAGGAATCTTCTCAAGATAAATATATTGCCAGATATCAAGTTCGGTCCAGTTTGACAAAGGGAATACACGAATGCTCTCGCCTTTATGAACTTTACCATTGAAAATATTCCATAACTCTGGGCGCTGATTTTTAGGGTCCCAGCGATGTTTCTTATCACGGAAAGAATAAACACGCTCTTTAGCTCGTGTTTTCTCTTCATCACGACGAGCCCCACCAAACGCAGCATCAAACTGGTGCTGGTCCAAGGCCTGTTTCAGCCCTTGTGTTTTCATGATATCAGTATGCGTCGCACTGCCATGAGTAAAAGGACCAACATTCATCGCCAAACCTTCAGGGTTCTGATGGACTAGTAGCTCAAAACCGTAGTCCTTAGCCATTTGATCACGAAACTCAATCATCTCCTTAAACTTCCACGTTGTATCAACATGAAGTAGAGGAAATGGCAATGTCGCTGGCGCAAACGCTTTGCGCGCCAGATGAAGAAGCACAGATGAGTCCTTGCCTACGGAATAAAGCATCACTGGTTTATCGAACTCAGCGATAACTTCACGAATAATATGGATAGATTCCGCTTCTAATTGACGCAGAAAAGAAATAGATGTGTGCATAATGATTGTTTTCATAAAAAAATAGTATCACAGTGCCCCAAAAGAGGCACTCAACAATCATTAAAGTATAGAGGAAGGAAGTTATTTAGATTAAATAACTAGAAAAGATAAGGGTGTGATAGAAAGAAATATAATCACAATTCTTAATCATCAGAGCAGTGATATAAGTTCTTGAGTCTTCTCTTCCATAAGAGCCTTGTCACCCCTAGACTCAACATTTAGCCTGACTACTGGCTCTGTATTAGATTTCCTTAAATTAAAGCGCCAACTTTCAAATTCAATACTAACCCCATCAGTAGTGTCAATCTTTTTTGCAGAGTCTTTATAATGTGAAAGGACTCTATCAATAGTTTCATTTGGATCCGCTATTTGCTTATTTATCTCGCCAGAAGAAGGAAACTTTGCTATTCGGTCCTGCACTAAGGAGGATAGAGAGCAGCTTTTTACAGAGATCAACTCAGCTATCAATAACCAAGGTATCATGCCACTGTCGCAATAACCGAAGTCTTTAAAATAGTGATGAGCAGACATCTCTCCCCCATAAACTGCATCTTCAGTTCTCATCACATCTTTGATGAAAGCATGGCCGCACTTCGACTGTACAGGAGTTCCACCATTCTCTTCTACAATATCAACTGTATTCCACGTCAGTCTTGGGTCATGTACTATTTTTGCCCCTGGATTCTTTTTCAAGAATGCTTCTGCTAATAAACCAACAATATAGTAACCTTCAATGAACTGACCTTTCTCGTCAAATAAGAAACAGCGGTCAAAATCCCCATCCCAAGCTATACCTATATCTGCGTTATTTTCCAATACAGCATCCGAAGTTACTTGGCGGTTTTCCTCTAAAATCGGATTTGGGATTCCATTAGGAAAAGTTCCGTCAGGCTCATGGTGAACTTTTATAAATTCAACAGGTATATCTTTTAACTGAAATTGAGCTTCAATTGCATCAAGTATATGCCCTGCCGCACCGTTACCACTATTTGCTACAATTTTAAGGGGCTTTAAACTGCTGGTCTTGATGTAGTTCAGCAAATGCTCTACAAATTCATTAGAGATATCATATTCCCGAAAAGATCCCTTTCGCTCTGTCTCATACGAGTTTAATAAATCACTATAAACTAAAGCTTCAATATACTTTAGCCCCGTTTCAGAGCTTATCGGTCGAGCTTTTTCCCTAACAAGTTTGAACCCATTGTAATCAATAGGATTATGACTTGCTGTGACTTCTATACCACCGTCGGTTTCAAGGTGTTGAGTTGCGAAATAAACCTCTTCAGTGCCAGTCATGCCAATATCTATAATATTAACACCTTCATCCATTAGCCCCTTGGCAACTGCTTGCTTCAGTGATTCTGAAGTTAGCCGAATATCTCCTCCAACGATGATTGTTTCAGGTCTAAACTCCTTTGCGAAAGCCCTACCGATTTTGTATGCGATATCTTGATTGATATCATCCCCAAGTCTCCCTCTTATATCGTATGCTTTGAAGCAACTAGTCATTTTTAACCCTTTAATTACTATAGTTATTACAACCGATACCAAAATATGTGATGCCGACTTGATTCATTTTTTGGATCTCATAGATATTCCTACCATCAAAGATTACAGGGTTGTTCAAATTACTTTTAATAAGCTCAAAATCTACATCCTTAAACTCATCCCAATCAGTCACAATAAATAATGCATCAACACCCTTGATTGCTTCATATTTAGAGAAAGACACATTAATAGAGCCATCAAATAGCTCAGCATCTAATTTGCTGGACTTTATCATTGGGTCATATAAGTTTACTTCTACAGATTCAGAAATTAAAGCATTGACTAAATTAATAGCTGGCGAGTTGATCAATGAGGAAGTATCTGGCCTGAATGTAGCTCCCCAGATAGCTACTTTTTTATTTGATAAATCACTTTCGAAATAACGCCAAAACTTTCTAAACAAAATATCTTTTTGGTCTTCATTTATGTCTAAAGTTGCTTGCATCATTAGTGAACCAGAATCAAAACCCTTGAAAAGATTCTGGATATTAACTACAGCTTCCTGCAAAGCTACTCCACCGAACCCACAGCCAGCCTGATTATAATTCTTGCCAAACCTTGGGTCACAAGACATTGCATCTATAATAGACATGAAATTAGCATTCCTACTTTCTAATAAAGTAGAAAGCTCATTAATAAAACTTACTCTCATAGCCAAGAAAGCAGAAATGGCATTATTAACCACTTCCACATCAACCCCTTCCATAAAGCGAGTTTCACGTGCATTACCTAAAGTATCACTAAGCAACGTTGAGACAATGGTGTTAGAAGGGACTTCTTCTGTTCCAATTAGTAGTAGCTGCGGAGCGTAAAAGTCACTAATGGCAGTCCCTTCTCTAAAAAAAGTCGGGATTGTAATAATTTCATGCCGCTCATTACTTTCACTCCTAGATAAGAGCAAATCTACTTCCAACTTTATAGTCTCATGGGTTCCTATGCCCAGGCTGGTAGTTAATATTATATGTTGCTTTTCCGTTTTTCCTCTTACAAGACTGAGTATGAACTTTATCAAAGAATCAGAACTTTTTCCCTTATATACTACCCAGTGGATATTAGCATCACTTCTTTTTCTTGAGTAATGGTTTAATTGTCCCACTGCGCTCATATCTTCAAGTAATTGATTTAAACCAGGTTCAGAAGCAAGATACTTTTCATGGTAATTAATATCACAGGACAGCCCTTCAGTTATTCCAACAAAAAATCCGCTTTTAGCCAGGCATGCAGCAATAGTTTTTGCCTCTAGAGACTCACCATAGACATTAACTTTATGAGAGCTACTTGTTAGTGTCATCTTTACTACTCCAGTCGCTTACCTGAGTTAACAGCCACTTTGTAGAATCATCAAATTTATTACGATAATTCGGCTCATGGATGGCTCTAAGGGCTTCTTCAGATATAGATTTACCAAGCTCAACCCCCCATTGGTCAAAAGGGTTTATATCCCACAAACAAGAAAGAACATAAGTCTTATGTTCATATAGCGCTATTAAACTGCCTAAAATCCTTGGAGTTAACTCTTCTATTAGCAGGGTTGTAGAGGGTTGGTTACCTCTATATCTTTTATGTGGGTTAATTTCTTCTTTTTCTGCGAAGATATCCCCGAAAGCTAGTACACTTGACTGAGCAAAGCAGTTCGCAAGAGATAAGCTTTGCTGTTGATACAAAAAATCAGCCTCAACGTCCGGGCGTGCTCCGTTGTGATACCTCTTCACTGTTGAAATAAAGTCACAACTTACATCTTGTGTGCCTTGATGTAATAGTTGATAGAAAGCATGCTGAGCATTTGGTCCCAACTCCCCCCATATTATAGGTGAAGTTTTAAACCTGACTTCAGTCCCGTTTACGGATACAGCCTTTCCATTACTTTCCATCTCCAGCTGAGAGAGATAATTGGGTAGAAGTTTAAGCCTACCATCATACGGGAGTACGGCATTTGCACTTATCTCTAGAAAAGAAGAGTTCCAAAAGCTTATTAAAGCCAAGACTGTCGGTAAGCAGCTTTCAGGAGTAGAGTTTTTAAAATGAAAATCCATTTCGTAACCGCCTTCAAGCAACTCATAAAAAACATCCATACCGTATTTGATTGCAATTGGTAGGCCTATGGTTGACCACAGTGAAAAACGACCACCGACCCAATTCCAAAATATAAGTTGATTTTCTTTCCTGATACCCCATGCTTCCATTTTCTCTTGACTTGCAGAGACACCTATAAAGTGGTGATTCTTTGCTAACTCAATACTTCCTGAATAACTAGTCAGCCACTTCAATGCCGTATTCACATTATAAAATGTATCGACAGTGGTAAAAGATTTAGATGATATTATGAAAAGAGTCCTTTCAGGGTCTAGAACCTCAAGTAACTGAGAAATTTGAGTTCCATCCATGCTCGAAACAAAGTGGAGCTTGATACTATCTCCAATACTTGAGCCGATTTCCTGTAGTGCATCACATACCAGTAAAGGACCTAGCTCTGAACCTCCAACCCCTAAACTTACAATATTAGTTATAGCCTTACCTGAATAGCCTCTCCATTTGCGTTTACGAATTTTTCTGACTATTAAAGCCATTGCTTCCAGTTCATCATGAACATCAGCCACAATAGAGGAGTGTTTGGGGAGTGACCTTACATCCTTGGGTGCTCTTAAAGCGAAATGTAGAGCCGGCCGATTTTCAGTAACATTAACCGGCTTACCACTAAAAAGCGCATGTATTTTATGATCTATTTTACTTTTATAGTAATAATCTAAGAGTAGACTCCATCCTTGACTACTAATATTTTGTTTTGAGTAGTCAATTTTGAAAGAGCCATGCTCGGCAGTAAACAAATCAATCCTATCAGCACCTGAATTAAAAAGACTTTTTATACTTCGCTTTCTTGCGAGGATGGCTTCTTCTTTGAGAGCTTCTATAATTTTTTCCATATTAATGAGTTTTAAAGTTCAATTGCTTAAGCCTTGATAGCATATCAATTAAAGCCGAATCCCATGGTCTATTGAAAAGATCAAACTCTAATTCAGCCTTAGAGCTATCTAATACTGAATACAGCGGCCTAGGGGCAACAGTTTTAAATTGAGTGCTTGGAACAGGTTCCACCGAAGGTATTTTATGTATTAGACCTAAATCTAAAGACTTAGAGAAAATTTCTTTCGAAAACTCGAACCATGAGCAACAACCTTTGTTTGCGAAGTGATAGACCCCACTATAACCTTCAATATTATCACTTAGTTTTTTAGCGATGCTAATAAGTGATTCTGCTAAATCGCGTGCATATGTGGGAGAGCCCACTTGATCATTCACAACAGTTAGGTTATCCCTATTTTCAGCCAGTGATAACATAGTCTTAACAAAATTACTTTTATACTCACTATAAAGCCAAGAAGTTCTTACAATTACATAGTTTGCTAAAAGCTGTTGTATAGATCTTTCACCCTTAAGTTTAGATATACCATATATACTTTTGGGATTTGGATTGATAGTTTCAGCATAGGGAGTATCTGCTGAACCATCAAATACATAATCAGTTGAGATATGAATAAGTGGAACTTGGTGCTTATCACAAGCCTTTGAGATATTTTCAACACCAGAATAATTGACTGCGTTAGCCGCATCTATGTCCGTTTCGGCATTATCAACTGCTGTGTAAGCCGAACAGTTTATCCAGATATTAGCCCCTGTGCTTCTTACTGCCTCATAACAATCACTTAATTTAGTAACGTCTAGCCTCCCTCTATTGAAGAATAAAGCAGTAATATCCTGCTCCTCAAGAACATCTCTCAAACATAAACCAAGCTGTCCATCGGCCCCAGAGATAATTACTTTCACTTAGCTAAATACTCCTTAAAGGTGCCAGCTGCTTTGTCCTTATCAGACAGAAAAAACTCCATACCTGAAGGCCACTTTATATTTAGATCTGGGTCATTCCAAATTATGCTCCCTTCATCCGTAGGGTCATAGTAGTCTGTGCACTTGTACTCAAAGTCAGCTATATCAGAAAGCACCAAAAAGCCATGAGCAAAGCCTGGTGGAACCCAAAACTGCTTCTTATTGTCCTCAGAAAGGTGTACTGACTCCCACTGCCCCAAAGTGCCTGACCCTCGTCTTAAATCTACAGCGATATCTAAGACCTCTCCTCGTACCACTCTTACTAACTTACCTTGTGGTTTATTTTTTTGAAAATGCAATCCTCTCAATACTCCCTTAGTAGAGCGAGAATGATTATCCTGCACAAATTCATAGTCTATTCCAGCTTCCTCATACCGTTTCTTCTGAAAGGTTTCTAAGAAAAAACCTCTTTTATCACTGAAAACCTTTGGTTCAAGTATAAAACAACCATCCAACTTAGTGCTGATAACGTTCATAAATTAACTTATTAACCCTTGAAGATACTTCCCATAACCAGTTTTACTTAATAAAGCACCTCTTTGCTTTAGCAAGTCTTTAGATATCCAACCATTGTTGAAGGCAATCTCTTCTAAACAAGCAATTTTCAAACCTTGTCTATGCTCTACGGTTTGAACAAAATGTCCCGCTTCCAACAACGAATCATGTGTACCTGTATCTAACCACGCAAAACCTCTACCCAGTAAGTTTACATTTAACAATCCAGCATCTAAGTAGGCTTTATTAACATCTGTAATTTCTAGTTCACCACGTTCAGAAGGCTTTACGTTTTTTGCAATATCAATAACTTTATTATCATAAAAGTATAAGCCTGTTACTGCGTAATTAGATTTAGGCTTGACTGGTTTTTCTTCAAGACTAAGAACCTTTCCTTCATCATTGAACTCAACGACTCCAAACCGTTCTGGATCATTCACATGATATCCAAAAACTGTAGCTCCTGTTTCTATAGACGTCGCTTGTTTTAACTTGCTTGAAAAACTCTCTCCATAGAATATATTGTCCCCCAATACTAAAGCTACATTATCATTACCTATAAATTCCTCACCTAGAATAAACGCCTGTGCCAGGCCATCCGGACTTGGTTGTACCTTATAAGTTAAAACCAAACCAAAATCACCACCGCTTCCTAATAGCCTTTGATAACCAGAAATATCTTCAGGTGTAGATATTATCAATATCTCTCGTATGCCAGACAGCATTAAAACGGATAGAGGGTAGTAGATCATCGGTTTATCGTAAATAGGTAACAACTGCTTAGACATACCCTGAGTAATGGGGTGAAGCCTAGTGCCAGAACCTCCGGCTAAAATTATACCTTTATATTTATTCATGCTAACTCACCTAACCTGTTGAGCTTGTATTCACCAGATATTACTCTTTGCCACCAGTCACTGTTAGATAGATACCATAAAACTGTTTTTTCCAATCCAGTTTTAAATGTTTCCTTAGGAGTCCAGCCAAGTTCATTTTGAATTTTAGTTGCGTCAATAGCATATCGAGCATCATGACCGGGACGATCTGAAACAAATGTGATTAAATCTTCATACTTAGCAACCCCTATTGGCTTTTCGGGTGCATGGGTTTCAAGTATTGAGCAAATTGATTTAACAACATCTAGATTAGTTACTTCATTATGCCCACCAATATTATACGTTTCGCCGACTTTTCCCTCTGTAGCTACTAAATATAAAGCCCGAGCATGATCATCTACATATAGCCAATCTCTTATTTGGCTTCCGTCACCATATATCGGAAGAGCCTTTCCTTGAATTGCATTAAGCACCATATGAGGTATGAGTTTTTCAGGAAAGTGGTATGGGCCATAATTGTTTGAGCAGTTTGTTATTATAGTCGGTAATCCATAAGTTCTATTCCACGCCCTAACTAAGTGATCAGAGCTGGCTTTACTAGCCGAGTATGGCGAGCTTGGAGCATACGAGGTTGTTTCTTTAAATAAATCGACTGTACCTTCAAGGTCTCCATACACCTCATCTGTAGAAATATGATGAAACCTGAAGCTATTCTTTCTAACTGAATCTAAAGACACCCAATAAGCTCTTGCTATATCCAACAAGTTAAAGGTACCAACAATATTTGTCTGAATAAATTCCGCGGGCCCGTCAATTGAGCGGTCAACATGACTCTCTGCAGCCAAATGCATCACAATATCAGGCTGAAAATCATTAAAAACCTTTTCTAAGCCCGCTTTATTACAAATATCCACCTGCTTAAATTGATATTTTTTAGACCTAGAAACAGCTTCAAGAGTGTCTAAATTACCTGCATAAGTTAGCTTATCTACATTACACACTGAATGCTCTGTATTGGAAATAATATGACGAATAACAGCGCTTCCGATAAAACCTGCTCCTCCAGTAACTAAAATCCTCACTACTACTCCTTATTTAATCTTTACAGTGGACACATTAGACCAGTCAACTCTATTGCAGGCCTGTTTCAAAGTAATAAAATCATTACTTTTAAGTATAGCTGACAACTTATTAAGCGAGCTTTTTAAACCAACATAACTTTTAAATTTACGATTAATAGATAATCCAGGAACTACCGGTTGCTCAGGATCGAAGTCGCGAGGATGAAAGTATGTCATTATGTAGTTTTCTTTATTAAACCAATGCTCAAGCAGCGCCTTTGGTAATAGTCTAAAATATCCCCCTCCAGAAAACACAAAATCATTACCTAATAAACGTATTGAATTTAACGGAAATAGCTTTATATTACCGCTAAGAGTCTCTCCTATAACGGGTTCAGCAAATGGAAAACTGCTTATGCCGCCATGGGCTCTGCTAGCTGGAAATATGCTGCTATCGACTCTAAAACCAAGTTCATACAATATCTCATAAGCCCATAAACTATCACGCACAATAGAAAATCCAGGAGCTCGATAAGAAACAACACTTTTTGAAATAGTGTCCTCCAAAACATGCTTAGATCGAGCAAGGTCTTCTTTAAAGTCCTTTTTGCTCATTTCATATACAAGCTTATGAGCATACGAATGACTTCCTAAATCATGCCCTCTCTTCGAAATTTCTTGAACCAGTGTTGGATACACTTCTGCTACCCAACCTAATATAAAGAATGTTGCCTTTTGGTCACATTCATCTAAAAGGTCGAGAATTCTATGAACTCCCTGGTGTATTCTTGATTCAAAGTTACCCCACTTACCTATATCACTTGTTTGTTCTACATCCAATAAGTGAAACCAATCTTCTATATCAAAGCTCAATATCTTCATTAATAAAACTTAGCCCCATTCTGTATAAACTCTTTGACATCACTCTTACTCGGAAAATGGAAGTAAGTCATTTCATCATCATTATTAGGAATACATTTATAATTTCCACGATTGATCAAATCTACAGCTTCACAGATTGCCATCATTCCAACTTTTTTTGATTTAATTATCAAATCTTCTAAGTTTGGTTTAGTAATTACAATATTCTTTTGAACGAGAATTGGTCCGCTATCTATGCCTTCATCCACGAAAAATACAGACACACCAGTTTGTTTCTCTCTATTCTTTAAAACCCAAAAGCTTGGCATCAAGCCCCTATACTTTGGCAATAATGCGGTATGTAAATTTAAGCACCCCTTGGGTGCCAGCTCTATAAGTTGTTTTTTGAAAATTTCATTACCAGCTATAGATATAAGTAAATCAGGATTGTAGGAACGAATAATTTCTAATGAAACCTGATGATTTATAGAGTGTGAAAGTTCAATTATATTAATGCCATGATTGATTAAAACCCGCCTAACATTTCTACTGCTTAACTTACTTCTTAAATACTTAAAGCAGTACCTTATAAAAAAACGATTTCCAAACAGCTTTCTTGTTTTCAAAGCCTTGTTAATCAGGGACTCTTTTTTACCGTAAGGTGAAGGAGGTAACAGCACACAGCTTATAACTTTTGAGTGCTCAGGTAATGTTTTAATTAGATGGTTAATATTCTCTGCCAGATAAAATGGTTCATCTTGCGTAATTAATGTAATTCTCATGACTCGGCGACTTTGTTAAAGAGTTTGATGTATTTATCAGCGATCTTTTTCCAAGTGTATTCTACTTTAATTAATTCATAATTTTTATCTTTAAACTCATTTAATGCGTTTTCCTGCTGCTCAAAGCTTTTTGAAATTTTTGCAACAGACTCAACGTCCTCAAAATAAAATGCATTATCGGAAAGCACTGCCTTATTAAACTGATTATTATGGGCAACTATACGAGCTTTTACAGCCATTGCTTCAAGAAGAGATGGATTGGTACCACCTACAGAGTGCCCATGATAATATAGAGAGCAATAATGTCTCAAAGCGTCTAGTGTAGGCTTTTTATAAATCGCACCAACAAATTTTACGCGCTCATATGACCTAAATTTATTAGTCAGGTATTGAGCATGCTTTGTCATTAAGCCACCTACGATAATTAATGTTCGGTCTACTCGGGAGTTCAGAAAACCATCAATGATCATCTCTACATTGTTTTCTGGCTCAAGCCTTGCGATAACCAAGTCAAAATTCATAGCATCCTCAATAACATCTCCTATCAAAGCCTTATTAATCACTATATCTGCATCACAGCCATACGCAATAACACTAGACTCTCTTCCATATTCAGATTTGTAATAGTCGGCGATTCCATCATTATCGCTTACTAAACAGGCACTTAATTTTACAGCGCACTTTTCAGCGAACTTTGTTATTCTTTTAGTAGTAGATGACCACTTTGAACGCATCCATTCCATGCCATCCATATTAGTTACAAGCTTTTTTCTTTCTTTTTTATTAATCAGGTAAAATGAGAAAGCTGAACTTTGATACCCTAACTCCAAATAAATATCACATTTTGATCGGACGGCATCTCTTAAACAAAGGTAATCATAAATAAAGTTTGCGGCCGCACCAATTCTATTTTCGGGACAATAAATATGTCTTATTTCAACTCCTTGATAGATATTTTCTTGGTATTCGTGATCCTTTGGGTTATAGCAAATAACTTCATGTCCATCTTCTATCCATTGCTTACTGACCATCTCTGCAAATTGCTCAAACCCACCGTACCTGTTAGGAATTCCTCTTGTACCTATAATTGCTATTTTCACACTAAGCTCTCTTGTATCATGAAATTTTAGTATTTTAACTAAGTAATTAATAAGTGATTACTTAGTTTAAAAAACCATCATCTAATACCTTGTTTTAAATGATTTTTTAAGTAATTTGTTTAGTCTTCTCTTCTTTCATTCTACCGAGTAAAAGCAAAACTAAAAACAACATCATTACCTGATGTTTATTGGTATTCGCATTAGTTAGACACGTTACTCCAAACACCATCAGTGCTATATAATATTCGTTTGCATAATTTATTTTAGATTTAAAATTTAACATCTTGATTATTGGTAAAAGAAAAAACATAAATATTAAAACACTGCCTGATATTACACCATACTGTACCAAGTAATTTAAATAATCATTATGAGTATCTAGAAGTACATTAAAAGGGATCCCATATTCTGATTTTAAGTAGTTCCACTGACCTGTCCCAATACCTAATAAATTGTTATCTAAAATCATCATAATAGTCCCTTTCCAAATAGCAATTCTGGTGAGCATAGAGCTATTAGTAGGATCTATAGCAAGATCATTGTTTGCATATCCAGCATTTATTATTATCTCAACAGAGTTATATGTTGTATACATATAACCCAATATTTCCTTATCATGAAATAGGAAAAAACCTAAGCATGTTACCAATACCCCAGTTGCGACTAAAACTCTAAATGCCGTTAAGTAATTATAAACCAGAACAATAATAGACCCTATAATAGAAGCAAGAAGAGCTGCTCTCACATCTGTCATTAAAACTATAACCAAGCAAAGTAAAGAAGTAACAATTAAAGATACCCTGCTTACCAGACCTTGATTCTGACGAGCCAAACATAAAAACAGTATAAATAACATCGAGGCTGAATTTCCAAACACATTATTTGCGAAGTTACCACTAAACATCTCTCCTACAATATTCTTTCCTGCTAGAATAGTAGAAATCGCACCTTCAAAAAATAGCAATGGAATAGCCACCATACATCCAGTTAAGAATAGTTTCACATTTCTTTTTGTATAAAGTTCTGCTCCTATTAGCAGTAATAAAACTACATACCTGAATTGATACGCGCCATTAATTATATGAATATAATCTCCGCCCTTGAGAACATGTTTTACACACAACAAAATTAGCGGAACAATCATTAATAAAGAAACATATATTAGGAAACTATAGTACCTGTACGGAACATGAGAACATTCAAGATTAATTTTTTTCTTTAAAAAGAGGTAAAAGATAACAAATATATCAATGTGTGAAATAAACGAAAATGATGCATTTGTTTTATCAGACATGGGAGAAAGGAAAACGCCGGGAAATAATGAGTTAAATGCATTAGGTACCGTTAAGATTACTACAGGGAATAGAAACCAAAAAAGGTTTCTTTTACAAAATAGGAATATGCATAAAGCAAAGAAATAACAGACAGAAGCAATTGTTATCGGCCTATCATGTCGAAAATCAATAGGTATATCCGATGTATATATATTATAAAGGTATGATGCAAATGAAAGTAGAATTACTACTACATATAGCATAAACAACGAGAACATTGAGAGTTGAGCAAGTTTTTTTGTACTCATAATCAACCCAATGTTTTAATATTCAAGGAATTAAATACGTCATGAATATTCTTATTATAATTCTCCCCGAAATACTCTTTATAGCCATATGAGTAGCAATCAATACTCGGTTTAATCAATTTAATTGATATTAATGCAGAGGATGCGACAGCGAATACAGCTGAAAATTCATAACGTTCAATTAAACCTTCAATAGCCTCTTCAGACTCGATATTAATAACATTGCAGTCAACAGACCTGCTTAGACTTCTTCGAAAGTTGTCTTTTGATAATTCCTTTCTTGGGTGAGCTTTATAATATATCGAATTAAACCTTTCAGACTGCACAAGGTTCTTAACAATGAAAGTAACTTTATCGCTCGATATTATTTTTTGATTTCTATGGCCTAGAACTAGTAGATTATCATTTTTATAAATATGGTCCTTCATTTCAAAACATATTTTTTTAATGTTTCTAGCTTCACATACAACATTTTCAAAATACGAATAAACTGTATTTATCTGCTGATAAGGACTTATGATACTACCTTTAATAAGTTTGTACTTTAAACCAAATAGTAGAGACTTTAGTTTTCTTTTCCAATTATCTGAAGAAAAAGGTTTAACTTTATAATCATTAAATAACAAAGTACCATCTGGGATGATGGAAATTAAGATTTTCTTACGACTATTTTTTAGTCGCCAATATACATCTTGAGCAAAAACATTCAAAAAATGTGGCACATATAAATCAAACTGCTCATAATTCAAGCAAAGTCTTTTGAGAGTTTTCTTCAACTGTAGAATTTTCCTGAAACTATTAAGTTCATAAACCACAAAACTTTTGTCTTCAGCCTCATTAAAGTTTATTTTTACTCTTGTGAAAATGATTGTATTCTTTTTCAAATCATTATTTATTTTTAAAATATTTTTAAAGTGCAAATACTGAGCATTAGTAAATAAGATTATTAAGTTACATTTTTGCATTTATAGTATTCTCTATTTTTAGAGTAAAGGTATAAAGCGCTAAAAGTGAATATTATGGAAACTATTACGTATAATTTTTTATAGTCTAATGTATCAAGGGAAAGTGTTAGTAAAAACAAGGTTATGAAGTAAACACACAAAATCAATATGTTAATCTTTAAATATAACTTCCCACCAAAATTGAAATTTGAAGCAATACTTAGTGGGAAGATAAAGCACAAAGGCAACAAAATCAAAGACTGATAAGCAAATACTAAGTACAGTTTTGAATAACGTGGAAACATATCTATAAATAAGTCACTCTGAATTGTCAAATATATAAACAACGCAGATCCTACTGTAATGGCCAAACCCAAACAAGCTTGTTTTTTTACGTTCTTCATTAAACCTAAATGCTCTCCATGCTCATACATTTGGGCAATCTTTTGAAAATTCAAAGTATTTACAATACTTAAAAGCATAATATGTCCTTTAATTAACATAAATGACAATCCGCTTAAGCCAACATCCTCTTTAGAAAACTTTAATAGTATATAGAATCTGTCTAATGAAATTATTGCTTCAAAAACAATGCCTGATAGCACTATAGGAAAGCCTAGCTTTATTAATGAAGAAGCGCTTTTAAAATTGTCATCACAACTCTTCATTTTTTTCTTTGCAAAAGGCTTGTTATTTGTGCAGCTAAACAATACCGAAATAAAATAAGCCAAATAAAACAATATTAAGAACGTATTGGCGGATGGAAATAAGCTTATAATAATGACTGAAGTTAATAGTGAAAAAGCATTAACTTTATATACAGAACTCAAACTCTTAAAATTACCCAAGCCTCTCAACCTAAACCTTTCTAAAGCAAAAACCAACAACGAAAAAAGGGCAAAAGGAAATATATACGCAATATTATTTTTATCATTTGAACGATCATTCAGGAAAATAAAGTAAAGACATACCAGAAAAAAAACTGTTAAGCTTAAGTATAAGCAGATAAGTAATATCCGTTTGTATGTATCACAAAGTATATCTTCAGAACGAGCCTGTAACTGCCCATACCCTTCTGGTAAGCCAAGCATAAAAACAGAGGCATATATTACTAATGTTTGAAAAATAGATACATCCCCCCAGCCTTGTGGTCCTATTATTAACGCAGCATAGTAGGAAGTGATTAGAACGCATCCTGCATTAAATATTCTAAATAGAGCAAACTTTATTTCTTGATTTATTATTCTAGATGTGAACTTTGATATCAATTTCAAACTCTATTATTATTTAGTTTTTCTTTCTTCTAACTTGTTAGAATATAATTCAGCTATATCAAGATCTAACCTTGAAGAAATAGAGTGTGCACTTATCTGATCGAAAACCACATGCCCAATAGTTTCGCCCCATATTTCTCCATCTTTACTTAGCTTTTCACACTTAAATACCAGAAAACCATTCACCATTTGATATATTTCATCTCTTTCTAATCGCACAGATGTCTTATCAAAGTTTATTCCATATAAACTTTGACCATTATGAGTGAAATAAAAATCATCAGAAGGTCTAACTCCGATAACATTATCTACATCAAATATACTAGCAATATCGAGTGCGGACTGAATAAGGTACTTTTTGTTAAACGGTCTATCAAGTCCAAGTATCACTCCATACTCAAAACTACCTAGCTCATTATAAGTTTCATACACATCCTGTACCACAGCGTCTAACTTAGAATTGATAAGAGATATATCTACTCCTCTTGCGTGCACTATAATGTTTTCATAATTGGATAATATATATTCTCTCAGACTTTTATCAGGCGTTGTAATTATGATTTTTTCGAAAAGGTTATAATTTAATAAATCTTCAACTATCAAATCAATTAAGAACTTACCATTTATTTTTTCGAATGGATTACTTCTTGAGTCTAAACTTCCACCTCGAATAGGAATAACCACAAATGAGCTATCAACACTTCCCTTCTTCTCGGCTACTTTTCTCAATATATTTGATCTTGTATATAAGATTTTTTCTTCGTTACCCGTAAGGTTACTCCCATGTCTCCGATAATTAAAAATCAATTTGTCTAAACTTTTAACCTTAAAGTTATCAACAACTCGAAACCATAGCTCAAAACCATCCTGGCATTGTAGCTCCTCGTCATATCCACCCACTGCTTTTAAGTACTTTGTGTAAAACATCGTACATGCCCCGTGAGCAGGACAGTCTAGTAATGTCACATCATTTTCAAAATCATGCCTTTTAAAGGTATATAAATGGTTACCAGACTCATCAACAACATCCCAGTTTCCGAACACCATTGCAACATCTTTATCTGTAAAACCATCAAGTAAATTTTGCAATGCATTTGGTTTAAATGTGTCATCTGCGTCAAGTCTAACAATGTATTCCCCCTCAGCTAACCTTAAGGCAGTATTGTTAGTCTTTGTCAGCCCTTTATTTTCTTGAAATATGACTTCAATTTTCTCTTGTCCAATATATTTAGTTAATATTTCTCTTGAATTATCCGTTGAGCCGTCGTCTATAATTAATATCTCAATATTTGGATATGACTGATTAACCGTACTTTCAATAGCCTGCTCTATGTACTTACCATAGTTGTGATTAACTATATAAACAGTTATTAATGGCTTATTCTTCATTTGGTTACCTCGGTGAGCTTTATATACTTTTGCCTTCTTAGCTTATATATTATTGCCAATTAATTAAGTTCACTCAGTATTATTTATACCAAGGTATAAATTAGTTAGTTATGAGTTTATGTTTTGTCTTACAATTTATAAAAAGTAATTCTTTTTCTTGTAGCTCTTTGTTCTACTTCTGTTTTAATATTCTTATTCTTTCAGCAGGAGCACCGGCAATGACACAATGCTTTGAAAAGCTTTTGTTTACAACAGAGTTACTTCCAACAATGACTTTTTCACCAAGCACTACATCAGGAAAAATAACAGCATGCACTCCTATCCATGAATCATCACCGATGATTATATCACCGTATGAATATCCTTGATTTTGAATTTTATCGTCTCCCAAATAGTTATGCATGCTTGTTTGTATATAAACGTAACCTGAAATGAGTGTATTGTTTCCAATATTGATCTTACCCCCTCCATTAAATACACTACCAATTCCTACTCTTGTAAAATCGCCTATTACTATATCGGCTTTATTAGTAGCTATCACTCTCACGAGAGTATCAAGCTTTACAAACTTACCTAAAATGAGAGTTGACCCTCTAGTAGCCCTAAGCTCTACCATCTTACCAATAATAACCTCTTCCGATAAAACTATAGAAGAGTCTTTCGATATAATTAGAGTCGGCAAGGACTTAAATACAACTTTCTTACCTATTACTAGGCGTTTACCAAAGCGAAGCTTTAGATATAAATGAATTATAAAGCTAAACATAAAATCAACACCTAACTAAAGTAATCAAACTTTAATTTTTGACCTTTTTTTAAATCCTTATTAGTTGTTTTGCCTATTATTTCATCATAATAACGGGATGAAAGACCATGTGATGGTCGCAATATTACCAAATCTGATTCTTTAATGACTGTCCCTTTGGAAATATCACGTGTAGGGTAAATGGCTCTCCGAAAGCTTTCGACATGACCATTGTCAATCTCTATTTCTACTGGTTCTTTAACTGCGCTACCATTTAAAACATTTACAAGTTTTATATACTCTATTAAATCCAGCGTTTCACTTTTAGTTAATGAAACTTTATGATCTCTAAACTCTTTTCCTTCTCTTTTATCTGTAAAGTGAAACTCCAAAACTTGAGCACCTTTTGCAACTGCAAGTTTCAAAGCATCAGTTCCTTCTGTATGATCAGAGTAACCCATTGTAGCCCCTGTAAGTCGGTGCAACTTTGGCATTACATTCAAATTAGCAGCTTCATTGGGAATAGGGTACATTGAAGTACACTGCATTACTGCTAGGTAGTTAGCATCATTGTATAGAGGGTTGCAGTCACGGATATAATTAACTGTATCTACCACTTCTTGCTCTGTAGCTAGGCCTGTAGATAAAATCATTGGTTTACTTCTTTCTGCAATTTTTTTGAGCAAAGGCCATGCTAGCAGATCTCCAGAACCAATTTTATAAACTGTATTGTATTCATCAATCCAATCAAGCATTTCCTCATTCCAAATAGATGCCATGAAACGCTTGCCTGAGTCAGAAATAGTTTTTGCAAGCTCGATATACTGCTCCCGAGACAATTCAAATTTTTTAAAGTGCTTAAACCTATCAGGTGATTCAACTGGATTAACAAGTGTATCTCCTGAATACATTTGAAATTTTATATAGTCAGCATCACTTTCTATAGCTAATCGCGTTAGTTTTTTTGCATACTCAAAATCACCTTCGTGATTACCACCAATTTCAGCTATCAATAATGGACCATGCTGTCCGACAAAACTCATCTGTGTCTCCTGTAAGTTATACTCTGTCATCAGTCTACTTAAATCGATCGAATAATCGTTCCAACCATAATTCTCAAAAACTTTACTAGCTATCAAAAAATCTCTTTGTGTGTCTATAGCAATTTGTTTTCCTTCTGCTTCTGGGCAACTAATATTTTTTATAAATTTTGTTTTTAAGTTTTGTTTATTCTTGTAAAAGAAAGACATCACATGCTCATAATCTTCAGCGGAATTGAATTCTTCATAATATTCTTGATAAATTTTTGTCCTTATACCCTCGACACTCATTCCTTTAGGGAAAGTCCTACCGGCTACATTAGACACAAAGTCAAAGCCTTTTTCTATTTGTTCACAAGCATCGTCTACAAGCTCTGTATTTACGAATAAGTTGTCACCATTCACTCTTATTACCGCATCTAAATTGTAGAAAACAGCAGCGTTCAAAAATCGTTGAGCGACATTATCTAAGTCACCTCGATAAATTTTTATATTATATTTATGGCAGAAAGCCTCAATTGGATCATCAGATGGTAAGTTAGATGTAGCAATGACTATTTCATCTATTTTTTCTGAAAGATTCAAAAGCTCAACTATCCTTAACAATACTTCCTTGCCAGCAATTTTTTTTAGCCCCTTACCAGGGAGCCTTGAGGACGTTAGGCGAGCAAGAATTATAGCTCCAAACCTCACTTTCGCTCACCGACTTTTCTAGCTGGCACTCCAGCGTAAATACCATAAGCCTCTAACTCACCTTTAACTACAGAATTAGCTGCAACAATACACCCCTCTGGTATAACCGCCCCTTTGAGTACAACAACCCCTGTCGCTAACCAAACGTCATCCCCAATATAGACCTTAGATACCGTATTTTCCTGTAGATTCATCTGTAACGACCTATCCGTACCGTGGTCACTATCTACAACGTACACATTTGGTGCAATCATGCAGTTAGCACCAATTTGAATATTTACGGATGAAAAGATCAGTGTGTTGTATCCTATCGTAGTATTTTCCCCAACCGTAATTTTAGCTTTCTCATTACATGGGCAAAGCTTAGCTCCACTCTTGACATAAACACCATCTCCAAACTGAATATTTCGTGGAAATCGCATCAAATAAACAATACTATCAAAGTTCACTGCTGCGCCACATTTACCTACTCTCCTTCGATAGTACAGTGTCATAAGCTTAGAAATAAGACTTCTTTTATTATTTTTTCTGAATTGACTCATACTTATATGCTACTCAATTGATTACTCAAGGTTTAGTTAAACTTTAAAGTTCATAATAGAATTTATTTACTGAGCAGTTTCACATACCAAGACATTGCCTCATCTATTCCCGCACCTATTTTATAGGCAGGTTTATAACCTAATTTACTCGTTGCTTTATCAATACTAGCTTGTGAATGTTTAACATCACCAATCCTAAAATCACGATATTTTGGCTCTACATTTATATCAATACTATTAGCAATTAAAGAGGCTTTAATGTTATTAAAAAGTTCTTTTAAAGATGTTCTATCACCAACAGCAACATTATAAACCTCATTCCGAGCTTCGTTTGGCGCAACTGCAGCCAAAATATTCATTTGTACTGTATTTTCTATATAACAGAAATCACGACTCGTCTCACCATCACCATTAATATAAACATCATCTCCTTTGATCATCGCAGATACCCACTTGGGAATTACAGCAGCATAAGCTCCATTTGGGTTCTGCCGTTTTCCAAATACATTAAAATACCTGAGCCCTATAGATCTAAAGTTGTAACTTTTAGCGAATACATCTGCATATAATTCATTAACATATTTAGTAACTGCATATGGTGAAAGAGGTTTTCCTATACACTCTTCTCGTTTTGGTAATGCGGGATGATCACCATAGGTCGAACTTGAAGCGGCATAAGTAAAACTATCGACTCCCGCGTCTCTCGCAGCAACTAACATATTAAGAAAGCCACTAACATTAGTGTTATTAGTACTTATAGGGTCATCTATAGATCTGGGGACTGAGCCCAGAGCAGCTTGATGAAGAACATAATCAACTTCTTCAGAAGCTTTTGCACAATCATTCAGATTACAGATATCCCCTTCTATAAAACTAAATCTACTCCACTGCTCCGCCGAAACTAAACTTCTTACTTCATCAAGGTTGTGCTGAAAGCCAGTCGAAAAGTTATCTAAACCCACTACTTGTTGGTCTAACCTTAGTAGATGTTCCAAAAGGTTTGAGCCTATAAAACCAGCGCAGCCAGTTATTAACCATTTTTTTGGAGATGTTTGTAAGTCTTTTTTTACATTATCGTATAGCGTCATAAGTCAGCCTTTACATTATTCTTTATAATAGTTGCTCAGCTATAATCTAATATCAGAATCATTTTTAGGTAAAATAAACTTGAGATCATATAAAACATGATTAGTTTTACCATATGCACGAATAGCTTCAGCGCCCATAGCCCTAAATTCCTCATGCGCTACAGCTAGTATAATTGCATCATAATATTGATGCTTTACCTCAGTTTTTACAGTAAGTCTGTAATCATTTAACGCCTCATCTCTAGAAACCCAGGGGTCTACAACATCCACATTAATGTTATACTCCTCAAGCTCCCTAATCATATCGACAACTTTAGTATTTCGCAGATCTGGGCAGTTCTCTTTGAAAGTTAACCCCATAACAAGAACATTCGCACCTTCAACATGGATACGTTTTTTCAGCATAGTTTTTACCAATTGAGCTACGACATACTGCCCCATAGCATCGTTAAGACGGCGACCAGCTAAAATCATTTCAGGATGATACCCAACAGACTGTGCTTTATGGGTTAGATAATAAGGATCAACACCGATACAATGACCTCCTACTAACCCAGGGCGGAATGGTAAAAAGTTCCACTTCGTCCCAGCGGCTTCTAAAACATCTAGAGTATCAATACCCAGTTTATTAAAAATAATAGAAAGCTCATTAATCAGTGCAATATTCACATCTCTCTGCGTATTTTCAATTACCTTAGCCGCCTCTGCCACTTTGATGGAACTTGCTTTATGGGTTCCTGCTGTAATTATAGAACCATAAAGCTGATCAACAAACTCTGCAACCTCGGAAGTAGAGCCAGATGTAACTTTTACTATACCAGTTAATCTATGCTTTTTATCTCCAGGATTAATGCGCTCTGGAGAATAACCTACATAGAAATCAGAGTTAAAAGTTAAGCCTGATACTCTCTCAATGACAGGTACACAGTTTTCCTCTGTAGCTCCAGGGTAAACCGTTGATTCATAAATAATAATATCGCCTTTTTTTAGTAGTGACCCAAGCATTTCACTCGCTTTTATCAAAGGAGTTAAATCAGGTTGGCGATGCTCGTCAATAGGTGTCGGCACGGTGACAACAAAGACGTTACAGTCCCTAAGTTCTTCAACCTCTGAAGAGTATCTTAATTGCTCAGTACTCTTAAGCTCTTCAGCTCCGACTTCTAATGTCGAGTCAACCCCGCTATTCAGCTCTTTAACTCTATCTTTATCAATGTCAAAGCCAAGTACTGGATATTTTTTCCCAAACTCTACTGCAAGAGGTAAGCCCACGTAGCCTAACCCAATTACAGCTATTTTTTTTTGCGTTTTGTCAAACTGATTAATGGTTTTAAAACTCATTTATAATCCTATCTATTCAACCATTCTTTTAACTTATGCCTTTTATCCAATAATGTATTATAAATACAAAACATGAAGACAAATAGTAATAATGAATAAAACTCACTACCATTATAGATAGTAAAAATTAGACCAATACATGAAAAAAATACACTAATGCACGTTATAAATAGCAGGGCAAGTCGAGAGCTCAACCCAACATCCATAAATACATGATGTAGATGCTCTCTATCAGCTACTAATGGGGACTGCCCTCTTCTAACCCTTCTGTACATCACTGCAACCATATCTATTAATGGGACAGCAATAAACCATAAGACATTTACTGGAGCAACTCTAGCATTCTCAGCTTGACTACTGACAATCAATAACCAGGACACTACCAACCCCAGCATCATACTTCCTGCATCACCCATAAAGATTTTGTTCTTTTTTGAGAAGAGCCCCAAGTTAAACAATAAGAAAACTATAAGCGATGCAGAAAATACACCTATTAATAACTGAAGGTCTGCTCCAGCAACCAAATAACCAATTGCTAACAAGCTTAATAATGCAAGAGTTCCTGCTAGCCCATCAATTCCATCAACCATATTAAATGCATTGATGCCTGCTACAATCGCTAAAACTGTCACCACGCCAGAAAAAGAGCCAGTCACCACCTCTCCAGCTCCTAAAAGATTACCTAAACTATATATATGAATATCCGTTCCAAATGTTAAAACAGAAGCTGTCAGTATCTGTGCAATTAAACGCAATTTAGCACTCAAATCATAACGATCATCTAAAGCACCTATAAAAACGATCAAAGAAATAGAAACTAAAATTAAATTGATTTGATGGCTATTTTCTACAAATAAACTGACCGAAGTCAGCGTTGATAAATAAATTGCTAACCCCCCAACTAATGGGATACTACCTATATGCCTCTTTCGCTTATCAGGAGTATCAACTAGCCCCCAATTAACCGCAGCTGGTTTTAAAACCAGAACTGCGGCAAAACAGACAAAGAATGCGACCATCCAACTAATATGCATAACCAAGTTCCTATTGTTTTTCGCTATCCTTTCTAAAGAAGAAGCCAACTAAAACTAAAAATATCGAGATTATTCCACCTAATATTGAGCCAAGTATGACAATTAACGCTCTTTTGGGCTTATCTTTTTCTTCTGGCTGTTTAACTTGGCTAATTTTTTTAAAAATATATTCTTCTGAAACCTGAGCCAACATTTTTGTCTTATGTTGTTCTTGAATTAGCTCACTGAATACAGTTCTAATATCAGCTACTGAGGTTTGCCGTATTTGTTCTTCGAGATACTTAATACTTTCATTAGCTTCTTTTAAGGCACGTTCTTTCATATATTGGTTAATATCCTCAACTAACCACTCAGCCCACTGTTTTGACATTTCTGGAGAGAAGTAAGTCACTGAGACTGTCACTAAACCAGTTTCTTTATCCTGGCTAACCGAAACATGTTCTTTAAATTTTTCATAAAGCTCCCAGCTAGTTGGCTCTACCGTCTTACCTTTAGGGGCCTCGCGAACCCATTTTTTTGTATGTGTATCGTAAAGGTCTTCATCAATAACTAGTTCATTTGAGCTTTGTCTCCACCCTTTCGCGGCGAATATTGGTACAGCCAGGTTGTATCTTTCTATGAATATTTCTGCAAAACCCCAGCTCTTCATTACTTCCATAGCAATGATAGCATCAGAGGACTCACCTCCACCTATGTTGATACCAGCAAGCGATGCTAGGCCACCAAACTGACCAGCTAATTGACTTAACTTTCCACCACTTCCACTTTCATTTGGCTGCACTACTGCTGTAGCCTTGTATTCATTCGGTAAATACAAGGCGTAAGCAACTGAAGCAATAGCAAACAAAAAAGTTACTCCAATAATGATCCACTTGCCTTTCCATAAAATAGAGAACAATTCACGCAGATCAATTTCGTCTTCTCTATAGGTTGTCTCATTTTCTTGTGTATTTTGAGTATTCATAGTTTCTATGCTTTTGTTAAGAATTCATGTCTAACGAGAGTTTTTTTGCAGTCATTATGCACCTCTTTCTTAGACTTATAGTTCCATTTTCCATGATAAACCTACATTAAGTTTATCTTCTGCTCCTAATAAGCCTTCAAAAGCCTTGTCTTGATAGGTCATATTCAATGACAATAGACCTTGGCTTAACGGTTTTTCGAAACTAATTTCGGCTTTATAGAAGCTAGTTTGGTTGCTAGAAATACTGTGATTATCTCCAGTACCATATTTATTCATATCAACACTAGATACTGATACTTTATAGCGTTGCCCGCCTTTTGTGGAGGCAAGCAGACCTATAGTAATACTTTCGGTATCTGCATCGTAAGTCGAACCGATACTTCGGCCTTCGGTTCTATAACCCGTTTGATATATTGAATGTTCATACGTTAAGTTTTTAGCAAATTCATTTTCGGTGTCTGCATATTCAATATAACTAGTTATTAAGCTATCACCGTAACTAAAACTATTTTTATATCCTAACTGGTAAAACTTTCTCGACGGAGCATACCCGGCCTCATCTTCACCAACCATTTGTCCATATAGTGAACCAACATATCGCTCTGTCGGTAAACGCCAATTAAAGTCTATAGCTGCCAATTGGTTACCCGCCTCATTGGAGTTTAACCGGTCTTCACAGCCATCTTCTATCTCATCACAGTTAGTCCGACCAATTGCCAAATCTATTAAACTCGATAAGGACTCCGGTCTTCCTTCTCCGCCCCATTGTGCGGTTCGTCTTAAACCAATCTCTAGTGACTGGAAGGGCTTAAACGTCACGGACATTCCTAGAAGTTTTGCGTGAGGGATAAAGCGGTCACTTTCTAACTGTCCTGCAAATGCTGAAACTGACCACGGACCAATCCAAGAAAGCCAATCACTTTCAAAGGGATCTGCATAATTACGTTGCACGGATAAAGCGGGAATTGGTCGAGCATTATTGCTAAGAATTAGAGAGCTATCCCAACCAGGTCCATACCAACGTTCTTGAGCTCCTGCTGAGAATATCCAGTTATCCCAAACAGCCGCAACGTAACTATTGTCTAAACGCTCCTCTTCACCATCAAGGGGGTCAAAAGCTTTTGTTGCTTCAATATTCCATGCGAGACTTTGAGTCACTCCCATATTTCGAGAGGTTATCTCAGCCTTTTCTCTTCTAGAATCTCCAAAATCACGTAAAACTCTGCCTTGGGTTCCTGCTCGTAAAGCTAGTTCGCTGCGCGAGCCTTTTGACGTTTCAATCCGAGCTTTTCTTTTTAAACGCATCAAAGCAGGCATGAGCTCATCAGGCACATCTATCAAGCTGGCCTTATCTATGTCTTTAACTATCCTAGCCCAAGGAAGTGGCCAAGTAGTTATAGGCGTGTTAATAATGCCATGTCCCGATAAAGCCTCCACATCCGCTCTTAACCAAGCATCTCTTGTGTCTAGCCATGGTTCTGCTTGAGTTGTGAGTGCACCAACCGCAAGGTAACAGCCGAAAATTAAAGCAACTGATTGTCTCATTAGAAACTATTAACCGCTGCGGCACCAAGTGCTAACTGATAGACTATCTGACTCACTTTCGTCCAAAGCTCTAAGCCATCAACACGAGTTGTATCAAGCGGCACAACAATAGTGTCGCCCGGCTCTATGTTGTTTGCATTATGAGTCAACCAAGAAGATTCATTTGGTAATACTACTGAACCGTCAGCTTTAACTATATAAATCGCACCTTCATTTGCAGTGTCTTTTTTACCACCACTTCTATCAATGTAATCTTGGTAGTCAAAGTTTTCACTATAGAGATGAGATGTTGCTACTTGCACTTCTCCTACAACCGTCACCTCTTGACGGAAACTCGGTACAATCAACCGATCGCCTGCTTTTAAAATAACGTCTTGTGAGTCCCCACTTAAAATCGAGTTTATATTAATCACCAACCTACCTGTCGCTTCAGTAGTATCTAAAACTTCAAGAAGTGACTTGGCAGATGAAACATCTGCCATTTTACCTATATTCGCATCCTCTAACTCTGAAATAGCGATATCCTGACGAAGCCTTGATTGCAACTCATCTAACTTCTTCTGCTCATGCTCCCTTAATGCTTTTCTTGAAAAAACACTTGCTTTGGGGTGGGCGTATTTACTAAACCCACCCACTCGCTGGACAAGTTGTGACAATGTTTCACCTTTTGCCACTTTGTACCGCCCAGGAAACTTAACCTCACCCTGGACTTCTACATAAATTTCTTCAGCACTATTTGGAGAAACTTTAATGTTAACTTCATCAAAAGGGGATAAAGATAAATCTTCACTTCCTAAAAACACTTCTTGTAGATTTAGGTCTCTGTGTCTGATATTAACCCCACCGTCAACGGTAAAAGTCCTCGACGTGATTTCGGCATTTGTCATATAGGCAGTTTCAGTTAAACCTCCTGCCAAGTGGATTAACTCGCTGGGCTTCATTCCGGATTGATATGGATATTCACCTGGATACTTAACACCACCACTAATTTTAACGAGTTGAGCAACTTTATTATTGGATGCTTGAGCTTCTAACTGCTTGATGAATGGTTGCAACTCAGCATTACGGATCTCTTGTTTTATTTGCTGGAACTTTAAGATATCGTATTCTTCAGACTCTCTATCTAAAACACGACTTTTCAAAACCTCTTCCTGCTGACGCTTTTTAATTTTGTTAGACAAATCTGAAAACTGATAAATATTGTTTGAATCCTTCACATCTTTAGTTAAGCTCTCAAACTCTATACGTTCCTTTAATCGCTGCACATACTGCTCTTGTTCAACAGCAATAAAATCTTCAACATCCTCATCTGACACTTGATTAGACAAAACAAGTAACTTATCTCGAGGCTCTAACTCAAAAATATTATTCGACGACCATAATTTTCTTAGATTCACAATATAAGGCTTAATACTACCTAAGTCATCTGTCTCCCTAAAGACTAGTACCGCATCAATATTTGCATGAGGTTTAAGATGAACTTGGCTTTTAATAACATCCGTTAAGCTCAAGCTTTTTTCCCATTTTACCAAACCTGGGCGATACACATGCCCTAGCAACTCAACGACATTTTCTTTTCGCTCTACAGCAGGGTAAACTTTAACCATATCGCCATTTTGAATTTTAGATTTCAGGCCTGCTGCCGTTTTAAGATCAACATCAACTACAGTCTGCTGCCCTGAGTCACTATAACGCTCAATTCGAACATCACTTTTATAAGCGCTTGGTAATAAGCCTCCTGCGAGTTCTATTACTTCATTAATCGTATTTTCATTTTTAAGTTCATAAATAGCAGGACGAACTACCTCTCCAGCAATCGAAGCTGTTTTCTTAGCTGATGGTATATAAATGACATCCCCAGAACGGAGACGCTGGTCATCACTCGTATCACCTTTTAGCAAAAGGTCATACAGGTCAATCGTAGAAACCAATTCTCCATTACGTTTCAACTGAATATTTCTCAATGAACCGATATCAGTTAAGCCACCACTGACATAAAGTGCATTCATAACAGTCGATAAAGAAGACACAGTGTAAGCCCCAGGTTTAAATGACTCCCCGAGCACAAAAACTTGAATAGAGCGAAGCTCTCCTAAACTAACATTAGATTGAACACCTATATACTGCTCACTAATCCTTTGTGATAACGATTCTTTTAACTCTGTATAAGACAAGCCTGAAACGTTGATTGGGCCCAACTCAGGAAACTGTATTGTGCCGTCACGCTCAACGGTCAGCTCATGGCTCTTATTCTCTTTACCGTAAAGCTGTACTTTAATGGTGTCGCCAGGTCCAACAATATAATTAGAAGGGACAGGAATATTATTTACTGGAGTATAGGTTGTAGGAACTCCAGCAAATAGGTCATAGCCAAACTTTTTAAGCTCACGCTCAACTCTCGGTAGCTTTTCTTGTTCTGATTCTTTTTCCTGCTCCACTTTCTGTTCCCTTTGCATTGGGAAGCCAGCTAGTTCTCTTGGTAAAACTGAGGAGCCTGATGGTTGCTCCGAAGATGAAGCACTGCCTTGCTGCTGCAGAGAAGTACACATGGAATCCACATCATAACCTGCAGCTCTCGCCATCTGTCTCTGTTGTTCTGTGGCATTTTGACATAATTGCTTTGCCTGCGACATATCAGTTGCAGCTAGAAGCTTAGTAGAAAGAGCTAAAGTTAAAGCTCCGAGAAGCAAGCCAAGAGATTTTTTCATCATAATTGTGGACCTTGTGCTATAAAATAAGGATTTAACAACGACTCTTTAGTGTTATACATTAATTCTTCATCGTTCTCATAAATAAAGCAACTACCACCTGCCGCAGTCAATACAGCATGAGCAGCAGCAGTGTCCCACTCTGATGTGGGCCCTAAACGAGGGTAGATATCAGCGGAGCCCTCTGCGACAAGACAAATTTTGAGCGAGCTACCCATTGGCACTAACTCAAAGGAGGAAAACTGCTCCAAGTAACCTTTCATATCGTCTGACTGGTGTGAGCGGCTGCCAACAACTCGGATTGGCTCCTCTGGAGAACTTGAAACTCCGATATTGTTTTTACCAGATTTAGATTGCTTCCAAGCACCAAGACCTTCTCCTCCAAAATAAAGCTGCTCAAGAACTGGCGCGTAGACACTGCCAAATACTGGCTTGCCTTCATTAATTAAGGCGATGTTAATAGTGAACTCACCATTTCTTTTGATGAATTCTTTGGTGCCATCTAAAGGATCAATCAACCAATAAGTTTGCCACTGCGACCTTTGTGACCATGGGATATCGGCTGATTCCTCAGAAAGAATTGGTATTTCAGGGGTTAGCGAGGATAAAGCATCGACAATACAGCGATGCGAAGCCAGATCGGCTTCAGTTAAAGGTGAGCTGTCAGACTTCTCTTGGATATCAAAGTCTTGTTCATAAATTGCCATGATCTTGTGGCCTGCATCTACAGCTATATTATTGATTTTGCTAACGAATTCTTCCGTTAGTAGTTTCTTATCCATTAAAGTTTCCATCTAACGCTATTATGAAATTATAGGCTAGGTATGCTACCGCCCTTGGGTTTTGGCTCCCAAAGTGCCTACTTTACTGTTTTTATTATAATTTCTTTATATTAATGCCCGCTTGAGCGAGCGCTATTATATAGATTCCACCAGACTATCGAAAGCCTCTACTTGTAATATTTAGGAAAATCGTCCTAAGCATTTGACAGCCGTTAACTCATAACTTTTCAATATCTCTATTCATCACTTCCAATTTGCTTTCTTTACCAAGGATGTTAAGCAAAACGATAGAACGCTGCTCACCGTCTGGCATTTGGAATACGCCCTCAAGATCTTTAAAAGGACCTGACATGATACGAACCCGGTCACCAGCTTTAGGCGTCTCAGCAGCAACATTTGTGACAAGATTGCTATCAATCACTTTAAGCTGCTCTAACAACTCAAGTGAAATCTTCGCTGGAACGCCACCAAACCGCACAAAATCTCGTACCCCTCTAGTAGAGCGAATTTTAGACCAATACTCGCCTGTTATCGCCAACTCAACGAATAAGTAGCCGGGGAACATAACCTCTTCGACACTCTGGCGCTTACCGCGAATAACCTTCTCGACAGAAATAGTCGGTAAAAAGCTATTAATCAGCTGATTATTCAAGTTTTCCTGCGCCCGTACTTCTTGTTTGGGCTTACAGTGCACTAGGTACCATGCGACCTGCTCTTTACTCATCACTAGCTTCCATGACCACTTGCTTAAACTTTTGATTTTTTTGGTTAAGTATCTCGATCACACCTTCAACACCCTTCGAATCATAAGTTTGCCTAAAGAAAGCTCGTTTCATTTTCACAAAGCTAATGCCTTGGAAGCTAAAATCATATACTGACCATTGAGCAACATCCTTGTAAATCTTGAGGTCAATATTAAAATCGGGAAAAGATTGGCTCTTCAAATTAACTCTTAACCAGCCTTTGTTGCCTTTAGAGTTAAGTCTCACATCTTCTACTGTTGCGACTTGATCTTGGTATTGATCCAAAATCTCAAACAAATATCGTCGTATAGTATCTTCATAAGCCAAAATAAGCCGCTGAGTATCGCCTTTAGACAACTGACTCCAGCGCTGACTACCTAACATTGCTCTGAGCGTATTTTTTGCGGACCAGACCTGCAATAACTCACTATCCACAAAATCCATCAGTAGTTTAGGTTCTTGATGAGCTTTTTCATGGTTTTGCTCTAAAAAGCTGTTGATTTTATTGAGTTTCTTGCCGAAATATTGAGAAATAGAGACATCAGCCAGAGTGGCAGACGATAGGCATAGCAAAAAGACTGTGATGAAAGGTCTAACACAATATGTCATTATTATTTTTACTCCGCTCCTCGATAAAACCACATCATAAGTGAATCAGCTTAATACAAACTTAATGTTTACCGGTGGTTCTAAGGAGCCTGATTGGCTAGAGACCACCGAATTTTACCATCAGAGCGACCACTAACCAATAAATTCCACAGTTTTGTTAATTTTGTGACCTAAGCAATACTTTGCTCACGAATTTTTTCAATTCTGTCGCGAACTTCTGCTGCTTTTTCAAATTCTAAATTTTTTGCATGGTCTAGCATTTCTTTTTCTAGTGTTTCAATCATTTCAACACTATCGGCTAAGCTACGGACTTCATATTTGCCTTTCTTCTCAGCAATACGCTTCTTACCCCGACTTGAACCTCCTGTATCCATAACATCACTAATTTTCTTCTTAATCCCTTGTGGTGTAATACCATGCTCTTTATTAAACGCTTGCTGGATAGCGCGGCGTCGCTCAGTCTCATCAATCGCACGCTTCATTGAACCCGTTATTCGGTCACCATAAAGAATCGCTTTACCATTGAGGTTACGCGCAGCACGGCCAATGGTTTGAATCAAAGAGCGCTCCGATCGTAAAAACCCTTCTTTATCTGCATCTAAAATAGCAACTAAAGAAACTTCTGGCATATCCAGCCCTTCTCTTAACAAGTTAATGCCCACCAGGACATCAAACTCACCTAGTCGCAAATCACGAATAATCTCCATTCTTTCAACCGTATCAATATCCGAGTGAAGATACCTAACCCGTATACCATGCTCGGCGAGGTAGTCAGTTAAGTCTTCGGACATTTTCTTAGTTAAAGTAGTAACCAATACCCTCTCGTTAACAGCTACCCGCTTATTGATCTCAGACAACAAATCATCAACCTGCGTCCCGACTGGGCGCACTTCAATCTCGGGGTCCACTAAGCCGGTTGGGCGAACCACCTGCTCTACCACTTGCCCAGAATGTTCTTCTTCATAATTACCAGGAGTTGCAGAAATAAAGATCGTTTGCGGCTGAATACGTTCGAATTCATCAAACTTTAAAGGTCTGTTATCAAGCGCCGACGGTAGGCGGAAACCAAACTCTACTAACGTTTCTTTCCTCGAACGGTCACCTTTGTACATAGCGCCGATTTGCGACACAGTAACGTGTGATTCGTCAATGATCATCAATGCATCAGGCGGCAAATAGTCTAATAAACAAGGAGGCGGCTCGCCAGGTTGTGCCCCTGATAAGTAACGCGAATAATTTTCAATGCCTGAGCAATAACCCAGCTCCTGCATCATTTCGATATCAAACTTGACTCGCTGCTCAAGACGTTGTGCTTCAACCAGCTTATTCATCTCATACAACTGCGCCAGTCGCTCCTTCAACTCTTCTTTTATCTGCTCAATGGCATCAAGAATCGTCTGACGCGATGTAACATAGTGACTTTTAGGGAAGATAGTCGCCCTCGTGAGATTTTTAATCACCTCGCCAGTAAGAGGGTCGAATGTCTGAATCGTCTCCACTTCATCATCAAATAATTCAATGCGGATAGCATTTTTATCAGATTCAGCAGGATAAATATCAATCAGGTCTCCGCGAACTCGGTAGGTCGCACGCTGAAGTTCCATATCGTTGCGGGTATATTGAAGTTCAGCCAGACGCCTTAAAATATAACGCTGGTCAATCGCATCACCAACTTTGAGATGCATCACCATGCTATGAAACGCTTTGGGGTCACCCAAACCATAGATTGCCGAAACCGACGCAACGATAATAGCATCACGACGCTCTAACAATGCCCGTGTTGCAGACAGCCTCATCTGCTCAATGTGCTCATTAATCGAGGCGTCTTTTTCGATAAAAGTATCAGACGCAGGGACGTAGGCTTCGGGCTGATAGTAGTCGTAATACGACACAAAGTATTCAACTGAATTATTCGGGAAGAACTCTTTCATCTCTCCGTAGAGCTGAGCTGCCAACGTTTTATTGTGCGCCATGATGATTGCTGGTCTACCGCTTTGAGCAATAACATTTGCCATGGTGTAGGTTTTTCCAGAACCGGTCACACCGAGCAACGTTTGGTGTGACAAACCATCATCAAGCCCCTCTAACAGTCCTTGGATGGCTTTGGGTTGATCTCCGGCAGGTTGAAACTGAGATTTCAAATCAAATATTTGGCTCATGCACTTATATCATTTAGTTAGATAAGTTGGTTTCCAGATCGCCAGAACTGCTTGGGTAGCGATATAACTTGGAGTATGATTGACGCTTATTGTCTCATACTTTGCAAAAAAATCGAGGGAACACGTGACAATCGAATTATCTAAAAGAGTACAGCTGATTCAACCATCACCAACGCTGGCCGTAGCCGCGAAAGCCAAAGAACTGAAAGCACAAGGTCGTGACATCGTCGGCCTTGGCACAGGCGAGCCAGACTTCGACACGCCTGACCACATTAAGCAAGCGGCTATTAAGGCGATTAACGAAGGCGCGACTAAATATACAGCTGTCGATGGTACGCCTGAACTGAAAGAAGCGGTCATCAACAAATTCAAGCGAGACAATGGCCTGGACTATGAGCCGAACCAAATCTTGGTTTCTTCAGGCGGCAAACAAAGCTTTTATAATTTATGCCAAGCACTATTAAACCCAGGCGATGAAGTCATTATTCCAGCCCCCTACTGGGTTTCATATCCTGACATGGCATTATTAGCGGAAGCTCAACCTGTCATCATTGAGACCGATATTGAGCAGCACTTAAAAATCACCCCAGAGCAACTACAAAACGCTATTTCTGAGCGTACACGCTTGTTCGTCATTAACAGCCCGAGTAACCCTACTGGTGTCGCCTACTCTAAAGACGAACTCAAAGCCCTAGGCGATGTTCTTAAAAAACATCCGAACATCGTGATCGCCACTGATGATATGTACGAGCATATACTTTGGGAAGAAGGTTCATTCTGCAATATTTTAAATGCATGCCCTGAGCTTTATGATCGCACGATTGTTCTCAACGGCGTCTCAAAAGCTTACTCCATGACTGGCTGGCGTATCGGTTATGCCGGAGGTCCTGCAAACTTGATTGCAGCGATGAAAAAAATTCAATCGCAGAGCACATCGAACCCAGCAGCACCGAGCCAAGCTGCCGCGACCGAAGCGCTCAATGGTGACCAAAGTTGTATTAAACCGATGCTGGATGCCTTTAAAAAGCGTCACGACTATCTTCTTAATGAACTCAACGCCATTGAAGGTATCACTTGCCTACCAAGCGACGGTACATTTTATGCCTTCCCTAATGTTCAAGGACTCATCAACAAGCATGGTTGCGAGTCAGATTTAGACTTAGCAGAATTGCTAATCGAAAAAGTTGATTTAGCACTGGTTCCAGGCTCCGCTTTCGGCGCGCCAGGCCACATGCGTTTATCCTATGCAGCCAGTATGGAAACGTTAGAAAAAGCGATTGAAAGGCTTAAAAAAATAGCAAATTAAAACTTTTTTCGATTTAGGTGTTGACCAAGGGGCGAAATATGTCTATTATCTCGCCCCGTTCAACGCACAACGTTGAACACACAATTCCCCCTTAGTTCAGTCGGTAGAACGGTGGACTGTTAATCCATATGTCGCTGGTTCGAATCCAGCAGGGGGAGCCATATTTTAGAGGCCTTGTAGCGATACAAGGCCTTTTTTGTGCTTAAATATAATTGATATAACACTAAAGGGATTTTTAATCATGATACGCATGTCTGTTCTAATTTTTGTCGCTCTGCTTTCACTACTAGCCTGTCAAGACCGCCCCAATAAAAAGCAAGATACCAGCTTCTATAATTTGCTAGGAGACGTTAAATCAGTCCATCATGTGTTCGACTATAGTGAACTCGACGACCAAAGCAATATATTCGCAAATCAATCAATGCGCGCAGTCTTTAATGAACAAGGAATGTTAACTGAAATGGTTAGTCACTATGTTGATCAAACGAATCCAGAGAGTGCTCCTACAGTAATCGCAAGCCAATACTTGTACGATGACAGTCATAGGCTCATCACCCAATACGAAAGGTTTGATAGCGAACACCCAAGTGTTATCAATTTTTTATATAAAGACACAGAAGTTTTACCCTACGCCTCAACAACTCATGATGGCAGCCAAGGTCAAATGACCAACCTAAAATATGATGAGCGTGGTAATTTAATCTCTGCAATCACCATTTCAAGCGATACTGAGGCTAAGTCTGAATACTACGCCACATACAATTCAGACGATCAACTCGTAGAAGCAAAGCGTTTATTCGGGGAAACTTACCACTCGACCACAACCAAGGTATATAACTCTGAGAGCTGGATTAAGTCAGAAACTCATAATATCAATGATGACAAGTCAGTATTAACTTATGAATACCTCAAAAGTGACTCGGAGGGTAACTGGCTCAAGAGAAAGTTGATGATGTCTGATAAAAGTGGCTATGTGATTGAAAATCGTACAATTCTTTATCATTAGGCAAAAAAAAGCCGAGAAATGATTCTCGGCCAAATCCCACCATATAGCTGAAGGAAAACTGTATCAGAACGTATCTGATTTTCACTTTAATCTTAAGAGTTTACCTATTTTTTCAAGTTTGCTTTATTTGTTGGCAAGACTGTGGTAAAAATAAGTTACTAGATTAAAGTTCATCTTGGATATATATTAATGCATGAATGCATTGAAATCAAGTCAAAATTGCATTGCTGGGATACAATATGAGTGAAATAATTGATCAACTTAAGCAACTTATGAATAATTTTGGTGAAACTGATTATTCGATGCAGCGTAAATCCAATATAAGTCAATCGACGATATACAGAATTTTAGAGCGAAAGACGACCGACCCCGGTGTTCACAAGATCGATACACTAGCAAGGGCTTTAGGCTTCAGACTGTCGCTCGTACCAATTAATGAAACCACAAGCCAAATAGACTATTCATCTGAGGTAGACACTTTAAAGCGTATCATTACTCTGGTGGAGTCTCTAGCAAATGCACGTGGTATTGAACTGACGCCAGAAGAAAAAGCTGAAATGATTTTATCCAACTATCAAGCCAATAGTTCAAAAGAAGAGCTTGGGATGCGGATAGTTAACTTGAAGTAAAGAGTTAAACTCTTAGTATTAAAAAATAGCGCCTGAATGGCGCTATTTTTTTGTATACCGCTAAATTCTTGTTAGCGACGTAATATCACTACTCCCTGAGCTTTTAGCGCGTACAGGCCTCAAAAAGCCTTTAGACTGTATAATCTTTCTATTCTTACGCTCGAACTCTTCTAGTTTCTGATTCCAAACTAGAATTTCTCGCAGTTTATCTTTCTCGCTTAAATTACTTGTCTCAATCTGTGAGTACTCTTGCAACAAACGCAAAGCCATAATGTCCGCTCTACGAAAAGCAGACAGGTCCACTATATTCCCCTCTTCTTCAAAAAGGGAACTACTAGAAAACTCTGAACTAGAGAGTTCTTCGCTTTTGTTTCGATAAGCCTTTAGAATTAGCCAAAACAGCGCTGCTGCGAACGCTGCTAACACTAAACCGTAGGCCAAAAATAGTGATGCCATTGAGCTGCTTACCTATAAGAAAGACAAGTTGTTTTAAAATCGGTATTAAAAGAACCATCACAATACAAAAGTTTACCGCCTGTAAGGCATAGGCTTGAGTATTGCCGACGAGATTGAATTCAGTAAAATGCCGCTCAACATAACGGCCTAAACTGAAAGAAATTGCTACGAGCGTTAAAACACAAATGGCAAATTCTTCTTTTAATACTCTCCCTGAAATCACGGCCCTAGTTGCCACATATAACAAAATTAAAATATCTGTAATCATCCAGGTGATGTACCAGATATAGATAGCAATTTCATGAGACCTTAATGCTGGACTGATCGCCCAGTTAACAAACTGAACGATCACTAAAAACATGCAAAAGCTCACTAAGCGCTTCTGCTTAGTGAGCATTAAGTGCATAAATAAACACCCCACCAAAGATAAAGTAAAAATATCCTTCAGTGGCTGCCAAAGATTTAGGTCTAAGACAAAGTTAAACAATTACCTGTGTTCCTCTACTCTACGTAGGTTTAGTCTTCAACAAATCCTAACAAACACAAAGTTTTAAACAAAAGAGGAAACAGCAATTTGTACAATATCTAACTGTTTAACTGGTCTCTACATCGTTAGTCACGCTTAGTTTTGTCAGGATCCTCTTCCGGCTCCCCTCCACCGTTACCAGTGTAGACTTCAAGCGCAACTTCTTGCTCAAAAAGTATAGGTTGTTGAATTTCTTGAGGTTGTACCATAGATAAATAACAGATCATTGCGATAGATTCAAACATAATTAAATGCCTCCAACAGTAGTTACATCAATAAAAAGTGATTTGAAATAAAATAATTCATGGATCACGAAAGGCGTTATCCAGATTTGGTTACCATAACTTATTGGTTTGTAACACTATTATTATGATAAAGAACAAGTGTTATGGGTTTTGCTGATTAAATATTAATCAATATAATTAAATAAAAGCGTGAAGTAAATTTTACATTTGATAAATGTTACTTATTATTATATTTCGATTTTGTATTTAGCTAACCCATTGAAATAAATAGTCATTTATGCATTACCCGCAATGCGCAAACCCCTTAAAAGTATTATCTTTAATAAGTTTTTTTAAGAAACAAAAAAAAGCGCCTTTAGTAAGCGCCTTTTCATTGCCAGTGTGTGGGGGGGTGCTAAATGCGTGTCAAGGGGGAAACGCTAGAGGGGCTTACTTTGCCTTGCACGGGGCGTAGGAAGCCTCTGGACTGTATAATTTTTCTGTTTTTGCGCTCGAACTCCTCCAGTTTTTGGTTCCAGACAAGTATTTCTCTGAGTTTATCCTTTTCTGAAAGGTTGCTGGTTTCAATTTGTGAGTACTCTTGGAGTAGACGCAAAGCGGTTATATCTGCTCTACGATATGCAGACAGATCAACAATGTTCTCTTCACCACTGAAGAGTGACTCGCCTGAAAATCCGCTATCTAGGGATTCGGCGTTTTTGTTTCGATAAGCCTTTAGAATCAGCCAGAACAACGCTACTGCGAACGCTGCTAACACTAAACCGTAGGCCAAAAATAGTAATGCCATTTAGGTGTTTCCCTGCTAATAATACTAGTTGTTTAATCACTGGGGCAGTAAGAACAATAATAATACAGATGTTTACCGCCGGTAACGCATACGCTTGCAAACCTTTAATCAGGCTAAACTCTGTAAAGTGTCTCTCTACAAAGCGACCTATATAAAATGCAATGGCTATCGTTGTGAATATACTCACCGCCATTTCTTCTTTTGTAATTTTGTTGGTTACTACAGCCTGAAATGCGACATACAGTAAAATCAATATGTCTGTAATCATCCAAGTAATATACCAAATGTACTTACCCTCTCCATGCTCCATCAGCCACGGGGACAAATTCCAATTGAGGAATTGAACCACTACCAAGAATGCACAAAAGCTCACCAAGCGTTTCCGCTTGGTGAAGAGTAAATGCAAAAACAAGCATCCAACCAAACATAAAGTAAAAGTGTTTGTAATGAAGCCAGTTAAGTTTAATTCATTTACGAAGTTTGTGATCAAATATCAATCCTTCTTACTTGTCGTAGGATCTTCTTCTGGCTCTCCACCAGAGCCTCCTGTGTATACTTCAAGCGCAACTTCCTTCGGTTCAAACAAAGGTTGTTGAATTTCTTGAGGTTGTACCATAGATAAATAGCAGATCATTGCGATAGATTCAAACATAATTAAGTACCTCTAACAGTAGTTATTTAGGAAAAAATACGATATAAAACAAAATTAATAATGGATAGCAAAATGCGCATCCGCCTAGTCGTTACCATAACTTATTGCTTTTTAACGATATTATTATTTTAAAGAACGGGCGTTATGGGTTTCTTTGTATAAATATTAATCAATATAGTTTAATAAAAACGTGAAGTAAATTTTACATTTGATAAATAATAGTTATGAGAAATTTTTTTTATAGATACGCTATCCCTTTGATTTTAAGTCATATTTGCATTATTCTCATATTTGCATTACCCCAGTTAAATTCATGGATGGAGTACAATCGCTCGGCAGTAAACTCAGGTGAATTTTGGCGCTTGGTGACACCCAACTTTGTTCATTTAGGAGTCCGTCATACTCTTCTCAATTTAGCCGGGTTGTGGTTTACCATGGCGCTATTTATAAACTTGCTCAAGAATACTGATTGGTTAATTTGGTTCACTCTTCTTTTTGTTGGGAATATCCTTGGGCTGCATTTGTGGGTTCCCTCATTAGAGCAATATGTTGGAATGTCAGGAGCCCTTTATGGCTTAATCGCTGGCGCAGCTGTAGCTGAGTTGCGTCTAGGAATAAAACTGAGCGGCCTTTTACTGATCATAGTTGGCTTGAAGATTTTCATTCCTCAATTTATTGGTGAGGAAAGTAGCTACAACGAGTGGTTGGGTGGCAATGTTATTGAGGAAGCCCATATCATAGGCTTTATTCAAGGTTTAATATTGGGTTTAGTTTGGCCAAAGAGTCGCCTTAACAAACCGAACTCAATAAAGGCCAAACTAAACAATGATAATAAACCCGCCTAAATGCTTATCTTGGCACGGTTTTTTTCAAGTGTTTTAGCACCAATACCCTTAACCGCTGTTAATTCGTCAATCGACTTAAATGGACCGAACTTTTGTCGGTAGTCAATGATTGCCTGAGCTTTTTTCAGACCAACACCTTTTAACACAGCTGCAAGCTGACTAGAACTCGCCGTATTAATATTGACCTGAGACAGTTTCTGCTGGCTTTGACTTTTTGGAGTTCTCTCAACCTTATCTTGAGCTACTAGGTTTTGACTGAACAAACAGGTAAGTACGATTGCAAGTGATGCAAAAAATTTCATTCTTTAATCTCCTTATTAGAACAATCCCTTGTTGGCGACAACCGCCAACAAGGGGAGATTAATCGAGACGGATAACTGTTACAAGTGGCTTACGATAGAATCAGAGATATCGCACAAGGCTTGGTAAGGATTGTTTGCTTGGGTGATGGGGCGGCCGATAACTAAGTAATCAGAACCTGCATTTAATGCTTGTGACGGTGTCATGATACGGCTCTGATCGCCCTTATCACTTCCCTCTGGACGAATGCCTGGCGTTATCAACTTAAAATCTTTCCCGCATTGCTGCTTGAGTTGCTTAGCTTCCCATGAGGAACACACCACTCCATCCAGACCTGAATCTCTGCTCATTTGGGCCAGGTGCGCAACTTGCTCCGCTAAGCCACGTTGATAACCTAACTCGCTAAAAACTTGTTCATTCATGCTTGTTAACATGGTTACTGCAATTAATAGCGGTTTGTTTTCTTCGTGCTCAAGTGCTTCTCTTGCCTTTTCCATCATCACTCTGCCACCCGACGCATGGACATTAATCATCCATACCCCAAGCTTTGCTGCTGCTTGGCAAGCTTTGGCAACCGTGTTCGGGATATCGTGAAACTTTAAATCAAGAAACACATTATAGCCTTTGGCTACCAACTCTTTGACAAAATCAGGACCAAATAACGTAAACATTTCTTTGCCGACTTTAAGTCCGCAAAGCTTTGGATTTAACTGCTCTACAAGCGCGAGAGCTTCCTTTTTATCATTATAATCAAGTGCGACTAAAATTTTTGGTTCAGACATGACTTACCTATTTACTATTCACCCTCAATGCCCTTGATTGGCTTGACGGAACTCCACTCTTTACAGCTCGGACACTGCCAATAAATGGCTTTTGTCTCAAAACCACAATTATGGCAGGCATAACGTGGTTTACGAGCAATTAACTTCTCTACAATATCATCCAACAACTGCAGGCTGGGTTTGGCTGAATCTTGTGCATGCTCGATATGCAATGCAATCAGTCGTTGAAGACCTTTTAACGACGGCCGGTCTTGTAAAAACCCACCGATTAACTCGGCAGCTGCTCTATCATCTTTGTCGTGCTGAATAATTTTAGATAGCTCCACTAGAACAGAAACGCCAGCACCCAGCTCAAGGCTCTTATCTAAAAAATTCTTATAACCTGTGCGGTCTTTAGTGTGGTGGTACGCTTCAGAAATACTGGGTAAAGCTTCTGGTAAGAACGCAATATCTTGTTGCAATATCCGTTGGTAAGACTTAATGGCTTGCTTATAATTTTTTTGCTGCAAATGAATATCACCTTGCAACAGACTGGCGCGAACGGAATCTGAATTGATGCTAAGAGCTTTCTTAACGTTCGCTAAAGCAGCCTTGATATCACCTTCTTGGCGCTTTTGGCTTGCTAGCTCACAATAAAAGTGTGCAATGGGCTTGGTTTGTTCCACACCAATACTTGATTGTAACTGCTCAGCGATTTTCGCAGCATCATCCCAGTCGCGTGTGAGCTGGTGAATATTTAGTAATTGAACCAAAGACTCATTTTTATGCACCGGATCAGCCAGCAATTCATTAAACAGCTTTTCCGAACGGTCATACATACCAACCGCATTGTAATCTAAACCAAGCTGGAATAAGGCTGTATTTCGATCTTTTGATGACAATTGAGGGCGTGCGATGAGATTTTGGTGCAATCGAATCGCTCGATCAACCTCACCCCGCTTTCGAAACAAATTACCCAAAGCCAAGTGGGTTTCTACAGTATCAGTGTCAACTTTGAGCAGGTCAATAAATGTATCGACAGCCTTATCGGGTTGCTCGTTCAATAAGTAATTGAGGCCTTTGATATAGTTACTGGAGAGACTGTTACCTTGCTTGCCTTTGCGACTTTTACGCCCCATGAGGAAACCAGACAGTGCAGCAAGGGGTAGTAACGCTAACACCCCATACAGTAACCACTGGTTCATTTAAAATGGATCCTTCGCAGCAATAGATTGTTGACGGAGTTGCTGTAATTCCTTCTCTGCCTTTTCAAGTTTCTTTTTGGTTCGGCTGAAACGATGTCTATACTTATAAACAGCAAAGAGCATACCAAGAATACCAAGCACCAGACCACAAAGCCCTGACCAGAAAACGACCAACGATAAAGCAAGTTCAGTGGTACCAAACAGATAATTAACGGTAATCGCTTGGTCATTATTTAGTGCAAACACTGTGCTGATCACTAACACAACCACAAATAGAATAATGGCTATAATCTTACGCAAACTCGCTCCAAGCTGTTCATTGTGCTTGTACGTGCCTTATCAAATAAGGACACGGACAGTATTTTGGGTGTATTTCTATGGTTTAATGGGCTTGTCCTTACCCTCATCAACTCTCTCGCGCAACTCTTTACCAGGCTTGAAGTGAGGTACATGCTTCCCTTGTAAAGTGACTGACTCACCTGTTTTCGGGTTTCTGCCGACACGAGGAGCTCGGTAATGAAGCGAAAAGCTTCCAAAGCCACGGATCTCAATTCGCCCACCATCTGATAGCGTTTCAGACATCTGGTCAATCAGTGACTTCACTACCAGTTCCACATCACGAACCGATAGCTGAGGATTTTTATCCACTAGACACTCAATCAATTGTGATTTTGTCATTGGTCTAGACCTCCATTTAATTGAATACCCATTAGTATGGGGTATTTCACTGCAAAAATCATCTAACTATTTTAATTATATGGTATTTTTTACAAATTTCCACATTAGCAACAGGCAAAAAAAAGCCCAGCAAACGCTGGGCTTTCATGATTTTAAGAAAAATCAGCAGTGAGATTACTCGTCATCACCTAGCTGCTCTTTCAATAAATCACCTAGAGTTGCAGGAGAAGAGCTCTGCTCGTTGCTGAATTCTTTGATTGCTTCAGCTTCTTCTGCAGCGTCTTTCGCTTTGATAGACAAGGTTAAGTTACGGTTTTTCTTGTCTACGCCAACGAATTTCGCTTCGATGTCATCACCAATGCTTAGGTGCTTGCTTGCATCTTCAATACGCTCAGGAGCGATATCAGAAGCACGAACATAACCTTCAATGTTCTCTGCTAGCTCAACTGTTGCGCCTTTAGCGTCAACATCGATGATTTTACCTTTAACTACAGAACCTTTAGGGTGCTCGCTTAAGTACTCAGCAAATGGATCTGAATCAACTTGCTTAATACCTAGAGAGATACGCTCACGCTCTGCGTCTACAGACAATACAACTGCTTCAACTTCGTCGCCTTTCTTGAAGTCACGTACCGCTTCTTCACCAGAAACTGTCCATGAAATATCAGAAAGGTGTACAAGACCGTCGATACCACCGTCAAGACCGATGAAGATACCGAAGTCAGTGATTGATTTGATTTTACCAGTCACTTTGTCGTTCTTGTTGTGAGTTGCAGCGAATTCGTTCCAAGGATTAGGCACACATTGCTTAATACCTAGAGAAATACGACGACGCTCTTCATCAATGTCAAGAACCATAACTTCCACTTCGTCACCTAAGTTAACAACTTTAGATGGGTGGATGTTTTTGTTAGTCCAATCCATTTCAGAAACGTGTACTAGACCTTCAACACCGTCTTCAATCTCTACGAAACAACCATAATCAGTTAGGTTAGTTACACGACCTTGTAGACGTGCGCCTTCTGGGTAACGGTCATTGATATCAACCCATGGGTCAGAACCAAGCTGCTTGATACCTAGAGAAACACGGTTACGCTCACGGTCAAACTTCAATACTTTAACGTCGATTTCGTCACCAACTTGTACCACTTCGCTTGGGTGCTTAATACGCTTCCACGCCATATCTGTAATGTGTAGAAGACCGTCAACACCACCCAAATCAACGAATGCACCGTAATCAGTAAGGTTCTTAACGATACCTTTAAGCTCTGCACCTTCCTCAAGGTTAGCAAGAAGCTCTTCACGCTCTGCACTGTTTTCAGACTCGATAACAGCACGACGAGAAACCACTACGTTGTTACGTTTTTGGTCAAGTTTGATAACTTTAAATTCAAGATCAACACCTTCAAGGTGTGAAGTATCACGTACTGGACGAACGTCAACCAATGAACCAGGAAGGAAAGCACGAATTGACTTAACTTCAACAGTGAAACCACCTTTAACTTTACCCGTGATAACACCTGTAACTGTTTCGTCTGCTTCATGTGCAGCTTCAAGCACACCCCAAGCAGCGATACGCTTAGCACGCTCACGTGATAGACGAGTTTCACCGAAACCGTCTTCTACTGCGTCTAATGCTACTTCGACTTCGTCGCCAACGTTAACTTCTAGCTCACCCTTGTCGCTCATGAATTGGCTACGAGGGATAACGCCTTCTGACTTTAAGCCAGCGTTAACAACAACAACTTCATTATCAATATCAACAACCGTACCGGTGATGATAGCGCCTGGACGCATTTCTACGTTCTGTAGGCTCTGTTCAAATAGTTCTGCGAAATTTTCGCTCATTCGTTAGTACCTGATACACTCTGCTAAGACTTTCTTAGACAGAGACTTAGTTAAAATCACCATGCGACTTTCCCGTTGCCATGGGTCAATGAGTTTTATTAGTTCATCATCCGTGCGAACTAACTTTTCCAATCACTGTTCAGAAAAGCCTATAAAATCAAGGATTTGCTGAACCACTTCATCAATCGTTAAATCTGAGCTATCAATAACAAAAGCACCCTCTGCTGGCACCAATGGGGCCACAGTACGAGTGCGATCACGCTCATCTCTATCGATGATGCTTTTTAGAAGGTGCGAAATATTAGCATCTACGCCCTTTTCGATCAACTGTTTATGGCGTCTTTCTGCCCGTATTTCGGGGCTTGCAGTCAAAAACACCTTGTGCTCGGCATCAGGAAAAACCACCGTCCCCATGTCACGACCATCGGCAACAAGACCAGGCTTCTGCCTGAATTGTTTCTGACGTATCAGCAGCGCCTCACGAACTTCAGGAATCGCCGCCACTTGTGAGGCCATGGCGCTGGTTTCGTCTAAGCGCAATTGAACGCCAACATCTTCACCATTTAGTAGCACTTTTTGCTCACCATCGGGTTGCGGATCAAATACCACATCCAAGTCCAAAGCGGCTTGTGCAACCTTGTCTACCTGGTTGATATCAATATCATTTTTGATGACCGCTAATGCTGTCAGCCGATACAAAGCTCCGCTATCCAATAAGTGGTAGCCGAGCTTCGTGGCTAATATCTGGCTAATGGTCCCTTTGCCTGAACCGCTAGGACCATCAACCGTAACTACTGGGATCGTTGGCGTTTCACTCAAACCAGCCCCCTACTTCGTCATTTCTCGTAAAACTCGAATGAACTTGGCGTTTTCTTCTTCTAAACCAATGCTCACACGCAGGTGGTTTGGCATTTCATAGTTCGCCACAGGACGAACAATAACGCCTTGCTCCAACATGTGCTGATAAATCGGTCCAGCTGGCTTGCCCATATCCACGGTAATAAAGTTAGTCACTGATGGAATATAGTCATAGTTAAGCTCTCTAAAAACGGCTTCCAACTGCTCCATACCTGCTTTATTGACGTCTAAGGCACGTTGTAAGTACTCATGGTCATCTAATACTGCTTCTGCCGCTGCTAAAGCCAAAGAGTTCATATTAAACGGCTGACGTGGGCGGTTGATAAGGCCTGTAATTTCTTCATTCGCTACCGCATAGCCTGCTCGAACACCGGCTAAACCGTACGCCTTAGAAAAAGTACGAGTCACAATGAGGTTCGGATAGTCTTTAATCCAAGGAATCGTTTGTGGGTAGTCTTTATCTTCTACGTACTCGTAATACGCTTCGTCTAAAATGACTAAAATGTCTTCTGGCACCTTATCCATGAAGGCTTTTAGCTCACCAGACTTAACCCAAGTACCTGTTGGATTGTTTGGGTTAGCGATAAATATCATACGAGTATTTGACGTAATCGCTTCGGCCGTGGCTTCTAAATCATGGCCCCAGTCCTTCGCAGGAATCACAACTTTCTTAGCGCCAATTGCTTGCGTCACAATGGGGTAAACCACAAACGCATGCTGCGAAAAAATCACTTCATGCTCAGGAGCAACAAATACGCGTGCAATCAGCTCTAAAACATCATTCGAGCCATTACCCAAGGTAATTTGATTGATGTCAACGCCAACACGTTCAGCGATTTTAGCCTTAAGATAATAGCCGTTCGCGTCAGGATAGCGTGCTAATTCAGAAAACTCTTTCTCCATCGCAGCTTGCGCCTTGGCGCTGATACCGATTGGGTTTTCATTGCTCGCCAACTTAACAATATTAGTAATACCCAGTTCTCTTTCCAGCTCCGAAATCGGCTTACCCGGCTGATAAGGGTGTAACTCTTGAACCCCTGAATTCGCTAACTGTATAAAATCACAACTCATAACAGACTCCGTCTTAATTCTTACGCTCAGCGCTTTATCGATAGAAAAATAGGCTGTAGCCATATAAATTTGCGCACATTATCCAAGAAAAAGTGTCAACTTTCACCCCAAATAACCATAAATCTTGATATTGAGCTGAGATATAAAAAAGGCCGCAACAAGGCGGCCTGAAATATCTATAGGTTACTTCTTTTTAGTTAGAAGTTAACTGAAAAGCCTAAACGTACTGAACGCGGGCTTTGGTAAGCAGTTGGCGTTAAGTAGTTAGGGTTTGGATTACCCGAGTCAGTTTCAGCTGTTTCTACAACCTCTCGATTTGCCTCTGTAGTCCAAGCATTAAACATATCCATACGGAATGTTAGGGCATACTCTTCTCCCCAATGAGGTCTGTATTGTAAGCCTAAGTCTAACTCGCGAATAGAAGGTGTTCTGCCACGACTACCTCGAGGCACCAACTGGCCGTTCTCATAAAATGACTCAGCGCCGTAAGCAGCTGCAAACGCATCTGTAGGATGTACACCGAACGCATTCACAGGGCGACCGGACTGCCATAAGAAGTTATAGCTCAATTGCCATTCGTCTGCTAAACCAAAGCGCCCGAATAACTTTAAAGTATGGCGACGATCATTAGGCAAGTAACCGTAGGCACCATCAAGCAGTCCAGGTTGGTCAAACAAAGTTGTTAACCCGGCGTCATCTTGACCGTTATCACTTCGGACGAAACCTTCATTGTTACCATAGCTTTGCGACCAGACATACGAACCTTGCAGGGCCCAATCGCCATCCCATGGACGCTCAAAGTCTAACTTAATTGCATTATATTTACGCTCTGACTCTGGATAACCAAGTTGTTCTGCGCTTAAATCAGCAAATTGTTCAAACTCAGGAAGATAAATTCTCATATCTTGCCCAGGGTTAGTAAGAACATACTGATGGAAGCCTGTCCAAACGTCTTCTGGGTCTTCACCATCAACGGTCTGAGTCATGCCATTTTCTTCAGCCCAGTCTAATACTGCAGCATCAATAGCAACATCTTCAAGCGTTGACTTCAGATCACGATGAATGAACTGGATACCAGCGGTAACATTATTTTCAAATGCCATCTCATAGCCAACAGAATACTCATCCTGATACATAGGGTCTAGATTTTGATTAACGATGGCGCGCTCGTCAGCAACTTCCCCGTTACCAAATACTGAGACAGGACCTAAAGCAGGACCTTTGATTGGACTATCATCAGCATTTAATCCATTTAACTCAAAAAATTGTTCTGTGAAAAACTCAGAACCAGCTAAACGAACGTTGGTATTGGTCGCAACAGGAAGATGGTAGCGACCATAGTTAGCAAATAGTTTTGCAGAACCGTCACCATTAATATCCCATGCCATGCCAAGTCGAGGGGCAAGCTGGTCATCAATTTTGGTGAAAGTATTACCATTAGCATTTTTATTATCAAAATACTCGTTACGAAGACCAAGAGTTAAAGTGACATCACCTAGGCTCCAGATATCTTCAATGTAAAGCGCTCGAGACTTAGTGTCGAAATCACCACCATTGAAGTAAAAACGCTCTCTCACGTTTTCTCCTGTACTACTCCCTGCATCATCGTTATATAACCAATAAACACCGCCAGAGTATTGTTGCAGATCAGAAGCAGTATAGTTTTCTTCATCGAAGCCAAAGCGTAGCTGGTGATCACCTAAATACCAGTCAAAGTCCAATCGGAATGCATCTTTTTCATCACTAGATGTCCCTACTAATCCGTTTGCCCAGTTACCGAGGTCACGACGAACACCGCCTCTTATATCGATAATAAGAGGGTTATTGTCCAATGCGCTGTATGCAGTTCGGTCATACTCACTTTGACCATATAAAGCTCTAACACCTAAATCTCCAAACTGACCGTTATAGCTTAATATATGATTGTCGCCACCAGCGTTCTGGAAAGCTACGCGCGGGTTAGATCCGTCAAGGTCTGTAGTAACAAACTGGGAGCTGCTGCCGTCAGAAAAACCTGTGTATTCAACCAAGTGGTTAGCCGAGAGCTGCCAATCTATTTTAGCTCCCCAGAAAGCATCATCATTAGTGCCGGTCTGAATTTGAGAGCCACCACTGACTAAATCTTGAGTTTCGTTATCACGTGGATTGTAAAGAGCGTAGAAGAATAACGTATCTTCTACAATCGCACCGCTCGCATGAATAACTGCATTTGTGAAGTCATCTTCATCACGACTGTTGTCTGTTAAAACAGTGCCGTCACTAGGGCGTACAATATCTTTTCTACGGTCACGCAAGCTATCCGGCTCCCAAAAAAAGTCGACTCCCCACTCAAACTCATTAGTACCAGACTTTGTTACAGCATTAACCACACCACCTGTTGAGCGACCAAACTCAGCACTATAGCCACCCGTTTTAACTTGGAATGCCTCATAAAACTCAAACGGGATGGTACTGCCACCAAGTCCATTACGGAAGTTAGTCACATTAAAACCATTGATGTAGTAAGCATTCTCACCTACTGTCGCACCACCAAATGAAGGTAGGTTACCAAATGCAGAGTCACCCTGCAGTGTTCCCGGTGCAAGTAAAGAAACAGCAGTAATATTTCTACCCACCGGCAATACGTCTACTTCAGCTTCTGTGATGTTTAGTGCAGACTCTGCCGTGGTGGTATCCAAGCGAATGCGACCAGACGTAACAGTTACTGTTTCTACACCCTCCTCAACAAGGTCAACGTCAATATCAGCTCGAGTACCAATAGCTACTGTTACATTTTGTGTATAGCTTTGATACCCATCCTTAGATACAGTGACTTTATATGAACCGACTGGTAATGCAGGAAAAAGATATTCGCCATCCACATCCGTTCGTACCGTACGTGTTAGGCCTGTGCTTTCATTAGTTACGGTTACCGTTGCATTGCCAACAGAAACATCACCAGCAATAACACCATTTACGTTACTGGCTGCATGTAGGCTTGCGCTACCTAACCCTAACGCGACAACCACAGCGGTGTGCGCTACGGCCTTTTTAAAGGAAAAATGGTTCCCCATAGACATGTCTCCTCTCATGTTTGATGATTTTTTTTGTACTAAACCCTAGATTTTTTTATGAATTTAAATCTTGAGCAATGGAAAACCTAATAGGTTTGGAAACACTTTGCAACAGTTGCTTACATATGCAAAATCACGCCTATTTGAACATAGAGTTTTCTTTAACAAGCATCCAAAATGGTTTTATTAATTTTTTCTAATAAACAACTCGAGTAAAATCTTGCTATTGTTGAGGTATAAGCACTTTATAACGAAAAGCTATAATGGTGATTATCATCACCAGTAAGAAATCTTTTCCTAATTTACAAAAGTGAATATAGATTAAAGGCTAAAAGAAATGTAATTTTTTGTGACGCTGTTCACAAAAAACTTTCCGTAAGCCATAAAGTGAATTAGAGTGTAATGCATATTTGCTTTGGCAATAATTTATATGCGCACAGTCATTTATAAAATAGGTCGAATAAAAGTCGTTATAGTGATTTCCATCATTGCAGTACTTTTAGCGGTGGGACTTAACTATATATTTCAGTCTTTTCAAGAGGTTACGTATAGTTATAGCTCTCTTATTCGTGCCGCTGTGATTCCACTAATCGTCGCTCCTATTTTATCTTGGTATTTAGTTGGCTTGTTCGTTCGCGTGATTGAACTTGAACAAAAAATGACAGAATGGGCCTTATTCGACCAACTCACGGGCTTGCTTAATCGACGCGCCTTTCTTCATCGTGCAGAACAGGAATACTATTTGGCAAAACGCCAAGAAACAACGTTTGGTGTTGTCGTTCTCGACCTGGATCACTTTAAAGATATTAATGACCAATATGGTCACAAAGCTGGTGACTCGATTCTAAAAGACTTTGGGGAGCTTGTGCTAAAGCAGATTAGACAAAGCGACATATCAGGACGTATTGGTGGCGAGGAATTTGCTTTCATCTTACCCAACACTAACTTAGTTCAATCTAAAGTGTTTGCCGAGAAGTTACTGGCAGTCGTATCCGATAGAGTGGTAACGATTGACGAGCAAGCGATAAAATACACTGCGAGCATCGGTATTACAGTGTCTTTCCCAGAAAATGATTTTAAGATTAATAACTTAATTCACCATGCTGACCAGGCTTTGTACGAAGCCAAGTCAGCAGGTAGAAACTGTTATAAAGTGGCAGAGAGCTTACTTTAACTTCTGTTCAAACTGATCCATAAAACGAATCAAAGTTTCAACGCCTTCAATAGACATAGCGTTGTAGATACTCGCCCTGAGGCCGCCAAAGGTTTTATGACCTTTTAATGCAATTAAGTGGTTCTCTCGAGCTTCACTTAAAAACTGCTCTTCATGTTTGCGATCTTTCATCTGAATAGCGACATTCATAAAAGAGCGCGAGCCTTTTGCTACAGGAGAATGATAGAAGTCTGATTGATCAACATAATCATACAGCATATGTGCTTTCTTAAGATTACGCTGGTGCATTTCTTCAATCCCCCCCTGCTCTAACAACCACTCAAACACCAGACCAGCAAAATAAATACCGAAACTAGGCGGTGTATTCGGCATGGAGCCCTTAGCTGACACATGAGGGTATTGGAATAAAGCAGGAACTCGCTCTGTTTGAAAGCTATCAAACAAATCTTCACGAACAATCACAATCGTCATGCCAGATGGCCCGATGTTTTTCTGGGCACCTGCGTAGATTAACGCATACTTCTCGATATCAATCGGTCGAGACAAGATATCGGAACACATGTCGCTGACTAACTTTCCTGCAAATCGGTCAGGATCGTCTTGGAACTGTACGCCGACAATGGTTTCGTTAGACGTAAAATGAAGGTATTTACCTTCATCCTTAAGCTCCCACTCATCTTCAGGAACAAGCTCCAGTAGACCATCAGAGTTGGTTCGGATTCCTTGCTGAATATGCATATCATTAAAGCGCTGCGCTTCCTTAATGCACATTTTGGACCAATGATCCATGTCAAGATAGTTTGCAGTTTCACCTGGCGCCAGAAAGTTCATCGGAACCATAGAGAATTGATGCGATGCACTGCCGTGCATAAACAAAACTTTATAATTGTCAGGAATATCTAGAAGCTGACGCAACTTGGCTTCAGTGTTATCCAATATCCCCTGAAAGTCAGGTGTACGGTGCCCGAGCTCCATGACTGAGCAACCGTAACCGTTCCAATTTAATAACTCTTTTTGCGCTCGCTCTAATACTTCTGTTGGTATTGCAGCAGGCCCGGCACTGAAATTAAATGCACGAGTCATTTCACTCTCCATTCAAATAATCTAGAAACACAATAACCTTGAGCGCCAGACTACCGAAATATTCTTGTCAGGTCTAATAGCCTAATCTTCTATCAATTAATCTTCTGTTGATTCGTCATCCGACTCGACGCTGGCCGACTCAACACTTTCAGATTCAACGTCGTCTTCTAACTCATCATCGTCGACATCAAGTTCAACGATACGCTGCAAGCCCACTAGTGTCTCGCCATCATCCAAGCGAATCAAGCGCACGCCTTGCGTGTTACGACCCATGACACGAATATCATCGACGCCTGTGCGGATAAGTGTGCCACCTTTACTAATTAGCATCACTTCGTCGCCGTCAATCACAGGCACAGCTGAGACGACTTCACCATTTCGATCACTCATCTGGATAGAAATGACGCCCTGACCACCACGACCACGTAGCGGGTGATCTTCAACAGCGGTACGCTTGCCGTAACCGTTTACCGTTGCCGTTAAAATTGAGCAATCTTCTTCTGCCACCAGCATCTGAATCACTTTAGCGTCTTCTGGTAACTTCATACCTCGTACGCCTCGCGCCGTTCGGCCCATTGCCCGAACCGCATCTTCCCCAAAGCGAATTACCTTACCCGCGTCACTAAAGAGCATGATTTCATCTTCACCAGACGTTTCCGCAACACCAATCAGCTCATCATCATCAGCAATAGTCAGCGCGATAATACCGTTCGAACGTGGACGTGAGAACTGCTCCAAAGATGTCTTCTTCACAGTACCATTCGCTGTCGCCATAAAGACAAAACGCTCTTCTGAGAACTCACGGATAGGAAGGATCGCACTAATCTTCTCATCTTTTTCTAGTGGCAATACATTGACGATTGGTTTACCGCGAGAACCGCGACCAGCATTTGGCAGTTCAAAGACTTTTAACCAGTACACTTTGCCGCGCGACGAGAAACACAGAATAGTGTCGTGCGTTGAGGCAACTAGCAGTCGATCGATAAAGTCCTCGTCCTTCATTTTTGTGGCTGATTTACCACGACCGCCACGTCGTTGGGCTTTGTAGTCTGATAAAGACTGGTATTTAACATAGCCCTCATGAGAAAGCGTTACTACCACATCTTCTTCAGTGATTAAGTCAGCAATGGTTAAATCTAGTTTGCTGTCTAAAATTTCAGAACGACGCTCATCACCAAAAGTTTCTTTGACTTCTTCAAGCTCTTCACAAATCACTTCAAGCAAACGCTCTTTGCTCATAAGAATTTGTAAAAGCTCTTCAATCAAGCCAAGCAAGTCTTTGTATTCACTGATAATTTTATCGTGTTCAAGACCTGTCAGTTTATGCAAACGTAGTTCTAATATAGCTTTCGCTTGTTCTTCTGAGAGCTTGTAATAGCCATCATGGAAACCAAACTCAGCAGGTAGATGCTCAGGGCGGCAAGCTTCAGTACCAGCACGTGCCAACATGTCAGCAACCTGACCCGGCGCCCACTGGCGATCCATCAATTCTTCTTTCGCTTCTTTTGGCGTCGGCGACTTTTTGATCAGCTCAATCACATCGTCAATGTTAGCAAGCGCAATCGCCAAACCTTCTAACACATGAGCTTTTTCACGTGCTTTGCGTAAGTCGTAAATCGTACGACGAGTCACTACTTCACGACGGTGAGTCACAAAGGCATCTAAAGCATCTTTCAGGTTAAACAAACGAGGCTGACCGTTATCCAACGCAACCATGTTAATACCGAAAACATTCTGCATCTGAGACTGTGCGTATAGATTATTCAGTACAACTTCTGGTACTTCACCTTTACGCAATTCAATCACCATACGCATGCCGTCTTTATCAGATTCGTCACGTAAACCTGTGATACCTTCTATCTTTTTGTCTTTAACTAATTCAGCAATTTTTTCGATCAGGCGGGCTTTATTAACCTGATACGGCAACTCAGTCACAACGATAGAGTCTTTGCCATTTTTCTCATCAGTTTCAATATGGCTTCGGGCACGCAAGTAAATCTTGCCACGACCAGTATTGTAAGCGTCGATGATACCCGCACGACCATTAATGATAGCAGCTGTCGGGAAGTCAGGGCCTTTGACGTACTCCATCAACTCTGAAATCGTGATATCAGGATTCTCAATCAGCGCCAAACAACCGTCGATAACTTCGTTCAAGTTATGCGGCGGAATATTAGTCGCCATACCAACCGCGATACCGGATGAACCGTTGACTAATAAGTTGGGAATTCGTGTTGGAAGCACCGTTGGCTCTGATTCAGAACCATCATAGTTGTCTTCGAAGTCGACTGTTTCTTTTTCTAAATCGGCGAGAAGCTGATGCGCCAGCTTCATCATACGCACTTCCGTATAACGCATCGCAGCAGCAGAGTCACCGTCAATCGAACCGAAGTTACCTTGGCCATCGACTAACATGTAACGAAGCGAGAACGGCTGAGCCATACGAACAATGGTGTCATAAACCGCAGAATCACCGTGTGGGTGGTATTTACCAATCACGTCACCGACCACACGAGCCGACTTTTTGTATGGTTTGTTAAAGTCATTACCCAGTACATTCATGGCGTACAAAACACGTCTGTGTACTGGCTTTAACCCATCCCTAACATCTGGTAGTGCACGGCCGACAATCACGCTCATGGCGTAGTCTAAATAAGACGCCTTTAGCTCATCTTCAATATTGACCGGCAGGATCTCTTTGGCAAGTTCACCCATTCTGAAAAACCCTTTAAATTCTGATAGTTATAGTTAGAAACTCAAAGACATTATGCTTCGATTTAAGCAGATAATTCTAACACAGGCCTCTTTTTTTCGCTAATTTTTATCTCTTAATCCGTATGTTTTTTGAACGATCTTTGAATAAATATTTGATTGGTTATGAATTAATCTTTTGTCAGGTATAATAGCCGCAGTTAACTCATTGATATAACAAGTGAGAATGCTTTGAACCAAAGCACAAATCAGCCATCATTACAGTCTGTTGATCAGATTATTAGCCCAGAGTGGGTAATACCCGTAAGCTACAAAGGCAAGCGTAAACTCGAGCCTTTTCGCAACTACTCCGTTGCTATTCATAAGGACAAAATCGTCGCTATAGAACCCACCGAACAGCTACTGGAAGCTTACTCAAGCGATCAACACCTCAAGCTACCTGGGCAAGTACTCATCCCGGGCTTCGTGAACTCTCATACCCATGCTGCCATGAGCTTGTTTAAAGGTCTGTCTGATGATCTGCCACTCATGATGTGGCTCGAAAATCATATTTGGCCTGCGGAAAAAAAATGGGTAGACGACAAGTTTTGTGAAGATGGCGTGACACTTGCAGTAGCAGAGATGCTTTTATCTGGCACCACCTGCTTCAATGATATGTACTTTCAGCCCAACATGACCGCGAAAGTTGCCCAAAACATCGGCATGCGGGCTAGCGTCGGTATGCTGGTATTCGATTTTCCTTCTGTCTGGGGCTCTGGCTGGGAGGCTTACATCAAAAAGGGTTTAAGCCTGCGTGATGATTATAAGCACAGCGATTTACTGAGTTTTGCCTTTGCCCCTCATGCCCCTTACACCGTTTCAGACGAGCCACTGAAGAAAATTGCGACATTGAGTAACGAGCTTTCTATTCCAGTGCACATGCACATTCATGAAACCGCTCATGAAGTTAAAGAAAGTATGAAACAATACGGTAAGCGTCCTTTGAAGCGACTTCAAGAATTGGATTTGGTAAACCCGAACCTGATTGCCGTGCATATGACGCAGCTTCAACGTAACGAAATCGAAACCATCGCTAACCATGGCGTTTCAGTGGTTCACTGTCCGCAATCGAACATGAAGCTTGCCAGTGGTATCAGTCCTATACAGGACTTGTTAACCGCGGAAGTGAATGTTGCTCTGGGTACAGATGGTAATGCCAGTAATAACGACCTTAACATGTTTTCAGAGATGAAAACGGCTTCTTTACTGAGCAAGGTTTATACTGGGTCAGCTCAAGCTTGCACGGCAAAAGATACTTTGTATGCCGCAACGATGGGTGGCGCTGAGGCGCTGGGTCTTGGAGAAACCTGCGGCTCGATTGAGGTGGGAAAAGCCGCAGATCTTGCATCGATTCATTTAGATACGCTTCAAGCCCAACCAATGTATGACCCTGTCTCTCAAATCGTTTATACTGCTGGTCGAGAGCAAGTCAGCCATGTGTGGGTAAACGGAAAACTCCAAGTAGCCGATGGAAAGCTGACTCAGCTTAACCTTGAAAAGTTACTCAATATGGCCAAGTCATGGCGCGCTAAGATTCAACCGTCGTAGGACAAATCACATGTCAGAATCAAAAAACAGTACTCAAGCAAACGTCGACCCTCATGAAATCAATAAATTTGAACAAATGGCGTCGCGTTGGTGGGATAAAGAAGGTGACTTTAAACCCCTTCATGATATTAACCCCCTTCGTCTTAAATTTATTATGGATCGCGTGGGTAACCTGCACGGCAAAAAAATGCTCGACGTCGGTTGTGGCGGCGGCATCTTAACCGAGTCACTCGCCAAAGAAGGCGCAACGGTCACAGGGATTGATATGGGTGAAATGCCGTTACAAGTCGCTAAATTGCATAAATTAGAGTCAGGCGTTGAAGTTGATTACTTGCAAAGCACAGCTGAAGAGTTTGCCGAAAACCATGCAGGTCAGTTCGACGTTGTCACCTGCTTAGAAATGCTTGAACACGTGCCAGAGCCAAGCTCCATTATTGAAGCCTGTCGTAAATTGGTTAAGCCAGACGGCCACGTTTTCTTTTCAACGATCAACCGCAACCCGAAAAGCTTTTTATTCGCGATTGTCGGTGCGGAATACTTGCTACAAATGTTGCCCAAAGGTACTCACGACTTTAAGAAGTTTATTCGTCCTTCGGAACTGGAGTCGTGGAGCCGCCCGAATGGTTTAGAATTCAAAAGCATCGAGGGTATGCACTACAACCCATTAACTAAAAAGTATTGGATGAGCGACAACGTCGACGTCAACTATATCGTCCATACAACTCCAAACTCACACTAGCACGCATGATGAAGCCGACCATAAAAGGCGTGTTATTCGATCTGGATGGCACGCTACTTGATACCGCTCCTGACATGGCCCTAGCGTTAAATATTCAGAGAGAGCTGCATCAACTAGCGCCTTTGCCTTACTCTGAAATACGTCCTTATGTGTCTCACGGCGCCATTGCTATGTTGCGTATTGGTTTTGGTATTGACACTCACGACACCAACTTTAACGCGATGCGGGAACAGTATCTTCATATTTATGGTGAGAACATCGCTGTTCGAACAAAGCTTTTTGACGGTTTAGCGGAGTTCCTCCACAAACTCAAAACGGCAAACATTCAATGGGGTATTGTGACGAATAAGCCGGAATTCCTGACAAAGCCATTACTGAATGCGCTAGGCTTAGACAAAGAAGCATCTACCGTGGTCAGCGGAGATACTATTGAACCAAGAAAACCTAATCCCGCCCCGCTATTTGCAGCCTGCAAAGAAGCAGGATTAATACCAACACAATGCATTTATGTCGGTGATGCTGAAAGAGATATCGCTGCTGGTCGCGCTGCAGGTATGAAAACGGTGCTTGCCAAGTGGGGTTACATCACACCAGATGATGATACTGATCGTTGGGAGGCAGATCTAACTTTAGAGCAGCCTAGGGAGCTTATGTCTATGCTTGCTCAGAAATTTGGTTAGCTTTGTGCGTTTCAAGGTATTTCAAAAGCTCATTAGGAAATAAAGGCTTTGAATATAGATAGCCTTGCACATAATCACAGCCGTAGCTCATTAATAACTTTATTTGCTCCATCGTCTCCACCCCCTCTACTACAGAGGTCAGGTTAAAACTTTTTGCAAGTCTAAGAATGTTTTCAACAATGACATTGTTATCAACGCCATTCTCATGAGAAGGCTCTTCTTTGCCTAAGCTATCAACGAATGATTTGTCAATTTTCACCTTAGCGACAGGTAGGTTAGCCAAAAGACTGATAGAGGAGTATCCTGTACCAAAGTCATCCAGCGCCGTAGTAATCCCCATATTTTTTAGCTCAGTTAAAATTGCTTTGGACTTGCCAGTATCAATCATCGCTGCACTCTCAGTGACTTCGATTCCAATATGTTGAGATGAAACATCGTACTTATTTTGTAGTGACTGTAATGTAGAAACTAGATTATCTCGCAAAAAATCTTTAGGAGAGATATTTATAGCGACTTTCAAATAATAACCATGCTCTTTCCAGCTTTTGACCTGCTTGATAGCTGACTCTAAGACCCAATCGGTTAGCGAGTGTATTAAATTACTTTCTTCGGCAATATTGATGATTTTATCAGGGGGAATATAACCAAGCTCAGGATGCTTCCATCTCAGTAGTGCCTCAAAATAATGTATTTTCCCAGTGTATGGAGACAGTACCGGTTGGTAGGCTAAAGTGAACTGGTCAAGAGCAATGGCGTGAATAATATCTTTTTCAATTTTAAAACGCTCTTTCGCATTAACCGTTTCACTTTGGTGGTAAAAAGAAAAAGGTTCTGTTCCTCTTTTTAATTGTTTAACCGTATTTTCGGCTAAAACTAAAAGCTCTTCTGCATTATTAGCATCCTGAGGGTATGAAACGATACCTGCTCTAAGATTGATTTTAACTTCATGCCCCATTACCGAAGTCATGTTGTTATAAGATGACATGATTTTTTCAATAGTTTTAGTGATACTCAGGTTATCGGTATCAAGAACTATTGCAGCAAACTCGTCATCTCCTGCTCTGGATAGAAAAGCAAAAGCATCGCTATAACTGCCTAAAGTATTTGAAACCTGTTTGATCACTTCATCGCCAACAGTGTTCCCGTGGGCATTGTTCACTAAATGCAGCTTCACAATATCGAAGTAGATTAGTGATAACGATTTAAAATTATAATTCTTTACAGAAAGTGTTTGCTCTAAATACCTGACTAACGAGTTACGGTTCGGCAGTTCAGTTAACTGATCGAAGTTAGACAAACGATGCAAAGACATTTCGGACAGCTTTCTGAGGCTTATATCTCTGAAGTTACTAACCACCCCTTGGACGTGCCTGTCTTGTGATAGGTTCACAAGAGTGTTTTCCACCCAAACAGGGCTACCACTTTTTTTAAGAATACGATATTCAGGTATCCGCACGACATTACCAGGGCTAGACATAACCCGTTCCCAAGCCGAGCGGGCTATAGGGAGATCGTCTGGATGTATAAACTCTAAGCCACTCTTCCCCAAGATTTCATTTTCTTCGTACTCTAATAGTTTTTGGGCGCTTACAGAAGCAAAGTTCAAAAAACCTTTTGCATTGTATAAAGCAATACCATCGAATGCATTCTCGACTAATGACTTATAATAATGATCTCTCCGACGGATCTCTTTCTTCAATTCCCTGCGCTCGGTGATATTCCTCACCGTGCCGATTTCAGAAATAGGAGTTCCATCGTCAGCTCTTCGAAAGACCACCGCGTAATTTTGTAAGTAAAGATACTTCCCGGTCTTATGCTTTAATCGCGCTTCTGAAAAAACCACATCACCTTTGGAGGAGTTAAGTATATTCTCCCCTCTTTCTAACAAGCTAGGGAGATCATCAGGGTGAACTAAGGAAAGAATATCTTTCCAGCCAGAAAAGTGGCGCTCTGGGTAGCCAAGCATTTTTGATAGTCTTCTCTGCCCTAAAACAAACTGATCACGTTCTAAGTCAAAGCTATAAACTATATCTGGAGTGGTTTTTAAGACTTCTCTTAAAAACTCTCGACTGCTTTTAAGCTCTAGAAAAGAATCCTCTCTGTACTGAGTTTCTCTTGCCGAGGTGATAAATCTATTGTCACTTTGTTTATTGATGGCTAACTCGTATTCTTTTGGGATGCCTGATACAGAGGTATAAACAACATTAAGGATGGTTGGTGACTGAAAAGACGTTTTTTTATAAAAAGGTAAGGTATTACTACCATCTGCAGCAGTTTCATAGAGCTGAATCTTTTGACCAGTAAGTTCATTCTTAGAAGCTCCAAGTAGCAGCGATGCACTGTCATTCATATCGATAATTTTACATGCCCCATCCAATACAAATACAGGATCAACAATGTTATCAAGAATAAGACGCTGTTGGCTCTCTTTCTCATTAATACCTTGGCTGTGGTGTTGTAATTGACTGAATTGGCCCTGAAGCTTTTCTGTTTGAATCTGTGTACTTAAATGTGCTGAAACTAAATCAGCGACTGCCTCTACTAACGATTGATGTGATGTTGAAAAGTACCCTTGCCTTTCATCTTCAAGATCTATAACCCCTATCAGCTGTTTGTTGTAAACAACAGGTACAGTTAATTCAGAGCAGGTATTATCTAAATACTGGAGCCAGTAATCACAATCTGAGCTATGCGCCACTAATATCGACTCCTGGTTCATAGCCGCATGCCCGACCACACCAGCGCCTATCATAATTGGCTTTAGTTTAAAGCTTTGCTTTGAGTCATTACTAGCATAGGAGATGCAGATCAGTTGATTATGCGCAGGTTCGAAGCGAAAAAAGGCACAGTCAAAGCTTTTAATACTCGAGTATAAAGCTTTAACGATAATGTCAGCAGTCTGCTGTACTGAGTCGCTATTCAGAAGATCTCGCGAAACTTCCAGTAACAGCTCTTGGTGGTGTGTGATTCTTTTGTCTTTTTCCATAAAGGCTTCCTAACACCATAATAATTCAGAAAGCTCAATCGGTAAAATATTTATTTTTCCAGCTAATGACAATGCTTACCCCACCTTGGTCAGCATGATTTCTCGCAACGATATGCCCGTTATGATAGTTAGCAATAAGTTTTGCAAGATACAGACCTAGCCCCAAGTGCCCACCTGAGTTTTTTCTACTGGAATGCATTAAGCTAAATACTGACTTAAGCGCTTTCTTATCAATCACGGGGCCACGGTTGCTGACTTCAAATACCAGCCGAGACTCTTCAGTCTTAAGCTCAAGCTTTATCGGGTTAGATTTATCATCGAAATCAACAGCATTTGTGATTAATTTATCCACCATTTGCACAAAAAGATCACGAGATCCCTTCAATTCGACGTCACTTAATTCTGATATAAATTCGAAGCGATGCTCTGGCCAGTTAGTCGCATATGCCCTAGTCAAGTCACGCAGCACTGATATCATATCGAACGTGTGTTTGTCAGCGCTCTTAATCGCCTGCTCTAATCGAGTTGCTTCACTGAGACGACTCAAAGTTTGACTCATGCGACTCGCACCCGACTGTGCAGTCTGTAGCATCTGTGCATCAAGTTCCGATAAGTTTTCAATGCTTAAGTTATCTAACGAGCTGCGAATAATCGCGATGGGTGTGCGCAGTTCATGGTTAAGTCTTGCGACTAGTTTTTCCTGATAATCGTGATGCTGCTTCAAGCGAGTTGTCAGATGTGAGAAAGTGTTTGTCAGATCGGCGACTTCATCATCATAGTATTCTTCTCGTTCGATGACATGGCGAATTTGGCCCTGTTCCGAGACAGCCTCCTCGGTAATATCTCGAAGCTCAACAATACGGCGACTGTAGTCTTTACTGGAGCGGTATAACCACCACACCATCAATACCCAGAATAGCAGCATTAAGAGCAACATGCGTAACCAGAAATCACGTAGGTATAACTTTTGGTTGATTGCTGATGACTCTAAAATCAAAGCCCCAACGACTTGCTCTCCATCATACAATGGTTCAAGTATTCTTGAATATGCCGTAAGCTTTCCTTCACTGATTAATTGCTCCTGAGCTTGGCCTTGCAATGTTTTGTCTAACTCTTCGCTGGATAAGCTGACCTTACTTCCTCTGGTTTCTATCGGACTTAGGTCATTTAACCAAAGTTTATTACGCCAATGTCCTTTAATATCCTGATGAGGCTGGCCATAGCTATAGACAATATCACCAGACAGATTCGTTACCATGACTCGATAATCATCTGCACTCAGGCGAGATAGGGCCCCGACATTCAACATGCTATTAAGCGTAACTTGTTCGAAATTTGTAAATGAATACAAGCCCTGTAGCTCTGGACCAGCATTGCCGTTATCTACATCATGAATTTCTGCACTGAACATTGTCCCTACTAGATCACGTGGCAGTCGGACTTCAAGTTGATATCCTCGCGTTGACTCCTGCCAAACCGCATACACCGAATTGATGTCTATAAAACCGTTACTGGTTTGGCGTAACGCAGAAACACGACCTGGCGATTGCGGTGAAAACTGTAGTCGATAACCATCAAGCTGTAACTCAACCTTATCCGATAGCCCGGTCATATCGAGCCTTTTCCGATAAATGATGTCATCATCCTCGACCTTAAGTAGCAGAAAAAAGTGCTGCTGGTCTTCAACCAAATTCAGCTCAGCCTTTTGACCAAAGTTCTGGATGCTAGTACTAAAACCATGATAGGGATACCATTCGTCTGAAAAACCATCGACTAGAATACCCGTTTCACGGAGCGCGACCTGTAAACTAGGCTTCACACCATTAGTATCAAGCTTTTGTCTAAAATTATTATCATGCTGAATTAACTGTTCAAAGAAACTGCGTAGGTTATTTGCCTGTTGAATGGTTTGCTGGAAATTATCTCTCTCTAAGTCGCTCTCAAACTTACTGTCAATCAACCAACTCGCTAGCGGGATCAGCAAAAATACACAGCTGATCAATAAAATGCGCCATTTGAGAGATAAAGATTTCATCAGTAAAGACTATACCAACTAAGCTTGATTCCAGCGATAACCCATCCCATAAACCGTCTCAATAGAATCGAACTCTTTGTCGATACGCTGAAACTTTTGGCGGATGCGCTTAATGTGAGACGTAATGGTACTATCATCGACAACAGCTTTTACCGCCTGCATCAATTGCTCACGGTTTTTAACATGACCCGGACGAGACACTAACGCGTTGACGATCCAAAACTCACTGACCGTTAAATCGACTAACTGGCCGTTCCATTTCACACTTAAGCGCTCGTTATCAATCTCAAGAGAACCTACTTCATGAATGGCATTCGCATTAGGAGCGGTCTGCAAAGAGTCTAAGCGACGAAATAGTGCTGAAATTCGGGCCAAGAGATGCGGTAAGCTGATATCCTTGGTCAAATAATCATCAGCACCTAAGCGTAATCCAGAGATAATGTCTAAATCACTGTCTAAGGCCGTCAAAAAGATGATGGGTAACTGGGTCGATTTTTGGCGCAAACTACGGCAGATCTCAAACCCTGCTTCATGCTCATTTCCCAGGCCAATATCCAATAAAACTAAATCAGGTAGACGATTAGCAAAAGCCGTTTCTGCTTCTTGCTTCGTTTCGTAAACTACGACTTCGTAGCCGGACTTTTTTAAAGCCATGCTATAGTTTTGTTGTAACAATGGTTCGTCTTCAACAACTGCGATTCGCTTGCCCATGGAATTTCCTAATTTTTCGCTTGTCTACCAGTTTATAGGTAAGTAAGGTAAAATAACTTTACTGAATAATCCAACCATTTTAAGACTTTTTCATGCAAAACTACCAACCTAACGACAACTTTCTTCAAGATAAAATCATTTTGGTCACTGGAGCAACAGACGGAATCGGCAAAGAAGTCGCTCTTGAGTATGCAAATAACGGGGCAACGGTGGTTCTATTGTCCCGAGATACGCGTAAACTAGAGAAAGTCTATGATGAAATTGAGGCGTTAGGTTATCCGCAACCCGCCTACTTACCTGTAAATTTACAAGACAATAACCCTGAGACCTACCAAAAGGTCGCGGAAGTTATCGAGAAAGAATTTGGTCGCTTAGACGGATTGCTACACAATGCCGGTGATTTGGGACTATTAAGCCCTTATGAGCACTTTGATGACGAAACTTGGATGCGAGTCATGCAGATCAACGTTAATGCACCCTTTTTACTGACAAAATACTGCATCCCTCTACTGAAAAAATCGAAAAGCTCATCGTTAGTATTCACCTCTTCAGGTGTAGGTCGCCAAGGAAGAGCCTACTGGGGTGCATACGCAGCCTCTAAATTTGCAAATGAAGGCATGATGCAGACATTAGCTGACGAGCTTGAGACTAGCAATGTCCGTGTGAATAGCATTAACCCAGGCGCAACTCGGACCAAAATGCGAGCAAACGCTTATCCTGGCGAAGATCCTGAAACATTACCAACACCTGAAGACATCATGCCTGCCTACTTGTGGTTAATGGATGACGCGTCGAAAGCAGCTAACGGACAAGCCATTGACGCTAGAGATTTCATCAAAAAAGCTTAAGCTCGATACAAGGAAGCATGCTTGAAGAACCTCAGTTTACATAAAGCAACAACGGCTGACTCCACAGTAGAGTCAGCTGTCCCAGTACAGTTTGCTGCAATAGATCTTGGCTCCAATAGCTTTCACTTAGCTGTTGCAGAGTTTGATGGGCACACACTTCGCGTCATCAGTCGCTTAAAAGAAAAGGTTCAGCTAGCCGCAGGACTAGACCAGAACGATATTCTTTCCGACGAAGCTATTCAGCGCGGACTAAACTGCTTACAGCTCTTTGCTGAGCGTATTCAAGATATTGATCGTCAATTTGTTACTGTCGTCGGCACATTTACGCTGCGCAAAGCCGTTAACGCCTCAACGTTTGTTAAGCAAGCTGAGCAAATACTCAATCACAGCATTGATATTTTACCCGGTCGCGAAGAGGCTCGCTTGATCTATGACGGTGTGTCGCACAATCATCCCGACCTCAAGCGTGCTTTAGTGATTGATATTGGCGGGGGTAGTACAGAGATTATATTAGGTGAACAGTTTGAATCCGAAGTGTTAGATAGCCTCGGACTTGGATGTGTAACAACCAAAAAATTCTTCCCAAATGACGTCATCAACGAACAAAACTTTAATCAAGCCGTGATTAATACGGCTATTGAAGTCTCTGAGGTTAAAAAGTTCTATCGCGCTGGTAACTGGGAACATTGCCTAGGCTCATCTGGCAGTATCGAATCGATCTATAAAGTTTTAACCAACTTAAATCTCGCTCAAGGCTTTATTACCTTTGAGCATTTAAAGTTCTTGAAACAAAAACTGATTGAAATTGGTCATTTCGATCATGTCAGTTTTTCTGGTTTAACCGAAAGTCGTAAAAGTACATTTGCTTGCGGCGTAGCTATTCTTTACGGCCTTTTTGAAACACTTGATATTGATAAAATGCATATCGCTGATGCATCCCTACGGGAAGGCATTTTGTTAGAGTTAGCTGAAGAACTCAAAGGGAATGATATACGTCACCAAACAGCTTTTAGTTTAATGAAACGGTTTAACGTCGATCAAGAGCACGCTCATCAGGTTCAGCAAAGCGCACAACTGATATTCGACCAAACGGCTGATCTATGGGGAATATACGATCCTATCTACAAGAACTATCTTGATTGGGCTTGTCAGTTGCACGAAATCGGTTTATCCATCAGCTTTTCGAAGCTAAGAATGCATAGTGCCTATATTGTTCAATACGCAGACATGCCGGGGTTTAGCCAACAAACGAAGGACTCTTTAGCTGCCATCATAGCCAATCAAAAGAAAAAGCTTTTTGTTGAGCAGTTGGACAATAAGTACGACCCGCAATCCGCCTTACTTTCTGTGGTCCAAATATTGCGTTTGGCGATTCTGTTTAATGTCAAACGTGACACACACAATATTCAGACATTAACATTCAAAGCTGATGTCAACCATGGGTTAACCATCAACATCCCTAGCTCTTGGGCCGAAGAGCACCAGCTTGTGATAGCCGAGCTTAATCGCGAGGCCGCTTACCTTGAGTATCACGGTATCAGGCTAACAATACATACTCTAGATTCGTAAGCGCGCGACGATATAGTTACTTAAAAGAGGTGTAGTGTAATGCGTTTCTAACGCGAAAGACGCTCAAGCAATTGTTGCTGAACTTTAGGCTTAGTGTTTTTTGACGGTTCCAGACGATATTCGCCATCAGCCTGTAATATCCAGCTTTGCTGGGTATCCTTAAGCATCAATGACAGTTCGTCTAGCATGCGTTTTTTTATGTCTGCCTGTAGGATTGGGAAGCACGTTTCAACACGATGGTAAAGGTTACGCTCCATCCAATCAGCAGAAGCTGCATATAAATTTTTCTCACCATCATTATAGAAATAGTACACCCGTGAATGCTCAAGGAAACGCCCAATAATTGAACGGACTCGAATATTCTCAGACACGCCTTTAATACCAGGCGACAAGCAGCATACCCCTCGAATGATCAAGTCAATCTTAACTCCAGCAATTGACGCTCGGTATAACGCTTCAATAAGGGACTGGTCAGTAAGGGAGTTGAGCTTTATGATCATTCGCCCTTCCTTCCCTGCTAAAGCGTTTTTTGTCTCTCCGTCAATGGCTGCGAGTATGTTCTTATGCAAGGTAAATGGTGCATGCCATAACTGGTTGAGCTCATAAACCTTGCCCATTCCTGTCAGCTGCTGGAAGACCTTATGCACATCTTCACACATCTCGGGGTTCGAGGTTAATAAACTGTAGTCGGTATAAAGCCGAGCATTTCCTGCATGATAGTTACCCGTGCCTAAATGAACAAATCGTGTGAGCTTTTTACTTTTTTCTTCTTTTTTAACCACCAGAGTCATTTTAGCGTGCGTCTTGTAACCCACGACACCATAAACCACCAACACCCCAGCCTCTTGGAGTTTTTGGGCAAGCTCAATATTATCAGCCTCATCAAAACGAGCTCTTAACTCAACGACAGCTGTTACTTCCTTACCGGCATGAGAAGCCTCAATTAACGCCTCGACAATGGCTGACTGGCTTCCTGTACGATACAGCGTCTGTTTAATCGCTAAGACGTATGGGTCACTAGCCGCTTGCCGGACTAGGTCCACCACGGGCTGGAAGCTTTGATAAGGGTGATGCAACAAAATATCACGCTCAGCCATGACCTCAAACACACCTCGGCGAGCAATCTCACCTGGTACTTTCGGAGTAAAACCACTAAACCTCAGATCTGGTCTATCAACTAACTCCGGCAAGGACATAAGACGGTTTAAATTGACCGGTCCATCGACACGGTAAAGCTCATCAGGCGTTAAATTACACTTTTGCAAAAGGAAATTAACGATCTTGTTGGGGCAAGACTTCCCCACTTCCAACCGTACAGCAGCACCGAAGTTTCTCGACTGAAGTTCACGCTTTAAAGCACTTGCCAAATCTTCAATAGAATTTTCTTCGAGTAGTAAATCACTATCTCGCGTTAGACGGAATTGATAACAGCCATGAATATCCATCCCAGGAAACAAGTCTTCAGCAAATTCTGAAATAATCGACGACAAATAAACAAAGTTGTGCTCTTTCGAACCACCCACTTTTTCTGGAAGCTCAATAATTCTGGGCAACGATCGAGGCATGTGTAATACCGCATACTCAAGATCTCGACCAAAGGCATCATTACCGTGTAGGTGCAGTAGGAAATGCAAACTCTTGTTAACGAGTCGTGGGAAAGGATGAGTTAAATCAAGGCTGATCGGACTAATCACAGGCATGACTTGTTGCTTAAAGTATTTTTTTAACCACTTATATTGCTCATCATTCCACTCATGTGACGGTAGAAATTGGATCGACTCCTCAGCCAATTTAGGCAATAGCTCTTCATTAAAAATCCGGTATTGCTCATCAACTAACGCATGGGCACGTTCGTTAATATCTCTTAAGACTTGCTCAGTTGACGCGCCATTCAGACTCGGCTTGGTATCACCTCGAGCCAAGTCATGGCGTAGCCCAGCGACACGAACTTCAAAGAATTCATCAAGGTTGTTACTGCAAATGAAGATAAAGCGAATACGTTCCAGTAGTGGAATACTGAGGTCAAGAGCTTGCTGTAATACTCGCCAATTGAAAGCGAGTAGGCTCAACTCTCGGTTCAAGTAGTGACTCGGGTTAGTCAGGTTCATTCCCTCAAGCTTTTCAAAAGTTAACGCCTTTATGTCTGCTACTGAGTTAGCAGATTGTGACGGTTGGGTAGAAGCCTTGTCCATATACGATAGCCGAATCAAAAATGACTTATCAAATATAGCAAATCTGCATCACAGCCACACCTAGGTAATGTGACAGTTTGATGACTAAACGATAGTCAAACTACCCTTTTTTCCAAATATTTTTACGCTTACTGCTTTTAGGCTTAGGCTGGCTTTTGCGTGGTTTCACATCAAGCTTAACTAAATCAGCGACTTTCTGAATTTGTTCTTCACTCAAATCCATCCAGCGGCCACGGCTCAAGCTTTTTGGCAGATCTACCGGCCCATACTCTATACGAATAAGCCTTGAGACGTCGACGTCTTGTGATTGCCACAACTTTCTGACCTCTCGGTTTTTGCCTTCCGACAAACCAACCTCATACCACTGATTAGCCCCTTCTCCACCGCCAGGTTGGATGTAGTTAAACTGACACATATCGCCATCAATCAGTACACCCTCTCTTAGGTTTTTCAGCATCTCGTCGGTCACTTCACCATGAATGCGCACGGCATATTTTCGTTCAACCTGATAAGAAGGATGCATCAGACGGTGCGCCAATTCGCCATTATTCGTAAACAGTAAAAGACCTGTCGTATTAATATCTAAGCGACCAATACTGATCCAACGGCCAAAGCTAGTTCGAGGAAGTTTTTCAAATACGGTCGGACGCCCCTCAGGATCTTTCTGAGTCGACACTTCACCCAATGGCTTATGATATGCGATGATCCGTGTATAGACTTCCTCTGATGGCTTGATCTTAATCACTCGGCCGTCAACTCGGATAGTATCTTTATCGGTAGCACGCTCGCCTAAATCCGCGATTGAGCCATTAACACTGACTCTGCCGTCCGCAATCCATTTCTCAATCTCTCGGCGTGAACCTAAGCCAGCATTAGCGAGAATTTTTTGCAACTTTTCGGACTTGTTAGCTCTTTGGTTGGTCATAAAAGGTTATTTAGTATCAGTAATAAGGCAATTTTAGGGGTTTAGAGGCGTGCAGTCGAGGATAACTGCACTTATTTTTGGATAAGGTCTTTATGAAACGATGCGCCTGATACGCTTATCTAGGCCAATAAAGTTCTCGATACGGTGGAACACCTCATAACGTGAGAAAGGTTTCTTCATAAAGTCATCGGCTCCTATACGTTCCGCATAATATTTTTCCGTCGCCAAAACGTTGCCACTGATCATGATGACCGGGATGTGCTGAGTTTTGGGATCCTTACGTAATTGCCGAAGGACTTGGAAACCATTAATTCCCGGTAAAACAATATCGAGAAAGATCAGATCGGGCTGGTGCTCTTTGGCTAACCTGAGTCCAGTTTCACCATCGAGGGCGATTCCAACCTCATACTGATTCTGAACCAACATTTTTTTAAGCAAAGTACATATGGTTTTCGAGTCGTCAATGATTAACATTTTTGTGCCCGGACGGGCATTAACACGCTTTTTTCTTCGCCTTTCGACATTACTTGACTCATCATCAGCACTGTCTGTGCGTCCTGATGATAAGGAAGAGCGAATCTTGTCTAATATACTCAAGCCAACCCCCAATTTGTGGCGTTAATCATACGGAGTGTTTTTCTTATTGTTGTGCCTATTGTATTAAAAGTGTGGGGTAAATACTTAGATAGGCTTAGCAAATATTACTATTCAGCATCAAAGTTAATGAAGCTCTGTCGGCTTGAGGCTGGCGTCACTTTCTTCTTCACCTTCACTAGAGCCTACTTCTGCCTCTTGAGCGTTGCTATCTTCTTCTGCTCCGTCAGATTCATCGTCAATATGCTCTTGAGGCGCATCATCCTCATCAGAGCCCGCACCCTCAGAAACCTCTACACTCGACTGTTCATCGCTATAGTGCTCCTCACCAGTTTCTTCTTCAGCTTCTTGCTCCGCATGGTTAGTATCATCAGCGTCGACTTCTTGTTCACTTTCTGAGCTATTAGCCGCTTCTTCATCACCATCAAATTTGAGCTCTGGATTTAAGTTATCCAGATCTTTAATTTCAGCTAAAGAAGGCAACTCGTCCAAGCTCTTTAATCCAAAATAGTCTAAAAAGTATTTGGTTGTTGCGTATAACGCAGGCTTGCCAGGCACATCTCGATGCCCCACCACACGAATCCATTCACGCTCTAATAAGGTTTTGATAATAGACGAACTTACGCCAACACCACGAACCTGTTCAATATCACTACGGGTTGTCGGCTGACGATAGGCTATGAGTGATAAAGTTTCTAGCAATGCTCTAGAATAGCGTGAAGGACGCTCTTCCCATAACCGAGCAATCCACTCTGCGTAGTCCTGACGCGCCTGATAGCGATAGCCTGTGGCAACCTCTACCAGCTCAACACCGCGGCCTTCTGTCTCTTGAATTAGGGCATCTAACGCTTTAGTAATATCAGATGTTTTGACCTTTTCTTCTTCGGCGAACAACTCCACCATGCGCTCTTTCGATAACGAACTTCCTGCAGCCAGTAGCGCAGCTTCAATAATGCACTTAATTTTTTCTATATTCATACTCATGCTTGATCGCTTGTCGTTTCTACTTCTGCCAATGCTTCTTCAATGTCATCCTCTCCCTCCATGCTGCCGCTAGTTTTAGCACGCACATGAATCGGACCATAGCCTTCACTTTGAATAATCTCGAGCAGAGATTCTTTTGCTAGTTCCATAATCGCTAAAAACGTTACCACAACACCAGCACGCCCTTCTTCTGGGTCAAACAGTTTAGCGAAGTCAGTAAACGATTGTGCTGAAATTCGCTCCAACACTTTACCCATGCGTTCACGAACTGACAATGCCTCAAATTTAACTTGGTGGCTTGAAAACATTTCCGCACGCTTTAAGACATCGCGAAGAGCAATTAATAACTCTTTCATGTCGACTTCAGGCTCTGGCTTTATGATGTTCATATCCGGCTTTTTGGCACTAACCTGATACACATCACGCCCCATACGCGGTAACTCATCCATATCTTCCGCAGCCTTCTTAAACTGCTCATACTCTTGCAGCCGGCGGATTAAATCCGCACGAGGATCATCCTCATCCTCATCTTCCGCAGGTGGTCGAGGTAGCAACACGCGACTTTTAATTTCTGCCAGCATCGCCGCCATCACCAAATATTCTGCGGCTAACTCCAACTGAAAAGCTTTCATTAACTCCACATATTCCATGTATTGCTCGGTAATGTGGGCAATGGGAATGTCACGGATATCTACATTTTGGCGTTTAATTAAATAAAGCAGTAAATCCAGAGGCCCCTCAAAAGCTTCCAAGAAAACTTCTAATGCATCTGGAGGAATATATAAATCCTGGGGAAATTCTTCGACCTTTTCACCATCAACTAAGGCAAACGGCATTTCTTCCTGAACATGGTCAGACCCAGGATGCTCCTGTTGGGTCTGCTGCTCGTTGTCTACTTCACCTGTTTGCTCAGTCATCTATTGGTCTCAGTGATCGTTGTATATCTTATTTATAAGATAAGCCCATGGCCTGACGAACATCATCCATCGTTTCACGCGCTACGTCACGCGCTCTGTCACAACCTTCAGAAACAATGTTTCGCACGATTTCAGGGCTTTCTTCGTATTCTTTTGCACGCTCTAGGAACTGCTGCTGCTCTGCGCAAACCCCATCTATAACGGGCTGTTTACACTCGACACAACCGATTCCGGCTGACGTACAACCTTTTTGAACCCACTCTTTAACTTCATCGGACGAGTAGATTTTATGAAATTCCCACACAGGGCACTTCTCTGGGTTGCCAGGATCATCGCGACGGACACGCGCGGGATCCGTTGGCATGGTGCGGATTTTCTTCTCTACTGACTCACGCGGCTCACGCATCGAAATCGCATTGCCATACGATTTGGACATCTTTTGCCCATCAAGTCCTGGCATTTTGGATACCGGTGTCAGTAGCGCTTTAGGCTCAGGCAGAATAACTTTACCTGCACCATCCAAATAACCGTACAAACGCTCACGGTCATTCAGTGAAATATTGGCTTGGCTTTCGACCAAGGCTTGCGCTGTTTCCAGCGAAGACTGATCGCCCTCTTCTTGGAACTTTTTGCGTAAGCTTTTGTATAACTTAGCGTTTTTCTTGCCCATCTTCTTGATGGCTTCCGCTACCTTTTCCTCAAAGCCAGGCTCTTTACCATAAAAATGGTTAAATCGACGAGCTGCTTCCCGTGTCATTTCTACGTGCGGCACCTGATCCGCGCCCACCGGAACATTGCCCGCGCGGTAAACCAGAATATCAGCAGCCTGTAACAAAGGATAGCCTAAAAATCCGTAGGTCGATAAGTCTTTGTTTTGCAGCTTTTCTTGTTGCTCTTTATAGGTCGGAACCCGCTCTAACCAGCCTAATGGCGTGGTCATCGACATCAATAGGTGAAGTTCAGCATGCTCAGGCACCTTTGACTGCACAAAAATAGTCGATGAGCTTGGATTAATACCCGCCGCTAACCAGTCGATCACCGTATCCCATACGTACCCTTCGATTTGCGAGGTATCGTCGTAGTTAGTGGTCAAGGCATGCCAATCAGCCACCATGAAGAAGCACTCATACTCATGCTGCATTTGTGCCCAATTCTTTAAAACCCCATGGTAATGCCCTAAGTGTAATGGTCCCGTAGGACGCATGCCGGATAGAACGCGCTTTTGGCCAACAGATATCGAACTCAATGGAAATCCTTGAAGTAGCTTTTTATATAAATTTATTCAGACCGTCCATTATAACGAGAACATTCCAAAACGCTATATTTCTGTATTTTGTGACGCTGAAATTAAGGCAAACGTCGACTGGCTATCATCTATTGTTCATAAAACAAACAATTCTTGACAAACACAGCTACGTGTATATACACTTAATTTATGAGCAATGCCAAAGACCAATCTTATCCTGAGTTCTACGAGACTAAGGATTGCTACTGTTTAGAAGCACGCCGCAAAGCTCGTGCGATCACCCGGCTGTATGAGGAAAAACTTCGGCCGCATGGCTTAAGAGCAACTCAGTTTTCAGTGTTAGCAACGCTAAAGCTCAAAGGCCCTACTCCCGTCACCGAGTTGGCGGAGTTTTTGGTATTAGAACGTACGACCATGACGCGAGGCGCTGCCGTGATGGAGAAAAAAGGTTGGATTACGCCTGCGACCACTGAAGATGCTCGCGTCAGAGCTTGGCAATTAACCAAACAAGGTCGTCAAAAGCTCAAGGAGGCCTACCCTGCTTGGAAAGCCGTGCAAACCTCACTTAATGAGGCCCCCACAGACAATAAGGAGTCAGCATGAAGCTGTATTACGAGGAAACCGCTAACTGCTATAAAACCTGCGCTGTAGCAAAGCATTTACACATTCCTATTGAGTTTGTCCGAGTCGACCTTGGTCAAGGCGAACACAAAACTGCTGAGTTTTTATCAAAGAACCCTAACGGAAAAGTCCCGCTTCTAGAGACTTCTCAAGGAAATATCTGGGAATCCATAGCAATTATGTGCCACTTCGCTCGTGAAGCTAAATCAGACTTATGGCCGACGGATCATCGCCAAGTCGATGTGATGCGCTGGCTCAGTTGGGATATGGATCATTTCCTTCCAGCGATTGGCGTTTATTATTTTGAGCACATTATTAAGCCTAAGTATGGCTTTGGAGAACCGAGCCTTGAAGCCATTGAGCAAAACGAAAAAGAGTTTAAACACTACGCTGAAATTCTTAATCAGCACCTCAGAGGCAAAGACTATTTAGTAGGTAACACTTTAACGCTGGCTGACTTTTCAGTCGGCGCTATGCTGCCTTACGCAGAAGAAGCGAAGATTCCCCTTGAAGAATTTACTGAAATTAAGCGCTGGCATGACAACATGATGCAATTGCCTGCATGGCAAAACCCCTTTCCCCAACATGAGAAATAAGGAGATCGACTATGTCATTTTATATTGATGGATATGTATTACCGGTACCTAAAGATAAATTGGACGAATACATTGAAATGGCGCAACGCGCTGGCAAGGTTTGGAAAGAGTACGGTGCCCTGAAGGTCGTCGAAGCTAAAGCTGACGATGTACCCGATGGGAAAGTCACCTCGTTTGGTCAAAGCGTGAAACTTGAAGAAGGTGAAACGGTTATCTTCTCTTATATTCTTTATGAATCACGTCAAGCACGCGATGAAATCAACGAAAAGGTCATGAAGGATCCGCGGCTCGCCGACATGATGGATCCGAAAAACTTGCCGTTTGATGGTATGCGCATGTTTTGGGGTGGTTTTACCCCTATCGTAGAGCTCTGATCGTCAAACTAAATGATAAAGGAGTATATTTAATGAGTGATCAAAAAGTTGAATTAAAAGCACCTATAGCACACTTGGTCTGTGACCCATGCGAAGAAGCCATCGCTTTTTATCAAAAGGCGTTTGGTGCTGAAGAGTTACAGCGAGTCCCAGGCCCCAATGGTGAAAAGATCATGCATGCCTGCTTAAAGATCGACGATGGTTATATTTTCCTTGTAGATGACTTTCCTGAGTTTAACCCAGAGGGAAAGTCAATGTCGCCAAAATCCCTTGGCGGCAGTCCAGTCACCATCCATCGTTACGTCGAAAGCTGTGATGAAGCATTCAAGCAAGCAATAGACGCTGGCGCAACTTCAAAAATGGAACCACAAGATACCTTCTGGGGCGATCGTTATGCAGCTTTTGTTGACCCTTTTGGTCACAACTGGTCAATTGCTCATCGCGTTAAAGATGTTAGCGACGAAGATCTTAAGAAGGCTATGAACGAAGAATTTAGCGGTGAGAAGTGTTAAGAGAAACTGTTATACCGCGGCTTGACCGCGGTATTTATCAGTTGAGATGTTACTCAAAGGCAGAGCTATCGCCAGCGCCTTCACGAACGACCTCTGGATACCCAGAGGTCAAATCAATCACGGTCGTTGGCTCGTGTCCACAGTAGCCACCATCAATGACCACATCCACACGCCCGTTAAGCAGCTCATGAATTTCATACGGCTCTAGGATCTGCCCTTCTTCCTGCTGAGGCAATATCAAACTAGAACTCATCAATGGCTCGCCCAAATCGTCCAGTAACGCCTGAGTAATCGGTGTTTCTGGAACACGAATTCCTATCGTTTTCTTCTTTGGATGCTTTAGCCTATTGGGTACTTCACCAGTAGCCCTCAAGATAAACGTGTAAGGCCCAGGCGTGTTATTTTTGATTAAGCGAAATGCTGCATTATCCACCCGCGCGTAAGTCGCTAATTCAGATAAATCACGACAGACCAATGTAAAGTTGTGCGACTTGTCTAAATTACGAATACGACGAATTCGATCCAAGGCATTCTTATCACCAATATGGCAGCCTAATGCATAGCCTGAATCTGTCGGGTAAGCTACCAAAGCCCCTTGGCGAATTTTAGCCACCACCTGGCTAATTAATCTTGGCTGAGGTGTTTCGTTATGAATTTCAATAAGTTGCGTCATATTATTAGTCAATTATTATTAGCAATTGCTCCACGAATGAGATTCCCAAACCGGTGTCGCTTTTTCTGGAATAGGGGCAAACTTCCCTAGCAATGCCCATGGCTTATCAGGCGAATGGAAATCTGAACCCTGCGAAGCATACAGTTCAAACTGACGACACCAGTCCACTAACAAATTTTTCTGTCCTGGGTGAATATTAGGGTAACACGTTTCTAAAGCTTGCCCACCCACTGATTTAAACTCTTCAATTAACCGTTTGAGTTTATTCGAGCCCATACCGTATCGGGTAGGATGTGCTAGCACCGGGATCCCACCAGCCTTTCGAATCATAGCGATAGCATCTTCTAAATCAAACCATTCATCTTTAACGTAAGCTTTGCCACCTTTTGCCAAATACTTCTTAAAGGCATCGCCAAAGTTTTTCACCACGCCTCGCTCCAAAAGGTATTGCGCTAAATGCGTTCGACAGACCATCGGCTGACTATCAATAAAGTACTCAATATCCGGCTGCGCCCCTTTGACACCAGCCGCTTCAAGTTTTTTGCCCATATCCAAAGCTCGCTCTCGTCGTTTCTCTTGGATACTACCCAAGAAACGCTGCAAACTTGGGCTAGTATGATCAACCTGAAGTCCAACAATGTGTACTGTATCTTGCCCTTTACTACCCCAAGAAGCGGAGATTTCGACACCTGGAATAACAGTTACCGAATACTCCTTAGCAACCTCTAACGCCTCTGCAATAGAACCCACAGAGTCATGATCCGTGATAGCCAGCTGATCCACACCTCGCTCTTGCGCGAGCAGTATAAGCTCTTCGGGCGACAAGCTGCCGTCTGAAGCTGTGGTATGGCTGTGCAAATCACGTAACATAGTACTCACTCATCAAAGTCATCAAAATATTGCTACCGCTAGTTTGCCTACCTTTTGCGATAAGGTAAACTTAGCATGCATTTTAACAGGTATTTATATGACGTTTTTTAAAGAAAACTATCCGATTGTCGGTTTTATTGCCGCATATCTCATCACCAAGAACCTCATTTTAGCGGCGGCTATCTGGAGTGGATTAACCTTAGTGCAGATGATCGTACACTACTTTACTCAGAAGGAAGTTAAAAAAAGCCACATAGCTCTTTTCTTTGTGGGCTTAGCACTGGTTGCCCTCGCCTACTATTTCGATGATGATGACTTTATCAAATGGAAAACCAGTATCGCTGTATGGGCTGGTGCCTTATTTATCTTGATTAGGCAACTAGCCTCAGGAAAATATGTTATTCAAGATCTCACAAAATCGAGCGGCTTGATTAAGGATACGGCACCAAAAAACCTGTTGGCAAAAGTTAACTGGATGTGGGTTATCGTGTTAGCAATGTATGGCGGTTTAAACCTATACATTGCTTTCAACTTTAGCACCGACTTCTGGTTCTACTTTAAATTGATTAGCATGTTTGTGTTACTGTTTGGCCTACTGATTATCAGTATCGTCATGCTCAAAGAACATTTGCATTTAGAAGAAGAATCATCTAACTAATACTGAAATGAGACTACCATAATGCTTTACATGATTTATTCCGTAGACGTTGAAAACTCCCTGCCATTGCGTGCTAAAGCGCGACCAGTACATATTGAACGTTTAGAAGCACTGAAGAACGAAGGTCGATTGATCATGGCAGGACCTTTACCAGCCATTGATGCCAATGATCCAGGTGAAGCAGGCTTTACTGGCAGTTTAATTGTAGCCGAGTTCGAATCACTCGAAGCAGCCAAAAACTGGGCTGATGCCGATCCTTACATCGAAGCAGGCGTTTACGACAGTGTTACCGTGAAGCCTTACAAGAAAGTATTACCCTAAGCCCGACAAGACTAGATTGGACAAGAAATGACACAACAAGCACCAGACAACACAGCCCGCATCGAAAAGATGCAGCAACTGATTGCAGACGCTCTACAGCCTGAGCAACTTGAGATTATTGACGATAGCCACAAACACATCGGTCACGCAGGCGCCAAAGGCGGTCTAGGCCACTTTACCGTTATCATCAAAAGTGACGCTTTAGAAGGCAAGCGCATGATTCAGCAACACCGCATGATCTACGACGCCCTAGGCGACATGATGCAAACGGATATTCATGCGTTGGCGATTAAGGTAATAAAGTAGGTTTAATTGAAACAACAAACTCTACAGATTGTACTTTTAGGACTTTTTATAACAGCTCTATCAGTTGTAGCCTATTATTTTGCAAAGCCGCCCCGCTATGTAGAAAAACACCAACCGAATATCAGAGCTGTCTTTATAGCAAAGCATATGAGTACAAATTTTTATCAAAAACACGAAGCTTCATTTAATGGACAAGAGGAAAATTTTGATAAAGTCTTACCATTATTTAAATACAAAGGCTCACTCATTAAACGAATTGAACACTCAAATAGTTGCGGGATACAGGAGTCTCGTTTTTTTAGTAAGAAGCATCTTGAAGGGTTAGAACAAAATATTTATAGCGTTTATTCTGTTTCCGGTGAATGGTGCGAGCCTTACTATCAGTCCCAAATAGCACTGATTGAAGCTTTGAAGGATAAAGATGGCTGGATATTACATAGGTACTACCCGTTAGCCAGAGACTCGATGGGCGAGCTTTTTATTGCCGAGCTCATTGTAGGTGAAGTGGCGGGGGTTAATTTGGAAGAATTGAAGAATTACCTGTTAGAGCCTTATTACTTTGCTGAAGAGAGCTATATTGGAAAGTATAGACTCAATGAAAGTCTGCAAAAGGGAGATACTATAAAGGTTAATGAAAAGGTCTTTCTGAAAAAGTCTGTATATATAAAAGACATAGAATCAGTGCTCAGTACTCAACAAAAGAATTGAGATTACCGCTTAGGCAGATACCTCAACGGATCAACGGGCTTACCTTTGAAGCGAATTTCGAAGTGAAGTTTTGGGATATCTGAGTCGGTATTACCTATTTCAGCAATTTTTTGTCCAGCTTTGATGATCTCGTTTTCTTTCACGAGCAAGCGCTTGTTATGTGCATAAGCACTGATGAAGTCGTTATTGTGCTTTACAATAATTAAGTTGCCGTAACCTCGTAAGCCACGCCCCGAGTAAACCACAAGCCCTGGCGCAGCGGCTCGAACCGGCTCACCCATGTTACCCGCGATATCAATGCCCCGAGAGCCTTTGCCACCAGAAAAACGGGCAATCACTTTCCCCATATTGGGCCACATCCAATACTTCACTGGGCGGCTGGTAAAGGTTTGAGTGGTTGCAGGTTTCGCTTTTGGTTTCTGCTTTACGGTTTCAGTTTTTTTCGGCTGGGATTTAGGCTGAGACTTGGGTTGAGTGCGCGGCTGACGCTTTGGCTCTGTTTTTGTTGCTGGTGTTTTAGTCGCGTCAGGCTTAGTTACAGGGCGCTCAACCGTCTTAATCGCTTCACGGCTCACTTCCTGCACACCTCGTCGGCTCGCAGCTACACTGTTTGAAGTATCGTCGGCCTGTGCGATTTGTGACGTATCGATATTACGCTGACTTTCAAACTGTCTAGCTTTTTCTAAATCCAGCTTCTGGCCAGGGTAAATGGTAAAGGTTGCATCAATATTGTTAGCTTCAGCTAGGGTTTTATAGTCAAAGCCATAGCGAAAAGCAATGGAATACAAAGTGTCGGCTGGCTGTACCACGTAGAACTGCTGACTGTTATCCACTTCTGTAGGTGGGTAGAAGCTATGGAGTTGCGCGCCATTACCTGTGGCCTGCCGCTCCTCTACTGGCGCTAACCTCGGGTTACCACACCCTTGCAAAAAGTATAGTGCTAAGACAATCGCCACGATCCACAAAGAACGAATCGCTGAACGCTTCAGTATGTCTTTTGTTTCTTTTTGCATTAACAAGCTATCCCTATTGCAGTAAGCTGTAATTCAACCTTTTGAAAAGTAAGACTATTTAGCCATTAATTGGCGATGTTGTAAATAATGTAGGCTAAAACACCCAAAATAAGCACGCCCCAACCAATCCACTCTACATATTGACGCAATTTATGCTCCATTTGTTCCCCACCCCACTTCACTAATCCGCCGATGAGAAAAAACTGAGCACTTCTCGCCACAATAGATGCAATTAAAAACGGGATGAACGCCATACCCAGAGCGCCCGCTGTTAACGTGAAAATTTTATAAGGAACAGGCGAAAAGCCCGCCACTAATACCACCCAAACGCCGTATTCCGCAAACCAGTCCAGCGCACGGTTATAGGTTTCTTGATAACCTAGTTCAACAATCCAAGGCAATACCCAGGATTCAAAAGCAAAGGCTCCGATTAAGTAAGCTGCGACGCCACCCAGCACCGAAGTTACCGTCGCCACGAAAGCCAGCCATAGCGCACGGCTTGGCTTTGCTAACGCCATTGGCGCCAGCATTACAGCTGTGGGGATAGGGAAAAAGATGGACTCAATAAAACTAACAAAACCTAGAATATATACCGCATATTGGTGACGAGCCCAACGCAAGCAAGCATCGTACATTTTCGTGAAGATTTTCATCGAGCAACACCGCTAACTAAAGGCACAAACTTTACTTTCTCAATAAAGGTTTCCTCTATCTTAGTTCCTTTACGCTGAACCAGAACTAAATCCTGAGACGCTTCTGTCGTACCCACAGGAATCATCATGCGACCACCATCGGCCAGCTGACTCACTAACTTCTCAGGAATACTCGGCGGGGCTGCGGTAACGATAATGCCATCAAACGGCGCATATTGATGCCAGCCATTGAATCCGTCCGCGAATAAATACTGAATATTATGCTGCCCAATCCCAGTTAAAGTTTTGCGCGCCTGCATGTGTAACGCTCGAATGCGCTCTACAGTGAATACCGTCTTAGCAACTTTAGACAGAATTGACGTTTGGTAGCCACAACCGGTGCCGATTTCGAGCACTTTATTCATGCTACCCGTTTCCATCAACATTTCGGTCATGCGAGCCACGATATAGGGTTGCGAAATGGTCTGCCCCATTCCGATTGGCAGCGCTGTGTCTTCATAAGCTCGATGAGACAAGCCTTCATCAATAAACAGGTGTCTAGGCGTTAACTCTATGATTTTTAAGAGCTCTTCATTCTTAATGCCTTCGGCACGCAAGCGTTCAACAAGGCGCGTGCGCGTGCGCGCAGAGGTCATGCCAATTCCCGAAATGTGTGTTGCATTCATATATTTATTATCTGTATTAGTTATCGATAGTTTTTAAAAAGTCCTCAAGCTCGTCAAAACTATTGTATGCCGTTAAATCGACATTGATCGGTGTTACAGAAACATAACCGTTTAAAACCGCATGAAAATCAGTGCCTTCCCCCACATCCTGGCCTTCTGGCAGCGGTCCCAACCAATAAATAGGACGACCTTTTGGATCTTTATCGGGAATTATAGTATCAGCACGGTGGCGATTTCCCAAGCGCGTTAATTTAATTCCTTTCAATTCATCGTATGGCACATCTGGAACATTAATATTCAACACACGATTCTGTTCCATCGGATGTGTTTGCAAGCCTTTGATAATATCCACAGCAACCTTAGCAGCCGTAACATAGTGCTCGCAATTATGGCCAACCAAAGAAACAGCCACCGCTGGGTAGCCTAAAGCCCGCCCTTCCATCGCTGCAGCGACGGTGCCAGAGTATAAAGTGTCATCACCTAAGTTAGCACCGGTGTTAATCCCTGCCACCACCATATCGGGTGGTTCAGGCATCAGATGGTGTGTGCCAAGGTGAACACAGTCTGTCGGCGTTCCGGTAACCGAGTAGAAGCCTCGCTCGGTTTCATTAACACGAATCGGTTTGTCTAAGGTCAATGAATTGCTGGCGCCACTACGGTTACGGTCAGGAGCCACCGTTGTGACTTCAGCTATTTTCGATAAGTGGTCAAACAGTGTGCTAATTCCTGGTGCAAAATGTCCATCATCATTGCTTAAAAGTATTTTCATATCTTATTTAATCGTTAAGAGGATTTACTCACCGGCCATGGTATAAGCCGGCTTATTTTCATTCAACGTTACCAGCTCACGCAAAAAGCTGGTTGCGAAGGCACCTTTTGGCAAATCAAAAGACAGCGTAAGGTCAGTATCATTATGCCAGTCTGCTATGACATTTTGAGGAAAACACAGCATAGTTCGACGCTCTTCATTGAATCGCTTATTGCTGAGTTTCTCAATAAGCACTTGGTAATCAGCCAAGCTGTCCATTTCAAAGGTTAACGCCTCATTCTTGGTCTGCGAACGTGAGCCAGCCAGTGGTGCGGTCAAAAGGACATCGTTTTCTTTAAAACGCTGTTGCTCCGCTGTTAGATCATCTACCACAAAGCCTTTCTCAGAACCGCTAAGCATAACGAAGTCACCTTCGAGTAATGTTTGCGCTAGGCCTTTGTTGATTCGCTCAGAAACCACATGGTTATACAAAAAAGACCTCACCGCTGAAAACAGCAAACCTTGCAGATTACGGTTTTTGAGTCTCTTATTCTTGAGCAAGAGATCGATACCACGGCTTAAGTTAGCGCCGTCGTTGCCAAAGCGTTGCTCACCAAAATAGTTAGGGAAACCGCACTGTGACACTAGCCCAAGTCGCTGCTGAAAGTCTTCTTTGGCACAGCTAAGGTCACGTAGTTTAATCTGGAAGTGATTCGACTTAACAGCGCCGATCCGTAATTTCTTATCATGGCGAGTGACGCTGAGTACCTTCACTTCGTCATCGTTAAACTCGTTCCAATCAATCTCTTGCAATAAGGGCAACTGCACACTGTACCATTGTCTGGCCACAGCAAAGCGATCTTTTTTACCAGCATACCCGACATCGGTGGGCTTGACCTCAGCAAAGCGCATCAGTTTTTTGACGACAATGTCAGTATTGATGTTCTGCTTTTCGATATAAAGATAATGATGAGCACCTTCGCCAGAAAGCTCAAAGCGTAAGGTTTCTTCGACGACAAAATCTTGAGGTTTTGACTTGAAGGTTGCACTACCCAGAGGATCGCCATGAAGTCGCTCCCACTCATAGCATTGAGTTTGCGATAAGTCGCTCATGAAGCGCTCTGTAGCAGGCAGACCGCATGAACCGCGATACCTTCTTTGCGGCCGACAAAACCTAGCTTTTCTGTGGTTGTGGCTTTGACATTCACTTGATGGAAATCTGCATCACAGGCAGCGCATAAAACACCTCGCATCCCTTCGATCTTATCCGCCATTTTTGGTGCTTGTGCAACGATGGTCACGTCAAGATTTCCCAACTGATAACCTTCTTTAGAGACTAAAGCCATAACGGATTTCAGTAACTCTTTGCTGTCAGCACCTGCAAATTCGTCGCTGGTATCAGGAAAGTGATGCCCGATATCGCCTTTGGCGATTGCGCCAAGCAAAGCATCGCACACCGCATGAAGCACAACATCGCCATCCGAGTGGGCAAGCAGGCCTTGCTCACCCTCAAACAACACACCGCCTAAAATTAACGGTTTGTCACCACCAAATTTATGGACATCATAGCCATGACCAATTCTGAACATATATCGATCCGTAAAACATCATTTTTAAGATCTTACCGCCATTGACTGTTTATGCCAAACCAATTGCTCTGCCTCCGCTATTTTTTCTCCCATGGCGGACAGTTTCTTTCGGCCAACTTCATGCACGGCTTGTACCGACTGCACTTTAAGAAAGCTCAAAACACTCAACCCACTGGAGCGATTTGCCGTACCCATGGTGGGTAATGTGTGGTTAGGTCCAGAGCAGTAATCGCCATAGGCCACAGCACTGTTTTCGCCAACAAACAAAGATCCGAAATTGGTCAATAGCGATTGATCAACTCGACGATCAGCCAACAAAAGGTGCTCAGGCGCATATTGATTACTAAAAGCGATCATGTGCTCAATGTTGTCAGCCTTAAGCAAAATGATCTGCTCCTTATCCAGCAATTGCTTCAACTCTGAATCGTTAGCCAGAGAAGCCTCAACACTATTCAGTAGTTCAGAACTATCCGAAACCAACAAACTTTGTGCTTGTGGGTCATGCTCGGCCTGTGCCGCCATATCGGCAATAACCCACTCCTGATTGACCGTTTCATCCGCTAAAATCAGTAATTCACTAGGTCCAGCCGCCACGTCAATCTGAATGGTTTGACTTAATAGCTGTTTGGCTGCGTTGACATACTGATTACCCGGCCCCACGACCATTTGTACCGGCTTCATTGAGTCGTAACCATAGGCCATGGCTCCTATCGCTTGCGCACCACCCAGCTTCAAGAAGCCCGTCGCTCCCGCGAGACTTGCTGCCGCTAAAATAGCGGGGTGATCCGAAGGAGAACACGCAATACGTTCCTGACAGCCTGCTAACCTAGCAGGGATGAGGGTCATAAGCGCCGTTGAAATCAACGGAAAACGCCCGCCAGGAATATAGGCTCCAATTCGTTCAATCGCTTGGTAACGAAAACCAAACTCACCGCAGTCATCAACGTAAGTACTATCAATCAGTTTATCGCGTTGAAATTGAGCAAACCCCTCAATACGGCTGGCCGCATCCTTTATTGCTTGCAACAGTTCAGGCTCAAGTTCATAGTCCTCAGGTGACTTTAACTCAATCCAGGTTGGCGCAAAGCCATCAAACTGCTGGCTCATCTCATCTACAGCAGCGTCACCCTCTTGCTCTATTCGACCCAGTAACTCGCGCACCGTAACGTCAACATTGCTTTGACTGTTGCTTTGTTCGCGTTGCCATTTTTTGCAATCGATAATAGAGGTCACACTATCCTGCATTTCGAGCTCCCAGTTCACTAATAATTTCCGCTGGCGCTACACCCTTTGCTTTCGCATTCACTAAGGCAAAGAATATTAAGTCCGCCGCTTCCCAGCGTACTTCATCATTATCTTGCGCTTCGATCAATTCTTGACACTCTTCATTAAGCTTTTCGATTTGCAAAGCTTCGCTACTGAACAGCTTTTGTGAAAATGACTGAGGTTCGCCTGCGTCTAGTTCTTGCAGTCGCTTATCAAATACTTGGTTTAAGCGATTCAAATCAAATTGCGGCGACTGTGATGCGAAACAGCTATAACGCTCAAAGTGACAAGCGTTGCCTTGCTGTTTCACTTTAAACAGTAAAGTATCTCCGTCACAATCATAATCGATATTAACAAGAGCTTGAGTGTTACCGCTGGTTAACCCTTTTTGCCACAACTCTTGGCGAGAGCGGCTATAATAGACACCAGCCTTTTTGTTGATGGCTTCTTGCAAAGACTCTTTTGTCGAGTAGGCCAGCATTAATACTTGGTTCGTACCAACATCTTGCACCACCGTTGGCATCAGTTCAGCTTTATCAAAGTCCAAACAGCTAAACAATGCATCATCCAGCTTTAGCTTTCCGGTATACACCGACATGCCTATCTGACTGTTAGCTCCGAGGCTATTAATGGTTTTGACGTCGTCTAAAGTTGTAATTCCGCCAGCAACCGTCACCGGTATTTTTGAGGTTTTAACAACACTCCTAACGCGCTCTTCATCAATACCTTGTAGCAATCCTTCTTTCTGTACCTGAGTGTATAAAAACTCAGAGCAGTTGCCTTGTATCTCTTCGATGAGCTCCAATACCTTAACCGTGTCAGTAGACTGCCAGCCATGAGTCACCCAGTCATCACCCTTCGCATCAATCGCAAAAATCAGTTGCGAGCTGGGTAATTTCTTAACAAACTCAGAGCGACATGAAGTGCCCAAAATCACTTTCTTCGCGCCTGCTGACAAATATTCACGAGCCGTGTCATAATCTCGAATACCACCACCGACACGGCATGGGTATTTTTTAATTAACTGCTTAATTAAGTCTTTGTTGCTACCACGACCTAAAGCAGCATCAAGATCGATAATCGCTACTTCGCCATACAAAGAGAAGCGCTCCAGTAAACCAAAAACATCTTCTTCTTCAATAATTTTTCTATCAGGGTTGCCCTGCTCTAACTGAACGGCTTTACCGTCGAGTAAATCAATACTTGGAATTAACATTAAAAACTCCTAGTTACGCTATCGCGTTAAAATCTGTTGTTGTTTAAGGGCTTTCTTCACATCTTGCACGCTATACTCTCCTCGGTGGAACATGCCGGCCGCTAAAGCTGCATCACTCCCCGCCATAAAAGTATCGACAAAATGCTGCTCGTTGGAGGCACCACCGGACGCAATGACTTGAATGTTGCGTTCTTTCGCCACACGCGACATCAACTCATTATCAAAGCCGATACCAGTTCCATCACGGTGCATCGCGGTCAGAAGAATTTCACCTGCGCCACGTTTCTCAACTTCTCTAAACCAATCAAAAGCATTAACCTCGGTTCGAACATGACCACCGCTGACGTAAACCGCGTAATCATCGGTTTCATCCTTATTCACATCGATAGCCACAACCACACACTGTGAACCGAAACCTTCAGCGATCTCATTAATTAGAGTAGGCGTTTTGACCGCTGCCGAGTTCAATGCCACCTTGTCAGCACCGGCATTCAAAAACTGCTCAACATCAGCATAACTATTAAGGCCGCCGCCCACCGTGAATGGAATCGATAAGTTTTGCGCTACTCGACGAACCGTATCCAGCGCATTAGCACGATTTTCCAAAGTGGCCTTAATATCGAGGAATACAATTTCATCAGCTCCCTGCTCTTGATATCTCAACGCCAACTCCACTGGATCGCCCATGTCGGTCAATCCTTTAAAGTTAACGCCTTTGACCACGCGACCATTAGCCACATCAAGACAAACGATCACTCTTGGGATTAGACCATTATTAACTTGCTCTAGCTGCTCAGACATTGCTTAATGACCTCCTCGCCGGTATCACCTGACTTTTCAGGGTGAAACTGAAATGCCCAAATGTTGCCTTGATTAATAGCAGCCACAAACTGCTCGCCATAAGTCACCGTGGCCGCCGTTACCTTAGACTCTTTAATGCCGTAACTATTGACGAAATAAACAATCTTCTCATTCAGGTCGCTCATACCCGAGCTAAGCTTTGACCAGCCTACCATCGGTTGCTTCGGGCTATTTAAGCGCTCAACCTTGCCTTGGAAAATACCTAACCCAGGAATACCGGGATCTTCTTCAGACTGGTTAAAGAGCACCTGAAGTCCAACACAAATCCCCAGCAGTGGCTTATCCTGCTTAACCCAATCGATAATTTCTGCATCCAGACCTGTGGCACTCAATTGCTTCATGACCTGCCCAAAACGCCCTTGTCCCGGAATAACCAATGCATCGACCTGATTAACCTCAAGATCACTCGGTTGATTGATTTGTACAGTGGTATAGCCAATACGCTTTAAACAGGCGTACAAGCTAAACAAGTTCCCTGCTTTGGTATTTATAACGCCAACCACTTTAGGTTCGACAGAGCCATTTAACCCAGCACTCATAACATCCCCTTGGTACTGTTATCACGCTCGCTCACCTGTAACGCTTCTCTTAAAGCAAATGCCAAGCCTTTAAAGCTGGCTTCTACTAAGTGGTGATTATTGTCAAAGTACTCCGTTTTAATGTGCAGAGTGATGGCGCTATTTATCGCAAAGGTATAAAAGAAGTGATTCCACATTTCAGTACCGATACCGCCTAAACTTTCCCTTGTAAAAGGCAAATCAGTGATCGAGTAAGCACGTCCACAGACATCCACAGCCACGATTAGCAAGCTTGCGTCCATGGGTAATAAGCGCTGACCATAGCGAACAATCTTTCCTTGCTGACGCCATGCTTGATTGAAAGCCTGCCCTAAACAAATAGCCACATCTTCAATCAAGTGGTGATCATCAACCTCCAAATCACCTGTCGACTTTAGCGTTAAATCCCAGCCGGCGTGCGTTGCCAATTGATTGAGCATGTGGTCAAAGAACGGGAGCCCTGTATCTATCGAGACATTCTGTTGTCCATTAATATTGAGCCCCAGCTCAATAGTGGTCTCTTTCGTTTCACGATTTAAGGTGATGGTATTACTCATAACAACTCCTCTAATTCATTAACCGACTCCAGCGCAAGATCAGCCCCAAAGTCGTACAAACTCTCACTACCGATACCAATAGCCAATGCTCCGGCACCATTCGCAGCAGCCATATCGTCAGGCGTATCGCCCATCATCCAGCAGTTCTCTTTACCGAAATAGCGCAATGCTTTTTGAACACCTTCTGGATTAGGTTTGGACTCAGTCACATCATCGTCACTAATAATCAGGCAGTTCTTAGCACCAACCAACTCAGCACCTTCAATCGCCTCGTCTTTCGGGCGTCCAGTAACAATGGCTGTTTTCAGTGTTTTAGTACCTGTAATAAATAAACGCGTCGCAAAGTCTCTACTCATAAAAGCCTTTTCTATGGCTTTAAAACCTTCCTGTGAAGCGCTACCTTGGTAAAAGCCCTGAAAGACATCAACCACTTTGTCAAAGTCAACGTTTTCAGAACCAGCTAACTGTTCATTGGTTAAGGCCTGAGCTAACACCCAGTCGTTGTTATAGCCACCCTGACCTCGCAAGCGCTCAATGTCATGTTGAGTCACAGACTCACCACTTAACTCTTTCACCGTTGCCTTAATCGCCTCGTCATAACTTTGGCTGGTATCAATCAATACACCGTCCATATCGAAGCACAATAACTCTGGCTTAAGCGCCAAACACAGAGCATTGAGCAATGGTCTAATGTAAAAAGGAATGGTGATTCGAATCGCATTGATATCTACGCGCTTTGCACTTAAACCTGATAGCGTGGTTTTGATGATAATATTGCGTTTCTGACATGCCGCTTTAATTAAGCGCAGCTTAGCGTCGCTTCCTTGTACAAAAACAAAGTTGGCACTACTGTCTACGACCTTTAAGCCAGATTCAGTGAGTAACGATGTAATTTGCTCACGATTTTGGGCAATAGTTTGCGCATAATTGCTGACTTCCAATCGAGCACTTTCGCTAAACGCTTTTTTCGCAACCTCAATTGTCGGAGAAGGCAAGTTAAAAGGCATGGCTAATGATGTGAACTGCGAAATCATAGCTTGCTGTCCCAGTAAATAACCACAGCGTATTCCTGCCAAACCGAAGGCCTTTGATAAGGTTCGTAAAATCACTAGGTTGTCAAAGCGCTGAATCAGCTCAAGCGTAACGTCTGTCATGTTGCAGGCAAACTCGATATAAGCCTCATCAAGAAACACAACCGCGTCTTTAGACTTAGCTAACTCACAGGCTTTAACCAGCTCATCATAAGGAATCAACTCACCAGTGGGATTATTAGGGCTGGTTAAAATTAATATTGATTTGTCGCTTAAACAATCGAGCGCCGAAGTTAAATCAATGCGCATATCGTCCAAAGGCTCAATTAATTCAATATCGCTTTTCCAAGTGTCTTTTCCAACAAGGTATTGACTAAAAGCAGGCAGTGGCAAAATCAATTTACGTTGCTGCAAGCAGGCTAACTTAAATAACAACTCAATCGATTCATCGCCACCATTAGTCAAGAGTAACTGCTTTTCAGACACACCGTAGAATTGACTGGCTTGGGTTTGCAACCCCTGTTTATCAGGGTACTTCCACAAACACTCTGTAGACAGTGTTTCTTCGCTTAGCCAAAGAGGTCGACAATCTGAACGCTCGTTGAAGTCTAGCTTGAGAGGCCGCCTTACGCTTCCACCCGCAGCCTGGTTGTTCAGGGAGTTTTGGTATAAAGGCTTCATAGCGCTTTCCGAATCGGTGTTTCAAGAATATCCGTAGCACCAGCGCTAATTAACTTTGGCAATAAGTCTTTAATTAACTTGCGCTCAATCGCTGCTTTAATTGCAAATCCATCGGCGTTATACAGCTCACTCACCGTCGGCGCTCTCATGGCAGGTAATAAGTTCACTACACTATCAATGGTCTCTTTACCACAGTTCATTTCAAGCAAAACACGCTTACGCCCATTCATCACGCCACGCATCAGCAACAATAAGTTATCAATCTGCTCTTTTTTCGCTGGGTCTTGTAACGTTTCTTTGTTGGCAATAAATTGAGTCGAACTTTCAATAACCGTATCGACAATCTTTAAACGGTTTGCTCGAATGGTAGAGCCTGTGCTGGTGTTGTCGATAATCATATCAGCATCTTCCGGCGGAAAAACTTCTGTGGCGCCGTATGCACGCAACAACTTAAATGGCACGCCCAACTTAGACAGGTAGTCGTTCGCGATTTTTTTGTATTCTGAAGCCACAATAATATTTCTTTGCTTCACTTCTTCCCAATTCCACTCCTCAGGAATACACGAGACCAGTTTCACAGGGTTAAAACCTAGGTCCTCGAGTACCTCGACATCGGCTTCCTGCTCAATAATCCAGTCCATACCGGCAAAGCCAATGTCATGCTGCCCTAACGCTACCATTTCTGGAATGTTCTGGCTTTTCAGTAACTTAACCTCAATATCACAACCGTACAGCGTTGGTCGATAATTACGGCTATCACCAACTAACGTTAAACCCACTTCTGACAAAAGCTCTGCAACCTTATCGTAAAGCTTGCCTTTTGGAATTACCATTTTCAAAGTCATTGTGTATCTCCTGAATATCAATATATAAAAATGTAAAAGTCTAAAAACGAAAAAACCCGCTGTCCTTTCGGAGCAACGGGTTTGGAATTCTTTGCTGAGAGTTATTTCGTCAAATACAACTCATCCCACCGTCGCTCGCGCAGTGTATGATGGTGATGATGATGTAATTGACTGATTAAATTCATGTTTTTACTCTAACTCTACTCTTTCATTAATGCTTGCTTTGCCTTGAACACTTCTTTAAGGGCAAAAAAAAGCCCCGCTCAATGGCGGGGCTTTTGAATTCTTTAACTGAATGACATTATTAAAGACAATAGCTCACCGCCAACACGTTTGCGTGATGGTGGTGGTGATGTAATTCGCTTAGTAATGTATTCATATGAGTGCATTAAAACCTGATAACTCAACCTTGTCAACACGCCTTTATGACATTTTGGTTATAAAGGCTCTATTGAAGTTAATCCAAGCCATGGTTTAGCCAAATTGATGCCAGCAATAAATCCTCTTGCTCTGTAACTTTCAGGTTTTTACGTGATCCTATAACCAGCGAGGGGTGATAACCGGCAAATTCCATCGCAGATGCTTCGTCAGTCACAACAGCTTTAGCTGCTAAGGCTTTCTCGATGGCATTGCTTAAGCTAATAAGTGGAAAGAACTGTGGCGTTTGCGCTAACCAAATAGTGTCCCTATCAATGGTTTTGTCGATTACTTGCTGTTGATTCGCTTGTTTTACCGTGTCGATTGCACCAATCGCCAAAATAGCGCCGTCAGGAGATGACTCTTTGGCGTGAACCAGATCATCAATATGGCGTGAGCTTAAGCAAGGTCGAGCGGCATCATGCACCATAACCCAGTCATGCTCAGTCCCTTCAATATCACGAATAAGCTGCAAGGCCGACAAGACAGAGTCAACTCGGTTCTGCCCCCCGTTAGTAGTCAAGACACGAGGGTTATCGGTAAAAGGGAGCTTTGCCCAATAATCGTCACTAGGATTAAGTGCAACAACGACTTTATGGATTTTTGAGTGCTCAAGGAAGTGATTGATGCTGTACTCAAGAATGGTCTTGTCTTCAATCTTAAGGTACTGCTTGGGAATATCAGAATTCATCCGTGAGCCAATACCTGCGGCTGGAATGACAGCCCATATACGATTTGATGACATAAGCTTCTCGACTAACGGCTCTCTAGAATCCGGATAAACACTTCGCCCTCTTTAATCATTCCTAACTGATAGCGGGCGCGCTCCTCAATAGCATCTTTACCGTCTCGGAGGTCAGTAATTTCAGCAACAATCTTTTGATTTCTGAGTTCTAACTCTTTGTTTTCTTTACGGATATTGTCTACTTTTTCAAGCTGTTGCTTTATTTCACGAAATGAGGACTCGCCGAACCAGATTCGGTATTGAAGCGTCGTAAAAATTACGACCAATATTAGAGCCACCCATTTCATAAAATAAACAATACCCGAAAAGCAGTTTTAATTACAACACAAGAGCAAAGCTTGTAATTTATAATCACGTCTAAATAGAGCTAGAAAGCTTAAGTTCAAGGCTTTCAGCCAGTGAACAAACGGAGTGTATCCCAAGTACATGAGTACCTTTTCACTGGCTGTATAACGCAGAAATTAAGTTTTATAGACTATTTTTGAAACTTAAATGCGCCAGTACCAGGGTAAGGTGCCTGACCATTTAGCTCGCCTTCGATACGTAACAACTGGTTATACTTAGCAACGCGATCCGAACGGCACAATGAACCTGTTTTAATTTGACCGGCAGCTGTCGCAACTGCTAAATCAGCAATTGTCGTGTCTTCAGTTTCACCACTACGGTGTGAAATCACCGCCGTGTAACCTGCGTTATGCGCCATATCGATAGCCGCTAATGTTTCTGTCAAGGTGCCAATCTGATTCACTTTAATCAGAATCGAATTAGCGATACCTTTATCAATACCTTCTTGCAAAATCTTGGTGTTAGTCACAAACAAATCATCACCGACTAGCTGACACTTAGTACCAATTTTATCGGTCAATGCTTTCCAACCGTCCCAGTCGCCTTCGTCCATACCATCTTCAATCGATACGATAGGATAACGTTCAACCCAGTCAGCCAGATAGTCAGCAAACTCTTCTGAGCTTAGAACTTTATTTTCAGAAGCCAAGTGGTACTTACCGTCCTTATAGAATTCACTTGATGCGATGTCTAGCGCTAGAGCGACATCATCACCTAACTTATAGCCTGCATTGTCCACCGCTTCGACGATTGCCTGGATCGCTTCTTCGTTCGAACCCAAATCAGGAGCAAAGCCACCTTCATCACCAACAGCTGTGTTCAGCCCTTTGTTTTGCAATACTTTACGCAGACTATGGAAGATTTCAGCGCCCATACGCAAACCTTCTGAGAAAGTCGGAGCTCCCACAGGCATGACCATGAACTCTTGAATATCAACGTTGTTATCGGCGTGCTCACCACCGTTGATAATGTTCATCATTGGCACTGGCATAGCGAACTTACCGTCACGGTTAATGTGCTGGTATAGCGACTTACCTGAAGCTTGTGCTGCGGCTTTAGCGTTTGCCAAAGACACGGCTAAAATTGAGTTAGCACCTAACTTTTCTTTGTTTTCGGTACCATCTAGGTCAAGCATAACTTGATCGATAGCAGCTTGATCTGAAGCATCTTTTCCCACCAATGCGTTTTTAATGTCATTGTTAACGAACTCAACAGCTTTCAATACGCCTTTACCTAAGTAACGCGACGCATCACCGTCACGAAGTTCCAACGCTTCACGAGAACCAGTAGATGCTCCAGATGGAGAACAAGCGATTGCTTTAACGCCGTTTTCCAAAATAACTTCGGCTTCTACTGTTGGGTTACCACGAGAATCTAGAACTTCACGTCCAATAACATTTTTGATCTTCAAAATCACACCCTCAATCTTCAAAGTAAATAGTGTTCAGAACACAATAAAAACAAAAAAATAACAAAATACGGTTACAGCAGGTCACCACTACCAAAGTCAGTAATGGAGTCCTCGGCAAAACCTGCTTTTTTAACAATGGTGTCCAACTCTTTCATGACCTTCAGGGTTTCCTCAATGCGGTACATCGGGAAAGAGTTTGGACCATCACATTTGGCAACGCTTGGATCAGGATGACTTTCCATGAAGACACCAGACACGCCCGCCGCGATAGCCGCACGCGCTAATACTGGGATCACTTCACGTAAGCCGCCTGATGATGAACCCTGCCCACCTGGTAACTGTGCCGAATGAGTCGCGTCATACACCACCGGACAGCCTGTTTCGCGCATGATTGATAGCGAACGCATATCCGATACGAGGTTGTTATAACCAAAAGAGGCGCCACGTTCACAAACCATGATGTGCTCATTACCCGTTTCACGCGCTTTTTCGACCACATTGTTCATGTCCCAAGGAGACAAAAACTGGCCTTTTTTGATGTTAACAGGTGTCCCCGGCTCACAAACCTTACGAATAAAATTGGTCTGACGGCATAGAAAGGCTGGCGTCTGCATCACATCAACCACCGACGACACTTCTTTAATTGGCGTATCTTCGTGAACGTCCGTCAAGACAGGAACGCCAACTTGATCCTTAACCTTTTGTAGGATTTCTAAACCCTTTTCTAAGCCCGGCCCACGAAAACTTTTGCTCGACGAGCGATTTGCTTTGTCGAACGACGATTTGTAAATAAATGGGATGCCTAAACGATCCGTCATTTCCTTTAAGTAGCCAGCAGTGTCGATAGCGAGCTGTTCACTCTCAATCACACAGGGACCGCAAATCAAGAAAAACGGTTGATCGATACCCACTTCCCAATTTAATAACTTCATATACCTGCCTTTGGCTTATGCCAATGTTGCGCCGCGGCTTAGCCGTTGCTTTTCTCAGCGCGGTAATCTTTTGCCGCAGCGATGAATGCGCTGAATAACGGGTGACCATCACGTGGCGTAGAGCGGAACTCTGGGTGGAACTGACATGCCACATACCAACGGTGATCTTTCAGCTCAACCATCTCCACCAACTCTTTCTCACTTGAAGTACATGATACCACAAGGCCAGCCTCCTCAAGCTTTGGAAGTAAGTTATTGTTAACTTCGTAACGGTGACGGTGACGCTCGTTAATCACATCACTTTGATAGATATCGTGGGCTTTAGTTCCTGGCCTCACGTTTGCAGGTTGCGCGCCCAGTCGCATGGTTCCGCCTAAATCAGAGTCATCAGTGCGCTCTTCAGTTGATCCGTCGCGGTTAATCCACTCAGTAATCAAGCCTACTACAGGGTTTTCCGTCGCACCGTTAAACTCTGTACTATTGGCATTTTCTAAACCTGCTTTGTGTCGAGCGTACTCAATCACAGCGACCTGCATACCTAAGCAAATACCCAAGTAAGGAATATTGTTCTCACGTGCAAACTTCGCCGTAGCGATTTTGCCTTCAACACCACGTTCACCAAATCCACCTGGAATCAATATGGCGTCCATCTCTTTCAGCATGTCCGTGCCACGCTTTTCCACGTCTTGCGAATCTACGTAATGGATATTGATTTGCTGACGATTGTGTAGGCCAGCGTGTTTCAAAGCTTCAGTCAATGATTTGTAGGCTTCGGTTAAATCCATGTACTTACCCACCATGGCGATATCGACTTCACCATTAGGGTTTGCTTCTCGATATAGAACGTCTTCCCACTCTGCTAAATTTGCTGCTGGAGCATCAATTTTGAAGCGCTCACAAATAATTTGATCGACTTTCTGGTTCAACAACACTGAAGGAATACGGTAAATGCTATCGACGTCTTGTAGCGACACAACCGCTTTTTCCTTAACGTTGGTGAATAATGCAATTTTCGCTTTTTCACCCGGTGGGATTGCTCTGTCAGAACGACAAATCAGCATGTCTGGCTGAATACCAATCGAACGTAATTCTTTCACGGAGTGCTGCGTTGGTTTGGTTTTTAGTTCGCCTGCGACCGCGATGTATGGCAATAACGTCAGGTGCACAAACATAGCGTTTTCTTTGCCCACTTCAAAACGAAGCTGACGAATTGCTTCCATAAACGGTAGTGACTCAATGTCACCAACCGTACCACCGACTTCCACCATCGCTACGTCGTAGCCTTCAGCACCGATTTTTACTTTATTCTTAATTTCGTCGGTAATGTGCGGGATCACCTGTACCGTACCGCCAAGGTAGTCACCGCGGCGCTCTTTGCGCAATACATCAGAATAGACACGGCCTGTCGTAAAGTTGTTACGTTGGCTCATGCTGTTTCGAACAAAACGCTCGTAGTGACCAAGATCAAGGTCAGTCTCAGCACCATCGTCCGTCACGAAAACCTCACCATGTTGGAAAGGGCTCATGGTGCCAGGGTCAACGTTAATATATGGATCAAGCTTCATCATGGTCACTTTTAGACCGCGAGATTCCAGCAGGGCTGCCATCGAAGCCGCCGCAATACCTTTACCTAAAGAAGAAACAACACCACCGGTTACAAATACATACTTGGTCATAAGCCTAATCCAACTACTTGAGCGTTTTAAAAAGCTGCTGTAAAAACAGCTCATATCAAAATACAAACCGCAAATCACTTGCCTATGGGCATGCCATACAAGTCACTCTACGATTTATGATACCTAATTCTTTGAAAATCAATGCTTTATATAAATCAAAAAGCACTTAGTCACTGCATAAGTGACGTTATTACATACGTATGTCTTTGAGAAGAAAGGACTCCCAGGACGGGAAAACAGTATATCAAAAAGGTCCGATGATTGGCGAGGAGTTTTTCTATTTAATTCAAACCCAGCCAAGACAAAACACAGGGTATTCTATATGATGCCTCTTTTGGTTGGTTCGCGAGAGTTGCGCATGAAAATATGGGTTGATGCAGATGCCTGCCCAGTGGTTATCAAAGATATTCTATTTCGAGCAGCACAACGAGCTGAGATCCACACTTGCCTTATTGCTAATCAATATATCAAAGTCCCACCTTCACCTTTTATTAAGTCATTACAAGTAGCATCAGGTTTTGATGTCGCTGATAACGAAATCGTGCGCCGCGCCAGTTCGGGTGATCTCGTCATCACCGCCGATATCCCGCTCGCTGACGAAGTTATCAGTAAAGGCTGTACAGCATTAAGCCCTCGTGGTGAGTTATTTACCAAAGAGAATATTAAGGCTCGCTTAACCATGCGGGACTTTATGGAAACCCTACGCTCTAGCGGCATCCAAAGTGGTGGCCCGCCTCCTCTTGATCATGGCGACCGCATGAAGTTCGCTAACCACCTTGATCGTATCATTGCAAAAAAAGCGAAATGACCAGATTCACACGTCTATTTTTGCTTGCTGCCACGCAGCTTCTAATTGCTCTAAACTGGCTGTATCAACGGTCAGTTCTTGTTTTGTAATAATCTTTTCTAACGCTCTAAATCGTAGCTCAAACTTTCGGCAACTTTTGCGCAGTGCTGATTCAGGATCGACCTTTAAATGGCGTGACAAATTAACACAACTAAACAACACATCGCCCAACTCTTCTTCTATATGCATTTGGTCCTGCTTGGCAATCGCTTCTTTGAGTTCCGCAACCTCTTCTTCCAGTTTGGCTACAACGCCGTCGATATCTGGCCAATCAAAACCGTGTCGCCCAACCCGTTTTTGCATCTTTTGTGCTAATGACAGCGCTGGGAAGCTTCGTGGTAAATCATCAAGCAAACTAACATTCGCCTGATTTTTGCTCTGACGCTCCTGTTGTTTGAGTTTTTCCCAGTTTTGCTTAATCGCCTCGTCGGATTCAAGCGACATATCAGAAAACACATGAGGGTGACGACGCACCAACTTATCGCTCATGGCCCGAGCAATCGACTCAAAATCAAATAGCTCTTGCTCTTGGCCTAGCTGAGCATAAAACACCACCTGAAACAGCAAGTCGCCCAACTCACCTTCGAGTTCAGCCATATTGCCGTTTTCAATGGCATCAGCGACTTCATAAGCCTCTTCCAAAGTGTGAGGCACGATAGTTTCAAATGTCTGTTTTTTATCCCAAGGACATCCCTTTTCGGGGTCACGCAGTGTGCGCATAATATCCAGTAAGCGTTCGGTATGCTTCATCAATTAGTTCGTCTTTCGCTCTATCGAAAAAATACTTGGTAGCTGCTTGATCATCATCATGACACGATTCAAGTCATCGACCTTACTCAGCTCCACTTCGACCCATAACTCAACTTGCTCATTTCGCTTATGCGTAGAAAGATCGGTAATACTTGCCTGTTCATTCGCGAGTACTGTTGTAATGTCTTTAAGTAAAGACTTTCTATCCATAGCCATGATACGTAAATCAACAGCATAAGCATTGCTCGCTTCGGCTTCCCAGCTCACTGGGATGAGTCGCTCTGGTCGATCGCGATGAGCTTTTTTAACGTGAGTACAGGTTTCACGATGTATCACAATACCACGTCCCTGAGTAATGTAGCCCACAATATCCTCACCGGGAACTGGCTTACAACACTTTGCGATTTGAGTTAACAGATCGCCCACACCAGACACTGAAATATCATTGTACGACTGACGTTTCGTTTTTTTACGAAGCGTTGGTTTAATGTCTCGGCGAGGCTCTTTTTCCTCTTTAAATTCTTTTGCGCGATTCAGAGCCTGCATGATACCTAGATCACCTGAGCCGACTTTAATATATAACTCCTGCTCGCTAGCAAGGTGCAATCGCTGGGCAAGTTCTCGATGATCCGTATCGGAAAGATGAGCACGACTTAACTCACGCTCCAATAAAGCTTTACCGGCATTAAGATTATCTTCTTTATCGAGCTTATTAAAAAACTGACTGATCTTATGACGCGTTCGAGTGCTACCAATATACTCATTGTAAGGGATTAACCAGTCACGACTGGGCAGCTCTTCTGTCTTAGTCATGATTTCTACCACTTCACCCGTACTAAGCTTATGCGTCAAAGGCACGATCCGCCCTTTTACTTTTGCTCCAATACAGCGGTGACCAATTGAGGTATGGATACGATACGCGAAATCAATCGGGGTACTACCAGAAGGCAAGTCGATCACTTTGCCCTGCGGCGTGAACACAAAAATACGATCCTCCGACACCGAGCTTTGGAACTCCTGCATCAAATCGTCGCTCGCGGTATCAGCCAGCTCGCTCTGCCACTCTAGTAATTGACGCATCCACTCAATTTTTTCATCGACGCCAACTTTATTAAGGTTTGTGCCTTCTTTGTAGGCCCAATGCGCCGCAATGCCCTTTTCCGCCTCATCATGCATTTGATGAGTACGAATTTGAACCTCAAGCACTTTCCCTTCAGGCCCTACTACCGCAGTATGGATCGAGCGGTAACCGTTCTCCTTCGGCGTCGCCACATAGTCATCAAACTCTTTAGGTATATGCTGCCAACTGCCATGAACAATACCCAAAGTCGCGTAACAATCTTGAACTTTATCGACTAAGATTCGAACCGCGCGCACATCATAAATTTCTTCGAAACTAACCTTTTTACGGGTCATCTTTTTCCAAATCGAATAAATGTGCTTCACTCGTCCAGTAACATCAGCCTTGATTGACTCTTCAGCTAGCTTTTCATTCAACAAATCTAAAACATCTTGAATGTATTGCTCACGAGCCACTCGCTTCTCGCGCAAACTTTTGGCGATTTTTTTATAAGCATCAGGCTCAAGGTATCGAAAAGCGAGATCTTCAAGTTCCCATTTAAGCTGTCCAATGCCTAAACGATTCGCCAAAGGCGCGAAGATATCTTTAGTTTCCTTAGCGAACAACATTTGAAGATCGGAGCTCGCATCTTTGATATGACGCAAGGTCACCACACGGTCAGCCAACTTGAGTAATACTACCCGCGCATCATTGACCATCGCCAACAGCATCTTGCGCAAGCTCTCTACTTGTTGCTCATCGTTCTCCGCACCAGACGACTGTTGTAAACTGCGCATGGCCTCCATTTGACCAGCGCCATGCACCAACTCAGCAATACTCGCGCCACAGTGCTTTTTCAAGGTTTCCGTATCAATAGTACCGCTAATTACCGCAGGTAACAGAACCGACGCCGTTAACGTCTCATTATCCGCATTAAAGTGCGTCAAGACCTCAGCCAACTCAAGACCAGCAGCCAACGTATTCAGCTTAATTACCGGCGTCTTCGAGATATTCTTCTCAGCAAGATTCACAGCCTTACGCAATTTCTTAAGCGCATTATCCGCCAACGACAAATCATTCAGCGCTAACCACTGCTCAAAATCAAAGTTCCCAGACTCAACAATCTCAAATATGTCGTGTTCTTTACGCTTCATAGCTACAAATCGTTCTTTTTATGAGTTTTATCAGACTCTTAGGCTACGACACCCACAAAAGGTATCTCCATAATCCATGAATTAAACATAGTAGCAGTATAAAAATTTATTGGAAGTGAGTGAGTGGATATTTCAGGATTTGTCATTATTGGGAAGGTTTAGTGGTTATTCTGTTTCCCAATGATGCAGGGGTAACTCCTTCGGTCGCTTACCGCGGGATCCAGTGACTAAAATGTCTTTGTCACTTTTCTTGCATGCCCAAGAAAAGTAACCAAAAGAAAGGCCCCCCGGACGTTAGGTGCTTCGCACTCCCCTCGCTCATCAAAGTTACTCACGCGCCGTCAAACTCGACGTCCTGTCTCGATTTGACTAATTTGGGCTATCCCTGCCCAAATTACGCTATAACTTTGCCTCACTCGGCTAACTTTAAGGGGTAATTAGGTCAAGCCTCAGGTGATATATTATAATTGCTATGCCTTGCGTAGCCTCGAAAGGTAGGAATGACTTCAAAGTTTGAAATCAAAATACTACAACATTCCCTCGATTACGTCCGTAGAAAGTGCCGGTAGTGCGCCATAGCTAATCGAAGCTACATTTGCTAATGTTTTATACTTTAAGTCTTGTATATATCAGTTTCTTGATTTTAAAGTTTTAGCATCTGGTGTAAGAAATAAAGACCATTAAGGAATAGAATGAAAAAAATTCTTTTTATATTAATAACTCTTTTACCATTTAGCGCTATGTCAACCGAGATGTTTATTTTCGACAGGAAAATTGAGTTGCCAGAAACTTGTATGATGATAATACCTAGCAAGAATAACTCCTTTATCGACGGTGCAAACCTTTATTGTAATTATCAAGATAAGAGCACCTTAGAGTTAACTATTAATCAGAGTTGCAATATTCAGCTTTTTACAGATGCAGTCAATGAAACAGGCGAGAAGTTGGCAGTGGCCCGAAAGGAACATGGAGTTAGTTACATGGAGTTTCATTTAAAAGATAAAAACAATGGAACACCGGTATTCCTTCGTGTAATTCGAGACGAGTCTCACTGCTTGATAACCAAAGGGACTTCACTAAAATCAATAAAAGATATAACTAAAACTTTGTGGTTTATCGGTGACTAATAATCAAGGAAGACGTAGTCTCAAAAAATGAAATGCCTCCAGGGCTATGACTTCCCTTTAAAAAAACCTCTGGATTATGAAATACATACTGCATTTCACCAAAGGCCAGCTTCGCTGTTCAAAATCGCTCCATGCGATTTTAGTCCGTGGCTAAACCACGGAATAACGGAGGTTGACTGAAAGGGATATAAAACTGCTTTAGCTATGTTCTATACATTGAAAAGATAATGACCGATAAGAAAAGATGATAAATTCGTTTGAGACGCGGCAAATTGATATTTTGAGGGGCGGAGTTTAGTAATACTAAATGAGCACTCAAAATATCAATTTAACAAAGTATCAAGCGAATTTAGCGCTTTTCTCTTTCGAAAAGAGCGATAGATTCTGTATGCGCCGTATGAGGAAACATATCCATCACTCCAGCTTTTACTAATTTATACCCTCTTTCCTTTAATTCACCACTATCACGAGCCAACGTCGCTGGATTACAAGAAACATAGACGATGCGCTCAGGATTAAAGCGTGCGATGTTTTGTACCACGTCTAATGCACCGCTTCGAGGTGGGTCAATTAAAACTTTGTTAAAGCCTTCTTGCGCCCAGTCTTCCTGCGTGAAGTCTGCTTGTAGGTCTGTGGCGTAGAATTTGACGTTGTCGAGCTTGTTGTGTTTGGCGTTCATGCCGCCACGCTCAACCATGTCTTCGCTGCCTTCGACGCCAACAACGTTTTGCACTTGAGTGGCGAGTGGGATAGTGAAGTTACCCAGGCCACAAAATAGGTCAAGAATACGATCGTCTTTGCTTGGCTCTAGCCAGTCGATAGCCCGCTTAACCATTTGCTGATTAATGCTGGCGTTAACTTGTGTGAAGTCCATTGGATGGAATAGTAATTCCACACCATAATCATCAAGTTTGTAACTGAGCCACTCTTTCTCTTCAGGGCCATAAATTTTATGAACCGTTTTAGGGCCTTTAGGTTGTAGGTAAATATACAAACCATGCTCTTTACCAAACTCGACCCACATATCATGGTCTTTCTCGGTGAGCGGTTCTAAATGTCGCACAACAAGCGCGACTTGGTCGTCACCCATGGCAACTTCAAGTTGTGCCGTTTTATTGTTGGTATCGAGCTCTGAAATCATCTCTTTTAGTGGCGTAATTAACTGGCCGACCCTAGGATCTAAGACTTCGCACGAATCAATCGTTGCTAAGAAGCTGCTACGTTTTTCGCGGAAACCTACCAGTGCACCACCCTTTTTCGGCACAAACTTAACGCCAAGGCGTGCTTTACGACGATAACCCAGAACGTCAGCTTGCATCGGCTCAACCAGTTCGTAATCATCACGATCTAAGTCGTATTGCCCAAAATGCTTAAGTTGCTCCACCAAAACCGATTGTTTGTGAGCAATCTGTGCAGGGTTGCTCATATGCTGCAAGCTACACCCACCACAGATATCCGCATGAACACACGGCGGTGTCACACGATCATCAGAGGCGCGATGAACTTCTTCGGCGACGCCTTCATCAAACTTGCCGCGCTTTTCGGTGTAAATAAATGATACTTCTTCGCCAAGGAGTGCGTTATCAACAAACACTGTTTTGCCATCTACGGAGGCAATTCCCCTGCCTTCATGAGAAAAAGCATGAATTTCTGCGCGTACGGGATCTTTCGGTAGCGGTTTTCTACGTCGTCTTCTTGCCATTAAATTCGGTCTCTATTGCTTAAATTGTCGCTAAAATATAATTACTACTAATAAGAACAGCTTGAACTATTCGCCAGCCCAAGCTGTTAAAAACTCGTTAAAGTGAGGCTGGTTTTCTTCTTTCAGATACTGCTTCAAAAAGCTTTCTTCAGCTTCCAGCTCTTCGGCGGTTAAGTTGCCACGCATCACCTCAAAACGTAAATACACCAGGTAGGTATTTAAAACATCGGTTTCACAGTAGTCCCGGATCGCTTTGAGATTGCCTTCGTTGTAGGTTTCCCATACTTTGGCACCGCTCATCCCCATCTTGCCGGGGTAGCCTAACATTGAAGCGATTTTATCCAAAGGCGCATTCGCCCGCGGGTTGTATAACGCCAACAGGTCCATCAAATCGATATGGCGATTATGATAACGGCTGATGTAATTATTCCACTTAAATTGATTATCAATTTCGCCTGTATCCCAGTATTTCTGGGCGGTAACGTTATTCTTCATCGCTCGGTAGTGCAACACAGGCAAGTCAAAGCCCGAGCCATTCCAAGAGACAATAGTCGGCGCAAAACGCTCGATGCCATCGAAAAAGCGTTGAACAATCTCTTTCTCATCGGCATCTTCTTCGCCTAACGACCACACTTTGACTTTATCGCCATGGCGGAATACCGCTGAGATGGCCACCACTTTGTGTAAATAGAGTGGCTGAAAGGTGGTACCCGACTGCTGTACTCGTAAGTGCTCCATGGCCGAAACCACATCCTCGTCACTCAAGCCTTGGAAGTCATTCAATAAGCGTCCTGCCTCGACGTCTGGGATTGTTTCGATATCAAATACAAATAAATTCATACAGCTGCTATCTCACCACCATCTCTTCAATGTTTCGATTTATTTATTATGTACGCCGAAATCCTTTAAACTCATCCTTGCCACGAGTATTTAGGCAAGGTAGATTAGGCTACAAAAGACCCCGTAGTATAACGATTTTGTCACCAAAAAGCTTGGAGAATTCACACTTGCCTGAGGCACGAAACCTTTTCCAGATCACTCAACTGATTGGCGCTCTTTTATTGTTAATGGTGTTATTATTGACGCCATTAACCGCATTCGCCGAGCATGAACCTGAGCCTGAAACAGTAAAAGTTAATATTTTAAGTGCTTTTTCCACGACTCAAGAACGCGAGCTGGTGTATTCTTTTCGGCAAACCTTGGCCGACCAGTACAGCTTGAAGCTTGAGGAACAGCTGATATTTTGGCAACGACAAAACAACTGGCAGGAATTACTCGAAAGCAACACCCCAGATTTGATAATCGTCATCGGCAATAAATCACTCAAAAAAATCGAACAGCTAGATCTAAACACGCCAGTTCTAGCGCTTATGATCAACAAAAGTCAGTTTGAGAAACTTAGGAAATCTCCCAAAGCGAGCATTTACGCCATCAGCCACTCTCAACCCACCGAGCGGTTTGTACAATTGGCCAAAAGCTTGAATGTCTATCAAGCTCAAGTCGGCAGCTTTATCTCGCCACAAACGAAACACAATATCCAAGAGTTTGAAGAGTTAGCGGCATTTTATGACCTCTCCTACAGCCCAGTCATGGTCGAGCCGAAACTAAACGGGCGCGACGCGATGCGCCAACTCAGTTTATGTTGTTCTGTGATTATTCTTGAAAGCGACTGTGTTTTCCGGCCCGGAAAGGTCAGAAAGTCAATTATGGTCAATGCTTATCGCGAACGGATAATTGTTATAGCGCACTCAGAAAGTGTACTAAAAGAAGGAGCAATGCTAACATTGTTTACCCAGCCGTATGACATGGGGGTTCAAGCGGCGAACCTTTATCACGCCTTAGCGGAAGGTTCATTGACGCAGCCCTACCAGTATCCTGATAAGTTTGCGATTGCAATTAACCGAAAAATCGCGCGTCTCTTAGGTTACGATGACTTGACGGTCGGTGGTTTGATGCAAAAAGTAGAAACTTTGGACTTCATACAAAGTGCAATGGGTAATGGGAAACAAAAAACACCATGAAAAACTGGGGAATTAGTCGACGAATTTTAACTCTGGCATTGACGCCTACGCTGTTAGTCTGTCTCTTGTTGGGTTTCTTTTTCATCAACAACCACATTCAGGATAGCGAAGACTCACTAATGTCGAGGGGCAAAACCATCGCCACCCACCTCGCACTCGCCAGTGAATACGGCATCATTACACTCGACAACTCCACGCTTCAAGAAATGGCGCAAGCTGCGCGCGACAACGATAAAGAACTATTAGCCGTTGCCATCTACGATCAAAACAATCGAATCTTAACCTCTGTGGGCGCAGCAGAGTACTTATCAAAAATGAGCATCCAAAGCCCTCATGATCTGACACAAATTGGTGCTCAGAGCAGCTTGATGCGTTATGCTCACGTAGAGCATCTAGATGAAGGCGTCGTTTTTCACGCGCCTATTTTATCGAAGTTCCCAGAAGACCATGAGTCGTGGCGCACAAACGTTAAAAGCAATACCGAGGTTTTAGGGTATGTTGCTGTTTTAATGTCCCAAGACTTTTCGCTGCTGAGTCGTTACAGCACGATTATTACTACCATTATCATTAGTCTCATTGGCCTACTTATAGGTGGCTTTTTAGCAAGACGCATGTCGAGCAGCGTGACAGAGCCTATCGTCAGCATGGCTAAAGGCGTCGATAAAATTAAAGATGGTAAGCTTGATACGCGAATCAGTTCGGATGCCAGCGCTGAGCTAAAAACACTGCAAGATGGTATCAACCTGATGGCTGAGAGTATGGAGCACAATCAGGAAGAAATGCAGCAAGCCGTCGACCAAGCGACCGAGGATTTGCGCGAAACGCTTGAAACGCTTGAAGTGAACAACCTGGAATTGGATATTGCACGTCGCCAAGCAGTCGAAGCCAGTCGCATTAAAACCGAGTTCCTGGCCAACATGAGCCACGAAATTCGTACACCAATGAACGGTGTTATTGGCTTTACCGATCTTCTACTCAAGACCGAGTTAAATAATAAGCAGAAAGACTTCCTGTTCGACATTAAACGCTCTGCATCAGGGTTGCTGTCTATCATCGACGATATTTTGGATTACTCCAAAATCGAAGCTGGCAAAATGTCCTTTGAGCGTTACCCGTTCGACTTGCGCGAGTGCGTGGACGATGTGTTCAAAATCTTGGGGCCGAATGCCTCACAAAAAGGTATTGAGCTGGTATCACTCATTTATTCAGACGTACCGAAAGCCCTGCTCGGTGACCCAATCCGAATTAAGCAGATTATCACCAACCTTCTTAATAACGCGGTCAAATTCACCAAAGCTGGTAGTGTTGAACTTTATGCAGAAGTCGAGTCCGAAGGTAAAAAAGGACTCAAACTCAAGATTCAAGTGAAGGACTCGGGTATTGGCTTAACTAAAGAGCAGCAGAGCAATTTATTCAAAGCCTTTAGTCAGGCTGATAGTAGCACCACCCGCGAATTTGGTGGTACCGGGCTCGGACTAGTCATATCAAAATCACTGGTTGAAAAGATGGGAGGCACCATCGGTGTCGAGAGTAACGAAGGCGAAGGGTCGACCTTCTGGTTTACTCTGCAATGCGAGCGTGCCGAGTCGCTACCGGAAGATGGGTTAACTGGCGAGTTTTTGGCTGCGAAGTCAGTGTTGGTCTTCGACCCTCACCCTGCTACCCGACTGTCGCTAACCCAGATGCTGGAAGACTGGCAAATGCAAGTTCGCAGTTTTGAGAAAATCGACGATCTCATGACTGAAGTTGATCTTTACGCTCAAAGCGGTAAAAACGTCGACCTAATAATCATTGGCGGCCAACGTTTCCGCCGCCGAATGCAGCGAATAGAACATATTTGTGACAAAGTGAATAACCAGCTCGGATGCCCAGTTATTACGTTCAGCACATCTAGTGACGTCGACTTTCTTGAGCACCTGTCCACGCTTGGCGTGTCGCGAGCCATGGAAAAGCCCATTACCTACCGTGCTTTGTATAACTCCTTAATTGAACTACTCCGCTCTAACAAAGGACGTAAGTCGAAAAAGCAAATACCAACACCTGTTAACACCACAGACGCCACAGAGCTCAAAGGCAGTTACGTTTTAGCGGTTGATGACAACCCAGCTAACCTTCGACTGGTGACAACGCTTTTGAAAGATCTAAAAATTAAAGTCGATACTGCAGAAAGTGGTATGCAAGCTGTCGCACTAAGTAAAGATAAAGTGTACGACGCTATTTTGATGGATATTCAAATGCCAGAAATGAATGGCCTTGAAGCCACTAGGACCATCCGAGCTAATGCCACGAATCAAAGTACACCAGTGATTGCTTTAACTGCGCATGCGATGGCTAATGAGCGCGAAATTCTTCTCGACTCAGGCATGGATGATTACATGACTAAGCCTGTTTCTGAGCAGGATCTGATTAATGTTCTACTGAAATGGACCCAAGCAGACGCCTCCCTGAACACGGTAGTACAAACGTCTGAATCAAGTGATGGACGACAAGAAGAAACACTGGATTGGGAGTTGAGTTTAAAGCTGGCGAATGGCAAAGCTGACTTGGCCAGAGATATGCTGAAAATGATGGTTGACTCTAACCATGAAACAGGGCGCGTCATTCATGCGGCCTACCAAGCACAAGACTTTGATGAGTTACTGCAACACATTCACAAGCTACACGGCGCCAGTTGCTATGTGGGGACGCCAAGGCTGAAAAGTCTCAGTAACCAATATGAAACGAAACTGAAGAAACAGCAGTATAACCTGCTTGAAGATTTGCATAACGAATTGATTGTAGAGCTTAAAGCTATTAATGAAGCGGCCCAACCCTACCTTGACGAGGTTGCCGCAGATTGATTATAGCTGAGTGATTTGAATCGCTTTCGACTCAAGCTCTGTAGCATCTGGAATATCTTCAAGGATATCACCCACTAAGCAACCTTGTTCAGTATCAACCGATACAAGCTTTGTCTCTAGGATCAGTCGTTCGGGGCTTTTACCAGCCGCTACATCCACCGCAACTTTGTGATAATTTGGTGTATAACCGTGATAACGCTTAGAGCCATCTTCATTGGTGAGGTTCGAACTTTCCCATAAAATTGGAACGGTCTGTCCTATCTGAGCTTCCAGTTCTTGTGCTTTTAATTTTGCCGCTAACTCATGCAAGCGTCTACTGCGCTCTTTTTTGACATCTTTACTGATCTTATTTGGCAAACGTGCCGCTTTAGTCCCTTCACGATCGGAATAGGTAAAGATATGAATGTGTCCGAAGCCGACCTGCTGAATATAGTCCATAGTCTGCTCAAACTCTTCGTCCGTTTCGCCTGGGAACCCCACAATAACGTCTGTGGTCACATTAAAACCTGGTACTTGAGTTCGTGCCTGATTGACCAAGTCCTGGAAGTCTTCGGTACGACAGCGGCGCGACATGCGGCGCAAGACACTATCGGCACCACTTTGGATTGGCAGGTGCATATGAGCCATCAACCTTGGGTTTGCAAACAGTTCAAAGAAGTTTTCACCCAAGTCCCAAGGCTCAACTGAGGCAAAGCGAATACGCGGCATCTCCGTGCGCTCCAAGATATTTTCCACTAGCTCATACAAACTGGACTCGATGTCTGAGCCATAGCCACCGACATGAACGCCAGCCAGTACGATTTCTTGGATACCTTCCGCATGAAGATTATTCACTTCTTCAACCAAATCATCGATAGAGCGACTTTTTTCTTCACCGCGCGCCACGGTAACAATGCAATAGGTACAGCGATAGCGGCAACCATCCTGTATTTTGATGAAGGCACGCTCACGGTTTCGAGCGAACAAAGCGCTTTCCCCAGGTTCTGTTGCAAACTCTGGCATTACCGGGATATCCAAAACCTCTTTAACTTTATCAACCAGTACGTCTTTGTCTGAATTATCAACGACCAAATCAACACCCATGATTTGCTCAAGCTTTTCAGGCTCTAGCGATGCATAGCACCCTGTAACCACCATACGAGCTTCAGGGTTGGTACGGTGAAAACGACGAACGGTTTGACGAGATTTTCGAGCAGCTTCCGCTGTTACGGCACAAGTGTTTAGCACGATTAAATCTGCAGTTTCTGGTGTTGATGCCAATGAGTAACCAACTTTTTGGAAGGACGTCGCCCAGTTTTGTAATTCAGCTTCGTTAAGTCGACAGCCTAAGGCGCTTAAATGTACTTGCATAGCTCTCTAATCTCTAAAATCGAACGGTGTTGCGAATATTTTGATTGTGTACCACTAAAAACGCACAACCAAAACGGGCGCTAATTGTACAGATTATAAACACTGGAATCACCTGTTTTGCCAGAAAAAGTCAGGAAATACTTCCTAAATGCAAAAAAGGCGCGGAAGCGCCTTTTTTGTCAGTAGCTTACAGAACAATATCTTACGACGACTGTTCTACCTGATGTAAGTGAACGTCTCGCTGAGGGAATGGGATCGAAATACCATTCGCATCCAAAGCTTTCTTGAATGCTTCTAGGTTGTCCCAGTAAACACCCCAGTAATCACCGCTATCAACCCACACACGCAATGTGAAGTTAACCGAGCTATCCGCTAACTCTGCCACAGCAATAAATGGCGCAGGGTCTTTGTGGACTCGCTCATCAGCTGAGATAACGTCAAGAATGACCTTTTTCGCTGCGTCAATGTCATCTTCATAACCAATGCCTAAAGTGAAGTCGACGCGACGCTTCGGTTCTGTACTGTAGTTCACTAAAGAATCAGTAGAAATTGGTGAGTTTGGAATAATAATCGTTTTATTATCAGGTGTTTTCAAAATTGTATTAAAGATCTGGATTTCTTTTACTGTGCCCGAATAACCTTGCATCTCAACCCAGTCACCAACTTTATAATGGCGGAAAATCAATAACATGACACCGCCAGCAAAGTTTTGCAGTGTTCCAGATAACGCCATACCGATAGCCAAACCTGCAGCACCTAACAAGGCAACAAAGGTGGTCATCTGAACACCCATAGTGCTAATAACCGTGATACCCAAAATCACTTTCAACAAAATCCCAGTGAAACTTAACAAGAAGTTCTCAAGCGTGGTATCAAAGTTTTTGACTTTAAATAACTTTTTCATAGCCCCTAGTAAGATCTTAATTAAGATCAAACCAACGATTAAAATCACAAGAGCTACCGCCAGCTTTGGCAAATAAATCATGGCATACTCCATCGCCAAGTCCGCCCAGCCAGAGATTTGGTCTGTGCTAATACCGAAACTGTCAGCCGCCTGTGCCGCTGACTCTTTCGCAGCATCAGCCGCTTTATTCGTAGACATAATGGTTCCCCGTAGTTGATAAATGTATCACGCGAGTATTCTATTAACTGGTTCCCAGAGTAACAAGCGTATGATTAAAATCAAGAAGTTACTTTTACAAATTTTAACGACAAAACACGTCTAATCTGTTAGTTTGTTAGCAGGATTGATTACATTTCATCCACAGGATTTTAAGGAGTGCTCATGACTTCATTGAAGATTCTCACCATTTCTAGCTTGGCAGCTCTATTAACCACAGGCTGTGCCAGTATCAAACCTGCTGAAGTTGATACCAAATTATCAGCTTGGCAAGGTAGCAACATCGATACGGTCATCCAAACATGGGGAGTCCCAAGCGCAGACCGTGAAATTAATGGAAAGCAGTACGCCAAATGGAATACTCGAGAAATAAAGAACCGTCCTTCTTTTAATATCGGTGTCGGCGGTTTCGGTGGTAACTTCTTCGGCAGTATTGGAACAACTCTTTTTGGCGGTAAAAAAGATGTGTATTGCACTGTTCAAGTTGGTTATAACGAGCAAGGCATCGTTACTCAAACCAACTGGAGCGGCGATCCTGATGCCTGCAACTCAGCAATACCCGATCGCGAGGAGCAACAGTCATAACCCTTGAGTTAATGTTATACGTTAAAGCGCCTCAAGATGACTGATGATAAGTTGTAACTCAGCTTGATAGTAATCGTTAATATCAGGCCTAAATACTGCTTTAATGCGGGATATTGGTTGTGACCACAACACTGGATCAACGTTGAATGCAATCGCAGGAATCGGTGTTGCACACCCTTCTTTTTCCAACGTTAGTTTTAGGTGTTTTTCGCCGACAATTCGCTTATTAAGCACATTGAACTCATCGTCAAAACTAGGTTCAGCAAAACCTTGTCCGAATGGGCCCGCGGCTACTAGTAACTCGGCACTTGATAGCTGATACTCTTCAGGGAGTAAGGAGCCATCGGTTTCAACGACATCTTCCATAATAGTTTCGCCGAGGACTTGCCTAACCGCTTGCTCGAAAGCGAGCTGAAAATCATCAAAGTTATCTTTGTGCAATGACAAACCCGCAGCCATAGCGTGGCCACCAAACTTATCAATTAAACCTGGGTGCTTGGCATCCACCAGCGCAAGTGCATCACGGATGTGTACTTCTTTTACTGATCTACCAGAGCCTTTAATAAAATCATCATCAGCATTCGCAAATACTATGCACGGTCGGTAGGTCTTATCTTTGAGACGCGAAGCCACCAAACCGACCACCCCTTGGTGCCAATGCGGCTCATACAAACATAACGACGTAGCGCCCTCAATATTCTCCAACGGCATTGACTCGATCTGCGCCAAAGCCTCATCCTGCATTTCCTGCTCGACTTGCTGCCTATCGGAATTCAGACTATGAAGAATTTGAGCTAATTCAGCCGCTTTACCGCTATCATCGGCCAGCAGACACTCAATTCCAAGCCCCATATCGTCTAGGCGACCAGCAGCGTTTAGCCTTGGCCCTACGGCAAAACCCAAATCAGTTGACTTGATTTTTACAGGATCGCGCTTCGCTATCCGAAGCAATTCAATAATCCCCGGGCGGCACTTCATGGCTTTGATTAGCTTTAAACCATAATGCACTAAAATTCGGTTGTTCTTATCCAATGGCACCACATCAGCGACAGTTCCTAAAGCCACGATATCAAGGTAGCGTGCAAGGTTAAGCTCTTCAATTTTTGAGCTCTCAAACCAATGCTTATCACGAAGAAAAGCGCGGAAAGCTAACAGAACATAAAACACTACCCCGACACCCGCCAAGTTTTTACTCGGAAAGGTATCGCCCGGTTGATTTGGGTTCACAATAGCATCAGCCGCTGGTAACTCGTCCCCTGCCAAATGATGATCAGTCACCAATACTTTTATGCCAGCATCTTTCGCGGCTTTGACACCGGCGATACTTGAGATGCCATTATCTACCGTAATAATGAGATCGGGCGCCATGTCTTTCGCGACCTCAACCAGCTCCGGAGACAAGCCATAACCGTATTCAAAACGATTAGGCACTAGATAATCCACCTGCATGCCCAGTCGCTCCAACACCAGCTTCGTTAGAGCGCTACTGGTCGCTCCGTCAGCATCGAAATCGCCTACGATCAAAACCTTTTCATTGCCGCTTAAGCTCTGCCATAACAGTTCAACTGCTTGATCAATACCTTTGAGAGAGTGATATGGCTCCAATGCTGACAAACGATAATCAAGCTCTTCAGCACCTTCCACTCCACGGTTGGAGTAGACTCGGTTGAGTAGACTCGAATCCGTCAGATCGTGCTTAATGGCCGAAGTTCGGCGGCGAATATTTAGTGGCATATAAATCAGGGAGGTTACACTTTTCGTTGCTCAACGTTATACTGCAAATAGTCTTTTGGTGCAAAGTTGTTTCTTGTATGGATATTTCGCTCGATCAAAACTCTGGTGACTACCTTATCCGCTCCTATTCAAGTGGCGTGGTTAAGGTTAACAATACTGAGTACACAAAACCGTTGGTTGTTAGCCTGAACTCTCTATCTCAAGAAAACCTGCCAAGTAGCGTTGATGAAATGAGCGTTGATACTTTAAAGATGCTCGAAATTGAAAAGTATGAAGCCGTGTTGTTAGGAACAGGCCCCCAACTTGAGCAACTTTCCTGGGAACTGTTAGAGGAGGCGCAAATGATGAAAGCGCCACTTGAAGTAATGTCGACCGGGGCAGCCTGCCGAACCTTCACTGTGCTAGCAAGCGAAGGTCGACGGGTTTTAGCTATTTTATACCCCTAGTAGGCACTACTACTGAAGTTACATTCTATCTGTTGGCGACTTTCTCTTGCTCTGAAGAAAGTTCAGTTAGTCGACGATTCAAAACTTCAGCTGGCAAGTAGCCACCAATAAGGTCTCCATTCTCTAGAATAATTCCCGGCGTGCCATTGAGACCAAACTTGCGCACTAGCGCCATATGCTCTTTAAAAGGTGTTTGGCAATTGCCTGTGCGATACTTATTTTGGATTTTCGCTTCAGTCATGGCCGTCTGTTGGTCGGCCGCACACCAAATACCCTCTAACTTTGCAGCTGACTTCGAGTCTAGCCCAGCTCGCGGGAACGCTAAATAGCGAAGTGTAATGCCTAAGTCTAAGTAGTTTTGACGCTCACGGTGCATTTTTTGGCAGAAGCCACAATCCACATCAGTGAAAATGGTAATCACATGTTTCTCGTTAGGGGCTTTAAATACCACCATGTCGCTTTCATCAAGACTATTGATTTCCTTCATTCTCATCGGTGACTCTTTCTTTTGAATCTCAGCCATACGCTCCGATGATAAATTACGAACTTTTGGTGTAGAGATATCTAACACCTGACCTTTAATCAGATATTTACCATTGTTAGAAATATAATAAAGGTCTCCCTGAAGCACAAAAGAATACAAACCATCAATTTCAGAAGGAGCTATGTGCTGAATGTTAGCCGATGGAAATTTGTTTCTCAGTAAATCCGAGATTTGTTGACTATCCAAAACAGTGACATCCTGTAGGGGTTTAGTTCTAACATCTGTACGCTTAGATGCTCCAGCGTTCTCTTCCCTTGGCGCTTGATTGGATGTTTCTTTGACAGGCTTTACTTGAGCTACTGTTTCAGTTTCCTGATTAGCGCTTTCGATTTTAGCACTGGTCTTTTCTGATTCAGTAGCGTCTTTAGAAACTTTGCTAGAGGGCTTTAATGCTCCTTCTTCAGAAGCTTTATTGCTAATCTTCTGAACCTTCTCGTCGGTAGTATTATCACTTGCAGCGTTATCACACGCAGTAACTCCCAGCGCTAGACTTAACAAACTGAACAAAGCCAAGCTTTTACTATTCATCATAATGTCCTGTCATCTTTAATTTGTTTCCAGAAAACTTGCAGTTAAAGAATATGCTCCCACTGCTCGCCAAATCATTCTAGCCAAGTTTTATGGGCACAAGTTAGTTGATTTACAAAGCTTTACATGGGTTTAACCACGTGGATGATGCTCAGAATGCATCTGTTTTAAGCGTTCTCGAGCAACATAAGTATAGATCTGGGTTGTCGACAAGTCACTATGACCCAGCAACATTTGCAACGTCCTCAGATCGGCCCCATGGTTTAAAAGATGAGTAGCAAAGGCATGACGTAAGGTATGGGGCGACAAGTGTGTCCTAATGCCAGCCGTTTTCGCGTAATGCTTGATACGATACCAAAATGTTTGTCGCGTCATTCTAGAACCTCTTGTGCTCAAAAATAACCAATCATTAGGATCGCTTCCAGCCAGTTCGGCCCGACCATGCTTTAGGTATTGCTGAACCGATGCCAAAGCTTCCTCACCAATTGGCACTAAACGTTCTTTATCCCCTTTGCCAATAACCCGCATCACCCCCTGCACAAACCCGATTTGGTTCACTTCAATACTTATTAGCTCGGTTATACGTAAACCACTGCTGTATAACAACTCAAGCATGGCTCTATCCCGTAACCCCAAAGCAGTCTCTAAATCAGGTTGCTCGATCAACGCCTCAACGTCTTTTTCACTTAATGACTTTGGAACTGGAGGTTGTATTTTTGGGTTCTCGATCTGCTGAGTCGGATCGACTTTTAGCCGATGTTGCTGACACAGATAACCATAAAATTTACGTAGCGATGATAGTAAGCGAGCGGTCGAACGCCCGCTGTATTGCTGCTGAAAGCGACATGCTAAATAGGATTGAATATCCCCTTCACCCACCGACAATAGTCTCTGACCTTGCTCCTTGAGCCAAGATGCAAATAGTTTTAGATCTGTTCGATAACTGGATAAAGTGGCATCCGATAAGCGTTGCTCCATCCATATGTGATCACAAAACAGTTCAATCTCTTGAATATCTTGTTCTGTGGCTTTACTTTTCTTTCGACGCTTATCAACCAAGGTTCACTACCGGTAATGATATTGAGTTAAGATTACCTTATGCCCTGCTCAAACAAAAGTAGGATTACGCCCTCACTTTTGTTTTGACCACAAAAAAAGCAGCCCAAAGGCTGCTTTTTTATCACGTTATAAAAGTAACGCTTACTTTTTAACGTCAAGTCTTTCTTTAATACGAGCAGACTTACCGCTACGCTCACGCAAGTAGTAGATTTTCGCTTTACGAACATCACCACGACGCTTGATGTTAATGCTATCAACTAGTGGGCTGTAAGTTTGGAATGTACGCTCAACGCCAACACCAGAAGAAATTTTACGAACAGTAAAAGCAGAGTTTAAGCCGCGGTTACGCTTGGCGATAACAACGCCTTCAAACGCCTGTAGACGCTCACGATCGCCTTCTTTTACTTTAACTTGGACAATTACAGTGTCACCAGCGCCAAATTCTGGCACTTCTTTATTCATTTGTTCAGCTTCTAGCTGTTGGATGATGTTACTCATGGCTGTTGCTCCTCATTTGAGCGTTTGCTCTGTCAAAATTAATCGATAAGAAGAGTTATGGCTTTAAACCGTTCTCTTCAATAAATTCTTGCAAGAGTTGTTGTTGCTCATCGTTAAGTTCGACGTGCTCTAACAAATCCTTGCGTCTTAGCCAGGTTCTCCCCAGAGATTGCTTCAGCCTCCAGCGACGAATACGTTCGTGGTCGCCAGTTAGCAATATGGGCGGGACCTGTCGACCCTCGTAAACCTCAGGTCTTGTATAGTGCGGATGATCCAATAAACCGTCCGCAAACGAATCTTGCTCTGCAGAATCTTGGTGGCCCAACACTCCCGGCAAGGTTCTTACAACCGAGTCCATTACAGCCATAGCTGCAATTTCCCCACCGCTTAAAACAAAATCTCCGAGCGATATTTCTAAGTCTATTTCAGACTCAATCACACGCTCATCAATCCCTTCGTAGCGGCCAGCAACTAAAAGCAGGTTTTGCTTTTGTGCTAATTCTTTTACTAGCTGATGGTTTAGTGTTTTACCTTGCGGTGATAAGTACACCTTATATACAGGCTGTGACTCTTCACTTGCAGTATCGGCATCAATAGCCATAACACTTTCAGCATAACGAATAGCTTCTGTTAATGGAGCCGTCATCATCAACATGCCAGGTCCACCGCCATAAGGCCTATCATCAACGGTACGGTGCTTGTCTTGAGTAAAGTCTCTTGGGTTAGTCACCCCAACATGGACCTTACCTTGTTTCACCGCACGACCAACAACACCTTGTTCGCAAATCGTATCGAACATTTGCGGGAAAAGGCTGATGACTTGGATGTTCATCAACGCTTTTACATCAGTGCTAATAGTCAGACTCCCAATCAACGAGCATTTCGCCCGCATTCAAGTCTACGTTAATAACGCTATACTCTGGTACATATGGAATTAGTAGTTCGCCACCTTTGGGCTGCTTCACCACCAACACATCATTAGCACCAGTTTCCATCAGTTTTTTAATCTGCCCCAACTGTTCACCAGCTTGATTTACGACGTTTAATCCAATCAGATCTCGCCAGTAAAACTCACCATCGCCCAGACTCGGCAGCTGCGATTTTGAAATCGCAATTTCAACCCCGTGGTAACTTTCAGCCAAATTCCGATCGTCGCAACCCTCAAGCTGAGCGACCAAGGTCTTTCCTTGCTCGCGACCGCTCAAGACAGTAACTTCCTGCCATTGACCGTTTTGTTTCAAATACCACGGTTTGTAGTTAAGAATGTTCTCTTTAGGCGATGTAAAAGAGTACACTTTCACCCAGCCCTTGATGCCGTAAGCCCCATTTAACTTGCCAACAATAAGTGGCTCAAAAGCTTCAGACATTAATAGTAATTCTTAACTATTCAGTAACTTACTCAGCCGCAGCTTCTTTAACTAGCGCTGCAACGCGGCCAGTCATTTGTGCGCCTTCACCGATCCAGTGTTGAACACGATCAGTGTCCACACGTAGACGCTCTTCGTTACCACGAGCAACAGGGTTAAAGAAACCAACGCGCTCAATGAAACGACCATCGCGACGTGCGCGAATATCAGCAACTACTAAGTGGTAAAAAGGACGCTTTTTAGAACCACCACGTGCTAAACGGATGCTAACCATACGTTTAAATCCTCTAATATTAAATACAAAACACCCCAAAGCCCCCTTCATAAGGCGCTTCCGAGGCTTACAAATTTTTAAGAGCGCGAATTTTACATGAAATCGCACCCATTTGGAAACGGTTTTTACTAATAAATCCGTATATTACAGGCTACTTGTAAGCCCGATAATGCTATAAAGCAAAGTCATGCTATTATAACAGGGACAGATGAGTATAAAAAACGCCTGATTCCACTCGGCCACTTAGCTCTAACTCTTTGTTTTAAAAACTTTGTTTTTATTTGACACGGATTTTGCTGTTAATCCGTCTTAATTCCTTAGAACGTAGAAAATTAAGGACAATAATGATTAAACCATTAGTGATGATTGTATTCTTAGTGGCCTCTATGGCCGTTACAGCTAAGCAAAGTACTCCTTATCTCATCAAAGACCAAGATATTGCTCAAGCAGCCAAGTATTTTAATGAAGGCCAATATTCCGAAGCTCAAGCCATCTACCTTGACCTTGCTAGCGCTGGGGATAAATACGCTCAGTACATTTTGTCCGTCATCGAACTCCAGGGGCTAGTTGGTGAGCCCAATGTACCAAAGGCGTACGCATGGGCTAAAGTCGCTAAAGAAGGCAATAACGGGGTGCTGAAAGCGCATTTTGAAAAAGTGTCTAACCTCATTACAGACCCAAATGAAGATGAAGTCTTAAGCGTTTCATCAGATATTTACAGTAAATACAGTAATATGGCTGTAGCAAAGCGTTACTTACGTCACCTAAGAAATGAAATGCCAAAATGCACTGGAAGCCGCCTTAGGGGTAACGTCACAGCTTGCCGTCGTATCAGGGTTTCTTGTGATCCAATGACGCTAACAAAGTCTGCATTAGAGTCTTGCCTTGAGTTTGTTGCAAAGATTCAGCCTGAAAATTTGAAAAGGATGAAGCATGATTTCAACCTGTTGAAAGACTATGTGACTGAGCTCGAAGAAAGGACTGGTAACGTCACAATTTCCGATGAAAATGAGTAGGGGCTTACTTATAAAAAAGCGGCTAAGGCTTAGCCTTAACCGCTTTAAATTCAATCAGTTAGATTGCTTTATTGCTTTGGAGAGCAGCTCTTAGCTTTTTCAGGATCAATGCCGTGTTCTTGTGAAACACCATTAGCACAGTTTTCCATTTCAGCATTCAATGCATCGCGCTCTTCTTGGCTCATACCTTGTGCAGCCATTAGTTTGCTGAAGTTTGGTGCCATACATTTGTTCAGAACACCATCCATCATTTCGCTACATTCAGCTTGAGTCACTTCCATACACGACAACATTTCTTTATCTTGGCAAGCCTTCTGCATTTGTTGCTTCATCATCTGCATCATCATCGCTTCCATACCAGCAGCTTGCTGCGCTTTTGCGTTATCAGTTGCTGCTGTTTCTTCAGCTTGAGCAGTAACAGACATAGCCAATAATGCACTACCAGCTAATAATCCAAGTAATTTCATAGAATTCTCCAAAAAATGATAAGTTCAAGTCGCCCGATTCTAACGAATATGCATCTAAGTACAACCTATTTTCGGCCAAAAGGAGGCATACCTCCCATTCCACCGCCTCCGCCACCAGGCGGCATCATACCCTGCATTCCACGCATCATTTTCATCATGCCACCCTTGCCTTTCATCTTTTTCATCATCTTTTGCATCTGATTGAACTGCTTTAAAAGACGGTTAACATCTTGAATTTGCGTACCTGAACCGTTAGCAATACGCTTTTTACGCGAGCCTTTGATAAGCTCTGGTCTCGCACGCTCTTTCGGTGTCATTGAATTGATCATCGCAACCATACGGCCAGTCGACTTATCGTTCATCACTTTTTGTTTTGCCGCTTCTGGGATTTGGCCCATACCCGGCAATTTATCCATTAAACCAGCCATACCGCCCATATTCGACATCTGTAATAGTTGTTCACGGAAATCATGAAGGTCAAAACCCTTCCCTTTCATGATTTTTTTGGCGACTTTCTCAGCTTTTTTCTTATCGACCTTACGCTCAACTTCCTCGATAAGGCTTAATACATCGCCCATGCCCAAAATTCGAGAAGCAACACGCTCTGGGTGGAATGGTTCTAATTGATCCAGCTTTTCGCCCATACCGATAAACTTAATAGGCTTCCCAGTAATCTGACGAATCGATAACGCCGCACCACCACGCGCATCACCATCGGCTTTGGTTAAGATAACACCGGTTAAGTCTAAAGCATCATTGAAAGCTTTCGCGGTATTCGCAGCATCCTGACCCGTCATAGAGTCGACAACAAACAATGTTTCTGTCGGCGACACCGCTTGTTGTAATTCACTAATTTCAGCCATCATCGCTTCGTCAACCGCCAGTCGACCCGCGGTATCAATGATGATGACGTCCATAAATTGCTTGCGGGCTTCTTCAATTGCGTCTTTCGCAATATCGACAGGCTTTTGCTCTGTTGTACTCGGGAAGAAAGTCGCGCCGACTTCACCAGCAACGGTTTCAAGCTGTTTAATCGCAGCTGGTCGATAAACGTCAGCACTCGCCACCATCACCGATTTTTTCTCACGATTAATCAATAAGTGCGATAATTTACCAGCACTGGTGGTTTTACCTGCACCCTGCAAACCCGCTAATAAAATCACAACCGGCGGTTTAGCGCCTAATTCTAGTGCATCATTCTCCGCACCCATCGCCTTAACAAGCTCGTCGTTAACGACTTTAATAAACGCCTGTCCAGGATCGAGGGCTTTACCGACCTCAGTACCTACTGCACGCTCTTTGACTGCGCCAATAAACTCTTTAACAACAGGTAACGCCACGTCGGCCTCAAGTAACGCCATGCGCACTTCACGCAAAGTTTCCTTGATGTTGTCTTCGCTGATTTTGCCTTTGCCCGCTAAACTTTTAAGGGCTCCAGAGAGGCGATCACTTAAATTATCAAACATTCGCTATAACTCACTCGTATGATTTCAGTTAGCTCAAATTATTATAATAGTCTTAGGCTAGTTACTTAAAGCTAACGTCAAATTCGATTATGTATAAAAATATGGTCCAATTATACTTAATCAACCCAGAAATGCACGATATCAAAGGCTAGTGAGCAAGACCAAGCTCCACAAACTGGCTTTGTCACACCATTTTAACCCTTCCCCACTATGTTCCGCTTGTTAACGCGTGGTTTTCCTCTAAAATAGCCATTAGAATTGACTGAGAACTATTTACAATAACGTGACACTGATTTTTCAAATTTTAACTGGACTCGCCTATCTCGGCCTAGCGCTGTTTTTGGTGCGTCGAATCAAAAACCCTAAACAACAGGTTCCTGAGTGGGGCAAATGGTTACCGCTTATTCCTGCGACACTGCACCTATTTACAGTTTATCTACTAATTGATAAAAGCAGTGATTCAGGTCAAAACTTATCACTGTTAAATTTGATTTCACTGATCACTCTGATTTTAGTGCTTTTGGTCGCCGTTTACCGCTTTAGCAAACAAACACCACACCTGATGCTGTACACGGCTATTATAGCTGGGGTTATTAACTGGCTATCCATCATTCCTGAAGAGCCCAATATTGTGAACTTCAGTAATAACGGCCTAGGCATACTGCATGTATGGCTTTCAATTATCGGCTTTAGCCTGCTACTAGCAGCCAGTCTGCAGAGCGCTCTCGTATTAGTTCTCCATGGTAAACTGCGTCATAAACCATCGAGTATCCACCCTCTTTTGCCACCGCTACTGGAAATGGAGCGTTTTTTATCAACGTTAGTGTTGTCGGGGATCATTAGCCTCGGAGTGGCTTTCGGTCTTGGCTTTGGCTTGCCTGAATCAGTCATCAAAGCCCAACCACTTCATAAAATCATTTTATCTTTATTAGCTTGGTTCAGCTTCTGTACATTTTACATCGGTTATAAGAGCTCTAAATTAAGCGGTATTCGATTCGCGAGATTCTGCATCATCGCTTTTGTTATTTTAAGTATAGGCTTCATTGGCACTAAACTGGTTATCCAGTACATTTTATAAGAACAATACGGAGTTAATTTTTGGAACAGCTGTCAACGGGAACCTTATTCTTAATACTGGGCTTATTAATACTACTTTCAGCTTTTTTCTCTAGCTCAGAAACAGGCATGATGTCGCTCAACCGTTACCGCTTAAAGCACCGCGCACGAAGTGGTGATAAAAGTGCCAAACGAGTTTACGACATGCTAAAGCGTCCCGATAAATTATTAGGTCTTATTTTGCTAGGCAATAATATTGTCAATATTCTTGCCTCTGCTATTGCAACTGTGATTGCGATTCGATTTTGGGGCGAAGGCGGTATTTTTGCTGCGACATTAATGCTCACTGTTGTGATTTTGATTTTTGCAGAAGTGACGCCAAAGACATTAGCAGCCTTAAATCCTGAGAAAATCTCCTTTTTCGCGGCTCCAACGCTGAAAGTTCTTTCCACAATTTTCCACCCCGCAATTAAGCTCATTAGTTTTTTAGCCAACGGTTTATTAAAGCTGTTCGGCGTTAACTCAAGCTCAGACACTGACGATCACTTAAGTCAGGAAGAGCTGCGAACCGTCGTTAATGAAGCTGGAACAATGATTCCCCGTCGTCACCAAAAAATGTTGCTGAGCATTCTGGATCTTGAAACGGTCACTGTTGATGACATTATGGTACCGAGAAACGAAATCATTGGTATCGACTTAAATGATGATATGGACTATATCCTTGAGCAGATCCGAAACAGCATTCACACACGTCTACTCGTGTTTCGCGGCGAAATCGATAGCGTTGAGGGTTTTTTACATGCCAGAAATTTTGGTCGAGTTCTCGAAATGGAGTCGAACTCGCCGGAGGGGATATTGGATCACTTGGATCCGATTTATTATGTGCCAGAAGGTACGCCTCTACATACGCAACTGATGAAGTTCCAGCGGAAACGTGATCGGATTGGCCTTGTCGTCGATGAGTACGGTGATATTGAAGGATTGGTGACCTTAGACGATATTCTAGAAGAAATCGTGGGTGACTTTACTACTGAAATGTCTAGTATTAATCGTGACATCCAAAAGGATGGTGACAACGCCTATTTGATAGACGCCACGGTTACCGTTCGCGACCTCAATAAAACACTGGAATGGGAACTTCCTACCGAAGGCCCTAAAACTCTCAACGGATTAATTACAGAATACTTAGAAACTATCCCACAGTCGGGAACCTGTTTACGGCTTTATGGTTACCCAATGGAAATTTTGCAAATAAAAGATAACATCGTTAAGAGCGTACGTGCGATGCCGCATTTATACGCACCACCTAACGATGACCAGGACTAGGACTGATAATGACCCAACAGAAAGAAAGTATTTTCTTTAAGCTTTATAAAAAAATCATTCTCGACCACCCTTTAGCGAGCCTTGTCGTTGTTATATTGTTGACAGTGTTAGCGGCAAGCCAGCTCTACAAGTTTAGACTCGATGCATCTGGCGAGTCATTAGTACTTGAGAACGACCAATCACTTGAATACTACCGGCAGGTTAATGAAAAGTATGGCTCTGATGATTTCTTGATCATCACGTGGCAGCCCAACAAGGGGCTGATGAGTGATGAATCGATTGAAGGGCTCAAATCATTAACCTCTGAACTTAACAAGGTTCAAACTGTTTCCGGCATTAACAGCATTTTAAATGTCCCGCTACTCGAAGGCTTAACTCTTGACACCGACGCTCTTGGTGACGAAATCCCTACCTTAGAAAGTCCTGATATCAACCGAGAAGAAGCCTTACAAGAGTTCACGTCGAGTCCGATCTATAAAAACTTACTGGTTGGTGAAGACGGTACAACCAGCGCTGTTCAAATAAACTTTGAACGTGACGAAGAATATTTTTCTCTGCTGAGCGCAAGAGATGAACTACGTGCTCGGGCAACCAAGAAAGAACTCTCTGCAGAAGAGCAAGCTAAACTCGAACGCCTTGAAGCAGACTTTGATAGCTACAGCAAAAAAGTTTCCGATCGCACCAGTAACATTATTGCTGAAGTAAGAACCATCATGGAGGACTACCGCGGCATAGCCACGATGCATCTTGGCGGTATTTCCATGATCACAAATGACATGCTGACCTTTATCCAACACGACATTACAGTTTTTGGTATCGGCATCATGTTATTCATCATGCTGGCATTATTTGTATTCTTTGGCAAAGCTCGTTGGGTCGTACTGCCACTGTTCTCATGCATTGTTACCGTTGTCATGTTGGCAGGGTTATTAAGCTTTTTAGATTGGCGCATAACCGTCATCTCTTCTAACTTCCCTTCGATTCTACTGATTGTAATCTTGGCGCTGAATGTCCATCTCGCTGTGTATTACCGCGATTTTATTTCTTCAGCGCCTGAATCAAGCCAAGAACTGAGAGTATCTACCACTTTAAAAACCATGTTCTGGCCATGCTTTTATACTGCGCTTACAACCGTAGTAGCCTTTATATCATTACTGATTAGCGGCATCAGACCTGTAATCGATTTTGGCTGGATTATGACGATAGGTATCGTGCTAGGCTTTGTTGTCACTTTTGTGATATTCCCTAGCTTTATTCAGTTGCTGAAGCAGGATACACATACCAGTGGAACCAGTATTACTTATAAAATTACGCACTGGATTTATAATTTTACGGTGAATTTTAAAGCTGTAATTTTCGTTGCCACAGTCGCAATTATTGCCTTTAGTGCTTACGGGATTACTCAACTAAAAGTTGAGAACCGATTCATTGATTATTTTAAACCCAGCACTGAGATCTACCAAGGTATGACTGTCATCGATCAAAAGCTTGGGGGCACCACACCGTTAGATATCGTAATAGACAAGGGTGAAGAAAGTTCGTTGGTTGCTGATGATGAGTTTGAAGATGAATTTGGCGACGACTTTGATAGTGGCATTTATGATGCAGGTTACTGGTTCACTGGAGCTAAACTTAATCAGGTTGAGCAAATCCATGACTACATTGATGGTCTAGATGTTACAGGAAAAGTTCAATCTATTGCGACATACTCGAAAGTACTTGAGAAGATGAATGGTGGGGAATACCCTGACGAGCTGACTTTAAGCCTAGTCCATCAAAAAACTCCTGAAGAAGTCCGCTCAGTGCTAATGGACCCGTACTTATCCGAAGACGGCAGTCAAATCCGTATCAATATTCGTGTTCAAGAGACAAACCATGACCTTAAGCGTGCCGAACTGATCAACAATATCAACGATTACATTGTTGAAGAAGCCGGTATTTCTCAGGATAGAGTCCACTTCACGGGGATGCTTGTTCTCTACAACAATATGCTTGAGAGCTTGTTTGACTCACAAATCAAGACTATCGGTGCCGTATACCTAGCCATTTTGTTAATGTTTATTGTCCTTTTTCGCTCTGTGGTGTTGGCTATACTCGCGACCATTCCTAATGCACTGTCTGCGGCACTAGTTCTAGGGATTATGGGTTGGATGGGTGTACCGATGGATATGATGACAATCACCATTGCTGCCATTGTCATAGGAATCGCGGTTGATAACTCAATTCACTATGTGCATCGCTTTAGGGCCGAGTTCCAGAAGGATCATAACTACTTAGAAACCATGAAGCGTTGTCATGGCAGTATTGGTAAAGCTATTTACTACACCGGCGTGACCGTAATTTTTGGTTTTGCAATCTTAGCCTTGTCTGAGTTTATTCCTTCGATTTACTTTGGTCTGTTAACAGGATTAGCGATGGCAGTGGCTCTGTTCTTGAATTTAACCTTATTACCTTTGATGCTTATAACAATGAAACCTCTGAAAGCAAAAAAATAGTAACCCATTATGTTAAGTACAAAAAAGCCGCGATAATCGCGGCTTTTTTGTTGCTATTGTTTTGAGTTAGCTTTTACGACGAAGTACTAAGCCTGCAGCAAGCAGCATCAGCAATAAGATATTGCCGCTACCACCACCGCCGCCGCCTGAGGACTTCTCTGCAACAGAGATGGTTTTGTTCACCGTTACTTCAACACCAGTGCTGTCTGCGACAGTAAAGGCAACATCGTAACTACCCGCTGAAGCATATGTATGGCTTGGGTTAGCGCCTGTAGCACTGGAGCCATCGCCAAAGTTCCATGAGTAGCTATAGTTCCCATCACCACCACCAACATTAGACGTGAAGTTAACTTTTAATCCATTCGCTGAAGTGTTCATCGAAGCATTAAGCGCAGCGACGACTTGAACAACTTTAGACACTTCAACTGCTTGTTTATCACTGCTGGTAACACTTAGGGTAATCGTATATTCGCCAGTCAGGGCATAGGTATGCTCTCCTGAACGGTTACTACTGGTCGCGCCATCACCAAAATCCCAAGAGTAGGTATAGTCAGGTGAACCACCAACAGCATTACCTGATACTGAAACTTTTGCACCATTGACTGAAGACACAATCTCGGCCTGTAACTCATCAGCAATACTGACTGACTTCGACTTGCTGTCGACTGTCGCTTCGCCGTCAGTAACGGTTAGAGTGACCGTGTAAACACCGCTTTGAGCGTAAGTGTGCGTTGGATTTGCGTCAACCGAAACAGCAGAACCATCACCAAAGTCCCATGCATACGTATAATTAGCATCACCACCTTTAGTGTTATTGCTAAACGCTACTTGCTTGTAGTCGATATCAAATCCAAAATCAGCTGTTAAGGCAGGCGTCGCCTTCGAAATTTTAACCGTAGCGGTACTGCTATTAGTAGCCTGCGCAGTAACCTCGATTGATAGACCGTGAGTTGGTAATACTAAGCCTGACTCTGGCTGCTGTGGTAGAGAGTAATCTAAACTATCATCAAATGTTGCCGTTGATGATAAATGTGAGTCTCCACTGTAGCTTTTTTGGTTATACAAACCAAAGGCCGCGTCTATCACCTGTAAGCTAGAGCTTGCTATCGAGCCATTACGTTTTATTGGGTTCTGATCAGCATCAACTACACCCAAGAAGCCATGTCCAGGATGCTCTTCAACTTTGTTATCAGAGTATGCTTCATCGGCAAACCAAACTAATACGCCTGGGGTGTAAACAGTCCTTTTCAAACCTTCATCTTGACCATTCTCACTGCGTAATTGGACCCAGTAATGTTGTGCTTTACCATCAGTTTTATCGCTCACTCTGAGGAAGCCATTTAAAGTCAAACTGCCTTCAGTTTCAGCGCCATCGGTAAAGATATCGGAACCATTATTCAGAACCAAATCATCAATGACGAGACCGTAACCACCAACAGCAGGGTCAGTAACGTACTTAATCTCTACTGTCACCGACTGACCCGCATATGCTGATAAATCAAACGTTAAATCTAGCCACCCTAATGCTCCTTCAGCACCAGAAATAGTTTTTGATTCTCCAGTAATGAAGTGAGTGACGCCACTATGGTATTGGTTATTTACTTTTGTGTGGTTACCTGCGATAGGGTTTCCGTTAACAAGTACCTGCGCATAATCATAGTCAACTTCAATATCCCATCGGGCCTTCATGCTCAATACACTGTTGCCAGATGCCGGAATATTGACATCAAAAGATAGGGCGTTGTTTAGATAATGTCCTTCGTCTGAGTAATACTGATATGAGCCAGAGTATGGTGGCGCAAAGTCGACTAACGGCTTAGGCATATCAATTCTGATTTGGTTTAAGCCGTTATGATTTACAGCTTCAACTAAATCAAAATTTTGTGAGCCTGTTGCCATCGCTTTAAAATCAACGGTTTGCTCATCTATCCAATCGCCGCCATAGACAGACTGGAAATAGGCACGAGCGTAAGGACTGAAGCCTGTTGGCTGAGTACCAGCAACCTCACCTGCCCAACTACCGCCAGCCATCACTGACCAGTATCCCACTGGTGAGCCCACTGCAGAGCCAGCAATGTCATATTCATCAGGTACACCTAAGTCATGACCAAATTCATGAACGACAACACCTGTGGCGGCATCGATGGATTGAATAGTATAGCCAAACAGCTTCTTCCCTGTGCCTGGAATGGTATAACCATTTGTGTTGGTGTCAACAAAGAAACGATGCGACCAAATAGCATCCTCACCTAAATTACCACCGCCGGCTTCCTCGCCGATGCTCGAATGATAAACCATAACGTGATCGATCATTCCGTCCGCTTCATCGACATTACCATCACCATCTAGGTCATAAGGGTCTTCAATGTCATAATCTGCAAGATTAATACTATTCGCGGCGACAGCTTTAGTCACAGCCTCTTTAATTAAAGCAGGTACATTTTTATCGTTATCATTGCTGTCCGGATCGTTTTGCCCATAATGCTTTGCATTATTATCTGCTGTGACCCAGCCAAAAGTTTGACCTGTGAAATTAAAAGTGCCGCCCGACTCATTTTGATAATACTGATAACCAGATGTGAAGTTTTGACCACTCGGCCCTGTAAAGCCCGTGGTAGAGAACATTAAATCTTGATAGTGGGACACAGGATAAGAGCTGTAGTACATATCCGTATCACCTGAAGTTAAACCATGCGCATTATGCTTTAAATCTGGGAAATCAATCAATACCGCAAGGACTTTAACTGTTTTTTCATCAGTACGCTTATGGCTTTTGCTCTCCCCTTTAAGATACGAAGTTTGCTGACGTTGCAGGCGAGCTTGTTCAATTTTGGGTAACGCTACATTGTTGGAGCGGACGCCTTTTAAATAAGTCGCTAAGGCCGCCTCGCGCTGCGAGTCTGTAGCGTTAGCATCAAGCTCTCCACGCTTTTCTAGCCAATAAATGATCCGCTCATGGTTAACAAGCGCAGGATCTTTTGGGCTTACTTGAGCACCACTTTCCAGTGCAGCTGCATTTACACTGGGTATTATTGCTGCAGCCAACAAGCCAGCAAGAAGCTTTATCTTCATTTCTTAGTTCCTTTTACACAATTAATATAAGTAGCATTTTTCTTATTAATATAGTCACGAATGACCTGCTCTTTTTCAGAATGGGTCATGTCCTCAGTAATGAGCCCTTTTTCTTTTAACATAGGCTCAAGTTTCCAAATGTTTTGTGGTGCTGGAGGAGCACTACAAACAGGCTGGATGGGGTCATTGGTAACGCTATCGTTAGTAGGTTCTGTGCCTTTGTTCGCGCATGAAGCCAGGAGCATCAGGCCAATGAACGGTAAGTATTTGTTGGTCATTAGATCAGGGTAGTTTTTTTATTAGTCGAGTATTTCAATCGATACAAGTCATATCTGCAAGCAGTTAATGCCGCTGAAACACTTTGTAACATTTTGCTAAATTGTACATAATTAGTACAGTTAATCGTTTTTTTAGTTTTGATTATTAAGATACTGAATTCTTTCTCACTAAAACCCTATAACTTATTGAATATTAAGCACAAAAAAAAGAGAGGTTATACAACCTCTCTCTTTTTATTATAATTGTATATTATCGATACAGCATCAGTGGCTCATAACAGCCATTTGACCTTGATCTCGCAGTTGTAACTGCTTCAAAGTATATGGAGCGCTTACACCTGACTGATGTATCAGCTCAGGGTCGAACTTCATGTAAATAGCACCCTCTCCCGCCGCTAAATTAGCCGCACTGTGGGTTACCATAACGGGTTTTAATGCACCACTTTGGTCAGTACCGTAAAGCACTGCACGCACCTCATAACGACCATCAGTTTTCGCATTAACCGGAATTGCAGCGACCGGACTCTGCTTTTGTCCTGTAATCACAGGGCTTGAAGAGACTTTGGCTGTTTGTTGTGCGAATGCGAAAGGCAACTGCCCGTTTCGCTGAATTAACTGCCCATCGACTTTTAGCTGTGCTTCGGTATGCAACTCCCATAAAGCGCCTGGAACGGAATGCGCCGACATATCCAATGGCTTTGCAACTGAATACCCGTCCTTAGATTGATTAAAGTCGATATCGAACGTTTTGCCTGTTGGAGATACTAGTCGGCCTTTAATGCTAACAATATGTTCAGCCTTTCCCTGGTTAAAGACACGAGCATCTACTTTTAAGACTTCACCGCTTAGGTAATTACTCTTATTCGCAGTCAGGTGCATTTCAGTATCACTGTTCTTTTCGAACACATTAATTCGATACTTAGCATGGCTAGCGATGCCCTTGTCTGCTTTCAGAGTAAAACGCCCAGCACCTAAAGTATCGTCCAGTTTAAAGCCTGTCGTGCCTTGCTGAAAGCCCATGCCATTTTTTTGCATCGCACTGCTACTGACTAATGTGTCAAATGCTTTACCCTGTTTAAGAACTTGCCCTTTTGGGGTTTTAAGCGATAACTGCTGCGGCTCAACCGCGCTTTTACCATCAAACGCTGAGATTCTAACGAGTGCCCCTTTCGCCGATGTGTTTAGCGCAATGCCAGACTTTAACTGTGCACCACTTACATCCAACATATATTGACGACTTTGGACATGAGCCTGCTTCTGGGAAAAGTCGAGTTGGTTGATATCATTGATCGGGAAGCTGTAACTCACCGGCTTCATTTCGCGCTGGCTGTCGGGTTGAGCCGGTGCGCTATCAGCAGGATTCCCTGTGTAGGAATTGCCTATTTGTGATTTTGAGCTAGCAGTATCATTAGCCACCGAAACTGTACTCAGTGAAAGAATCATTGAAGTTAATAGTATATGTTTCATGATAGCTCCTTAAATTCGGTTGCGTAAAAATACATCAAGTCCAAAGCACTTACGTCTGCTTTGCGCATGACTTAAAGGCTCATCACCATACGTTTTGCTGGTGTCATAGAACCAAACCGAACCCGCTGCATTTTGCGAGCTGCAATTCAAAAAGCCGTCTGAGCAACTATCTAGCCAGTTTTGCGTAAACTCCAAGCCAACATTCTGTGAATATCCGCCACAGTAACTGTCACCATCCCAGATAGCAGACTCAACATCAGTACCAACAACGCTTCTGAAAGGTTTAGGCAGCGCTGGACGTCCGGAGGTGCCATATAACCAATTCGCGTTGTAACTTGCCATCCACGCCTCTTGTTGCATACGTACCGCATCATTCTTGTAACCTAGTAACCACCCTAAAGCCGATTCAAAGACGTTACCGTCAATCACAGCATCAGCCAGTGGTGTTCCGGCACTCGACGGTGCCAAAGCAATGACTTCATCAATACGGTTGATAATATTCGGATAACGGCTATCCCAAGTTGGGTTCGACATAATCCAACGTGCGACATTACCGCCATTAGAGTGAGTAATAAGCGTTAAGCTCGTGATATTCTTCTGGTTAATAAAAGTTGTCAATTGGCCCGCTAAACAACCAGCAGCACCTGACGTCCACATGTATTGAGTGAAATCACAATTTATCACTGTGTAATTGCTAGAGTTTGGCAGCCCGCTTACAACGGATTGAACAAAGCTACCTGTCCAATAATCGTTGTAAGCATCACTTTGACTGCCCGTACCATGGACAAACGCTACGCCAGTATTAGCGTGACTAAGCCCAGCAAAGGTGAGAGCTGCGATCAGCAGCAAGACTTTTCTAAACATCGACTACCCCCATCGGTGTTATTTGTGTGTTTGTTATATTGATGTGTTTTCAGCCTCATCATTCATTAGAATAACTAAGCCGAATAAACTTATATCATCAATAATTCTTAGTGTAAAAAACACTAGTTTAAAACTAGAAAGGTGAAAACTAAGAGAAAAACAAACAAACAAACATTCGTATGCCATTGTTTTTGTTTAATAAAATCATTTTATTAAAACAAACAATTAAAACGACACTGCGTATTTAAACAGGCGCCTTGATTTTTAAGTTAAATCTGACTCATTACGAAAGGAATTGATGATATTTTTGGATGGCTATACCTCTGGTACAACCAGCTTTAAAGCTTAAGTGTGATCTAGTTAACACAAATAATTCAGCGGAAAGCGAAACGAATCGATAAAAGTACTTAAAAAGATTTCAATAGACTTCTGAAGGAGATGGTACCAGAGGGCGGACTCGAACCGCCACACCCGTGAAGGCGGGGGATTTTGAATCCCCTGTGTCTACCAATTTCACCACTCTGGCATTAATTTTAATCCTAGCTCCAAGCTAACCTTGAATACTAGCAACGCTCCGCGCTGCACCCTGTGCACCGAGTGGCACTCCTGACTCCGTCAGTCGTCTACCAATTTCACCACTCTGGCATTTTAAATTTCAGCACTTTTGAGTCTGTAGACTTACTCCTCAAAAGTGCGAGGCATTATAAACCAATAGACTGTTTTTGCAATACTCGCAAAGCCCTTTTTAAGCCGTTTCTTCATCTTCCTTAATTAAACTAAAGACCTCTTCCACTGCTGTATTAAAATATGCAGCTATTTTCAGCGCTATGATGGTTGAGGGAACGAATTTTCCTACTTCAATCGTGCTGATAGTTTTTCTCGACACGCCAATCGCCTCGGCCAAGTCGCTTTGGCTCATCCTATGTTCCGCTCGAAAAACTCGAATGCGGTTATCCAGTTCGGGGTGCATTGCACTACTCCTCCAAGCCTTCTAAATCATCTTCTCGCGTCAACCAAAAGAAGCTCACGCTAGCTGACAGCACGGCAACCGCAAACAGTAACACGAAATAAAATTTTAACGGTAACGCCAAACCATCTAGAAACTTAGACAAACCCAGTAGAACAACAATGGTTAAAGTTAATGCTATCCAACCATTTTTAAAACTCGCTAACATGGCGCCTGAAACAAAGCTCTCAGGCTCATTCTTTACAACAACCTTACCGGTTAATTTTTGCTTAATAACTGGCCATAAAGAGACAAACGTTACAATCACGGTTAGCCCAGAACCGATAATTGCTATAAAGTCCAAAATTTCGTTTAAACGTCCTTTATCGGTCAGTGTTTCCCACAATAAAAACAAATAGGTAATACCGCATACCAGCATTCCTCGGGCAACACCTGTCTGAACCCTATCCACAGTTTCTGCGCAATTATGACTCATTTCTTACTCCTTAGTTGTATCAAACCCTATAAATTCAAGAGTATCAAAAAGACAATCTAACAACCCTTTTTGAAACCCTTAGGTGCCATTATGATATCTTTGCTCCACAAGCCAAGTCTTTCTAATGAATATAAAAAAAGCCCGATTCTAAGATCGGGCTTGGTTTCTAACGAATGTATTAGCAATACATTGAAATTATGGGCTTTTTTCCTGCAAGGCGCTTTTCTCTTCTTCAATAAACTGGTTAATTTGATCTTCCAGTACGCTCAATGGGATCGATCCATTCGCTAATACTGCATCATGAAACTTACGAATATCGAAATGTTCGCCAAGCTCTTGTTCAGCTTTTTCACGAAGCTCTAATATTTTTAATTCGCCCAGTTTGTATGACAGTGCTTGCGCTGGCCAGCTAATATAACGATCGATTTCAGTACGAACGTTGTGGGTGGATAAAGCCGTGTTACTCGCCATCATGTCTATGGCCTTTTCTCTGCTCCAACCTTTTGCATGCATGCCAGTATCGACCACCAAGCGCATGGCACGCCACATCTCATACGTCAAGCGGCCAAAGTTACTGTATGGGTCCTTATAAAATCCCGCCTCTAGCCCAAGTTTTTCGCTATAGAGTCCCCAGCCTTCACCAAACGCAGAAATATAAGTGTTCTGACGAAACTTGGGTAAGTGCGTTAACTCTTGTGCCAACGCCGTTTGAAGGTGATGGCCAGGAACCGCTTCATGCAACGTTAAGGCTTCCAAGTTGTACAGTGGGCGTTTTTCTAAGGCATACGTATTCACCCAATACTCGCCTGCTCTGGTGCTATCGATTGGCGCTCCTGAATAGCGTCCCGTTGTGTACTTCGGAGCGATTTCCGCTGGTACCGGCACCACCCCGTAGGGTTGGCGCGGTAATTTCCCAAAGAACTTCGGCAACTGGTGATCCATCTTCTTCGACATATACGCCGCTTCTTTTAAAAGCTCTTCGGGTGTTTTGGCATAGAACTGCTCGTCAGTTCTTAGGAAATGCAAGAACTCCTCGAATGAGCCCTCAAATCCTGTTGCTTCAATCACCTGCTCCATCTCTTTGCGAATTCTTGCCACCTCACTCAAGCCAATCTCATGGATCTCATCAGGCGTTAAGTCCAGCGTCGTGTATAACTTAATCTGGTTTTGGTAGAAAGCTTCGCCATCAGGGTAGTCAGTCGCAGCAATCGTCTCTTTTGCCGCAGGCAAATACTCTTTTTCAAAGAAAGTCAGGTAAGCTTGATATTGAGGTACTACGGTGGCGCTAATAATGTCTGCAGCTTCTTTCTGTAAAGCTTCTTGATCTTCCTTACTTATCGTCTCAGGAAATGACTTCAAAGGACGGTACCATACGGTTTCAGTCGCATCGTCTTTAATATAGACCTTGATACTGTCTGAGTAACCATCTAATACAGCTTTTGTTACAGTAAAGCCACGCTTCATCCCAGCGCGCATATTCGAGACATTTTGCTCAAAGAAGGTAGGGATAGCCTTTAATAGCTCCAGATAATCTCTGTAGTCTTGCGTTGTTCTAAAGCGAAAACTATTCGCGAGATTGGTTGTTTGCGCATGAAAGCCATACTCTGACGTTAACGGCATTTCATAAGTTTTAAAATCGATTTCAGCAACATCTTGCTTGAGCTGAGTCATCATCATGTCGTAGCTGATTTGCTCGTCAGCTAGCAGATTTTCACGTTTAATGCTTTCCAGTTCGTTAATTAACTCTAACAGCTTTGCTTTACGACGCTGATAAGCTTGCGGACTGACATCGCGTAACTTGCCTTTTGCTGACTCATCGCCCTGACGCGCAGCCCAAACTGGATTTTGCGACATACGATATTCTTGTACATCTTCAAAGAATTCGTTCAACCACTGGCTGTAATCTTCGCCCGCTACTGCCGAAACGCTACTCGCCAGTAAAGCACCTGAAATTATGAGTTTTTTAGTAATATTCATTGTCTTTCCCAACACCAAAAGAATTCACCTTTTATATCAGGAAAAACTAACCTATGAAAGCCAAGCGCTACAAATGCTGTAAAAGAATGTTTCAACTAGTCTCAAAGGCCCGACTTTGCTAGACTAGCGCCAGTTTTACACAGCACTTAACCTAGCATGGCTCAAAACGCACAATCACTTATTACCTCTCCAGCACCAATTACCAAAAAACTGGGCGCTTGGTTGTATGATATTTTAATCAGCGTCGCAATCTGGTTTTTGTGGGGGTTATTCACGTTCCCACTGATTCGCTGGATGCTCGGGGTCAATGACATGAGCGCAGAAACCGGCTGGCAAGACACCATGACCTACCAAGTCTACTCACTGTTCCCAACGCTATTATTATTGCTGTACTTTGTGGGCTCACACGTTCGCTATGGCCAAACCGTCGGCATGAGCGCTTGGAAAATTATGGTGGTACAAGACGACGGCAAACCGGTGACCTTTGGGCCAGCGCTGTTTAGAGCCATTATTTCGGTCTTAGGCATTGGCATGCTAATGAGTCCCTTTACAAAGAAACGCCTTGGTTGGCACGATATGCTAACCAAAACGCGTGTCGTTGCTTTGCCAGAAAAAGAAAAGAAGAAATAGTTTCTCAACGCAATAGAAGTCAGAGGGCTCGCACCGAATATACCTCTGAAAAGTTAGTCTCAGGGTTAAGCCTACCCCGCCCTTCTCAGCAGATACCAAGCTGCCACTGCAAATATAAGCGGTGGCATTAATGCTCCTAAAAACGCGGGGACTCCAGCCACTAAACTCACAGGGCCAAAGGATCGAACCGCGAAGAAGTAGACCATGCCGGTTAAAACACCGACTAAGACTCTTGCCCCCATCGAAACACTTCGCATCGGGCCGAAAATAAACGACGCTGCCAAAATAATCATAACCGCGGTACTGATTGGCTGGAAAATCTTTTGCCAAAACGCCAGATCATAGTTTTTGGTTTCGAGACCATTATTCTCAAGGTAGCTACGGTACTGATACAGGTTCAGGATATTCATATTTTCTGGTTCAATACTCAGCGCAGATAAGTTATCAAGGCTAATGTCCGTATCCCAAGCCTGCTGTGTAAAGGGTAAACGTTCGACACGGTTGAAGCGCTGAATCGAGCCATCAGTAATACTCTCATTAGATTCAGCCTCGGCGCCATCAGAGCCGAGCTGTGTCACGATACCTTGATTGAGCTGCCATGCTCCTCTAACTAACTCAGCGGACTGAGCATGTATCATTGTCGTCAGCTCATTCTCGCGATTAAACTCATAGACAGTAACATCACTTAATCGCGAACTTCCCATTACCTCGCCTACGTGGACCATATTGGCGCCATCTTTAAGCCACAAGCCTTGATTACTGTCGACAAACTGCTCGCCGTATAAGGCGCGGTTACGTAAGTTTTCAGCCATTAACGTGGTCTTAGGCGCCACATATTCGCCTAGAAACACCGAGAAAGCGATGAGTATCAAGCCATAAGACAAAGCAGCACCAATGATTTGCCAGGTCGTTTTCCCCGCAGCTCGCATCACCGTTAGCTCACTTCTTGATGCCAACACACCCAAGCCAGCAATCGAACCAATCAAGATGGCCATGGGGAAAAATTCATAAATATACTGCGGCGACAAAAGCAATGAGTAGGACAAACCATCAATAAAGGCGTAAGTTCCTTTATCAAAGTCACCACTTTCGTCAATCAAAGCGAATAAAACACGGATAATCGCCAAGGTGAATAGCGTCATCAACGAAGTGGCTAAAATCGTTTTGCCGATATAAAACCTTAGGATATTCATGCGCCATCGCCTCCAACTGAAGGTGTCCCTGTATTTTTCGTATTGGCGCGACCATGAGCATAAAGCAATCGTGCCGCAAGAAGCCCCATCACCACATAGATTGGAATAAAGCCTAACCAGCCGGGGATTTTCTCAGCTTCAACCCACTTCCTGAACACCACAATTAAGATGATGTAACCGATGTAGACCATCAACGCAGGTAGCATCTTGGCAAATTTTCCCTCACGTGGACGGACACGGCTCAAAGGAATGGCCAAAAACAACAAGAAAGGTACCGACAAAGGCACCGCTAAACGCCAGTGCAACTCAGCCCAACTCTGCCCATCACCCGCTTGAATTAGGTCTACGGTTGGCGTGGCAGAAATTTTACGGCGCGACACGATCGAGCGCTCGGCTTCAAGACGGGCGTAATAATGTTCGAACTCAGTAATCTTGCGAACCCTTTTGTCTGAATCCAGTTCGTAAACAAAACCATCGTTCAACTGTAGAAAGTTTTTGTCCAATGCCTCGTCGTAATAACGCTCCGCAGACTTAGCAGAAATAATACGCGTGTAAGGGCTGTTTTCAGCTGGAAGTTCCGCTAAGAAAAAATTACCTAAATGGCTAGAGCTTTCAGAAGAGTCAGCGTAGACCACACCCTCTCCTTCTTGAAAAATTTGGAAGCGCCCAGGCTCGAGCATGCTCAGTTCTAATTTGCTCGCGTGCTCGTCACGGATCTGATAAGTCGTTTCATTAGCCACTGGCGCAAGCCACAAAGCAACGGCGCCGCCGATTAAAGCAACAATCACTGCGATAGGGAGCAATAAACTGATTAATTTTCGTTCACTTACGCCAACAGAGCGCAAGACTGCCATTTCACTATCAACATACAAGCGACTGAAGGCTAATAAACATCCTAAGAAGAAAGCCAACGGCAATAAGAATCCGAGTAGAACAGGCGAATAGAGTAAAACCATCTGCCACACCATGGTGCCGGTGATGTCTCCAGAAGCAGCTTGCGCTAAGTATTTAACGATTCGCTGGCTGATAAAAATAGCGAACAGTACGCCCAAAATTGCTAGCGTGCTGGTGAAAACTTCGCGGTTTAAATATCGACTTAATATCAAGTGTATTCTTAATCAGTTGACTGCCCGAAACTGGTATTTATGGCAATATCAGTTAAACTATGGGGCACGGTTTATGCCAATATCGGCATTATAAACGAAAATTAACAATTTGCAGGTGATCTATGGAATTCTTTGTAAAGAGTGGTAGCCCAGAAAAACAAAAAACAGGTTGCTTAATCGTAGGTGTTTTCGAAAATCGAAAACTATCTGCTCCAGCGCAGCAAATCGACGACATCAGCGAAGGCTATGTGAACTCGATCGTGAAGCGTGGTGATATGGAAGGTAAGTTTGGACAAACTTTGTTACTGCACAGCGTTCCAGGAACCAGTTGTGACCGCGTATTACTTGTTGGCTGCGGTAAAGAGCGTGAGTTCGATGCTATCAAATACAAAAAGATTTGCGGTAAAGTGATCAAGCTACTCAATGAAACAGGCGCAACTGACGCGATTAATTCACTACCGTTATTAAATGTCAAAGGACAGGAGCTTTACTCTAAAGTGCGTTTCGCTGTGGAAGCTGCGAACGATAGTTTGTATGTCTTTGACCAACTTAAAAGTGAAAAGTCAGAAGCTCGTCGCCCCCTGCGAAAAATGACTTTGTTCATCGAGTCTCGAGCAGACCTTCCTGAAGGTGAAAAAGCTATCAAGCACGCTTGCTCTATTGCTGCGGGCCAAGCGCTGACTCGTGACTTGGCGAACATGCCAGGCAACATTTGTAACCCTCGTTATTTAGCTGGCCGCGCTGAAGAGTTAGCCAAAGAGTACTCAAGCATCACGACAAACATTCTTGATGAGTCAGAACTTAAAGAAATGGGCGCTGGTGCCTTTGTATCAGTATCACAAGGTTCTGATGAGCCGGGAAAACTGATCTGCATGGAATACAACGGCGGAAATAAAGGCGATAAGCCGCTGGTTTTCGTAGGCAAAGGTATTACCTTTGATACAGGCGGTATTTCGTTGAAGCCTGGCGCCAAGATGGACGAAATGAAATTCGATATGGGTGGCGCAGCTTCAGTATTTGGCTTAATCAAGTCGGTTGCTGAAATGGGCCTGCCAATCAATGTTATCGGCGTGGTTGCCGCTGCTGAAAACATGCCAAGCGGAAAAGCTAGCCGTCCAGGCGACGTGGTGACATCATTATCCGGTCAAACCATCGAAATTTTAAACACGGATGCCGAAGGCCGTTTAGTGCTGTGTGACGCATTAACCTATATTGATAAATACGATCCTGAGATTGTCATTGATGTCGCGACACTGACTGGAGCCGTTATCGTTGCATTAGGCCACGAAGCGTCGGGCGTGATGAGCAACAACAATGCTTTAGCGAACGAAATAGAAACAGCCAGTGAAATGGCGACTGATCGCGTATGGCGTTTACCGATTTGGGATGAGTACCACGAGCAACTTAAGAGTAATGTTGCTGACTTTACTAACCTTGGTGGCATGCCAGCAGGAAGTATTACTGCGGGCTGCTTCTTATCGAAGTTCACCAAGAAGTACCGTTGGGCTCATATCGATATCGCAGGTACTGCATGGAAGTCAGGCGCGGAAAAAGGCGCTACTGGACGTCCAGTACCACTATTATCACAAATCGTGATTAACCGTGCTAAATAAGGTTAAATCATGACCCAAGTAGGTTTTCACTTACTGGAAAGTCAATCAGGCGCAGAAGCTTATCTGCGCCTGATTGGTAAGTGTGTGCAAAGTTTATACAAACAAGGTCGAAAGGTGTATATCCACGCCAAAGATCAAGAACAGGCTCATGCCGTTGATGAGTGGCTTTGGACTCAAGAACTTGATGACTTTGTACCCCACAACATTGTCGGCGAAGGCCCAAACCGCCCACCGCCTGTGCAAATTGGCTACGCCACCTCTGAGCAAAAACCACCTGAAGAGCAACATGACTGCCTGATTAATTTAAGCGGTGAAGTACAACCTTTTTTCAGTTACTTCCTCAAATGCTTCGAAATTGTGCCGAATGAAGACGCTGAAAAAGAAGCCGCGCGTGAACGCTATAAATTTTATCGCGGACGTGGCTATCCGCTCGACCACAAAAAGTATTAAGTGCGTCAGAAGCAAGCATGACATTTGAACATATCACTAAAGGTCGTATTGCTTTAGCACTAAGCAATATCGCGCCTTTGGTCGGTGTGCTCCTTGGTTACTGGAGTGCTTTCGACGTTATCTTCCTTTATTGGTTTGAAAATATCATCATTGGTCTATTTACTGTTTGCCGCATGACCATACGCCCAGATAACTCTGCATTATTCGCTATCGGTGGCCTTTTCACTGCAGGCTTCTTCTGTTTGCACTATGGTTTTTTTACCTACGGGCACGGTATGTTCGTGGCAAGCTTCTTTGAAGATCAGCTCCTTAGTGGCAGCTCTGCTACCGATGGTAGCCTGCTCTATGTCGTGGAACACATGCTATCGAATCAGGGTATACAGCTGACCCTAGTAGCCATGTTTATTGCACACCTCGCGGAATTCATCATTGCGTACCGAGAAAAGAACATTGATTCAATACCAGAGGAAATGTTCAAACCCTATAAACGAATTATCGTATTGCACATCGCCATTATCTTTGGTGGGTTTATCGCCATGACACTTGATAACACTCTGGGCGTGGCACTAGTGATGATCGCACTTAAAGTCTTTTTTGACCTAAAACCTCCTAAGTTTGCGCAAAAGAAATTAGCAGGGCTGGACAAGAACCTCAGTGATGACGAGGCGAGAGATAAAATTCGCCAGCAGTTAGCGAAGCCAGAAATTAAAATCAACGGCCAAACCCACCAGTTTGATAGCATTGAAGAGATGGTTAATTCTGACATCTACAAAAAGTATTCAAAATGGGTTCGCTGGTTCCTACCCAAAAAACATTGGGCACTTTATCAAGAAGTCCTTGCAGAACGCATCGAAGAAGAGCGACAATCAGCAGCCTCGATAGAACCAAAAGAAATAAAGCCGACCTAAAGTTTGTAATATTTGGTCAACAGTGATATTTCTTATGGAAATAACGTCATAAAAACGACACACTACAACAAACCTTGGTGATTGGATTAGCATGAAGGGCTTCACGAGCTACGCATTAAAAAACCTAAAAAGCACAGGCAGCATTGCCCGCAGTTCTAAATTCTTAGCACGAAATTTAGCTAAGCAAATCCCTTCGGATGCTAAAACCGTGATTGAGCTCGGTGCCGGTGATGGAATCATCACACGCGAACTCCTTAAGTACATGCCTCAACAGGCGCACCTTACAGCTTACGAAATTTCGGAAGAACTACTTCCTTTACTGCAAAAGATTGAGCACCCGCAATTCACGCTCAAACACAGCTCGGCGCTCGATATCGTGCAAGACTTTGCAATAGATAGCGTTGATTGCCTGGTCTCATGCTTACCGCTAGCGCTTTTCCCGCTAGAGATGAAACACGAGCTGCTGACGCATATTCGCTCAGTTTTAAAGCCGAATGGTCTGTTTTTACAGTATCAGTACTGGCTAAGCGACAAAGCGCTGATCAAAGAATACTTCCCACACTTAAAGATGAACTGGGTTCCGTTAAATCTCCCGCCTTCGTTTGTTTATACAGGCGTCAAGGACGCGGAAAAAGAAACCTAGTAATTCTTTATTTATCAACCAGTTAAGATTACCACTCAATTAAAATCTCCATTTTATTCAAAGAATCGTCGAGACTGCAGCGACCTTTCTTTGAATAAATCGCCTTCAAATATAGATATCTCCCTCACAAGCGTTATAATTCAAGGCTTTGTTACAGAAACTGCATAAACCACGATAAAACCATGGAAAAAGCATACAACCCGCAAGCAATCGAGCAAGAAACCTACAAAAAGTGGGAAGATAACGACTATTTCTCACCAAAAGGCGGCGCCAAAGGCAATGATGACAGTTACTGCATTATGATTCCTCCGCCAAACGTCACGGGTAGCTTACACATGGGACACGCTTTCCAGCACACCATCATGGATGCCCTAACCCGCTATCACCGCATGAAAGGTGAAAATACGCTATGGCAGCCAGGCTCGGATCACGCAGGTATCGCGACACAAATGGTGGTTGAGCGTTTACTCGATCGTGAAGGTAAAAGCCGCCATGACTTAGGTCGCGAGGCGTTTGTTGATCGTATTTGGGAATGGAAAGAACAGTCTGGTGGCACCATCACACAACAAATGCGCCGCATGGGCGACTCGTGTGACTGGTCACGCGAAGCATTCACCATGGATGACGACTTATCGGAAGCGGTTCTAGAAACTTTCGTTCAGCTGTATGACGAAGGGTTAATCTATCGCGGCGATAGACTGGTTAACTGGGACCCAAAATTACTGACTGCAGTTTCAGATCTAGAAGTCGAGTCACACGAAGAAAACGGTCACATGTGGCATATGCGCTACCCGCTTAGCGATGGCTCAGGTCACGTGATTATCGCTACCACTCGCCCAGAAACCATGCTCGGCGACAGTGCAGTCGCGGTGCACCCTGAAGACGAACGTTACCAAGACTTGATCGGCAAAACCATCGACTTGCCGCTCACAGGTCGTCAAATCCCAATCATTGCAGATGATTATGTTGAAAAGGACTTTGGTAGTGGTTGTGTAAAAATCACACCTGCTCACGACTTCAACGACTACGAAATGGGTCAGCGTCATGATCTAGAAATGATCAATATTCTAACGCCGACGGCTCATATTAACGATAACGCGCCTGAAGCCTATCGTGGCTTAGACCGTTATGATGCACGTAAAAAGATCGTCGAAGATTTCGAAGCTTTAGGTTTAATGGAAAAGATTGAGCCACACAAACTTAAAGTGCCTCGCGGTGATCGCAGTGGCGTAGTCATTGAGCCATACTTGACTCCTCAGTGGTACGTTAAAATCGCTCCGTTGGCAGAGCCAGCGCTAAAAGCGGTTAAAGACGGTGATATTAAATTTGTGCCTGAAAACTGGTCAAACACTTACTACCACTGGATGGAAAACATTCAGGATTGGTGTATCAGCCGTCAACTATGGTGGGGGCATCAAATTCCAGCTTGGTACGACAACAAAGGCGATGTTTACGTTGGTCGCACTGAAGAAGAAGTGCGTGAAAAATATAACTTAGGCGATATTGAACTGCGCCGTGATGAAGACGTGCTCGACACATGGTTCTCCTCAGCGCTTTGGCCTTTTGCTACTCTTGGCTGGCCAGAAGAAACACCTGAGTTAGAAACCTTCTTACCAACAAGCGTACTTGTTACTGGTTTCGACATCATCTTCTTCTGGGTTGCCAGAATGATCATGATGGGCTTAAAGTTCACAGGCAAAATTCCGTTCAAAGAGATCTATATCACTGGCCTGATTCGTGACGAGCAGGGTCAGAAAATGTCTAAGTCGAAAGGTAATGTTTTAGACCCCATCGATATTATTGACGGTATTGAACTAGAAGCCTTAGTCGAAAAACGTACCACTGGCATGATGAATCCGAAGGCGGCTGAAAAGATTGCTAAACGTACGCGCAAGCAATTCCCTGAAGGCATTGAAGCTTATGGTACTGACGCCATGCGCTTTACCTTCTGCGCTATGGCATCAACCTCACGCGACATTAACTTCGATTTGAATCGTGTAGAGGGTTATCGCAACTTCTGTAACAAGATTTGGAACGCAGCGCGTTATGTGCTGATGAACACCGAAGACCAAGATACAGGTCTAGACGGTGGTGATATGGAATTTAGCTTGGCTGATCGCTGGATCAAAAGTGAGCTACAAAAAACCATCACCGAATTTGAAAAAGCCGTCAACACATACCGCTTCGACTTGGCTTCAAACGCTCTATATGAATTTACTTGGAACACTTATTGCGACTGGTACTTAGAGCTGTCAAAGCCCGTGCTTTACAGCGATGAATATTCTGATGCTGCGAAGCGCGGCACACGCCATACCTTGGTTTCTGTGCTTGAATCGCTGATGCGCTTATTGCACCCGTTCATGCCATTTATCACTGAAGAAATCTGGCAGAAAGTTTCACCACTGGCAGGCACACGCTCTGAAGGACGTCCAAGCATCATGCTACAAGACTTCCCACAGGCTGATGAAGCACTGATTGATCCTAACGCCGAACAAGACATTGAATGGCTCAAGAAAGTCATCGTTGGCGTACGCAATATCCGCGGTGAGATGAACATTGCTCCTGGCAAACCTCTTGACGTGTTATTTAGAAATGGTTCTGACAGTGACAAAGAACGCCTTGAGGGCAATAAAACCTTCTTATCAAAGCTGGCAAAACTGGAAACTATACAGTGGCTAGAGCCAGGTGAAGAAGCGCCTATGTCCGCGACGGCACTTGCTGGCAACATGGAAATCTTAATCCCTATGGCTGGTTTGATTGACCTTGAGCAAGAACTTGCTCGATTGGATAAAGAAGCCGAAAAGTTGGAAAAGGATTTACAACGCATCTCTGGCAAGCTAAATAATCCAAACTTTACTGATAAGGCGCCAGAAGCTGTCGTCGAAAAAGAAAAAGCAAAATTGGCTGAAGTTGAGTCAACGTTGAAAAAGATCGAGGAGCAACGTCAACAGTTGAAGGCACTATAATAACTTAACAACATAAACAAAAACGAAAGCGAGGGTATAATGAAAACGTTAGCAATGAGTAGTTTACTGTTTTTAGCTGGTTCCATGGCTGTATCGGCTGATAGCTTAACCAACAAGCACTTTACCCTCGTTACCACTCACCAGAATGAGATCGGTGAAATTTGCCCAGAGATGGATGCTGGGCAACATTTGAAATTTGAGTTTTCTTCCAACCATGAAGTTGAGTTTAACCTTCACTTTCACGAAGGTGAAAAAGTCTCCTACCCCATCGAGCCACAAACGTTAAGCTCAATCGATAGAACCTTTGAAGCGCCAATCAAGCAAACCTACTGCCTAATGTGGAAGGGGTTAAGTGAACAAGCTTCGAAGATAAAAGTGAACTATCAGATTTTGCCGACAAAGTAGCTATTAATAAACAAGGGCCTTAACGGCCCTTATTATTTGAGGTGGAAGCTTATATACAGACCTCTTCTGCTGGCTGGCGCATATTGTATTGAGTCGCCATAACACGCCCGTAAGCACCGGCATTTTCGATCAATATCAAATCCCCTTCCTGTGTTTCAGGGAAAGGAATTTCGACACCTAACTTATCGGTGCTTTCGCAAATAGGTCCCACAACAGTCGCTAAATGCTCTTTTTCGGCATCGAGTCGAGTCAAGTTTACGATATTGTGGAAAGACCCATAAAGCGCTGGCCGCATTAGCGAGTTCATGCCTGTATTCAGACCGACATAATAATAGTTTTGTTTCTGCTTTACTTGGGTGACTTTTGAAACGAGTACACCAGTATTGGCCGATATATAACGTCCTGGCTCAATCCATAACGCATACTGCGGATACTCGGCTTTAACTTCCAGTAAGCTGTGATCAATCTGACTCATGGTCAACTCAGTCTGTTGGGAACGTTCTTTAATACCAAAGCCACCACCCAGATTCAGATACTTAACACCGGGGAACATAGCCGCCGTTTCAGCCAATAAGCGAGCATGCTCAGCCCAGTGTTCATTAGTTAAGATTCCACTCCCCGCATGGGCATGAAGACCGACAACTTTGATATTATGCTTGTTGATAATAGGCTGTAAATCTTCTAACTCATAGATCGGTATTCCAAACTTTGATGTGGCGCCAGCAGTACGCACATTTTCATGATGCCCTTTGCCAATATTAGGATCGACACGTAAGAAAATTTCTTTGCCATCAAAAATTTCAGGCCAATGTTTTAATGGGTATGTACTGTCTAGCGTCAGGCGAATCCCTTTTTGCAGTATTTCATCGTACTCTCGCTTATCCGCAAAGTTCGGAGTAAAAAATATTCTGCTTTTATCAATACTTGGGAATAAATTCAGAATATGATTTACCTCACCACTCGACACTGTCTCGAAACCAACACCAGCATCATAGGCCGTTTGTAAAACATCTTGATTGTTGTTTGACTTTACCGCAAAAAACACACGGTCAATCGCACTGATACTTTGCAGATTCTGTATGTTCTGACGCACAGAGTCCAAGTGATAGATGTAGGCACTATCCCGTTCGGCTAAGCACATTTCAATCGTGCCTTTCCTGTCTTGCCACCACTTTCTGCTCTGCGAATCAGACTCTGTTTGCTTCAACTCTTTAGCTGTAGGGCCTAACATTTCGCTGTTGGGATTATTCGTGATCAATAGCTCATGCAGAGCTGAAATAACTTTACTACTATGCTCATCATCAATCACAAAAGTTAAGTTCAGATCCGAAGCGGCTTGCGACAACAAGTAAACTTTATAGGTCTCAAAAATTGAAAAAGCAGGTGCAATCTTATGTAAAATGGCACGCACATTTTTACCCACGATAGACACTGCAGAACAGTTATGCATCACGTTGACGCGACACATTTCGGATAACTCCTGAACTAGGCCCTTCAACTGCTTTTCATTGACCACTTGGGTTAAGCTATCTAGGCTTACCGTGATATTAGTCTCTGACGTTGATACTAAATCCACAGACACATTGTGTTGTTTAAAGATAGCAAAGATATCTGCCAAGAAGCCCGCCTGCTGCCACATCCCCTGACTTTCCATTGATATCAAGGTAATACGCTCCTTTGCAGTAATCGCCTTGACCATACCCCAGCTATTTTCAATACTGCTAATCACAGTCCCATCGATCTCAGGATCAATAGTCGAGCGAATATACACTGGGATCTGACTGATCTGTGCAGGACGGATAGCACGGGGGTGCAAAACTTTTGCACCAGCTGACGCCATCTCTTGGGCTTCTTCGTAATTAAGCTGTTTTAAGAGTCGAGCACTCGCTACTTGATTAGGATTAGCAGTAAAGATACCGGGCACATCAGTCCATATTTCTAAACGTTCTGCCTCTACCTTAGCCGCAAAATAAGCAGCAGAGGTATCAGAACCACCACGCCCTAACAGTACGGTTTCATCATCACTGGTATTGGCAATAAAGCCTTGTGTGATAACAATCGATGTATCACTCACATCGTTTAATAAATGTTCATCACGCTCAAAATGGCAACTGGCACAAAGATAATCCATATTACGAGTTTCGCGAGCATATAAATACTCACGCGCATCAAGCCAGCTTACGTCTTCATCAAAAAGCCTATTCAAGTAGGTTTGGCCAATGGTTGTCGACCACAACTCACCTTGTGACATGACTAAAGCACGAACACGGTCACTGACTTCCCCCAGCAAATGGATACCGTCAATTAAACGCTTCAAGTAACTGTAACGCTCTGCCAGCAGGTCGCTAGGCAGCTCCATCTCAGCCAGCAAGTGTTGGTGTATATCGACCAATTCTTTATAAGCAGAGTGGTACTCTCCCTGTTGTGCCAAATTGATTAACGCTTCTAGGCGATTTGAAATGGTGCTTACTGCCGAATGAACAACAAAGGCTTTTTTCCCTTTGGCACGTTTTCGCTTAATGATACTCGCAATATTGTCCCAGTTTTGTCGAGTGGAAACGCTGGTTCCCCCAAATTTAAGCAAATGCCATGAATCGTTCGTTGTCATCCTCTTTTTCCTCAATAGGTACTTTTGTTTTAACTGTAAATAGGCATAAAAAAACCCGCAAAGGTTGTCCAGTGCGGGTTTTGATATTCGTTAAATTTATCGTTTAAGTCACCCACAGCAGAACAGGACACGTTTTTTAAGTGCCTTTTTGCTGTGTTTTTTAACGATAAATTGTATTTTCATGATGTTGAATATAGTAAAAATCGACACTTTGTCAAATATATTTTAGTTATTTATTGCGCTTGTTATCGCGTTTGGCCTTAAAGAAAGCTTTTAGTTGCGCTGAGCACGACTCCTTCATTAAGCCAGACTCTACCACACAATGATGGTTAAAAGACTCGTGCTGAAGAATATTTAGCACGCTGCCACCAGCACCGGTACGCGGATCTTCAGTCGCATAAACCACTCGCCCAACCCTTGCATGCACTAAAGCCATAGCACACATGGCGCAGGGTTCTAGCGTTACATAGAGGGTCGTATCAACAAGGCGGTAGTTTTCAATCTTAGAACCCGCCTGCCGTAAAGCCACGACTTCGGCATGAGCTGTCGGATCGTTGTTTAATATTGGCTGATTAAAGCCTTCACCAATGACCTCACCGCCCTTCACCAAAACAGCACCCACAGGCACTTCCCCTTTCTCCTTAGCGACTTCCGCTAACTCAAAGGCCCGCTGCATGTATTGGAGATCTTGTTCGGTGAAATTAGTCATGATTTAAAGTGATGGGTTACGCTACTCGCTAACCCATCCTATATTCTGTAATATTTGAGCTTTTTGGCATAAGACGAGTAAAGTATTTATTCAAAAAGCTCCATTAGCGAGAAGAAACATTAAGTTTTTCGATTTATGCTAGGCGGAAACTCGCGCAAAGAAGGAGTGTACACATGGTACATGACTGATTGAGCAAGTTTCCAACACCGCAAAAAGTGAAAAGGATATGTTTATTCCGCTAATTACTCCCATTCGATAGTAGCTGGCGGCTTCGACGAAATATCATATGTAACTCGCGAAATCCCATCGACTTCATTAATAATACGTCCTGACACATGCTCTAAGAACTCATAAGGAAGATGTGCCCAACGAGCGGTCATAAAGTCGATCGTTTCTACCGCACGAAGTGCTACGACATAATCATATTTACGGCCATCGCCCATTACGCCTACAGAGCGTACAGGCAGGAATACGGTAAACGACTGGCTAGTTTTATGGTACAAGTCATGCTTGTATAGTTCTTCGATAAAAATCGCGTCCGCACGACGTAATAAGTCAGCGTACTCTTTTTTGACTTCACCTAAGATACGAACGCCTAAGCCTGGCCCTGGGAATGGGTGACGGTATAGCATGTCGTATGGTAAGCCTAGTTCTAAGCCAATTTTACGCACTTCATCTTTAAACAACTCACGCAAAGGTTCAACAAGCTTAAGCTCCATCGTTTCTGGCAAGCCACCGACGTTATGGTGCGACTTGATGACGTGAGCCTTACCGGTTTTGGCACCCGCAGATTCAATCACGTCAGGGTAGATCGTACCTTGCGCTAACCATTTTGCATTGGTTAATTTTTTAGACTCTTCATCGAAAATATCAACGAACACTTTACCAATGATTTTACGCTTTGCTTCTGGCTCATCGACACCTTTCAACTCGCTCAAGAAGCGATCTTCTGCATCAATGCGGATAATATTTAGGCCAAAATTATCACCAAACATAGCCATCACTTGGTCAGCTTCGTTCAAACGGAGTAACCCGTTATCAACGAAAACACAGGTCAACTTATCACCAATCGCACGGTGTAAAAGCATCGCTGTTACTGAGGAATCGACACCACCAGATAGCCCTAAGACAACTTCTTCGTCGCCAACCTGTTCTTTAATCTGCTCAATGGCATCTTCGATGATGTTTTCAGCTGTCCATAAACGTTCACAGCCACAAATTTCAGTCACAAAGCGTTCTAACATACGACCGCCTTGCTTGGTGTGAGTGACTTCTGCGTGGAATTGAATGCCGTAGAAAGGTTTCTCTTTATGCGCCATCGCTGCGATTGGTGCATTCTCGCTTGAAGCGATTACTTCGAAGCTTTCAGGCACCTCGATCACCTTGTCACCATGGCTCATCCATACGTCGAGTAATGCTTTACCTTCTGTATTGAATCGATCTTCAATACCGTCGAGAAGATCATTTGGTGTATTGATAAAAACTTCAGCGTAGCCAAATTCACGTTTTTCAGAGCCACCGACTTTACCACCAAACTGATACGCCATGGTTTGCATTCCGTAGCAAATACCGAGAACAGGAACACCAAGCTCAAACACTAACTCAGGAGCACGAGGCGTACCTTCGCCGGATACTGACTCAGGACCACCTGATAGAATAATACCCTGAGGGTTAAACTCACGAATGTCATCGTCACTAACATCGAAAGGCACCAACTCACAGTAAACACCAATTTCACGAACACGGCGCGCAATCAGCTGTGTGTACTGAGAACCAAAGTCCAAAATCAATATACGATGATCATGAATATCTGTTTGCATCTTCTTACCTTTCTAGGTTAGCTAACCGTAATACGCCTGTTCGCGCATCACTTAAAAAATCAAAAAGCCGCAGTCAAATTTCTGCGGCTTCGTTTATCCGTCTTGTTACAACCAAAGGTCGTTAAATCTTATAGCTGAGGTAAAATGCTTAAGGTCGAGGCAAATAAAATTGAGTTTGCGGAGTTTGTTTATGACAAATGAGCAAAAACTCAATTTTATTTAACAAAGAGATTAAGTATTTTAACCAGCTATACTCGATAGTTTGGTGCCTCTTTCGTAATCGACACATCATGCACATGACTCTCGCTCATACCCGCATTCGTTACTCGAACAAACTGCGCTTTAGTGCGAACGTCTTCGATGGTTTTGCAGCCAGTTAAGCCCATGCTTGAACGCAAGCCACCCATCATTTGGTGCACAATACTTGTCATGTAGCCTTTATAAGGAACACGACCTTCAATACCTTCTGGAACCAATTTATCCGCAGCATTAGAGCTTTGGAAGTAACGGTCCGCAGAACTGTTCTTTTGCGACATGGCACCTAACGAGCCCATACCACGGTACGACTTATAAGAACGACCTTGGTACAACTCAACTTCGCCCGGTGCTTCTTCAGTACCCGCAAGCATTGAACCCACCATGACGCTGTAAGCGCCTGCGGCTAATGCTTTACACATGTCACCAGAGAAGCGGATACCACCGTCAGCAATAAACGGTACGCCAGAGCCTTCCAGCTCTTTCGCTACGCTTGAGATAGCAGAGATTTGCGGAACACCAACACCGGTGACGATACGTGTTGTACAAATCGAGCCAGGGCCGATCCCCACTTTAACGCCATCAGCACCAGCATCAACTAAGGCACGAGCGCCTGCGCCTGTAGCAACGTTACCGCCGATAACCTGTTTGTCTGGATAGTTTTCTTTAACCCACTTAACACGGTCTAAAACGCCTTGCGAGTGTCCGTGAGATGTATCAACTAGAATAATATCCACACCAGCTTCGACGATTGCTGACACGCGATCCGGTGTTTCAGGACCCGTACCAACAGCTGCACCAACACGCAGATGACCATAACGGTCTTTGCAAGCGTTAGGCTTAGTTTCGGCGTTATTGATATCTTTTACTGTAATTAAACCTTTTAGGTTAAAGTTATCATCAACCACTAAAAGTTTTTCGATACGATTGGTGTGTAACTTGTCCAAGATTTCTTCTTGGCTTGCGCCTTCCTGAACAGTGACCAAACGCTCTTTTGGCGTCATCACTGACGATACAGGCTGACCATCGCGCGTTTCAAAACGAATATCACGATTAGTCACGATACCTACTAGCTGATCGCCTTCAACCACCGGCATGCCCGAAATACCATGTTGCTGAGTCATTTGCTTCAGCTGACCAATAGTCGTATCAGGAGTTACAGTGATTGGATCGCTAACGATACCGCTTTCGAATTTTTTCACGCGGCGAACATGCTCGGCTTGTTGCTCGATAGACATGTTCTTGTGAATGAAGCCCATCCCACCTTCTTGCGCCAACGCAATAGCAAGACTTGATTCTGTTACAGTATCCATCGCAGCGGAAACAAGTGGAATATTTAGAGCGAACTCACGGGTAATTTTAGTACGCAGATCAGCATCAGCTGGAAGGACAGTCGAATGCCCCGGTACTAATAAAACATCGTCAAAGGTTAGAGCTTCCTCTATAATGCGCATAGGGTGTACCACGTATTATTTAGCGTCAGCACGACAGGCGCTGACTAGATGAAGCGCGTTATTATAACGTGCCTGCACCATCAAGGTAAATAACTATTTCAAGCGATTTGCAGCATGATACAACCAATTTTACAACCGCAAGAACCTACTGAGCAGCGCAAGGTATACAGCGTCACCGAGTTAGCACTCAACGTACGCCGTCAACTCGAGAGCGAAATCGGTCAAATTTGGATTACTGGTGAAATTTCCAATCTCGCCACGCCTCGCTCTGGGCATTGGTACTTCACACTCAAAGACGCCGATTCACAACTTCGCTGCGCCATGTTTAAAAACCGTAACCGCAGCGTGCGCTTCACCCCCGAAGATGGCCAACAAGTACTGATGCGGGCCAAGATTAGTTTGTATGAGCCACGCGGGGATTTACAGCTTATTGGCGAATACATGGAGCCTGCGGGCGAAGGTGCGCTACAAGTTGCTTTCAATCGTCTTAAGGAAAAGCTTAGTAATGAGGGGCTATTTGACCAAGAGCTAAAGCGCCCTATTCCGACACTACCGAACAAAATCGGTATTATCACCTCACCTACAGGCGCTGCTATACGCGATGTGTTAACTGTCCTGAAGCGACGCATGCCTCAGGTTCCTGTCATCATTTATCCGACTCAGGTGCAGGGTGACAAAGCGGCTAAAACTCTGATTGAACAACTCCGTATCGCTAACCAACGTGCTGAATGTGATGTCTTGTTGGTCACACGTGGGGGTGGCTCACTCGAGGATATGTGGTGTTTCAACGGTGAAAAGTTAGCCCGAGAGATTCGCAATAGCACGATTCCTGTGGTGTCAGCAGTTGGTCACGAAATAGATACATCAATTAGCGACTTGGTGGCCGATCTGAGAGCACCAACACCATCTGCCGCAGCTGAGCTTTTGGTTCCCAATCGTGCTGATATTATCCATAAGTTTCAGGCATTAGAACGCCGCCTAATCGCTGAGTTTCAGCATAAGTTACAAATCCAGCAGGCAACACTGGATAAGCTCACGGCTAGGATAGTACACCCCAAGCAACAATTAACGCAAAGCCAGAAAGACTTGAGTCAGCTTATAAAGCAACTTCATAGTTCCAAGAAGCGCTACCTAGAAAACAGGAAGCAAACTTTAAGCTCCTATCAATCCCGTCTGCAATCCTATAAGCCGGCGAAACATCTAGAGCAAACAAAGCAACGGCTTTTATCTTGGCAAAAGCAGCTACAGCATGCCATGAAACAACAGCTAAACTCATCACAACAACACTTTGCACTAACAGCACAAAAACTCAATGATATCAGCCCGTTAGCTACGCTTGATAGAGGCTATACGATTACTACAGATGTGTCTGGAAAGGCATTGAAAACCGTCAAAGCTGCGAAAAAGGCTAAGACTATTGTGACACGGTTTGCTGATGGGGAACTAAGAAGTAAGCCTGAGTAAAGGCTTACTTCTGAAGTGGATCGTTTTATCTTTTGCCGAACTTTTTAATGGCTCGCTTCTTCTTCAAGCGTTGGCGACGTGACAGCTCGCGACTTTTATTGGTTTTATCCGCAAAGGGATTGTCACCTTCTTTCGTCTCAAGACGAATTGGCGTTCCAATGAGATTCAACTTTTTGCGGAAGAAGTTAATTAAATAACGTTTGTAACTTTCCTGAAGCTTACTGACCTGCTTACCATGGATCACAATAATCGGCGGATTATGACCACCTGGGTGAGCATAGCGTAGTTTAATTCGGCGGCCTTTAATTGCTGGCGGCTGATGACGTTCATAAGCCTCTTCCAGTAGGCGTGTTAATTTTGATGACGTCATCTCAATTAACGCACTTTGCCACGCTTCATCAACAGAATCCCACAGGTGCCCAACATTCGAACCATGCAACGCAGAAATGAAGTGTACTCGTGCGAAGTCAACAAAACCTAAACGTCGATCTATTTCGAGTTTGACGTCCTCTCGCTGCTCCTCGGTCATACCATCCCACTTATTAATGGCAATGACCATAGAGCGACCAGCGTCGATAACGTGGCTGATTAAACTCAGATCTTGATCGGTAATTGGCTCACGCGCGTCCATCACCATCACCACAACGTTAGCATCGCCTATCGCTTGGAGAGTCTTGAGGACCGAAAACTTTTCAACAGCTTCTTTAACTTTACCTCGGCGACGCACACCAGCCGTATCGATTAATGTGTATGGCTTACCGCGGCGCTCCATCTCAATATAAATACTATCGCGCGTGGTACCCGGCATATCAAATACCACCACTCGCTCTTCGCCTAAGAAGCGGTTAATCAGAGTTGATTTGCCGACATTTGGACGCCCTACGACAGCCAGTTTTAAACCACGCGCCTGTAGCTCTTCAATGGTCTGCTCTTCTTCGTTGACTGGCTCTAATTTAAGACTGTCTAACACATTATCGATAAGCGTTGAAACACCTCGACCATGCTCAGCTGCAATCCCTAAGATATCGCTATAACCAAAGCTATAATACTCGGCTAATGCGGCATCCGCGTGAACACCATCAATTTTATTAACCACTAGAAGAACTGGCTTTTGTTGACGTCGTAACTGCTCTGCGACATATTCATCGGCAGCAGTCATCCCGGTACGAGCATCAACCATGAAGATGACGATGTCGGCTTCATCAACCGCTTGCAGCGATTGCTTAGCCATCAAATCATCAATACCTTCTTCATCGCCAGCGATACCACCGGTATCAACGACGATGAATGGTTGACCTTTTAATTTGGCCTGACCGTATTGACGATCACGAGTCAAGCCAGGAAGGTTAGCTACAAGGGCATCGCGCGACTTGGTCAGTCGATTGAATAACGTAGATTTGCCGACGTTGGGACGACCAACGAGCGCGATAACAGGAAGCATAAAAATTACTCTTCAGAATCTTCTTCAACTTTGTTGAAGACATACATAAAACCAAAACGGCTGGTTAAGATCACTTCATTATCAGTAACGATTGGTTTATGCGCAAAACCGTAATCATCTAAGTGATCACGTGCTACAAAGTCACCTGTCGACTTATCTAGAAAATGAACGTAACCTTCAAAGTCACCAATAACAAGGTTATCGCCTAATGCAGCCGCTGCTGTTGGGCTACGGTACTTCAAACCTTCTTGCTTCCAAGCAATATCACCCGTCGTGCGATTAATCGCCACCACAGAACCATCCGTCGTCACTGCATAAACTCGTAAGGTATCTACAAACAGATCCTTTACTGTTGATAACTCTTCGCGCCACAAATAACGTCCATTACTCAGATCCATCGCAATGGCATAACCATTGTAGCCTGCTCCATAAAGCGTGCTGCCGTACACTACCGGAGTCGTATCAACATCAACAATTCTCGAAATGTCAGAACTGCCTCTTGGTGAGGATACTCGTTGTTCCCACAACAGATCACCTGTCTCAAGGTTAAAAGCGGCTAGTTTACCATTCGCGAATCCTGTTAATACTGCACCATCAACAGCTAAGGGTGCCGAAGTGCCTCGAATGGTGAGGTTCGGGATTACGCGATCATAAAACCACTCTTGCTCACCATCATTACTGTCTAGCGCAAAAATTCGGCCATCCGCAGTGCGCACAACAACTTTTGTCGCTTCAATAGCAGGCTTAGCTAACACTTCGCTCGAGACATCCGCTCGCCAAACCTCAGAGCCATCTTCAACGTTTAAAACGATCACACGAGCTTTCTTAGAGCCTATTGCAATTAAACCAGCGTTTGCGCTGATACCACCTGATAGCGGCTCGTTAAGCTCAACTTCCCAAACAATATCACCTGACTCACGGTCAAAAGCAGTCACTAAGCCCTCAACGTCAGCAGTGATAATATAGTCATTCCAAACTGCAGGAGTTAAGCCATTAAACTTTTCATCTGCACCTACACCAATAGATTCAGACCAACGAACATCAATCTCAAACTGAGACTCGACATCCTCAAGTTCTGTCGGCTCGTTAACGATTTCGTCAGAGCAAGCCACTAACAGTGCGCAAGCTGCTAATGATGTTAATAATTTCGATTTAACGTTTAATGTCATAGATTATCCTGTTGTGAATACGGTTCGCTATCACGATGTTTTAATAATTATTGCTCGACCCCAAACTCAGATAAACGCAGAGCCAACAAAGGATGCGGCGCTGTACTTGATGCGTCACGTGCTTCAATAAAAGTATTCTTTGCAGCTTCGCGATCACCTTTAGCCAATTGAGCTTCACCTTTAACCAACAGTGCGCTTGATTTGTAAGCGTCTGTTTTAACTGAGTCAGCCTGGTTAATAGCAGCGTCGTATTGCTCTTGTGCCAACAAAATTCGCGCTAAACGAATCTGCACTACTGGAGCGAAGGTCTTATTACCTTGGTCAACAACCCAGCGTAATTGTTCCATAGCGCCATCTAAATTATCTTTAGACACCTCAATTTCAGCTAGCTTCATCGCTGCCAAAGCCGCATAGCTTGTCTTAGCGAAGTCTTTCTTTAACGCCTCCGCTTTCTCTGCAAACTGACTTTGCTCTTCACTGCCGGCGATAATGGTATCAACCGCTTCAGCGTAACGAGCAGAAGCCGTTTCTGCTTGCTCAACTTTATAATCTTTGTAGTAATCCCAACCGAAAATACCACCAAAACCGATAACAGCCCCCAAAATAATGGCTTTACCGTTTTCTTTCCAAAAGGTTTTTATCGCCTCGACCTGTTGTTCTTCTGTTTCATACTGAGCCATCTCTGGTCTCCTAACTCTTTACTGTTAAATTAAAGATTTCAGCTGCTCGACCAAGTCTGACTGAGACAACTGCAATTGATCTTTTTGTTCACGCAAGAACTTAACACCTATTGTCTGCTCTTGCACCTCTTGTTCGCCAAGCACTAAAGCAATGCTTGCACCACTTTTATCCGCTCGCTTAAATTGTTTTTTAAAGTTGCCGCCGCCAAAATTATTGCGAACTCGTAACTCTGGCAATTGATCACGCAACCTTTCCGCCAATTGAATGGCATTAATTCCTGCCGCTTCGCCCAAGGCCACCATATACACATCAGCCAACACTGTTTCGATAGGCGCCAATTCTTCCATCAAAGCAACAATCCGCTCAATGCCCATCGCAAAACCACTTGCTGTGGTCGCGTGGCCGCCGAGCTGCTCGGTTAAACCATCGTAACGCCCACCAGCACAAATCGTGCCCTGTGCGCCAAGCTTGTCAGTAATCCATTCAAATACTGTGCGATTGTAATAATCCAAGCCACGAACAAGATTGGTATTAATTTCATACTCAATGCCATTAGCATCTAATATGTTGCACAACTGCTTAAAATGCTCTTCTGACTCTGCGTCCAAGTTCTCAGACAATTTTGGCGCGTCCTTAACCAACGCTTGGACTTCTGGGTTCTTACTATCGAGAATACGCAGTGGATTTGTCGTCAGGCGACGCTGACTATCCTCATCCAATTGGTCTTTTATCGGCTCTAAAAACGCAACCAACTTATCCCGATAAGCCGCACGAGCTTCATTTGAACCTAAAGAGTTGATTTCTAAACGAACCGAATCTGCAAGTCCTAACGCTTTCCACAAGCGAGCAGTCATCAAGATCAATTCAGCATCAACATCCGCTGTGGCGATTCCAAAGGTCTCAACACCAAGCTGATGAAACTGGCGATAACGTCCTTTTTGCGGGCGTTCATGCCGAAACATCGGCCCCATATACCACAAGCGCTGCTCTTGGTTATATAACAAACCATGCTCAATACCCGCACGAACACAGCTAGCCGTTCCTTCTGGTCGCAAGCTTAAGCTATCACCGTTTCGGTCCTCAAACGTGTACATCTCTTTTTCAACAATATCAGTCACTTCGCCAACCGCTCGCTTAAACAGTTGAGTTTTCTCTACGATAGGCATTCGAATTTCTGAATAGCCATAACTATCCATCAAACGACGCAAGATCGCTTCCAATTTGTGCCAATATGGAGTCTGTTCCGGCAATATGTCATTCATGCCGCGAATTGCTTGAATTTTTTGCGCCAAAATCAATCCCGATTCGTTCAAGTGAAATTTTTTGTGAAAGTGCGAAATTATAGCGAATTTGGCGAAAAACAGTAGTTTTTTCGCCTAATTTTCAGAAATTATAAGGTTAATGCCCGCTCTTGTACTGAATCAGGACTTAACTTCTTCGATAGGTAACTGCTCAGCGCCCTTTGCTTTTTCATTTTTCTGCGCTAAGTTAGCGGCAATCTGAGCTCGAATACGAGCCTCAAGCTCGTCGACCAAGTCCTCGTTAGGCACTTTATGGCTCTTTTCACCACCTTCATACAGCATGCTTTTCTTGAATCCGCCTGTTAGCCCCACAGAGACTTCTTTTGCCTCTCCTGGGCCATTGACCACACAGCCAATCACCGCCACATCAAGGTGCTCATTGATGTCTTCTAAACGCTCCTCAAGCTCATTAACCGTTTTAATCACGTCAAACTGTTGGCGTGAGCAAGACGGACAAGCAATCAAGTTAATGCCACGCTGACGCAACCCTAAACTTTTTAGGATATCGTAACCGACCTTAACTTCTTCAACAGGGTCTGCGGCCAACGAAATACGAATGGTATCGCCAATACCTTCAGCAAGGAGCATCCCCAGCCCTACGGAAGATTTAACCGTACCTGAGCGGAAGCTACCAGCTTCAGTAATTCCCAAATGCAACGGGTTGTCAATTTCTTTAGCTAAGATTCGATAAGCCGCAACCGTCATGTAAACATCTGACGCTTTTAAGCTGATCTTGTAATCTTTAAAATTATGACGTTCCAGAATATCAATGTGGCGATAAGCCGATTCAACCAACGCTTCTGGTGTTGGCTCACCGTACTTTTCCTGCAAGTCTTTCTCAAGAGAGCCTGCATTCACACCAATACGAATTGGGATATTGCGCGCTTTTGCCGCATCGACAACCGCTTTGACACGCTCTTCAGCGCCAATATTACCTGGGTTAATACGCAAGCAATCCACGCCGTACTCTGCGACCTTTAGGGCAATTCGATAATCAAAGTGAATATCCGCTACAAGAGGTACTGGCGATTGTTTTTTGCTCTCTTTGAAAGCTTCCGCGGCCTTCATCGTTGGCACCGAAACCCTGACGATATCTGCGCCAGTATTCGCTAGCGCTTGTATTTGTTGCACGGTGGCTTCGACATCACAGGTATCGGTATTGGTCATGCTTTGAACCGCGATCGGCGCATCGCCACCGACAGGTACATTACCAACCATAATTTGACGGGATTTACGTCGCTTAATCCAAGAAGGGTTGTTCATACTACAGAATTCTCACTTGCCATACCAAAATGGCTTAAAGCATTTATTTATAAGCAAATAGGTTAAGGTGGTCTATCGCGCTTAAGAATTATCACCAAGGGTCAATTTGGCCGCACGCTCGTCCGAATACCCTGATAAATCTATCGCGCTACCATTATAGGTTAATTGTACCGCTGAAGCCTTACCTAACGTCAAGTTATATGGGGCTTGCCCTGAAAGTTGCAAGTTGGTTCCTGCAGACTTGATACCGAGCGCCAATACTTTTCCACTAGCATCTTGGACTCGAACCCAGCAGTCACCAGTAAAACTAAGTGAGATGCTGCCACCAGATGTCACTTGCGGTTGAGGACTATTGTTAGACTGCTCAATACTAACACTTTCAGACTCTGAAGAGTCGCTCTCACCTAGGTTAATTTCACCGCTTGTGGCAGATGGTTCCAATGAGTCATCGGCATCACCGCTGTTAGAAGCATCATTTAACAGTAACTCGCTCGGCTCGTCTTCTGAAGAACCTTCATCCGATGTAGTCTCTTGTGATGAGCTACCCGCCTCTGAGCTACCAATCTCTATCTGACTGCTGTTTTGCTCAGCGATAGGTAGACCATCGATATTTTGAACTTGCTCTTCAGAACTATCAGACACAAACTTTTTCCAAAGCTCTTTTTCTACTACGACGTAATAAATTGCGAAAAGCAGTATTAATATAATTAACGTTGTTACAGCTTTAAACAGCCAATTATTAGAGCCCATGGGTTTATCTAGCTCTAAGCCTTGTAGCCTTGGTGGCGGGGAACTGAATAAGTTATTTCTTCCGCAAAAGTCTCGGAAATTCGCACCAATATCAACATCATCCAGCTCGAGCAGCTCGGCGTAATTTTTTAGGTAACCGCGGTAAAACGTTACCGGTAGATCACCTTCATAATCATCAGCCTCAATCTTTTTCAACACAGGAATGGTCAGTTTTAAACGTGTAGAAACCTCTTCCAGTGAAAGGCCTTGCTGTTCGCGCTTTTGTTTTAATAACGCCCCAGGGCCAAAGTCATGTTCCTGTGGCTGCTGCTCAGTTTTTTCAGTCATAAGTTATCGAATATTTAGGTATTCAGTCGCCTGCCTAGAGTTTGGGTATAACTGCATCAGTTTTTCACCATAGCTTTGCATATTGCCCTTATGCCCTGTTGCGCTAGCAACCTTATACCCTAATAGCAACGAGTCTGCTGTTGGCTTGGTACGCCCTTCAAAACGGTATAAATAGTCTGCGGCACGTCTGAAATTACTTTTTTGATAATGTACGCCAGCTAAACCATACAATGACTTGGTTAAATTTGGATTAAGAGTGAGTGCTTTTTCAAAATATTCTTCTGCTTGTGTGACCTGCTTCGCATCTAAACTGCAAAAGCCCGCGTTTTCGTAAGTTTCTCCAACAGAAGTATAATCAGGTTTAGAGATGGCTTTTAAAAAGTAATCAACACCCTTTGCATGCTCTTTTTTTGAGTCACATAAAAATGCGCCATAAGCATTGAGGTAGTCTGGATTATTTGGCGCTTCATCAAGCGCCATTTTGTAGTATCTGTCCGCTTTGTCGAACTCATAAACGGCTTGATAATAATAACCTAACCCGTACAAAACGTCAGGCAAGTCAGGTTTATGCTCATAAGCTTTGACGAGATTTTGCTTTGCCCGCTCCATGTAGCCAGCTTCGATGTATTTAAGCCCAAGCGCTAGCCTAGATTGTGCGGCTTTAGTCGCATCATATTTTCCGTCTGATACCTCAATGCGATCATTCGTCGCAGCTTTTGTCGTCGTTCGAGTCGTGGTTTGACAACCTGAAACCAATACAGCCGCTCCGAGCACAATCCAGTACATATACTTCATGAATACCTACCTGTTTTAATAATCGTTATAATATCAGCCTCTTACACCAGCGCTCTGACGTCAATATCTCCAGAAAACTGAGTACGTCTTTGCTGACGTTTAGTTTTATCATTAATCTTACCCGCTAACTGCCCACACGCTGCATCAATGTCATCACCACGTGTACGTCTGACCACCACGACAAAACCATTTCTATGTAAATAATCACTAAAAGCATCAATCGCTTTCGGTGTAGACGTTTCGTAATGCGTCTGTGGAAATGGGTTGAACGGAATTAGATTAATCTTACAGGGCGTATTTTTCAATAGCTTAGCTAACTGTTTCGCATGTTCTATGCTGTCGTTAACATCTTTCAGCATGACATACTCTACCGTCACCTTACGCGCGGCGTTGGACTTTTCCATGTAACGGTGCACGCTCGCCATAAATTCTTTAATCGGATATTTCTTATTGATTGGCACCAAAACATCACGCAATTCATCGTTAGGTGCGTGTAACGAAATCGCCAGCGCCACATCAATATCATCGCCCATGCGATCCAATTGCGGCACCATACCCGAGGTACTCAAAGTCACACGACGCTTTGATAGCCCATAAGCAAAATCATCCAGCATTAAGCCCATGGCATTAATCACAGGTTGGTAATTGGCCAATGGTTCACCCATGCCCATCATTACCACATTCGTGACAGCGCGATCATCGCTTTTGTGTTTACCATTCAGATAACGCGCCGCATGCCAAACCTGACCAATAATTTCTGCCGTGGTCAAATTACGGTTAAACCCTTGGTATCCTGTCGAACAGAAACTGCACTCAAGCGCACAGCCAACCTGCGAAGATACACACAAAGTCCCGCGGTGACGCTCGGGAATAAACACGGTTTCGATGGCTTGCCCGCCTGGAATCTTAAGCGCCCACTTGATGGTGCCGTCGCTCGACTCTTGAACGCTTAGCACCTCAGGGCCTTCAATCACAGCTACGTCATCTAACTTCTGGCGACACGCCTTACTGATATTGGTCATCTCATCGAAATTATCGACGCCAAACTGATGAATCCACTTCATGACCTGTTGAGCACGAAATGGCTTTTCACCAAGTTCCACAAAGAACTCGACCATTTCATCGCGCGTCAGGTTGAGTAGGTTGGTTTTTTCGTTAACCGGTTGAGGATTACTCATTATGATTACCTTTTTGCGATTAAAATCACCTGTTTCGCTATAACTGTGTTAAAAAAGTGTTCAAAGTACTCAACTACCTAATAAAGGTAACCTCCGTCTTTTCACAATTTTTGCCTTGTTCTAGCATCACCAGGCGCTTTTAAGACTTCATGACAATTAAAGTCAAAAAAGTCATTTGTACAAATTTTACGCTATTCTAGGCTTTTACAGCGTTAATAGCAAAACAACAAAGCCCCATATCTCTAAGCTACTACCTAACTTGAGGAAAGAGCCCTTCTACCCCGTAATATTAAGCCGAGAAACAATGAAGCCATAGCAAATCAAATCAGGGATGATTTGATTAGTGAAATTCAGGCCAAGGAAGGACTGTATTTCACGGTGCGTAAAATGGATGAATTGTTATGAGGGAAGTCATGCTTGCATGACCTTAATATTGGGGTGGCCTTCTCTTTGGCTACTTTCTCTTGGCCACGCAAGAGAAAGTAGCTCGCTGAGAAGCGAAATAAAAACTAAATTATCTTGTGCGAGGGCAAATCTCATCTGAAGAAAAGAAATAACTGATCTCACGCTCAGCTGATTCTGGGCTATCAGAACCGTGCGCAGCATTTTCGTCTACTGATACAGCGTAATCCGCACGAATCGTACCACGTAGAGCTTCCGCTGGGTTTGTAGCGCCCATGATTTCACGGTTTGCTTTGATAGCGTTCTCGCCTTCAAGTACTTGAACCATTACTGGGCCAGATGTCATGAAGTCTACTAATGCGCCGAAGAAAGGACGCTCTTTGTGCTCTGCGTAGAAACCTTCTGCTTTTTCGCGAGAAAGGTGGATCATTTTAGAAGCAACGATACGAAGACCTGCACGCTCGAAACGTGAGTAGATTTCGCCAATAACGTTTTTCGCTACTGCGTCAGGTTTTACGATTGAAAAAGTACGTTCAACAGCCATTTTAGACTCCAATAATAGTTAAAATCAATAAATTCAAAGACTTACCAAGACTACCTTCTTCGTAAGCCAGCCTTAAGTCAGCGACTGACTACCAAGCTTAAATTCGTCACAGGCCCAGTAAAACAGAATAACCCGTGTTAAAAAAGGGGATAGCCTTGGCTAACCCCTTTAAAATCGCGCGTATTATACTGAATGTGTATTATTTGGGCAATGCTCACCACCCGCTATTTAGTAATGAGTCATCATATTGTCCAAATGCAACACTGACTCTGAGCTGAGTGGGATATGGCTGAAACTACTAGCTTCTGGGGAAAAACTGCCCTTAATCTCAATTTTGATTTTATAAGTGCCTATATCTAAAGGCTGACTGTTAAGATCTTTGAGATCCAACGCTCCACCAAACCTTTCTGCTTCACCAGGTTTGATCTTCATTGAGTGTAATGCTTGGGTGAACATCATGTCTGATGACCACAGGCTAACCAACTGCTCGTTATCGTCATAGAGGTATATCTCGAAAGTTTGTCCCGAGGTAAAATCGAGAGTAATCGTCTCATCGCTATGGTTGATAAGAGTAATTGAGGCTTCGATAGTATTTTGATTATTTAGCATCACGGTTTCTGCTGGAAACTGCGCAGAAAGCTCAATGCCTTCTTGGTTTGGTAATGTCATGTTACCCACCTTAGCATGCTCTAGTTCAAAAACAACCGGCCCAATCATTGAGTCTTTTGACCACTTAACCAACCCTATTCCCGGCACAAACCAAGCACTTTCTAAGCCTTCATCAAAACAATAGCCAGAAAAATCGAGGCGGACACTGCGATCAAAGTCACCAGCTGCGACTCGAACCTTGTCACTTTTACTGGCTAACGTAGCACGATCAGTGCAGCCATCGATCTTTACCCGATACTCAGTCCCCACAGGGTCACTAGCATTGAGTAATAATTCGGCATTTTGCGACTCATTAAACCAATAGATTTCCTGACCATCATTCGATAACCATAACCATTGATTTTTCTTACCAAAATAACTGGAGTACTGCTTCCAGTTTCCACCCTTGGTATCAATGAGGCTCATGCTTAACGATTGATTTTGAGAACTTTTGAAGCTTCGATAGTCCGCGGGTGAGGTCATTAGGTAGCTATCTGCAGAAGCAGCAACCCCAGCGAACAATGTTGATAAAGCAAATGTCAGTTTACTAAAAGTATTCATGGTATCTCCTAAAAATAATATGGTGTTTTGCTTGATGCGAAACCAATTATTTTCAAAACAAACGCAGAAACCAGTGAACAAATTCTGACAATTATAACACTATTGTTTATCCGCGAATAAATCCCAGATAAAACAATAGTTTAGAGAATACTATTAAAACTCAGTAACTTATGAAGGTTTAGTGACAGAACAAAAAGTGAGCGAAAGCTACTGATAAAGAGTTGGATCGGCAAAGCCCTGGGCTTCAAAACCCTGTTGACGCAAGAGACAGGAATCACACTCACCGCATGCCCTACCAGCATCATCCGCCTTATAGCAAGATACCGTTAGAGCGTAATCAACGCCTAACCTCATGCCCTCGGCAATAATCTGAGCTTTGGTCATATCGATCAGCGGCGCCTCGATGGTCGTCCTCTGGCCCTCTACGCCCGCTTTGGTGGCTAAGTTGGCCATAGTCTCAAAAGCTTGAATAAACTCTGGGCGGCAGTCTGGGTAGCCCGAATAGTCAACGGCATTGACACCGACGAAAATATGGTGCGCTTGTAGCACCTCAGCCCAGCCCAAGGCAATGGACAAAAAGACAGTGTTTCGAGCAGGAACATAGGTCACAGGAATCCCAGCTTCTTTCGAAATAGCTTCTCCGGTAGGCACATCAATCGAATGATCCGTTAAAGCAGAACCACCAATTTCTGACATGTCCAAATTAACTTCAATGTGCTTTTTCGCACCAAACTGAGCAGACACCTTCTTCGCAGCCTTAAGCTCAGCCACCGTGCGCTGACCATAGTTAAAGCTCATGGTGTAACACTCAAAACCGCGATCTTTAGCCATAGCCAAAGCCGTTGTTGAGTCTAAACCACCAGAAAGTAATATTACTGCTCGTTTTGTCATTTTGTTTTGCCTATTGTTTTAGCAAGATAATAGCAAGTTGTGCATTAACCCATTCTGACTTTTTCGCTTTATAGCGAGTTCCTTTTCTTGTATGGCCAAGAAAAGGAACCAAACGCTGCTTCACGACCTTTGCTCTGAATTTAGGCTCAAATAGAACCATTGATATTAACGCTAAATTGGAAGCAGGAAAAATGCTCAGTCTGCGCGGCATTCAATCAATTCAAACACAGAGCTTACTTAGGTAAGTGAGTATTTTGAATTGATTGGAATAACAAAGCAGATGAGTATTTTAACAATTCCTATCAGACGCCTTGCTTCTCACCCCAGATGATCTTATGAAGTTGAACCTGCATCCGAACCTTCAACCTATCTTTCAAAATCCACTCGGCTAAGTCGGCGTATTCAACCTGCCCATAACTTGGGGAAAATAATACTTCACACTTATCTGTCAGGCTGTACTTATCAATAGTCATTTTGCACCAGTCATAGTCCTTTCGACTGCAAATAACGAACTTAACCTGATCCGTTGGTTTTAAGTGGTCAATATTCTCATAGAGGTTACGTGACATTTCCCCTGAATCAGGGGTTTTGAGGTCCATCACCACCATAACTCGCTTATCGAGCACAGAGATATCATGGGCACCACCAGTCTCTGTAGAGACTTTATAGCCTTTTTCACATAGCAGTTCATAGAACTCATAAGCACGTTTTTGTGCTAGGGGTTCACCGCCAGTCATACAGATGTGCTGGCAGTTGTACTGCTCTATCTCAGCCAGAATATCTTCAAAGGTCATCCACTCCCCACCACCAAAAGCATAATCGGTATCGCAATAGGTGCAACGTAACGGGCAACCGGTGAGTCGTACAAAGACTGTTGGTAGACCTACGGTTAGACTTTCGCCCTGTAGCGAGTGAAAAATTTCGGTGATTCTTAATTTGCTCAAAATGGACCTAAAAACAGGGAAATGGCTAGAAATTGTGCGGATTGTAACAAAAAAGCTGTCTAATAAGACAGCTTTTCATGAGGCTTAGAGCAATTTATCACTTATAGCGAGCTCAGTTTTACCTTGGCTAACTTGCCTGCTGTCGTGTTAGGAAATGCTTTCGCCAGCGCTTGGTACGTCTTTTTTGCTTCGGCTTTATTACCGCTCAGCTCATGAGTTTGAGCTAACTTCAGCATGGCTTTATCTTTAATCTCAGTATCTGGAAACTGAGTATAAACCGCTTCAAACTCAAAGGCCGCTTCTTTATATTCCTTGTCGTTTGCATGAAGCTGACCAAGGATATAATGGGCGTTAGCCGCTAAAGAGTGCTTAGGATAGTCTTTGACAAAACTTTTAAAAGAGCTCTTAGCAAATGCATATTCTTTGTTACTAAACTGCGAAAAGGCTTTGTTATAAGCTTTTTGCGCATCACTCAGATTTTGGTTGTTCGCATCGCTAGAACCTGAATCGGTTGCGCCTGCTTCACCAGATAGTTCTGAGCCAACTAAGCCACCTTGAGTCGCGTCAGTTAAGCGGCGGTCAAGATCGGCATACAATTCTTTTTGCTGACGTTGCAACTTTTGGATTTGATAACCTTGTTCTTCAGCTTGGCCACGTAAGTAACTCACTTCTTGTTGAAGTTGCATTACCTGACGCATTAACTCGCCGACTAACTGATTTTGGTCATTCTCTTGGTATTGCTGAATCGCCTCTACTGCCTTCCCATCAACCACTGGGGCAGCAGCATTGCCCACAGCAGACGCTGTGAGCAATGATAGTGCGATTATTTTAGTAAAACGATTATTCATTTTTATAAAATAATACTCTTTTCAATCTTTTTTCAATAAAGCTTCGTTGTGAAGATTACTGATATTTGATTTCTACACGACGGTTTTCTTGCCATGCTTGCTCAGTGTGACCAGGGTTAGCTGGAGACTCTTCACCAAAGCTGATCACTTCGATTTGACTACCAGAAACACCATAAGTTCTCATTAACTGAGCTACTGACTTTGCACGACGCTCACCTAGAGCCAAGTTGTATTCTGGCGTACCACGCTCGTCCGCATGACCTTCAAGAATGACTTTCTTGCCAGTCGCTTGGATGTGCTTAGCGTGAACTTCTAACAACTCCATGTCGCCGCTACGAATAGCGTCGCTGTCGAAGTCGAAGTAGATAGTCGTGTTTTCCAACAATGCCGCGATACGTTGTCTTTCAGCTTCTTCAGCAGCACGTTGACGTGCTAATGCTTCAGCTTCAGCGTCCGAACCATCGTCTTGTTGTACAGTTGTGTCAGTAGTATCGTCTGCTGGCTCAGTTGTGCTACATGCAGCTAAAGCGAATGCTGCTAACAAAGCCAATAGTAATTGTACCGAACGTTTCATTGTCATCCTCCAGGATTGTTATTTAACTTATTACTAATTACAAAATAAACGGAGACCACGCCGGTGCTTTAACTTCACCAACGTTGGCCGGTAGTCTTGCTTTAAAGCGTCCATCCATTGATACCGCACTTAAAACTTTTTGTTGCCCGTCAACCGTAGAGAAAATAATCATGCTACTGTTTGGAGCAACTGACAACGACTCATCCAGACTGGTCTTTGTTAAGACAGTCAGGTTCCCCGTGTCGATGTCTTGCGCGGCTACATGGAAATTACCATTGCTTTGGTGAACCATCACAATAGATTTCCCGTCTGGTGCAAACTCAGCACCAGCATTGTACCTCCCCTCAAAGGTTACCCTTTCTGCATCACCTCCTGCAAGCGAAACCCTATAAATTTGCGGTTTTCCTCCTCGATCTGAGGTGAATATCAAACTTTTGCCATCTGGATGCCACGATGGCTCGGTGTCAATCGAGTAATGACGCGTGAGTCGCGTCAGCTTTTTCGTTGCTAGATCCATCACATAAAGCTCTGGATTACCATCTTTCGATAACACCATCGCCATTTTTGTGCCATCTGGAGACCATGCAGGAGCACTGTTAAAGCCTTTATAGCTAGCAATAAGTTCGCGCTGTCCAGTCGTAATGGTTTGCACATAAATCTCTGAACGCCCGTTCTCGAAGCTCACATAAGCTAACTTTTCAGCGTCCGGAGACCAGCTCGGTGACATGATCGGTTTTTTTGAGGTGAATACTTGAGTCTGGTTAAAACCATCGCTATCCGCCACATTAAGCTGGTAAGGTTTAGCTGCGAGACGATCAACCTGAACGTAAGCAATTTGGGTCGCAAAAGCACCTCGCTCACCAGTTAGAGCTTCATAAATTTCATCCGCTGCAATATGTGCCGCCCAGCGGAAATTATCGTTATTGACCAGTTTAGTCTTTAGCACCATCAAGTGAAAAGACTGATCAACTAAAGGGTAGCTTCCTGATGGGATGCTTGATTCCATCACAGCCTTATCGTTATAGGGATCGATTAAGTCATAAGACACCATGTACTTACCCGGCGCGGTTTCTTTGACGATGCCATAAACCACACCATCGACTCCCAACTCTTTCCAAGCATCAATGTCGACGTCGGTAATTTGACTTGGTCGCTGCGGCAACTCCGAAAGCTCCACCGGCTTAAACTTACCACTACGCTCCAAATCATTCGCGATAATTTGCGCGAAATCATGCGGTGGCTGTACCGTCACCTCAGATTCACTTTCAAATGTGAACGGCACAACGGCAACAGGACGCGCGTCATCACGCCCTTCTGTAATGTAAATTTGCACCTCAGCATTGGCCGCATAGGCCATCATGCCTAACCACAGTACCACCAGTTTTTTACAAATATGTTTCATAGAGTCTCTACTCTCGGTTTGTTTAATCTTTTAAACTTGGATCAAAAGTAAATGTAATGGTTCTCAATTCCTCGATAACATCGGGGTTATCTGAGTAAGGTAGTGGCGAGGCGCGGTTAATTGCCGCGATACCCGTCTGGCAATACACATCGTCACCACCAACAATGATCGTATCTAACACCACACCACCTGGCGCTGTTTTAATCGTGATAGTACACGAGCCTGGCACGGATGGTTTATTCCATAATCTTACTAACTTACTTCTAATTTGAGCCTTCAACTTTTCAAGCTCCGTCAAAGCTTGCGCTTTCTTAACATCACCTTCCATCGCGTCGAAAAACTCACCGTCTTCAGCGGCAAGCTCTTTTTGTAAGCGCTCAATCTCTTCTTGGCGCTTACGCTCAGCCTCTTCACGCTTCTTACGTTCGGCTTCTTCTTTCTTACGCTTTTCCTCAGCCAAGCGTTTTTTCTCAGCCTCTTCTTTGCGTTTACGTTCCGCTTCTTCCTTTTTACGCTTTTCCTCAGCCAAACGTTTCTTTTCGGCCTCTTCCTTCTTACGCTTCTCTTCCTCAAGCTTTTTCTCAAGCGCTAATTTCTTTTTACGCTCAAGTTCCGCCTGCTCTTTAGCACGCTGTTCTGCAGCTGCTTTTTCTTTAGCTTTTTGCTCAGCAAGTTCTTTCTCACGTTTGAGCTTTTCCAAACGTTCCTTTTCTTGCTGCTGTTTTTTCAAACGCTCTTCTTCACGCTTTTTCTCTTCGCGCTTCTTTTCTTCATCGGCGCTTGGCGGTGGCGGGTTCGTTTTAGGGGCTTGTGCAATTCGAGCTTGAATAGGAGCATCAACATACTTATGCTCTGGGATATTAGGCTCCCAGATAAACTTCCACACAATAGCGCCAATCAGCGCTAAGTGAAGCACTACCGACAAAATAATAGGTAAAGTCTTTTTCTTATCAGACATCAGTCACCAAGTTCCGCCACCTAATTAGGCTGTTGTGTCATCAAACCAACGTTTTCTATCCCTGCGACCTGTCTTAATTGATCCATCAATTCCACCACATCACCATAAGGTACCGACTTATCACCGTTAATTAAAATTGGTGACTCAGGCGAAGTTTCAAGCTCAGTCAGCACCGTATCGAGCAGTTCTTCACGGCTCATGGGTTCTGGGCGCCCCGCAGAGCTACCAATTTCTAAATAGTACTGTCCATCAGAATTAACCGTCACAATAAACGGCGTACTTTCGTCAGGCGACATCGGCTCAGCCTCAGCAGTCGGTAAATCGACCTGAATACCCGCGGTAATTAATGGCGCGGTAATCATAAAGATCACCAACAAAACCAGCATTACGTCAATGTAAGGAACCACATTGATTTCAGCGTTCAGTCGGCGTCTTTGTCTGCGAACAAGTTGCGGCATAATCAATAACCTTAGCTGTGCGCCTTACGGTGCAATATTCCTGAAAACTCTTCAAGGAAGTTTTCATAGCGGATTTCGATTCGCTGCAAACGGTTTGTAAAACGGTTGTATGCAATAACAGCAGGAATCGCTGCGAAGAGACCCATCGCCGTTGCAATCAAAGCTTCTGCGATACCTGGCGCAACCATGGCCAAGGTCGCCTGCTTAACGCTGCCCAATGCGATAAATGAGGTCATGATGCCCCATACCGTGCCGAATAGACCAATGTATGGCGTTACCGAGCCCACTGTCGCTAAGAACGATAAGTTCTGCTCAAGCTTTTCCACTTCACGGCTGTGCGCCACACGCATCGCACGATGCGTACCATCCATCACCGCTTCAGGGCTGACGCCACTTTGTTGGCGAAGACGCATAAACTCTTTGTAACCCGCTAAAAACAATGACTCTAAGCCTTGTTTCTTTTGGTTACTTTGCGACAGCTCGGTCGATAGCTTGCTCAGATCGATACCTGACCAAAACTTATCCTCAAACTGTTTACTCTTTTTTGAGGCAGTATTTAGGACACCAGATCGTTGAAAAATCAACGCCCAAGACATTACAGAAATGATCAAAAGTAACAGCATAATTAACTGTACTGGAATACTGGCTTCTAAAATCAAACCAGCAATGGACATGTCATTAGCACCACTCACGTGCAATCTCCTCTTGTAAATAATTAGGCATAGGAGCAGGCGTCATGGTGTCCATATCAACGCAAGCCACCCGAATTGTTGCCTTATTCACTAGTTGTTGTTTATTGTCGTCCGATTCATCACTGTTTTCATCAACACGATAAATCTCTTGCTCAAAAATAACGCTCGCCTTTCTGACTGAGCTAATTCGTGTTTTAACGACTAACTTATCGTTAAAACGAGCAGGTCGAAGGTATTTTGCATCAACATGCGCCACAGCAAAGGCCAAGCCCTTGTCGATCAAAACATCTTGCTCCCAGCCCAATGAACGCAACCATTCCGTACGACCACGCTCATAAAACTTTAAATAATTGGCATAAAAAACCACGCCAGCCACATCAGTATCTTCATAGTAGACCCTGACAGGCCAACTAAATTCACGCTGTTTTGTCATTAAATCACCAATGATGCGTATTATAACGTTTCAGTTTGCTAAAAGTGTTAAAGCAATCCCGAAAACAGTTACTTAACGAAAATTTACTTATTCAACTTTGTGTCTTAATTATTAAACAAATCATCCGAAGAAGGGATGACTCCAAAGTGCTCATAGGCATGTTTGGTCGCTATACGGCCTCTTGGCGTCCGCTGAATAAAGCCCTGCTGAATTAAATACGGCTCTAACACATCATCAATCGTATCGCGCTCTTCACCAATCGCCGCGGCTAAGGTATCCAAACCCACAGGACCGCCACCAAACTTCTCGATAATAGTCAGCAATAACTTACGATCCATGGTATCGAAGCCCTTAGCATCGACATCAAGCATGTCCAAAGCGCGGTCAGCAACTTTGTCGGTGATCAAACCATCAGACTTAATTTCCGCAAAATCACGCACACGGCGTAATAAGCGGTTAGCGATACGTGGCGTACCGCGAGAACGGCGTGCGATTTCCAGCGCGCCAGACTCTTCAATTTGCAAATCCAAGATCTTAGCTGAGCGCATGACAATCCCAGTTAAGTCTTTGATGTTATAAAATTCAAGGCGTTGGACGATACCGAAGCGATCGCGTAAAGGTGATGTTAATAATCCCGCACGAGTGGTCGCGCCGACTAAGGTGAACGGCGGTAACTCAACTTTGATGGAACGTGCCGCTGGGCCTTCACCGATCATGATATCGAGCTGGTAATCCTCCATCGCGGGATAAAGCACCTCTTCAACATGGGGGCTTAGGCGATGAATTTCGTCGATAAACAAAACGTCGTTTGGCTCAAGGTTGGTCAACATCGCCGCCAAGTCGCCCGCTTTTTCCAACACAGGCCCCGAGGTATGTTTAATACCCACGTTCATTTCGTTAGCGATAATGTTCGATAGCGTGGTTTTACCAAGGCCAGGAGGGCCAAAGATGAGAACATGATCCAACGCTTCTTTGCGCATTTGAGCCGCTTTAAGGAAAATCTCCATCTGCTCACGGACTTTTTCCTGCCCCACGTAATCCTGCAAGGTCGTCGGGCGAATAGCGCGGTCAAACTGCTCTTCGTCAGTGGTTTCGGTCGGATTTATTATTCTGTCATGCTCAATCATGGATTTTTTGTGCTCGTAGCACCAAAAGCTCTAATGCGGTTAAGTCTACCAAGGGTTTGATTTATATGGAACCTAAACCGTTGCTTTTCCACATTTGGCCAGAATCCGCCTTTTTCTTGTTAATTTAAGGAGTTAAGCGAGCTAAGTTCACTAGATTCCCGCCTTCGCGGGAATGACGGCTATCCCTTCCAAGTTTGAAACGTCACCCCCGCGAAGGCGGGGATCTCTAAACCTAATACATTCTAGCCAGCCCCTTCCAACTCCTCATTCAGCATCAGCCAATCTTCTTCCAGCGTTTCGAGGCGTTGAGTCACTTCCCCATACTCCGAGCTAAGCTCCGCCAACTTACCTTTGTTAGCATCGTCGTATAGGGATGGCTCAGCCATCAGCTCATCAAGTTCAGCTTTGCGTTTTTGCACCTTATCCATTTCCTGCTCAACTTTTCGCAGCTTGTTTTTCAATGGCTGCAAGGCTTTACGCTTCTCAGCGTCAATTCGACGTTGCTCTTTGCGCGAAATTTCTTTACCAGACATGTCAGGCTGCGCACCAGACGGTGCTTCATCAGCTTTCTCTCTATTCGCACGGCGCTCCATGGTCGATTGCTCAAGCGCCCACTTGGCATAATCGTCCAAATCACCTTGGAACGGTTTAACGCCTCCATCAGCCACTAAATACAAATCATCCGTCACGGTGCGTAGCATGTGCTTATCGTGCGACACCAGCACCACCGCGCCTTCGAAACCCTGCAACGCCACGTTCATGGCATGGCGCATTTCCAAGTCCAAGTGGTTGGTCGGTTCATCAAGCAACAGTACATTCGGCTTGGAATAGACCAGTAATGCCAGGACCAAACGCGCTTTTTCACCACCCGAAAACGGTGCCACAGGCTCCAGCGCTTTGTCGCCATTAAAATCAAAGCCACCCAAGAAATTGCGTAATTCCTGCTCAGTCGCGTCGGGATATTCACGCTGCAAGTGCTGAATCGGTGACATTTGCGGATGCAGCTGTTCGAGCTGATGCTGCGCAAAATAACCAATATTTAAGTGTTTGGCCTCGACGCGTTCACCAGTCTGAACCTCTAGCTCGCCCGCTAAGACCTTAATCAAGGTCGATTTACCAGCACCGTTCTTACCCAAAAGGCCAATCCGATCGTTCGGTAGTAAGGTAAAGCCCACTTTATTCAGAATCGTTACGGGGCCAGTGTCGGTATCGTAGCCAGCGTTAGCTTCTTTCAGCTGCAATAAAGGGCTCGGTACATGACCCAGTTCTGGAAAACTAAAGTTAAACGGCGAATCGACATGAGCCGCGGAAATCTTTTCCATACGCTCCAGAGCCTTGACGCGGCTTTGCGCCTGCTTGGCCTTGCTCGCCTTTGCTTTAAAGCGCGTGATATAGGATTGCATGTGCGCAATTTCTTTCTGTTGGCGCTCGTAATTCGCTTGTTGCTGCGCCAACTGCTCCGCGCGCTGGAGCTCAAAACTCGAATAGTTACCGCTGTATAACTTGATGTGCTGTTGTTCGATGTGCGCCACACGATCAATCACGCGGTCGAGAAAATCCCTATCATGCGAAATCAGCAGTACCGCGCCTTGATAAGATTCTAGCCATTTCTCTAGCCACACCACCGCCTCGAAATCCAAGTGGTTGGTTGGCTCATCGAGCAATAGCAAATCCGAACGGCACATCAACGCCTGCGCCAAGTTCAAGCGCATGCGCCAACCGCCCGAAAAGCTGGATACTGGCAACTGTTCCTGCTCCGCGGTAAAACCCAAACCATGCATCAAAGCGCCTGCTCGCGCCCGCGCCGAATACCCCTGAATCGTGTCTAGCTGTTGGTGAAGTTTACCGATGGCATTGCCGTCTTCCTCAGCTTCCGCCTTCGCCAAAGCTGCCTCGATTTCAACAAGCTCAACATCACCCTCAATCACATACTCCAGCGCCGACGTCTCTACCGCAGGCGTCTCCTGACGCACGCTCGAAATCGTCACATTCCCCGCCATCGAGAAATTGCCCGAATCCTCCTCAAGCTCCCCACGGATCAACGCGAACAACGACGACTTACCGGTACCGTTAGCACCAGTCACACCAACCTTATCCTTCGGATTGATGATAAAACTCGCGTCTTCAAATAACACTTTTTTGCCACGGCGAAGCGCCATGTTCTCGAAAAACAGCATGGAATTACGGATTGATAAAAGTTGCAGACATTATAAAGGGAAGTCGTGCGAGTACAATTGGAATTGGTGAGAGATACCGAGATCTTGGTATCCCAGCAATCACTTTCCATAACTCACTGATCTTGCTAGTATCCTCAATAACAAACAGGACATCAATTATAAGTAATTTAATAAAAAAGTTTATCGATGATGTCCGGCAATATAATGTTATGAATCATCGAGGTTTTAAGTGAGCAATGAAATTCGGGCGATAATTCAAAAAGCTGAAGAAACGCTCCAAACTGCTCGGTTTGGTTACGAGGACCTTACTTCCGGAAATCGCTACCGGAGGTATTCGGGCATCCGGAACTTGGTTGTTTTTGGACGGTCGGTAACTTTTGTAATTCAGAACCTTAAGACGCCAGTTGGTTCTAATCGTTTTGATGCTTGGTACCAACCGATACAGGAAAAAATGAAATCTGATGTTCTGATGAATTATTTCGTCAAGCTGAGAAACGAAATACTCAAGCAGGGAAAGCTTCCAGTAAGCACATCCGCCTTAATCAACTTCTCATCTTCTGACATGGCAAAATTAGGAACACCTCCTCCAGGGGCTAGTGGTTTTTTTATTGCAGATCAAACTGGCGGTAGTGGATGGGAAATCGAATTACCAGATGGGACAAAGGAAAAGTATTACGTTGAACTGCCCGAGAGTATGGCCAAAGTTCAGCAGCACTTCAGTGAATTGCCGGTTCCAGATGATGACGATTTGAAAAAGAAGTCTATTGAGGAGCTCTGCGAATACTACCTGAAAGAACTTGAGGAGGTCATAGATGAGGCTCGCAAAGCCTTCTTGGGAGAGGAGACCCAAAAAGTCGGCGGGAAGAGGCTTCCTCCTTATTTGAGAGTAGTGAAATAAAATTAATGGGGGCAGCAAGCGTAGCCTCGAAGGAACAAAGTGACTTCGAGGTTTGATCTCGAATAAATGGAGTCAGAGTACATTACTTGTGAATAAATACATTTCACTTTTTATAATAATTGCTATAGCTTCTGGCTGTTCTACTAGAAACATCAAGCAAAATTGTGATTACTTTAATGAGTCTGATTGGTCATTAATTACTGAACGATCATCAATGTTAAAGAAATTAAGCAAAACCTATGAATCCAGAAGCCCTAATAGAAAAGAGGCATGGTTTAGGAGTCAGAATCATAAGCTTGGGCTTTGTAGATATACACAAAAGCCTCCCTCAAGCCCATTTGCAAAGAGTTGTAGTTCATCATATATAGTCTTTATCAAAGAAAATGGTGAGTGGATAATTGATAACGAAGCGATCACTTTGTGCTCATCGCACTAATTGGGGGGTTAATGGAGGCTACTCAATTAATAAGTAATAACATGGAATCTATATATTTAGGCACTATACTTACTCTTTGGCCTCTACTCTTTTTCCTTGGTTACATCAGCTTATTACCACAGGCAGTGGAGTCTGGAGAGCTTGAAAAGAAATACAGTAAAACTTTCAGATTTATACAGTACTCCACAGGCTGGGACCACTCGGGCACTGTCTCAATTTACCTGATTATTTTATTTATGCCTGTTGTTTTTTTAGGTTATACGTTCGGCTTTTTTCAGTCTTTTATGAAGGAAAAAAGCGCCAAGGTGTTTGGTTATTTTGTTGGGGCCTTAAACCTAGTTTTAATCATTGCCATTATTGGATACCTATCAGGATATTACTTTAAGGATGTATTACCATAGTGAGCAAGCGTAGCCTCGAAGGAACGAAGTGACTTCGAGGTTTAATCCAAACTTTAACCCCTTCCCTCGATTACGCTATCGCTAATCGAGGCTACGTAATTCTTACCTTTCCGTGCTTATCCCTGCTATCACAGCTATAATGGTGCTTTATCGCTCCTCCTCTGCTGGGAACCTGTATGTCTGAAGAAATCAATTATAAGAATAATCCGTTAAATGGTGTTGGCTTAAAGGCTTTAGTCACTGAATTAGTTGAACATTATGGTTTTGAGATTCTTCATGCTTACTTAAACCTAAACTGCTTTAAGACGAATCCTAGCGTTGAATCCAGCGTTAAGTTCCTTAAGAAAACCGACTGGGCGCGTGAAAAAGTTGAGGCTTTTTATATGTATCAATACAAAAGCCTGCCGCCTGTATCATCGGAACAGTTCCATATTCCACCGCGCGACCGCATCGTGTCGGATGATGAAAATACTGGCGAGCCTGCAAAGTTGAGCCTAGAAGACGCGGAGCAGCAGCGTGAGAAGCGTGCCAAGAAAGCGGCAGAGTACCAGAAAAGTGGTGGTCATAAGCATAAGAAAAGCTTCGGACAGTCGAGAACACGCCTATCTAGCAAAGGCTCAGCTAAGAAAGGTGGCGATCCTTGGGGAGGCTGGAAGACAAATTCTGAGGATTAGGATGCAAAATTTAATGCCTCAGTAATATCGCTTGTGCTATTATTTTTTAGACATGGAACAAAGGAGTTAGATTATGGGTCTTTGGGGATTTTTAAGCGTATGCGTCATTGCAGGCGTCATTTTCGTAATGTATGCAGCGTATCTCGATCACAAAAAAGAGATGAAAAAGCTGGAGTTAGAAGCTCAAAGCAATAAGGCCAGTGTCGTCAATAACGACGACTAACATCACAAGGGCATGGAATAGGAAGACAAAGCTTTATCAGGAGGTAACACCGATGGGAAGCAAAGAAGATAGACCGATTTGGGCGCGCGCCCTTACGTCAATAGCATCTCTGATGCTCATTGGCTCCTTCATTTTTGTCCTCATTGCAGGATTTAATCTATACATTACTTCAGTATTAGTCACAGGTGCAATGGGCCTTGCGATACCGAGCGCCATCTCTGCTGAAGGCATTCTTGATGCAGTTATAGGATTCTTTGAGGCCTTGGTCGAAGGGGTTATGGAGGCTCTATTCGGAATATTTCAGGCTATTACGTCTGTTTTTGGGTAAGGGCCATTGTAAAGCAGTCGATTTAATCAGCGCGAGCTCTATTCTAAAGTGGTATGATTGTCTTACACTTTAGAAGTTAAACTTTGATATGAAATTATTGGTAAGAAACCTCGCTCGAACTACGACGGAAGAAGCTGTTACTGAGCTATTCGAAGAATACGGTACCGTTCAATGGTGCAAATTAGTCATGGATAAGAATACAGGTGGCTCAAAAGGTTTTGGTTTTGTTGAAATGCCAAAGCCAGGCGAAGCCAAGGCCGCGGTTAAGAACCTAAACGCTCGAAACCTTGATGGCAATAAAATTCGCGTTAAGAAGGCAGAAGATAAGTAAGTAACTCCCTCTTTATTCTCAAAGCAGGCTTACCCTTTTGGCTGTAACGCTTGCTTTAACTCCTCTGGTTTCTCCGTTGTAATCACTAATTCACGTTTCTGACCGTTAATCTTAAGTGTTACCGCTTGTTCTGCTCTACCGATATACCCCGTTTGTTTAATCGCGATTCGATAACCGTAGCCTAAAAAGTCAGCGGCAGGGTTACCCTCATAGTCTTTGACCGCTTCAATCGTCTCAAGCGGAAACTTTCGCTTACCAATCACACCCAAGCTCATGGTCAAAACGTCGTCAGTCACTCGTGTGATGATTTTTAGGCGAGATACGTAAAAGGTTAATAAGCCAGTAACGATAAAGATCGCTAATGCCCAAGGAGCCGGCAGAGCATTCTCCCCGACTGGCTTTCCGAGAAACTCTTGAGCAATGTACATGTAACCAAATAAGCCCATCAACAAAACGAGCAAAGTGACAATCACCACGATTATTTTAGTGGGCATCATTGCTTGATTTTCTTGGAAGGTATAATGTTTTGTAGCCATATTTTAGAGTACAGAGTTTCAGTTAATGCTAGTGTAGTAGATTGCCAGACCTTAATACAAGGCTTTCAACGGTCAGTCGATGGGCGATTGCTCTTGTCGCTTAAAAGAACTAGACTGAGTGTATATTATTCATACAAAACAATGAGATAGGAAGTCATGAGTAAACTCAGCAGCATAATGTTAGGACTAACGATAGTAGCGGTAACATTACTCAACTCGGCCGATGCAGCTAATAGCAATAAGCTGACTCCGAGGGAAGAAGTCTTATGGAACCAAGCATTTGCGGACGGTAATAAAGCGACCACACAGCAAAAGACCCAACCGGATATTTCTGGAAACTGGGTTGGTTATTATGAGTATGACAAACCAAGCAGCCAGCCGCCGGGCATGTTTAACGCTGTCATTAAAGACTTAGGAGATCAGTTTTTGATTACATTCTTGGAGCCTAGCAACCACCAAGATAAGTATGTTCAGTGGGGAGCAAACTCCAGCGCAAAGCGCCAGGGTAAATATATTGAATTCACCAAACACTATGGCCATAACGACACAAAGATTCAGTATAACTTAACCATTAGCCATAATGGTGCCATCATGGACGGCACATGGAAAATCAACGGTAACGCTTATGGCAGGGCTTTTTTCTACAGAGTTCCACTGCAAGACTTAAAAAAACTTCGTCAAGAAGCCATGAAGTAATCATTAAGCCTTTAAAGCTGCTACATCAAGCAGCTTTTTTTTTTGCCTTGCTAACCTGCTAGCTGGCGCAAAGCCAAACGAATCAACTCTTCACTCTTAAGCCCATCACCATCAACTTGTGCAACAGCTTTGCTGGCTTGCTGGGGCTTGTAACCTAAAGCAACTAGAGCGCTAACCGCTTCTTGGGTAACGTCACCGGCTCGAGGCACGTTAGTAGTAGGCGCTTCGGTGTCGCCAGAGCTTGGCAAGCCTGATACCGACCAATCTTTTAAGCGATCGGACATTTCTACCAGCAAACGCTCAGCAGTTTTTTTACCAACGCCAGGAAGTTTCACTAAACGATCAACATTGCCGTCATGAACCGTCATCACAAATTCATCCGCTTCCATGCCCGATAAAATCGCCAGTGCTAATTTTGGACCAACACCATTCACTTTGATCAATTCACGGAATAATGTTTTATCTTTGTTGCTAATAAAGCCATACAGCGCATGTAAGTTTTCTGAAATAGACAAGTGTGTTGCAACTATCGCCTCAGCCCCTTCGTCAGGTAACTGATAAAAAGTCGTCATCGGAACTTGAATTTCGTAGCCGACTCCTGCACTAGTCTCGATAATAATAAATGGCGGTGTTTTTTCTATAAGTGTTCCTCGAATTCGACCTATCAACGTAATCGTCCTCTTGCTATTGTTTTTGCCCCTTTCAGCTGCGCTAAACCTTGGCTGGTATTGGCGTGACATAGTGCGATTGCCAACGCATCTGCCGCGTCAGCTTGCGGGCTTGAAGGAAGTTTAAGAAGCATTTTTACCATGTGTTGTACTTGAGTCTTGTCTGCCCCACCAGTTCCCACAACCGACTGTTTCACTTTTCTGGCTGGATACTCAAACACTGGAAGCGCGTAATGTGAAGCGCCGACAATAGCGGCGCCACGAGCCTGGCCAAGCTTTAGTGCTGAATCCGCATTCTTAGACATAAACACGGATTCAATAGCGAACTCGTCAGGCTTAAACTCAAGAATGAGCTCACACACACTATCAAAGATCTGCTTCAATTTCAGATCCAGTGACTCGTCTTTAATACGGATACAGCCACTGGTGATGTATCTTGGTTTGTTTGCAGGAATATCGCCACCAACTTCAATAATACCAAAGCCGGTAATGCGCGAGCCGGGGTCTATTCCTAGAATTATCGCCATTTAGAGTTCCAAAAAAACATGGTCTGGTAAGTTAATACATGAATTGAAATTATCATACCATGACTAAAAATTATTGCTGTGGGATTTTATGTTCAGCAAAGAGTGTTTATCAAATGTTTGCAGCGAAATAGGATGGGTTAGCCTACCGCAACCTATTAGAAGTCGAAAGGCACTAGATCCCGTGGGCGAGCCGTATGACTGTTAGCATCGGTTATTATTTTATACAAAAAGGTGGGCCAAGGCCCACCCTACGGATTACTGTCGATTAGAAATGAATTAGATGCAGCTGAGGCGCGGCAAAAGTTTTATAAAAAGCGGAGTTTACAAAATGTAAATGAGCACTTTTATAAAGCTTTTAACAAAGCCTCAGCAAATATAAACATTTCTATAGGTTGTCGTAGGACTCTGCAGGAATATCCGCATTAGTATATACGTTTTGAGTATCATCCAACTCTTCCAAACGATCAATCAGCCGAATCACTTTGGCACCCTCTGAAACGTCAAGCTCTGCCTGGGTCGATGGCAACATAGTCACTTCGGCATTTTCAGCTTCAAAACCTGCTTCTTTTAGTGCGTCTTTGACGTCTAAGTAATCTTCTGGTGTGGTTAACACTTCAAATGAACCATCATCGTGAGCAATAAAGTCTTCAGCCCCAGCTTCTAAGGCAGCTTCCATTAATTCGTCTTCATTATAGTTGTCACCAAAAACGAACTGGCCACGCTTATCAAATAAATAAGCAACGGAACCGCTAGTCCCTAAGTTACCGCCATGTTTGGTGAATGCGTGTCGAACTTCGCCAACCGTACGGTTTTTGTTGTCTGTCATGCACTCTACAAGAATCGCAACACCACCTGGACCATAACCTTCGTAGTTTAACTCTTCGTAGTTATCACCTTCGGCATTACCAGTGCCACGGTCTACTGCCTTTTCGATGGTGTCTTTCTTCATGTTAGCGCCAAGCGCTTTATCCATGGCGGCACGTAAACGAGGGTTATCGTTTGGATCACCGCCACCTTCGCGAGCAGCAACCACTAACTCACGAATGATTTTAGTAAAGATTTTTCCACGCTTTGCGTCTTGGGCTGCTTTGCGGTGCTTGATGTTTGCCCATTTACTGTGACCCGCCATTTTATACTCCTCTCGAACTTTTGGTCGTCACAATTTCTTTGTTATAAAGTTTGTTCGAGATTGTCATTTACAAGCTGTAAAATCCGCACTCTCTCAAACTTCATGCCTCGAAATTGTTTAGTCCAAAGCGTTCTCTACTTTGGGCCCTGACCAGTGAATCTGTCTCTGTCGACCTTCTTTTCTTTAAAACTTTCTAACTTAATCTTTCTTTATACTTTTAAATGCTTCTAAACTGTTTAGCCCAAAGCGTTCTACTTCTTTAGGCCCAACCTTATTTTCTTTAACGCTTTTCTAACTTAGCCTTTCTTCTTAATTTCGATACCCAGCTCATCAAGCAATTTGTCTTCAATATTGCTCGGTGCTTGTGTTAATGGGCAGCTGGCTGTGGTCGTTTTCGGGAACGCGATAACATCACGAATCGAATCTGCGCCGACCATTAACATGACTAAGCGATCAAGACCGAATGCTAGTCCACCGTGTGGAGGGCAGCCGAATTTCAACGCGTCTAATAAGAAGCCAAACTTCTCGCGCTGCTCAGTTTCATCAATACCAAGAATACCAAATACCGCTTCTTGCATCGCTTCGTTGTGAATACGAACCGAGCCACCGCCGACTTCGCTGCCGTTAAGCACCATGTCATACGCTTTAGATAAAGTTCCTGTTGGATCGTTTTTCACAGCATCCACATCATCTTCTTTTGGCGCGGTGAACGGATGGTGTAGCGCATGGACTTGACCATCAATTTCTTCAAACATTGGGAAATCAACAACCCAAAGCGGCTTCCACTCGTCTTTGACTAGGCCAAGGTCCTGCGCCGTCTTTAAGCGCAACGCGCCCATAGCGTCAGCAACCGTCATCTTGGTATCAGAGCCAAAGAAGATGATGTCGCCCTCTTCAGCACCGACTTTTTCAATGATGTTGAGCGCGACCTCTTCACCTAAGAACTTTAAGACTGGACTTTGGATACCTTCAGCACCAGCGCCATTAATCTTCATCCAAGCGAGGCCTTTGGCACCATAAACACCAACAAACTTTGTGTATTCGTCGATTTGTTTACGGCTAAATTGTGCACCACCTGGTACACGTAACGCCGCTACACGACTCTTGTCATCATTCGCTGGTCCTGCAAAAACTTTAAACTCAACGTCTTTAACCAGCTCATCAACTGTGACCAACTCAGTGTCCATGCGCAGATCAGGCTTATCCGAACCATAACGCTCCATCGCTTCCGCGTATGGCATGCGCGGGAACTCAGGAAGGTCAATATCTTTAAGTTCTTTAAACAGATGACGAATCAATCCTTCCATCAACTGCATAATCTCTTCTTGGTTTAAGAAAGACGTTTCAATATCCAGCTGAGTAAACTCTGGCTGACGATCTGCACGTAAATCTTCATCGCGAAAACACTTCACGATCTGGTAATAACGATCGAAACCAGACATCATCAACAGCTGTTTAAACAACTGAGGAGATTGTGGCAACGCATAAAATGATCCTTTGTGAACGCGGCTTGGCACTAAATAATCACGCGCACCCTCTGGAGTTGCTTTTGTCAAAATCGGCGTTTCCACGTCAATAAAACCGTGATCATCCATGTAACGACGCATGGCACTCGTCACTTTGTGACGGAAAATCAATTTCTGAGCCATTTCAGGACGACGCAGGTCCAAATAGCGATACTTGAGGCGCTGCTCTTCTGACGCTTCAAGGTTCTCATCAATTGGAATTGCAGGTGGTTTAGCACGGTTTAAGATTTCTATCTCTTGCGCTAGCACTTCAATCTCGCCCGATGCCATGTTTTTATTCACCATGTCATCAGGGCGCGCACGCACCTGACCTTTGACCTGAATGACGAACTCACTGCGCAGCTGTTCAGCTAAACTGAAAAGCTCTTTGAAGTCTGGATCGACGACGACTTGGATAATCCCAGTACGGTCTCTCAGCTGTAAAAAGATTAAGCCACCTAAATCACGACGACGGTGGACCCAGCCTGACAAAGTAACCGTTTGATTTTCTTCATTTTTTGATAAGTCGCCACAATAGTGACTACGCATTTCAGTTGCCATAAGTATTCTTTCTGCCTGAAGCTTTGTTGCTTATTAATCGGTTAACGCTGGAGTCTACCCTGCCAGCGTTAGAAAAGACGCCATATAGTACGTGAGACAAGGGTTTGTCGCAAGTTACCTGTCCCAAGCAACTGTACAAAATTTGTCACAAAAGCGTCTTATGCCTGAAATTCGACTGTCACAAACCTCTTAGATAATGCGAGCTATGAACAAAGCATGTCATAAACCTGTAATTTATCGTGACAACAGGAAGGTGAACCCATGATAGACAGTAAAGAGGTTGTTGAACAATTTCTACCCCAACTAGAGAAATCGCCTAAGCTTCAGTCTGGCGCAACTCGACTGCTGGCTCGACTGTTTCACCAAGAAGAAGTTAACGATTTTATTGAACAAAACAAACACATGTCGCATGTGGACTTCCTTGAAACGGTGAATCAACGATTAGGGCTAAGCTACACAGTCTCAAATTCCAGTTTAGAGAATATCCCCGTGTCAGGCAGAGTGGTCATTATCGCAAACCACCCCCTAGGTTCGCTCGATGGCCTTGCTCTGCTTGCCCTAATACATTCGGTTAGAAAAGACGTCAAAATAGTGGTCAACGAGCTGTTGTGGTCAATGTCACCGCTACGTCCTTTCTTTTTGCCCATTAACAACATGAGCAAAAGCGGCAACCCCAAGGAAAAACTCCTCAACATCCAACAGTCCTTAGAAGCAGAAGAAGCCGTTATTTTCTTCCCTGCTGGCGAGGTGTCGCGCTTATCCTTCAAGGGTATTCGTGATGGCAAGTGGCGCTCAGGATTTTTAAAAATGGCCAAGCAAACCAAGTCGCCGATCCTTCCGGTACATGTTGGCGGCAAAAACTCACGTTTTTTCTATGGCTTCTCATTAATCGCTAAGCCATTAAGTGCTTTATTCCTGGTGCGTGAAATGTTTAAGAATGTCTCATTAACCTTGCCTATTAAAATTGGCAAACTTATCCCTTTTTCTTCTTTCAGCGGTATGTTGCCCAGCAGTAAAGAAAGTATCACTCGCTTCAAGCAACATGTCTACGGTCTAAAACGTGATCGTCAAGAGCTGTTTGAGACCGAACGAGCCATCGCTCACCCTGAAAGCCGAAAAGTCTTAATCGAAGAGCTGAATCAATGTGCTCAAATTGGTGAAACCGCAGATGGTAAAACCATTTATTTGCTCGAAAATACTGCAGACTCGGCGCTGTTGCGTGAAATCGGGCGGTTACGTGAAATTGCTTTTCGCGCTGTAGGCGAAGGCACAGGTAATCGCCGAGACATGGATAAATTCGACTACTATTACAAACACATTGTTTTGTGGGATCAAAGCGATATGGAAATTGTCGGCAGCTACCGCATCGCCGATATTCATACCTTTAGCGAGGACCAAACCCTTTACTCAGAAACCTTGTTTAGCTACGAGGAAAGCTTACAGAAGAAGTTTCCCACGGCGATGGAACTGGGAAGAAGTTTCATTCAGCCGAAATACTGGGGAAAACGTAGCCTAGATTACCTATGGTTCGGTATTGGCGCTTATATCCGACAAAACCCACATATTCGTTATTTGTTTGGTTCTGTCAGCTTAAGCAATGATTACCCCAGCTACGCCAAAGACATGCTGGTGTATTATTTCAGCACCTACTATGGTTCAGAGCTAAACTTGGTCCGCTCGTTTAATCCTTATCGAATTAAGCCAGTTCAGAAAGCTAAATTGGAACAGTTATTTAATCACCTTGAGCAGCCAGAAGCCTTTAAAGTCCTTAAGAGAGAGCTTGGCTCTATGGGTGTCAGTGTTCCTACTCTATTTAAACAGTACAGCGACCTGTGTGAAGAAGACGGCGTCACCTTCTACGACTTTGGTGTTGACCCTGATTTTGGCGACTGCGTGGATAGCGTTGTCTGGGTTGATATGCTGAAACTTAAAGAAAAAAAGCGTAAACGCTACATCGATTAACTCACAAAATTCATAATAATAAACTTCTCTAGTACAACACTTTAAGCCTGCGATGTGCCCCTATCAGCATTGCAGGCTTTTCTTTTTATTAGATCAGCGCTATAACTTTCTTTACCTTAAAAAATACACAACAAGGATCTGTGATGAGTAAAACATTGATCAACTACGTTGAATTCCCCGCGAATAATTTAGAATCCACAAAGGATTTCTTCCAAAAAGCGTTTGGCTGGAAGTTTGTCGACTATGGCCCTGAATACAGCGCATTCAGCGAGTCGGGATTAGAAGGTGGCTTTTTTCAGTCAAACCTCAAGGCCAGCACGGAAAACGGCAGCGCCCTCATCGTGCTCTACTCTGAGTCGTTAGAAGACACTCAAAAAGTGGTGGAAGATTTAGGCGGCACAGTCATCAAGCCTATCTTTTCATTCCCTGGCGGTCGCCGGTTTCACTTTACCGAACCAAGCGGTAATGAACTGGCGATTTGGTCGGATAAATAATGTTTTACCTATTAGTCTTTACGGCCACCATATTCGTGCTATTTATAATAGTAATGAATGTTCTCTATTTAAGAATAGTTTTACCTACATTAGAAAATTCAAGCCCCGAGTTACTACCATCTAAGCAAAAGCAACAAATTAAAGAGTATTTGTCTGTATCTACAGACAACATGAGCAAAATCAATTTTTTACTAAAACATTATCAGCTCATAGCTATTTTGCTGTTACTTACTAACTTGTTTTTGGCATTGACAGTCTTAAATTAGAACCGTGAGCGTAACTCGACAGTGTTGCCTTCAGGGTCTTGGATATAAATCGACTGTCCAAAGCCCTGGGCACCATAGCGCTCATCAAACTCTCCGACGTCAACGCCATGGCTTTCTAGGTGTTGCTTAATATCAGATTCAGAAATAGCTTTTAGCTGAAGACAGAAGTGGTCAAGGTTATTGCCGCTTGTTGAAGGGGCTTCGCCTCCCGTGCGCCCTAGCTTGCCATCGACTGTTACGAGATCGATTAAAGCACTCCCTGCACGCAACTGAGTCAACCCCAGTTCTTCAGAGGTTTCGCGCTCTAGAGTGCAGTTTAGGACACCACAGTAAAACTCTAGCATTGCTGCTAACTTGCTGGTTCGTAAGACAATGTGATCAATTCCGGCGATCTCGAACATAGTGAATCTAGATCATTTGTTGTGACGTCAGTTTACTGCTGATGTTCGATGAACACCAGCAGAGCTCGATTGGTATTAATAAAGACAGCTGAGTTAGTTTTTATCGACAACTTTTACAAGCAACTCTTCAAGAAGTCGATAATACATGTGACACAAACGATTGAGTTCACTAATCGAAACGCATTCGTTTGCTTGGTGAATGGTTTTATTGCAAGGCCCCAGTTCTATGACTTGAGTCGCCAGCTGCTTGATATAGCGACCATCAGAGATACCACCACCTGTCGTCAACTTGGTTTTGATCTGGCTTTCTTGTTGGATCACTTTTTGCACGGTTTTTCTGAGCTTACCGCGGCGTGTGATATAAGGCTCCGCTTCATGTTCCCATGAGAACTCTGCGTCCAAACCGTATTTTTTTGCTTTCTTTTCAACGTAACCAGTGATTTTTTCGAAAGAGTTCCGTGGTGAATAGCGAAAATTAAACAGCATTTCTAAACTCGCAGGCGTGACATTCATGGCGCCACTTCCCGAGTGTACTTTCACCAACTGGAAGCTGGTTGACGGAAAGTAGCGGCTAGGCATATCCCAGCGTTTCGTCGCCAACTTATGAATCAACTTTGAAGAATTATGAATAGGATTACTAAGCTGCTCAGGATAACCTACATGGCCCTGCTTCCCTCGTATGGTGATTTTACCGTTAATCGAACCACGACGTCCGATTCTAATCGAATCACCCAGCCGTTTCTCTGTGGTCGGCTCGCCGACAATGGCGTAGTCAATAACTTCACCACGCTGCTGCAAGCTCGATACAATATGTTTAGTGCCATCGACAGCATCACCTTCTTCGTCGCTTGTCAGCATAAAGCCAATACTGCCTTTGTGCTTAGGGTGTCTTTTGACAAAAGCTTCCACAGCCACAATCATCGCCGCCAAACTGCCTTTCATATCTGAAGCACCGCGACCGAAAATCATGCCATCCTTTATCGTCGGAACAAAAGGCTCCGTGTCCCAGCGAGCATTTTGTCCCGGCGGCACCACATCAGTATGGCCAGAGAACACTACTGATGGCTGTTCGAGAGACTCACCGCGTTTCGCCCACAAGTTCGTCACCTCAGCCTTGTTGAAATACTCCGTCGCAAACCCCACCGCCTCTAAGCGCTCAGCAAGAAGCTCACTACAGCCAGCGTCCACAGGCGTCACGGATGGTCTGCGTATCAGCTCTTGGACTAACTCTACAATAGCGCTTTGATACTGTGCCTGCTCAATAGGTGCGACGGCGTAAGGTAAGTCGGGTAAGCCTTTAAATGATTTAAACATACAAATCCTCTTAGGTTTTGCTCTTTATAAGCGATTTGCATGACAGCCAGAGTACAACTTGATGACAGTTTGATGTTACTTTTGAAAATCAATAAGTTATATCAGAGAGGACTTCCTTTATATTGCCCATAACTTGTATTAGAGTATGTGAATCCATCACTAGATTGCGTTTATTATGAAAAAAATGATTCTTACTTTGATAGCCGCTTTAGCCTGTAATTTTATGGGGACAGGCACTGCACAAGCGTTACCAACACTGCTACATAACGTCAAAGGCTATACTTTTGAAGATGGCGAGTTAAAGCAATTTAATAGCATTCTCTTCGAAGATAGCGTCATTTTAGCCACAGGCAGCCAAGAGGAACTGGCTGACTTGCACAGTTTTAGTATCTCCATTGATGGTAAAGGCAAAACGCTGTTACCCGGCTTAATTGATGCTCATGGCCACATACTCGGCTTAGGGCTGAACTTAATGCGCGTTAACCTTCGTGGGATTGAGTCTGAAGCTGAAACAGTCAAACAGGTTTCCGAATACGCAAACAACAATCCTGATACTCGTTGGGTTTTGGGTCGAGGTTGGAACCAGGTGTTATGGCTAAATAAAGAGTTCCCGACGAAATCGTCACTGGATAAAGTGATCGCTGATCGCCCTGTGTGGTTAAGCCGTATTGACGGTCACGCCGGTTGGGCTAATAGCAAAGCACTGCAACTCGCTGGCATCGACAAAAACACTCCGGATCCTGAGGGCGGCAAAATTATCCGAGATGAACAGGGCCAAGCAACTGGCGTCTTGATTGATGCCGCAATGAGCTTAGTCGAAAATAAGATCCCGCCACTGAACAAGAAAGAACGCAAAACTGCACTCAAGCTAGCTTTTGACCACCTGATCAGTCTTGGTATTACCTCGGTTCATGATGCTGGTGTTGACTTTGAGACTTATAAATTAATGCTGGAGCTTTCGGGTAAGAACCGTATCCCGCTTCGAGTTTACGCTATGCTGAGCGGTGCAGACCCTCGCTTAGAAACCATGCTTAAGTACGGAAAAGTTGAACATCCTTTCTTAAAAATACAGTCGGTCAAGCTCTACACAGACGGTGCCTTAGGTAGCCGTGGTGCCGCACTTCTTGAACCATACTCTGACGAGCCAGACAATAAGGGACTATTGCTGACTTCTTCCGACAAGCTAGGGAGATACTTAACACTGATCACTAAATACGGCTTCCAAACCAACATCCATGCAATTGGCGATGCGGCCAATCATATGGTGCTTGAGGAATTGTCGAAACTAAAGAAAGAAAGCTCCTCTAAAGTATTGCGCCATAGAATTGAGCACGCGCAAGTCGTTGTGCCAGAAGAAATCCCGATGTTTGCTAAACTTGGCGTCATCGCTTCAATGCAACCCACTCACGCCACGAGCGATATGAATATGGCAGGCGATCGCTTGGGCGAAGAGCGCCTAAAAGGCGCCTATGCATGGCGCACCTTCCTTGATAATGACGTGGTTATCGCTTCAGGTTCAGACTTCCCCGTCGAAAAGGCAAACCCTTTCTTGGGACTGCATGCGGCAGTGACCCGCCAAGATTCTGACAACTTACCTAAAGAGGGCTGGCTTCCATCACAAAAACTGACTGTTGCCGAAGCATTGAAAAGCTTCACCATTGATGCTGCGTTTGCTGGTTTTTGGGAAAACGCCATTGGCTCGCTAGAGGAAGGGAAAAAAGCCGACTTCATCCTCATTGATAAGGATATTTTTAAAATTTCTGAGGACAAAATTGATGATGTCCAAGTTCTAGAAACCTGGATTAATGGAAAGCGAATTCACTCAACTGAGTGATTCCTTAAAGTGATAATCCGTAGTGACTAGCTTGTCACTACAGCTCAAACAATAAGCCAGCCTTAGTTGGCTTATTGTTTTTTGCGCATTGCTTCTAACTCACTCCGTTTAATGCGTTTTACTGGTGGGTTCACCCAGTATGTATCCACATTGGAATGTGACGTTCTGCTAGCCTCATCAATATAGGCCATTTTTTCATAGTCCACTATATAGACATACTCGTCATCAGAACTTTGCACAAGATAATCTCTATCAGATTTAGAACTGCAGCCAACGACAAGAATGGCTGAAATTGCAACAGCATACGTAACGTTAAAGCGAGTCATAACTACCTCCCCTCGGTTGTGCTCTAACCGACAAGAATTAAGAACTCCAAACTTGTTCAACTACGCTTTGTCATAAAGACACCTCAATTGTACAAAATTTAAACAGAAAAATCCTCAAAATCTATCAATTAATCGAGTCATCTAGCTTTGTGGCTAAATTAAACCTTGCTACAATAACCGACTATTTTGATCGATGAGACCAATAACTAGGGACACCAATGCGTAGTAGCCAATACTTACTTTCTACCCTCAAAGAAGATCCTAGCGATGCTGAATTAATCAGCCACAAGCTCATGCTGCGTGCTGGCATGATTCGTAAAGTAGCTTCAGGTTTATACACTTGGCTGCCAACAGGCCTGCGCGTTCTTCGTAAAGTCGAAAATATCGTTCGAGAAGAAATGAACAAGGCTGGCTCCGTGGAAATGTTGATGCCCTCTGTTCAACCCTCTGACTTGTGGGAAGAGTCAGGCCGCTGGGATCAGTTCGGCCCAGAGCTATTACGTTTTACCGATCGTCATGATCGTGATTTCTGCTTAGGTCCCACACACGAAGAAATTATCACCGCAGTGATTCGCGATGAGCTCAGCAGTTACAAGCAGCTGCCAGCAAACTTCTACCAGGTTCAAACAAAATTCCGTGACGAAGTGCGCCCACGATTTGGCGTCATGCGTTCTCGTGAATTCATCATGAAGGATGCTTACTCCTTCCACATTGATGAAGAGTCTCTTGAAGAGACCTATCAAAAGATGCACCAAGCATATTGCAATGTGTTTGATCGTATTGGTTTAGACTATCGCCCAGTTCTAGCTGACACGGGCGCCATTGGCGGTAGTGGCTCCCATGAGTTTCATGTACTAGCCGAATCTGGCGAAGACGCCATCGCCTTCAGTACAGAAAGTGACTATGCCGCGAATATTGAAAAAGCAGAAAGTTTAGCGCCAGAAGGCAAAGCAGCGGCTCCAACTAAAGACGTTGAAAAAGTAGCGACTCCGAACTGTCGTACCGTCAAAGAAGCTGCCAGTGTTATGGGCATTGATACACAGCAAGTGTTAAAAACGCTATTTGTAGAAGGTTCGACGGAAGAATCGCCTGTGGTTGCGCTGTGCTTACGTGGCGACCATGAGCTCAACGAAATTAAAGCTGCGAAGCATACGCTAATCGCCGATCCATTAGTCCTAGTTAGTGATGAAACCGTTAAACAAACTGCAGGTTGCGCACCTGGTTCTTGTGGGCCACAGGGCTTGAGCATTCCAGTGATTGCGGATCGTGACGCTGCAGTAATGAGTGACTTTGCTTGCGGTGCTAACGAAGAAGGCTTCCACTTAAACGGTGTTAACTGGAAACGTGACGCTGAGTATAGCGATGTTTGCGATCTTCGAAATATCGTCGCAGGTGACAAAAGTCCAGACGGTAAAGGACTATTAGAAATCAAACGTGGTATTGAAGTTGGCCATATTTTCCAATTGGGCGACAAATACTCGAAAGCCATGAACTGCACTGTATTGGACCAAAACGGTAAAGCAAAGCACCTTACTATGGGTTGTTATGGTATCGGCGTCTCTCGCATTGTCGCAGCAGCCATCGAGCAGAACCATGATGATAACGGTATTATTTGGCCAGAAGCAATCGCGCCATTTAAAGTCGCTATTATCCCAATGAATATGCACAAATCAGAAAGCGTCCAGCAAGTCGCTGAAGCTTTATACCAACGCTTAGAGTCCTTAGGTATCGAAACATTATTCTTGGATCAAAAAGAAAGTCCGGGCGTTATGTTTGCTAATACTGAACTCGTGGGCATTCCGCACCGACTGGTAGTTAGTGACCGTGGCTTAAAAAATAATACCATTGAATATAAAAACCGAGATAACACTGCGAAAGCAGATCTTGAAGTTGAAAATGTTGTGGATTATATTCAAGAAACACTAAGCTCTAATTAACTAAGAATTAAACAATAATTTCAAGATGTTACATAAGTCACTTATCACACTAGTGCTGCTAATTTGGGGTTTGATTGCCAACGGGCAAGAACGCCCCGATCAGGCTTTCGCTAGCCAGCTGAAAAGGCTTATGGAGCAAGAGAATCATTTTGTTGATAAGTATGATGCGACCGTCTGGATGAAAGACATGGAAGGACGCCTCAAGCGGCGTGCTCCTCATATCCCACCCGATGAGCGCCTCAAAATATTAGGTTTGGTTCATAAGCATGCCAACGAAGCTGGGGTGGATCCACAATTAGTCTTGGCGATTATGGAAGTAGAAAGTAACTTTGACCGTTACGCCCTATCAGTCGCTAATGCACGTGGCCTGATGCAAATCATGCCCTTTTGGAAAAAAGAAATTGGTCACCCTAATGATTCTCTCTTCGACATCGAAACCAACATTCGTTACGGCTGCTATATCTTAAAGCTGTATATTGACCGAGAAAAAAACAACCTTACCTATGCGCTCGGCCGCTATAACGGCTCACGAGGCCGTGCTAAATACCCGAATAAAGTTTACGCTGCACTGCGCAAACGTTGGGCGCTATAATCTCGAATGACCACAGACAGTAAAATACTGAATGATAGCCCTGATGATAACTCAGCAGGTCTCATTCTTTCAGGTGGTGGTGCTCGTGCAGCTTACCAGGCCGGTGTTATTAAAGCGGTTAATGATATCTTAGGTCAGCCCAAGCGCTCACCTTTCAGTATTGTGACAGGCACCTCTGCGGGAGCAATTAACGCGGCTGCAGTTGCTAGCAACAATCATCAGTTCGACTATGGTGCGCAACGCCTTGAGGAAATCTGGAGCAATTTCAGCCCAGATCAAGTCTATAAAACTGGATTAGGAACTTTAAGTAAGAACGCGCTGCGCTGGGTATGGAATATTTTTCGTTCAACCCAAAACCTAAAGCAACCGCTCTCCTTACTTGATAATTCACCGCTACGAACACTGCTCGAAAACGTCATACGATTTGATGATATCGAAAAAAACCATCAAGCAGGGTTACTTAAAGCTCTTTGTACAACCTGCTACAACTACAACACAGGAAACTCAGTCAGTTTCTTTCAGGGACATCCTGACTTAGTCGAGTGGAAGCGCTTCCGTCGCTATGGTCGAAAAGACACCATCACTGTCGAGCACCTATTAGCATCATCAGCTATCCCGATGGTATTTCCCTCGCAGCAAATCAAAAACGCGCACTTTGGTGATGGTTCCTTGCGCTTTCTAACGCCACTCAGCCCAGCATTGCACTTAGGCGCTGATAAACTTTTTGTGGTGACGGTAAAGCCTTTACGCGGCGAGCCTGAGCATAAGCCAACCATTCCAACGGTTGGTGATATTGGTGGCCACCTATTCGATAGTATTTTTATCGACAGCTTAGAAAGCGATATCGAGCGTCTAATGCGAGTGAACTCACTACTGGCTCATATTCCTGAATCTGACTTAGTGCGTGAGCAACTTCCTTTGAAAACCGTGGACGCTTTCATCATTTCACCCAGCATCGAGCCAGCCGAGCTCGCAGGTCAGTATTTTAAAAACCTTCCTCGCGGTCTACGTTTCTTTTTTAAACGAATCGGTGTTGATGGCGAAGATGGTAATGGAATTTTAAGCTACTTGTTGTTTGATAAAGAGTTTACACGTCACCTCATCAAGTTAGGTTATGACGACGCGATGCAACAAGACAGTAATATTAAAGCTTTTTTCCAAGCGGACTAGCGAGTTATTACCATGCCGTCCTTCCAGTCGTTTTTCGAGCGCTACACCGAGTCCTCCGCACCCTTTATGCATCGGATGCTGGAAGAGTATGGCAGTGCAAAACCTTTTTCAGGAATGACAATCGCTCATAACGTGCCGCTAACACAAACTACCTTGCTTAAAATAGCATGTCTCAAAGCCTCTGGGGCAGAGGTTACAGTGACGAACCCAAGCTTTATTAAGGAGTCGCCCGTAGCCCTCGAGGTGTTAGCAAGTGAAGGTATCCAGTACCGTCCTTTGCACAATCTCAATGGAACATTTGATTTTTTACTAGACTGTGGTGCCGAGCTGATTGATAGCTGCCATGCCACCCAAGGCATTGTCGAGCTTACACGAACCGGGGCTTTACGCTATGAGCAATGGCAGGACAGCAAGGTCCCCGTTGTTTCAGTCGATGACACTCGCTTAAAATCTCTCGAAACGTGTCTCGGCACCGGTGAAGGTGTTTATCGAGCTATTTGCGAACTCAGTCAACAACCTGTAGATCAAAAGAACATACTCATCTTTGGGTTTGGCAAAGTTGGCACAGGCATCGCCTACTACTTTTCTCAAAAAACATCGAACATTACCGTCGTCGATATGCTGCCTGAACGTTTGTCTCTTATTGAATCCAGAGGCTATCAAGCGGTATCTGCGGAGTTGCCTCAACAGGTTAAATCTGCGATCAAAAATGCTGACATCATAGTTACCGCTACAGGCATTAAAGATTTATTGAGCCATAGTTATGAACATGATTGGTTCAGAGGAAAAATACTGGCTAACGCAGGTGCAGAGGACGAATTTGGCTTTAAGTTTTCAGACACTGACGTTTTAGCTGCGAAAAAGCCCGTTAACTTTGTGCTTCAAGAGCCAACGTTGATGCCTTTTCTGGATCCTATTTTTTATGCTCATAATTTGGCGATTGAAGATGCGCTCAATGACACAACCTCAGGCTTTCGTCCGCTAAATAAAGCAGATGACATAAGCATTGTTGAGACGTGGGCTGAATATCATGGCTGGACGGTAGAGCAGTTAAACGCTATCTTTTAAGGCTTCTCGCTTAAGTGGTGATGATAAACTGCACGTACCTCGTCATTATGCACAATCAATAACACTTTATCCCGCTGCCAGCTCGGAATACCCATGTCTTGAAAGTAATTCTTAAGCGACGTGGTGTTTTCTGAATTTTTCTTTCGTACGCGTTCACCGCCTTGCCTTGTACGCACGACGAGTGGCTTTCCTACTAACTCAGGGTGTTGCTGCTGTAACCATTGTTGTTTAACTGTCACAGATTCCGACAATAACAAATCATCACGCCCATACCACTCTTTACCATCAATGCTTTCATCACAAAAACTTGTCTCTGGAACCCAGCTCAAGACACCTTGAAAGCGCTTTATTGAACCTCCAGAAAACTCAAGACTCGGCTGAGCATCACTCTCGGACCTCAACATCTGAGCCAATAATTCTTCTAGCACTTTTTGGCTCGGCATTTCTTGATGCAAATCCTCGAACCAGTAGCGTACAACCTCACGTTGTCTTGCATTAGAGAGCTTATTGAGTTCGATTATGGAAAGACCTTCGCCGGTATAACACCTATTAAAATCCGAGGATGCCATACTATAGATAATGTTTTGTGCGTCCGACTGGAGCTGGCTGGCACGAGCTAAAGTTTGTTTAACCTGTGGCCACTCTTGCTCCAGCAAGGGCATGACTTGATGGCGAATAAAGTTTCGACGATGCTTAATGTCTTGATTCGATGGGTCCTCAACATAATCTAGGTCATGCTGCTGGCAGTAATGCAAAATGTCATCTTTAGACACGTTTAATAAAGGCCGCACATGACAACCTTCTGCAAAGTGCGACATGGAAGGCATCGCTGACAACCCCTTAGGCCCAGCACCACGGAACAGTTGGAGTAATAAGGTTTCAGCCTGATCGTCTTGATGGTGGCCTGTGACTAAACATTGTTGAGGCTTCAACAGGCCTGCCAAAGCTTGATAACGAGCCTCACGGGCTTCTGCTTCTAGACTTGATGACTTGCCCACATTAACTGGTATGGTTTGAAACTTAACGCCAAGAGCGTTACAAAGCTGTTGGTTAAAGTCAGCCCACTCGACAGAAACATCCTGTAGCTGATGATCGATATAAACCGCTTGTGTTTTGTCTTTAGGAACTTGTTCGCATAAAGCGTGCAACAATGCTACCGAGTCAGCACCACCGCTTAGTGCAATCAGGAAAGAAGGATTGGTTGAAGAATGTTGAGCCAGAAACTGACGGATTGCTGCAGCAACTGGCTCAGAGTGATTCATGGAGAACTATTAGCCTTCGGTGACTTCACCAAATGCCATCAACTTATCGTAGCGACGATTAAGCAGTTTTTCTGTTTCCATGTTTTCAAGGCTATCCAAGTCTTTAATTAGCTGAGACTTTAAATTTTTAGCCATATCAACATAGTTACGATGTGCACCGCCCAATGGCTCTTGAACAATATTATCAATTAAACCAAGCTCTTTAATACGCTCAGCAGTAATACCCATCGCATCAGCCGCTTCTTCTGCTTTTTCAGCACTTTTCCAAAGAATTGAAGCACAGCCTTCTGGAGAAATCACGGAGTAAGTAGAGTATTGAAGCATATTCACTTTATCACCGACGCCAATCGCCAAAGCACCACCAGAACCGCCTTCGCCAATAACCGTCGCGATGATTGGTGATTTAAGGGTCGCCATCACTTTCAAGTTACGAGCGATCGCTTCACTTTGGCCACGCTCTTCTGCACCAACACCAGGGAAAGCTCCCGGAGTGTCGATAAACGTGAAGACAGGAAGCTTGAATCGCTCCGCCATCTCCATTAAACGTTTCGCTTTACGGTAACCTTCTGGGCGAGACATACCAAAGTTATGCTTAATCTTCGCTTTAGTATCACGACCTTTTTGATGACCGATCACCACACAAGGCTTACCTTCTAATCGTGCTAATCCACCTACAATCGAAGCGTCATCAGCAAAAGCGCGATCACCAGCCAATTCGTCAAAATCGTCAAAAACGTGCTCGATGTAGTCACGTGTATAGGGACGTTGTGGGTGACGAGCTAGCTGCGCTACTTGCCATGCAGACAAATCCGAGAAAATTTTCTTGGTTAAGTCTTTAGACTTCTTTTGTAAGCGCTCAATTTCTTCGCTGATATTAATATCCGAGTCTTCACCCGTTAAGCGTAATTCATCAATTTGCGCCTCAAGCTCTGCAATCGGACGCTCAAAATCCAAAAAGTTTAAACTCATGCCTATTCAACTGGTTTATTTATGGCGTAATTTCTCTATTCTAACCCAAAATCATGGCCGTATAAAAGGTAACTTTACCAGTCAACCTAACTGGTCGGCACTCTGTATTAATTTTGTTCAAACGCTTGTTTGTGATACGTCTTTATTTATGGAGCAATGACTTCGCTGGAAGCTGGCAAATAACGGTAATGTCCAACGATAGGATAACTGAATAACACATCCTCAAGTTTTGGGCCTAAACCAATATTATGAACAATTTTATAACGCTCACCATCCGCTGATTTTTTATTAGTGACAATACCAATATGTGGGAAACCGCCTTCTAAACGCCAGCTAACAATATCGCCAGGCTGATAGTCTTCGGGGTTATGGCTAATTGCTAATACCTCGCCATGACGCTCAAAAAAGCGCTCCAGATTCGGCACCCGGCGATGATCAATATTCGTATCGGGTCTCGTCAATCCCCAAATATCAGGATATTCATCAAAGTGCGCCGTCATATCCTCATGGACTAATTGCTGCAAATCCAAGCCCAAGGCACGATAACTCCTCACAATGACATCAGTGCAAACACCAATATTCTCTGGTACATCACCCATAGGGTAATCAATGTTGCGATAAGAGCCTTCATAGACCACCAAGTGTTGGGTTCTTTCCAAGGCCGACTCAACCAATCGTTCACTAAAGCTCGCTTGTTCTTGATTGTCCGCTAGCAACGAGTCACTCGTCAGCGCAAGCCCAACCATGAAACTAATGCTCCAAACATGCTTTTTGATTGCTCTAATCATTCAATGAAACCTAACTATCCATACAGTAACTCAGTATTCGACCTTGTCGACGCCCAGTGGTTCCACTTCTCCACGATCATTCAGTTCCGAATATGGCTAGTCTTATTGGCAAAAAGTGATAGCATGGGTTGTATATTCACTACCGTGGCACGCCCTATGCAAACCTATCAAAAAGCAAGACTGGCCAGAGACTCCCGCTATGACGGTAAGTTCTTTGTCGCGGTAAAAACCACGAAAATCTACTGTCGTCCGATATGCCCTGCGAGCCCGCCCAAAGAAGAAAATGTGGTTTACTATCAAAGCGCTGTGCAAGCTCAAGACGCAGGCTTTCGCCCTTGCCTTCGCTGTCGTCCAGAATCAGCACCTTTTTCGGCGGCATGGCTTGGCAATGAAGCGATACTGACCAAAGCCATTCAAAGGATACAGTCAGGCGCCCTAAACCAGCAAACGGTCGAGCAGTTTAGTGAGTCTCTCGGGATCAGCGATCGTTATTTGCGAAAAATCTTTCAGCAACACTTAGGCATGTCGCCACAACATTACGCGAACCACCATCGCCTCATGTTAGCCAAGCAATTATTGCAACAAACTCAGCTTGCCGTTACCGATATCGCGCTGAGCGCGGGTTTTAATAGCGTCCGACGGTTTAACGACAGCTTTAAAAGTACAATGAAACTTTCTCCTAGTGAACTACGCAAGAAAACTCAAAACATCGACAAAACGATGGTGGATATCAAGTTGAGACTTTTCTATCGTCCGCCCTATAACTGGGCTCAAATTCAAGAGTTTCTGCAGTTGCGTGAGTTGCCGTTAATCGAGAAAGTTTCAAGTAACAGTTATAGCCGAACGTTCAGCATCAATCAGTCCTCTGGCTGGTTTAAAGCCACCCACCAGCCGAAAAAGCACAGCTTTGACGTTGAAATTTCTATCAGCGACTATGCAGACCTCATGGCGGCGGTTGCGCAAATCAAGAAAGTCTTGGATCTCGATAGCGACATCGAAACCATTGAGAAGCACCTCGCTCAAGATAAGAAGCTCAAACCTGTTCTGACCAAGGGGCTGCGCCTGCCAGCCTGTTGGAATACGTTTGAAGCAGGTATTAAAGCAATCTTAGGCCAGCAGGTTTCAGTCAAAGCGGCTTACGGCCATACTCACAAACTTATCGAAGAACTGGGTAGTGACACAGCGCAAGGTCTAAAACTATTTCCAACGCCACAACAGATTGCCGATGCCGACTTAAGTTTTCTTAGAATGCCTGGGCGACGCAAACAAACCCTAAAAGATTTTGCCGCTTGGTTTCAACAAAAAGAGCACAAAGAGCAAGATTTCGAACTGAGCGACATTCTATCCATAAATGGCATAGGCCCTTGGAGCTACGAGTACATAAAACTGCGAAGTGGCGAAGACCCGGATGCCTTCCCTGAGAAAGATCTGGGCGTGATCAAAGCGTTAGAAGCTCACCAAATTACAGATACCAGCAAGTGGAGCCCATGGCGCAGTTACGCCACGCTTCACTTGTGGAACAGTTTATAAGGATCTTTTGAGTTATGACTATCTTTTATCAACAAATGATATGCCCTTTTGGCACCGTCCATCTTTATGCCACGGAGCATCACCTTAAGGCCTTGCTATTCGAACCGTGGCAGGCTGTCGCCAAAGACCAGCTGCATAACACAAGTAACCAAATACTCGAAGCGACAAAACAGCAATTAGAGGAATACTTTGAAGGACAACGAACGACGTTTGACTTACCCACTGAGTCTGATGGCACTGAATTCCAACAAAAGGTCTGGAAAACGTTGATGACCATACCGTTTGGTGAAACCTGGAATTACGGTCAGCTCGCAACAGCCATCGGCAACAAAAACGCTAGCCGAGCTGTTGGTGCTGCCAACGGAAAAAACCCGATATCCATCATCGTGCCCTGTCATCGCGTCATCGGTGCGAATGGAACACTCACAGGTTATGCTGGCGGGCTAAAAGCTAAAGAGTGGTTACTCAAACATGAAGGCGTGTTATAAATAAGAATCCAACAACTACAAGGTTATCCATGGCACTTATCGTTGAAGCTACCGTATGGCTATTCGCCTTTGGACTTATTCTATTTGAGATCTTAGTCCTCACAGCTAAACCTCAAGCTATCAGCTTCCTTAACGCTTTTGTCAAAACCCCATGGCATCACTTTCTAGAGCAAACCTTGAGACTGATTGTCGGGCCGCAATCGTAGTACAGGCACCAAACATGGCGTTTAGCGAATTCTTTGGCGTCTTCGGTTGGGTTATTATTATCACCTCGCTCATGCTAGTCGGTTTGCCCTGGCGCTGGCACCGTACTTTTGCCCAAAAAGTGATTCCTACCGTCATTAAATTCATCCAACTTTACGGTATTTTGTGTCTCTTCTTGGGTATTTTCATCATTTACAGTCTCGTCTAGCACTTCTGTAACTACTTGATTCATATAAAGTGTCACCTTAATGTCAGGTGACATCAGCGCTACTGTCCCCTTTATGACGTGGTATACTCATCGGTGTATTTTGATAATACAGGCTCACTCGATAGCCACTACACAACAACGGCTTGAAGCTTAACTCAATACTGATATTAGGATTGGAAACATGATTGTAAGAAAACTACGATTACGTAACGGATGGTCACAAGAACAACTCGCCGAAATGACCGGACTCAGCGTCCGCACCATTCAGCGTATTGAACGCGGCCAACCCGCCAGCCTAGAAAGTCAGAAAGCTCTCGCTGCTGTATTTGAAGTGGATATCGCCACGTTTCAACCTCCTGAGTTAAAACACACTCAACCTCAGGAACAGCAAACCAAGGAGCCTGTTATGAACACAACTAACACTAACGAATCTACTGAATTAGAAAAACGCCCAGTCGAAGAAGTGACTGATGAGGAGGCAGATGCCATGGAGTACGTCAAAGGCATCAAAGACTTCTATGGACATATCGTGTTTTACATCATCTTCACTGTAATATTTATTTTTACAGGAAAAATTTCAGAGATGCTTATCCCATGGGGTGCTTGGACACTTGGCGTCATTATCCACGGCCTCCAAGCCTACGAAGTCATCAACATCTTCAACATCAACTGGGAAAAGAAAATGGTCGAAAAGCGCTTGAAGAAAAAGCTTTAGTTTTAATTAACCCTAGTATTGGTTGGGCTTAACAGCCCAGCCTAAGCTTGTTTCTAGCAAAAATTATACTATAACCACCAACTCATCGGATGAGTTGACACCCTAACAAATCTATACTATAACAATATATAAGCTTTCTCGAGCCCGCAGGAGCGGATACCCCGAGTAAGTCTAGAAGTACAATTAAAGCAATGGCTCGAATACTCAACCGTGTTGAACTCGAATACCTATGTTCCCTGATTGGTAAGATGCTTCGATGGTAACAATCTTACTGTTATCTAAACCGAAGAGTAGGAATTGCAAAACCTACTCTTCGCGTCGTTGGTCAGCGACGTAAAATTTAGGTTATTACACCTGAGCTGGCTTGGGTATTACACGGAGAACAAATCATGTTCACCTTTAAGACCCAAAAAATAGAATTAACTATGGATATAGCGTCAATTTTAAAGTCCTTATCTCCCTTGGTAATCCTATTTATTTAAAGAGTGGGCGACTCAGTCGCCCATATCTTTTAACAGCAAATTTCATTCCCCCAAAATGTACAGTGGAGGTAACTTGCGCCCACACCACATCGCCTGGAGTGTTTGCTTAATCCCTATTATTGCAGCGCATGGGGCGTTTTTCCTTGGCTTATGGGAAGGTGTGGCTAGAGAATGCGTACCCTACTTTCAAGGTTGCACCTCAATAAGTCGAGCTGCTCGCGAAGGTAATGCCATCTTTATATTTCGCGGCCTGATTATGCCCACCGCCGCTTTACTCGTGCTTTTCTGGTATCTACAAAGTATCTGGTTAAAACAAATAACAGAAAAAAGACATCGGTCTATATTTATCCTAGGAAGTATCGGCGTATTGTTTTTAATCCTCTACGTCAATTTCCTCGGGACCGAAGGTGATTTTTACCAATTTATGCGCCGCTACGGTATCACTTTCTACTTCGCCCTCACCGTACTAGCGCAGATGCTCAGCATACGAAGCCTTGAAAAAGTCAAAAACTCGCTACATAGACGAACCAGACAATTCCTTAAAGCACAATTTATCCTAATGATTCTCTACTGGTGCCTTGGCATCGCCAACGTCATCATCAAAGCCACCGGCGTCAGCTGGGCAGATCAAGCCGAAAACATTATCGAATGGCACTTCGCCCTATACATGTCGCTCTACTTTGGGTTAACAGCGATGATGTGGAAACGAAGTCACTTTAGTTGGCAGTTTAGAAATCGTAATTAATCAGAGGCACTTTTTTTAGCTTTTACTTTTAACGCCAAATAACCAGCTAGTACAATAGATAGCGGGTATATCAAAGCCACCCCAAATGAACCAAAGCTATTATATTCAACCACATAATAAACAATATATATTAATATCAATGCAGCGCAGAAGACCTTAACATTATTTGCCAAATACCTAGCGAAAAAGTATGTGATGATAATAGTAGGAATCGCCTGTGCGGGGATAATCGTCAAAACATCCCACAGATAAAAACCAAACTTAAGAAGCTCTTTCTTCCTAAACCACTCAAAATATCCCTCAGGAACAGCTACCGCTGCAGCAATTCCAACCAAAGCGACAATAAGGTAGAACAAAACAAAAGAAGCAACACATGCTAAAAAACAGTCTTTAATACTAGTCTTCAAGCCTAAATCCCTATATTTATAATATTCTAATAAGATACAACCCGCCTGATTATAAGAAAGATATAATCTAAATCAACATAACAACCCACATAGCTAAAACTTCGCTAGAAGTTAGCTCCTGAATCTAGTTCAGGATAACAAGAGTGACAAAGACACTGGATACCGCGGTCTAGCCGCGGTATGACAGAAGAGAAACTAATACTCCACTCTCGCCTCAACACACCCCGGTATATGCTTCAAAGCAAACACGAGGGCATCCGCAGGCTGCACTGCCCACTCTGGCGCAAGTTTATAGTCTGCAGATAGCTTAGCTTGTTGATATTGCAGATTAACCACCACTGGACAACTGCCGTCTTTATGTTGATTAAGCTTTTCATGCAGCTCAGTCATGGTGTCTGGACCAATAATGGTATCGGAGACTGTAATCACGATTTTTTTGCAGTATTGCTCACGCGCCTGCTCAAAGGATAGGACGCTATTTGCACTAACGCTAGTACCGCCAGAGTAATCATCGTGGCGCGCTTCGCCATCAATCACCACAACGCTGTCTTTAGTTAATACGTCACGATAGCGTTCGAAGGTTTCGGCATAAACCGTGACATCACAACGTCCTGACTTATCGTCGATGGTTAAAATGCCCATCTTATCGCCACGTTTCGTGGTCATGACACGCATACCAATAATCAATCCCGAAACTCTTGCCGTTCGACCTCGGCCTGTTGGTTGCAGATCACGAAGACGGGTCACGCTCATCTGTTGAATTTCGGGCACATAACGGTCAATCGGATGGCCCGTTAAGTATAAGCCAAGCGTATCTTTTTCACCTTGTAAAACCTGTTCATCAGTCCACGGTTTTACTCGGACATACTGATGTTGCTCACTGGCTGTAGTGGCAACAACACTACCAAATAAATCATCCTGACCGACTTCTTGGCTTTTATTAAACTGCTCGGCAGCTTTAATCGCTTCATCAAGCGACGCCATAAGAGTCGCACGGTTCGGGCCAAGCTGATCCAAGGCTCCAGCACGAATGAGTGATTCTAAAACACGACGGTTGGCTTTTTTCAGATCCACGCGACTACAGAAGTCGAATAGATCTTCATAAGGGCCATTAGCTTCGCGTTCAGTAACGATGCTTTCAATGGCCCCTTCACCGACACCTTTAATCGCGCCGATACCATAAACAATCCGACCGTCATCATCCACGGAGAAACGGTACTGACCTTTATTTACATCTGGAGGCGTGATGGTAATGCCTTGCATTTCGGCATCTTCAACGTATGTCACGACCTTATCGGTGTTATCCATGTCCGACGACATAACCGCTGCCATGAACGATGCAGGATGATGCGTTTTTAGCCACGCAGTTTGGTAAGCAACTAAGGCATAAGCGGCAGAGTGCGATTTGTTAAAACCATAACCCGCGAACTTTTCTACCAAGTCGAAGATTTTCATGGCTAAGTCGCCATCAACGCCATTCTTCTCAGCACCTTCTTTAAAGATGCTACGCTGCTTTTCCATCTCCTCGGCTTTTTTCTTACCCATTGCACGACGCAAAATATCCGCACCACCCAGCGAGTAGCCGGCAAGAACCTGTGCAATCTGCATGACCTGCTCTTGGTACAAAATAATACCGTAGGTTGGATCAAGAATGTCTTTGAGCCATTCGTGTTGATAGTCTGGGTGCGGGTAAGACACCTTATCTAGGCCATGCTTACGGCGAATAAAGTCATCAACCATGCCTGACTGCAACGGCCCCGGGCGGAATAGCGCCACCAAGGCGATAATGTCTTCAAAACGGTTAGGTTTGAGGCGCTTGATCAGATCTTTCATGCCCCGCGACTCAAGCTGGAATACGGCAGTGGTATTAGCCACTTGAAGGAGCTTGAATACCTCCGGATCTTCTGTGTCGATTTTAGTGATATCGACAGGCTCTTCGCCTCTTTTCTTTAAAATACTATTAGTGGTTTCTAACGCCCAGTCGATGATGGTAAGCGTTCGCAAACCCAAGAAGTCAAACTTTACAAGACCCGCACTTTCTACGTCATCTTTATCAAACTGTGTGACCACGTTAGCGCCAGTTTCGTCGCAGTAAAGCGGTGCGAACTCTTCTAGGTCGCCTGGTGCAATTACAACACCACCCGCGTGTTTACCCGCATTACGCGTCACACCTTCTAGCTTACGCGCTAAATCCCAGACTTCGCGGAAGTCTTCATCTTCTTCGTACAGACGAGGAAGTTCAGGCTCTTGCTCATACGCTTTTTCGAGCGTCATGCCGACTTCAAATGGAATCAGCTTGGCAATTTTATCGACAAAACCATAGGGGTGACTTAAAACACGGCCAACATCACGTATTACCGCTTTGGCGGCCATGGTACCGAAAGTAATAATCTGCGACACACTGTTTCGGCCGTAACGCTCCGCAACGTAATCAATGACCCGATCACGGCCTTCCATACAGAAGTCAACGTCAAAGTCAGGCATCGAAACACGCTCAGGATTCAAAAATCTCTCAAACAGCAGGTCAAACTCTAGCGGATCCAGATCGGTAATTTTCATGGCATAAGCCACTAACGAGCCCGCACCAGAACCACGACCTGGCCCTACTGGTACACCGTTATCCTTTGACCACTGGATAAAGTCACCAACGATCAAGAAGTAGCCAGGAAAGCCCATCGAGTTAATAACGTCTAACTCAATCTGTAAACGTTCATCATACGGCTTGCGGATTTCTGCAAAGTTCTCAGCATTGCGATCGTACAGGTGGTCGAGCCGCTCTTCTAACCCTTCTTTCGATACTTGCTCAAAATACTGTTCGATCGTCATTCCCTCTGGAATCGGGAACTCAGGTAGAAAGTATTCACCCAAGCGTAAATCCATATTACAGCGTTTAGCGATTTCAACAGTGTTTTCAATCGCTTCTGGAATATCGTCGAACAGCTCAATCATCTCTTCTTCAGATCGCAAGTACTGCTGCTCGGAGTAATCACGTGGACGTCTAGGGTCGGCCAGTACACGACCTTGGTTGATACACACACGAGCTTCATGCGCGTCAAAGTCGTCTTTTGTTAAAAAGCGTACATCATTGGTCGCTACTACAGGCGTATTAGAGCCTTGTGCGAGTCCAATTACTTGGTGGATATACTCGTTCTCATAAGGGCGGCCTGTTCGCTGTAACTCAAGATAAAATCGATTAGAGAAATGATGATTCCAGAACCCTAAGCAGTCCGCAGCTTTGTCCATTTTGCCAGCTAAAATGGCCTGCCCAACATCACCTTGCCTGCCACCGGAGAGAATAATCAGGCCGTCGTTAAGCTCGGCGAGCCATTCCTTTTTGACTAGGGGTAAACCGCGGTGTTGGTTTTTCAAATAAGCACGAGAAATGATGTACTTAAGATTGAGGTAGCCGCCTGTGGTCATGCACAGAGCTGTCACCCGAAAATGATTATCTTCATCTTCTGGGTCTTGAACCAGTAGATCAGCGCCCGATATAGGCTTGATACCAGATTTGACGGCGGTGGAATAGAACTTAACCAAACCACACATGTTCATCTGATCAGTCATTGCGATAGCAGGAACTTTACGCTCAGAGCACTCGCCTAGCAGTCCCTTAACCCTCACTAGGCTATCAACCATGGAGTATTCTGTATGAACTTTCAGATGAACAAATCGAGGTGCCATGTTACAAACGCCGTTTTATTGTGGTTTCGTTATTATTGAGTTTCTCCCATTATAGGGAGGACACTGCTGCATTGCAGTATTTTATTCTGCGCTAAGTCTCAAACTGTTATTACAAGTTTAATTGCTGTTGCACAGGCGCATAAGACTTGCGATGAATATCCGTAATACCTAATTTGATAATCGCTTCTCGATGCTGCTTAGTTGGGTAGCCCTTGTGCTTGGCAAATCCATACCCAGGGTACTTCTGTTCCATTTCAACCATTTCTGTATCACGGGCGACTTTAGCTAAGATAGATGCAGCGCTAATCGCAGGCTCTTTGCTATCTCCCTTGATGATAGCTTCCATGGCACAATCAAGCTTTGGGCAATGATTTCCGTCGATTAACGCTAACTCAGGTTGGTGAGATAAACTTTCAACACTGCGCTTCATCGCTAGCAAGCTCGCCTGCAAGATATTAATTGTATCAATCTCCTCAACCTCTGCACGACAGATTGACCAGGCCAATGCTTTTGCTTTAATTTCTTCGGCTAGCGCCTCTCGACGTTTCTCAGTTAACTTCTTTGAATCCGCCAAACCCTCAATAGGCTTTTCAGGATCAAGGATAACTGCTGCTGCAACAACAGGGCCGGCTAACGGGCCGCGGCCCACTTCATCGACACCCGCAACTAATAAAGGACGCTGTTTAAGGGTATCAACCATGGTTTAGTACCTCTTGTTGACGCACACCATTCTCACGCCACCAGTGCTCTATCGAATTTGCGGCATAAACGTTAGCGTCCTTCTTTAACATCTGATGCATCTCGACAAACTCATCATGGACACTCTGCCAACGTTGTCCTTGATTATTTTCATCATCGCCAATCCAAGCTCGGACTTCTGCAAACAAGTTATCTGGCGTGCAATCATCTTGAATCAGCTCAGGCAGAAGCGGTTTCTTTGATAACAAATTGGGAATAGCGAAAGTATCTATGGTTAGTAGTTTTTTAAAGATACGATAGCTCATAGCACCGACTTTATAAGCGACAACCGTAGGGCGTTTAACCAACATCGCTTCTAAAGTCGCTGTCCCCGAAGCCATAACGATATAATCTGATGCAGCCATTACCTTTCGTGACTGCCCATCAATTAGGGTAATCTCAGGTACTAACTGATGCTTGGCTTTTGCCTCTTCCAATTGCTGGGTAAACTGAGCTCGACGTTTTGAATTGGCCATAGGCGCAACAAAACGAATGTCAGGGTAAAACTGACGTAATAGCACTGCCATATCGATGAAGTCTGCACCTAGCAGCTTCATTTCAGAGCCCCGACTTCCCGGCATTAAGCAAACCAACTGCTTATTATGCTCTAAGCCAAAGACATCACGAGCTTCGTTTTTATTTGACTCAACAGGGACTTCATCTGCCAGTGGGTGGCCAACGCAAAAGTTGTCAATCGCATGATGCTGATAGATATCCTGCTCAAATGGAAACAGGCATAACATCAAATCGACAGCTTGTTTGATTTTATGGATACGTTTTGGGCGCCATGCCCAAACTGAAGGGCTAACATAATGAACCGTTTTAATGCCCTTGTCTTTAAGCTTTTTTTCCAAACCAATATTAAATTCCGGCGCATCAATGCCGATAAAAAGATCGGGCTGAGTATCTATCCAGTATCGCGCTAAATCAGCACGCATTTTTAATAGCTCTGGAAGTTTCTTTAAGATTGGCAATATCCCCATGACCGATAAAGACTCCATGGGGTACAAGCTAGCACAACCTTCTTTTTGCATTAATGGGCCAGCAATGCCCTCGAAGACTGCATTGGGATATTTTTTTCTTAATTCAGAAATTAATCCAGCTCCTAAAATATCGCCGGAGGCTTCCCCGGCGACAATAGCAATTCGTTGGATTGATTTTACAGGTAGCATAGAGTACCTCTATCTCAAAATGCCACGCTCTACAGACTCTAAGAACTCGATAAGATAATCAACGCTTTCATCTTCTAGCTGTGACATTTCCGCGATAGCTTCATCAATTTTGAGTGATTTGCGGTATAGGAGTCGGTAAGCTTTCTTTAGTGCACTGATGGTTTCTGGAGTAAAGCCTCGGCGTTTCAGACCTTCGGCATTTAAACCATATGGGGCATTTTCTGCCACCAGCACAAATGGTGGGATATCTTTGCTGATCGCACAGTCCATACCAACAAAAGCATGCGCACCAATTTTACAGAACTGGTGGATTTTAGCGAAACCAGAAAGAATCACGAAATCACCGACTTTAACGTGTCCTGCTAAAGTCGCATTATTCGACATGATGATATTGTCGCCAAGCGAGCAATCGTGAGCGATATGGGTATAGGCCATAAACCAGCCATTATCACCTATGCGGGTCTCACCTCGGTCTTGTATTGTGCCACGATGAACTGTACAACATTCGCGAAATACATTGCCATCACCAATAATCGTTTTGGTCGGCTCTCCTGAATACTTTTTATCTTGGTTTTCCTCGCCGATTGAAGAAAACTGATAAAAGCGATTGTTCTTGCCGATTTCTGTGTGCGAACCAATGACCACATGCGGTCCAACGACAGTGCCTTCACCGATAGAGGTGTTGGCACCAATGATTGAATAAGGGCCGATTTCAACGTTATCCGCAATAGTTGCGGTTGGGTCAATAATAGCGGTTTGATGAATCACACAAAATCCTTACACGATATCTTTACGAGCACACATTAATTCTGCTGAGCATACAACCTTTCCGTCAACACTCGCTTTGGCGCTAAATTTCCACATATCCCGTTTACGCTTAATAACTTCAACTTCCATCAACAGTTGATCACCTGGCTCAACAGGCTTTTTGAAGCGGGCGTTATCAATACCCACGAAATAATATAGCGAGTCTTCACTTGGCAAATCTTCAGTCGTCTTAAACGCCAAAATTCCTGTCGCTTGTGCTAAAGCTTCCAGCATCAACACTCCAGGAAACACTGGGCGATGTGGGAAGTGTCCAGGGAAAAATGGTTCATTCACCGTTACGTTTTTGATCGCCGTTAATTTTTCACCCGGCGTGTAGTCCAAAACACGATCAATCAGCAAGAAAGGGTAGCGATGCGGCAAGTGCTTCATCACATCGTAAATGTCCATGCTATTCATTTCGTTTGGCTGTTTGTCATTACTCATCTTCAATATCTCTGTTATTTTTTAACTGAAGCAACTCTTTTTCAAGTTGTTTCATTTTACGCCACATCGAGTCCAACTGTCGGAATCTAATCGCGCTTTTTTGCCATTCTTTATTATCTTGGTGAGTGGTACCTGATGAGTACGCACCCGGCTTAGTAATTGATTTATTTACGAAAGTTGTCGCTGTAATATGCGCTTTGTCACAAATAGTCAAGTGTCCCAAAATACTCACTCGACCTGCAATTGTACAATATTTACCAATTACTGCACTACCCGCAATCGCAGTGCAACCTGCAATTGCCGTGTAGTCACCAATTTTCACATTATGGGCTACATGGATATGATTATCCAGTTTGACGCCCTGCCCTATCTCTGTATTATCCAAGGCGCCTCGGTCAATCGCAGTATGTGACCCGATTTCAACATCATCACCAATCGACACACCGCCAACTTGTGGGATTTTGACCCATTCTCCGCGGTCGTTGGCATAGCCAAAACCATCGGAGCCGATCACGGCATTTGCATGGATAATACAGCGCTGACCTAATGTCACGTCATGATAAAGCACGGTATTTGGGTAAATTCGAGTGTACGCTCCAACTTTACAGTTTTGCCCGATGTATGCGCCTGACTCAATAACCGAATACTCTTCAATTTTAACGCCCGCTTCTAGTACGACATTGGGCCCGATGTAGACATTGTCAGCAATTTGAGCACTATCATCAATCTGTGCAGTTGGGTGAATCAAAGCCGCCGGACATGGAGTCGTATCAAATATCTGTGCTGCTTTGGCAAATCCGAGATAAGGGTTTGCCATCACCAACAAATTGCCTTCTGCTTTTTCAGCCAACTCTGGCGTCACAATTAAAGCCCCCGCTTTGCACTCATGCATTCTCGCGGCATACTTTGGATCGTTTATAAAGCTCAGGTGATTTTTTTCAGCCTTATCTAACGGCAAAACCGCAGTAATGGTTAACTGCGGTTCCCCTTTAAGCTCAGCGTCTAATAACTCAGCTAGCTCTTGAAGCGTTTTTTTCAAAACAACTCCTTAAATAACTATTTAGACATTTCTTGAATAACTTGCTCAGAAACGTCAGTCACTTTTGGTCCCATGTATGGAACTACTCTACGGTCCAATAACATATCGTAGCCACCGCTTTTTGCAACAGCTTCTACCGCTTGCTGTAGCTTCTGACCAACTTTTTTCATTTCTTCTTGTGAGCGACGCTGGAAGTCTTCTTTGTAAGCTTCTTCTTTCAACTTGAAGTCTGATGCACGCTTTTTCAATTCACGCTCAGTTGAAGTGCGCTGACTTTCAGACATCGTTTTCATGTTGTTGACATACGCCGTACGATCTTCTTCAAGCTTTTTGAACTCTCTTTCAAGTTGGCTTTTACGACCTTCAAATTCTTTACTTAAAGTTTGTTTCACTGAGTCTCTTTCAGGACTCTTGGCCATAATGTAATTTGTGTCAATTACAGCGACGTTCATCTCTGCGCTTGCTAGAGCAGGTAACATCATCAAACTGACTAAAATAGTAAATACTAACTTTTTCAAAATATATCTCCAGTTAATTAAAATGTCTTACCAATATTGAAGGTAAATGTTTCAGTATCGTCATAAGGCTCATTTCTGAGAGGACGAGACAAACTAAATTGTAAGGGAGCAAATGGTGAGTACCATTGCAACGAAATACCATAAGAAGCTCGATAATTGCTCGGGCTACCAAAATCTGGAACAGTTCTTAGCTCACTGGTTGGCTCAATTTGGAGTCCTTCAAACCTGCTTGCATCAAACTCAGTATCCCATACATTACCGACATCCACAAAGAAACTAGTTCTAACACTCGAGTTATCTTCAATGAAAGGTGTCGGGAAAATTAACTCAAACGATGTCAGTGCCTTCGCATTACCACCGATGGAATAACGGCTTACCGCAATAGAGTCAAACTCTTCTGGTAGGTAAACAGTTGTCGAGCCCGATCCTGGAATGGTGCCAGGTACGGAAACAGGAGTCCTAAAGCGTCGAATATCTCTAGGTCCCACGGTATTACCCTCAAAGCCTCTAAGTGAGCCACTACCGCCCGCATAGAAGTTTGTAAAATAAGGAAGCGCTGGTGTATCACCTAAGCCGTCCCCGTAACCAAGATTACCACGCCAAGAGAAAATCCAGTCATTAGCATTGTTCAGTGGGAAATAATAGCTGAAGTCATAGGTTGCCTTGTAGTACTCAAGATCACCTATCTCTGTACCCACTTCTAATCTCCAACTGTGATCAACACCTTTGCTTGGGAAAATGGCTCTATTTAGGTCGTTGTATCGGAAGCCAAAGTTCAAAGCAACAATATCAAAATCAATTTCTGACTCTGTTCTAGAGTCCGAGCCAAGAAGCCTAAAGAAATCAATAACACGCTGCGAACTGGTTACCGGTGAGGTCAGAGTATTCTTAGATACTCTCGCACCAGTACTAAAGCTCGAAAACTCTCCTGTTGGGAAATACAAGGTTGAACCCAGTGCCAAAGTGTCCAGACTTTGAGCAATCAAGTTCAACTTACCATAGTCTGTTTCACTATAGTTAAGAGTAGTATTTAAGCCTATGCCGCTTTGAGTGAAGTAGTTATCTGTATAACTGATATTGGCACTTTTTACCGCTTTATTGGTGCTGATGCCGATCGAAGCAGAGTTACCAGTGCCCATAAAGTTTTGGTGTGATAATTCACCATTTAAACTTAGACCGTAGAAGTCGTTATATCCCAAGCCACCGCTAATTTGTGCCGCATTACGCTCTTTAACTTCAAAGTTAACGTCTGCTCTATCCGTAGTACCTTCTTTTTTAGCCGTATCCACTTTAACTTCTTCGATAAAGGGTAGACGCTGTAATCGTAATTTCGAGCGCTCAACTTGTGCTGATGAAAGGGCTCCCCCTTCTTGCACACGAGTTTCTCTACGAAGAACATTTTCATCCGTGCTGACGTTACCTTTGAAAGTAACTTTATCAACATAGTAACGCTCACCTGGGTCAACCATGACCGAAAGCTTCGCTTCAGCAGTTTCTTCATCAACCTCAGGAATCGTTCTTACTTCTGCGTAAGCATAACCGTACAAACCAAGAAGTTGCTTAATCTGTTCCTCGGCAAAAGTCATCGCTGCTGCAGAGTAAACATCGCCAGCTTTTAAGGGGATTAAGCTTCTAATAGTCTCTTCATTAACCGTGAAATCGCCTAAAATATCAATTTCTGAAATGTTATAGATTTCACCTTCCGTCATTCCGATGGTGATATAAATATCTTCAGCATTTTCGGACAACGAAATATTTGTTGAGTCGACAGAAAACTTCAAATAGCCTCTGTCCTTGTAATACGACGTTAGAGTTTCTAAATCTTTTTCTAAAGCAGTACTGGAATATTTATCATCATCGGTAATAAAGTTGAAGAAACCACGAGTACTTAATTCAAACTGAGAAATTAATTCTTGATCAGAGTACACATTATTTCCGATCAGGTTGAACTCTTTAATCCGAGCAGAACCACCTTCTTTAATCGTAATTCTTAACTGTACTCGGTTTCTCGAAAGCTCAACCAGCTTCTTTTCAACGTCAAGGTGGTAATGGCCATTCGAGAAGTACTGATTGGATATTTCTTGCTCAATTTTATCGAGCACAAAACTATCTAGAACTTCACCCTTAGCGATGCCAGCGCTTTTCATACCTTCTTGAAGCTGATCAGTTTTTAGAACTTTATTACCTTCAATAATGATGTCAGAAATAATTGGGCGCTCAACAACGATAACTTTTAGTGTGTTGCCATCTTTTTCAAGCTTCACAAAATCAAAGTTACCTGTACTGTACACAGAGCGGATTACTGCAGGCGCACGCGCATCATCAATTGTCTCACCAACACGAATCGGTAAGTCAGTAAAGAAAGTACCGAGGGAAACACGCTGCAAACCTTCAACTTGAATATCCTTTACTTCAAAAGGCTCTATTGCCTGAGCTTTGGCAAACATCCCCGCTAAAACTAATGCAGTTACCGTTTTTCTTATCAATTGCATCTAATCTTGTCTCTATTGGTTTAATCGGTCTATATCAAAAAATAGCGCTACAGCCATTAACGTAAGCAATAATATGATGCCAACACGCATCCCAAGTTCCATAATTCTTTCAGAAACTGGTTTCCCTCGAACTAATTCGGCCAAATAGTACATTAAGTGACCGCCATCCAGCATCGGGATTGGCAATAGGTTAACAAAGCCTAAGTTGACGCTTATCATAGCGAGATAAAGCAAGAATGCAACCATCCCTGCTTGCGCTGTCTGCCCCGCCCCTTGTGCGATTCCTACGGGCCCGCCAATGTTTTTGACTGAAAGCTTACCAGTGACCAGCTTACCGAGGAAACTGGTGATCCTCTCAACCATTTGCCATGTTTCCTGGGAGCCTTTTCCAATTGCCTCGAAGAAACCATAATGAATGGTGTTAAACCCCTGATATCCGGCACTGATACCGATAACACCTAGGCTATCGCTACCTTCACGAAGCTCGGGAGTCACGGTCAAGCTCATCGTTCGACCATCGCGCATGACCGTCACGTTTAGGGGTTGATTCGCACTTTGCTCAATAATCTCGCCCATCGTGCTCCAGTAAGGAATATCTTGGTCATTTATCTTTACTATTCGGTCACCCGGCTGAATACCTGCTTCAGCGGCAGGCATTCCCTCAGCCACAAAGCCAACCTCTGCAGGCCCATCAAAAGCACCAAAATCAACGCCCAGTGCTTTAAATAAATCTTTTTGCTCTTCTGGCTCTTGCCATTGGGTAATATCTAACGTGACGGTTTGTGGCTCTTGCCCTACAGGCTTTACCAAAACATCCAACCTAGTGTCATCACCGATATGCTCTAGGAATGCAAAGAGTGTATCCTGGGTGCTTTTAACAGGCTCTCCACCCACTTCCAGCACTTCACTTTTCACTGGGAAGTTAGCACTTGCAGCAGGTGTATTCGGATATACCTCAGTCACAAATGGCTTGCTTACCGCAATCCCCAGCATATACACAAAGGCATAAATTAAAATTGCTAGAAGGAAATTCGCCATAGGCCCAGCGAGCACAATCAAAATACGCTTCCAGACTGGCTGTCGATTAAATGCATAGGGTAAGTCTTCTTCATCTACCGCACCCTCGCGTTCATCAACAAACTTCACATAGCCACCCAGAGGAATAGGCGCCACACAAAACTCAGTGCCATGCTTATTAAAGCGGCTCCAAATCGGTTTACCAAAACCCACTGAAAATCGCTGAGCTTTAACGCCAAGTTTTTTCGCTACCCAATAATGGCCCCACTCATGAAACGTGACTAAGACACCGAGCAATATCAATAGGCCAAAAATACTCCAAAGAGCTGTGATCACTAAAACGGTCTCCTACGAGGAATGATTTGTAAGTTGAGCAACAAAGTCTTGTGCTGAGCGTCTGGCCTCTTTATCAGCAGACAGTACAGAGTCCAAAGTCAATGCTTCAGCATACTCTGTCGAGGTTAACGTATGCTGAATTACTTCAGCAATCTGCGTAAACCCTATCTTTTCGTCAAGAAATGACTGAACAGCAACTTCATTAGCTGCATTCAGCCTTGCCGGTGAATTACCACCCTGTTTCATTGCTTCGCTAGCCAGAGCGAGGCAAGGGTAACGTTCTTTACTAGGACGATCAAAGGTCAGTTTAGAAATTTCCATAAAATCCAGTGGTGCGACTCCAGCACTGATGCGCTCAGGAAAGGCTAACGCATGAGCAATAGGCGTACGCATATCAGGATTGCCCATCTGCGCTAACACCGAACCATCGTTATAACGCACCATGGAATGAATAATACTTTGCGGATGCAGGACAACTTCAATTTGTTCAGGTTTAACGTCAAACAACCAACAAGCTTCGATGAGCTCCAAGCCTTTATTCATCATCGTGGCTGAGTCGACCGAGATTTTGCGCCCCATATCCCAGTTGGGGTGTGCGCAAGCTTCGTCTGGTGTAATCGCCGCGAAATCTGCCAAGTCTTTCTTCAAAAAAGGGCCGCCAGAACCAGTTAGCACAATATTGTGAATACCGCAGTTTTCTATACCTTGCTCGACAAAATGTTCCGGCAGACACTGAAAAATCGCATTATGTTCACTGTCAATCGGCAATAATGTCGCCCCGTGTTTATTCACAGCATCCATAAAAATCGCTCCAGACATCACCAGAGCTTCTTTATTGGCTAGCAAGACTCTTTTACCTGCTTGTGCAGCCGCCAATGTTGGCAGTAAACCAGCGGCACCAACAATTGCTGCCATCACAGTATCGACCTCATCATGACTTGCTACGAAGTCTAAGCTGTGGACACCGTGTAGAACCTCAACCTGCAGCCCTTTATACTGAATAAAAGACTCCAGTTCTTGGGCCAACTCAGCATCCGGTAAAACCGCATATCGAGGTTGAAACTCAATACATTGGAGTTTTAACTGCTCAAGATTACGGTGGGCCGTTAGCGCAAATACTTGGTATTTATCCGGGTGGCGCTTAATCACATCTAGCGTATTAGTGCCAATCGAGCCGGTGGCACCAAGAATACAGATATTTTCTATTACATTACTCATTCAAGCAGCCTAAAGCGTTAACCCAACAATTCCAACCAGAGTACGCCGGCCACAAAAAACGGTGCAACCGATAATGTGCTGTCGAGACGGTCAAGCAAGCCGCCATGACCAGGCAAAATATTGCTACTGTCTTTAATGTCTGCTTGACGCTTGAGCATACTCTCAAACAAATCACCAAACACAGACAGTATAACCATGATCACTACAAACACGCTAAATTTAAGCCAATCAAGGTTTAACGATAACAGCGACGCAACAGTCACCCCAACAATAACGGCCAATACTAAACCGCCAATCGCACCTTCCCACGTTTTGTTCGGGCTTACTACTGGGGCTAGTTTCGTTTTACCTAATGATTTACCCGCAAAATAAGCACCAACGTCGGCTCCCCAAATAATGAGCAACATCAATAGCAACATCCAAGCACCAAGATTGTGGTCAACTTGAATCAGTAAACTCCGAATAACAACGATCGCTAACCAAGCTGCGGCCAAAATAACAATACCAAATACAGCTCTTAGCCAAGGGCCACGGAATAACACGTTGGAAAGCTTTGGATACAACAAGACTAGGATTGAAGCAACAATCCATACTAGCAACGCCACGGCTAATAATTTGAAGGGATACACGTCATACCACAGCAGTGGCAAGCTCGTATCACTGAAGAAATTTTGAAGGTTTAACTGATAAAAAAGACCACCAATCGCTGCTAGTACTAGAACAATAAAGGCACTTTGAATCGCTGCATTGGTCTGTAATAAACGCGACCACTCCCAAGCTAGAATCCCAAAAATAGGTACTAAAATAGCTGAAAACGTTAGTAAGTCAGGTAAAAATAATAAACAAGCAACTAATGGTAATAGCAATACAGCTGTAATCACTCTTTGTTTTAACACGAATACTTCCCCTTAATGATCCGCTGTAGCGACCTGGTCGCCAGTTTTGCCAAAACGACGTTGGCGTTGATTAAAATTTTCAATGGCACCTTTTAATGCATCACCATCAAAGTCAGGCCATAAGGCGTTACTAAAGTACAGCTCCGAATATGCCGCTTGCCACAATAAAAAGTTACTAATACGCTGCTCACCGCCGGTGCGAATCAATAAGTCAGGGTCAGGGCCTGTACCTGTGACTAGATGCTGCTGAAGAGAAGACTCAGTAATTTTTTCACCTTGTTCGGCTAACGATTGCGCAGCCTGCACCATATCCCAGCGACCACCGTAATTCGCCGCTATCTGTAAGTAAAGGCCATCATTATCCTGAGTCAACATTTCCGCTTTATCGATCGCTTTGCGAAGCCTATCGTCAAAACCTTCCTTGTCACCAATAATCGTCAAATTAACATTATTCTTATGCAGTTTTTTGGACTCATTTTTTAAACTGGTAGCAAATAAATCCATTAAGAAACTGACTTCTTCTTTAGGACGGTTCCAATTCTCGCTACTAAAAGCGAATAAAGTCAAATACTTAACACCAAGGTCACCACAGACTTCCGCCATTTCGCGCGCGCGCTCCATACCCGCTTTATGACCGAACACACGCTTTTTGCCACGCGCTTGAGCCCAGCGGCCGTTTCCATCCATGATGATAGCGATATGTTGAGGAGTATTTTGCACCTCATAACTTTGCTGTGTAATGGTCTTGTCTGACACGACTCAATCCTGTACTGAATTAATCACTCATTATATACGAAAACGCCGTGAAAAGTTTCACGGCGTTACCAGTCTTAGAGACTCATGCGACTGCATTAAATTTCAAGCAGTTCCTGCTCTTTCTCTTCCAATAAAGCATCAACTTTGGCTACTTTAGTATCCGTCAGCTTTTGAATTTGCTCTTCCGAACGACGCAAATCGTCTTCAGTGATTTCTTTCTCTTTTTCCAACTCTTTCAATGAGTTATTGGCATCACGGCGAATATTACGAATAGCAACTTTAGCGTTTTCAGCTTCACCACGAACCACTTTGATCAGTTCTTTACGACGCTCTTCGTTTAACGGTGGCATGGTGATGCGAATCACTTGCCCAGCCACGTTCGGCGTTAAACCTAAATCAGACTTCAAAATCGCTTTCTCGGTATCTTCAATCGCGCCTTTATCAAAAATTTGCAGTACTAAAGTACGGCCTTCTTGTACGCTGATGCTCGCCACCTGATTAATCGGTGTGTCAGCGCCATAGTAAGGAACCGTAATATGCTCAAGCAAGCTAGGATGTGCGCGGCCTGTGCGAACTTTTGCAAGATCGTGCCTGAATGACTCAATGGTCTTATCCATACGCTGGTCGGCATCTTTTTGAATGTCATTAATCACAGAGATATCTCCTACAATTGCTTGTTATATTCTTAGTCTGGCTATTATGCCAAGCTATTATTCCTAAAATAAGCGTTTGATTCAACGCTAAGAATAGGACTATGGATGAATTAGCGTGCCTTCATCTTTGCCCAGTACAGCTTTCTCTAGAGAGCCTGCCTGAGTCATATTAAATACACGAATGTTCTTTTTGTGGTCACGAGCCAAGCAAAACGCTGTAAGGTCCATCACAGCAAGCTCTTTATCTAAAGCTTCTTTGTAGCTTAAGCGATCATATTTCACAGCATCTTTATCCTTCGAAGGATCCGCAGAATAAACGCCATCAACTTTAGTCGCTTTAAGTATCAGCTCAGCATCGATTTCGATACCACGTAAGCATGCTGCCGTATCAGTGGTAAAGAATGGATTCCCCGTCCCTGCGCAGAAAATGACAACACGACCTTTATCTAGGGCGTTAATTGCACCGCGACGAGAAAAGCCTTGGCAAACACCATCGATAGGCATAGCAGACAGCACTTTAGCTGGCTGGTCAATACGCTCGAAAGCATCTTGCAAAGCGAGAGAATTCATTACAGTCGCCAGCATGCCCATGTGATCACCGGTCACACGGTTCATGCCAGCTTCTGATAATTTCTGGCCACGGTAGATATTACCGCCACCAATCACTACGCCGACTTGTACACCTTGCTCACATAACGATTTGATTTCATTAGCGATTCTTTCCAGAACCTGAGGGTCGATACCGAACGCCTCACGCCCCATTAAAGCCTCACCACTCAATTTCAATAAAATACGCTTGTAAGCTAAGTCGGCCATAGTGTTTCCTTCTTGTTAATCAGTAATGCTTAAATCAACAATTACTTTTTCATTTGAGCAGCAACTTCAGACGCGAAGTCTTCGTCTTTCTTCTCAATACCTTCGCCTACTTCGAAGCGAGTGTAAGAGATAACTTTTGCGCTTTTTTCTTTAAGAAGCTGACCAACAGTCGTTGAAGGATCTTTAACGAAGCTTTGACCTTCCAAAGTGATTTCGCCAACGAACTTCTTAATACGACCAACCATCATTTTCTCAACGATATCAGCAGGCTTGCCTTCCATATCAGGTTGAGCTTTGATGATTTCTTTTTCTTTCTCGATTACTGCAGGGTCAACGTCATCAGCTGTGTTGAACTGAGGGTTGCTTGCAGCAACGTGCATCGCGATATCACGAGCCAAGTCTTCGTCACCACCGTCTAAAGAAACGATAACACCGATACGACCACCGTGAACGTAAGCACCAAGCGTATCGCCGTCAACTTTAGCTACACGACGTACTGTGATGTTTTCGCCGATTTTAGCAACTAGGTTAGCACGTGCTTCTTCAACAGACTCACCAGAAGGCATAGACGCAGCGTTTAACGCTTCGATGTCGCTAGTACCGTTTTCTAGAGCAACATCAACAACTTCAGTTGAGAACTTCTTGAAGTTTTCGTCACGAGCAACGAAGTCAGTTTCAGAGTTAACTTCAACTAGAACGCCTGTTTTGTCACCAGATTTCGCTAAAATCACACCTTCAGCAGCTACACGACCCGCTTTCTTGGCAGCTTTCGCTTGACCAGATTTACGCATGTTGTCGATTGCTGTTTCGATGCTACCGTCAGCCTCAACCAACGCTTTTTTACATTCCATCATGCCAGCGCCAGTGCGCTCACGTAATTCTTTAACTAATGCAGCAGTAATTGCCATGATAGTATCTCCGATAGATTCCTCTGCTATTCAGACCAGCAGAATACATAAACTAGAATAGTATAGAGTGTCGTGTTGAAACCTTTGTGAATCTTGTTAAGACTTTGAAACTAAAAGTCTTTCACAAGGCTCTTCAAAAAAAGGGGGCCGCGCCCCCTTCTTCAACACGTAGAAAAGTCAGCGATTACTCTTCGCCTTCCTCTTCAACAAACTCGTCGCCTTTATCAGCAACTGTGTTGCTTTGCTTACCGTCAAGTACTGCGTCCGCTACTGCCGCGCAGTATAAACGAATCGCACGGATCGCATCATCGTTACCTGGGATGATGTAATCAACGCCTTTAGGGTTAGAGTTTGTATCAACCACAGCAACAACAGGAATACCCATTTTGTTTGCTTCTGCGATTGCAATGCTTTCGTGCTCTGCGTCAATCACGAACAATACGTCTGGAAGACCACCCATGTCCTTGATACCGCCGATAGACGCTTCAAGCTTGTCCATCTCACGAGTACGCATCAACGCTTCTTTCTTAGTCAAACGCTCGAAAGTGCCGTCTTCAGACTGTTTTTCTAAGTCTTTCAAACGGTTAATAGAACCACGAATCGTTTTGTAGTTAGTCAACATACCGCCTAACCAACGCTTATCAACGAAGAACTGACTACAACGAGTCGCTTCTTCTTTAACGATTTCAGCAGCAGCACGCTTCGTACCAACAAAAAGGATTTTACCTTTGTTAGAAGCGATTTTACCTAAGTAATTCAACGCATCGTTGAACATAGGTACTGTTTCTTCAAGGTTGATGATATGGATCTTGTTACGCGCACCAAAGATATATGGACGCATTTGAGGGTTCCAGAAGCGAGTTTTGTGACCGAAGTGCACGCCCGCCTGTAGCATGTCACGCATACTAACTTTAGACATAATAAAATTCTCCGAATTTCGGGTTAAGCCTCCACAAATCCCATTTCCCGACCCCGACAGTCTCTTCAAAAGAGTCTTACTGGCGGAGCACCCCGGCAAATGTGCCGATTTGTGTGTGGATTTTAAGTAAATAATCGTATTTGTAGCTCAATAATTGTGCGGGTTTAAACGCACTTTCGAGCCACGGCGCGCTTTATACCATTTTTCAGGGGTTGAGGCAATCATTTTCCGTCATTGCGAGGCTTTAGCCGAAGCAATCTCATCCTTTGCTCGTCATTCCCGAGAAGTCGGGAATCTCGGCTTATTTTGCTTGTCATGCCGGCCTATTACTCTTAACCTTTGAACAATCGCTGTCACTCCGTGGTACCAAAGGCACTTCCTTCGGTCGCTCACCATGGAATCCAGCGACGCTTATCCCTTGTAGCTCAACTATTTCGCCTTTCAGCGAGTTACTTTTCTTGCGTGGACAAGAAAAGTAACCAAAAGAAGTCCACCCTACATTGAGGTTATGCTCTGCATAACTACCTTCGGATACTAAAATCACTTAACGCACCGTGAAATACAGTCCTTCCATGGCCTGAATTTCACTATTTGAATCATCCAAGATTCAAATTGCTATGATTTTCTTAATCCTCAGCTCAATGTAAGGGTTCACTGGAGCAAGCCTGCACTTTAAGGAACAAAACCTCAACTTACGACCAGCTCAGAGCTTAGAAACTTGTAATAAATGCCCAATGATAATAAAGTCTTACCGACAAACTCATTAATTAAACTTTTAGAGCATATGGATATGTGGCGAAAAACATCACCTTACATTGCAAACCCCAAAAGACTTGCAGACCTTATCGCTGCAATCCAAGTTCTAGGTACTTACCGTTTTGCTAGTCGAAGGATGCAAAAGTGGGAAAAACGCTTAGGCCGAACTCCGGTATCAGCTCCGGATTGGAGTACAGTGTTTAGTCAGCACCCTGAGTTTTTCACAACTCAAGGAGATTTAATTTCACTTGTATGGCGACGTAGCAGAGAACGAAATTACGATACTTATAATAGGCAGCTTCTTCCTCGCGAAAGAGCTAAAGAGCTTTCGCAACAAGAGAGTGAAGACAATGCAATGCGACTTTCTCGTCCCCCACTCGACTCATCTGAAGTCTCTAAACTCATTGATATTGCCGTTAGCCTTCATGAACGTGAAATACGACACGCACAAGAAAGGCGCTGGTGGATAACCGCAGTACTCGCGCTACTTGGATTCATAATTACATTATATGGTGCTAAATGAGCTCCAGTTGGCGTTATGTAAACGTAGGGGCCGTCTTGACGCACCTTGCCTCAAATTTAGGTTAAAGTGTCTGTTCAGAACCAGCAATAAATACGACTTGATCATAAATAATGAAATCACTCGAACTTAAAATCCCGCCAGTGGTGGTACTTGTTATAGCTGCTTTGGCTATGTGGGCTGTGGCTCGCTTATTCCCTACTCCGCTTATTGTTTTCCCTGGCGCGGTTTGGTTGGTAGGTAGCATTACGTTTATCGGCTGTTGTATTGTTTTTCTTGGGGTGTGGGGATTTGGGAAAGCAGGTACGACGGTTGATCCGCGAGCTCCTGATAAGTCTGAAAAGTTGGTTGTGAGCGGGATCTATCGTTTCAGCCGTAACCCGATGTATTTGGTTTTTCTTCTGCTATTGTGCTCTTGGAGTTTGAAGTTGGGTAGCGCACTTGGTTTATTGTTCCTACCCTTGTTCGCTCTTTATATGAATCGTTTTCAAATCATTCCAGAAGAACGCTGGATGCATAACAAGTTTGGTGAGTCGTACCAAAAATACAAATCACAAGTTCGTCGGTGGATTTGACTCTCCTCTTGTTCAGCAACACAATTCAAAAAAGTTGGGAACATGAAAAATACGATATTCTTTTTATATATTATAACCTTTACTCTTGCTGGATGTATCGGCTCACCCCCAAAAGAGATTATTGGGAACGATATTAAAAATAACGAGCTAAACTTTCTCGTCTGGTACGACGGGTGGGGTGGCTTAACGATCTGGGGGATAGGGTTTACGACTTCCCCGTCTGTAAAGTGCGGAGATAAAGAAATCCTCTTCTATACTACTTATGATACTCATACACGTTTTTTTGAAGAAACGTACCCTAATAGGAAGTACCCTAAAGACAAAACCTTTGCTAAAAACTACAACCTAGAGCTTCTGAAATATTTTAAAGCGACTGGTAATGAGTGCGATTTTTCAGAAATTTTAAAAGAGCAAGCGTAGGTTGGGGTGAAACCCCAACGGTAACTCTTTAGTTATCTGGAGAGCAACCTAGCCTACAGATGCTTCTACTAAAAGTTAATGTTCCTCTAAATACTTTAATGTATCCACCATTTCGAATTTAGGGCTTCTTTTTATAAATTCTCTTAAAAATGCAGTGTGTGCTCGCCCCATGAGAATGAAGACTCGGTCGTCTTTGGTCATGGGGATGCGGTTGAGGTTGGAGTAGATGCGCATGTTGCGTTGGTAGAAGATGGCAGCGTTATCGGCACCTTCGAAGCCGTCATCAATTCCGACATACAACAGTTTATCGGCGTTAGTGTTAATCGAGTAATCCATTTGAGCTGGCTCATTAAATAGCTTTAACTTCTCAAGTAGCGACATCTGATCAAACCGTTTCTCACGCTCTGCAATCTCTGATTGGTCTCTATAAGGCTCATTAGTAATCTGTAGGTAAGTTTTGGGGTCGATAGAGTTGGTTAGTTCAGGAGTTCCCTCGATATAGTCGCCGACGCTGTAGTTATAGCCCATGTGGTTATCAATACCGTATAGCCTTTTAACATTACTTAGTCTGCCCACTTCAAAGGCAATCATGCTGATTTCACCGTCTTTGTGGCTAAGCTCTGCGGGATCGTTTAAATATTCTTGATAGGCTTGATTCAACTGTTCATCGTACTTTGGGAGCTTTTCAACCACGATAATCGTCGGTTTAAATTGAGCCAATAATCTCGCGACTTCCCTCGCCTGTTGTTTGGAATCGTCAGACGCTTCATCAAACTCGGTTTTGTGTGCATCGGGTGTATAACCAAAGTGAAACGTGCCAAAGTTGAGAACCTGTATTTTATTAGGGACATGTCTTTCCGCTAACTGCTCATTCTTAACGCTACACCCAAACACTATACATATCGTTAGTAAAAGCGATATACACCTCATGGTTACTCCTCTTTATTCATAGTTAACCGCCAATCACTGCTTCCAGCTGATAGCGACCTCCCTTGGCAAATTAGATTAATCGTTAAACGTTTTTAGGACAAGGGTGATTTATAGCAATATCAATACCTTGTTCGGTCATAGCTGTGTTAGGCTACTCCCCATGAAGAAAAGTGATAAGAAGACCGAAAAGTTAATCGTAAAAACACTAACCGATGCTTGCCATGTGCTGACGGATTCGGTTGAGGGTTTTGAGTGGCTGACCCACTTTGTGGATTATAAGGCGTTTCCAGAGTCTTTAGAGGTTGTGTGTATTTTCGATACGGAAGATTCCTTATCAACAGCCTTGCAGGAACATCAAGGGAGTTTTATAGCTTCAGTGATTACTGACAAGCTAAAGTCGATCGAGGTGCCATTAACCAATAGCGCTAAACAGATCAGTTTTGATACGGAAGAAGCGTGCGAGAGAGAACATAAGGGTAACTGGGCAAGGCGTTTTTTGGCTCAATAAAGCAAAATATAAGTAGACAGGGAGTAAACAAGCCTATACTCTGCTCGGCAGCTAGAAAGAAGTCTCTATTTTCATCCTACATTTCATTGTTTTATTTTTAATTCTTTGTCCTGCAGTTTCTAAATATCAGTCTACATTTACAGCTATTCAAGCCTCTTGAAGGCACCCTTATATTTAAATTACAGGATATTATTATGTCTAATACAATTAAAGGAACCGTTAAATGGTTCAACGAATCTAAAGGTTTTGGTTTTATCGAGCAGCAAAATGGTCCAGACGTGTTCGCACACTACAGTGCCATCAGTAGCTCAGGTTTTAAAACTTTAGCCGAAGGTCAGCAAGTTGAGTTTACGGTTACTGACGGTCAGAAAGGCCCTCAGGCTGAAAATATTGTTGCGGTTTAATTACTAGCACTCTATTTCAAAGGGCAGATCTTTCGAGGTCTGCCCTTTTTTATTTCCTAGGAACTCACTACCATCTGTAAAGCACCTACAAGTAAAGCTCGTAAACTTTGAAGTATCTACTTCAGTTTTCTGAATCGCCATATTAAACTTGATGTAAAAGATTACCAAGGGAATGTTTTATGTCACTCACCGTTTTGATCATTGGTTGTTTCTTGCAGTTCATGTTTGCAGGCTTCCAAATGATGTTTGTCATCTTCAGCGCATCAGGCGCGGTGAACACTCACACCATCAAAGGATTTAAGCTCGCGCTGCTCAACTCATCGATCATTATTCTGCCGCTGTCGAGCCTGATAACCATCGTACTGTTGATTGTTTTCTACAACAGTGGTTCACCGTATCTATCCAACTGGTGGCACGCAATGCCTGTCGGACTATCGATACTGTACTTAATCTACGTCACCGCTCTCACTAGGGGTGAATCTACAATAAATACACACATTAGTTCGAATCAAGAGACTAGCGATGCCTAATTCCAGGATTTCCGAGGGCGTAGTTCACTCTCTACCAGATGACTTACGTGGCTCCATCTTGTCAGAAAAAGACGTGTTGGAACGCTGGGAAGATATTACTCCGTTAGCACGTAATGAATGGATCTGCTGGGTAGAAGACGCCAAGAAAATCGAAACTCGACAACGGAGAATTGAGCGTGTTAGTTTTGATCTCAAAGCAGGCAAGCGCAGGCCATGTTGTTGGCCTGGCTGCCCACACCGGTAATTTACTCTTTCTCAGCGATTAACTGCTCATCAAGCCTTTTTGCGGCTTTAAAGGCTTCTCTATCTGAAACTCGAGCAGCATACTCTTTAAAACCATCCCGAACATCCATGGTGCCAAAGTGCAATCCCCACAGAACATGAGAGCCAACATAGACGTCCGCCGCGGTAAACTCATCGCCAGCAACGTAAGGAGACTCAAGTAACCGTTGCGATAACACGTCCAACACACGCTCGTAATTACCGTAACCAACCATGGTTTCTTGCTCTTTTTTTACCGCGACTTCAAGCGAACGGTTAACGATAGCGGCTTCCAGGGGCCCTGCGCTGAAAAATAGCCAGCGATAATAGTCAGCGCGCTTGCTCAGCTCTGGCGCCAAACCTGCATCTGGAAAAGCGTCAGCCAAATAAGCACAAATCGCTGAACACTCGGTCACAACTTGCCCATTATGAACAATTGTCGGTACCTTCCCCATCGGATTGAGTTTCAAGTATTCCTCGGACTTCATTGCTGGGCCGTACTCAAGGATTTCTTGACGGTATTCAGCACCGACTTCCTCAAGCATCCAGCGGGCAATTTGACCTCTGGATTGAGGGTTGGTGTAAAAAATCATATGACAGTTATCAGATTCAGTCAGCGGCATAATCACTCCATATTCTTATCATGCTGGTAATTCTTAACAGTACCAGCGATTAAGAACTCATAGCAATATATTTAATAGAAGGCTAATATGATAAAAAACAAGGACAAGGGGAATATTATGAAACTAGCGTTTATATCTTTAAATTTAGTTATAGCAATTGTTCTCAGCGCTTCCATTAGCGTCAATGCAGCCGATGAAGCGTTTGATTACACACAAGTTAAGCCCGAACATTATGCAAATTTAGAGCACAAATCTCAGTTTACGGACAAACAGGGCGATACCTACAAAATTCATAATACGAAGTATAGTAAAGGACTTTACATACAGATCACGGTAAATGGACGTCAAAAGTGGAAAAAGCATGGCCGTTTTTATTCAATATCTTCCAGCTCAGGCAAAACCACGGGATTTGTAACCTATCACTATGGCGTTAAAGAGGGACCAAGCGAATCCTATAACAGTAAAGGACAGGTCAAATTTAAAAAGCTCTATAAAGATGGAGCGCTTGAAGGACCTTGGCAACAGTTTACCGATGAAGGGAAGCTTTTTGAGGAATGTGTCTATCTTGCCGGCAAAAAACACGGTAAACAGATCACATACCATTCAAACGGACAGCCTCAGTTTGAATCTACTTACGTTGAAGGCAACCGCGAGGGAGAGTCTTATCATTACAGTGACAAAGGAAAGCTTGTTGCTAAGAGAGTTTATAAAGGTGGTAAGCAGGTCGGTAAAACCCAATGGTTCTAGTGCTTTAGGCTTAGTACTTTGTTCTTTACAATTACCGCGTTGACTACACTTCTGTGCACGGTTTAGGTCGAGAAACAGTACACACCAACCTATATTAGAGCTTGAACACGAACCTCATGAATAGAGCAACTACAACACTTAGCTTGCAACCAATGCTTAAGGGAAACGGAGAAAATGATAAGGTTTCTCAGTTGCGTGTTTCGGATAATCAGATTGGATTTGTCGAGCCCATTGCTGACATATTGAAAAACCTGAGTCCGGCTGTTCATGGTCATGTCATACAATTGGACAAGAATATCATTGGGTTCTTTTTGATCGACACTTCCTATTCTAGCAACTATGAATTTTGCGAGACTGGCAGTATCGGCTTGCGTTCATTTTTTATAGATCATCGTTACCAAGGCCATGGCTTTGGCAAGCAAGTAACTCAGCTGCTGCGTGACTACCTTGCGCCAAACTACCCCAATAACCATAGTGTTTATTTAACCGTAAACTGCAAAAACCCAGCCGCTAAACATTGTTATGAACAAGGTGGCTTTGTTGATACTCAGGAGCTGTATCACGGTGGCGACTTTGGCCCTCAGCATATTTTGAAGTTGAATCTTGATGAGACTCAGAGATGAAACAGCCAATTCGTGGTTACCATAAAGATGAACACAACGACTGGGTCGCAGAGTTAGCTTGTGGGCACTGTCAACATGTTCGCCACAAACCGCCATTCTTTAGCCGGCCTTGGGTAGTGTCACCCGCGGGTCGAGACTCTATGCTGGGCGAGGAACTCAACTGTGTTAAGTGTGATGACGGTGCGCCTAAAGATTCTGTCTAAGTCAAACCCTACCCAAACCATCGTAATTCTTTATAATGTTCCCCATTCATACCTAATAAAGCCCAGCCAGAATGAGCCAATTACCCAACTGTCCGCAATGCGATTCAACCTATACATATCAAGATCAGGCCATGCTGGTATGCCCAGAGTGTGGACACGAATGGTCTCAAGACGCTTCTGACCAAGATGAAGCTTCAGTTAAAGATTCAAATGGTAACCCGCTTGCGGACGGCGACACAGTGACGGTCATTAAAGATCTAAAAATCAAAGGCTCGTCCCAGGTAGTTAAAGTCGGCACAAAAGTTAAGAACATTCGCTTGGTCGATGGCGATCATGACATTGACTGTAAAATTCCAGGAATCGGTGCGATGAAACTCAAGTCCCAGTTTGTTAAGAAAGTATAGGAACATAAAAGTAGCGGCTTTGACACCGCTACTCAGTTAAGGACTGTTTTCTTAAGCAATCAGTGCTTAATTCAAATGGAACAGACTATCTTCAAAGCGTTGATTGTAAGTAACATCAGCCTCCATTTGAAAACCCGCAGAGCCATCTTCTAGCGTTTGGATAACATTAATTTTTACCGGTAAATGGCTTTTAGGGTCAACCCAGACTCTGGTTTCAATATTACTTTCCTCAATCAAGTAACCGCTCAATTCAGCGCCATAAAATGTTTGCGTGCCTAGAGACTGCGCTTTATCAGGATCAACGTCTAATATTAGCTTGCGCCAGTATAGCGGATCGTCTTGAACGCCCTGCTGGGTGTTTCCTGTTTCAAAATCAAACGGAACCGTTTGATTATCACCCGACAACTTCATAACACCTTTGCCTTGGTTGATGTCCATAATGTTCACGAAAGTAGGCTCTCCGTTATGACCTAGAGCATAACTCTCCATGCGCATCTGCCCGCTATCACGATAATAGACTTTTATATCCATTAAGTGTTGACCAGAGTTTGTCATAGTCGCGCTGTAAAAGAAGTTACTCACTTTCTTGAATTCGGCCACCATGCTTGCAAATGAGGTCTGCGGTGAGGCACTAAAGATAAAAATAGCTAGTGCAAAACTAGCGGCTGCACCCATAGAACCTGCCAGCTTGAGCCCTGAAAAACTCAAGGTTTCTCGCCACCATGCGGATAACTTCTGAACAAGACTAGGTTCTGAGTTATCGGCTTCCGCTTCAATCGCAACAGCTCGTAACAAACTATCTTGTGCTCTATCAGCTTCTTCACTGAGCGCTTTTTGAGATTTAAGGTTTTCAACCGCTTTATCTAAATGTTGATCAGCTGTATGTTTCATGCTTCTCTCCTGTATTCTGACTGTGACTAAGTAAGCGGGCCAACTTTTGCCTTGTTCTATTGAGAATGATGCCAACATTGCCTGAGGTAAGAGATAACTGCTCGGCAATATCATCGTAAGAAAGTTCCTCGACAAACCGTAAAACGAACACTTTTGCTTCTTGCTCAGAAAGCTTTGTTAAGGCATCTCTAAGCTGCTGGATGTCTTGTGTCAGAGCAAACTGCTTTTCTGGTGTAGGTTCAGAGCTCGAAGATAGTGGCATAACATTTCCTGTAAACTCCTCATCAGAAAAACTCTGTTCCGATAAACGATGATGCTTTCGTAATAAATCAAGGCTGGCAGAGGTTGCCATAGTCGTCAGATAAGCAGCCCAGTTTTTAACGTTGTCGAACGCCTTAGGTGTTTTCTTAAACAGCTTCATGTAAACCTCTTGCGTGATATCTTCGGCATGATAACTATCACCGACGATACGGTAAGCTGTCGCGAACACCTGTCGCCCATATTGATTTGCTAATTCAGCAATGTGCTGCTTCTGTTGCTTTTTCAACGGTTTTCCCCATTTAAGTGGCCTCACTACTATAGACGAAATCAAAACCAAGTTTCTTACATAAAATTAAAATTCATCGCTTATGATTAACTTTTAGTCCTCCCTGCCTTTCTGATAGGATAAAAGTGTCCTTCAATAAAATAGGAGTGTGTCAATATGAAGTATTATTCTCTAATCCTTTCAATGGCCTTGGCTTTTGGAGTGTTAGGTTGCTCTAGTGACTCCAACAGAACAGCAAAAGAAGACGCAGAGCCTATAAAGGGCAGCCTACAATGGTGTCGTATGTATCACGATCCCGCCACATCAGGCGAGCGAAAACCTAATGCAGCGCGCTATTGCGAGCCGACTCTCGATCGAGACAAGCGCCAAGAGGATGACTCTATCTTAAATGACGGAGCTAAAGTAGAAGTCAAAAAGCCGCTATAAGCATTTAAATAACACTAAAACTAAGGGCCATTTGCAATGCCGCAACCTTTCCACCTAGCCATCCCAGTTCACGATTTGGATAAAGCACGTCAATTTTATGGCGAGCTACTTGGTTTTAATGAAGGCCGTTCGAGCGACCATTGGATCGACTACGACTGCTATGGTCATCAACTGGTCGTGCACTTAGATGAATCCATGAAGCCAGAAGCGTCGAACACTTCCCGCGTTGACGGTCATGGCGTTCCAATTCCACACTTTGGCGTGGTTTTGGACATGCAGCAGTGGAGAAAGCTCGCAGAACATCTCAATCAAAGTGACGTGCCGTTTGTTATCGAACCCTACATCCGATTCGAGGGAAAACCAGGCGAACAAGCGACAATGTTTTTTAATGACCCATCAGGCAATGCGCTAGAGTTTAAGGGTTTTAATAATATGGACGATCTCTTTAAGAAGTGAGTAGCTTGTTCATATACAACTATAAATAAGCTAGGGGAAAACCCTTATTTCTTATTTTTCAATAAGTTGCAGTAATTATTGCTAGACGTTATATTGGTTAAGAACCTTTAATCCGAGAGGCAATATGATGAAAGCATTACAGTTAGTATGTATTTCTATCTGCTTCATTCTCGCAGGGTGTTCCAGCAAAACAGCGTATGCGCCTGCGGAAACTGCAGAAGATTACGGTTATTACAGCACCAAGATTAGCGACAACCGTTATCGAATAGGCTTTAATGGCAATACGTCTACAAGCCAAAATACGGTTAAGGACTATGCTCTGCTGAGAGCAGCAGAACTGACTTTACAAGAAGGCGGTTCATGGTTCCAAGTTGTCGATAGAACCTCTGACAAACAAACCCGCCACACGCCAGGACACACTGAAGTCACCAGAACCGACGTCATTGAGCGTGACTGTGGCCTACTCGGCTGCGAAACCCGTCGTCGTCCCGCCTACACAACGACAGTTTCAGTAGATTCTGGTACTGAACGTAATAAATACAGTAGCTCACTAGAAATAGTCATTGGTAGTGGAGAAAAACCTAGCTCCGATGGCCAGTACTATGATGCAAAACAGCTCGCATCGACCCTAAGAGACGCGATGTAACAGTGCAAAAACGATCCTTATTGAAAAGCGGTCCTCAGCGGCCGCTTTTTTATGGTTTAATTTTACAGTCAAGAAGTCTATCATAATGACTATAACTTCTTGATTTGATAAAACCTATGCAAAACAAGCAACCAGAAGGTAACCATGGTACTACCTATGTCGGAGCCTATATCGCCATTGGTGTAGGGGTTGGAGCGGCATTAGGCGTTGCTATGAGCAATATGATGTTAGGAATGGGCATTGGTGTCGCCATTGGCCTTATCATGGGAATTGGCACGGAAATCAAAAAGCGTAAGTCAACAAAGAACGACTCATAAAGTCGCTGAAGCGATCCATTTAACCATTCTATTAAGTTCTAACAAGTCGCTCTATCGCGTTTCCCTTGTCGCATACAATTCGTTAGAATAGACGCCTATTTTATTGGCTTAGCTCTGCGCAAGTCATATCAAACAAATAAGGTATCATCGGTTATTGTATGGGCATTCAGATTAAGACCCCTGAAGAAATTGAAAAGATGCGAGTCGCTGGCCGTTTGGCAGCAGAAGTTCTTGAAATGATTGGTCAACACGTTACAAAAGGCGTGACCACTGAAGAGCTCGATCGCATCTGTCACGACCATATCGTACACAAGCAAGGTGGCTACCCAGCCACTTTGAATTATGGTGGTTCAGTCTACCCAGTGACCTTGGATGAAGAAGGTAACCCAACACAACCCATAGCCACAGATGGTGGTTTCCCAAAATCCATCTGTACTTCGGTGAATGATGTTGTGTGTCACGGCATCCCAAACAAGAAGCCTCTACGAAATGGTGATATTTTTAATCTAGACGTTACCGTAATTAAAGATGGTTACCACGGTGACACCAGCAAAATGTTCGTGGTCGGTGAGCCAACACCACAAGCCAAGAAACTGATTGATATCACTCAAGAAAGTCTTTACTTGGCGATTGATATGGTAAAACCAGGCGCTAAGCTAGGCGATATTGGCTACGCCATTCAAAAATACGCTGAAGGTAAAGGTTATTCAATTGTCAAAGAATATTGTGGGCATGGGATTGGCGGAAAGTTTCATGAAGAGCCACAGGTGACTCACTATGGTCGTCCCGGTACTGGTGTCGAGCTACAAGAAGGCATGACTTTTACTATCGAGCCAATGGTTAACTTTGGCAAACGCCACGTTAAGCACAACAAAAAAGACGGCTGGACAGTTTTGACAAAAGATAAATCATTATCTGCCCAGTGGGAACATACCTTACTCGTTACGGCCACTGGCGTCGAAGTTTTGACTCGTCGAGAAGAAGAACCCTTCTAAACAGGAACCGTGAGTGGCAAGTCCTGATAAGTTTAATTACCTTCCAAAAGCAGCCGATTTGCTCAAAAAGAGCCAGTCGGCTGAAGGCCCTGATCGCCTTAAAGTCTATAAGAACTATCTCCAAGCAGGCTTAGACGCACTGACTAAACAGTTTCAAAAAGGCACCAGCATCATTCAGCTGTTGCGTGCACGCAGTGCTCTTATGGATCACATTCTAGTAACTAGCTGGTCACAGTTTTCGGTAAACACTGGTTCCACTCTAATCGCAGTTGGCGGTTATGGGCGTGAAGAGCTTCAGCCCTATTCTGATATTGATATCCTGGTGCTACTTAATGAGGAAAATGGTGGAGAGGAAGCTCCTGAACGTAATTTAGAGCTGGAGTCTTGGCTAGCCTTCCTATGGGACATTGGCTTAGAGGTTGGCCATAGCGTACGAACGATTGATCAATGCGAATCTTTAGCACTAGAAGACATATCTGTCGCCACCAATTTAATTGAGTCACGTTTCTTGTGTGGCGATTTAGGGTTACTCAAAGATTTAAATTCTAGAATTAAACAACCAGACTTTTGGCCTTCCAGAAAGTTTTTTCGTGCAAAACTGGATGAGCAAACAGCACGACACATCAAATTTAAAGAAACGTCATTTAACCTTGAGCCCAATATCAAGTCGAACCCTGGTGGACTAAGAGACCTCCAAGTCATCCAATGGATAACTTTAAAACATTTTAAAAGTAGCAGCCTCCATGACTTAATCAAATATGGAATTTTCACTCGACGCGAATACCGTAGCTTGCTCAATGGCCAGCAATTTCTTCACCGAGTTCGCTTCGCGTTACATGTCCTCAGTGGGAAACGCGAAGACCGATTACTTTTCGAACATCAGAAAAAAGTTGCCGAATGGATGGGGTTTGAAGATCACGATAACAAACTGGCGGTAGAGCATCTAATGCAGCGATATTACCGCGCTGTGATGATAATTCGTAACCTCAATGAATTATTCCTGCAAATCTTTGAACAGGAATACTTGCAGAGCAACCAAGAGGTCGAGCGAATTGATCTTGATGATGACTTTTATCTTCACAATCAGCGTATTGGTATTAAACAACCCGACTTGTTTTTACGCAAGCCTCACGCCTTAATCAAAATATTTAGGCACATTGCTATCAATCCGGACATTATCCAAATTGAAGCAAAAACCATGCGTAAAATCCGTTCCAGCCAGCAAATGGTTAACCGCAAATACCGACGCGACCCCATTAATGTCAGTTACTTCAAAGAATTCTTAGCGACAAAGCAACTCACGAGTCGCGGCTTCGCTTTAATGAAGCGAACCAATATTCTCGGCGCCATGATTCCAAAGTTTGCACAAATTGAAGGTCAGATGCAGTTCGACTTGTTTCATGCATATACCGTGGATGAACATACCTTATTTTTATTGCGCTACATCATTCGCTATAACAAACCTGAGTTTCAACATGAATTTCCATTGTGTCGAAAAATCATGAAAACTTTGGTTGATCCGACACCACTATACTTAGCCGCTATTTTTCACGATATTGGCAAAGGTCGTGGCGGTGATCACTCAGAGCTTGGTGCTGTCGATGCGCTTGAGTATGCGACATCCATTGGTCTAGAAAAGCATATTGCGGAGCTCATATCCTGGCTGGTAAAAAATCATTTGATCATGTCTTTAGTCGCACAGCGCAAAGACATTAGCGACCCTGATGTTATCGAAAGCTTTGCCGATCGGATCCCTTCAATTTTACACTTAGAGCTTCTGTACGTTTTAACGGTATCCGACATTCGAGCCACGAATCCAACTTTGTGGAATTCATGGAAAGAGTCATTGTTAAAGGAACTGTTCTTAGCAACCAAGCACTACTTAACGCAGTCTACACCTCGCGCGAATCAAACCGAAATGATGGAAGACACTCGCCAACAGGTATTAGAACAGTTCACTAAAACAGGTGACTCGATTGAACCAGTTCGCGAATTACTAACCGAACTGGGCAATGATTACCTACTGCGCTACCACCCTGAGCAAATCATCTGGCAAACCGAGCAGTTATTGTCACAACCAGAGCTACCTTATGTGGCGATCAAAAACCACCGCTCTCAAGCTGGCACCGAAGTTTTCATTGCTGTGGAAGATCAGCCTGACTTATTCGCTGCAATTACAGCTTTACTTAGCCAGAACCACTTGAACATCCAAGCTGCGACTCTTTTTACGTCACCCAAAGGATTGTGCTTGGATACGTTTATCGTGTTGGATGAACAGGGTCACCCTTTGTCGTATGAACAGCGTATTCAAGAAATTCAGGATAACTTGATCGATGGTCTAACAGATATAGAAAGCCGCGGTGTTTCTGTTAGCCGAGCGGTCCCAACACGCTTGAAATATTTTACAGTTAAAACGCGCATCGAGTTTGTTAATAATCACACCAGTCCATTTACAACTCTTGAAATCACTGCGCTTGACCGCCCGGCCCTCTTAGCCAATATTGGGCAAGCATTCCGTGACTGTGATATTGAAGTTCACTCCGCAAAAATTGTGACGCTGGGTGAACGCGTCGAAGATACCTTTACAATCAGTGATCGCGATAATCGCCCGATTACTGATAAAGCTAAGATTAAAGAAATTACACAACATCTTGAACAAGCGATTAACGCTTAACTCAAATCAAATTATAGGACCAACTATGTCGTTACAAACAATCATTGAAGAAGCATTTGAAAACAGAGATACCTTATCGGTAAGTTCAGCACCAGCAGAAGTTAAAGAAGCTGTCACAGAAGCTCTTAACCTTCTTGACTCAGGTCAGGCCCGTGTTGCTGAGAAAAAAGATGGTGACTGGGTTGTTAATCAGTGGCTAAAAAAAGCGGTGTTACTTTCGTTCCGCTTAAATGACAATAAAGTCATCAACACTGATTTAGCTCAGTTTTACGATAAAGTACCAATGAAATACCAAGGCATGTCAGAAGACGAGTTTAAGTCCGACGGCACTCGAGTAGTTCCACACGCCATTGCGCGTCACGGCTCATATATTGCCAAGAACGTCGTGCTTATGCCAAGTTACACAAACATCGGGGCTTACATTGACGAAGGTGCTATGGTCGATACTTGGGCAACCGTAGGATCGTGTGCTCAAATCGGTAAAAATGTACACCTATCTGGCGGTGCTGGTATTGGTGGCGTATTAGAGCCATTACAGGCAGGCCCAACAATTATTGAAGATAACTGTTTCATCGGCGCACGCTCTGAAGTGGTCGAAGGCGTTATCGTAGAAGAAGGTGCTGTTTTGTCTATGGGCGTTTTCATTGGACAAAGCACTAAAATCTATAACCGTCTTACTGACGAAGTGACTTATGGTCGCGTCCCAGCCGGCTCAGTAGTCGTTCCAGGAAGCTTGCCATCAAAGTGTGGCAAATACAGTTTGAGCTGTGCGGTTATCGTTAAGCAGGTAGATGCCAAAACTCGCGCTAAGACAAGCGTCAATGAACTGCTACGTTTAGGCAAAGAGCAAGGTTAAGGCTAGGTGTTAATATGGTAAAAATTTACGGCATTCCAAATTGTGACACTGTCAGAAAAGCAGTTAAGTGGCTTGAGGCAGAAGGCATTGAGCATGAATTCATTGACTACCGCAAAAACCCACTCGATCGCTCAACGCTAGAAGCTTGGGATCAAGCGATTGGCTGGGAAAAACTTTTGAATAAAAGAAGTACTGCGTGGCGTCCTCTTGATCAGCATGTAAAAGACAATATTGATCGTGAGTCTGCGATTGACCTGATGAAAGACAAAGTAACCTTAATTAAACGTCCTGTCTTAGTCACAGACAGTGAGGTTCACTTAAGCTTTAAACCCGAGCAGTACCAATCCATTTTTAGTTAAGGCCTTTTATGAGCACTGATGTTCTTGAGTTAAGCAAAAACCTAATTAATCGTGAATCTGTCACCCCAGAAGATGCTGGCTGCCAAAAATACATGATGGAGCTATTAAGCCAGCAAGGGTTCAATCACGAAATTATGGACTTTGAAGACACGCAAAATTTTTGGTCTATGCGCCAAGGAAAAACTCAAGGACCTGTGTTTGTATTTGCTGGCCACACCGATGTAGTTCCAGCTGGCAATCTCGAAGACTGGCATACACCACCCTTTGAGGCGACGGAAAAAGACGGTTACTTATTCGGTCGCGGTGCAGCCGATATGAAAGGCAGTCTTGCCGCTATGTTAGCCGCAACACAGCGCTTTGTAACTGACCATCCAGCACACAAAGGCTCCATCGCATACCTCATCACTAGCGATGAAGAAGGTCCATTTATTAATGGTACCGTACGTGTGGTAGAAGAATTGATGAAACGGGGCCAAGCAATTGATTATTGTGTTGTGGGTGAACCGTCAAGTACAGCTCAGCTTGGTGACGTCATTAAAAATGGACGTCGCGGTTCATTAACCGGATTCTTAAAAGTGTTAGGCACACAAGGTCACGTCGCCTACCCGCACCTTGCAGATAATGCCATTCATAAATCGTATCAAGCGCTTCATGCTCTAGCCGAAGAACACTGGGATGATGGCAATGAGTTCTTCCCACCGACGAGCTTCCAGATTGCTATTGAGAACGCAGGAACCGCGACCAATGTTATTCCCGGGGAAAAATATGTTGAGTTCAATTTTCGGTATTCCACAGAGTCTAGCGCTGAAGGCCTAAAACAACGCGTTATTGATATTCTAGACAGCCACCAATTAGACTACGAGCTTAACTGGAAACTTAATGGCGAACCCTTTTTAACACCAGAAGGAAATTTGCTGACTGCTGCAAAGAATGTGATTAAAGAGACTTGTAATATAGAGACTCAAGCATTGACCAGTGGAGGCACCTCTGATGGTCGCTTTATCGCAAAAACCGGTGCGGAAGTGGTCGAGATTGGTCCTGTGAATAAAACCATTCACCAAATAAATGAGTGTGTGAACATCAATGACTTAAGAAAGTTGGTTGATATTTACTATGGTGTACTTAAACACCTACTTGCTAACGAACAGTAAATTATGATGCCTGATAATTCTATGATGACACCAGAACAGCTGATTGGCCTTAACCAAGATCATCTAATCAACATCGAAAACAATAGTGAACTGCTTGGACAAACTTTTCAGTGTCACCATGAAGTTTTAATTCCCATCGCAAAGTTAATTCGTCAGTCAGAGATGGATGGCGTACCGCTACGTATTGTCAGCAGTTACAGAAGCTTTGAGAGACAAGCTGAAATCTGGAACAACAAGTTTAACAATGACGTGGAATTGAATTTACGAGATGGCACTACAGTTCAGTCCTTTGAGCTTACGCCACAAGAGCGCGTTAACGCTATTTTGCATTACTCAGCGATCCCAGGAACCAGTCGTCACCACTGGGGAACAGATTTTGATGTGTTTGACGCAGCGTCTATTGATCAAGGTTATGAGGTTAAGCTGACTCAAGAAGAGTTTGACGAAGGTGGCCCTTGTTCTAATCTTGACGAGTGGCTAGATTATAACTTAGAAAAGTTCGGTTTTTTTAAACCTTATCGAGAAGATAAAGGAGGCGTTGCTTGCGAGCCTTGGCATATCAGCTATAAGCCCATTGCTGATAAAGCACTAGAAGAGTTCCCTGTTGAGTTCTTAAAAGATATTTTGAGACAAAAAGATATTGGTGGGAAAGACCATATTACCTCTCGCTTAGAAAGCTTAGCTAGAAAGTACGTTTATACCATTTGTTCTGAATAAAGGAGTTTATATGTGGGAAGCCATACTGATCACGTTACTGATTTTCGCGATTATTGGCGCGACTTTATTCGTCTTGAAAAGAAACAATAAATTTAAAGTTCCTAAAGGCGTTAAACCTCAGCCTTACAAAGACGACGAAGACGATTACTAATCGCCTATTTCTCTAGAAAACTTTTGAAGATTGCTTTAGCTTCTGCGCTACCAAGTAACTCAGAAAAGCTCCGGGCTTCACGCTCGATTGCCTTACTGACGAGGCCCGAATTAGAGCGAATGAGCTGACGACTAACCCTTAAAGCGTGGGCTGGTTTAGAGGCCAGTTTTTCTGCTTTTTGTTGCGCTATTTCAATATAATTATCAACACCAACAATATCGTTAATAATCCCCAGCTTTTCAGCCTTTTGCGCATCAAAAGGCTCTGCCAATAACAAGAGCTCAGCAGCTCTGACATAACCCAGTTGGCGCGGTAGTAAATAGCTTGAGCCAGCTTCAGGACACAGTCCTAAATCAACAAAAGGCAAACTGAAGTAAGTTTGATCGGTCGCGTAAACTAGATCGCAGTGTAATAGGAGTGTCGTCCCGATACCCACAGCAGGACCAGAAACAGCGGCAACCATCGGCTTATCAAAATTCGACACTTCATGTAAGAACTTCATGACAGGTGTGCCTTCTTCTAATACCGGCTCTGCTAAAAAGTCCGCGATGTCATTGCCTGCGCAAAAGCAACCTTCGCTTCCTTTAAATAGCACCACATTAACATCATCATCTTTCTTGGCCTGAGCCAATATAGACGACATGGCACGATACATATCCGATGTCAGCGCATTTTTCTTATCTGCGCGATGAAACTCAATGTGTAAGACGTGATTAATAACTTGGGAAGTTACTAACTCGGACATGCTGACCTCTGCTTTTGTCTATGAACGAAAACCAAAAGATAACACATCCGAGCAGATAGATTCATCTATTTTTGGTGAAACCCAGTACCAAAATCACCATTCATCTGAGCAGATAAATAGGCAAAGATCACATAAGCCGCTGTATTCTGACGTAGCGCCTCTGGATCAATTTTATCCAGGGTATCATTCGGCGTGTGGTGGTAATCAAAGTAGTCAGTACCATCTTGACGTAAGGAAAACACCGAAATACCTTTACCACGCAGAGGAATTAAGTCTGGTCCTCCCCCTGCTTGGTTATTGCCGTAGCTGATACCAAGAGGTTCCATTACCTCAGCCATCTGCTTAACTGCAGGTATAGCTTCAGGCTTCACCTTCGAGTCAATCCGCCAAATTTTCCCCGCTCCAAAGTCAGATTCAGCCGCCGTGATGATATTTTTGATATGATCTTTATGGGCCTCAGCGTAAGCTTTACCACCTACAAGACCTTGCTCTTCGTTGGCAAACATAATCACACGAATAGAACGTTTCGGGCGCTCGGGTAAGCCTAAGATCAACTTCGCTGCCGCTGTAGTAATGCCAATACCAGCACCATCATCAAGCGCGCCAGTACCCAAATCCCAAGAGTCGAGGTGAGCGCCTATGATGACGTACTCTTCTGGCTTTTCGCTCCCTGTAACCTCTCCAATGACATTATGACTCGTATATTCTCCACCTTGCTTCGCACCGATAGTCATTTTCACGGTTACGGGCTTACCACGACGGATCATATTCTCCAGCAAGTCCGCATCTGGTGCTGATAGCGCTGCGGCTGGAATTTTCTTGATGCCTTCGTCATAACGCATCATGCCAGTATGCGCCATTCGGTCACTGTCAGTACCAATCGAGCGAATCAATATACCAACCGCACCTTTTGCAGCGGCCTGTGAAGCACCCTGACCTCGTGCAGCCACCGCTGGGCCATAGCCAGATCCGTCACGAGCGCGCTCCATTCGGTTCTTAATAAAAACGATCTTGCCTTCAGCAATACCCTCGGGGGCATTTTTCAAAGCATCCAGATCATCAAACTGAATAATTTCCGCTGACAAACCGTCTTCAGGTGTAGCCACACTAAAGCCAAGCGCTGTGATGACTAGTGGCTGCGGATAAGGTGCGATGACTTCCGCCATTTCAACTCCGCGCTTCCAAGTCGTGAAGGTCACAGGCTCAGTCCATACTTTGTCAAATCCAAGCTCTTTTAACTTAGCCACTCCCCACTTGACCGCGGCCGCATCACCTGGCGTGCCAGCCATGCGCGGGCCAACCTCTGTTGTGAGTGACTCAACGATTTCATAATCTAATGAGCTATTTAACGCTTGGTCGCGCAATTCTGCGGCAACCTTAAGGTCAGCTTCATCGAAGCTTGGAGCTTGTTTGGCCATCGCGCTAACACTTAATAGGCATGACGCCACTAGCGCCAAAGGGAGATATTTCAATGTCATAGCAATCTCTTTGAAGTTGTTGATTCGTTATTTATGCTTCACTCGACAATGATATTCACTCTAGATTGACAGGCCCAACCACCAAAGCTAGAGTAACTAAAAGGCACTCTCGAGGAAAAATCATGTCTACCATATACGATTACTCAGCAGTTTTAAATAACGGGCAAGAAGTTTCGCTGAAGGACTACCAAGGAAAAGTGTTACTGATTGTAAACACTGCCAGCGCATGCGGCTTCACACCACAATATGAAGGCCTAGAAAAACTGTATCAAGAGTTCCAGGGGCAAGGCTTGGAAATCTTAGCCTTCCCATGCAACCAGTTTGGCAAACAAGAGTCGGGCACCAATGAGGACATCAAAGATTTTTGTGACCTTAACTTTAATATCTCTTTTCCTTTGTTTCAAAAGGTTGATGTCAATGGAGATTCAGCTCACCCGCTTTACCAACACCTGAAAAAAGAAGCGACAGGTTTCTTAGGCTCTCAAAAAATAAAATGGAACTTCACTAAGTTTCTTGTCGACAAAAACGGCAAAGTGGTCGATAGGTTCGGCTCTGTGTCGAAGCCAGAAGCTTTAAAAAACAATATCAGGAAACTACTCTAATGCCGAGCTTAAAAAACAAAGTCATCATCATCACTGGCGCCAGCCGTGGCATTGGTCGTTCGATGGCATTACGCTTCGCCCAAGAAGGTGCAACCATCGTTATCGCCGCGAAATCGGATAAGCCCCATCCGAAATTACCAGGTACGATTCACACGGTTGCCAAAGAAGTCGAAGACGCTGGCGGAGAGGCTATCCCCGTGGCGCTAGATGTCCGCAAAGAGCTGCAAATCAAAAAACTGTGCGACCAAATAGGCGAAAAATTCGGTCGTATCGATGCAGTCATCAATAACGCAGGAGCCATCAGCCTAACCACGGTTGAAAACACCTCACCAAAGCGATACGACTTAATGCAGCAAATCAACTCGCGTGCGGTCTACTGTTTTGGTCACTATGCACTGCCCTATTTAAAACAATCAGACAACCCACATATCCTTAGCCTGTCCCCACCAGTCAATTTATCTCCTAAGTGGGTGAAAGATTTTAGCCCTTACACCTTATCTAAATGCGGCATGAGTATTCTCAGTAAAGGTATGGCAGAAGAGTTTAAAGAATATGGTGTTGCTGTGAACACGCTATGGCCACAAACTTACATTGCTACCGCCGCAATTGAGTTCGCGGTAGGTGACAAAGATACTTTGAACTACGCCAGAAAGCCTGAAATTATGGCTGATGCGGCTCATGTAATATTGACTCATCCAAGTCGAAACTACACTGGGCTGTGGTTGATTGATGAGGAAGTGCTGAAAGCCGCTAAAGTCAGCGACTTTAGCCAATACGCTTATAATCCAGAGTATGAAGACAAGATCCAAAAAGACTTGTTTCTTGACTAATCAAAGTACTTGGCTTATTTGGTTAGCAACATCATCATAAAAAATTAAGGCTGCTATTAGAGCGAAGATAATGGCAATGATCCCTACTCTGCCGCTTGGCTGACGCTCCACAACAGGAACATTATCGTAGTCCAGCGTCACCGGCTCATCCTCATAAGGTAAGTCAGGTGGCTCGATGCCCAAGTCTTCTGACTCGTCTCGTGATAAAACACCATCAGATAGGTTTTCCTCGACTTCCTTAATCGCCACTATTTCTGGGGAGTTTGAGGATAATAGAATGTAGTTAATACGCTCTTGAGTGGTTTCGTAGTCGATCTCGACGGTTACACCGTCATAACGCCAGCAATAAGTCCCCTGATAACGATTTTCCTCATAATCCTTCCCCAAGACCTTGGCAATATCATCAAAGCGGCTCGCTAAACGAATAGGGCCTACAATATTGCCAATCACTTGGTCGTCACTGGCGTTATGATTCGCAATGGAAATGCTGCTTAGAATAAAGTCTTTGGCTTGCTGGGTGACTTCTGACTTTGGTGATAAACATTTTACAAACTCAAGCTCTAAAGCTGAATCATACAGCTCTAAACTTGCGGAGGTCGTGGCACGCCCATTGTAGATATCAACAGCACTCCAGCTGGTTTGATGCTTATGAAAAAACTGCTTAACTTCCGGGCTGTCGGCTCTCTCGCCGACCAAAGATAGGTAATTCTGACTAACCATAATAACCTTTGAGCTTTACTCCTTTAATGTTAGGACTTCGTGGATAAGGCTTCCTTTTCAGCTATAACGAAAGCAACCGCCGAATCTTTTTCATCACTGATACTCAAGTGGACAGCTGCAACACCCTGCTCCCTCGCCCATACTTTTGCATGAGAGTGTAGCGTTACTTGGGGCTTACCGAGCTCATCATTGCTTATTTCTAAATGCTTAAAATCGATGCCCTTTCGCATGCCTGTGCCTAAAGCTTTACTGATAGCTTCTTTCGCAGCAAAACGTTTCGCCAGAAAAGCGACCTTATTGTTCTTAGCGCTATAGAGCTCAAGTTCCGTAGCACACAAGATCCGCTCAGCGAACTTATCACCATGGCGCTCCAATGAGCGCTCTAGGCGATCAAACTTAACAATGTCAGTACCTACGCCAAATATGGCCATTGACGCGCTTCCACCATTAATTTTTTCATCTCTGCTACAGCGCTGTCTAAGCCGCTAAATAAAGCACGTCCAATAATGGCATGTCCGATATTCAACTCAACAATCTCCTTAATGGCGGCGATTGGTTGTACGTTGTGATACTGTAAGCCATGACCGGCATTCACTTGCAGCCCTTGGCTCACAGCATGAGCTACAGAACGTTGAATTTTCACAAGCTCTAGCTCTTGCAGGTGCTCACTCTCTGCATCGGCATAGTGCCCCGTATGCAGTTCAATAAGAGGGGCGCCAACTCTAGCCGCCGCATCAATTTGTTTTTCGTCAGCATCAATAAACAGCGATACTTGAATTCCTGCATCAGCCATGCGCTGGCAAGCTTCTTTTATTTTGCTTTCTTGCCCTACAACATCAAGGCCACCCTCGGTCGTAAGCTCCTCACGCTTTTCTGGCACAAGGCACACGTAAGTCGGTTTGGTCTTTTCAGCTATCGCAAGCATCTCATCAGTAACCGCCATCTCTAAATTCATTCGAGTCTGAATAGTGCTTGCTAAAATCTCGACGTCACGATCGGTAATATGACGTCGATCTTCACGCAAATGTACTGTGATCCCATCCGCACCATGCTGCTCAGCAACAAACGCTGCTTGTACCGGATCTGGGTAATCGGTACCGCGTGCATTTCGTACTGTCGCTATGTGGTCAATATTAACGCCCAATAAAATTGGATTTTTCATGCCATTATCCATTAAAAATCTATAGTGAAAGGGTATGCAAGCCTGAGTTGTGAAAGTGTTTGGTTATCACTGGTTCAAACCAACCAATACCACTCACACTGCAATTGAATCTGATTTTAACAGCAACAGAGATGACAGACAAAAGCTTCCATAACTCTAAAGAATAGCAAGCGTTTGCTGCAAAAGTTTACGGCTATTCAATTCTTTGTAACCAACTAATGGGTCGATGACAGCCCGGCAGACCTTCCTAGCTAAAGCTAAACTGCCCGTTTCTTGCCAATCACGCTCACCGATAGCTCTAATATGCTTGCCTTGGGCTTTGAGGGAGTCCTTTGGTGCGTGCGCCAATAAAACAAAACCTTGCTGCGGTAAAAAACCATAATCGAGCTCTTTTTCTATTGAATCACCATGTATATCGTGTGACCAATCAATACCGTAGCCTAACTCATCCATAAGTGAGAGCTCGAATTCACGTAACACCACCGCAGGATTTGCTTTTTGACTCAATCGAGACAGGGAATGATGGTAAGCTTCAAAAATATCGGGATGCGGATCCCACTGAATTAATAACTTCATCATTAATTCATTCATATACAAACCAGACAGGCTTGGAATGCCGACCAGTGAAAAGCTTGGGCTGCTGGCTTCAAACTGCTTAAGTGTTTTGAGATCACTACGCCCCACCCAGCTAATGGCAAGTGGCTGGAAGGGCTGCAACAGTGCTCTTTTTTGACTTTTTTTATTCCCCCTAACACCTCGTGCCAAAACATTACACCGGCCATACTCAAGGGTATACAATTCGAGGATGAGGCTAGACTCTTTAAAGGGGCGAGAGTGGAGGACAAATGATGGTGTCAGCTCAACACTGTTCATTGATGCTCATCATAGCCTAATGATTTTAATGCTCTCTCGTCATCGGCCCAGCCATCTTTGACTTTGACCCAAAGCTCAAGAAACACCTTACAGTCAAACAGCTCTTCCATTTCGATACGCGCATCACGCCCAATTTGCTTCAGACGTTGCCCGCTTTTACCAATGATAATCGCTTTTTGACCAGACCGCTCTACTAGGATAAGACCATTGATATGAAGCACCCCGTTATCTTTAAACTTAAACTGCTCAATTTCTACAGTTGACGAATACGGAATTTCCTCGCCTAACGAGCGCATCAGTTTCTCGCGAATCAGCTCTGCCGCCATAAAGCGTTCACTGCGATCCGTAATATAATCTTCTGGATAAAACAAACCACCTTCGGGTAGCCACTGCTTTAGAGTCTTGGTCAGTTCTTCAAGATTATGTCCGCGAAGCGCTGAACCAGGGAATACAGCGTCAAAATGGCACTGTTCGGTAATGTGAGCAATATGCGGTAACAGCGCCTCTTTGTCAGCTATCTTATCCACCTTATTAACGAACAGGATTTTCTTACCTTTTGCTTGTGACAGTTTTTCTAAAACAAGTTCGTCATCGTCAGTCCATTGAGTTCCATCGACGACTAGCAACAACACATCAACATCGGTCATGGAACTTGCTGCTGCACGATTCATATAACGATTAATACTTCGAGCTTCTTGCCGATGGATTCCTGGCGTGTCAACAAATAGAATCTGCGCTTCATCATCCGTATAGATCCCCAGCACTCGGTGGCGAGTCGTCTGAGGCTTTCTTGAGGTTATACTAACTTTCTGACCAAGAATATGATTCATTAAAGTGGATTTGCCGACATTTGGACGACCTAATACAGCAACGTAGCCACAACGGAAATTATCTTGGTGTTCAGGTTTATCAGACATGATGACTCAACTTATGACGCAAGGGTCTTTTGTAATTCGGAAAAAGCTTTTTCAGCCGCCAACTGCTCTGCATTACGCCGGCTACTTCCTGTGCCAAAAGTCTTTATCGATTTTTCAGAAATGATACAAACCACTTCGAACGTTTGCTGGTGAGCTTCACCGGTCACGCTTAATAACTCATACTCTGGAAGTGAAAACCGGCGAGACTGTAGTAATTCTTGAAGGCGAGTTTTTGGGTCTTTCTTCACTTCAGAGGGGTCAAGGGCAGTGAGTCGCTTACCATAAAGGTCAAGAATCAATCGGTTAGCCTGCTCAAAACCAGAGTCCAAATAAACCGCTCCAATCACTGCCTCAAAGGCGTCTGCGAGAATAGAGGCTCGACGGAACCCCCCGCTCTTAAGCTCGCCTTCACCAAGCTGAATGTAATCACCCAAATCAATTTCTTTGGCGATAACGGCTAATGTTTTTCCTTTCACCAAGCTGGAGCGCATACGGCTCAATTGCCCCTCATCAACTTGAGGAAACTGAGCAAACAGTGCTTTAGCAATAACCATACCGAGTACAGCATCACCTAAAAACTCGAGACGTTCGTTATGATGGTTAGAGGCGCTACGGTGCGTAAGCGCTTTATGAATGAGCTTAGGGTTTGAAAATTGATAGCCAAGACGACTGCAAAACCGATCAATTTGTTGTTGGCGATGACTCATCTTGGCAGAAACAGACTCACGTTAATTCAATGGTTCTTCGTGTTTAAACTCGACAAGAGCGCTAACGTTGCCGAACAACGAAATACGATTTTCATATTCAACATATAGTGCCTTACCGCCTGTAATTTCTTTAATCTCAACGTCTTTAGCCTTAATGATATCAATATTATTAACACTAAAGCGGCCAGCAACTAAACGCTCAATGTCAGACTTACTACTGTTGGAGTCGGCCTCTTCAGCTACTGACTGAATAGAGCTTTTGATACTAAAGTACTCCATGTAGGCTGGAACTAATTTAATCGCTAAGTACATGAAAAACAAAACAATCGCCATGATAATCATCCAGCCAGCGGCTGTCATACCATCTTGATACTGTCTATTCATGATTTTATTTTTTGCTTGTTGTCGACCGAACATATTCCCCATTCTCCTCAACAGAAAAACTTACTTTTTATTCAAGCAGTTAGAAGCTAATTTATAGCCCCAGCTCTACTAAAGGATATACCTTTTGGTAGATGTTTGCCAAATAAAACTGGTTCATCGGTAAAAGTTACGAATATCCACTTATAAGCTGCTTTGCCGATGATACCCTCTTCATGGATAAAGCCCCAAGCGCGTGAATCTTGACTGCCATCACGGTTGTCACCCATCGCAAAGTATTTATCTTCAGGAATAACTGCGGTCCAGCGGTCATCTAAACTGTGAACTCGACCATTATTGGCATTATCATTCAAGTAAACCAACTTATAGTTTTTATCGCCCAACACTTCTTCATAGGTGTCAAAATACTCACCTTGAGGCACCAAGTCATTCACTTTATCAGAGACAAATTCCGATTGAACAGTAATCGGGTCACATCCTTGATTACTAACATCGCTGCCATCGGTACACTGCGGAATTATGGTTAAAGTACCACGGTCCCACTCAATGCGATCACCCGGTACACCAATTAAACGTTTGATGTAAGCCTGCTGCGGCTCATGTGGCGGATGGAAAACAATCACATCACCTCGTTCAGGATCGCTAACATCAATAATCTTAGTATTCAACGCAGGCAAACGAATACCGTAAGCAAATTTATTGACCAAAATAAAGTCACCATCATATAAACCTGGGTTCATACTTCCTGATGGAATACGATACGGTTCGTATAAAAAAGAACGTAGCAATAAAACGATAAAGATGATTGGGAAAAAGGAGCGACAAATATCAATAAAAGCAGGATACTTTTCCTTACCCTTCTCGTCATACTTTACAGCGCCGGCTTCAATACGCTTCTTCTGCCACCAGAATTTGTCGAGTAATGTCACGACTCCAGTTATGACAGCTGCCAGCAGCAAGTAAAACCCAAAATCAAAATAAATACTTGGCATTATTTATCCTTACCAACATTCAACACAGCAAGGAACGCTTCTTGTGGAATCTCGACTTTACCCACTTGCTTCATACGTTTCTTACCCGCTTTTTGTTTTTCTAATAATTTTCGTTTACGCGACACGTCACCACCGTAACATTTCGCCAACACGTTCTTTCTTAATGCTTTAACCGTTGAACGAGCAATCACGTGATTACCAATCGCAGCCTGAATCGCGACCTCAAACATTTGGCGTGGAATAATCTCTTTCATCGCCTCAACCAACTCACGACCACGGTATTGTGCTTGTTCTTTATGAACAATTAATGCCAAAGCATCGACACGATCACCGTTAATCAGTATGTCTAAACGCACCAACTCATCTGCCTGATAACGTTTAAAGTTATAATCCAATGAAGCATAACCTCGACTCACCGACTTCAGACGATCAAAGAAATCTAACACTACCTCATTCATCGGCATTTCGTAGGTCAAAGATACCTGGTTGCCTGCATATTGCATCTTGGTTTGCACACCACGCTTTTCCACACACAAAGTAATCACGTTACCTAAATGCTCTTGCGGAACAAGAATGTTGGCTTCACAAATTGGCTCGCGAATTTCATCAATGTTAGAAACTGCAGGCAGCTTAGATGGGTTATCAACGTACAGTACTTCACCGTCCGTATTGACCACCTCATAAATTACCGTTGGCGCCGTTGTGATCAGGTCAAGATTATATTCACGCTCTAGACGTTCTTGAATAATCTCCATGTGCAACATACCCAAGAAACCACAGCGGAAACCAAAGCCTAGAGCTGTCGAGTTTTCAGGTTCAAAAAACAATGAAGCATCGTTGAGACTTAGTTTTGATAGCGCGTCACGGAACGACTCATAGTCATCTGAACTGACAGGGAATAAACCAGCATAGACCTGTGGTGTTACTTTTTGGAAACCTGGCAACGGAGCTTCTGCTGGAGACTTTGCCAAGGTGATAGTATCACCGACAGGTGCACCTTGAATGTCCTTAATGCCCGCAATAATAAAACCTACTTCACCAGCTTTTAACACATCCGTGTCATGCCGTTTTGGTGTAAAAATACCGACGTGATCGACCACATGAGATTTACCGGTGGACATGATCTGCATCTTGTCGCCTTTATTAATGGTGCCTTGCTTGACGCGAACCAAAGATACAACACCGAGGTAATTATCAAACCAAGAATCAACAATCAGCGCCTGTAATGGAGCATCAGGATCACCCGAAGCAGCTGGAATATCACGCACGATCGCTTCCAACAACTCTTCAACACCAACACCGGTTTTTGCACTGCACTTCACGGCTTCCATTGCTTCGATGCCTACAATATCTTCAATCTCTTGCATCACGCGCAAAGGATCTGCTGCTGGCAGATCAATTTTATTAAGCACAGGGACTACTTCTAGGTCTTGCTCAATCGCCGTATAGCAGTTTGCTAAAGTTTGAGCTTCAACGCCTTGCGCCGCGTCCACCACCAATAAAGCGCCTTCACATGCGGCTAAAGAACGTGACACTTCATACGAAAAGTCCACGTGGCCTGGTGTATCAATAAAGTTTAATTGATACGTATGACCGTCTTTTGCCTTGTAATTCAACGTCACACTCTGAGCTTTAATCGTGATGCCACGCTCACGCTCCAGATCCATGGAATCCAGAACCTGTTCCGCCATTTCACGCTCAGTTAGGCCTCCACATTGCTGAATCAGACGATCGGACAAGGTCGATTTGCCATGATCAATGTGCGCAATGATGGAAAAGTTACGAATATAATCGGTGTATGCCATATATGTTCCGCTAAAACCTTCTTCTCTCTACTAACTCTGAGGCCTTCTTGCTCTAACCCTAACGCTTTGATTTAAAGGGATTTATTGCCAGTATTTGTTGCAAAAGACGGTATCGAGTTTTCTGATAAGTGATTGTTTTGAAAATAATTTAAGATTAAGCGGCCTATTTTAGCTAAATCCATGAAAAAGGCCAGCTAAGATGCCTCAGCTGGCCTTGTTTATCGTGCTTTATTTAAGCTCTATGACTAAGAAGTCACTTCCCACACCCTGTCTGACGATAAGAACCGCCACCTTTCCTTTTTCAGGCAATGAGGCCACTGCTTGTTGAAAGTCTTCGGGCGTTGTAATCACTGTACGGTGAAGCTTCTGGATAATATCCCCCTGACGCAAACCCGCTCTCGCTGCAGGGCTATCACGTTCGACGTCTCGGATAATGACACCACGCTCAATACCTGTTGCTTCTTTTAAGTCCGGCGTTAACGCTGTAACCGCAATACCCAGTTCTTCCTTACCAGTATCAGAGCTTGCAGTAAACTGACCGTTTGCGTCACTTAACGTCACCTCGATGGTTTCTTTGTCACCATTGCGTACAATGGTCAGCTCTACTTCTTCGCCAGCTGGCATTTGTCCAATATAGAATGGTAAATCCTGTGCTTTACGAACCCGTTTACCATCTACCGCAATCACCACATCACCTACTTTGATACCAGCTTTGTCAGCTGCCATATCCTCTAATACGCGTGTAACCAGTGCGCCACCAACATCATCAAGTCCAAAAGCATCGGCTTTATCTTGATCGATCGGACCAAAGGTAACACCCAAGAAGCCACGATTCACTTTACCGTCTTTTAACAGCTGTTGGCGGACATTATCGGCTAGATCAATTGGAATAGAGAAAGACAGACCGCTACTGATCATCGGATTGAAGATCATAGAGTTAATACCCACGACCTCTCCATCCAAATTAATCAGAGGGCCACCCGAGTTGCCTCGGTTAATCGCGACATCAGTCTGAATAAAAGGAACATACTGAGAACCAACTTCGCCACGCCCTTTGGCGCTGACGATACCAGCGGTGACCGTATGCTCTAAATTAAAGGGCGCACCAAAAGCAAGTACCCACTGACCGACTTTTAAATCTTTGGTGGTACCAATTTCAAGTGCTTCTAACTCTAAATCACCGGCATCAATCTTGAGTAACGCGACGTCTGTGTTAGCATCGCTACCAACTACTTTTGCATCAAATTCACGACCATTGTAAAGCTTGACCACAGGAGTTTCAGCACCATCGATAACATGGTGGTTAGTGAGAATATAACCGCTCTCGTCAACGATAAAACCGGAGCCTCCGCCTCGACCAACAACTCGCCCCCAACGCTTTACTTCAATTTTAACGCTCACAACGCTCGGCTGAACTTTATCAACCAGCTTAGTGAAATCAGGGAATGAATCTGCTTGGGCGCAGCCTGATAAGACGATAAGCCATGCCACTACAGTTACTGATAATAAACGCTTTAACATGTTTTGCCTTCTCCGCAACTATTGTTTTTAACTGTTAATTCAAAGAATTAAATGAAAACCCTTTGAAAATCCATAACAATTAGAGACCGTAGCACCGAATCGGTTCCAGCAGCTTCCACAACATCTAGTCAGCAGATGTTACGACCTGTGTCACGGCAATAGGTCTCTTTACAATTTTCAACAAAACTGGCTGCAACTCCTGTCGTGCAGACTTACGGCGGGAAAACCAAGCAACCCCGAGAAAACCCACGATAAGCCCTATTGTGGCACTCATTATCGAGCCGAGCTCTGTCAGGTTGGGCAGTGCATAAGAAGATATAGTTAAGGCGAGGATCAGGCAGATTAACGGAAGTAAATACACTACCAAAGACGCCTTTAGCACCAAATCTTCGGGAATACCCACTTCAACCTCATCATTAATATGGGCATTAATGGTATTTTTTAAAGGTGTCACAAAGACTTTATGTGAAAAAGCCTTATTAACAATACCACTACCGCAGGTAGAACTGACCTTACAGCTGGAACAGCCTGTCTTGGATTGCGTTTGCACCCAAACCATGTCACCTTCTTCTGCAATGACCTGTCCTACTTCTGTAAACATCGCTTCTCGTATTTCTTCAAAATTATTGGGTAATCATAAAAAAACCCATCCGGAGATGGGTTTATTTTAGCTTAATGCTTTAGAAACACCTACTTTTGAGAGGGCAAATCTTTTAGTAGCTTGTTCCCACAGCAAGAACACTTATCGAACTGTGCCTCCAGAGCTACTCTTGCTCAGATTTGTCCTGTTGTGCATCATCTTTAGCACGCATAGGCACTTGTACCGGAATCACTTTCTGGTTACTCACCACTCTGACGGTAGGTAAACTGCTCGTTCCCGTAATTTGGCGAGTCAAAGCTTCATGTTTTAAAAACATGTTATGCATAGTCTGTAACTCTTGACGATCCGCAGTTGAAGCAGCCACTTGATGACTTAAATCAACGCCTGCTTCAGAAGCGTTTTCAGCAGAAGTAGTCGTTGCTGCAAAGTTTGCTGGCACAGCATTAACGTCACCGAGTTGGGTATTAGACACACTGAATAAAGCAACAATCGCGACCGAGGCTGCGATAGCAAAACCACCCGCCTGTTTCCAAACTCGACTTGGGAAAGGAATCACATTGTCTTGTGGTGCAGCCTCTCTTGGAGACACGCTATGAGTCTCTTCATTAGCAATAGCACGGCTGACGCTAGACGAGATGTCTAAATCCAGGTGCTGCGCTTCTTCGCGCATGACCTGCCCGATCATATGGTAACGAGCCCATACAGCCATAGATTCACTGCCTTGCTCCAAGCTTGGCTCTTGATCTTGAAGATCAGCCCTGCCGTCAACCCAGGCAGATACAATCTCTTTATCAAAATGCTTTCTGTTACTCATTACCTTACCTTTAACTTTATCTCTGCTTTCGAACTTTTAGCGATTTCATAAGGTTTAGAAACCGAAACTAACTATTCAAAGCATCGCAAACCATTGAATTATTAAGTATTTAGTTACTTTTCAAACACCAATGCCACAAACTTGCTTTTCATTACTTATACCAATTGACTGGGCTGACTGTAAAAAGTTCACAGTTTTTGTAAAAAAGTTTGTGTATTCAGTTTTCTTTCAGCCTCGCTAATTCTCACAACACCACTAAGAACGCCAGCCTTGCTCTAGCAAAGGCGCAATTTTCTGGTCAATCGCATCCCGCGCCCTAAATATTCGTGATCGCACTGTGCCGACGGGGCAATCCATCGACTCAGCGATTTCTTCATAGCTCAAGCCATCGATCTCACGCAGCATAATCGCTGTACGCAGGTCTTCCGGCAACTCATCAATCGTCTTAAAGATGAGTGTTTTAATTTCATCGCGAAACATCAACCGCTCAGGGCTACCTGAATCACGCAAAGCATCCCCGCCCTCATATTGCTCGGCATCCGAGGAATCAATATCACTGCCCGGCGGTCTACGCCCTTGTGACACTAAAAAGTTTTTCGCCGTGTTAATGGCAATTCGATAGAGCCATGTATAAAAGGCACTATCACCACGAAAATTAGGCAAAGCGCGATAGGCCTTGATAAATGCTTCTTGTGAAATGTCCATGACCTCATCTTGGTCACGAACAAATCGAGAAATTAAATTCATGATGCGCTGTTGGTACTTAGTCACCAACATATCGAAGGCTTTTTTGTCACCATCTTGGACACGCTTTACTAATTCCGAATCTATATCGGCCTCAGACATACAGCCCTCTTCTTAATTGTCCGCTTCTCATCAATTGCACCTGTTGTTGTTTTATTTGCAGGGCAAACATCGTATTTATATCATCGTGTAATGACTTGTCGTTATCAGCCGTTTTATAGAAAAAACTAACTGAAAACAAGTGACTGTGGTAAAGTCGCCATTACTTTATTGCTTATTTTGCTAGGAAAACCGTTTCGTTTCCACTGGTTCGTAAAGAACACAGACCCAGTTAACATAAGAAAAGTTCCATCACGGTAAAAATTTCAATGGCTCACGATCCGCAAAACCTTACCCATTCCACCGACGTTTTAGTCATCGGCAGCGGCGCTGCTGGGCTTTCCGTGGCATTACGTTTAGCGCACAAAGGCAAGATTACCGTGCTCAGCAAAGCTGAAGTGACCGAAGGATCGACGTTCTATGCTCAGGGTGGCATCGCAGCAGTGTTAGACGAAAACGATACCGTCGACTCACACGTGGAAGACACATTGATAGCGGGTGCAGGCTTGTGCCATGAAGACGCCGTGCGGTTTACCGTCGAGCACTCGCGTGAAGCCATTGAGTGGTTGATTGAGCGTGGCGTCGCCTTCAGCAAAGAAGATGAACATTACCACTTAACTCGGGAAGGTGGTCATAGCCAAAGACGCATTATTCACTCTGATGATGCAACCGGGCGTGCCGTATCGACGACGTTGGTAGCGGCCGTACAAGCAGAGCAGAATATCGAGATCCTAGAAAACTATATTGCCGTGGATCTCATCACAGGCGATAAACTGGGATTAGACCATAGTCGCTGCCAAGGCGCCTATGTCCTCAATCTCAAAGAGGATCGTGTTGAGACAGTCCGTGCGCGGTTTGTGGTTCTAGCCACTGGGGGCGCGAGCAAAGTTTACCTCTACACCTCAAATCCTGATGTTGCCAGCGGCGACGGTATTGCCATGGCATGGCGTGCCGGCTGCAGTGTCGCCAATTTAGAGTTTAATCAGTTCCACCCTACTTGCCTGTATCATCCTGAAGCACGCAGTTTCCTAATTACCGAAGCACTACGTGGTGAGGGTGCTTTATTACGTCGCCCGAATGGTGAGCGCTTCATGCCAGAATATGATGAGCGTGCAGAATTAGCACCTCGGGATATTGTCGCCCGAACCATTGACCATGAGGTTAAGAAGTACGGTTTTGATTGTGTCTATCTCGATATTTCGCATAAAGACCCCGAGTTTATAAAAAGTCACTTCCCGACGATTTATAAGCAGTGTTTAGGCTATGGAATTGATATCACCATCGATGCCATTCCTGTGGTCCCAGCTGCACACTATACTTGTGGCGGTGTGCGAGTCGATACAGACAGTCGAACCGATATTGAGGGGCTCTATGCTGTAGGGGAAGTTGCTTTTACTGGTTTGCATGGTGCGAATCGTATGGCGAGTAACTCACTACTCGAGTGCCTTGTTTACGCACAATCGGCCGCTCAAAGCATCGAATCCGCTTGGGAGACGATTGCCGAACCTGCAGACATACCTGCCTGGGACGAGAGCCAGGTTACAGACTCAGATGAAGAGATTGTGCTCAGCCATAACTGGCATGAGCTGCGTCAGTTGATGTGGGACTATGTCGGCATTGTCCGAACGGATAAACGATTACAACGCGCCATGCGTCGTATCGAGTTGCTACAGCAGGAAATCCACGAGTATTACTCGAACTTTAAAGTAAGCAATGACTTGGTTGAATTAAGAAACTTAGTGCTTGTGGCTGAATTGATTGTTAAATGCGCCATGCAGCGTAAAGAAAGCCGCGGTCTGCACTTCACACTCGACTATCCAGAGCTCTCTACCGAGATAAAAGACTCCGTACTGAAGCCAAGCTAGTTTGCTTTGTAAAACTTGAGAGTTCTCGACAAATGTCTAAAGTCTGAATCTTTCATTGCATCGCGAAACAGTATCAGCTGACGCACTGCTTTGGGCTGAGACGGGTCCAGCTCGCGGAATTTCAACGTAACCCACAAAGGCCAATTCACGCTGTCTTTTTTGATTTCTATAGCGACTTTAAGATCTTTCTCGACAATAAACCACTGACCTTCAAAAAAAATCACTTCGGTCACGTCATCGTACAGGTGATTCAGCTGCTTTATTTGCCAAGCCCCCAGTAATAAAGTCACGGGCATACCAATAAGCGCGAAGGTCCACTGCTCCTGAATCCAGCCAGCAACCACAAAAAGCGCCACAAAAGCTAGCCATACCAAGGCAAACACCTGCCGGCTGGTTTTGGGCGTTTTAAGCTCAATACGAAAATTCATGTTACTTGATTTGCTGATCGACGAACTGCTTAATCTGCCCCACTAACTCCGAAAACTGGTCTTTTGGAGTTTCAAAGCCCATAATCCAAGCGTAGAGGTCGGGGTCGGTTTCTTCTAAAAACTGCTCGTAACGACGAACATCTTCTGAAGAGAATTCGTGGCCATGCTGTTCTAAATAAGGCAATAACACAACATCAAGTTCTAGCATGCCACGTCGGCTGGCCCATTGTAGTTTTTTCAATTCTTGTTCGGTCACGGCTTGACCCTTTAAGCTCGGTGGAATTTTTGTTAATTATAACGCTTTAGGCAATCAATTTGGAAATAGCACTGCAAAAGTTATTGATTAGGAGTAAAATTATTGCACAAAGACATTCAGACCCCGTGCCAGTGAGCACAACGTTGGACAATAAGGGTATTATGAACTTTACCAATCAAGATGCGATTCAGCACATCCCCCAATTACAGAACATCGCCTGCGAGCTCGGCAGCTTTGGTGTATTAGAAGTTTCTGGCGATGACAGTCTTAAATTACTGCAAGGCCAACTGACCTGCGACATGGAGCACGTCAAGGATAACCAAGCCAGCATTGGTGGCCTGTGTAGCGTAAAAGGACGCCTCCATAGCGTGTTTTATGTGATGCAGTTTCAGCAAAACTACCTCTTGCTTATGCCTAAAGGTAATTTACATCATGTTCAAGAGACTTTGTCGAAATACGCGGCATTCTTCCAAACCGAACTAAAAGACGCGAGTAAAGATTACGAACTTTGGGGCCATACGCAAAAAGCTCCAGGCAACCACTCGGCAGAACTCGAAGTACTCTCAGTGACTGACCACGGTGGCATTTATGACTTGCATTTAAACAGCTTGTTTAATGCTTCGATTCTGATTAGCCGAAAAGAGCGTGCCAGTGAACTGGTCAATATGCTTGCTGGAACAACATTGGCTGATAAAAATGCTTGGGACTACATTGAGCTTCAGGCTCATATCCCGATGTTTGGCGAAGCGTCTATCGAAAAGCACTTACCTCACAGCATTGGCCTTCACCAAGTAGGCGGCGTCAGCTTTGATAAAGGTTGCTATACCGGACAAGAAATTGTGGCTCGAATGCACTATCGAGGAAAGCTCAAAACGCACTCCGTCCTTTCAGTGGTAGACTCAGAAATTGAGCTAAATGAACTGGACAAGGTCTATAATCAGGACGATAAAAAGGTCGGCGAGCTGGTTCGTACCACTATTTTTGATCACAAAACCTATTGCTTAATCAGCCTGAATGATAGCGCGCTCGAAGAAGAGCTATCGATTGGTGACGATAAAGTCAACACAAAGCTACTTAACTGAGGTTAGTCCTTTCTATCACTCACAAAAAAGGCGCCATTGAGCGCCTTTTTTATTACCAGCCTTGATTATTCTTCAAGCGCTAGGCGAGCAGCTGTTAACAATAACTCAGGCTTAATGCGAACCTTGTAGTTGGGGTTAGCGTATTGAAACTGAATCATGCCATCAGTATCAAAAATATACACCGCTGGAACTGGCAAGGTGCTTTTATCATCACCCGCTAAGCGAGCCGTCTTACCACCGATAGACTTTACTTTGCTGTTGTAGTCTTCAGAAATGTGGAAAGCCAAGCCAAACTGAGTTGTTGCTTTGAGTTGGTAATCTGAGATTAGCTCATAACTTAACTCTTTGTCTTTACTGGTTTTTTGCAAGGCGCTTGGAGTGTCAGGACTAATCGCCAACAATTGATACCCCATCTCCGACAACTCATCTTCTATTTCTTGAATCTGGCTCAGCTGCGCATTACAAAAAGGACACCAACCACCTCGATAAAACAATAGCACCGTTGGCTTTTGTGCGATTTTTTCGCGCAAGTTAAACGGTGTACCGTCACTTGAGAAAAGAATAATGTCTGGTGCACTCTGACCAATCATTAAAGGTGACACATTATTTGGGTCATCAACAACTTTCGTCCGGTCTAAAGCCAGTGCCGAAACCGACACCGTCATCATTAGCGCTATTAAAGTCAGCTGTAGCAGTCGTTTCATAAGTACCTTCTATTAAATATTGCCATTAGTAATGACTCATTAGAGAGTGTTCGCTCTACTTTGTTACAGTTAATCACAAAAAAAGCGACCCATAGGTCGCCTTTTTTGATTGAGTTCTCAATTAAGACTTTTGAGACTCGATCCAACGTTTGATTTTTCGTTCCAAAATATTCAATGGCAGAGCTCCGTCTTTTAAGACTTGGTAATGAAATTCACGAACATCGAAGTCATCACCCAGCTCATTTTCAGCTAAGGTTCGAAGCTCACGAATTTTTAACTGTCCAATTTTGTAAGCTAAGGCTTGGCTTGGTATCGCCATAAAGCGTTCCGCTTCCGATACACGGCGTGCTTCAGCCGTTGCTGAATTCTTCTCCATGTATTCCAGCACTTCTTCTCGTGTCCACCCTTTTGCATGCAAACCAGTATCGACCACCAAGCGGATAGCTCGCCACAACTCGGCACTTAAAGCTCCATAATATTGATACGGGTCAGTATAAACGCCCATCTCTTTCCCAAGTGACTCAGAATACAGGCCCCAACCTTCGATAAAGGCTGTAGTACCACCAAAACGACGGAATGCTGGAATATCTTTCAACTCTTGTTGAGTCGAGATTTGGAAGTGATGGCCTGGAACCGCTTCGTGCAAATACAACGACTCTACTGTCCATGTCGGACGAGCGCTTAAGTCATACGTATTGACATAGAAAATGCCGGGGCGAGAGCCATCTGGGGCAGCTCGTTGGTATGATGCTGATGATGACGATTGTTCGCGGAAGGCTTCCACTGGACGAATTTCAAACTCAGCCTCAGGAATAACTTTGAATAGATCCGGTGCTGTTTTGTCCAAAGTTTCACGCAAATCTTCATAAGCTTGCAACATGTCTTCTTTAGTCTCAAAAATGAACTGAGGATCATTTTTAGTGAACTCAAAGAATTCTTGTAAGCTTCCTTCGAAGCCAACCTCATCCATAACACCTTGCATTTCACTGTGGATTCGTGCGACTTCGTCAAGACCAATCTGATGAATCTGATCAGGCGTTAAATCAGTACTTGTGGTTTGCTTAACTTTAAATGCATACCACTCTTTGCCATTTGGCAAAGCGACCATACCTGCGGTATCGCGAGCAGCAGGAATATACTCGTCTTTAATGAAGTCATGCATGCGGGTATACATCGGTACAACCATTGTCTTAATCGTGTTCACATACTCTTTTGTTAGACGCTGTTTCTCATCAGGCGAAAAACTCTCAGGCATGTTCTCGATAGGCTTATAGAAAAGGCTTTGCTCAACATCATCAACCATATGCGCTTTCAATTGTGGCAAAACCTTGACCATCAAGGCTTTCGGTTGAACAACATCATTCTCAATACCCGTTTTCATGTTATTAATAACAACATCCACGCTGTCATACGCTTGGTTTAAACGGCTTAACCAATTTTCATAATCTTTGACCGTCTTAAAAGGTTGCGCGCTCTGTCCGGAACCTAGCATAGCGATAAAGTTAAACGGGTTATAGAATTGCTGGATGGGTTGCATGTAATCTGGGTATTCATTCCCCTCGATTTCTGCCTGCCGCTCGTTTTTAAAGATTTGATAACTCAATAAGTCTTGACCATCTAATTTCGATTCATCGATTTGCTTAATTTTTTTCAGGTATTTTTTACTAAATGCTAATGCTTCAGCTCGCCCCTTCTCACTACCGAAATCCCCAAGCTGATCATTGTAACGGTCATCCCCCATAAACGTTGCCGAGATGGGGTTCATTTTCAAGCTTTCTTCCCAGTATTCTTTATAAATTTCATCGGCTTTTTCTGCCTCAGAAACATCAGCAACATCTTTGCTTGAGTTGGCATCTGTTGCGGCCTGCTCGACCTTGGTAGACTCAGCAGCTGATGATGTATCCTGAGCTTCATCATTACTGCAAGCCGTCAGCATCACAGCTAAAGCGACTGCTGAAAGTTGAAACTTCAATGACTTCATGGGGATTCCTCACTAATGTTCATTCAAATAATTTGTTTAATATCAAAAGGTTGGCTTGTATTGAATTATTATCGCCAATACTAAGTCACTCACTATACTGCTTAGCAGTATGCAAAACAAAGGGAAGTCGTAACAAAGTATTGCATATACTGCGGATTGGTTGGCCAAAAAAAGCCCCTCGAAAGGGGCTATAACTACTGATGATTACTCATCGAGGAACTCTAGGTTCAGTAACCCTTCTGCGTGAGGGAATTCTTGGTTATAAACATCGTCGGTGTCAGTACCATTATCAATAATGACCGACGACGGAATGGTCGCATTGTCGACCAGTATTTGGCGCACGTTTTGTAACGCCGTGAAGTCCATCGACTGAGGAAACTTCTCCAATACTAGCGCAGCGCCTCCAGCAACAGCCGGAGAAGCCATTGATGTACCGCTTAATCGTGTATTGGCGTGAGTCCGGTTCAATGACTCAATGTTATTACCTGGCGCGGCGATGGTAATCACTCCAGACGGAAGTGAGCTCCAATCATTTGCACCTTCGCCCCAGTTACTGAAGTCATTGAACGCAGCTTCACCTGTAACTTCGTCATAGCTGACGTAGGAGCTTACGGCAATTGTCGAGTTGAACTTTGCTGGACTGAAATCCGCGGCATCAGCTGATGAATTACCCGCAGCGACCACAATCACCATACCTTGGTGAGCTGCGTTACAGTAGGCTTCAGCGACAAAGTGATCGCCTTCGTAACCGGTTTCTGTACAGGTTCCAGCATCTTCATCATCACCACCGCCAAGACTTAAGTTAGCCACGGCAGCCTGGCCATGACCTAACATATCGAATACCGACCAGTTCAAACCGGCAAGAATCGCTGAGCCTGGGCAAGAGCCCGCTGCTGAACAGACTTTGACTGCATGGATGGTTGCTTCAGGAGCAACACCCAAAGAATCTATCTCGTTATCCATCGCACCAATAGTTCCGGCAACGTGCGTACCGTGACCGTTATCATCAGAAAATGGATATGGGCATAATTCACTATCCCCTGGACGGAAACAGAACTCAGGCGCATAAGATAAGCCTAAATTACCAGCGATGTCTTTGTGGTTCGCATCAATACCGCTATCGAGCACGTAGACGTGCTGTCCGGCACCTTTATAACTTGAGTTCACCGAACCCGAGTCAGCTGGCCCTTGTGGAATCGACTGTGGCCACTCGACTAATTTACGGTTTCTTTTATAAACACCATAATTGCTATTAAAGCCCGTCTTTTGTGAATCAAGTAATTGGTATTCTTTATCACGGTAGACCGCTTCAACGTTAGGATTGCGTTGCAACGCTTCCATTTGCGATTGATCGACCTTAGCAGCAAACCCATAGTAAGTGTTGCTGTAAATAAACTTAGGTTGAATACCTGCTTGGTTGACGAACTTATTCACTTGATTCTTACGAATACTTGCTTGTGCTTTATGATATGCCACTGGGTTCGATAAGCTGGCTTTCATGTTTTGTTGTTGAGCAGCACTGATGCTGAATGGCGAGCTTTTATTTTTCATCTTAACGATAACATCAAACTCTTGCTCAGCATGAGCACTGTATGCAACGCCACCTAGTGCAGCAACAATCAAGCTGGCAGTTAATTTTTTAGTAAATCCTTGATACATAATAATCACCTCTTTGCTTGAATATTAATTACGACTGTTTAGCCAACTTTGACAGGACATTATGGTTAAACATTAGCTGGAATTTTTTTGGCAAATCAAATTCCATGCCATTGCTAAACTGCAATGAAATATCAACAGGCTTGAGGTGTTCAGTATTATTAATAATGGTCTTCAGAAGGGCTTTCGAGTTCTTCTGATTTTTAATGTGCAGTTCAACATTACTAAATCCTGCAACATTCATATCAATACTGTATGGCTCAACGGTGACAGGACGTCCATCAAACTCAATCTTTGTAATCGACATCTTTATTTGATCCAAGCTACCGCCATTAGCCACTAACTTCGACAATAAGTCTGACGAGTTTCTGACGTTCGATTGCAAATCAACATTGAATGCATCAATTTCAGTTTCACCACCTTCTATAGATAAAATCAGGCCCGGCTCAATCCAGTTACCATCGTCGTCAAGTGGATGCGACTGATCAAAGTTATCGATACCACCCACAACATCTGGGTCAGTATCTGTCGCTACCCAGTACTTTTTAAAGGTACCGCCAGCAAAACCGCGTGCATTATTAAATTTATCGCCATCGACAAACACGCCAGGTCGAGTTGGGTACGAGTTATTCACAATATTGCGATAACTTTTGATCACATTTTTGAATGCAAAGTTTGGCTTTTGCCATTTTAGGTTATTGTAACGAGCCGTGTAGACGTAAGTGCCATCATATTCTGCACCGTATCCAGTAACGACCGTACTGATATTATTGAGATGAGCTTCTTTTTGCGTTTTGTGTGCGGGATGTCCCGTGTAATCAGAATATCCACAACCAACACCGACAAGAGCTATAGATGACACTAATAGTGTGGGGAAAAGCTTAGTCATTCCTGACCTCCATATTATACTAATGTAGTATTACCCAGTGAGATTGATAATTGCTTTTTTTAAAACAATTATGTCATGATGCTCCATGTTTTAGATTTAATTATTCCTGCAATTTAAACTATGGATGCGACGCCCATATTCGCCACAAACCATTGGATAGATCAATTTAAAATACAACTACAATGTAGGTTTGTGAGACTTCTCACCTTTACGATTTTTTTTGTGATTTTGGTCAATGCAAATACGAGAGTAGTTGCCCAAGAATTAATGCAGAAAGGTATTGTTAACCACTGCCAAACTTCCATCATTAAGTGTACTAATTTTGAAACATTCTCAGTAACCCACCAAAAATCAATTCGTTTTATAGAAGATAATGTCGCTTTACTTGAATTTGGCTTAAGACTGGATGTGGATCAATTAAATACTCAACTCAAAGCTTCAAACCTCAATAAGTCAGATCAAAGACAACTGATCCAAAAACTCACACACAACCTCAACCAAACCTCTATTCAACACCATGCTGAACACTTAACTGAACTGGAAAAATCTGGAGCAATAGTGTCTCAGCAGCCCTTAACCATATCTAACGGATTACTCATTCATTTTCGTCCGAAGCGAAAGGTTGATATCGCCAATTTTTTTACTCAAAGTAAGCCCAAATCACAAACTACAATACACTCTGCCTACCACAAACCTCACGAACTAAATACTGATTCTGCTGACACTTTAATCCAAAGCAAAAACCAAGCGATATCAGTCGCTGCCGACAATGATAAGGCGCTCAATAGCATAGGAATTTTTCAAGAAAGAGAAAAAGATGCCAAATCAGTTACCATTGCTCTCATAGATTCTGGCGTATCTACTCACCACCAAGAGTTATCCCACTTAAATCAGCTTCTACAATATAATCCAAAAGATAATAGTTTTGAGGTTAAGGACACTGGGTTTGGCCATGGAACTGGGGTACTCAGTTTGATGGCTGGCTCTAACCAGCATAACTTACGTATTGGAGCGTTGCCGCAAGCCAACTATATTTCATGCAATGGTTTACCTTCAGGAAGCTACAACTATCTTTGGGTAATAAGCTGTTATGATTGGCTGTTGCAACAGCCCGATGTCGACATTGTAGTTAACTCTTGGCTTCAGCCCAGCATGACCTGTAATGATGAGTTACTGTATTCTCTTCGCTTACTCTGGCTTGCCAATAGTATTCCCATCTTCTCGGCGGGCAACTTTGGGCAGGAAGCAATCACCACACGTGATCCTGCCAACTTTAGGCTGTTTAAGAGCATTCCGCTTATCACCGTCGGCGCAACGGATACCGAAGGCCGCCACCTCCCGGAATCCTCACATGCGAGCCAGCAATGCGATGATAGTGTTGAAGTGCCGACAGTTTCAGCCCCGGGCAGCCATCTAACAATTGCTAGTCCCTTTCAAGCTAACAGCTATCAACAAGTTTCTGGGACCTCTTTTTCAGTGGCTTACGTTGCCACAGCCTTAGCCGTATTGATTTATACATTCCCGGACAATACAAACCTTGAGATAATCCAAGCACTATTAGCCGGAGCTAGCCAGGACAATGGGGTGATTAACCTAACTAAATCCATACAAATACTTGAAGAGTCAACGAAAGCCAATATCCAAAATCAATAGCCTTGAATGCCCATATGGCAACTGTCCAAACCAGATGCCAAGGCCAAATAAGGCATAATAGCCACTCAATTAAAGTCCGTGTTAGTTCTAACACTTCGAGTTTCATTACATGCAGAAATCTTCCTACACCAAGCAAGACCTACTGGATTGTGGTCATGGCAAATTATTCGGCGAAGGAAACGCTCGTTTACCTCTACCCAACATGTTAATGATGGACCGAATCACTCATATCAGTGAGACTGGTGGTGAGTTTAATAAAGGACAAATCATCGCAGAGCTCGATATCAAGCCTGATATGTGGTTTTTCGATTGTCACTTTGAATCCGACCCAGTTATGCCGGGTTGTCTCGGCGTAGATGCTCTTTGGCAGCTCACAGGTTTTTTCCTACCCTGGAAAGGCTTACCAGGCAAAGGTCGAGCGCTTGGATCTGGTGAAATAAAATTTACTGGCCAAGTATTACCTACTGCCAAGCTAGTAACTTATATTATTGATATTAAAAGAGTTATTACCAGAAAGTTAAAGATGGTCATTGCTGACGGTAGAATGTTAGTCGATAACAAAGTAATCTACACAACTAAAGATTTACGCGTTGGTTTGTTTGAATCCACAGACAACTTCTAGTAAAACGCGATAGAATAGCCTTAGACAATTAGAAAGAATTTAAGCGAGTGTTATTGTGAAAAGAGTCGTAGTAACAGGTATGGGCATCGTATCGTGCCTCGGAAACAATGTTGAAGACGTAAAGCAATCTCTGATTGATGGTAAGTCGGGGATCAAAAAGATCGATGCTTATGAGGAGCATGGCTTACGTAGCCACTTAGCCGGAAAGCCAGATATTGATGTAGCAGAGCACATAGACCGTAAGAAATTACGTTTTATGGGCGATGGCGCAGCCTATTCCTACATCTCGATGCAACAAGCAATTGATGATGCAGGACTTTCTGAAGACTTGGTGTCTAACATTCGTACCGGCATCATCATGGGGTCAGGTGGCGGCTCACAAAGTGTTCAGGTCGAGTCGATTGATATAGCAAAAGAGCGTGGTGCTAAACGTATTGGACCTTACGCAGTTCCTAAAACCATGGGTAGCACCACTTCTGCTTGTTTAGCGACGCCATTCAAAATTAAAGGCATCAATTATTCGATCACCTCTGCCTGCGCCACAAGCGCTCACTGTATTGGTAACGCTTATGAGCAAATCGCACTAGGCAAACAAGACATTATGTTTGCAGGCGGTGGTGAAGAAGAAGACTGGCGTTTAACAGTGCTGTTTGACGCTATGGGCGCCTTATCAAGCAAGTACAATGATTCGCCTGAAACGGCATCACGCCCTTATGACGCGAGTCGTGATGGCTTTGTTATTTCCTCAGGCGGAGGGTGCTTAGTGCTTGAAGAGTATGAACATGCTAAAGCTCGTGGCGCCAAAATTTACGCTGAAATTACCGGTTATGGTGCAACTTCTGATGGTTACGATATGGTGGCGCCGTCTGGTGAAGGCGCTGTACGCTGCATGCAGCAAGCACTTGCCAACACAAAAAATGCGGTTAACTATATCAATACTCACGGCACCAGCACGCCAGTCGGAGACACTGCTGAATTAGAGGCGATTAAACAGGTGTTCCCAGAGTCAGTGCCTCATATTGGCTCTACCAAATCTTTAGCTGGTCACTCGTTAGGTGCTACTGGTGTGCATGAAGCTATCTACTCATTAATTATGATGGAAAGCAATTTTATTGCGGCTTCAGCTAATATCACTGAGCTGGATGAAAAAGCAGAAGGTTTACCTATCGTTAGGCAGCGTATGGATAATACCGAAATCAAAAGCTTCTTATCCAACAGCTTTGGTTTCGGTGGAACTAACTGTTCGTTACTTTTCGAGAAGGTATAGAATAGTCAATTAGAACCACACCTATAAAAAAGCCCGCACTGCGGGCTTTTTTTTATGATTTAGTCTTAATACTATCTATTTTTTTCAACTTCTCTACAAACTCATCTTTATCCAAAACACTTTTATATTCCAAGTTGTACTTGCTATGAAAGTTAATACTTAATGTGACCTTGTCGTCAGTCAAATCAACGTTATAACCATCCAGATCCGAGTAAGCACTAATACCCTTGAAGTAATGCTTATTACCGCGCTTCTCGCCTAACTCAACAATTTTCTGGTAGGCGCGCAACGCCATACGAATATCAATTTCAGAAGACATATTAACTCCAAAAATTATTTTTTATCATCCTAACGAAAAGTAACAGCGATAGATACAAAAAAGCCCGCCAGAAACGCGGGCTTTAAACTTTCTTTACTAAAGAAGACCAGAAACTAAGATTTTTATTCAGGGCGCATATGTGGGAATAACAACACATCTCGAATCGAAGGACTATCGGTTAACAACATCACCAATCTATCAATACCTATACCCTCACCCGCTGTTGGCGGTAAGCCGTACTCTAGAGCACGGATATAATCCGCATCATAATGCATTGCTTCATCATCACCAGCATCTTTAGCTTCAACTTGTGCCTTAAAGCGTTCCGCTTGGTCTTCTGCATCATTCAGCTCCGAGAAGCCGTTCGCTAGCTCACGACCACCGGCGAAGAACTCAAAGCGATCAGTGACAAATGGGTTGTCATCGTTTCGACGCGCGAGTGGTGACACCTCTGCTGGATAAGCAGTAATAAACGTCGGCTGAATTAATTTATGCTCAGCAACCTCTTCAAAGATTTCGATCTGAATTTTTCCTAAACCCCACGAGTCTTCAATCTTGACGTTACAGGCTTTAGCTATCTTTTTAGCCGATTCCAAATCATTCAACTGCTCAATTGACACTTCTGGTAGGTATTTAACAATAGCTTCTAATACCGTCATACGAGCAAATGGCTTGCCGAAATCGTAGGTTTCACCGCTACTTTCAAACACTGTTTTACCTAAGACAGACTCAACCGTGTAACGCAGCATTTCTTCAGTTAGGTCCATTAGGTCATTGTAGTCCGCATAGCCCCAGTAGAACTCCAACATAGTGAACTCTGGATTATGGCGAGTTGATAGGCCTTCATTACGGAAATTACGGTTAATTTCGAAGACTTTTTCCAAGCCTCCGACCACTAAACGCTTCAAGTACAACTCTGGCGCAACACGCAAGAATAACGGCATGTCTAGCGCATTGTGGTGTGTTTCAAATGGCTTTGCCGTAGCGCCGCCAGGAATCACGTGCATCATTGGCGTTTCAACTTCCAAGAACTCACGAGCTTCTAAGAAGTCACGAATCGCTTTAACCACTTTTGAGCGCGCGATAAACGTCGCACGAGAATCTTCGTTGACGATCAGATCGACATATCGCTGACGATAGCGAGTCTCTTGATCTGATAATCCGCCCCATTTATCAGGCAACGGGCGTAGCGACTTAGTCAGCAATTTAATATCAGAGGCTTTGACCGATAACTCACCTTTATTGGTTTTAAAGACAGTACCTTCAATACCCACGATATCCCCGATATCCCAGGTTTTAAAGTCGTTATAAACGTCGTCTCCAACCTGGTCTTTACGCACGTATGATTGAATACGGCCTGACATGTCTTGAATGGTGATAAAGCTCGCTTTACCCATATTGCGGAACAACATGATACGACCAGCAACCTTTACCTTCTTACCGATTTCCTCTAGCTCAGGTTTTTCCTTATCACCGAATTCTTCGGCAATATTCGCTGCTAGGGAGTCACGACGAAAGTCGTTCGGAAAGGCAACCCCCTGTTTTCGTTTCTCAGCCAACTTCTCTTTACGCAAGGTAATTTGTTCGTTGACGTCGACGACTGGGGTTTCTTGATTGCTCATTTTTTCTCTTCACCTCAAGTTAATTACTTTCTTCATTAAAACAAGTACCGAATTACGGTACAAAACAACACATCATTTTTCTGTGAATATATAAATCTTTTTACTCTATTTAGAGTACACACGCACACCTAAAAACCATTCTCCTCAAGGGATTTGCTAAGTCAGTGCGCGGCAAATGATTTTTTAGTCTATAGGAGCTTACTCCAGTAAGTGACTATCGCTACAAAATCATTTAACAATGCAATGACAACGCACAATCCTTTGAGGTTAGACGCCAGCTTTAAGGGAGGCTTCTATAAAGCTATCTAGATCCCCGTCCAATACAGCCTGCGTACTACTCGACTCATGCCCAGTTCTTAAATCTTTAATTCTGGACTGATCCAAGACATACGATCGAATTTGGCTGCCCCAACCGATATCGGACTTGGAGTCTTCAAGCGCCTGTTGCTCTTCACGCTGCTTCTGCATTTCCAGTTCATACAGCTTGGCTTTCATCATCTTCATCGCTTCAGCACGGTTTTTATGCTGTGAACGATCGTTTTGACATTGAACTACAATACCTGTCGGAATATGCGTCAATCGTATCGCCGAGTCAGTTTTATTAACGTGCTGGCCTCCAGCACCGCTCGCTCGATACGTGTCCACACGTAAGTCAGCTGGGTTTACTTCAATATCTAAATCGTCATCAACCTCAGGATAAGCGAACACTGATGCGAAAGACGTATGGCGACGATTGCCAGAGTCAAACGGCGATTTACGTACTAAACGGTGTACACCGGTCTCGGTTCGAAGCCAACCGTAAGCATATTCGCCATCCACTTTGATGGTTGCGCTTTTAATACCTGCAACATCGCCGTCGGACTCTTCGGTGACTTCAACCTTAAATCCACGACTCTCAGCCCAGCGCAAATACATACGAAGTAGCATACTCGCCCAATCTTGCGCTTCCGTACCGCCAGAGCCTGCCTGAATATCAAGATAGGCATTATTTTCGTCCATCTCGCCGGAGAACATGCGCCTAAACTCAAGTTTGGCTAACATTTTCTCCAAGCCTTGGACTTCCGCTTCGATCATCTCTGCGCTATCGGCATCGTTTTCTTCAACCGCAATTTCTAACAAATCAGAATGGTCGGTAACACCTTGTTCCAATTCTAGAATGGTATTTACAACGGCTTCTAATTTTGCGCGCTCTTGACCCAACGCTTGGGCTCGCTCCTGATCGTTCCACACATCAGGTTGCTCTAATTCTTTAGTGACTTCTTCTAGACGCTCTTGTTTGGCATCAAAGTCAAAGATACCCCCTAAGCGTTTCCACACGCTCAGACATACCTTTCAAATGTTCTCTTATTGGATTAACTTCTAACATGCTGCCCCAAAATGCATTTTCAGCGGATTTCCCCGCTCTTTTCTACGCAAAAGGGGCATATTTTAACCAATCGCAAGACGGCTGCATAGCCATAAACTACTGCATATGGATAAAATTATAGGAAATGACCATTTGTCGGTGTGATGTAGGCTTTTTTAGAGGTAGGTAAAAAGTTAGCAAAGCTAGCGAGTGCGTTGCCTTACACATAGTCCCATAAGCGAAAGAGCGTACCAAACAGCTCATTAGCTCAGTCCTTAGGCAGCAATCTAGTTTTTGCGATATAAATGTAAACTGTACTTAAAATTCATAGACTATGACTTAGGCTAGGCAAATCAAAAATTCTTGAAAGGAGTTTATTTTAGTAAATGACTAGAAAGACTTTTTGATTTAACACCGGCTAAACGACGAATATGGATTTTAGTGACGCTTCGGGGTCCAAGCCCACAGCATTTGACATCCTATAGGCTCCTTCCCCTCTTCATCAATTACCGACACGGCCACTTCAACCTCTCCTTTCTCTAAGGTGAGTATGTCCTGTATCTGTGCTTCAGTAAGGTGCGCCTTTGCCACTAAATCGCCTTTAGCACGCTTTAGAAAGTCGACCTTAAGCGTCTTAATCACTGGCACTTTATCGTCTGGAACATTCATGCCAACTACCATACCGGTGGCTGTTTCAGCGATTAAAGCCATGCCAGCTGCATGAATGGTGCCGATATGGTTTTGAACTTTTTTTCGATTCTGGAGGCGGAACTCTGAGTGTGTTTTGGTTAGTTGGATTACCTCTACCTTCGCGGTGCCCACGAGCTTCACAGTTTTCCTCAACGCAAAATTTAACAATGGCTTTCTGAGAAAAGTCGGATAACTTTCAATTTTGTTAACTAAGCGGGCTAGGCGATTATCCTTACTCATGTCATGACCTCGGCAGTGTTTATCAGTAATATTTAAACCACAAAACTGGTTCGACCAGACAATCATGGCATAAACCGAATTATGTGTAAAAAGATATTTCAAAGCAGTATTAAGGTAAATTTTTGTGGTAATGTTTTTACATCACAACAATATTAGGACTCACAATGAATAAAATAACCTTAATTTCTCTGAGCGTGGCTTTAGCATTAACGGCCTGCTCCGATGATAAATCTGCATCTAAAGCAGAAGCTAAGCAACAATCTCAGCAAGTTGAAGCCCCTGCGGAAACAAGTAACGCCATGACTGCTGAAGAAGCTTCTGAAAAGCTTAATCAGTTGTTTGCCGAAAACTTCCAGGAAAGCCTCAAGTTCAATCCTATTCAAGCGACCATGATCGGCGATAGACGCTATAACGATCAATTGCCTAATTTTTTATCGGAAGAATTCCGTCAAAAAAGTCATGATTTTACGGTGAAGTGGCTGGATAAAATTAAACAAATCGATCGTGATTTGCTGAAAGGACAAGACCGTCTCAGTTACGACGTCTTCATCTATCAGTCTGAAATGGCGTTGGAGGGTGAAAAATATCCCGGTCACTTAATTCCTCTCAATCAATCGAACAATTTAGCAGGTTTTTTCGCTCAGCTCGGCTCTGGACAAAGCGTACAACCATTTGAAACCGTTGAAGATTACGACAATTGGCTTGGCCGCGTTGATGATGGTGTGGTCCTGCTCGATCAAATTATCATCAACTTAAATCAAGGCATTGAGCAAAACGTGGTACAACCGAAAGCACTGATGAAAAAAGTGCTCCCACAAATAAAAGCGCACGTTGTTGAGGACCCAACGAAAAGTATCTTCTACAAACCTATCGAGTCTATGCCAGACAGTTTTTCTGAAGAAGATAAAAAGCGTCTGACTGAAGCTTATACCAAAGCCATTGTTGAAAAGCTGGTACCGAGCTATCAACGTCTCCATGATTACATCAAAGATGATTATATGGAACATGCACGCGATAGTTTCGGCTTGAGCGAGCAGCCTAATGGTGAAGACTGGTATAACTACCAGCTTAAAACCTACACCACAACGGACTTGACCGCAGACGAAATTCATCAGTTTGGGCTTAATGAAGTTGCTCGTATTCACGGAGAAATGCGTGAGGTCATGAAGCAAGAAGGTTTCGAGGGTACGCTTGATGAATGGTTCGCTTATGTCCAGTCAAATCCTGAGTTCTACTACGACAACGAAGAAGACCTGCTACAAGGTTATCGTGATTTACAAGAGAAGGTGAATAAGCTTCTCCCTACAATGTTCAATATTCAGCCGAAAAGTGACTACGAGGTTCGCGCCGTTGAAGCCTTCCGTGCAGAGTCGGCGGCGGGCGCTTCTTATATGCCGGGTAGCCCTGACGGCTCTCGTCCAGGTATTTTCTACGTCAATACCTTTAACCTAAAAGGCCAGCCTAAATTTGGCATGGAAACGCTTTCCATCCATGAAGCTGCCCCAGGCCATCACTTCCAAATCTCGCTGCAGCAAGAAGTCGAAGGCTTGCCGATGTTCCGTCGCTTTGGTGGCTTAAGCGTGTTCTCTGAGGGTTGGGCGCTGTACGCAGAGTCTATCGGCAAAGAAATGGGCATGTTTACTGATCCAATGCAATATTACGGCCGTCTAAGCGACGAAATGTTGCGCGCTATGCGTCTCGTTGTTGATACGGGTTTGCACGCAAAAGGTTGGTCACGTCAGAAAGCGATTGACTATATGATGGAAAACTCATCCATGGCGGATACCGATGTCATTTCAGAAGTTGAGCGCTACATTGCATGGCCTGGCCAAGCGGTTTCTTATAAAGTCGGTCAGCGTGAAATCAGTCGCTTGAGAGCAGAGGCAGAAGAAAAGCTCGGTGACAAGTTTGATATCCGCGAATTCCACACTCAAATTTTGATTGATGGAGCTATGCCAATCCCGGTCTTGAAAACTAAAGTCCGCGAGTGGATAAAGTCAAAGCAACATAGTTAAGATTTTTGGAACTAACATTTCAAAATAAAGGAGCCGTTTGGCTCCTTTTCTTTGCAATTCGCTATTTTATATTACGGCGTGTATATTTAATCCAGCTTCAACTCTTTAAGCAAACAGCCGTATGCCACTTCATCCTGCCAACGGTCTTCGTACTTAAAGTGTTCTTTAAAATACCCTTCTCTTCTCATTCCAAAGTGCTCCATCAGCTTCCATGAAGCAATATTTCTAGGTTCACAATAGGCGATAATTTTGTGACATGGCCAATCTCGAGCAATAATTTTTAAGAGTTCTTTAACCGCTTCCGTACCATATCCATAGCCATGATAATGGCGGTTAAATTTATAGCCAATTTCAATGTGTCCGTGGTACTTATCTCGATAACGGAAACCGATATCTCCAATGAGCTTACCCTCAGATTTGAGAACAACCGCAGCCCCCATCCAGCGTCCCTCCTCACCAGTCCAATCACCAAAATGACGGAGAAAAAGTTCGTGCGAATCTTTTTTATTTGCCACGGGCATGATGTATTTCATCACGTTGGGATCCATCGCATATTCGCAGTAATCCTCAAAATCGCTTTCTTTGAGTGGCCTGAGTAGTAACCGTTTTGTTTCAACACTGTTTTTCATAAGTTATTTTTCTTTGCCAAGAATCAGTCTCTAATCTCAATAAACCGCTTTAACAGCGGGAAGTACAGCGCCATCTTACTAGGACGTTTATCAACTTTCTCAATAATTTCTCGATACTGGAGTAACTGTGGGCGATAGCGTTCAACTTCGGAGTGTATAAAAGCATCAACATCAGAGCCTCTGTGATCACCTGTTTTGTAATCAATAATCCAACGAATACCCTCTTTATCGACAAAGGTTCTATCGATGATTAGGTTACGAATCACCTTTTGGCCGCTGGTGTCAGTGACGGCTCCTGTCAGTTCCCACTCACAACGAGCCTCCAAATGATGATCAAGTAACCATTGACCTTTTGGATCATCGCTAACATTGAGTAAAGCATCTTTGGCCTTACTAAATGCTTGTGCGACATCTGGTGGTGAATGCAAAAGTTCTTTTAAGGGTGCTTTTAATGGTTCAAAATTAGAAGCCTTAAGCAACTCGAAGGTTTGTTTTTTCTGTGCAATCAACTCTAACTGCTTATGTACAACTAAACCCACTACCCGAGCCACATCACTCGCCCAATCAAAATCGAGCTCTTCTTGATCAACCGCTACTCTCTCACTCAATTGAAGTTGGTTGCTTATGAGTGGTCTCTGATACTCTGCTTTTAGTCGGTACCAACCTTTATCAAATGATGTTGCATCTTCCGAGTCATCCGATACATCTACCGTGCTACTGACTTCATTAAACTTGCGCTCAATGACATTTTCATAATGAGGCATTAAATAGTGCAGTAAGGAATTTTTATCGATAGTACTATGCAACCACTCATTTTTTTCTTCATCAAAGCGAAGGCAAAGCTCACAGCTCAAGATTAGCCGTTTCTTTGCACGAGTTGTAGCCACATACAGTAGGCGTGCATCCTCATAGGCTCCCTTCTTGCTTTGGATATCCCTCGCCAATTGATAGATAGGCTCTTTTTGTTCAGCCGCCTGAATTGGTGCCAAAAGATACCCTGCTCTATCTTCAACAGTAAACTCTTCCCATAGCAGTAATTGATGTCCATCTGCACGCTTTTTTCGTTGCAATGACGGCAACACAACCGTATCAAACTCCAAGCCCTTAGACTTATGCATAGTCATGATTTCAACCTGCGCAGAGTCTGCCTGTTGATCAGCAAAAAGCTCGCCAACAGCTGTATTAATTCTTTCAGCAGATAAAGGCCACTCTTTGACTTCGAGCTCCATGAGTAACTTAAAAACGGCATAAACATCTTTAAGCTCTGAGCTGTCAAGGAGCGTATCAGGACCACCAAGCCCAAGCCATGCAGACTCAACTAACTGACTTAAGCTTTTACGACCAGCTTCTGCAATCACAGGCTGTAATACTGAAGACAAGGTTTTTAATCGAGCGATGCCCTCAGACGTTAATGCTGAAACCGCCTCAGGCTCTTCAAGCCACTGCCAAAAGTTGTGCTCGTAAGCATGATGCAACTGAGTCAGATCCGACAGAGTTAATCCTGCTAATGGCGACTTTAGAAACCCAACCCAAGCTATTGAGTCTTGAGGATGAAGCAACAGCCGACATAGTAACATTAGGTCGCTCACGCAAGGTTTATGCGACAGATACTCCATGTCTTTTGCATAATAGCTAACCCCTCTCTGCCTCAAGTGCGCCATAAGATCTTGGGCATGATTTCTGCCTCGGACGAGCACAGCAGCCGTTTCACCCGGATACTTGCTAACGATATCTTTGAGAGATTTGGCAAGGGTTTCCGCTTCATTATTCTCAGCTAAGTCAAAGTTAACTTTGAAGTCAACAAAATGATCGTCGGAATCAGGCTTCATCGCCTGAGCAGGACTATAACTTACAGCACCGAGTAAGGAGTCATCCTCTGAAGGAAATATCTTGCTGAACCGCCGGTTTACCCAGTCGATGATCGAAGGTGAGGAACGGAAGTTCGCTGTTAATTGCAATGGCGTCACTGGAAAGCCATTAATACCTTCTTGCTGAGTTTTAATAAACAATCCAACGTTAGCCTCGCGGAAGCGATAAATGGACTGCATTGGGTCACCCACCAAAAACAGGGTCCGGCCATCATCAGCTTGCCAACCCGCAATCAGCTTACTCAATAACTGGTACTGCGTAAACGAGGTGTCCTGAAACTCATCAACCAACAGGTGCGAAATTTGATAATCTAATTTAAGCGCTAATTCAGAGGGTTCATCAAAGTAACCCAAAGCCCTATCAGCAGCCAAAGCAATCTCGATAAAGTCTGCTTCCGCGCTGGACTGAAAGTCAACCGTTAGCTCGACAGAAACCAAACGCAGTAAATGCAGGAGCGAATACAATATCTCTTGTTGCTCACTGCTGTACACAGCTTTTGGCAGTGAAGCGATATCCGATAAAACTTCAGCAAAACCTTCTTCTTCCGACCAATCTGCAAATAATTCTTTCAACTCAGCTTTAATCGCTTTACCGATTTTCTTATCTTCACCTTCAAGATCACCGTCAGCTAATAAACCAACTTTCTTGTTCAGCTGTTTCTTAAAGGTGCCAGACTTAGTTAAGCAGAACGTTGCGATCGCTTTCCACTGCTCTAAATATTGAAAGTCAAAGTCTGGTAGTAACTCTACGTCTTTCAAAGCTGCTAACTCATGGTCTGTATCTAAAAAACCAGAAGCAAAATGGATACCTCGTATAAAGGAGCTGTTGCCAAGTTTTGAATGGAACTTGGCAAGTCTCTGCAGGCGCATTTGCGCCACTTGATTGATACCGTCTTCTAAAATATCGATATCCAATTCACCCGCACCTAATAAGCGCAACCACTGGTCTCGCTTACCGAGCATTTGAGCTAACAAGCCAATCAGCTTCTCTACCTGATTATCAAGGTGGGCCAATAGCGTTAAAATGTGCGGCCCATAATCGTCATCATCCAAATAGTTCAATATCGATTCAGCTGCTCTTTGATAAGCTTCCTGCGGCTGATCTGCAATGGATAAGGAACCACCCAAGTGACTCAAAATAGGCATTTGATTGGCGATCATGCTGGATAAAGAATCAATCGTCATGATTCTCAAGCGATGACTATTCTGCAACAAATCCCAGCCCAACTCCTGATCTCTTTGTAAAACTAGACGTGCGAGCTGCCAGGTAACCTTTTGATGTGTTTCTTCTGGCTCTTCCTTCTTTGCCGACAAAAGTGATTCGATTAATCGATGACGCATTTCGGCAGCCGCTTTTCGAGTAAAAGTAATCGCAACCACTTCTTCTGGGGATTCTACCGTCGACAGTAAGTTTAAAATTCGTTGCGTTAACAGGCTGGTTTTACCCGCACCTGCTGGGGCCTGCACAATAAAGGACTCGTCAGCACGGATTGCTGTTGTACGAACATCCTGATCAGGTGGAAGCATCGACTTGTTTTGGTGTTGGTTTTGCTGCTCCATACTAGCCCTCGCCCACATTGTTAGAGTTGACTAGGGCTTCCAAATCAAGCTCTCGCTGTGACCAGCGACTCACGGCTAAATGCTCCGCGAAATTGCCTGAGTATTCGGTCAATTCGGCATTACCTTTTTTGAAGTCTTCGGCAATAACTTCCAGCATCACTTTCCACTCGTTGATGGCCTCATTAAAACTGTCAGCGTACGGATTGTTTTTAATATCCTTAAGTGCTTTTACGCCTTCTAGGACATCACTCTCATTGGTAATACCAATGTATTTACATTCTTTAAGATGCGCCTGCATAAAAACAATCCCAGCAACCTCGTGCTCTCCAGCTTCATGATTAAGCTGACGCTCTGAAATGGCATACAACAGTAATTGAGGCTCCGCAACAGGATCACGAAATAGGGAAACTAATGTTGGCTGCCCAGTTTTATAATCAATGATTAACTTACTTCCATCTTCAAGTTCATCGATGCGGTCAATAATAATACTAAAAGTTAATCCCGCCAGCTCAACTTGGCGTGACGTTTCCGTGGCCACAACCTTAAAAGGCGTTCTCTTTTTATCGAGCTCAAGTGACTCCGTAACCAATGCTTCTAATCGAGCTTTTTCAATAGTAAAAAACGATGCATTCTGTAATAGATATATTTTTCGAGCAGCTTCCGATAACACAAACTGTGTTGTTGAGTCGACTAGCTCAGACTGATCCGCTGGAGAGAGCTCGAGCAATGCACTTTGTGATTTCAAGCGCTCCCATATGAGCTGCATCACCTGGTGAAACAGGTTTCCTCGATCCATAAACGAAACACCGACACCGTCAACCTCAAAAGGCTCAATATTGAGTCGATACCGCAAGTAGGCATCAAAAGGTGACGCAGCCTGCATGCGCAGTAATCCTGTGCCCCCTTTAACCGCATAGTGTGACTCAAGCGGCAATCCTTGATGATCCGTAAAGTACTCCAGCGACTGACTATTAGGTTTATCTTCGAAGCCCCAAGGCAGTGTAGCTTCGAGGTACAACCGCTCTACATGATGTTCAGGTAACAAATGTTGCAGCAAAGGACTAATCATTTGTTCCTGCTCACCATCATACTCAGCATAGCTTATCACCAGCTCAGGATTGGCCAATAGAGACCTCAATAAGGAACCCGCATACTCAAGCTCTCGTTTATGTGAGGAGCCTGGTAACTCATGTTTTTGGTGCAACGTTTTCGACAGAAATGGATTAGGCGTTGCTTTCTGTGGCAAGGCTTGATCGGTCGCCCCAACCAGCCATACCGCATCATGCGTTACGCCAATCGCTTCTAATAACCCCATAACCTGTAACGGGGCCTTGGGTTGTTGTTGATGGAAGTTTTGAAGTTCTAATTGCTCTTTGAGTAACTGCACAGCAGTACCAAATGTCATGGACTTGGCTAGAACTTTTTGTAACTTCTCGGTCGACTTAATCGCTTCAATAAACGTCTGCTGTACCTGATACTCTCTACTGGATAGGCTGTGATAACCCGTCCAGTGCAACGTTGCCAATGATTCAAGAACAAACTTAATATGCTCTTTTAAATCAGTCGACTGAGGTGTTTCTTTTTGACTGAGTTCCATAGTTTTCAGCCAAGGTAAGTCAACCTGATGAAAGCGGGTTAACTTCAGTAAGTCTTCTTGGCTGTAATACTGCTTGGTCGATTTCCTAATGAGTAACTCGAATTTAGTGGCTGACCAATGCTGCTGTTGTTCGTGATAAAGATAAGGCGATAATAATAAATGCTGTAGCTGACTCTTTGTGATGCTGCGGTGATAGAAGGTAAAATAATCCATTACAACCGCAACCTGAGGTTGTTTAAGTAACGCCTCATCGATTGAAAAATCATGAAGTGGATGAGTTACTTCGTCTCCCTCACTCAAGTTTTTGGCGTAAAACTCTCGATAGATAATTCGCTCAATCACGCCACGCTTTTGCTCCAAATCAGGAACAACGATAGCGAGATTCAGGTGCTCGTCTTTTTGTAGCTTGTCTTTTGCCCAGCGCACCGCTGCTAATAACTCATCTTCAGGTTCAGCTAACGAATACAGCTTCACTTCAACCTCAGCTTTTGCCATCAATGACCATTCAGTGAGCGACTTTGACTCACCTAACTTAGACAGTAGGGATTGTTGCTGTGGTGTCGGTTGCTCAAAACCGTAGGTCAGCATGTTTTGGGGTAGCTCAAGTGCAAAGAGCGTGACATGATCAAGTAACACATTGGCCTGTTGATGCGAGTCGATCCAGCCAGAGTCATCGAGCTGATGCTTAAACTGCTTTAACCAATCAGCGAAAATCTCTTGGTCTTGGTCTCCCGGCATGACCTCTAGTTCACGAATTTGCCATTGCTGACAGATTCGCCATGCATCAAAACTCAAGTGTTGCGTCTGCTTCGTATTCAGTAGTGACTCAACAGCCTCCGAGGATGATACTAAACGCTGCCATAAATATTGACATTGTTCAGAGCCAAGTCTTGTTGGCAGTGTCGCACCGGCATCCAAGGCAAGCCCCCAGCAATAGTCAACAAAAGCACTCCATGGCATCACTTTTATGCTCGGCCATACCTCATAACCGCTTGCAAACTGATAAGCCGCATACCTTTCACGAATGAAGCGCGACTGACGCCGGCTAGCGGTAATGATTAATGAGTTCTCGGGATCAAATCCACTAAAATCCATAGAATTCCTAAATGTTACTGACAGTTCACCAATAGGCGACCGCGATGTTTATTATCAATAAGTTCATCAAAGTATGGTGATACATCTTTTAACGCAATCTCTTTACTCAGTATTTTTTCAAAATCTGGTAAAGGTGATTCATTGCCAAACTGGTTCCATAAGGTTTCTCTTAAATCCATAGGGCAATTCGTTGAGCTGACGCCCAACAAGCTAACACCTCGTAAAATGAGCGGAATGACTGTGGCTTGGAGCTTTGGACTTTGTGCTAAACCAATACAGGCGATATTGCCCCATAGGTCAACATTAGCCATCAGTTTGCTTAACGTTTCACCACCGATGCTATCGATTAAGCCACCATAAATACCTTTAGCTAATGGTTTATCGCTAAGCTCTAAGTCACTTAAGGTCTTAATGTCAGTGGCTCCGAGGTCTTTAAGGTAATCGTGCATGGTTGATTGGCTGGTAATGGCTATGGTTTCATAGCCTTTTTTACTGAGTAGGTTAATCGCAAAGCTGCCCACCCCGCCGCTTGCTCCAGTCACTACGATAGGCCCTTTATCCGGTGTTTGCCCGTTCACTTCCATGCGATGAATCGCCAATGCGGCAGTAAAGCCTGCAGTACCAATGATCATCGAATCACGGCTTGAATAGCTCGCAGGTTGTTTCATCACAAAAGAACTGTCTACACAAGCGTATTGCGCTAGACCACCATCAAAGCTTTCACCCAAACCGCAACCATTAACAATAACCGCATCACCTTCTTTAAGCTCAGAGTTAGCTGACTCAACAACAGTACCTGCCAAATCAATTCCTGCATTTAATGGAAAGGTTTTCATGATAGCGCCACGGCCACTTGCCGCCAGTGCATCCTTGTAATTAATACTAGAATAATCAACCTTAATTAAAGTATCACCAGAGCTTAATTCATCGGTGTCCATCTGAACAAGTTGGTGTTGTACCTCTGAATCTTTGAATACACGGCAGGCTAAAAAAGACACGTAGACTCCTTAAATTGCTATTCATGAACTCGCTCCCTGTCAATAGGGTTAGCGGGCATATTACTTTACAGATGAGCCAATAACATTGCGAAACGTTAAATTAATCCTCGGCTGTGTAATATTGGCTTCTTTAGGAACTTGATGCAGCCAATGCTGCTGAGTCGCTCCTTTCATGACCAATAGACTACCAGAAGTTAGCGTCATTTTGTGTCTCAATTTGGGGTTTGTTTTGTGTTTGAGATGGAATGCTCGAGGTTGCCCTAAACTTAATGACGCAATCACTGGCTCTGCTCCAAGCTCTTTTTCATCATCAGCATGCCATCCCATGCTATCTTGACCATCCCGATACAAATTACAAAGCACACTATTGAAATCACTACCAACCACTATTTCGATACGCTGCCTGAGTTCTAATAACGGTTGAATCCAAGGCAACGGCTTATGGAGCTTACCAGAATAGCGATAATCAGCGTCAGAATCACCATACCAAGCCACTAGCCTCGGTACTTTGCGCTCCTGCCCCGCAATCCATAGTGACTCCTGCTCCCACTGGACTGTTTTCCTTAGATTATCAAATAACTCAATGGACAGATCGTAATCCATAAAATCTGCATGAAGCTGAACCACACCACTAGCAGGCTTCCCCTCATCGGCTGAAGCTAAGATAAAGGTTTCAATGTGTTGATTCAGGTTTAAACCAATTTGTTGCATAAAATCGTATCATTAATTTTTCAGGCTTGCTTTCTTGAGCTTAATTTAATTTGCGCCAATAAAAAAGAGGCCAACCAAATGAATGGTTGGCCTCTCGTTCTCATCTTATAGAATAAGAGAAAATCTATATTAGATTACTTTTCATCTCTCGCTTCTTCTAAGGTGTCTTTTCTTTCAACCACTTCTTGTTCCCACTTTCTACTAAACATACCGATTAGGAGAACAACCGCACCAACACCAATACTGAAGGTCGCGATGAACTGGAACAAGCTTGGCATTTCAGAAACATTGTCAGGGTCGAAGCCGCCTGCCAATAAACCTGCAATAATACTGCCGATAGAATACGTAAAGATGAATAAGCCCATCATCTGGCCCATATAACGGCGAGGTGACAACTTACTCACAGCACTTAACGCGATAGGGCTTAAGCAAAGCTCACCCACGGTGTGCAAGAAATAAGTCAAGATCAAGAAGAATGCTGCAGACTTACCACCACCGGCTGCGATGTGTGCAGCGAATACCATTACAACGAAACCACTACCCATGATTATCAAACCAAAAGCAGTTTTAAGGCCGTAGCCTGGCGTTACCATTCGCTTACCTAATTTAACCCAGAAAGCAGCAAAAAAAGGAGTCAGCACGATAATAAAGAAAGAGTTCACACTTTGGAACCACGCTGTTGGGATCTCAAAAGTGCTAATCATTCTGTCTGTGTAATCTCGAGCGAATAGATTTAAAGAAGAGCCTGCTTGCTCAAAACCTGACCAGAAACATGCAGAAGCAATACAAATCAGTAATAGCGCCCACATACCCTTCTTTTCAGTTCGATCTAAGTTACCGAAGAAGTAGATAAATGCAAAATAAATGATAAAAAGCGCACTTAGTGTGATAGCTGTTTTCTCAGCTAGACTCACTGCATCAATTGAAATGGTTCCAACCAACGTTAAACCAGTGACAACCGCTAAAGCAACTAGGAAAAGACCAATGATTGACCAGCTTTTCTTACGAGCGCTGTCTGAAATCTGAACTGATGGCTTATCACTAACTTCTGGTAAGTTTCTGTGAGTGATGTAGAACTGGATTAAACCTAAGCCCATACCTACTGCAGCAGCACCGAACGCATAGTGCCAACCAGCACTTTCCATTAGATATCCGCAAACAAAATAACCAATTAATGAGCCAATATTGATGCCCATGTAGTAGATCGCGTAACCAGCGTCACGGCGCTCATCTTCACTACCATAAAGTTGACCAACAACCGCAGTGATATTTGGTTTTAGAAGACCCGTACCCAATGCAACCAGAATCAATCCGATAAAGAAAGAGCTTTCGTTTGGAATCGCTAGCACTATGTGACCACACATAATGACGATACCGCCATACCAAATAGCCTTTTTACCACCGATTAATCGGTCAGCGATCCAACCGCCTGGTAAACCCATGAAATATACAGAACTGGTATACAAGCCATAAATAGCAGTTGCAGTAACTGTAGTAAGCCCTAAACCACCCTCTTGTAGCAAAGCCGTCATAAATAAAACCAAAATACCACGCATACCGTAATAACTCATGCGCTCCCACATCTCAGTCATAAACAAGGTCTGAAGACCTTTGGGATGCCCAAAAAAGGACTTGTCTTTTGTTTGATCTGTCATTGATATACCCTTTAATTACTCAAAATCTTATGCTTACTCTGACAATAGAGTGATAGATCATAGTGATTTAATGCGATTACCCAGCCGTGACTTTCGATCTATTGTCGAAATAATTACAAGATAAGTCGCTGATTATGTTAATAATTTATTTTTAGCAACACATTTGGCCCAAAATAAGACACCACATTGTTATATAATGACTTTGATTCGTCCAGTTCTTTTTCCAGCGAAATCGTAACCCTACAAGCCGGTAAGAGCTTCAGATTTGTGACTTATTTATTGGCGGCTAAGTCTTATATTACTAGGCAAACTTCGAGCACTGTTTGTTCTGAAAGGATTAATATCTAACCCACCCCGGCGTGTATAGCGCGCATAAACAGTGAGCGTTTTTGGCTGACAAATACGCATAATGTCATTAAAAATACGCTCAACACACTGCTCGTGGAATTCGTTGTGGGTGCGAAAAGACACCAAGTACTTAAGCAAGGACTCATGGTCGATGGCTTTGCCTTTGTACTCAATCTGCACACTGGCCCAGTCCGGCTGATTCGTGATCAGGCAATTACTCTTAAGTAAATGACTGTGAAGCGCTTCTTCGACATCATCACCACTCGTCGAGAGTTGAAGCAACTCAGGTTGATAGTCGTACTGCTCGATTTCGATATCCAGATCATCCAGTAGTAAACCCTCCAGCTCAGACACTGGACACTCTAAACGAAACTCCTCAGGATGATACAACTGCACTTGCACCTGCCCTTGTGCAGCCTCTGTTAAATCCTCGACTAAGCGCTGCTGTACTAGTTCCCAGCTTTCAAAACGTGTTTGGTTGTAAGAGTTTAGGTAGAGCTTGAAAGACTTTGATTCGATGATATTGACTGAATCATGAGGAAACTCGAACACGCCAATAGCCACTTGTGGCTTGCCTTTTGGGTTGAGCCACGACATTTCATAGGCATTCCAATAATCGGAACCCTGGAAAGGCAAGTCATTGGATAAGCCTAACTCTTCACGCTTTATTTGCCGTGCTACAGGAAAAAGCAAACTTTTATCATATTTCTCAGGATACTCAGTATCCTTACCTAAAGGTATTTCGTTGTTAGCCATTCGATTCACCTCAAGAATGATTCTGCGCCACTTTCGACTTTAATCGAAAATACACCGTAATTTCTTCACGGTCATGATAAAGATGTTTCGCTTGCCAAAAGTAGGACTTCTCTGCATCTTCTAATCTATCGCATACGAGCCCAATACAATCCGCCACTTCTTGAAAGCGCTTTTTCATGGGGAGCTTTAAATTGAAAATAGCATGCTGAGTATGCCCCCCTTCAAGCCATTCGGCCATAAGATTCGCCACCAATGATGGCTTTTCTACCATATCACAGACCAATACGTTGACAGGCTTTTCCGGCAACCACGTGAAGGCATTCTCTTGATAATGCTCAACGTGCTCGGTTGCCATGAGTTTCTTATCCATAGGGCCATTATCAATTGCTGATACTTGCAATCCACGCTCAACCAACTGAAATGTCCAGCCGCCCGGCGCTGCACCTAAATCAACGCCCGTATTTCCCAAACGAAAAGCATCCCGTTGCTGTCGGTTGGACATTAAAACTTGTATCGCCTCATCTAACTTCAGACTTGAACGGCTGGGGGCATTCTTCGGCGCTTTAAGCCTTAGAATGCCGCCTTTGAGTTCACTTGAACGTTCAGCAGGAGAGTAACCGAGCACACAATGATCGGTGGCAAGAAATAGAGTATGCAATCTAAACTCACTGTCATCATGAACTAGCCCTTGCTTTTCCAAGGCTATGGTAAGAGGCGTTGAGAACTTCTTACAGAACTTGGAAAGCTCACGCCCCTCATCACTATCCAAATGCTCAACTAGCAGGCTTTTAGCCATAGCCACATCAGCGCAAACGTCTAGAATTGGAGTGATGCGGTCCTCTAATGGCAATTCTTCTAATTCAGCTTTGGCCCAGAACCATTGGCGCGCGAATATAATGTCGGACAAATCTAATAGGTCAAAAAATGCCTCGCTACTCGCATCATCAAACAAATAAAAGCGAACATAGCCGGCATCAGTTTGTGCGTTGGCGTAGCCAGCTAATTCGTGAGCATTGGCGATGGCCTGCACTTCTGCAGCACAATCGGACTCAAAACCGGGCCGACAAAAAAAGATAAAAGGAGTTTGTTGCATAAATCAACATAGACGATTTTCGATGCTTGAATTCTAACATGTAGCATAAGCTTTGATTAGGGATTTACCCCTGCCAGTGCTAAAATAGCGCCACTTTTCAATAATTTCGCCCAAGATACAGAAACAATATGGCTCATTACAGCAAATCGCAGATCGCAGACCTGAAAAAAGACTTACACGTTGAAGATACTCTCAACGGCTTCCCAATGACATTTGACACAACTTGGGGCATTTTTTCTCCGCGCGCGATTGACGATGGCTCTATCATGCTATTGAAGTACCTTGACGTTGCGCCAAGCGATAATTGTCTAGACTTGGGCTGCGGTTACGGTGTTCTTGGTCTCACCATGGCTAAAATGGCGCCCCAAGGCACGACTCTTATGGTCGATAAAGATTATGTTGCCGTAGACTACGCCAATAAAAACGCTAAGAAAAACCAAACACCGAATGCAAGCGCTCGCCTCAGCAACGGCTTTAGCGATGTTCCAGAAAAAAACTTTAATGTTATCGTCTCTAACATCCCTGCCAAAGTGGGGAATGAGCTCCTGTACATTTTCTTGCATGATGCTTATCAAAGGCTCCAACCGGGTGGTCGATTCTATGTTGTGACCATTACGGGTTTGCGAGACTTTATGAAACGAGCTTTTAAAGAAGTTTTCGGTAACTATAAGAAACATAAACAAGGACCTGCTTATACCGTTGCTAGTGCCATCAAAGAAGAGTAGTTGTCACATTAGCCGTCTATTTTCTATACAGCTGTAACTTTGTCATCTAAGCGTCAAAAAGTTTACACATTTCCTGTGGATAACTTTGGGGAAAAATTGCTTAAACCTGCTCAAACCCCATAAAATCAGGTAGCCTTTAACAAATTGTTCATTTTTTAAACAAAAACACTCTTTAACCTTATAAATCAATAAGTTAGCATGACAAATATAGTCTAAAAGTCACCTGTTTATTCTCTAAACAAGCTCAATCCCTTGTAAATTAAGGCTTATATGGCAATTGTGGATTTCTTTGAATGATTTTGTCATGTAACAACTTGTACTGCTCAAAAAAATCAAGTCATTTTTGAAGTTTTTTCACAGGTAAGTAGTTACTTACTGGGTATGTTCTACATACTTGAAATTGTGAACTGGTTTTACTTTCGAAGGTACCTGTGACCATTTACTGCGAAAAAAAAGCCCAAGTAAAAACTTGGGCTTTAATGGTTTTATGACTAACCTAACTGTTACTTGTTAAAACGTTGACGAGAGTATAAACCTAGTAGCAATAACAATAGCCAACCCGCGCTACCACCGCCAGAACCACCGTCTGCACCGTTATCACCAGAGTCGGTGCCATCACCACCCTCAGAGCCGTCTCCGCCGCCTGAAGTGGCTTGAGCTTCGACTTCAACATCGACCTCTTTCTCTGACTCTGTGGTGCCGTCGCTTACAATCACTGTGAAGGTGTAAGAGCCTTCGGCTAAGTCTGTGACTGTTGTCGCAGCTGCCGTAGCGTCCGTAATGGTACCTTCACCACTCCAGCTAAAGGTTAAGTTATCACCATCTGGGTCATAGCTTGATGACGCATCAAGGTTTAACTCATCACCTTCAGTGATGGTGATTTCTTCAGCAGCAACCATCGCAACAGGTGAATCATTCACTGGCGATACCGTGACTAAAAAAGTCGTACTCGCTTGATCTGTCGGTTGGTTATCATCAGCCACTGTCACCGTCACTTCAGTCGTCCCACTGAAGTTCTCGTTAGCGGTAATATCAAACGTTGAGCCATTATCATGACCATGCACTTCAGCTGTAATGCCTTCGCCTGTCACGGTGATGGTATTTGATACATTGTTGTTATCCATATAAGCCACTTGGATATCCTCAATCGTACCCTCTTCTACCATCTGCTGATCACCAATGCTAAATAAGGTGATGTTTGACGGAGCATTAAGATCCGCAGTCAATACTTTAGTACCGACGCCACCCAAATCTAGATTAGCTGCTACAACAAACTCTTGGCCGATCGCTTGTGGCAAAACTTTAAGCTGGAAAGCAACTTCAAACTCTGTCACTTCCGGGCCGTTATAGTCAAAACAAACTGCCATATTATCTTGCAAGAAGACATCTAAACCACCAATACTATCGTAACCAGGAATGATGCTCTGATTAATGAAACCATCAATTGGTTTACCCGCCCAAGGACTGGCACCACCATGGACACCGGCTGTTGCGACCTTCTCAACGGTACTACTCGCTTGGAACGGAGAACCATTACCAGTGAAGTTACCAAAGTTAAGATTGTCATAAGCATAGACCATCTCGAAAGCCCCTGTTGCAGAGCTATAATCACGAGCTAATATAAGCTGCGCATCCACCGATGTTGTTGAAGCCGGGTTAGGTCCAAAAGACTCACAACCACGGAAACTGCAGTTCTCACCCTGTACATGCTGAAGGTTATCCCACTCGATCAAAACGTGAGTTGGTTGTTGATTTTCATCGACTAGCTGTACAAAGCTTATACCTGCAGCTTCTTCTTCAACGCCCGTATCAATGTAAGGCGCACCGAACTCCATACCTTGACTACCGAAGCCAGCTAGGCCGTACCAAAAGACCCCCATGTTGGCAAACGATGGTGCTTTGTAGTTTTCATTGAACGCCATGTTACCGTAAGCACCAAAGAATCCTGGTGCTGCGCCATGTAAATCTACCATGCCATTACCCCAGATATAGAGGCTATCACTGTTAAAAACATTACCTTCTTGGTAATTATACAAGGCATAGCGCTCACCTGATGCAGAGCGATTATCTTGATAGATTTCATTAAGCGTTAACTGCAGGCCTGACTCGCGGTTACTTGCAGGTGCGTTTTCTAATGGAGTAATACCATACTCATAGAGGTTAACGTAACTACCATCACCAACAGGGGTACGACACGCAGCATCCGTCAACGAGTTTGTGATAATGTACTCACGGTCACGATCACGGCTATCAGGTTGAACACCTAACACGGTGAAAGCATTAGACTCTTGAGTCACTTCTGCGCTCACAAAATGGTTATCAGCTAACTCAACACTCCCAGGAACCAACTCCAACCCTTCTGGAATTTCTGCATGAAGATTGAAGTTACGCTCGGCCCCACTAAGGTTGGCGCTTACCGTCACTGTGTAATCAATAACATCGCCCACTACAGCACCTGTTTGACTAGCAACCATGTTGTTCGCATCTTTTTGACGCACAAAGTTAGTCGAAATTAAACCAATGTTGCTAGGGTTGTTAGGATCTGTACCAAACTCAATAGCTGAGTAATATCTGTCTCCTTCAACACTATCTGAGTCATCAAGGTGAAGTGTGACGCTTGAGAAAGATTGATCATCACTACTAACTGGAGCTTCGACCGTTAGGTTATTGGCAACATCATCCATCACAACGGCTGTCGCGACTTTATGCTTGAAAATAGCATTGTCATAGCCCAAATGCGCACCGTTGTTGTAGTTATGTTCTTGCCACACCACCCAGTAGTCGCCAGCTTGAGGGTTTGGAATATTGCACCAATCCATTAGCTCATAAGAGCTGATGACTGATTTACAGATAGCTTCGCTATCATAATCAATCACACCGTCTTTATTAGCATCAATACCCACATACATACCCAAGTTACCTTGAGGATTTGTACGTTCATTCGGGTTTATTGGAGCACCACTTTCAACCACTTCAGCAATGAATCGTTTTGCATTTTCAGGCACAGAAACCCATGTCACATGAACTTTCTCCAGAGACTGGTCGGCTTCAAACAAATTGGAGCCCTGCCCAGAATCACGCTCTTCCAACTCAATGTTTTCAATATCTGCTAATACTGGCTGGTAAGCTGTAGCGGTTAACGCTGGTGCGTTCCCGAATGCTAGATCATTGATAGTATGGCTACTACTCTCAGAAAACACATTGTACTCGACTGTTTCAGGCAGCTCACCGCTATCCAGTTCAAACTCAACATTCATGCTAGCGACAGGGACCGACGGGTTATCATGCGTTAAATTGACCTTACCAAATACGCTCAAGCCTCGTGGCGACTGATAAGAGTTCTGAGAATCAACCCATGAGCCTTTGATAATAATACGCTGTGTTTCTCCAGCCTTTAATGAGAAAGTGCTTGGCGAAGCTTCCAGTTGAACACTGTACTCAGACGTCTCTGTGGAAACGTTCCAAGTACCGTCAACAGTAGCCGTGACTTCACGCACCCAACTGCACGACTGATAACACGCTGAATCAACCATGTTTGGTGTGTTCAACGCGCCGAGATTACCACCCTGATGAGGGTTCGCAGTAGTATAATCCTCAACAGGAACGTTCATAATCAAGCCAGAATGGATAGCTTTGTCCACTTGTGCAATACCTGATCCATAGAACCAAGGATTAGTCATATCAGGACGGCCAAAGCGGTCACCGACTTCATCATTTGCAGTTAACTGAATAGCCGACATCACTTCAGATGGCGTCCAGTCTGGATGCGCTTGTTTGATCAATGCTAGAGCCCCTGCTATATGAGGACTCGACATTGACGTACCGCTAATCGAAATAAACTCTGAAGGACTTGCATATTGAGTGAAGGGTTGGTCTTCTGAATACGCAGAGTAAATATCAGAGCCTGGAGCAGTAATCGAAGGCGCTGTCGACTCACGATACTCTTCTAAGAACGCATGTCCTTTTGAGCTGAAAGAAGACATCGCATCTTGATACGTCTCAGAAATAGACTGGGTTGTGTCTGTTGCCAAAATAGTACCAAAGTGGCCGTCAGCATCATTAAGCCAATCAACCATCGCTTGACCATCGTACTGATCCATTTGGACAGTAGGGATTTCATGAGGCAAGTTATTGTAAAAGTCGGAAGAGGAAGTTGCAGTATTATAGATAACAGCACCCGCAGCACCACCCGCAGCGACATTTGCAGACTTTTCAATCAAAGGGTTATCACCACGCTCACAGAACACTATAGCATCGCTTGCAAATGTGCCTGCGGCAAAAGGTGTAGAGCACAAGGAGTCGCCATAATTGGCTGCTAAAACCATGGGGCCAGTCACAGGCTCTGACAAGATACCGTTAACGTCTGTTTGGCTGGCTGACGGAACTGAAGCTCCATTATAGGTTAGCCCATCAAGTCGCTGGCGGGTTGGCACAGAAAATGTGCGCCCGTGTTGGCTTGAAGCAACTGAAAGTAACCATGGTGAAACATGGTTGACAGATTGATGCGCACCAGCATTACCCGCAGATGCAGCAACATTAATGCCTGCTTCATGGGCTGACAAGAATGCCTGCTCTACAGGGTCATTGTGTGAGTCGTAACCACCTGAAATCGAGTAGTTAATGACATCAACACCATCAAGAATAGCCTGCTCTACTGCCTCGATGGTACCGCTACTAGGGCAACCTACCCACTTATCACCAGAGTTACCGGGGTAACATACTTGATAAGAGATGATATTGGCATGAGGCGCGATACCTGAAATTTGTGGAATCGTATAACCTGTATCAATACCTTCATGAGTATAGGCAAGTGCCGGAATTTTATAAGGAACATCATATAGCACATTACCTGCTGCAATACTTGCTGTATGCGAACCATGTCCTTGGTAATCCTCACCATTAGCCGGTCGAGACTGTTCAAACTCTGGATCACTAAATGCTTTAGTAATGTTTGATGTCGACCATACACCGATTAACTTGTCATTACATAAATACGCAAACTCGTCGACTTCACAGTCATGCAAGTAATTACCAGAGCCCAGAGGGTTTTGTACTGTGTAACCATCATCACCAGTAGGTGCGAACGATGGATGTTGTGAATTGATACCGGTGTCAATCACACCAATCAACATGCCTTCACCTTTAATGCCGTTAGGGCTACCAGCAAAACTAGTGTCAGCCCATACGCTAGGCGTATTGGTGCGTTCAGGTGCAACATCCATCAGTAATTCATGATTAACATCACGAGAGATGTAAGCCACTTCGCTAAGCTTAGATAAACGCTCAGCTTCTTCTTGTGTCATTTCCGCAACAACAGCATTAATAGCGACTTGGTGTTGCTGCTTGATGTGTAAACTAACCCCGACAGAACCTGCTTTGCTAACAAAGGCACTCTGTTTGTTCTTAAGTTTATTAGTGTAAGAAACTACAGCAGGGTTAGACTTCAAGCTAGAGCTTCTTGGTCCTAACTTTTGGTTAGTAAATAGCTGCTTTGTAGCTCCCTGACCATTGGCATCACCGGTGTATAAGGCCGCAGGTGCATCTTTTAATTGAATAATGTAGTTGTGTCGCCCAGAAAGACTATCCTCCGGCTTGAACTTAACTTTTGGTGACAGCTTGATATTACCGCCATAACCTTCCCGCAGTGGACTAGGCTGTGTTTGCTGAGCAGACTCCACTCTCGCTTTAGCGGCCTCTGGACTTATATTGATTGGTTTAATTTGGTAAGCATTGGTACCTACCCCGCTTACAGCTGCTGTCACACCCGCGGAATAAACCGCTGCCGCAACAACTGAAGCTATCGTCATAATTTTCACGATTAGACTCCTATAACATATGATTACTTTTTTTAAGCGGAGAAAGGTATATCACATAGATAAACTTATTCATGAGCATTGATTTGTACGAATTTGTACGCGCCACCAGCTATCAATAAGTTCGAGCGACTTTGTACGAATTTGTACGAATAATGGTTACTGGTTGGACAACCCCATAAGCCGTTGCTAGACTAAATTCAATATATACTTAGGTGAGTTACGCCCCTATTTTTAGGGTTAAAAAAATGAACTATTTGTCTTTAACACTAACTTTTCTTTTGATGGTATCAGTTGCTTCGTCTCGAGCTGCTGAAGTGACCATCGAAAGTATTGATACAGATCCAGAGCTAACAGAGTTAGAAGATAAAGACAATTCCGAGCAGAGAGATGTTGGTGAATGGCATATTTCTGTCAGTCTAGGTTATGGTCAAGTTGAAAGTATTATCGGCAACGTTGATGACTACGATCTATACCTACTACCCCGAATCAGCTACTACGGCGACAATTTTTTCTTAGAAAATACGACTATGGGGTATAGCCTTTATGAGGATCAAGATTTTTATATTGACCTTGTTGGTCGACTTAACGAAGACGGTATTTATGTCAAACTGGATGACTTTGGTGTCTTTTCCGCATTAGGTATTCAGCCGCCGCTACGTAACCCAAGACTTCCTCCTCCGCCCAATGTCGAGCGCGACATTTCGTATCTAGGAGGGGTTGCTGCCAACTACACCATTGCAGGCTATGCTCTTCGTGCTGGGTACTATCATGATATCACTGACGTACATTATGGTTACGAAGTTGATTTTCATGTTTCCAAAAACTTCATGCTGACTGACCAATGGTCGCTCTATCTTAGTACAGGTGCAAACCATAAAAGTAAAAAACTCCTGAATTATTATTACGGCACCACAGGTCTCGAGAGCGTTAATCCCTTTTTTAGATACCAGCCGAACTCATCTGGAACCAATTATCTTTTCTCACTCAACTCGGAGTATGCCATCGATAATAACTGGTCATGGCAATTACTTTTTAAACGTACTTTTTTATCGGATGAAATCACTGACAGTATGATCATAGATACGCAACACACCGATACTTATTTCTTCGGGATTAAGTATACGTTCTAATTATCATGAAAAAATTAGGACTGACATCTTACAGCATTCTACTCTGCGTATTGTTGGAGAGCAGTCCAATTGTTGCCAAACAAAGTAATCCATGGCAACCCAAAAAAAAGCCTGAAAACAAGCAAGAAACCCAGCTCACCATTACCCCCTCTATTTGTGTGATTAAAGAAAAAGGCGAACATTGTCAGCAGAAAGTTACCATCTTATTTACAAGTACAAAACATCATGACATTTGCATCTATGATGTTTCAAATACTGAGCCTTTGTGGTGTGACAAAGAAATTAAACAGGTCAGCCTTGATGTCACAATTAACGTCAAATCCAGTTTAGAATTGGTGGCAAAAGATCGGGCTACAGATACAGTGCTTGCTTCCGATACTTTTTCACTGAGTATCTTTCAGCCAGTCAAAAAACGTGCTCGCCGTCACTATGGTATAGGTATTTTATGAACGACGTCATAGATTGCCACATACTCCTAATAGAAGACGACTTACCGTTAGCCGAATTGATTCAAGAATATTTGCATGCGCAAGGATATCAACTAACGCATATCGCTAAAGGGCTAGATATTCATAACCTTGACGATAATGCTGCTTACGATTTAATTCTCTGCGATGTCATGCTACCCGACATTGATGGCTTTAATCTTAAAGAAACGTTGGAAGAAAAGTTTTTATGCCCCATCATTTTCTTAACAGCGCTTAGTGACGATGAAGACCAGATCAAAGGGCTCGAGCTAGGCGCCATTGATTATATTGTGAAACCTGTAGAACCTAATGTTTTACTGGCAAGAATACGGGCTAACCTGCGTAAAACCCAGGCCCATGTCTCGCAAGATACGATCACCATCTCTGACATGGTGTTGGATAAAAAGAACAAAACCGCGACTGTCGATAAACAGCTATTAGACCTCACAAGCCAAGATTTTGAATTGCTATGGGTGTTCGCTCAGAACCAAGGGAAGCTCTTGTCCCGCGAGTTTTTATTCCAGTCCATTATCGGCCGTGAATATAACGGGTTAGACAGAACGGTTGACGCTAGAACTAGCAGGCTACGTAGCAAACTAGAAAGCTTTGAGATTCCAGGCCTTGTTATTAGAACCGTTTGGGGAAAAGGCTATCTGTTCACCTACACTAAAGCGACTCGCTAAACATGAAATTTCAATTCTTTAGATTTTACGCGCTCATCGTTTTAGCGGCAGCGCTATTGGTTTGGTCATTTAACCATATCTACAGTGCAGTTTCACAACCCACTCAAAGTTATCAAGTCGACATTGATTATTTTTTTAAAGGGTTTGCCGTCGCCTCAGACTCTTCTGCAGCCTCCGCTGCGGCCAATCAACCTGAACTTCCTTTGTTCAGAACAGTTCACAACAATAGTTTAGCCCTTCCAGAAGACATTCAATCACTTCTGGAGCAAGGAAATGTAATCGCGGTTGAAAACGACTTGAAACAGACTTACTACTACAAAAAAGCTGCATCATCCGACATGCTAACTCAGTTTGGGCCTTTCGATACCGTTGATAAAGAATCGAGCATAGCGCCTTACATTATTCCGTTGTTCTATAGCAGTTTGGCTTGTTTATTACTGCTAATGATGAGACCAATATTTAGAGATTTACAGAAGCTGCAACAAGATGCTGCTGAGTTTGGCCGAAAACCACAGCCGATGAAGCGAACCGTAAAAGAGTCTTCGAATATCTACCCTTTGGCTCATTCTTTTTACGCCATGTCGAATAAGATTTTAAATTTCATTCAGATGAACAAAGATCTGTCGAGAACCATTTCTCATGAAATTCGCACCCCCCTGGCACGAATGAAATTTATGCTTGAAATCATTTCGCCCAATATCAAACCCTCTCAGAAAGAACGGTTGCAAAGTGATATTTCAGAAATCGAGTCTTTGGTCAGCGACTATTTATCGTTTGCCAAAGTAGAAAACGAAACCGATACCATTCATCGTGCTGAATACTCGATCAAACAGTTTTTGCAGGACATTCATGATAAATTTTCTATTTACGAAGAAAAAACGACGATAGAGTGCCGCAGCGATGATGTCTTGGTCTACTTCGATAAAGCATCATTGTCTATTGCCGTCCAAAATCTCTTAACAAATGCATTGCGCTTTTCCCAAAACACCATCAGCCTTGACTTCCAGTTAGATGATAATACCTGTGTTCTTTCTGTTGAAGACGATGGGCCTGGGGTCGGTGACAACGCATCACAGTTGATGCAGCCCTTTAGTCGTAAAAACGTTAAGGAGCAAAACCACAAAGGCTTTGGACTAGGCCTTTATATTGTCCGTAAAGTTGCTATTTGGCATGAAGGCGACTTCATCATCTCTCAGTCTAATAAACTGGGAGGTGCAAAGATGGAACTACGCTGGCCAAATCAAGCTTAGGCAAAGAACCAATAACTCAATATAATTGCAGCTGTGACGCCTGCTAAGTCGGCCAACAAACCACAAGACAACGCATGACGAATTTTCTTAATGCCTACCGCGCCAAAGTACACGGTTAGCACATAAAACGTTGTTTCTGTACTGCCTTGAATGGTCGCGACCATATAACCGACAAGCGAGTCTACGCCTTGTGACTCCATCGTTTCTAGCATCATGGCTCTAGCGCCGCTACCACTGAAGGGCTTCATCAATGCCGTTGGGATGGCCTCGACAAAACGCGTATCCAAACCTAAGGAACCAAAGAGCCAACTGAGTCCTGAAGCAAAGGCATCCAATGCGCCTGATGCTCTTAACGCGCCTATGGCTGTGAGCATGGCAACGAGGTAAGGGATAATGGTCACTGCGACTTTGAAACCTTCTTTAGCACCTTCTACAAACTCTTCATAAACAGGAACTTTTCGCTTCCAGCCGTGCAATAGAATCAGCACAATCGACGCCATCAGTAAAAAATTACCAACAGCAGAACTAATTTCTGACATTTGCTCTGCAGGTAATGATAATAAAGCCCAGATTAGCCCCCCTACTAATGACGCAAACACTAGAAAATACAAACCAATAACACGATTAAATATCGACAGTTTCTGCACTATAGATACGGCTAACAATCCGACAAAGGTAGAAGCGCTTGTTGCTAAAAGTATTGGCAGGAAAATCGCTGCTGGATCTGACGCTCCCATTTGCGCACGATATAACATAACGGTGATGGGTATAATCGTAACCGCAGAAGTGTTTAGTACGAGAAATAAAATTTGCGCATTCGAGGCCGTGTTTTTTACAGGATTCAACTCCTGAAGTTGCTCCATGGCACGAATGCCCATTGGCGTTGCCGCATTATCCAAGCCCAACATATTAGCGGCCATATTCATACTAATGCTACCTAGCGCAGGGTGGCCACTGGGTACTTCAGGCATGAGCTTACGAAAGAGTGGCGCCAGCAAACGAGCAAGCTTGTTAACCAGACCACTTTGTTCAGCAATTTTTAGCAAGCCTAACCAAAAAGCTAAAACTCCAATTAAGCCTATGGAAATGGTGACGCTTAGCTTCGCCATGTCAAACAACGACTTTACAAGATCTGGAAATGCGGCTTGGTTTCCGGCGAATACCCAATCAAATAATGATAGCGCAAAGGCTATGACAAAAAAGAACAGCCATATGATGTTTAGCATAAGTTTTCGAGTCCTTTATTCTTGCCCTCAACTTACCCAAATTTATCGACCCTGTAAATTCTTCTTTCGATATGTTCTGTAACAAAAAAGGCGCCTAAAAAGACGCCTTTATGTTGAATCAATAATTTCTTAGTAGTTATTCGGATCGTTACTAAAAGTCCCTGTGATATTAAATGTCACACTGCCTCCGTTCGGTAAGCTTGGAACTGTCTCAGCAAGATCGCCGCTACCGCTTGCATTTGCACAAGCTGCACCGGAAGCTGCTGTGCATGTCCATGTTGCAGCAGTTAGCCCTACAGGTAGGGTATCAGTCACCAACAATCCATCTGCTGATTCAGGCCCATTATTGACCACCACAATCTGGTAAGTGACTGTCGAGCCTGGTTCAAACTGCAGATCACCATCGGTTTTCGTAACACTGACATCCGCTTCTGGTAAACGATTTAAATAAGTACAGACGATTGAAGTGTCCGTGGCCGTCGGTGTCAAAACACCATCTGACACATCACTATCACCTGTTCCAGTACAAGATAAGCTACTGATATACGAGAAGGTATTACCCGCATCCAATGTCTCAGAAATCGTATAATCAACTCCAGAAATAATCTCACGCGCAACGCCACTGTCGGTTTCATTTGGAGAGTTAGCTGTAGAATTTACTGATGGCAAAGTGGTAACTGTACCTCCTGAAACGGTTACAGTGGCTTGGTCACCCACTGCTGCGTTTTGCCATTGCTTACTGACGGCTAGATCCGTAGTTGTCACCGAGAAACCACCAAAACCATTAACAATACCAATCGCACCTGGACGATCCGTATCAGCGGTTTCACACTCCTCATAGACCACGCGGATTGAGCGAATGCCATTTGCTGTCAAAGCGATCAACGCCTCAGAAGTACCAGCGGTGTCGTTTGCATTCCCTTCAATCACAAAGCTGTTTGCCGGTGTACCGCCTGATGCAGGTATAGCAGCAAAAGTCGTTGGCGCAGTAACTGTAGAAACCGAAAAGTTACTCGGGTTCACCGTCGCTCCGCTGGTGTCGAATGCCCTGACCTCGATACGATCACAGAACTCATTGGCTGAACCAGGAGGGTTTTCCAAGAAGCCCGACGTATTTGAGTCAACATCTCTTAAGCTAAAGGAGGGGTTATTAACGCCTAAGGGAAAAACCGTCGGGCTAAATGTCCAAATTATCTCAGCTCTTTGCCCCGTTTGCGCCGCAATGTTAACGTTAATTTCTTCATCACCATTGGCGTTTGTTGCAGCGTAAACAGCTGTACCATTCGCACTACCAACAGTCGCATTGACTTGCAGCTGTAGGGCAGAAGCCTCTGTTGAAATGCTACTGTCAACATCCAAGAAATTCGTGACATTACTTCCTGTCCAAGCGTCTGTACCGTCAATATCAACATTATAGGGCTCTTCAGCCTGAGCTGTTGTTGCTAACAAAAATACAGCCCCAGATACCACCGCCACACTTTTGAGTGTATCTTGAAAGAATCGAATGTTGCCAGAATAGTTTAAATCATTGCTTCTTATAGATTTTTTATCGTTCCCACGAATTGCACAAGCACGTTTTTGCATTGTTGCCCCTAGACTCATTAAGGCTTCTCTTTTAAGGATGTGCCAAATACAGCACAAAATTTAGGCAATTATATAACTAACCCTTTAAATTGCCAGTAAAAGTTATGCTATTGAAGAGTGCGTGAAGAGTCTGTGAATGCTGGGCAGAACGGTATGCTCCAGCATCGCATTGACGTGTAGAAGCGGTTATTTACGTTTAGTTTTGCCTGATCCTTTCAGCGAACCGTTACCACCACCTTCGCCTGGTCTCGGCTTAAAGTCTGCTGTATCGATAGGAAAAGTCACGCGGACTTCATAATTGATAGGCAGAGTATCTGCAATGAGCTGCTGTTGCACAGGAGTGATCCATTTATTTGACTTATATTTATAAGCCTTTGAGTCTGCTTTCGCAGCATTTTCGTTGAGGTTTACCCCTAGTGTGGTTTCAATAAAAGTTACTACGAGTCCAACCTGAGTTTCACCCAACACCGACGTAGCCTGTAATAATACAAGTTTGGTGTCTTCCCGTTCTACTGGTTCTTCAGTTAGGGAAGCTCCAACCACACTAGACATTAGCAAACACATGAATCCTATCACTTTAATCATAATCTACTCCTTAATAATCCGTTGGATCAGCGCTGTATTGGACAGGGACCGTTAACGTTACCTGTCCCCCAGCAACCACCGAAACCGTCACTGATACGCTAGTACCTCCCGCTGAACCTCCACTGGCGCTACCACAACTTGAGCCAGCCGATGGCGTACAAGTCCAGCTTCCACTCAAAGTTACCCCAGAGGGAAGGTTATCACTCACTGTCAGTCCGGTAGCATCACTTGGACCGGCATTAGTGACAAGGATAGTATAAGTATCGGATCCGCCAGGGATAAAATCGTTAAGTGAGGTTTTCGTTACCTCAACATCAACAACTCCAGCATTGATATCAACTGAAGCTTCATCATCATCAGCAATACCATCGCCTAAATCATCGGTAGCGAAGCTACTACGAAACTCCGAGTCAGGATCGATTCGATCAGCATTAATAATTTCTGCTTGGTTGGTAATAACACCAGCGGTATTGGCACTCACAACGATATTCAGAGTGGCTGAGCTGCCATTCGCAAGAGTACCTACCGCCCAAATACCAGAGCCTGAGTTATAGCTTCCTTGGCTTGCTGTAGAAGAAACGAAGTCTAACTCCGCGGGTAAAATATCTCGGACTTGGATGTTGTTGGTGGCGTCAGGGCCATTGTTGGTTACAGTCAACGTAAAAGTCACATTCTCACCGACATTTGGTGAATTGTCGTTGACCGTTTTTGTCAGCGATAAATCAGCCTGAGGTACACAGACAACCATCTCCATACCATCACCGCCAGCACCCTCTAAACCAATACCATCCAACCCTAAGCTCAACGTTGAGTATGCTCCTTGATAGACTACAGAACCTGCCGCGGTACCGTTGGCTGTGTTAGTTGAAGATTCAGTATTTGCTGATACCACCAGCATATTTCGCTGCAAAGTATTGTTGGTAAACGTTCTAAAGTGGCTGACTCCTGCCAAACGACCTAACGTGACACCTGCTGTGTTGACCCCAAAACGCGCGGAGTTTGATACGCCTGCTCCAATCCCCCCAACACGATCGAGGTGGACAATGGCGTTATTAACAGTCCGCCCACCAAAACTAATATTCATGGTGCCGACACCGCCTGGGTCAAGATCATTAGCCGTTCCATCGGTGTTTATCGCCTGGTAAACGGGTTCTGAACCATTGGCTCCAGGCGTTGGATCCCATTCAAATAGAACTCCTAACGACTGTCGGCCTTGTATTGCAGCAGAACTCCATGCATTAATAGTATTCATGGAATCTGCAGTGAATATCCACCCCGCTGGCCCAGTGGCCGAAGTGCTAATACTGACAGGAATCGCACCAGCAGTCGCTGTCGGAGAAGAACCTAGGTTAGCCCAAGCATTGGTTAGGTTTGCGTCTGAGCATGTTTGAGCGGTGGTCCCTGTTGGGGTATCACTGATAGCAAAGACGTTGGTTGAAACCACAGAGCCGGTATTGGTTACGGTGCCAATACTCGTACCATTCACCAACACCGTCAGGCTACCACCACCATTCCAACCATCACCGAAAGCGTCATACATAACAATTCGGTAGTTACCTGAGGGAACGTTATTGAATACATAGTTTTGTGTGAATGATGTATTAGCGACAGCCGGCAGGGTACAGAAGCCCGGAACACAAATAGCGTTCTCTCCGCCATAACGCGTAGTGACTAAATTGCTATTAATAATTTCAGTAGTATTGCCGTCACCATCACGATCAGCGGCATCCACCGCGGTATTATAGAACTCAATTCGGTTTTCTTGGGCCCACTGTGGCCAATTAACCTGGAATTCGACTGTTGCTGCATTAACGCTTGAAATCAGAAAACTGAGAAAACCAAGCAATAAAACCGACTTAAACATTCGATTATTCATAAACTTCAACAACCACCCCAAAGTTCCAACCATCAATTAATCTAATACCTGAGAAAAGACTCAAGATGCGCACGTACTATAAATATCATAATAAAACCCTGATTAACAACATGATTTTAGAGATTTATCTCAAGCCCACATTAAAACAATTCATGTATGCATTAAAAACAACCCATGCAATGCACATTTGCATCAAGCTCTCAACACCCTCCTTTTTGTTAGTCACCTACAAAGAATTTAGATATAATCCCCACCCATGAGAAAGACAGTGTAAAGCCATGACCGAAAAACGCTCTAAACTCGAATTTAACAAGCTCCAAAAAAGACTTCGCCGAAATGTCGGAAAAGCCATCATGGACTTTTCCATGATCGAAGATGGCGATAAGGTTATGGTCTGTTTGTCTGGCGGCAAAGATTCATACACCTTACTGGATATTTTGATGAACCTTCAAAAAAGTGCACCAGTAAGGTTTGAGTTAATTGCTGTTAATCTCGATCAAAAGCAACCGGGATTCCCAGAAGAGGTTCTACCGAACTACCTTTCGACTCTTGATATTCCCTTTGAAATTATTGAAGAAGATACCTACAGCGTTGTTAAACGTGTTATTCCAGAAGGTAAAACAACCTGCGGGCTTTGCTCTCGCCTCCGTCGTGGTGTGATTTACGGTTGGGCAGAACGTAACGGTATTACCAAAATTGCTTTGGGTCATCACCGCGACGATATGATTGAGACACTGTTTCTTAATATGTTCTTTGGGGGCTCGATGAAATCTATGCCACCGAAGCTAAAAAGTGATGATGGCAAGCATATTGTTATTCGTCCTTTGGCTTACTGTAAAGAAAAAGACATTGCTCAGTTCGCTCAAGCGAAGCAATTTCCCATCATTCCTTGTAACTTATGCGGTTCACAGGAAAACCTTCAACGCCAGAACATCAAGATGATGCTACAGGACTGGGATAGAAAGTATCCTGGTCGTGTTGAAACCATATTCAAAGCCATGAGTAACGTCGCACCATCGCACTTAGCAGATACGGAACTTTATGACTTCCAAGGACTATCTCAAGACGTATTAAGTCAAAAAGCAGGTGGCGACACCTTATTCGACGCACCTGACTTTACGCCGCCGCAACAAGATGATGAACATGACGAAGAAGCCACATCTTCAAACAGCATCCAGTTCGTCAATATCGGTTAACCATCACAGTCTCAGGAGAGTCCTCTTCTCTTGAGACGCCACTCTAATTCGTCAGCATTCAATAGAAGAAAACTATTCGCCTAGAATTCAATCCTTGTTAAGATGGTCGGATGAGTTAACAACCATCTTATTAAAATCTATGAAAGCAAATCCTGCAGAAACACTTGAGCAATTTAAACAAGACTTTCCAGTGCTCCTGCCTATACGCGTTGCTTGGGGCGAAATGGATGCTTTTCAGCATGTGAACAACGTCAGCTACATCCGTTATTTCGAGAGTGCCCGTATCGCTTACATGGAGGCGATGGGCATGGAAGCAAATATCAAAACCTCCCCTGTTGGACCAATCCTTGGCGATATTTACTGCCGCTACCGTCGTCCAGTGACATACCCAGACACCTTACATATAGGTACGAAAATCAGTGAGCTTAATGAGTTTGGCTTTGTGATGGAGTATCAAGCTTTTAGTGACAAGCAGAAGACTGTAACTACCCTAGGCCATTGTAAAATTGTGATGATTGATTACCGCACCAACCAAAAAGTCGCAGTCGAGGGCGAGATATTGGACAAGATTTTGACGTTACAGCCTGAGCTAAGCTAGTGCTCTGAATGAATCGCTCTACTAGGGCGCGTGCTTACCACCGCCCTATTCCCCTTTTTTGCTCCACTAGCCAACCCCACAAGCCGATACAACTCGACATATTCTGTAACGTTTAGCTGACCTGCAACACTTCCCCTGTCCCTTAATTCTGGTAGTATGTTTGGCTGACAAAACTCTAACTTAACAAATATAACGGGTGTCACTATGAAAAAACTGATTATAAGCTCAGTATGCTTAGCCGTTTTAGCCGCTTGTAATTCTGAGAAGCCTCAAGAAGAACAAACGACTGAAACTGCCACAGCACAAAGCAGTGAGCAAGCAACGGTTGAAGCATCAGATAAACAACAATCTGAGCAAAAGCTCATTTCGGGGATCGAAACTAAATACATTGATAAGTCCGTACGTCCTCAAGACGACTTGTTCCGTCACGTTAACGGCAAGTGGCTTAAAGAGTTTGAAATCCCTGCAGATAAATCAAATTACGGCTCTTTTACTAAATTAGCCGAACAAGCGAAGAAAGACGTTCGCGCCATCATCGAAGAAGCGGCTCAAACAAAAGCCGAAGACGGCACTGAAGAGCAGCAAGTTGGTGATTTGTTCGAGAGCTACATGAACACCGATAAGCTTGAAGAACTTGGTACTTCACCTCTTAAGCCAGAACTAGAGCGCATTGACTCAATCGAAAATCTATCGGATTTGTCTGAGTACCTCGCGTATGCGCAAATGGTATCAACATCACCATTCAGCACTTACGTGTATGTCGACGCGAAAGAGCCTGATAACTATATCACGCAAATGAACCAAAGCGGTTTAGGCCTACCAAGCCGTGACTCTTACCTAAAAGAAGACGAGAAGAGTCAAAAGGTTCGTGATCAGTACGTTGAGCACATCGCGAAAATGTTTGAGCTTGCAGGCGTTGAAGGCGGCGAAGAAAAAGCCACTACCGTTATGGGGCTTGAAACGGCTATCGCACAGAAGCACTGGCCAAAAGAAAAGTTACGTAACCCTGTGGCTCGTTACAATAAAATGAGCTTCGCTGATTTACAAAACACCTTGTCTAACCTTGATTGGGATCGTTGGCAAAAAGACGCTATGTTGAGCGACATTGATAATGTGATTATCGGTCAGCCTGACTACTTTGCTGCGTTAAACGATATGTTTAAAGACGTCCCGCTTGAAGATTGGAAAACTTACTTCAAATGGCACGTGATTACGAATAGTGCTAGCTTCTTGAACGAAGCCATGGATAAAGAAAACTTCCGCTTCTATCAGGGCGTATTGAGTGGTGTTGAAGAGCAAGAACCTCGCTGGAAACGTGGTGTTAATGTGATTAACGGCACACTCGGCGAAGTCGTAGGCAAAATCTACGTTAAGAAGCACTTCAAGCCTGAAGCCAAAGAGCGCATGGTTGAATTAGTCGAAAACCTACGACGCGCATACGCTCAAGGTATTAAAGAGCTCGAGTGGATGAGTGAAGATACTAAGAAGCAAGCGCTTGATAAGCTGAGCAAATTCACGCCTAAAATCGGTTATCCAGACAAGTGGAAAGATTACTCTGACCTAGTGATTAAAGATGACGATCTTTATGGCAACATGAAACGTGCAGCTTTAATGCAAGTTAAGAAAAACCGTGAAAAGTTAGGTCAGCCTATCGACCGCACAGAATGGTTCATGACACCGCAAACGGTTAACGCTTATTACAACCCAGTGATGAACGAGATCGTGTTCCCTGCGGCAATCCTTCAACCTCCATTCTTTAATATGGAGGCTGATGATGCGGTGAACTATGGTGGTATCGGTGCGGTTATCGGTCACGAAATGGGCCACGGTTTTGATGACTCAGGTGCTCAGTACGACGGGGACGGAAAACTTCGTAACTGGTGGACTGAAGACGATCTTAAAGAATTCGAGAAGCGTACGGATAAGCTAGTAGCGCAGTACAATAACTTCACGGTTCTTGACGGTGTCCACGTTAACGGTGAATTCACCCAAGGTGAGAACATTGGTGACTTAGGTGGTTTAACCATCGCTTATAAAGCTTACCAAATCTCTAAAGACGGTGAAAAAGCTCCTGTCATCGATGGTATGACTGGAGACCAGCGTGTATTCTACGGTTGGGCACAAGTATGGCGTCGTAAATATCGTGATGCGGAACTTCGTAAGCGCATTGACACGGATCCACACTCGCCAAGCGAATTCCGTGCAAACGGTACAGTACGTAACATGCCTGAATTCTACGAAGCGTTTAACGTTGAGCCGACGGATGAGATGTACTTAGCGCCAGAAAAGCGCGTTAAAATCTGGTAGTTCTAACTTCGTTTAGAACCGAACAGTAAAAAAGCCAGAGCAAACGCTCTGGCTTTTTTTTGCCAATAAGTATTCCCCGAAATTAAGCCGATAACTTCTGACGTGCCTCAACAGCAGCATCCACAAGATTTTTCAGAGCAGGACGCACTTGATCCCAGTTTCGTGTTTTTAGACCACAGTCGGGGTTGACCCACAACTGATCAACAGGGATATGTTTCGCCGCCTGCTCGATCAAATCACTGACTTCTTCCTTAGTTGGAATTCGTGGCGAATGAATATCATAAACGCCAGGGCCAATTTCATTTGGATATTTGAAGTCATTAAAAGTTTGAAGCAGCTCCATATCCGAACGCGACGACTCAATCGTAATCACGTCAGCATCCAAGCGTGCGATTGAATCAATGATTTCGTTAAACTCGGAATAACACATGTGAGTATGGATTTGCGTGGTATCAGCAACACCCGCTGCAGACAACCTAAAGGCATTTACTGACCACTCAAGATATTGTGGCTGTTCGCTTTTACGTAGAGGTAGCAATTCTCTGAAAGCGGGTTCATCGATCTGAATGACATCGATACCATTTTTTTCTAAGTCCAAGACCTCATCACGCAGCGCTAACGCAATCTGATCGGCGATTTGTGGTGCTGGTAAATCCTCGCGCTCAAACGACCAAGCTAGAATCGTGGTTGGCCCTGTTAACATGCCCTTTACCTTCTTCTCAGACAGCGACTGCGCATATTTAGACCACTCAACGGTAATCGCTTGTTTACGCGATACATCACCGTAAATAATTGGCGGTTTCACACAGCGACTGCCGTAGCTTTGCACCCAGCCAAACTGTGTAAAAGCAAATCCGTTTAGCTGCTCACCAAAATACTCGACCATGTCGTTACGCTCAGCTTCTCCATGCACTAAGACATCTAAGCCGATAGCTTCTTGCTCGTGGATGGCTTGTTGAATTTCTTTCTGAATAGCTTGTGTGTACTGCTGTTCATCAATATCTTGCGCTTTAAAAGCACGACGAGCTTGTCGAATCGAATCTGTTTGTGGGAACGAGCCAATGGTCGTCGTCGCGAGTGGCGGGAACTGGAAGTGTTCGCGCTGGGCTACTTTTCTCAGTGCAAACTCTGACTGACGCTGGCGCTGTGCATCGCTAATCGCTGAGACACATTCTTGGACATCTGAATTGTGGACACGCGACGATGCTTTTTTCGAAGCAACAGCCTCATCACTCACCTTTAGTGATTCCTTGATAGCTTCCTGTCCTTGCGTTAAGGCTTTACTCAGATCAGCAATTTCTTGCACTTTTTGCTCAGCAAATGCCAGCCAAGACTGTAATTCATTATCGAGTTTTTGTTCACTATTTAGATCCACTGGGCTGTGTAGCAGTGAGCAACTGCTCGACACCCAAAGGTTGTCACCATAACGCTCTTTACTTTGTAGCAAAGTATTTACACTGCTTTTTAGATCATTGCGCCAAACATTGCGGCCATTGACGATGCCCACGGATAACACTTTCGACTTAGGCCAGTTATGTGCCACTTCGGCTAACTGCTCAACACCACCGCTCACTACGTCAAGATGTAAGCCGTCCAGTGGTAATTCAGCAATACGATCCAACTTATCCGTGACGTGCCCGAAGTAAGTTGTTAGTAACAGCTTGAGGCCAGCATCAGTGCCAAGTTCAGTGTAGGCTTGGGTTATCGCATTCAACCAAACATCATCTAAGTCTAAGGCTAAAATAGGCTCTTCAATTTGTACCCACTCGATGCCTTGTTGTTCCAAATTGTTCAACAGCTGTTGATAAGTTTTTACTAACTGTGGCAATAGACTTAACTTGTCAAAGTCAACTTGCTCACGTGACTTGCCTAACCACAAGTAAGTTACTGGGCCTATTAGCTGCACCTTAACCTTGCTAGACAACTCTTTAGCCTGCTCAATCTGTGGTAGAAGGAGATCCAAGTTCAACGAGAACCGTTGGTCTTGGGTAAACTCAGGAACAATATAGTGATAGTTAGTGTTAAACCACTTGGTCATTTCGCTCGGCTGAACCTGAGAACCTTGCGGGGCTGAACCACGCGCAATGCGGAAGTAGTTATCTAAGAGATTATCCGCCTGCCCGTCTTCGAAGCGCTCAGGAGTGACACCCAGTAAAATAGAGGTATCCAAAACCTGATCATAGAATGAAAAGTCGCCTACCGTTAACCAATCAATACCTTTATCTAAAGCAGAAGACCAGTTTTGTTGACGAATAGAGCGAGCAACCTGTTGTAACTCTTCTTGCGAAATCTCGCCTCTCCAGTACTTTTCCAGTGCAAATTTCAGTTCGCGTTTTGCACCAATACGCGGTAATCCTAATAAGTGTGACTGTGCCATTTTTACATCCTCAGCTTAATTCTCAAAGAGAAAGAGCCCGTAGGCTCTTTCAAAATCCAATACAACATCAAAAAAAAAAGATGTTTAGACGTCTAAATGGCTATTATCGTTATTTATCTTATAAAAGCAACCTTATTTGTAAACTAATTTCCTTCACATTTAGTAAACAATAACAGTCTCACATTTATGCCTACTCTGCTGAGTAAGTCACTCTGTAGATCTTGCCAAAGCCGTCATCAGAAATTAGAACCGAACCGTCTGGCATTTGGATAACATCATTGGGGCGACCTTTCACTTCACCGTCGATTAACCACCCCGTCACGAAATCACTTTGAGACTCAACCTTCTGCCCGTCCAGTGTCAAATGCACCACCTTATAGCCGACCTTAGTGCTGCGGTTCCAAGAACCGTGTTGCGTAACCAACATGGTATTTTTGTACGCTTCAGGGAACATATCACCGGTGTAATAAAGCATACCAAGCGGCGCAACGTGCGCCTGAAACTCCCAAGCTGGTTTGGTAAATTCGTGGTCACCTAATTTGTCGCCAAAAGCAGGATCCATAAAGTCGTCGCCATGCACATACGGGAAGCCAAAGAACTCACCTAACTCCGTCACTCGGTTTAATTCGCAAGCTGGTTCGTCGTCTCCTAGCCAATCACGACCATTGTCCGTAAACCACAACTCTTTCGTTTCAGGGTGCCAATCAAAACCAACGCTATTACGAACACCTGTCGCCACGACTTCTCTTTCGATCTCTTCAGCATCCACATCAATGCGAATAATTAAGCCATAGCCTTCATCATCACAAACGTTGCAGGGTACACCGATTGGAATGTACAGCTTGCCATCAGGGCCAAACTTAATGTATTTCCAGCCGTGATGACTGTCGTCCGGCAAGTCGTCGTACACCACTTCTGGTTCCTTAGGATCCTTGTAGTGCTTGTCGATATCCTTAAATCTCAAAATTTTATCGACTTCTGCCACGTACAAATCACCATCTTTATACGCAATACCACTCGGCATGTATAAATCTTCGATGATGGTGTAAACCTTGTCAGCTTTAAAATCGCCATCAGTGTCTTCTACTGCGTATACTTTACCCGCTTTACGCGTGCCGACGTAGAGCACACCAGAGTCTGACAGTGCCATCTGACGAGCTCCTTCCACTTCAGGAGCGTAAAGGTCGATAGTAAACTTCTCTGGAACTTCAGCCGCTTGTAATGTGCTGGCTATCATTAAACTTAGTGCCGCTACAAATTTCATGATTAACTCCGTAAACTTTGCTTCCACACAGAATAAAACGTGTGACATACAAATAGCAAATCTTGCGTCTTTAGCCTGAGTAGTGATTCGGCAAAAAAAAAGCGACCCGGAGGTCGCTTTAAATGATGACTTGTTTACTTCAAGTACTTCTCGAAATAGTCGGTAATCGTATTAAACACATGGGTCCTTGTTTTTTGTCCCCAAATGGAGTGCTTACTGCCCGGATAATTCATCATATCAAAGGGCTTATTAGCATCCTGCAGGGCTTTGAACAGCTTAGTGCTATTGGTAAATAACACATTGTCATCAGCCATGCCGTGGATAATCATCAATTCTCCCTTTAATCCATCAAGATACGGGAAGACATTACTCTGCTCATAACCTTCTTTATTATTCTCAGGGTGATCTAAATAACGCTCTGTGTAATGAGTGTCATATAAGTACCAGTCCGTCACGGGCGCTACTGACACGCCGACTTTAAACACATCAGGCTCTTTAAACATGCTCATGATGGTCATGTAACCACCATAAGACCAACCAAACATGCCGATGCGCTCTGGGTCAACGAAGTCTAATGTTTTCAGGAAATCCACGCCTTTGACCTGGTCCACAACTTCGACATCACCCAATTTACGATAAATCGGATCTTCAAACTTCTTACCACGATTCCATGAGCCACGATTATCCAATGAGAAAATCACAAACCCGCGGTCAGCCATCATATGGTGCCAATAGGTATTGCGAGCGCCCCAAGTGTTGGTCACACGTTGTGCATGCGGCCCTCCATAAACATCTACTACTACTGGATACTTCTTGCCTTTGACCATATTAGTCGGCTTGTACAGGCGGTAGTGCATAACCTGGCCATCTTCAGCTTCAATCGTGCCGAACTCAGGCTTAGCCGCTTGCTGGTAATACTTGAAGTAAGGATGATCGCCGTCCAGTTTATTCTGCTCAAGCCAAGTGACTAACTCACCATCAGCTTTTCTCAAACTGACCTGAGGTGGTTGTTCAACTGAGGAAAAGTAATCAACGAATAGCGACATGTTCTTTGAGAAACTAACGTTATGTACACCTGCTTTATCTGTAATTTTCTTGATTCCACCTTCGCCATTCATCGGCACTGAATACAAATGTTGTTCCAGAGGCGTTTCTTTGTTGGCATCAAAGTAAACTAACCCTTTATCTTCATCGACGCCATACAAGCTATCGACGACCCACTCACCATCTGTAAGCTGGTTAATTAGGTTACCCTTCAAGTCATAAAGATACAGGTGACGATAACCGCTTCGCTCAGAACTCCATACAAACGCATTGTGACGCTTTAAGAAATACAGATCTTTGGTGAGGTTAATCCAGGTATCCGATGTTTCCGTTAAAACTTCATGCGACTTACCAGTTTCGGCGTCAGCGAACATCAATTTTAACGTCTGCTGATCACGGCTTTGCCATTGGAATGAAACACGTTTTGAATCGCGTAACCATTTAACTCGTGGGATATAAATATCGGTTTCTTCACCAATCTCTTGTGGAGAAGTATCTACCCAAGTTGTTTCGCCAGACTCTAAGTCCAGTACACCGAGCTTGATCAATACATTGTCAGTACCGGTGCTTGGATAACGTTGCTCAAAGACTTCAAAGTCTTCAGCATTTATTTCATAACGCTTTTCAATGTTGACCGGTGACTCGTCGACCTTTAAGTAGGCAATTTTTTTGCTGTTAGGTGACCACCAGTAACCCGTCAGACGGCCCATTTCTTCCTGCGCCACGAACTCAGCCATACCGTTTTTGATAGGACCTTCGCCATCCATCGTTAGCTGACGTTCTTTACCTGTTTCGATATCGACTGTAAAGATATCTTGATCGCGAATAAAGGACACGCTTTTACCATCTGGAGAGAGCTTGACATCGGTTTCATAAGCATCAGTTTTTGTCAGCTGCTTAGTAGCATCACTGCCGGACTTACTTAAATCGTAAACAAAGATATCACCACCCAGAGGGAATAATAACGTCTCGCCATCGTCGCCCCAGTAATAGCTAATAATACCTTTTGCAAACAAACGCATGCGCTCGCGACGCGCCTTCTCCTCGGCTGATAAGTTTTCTTCACCCGGCATTAAGTCAGCCGAATCGACCAGCATGCGAGACTGTTTATCCGCTAAGTTATATTCCCACAAGTCTAAGCGCTCTTGCTCGTCTTCCTTGCCCTTTAAGAAAGTGACACGCTTACCATCCGGCGATAACTTTACTGAGCGTGGCGCTGGCCCAGTTAACGATGGATCCGCATAAATACGCTCTACGGTTAGTTTGGTTGCGGATTGTTCATCTGCTTTTGCACTACTCATCACACCTGCTCCAGCCAAACCCACGGCAGCACATGCCAGTAAGGACTTAACATAACTCATAACCTTATATTCCCCATATTTTCTCGATAACGCATCATAGAATTTACCGTCCTAACAATCAACGTAGCGCCACACCCTTTTTTCGACTTGAGTACCAATAATGGCTAGTTTCAGTGAGCTATTTATTACATAATGCGGACTTTATGTCAGTTCGAGAGTCACTATGCATACTGTATCCGGTCGCTGGCAATTGGGCCTTACTTTATCGCTCACCACAGTCTTCTTGTGGGGATTACTTCCTATCGCCTTAAAAGGTGTGTTGTTACAAATGGATGCTGTAACGGTAACCTGGTACCGCTTCGCAGTCGCCGCCATTTTTGTCTTCGTGTATATGGCTGTGCGTAAACGCATTCCAAATTTTAGAGAACTTAAAGGACTGATCGGCATTCTGATGCTCATCGCCATATTTGGTTTATGTGCGAACTATGTGTTCTATTTGTTCGGCGTAGAGAAAATCACGCCTAGCAGTGCGCAAGTGATGATTCAGACTGCCCCCATGTTTATGCTTCTGGGAGGTCTGATTGTTTTCAAAGAAAGCTTTAATAAGTGGCAGTGGCTTGGATTTAGTTCGTTTGTGGTAGGTCTGATACTGTTTTTCAACATGCGCTTCACTGAGATCATAAGCAATTTAGACGGCGCTTATACAGTTGGTTTGTTTTGGATGCTGTTGGCTGCTGTAACTTGGGCTGCCTATGCACTCGCTCAAAAACAACTGCTAAACACATTCACATCAAACCAAATCATGTTTATTATTTACATCACCAGCACCCTTATGCTGGTGCCATGGAGTACCCCCAGTCAGGTCATATCGCTCGATACATTAGGTTGGGTGTTATTAATATTCTGCTGCTTAAACACTATCGTCGCCTATGGCGCTTTTGCTGAGGCACTGGCCCACTGGGAAGCAACTCGAGTTAGTGCGATATTAGCGCTAACACCATTAGTCACGATTATGTCGATGAAAGTGGTCGCTTACTTCTTTCCTGATTACTTACCAGACGAGCCGATGAACGCACTGAGCATTGTAGGCTCTATTATGGTCGTTTTAGGCTCAGCAACAACGGCTGTAGCGGGCAAGAAGAAGTCTAAAATCATCAAAAAATCACCATCACCGTAAATTCTATTTTAGACACAAAAAAGGCTCCCCTAAAGAGCCTTTCTTACAAGGTTATATTTTTTATCGACTAGCGATAAAGTCATCAATTTTGACTTTCAGATTATTCACCCAACGTGGGTAGCTTCGATGAATATTTTTTCCATCATAATCCAAGTTAACGCTATCAACATAAATGATACTGTAACTCTGCATGCTATACGGAATTTTCACTACAGCTGTATGAGCACGCAAATTAAGTTTGCCTCGAATCAAGCCGGGTTTGAGTGGAGTCATCTCCCAACCCAGAGACTGACCAGCTCGTAGAATGCTCAACTTAACATCTTCTAGGGTCTCACCATTATCAACTAAATACTCAATATTGTGATCGTTGAGGTTGGTTAATGGACGGCTGGTATTACAAGCGCTTAAAAAGATCGCCAACAAAATGGATAGAACTATAATTCTCATCGTATTTTCCCTTTATCATTTATTATTACCGGTACACAAAAGCCTCCAAAAGGAGGCTTTAAAAGTTTAGTTTGATTGTATTTGAACCAAACTAGAAATTAAGATTTTGGCTTTCTTTATACACGATAAACCTAAAAACCTAATCTGTAAGCTTAGATTTTTTCGTAGTAGCTAGGCGTTGGCGCGCGGAAATGCGGAGTTTATATCAAATACATGAGCACTTGAGCACGCCAATAACAACGCTAATGCGAAAAAAGATTTGCTTCTTTATTTCTTTTTGCGCTGAGGAGGAAGGTCAGTACAAACACCTTCATAAACCTCTGCCGCAAAGCTCACTGACTCAGAAAGCGTTGGGTGCGCATGAATGGTTAAGCCGATGTCTTCAGCATCACAGCCCATTTCAATCGCCAAACCAACTTCTGCAATCAACTCACCAGCGTTAACACCGACGATTGCACCACCGATTACGCGGTTGTTTTTCTTATCAAACAACAACTTAGTGAAGCCTTCTTTACGGTCAACGCCAATCGCACGACCTGATGCAGCCCATGGGAATTTACCCACGCCGTAATCAACGCCTTGCTCTTTGGCTTCTTTTTCAGTCAAGCCAACCCATGCGACTTCTGGATCAGTGTAAGCAACTGAAGGAATCGTTAGTGGATCGAAATAATGCTTCTTACCAGCAATCACTTCTGCTGCTACGTGCGACTCAGCTGTTGCTTTGTGCGCTAGCATAGGTTGTCCAACAATATCACCGATCGCATAGATGTGCGGTACATTGGTACGCATCTGCTTATCAGTGTTGATGAAACCACGCTCTGTCACTTCAACGCCTGCTTTATCAGCATCAATTAAGTCACCGTTAGGGCGGCGACCCACTGCCGACAAAATCATGTCGAATTTTTGTGGCTTTTCTGGAGCGTTTTTACCTTCAAAAGTCACGTACAAGCCATCTTTCTTAGCGTCAACTTTAGTCACGCTTGTTTCCATCAAGATGTTTTCGTACTTACCTTTGACATACTTCTCAAGTACTTTCACCACGTCTTTATCAGCCGCAGGAATCATCTGATCAGCCATCTCAACCACAGTAATCTTAGCACCTAGTGCACGATAGACTGTCGCCATTTCAAGACCAATAATACCACCACCGATAACCAACATGTGCTTAGGAACTTCACGTAGTTCTAAAGCACCGGTCGAATCTACGATACGGTCGTCTTCAGGCAAGAATGGCAAATCAACTACACGCGAACCTGCTGCGATGATAGCGTTATCAAAGGTGACTTTTTGCTTTTTACCATCATGCTCAACTTCAATCTCGTTAGCACCAGTAAACTTACCGTAACCTTGGACCGTTTTAACTTTACGGCCTTTCGCCATACCAGCCAAACCGCCAGTCAATTGCTTAATTACGCCATCTTTGTAATCGCGAATTTTATCGATGTCGAACTTTGGCTTACCAAAGCTAACACCGTGAGCAGACATTTCTTCCGCTTCATCAATCACTTTTGCAGTGTGTAACAAAGCTTTTGAAGGGATACAGCCTACGTTTAAGCAAACACCACCAAGCGTGTCATACTTTTCAATCAAGATAACATCCATACCTAAGTCAGCGGCACGGAAAGCTGCGTTGTAGCCGCCTGGGCCACTACCTAAAACTACGACTTGAGCGTGTAAATTACTCATGAGTTCCTCTTTTCTATCTGAATTTAGAGTATCAACTCTTAAATCTTAAGCGCTTATTTTGCGCGTATTTTACCTAATTTGGCCGAAAAATCATCAAACAATTCAATATAACACCGAGCGCGCTATAGAATCGTTCGACGAATATCCGCTAACATTTTGCCCAGATGAACAATAAACCTTGCTGCCACAGCGCCATCAATCACACGGTGGTCGTACGACAACGACATTGGCAACATCATGCGCGGCTCAAAGTCCTTACCATTCCATACCGGCTTAACCTGATTCCGTGACAAGCCTAGAATCGCAACATCTGGCCAATTAACGATTGGCGTAAACGAAGTACCACCAATACCTCCCAGAGACGATATCGTCATTGAGCTGCCCTGCATATCTTTCGCAGTGAGCTTTTTGTCACGAGCTTTTTCTGACATTTCACCCAACTCAGTTGCCAGTTCGTAGACGGACTTTTTATCGACGTCACGAATCACTGGCACCACCAAACCGTCTGGCGTATCGACCGCGACACCAATATTGAAGTATTTTTTCAATATTAAGGTTTCGCCATCCGCTGCCAGCGATGAGTTAAACGTAGGGAACGCTTTGAGACTCGCGACCAAGGCTTTCATAATAAATGCCAATGGTGTTAGACGTACTCCTTCCTTAGCAGCCTCTTCCTTCATCGACTTACGGAAGTTATCTAACTCTGTAATATCCGCTTCATCATGCTGCGTCACATGCGGAATCAAGTTCCAGTTACGCTGCAAGGTCACGCTGCTAATTTTCTGGATGCGCGACAGTGACTTTTCTTCCACTTCACCAAACTTAGTGAAGTCAATCTCTGGTAAGTCAGCTGATGCAGCTGCGCCAGTATTTGCTGTGGCTTTTGGACGTGATAGTTCGAACTTGATATAAGATTGCACATCTTCTTTCAAGATTCGGTTTTTACGTCCAGACCCTTTAACTTTCGACAAGTCTGCACCAAACTCACGCGCCAAGCGACGAACTGCTGGACTAGCATGAATCACTTCGCCTTCGCGTCGCTCATAAGGCTCTACGGTTACTGGCGCAGGCTTATAGTCTGACTTTGGCATCGGCTCGTCTTTGACACTGGTTTCTTTCTCAACCTGCTGCCCTGAAGAGTCACCGCTTGACTCATCCTCTGAGCCATCATCAGCATCATCTGTAACTTTCATCGAGCCAATCTGATCACCCTGGCTGACTTTGTCACCCACTTTTACGGTTATCGACTCAATGGTACCGGCGAATGGCGACGGAACTTCCATCGTCGCCTTCTCAGTTTCGAGAACAATTAAGCTGTCGTCTTGCTCTACCTCATCACCTTCTTTAACGCTGACCTCAATAACGTCAACGCCTTCTGAGTCACCAATATCAGGGATAGTAATCGCTTCTGTACGACTACCGCCTGATGACTTCTTCTTACTTGGCGCTTCAGAAGATGCTTGCTGTGATGAGTCTTCTGTGGACGAACCTTCTGAAGTCTGTTCAGTTTCGTTAGATTCGTTACTATCTGCTGAATCTTCAGAGGCGTCATCACCAGAAGCTTGGCTTGCTTCGAGCTGTAGAATCAAATCGCCTTCTGACACTTTATCGCCAACTTTTAACTCGATCGACTTGACCACACCTGCTTCGCTAGACGGCACTTCCATGGTCGCTTTGTCGGTTTCTAATACGATTAAGCTGTCATCAACATCAATTTCATCACCGACATTAACCAACACCTCAATAACATCAACCCCACTGGCATCGCCAATATCGGGGACTTTTACTTGCGTTACATTTGCCAAGGGAAACTCCTCCAATTATAGGGTTGCAGGGTCAGCTTTATCAGCGTCAATGTTATAACGCTTAATCGCTTTATTCACTTCTTTAACATCGATCTCACCTTCATCTGCAAGCGCTTTAAGTGCAGCGACAACGATGTAGTAACGATCCACTTCAAAGAAGCGACGTAAATTTTCACGGCTATCAGAGCGTCCAAAACCGTCTGTACCTAATACGGTATAGCTCATTGGTACAAATGGACGAATCTGATCGGCGAATGACTTCATGTAATCCGTTGCAGCGATTGCTGGGCCTTTTTGCTTTTCAAGGCACTTCTCAACGTAAGACTTTTTAGCTTTCTTGTCTGGGTGCAGCATGTTTTCACGCTCAACCGCTAAGCCTTCACGACGAAGCTCTGTGAAACTTGGTACTGACCAGATGTCCGAAAGTACACCGAAGTCTTCTTCAAGCAACTCAGCAGCATGTTCTACTTCACGCAAAATCGAACCACTTCCCATCAACTGAACGCGTGGCGCTTTCTTGCGCGATTTGTTCGCTTTCAGTTGATACATACCTTTGATGATGCCTTCTTCTGCATCTTCTGGCATCTCAGGATGAACGTAATTTTCGTTCAAGGTCGAAATGTAGTAGAAAACATTTTCTTGGTCTTTGTACATTCGACGCATACCTTCGCGTACGATGACCGCCACTTCATATGCGTAGGTCGGATCGTAGCTAACGCAGTTTGGAACGGTTGCTGCGATCAAGTGGTTATGACCGTCTTGGTGCTGTAAGCCCTCACCGTTCAATGTTGTACGGCCAGAAGTCGCACCAATTAAGAAGCCACGCGCCTGCATGTCACCAGCAGCCCAAGCCAAGTCACCAATACGCTGGAAACCAAACATCGAGTAGAAGATATAGAATGGAATCATTGGCAGGTTATTGCTTGAATAACTGGTCGCAGCGGCAATCCACGACGACATAGCGCCAGCTTCGTTGATGCCCTCTTCAAGTATCTGACCTTTCTTATCTTCGCGATAGTACATGATTTGGTCTGAGTCTACTGGATCGTAAAGCTGACCAACTGATGAGTAAATTCCGATTTGACGGAACATACCTTCCATACCAAAAGTACGCGCCTCGTCAGGAATAATTGGTACGATTCGCTCTTTTAAGCTTTTGTCCTTTAACAAGACGTTCAAGCCACGAACAAAGGCCATGGTTGTCGAAATTTCTCGATCACCACTCGACTTTAGCAGTGGTTCAAATGCATCTAATGATGGAATATCAAGACTATCCGACTCAGGGCGACGGGTCGGCAAATGGCCGCCAAGTTTTTCGCGACGCTCTTGCAGGTACTTAATTTCTTCGCTGTCTTCACCGGGGTGATAGAAAGGAACGTCTTCTAACTTGTCGTCTGGAATTGGTACATTAAAGCGGTCGCGGAAATGCTTCAACGCTTCTAAGTTCATCTTCTTTACCTGGTGAGCAGCGTTTTTACCTTCACCAGAATTACCCATACCGTAACCTTTGACCGTTTTGGCTAAAATAACGGTTGGTTGACCTTCGGTATTGACCGCACGGTGGTAAGCAGCGTAAACCTTGTGCGGATCGTGTCCACCACGGTTCAAACGCCAAATGTCTTCGTCAGACATGTTAGCTACCATTTCTTTTAACTTAGGATCTTTGCCGAAGAAGTGTTCGCGAGTATAGGCGCCACCTTTGGCCTTACAATTCTGGTACTCACCGTCGACGGTTTCTTCCATCACTTTACGCAAGCGACCTTCTGTGTCACGAGCCAATAGCGGATCCCAGTAACGACCCCAGATAACTTTTAAGACATTCCAACCAGAGCCACGGAATTCGCCTTCCAACTCTTGAATGATTTTACCGTTACCACGGACAGGGCCATCCAAGCGCTGTAAGTTACAGTTGATAACAAAAATAAGATTATCCAACTTCTCACGCCCAGCGAGGCTGATCGCACCCAAAGATTCCGGCTCATCCATCTCACCATCACCTAGGAAAGCCCACACCTTACGACCTTTGGTGTCAGCCAAGCCACGATTTTCTAGGTACTTTAAGAAACGAGCTTGGTAGATTGCTTGGATCGGACCTAAACCCATAGATACGGTTGGGAACTGCCAGAACTCAGGCATCAACCAAGGATGCGGATAAGATGATAAGCCTTTACCGTCAACCTCTTGGCGGAAATTACTCAACTGATCTTCAGTTAAGCGGCCTTCCAAGAAGGCACGAGCATAAATACCCGGAGACGAGTGTCCCTGATAGTAAATTAAGTCGCCTTTATCTTCATTGTTGCCTTTGAAGAAGTGGTTAAAACCTACGTCATACAGTGTTGCACTTGATGCAAAGCTTGATAAGTGACCACCGAGTTCTAATTCTTTGTTCGATGCTTGTAACACGATAGCGATCGCGTTCCAGCGAATGATTGCTCGTAAACGACGCTCCATTTCCTGATCACCAGGCATATGCGCTTCTTGCGATGGAGGGATGGTATTAAGGTATGCCGTGGTTAAATCGAACGGTAAGTTAGCGCCTGCTCTGCGTGCTTTTGCTACTAACTTTTCTAAAAGGAAGTGTGCACGCTCCACACCTTCCTCAGCCATCACCGCATCCAACGCATCAATCCATTCTTGAGTTTCTATGGGATCGACATCCTGAGCTGCTGCGGTTCGTTTTAAATCGTTATCAGACATATTAGTTATCGCCTTTTGACAGCCACGTGCATTTAATTAACACATGTTAAACAGAATTAGTATAATTCACAAAGGCAACATCTTAGTCAAAAGCTCAATAAAAAGATACCGTACAGGGCAAAAAACAGGCAATATCGCAAAGTGGTCAGACCTTATGATATACCTTTAAATTATTTAACAAAGGTTAATTAGTGTCGACTAGCGTTTAAACGAAGGTCCAACCGAGGAACGTAGCCACGGCAATCACAGCAAATAAGATCACACCAGCACGTTGCGATAAACTGATTGCACAATGGTTAGAAGCGCAAGCACCAGCGTCTTCATCGTCAATGTAAGCTCCCATACTTGCAGTTGCTACCGTATTAAGTAGATCACGACCGCTGATCTCAAGGTCAAAGAATTGTCCTTTGCTATTCTCTATGCCGTTTGCCATATCGCCCGCGAGGAGGTAAGTGAGTGCCGATAGGCGAAAAGCAAACCACTCCATGGCGTAGTGGACTTTACTGCCGAATGTACCCAGCTTGCCGTCTTGTTGCTGCCACAACAGCATGCGATACAACAATGCCCCTGCTGGCCCAAGAATCACAAACCAAATAGCAACACTGAAATATTGACTTTCAATATTGTAGAAAATGCTATTGGTAACATCCTTAACCATCTGCTCTTGGTCATCCGATTCTTTTCCAGTATAGGTTTTGGCATACTCATAAGCCGCCTGTTGGTCATCATTTTCCATAGCATTGAAGTAGCCTTGGAGTTGCTTACTGGGTAATTGAGGACCGAAAGCGTGGACTAGAACTAGAACCATTAGGGCGAGCACGATAACAGAAGCAATAAAGCCGTCATCGAATAACTTGAACAGCACAAAAACGAGTACGGCCGGTAACAAGACTTCAAAAACTTCTTTGAGCCAAGACTTGTACCAGCTCTTGTCACCAAAGGTTTTATCTAGAAAACGTAAGTAACCGAAATACCAGTTGTCGCTACTTAATTTATCGCGAGCCACCGACTGGTTACCGTGATAATAACGCTCAATCAGTATTGCAATAACTAAGGCTAATAACGCCATATCCCCACCCTGATCAATTAAAAAGGAACTATTTCAGTACAGTTATACCATAAGAGAAAAGGATAAAGCAGACCATCAAACATTCTTATTCAATAATTTACGATAGTGCTGCCAATCGAAGGCTGGGCCAGGGTCTGTTTTGCGGCCAGGAGCGATATCAGAATGCCCCGCAATACGTTGAAGAGTAATATCTGGATAGGCTCTTAAAATTAATTTCGTCAATTTCAACAACACTTGATACTGAACTTCCTCATAAGGAATGTCGTCCGCTCCCTCAAGTTCGATACCTATGGAAAAATCATTACACTTCTCTCGTCCATCGAAACTTGATGCTCCAGCGTGCCAGGCGCGTTTATGCAGGGGTACATATTGCACCACTTCTCCATCACGCCGAATTAGCAGATGACTCGACACTCGAATACCAGCGATTTCTTGAAAAAAAGGATGATCATCAGGACTAAGACAACCACCAAATAACTGATCGATATAGGGTCCACCAAATTCTTTGGGCGGTAAGCTGATGTTGTGAATGACCAACAAGCTAATATCCACGATACCATTGGCATCACCCTCGCGCTCGTCAAAATGAGTACACGGAGCTTGACGAGCATTTTCAATCAAGCCAGTGTGTAAATTTATATAATATTCCTGCTTAGCGGACGGCATGCTATTCCTAAACCGGTTTTTTGAGATTACAATACCACAGATTGAGCAGAATATGATGCTGACACTTTACGCGAAAATTTACGGACCCAAGTATGATCGACATTCCTTATCAAGCCAAACTTCAACAAAACATCCAGTACCAAGTACAAAAAGCTCTTGAAGAAGATTTAGGTAGCCTTGAAGGTGTTGATGTCACAGCAGAGCTCATTGAAGCTGACAAAGCTGCTAAAGGACGATTAATCACCCGTGAAGATTGCGTGGTTTGTGGTATTGACTGGTTTAACGCTGTGTTCGAAGCGCTTGACCCAGCCATCAAGTTATCTTGGAAGTGCCAAGATGGTGATAAAATGTCCGCAAACGATACACTCTGTGAAATAGAAGGCAACGCACGTAATATCCTTACCGCCGAACGCAGCGCGATGAACTTTTTACAAACTCTGTCCGGAACTGCCACCATAACTGCTCGTTATGTGCGTGAGCTGAAAGGAACCGACTGCCAGCTACTAGACACCCGTAAAACCATCCCACTAATGCGCCTAGCCCAAAAGTATGCTGTCTATTGCGGCGGTGGAAAAAACCACCGTATGGGGTTATTTGACGCGTTTTTAATTAAAGAAAACCATATTGTGTCTACAGGCTCCATTGAAAACGCGGTTAAGACCGCTCGCCGCAACCACCCTGACACTCTGGTCGAAGTCGAAGTCGAAACCTTTGCCCAGTTAGATCAAGCTTTAGACGCGGGTGCAGATGTGATTATGCTAGACAATTTTAGTATCGATGACATGCGGACAGGTGTTGCAATCAACCAAATGCACTCGCATACTGCGAAAATTGAAGCTTCTGGTAATGTCACTATCGACACTTTGCGTGATATTGCAGATACAGGCGTTGATTTTATATCGGTAGGCGCTTTAACGAAGCATGTTAAGGCTGTAGATTTGTCACTTCGCTTGGAAATGTAATAGGGGCTTAATCAGCAAATCGCCAGTTCAAAATCGAAGTCATTTGAGACTGGCTTTAATTGGTCCTCTAACTTTTCTATAAACCGAATACTAAAATAGTGTTTAGAGCCGCTAATCTCTGGAAAGTATGCCGACTGACTTGGCAACATGACCCTCAGCAGCTGCGGGTTTGACCTGTTAGACAAGCTGCTTTGAAACACGCCTTGTTTGCAGCTAACGGTTTCAAATGCTCCATTTTCCCGGAACAAACGCAAAAGGATCTTGATACACTGGCCTAGACCGTCGAGGTGAGCAAACCAGGTTTTCAAACAGTCTTGGCGGTACTGGGTCGACTTATTCAGAAACTGATGCAACTCAGGGAGATCAAAGCTACAGGTTCCGCCCGGCATGCGAATACGGTTTTTGAGCATATCAATAAATCGGTCTGAGCGAAGTTTTGCACCAAACTTGCCCTGATAACGCCCGAGCCAGTCAAGTAATTGGTTGAGTTGTTCTAAAAAACGCTTGAGCTTTAAGCCATCAATATAAGGACTTTCTTCAAGCTGTTCGAAATGTATCCTTTGCGCTTCCAGCTCTTTGATTAACTCACCCTTGATGTCTCCACGGTCAAGGCAGTCTAGAATTTCCCACAAATTACGCAACGCGCCCACATGACAGAAAGTAGACTCTTGGTCACGTAAGTGTAACTGAATCGCAAACAGTTGTTCTAAGCGCAAGTAGGTTCTCACCTGCTCGCTCAGGGGGTGCTCATACAGAATAGACTCAACAGCGTCACTCATGGAGTTAGCTCCTTGCTAATTCACGATAATGCTTGTCTAAGTTTATAACTTGTTGTTTTAGTGATTGCAAATCTGAATTGTTAGCAATAACGTCATCGGCTATGGATAAACGCTCAGAACGACTAGCTTGACTCACCATCAAGGCTTTCGCACGATGGATGTCGGTATCATCTCTTTGCATTAAACGCGATAATTGCTTACCTTCGTCCGCATCAACAACGAGCACTCTTTGATAATTCTGAGCCTCATCAGTTCCATGAATCGTTTCAAAGTAAAGAGGAATGACGCTGATTGTATAAGGTTCTCCGCAGCTTTCAGCGGCTGACCTTGCTTGTAGCATTTTGTCTCTAATCATTGGGTGCAGCAATTGATTTAACCAGTGCCTTTTAGAATCGTCAGAAAAAACGATATCTCTTAATGCTTTCCTATCCAATGAGCCGTCATCGAGCAATACGTCCTCACCAAAGTATTGTGTGATTGCCTGTAAACCCTCAGAGCCGAGCTCAACGACCTCTCTCGCGACAATATCAGCATCGATAACTCTAACACCAAGCTCTGCAAAAAAACGACTAACAGCGGACTTGCCACTAGCAACACCACCGGTCAGTACAAAGTGCAAAGTCATGTGTAGATTAAGGAGCCAATAAGTTGAGATAGAGCTCGGTCAATGGTTGCCCCCAGATTAAGGTAATCCAGCCTGCAATTGCCAGAAATGGGCCAAACGGAATGGTGTAGTCGCGGCCTTTTTTATTAATAATCATGGCAATGATGCCTAACACAGCACCCGTTACGGTCGACAAGATTATAACAAGGGGCAGCATTTTAAAGCCTACAAAAGCACCAATGGCAGCCAAAAGTTTAAAGTCACCATGCCCCATGCCCTCTTTTCCAGTCAAAATTTTAAACAGCCAATAGATTGACCATAAGACCAGATAGCCACAGAGGGCTCCAATCACCGAAGACTCTAGATCTGGAGCAAAACTGTGCTGGATTTCTGAAGGCTGTAAAAATAGGAAAGTACTTATGCCAATCCATACCAAGGGCAAGGTTAACTGATCGGGAAGTATTTTATGATCATAATCAATAAAGCTTCCTACAATCAGGAAGGAAGTAAATATCAGTGCAAAAAGTAGTAACCAGTTAAAGCCAAATACCCAAGCGCAAGTAGCGAATGTTATCGCAGTCAGCAGTTCCACAAATGGATAGCGAATGGATATGGATGTTTTGCAAGAGAGGCACTTCCCTTTGAGAAACAACCAACTAAAAATAGGAATATTTTCAAGCGCCGTGATTTTGTGCCCACACTTAGGACAAGCCGAGCGTGGTGTTACTAAGCTATATTTCTCAGGTAAGTCTTCTTTCGGGCAGCTGACATCACACTTCGCTTCCTTCAAGATTTCTGAAGCTGTTGAACGCCACTCTCTATTGAGAATCTTTGGTAACCGATGAATTACAACATTAAAGAAGCTACCAAAAAGCAAGCCCAGTATAAAAACAAAACCTGCCAATAAAGGCAGGTTATTTGACAATAGTTCAATCATAGAGTTTTATTTTTCTTCTTTATTACTAAGATTAGAATGCATCACCGAGTTTAAAGATTGGAAGATACATCGCAACAATAATTGTACCAACCAGACCACCAATGAATACAATAACGAATGGCTCAATCAAAGAGCTCAGACCGTCAACAGCATCATCAACCTCAGCTTCATAAATATCAGCCACTTTTGATAACATGGTGTCAACCGCACCTGACTCTTCACCAATTGCAACCATTTGGTTTACCATATTAGGGAATACTCCCGTAGACGTCATCGCCATATTTATTTGCAAACCGCTGGTAACATCTTCTTTAATCTTTAAAATCGCCTTTTTGTATACCGTATTACCTGAAGCGCCAGCAGCAGAGTCTAAAGCGTCCACAAGCGGTACACCGGCAGCAAAGGTCGTTGCCAAAGTTCGAGCATAACGGGCCACCGCTGCTTTTTGCACTAATGGTCCAAATATAGGAACTTTTAGTAAAAATCTATCTTTTGCCTCTCGAAATTGGGGGGAATGCTTGTTTGCTTGAACAAAACCGACCACAATTGCAATCAAGATCCCTAAATAGATATACCAATTGGCTTGTACATTTTCTGAAGCGCCAACAACCATTCCTGTTAATGCAGGTAAGTCCGCTCCCGCACCCGAGAACAGGTCTTTAAACATCGGTACCACGTAAATCAATAGTACGGCTGTTACCGCAAGCGATACCACAATAACCGCTGTCGGATACATCATTGCTTTTTTAATCTTGGATTTTAGAGCCTCAGATTTTTCTTTATAGGTCGCAATACGGTCCAGCATCTGCTCCAATGTACCTGACTGTTCACCAGCATGGATCAAGTCGCAGACCAGCTCATCGAAATATTTGGGATGGCCGCGAAGTGCCGTAGCGAAGGGATTACCTGCCTCAACGTCTTCCTTGATTTTCAGGACAAGCTCTTGAACACTAGCGTTTTCATGACCTTTACCAATGATATCGAACGACTGTACAAGTGGAACACCCGCTTTCATCATTGTCGCTAATTGTCGAAGGAAAACAGCAATATCAACAGGCTTAATCGGTTTTTTGCCACCACCTATAGAAGCAAATAAATCAGCATTAACGGCTTTTGGCGTGATCCCCTGCTTCCGCAGCGACGCCTTAACTTCGTCAGGACCAACTGCGGGCATTGAGCCCTTAACTTTCTGACCTTGCTTATTGACACCTTTCCACTGAAAAACTTTTTGTTTTTTTTGTTTGGTTGCTTTACGTTTTTTTACCGCAGTCGCCATGATGTGCTACCTTTCGCCCTTAGTCCTACCAATATAGCAAATAAAAGTTAATTGCCCCAATAAATACAACAACTACTTCGTAGTCTTGCCTTTAATCTTGAGTTACACGGTTTACTTCTTCTAAACTGGTGGCCCCTAATTTAATCTTATTAAGACCAGCTCTGCGCAGGTCTGGAATGTTTTCTTTTCTCGCCTGATCTGCGATATCAATTGCATTACCTCCTTCCATGATAATGCGCCCCATCGCATCTGAAACAGGCATAACTTGGAATAAGCCCACACGCCCTTTATAACCTAATGTACATTTATCGCAACCGACAGGTTCATAAACTGTGAGTTCGTTCAGCTCTTCTTGAAGGAAACCTTCCTCCAATAACGCTTCGTCAGGTAGTTCTGACGGCTTCTTGCAGTGTTCACATAAGCGTCTTGCCAGCCGCTGTGCTACTACGATATTCACAGTTGTAGCAATATTAAACGGTGCAACCCCCATATTGACGAGACGTGTCAATGTTTCTGGAGCCGAGTTTGTATGGAGCGTCGATAATACTAAGTGGCCTGTTTGGGATGCCTTAATTGCAATTTCAGCAGTTTCCAAGTCTCGAATTTCACCTACCAGTACAATATCGGGATCCTGACGTAAGAATGCTCTTAACGCTGAAGCAAACGTCAAACCAGCCTTTATATTAACGTTTACCTGGTTAACACCAGCTAAGTTGATTTCAACAGGATCTTCAGCGGTAGAAATATTTTTATGCTCATCATTAAGAATATTAACGCCGGTATAAAGTGTTACGGTTTTACCCGAGCCAGTAGGTCCTGTAACCAACACCATCCCTTGCGGTTTGTTAATGGCTTCCATGAAATACTTTTTCTGCTGTGCTTCAAAACCCAGCGCATCGACCCCTAACATCGCACTTGTAGGGTCAAGAATACGCATTACAATCTTTTCACCAAAAAGTGTCGGTAACGTATTCACACGAAAGTCGATAGCTTTTGTTTTTGATAATTTAAGTTTAACACGACCATCTTGCGGAACACGGCGCTCTGAAATATCAAGGTTTGAGAGTACTTTCAGACGGGCTGAGATTCTTGCAGAAAGCTGAATTGGAGGGCTCGCCACCTCATGCAAAAGACCGTCAATACGAAACCTTACACGATACTTCTTCTCGTAAGGCTCGAAGTGTAAATCCGATGCGCCTTTCCTGATCGCCTCAACCAGCATTTTCTTAACGAACTTAACTACTGGTGCATCATCTTTATCTGCACCAGCACCTACATCATCCGATTCTTCAGGATCAACCGCATCGAGATCAATGTTGTCTAAATCAGCGTCATCGAAGTCCGATAGGGACTCACTTTCCTTCTCGTCAATAAGCTTATTAACTAGAGAATCAAGCTTCGATGGTTCGACAAGGACAGCTTCGATGGAGCAGTTGGTTTGAAACCTAACCTCTTCTAAACTTTTTAAGTTAGTTGCGTCAGACACACCTACAAATAAACGTGTGCCCCGCTTATATAAAGGTAGAACGCGATGCTTTCGCATCATGTTTAGATCAATAATATCTTTCGGTAAGTTGTCAGGGTTTATTGAAGATGCATCAAAATAAGGGGCACCAAAGTTCACACCTTGGGCTTTTACAGCATCCGCACCTTTAATAGCACCAGAGCTCACAAGCCAGTCAATTAAACCAACTTTCTCTTCTTTCGCAAGCTTGATCGCTTCTTTAACTTTTTCTTTCTGGATCAAGCCTTCTGCTACAAGCATATGTGCCAAACCAGTTAAGCCTGTTTCTACTAATGCCATCAAATACTTCCTTGGGAGAGCTATATTAAATACATGAGTTTATATAGTTGATTAAATCAATACCAATGTCAATCAATCCGTATATAATGACTTTTTATATCCCTTTGACTCCATGTGTTTATAGAAGCTTTCCAGCCATCTTTTTATTCTACTTGAAGGGTAGTAATAACCTAATCTATCAGCAGTCTTAAAAGCCTCCTTTATTTGTCCAGTGTTTTCATAGGCATAAATTAAAGATATGTAATAATCTGATTTTGGTGCAAGCCTGATACTTTGAGTTGCCCATTCAATATAAGGTTGGCTTAGTTCTGCTTGACCACTTTTTATTCCAATCTGCGAAATACTAGCAAAATAAATATAGTTATAAGTGTTTTCCCAACCGATTTTCAAGTAAACATTTTGAATATCTGATACTTCCCTATTCTGGTCTTTTAAAAAAGCATTAAGCTTATTTAGCGACAGAATGTTCAAACTCAAAATAGTAAGAAAAAGAGAACCTAACAGCCCCCCGATAACTGGCATAAAACTTAGTTTTGAGGGGATGCAGTATATCACTTTCTGTTTAACGTTTTGCTTATCTTTGGTATATAGAAAGCAAACAAAAAGGATTGCCAGCACCACCAGATGTAAAGCTGACTGATAGAAAGGCATTTCAACCATAGAATGTAGAACGATAGGGAGTAAAACTCCAATTGAGCTGAAGAACCTAAGCCCCTTACCCCACAAAGCACTCACGCATATGCAAGCTAAACCCACCAAGGAAAGAGCGGCTGTTAAGCCACCCTCTAACCCCCACAAAAGCAACTCGTTATGCGGGTGCACTAAGTTCCCATGCCCACTTCCTTCAGGTAACTGGCCACTATGATACAGCTCAGCAAATTTTTCTAGAAAAACTCTTTGAAAACTTCCGAGTCCATGTCCAAATATCGGAGCATCGAGCATAGCTTGCAAGCTGGTAATATACATTCCTACTCTGGCGCCCCCATCAGCTAACTCTTTCTCTACTCGTCCAGTATGATTTAACAAAATTAGGGCTATAATTAACCCGGTAAATGCTGAAGCTAACCACAACAAGCATTTTACTTTATCTTTTTTCAGAGCATACGGCATCACAAAAATCACACCTAGAAGAGCTCCGAGGTATGCGGCCCTAGAGTTACTAAAAACTAAAGTAAAAACAGCTAAACTTGCAAGGGCTAAATGCCAAACATAGCTAACTCTTTCAAAGCTAGACTTGTCATGTTTATACCTTGAAAAGATGTATAAACTTAGCGCTAGCCCCGTTGCTAAAAAGCTTCCGAAAGTATTTCTTTGATTAAACACCCCTAAAGCTGCTGGGTCTATCATTAGTTGTTCATGGGTACTGTTAACCATTACCGCGTGAAAAGTTTGCGCCCCTCCCCAGAGTATTTCAACCGTTATGCAACATAATATTAGGATAATTAATCTATCCGGCTTAAGTCGAACTAAGTCAAACTGGATTATTCCAAGTATAAAAAACCAGGTTATTACAAGCCCGAGTGGCAGTAAGTAGCCTTCACTTACATAGTCTTTATTGGCAAATGCAAAAGGCAGAAGAGCTAGCAGTATAAATGCAGTTCCCTTCCACCAAAAATCAGGAATCACTATTTTCTTTTGTTTTGAGATAACGAAACAACTTAAACTTAGAGATACACCAACAAACATCCAAGTGAAATTGTTTTGCTGCAACCCTAACCCTACCACTCCATGACTAGTGTATAAAATATGACATACAAGCAAAAAAAACACACAAAAGGCTGCAAATACTATTTTATTTATTAATATCATAATTTTAGAGCTTCTAATCGTACACATAAAAAAAGCGAGCATAGGCTCGCTTTTTTTCTTAGTTAATATTAACGACAGCTGGCAGGTGCTAAACCACTATTTTCAAGAGTATTAGTACAGTTCCAACCAAAGATATCCGCACCAGAAGCTGCTGCGCCAGATGAGTCAACAGGGCTTAAAACGATAGTGCCGTTAGAACCATCACCAACTTCAGCATCATTGATCTCTACACTGATAACTCCACCAGCAGCAACAGTTAACGAGTCAACATATTGCGAACCACCTGAACATCCAGCACTTGTGGCTGATCCAGGTAGGGCGTTATTTGCTGCAGCGTATTCTGCCACAGATGTTTTACAAGCTCCAGCTGTTGCCATTGCTTCAGAGATCTTAGAACGCTTGATGTAATCTTGGTAAGCTGGAATAGCTACTGCAGCCAAGATACCTACGATCGCAACTACGATCATTAATTCGATCAGGGTGAAACCCGCTTGTTTTTTAGTTTGCATGAGACTCTCTCCTATACATTTTGCAAAAAATTAGTCACAAAATTTGCTCTCACAAGAATTTATTGTTTTACTAAGCGTTCCCTCAAGTGGTTGATTTGCTTAGTTGCACAAGCCGTTCAGTATTGAACGAATCCGTTTGAACAAATTCTGTAGTCAAATATAACTGTGGAATTCAAAGATAGCAACTAACGATTGTAAAATTTCTCGACACACCTATTAAAACAATGACTTAAGTCACATTTATATGCGAGCTTGCATCCTTTTTCTCGTATTTTAGTACAAAAAATCAACCAATTAGCGTTCAAATTGACACTTTTTGTCACTCTTACGGTTGAGTTTTTTATCGATATAAACTGCTTTAGGCCTTAAAAAAACCTTAACCTATTGTTTTATAAGAAACTTTATTAACTAAAAAGTTAGAGTCAGGGCGAGCACTTATTTTACAATGTCGTAAAATATTCATATTGGGTCGATTTCTTGTCCTAGAATCAGTATCCTCCCTAAATCAATAGCGTAAAACAAAATTACTCATGTCTGAAACAATGATCGTTAAGTGCCCGACCTGCTCAAAATCCGTAGCTTGGACTTCGAGCAATGACTTTAAACCGTTTTGTAGTAATCGTTGTAAACTGATCGATTTAGGAGAGTGGGCCAGCGAAGGACACAAAATTGCTGGTCAGCAAATGGATCCTCATACGGTTAGTGAGCTGGCGAAAGAGGAAAGTCAGTAGTTAGATTAACCCTAGAATGGCTTGATTTGCTTTTGGGAAATCGTAGTTATTTAGTGATGAAATGGGGCACCAAACCAGAGGTTGCCCTTCTTTTCCCATAGGAACACCCAGATAATCAGTAATTAAACAAACCTTCAACCGCACCGACTTATCAGTATATTGGTGCTCAATAATAGTGAGCGGTTCAATCCGTGTCGGGAATATGTCCAACTCCTCGAAGCACTCTCTTCTAAGCGCATTTTCGACTGACTCGTCATCTTCTATTTTACCACCGGGAAATTCCCACAGCCCGCCTTGATGCTGATGCTCGGCTCGTTTCGCAATAAGTATGCGGCCAGATATCTTGATGACAGCGACCGCTACATTGACTACCGACATTCTTATTAAGAAGCTTTACCGTGACAGTGTTTGAACTTTTTGCCTGAGCCACAAGGACACGGGTCGTTTCGTCCCACTTTAGGCTGCTCACGAACAAAGGTTTCTGCTTGACGCTGAGTTTGGCTGGCTTGGTCTTGCGGCATAGCAGACGCTGAATCATGCTGTGTATTCATTGTTGAGGCATCGCGCTGCTGTCGCTCCATAGCTTCAACTTCTTCAGGCATACGGAATTTCACTTTAGACAATACCGTCACAACATCATGCTTCAAGTTATCCAGTAAACCAGAGAACAATTCGAAAGCTTCTCGCTTATACTCTTGCTTCGGATTTTTCTGTGCGTAGCTACGCAAGTGAATACTTTGGCGCAAGTGGTCCATATTGCCCAGATGCTCTTTCCAGTGCATATCCAAATGCTGCAACATGACCTGCTTTTCAAGCTGACGCATCATCTTGGGTTCTGGTAAAGCCTCTTCCTTAGCTTGCATCGCTGACTGAATTTCTTGATAGATTTTCTCGCGAAGCTCTTCTTCAGCAAATTTATCATCGTCATCAAGCCACTTCTGGACCGGCAACTCAATGTCAAAATCTTGATCCAGTCGCTGCTCTAAGCCCTGTATGTCCCACATTTCCTCAATCGACTGTGGTGGAACATACTGACTGATGACGTCCTGTACCACGTCATAACGCATATCTTCTATCGTTTCATGGATATCATCCGATTCCATGAGTTCATTACGCTGTTCATAAATCACACGGCGCTGATCATTGGCCACATCATCATATTCAAGCAGATTTTTGCGCATATCAAAGTTACGTTGCTCAACTTTACGCTGGGCATTTTCAATCGCACGTGAGACCATTTTATGCTCAAGTGCTTCGCCTTCTTCCCAACCCAATCGCTGCATCATCATGCCCAAACGCTCTGAAGCAAAAATTCGCATCAAATCATCTTCTAGCGACAAGTAGAAACGGCTTAAGCCTGGATCGCCCTGACGGCCAGAACGGCCTCGCAGCTGGTTATCAATACGGCGTGACTCATGACGCTCTGTACCGATAATAGCCAAGCCACCCGCTTCTAATACGGCGTCATGGCGTTTCTGCCACTCTTCTTTAGCTTTCGCTATTTGTTCTTCACTTGGATTTTCACCTAACGCAGCAATATCCGCTTGCAAGTTACCACCAAGGACAATATCCGTACCACGCCCCGCCATATTGGTGGCAATGGTTACTGAGCCAGCGCGACCTGCTTGCGCGATAATGTCGGCTTCTTTCGCATGAAACTTTGCGTTGAGCACTTGGTGTTTGATTTTCGCTTTTTTCAAGGCACGCGAAATCAATTCCGAGGACTCAATCGATACCGTACCGACCAGGATCGGCTGCCCCTTCGCTTGCAGCTCTTTAATTTCTTCAATAATTGCCGCGTACTTTTCTTCTTTGCTTAAGTAAATTAGATCTGGCAAGTCCTGACGCTGCATAGGCTTATTGGTCGGAATAACGACCACTTCCAACCCATAAATCATATGCAGTTCTGTCGCTTCGGTATCAGCTGTACCCGTCATACCAGATAATTTGTTGTACAGTCGGAAGTAATTCTGGAAGGTAATCGAAGCTAACGTTTGGTTTTCATTTTGGATGTTAACGCCTTCTTTGGCTTCAATCGCTTGGTGAAGACCGTCTGACCAACGACGCCCTGGCATAGTACGGCCGGTATGCTCATCGACAATAATCACTTCATTGTCTTTAACCACGTAGTCGACATCTTTCTTAAATAGCTTGTGGGCGCGAAGCGCAGCATTCACATGGTGCAACAGCATGATACTGGCAGGGCTGTACAAGCTTTGACCTTCTGGAAGCAGACCTGTTTGACGTAACAATTCTTCTATACGTTCTTGGCCTCGCTCAGTAAGGTTCGCTTGCTTACCTTTCTCGTCGATGGTGTAGTCGCCAGTATCTTCTTCACCTTCCTGCGATTCATTTTCTTGCGCTTCAAGCTTAGGAATAAGCTGGTTTATCGCACGATACATTTCAGAGCTGTCTTCTGCTTGCCCTGAAATAATAAGCGGCGTACGGGCCTCATCAATTAAAATTGAGTCAACCTCATCAATAACAGCAAAGTTTAGTTCGCGCTGTACACGTTGCTCTTTCTCAAACGCCATATTGTCGCGCAAGTAATCAAAACCGTATTCGTTGTTGGTACCATAGGTAATATCTGAACCATAAGCTTCTTTCTTTTGCTCATGCGTTTGGCCAGAAAGAATGACGCCAACCGACATGCCCAAGAAATCATACACAGGCGCCATCCACTCAGCGTCACGCTGAGCTAGATAGTCGTTGACCGTAATGACGTGAACACCCTTACCGGTTAAGGCATTAAGATATACCGGTAAGGTTGCAACTAAGGTTTTACCCTCACCGGTACGCATCTCACCAATTTTCCCTTGGTGTAACGTCATGCCACCAATTAACTGAACGTCAAAGTGGCGCATACCCAATGTACGTTTACTAGCCTCACGAACAGCTGCAAAAGCTTCTGGAAGCAAGCTATCAAGAGTTTCCCCTTTTTCTAGGCGTTCTTTAAACTCAGCAGTCTTCGCTTTGACTTGCTCATCACTTAAAGACTCAAAATCCGCTTCAAGCTGGTTAATGCGCTCAACCTGCTTGCCCATGCGTTTGATTGTGCGTTGATTTCGACTGCCAAAAATTTTACTTAGAAAACTCATGCTATTGGTTCTTTTATCAGGTTATTAAACTATTGCTGACTATTTTTTAAGCGTCATGCCGGTATTGTTTGAGGCAACAATAGCTTAGGGAATTATCATTAAGCACTCGATTGTACCGATATTCTAGAAGCTGTAAATGTCTTATCGGCCATTTCGAGCAAGTATTTCCAACTAATGGGGGCTATGACGAAAGATTTCAATAGCAGGATGGCTATGTCCCCGAATCACAAATTTGAGAGTTAGGAGTCAGCAATATCACCTGCTTGAATAAGAAAAAACCGAGCCTGGGCTCGGTTTTAAATCAACTATTTAGAGAAGCTTAAATCTTTACGTTACGATTCCTTTAAGTAGCGCCAAGGGTTAACACGCTTACCGTTACGAGTAACTTCGTAATGGACATGGGGGCCGGTTGAACGACCAGTGCTACCGACTTTGGCAATCGTTTCGCCTTTTTCAACCAAGTCGCCTTTTTTCACTAAAACGGTTTTGTTGTGACCATAACGAGTCGTGTAGCCATCACCATGACTTACCTCAACAAAAATACCATAACCCGCTTTACGCTCTACAGTTGTTACCACGCCCGCCGCTGTCGCTACAACGTCTGAGCCTGCTAAAGCAGAAAAATCAATGCCAGCATGCCATGCACGCTTACCAGTGAAAGGATCAGCTCGGTACCCATAAGGTGACGATAACCATCCCGTATTAACAGGACGTCCTGTGATTTTCTGCTCTGCGCTAATGTTCTTATCGAGTAGCAATGACTCCAGTGCAAACAGCTGTTGTTCTTTAGCTTCAATCGAACTTTGAATTGTATCGAGTGATGATGCGACATCTTGATAAGTTGCTTTGTTCGCGTCTTCATCTTCTGTCGGGCCGCCCATCGCAGGAGCTGCCCCAAAGCCAAACTCATCAGTGATACCAGCTTCTTCCGCTAAACGCGCGCCAGCAGCATCTAAACGCAAGATATGAGCTTGCATCGAGGCTAAACGACTGGATAAAGCCTGAACCTTATCTTCAGACAGCTTTTTTGCACGCTCTAACTCTTCTTTTTGTTGAGAAAGCTCTGCCTGCCATTTATAAATAGCCGACTCACTAACCAAGTCTTGTTGAAGCACCCACTTAGTGGTGTAAAAAGTGGCAGCAATAACAGCTAGCAGAGTGAAAGCACTCAGCAACGCCGTCACAACCAATTTAGAACGTCCTAATTCCAAAGCCTTGATTCCTTTCTGATCACTTTTAATAATCGTAATACGCATAATCAACCAAAAGTTACTCAAGTCATCGAAATTGCAAAACGTGAAGGTTTACAAATTTTTGCGGTTTATACCGCCGTTTCGGATGACAAATTCAACTACGTCAGCATACAATAGTAGCTAACACCTAACTTAGCCCAGAAGCATAAAGCTTATGAAGCGTCCTTCCCGCGCCAAGTCCGTGGCCGACATTCTAGATACACCTGACGGTGTATTAAAAGGGCTGTTGAAACAATCCAACAACCTTAAGTCCATTAACGATAGCGTACAACAAATGCTACCCGACGAGCTAAAAGACCATTGCCAGGTCTCAGAGTTCAATCAGACTAGTCTTATCATTACTGCAGAAAATGCAGCTTGGAGTACACGTCTTCGTTATATTTCTTCAGAACTGTTAGCCAACCTAAGAAAGGCTGGCCACTATTCACTGGCTAATATTCAAATAAAAATAAAGCCAAGTCAATTCCGATAGTTAAAAAGTATTAAAACACCAGAAGTTATTTACGGTTAGTTTAAACCGAAAGAACTGGGTTCATTATGTATGAAATCGGTGCGGTTTTAGCATCTTCATAAGTCGCCAACTCCCAAGTAGACTCATCCGCCATTAGCGTACGAATCAACTGGTTGTTCAGTGCATGTCCTGACTTATAGCCAGTAAACGAACCAATTAAGCTGTGACCTAATAAGAATAAATCACCAATCGCATCAAGAATCTTATGCTTGACGAACTCATCGTCATAACGCAATCCATCTTCGTTCAGTACACGATAATCATCCATAACAATAGCGTTATCTTGACTACCACCTAACGCAAGATTGTTGGCACGAAGAAACTCAATATCCTTCATAAAACCAAACGTACGCGCACGGCTAACTTCTTTTACAAACGATGTTGTCGAAAAGTCTATAACTGATGTTTGGCTACTTTTCTTAAACACTGGGTGATCAAAATCAATTGTGAACGCGACCTTAAAACCATCAAATGGCTCAAATGTTGCTTTTTTATCACCGTCTTCGACAGTGACTTTCTTTTTAATTTTGATAAATTTCTTAGGTGCATTCTGCTCAGTTACTCCGGCAGACTGCAATAAAAATACAAACGGGCTCGCACTGCCGTCCATAATAGGGACTTCAGGTGCAGAGACATCAATGTATGCATTATCTAAACCAAGACCTGCCATCGCTGACAACAAGTGCTCAACGGTAGAGATACGCACTCCGTCTTTCACCAAACAGGTGGAAAGCGTGGTATCACCAACATTTTCAGGTTTAGCATCAATTTCTACAATCGGGTCAAGATCAACGCGACGGAACACAATCCCTGTATCCACTGGTGCTGGTCGTAGGGTTAAATACACTTTATCTCCAGTGTGCAAACCTACGCCAGTGGCGCGAATGGTTGTTTTCAACGTACGTTGTCGTATCATTCAGTGTTTTCTCCAACTTCTTGATATATCAAGAATTTAGGGTGGAAGATGTCGAAATTTTAGCGCATGTTACCACAATATTTCTATTGTTTGAACAATTTTTGAACGTTTTTTGAACATTTGTTTGAATTCGCATCTTCCGCACAAATTCCCACATTATCCCTAATTTTATCATCACACCCTTAATCGGCACTGAATGCAGAGCAAGGCGAGTTAAGGAGGCTCGAAGGGATTGCCTCCTTAATCTCTATGAACGCGAGTGTTGCGTTTAGTTTCATTAAATCAGAACACGACACCTCTAACGTCTTGCATGTATTACTCCATTACCTTGTTCATCGGTTCAAAATACTACCGGTTAGTCCGCTTGCTTTCTCAGGAACGCCGGAATATCAAGAAAGTTATCAACATCACTTCCAACCGCCATTTTTTGTGTCCTTTCAGACTCGTCAACACCAGCCTGCTTTCGAGCGGCAGGTGGAACGTCAAGCTTATTGAAGTCCAGCTCACCACTTGGCTTACGAACATCCTTCTCTTTGTTATCAGCAACTAAACGCATGCCTGCCTCTTGGCCTAAGCCTGTTGCAACAACGGTCACGCGCATTTCATCGCCCATTGAATCATCAATAGCTGTACCAACAACCACAATAGCATCTTCGTGAGCTATATCTTCGATGACTTCACACACTTCCGAGAATTCGTCGATAGTGAACTCTTCGTTTGCAGTGACGTTAACCAAAATACCGCGAGCACCTGACAGGTCTACATCTTCTAGCAATGGACTCGCAACCGCCATATCCGCAGCCACTTGTGCACGGCCTTCACCTGATGCAATACCAGTACCCATCATCGCTTGGCCTTGCTCTGCCATAACGGTACGAACGTCCGCAAAGTCAACGTTGATTAAGCCAGGGCATGTAATTAACTCAGCGATACCTTGTACTGCGCCATGCAATACAGAGTTTGCTGATGCAAAAGCTTCAGTTAAACGTAGGCCAGCGAATTGAGATACTAGCTTATCATTTGGGATGATGATTAATGAATCAACCACGTTACGCAACTCATCAATACCGGCTTCCGCTAGCTTCATGCGCTTTTTGCGCTCAAACTTAAACGGCTTAGTCACCACTGCAACGGTCAAGATACCCATCTCTTTGGCAATCTCAGCAATCACTGGCGCAGCTCCTGTACCGGTACCACCGCCCATACCAGCCGTAATAAAGACCATGTCAGAGCCTTGTAGCACTTCCATTAGTCTTTCGCGATCTTCAAGCGCAGCTTGGCGGCCCACATCAGGGTTAGCGCCCGCGCCGAGACCGCGAGTAATGTTTTGACCAATTTGGATGGTCGTTTTTGCCGTTGAAGATTCCAACGCCTGAGCATCCGTATTGGCACAAATAAATTCAACACCATCAATGTTGGCTTTCACCATGTGCTCAACGGCGTTACCACCGCCGCCACCAACACCAACGACCTTTATCACTGCACTGTTCTGGCAGCTATCTACGAGTTCAAACATATTAGGCATAACTATATCCCCTTCGATTGTTTAGCCAATTTTTCACTTAAGCCTTGTACACAATATTTAAAGCACATAAGTGACTTCTCCACTTTAATCACTAGCTGAAAAAGCTAATCATTAAAATCCACTAAACCAGCTTTTCATGCGCTCCCAGAGCCCATTAAAACCAGTCACATTTCGTTCACGGTGATGGCCTACGTCTTGTTTACCGTAAATTAATAGACCAACGCCCGTGGCATAAATTGGATTGCGCACAACATCCACTAAACCTTTAATGTGCTGTGGCATCCCTTGACGAACTGGCATGTGGAACACTTCCTCCGCCAACTCCATCAAACCTTCCATCTTCGAGCCGCCACCAGTGATGACCATGCCCGAAGCAATTAAATTCTCAAATCCGCTACGACGAATTTCTGCGTGAACCAACTCAAACAGTTCGCTGTAACGTGGCTCAACGACTTCCGCCAAAATCTGACGCGAGACACGACGCGGTTGACGTTCACCAACACCGGGTACCTCGATTGTTTCATCCAAATTCGTCAACTGCCTTAACGCACAGGCATACTTCACTTTGATATCTTCTGCATGCTGTGTCGGTGTTCTCAGCGCTACTGCTATATCGTTCGTTACTTGATCACCGGCAATTGGAATCACTGCGGTATGACGAATCGCGCCACCCGTGAAAATTGCGATATCCGTCGTTCCGCCGCCGATATCAATCAAACAAACGCCTAACTCTTTTTCGTCTTCAGTCAATACCGAATAACTCGAAGCCAACTGCTCCAAAATCACGTCTTCTGTTTCCAAACCACAGCGAGCCACACACTTAGTGATGTTCTGCGCGGCACTGACTGCACCAGTGACCATGTGAACTTTCGCTTCAAGGCGCACACCGGACATGCCAATCGGTTCACGAATACCTTCTTGGTTGTCGATTACAAACTCTTGTGGCAGTACGTGCATAATTTTTTGGTCCGCTGGAATCGCTACAGCCTTCGCTGCATCGATAACCCGATCCACATCACTTTGTGCGACTTCGTTATCTTTAATCGCCACAATACCGTGCGAGTTCAAACTCTTAATGTGGCTACCTGCAATACCGGTATACACTGAGTGGATCTGACAGCCCGCCATTAATTCTGCTTCTTCAACGGCACGTTGGATTGACGCAACTGTCGACTCAATATTAACCACCACACCTTTTTTCATACCGCGTGATGGGTGTGAGCCTATGCCGATAATATCGACCGTGTCATCAGCACCAACTTCTCCAACAATGGCCACCACTTTGGATGTACCAATATCAAGCCCCACAATTAATCGTTTATCTGTTGATTTAGACATAGTCTTATCTGCTGCCTCCGTCACTCACGACTGACGTTTCGTTTTCTAACCATTGCGCCGCCATACCATTCTGGTATCGCAGATCAACGTATGCCAAAGTGGCTTCTTTTTGTTGTTTTACACTATCGATATACTGCATAAATCTCTCAATCCGCTCTTCCACATGCACATTCCCTAGCCGTACCTCTAAGCCATCCGTTAGGACCAAACTAATCGCGCCACGTTGGCTTAACTCCATTCTGTCGATAATCATGTTCTTCTCTAAAAGTTGCTGCTGATACAGTTGTAGCAACTCCGTTAAATCTTTCGCTAAAGCATCTGGACCACTTAACTTAACCCAGTCACCCTGTGGCTGCGTTACTGGATAAAACACTTCGCCTTCCATCGAAACGATGCCTTTGTCGCCCCAATAAGCCATGGGCTGATGCTCAACGACAGAAACCTGCAATGTCTCAGGCCATACCTTTCGTAACTGCACTGATTTTATCCAAGGCAGTTCGACTAAACGCTCCTCAACTTGCTGCATATCCATGGTGAAGAAACCGCGATCATCGATACTCCGTAGCACTTCATAGACGCCAACAGCATGTGTAAATTTATGTTTCTTCAACTCAACTTTATTGATTGGAAACACATTGTCAGTGTTAACGCTAAACACCCAGATCCCACCAAATACAAGAGCTATGGCAACTAAAGCACCCGCAAACAAACCAGCAGCCCATTTCAAAGGTTTTTTAAGACCTTCAAAAGTGTGCTCCTTTTTGTCGCCACGTGTTGCCATCTTTGCCATAACAATTAACCCTTTTCTTGCGTCTGAATGGCATCTCTAAACAAACCATCCTGTTGCTCAAAACTAGTGTCTAAAACCTTTAACACTAACTGTTCAAAGCTGATGCCTTTAACTTTAGCCGCCTTTGGTACTAGCGATGTTTGCGTCATCCCAGGTACCGTATTTACTTCTAGCAATAGCCATTTATTGGTTTTGCTATCATGCATAAAATCCACACGCCCCCAACCATAACAGCCAAGTGACTTAAACGCCTTTTCACTTAATTCTGCTAGCTCTGATTCTTCCTCTTGCGTCAATCCACTCGGGCAGTGATACTCTGTAGTGTTACTTTTGTACTTAGCCGTAAAATCGTAAAACGCATGAGGTGTTTTCACTCGAATACTCGGCAACGCTTTACCATCTAAAATGGATACTGTGTATTCTTCACCATAGATCCACTGCTCTAGCATAATTTCAGTATCAAACTGCTGCGCATCTGCCACAGCTTGCTGCAGTTGTGCGGCATTATCTGCCCGAGCCATACCAACACTAGAGCCTTCATGGATTGGTTTCACCATCACACAACCATTTAGCTCATCTAATAGTGCTTGTGCTTCACTCTCGGACAGTTCACCCGTTGTTACCATTAAGTGCTTCGCCACTGGTAGGCCCTGAGCACTCCATAACAGCTTGGTTCTCAACTTATCCATGGCGATTGCAGACGCCATCACCCCACAACCTGTGTATGGGATCTGGTGCAGCTCAAGGAAACCTTGAATAACGCCATCCTCACCGCCACGCCCATGTAGTGCATTCCATACCCGATCAAAGCCTTGCTCGGTTAAAGCACTCAAACCATCTACTTTTGGATCCACTTTGTATGCATCCACGCCAGCTTTCACTAACGCCTGATATACGGTCTCACCTGAAATCAGTGAGATCTCTCGCTCAGCCGAAAAACCACCATAAGCCACAGCAACTTTACCGTAGTCTGCTGGCAAGCGACTTGCTTGCGATGTGTGGTCAATTGAACTCAAGCTCATTCATCTTCCTTTTTCATCAAGCGCTCAAAATCTAAGCCCACTTGGACCCATGACGGCGCTAACGAACCAACATTACCTGCACCTTGGGTCACTAACACATCACCGTCTTCTAGAATGTGGTGTAATGCCTCGGGTAACTCTGCTATCGACTCTACAAATATCGGTTCAATTTTTCCGCGCTGACGAATACTACGACATAAAGAACGACTGTCCGCACCGGGTACAGCCTCTTCTCCTGCCGAGTACACTTCTAGCATTAACAGTTCATCTACCTCTGATAGCACCGAACAGAAATCTTCGTATAAGTCACGTGTTCGTGAATATCGGTGGGGTTGATACACCATCACCAAGCGGCGCTCAGGCCAACTTTTTCGCAATGCTTTAATCGTCGCACCAACTTCACTTGGGTGATGGCCATAGTCATCTATCAAAGTGACCGTCTTACCATTCACAGTAAAATCACCGTACATCTGGAAGCGTCGGCCAATTCCTTCAAATTCACTTAATGCTTTTTGTATGGCCTTATCACTAACGCCATCATCTGTTGCTACAGCGATCGCTGCCAAAGCGTTCTGTACGTTATGCATCCCAGGAAGGTTCAACTCGATATCCAGTTGACCGACACAGTCTCTACGCACTACTTTAAAATAGCTTTTTGTCCCTTTTTGTTCGAAATCGATGGCACGAACATCAGCTTTTTTACTGAAACCATATGTGATCGTTGGGCGAGATAATTGAGGTATTAGCTCTTGTACCGTCTCATCGTCTACACACATTACAGCTAAACCGTAAAACGGTAAGTTATGTAAAAACTCAATAAAATTACTTTCCAAGTTTTTAAAATCACCGCCATAAGTATCCATATGATCAGCTTCTATATTGGTCACTACCGATACCATGGGCTGTAGATGTAAAAACGATGCATCACTTTCATCAGCTTCTGCGATGAAGTAACGGCTTTTCCCTAGTTTAGCGTTAGAGCCAGCACTATTGAGCAGGCCACCGATAACAAAAGTTGGATCATAACCACCTTCAGCATAAATACTGGCCAGCAAACTGGTCGTCGTTGTTTTACCGTGCGTACCGGCCACCGCAATCCCATGCCTAAAGCGCATTAACTCAGCCAACATTTCAGCTCGGCGAACAATCGGAACACGTCGCTCTTTTGCTGCTTCTATTTCAGGGTTATGCTTTGGTATTGCTGTAGAACAAACCACGACATCAACGTCTAAAATATTGTTACTACGATGACCCAGGAAAATTTCTGCCCCTAGGCTTTTTAATCGTTCAGTGACATGACTTTGACGCAAATCTGATCCACTCACGGCATAACCTAAGTTCAATAACACTTCAGCGATGCCACTCATCCCCGCACCACCGATACCAATAAAGTGGATACGCTTGATGCGGCGCATTTCAGGAATCGTTTGTAGTAAATTATCGTTGCTCATTAGCACTCTCCGCAGCGTTATCTTTTACCGCGCCTGATCGCGCATCACTGCTACTTTCTGTATCGCTCATAATCTCAAACTGACCTACCGCTGCTCGTTTGCAATACTCAGCCACTTGTGTCGTCGCTTTTGGTTTTGCCAAACTTTTAGCGACTGTGGCCATGTCTATTATTCGTTGTTTGTCATTCGCCAAAGCCGTAATTTGATGGGCCAAACGCTGCTCATCCAAATCATGTTGCTGGATAATCAGCGCTCCACCTTGATTCGCCAAATAACGGGCGTTATGTGTTTGATGGTCATCAACGGCATGAGGATATGGAATAAATATCGCCGCACAGCCTGCCATAGCAATCTCAGCAACGGTTAGCGCACCGGCACGGCAAATAACTAAGTCTGCCCATTCGTATGCCGCAGCCATGTCATCAATAAATTCCGTCACATCATGTTCAACTAGAGTGTTTGTCAACTCTTTATATCGAGCAGCAACATCTCCAAGGTTCCCCCTTCCGCATTGGTGACGGACGTTCACTCTTAAACCACCATTGATGATGTTCAACATCGCTGGTACCTTTTGGTTCAAGACTAAAGCACCACGGCTTCCACCAACCACTAATAAATTAATACTTCCTTCTTCTGTATTGATACGCTCTTTCGCTGAAGGTAACGCCATGAGATCTGTTCTCACAGGGTTTCCTACGGTAGCAATCTTCTTAGCTTCAACAAATGCTCCTGGGTATGCCTGCAAGGTGATATTGCTAAAACGGTTGAGCTGTTGGTTTGTCATTCCGGCAATGGCATTTTGTTCGTGCAACACCAGTGGCACGCCACTAAGCTTCGCCGCTAAGCCGCCCGGTCCACTGGCAAAGCCTCCCATGCCAAGCGCTACATCAGGCTTGATTTTCTTGATGGCTTTTCTCGCCAACATCACACTTTTAAACAGCTGAAATGGAGCTTTAATTAATGAAGCTAGACCTTTATTGCGCACGCCCTTAACCGGCAACAATGTCATGTTAATACCATGCTTTGGCACTAACTCTTCTTCCATGCCCCCTTCTGAACCAAGCCAGTGCAATGTCCAACCTTGCTGTTGTAACTCTTTACCTACAGCTAACGCAGGGAAAATATGGCCACCAGTACCACCCGCCATCAATAGGATCGTTTTATTCGATTTATTCATCACGACCTCCTCGGCTTTTGCCGCGGTATGACTGCTTCGCTGACACATATTCATGCTCTTTTCGGCGAACTTCAAAATCTACTCGTAGTAAAACTGCAATAGCAACACAGCTGACAATGAGTGAGTTACCACCATAACTAATAAACGGCAGAGTTAGGCCTTTAGTTGGCAACGAGCCACTAGCGACGCCTATGTTAATTAACGCTTGTAAACTCAACCAAAACCCAAACCCGTACGACATGTAAGCCGCAAAATAATGTTCCATCTTGAGTGCGCGGCGACCAATACTTAAACTTTTCATAAAAATGATCGCGAATAAGGTAATCACTAACGCAACCCCAATAAAGCCAAACTCTTCAGCAAATACTGCGAATACAAAGTCGGTGTGCGCTTCGGGTAAGTACGATAATTTCTGAACACTGTTACCTAACCCAGCGCCAAACCAGTCACCACGACCAAAAGCAATTAATGATTGCACTAGCTGATACCCACTTCCAAACTGATCCGCCCAAGGGTCTAGAAAGCTGGTCAGTCGCTTCATTCGATAGGGCTCCTGCCAAGCAACTAAGCCCATAACGATGCCAACGAACGCTGTCAGCGTAATAAACTGCCACAAACGTGCGCCTGCTAAGAACATCATGGCTAATGCAGTCGCAACAATCACTGCCGAAGTTCCAAAGTCAGGCTGCAGTAATAAGAAGGCAACCACTAACCCCAGTACAATCAATGGTTTAATAAAACCTCGAATTTGTGTTTGTAATTCATCGCTGCGGCGGACTAAGTAACCCGCTAAATAAATTACGATAAAAAACTTCATCAGCTCAGCTGGCTGTAGGGTTAATGGCCCAACGCCAATCCAACGTTTACTGCCGTTGACTTCCCGACCAACAAATAGCACCGCGACCAGTAACAACACGCCAAGCACCAAAAACTTAGGGCCGTTTTCTTGCCAGAAGCGCGTATCTAGCTGCAAAGCAAACACTGCCGCAGCTAAGGCTATGCATAAGTAAATGCAGTGACGAACGAGGAAGTGGAATTCATTCCCGTTCATATGGTCTTCGGCATAAGGCATCGAGCTTGAAGCCACCATGACCACACCAATCGCTAGTAGTGCTATAACAGGGCCTAACAACCAAGGGTCCAATCGAGTACGTGGATCGGACAACTTTAACTGCTCGACGAAGTCGTTTAAGCGAAGGACTTGTGTAATGCTACTCATAGCGCCCCCACTAACTGTTCAAATTGTTCACCACGCTCAATATAATTTTTGAACATGTCCCAACTGGCGCACGCTGGTGACAACAGTACACAGTCGCCTTTTTTAGCCGAAACCACTGCCTGTTCTACAGCTTGCTGTAAATTGTTGACAGTGATGGATTTTTCCTGCGCTAGCCCAGCGATCTCTGCTCCATCTTTGCCGAAACAAATGACGGTTTTGACATGGTCTCTGATGCTTTGCTGTAAACTTGTAAGGTCTGCACCTTTTGCATCTCCACCCGCAATCAAGATGATTCTCTGCCCGAACTCCGGTGCGAAGCTATTAATGGCTGCTACCGTAGCTCCTACATTCGTAGCTTTGGAATCGTTGATGTAAGTGACGCCACTTTTAACAGCCACTAACTGGCTACGGTGCGGCATGCCACTGTAGCGCTTAGCACAATCAATTACCGCCTCATCAACAATAACGCCTGCTGCTTCTAACAAGGCAAAAGAGGCTGCGACGTTCAGCGCATTGTGCGCACCTTGTAGCGTCAATTCGTTTAACTTAAGAACCGTGCGTTCTGCTCGCTTTAAGGTTCCCCCGGGAATATCCACCTGCCAATCGCTATTCGCAGAAAAACCGAACGATAAGCGTTTTGCTTGCGTCGAGCGAGGTTGAGTTAATTCATCTTCTGAATTCTCAATAATGGTCTCTGCGTTATCGAAAATACGTTGCTTTGCCTCGACATAGGCTTTGTAGTCAGCGTAACGATCAAGGTGGTCTTCACTTAGATTTAAAATGGTTGCTGCGGCTGGTTTCAACGAATACGTTGTTTCTAGCTGGAAGCTTGATAACTCCAACACCACCACAGCATCATCGCTTGCGTTAGATAACAAATCCAATGCAGGAAGCCCGATATTACCGCCTACCAAGGCTTTTAACCCCGAAGCCTCCAACAGCTTCCCAACCAGTTCCGTCACGGTGCTTTTACCGTTGGAGCCAGTGATGGCGATAACCGGTAAACGGTTGGCTTGTGCAAACAACTCAATGTCACCAGCAATTTCAACGCCATAATCATGCGCTTTAGCAATATCCGGCTGGGTTACGGCAATACCAGGGCTAACGACTAATTGGTCATAACCCAACATTTGCTCACCGTTCCAAGGAATCAATGCTTTGCTATCGATTTGTGCAAGCTTGTCAGCACCTGGCGCTTGCTCTCTGGTATCCATTACTTTAAACGGTTGATTATTCGCAGATAAATAACGCGCAACCGAAAGCCCGGTCTGTCCCAGACCGAGAATCAAGCGATTTTTCTGTTCAATTGCGTGCGTTTGCATCAACGTTTCTTACCTTTAGCGTATTTTCAAGGTCGCTAGACCAATCAGTACCAATATCAGTGAAATAATCCAGAAGCGCACAATCACGCGCGGCTCTGGCCATCCTTTTAATTCATAGTGATGGTGCAATGGCGCCATCTTAAAAATTCTTTTGCCGGTTAACTTGTAGGATCCGACCTGCAATATCACGGACACGGTTTCAATGACAAACACACCGCCCATGATGAATAGCACTAACTCTTGACGGACCAATACGGCGATTGTGCCGAGAGCAGCTCCAAGCCCTAATGCGCCGACATCACCCATAAAGACTTGCGCTGGGTAAGTGTTAAACCATAAGAAGCCGAGTCCCGCGCCGACAATTGCGGCACAAAAAATCACAAGCTCTCCGACGCCTTGGATATAAGGAATAGCTAAGTACTCGGAAAACACTTGGTTACCCGTTAAGTAAGCAAAAATACCTAAACCACCAGCGACTAATACTGTTGGTAGGATTGCTAAACCATCTAAGCCGTCCGTCAAGTTCACAGCATTGCTGGTTCCCACAATCACGAAATAGGTCATGAAGATGAACATCAATCCAAGCTGTGGCATCACGTCTTTAACAAACGGAATCAGTAGCTGCGTTTCTTGTGGACTAGCGGTATAAAACAAATAAATCGCGATGCCCGCGCCAATCAACGACTGCCACAAATATTTCCAGCGCGCGATCAAACCTTTTGGATCTTTGCGTACCAGCTTGATGTAATCATCTGCAAGTCCAATTAAACCGAAACCAACAATTGCAATCAGACACACCCACAAATAACGGTTATCAAGCTCACCCCACAACAAGCAAGCAAGTACGATTGCTACAATAATCAAAGCGCCACCCATGGTTGGAGTGCCGGCTTTACTCAAGTGTGTTTGAGGGCCGTCGTCGCGTACCGTTTGCCCAATCTGGTAACTGCTCAAGCGACGGATCATTGGAGGTCCCACTATCAACGAAATACCCAATGCAGTTAACACGCTCAATATCGAACGGAACGTTAAATATTGGAAAACGTTAAAGCCTGAGTAATACTGCGATAGATATTCTGCCAACCAGGTTAGCATGGTTAACCTCCCCTTTTTTCTGTTTGTTGTGGCTCTTGTAACGCCTGTACTACTTGCTCCATGCGAGCACTGCGCGAGCCTTTTATTAAAATAACTTGCGTTGAATCTAGCTGTCCCCGAACAGCATCAATTAACGCGTTATTATCAATGAAAAATTCTGCACCGTCCCCAAAAGCCTTTACGGTATGAGCAACCTCCGTGCCGAAAGCGAATAATTTTTTTACGCCTTTCTGCTTAGCGTAATCGCCAATTTCTTTATGATAACGAGCACTTTCTGTGCCCAGTTCACCCATGTCCCCAAATGCAAAAATAGGTTCACCTTGTTTACTCACAAGTACATCAATTGCCGCTTTTACCGAGCCAACGCTGGCGTTGTAGGTATCATCAATGATGAGACACCCCTGCAATCCCGCGATAAGGTTCAATCGGCCTTTTACAGAACCAGCTTGTTCTAAACCACGCTTGATCGTGTCTAATTCAACGTCAAACTGGCTACAAATTGCGGCTGCCACCAATGCGTTAGAAACATTATGCAAACCCGCTAATTGCAACGTTACTGTGACTGAGTCTTTCCCCGTCAAATGTCGTTTAATCAAATCAAATGTCACCAAACCTTCGGAGTTTAAGTGCACATTATTGGCGCTAAAGTGGGCATCATTATGGCGAGAGACTGTAACTTTATGACAGTCAATAAACTCTTCTAGCCATTGCGAAGCAAACTCACAATCAAGGTTGATAATCGCCGTACCGCTTTCACCAAGCGATTGATATATTTCAGATTTTGCCTCTGCAACACCTTCAATTGAACCAAAGCCTTCTAAGTGAGCTGGTTCAACGTTATTAATGACACTAACGTTCGGTTTGGCAAGGCTAGCGCAATACGCTATTTCACCTTTATGGTTTGCCCCCATTTCAATAACCGCATATTCATGTTCTTTGTTGAGATCTAATAAAGTCAGCGGCACACCAATATGGTTATTAAAGTTCCCTTTTGTGGCTAAAACGCTTTCTTTAGAACCTGTGTCTACCAAACGCAGTATTGAAGCAACGAGCTCTTTGACCGTCGTCTTGCCCGCGCTTCCAGTAATACCCACAACCTTTGGGTTTACTTCTTGGCGCACAAACCGAGCCAACTGCCCTAATGCTTTTTCCGTATCTTCTACAATTATTTGCGGCAGCTCACTATCCACTTTACGGCTAACCATGAGCGCTATTGCACCCTGGTTTTCAGCAGTATTAATAAATTCATGTGCATCAAATCGCTCGCCGACTAAGGCCACAAATAATGCGTCCGTACAGTCCGCTCGGCTGTCTGTCATGACTTTTTCTACAGTTAAGTCCTTGCCATGCAATTTACCAACACAGAAATCTGCTATTGCAGAAAGTTTCAATGGAATCATGACTGCACCTCCATTAAAGTTTTAACGGAATCTAAGTCGCTGTAATCAATCTTTTCAGTACCAATAACTTGGTAATCTTCATGCCCTTTACCTGCAACCAAGATCATGTCTTCTGTACTGGCGTTTTCTAATGCATATTTAATGGCTTCAAATCGACTGCTGATGTAAGGCACGTCTTTATTTTTCATCCCCTGACGAATCATATCGACAATTGCTTCACGCTTTTCTGTCCGAGGGTTATCATCGGTAATAATGACTTCATCGGCGTTAGCCTCAACCACTTGTCCCATGATGGATCGTTTTGAATTATCACGATCACCGCCACAACCAAAGATGCCCCACACTTTGCCTTTTTCGCAGTGAGCTTTTAGCGCTGATAATGCTTTCTCTAAGGCGTCTGGCGTATGAGCATAGTCCACTACAACGGTTGGTTTGCCAGCAGCACTGAACTGCTGCATACGACCTGGAACCGGGTTGGCTGAATTCAACGCAATAATCCATTTGTGGCTATCGCCTAACATCACGCCTAACGCACCAGCGACCGCCATCAAATTTGATAAGTTAAACTGCCCCAGAAGGCGAGAATGTAACTTTGCACTACCCCAAGGCGTATGCAGGTCCGCTTTTAAACCATTTAAACTGAGCTCCGCATTATCTGCGGTAATCCAATGTTCAGTTGGCAGCTCATGGTGTTCGGCAGAGTCCTTACTGAACTGGCTATAAGCTATTTTCTGACACTTGATCTTATTGTCTTTTAATAAACGGCGGCCGTACTCATCATCCGCATTAATCACGACCGCTTTCAAATCTTTGTTTAAGAACAGCTGACGTTTCGCTTGGAAGTACGACTCCATATCGCCGTGGTAGTCCAAATGATCGACCGACAAATTGGTAAACAAGGCAACGGTAAACTCAACACCATTCACACGACCTTGCAGCAAACCATGGGACGAAACTTCCATGGTCATATAATGATTCTTGTGCTGTAAATACTCCGCGCAGATACGCTGTAACGACACTGCATCAGGCGTGGTATTTGTTGTCGCTTGTAAGTTTGTTGGGTTACCGTTACCAATCGTGCTTAGCATTAAGGTTGGATAATTCAAGAACTCCAGTGCTTGAGCTAATAAGTAGCAGCAACTTGTTTTACCATTAGTACCAGTAATTCCTGTTACTGACATTTTACGCGTTGGATTACCGTAAAAACGCGCAGCAATATCTCCGCTCGCCTGAGCTAAGTTTTCGATGGCTATTAGCGGCACGCCTGAAAACTCTGCGACATCACTTTTAACAGTCGCAAATTTTTCCAGATCTTCTTTTTCAACAACCAGAGCACTTGCACCAGCATCAACAGCTTGCTGTAAGTACTGGCGACCATCAGATTGATGTCCTGGGTACGCAATAAACATCACGCCCTCGGAAACAGCTCGACTGTCTAAACTGACGCCAGACACATCCAGCGAAGCAAATTCGCCTAACTGCTCTTTGTTAAAGTGCTTTTTCAGTACTTTTGACAAAGCCTTTGGTTTAAAGCTTGTACCTTGGAAGCTAGTCATTACCCGCCCCCTTTTGTGTTATTCCGCCGGTAGCTGTAGCAACCGCTGGGCGATCAAGCTCACCGTCAGGGGCCACGTTCAGTAAGTGCAATGCGGTATCTGCTACTTTAGAAAAGACTGGCGCAGAAACCGTACCGCCGTAATAACTATCACCAGCGGGTTCATCAACCATAACCACAATGGCAAACTTTGGATCAGTAGCGGGTACTAAACCTGCAAAGTAAGTCACATACTCATCGCCATAGCCGCCACGAATCGCTTTCCGCGAAGTACCAGTTTTACCTGCAACACGGTAACCATCGACTCGAGCACGCGTACCAGTACCACCTTTTTGCGTTACTTGCTCCATCATCTTCACGACCTGCGAGGCAATTTCAGGTTGAATCACACGCTCCCCCTCAATTTCCTCATGCTCAGGACGCTTTAATAAAGTTGGGATTCTTTTGATACCACCCGCACCCAGAATTGAGTATGCTTGCGCAAGCTGCATCGGCGTTACCATAAAGCCATAACCATAAGACCAAGTTGCTTTCTCATGTCGTGACCAATTTGGGCGAGGTGATAACCGACCTTCTGCTTCGCCTTGAATACCCAGTCCAGTGTTCACGCCAAAACCAACGGCATATAGCGTGCTTAAAAATTCTTCATCGGTTAGTTCGAGTGCGATTTTAGACACACCCATGTTGCTCGACTTTTTAATAATTCCATCAAGATCTAGCACGCCGTAATTACGAGTATCTCTTACCCACGCGTAATCCAAATACATACGCCCTGGTGACGTATCGATTTCAGTGTCTAGTCCAAACTTCCCACTGCTCAATCCACTAATCACTGTTAGCGGTTTGACTGTTGAGCCTGGTTCAAACATGTCAGTTATAGAGCGATTACGTGTTAGCTCTGGCAAGCGGCTATCTGAACGATTCGGGTTAAACGACGGTTGGCTAGCCATCGCTAACACTTCGCCCGTATCAACATCCATCACGACAACCGAGCCACCTTTCGCTCCATTGGACAAGACCGCTTTCTTTAATTCTTTGTAGGCAGCCGCTTGAATACGCGAGTCGATGCTTAGTTGTAAATCATTGCCTTGCTCAGCTTTGGCAAGAACGCCGCGCTCTTCAACCACGCGTCGATACAGATCAACCACGACTTTTTCTTTGCCTGGTTTACCTGTTAAGAAACTGTCGAATGCTTTTTCTACACCTTCCAAACCTTTGTCATCAACACCGGTAAAACCGACCACATGCGCAGCAACTTCCGCACTTGGATAATAACGGCGATATTCGGTTTTAAAATTTACACCCTTAATATCAAGGCGTTTAATGTAGAGCGATACGTTAGGGTCTACCTGACGCTCTAGCCATACAAACTGGCGCTCTGAGCGATTCATAACCCACTGATTTAATTCATTTTCATTTCGCTTTAGCGCTGCAGCAAAGGCTTTCCACTGCTCACTTTGTAATACTTTTGGCGTTTGCAATAAGGTTTTTACATCCAGCCATACCGACTCGGTTGGTACCGAACGCGCTAACTCAACACCGTTTCGATCGAGAATTAATCCCCGATGGCTTGAAATACCTTTGACCCTTACTGAGCGAGAGTCTCCTGCTTTAGCAAGGTCATCAGCGCTGACTACTTGTAAGTAAGCCGCTCGGCCCATCAACGCAACGAAACCGCACAATAGCACTACGATCATGACGTAAAAACGCCATGTACACAGTGGTACTGTTTTAACTTTGCGGTTTCTAACCTTCTTCATTCTCTATACTGGTCCTAAGCCTATTTACTTAACCGTCAACTACTCTTTGTCTCTAAGAGCAGGTTTCATGATGATTTCGTCATCATTGTTTGTATGTTTCATTTGTAACTTTTCTTGCGCCAACTGCTCGATTCTGCTGTGGTCAGCTAAGGCGCTCTGCTCCAGCCGTAACTTTTGCCATTGCAAATCCAGCGCTGTTTGCTCGTCCTGCAGCTTCTTTAACTCAATCGTTGCCTGACGAAGCTGGTGTGTTTGGTACGCCACGACTACTGCCGATACTACAACCACTACACCTAGAGCAATCACTCCAAAGCGTCTTGCGAATGCTGCCATCAAACTATAAAAAGGCCATAAGCTATTGGTTTCTTTAACCTTTTTCTTGCTCAAGAGAGTTTCTCCGCAACACGCATAACCGCGCTACGCGCGCGGTTATTTCGTTCTAACTCTTTATCACCTGCTTTGGTGAATTTACCCACCTTCTTCATTCGTCGGTTAATCATGTCTTCCGTAACCGGCAAGCCAGGTGGAAAATCCTGGCCTTTTTCCTGTTTCTGTATAAACCGTTTGACCATTCGATCTTCCAGCGAATGGAAACTGATGGCGACCATCCGGCCACCGACTTTCAAGCACTCTAAAGATTGCTCTAAAGTTTTTTGTAAATCATCCAGCTCACTGTTGACGGCAATGCGAATTGCCTGAAAACAGCGAGTTGCTGGGTGCTTATGCTTTTCCCAACGCGGATGCGCCTCTTTTATAATGGCCGCTAACTCTAAGGTGCGGTTAATTGAGGCTTTTTGTCGCTTCTCAATGATCGCTCTCGCGATTCGTTTGGCATAACGCTCTTCACCATAGGTTTTGAACGCCCACACCATATCTTCTTCTTTAGTTTCAGCAATCCACTCTTCAGCCGTTTGGCCGCGCGTGGTGTCCATGCGCATATCCAAAGGCCCGTCTTGCATAAAACTAAAGCCGCGTTCCGCCTGATCTAACTGTGGTGACGACACGCCTAAATCCATTAAGATGCCATCGATTTCACCGACCAACTGCTTTTCGCTAACCTTTTGTTCTAAAAGGGAAAAGCTCTCGTGGATGATTTCAAATCTTGCATCTTCTCGCTCTAATGCTTTACCTTCTTTTATCGCCTGAGGATCTTTATCAAACGCCAACAAACGACCGTTTTCAGACAGCACTGACAGTACCGCTCGACTATGGCCGCCACGGCCAAAGGTGCAGTCAATGTAAATACCGTCAGGGTTGATCACCAGAGCCTCCACTGCCTCATCGAGTAGAACCGAATCGTGTGCAGTCTTTTCATGACTAGAGTTCATGATTAAAACGCCAGGTCCGGTAAATTCTCTGTATCTAATGGACCCTCGCCCAACGCAGCCACATCATCTTCGATCTTCTTGTGCCAGTTGGTTTCATTCCAAATCTGGAACGTTTTACCTTGGCCCGCTAATAACACTTCTTTTTCAAGATGTGCATATTCACGAAGAACTGGAGGTAGTAAAATACGGCCGTTACCGTCGATCTCATGCTCAGAGGCATGGCCGAGTAACATGCGCTTAATACGTCGTTGGTTAGGGTCAGTATTGGAAAAAGTGTCTAAAGTGGTTTCGAGTTGTTCCCATTGGGGAAGCGGGAAAAGCAGTAAACACGGGTCAAACAGGTCAATGGTCACCACGATTTGATTTGCACAAGCATCATGAAAACGCGAACGGTACTTCGCCGGAATGGCGATACGACCTTTCGCGTCCATATTGATTGCTGTTGCGCCTCTAAACATTGGCTTCTCTTAACCCCGATTAACTCGACTGTTGCATCATTAAGGGCAGTTTTAGAAAGAAGCTTGAAAGAGGATTGCTAGGAGAGAGATTAAGCAAGGCTCTTTCAAGGGTCTTTTTCAAAGCTCGCCATCACTAATGATGGTTTGTTACAACGCACAGTAAATCGATTTGATCGTCACTGATCCTTTACGATCCACTTTGCGACACTTTTCTCCACTTCTCTACACTATATGAAGTTTGGGTGATTTTTGCAAGGCAAATCTGCATGCAAAATGTGAAAAATGTCCTTATTTGACAAACACTTAGCGAAAGTTAGTTGGCACTAACAAACAGGCAAAAATAAAAGCGAGACTTTTCATCAAATTAGCGTTATAAGTTAGAAACTACTTTAAGTTAGAAGGCGATTTATTTTCACTTTCGAACTCAAAAATCGGCTGAAACGACCAAATATCGGGCAATTCGGTAAAACAATTTTACAATTACAGCTTAAATTCCAGGAGATAGCGCAAAATGTCTAAAGACATTGCCTACTTTCCTTTTAAACATATAGCCTAACGGCATAAGCTCAGATTTGAGGGTAGCAATTCCACTGATAGTTGCATAGACTGTGATAAGCACTCAGCGAAGTCTAAGGTTATGAATTACAAAGAGATTTTCGAACAAATCAGCGACGAACTGAACGATTTTGACGAAATAGGACAAGTTGCGACCTATATTCCGGCCTTGGCAAAGGCTAACCCCAATAAGTTTGGTATGTATTTGGTGACCGAAGAAGGTCACGAATACGACCATGGTGATGTTGATGAAAACTTTTCCATCCAGAGTATTTCTAAAGTTCTATCACTTGTCTACGCTTTCAAGTTAGTAGGTACTGACTTATGGAAACGAGTGGGGGTCGAACCATCAGGCAGCCCCTTTAACTCATTAGTGCAGCTTGAATACGAACAAGGGGTCCCTCGTAACCCGCTCATCAATGCTGGAGCCATTGTCGTTTGTGACATTCTGGTAAGTCAGCTCGATAACCCATACCAAGACTTTATTCAGTTCGTTCGTAATTTAGCAGGTAACCCAAACATCGATTACTGCAAAGAAACAGCTGAGTCCGAAAAAGAGTGTGGCTTTAAGAATAATGCTCACATCAATCTAATGAAGTCTTACGGCAATATCGATAACGACGTTGAGGAAGTCCTCGATTTATACTTCCACCTTTGCTCTATCGAAATGTCATGCAAAGATCTGGCGCAAACCTTCATGTTTCTGGCCCGAGGCGGAAAAAATCCGCTCAATAATGAACGTATACTGACCGCACAAGAAACGAAACGTATCAACGCCATAATGTTGCTCTGCGGTTTTTATGACGAAGCGGGCGAATTTGCCTTTAAAGTCGGGCTACCAGGCAAAAGTGGCGTTGGTGGCGGTATTGTTGCCATTTACCCCGACCAATACAGTATCGCCGTGTGGAGTCCTGGTTTAAACAGCAAAGGTAATTCCAGCAAAGGCATTAAAGCCCTGGAAATCTTTACAACGATTACTCAATCCAACGTTTTCGGGCCTTCGCCAATCTTCGACGAACTCGAATACGAATAGAGACACGTGAATTCGTAACCCAACTGTAGTCGATCTCTCACAAAAGCTTCATCGAATACACCTAGTTTGTCACCTCTGTTTATTATTAAATAGCACTGAACCGACGGAATGGTTCTGCTCTTAAGGACGAGAGTATCAGGGACACCTCAGGAAGAGGTTTTAATGGACCGTCTCAGGAAGAGACAATATTCTAAGGAAAGAAGGCTCAGGATGAGCATGTTGATGAAAAGGGAATGGCACAGGACGTGCTACTTCCCTTTCAACATCCTTCCCAGTAGCAAAAACCTAACGGATGTATTAACGGAAACAACGAAAAGGACTTTACTATGGCGATCAAGCTGATTCAAAAATACCAAGGCTGGTGGGACTCTAGCCAAAACCGCGGCCACTTCTGGTTTACCTATTACGATAACACTCGCGAACGAAGCGTTTATGTCAATGCAGCAGAGTTCCAGATCATGATGGATATGCTACGCAACGAAAAACCTGTCTACGGCGACCATACTCGCGCCCTAGTCACTACCCAATCTGAAGAAACGGGTGAAGAAGAATCGTAATCGAACCCCCTAATCGAAACAATTGTTGAAATCATAGTTAACTAATTCTTACTCAGCTTTACTTCAGTGTAACAGCCAGCGCAGTCTTCTAACCAAGACACTGACTACCCCTTAGTAACCCTTCGCGCTGGCTGTTTTTTGTTTTTACCCAACACCACTTTGATACAATCCCTATTTGCTAAACCAAACCTGCTCAGGCAAACTAATCACAACCTAATAAAGCTGACGCTGTCATGAGCAACAGACAACTCGAACACGCCGATCACTTAGAAAACAAAAACACAAAAAAGAAAGGCAATCGCCAGATCAGTCTACTTGCACACAACATCACCGTACCCATGAACGTCGGCAGCCTCTTCCGTATTTCGGACGCACTCGGTGTCGAAAAAATCTACGTATCAGGCGACACACCGATTCCGCCTAATAATAAGATCCGCAAAACCTCACGCAGCACAGAAAAATATGTGCCCTATGAAACAGTAGAAAACCTTGTTGAATTAATAAATAGACTAAAAGAAGAAAACTACACCATCATCGCCCTCGAAATCACCAGTGACAGCGTTCCATTACAAGAAATACAACTAGGAAAAACTCAGAAAGTTTGCCTCATACTCGGCTCAGAAAATACTGGCGTCAGCGAAGAGTTACTCAAGCTATCAGACATCACCACCCACATCCCCATGCTCGGCCACAACTCCTCCATGAATGTCGCGACGGCTTGTGGGATAGCGGTTTATAGTCTTACTTTAATCAATAATTAATTTTAGATGTTCATTTTCTTTGTTTGCCCAAAGAAAACGAACCAAAAGAAAAGGCACCCCAGATCGTTAGGTCCTTCGGACTTCCCTCGCTCATCAAAGTTACATACGCGTCGTCAAACGAAACGTCCTTGTTTCGTCTTAGCTAAATTAGGCTCCATGCCTAATTTACGCTATAACTTTTTCTCTCTCGGCTAACTTTAAGGGGGTATTAACAGCACAAGCCTGCACAAATTTCCCCTTATATTGAGCTGTGCTATTTACAAAATATAGCAAACCAAAATCGTGGATGATTTTGGTAAGAGTTTTCAGCACAAGGAAGTGCTGTAAACTCTGATGCGTTAAGTATTTTGGAAATAGAGCAGGAAGTCATGTTCACATGACCTCAATATCGGGGCGTGTTTCTTTTTGGTCACTTTTTCTTGCTCGCACAAGAAAAAGTGACTCGCCGAGGGGCGAAATAGATTGCTAATAATATAACTAGATTCCAAGTTACCTAAAGGTATTGCCATTGGCCACAGTTTGGAATGACAAGAAAAGTCAGAAGGAAGAAAAAGAAAAGCTGGCCGATAAGCCGGATTCTGTCGTGGACAGTCATTCGTCTAGGCCACCAATCGCTCGATGGCTCCAGCAACCTACCCGGTTCCAACGCGAGCAACGCCGTACGGAACCCTATTTGGTCTTGCTTCGGGTGGGGTTTACCTCGCCGCTTACTGTTACCAGAAGCGCGGTGCGCTCTTACCGCACCATTTCAACCTTACCTGCTCCGAGGAACATAGGCGGTATATTTTCTGCTGCACTTGCCGTCGGCTTGCGCCGCCCAGGCGTTACCTGGCACCCTGCTCTGTGAAGTCCGGACTTTCCTCTCCCTATGAAAATCATAGGCAGCGACTGTCTGGCCAGCTTTGCAGCAAGTTTAGTCGCCGTACAAAAAAAGGCAAGGAAAACTTAACTTCCCTACCTTTTCGGGGCAAAATTTGTGTATGGCTTAAAGCAACTAGTTTTTACCTAACGTATCTTCATACCACTCTCTGAACATACGCTTCTCATAATAGAAGCCTTCTCTGTACCGTTTCCAAGATTTTTCATGATACAAGTAGTTCATGTCTTTAATTTTCGCTTCACCCTGCTTGATCACGTTACCATCAGCTCCTGTTAGCGTGTAACTGAACTCCATGCGTGGGAAGTCAATGTCTCGCATCACACGAAAATCTCGCGTACCTGACATCTGAACGTGACCTGCCAAGTCTAAATCTTTAATTTCAATAGATAATGTTTGGCCTTCTGGTAATTCTTTACCGTAATCATTAAAGAATTTGTCGAAGCTCTTTTTAACGCGCTTATGAAATGTACCTTTCGGCTCAGTAGCAGCGCGAACATCACGATAGTCATCAAAGTCTTTCCATTGCACTTTAATCGCTGACGTAGACTGAGCGGTATTCTTGGAAGCGCTAGAATCAGCAATGCTCACGCCAGCCCAGCTCAAGGCTAAGGCACTAACGGCAGTGATAAAAATGTGTTTGTAGTTTTTCATAAAACCTCCACTTAATCTGTCTTTTGCTGTAGCGCCCACTGATACAGGTCTTTCTTTTTTGCACCTGTGATTTGAGCTGCCAGCTTTGCCGCTTTGTTTGGCGGTAATTCCGATACCAAGTGCGACATGATATGTTTCGCTTCGCTACTGATACTTTCGTCTGCAACAGCTTTAGTGACGCCTTCGACCATCAACACAAACTCACCTTTTTGTTGATTCGGGTCGTTTATTACCTGTTGTAGTACTATAGACGCAGTACCCGACAAGATCGTTTCAAAGTTTTTGGTGATTTCTCGCGCAATCACTATATGTCTATCACCCATTACATCGCTCAAATCCTTTAAACTATCGACAATACGGTGAGAAGATTCATAAAAAACCAGCGTTTCTTTATTATCAGCCAAAGCTTGATACCGTTCGCATCTCGCCTTCGACTTTGACGGCAGAAAGCCCCAAAAACTGAAACTGTCAGTAGCTAACCCAGCGACAGATAAGGCTGAGATTAAAGCACTAGCACCAGGGACAGGACTAATCTTGGCGCTGTGTTGACGTAGGCCTCTCACTAACTTGAACCCTGGGTCACTAATCAGCGGCGTACCCGCGTCAGAAATTAATGCAATCGATTCACCAGTACCTAGCTTCGCTGCGATTTGCTCGATTCGAGCTTCTTCGTTGTGCTCATGCAACGACATCATAGGTGTTGTAATACCGTAGTGTGACATGAGTCGCTGACTGTGCCGCGTATCTTCAGCACAAATTAAGCTAACCTGCTTTAAGGTTTCGATTGCACGGTAAGAAATATCGTGAATATTACCAATCGGCGTCGCCACAACATACAAAGTTCCTGCTGCAATCTGGAACTGTTTGATTTGTTGTGAATTTTTGTTGTGAGAATCTGTCAAATCTGCCATTGGTTCTTTGCCTTGTCATGCATGAGCGCTTAGAATAACACCATCTACTTCTTGAGAATGGAATTATGACAAAAAAGTCCTTTAACAAGAACCTATCATTAGCGATTTGTAGCTTTTTAGTCGTTTCTTGTGTCACGACTCAACCTCGTCAGTCAACGTCAGACGATGGTATTCGTGATCGTGTCGCGCAGTCGCCCGACTTTTATTTACAGCAAGCTGAGCAACAACAAGGAACGGCTCAATCACCTTTTAAGCTCAAAGCGGCTATTGCATACCAAGAAATGGGCCAGCCAACAGAGTCTTATGCCCTATTACGCAGCTTTCAGCCAACCGAGCTTCCAGCCGATGAGCGCGATGCATATTACCTCCTACTAGGTGAAGTTGCTTTGACGCAGGATAAGCCTTTTGAGTCTATTCGTGCGCTACAGTCTATCGGCAATCCTCAAACCCATAGCCAAAACTGGCAAGCCCACTACGCCAAGACGCTTGCGGATAGTTTGGCGGCTAACAACCGACTGGCTGATGCTGCGGTTGTACGCTTAAAAGCGGAGCCTCTGATAGAAGATTATCGGATCCTTGAATCACAATTCGAGAAAGCATGGCAGGAGTTATTAGCTTCACCTGTAGGTGCCATCGAGCTTAAACGATCGCGTGCTTCAGATCACAACATTCTTGGTTGGTTAGACATGGCGATTATCCGTCATCGTTATATGCGAAACGCTTCGAATATGTCGGTCGCCATGGAAGAGTGGTCACAAATCTATCCTGAACATCCTGCGATTGATTATCTTGATATGAGTCAAATGGGCTCGTTTGACTTCACAATATCAGCTCCAACAAAGATCGGTTTGTTCGTGCCATTATCCGGCAACCTAGCACCAGTTGGCCAACTAATACGAGATGGCTTCATGGCTGGCTATTATGAGCAAGCCATCACTGCTGAGTCTGCGGACGTGGTCGTTTATGATACTCACGGTATTGATATGCAAACCCTCTACCAAAGAGCTTTTGAAGAAGGTGTGGACTTTGTGGTGGGGCCATTACTTAAGTCCAATATGGAAGACTTAGCGGCACAGCCGAGTTTACCTATCCCGACACTGGCGCTAAACCGCTTGGACTCACACTATATCCCGAGCAACTTTTTCCAGTTTGGCTTACCGATAGAAGATGAGGCGCGACAAATTGCACGCCACGCCATGCGCCAAGGGCAAGACAGAGCGTTTGTTATCAACGCAGACTCATCACTAGGTAAACGTGCAGTCGAAGCGTTCACACAAGAGTTTGAGCAAATGGGGGGTTACATCGTTAAAGTAGCCAATATCTCACACAACCAAAACGTAAAAGCTGCAGTCATGACCATGCTCGGAGCTGATCAAGCTGAAAAGCGCGCGCAAGATCTGCAAAATTTCCTCAACGTACCTATTGAGGCCAGTGGGCAAGGCTCCGCTACAGCCGACTTTATTTTCCTCATATCAAAAGTCGACAAAGCTAGAATTATTAAGCCTTATTTGAATTACTATTACGCCTACGATTTACCGGTGTACGCGACTTCAAACGTCTACGAAGGATACACCAACCCGACTCGCGACAATGACTTGGATGGTATTTCGTTTACCGACGCCCCTTGGATGTTAGGTAGTACTGAGTCCATCAAAGACAGTCGTACAAAAATGAATCAATTAGTTCCAAACTCAACTGGAACCTTGGCACGTTTCTTTGCTTTGGGCCACGATGCTTACGCTATCATCCCTCAATTAGCTGAATTTGCTCAAAACCCCAACCATTTTATAGAAGGCTTGTCCGGCACTTTGAGTATGGACTCTTATGGTCAATTTATACGACAACTGTCTTGGGGAATGTTCAAGAACGGCAAGATGATACCAGTTAGTGTGCAAACGAGCTTGGACCGGTAACGCCCAGCTCTTCGGAACTTTAATCCGTTGTAGGGTCAAAGTCATTATCAAGGATTGATATGTTAGCAAGGGTAAAAGGTGATAAAGTTGAGCGCTTTGTATTGAAATACCTCAAACTACAAGGCCTCAATTTAGTAAAGCAAAACGTGACTTCACGTTATGGCGAAATTGATTTGATCATGCTTGATGGCAAAACACTGGCTTTTGTTGAAGTTAGATTCCGAGCTAAAGTTACTCATGGCTCCGGCGCCGAAAGTGTAGATTATCGAAAACAGCAAAAAATTATTAAAACGGCTCAGTTTTTTCTGCAACAAGAGAAAAAATATCAACATCTGAATTGTCGTTTTGATGTAGTTTCCGTAACATTAGAACACAAAACATTGTCAGCCGATTGGTATAAAGATGCCTTTCAACAAAGCGGCTGGTAAACGACCTTAGGCTATCCATGATAGAACGTATACGCGACATTTTTACAGAAAGTATTCAAACCAAAATTGCTGCAGCCGACTCATTACCTGAGTCCATCGCTAAAGCAGGCCAGGTTATGGTGAACTCACTGCTAGCTGGCAATAAAGTGTTAAGTTGTGGCAACGGCGGGTCAGCTGGAGATGCCCAACACTTTTCCTCGGAAATGCTTAACCGCTTTGAGCGCGAGCGCCCAAGCTTACCAGCCATAGCGTTAACCACAGATACAGGTACTTTGACGTCGATCTCTAATGATTACAGTTATAACGACGTTTTTGCTAAACAGTTAAGAGCTCTTGGTCAGCCTGGCGACATTTTATTAGCAATTTCGACAAGTGGTAATTCCCGTAATGTGATCAATGCCATGGAAACTGCGCTCAGTAAAGATATGCTTATTGTCGCTTTAACAGGCAAGGATGGCGGTGAGATGGCGGGCTTGATGGGACAGAACGATGTCGAAATCCGTGTTCCTTCAAATTCCACGGCCAGAATACAGGAAGTTCACTTAGTCGTCATTCATGCACTGTGTGATTTTATCGATAACTCCCTATTTGGTACTGAGGCTTAATTCATGAATTTAAAACAAACTTTGCGCATATTTAGCCTAGTCATCGTGACAGCGACCTTTTTACCGGCCTGCACAACATTCGGCACCTTGGCGGAAGATAGTAGCATTGAAAGCCGTGTATACACGATTACAGACGCTATCGAAGCGAAAAATAAACCATCCTTCATTGGCGTTGAAAGTCATAACCTTTATGTTTTGATTTACGGGCAGGTACCTTCTGATGAAGTAAAAGCACAAGTTTCAAGAGAAGTAAAAGGCATCCCTGAGATCCGTAAAGTCTTTAATGAACTCCGCATAGCAGATCCTGATTCTGTCAGCACCATGTCTGATACTTGGATCACGACCAAGGTAAAGTCCAGTCTTGCGGCAGAAAAAGGTCTAGACTCCAAACGCATCAACGTCACCACAGAAGCAGGTGAGGTTTTCCTGATGGGTCTGGTCACCCGCGAAGAAGGTGATAAAGCAGCTTTAGTAGCCCGTAATATTTCAGGCGTTAAGAAAGTCGTTAAGATCTTTGAATACATTAACTAAAGCCCTGACCACAGCTATAAAAAAGCCCAGCATTTGCTGGGCTTTTTTATTTAACAACTTTTAAGTTTGGTCGGCCTTTTGGAGGCGTCGGCGGTTCATCATCTGGGCCATCATCATTACCATTGTTTTCCGATGATTGAGGCGACTCACCATCACCGTACATGTTTGGCGAGAACATGATGCCTTGATCGTTCTCTCGTGCGTAAATGGCAACGATCGAGTTCATTGGAATATAAATGTTAAGAGACTTGCCAGAAAACCGAGCGCTAAAACTTAAAAAGTCATGATTAAGCTCAAAGTTAGCCACTGCTTCTGGTGCAATATTAAGTACGATTTTGCCATCATTCGCGAATTGCTGAGGGACATCTACCTCTGGGTGAGAACAATCGACGAGAACTTGAGGGGTCCAGCCATTATCTATCATCCACTCATAGTAAGCGATGAGAAGATAAGGCTGTAATGGCGTGGTATCCGCCATTACATTAAGCCTAGTTTCATTTCACGCTCTTCTTCAGTCAAACTGACTTTGAAAGATTCGCGCTCAAAGATTTTTTCCATGTATTCGTGGATGGCTTTGCTGCCACGGCCACTGATTTCGATACCCAGCTGGTCTGCGCGCCACAATAAAGGTGCGATAACGCAATCAACCAACGAGAACTCTTCACTCATGAAATATGGGTTGCTCGCAAATACCGGAGATAACGCTAAAATGCTTTCTTGTAGCTCTTTACGCGCTTTCTTTGCTTTAGCTTCGGTACCGTTCACAATGATTTCGTATTGGCTGTACCACTCTTTCTGGATACGATGCATCATTAAACGACTGCGGCCACGAGTGACAGGATAAACAGGCATCAATGGCGGATGAGGAAAGCGCTCATCTAAATATTCCATCACGATACTTGCTTCATACAACACAAGATCACGGTCAATTAGAGTTGGTACTGAGCCATACGGGTTCAGATCCATTAAATCTTCCGGGACTTTGTCAGAAGTCACTTCTACCACTTCATAATTCACACCTTTTTCAGCCAGCACAATACGTGCCTGATGACTGTAAACATCATTGCCTGAATAAAGTGTCATTACTGAACGTTTGGCAACTACGGCCATACTTTTTCTCCTAAACAGTAAGGGCCTCTGAGCGAGGCCCATCAAACCGAATTACTTCTTCTTAATGTCTTTCCAGAACTCTTTCTTCAAGAAGTAAGCTAATACCAGTAGGATCAATAAGAACAATAATGTCCAAAGACCGATAGCCTTACTCTTCAATTTCACTGGATTAGCGGTATACGCCATGAAAGCAACCAAGTCGCGCATCGCGTGGTCATACTCTTCCGGCGTCATTTCACCTTCTTCTACGATAGTGAACATATTGCCTTCACGAGCAATCTTAGTAACTTCCAACTCAGCGTCATGCACTTCTTCTTCAATCAATGCAATCTCTTCTTCTGCTTTAGCTACCGCCTCAGCTGAAGCTTCTGAGTTCTTTAGCGTTGCTTTTAGCTCTTCGATACGAGCTTTGCCACTAGCAATAGTGTCTTCAACGGCTAATAGTTCGTCGCTTTTGCGCTGCAAGCCTTGTAAATCTGACAATACGTGCGGCATACCAACACTTGGGAAAACTGTGTTGTTCACGCCATATGGACGAGCATCGTCAAGGTAGAAAGCACGCAGGTAGTTATATACCCAGTCATTGCCTCGAACACGTGCCACTAACGATAAATCGAGTGGATTAACGCCGAACCATTTCTCAGCAAGATCGTTATCCATCGCTTTATCCATAGTGTCACCAAGCTTGCCTTCACCTAGAATCAGCTCTGACGCTTGTTCTTCAGTTAAGTCCAAGTCTTGTGCAATACGTGAATAGCGTACGTACTCCATTGAGTGACAACCTTGACAATAGTTAACGAATAACTTGGCGCCATTCTGAATCGACGCCTTATCACCATAGTTGACGTTTGCCTTATCGTTTGGATAAGTCGTACCACCACCCGCAGCAATAGCGGCGACAGGTAGCAGGAATAAAATAGCTGTGATTAACTTTTTCATTTGTCTGTTACCCTCTCTGGTACTGGCTTCGTTTTCTCAAACTTCGGTAAGAACCAAAGCGCGATAAAGAAGAAGAAGTAGTAAGCCGTACAAATTTGACCCAGTAGCGCTGTTGTTGGTGTAACTGCAATGACACCCAACACGCCTAGGATGATGAACGATACAACGAAGAAGAACAATAGAACTTTAAACGAAGTACCACGGTAACGAATTGACTTCACTTTCTGACGGTCTAACCATGGCAATAGGAATAAAATCACAATCGCCAATGCCATCACCACAAAGCCACCAAACGGATCTGGAACTGCACGTAACATCGTATAGAACGGTGTAAAGTACCAAACTGGAGCAATGTGAGGCGGTGTCTTCAGCGGATTCGCTGGCTCAAAGTTTGGACGCTCTAGGAAATAGCCGCCAAAGTCAGGAGCAAAGAACACGATGCTTAAGAAGATCATCAAGAAGACCACCACGCCCACAATGTCTTTCACTGTGTAGTATGGGTGGAATGGGATACCGTCTAGTGGGATACCGTTCTCGTCTTTCTTCTCTTTGATTTCAACGCCGTCAGGGTTGTTAGAGCCGACTTTGTGTAGTGCAACGATGTGTAAGAACACCATAGCAACAAGTGCTAATGGTACTGCAACCACGTGTAACGCAAAGAAACGGTTAAGAGACGCAAGGGACAAAGTAAAGTCACCACGAATCCACTCAACCAAGTCAGGACCGATGACTGGGATAGTACCGAAGAGGTTAATAATTACCTGAGCACCCCAGAACGACATCTGACCCCATGGCAATAAGTAGCCCATGAACGCTTCAGCCATTAATAGTACAAAAATAATCATACCGAAGATCCACACTAACTCGCGCGGCTTCTTGTATGAACCATAAATAATGCCACGGAACATGTGTAAGTAAACGACCACAAAGAAGGCAGAAGCACCTGTCGAGTGTAGATAACGGATAATCCAACCCATGTCGACATCACGCATGATGTACTCTACAGACGCAAACGGCTCGCTTGGGCTGTAGAACATGGTTAACCAGATACCGGTTAATAGTTGGTTAACTAGCACAAGAAGTGCTAATGAACCGAAGAAATACCAAAAGTTAAAGTTCTTTGGCGCATAGTATTCAGCAAGATGCTCATTCCAAACTTTTGTCGCAGGGAAACGTGCGTCAAGCCATGACATAAAGCTTTTAAACATTAGGCACCCCCATCTTCGCCCACAACGATAACTTTGCTCGCTGTGTCAATTGTGTAAGGCGGAACTTCCAAGTTAGCGTTCGCTGGTACGCCCGCGTAAACACGGCCAGCCAAGTCAAACTTAGAACCATGACATGGGCAGTAGAAACCACCAAGCCAATCGTTTTCCAATGAACCAGCTTCAGCGTAAAGCGTTGGTGAACACCCTAAGTGTGTACACAAACCAACAGCAACGAAGATCTCAGGCTCAATTGAGCGGAACTCGTTTTTACAATAAGCAGGTTGTTGATCAGCTTCTGAGTTTGGATCCGCAACTTTCTCTTCACTATTAGAGATGCTGCCTAGCATTTTCTGATCACGACGGATAATCCATACCGGCTTACCACGCCACTCAACAGTAATCTGCTGACCAACTTCTAGTTTGCTATATTCTTGCTCTACTGGCGCACCGGCGGATTGTGCTTTCGCACTCGGTGCCCAGGAACGTACAAAAGGTACAGCCGCACCAATCACACCAACCGCGCCTACTGCTGAAGTAGCCCCGATTAGGAGATTCCTGCGTCCTTTGTTAACGCCCTGATTACTCATTCGAATAGTCTCCCCACGAAGAAAACCCACCTGTTACAACAACACGTGGGACAAAATCAATATTGATAAATAAACTGCGCCAAACCGCTCGAATCGAAACACGGTGTCAGTGGCAGGTTACTGGGCGCATATCTTATAGGAATTGTGGGGTTATTACAATGTGGTCAGACCAGAAGTCAACTTTAAGAAGGTTTCAGCGGATTGAAGTTAAGTCTTTGAAAATAATACTGTCTAAACAAAAACACCCGCCATATGGCAGGTGTTTTCGTAATCCAGTTTTCTCGAACTTTCGAAAAAGTTGCGTAATAAATTAACGCTTAGAGAACTGAGGACGTTTACGTGCTTTGTGAAGACCAACTTTCTTACGCTCAACAGCACGTGCATCACGAGTCACATAACCCGCTTGACGTAGTGGCGTACGAAGCTCTTCGTCATATTCCATAAGTGCACGAGTAATACCGTGGCGGATTGCACCCGCTTGGCCAGTACCACCGCCACCAGAAACAGTAACGTAAACATCGAATTTTTCTAGAAGCTCAGTCAACTCAAGTGGTTGACGAACGACCATACGTGACGTCTCACGACCAAAATATTGGTCTAAGCTCTTTTGGTTTACAGTGATCGCACCGCTACCAGGACGCAAGAATACGCGAGCTGTTGAGCTTTTACGACGACCTGTACCGTAATATTGTTCAGCCATGATTTCCTACCTTAAATATCTAATTCAATAGGTTGCTGAGCGGCATGGTTATGCTCAGAGCCTGCGTAAACTTTCAATTTGCGGAACATTTCACGGCCTAATGGGTTCTTAGGCAACATACCTTTAACCGCCTTCTCAATAATCATTTCAGGCTTTTCAGCTTGAAGTTTATTGAAGTTAGTCTCTTTGATACCACCAGGGTAACCAGAGTGACGGTAGTACATCTTATCGTCCGCTTTCTTACCAGTTACGGTAACTTTCTCAGCATTGATGATAACGATGTAATCGCCAGTATCAACGTGAGGTGTGTATTCAGCTTTATGCTTGCCTTTTAAACGGCGAGCGACTTCAGTCGCCAAGCGACCTAATGTTTTGCCTTCTGCATCAACGACATACCAGTCGCGTTTTACAGTCTCAGGCTTTGCACTAAATGTTTTCATATTCGTTAAGCTCCAAAAAGCCATTTGCACTCGCAAAAATAAGCCGTCATAGACGACCTATCAGACCGCTGACGCTCGCTATAAGTCAGTCACCAGCCCATAAAAAAGAGCGCAAATCATACAGAACCCGCCCCTATATTACAAGTGGCAGGCGAAGGATTTACTAAATTTATGTTTCGTCTTGGGCAAATTTACGAATTTTCAAACAAATCCTTTCAAAAAGACTTTATTTACGGGGCTTTTAACGCTATAAATAAAACTGCGTTGGGAGAGTCAATTTTGCATTGCTCGCCAAGACAGTACGTATTTTAACAGTCAAACAACCCAAGAGGCAAAGGAAAAATGGCAGATAATAAAGCTCGCAAGATTACTGCGGTCAAAGAGAAGTTCACCAAAACCCAAATTTTAAATGAAATCGCTGCTCAAACAGGCCTTACTAAGAAAGATGTAGGTGCTGTAATTGATGAACTAGGGATTGTTATTGAGCGTCATATCAAGAAACGTTCCGTAGGCGAATTCACCCTTCCTGGATTATTAAAAATTAGCACAGTGAAAAAGCCTGCTGTTAAAGCACGTAAAGGTATCAACCCTTTCACTGGGGAAGAAACCACCTTTAAAGCAAAGCCTGCTTCTACAGCGGTTAAAGTTCGTCCTCTTAAAAAGCTAAAGGATATGGCGAAGTAAAACTGCCTTAAAGAATTCCTTAAAAGCTGGCCGAGGCCAGCTTTTTTTATGCCTATGTCTAAGCCAAGTGCTCCAAGCTAAGATATTCTTTACTCTGCATTTCCTGCAAACGACTTAGGGTTCGCTTAAATTCAAAAGCGAGCCCTTTGCCGATATACAGCTCGTCCATCGGTACTTCTGCCGAAATGATTAATTTCACATGGCGTTCGTAAAACTCATCAATTAGAGCAATAAAGCGACGCACTGCGTCATTCAGCGAGTCATCCATCTGCGGTACTTGTCCAACAAAAACCGTATGGTAACCACGTGAGATCTCGATATAGTCAGAAGCTGAACGCTCCGTTCGACAAATCGCATCAAAGGTAAACCAAACCACACTGTCTGAAAGCCTGACCGCATCAATTAAGCGCCCCTCAACTTTCAACTTGCAATGCTCCTTCCCTTCGGTCGCTGCTAACTGCTTGAAATATTCACGCATGTTCGCATTGGCCGCTTGATCCAGTGGATAGTGGTAAATTTCCGCCTTCTCCAAGGTTCTCATGCGGTAATCAATACCTGCATCCACATTAAGAACTTCGCAGTTTTCTTTGATTAACTCAATTGCCGGCAAAAATCTATCGCGCTGCAAACCATTCCAATACAGGCGATCAGGTGGAATATTTGAGGTTGCCACTAACACTACGTGGCGCTTGAATAACTCCTCGAACAAACTGCCCAATATCATGGCATCGGTAATGTCCGTAACGAAGAACTCGTCAAAGCATATAATCTTAGCTCTTTCAGCCAGCTGATCAGCGATTTTGATTAATGGATTCTTTTCGCCTGCCAAAGACTTGAGCTCGTTATGAACTTCGTGCATAAAGCGGTGGAAGTGAAGCCTGATTTTGGCTTTCAAGGGTAGCAGATTAAAGAAAGTATCCATCAAATAGGTCTTACCGCGACCTACGCCACCCCACATATACAAACCTTTTACCGGCTGACTATCACCAGACAGCCAGCGCGTCAGCTTCTGCATAAAGCCAGCCGAAGGACGCGACTCCATCAGATCGTCATAGACTTTCTGCAATGCTTTCACGGCTTCTTCTTGAGCTGGGTCTTTGGTAAACCCGCTAGCCAAGTCTTGCTGGTACTTCTCTAAGGGCGTCATTGGCTATCGCTCTTGTGGCAGGAGTGGCTTTAGTGAAGACTCTAAATGTTCACGTAACTCGACCAGCCGGCCATGGAAAAAATGCCCGGCACCTTCCATCTTGACCATCTCAGGTTGAGGCTTCAGCTCATCAACCCAATCAAATACAGCCTGAGGATCAACCACCTCATCGGCATCACCCATCACCACTAACCACGGGCAGTCAGGAATTTCAAAGTCATCAAAACTAAAGCGGTTCACAGGAGGAGCAATAGACACCAGTTGCTCGGCTCCTTGCTTTTTCGCTTGAAGCGCAGCAATCCAGGAACCAAAACTAAAGCCCGCTAACCACAAGGGGCGACCAGGATACTCAGCTTTAGCCCACTGTATTACAGCAATTAGGTCACCCTGCTCACCTCGCCCTTCGTCATACTCCCCTTCAGAACGACCAACACCGCGGAAGTTGAAGCGAATGGATGGGATGCCTAAACCAGCAATTGTTCGAGATACGGTATAGATCACTTTATTGGTCATGGCACCGCCATGAACGGGATGAGGGTGACAACAAATTGCCACAGCGTTTAATTCAGTACCTTCTGGCGCATCCAATGTGGCTTCGATATCACCGGCAGGGCCGTCAATTAAAAAGTTATCTTTGCTCAAAATGATAAAAGGAATAGGGACTTATAGAATTATTTTCGCATGTTTTCAGGAGTCATGGAACCTGCTTCAATAAGCACTCGATTTTGGTATGTTGGAGCATGTATGCCCAGTGACCTCTATGCACACAAAAAAGGAGCCCCGAAGGACTCCTTGCTCTGTTTTTCAAGAGCACCATGATCGTGACTGGCTAAGCAGTCTTATTTCTCGTCTTCGAAACTTGCTTCCGCTTCAGCCTCAGTATCTGCTTTAATTCGGGCATCCTTTTCTTCCTCTGAAACTTCAGCCTTACTCTCTGATTTAGCTTTAGCCTTAGCCTCAGCTTTAGCTTCTGCCGCACGTTCCTTCGCTCGCTCTGCGCGCTCTTTCGCTTCTTCAGCACGCTCACGAGCCGCTTCACGCTCTTCCTGTGCTTTTTCCATAGCTTTTTCAGTCGATTCCTGTACTTCCAGTTTTTTCTCTACTTCAACCTGACTTTTCACGCCGACTGCTGAAGCACCAGCGGATAAAGACATCGCGATAATTGTTGCAATTGCTAATTGTGTTTTCATAATCAACACCTGCTGTTTTTCTCAAAGTGGACTTTCAGGCTATCTCAAGATCTCCTTATCATCTAGCGATTGAAGCTTAAAAAAGCCATCTTTTACACTTTTTAATAGAATTTAGCTTTTTCGTGAAATAACTCACACTGGTTCATCGACTAACGGTATAAATCCTTAGTAAACAGATGGTTATCTATATTTTATCGTGTTCTCCCAGTGGCCGTTTATCTTTTACACTAAAAGAGTCACTCCACTCCTTGGCAAAGTCGCGTTGCCACTTGAAATTAATGCCAGCCACGATCAACATCGTGATCAACGCGCCGATACTGGCTAGTGCCATGTCCTTATGAGCATCCCAAACATCCCCTTGTGTTCCAAGGTAAGCAATCCCCAGGTCTCCCCCAAAATATTCTGCGGCACCCCATTCGATTAACTCAAAGATCATCGACGTCGACATGGTCAAATCTAGCGGTAAGAAGTACCCCCAAAAACCTTTGACGTTGCCTACACGAACGAAAACTTCCCTAATTGGGTAAGCAAAAAGTAAACCGTATAAAAAATGTACTAAGCGATCGAAATGATTACGCTCCCAGCCAAACCAACTGTTAAGCTCTGAGCCAAACACCGCTAACGTCCAATCATTGTAGGGAACCTTAGCGTAGGTGTAATGTGAACCGATCTCGTGTAAACAGAGAAAAATAAAGATACAGGTATAAGAAATTTTTGATAACGGAAAAACTCTGTACGTAGCCGCTAGCCCAATAACGAACAGCACCGTTAGAACATTTTCCAACATCCAGTCAGCACGATCATGAGGGTTAATCGCACAAATCGTAAAGACGATGCCAAAAAGTACCCCAAGAATCATTAAAAAACGCGTATTGTGTGTCATTATTCTTCTCGAACTTTGCCTTATAATTTGTGTATCATAAGCGTAAAGCACTGAAGTCCGCAATTTTGTAGGGCTCACTGACGATGAACTCTGTTCTGAATGTAACACCGACAAAAGGATATCTGAATGTCACCAGTTGTTAGTATCATTCTTATTTTAATCGCTGCCGTAGCAGCTTTCTTCATTGGTCGCTGGCATGGCTTATCCACTGGCACCAAAGAGCTCACTAAAGAGTTAGAATCCAAAGATAAAGAATTAGATGAATTAAAGTCAGGCGTTGATGAACACTTTGACGAAACGGCGCGACTATTTTCCAACCTAACCGAAGAGTATAAAACGCTATATAAACACCTAGCGACTGGTGCCAACAAGCTGTCAAAACGTGAGTTTAAGGTCAAACTATCAGCCCCAGTCGGGCAAGAAGCTTTGCCGTCGGAAGCAAATGCGGCTGAAGTGATCGACGCTGAAGAACACTTGAGTAAAGATATCGACACGTCAAAAGAAGACCAGTCCCATGAAGAAGAAAGCTTTATTCGTGATAATGAACCTAATGCCGACCTATCAGAGGTAGACAACGAAAAAGACGGTCAAGCCGATGAAGAAAACAAGCCTGACTTAGATATTGAGGTCTCGCCACCAAAAGATTGGGCTGATGGCGACATGGATGACGATTACCACCCGAACGATTCGAAAGTGAAAGAGTCAGAGTTTAGTGACCTAGCGAACGAAGAGGTCAAAACACCTAGTGCACCAGGTTATGACAAAGAGAGTAACGATACACCTAGCGACGATAATGACGAGAGCGATGGCAAGTCTCAGACCACTAAAGCATAACAACACGAGCGTATAATGAAGTTACTGGAATTTTTAGGTTTTATCATCAAGTACTTACTCATAGGGCTTGGCATTGCAGCATTGTTTATCGTATTTATGCCCGAACGCTTTTCGTCTCAGAAAGATGAAAAGCCACACACCTCTCAGACAACTCAACCCATAATTGAGAACAACAAACCGCAACAAGGCTTTGCTGATATGCTGGAATCAGTGACACCGGCGGTGGTTGGAATCAAAGCTCGCTCTCAGGCGTTTCCTTTAAACAGCGAAGCTTGTAGCTCACGCCTGCAAGCACTTCCACCAGAAACAAACGCCTGTGCATTCTTAAACAACGGCTCAGGTGTTTTTATTGATGATAAAGGCTACCTTGTCACCAATGCCCATGTTTTGGATAAAGCGTCGACTATCGTAGTTGAACTGACATCAGGACAGCAACTCAAGGCTCAGGTCATAGGTGTTGATGTTGAATCCGACATTGCCCTACTGAAAGTTGATGCAGAGCCCAGCCACTTTCTATCGCTACCAGAAACTGATCAAAGTCGTGTTGGTGACTGGGTCTTTGCGATAGGAACACCAAATATGGCGTTCAACCAAACCGTCACTCAAGGTATTATCAGCTCAAAGTTCTTTTCCCGCGTTAGCCACTATATTCAGACTGACGCTGCGCTAAAGCCTGGTAACTCCGGCGGCGCGCTTGTCAATGCTCAGGGCGAATTGATTGGTATCACATCACTTAGCACCCAAAATGAGCAAGGTGAAAAGCACTACCAAAGCTATGCCATCGTCGCCAACAACGTTGCTCATGTTGTCGAGCAGCTCAAAGAGCACGGTGAAGTTCGTCGTGGCTGGCTTGGGCTTGATGGGGATATGACGATTAACCTCGATTCAATCAGCATGGAGTTGAGTCTTAACCCAGAGCAAAAGCAACGCTTACAACAACGAATAAACCAACTACCTTACGGCAAAGGTATTGTTGTAACTGGCATTAACCCACAAGGCCCAGCCGACCAGGCTCAATTGCAACCTTTAGATATCATCACTAAAGTCAATGGCAAACCAATCTACAACAGTATTGACTTGATTTCCGCCATCTGGAACCTCCCTCCACAAAGCACCGTCAATGTCGAATACATGCGGGCCGGGAAAAAGTACAACCAAGATATCGTGCTTGGGCAAAGAGGATAATTGAAACAACTCACTAAAAAAGGCGCCAACGGGCGCCTTTTTTAAAATGACTTCTAAAGCATTTAACCAACTCGCTTAATGGAAGCACCAATATTTTGTAACTTTTCTTCTATCGTTTCGTAACCACGATCAATGTGATAAATACGATCAACTAGAGTCTCTCCGCCAGCTACCAAACCTGATAATACGAGGCTCGCAGAAGCCCGAAGGTCAGTCGCCATCACCTGTGCTCCCGACAGTTTTTCTACACCACGACAAATCGCTGTATTACCTTCGATGGCAATATCGGCGCCCATTCGCTGCATTTCTAGCACATGCATGAAGCGGTTCTCAAAAATGGTTTCTGTAATTGTTCCAGTTCCTTCGGCTACAGCGTTAAGGGCACAAAACTGTGCTTGCATATCCGTTGGGAACGCTGGATACGGTGCCGTTTTAATGTTGACCGCTTTTGGACGCTTACCCTTCATATCAAGTTCAATCCAGTCGTCACCGATATTGATTTCAGCACCACACTCTTCGAGCTTTTTTAAGACCGCATCTAACAACATCGGATCCGTGTTTTTACACAAAATACGCCCGCGTGTCACTGCTGCGGCAACGAGGTAAGTCCCTGTTTCAATACGATCAGGCTGAACATTGTGCTCACCTCCGTGCAAACGCTCAACACCTTCAACCGTAATAACGGAAGTGCCCTCACCGGTAATTTTAGCGCCCATCTTATTCAAGAAGTTCACTAAATCCACCACCTCAGGCTCCCGCGCTGCATTTTCAATGATGGTCGTACCGTCGGCCAATGTCGCTGCCATGATCAGATTTTCAGTAGCACCAACGCTCACTGTATCCATCACGATCTTAGCGCCTTTCAAGCGGCCGTTAACCTTAGCTTTAACGTAACCACCCTCCACTTCGATCTCAGCACCCATCTCGCGCATACCATCGATGTGAAGGTTTACGGGACGCGCGCCAATTGCACAACCGCCCGGTAACGACACTTCAGCTTGGCCATAACGAGCAACCAAAGGACCCAATACCAAAATCGAAGCACGCATGGTTTTCACCAAATCATACGGCGCTTCATGGCTGTGGATATCCGAGGCGTCAATTTCAACGTTAAATTTATCATCAATCGTTAACTGAGCGCCTAAACGTCCCAATAACTCTAAGGTTGTGGTGACATCATTTAAGTGTGGTAAGTTGCCGATGGAAGTCACACCATCAACCAATAAGCTGCCCATTAAGATCGGAAGCGCAGCATTCTTCGCGCCTGAAATTTTTACTGAACCGTCCAGTGGACCAGCGTCTTTGATTAATAATTTATCCATCAGTAAGCCTTAATACGTTCGCTAACTTAAACCATTGTTATACAAATAACTTCGCTTTTTCCCACTCAGCAGGAGTGTAAGCCTTAATCGTCAAGGCATGAATCTCACCGCTGGCGATGTGTTCATTCACAGCTGCGTAAACCATCTGTTGTTTTTTTACAGGACGTAAACCGTCAAACTGTTCACTCACCACGATCACTTGGTAATGACTGCCATCGCCATCAACGCGAAGTTCGGTCGTATTAATCTCTTGCTCAATTAGTTTTTTAATCTCTTCTATCATTAGGAAATTCTTTATATTGCTGATAAATGACTGATTAGCCCACAGTATGACGTCTGATATTGACGAATTAAAGCCCGAAAAAGGCCACGGAGCTATCAAATGTGACTGCAAAGTGGCGCGATTTTACCGCAAAACTGCTCAATAAACACCTATTCTAGTCCACATTCCACACAGAAATCCTACACGGAGAGTTCAGCGAGCTCTTAATGACAAGCTCACAGCGACCTAGTACAATGGCCCGCTCAATTAGGGTTTCAGGGCTCCACACGGCAAATCTTAGTTACACTTTGTTGCTGTAATTCAATCGCTTACTGAGCCTATAATAGTCACCAGAACAGTCCATTAAGGTCCTCATGTTAGAACATATTGCGTATATCGTTATCGGTATTACTCTTTTAATGTGGAGCGCGGATCGCTTCACAGACGGTGCGGCTGCTATTGCACGCAACTTGGGCGTATCACGTCTCATCGTGGGTTTGACTATTGTGGCTATCGGGTCCTCCGCCCCTGAGATTTTCGTCTCAATCCTCGACTCACTCAAAACTTGTGCTCCCGACAAACCTGACTGTGGCCCCGAAGTAGCTATCGGTAATGCCCTTGGCTCTAATATCACCAATATCGCATTAGTGCTTGGTATTACAGCTCTGGTTCGCCCTCTGATGATCCACTCAGGGTTGCTAAAGCGTGAAATACCCATCCTATTTTTAAGTTCAGCCGCCGCTTTTGTGTTTTTCTGGGATTATAAATTAAGCCACACTGAAGGCTTTATCCTCCTAACAGGACTGGTTTTATACTTTATCTGGTTGGTTCGTGTTGGCATACAGTCACGAAAAAATCACGATCCGATGGTCGATGAAATGATTGAAGAGCTACCCGAAGGCATGCCCACGGGTAAAGCGACGTTTTGGGTTATTGTTGGCCTAGTGCTTCTTGTCGGAAGCTCAAAATTATTAATCGAAGGCGCCAGCGGTATCGCCCTAGCCTTCGGTGTCTCAGAAACAGTGATCGGTTTAACCATTGTTGCCCTTGGCACCAGCTTGCCAGAACTTGGAGCATCGGTAGCCAGCGTTCTGAAAAATGAACATGAAATCGCCATTGGTAACGTCATTGGCTCGAACATCTTTAATCTTCTTGGTGTACTGGGCATCCCTGCAGCGATTGCGGCGCCGACGATTGAGAAGAATATTCTGAATATTGACTATCCTCTGATGCTAGGGTTAATTATTGCTATGGCAGTCATGGCTTATGGCTTCCGTGGACCAGGCAAAATCAACCGTATTGAAGGGACTATTTTAGTTGCTGTCTTCCTAGGGTATTATATAGTTCGGTTCTTCGTGCTATAGACACCCCGAAAAAACCATACAACCCAAAGAGTTAGGGAGCAAAGTTTGAGTCAGAAACCGACTAAAGCACAACTATTAGACAGTGCCGCACGCGTGATCAGTATCGAGAGCCAAGCTGTATCAGCGTTAGCTCAACAGCTCAATGATGATTTTGTTGCAGCTTGCCAACGTTTGCTCGACTGCAAGGGCAAAGTCGTCGTTATTGGCATGGGTAAATCAGGCCATATTGGGGGCAAAATGGCTGCCACACTTGCCAGCACAGGCACTCCCGCTTTTTTTGTACACCCAGCTGAGGCGAGTCATGGCGACTTAGGCATGATTGAGGAGCGTGATGTGGTAATTGCCCTCTCTAATTCTGGTGAAACCCATGAAGTAACAGCATTAATCCCTGTGATTAAACGCCGTGACATTCCACTAATCAGCATCACCAGTAACCCGAATTCAAGCTTAGCTAAAGCCAGCGAAACGCACCTCACGGTCAAAGTCGAGCAAGAAGCCTGTCCTCATAACTTGGCGCCAACGGCATCGACTACCGCAGTATTAGCATTAGGCGATGCCATAGCCGTCAGCCTACTGGAAGCCAAAGGTTTTACGCCCGATGATTTTGCCCTATCCCATCCAGGCGGCAGTTTGGGCAAACGTTTACTCTTGCATGTGGATGACTTAATGCACACAGCTGAAAATTTTCCAGCTGTCTCGCCACAGACTTCAATCAAAGACGCTTTATTGGAAATTACCGACAAGCGACTAGGCATGACAGCAATCCTAGACAGCGATAAGCATTTAATGGGTATTTTCACAGATGGTGACTTACGCCGAGCCTTCGAGAAAGGAATTAGCGTCGACACCGCAATCGAGCAGGTCATGACCACTGGCGGTAAAACCATTGCTGCTGATGCGCTAGCAGTAGACGCTGTTGGTTTGATGGAACAAAACAGCATTACCTGCCTTATTGTGGTTGATGGTGACAATAAACCCATTGGCGCGGTTCATATGCACGACCTTCTTAAAGCAGGAGTTGTTTAATGGACAAACCCACTTATTCACAAGAACTGCTACGCAAAGCGCGAGAAATTAAACTTTTAATTTGTGACGTTGACGGCGTCCTTAGCAATGGCCAAGTGATTATCGGTAACCAAGGCGAAGAACTTAAAACCTTTAACATTAAAGATGGTTTGGGTTTAAAGAGCCTGATGAATAATAAAGTCGACGTAGCCATCATCACAGGCCGTCGCTCCGAGATTGTCGAGAAACGCTGTCGTGAGCTGGGCATTAAACACTGTTACCAAGGTCAATCCGACAAAGTAGCCGCTTACGAAGAGCTCTGTGACAAACTTTCCCTTGAACCAAGCCAAGTATGTCACGTGGGTGACGACTTGCCCGACTTGCCGTTAATGCGGCGTTCAGGCCTTGGTGTTACAGTAGCAGATGGACATTGGTTTGTACGTCAAAAAGCTGACTGGGTCACTAGCAACCAGGGTGGGTTTGGTGCCGTTCGAGAAGTCACAGACCTTATTCTCGAAAGTAAGGGTCAACTTGAAAAGCTTCATCAGGAGTACTGTTAGTGAAATTTCTAAAAGGCCGTCACATTCTATGGTTGCTGGTACCAGCCGCGTTTATGGTCGCTTTTTTGTGGGACAGCTCGGTAGAACAGAAACCTGACTTCGTTGCAGCAGATAACGATCCCGACTACTACCTTGTAAATACCACAACCCTTGAGTTTAATCCCGAAGGACTAAGAACTCGAAAGTTTACTAGTGAGAAAACCTCACACTTTAAGGACATTATGCAAACAAGGCTTGAACAACCCAAGTTCAGCATGATGTCGCCCGAGCAGAATTGGAAGGTATCAGCAAATCAGGCCGTAAGTAACGAACTCAGTGAACAGCTAGACTTGTCAGGTAACGTTACGATCACTTTAAATTCGAAAGAGTCGAGCCCACCAATGACCCTTTCAATGCCTGAGCTCAGAGTCGACTTCACCACTCAAACCGCTTTTACCGATTCAGAAGTTGAATTAAATAACTCGATTTTCCGTCAAACAGCAAAAGGGATGAGCGCTGACTTGAAATCGAATACGATAGAATTTAAATCTCAGGTTGTTTCAGAAGAACTATGAAATCATTGAATATCTTAACATTATGTTTTACTGCCCTGCTGCTAGGGCAACCAGCTCAAGCTGCACAATTTGAGAAATCTCGACTTAAAGCCGACAATTCTTATCTCGATGCATCGAAGGACACTCCAACCGTTGTTTATGAAAACAACGTTGTTTACGAGCATGGGCAAATGGTTATTCGGGCCGACAAGTTGATTAAGACAGGTGAAGACGCTGGCACCATAACGGCGGAAGGTTCACCAGTGAATATCCATTATGTTGATGAGTTTGGTGAAACTACGGATATCGAAGCGCCAAGTATCAGTTATGAGCAAAAAACGGGGGAATTAGCTGCTGATGGTGACATCACCATTGTGCAAACCTCAGAGCAAGACGTGCTGACGCTCCTCGGCAATAAATTACGAGCTAACCAGAGAATTACAAACGGTTTTAGTTTTGTTCTTACCGGAAACCCTACAAAGTTCATCCTAAAGCAACCGAATCAGGGTGATATCACTGCTGTCGCCGACACATTGCGCTCAAATGGCAAAGACCGAAAAACTCAGTTGGTTGGCTCGGTGAACTTAAGTCAGGGCTCTTCAAATACATCAGCCGCTTTACTGACCTATGACGGTCAAACAAAACGTATTTCAGCAGACCAAAGCTCTGATGGCTCACAGCAGGTAGTCACAGAGTTCTACTGGCAGGACGAGCCGCAAAAAGAAAAGACTGAAACAGAAAAGGCTTTAGAGGAAAGCTCTGAAGACCAGTCAAATGAGTCCAGCGAGCTAGAAGATGCCTCAAACCTAGAAGAGGCCGACACTGTAGCCAAAGAAAGGGACAACCAATAATATGACGGCATTACGCGCACAAAATTTAGCTAAAAGTTACAAAACAAGGAAAGTCGTAGAAAGCGTTTCGCTAGAAGTTGATCAAGGCTCAATCGTTGGCTTATTAGGGCCAAATGGTGCTGGGAAAACGACCTCCTTCTATATGATTGTTGGCTTGGTTCCTTCCGATGCTGGACAAATTTTTCTGGCAGATGAAGACATTACTGGGGCAGCTATGCACGCTCGTGCTAAGAAAGGTATTGGTTATCTACCACAAGAAGCCTCTATTTTTCGCAAGCTTTCGGTGCAAGATAACATCATGTCGATCCTTCAACTTCGAAAAGACTTAAACGAGCAGCAGCGCGAAGAAAAGCTCGATGAATTACTGGCAGAATTCCATATCGAACACATTCGCCTGAGTCTCGGTATGAGCTTATCAGGCGGTGAGCGCCGTCGCGTTGAAATCGCTAGAGCGTTAGCAAATGACCCTAAATTTATTCTCCTTGATGAACCTTTTGCCGGCGTCGACCCCATATCGGTAATTGAAATCAAAAGCATCATCATGCAGCTCAAAGAACGTGGCTTAGGTGTACTAATCACGGATCACAACGTGCGCGAAACCTTGGATGTTTGTGAACGAGCTTACATTGTGGATAGCGGCAACATCATTGCAGACGGCGATACCGATACTATTTTAGAAAACCCAGTCGTTAGACAGCGATACCTCGGTGAACACTTTAAGATGTAGCGATAATCTATAGTCTGGAGTTCGTACTCGTATAAATTTCAGACAGAAACCCTCCCAAGCTATTGAAAAATATTTGCCAATCCCCAGATTAATAAGTAAGCCTTGCAAGATAACGAATCTCAAGGTAACTTGTAGTTAAAGGGTAATAAAAAGGAAACGATTGGCTTACGTGGCAACAACTCATCGCCTACAATTCACATCCCTTCTTATTTGGTTCAAATCACAACCAAAGAATGTGTTTAAGCCAATCACTTTACAAGCAACGAATCAAGCAAACCGTTTTACCCTGCATACTTTCTTCAACAGTTGTCTCCAACACATAACAGGAGGTGAACTATCAAAACACGTCAATTTAATACTTCTCATTTATTGTTACCAACCTTACCGTCTACGTGTGGAACCTTCCCACCTTAGATACCGTAATCAGTTTCAAAACGATTACAGAAATTTCCATTAAATCAATGATAGAAGGAAAGTTAATTATGCAAATCAATCTAACAGGGCGTCACTTAGAAATTACAGAACCACTAAAAGAATTTGTCGACGAAAAATTCTCAAAACTAGAACGACACTTTGATCACATCAATAATGTTTACGTTATCTTAAGTGTTGAGAAAATTCGTCAAATTGCCGAAGCGACCGTCCACGTCAATGGCGGCGAGATTTTCGCCAACAGTGAATCAGAAGATATGTATGCTGCGATTGATTTATTGATTGATAAATTAGACCGACAAGTGATAAAACATAAGGAAAAGATGACACGTCACTAAATACATAATGCACATATTAGACACGATTGCGCCCGAGCGATGTCAGCTCGGGCTGCAAGCCACCAGCAGGAAGAAAGCCTTACAAGCCGTAGCCAACCATTTCAGCAAGGATAACGAAGCTCTCGATTCTTTTGAAATACTGCAAGCCTTCACTGAACGTGAACAACTTGGTAGTACTGCCATTGGTCATGGTATTGCTTTGCCACATGGACGACTAGAAGCTTGTGAGCAGCCTGTCGCTATTTTGGCAACGTTAGAAAATTCGGTGGACTTCTTTGCTTCTGATAGAGAAAACGTGGATATTATATTCGCTTTGTTAATTCCAAAAGAACTAGACTTCAGAGATTTGCACGGCATTGAACTTATTAAAGCGATATTTGATAACAAAACATTATGTGCTCAGATCCGAAATGCTCACAACAATGAAGCATTATTTGATATTATTGAACATGCCATTAAAGAATATAGCACTAAGGAAGAAGCTTCGTGAAACTGGTTATCGTCAGCGGACGCTCGGGGTCAGGCAAGTCCGTTGTTCTTAAAGCATTAGAAGATGCTGGCTATTATTGCATTGACAATTTACCGCTGAGTTTAACGCTCAACGTGATCAATGATCACATTTTGAAGAATGAACTCATCGCCATCAGCGTAGATGCTCGCAACCCATCGGATCTTGAAAAGTTCTCCGATGAAATGGAGCAAATCAAAGCTGCCGCGCCACACGCCCGTATTCTGTTTATTGATGCCGATGAAAATGTCTTACTGAAACGGTTCAGCGAAACTCGCCGTCGTCACCCCCTGACTAAGCAAGGTTACTCGCTTCGTGATGCAATCAATGAAGAGAATCAATTGCTCGCGCCAGTTAGGGCTCTCGCCGACTTAGTGGTCAATACATCCGAGCTCACTCCACACGAACTACGGGAGCGTGTTCGAGAGCGCGTCAGCTCTAACAAAGCCCCACAAATGGACATCAGGCTGGTATCATTCGGCTTTAAGCATGGCGCACCTAAAGATGCTGACTTTGTGTTTGATGTACGTTGCCTGCCTAATCCCTATTGGGTTGAAGAGCTACGAGACTTTACAGGAAAAGACCAAGAAATTGCTGATTACTTATCCTCCAGCTCCCTTGTGATGGAATACACTTGGCAGCTTAAGGTCTTCCTGACCACTTGGATTCCTGAGTTCAGTAAACAAGACCGCAGCTATTTCACTTGTGCGATTGGCTGTACTGGTGGTCGCCACCGTTCCGTTTACATGGTCGAGACTTTAGGGCATTACCTGAAACAGCACTATCCCAATATTTCCGTTGAACATAGTCGCCTGAACAAATTGTAAATCTTATTAAACAACACTCTGGACGCCTAAATCTTGCTGGATAAGACGCGACAGCTACGTTAGAATAAGCAATAAAATCAACCACTAACGAGGCAAGAGCTATGGCTGAGAACCAAAACAATCAGACTCGTCAAGAACAGCTACAGCTTCTTAATTCCGCGCTTGATAGTGGTCACCTTATCCCCGTCCGCAACTTATTGGAAGAGCTCCACTCGGCGGACATTGCACACCTTCTTGAATCGACTCCCCCGCGAGTTCGTAACGTCATCTGGCAGTTGCTGGATAAAGAGCGTGAAGGTGATGTATTACAGCACTTAAACGATGAAATTCGCCAAAACTTCATCGAAAACATGCAGCCACAAGAGCTGGCCAACGCGCTAGCCGATCTTGATACCGATGACGTGGTGGATATTCTTGGTGATTTATCCAATAACGTCAGTAACCAAGTTCTTCGCCTACTGGATGAACAGAATCGTGCTCTTATCGAGCATGCACTGACATATCCAGAAGACACTGCAGGCGGTTTGATGAATATTGATACCATCATGATTCGACCCAGGGTATCGGTTGAGGTCGTGTTACGGTATTTGCGTATTCGTGGCAGTATGCCACCTAATACCGACCATTTGTACGTGGTGAACTCAAGGGACGTGCTTATAGGCTCAGTTCCTATCAGTGCGATCTTGACCTGTGACCCTGACACGTCAATCACGCAAATTGTCGACGAAGAGATGTTCACGATTCCTGCAGACATGAAAGACACTGAAGTGGCACAAATCTTTGAGCGTCATGATTTAGTATCCGCACCGGTATTGGATGAAGAAGGCCGCCTACTAGGCCGTATTACGATTGATGATGTGGTTGACGTCATCCGCGAAGAAGCGGATCACTCATTAATGTCGATGGCTGGCTTAGATGAATTAGAGGACACCTTTGGTCCCGTCATGGTGACTGCTCGAAAACGAGCTATCTGGCTGGGTATTAACTTATTAACCGTTATTCTTGCGGCACTCGTTATCGGGCTTTTCGAAAGTACGATAGGCAAAGTGACGCTACTCGCTGTATTACTGCCGATTGTCCCAAGTATGGGCGGTATCGCGGGTACTCAAACCCTTACGCTGGTTATTCGTGGTATGTCGCTGGGCCATATTAGTGACGGTAACCAGTCTTATTTATTAAAGAAAGAACTAGCCGTCAGTGTCATTAACGGCATTCTATGGGCCATTATTATTTCAACCCTAGTGTATGCCTTCTCATATTACAAAGAATCAGGTATCAACCACATGCACCTCGCCATCACGATTGGCGGTGCTATGCTATTTAATCTTGTTACAGGCGTGCTCAGCGGAGCTAGTATTCCGCTGATTCTAAAAAAGCTCAATATTGACCCCGCCATTGCTGGCGGTGTGGTGTTAACGACTGTGACCGATGTTGCGGGTTTCTTTGCACTACTTGGGCTAGCGACTTACTTTTTCGCCTAACAATCCAACCCCTGCATCAAGCAGCGATAGTCATACTCCTAATGGCAACCGAACCCGTAAGAATGCTCGAGCGGCTATCGACATCATCGCCAAGTGCCACGATAGATTGGAACATATCTTCTAAATTACCAGCGATCGTGATTTCTTGAACATAGTGCTTTATTTGGCCATTCTCAAACCAGAAACCACTGGCACCCCGCGAATAATTACCGGTGACGATATTAACCCCTTGCCCCATGACTTCCGTGACCAATAGTCCGGTTCCCAAGTCTTTCATCATAGATTGCAATGACTGCTTTGGTGAATCAATCAGAATATTATGAATACCACCAGCATTACCCGTCGTTTCCATTCCGAGTCGTCTTGCAGAATAACCACTCAGGAAATAACCTTCGAGCTGCCCCTGCTCCACTATCGTTCGTTTTGCTGTGGCTACGCCATCACTATCATAATTAGAGCTACCCAACCCTTTTAAGATAAAAGGATCTTCTATAATCGTGATTTCCTTAGGTAAAATGGTTTCGCCTAGCTTATCAAGCATGAACGAAGATCTTTGGTATAAAGCCCCACCTTTGAGCGCACCAAACAAATGAGTCCATAACCCCCGTGCAACTTCAGGATTGAATATCACAGGAAACTTACCGGAACTGCAGGTGCCTTGGATCAGCTTGCTTTGAATTCGATTTGCGGCTTCTGCTCCAACCAAGTTCGGTGCCAGTAAGTCTGCATACTCGCGGCCTAACGTATAGTAACCATCTCGCAGCATTCCTTTGTCGGTTTGCCCAATCAGCACATTCGACAAGCTGTATCGCGTGGTTTTATTAAAACCACAAAAATCATGGCTGTTAGCATAGCAGGACACGGAACGGTGACTATAACAGTTAGCCCCTTCTGACTGCTTAATGTGTGTGTTGTCCAAAGCAGAAGACTCAGCAAGCTTGGCAGCTTCGAGCATATCATCAATACTCAAAGCAAACGGATGATCTAGAGACAAGTCTTTAAACTCTGAAGCCATTCGACTGGCTTCCACTAAACCAGCATAAGGATCTGGCTCGGTAAATTTAGCGATATTACAAGCTGCTTCTAAGCCCTGAAGGGCAGCCGCCTCGGTTAAATCATTGATAGATACCGTGCCTTTGCGTTGCTCAAAATAGACGTTTATACCTAAGTGGCTGTCTTGGTTATATTCAAGCGTTTCGAGTTCACCATTACGGACTTCGACACTATTACCGATGGTGTTGTAACTCCATACTTCTGCGTCATCTGCGCCAAGTTTTTTTGCCTGACTAATAACGGCATCAGCAATACTCTGCATCGTCCCAGAGGTTTGCTTCTGCTGTTCTGCGATCTCAACTAACGTTAACTGCTTGTTGTTACCTTGTGCCAATCGATTCACCATTCTGTTATTCGTTACTTTTTATATTAATTACTTCAGTTAAATTATTGCTCAAGCTCTTACTCAAACTACCACTTGTTGCTGGAAAGCGTTATCATTAAGCCAAACCAGAAACTAAATACCTTCATGACTGAACACTTTGATGACAACAGCGACCTTGAACACGATAAGTCCAAGTCGCAAGTCAAAAAGGAGCTCCTTGAGCTTACAGCTTTAGGAGAACGTTTAAGTAAACTGTCAAAACAACATTGGCTTGATTTACCTATATCCAACACCCTGAAACATGCGCTCAATGAAGTCTCAAAGATCAATCATCATACTGGTTTAAAGCGCCATATTAAGTACATCGGCAAATTATTGCGCAACGAAGATGTCGAAGCCATTGAGCAACAACTAATACTCGATAACCAGCAACACACTTTAGAAGTTCAGCGCGAAAAGCTATGTGAACACTGGCGAAACCGATTGTTGGCAGAAGGCGATGCAGCAACATTTGAACTCTTACAAATCACTTCAAACCTCGATCGCCAACAGCTGCGCCAACTAGTGCGTAATGCTTCAAAAGAACAACAACTCAACAAACCGCCTAAATACCAACGTGAGCTTTACCGTTATTTACGTGATAACGCCGAGTTTCACGACAATCACAATTAGCCTAGCCAGCCATGACTTTAAACAGCCATGACTCTAAAAAGCCATGGTCCTAAACAGACATTGCTCTAAGAAGACATAGTCCCGCCGACCGTTAACTTATCCACCTTCAACGTCGGCTGGCCGACACAGACAGGAACACTTTGCCCATCTTTGCCGCAAACGCCAATGCCTGGGTCCAGTTGGCTGTCATTACCCACCATACTCGCGTACTTTAAAACTTCTGGACCGTTTCCAGCCAAAGTTGCTCCTTTTATCGGAGCCGTTAACTTACCATCTTCAATTAAATAAGCTTCGCTCGCACTGAACACAAAATTACCCGATGTAATGTCTACCTGACCACCGGCAAAATTCGGCGCATAAATTCCTTTTTTGACACTACGAATAATGTCTTCAGGGTCAGACTGACCACCTAGCATCAGCGTATTGGTCATTCGTGGCATCGGTAAGTGGGCATAAGACTCTCGACGACCATTACCTGTAGGTGCTTGGCCCATCAGCCGAGCATTATGTTTATCCTGCATATACCCTTTTAGAACCCCGTTTTCAATCAACACGTTTGATTGGCTGGGCGTTCCTTCATCATCGACATTTAGAGAACCTCTTTGCTTGTCCAGTGTGCCATCGTCTATCACCGTACATAACTCGGATGCAACCTTCTGACCGATACGGCCAGCGTAAGCTGAAGAGCCTTTACGATTAAAATCACCTTCTAGACCATGACCAACCGCTTCATGTAGCAATACTCCTGGCCAGCCATTACCTAAAACAACCTCCATCGTTCCGGCCGGAGCCTCAACAGCATCGAGATTGATTACGGCTTGTTCAACGGCTTTTTTGGCCAATGCTTCCAAATCCAAGCTCATTAAGTGATACCAATCGTAGCGCCCACCCATGCCTGAGCTGCCTCGCTCTCTACGCCCATCATGCTCCGCGACCACAGTCACATTCAACCGAATCATAGGTCGAATATCAGCAGCCAAGGTACCATCGATACCAGCAACCAGCATATGCTCATCCGCAGCAGATAAACTGACGATCACTTGCTTCACTTTTTCGTCTAACTGACGTGCTGTGGCATCCAACTGCCTTAGCAGTGCAATTTTATGAGACTGCTCTACTTTACCTAACGTTTTACTAGCAGTGTAAAGCCTGCGTTGTTCGTTGGTCTGGTTAAAACTGACCGTTTTAGACTGACCTGCACGGCTAATACTCGTTGCCGCTGTTAAGGCATTATTCAAGGCAGTTTTTTCAAATTGGTTGGCATAAGCAAAGCCCGTTTTCTCGCCATCAATGCTACGGATACCTAAGCCTTTATTTAAGTTAAAGCTGGCGTCTTTGACCAGACCATCCTCTAGCTGCCAATATTCCATCACCACTTCCTGTACGAAAATATCCGCATAGTCTAGTTGGTAACGGCTCATAGACTCAACTGCTTTGGTTATAGCCTCTACGGACAGATCCGACTCTAGAAATAAATGGCTCTCGACCTCTTGTATGATACTTGTCATTCTCTACCTTATACTTCGCGCTACAAACGTCGGTGCGTATGTACTGGAAAGCGCTTTTTAATTTTCTCAATGTGTTCAATATCGATGGCTCTATTGATAAATCCTTCCTGCTGGGACATTGAACCTAACACGTCTCCCCACGGTCCGATAAACATACTATGGCCAAACGTTTTGCGTTTATTATCATGCTCACCCGTTTGATTGGAGGCGGCGACAAAACATAAATTCTCAACAGCTCTTGCTTGTAATAATAGCTGCCAATGAACCTCACCAGTTTTCTGAGTAAACGCCGATGGTGCCAATATGATTTGAACACCCTGCTGTTGATATAAACGATAAAGCTCAGGGAAGCGCAAGTCATAACAAACTGACAAACCAAACGTCACACCCATCAATTCAAAAACTTTAGTCTCATCGCCTGCCAGTGTGTTGTTCGATTCTGAATAAACTTCATCGGCTTTGACTGCCACATCAAACATATGAATTTTATCATAATAGGTGACTAGCTCGCCTTGCTTGTCATAGACATAGCAGCGTGCGAACGGTCTATCATCTACGCCAGATGCCACTGCAATTGTGCCACCAATAACAGCTACCTGGTTTTCCTTCGCCACACGTTGCATCCAACCTTGTATCGGGCCACCTAAATGTTGTTCAACAAAATCTAGCTTCTGCCCATTGTACTTTTCCATTAAAGCAAAGGTTTCAGGCAACACCACCATGTCTGCACCATCAGCAGCAGACGCCTTAATTAATTTTTCAGCCTGTTGTAAATTATCCTCAATCACACTGGACGAAGATAGCTGAATCAAACCTATGGTAATTTCTTTAGACATTAATTCTGCTCACCTTCTGATTCTGACTGCTCACGACCTTCTTCAGGCTCTTCGGCTTGCTCTTGCAGATCAGGTAAATTCTCAGGTAGTACCTCTTTCGGTAGGGCTTCTGGCACCTCTTCTACTTCGGGAACAGCCACTTCTTTTGACTTTTTACTGACCTCAACCACCGTTGGGTTAGTCAAGCTACCACTCACTTTGTACTCAATACTCACCACGACATCGATCACGGGTTCGAATATTTTATTCACCAGTAACATGATCAGCCCAGTGGTTGGTTCGACAGCCCAGCCCGCCAAAACAGGTAAACTTGAGCCAAGTTTGGGGACAACCGTTACATTCTGATCAACAGTCTGTTTTACGAGATTCGTCGAGCCATTCACTCTAACATCTGCAGCAGCACCGTCAATAAACACGTTATCACTGTGGACTACACCATTCTTAATCGTGAACTCACCAGTGATTTTGTCAAAGAAGAATCCATCTTCAAACAAATCACTAAAGTCTAAAGACAACCGACGTCTAACGCTTTGTAAAGAAAAGAGACTGAACACCCGAGCTTGGCGGTCACTTAACTCTTTCACTACACCTTCACCAGTTTCTAATCGAATGTTACCATTCAAATTGTTCAGGCTAATATCGTGAAAGCCACCTTCCCAGTTGAGCTTAATAGCACCAGTCGCTTGTGCTTCTTTTAGACCATCGCCATAGCCCCAACGCTTCAGCAAGCTACCAGTATCAATCGTAGTAAAATTAATATTAACCTCGCTACGATTTCCTTTCCATTGACCTTCTAAGTAAGCAGAGAGCTGGCCCTGAATTTGACTATCACCCTTAACAACCACTGCACCATCTTCCAAGCTGGATACCAAGGTTAGCTTACCCGTATCAATGCCATTAATGGTGCAGTCTAGGCACTCCAACTGCCAATGGTCTAGCGACGACTTATTGATACTCACTTCGGAGTCAGAAAGACGACTGAATGAATCTAGCTCGATATCGAGTTTCTGCACAGTGACATGCTTTCTACCATCAGAATAAAGAGTTAAATGACCAGCGCCTTCTCTAGCCTCAACATTAAACCTCACACTCTCGTCTTCCAGTAAAGAATCGGTGAACACAACATCATGTAATGACTGTCCGGCAATAGTAAAAAGCGCTGTTCGAATCGAAATATGGTCAATCCATTCTGGCCAGTAAAAATCGCCCTGTTTTTTTACCTGCAAACTATTCAGCCATTCATTACTGTGAATTTCTGCGAAGAATCCCTGAATCGCAACGCCTTTTTTGGGTACATCTATAGAGTGCGTGGCTAGGTCTCCCATTGCAATCACACCATTAATATCCTCAGGAGTGTCTACCCCAAAGTCCAGTTGAGAAGAAATGGTATCTCTATAGATGGTTCTTGCATGTATGCGATTATTTTTTCGGTACAGCGTGGATAGAAAAGAGCTTTTTTCATCTTTGCTTTTACTCAACCACGATGGCCCATTAATTTCTGTCCCGCTTAAATCACTACGTACAATGAGTGACTCCGAGCCCTCACTATCTTGTCGATAGTGCAGATTGACCAAGCTATTACCTTCAACATAAATAGGTAACTCAACATTCAACGAAGCAACGGCTTTCGCTACGTCAAAATTAGAATTGGCATTGATATTAACCAAGTCATCGTTATTAGTGTACTCATCTACACCAATATCAATGGTAACTGGGCTCTGCCATAACTTGGCTTTGATATCCTCTGCATATGCACCTCGCTCGGTATAATGCAATTTACCCTGCAAGCCATTTAAACCTAGTTGATAACTTCTAAGCTCAATATCTTGTCCAGCGAAGGTGATCTCCCCATCCAAAGTTGTATCGTCGCTGTCTTCACTTAATGGAACTGTTACCTTTAGTCGATTGCTTAGCCGACCACTAAATTCAAGATCGAGCAGTTCTTCGCCTAACCACTCTTTAAGAGGCGAGTTGAGAAAAAGGTTCTGATAAGGCTCATAGGAAACGTGGTTGTTGATATCTAATTTTAATATCGACCCTTCAGTAAACAGTGACTCAATCACACCATTAACACTATCTACACCATTACCTAAAATCTGCCCCTTACTGGCCCGTAGCAACATCTCATTGTTGGAGAACTGAACATCAGCGTTTAAACCTTCAACAATTGGCCAATCTGGATCAAACTTGAAGGTGCTCTCTGAAACTTTTGCTTGGATATCAAACTGTCCTTGATGATCCACATACGGGAAATCTTCGATGTTGCCACGCCAAGTGAGCTTTGCTAAATCTACGCTACCGCTAATTAATGCCATGTCCAGAAACTCTAAAACATCCTCTTCGAGTTCATTCCTTGGCCAATACTTTTCAAGGGCAGCGATATTAATCTGACTAGCCTCGGCATAAACAGATAGATCGACATCGTTGTCCAATCCCCTGATCGCTCCATTTGCCAATACCGATAAGTCATCATTCACAAACTCAAGATGATTAATGCGCGCCAAGGGCCTATCAATAAAGCTTACCCAAGCATCTAATTGAAGTTGCTCAATTGGAATAGCTGATTGAAATACACCAGCCCACGCCAGTGTTTTAGCGCCTGCATTAAACTGTAAATTCCAGCCCTTACCCTCATCACGAATAATGACCTGATCCAATTGAACAGCCGGAGAAACATCGCTTTGCTCTGTGGAAAGGTTCACCAATTCAGCATGACCATATTTTGGTACTAGGCCTTCTTCAATTTGCTCAGCTTCGATATCAAGACTGACTAACTCGCCTTGAGGCTTGACCTTGAGAAGTATGTCCCTAATGCTTGGGGCTAGAAATGGACTAGCTAATGTTGAAAAATAACCGATAGGAGTGTTTCTTGCTTCCAATAACCACCCAACTTTTGATGGCTGCCTCCCATCACGGACTAATTTAAAATAGCTGTCATAGCGTTTGAGTTGCTCAGATTCTAAACGCTCAACCACATGAAATTGGTCACTGGAAAAGATAGATAATCCATCTTCTGTTAGATAATTAATTTCCGCATCAAGCTGCGCGACTTGAGAGCTAGTACTACTCGCAGAAAACAACAAACGTCCAGACTTAGGTGTCTCACCTTCATACTCAAACCAAAACTCACTATCCGCTAACTCAACCGGTATACCTTGCGGTAAATCAAAAAATGACGAACTATCAACGACATCAAAATCTCTGAGCAGTCCATAAAGTTTAATTGGATTATCATTAGCGAACGGCTGGCCACTCGACTCAATTATCAACTTACCGTAGGTCGCAAAAGAGCTTTGAGTTTCAATGATGAGCTGCCTCTGCTTGCCAAGCTTAGTAAAGGTTAATGTCTCAATCCGAATAGTCCGTAACGCCTCATCCTTATGCAGGTTTAAACTAAGATCATTAATTTGAATGGATTCTTGATCAATGATTTCTGGATAGCGCTTTAACAACAAGGTGATATCAGTTGAGATAGCCCCCTCATCTTGATCAAATCGGGGCATCAGAAGCTCAGCATTAACCTGGTTAAGATCAATGCTTTCGGTAATTAAATAACCTTTGAAGAGACTTTCCCAAAAATTTAAGGTGATGTGTGCTTTCTCAACATTGTAAGATTGTGATTTTGATTCGTTGGACCAAGTTGCTCCATTAATAAAAATACTGGGTTTAAACTCTGACCAATCAATATCTAAACTTGAATAATTGAAGGAGCCTCCTACTTGCTCCTCCACCAAGGCGATCATGCGCTCTTTATTATCGGTCCAGTACGGCAGAGAAAGCTTAACGACAGAAACAAACAATACGAAAACAATGACGAGTATCGACACCAACCACAAGATATAGGTCAGAAAACGTCGCAATAGCCTTGTCAAAGATTTCGCCATCAAATATCCAACTACATTAAGACCACATCGAATTGCTCAGGCGAATACAAACTTTCTACCTGCAACTTAATAGGTTTATCAATTTCAACCTCAAGATCACCAAGGCTACTGGCTTCTTCGTCCAATAAACAGTCCACCACTTCCTGACTTGCCAATACTAAGAACTTTTGAACATCATAGGTTCGTGCAGCACGGCTCAACTCTCGGAAGATTTCATAACACACAGTCACCGCTGTTTTTACATAACCCCGACCATTGCACTGCTGACAAGGCTCGCACAATAAACGCTCAAGACTTTCTCTGGAGCGCTTACGGGTCATTTCAACAAGCCCTAATGTTGAGACTTCGGTTATTTGTGTTTTGACATGATCTTTCTCTAGAAGTTTCTCCAGAGTTCTAAGCACCTGTCGCTTGTGCTCCTCTTCCTTCATATCTATAAAATCGACGATAATAATACCGCCTAAATTTCTAAGTCTTAACTGTCGGGCTAAAGCAGTCGCAGCTTCAAGGTTAGTCCTAAAAATGGTCTCTTCTAAATTTTTATGACCAACAAATGCTCCTGTATTGACGTCGACCGTAGTCATGGCTTCAGTCTGATCGATAATTAAATACCCCCCAGACTTTAATTGGACTTTCCTTTCTAAGGCTTTCTTGATTTCTTCTTCAACGTTGTATAAATCAAAAATCGGGCGCTCACTTTGATACAACTCAATCCGGCTTTCCATTTCAGGAAGAAACTCTCTGACAAAGTCAATGATTCGCCCAACAGTCGCCTCATCATCAATACGAACACGCTCAACATCATCAGCAAAAATATCGCGCATGATCCTAAGCTCTAAACCTAAATCTTCATGAACCAAGCCCGGTGCGTTTACTTGTTTCGAGCGCTCGGTAATACCGTTCCATAGTTTTGCCAAAAAAAGCGCATCTCGGACTAACTCTTTTTCTGAAGCACCTTCTGCTGCTGTGCGAATAATAAAACCATTATCCAGTTCCTCGTGCTCTTCGAGTAACTCACGCAGTCGAAGACGCTCATCTTGGTCGTCTATTCGTTGTGACACACCGACATGTTCGGTATCGGGCATCAGTACCAAGTAACGCGAAGGAATCGTAATGTGCGTTGTCAGCCGAGCACCTTTACTACTGATGGGGTCTTTAATCACCTGCACAATGATTTTTTGCCCTTCATGCAATACTGTAGTGATATCGGTCTCTTGTGCTTGCTGCTTGTCTAATAATTGTGAACCTTCTATCGCTTGCTTACTCCCTTCAGCTTTATCGGTAACAATATCCGCTAAGTGCAGGAATGCCGCTTTCTCATGACCAATATCAACAAAGGCAGCCTGCATCCCTGGCATCACACGTCTCACCACACCCTTATAAATATTACCAACAATCCCTCGGTTCTCCCGACGTTCAATGTGGACTTCTTGCAACACGCCGTTCTCCACAATCGAAGCTCGTGTTTCTTGAGGCGTAATGTTAATGAGTATTTCGTCGCGCATGATATTTCTGCCTGTTTCCAGCTTAGTCTAAGCTGCTTAATGCAAACTGAACCTTGGCCTGCTCAAGTAATTGACGGGTCTCATAAATCGGCAAACCAACCACGTTGGTGTAACTGCCCTTTATCGTCTCAATTAAACTGCCACCTAAGCCTTGTATCGCATAACCACCCGCTTTTCCCAATGGCTCTTGAGTCTGGCAGTAAGCCCTAATCGTCTTTTCTTTAAGTGCAGCAAACTGAACATCGGTTTCAACCGTGGTTTGTAGAAATGTATCTTCCATAGCAATCACAACGCTCGACATGACCAAGTGTCTTTCACCACTCAACCTCAGCAGCAACTCAACTGCATGCTCCAAATCATCAGGTTTCCCTAACGGCTCATTATTATGTACCACTGTGGTGTCGGCACTGAGTATAGGCAAGACAGCCATACCGTCCATTTTCTGTTTTGCAGATTGTGCTTTACCCAGAGCAACTCGCTCTACGTAGTCTTTTGGCGACTCTTTCGGTAGACGCGTTTCATCAAAGTTATTCTCAATCTGGATATAGTCCACTCCCAGTTGCGTCAACAGCTCTTGCCGACGAGGAGAGCCAGAGGCGAGATAAATTTTTGAAAAACTCGGAACCATATGAATCTGCCCTCAATAAATAAAGCATTAACTGACTTTGAAGTAGCGACGAATATCACGTAGTAAAATAAACAGCCAAGGCCATAACAAAGCGTTGATGGCTGACGAAATCCAGTAGCTGAGATCGCTTTCAGGACTTCCTGTCACCCGAGATAACCATAAAACCAGTGCCAAATATAACAAACTAAAACCACCCATGGTTAACGCCTGCTTCCAGATTGGGTAAATCCGTATACGGAGATAATTAAGCTGCAAAATAAACGCGATAACACATAGAGTAAAACTGTGCATACCTAGGGTACTACCCAATAGCGCATCGAATATCAGTCCCCAGATAAATGCCCAAAGCAACCCAATCCGGTGGGGTAACGCTATCACCCAGTACGAAAAGACTAACAGAAGCCAGTCAGGTCGATACGGTAACCACGACTCGGGGAGTGGGATCACACTAAGAATCAACGCAATCAAAAGCGTTAAAATAATGACCCAAGTGCCACGTTTTTGCTTATTCTGCATTATCGCCTCCCTCTAGTTCAGAGTCAGACGTTTTGCTCTCAGAGCCTTGCTCAGGGTCATGATATGGCCACAACAGCAAAACATGATTGGCACGGTTAATATTCGCCGTTGGCTCCGCCAAAATTTCAGCATAAGGCTGTGCCGATTGGCGCACCACAGAAATCACTTTCGCCACAGGGTAACCATCAGGGAATTTCTGCCCTAGGCCAGAACTCAGCAGCAAGTCACCCTCTTCAATATCAATCGTATTCGGTAGATGACGTAAGTAAAGCGTCCTACCGTTGCCTTGCGCAATCGCACGAACACCGTTTCTATCAACTCGGACAGGGATCGCATGCTTTTGATCATTTAACAAAATCATTCGCGATGTCGAGGTCGATACCTCTGTCACCTGCCCCATAATCCCCTCAGCATCAACTACCGGCTGCCCTACAAAGACACCATCTAGACTGCCCTTGTTGAGCAACAATTCATTAGCAAACAAACTGCTATCGATGTTGAGTACTTCCGCAATCACGCGTTTTCCGCGCAGGGTCCGAGATGAACCCAACAAAGCACGCAACCGAGCATTCTCAGATTCCAAACCAATCAATCGTTGGTTCTGTGCTTTCAAGATCAGAAGCTCGTCTTTTAAACGGCGGTTTTCATTGAGAAGGTCATTACGACTGACAATATTACTGTCGGCCCAAGCGGCAACTTCATTGGGGAGGTTTGCTAAGAAGTAAATCGGGGCCAATACCGTGGATACACCTTTACGAGCGCTACTCAAATAATCGTAACGATAATCCAGTACCATCAAGACAGCAGCCAAAATTAAACTCATGACCAGCTGTAAAACCAAGGATGGGCCTCGTGTGAATAGATTTTTGATGGCCTACTCCTCCCGCCAGAGTAAATTCAAATAGTTAGTCCACATCAATAGACATTAGTTTAGCAATTTTTATGGAATAGATACAAAAATCGGGCAATCTAAGTGCCCGATTTTAATGGAGTTTTTGTTCGATTAATCGTCAGAGAACAAATCACCACCATGCTCGTCAATGGTTTCTAAGACTTTACCACCGCCACGAGCTACGCAAGTCAGTGGATCTTCAGCCACAATCACCGGCAAACCAGTTTCTTCCATCAGCAATCTATCGACGTCACGAATTAAAGCACCACCGCCAGTTAAGACCATACCGCGCTCTGAAATATCAGCCGCAAGCTCTGGTGGCGACTGCTCAAGAACCGTTTTCACCGCACGGACGATGCCATGCAATGGGTTTTGTAACGCCTCAAGAATTTCATTGCTGTTAATAGTGAAGCTTCTTGGAATACCCTCAGCCAAGTTACGGCCACGAACGTCGAGCTCACGAACTTCAGTGCCAGGGTAGGCAGTACCAATTTCGTGCTTAATGCGCTCAGCGGTTGCTTCACCAATAATGGTGCCGTAGTTGCGGCGAATATATTCGATAATTGCTTCATCGAAACGGTCACCACCGATACGTACAGAATCTGAGTAAACCACACCGTTCAACGACAAAATCGCGATTTCTGTCGTACCACCACCGATGTCCACCACCATCGAGCCGCGCGCTTCGTTTACTGGTAAGCCCGCACCCACAGCTGCCGCCACAGGTTCTTCAATAAGGTAAACATCACGAGCACCCGCGCCTAGCGCTGATTCTTTAATCGCACGACGCTCAACCTGTGTCGAACCACAAGGTACACAAACCAGTACGCGTGGGCTAGGACGGAAAAAGGTGTTGTCATGAACTTTGCGGATGAAGTGTTGTAGCATTTTTTCAGTGACTTCGAAGTCAGCGATAACACCGTCTTTCAATGGACGAATCGCTACAATGTTGCCAGGCGTACGGCCCAACATTCTCTTCGCCGCTTCACCGACTGCTGCAATCGACTTAGCGCCGCCTGAGCGGTCTTGTCGAATGGCGACCACTGAAGGTTCATCAAGAACGATTCCTTGGTCACGAACATAAATCAAAGTATTTGCCGTACCCAAATCAATAGACAGGTCGGTAGAAAAAAGGCCACGTAATTTATTAAACATCGGAGGAGGTTTCCCGCTTAAAACTTGTTTTACTCAAATTCGTTAAAATAATTGTCAATCAAAAGGGCTTAAAACCAATAGCGACAAGGCTTGTGAGAATATTCTCAATCGCGTTACTCTAACAATACTCGCCAAACTCGGCAAGCTTAAAAGCCTAGCATACAAGATTATTTTCACAGATTGGCGACTTGGTGAGCCTTTTATCCCCAAACACTTAAGAACTGACCTATTTTGGGCCTTAAAGTTCAGCTTTTCGCCCAAAAGTCATTCTGTCTAACCCAGCGTAATCTTGCTCGGTCCCGACCTCGACAAACCCCTGCTCCGTTAAAATGTTCCTTACCGCAGGACCTTGCTCAAAACCATGTTCGAACATCAACCAACCCGAAGGCTTGAGGTGCTGTGCTGCTTGTCGTGCAATGATTTTGATATCGGACAAACCTTTATCTTCAGCCACTAACGCCGTTATCGGCTCATATTTAAGACTATCCAAGTGAGGATCATGCTGTTCGACATAGGGAGGATTGCTGACAATCACATCAAACGAGTCGCCATTCCAGTTATCCAGCCATGAAGATTGATGACAAGTGACGTTACCCAGCGCGTACTGCCGACGATTGTGTTCAGCGACTGCCAACGCACCTTGGCTGATATCCATTGCCCAAACCGTTGCTTTCGGACGTTCGCTGGCGATGGATAAAGCAATGGCGCCCGTCCCAGTGCCTAAGTCAGCCACCAGACATGCATCGTTCTGAGGTATCTTACTGAGCGCGAATTCGACCAAGTGCTCAGTTTCCGGGCGGGGAATCAAGGTATCGGTCGTGACTTTTAAACTTAATGTCCAAAAATCTTGCTTGCCAGTAATATAGGCAACAGGCTCACCGTCGCTTCGACGTTTAACAAGCTCCTGATAATGTTCTAGGTCATCATCACTCAGAGTGTTATCCGGCCACGTCTTAAGCCAAGTTCGATTTTGGCCTAAGGCGTGAGCCAAAATAACTTCGGCGTCTAGTTTGGCTGTGTCAACAAGTGAAAGTTCTGAAACAGCCCAATTCAGTGCTTCTTGAACTGTTTTGCTCAAAGGTTATATCCCGCTAATTAATCAGATTGACCCGACAGGGCTGCCAACTGATCGGCTTGATGCTCTTGAACCAGTGGCTCAAGGATCTGGTCAATATCCCCTTCCATGATTTCATCCAACTTATACAAGGTTAAATTGATACGGTGATCGGTCATACGACCTTGCGGGTAGTTATAGGTACGAATACGATCCGAACGATCACCCGTGCCGACTAAGTTGCGGCGCATCTCAGTCTGTTCAGACTGCTGCTTCGCTTCTTCCGCGGCTTGCAAACGCGACTGTAACACAGACATGGCTTTAGCACGGTTTTTGTGCTGTGAGCGCTCGTCCTGACACTCAACCACCACACCGGTCGGCAAGTGAGTAATACGAATCGCCGAGTCGGTTTTGTTAACGTGCTGACCACCCGCGCCAGACGCACGGAACGTATCGACTTTTAAATCTGCTGGGTTGATATCAATCGCATCCAACTCATCCGCTTCTGGCATTACGGCCACGGTACAAGCCGAGGTATGGATACGGCCTTGCGACTCAGTTTCTGGAACACGTTGAACACGATGCGCGCCAGACTCAAATTTTAAGTGCGAGAACACGCCATCACCAACGATACGCAGAATAATTTCTTTATAGCCACCGTGCTCACCTTGGCTTTCGCTGATCACTTCGACTTGCCAGCGCTTCTTTTCCGCATATTTACTGTACATACGGAACAAATCGCCAGCGAAAATCGCCGCCTCATCACCACCAGTTCCAGCACGGATTTCAAGGAAAGTATTTTTGTCATCATTGGGATCGCGCGGTAACAACAACTTTTGCAGGTCAACTTCCAACTGTTCAATGGTTGCCTTTGATGCTTTTAACTCTTCCTGAGCCATTTCACGCATGTCAGGATCGTCGTCTTTCAGCATTTCTTCTGCATTTTCAAGATTTTCAACCGCTTCTTGATACTCCTGAAAGGCTTTTACGACCTCTTCTAGCTGAGAATATTCTTTCGAAAGATCGCGAAATTTATTTTGATCAGAAATAATCTCAGGGTCGCCCAACAAAGCTTCTAATTCTTCGTGGCGATCAACCAGACCTTCTAACTTTTGACTAACAGAATCCTGCAACATGCTATTTTCTTTAATCCTATGGGTAAAATTCTTTTTAAAACAACCAGTAAGATGTGGTTTTACTTAATCATCAGAGCTTTTGTCAAGCTGGAATAGCTGCCGCGTAATCTCATGACGGTCCAACTCTTCATCATCTTCTCGCAACCACACCATCGGCTGGTGCAAAAACTTTTTGGTCAAACGGTGTGAAAAATGCTCTAACGCAGCTTCAATATCATTACCGTTCTTTAACTGTGTTTTGGCCCGCTCCAATTCTGCCTGAGCAATGTCAGCGAATACTTGGTGCAGCTCACGCACTGTATCATGCTTCTGGCGGCCAGCATGCCACTTTTCAAAATCCTCGGCAAACTCATCCAGTATCACTAAGGCTTCTTCAGCTGCTTCTTGGCGAGCCTGCATATTTTCTTGAATCACGCCTTCCAAATCGTCAACGCTATAGAGGTAGACATCATCCAACTTAGCCACCGAGCTTTCGATATCTCGTGGTACCGCCAAATCCACCATAAACATACTTTTTCGGCGACGCTCTTGAATCGCGGTTTCGACCATACCTTTACCGATAATCGGCAACATACTTCCCGTCGAACTAATCACGATATCCGCCTGCGCTAAATAATGAGGAATAGCGTCGAGCCCCACCGCTTTACCACCGAACTCGTCAGCCAATTTATGAGCATTGGCTAAGGTTCGATTCGCCATGATCATCTGCTTAACGCCGCTTTGCTCTAAGTGGCGCGCGGCCAACTCGATGGTTTCACCTGCACCAACGAACAACACTGTTAACTTGGAGAAATCTGCGAAAATATGTCGAGCCAAAGTCACCGCCGCATACGCCACCGACACGGGATTCGAACCGATATCAGTTTCGTGACGCACGCGTTTAGCAGCAGCGAAAGTTTTCTGGAACAAACGCTCCATGATCTGCTCCACCGCTCCTGCGCGCCTAGCTTTTTGATAGCAAGCTTTTAGCTGCCCCAAGATTTGAGGTTCACCAAGCACCATCGAGTCCAAACCACTGGCAACCTGCATTAAATGCTTCACCGCATCCAAGCCTTTGTGATAATAAATCGACGCTTCCAAGTCATCATTCAGCTCTTTTTTGGCTTTCAACCAAACCAGTAACTGCTCTTTGATTTGCTCATGGCTTAACGACTCATTCGATAGATAAAACTCAACTCGATTACAGGTTGATAATAAAGCGACTTCAGAACCGCCCGTTTTCTCTTTAACCTCCGCCATGATTTCACCCAACTCATGATCGGCAAAAGCAACCGTCTCACGGATGGCGAGTGGCGCAGTTTTATGGTTAATTCCTAAAACAATCAAAGACATAGGTTAGAAGCAGCTATCAAAAAGGTCTCTCACAAAAGGCATGACGGTCTTAGCAAAAGCACTAGCGAAAACACTAAGACATGCAATTGGCGCGAATTATAACACCGCTTCAATGCGTCCGCTAATTTTAAAAATTCGTCAAAAAGACATTTTTGCGCTGTACTCCCACCTTTTTCCTGATAATCTGTCGATAGGTCGCTTCATTTCGATGAAAGCCTTTATGTACTCCTCACTCACACGCTATTTGAGCCTTTTGGTTCAAGATGAACTGAAAACGATTGGCTTTTAAATACAGGATGCGGAGCACCTTCACAAAAAGTTTATCGGAATCTTTTATACTATACGGATGAATAGACGTTTTTCGGCTAAAACCATACTCGTTTCAACTTGCTGTATTTTGCTCGCCGCATGTTCAACAACACAGCCTCAAAAGATTGAAACACCCACGGAAGCCAGTGTCCCCAAAACACCGGAGCACCCTTCTGTTACCAATTTATCAGCCGAAGACCGCGGTCAGCTTTACTTCAGTATCCTTCTGGCGAACATTGCCAACAAACAAAAACTTTACGACGTTGCTCAAAGCAACTACTTTTACGCAGCTGAACAAACGGGCAGTAAGGAGTTATCCTCTCGTGCCGCCATGGTCGCCCTTATTGAGCGTGACTACACCAATGCTCTGGAAGCTATCGATTTATGGGTGGCATCAGATCCCAATGATAAGAATGCCTACAAAATTGCATTGATCGCGAGCCTAGCTCAAAACAAGCAACAACAAGCTCAAGGCTATTTACATCAATTACTTCCGCTGCTACCTGAAAGTGACGATGAAAAACTTTACGAACTTCTTCGCATGGCCAGTTTCCAAGAAGAAGCAGACTTCATCGCCTTTTTTGAGCAGGTCAATCAGCCGCTATCATCACCGATCATAGCCACGGCCGAAGCCTATTTGCGTCTAAAGTCGAGCCAGCCCCTTGAGCAATACGATCGTATCTTGTCGCTACTGGATTTCACGCTCTCCAAACAACCGAATTTCTTGTCAGCGATTGAGTTAAAAGGAGAAGCGTTGGCGCTAAATTCCGACCAACAGCGTCAACACTACCTCAGCCAAGTGCTACAGAATAACCAATTAACGCTTGATCAAACTTATAAAATTGGTGAGTTACTCTATACTCAAAGAAGCTTTGCTGACGCTTTAACAGCTTTCAGCCGTGTGCTCGAGGAGCGTCCCAAAGACAAACAAACTCAGTTCCTTGAAGCCAGCAGCTACTACGCCATGGAAAATTATGCCAAAGCCAGCCAACTTTTCTGGCAACTGGCGCAGGACAACTACAAAACCGAAATTAGCAGTTACTACTGCGCAGATTCAGCATCACGCGTGGATGACTTCATTAAGGCCTACAGCTGCTACGAAATGGTTCCCATCGGTCGTTACTACATGACTGCACGCACCGAACTGGCACAGCTCTATGCTGAAAACGACATGATGCAACGAGCAATCAATAGTTTACGGTCGGCGCAACGCACCGTCGGTCTCGATGATCGACAACGCTTGTTAGAGTTTGAAATCAACCTGCTTACCCAGTCGGGCGATTACGAGCAAGCCGAGCGACGCATTACTTCTGCGTTGCAGGTCAGCCCAAACAAACCTTTCTTGTTCTATTTAAAGTTACAGTTGTTAAACCAAACGCAATCCGTTGCTGAGTTCATTGCATCCGTTAAGTCGTTACAACAAAGCGTGGAGACCCCACAGCTAAAGAACGACATTGTGCTGATTGGCGCTAATTTCCTGCAAGGTCGCAACAGTTACTTGCTGGCTTACCAGCTGCTCGAAGACGCGGTGGAGAATGAGCCAGACAATGTCGAGCTCTTGTACAGCAAAGCTCTGGCAGCTGAGCCATTAGAATATTACAGCTCAATGGAGCGCGATTTACGGCAGGTACTTAAGATCGATCCAGACCATCACCACGCCAAAAACTCGCTAGGCTATACCCTCGCCGATTTGAATCGTTCTTTAGAAGAAGCGAAGAGCCTGATCGAAAGCGCCTACCAAGTGCAGCCTGATAATGTTGCCATTCAAGACTCCATGGGCTGGGTTCACTACCGTCTTGGCAATTATGATGAAGCCTTAAAATACCTCGAGATGGCTTACAAACAACAGGAAAGTCCAGAAATCGCTTCGCACCTAGGTGAAGTGCTTTGGAGCATGGATTTACAGGAGCGAGCCATTGCGGTGTGGCAAAAAGCCTTGCGTATGAACCCTAATAACCAGTATATTTTGCGCACACTAAGGCGTTTCCCAGAGGCTAACCTATTAAACCGTTAGTCTAGCGTCCCAAACTTACATTCCAACAAACATAAGGTTGTTCCCAACACGTTATGTCGATAAAAACCATAAAAAATCTCGTTATCAGCTCATTGTTCATACTTTTGCTTGCCGCTTGTGAAACCGTACCCGTCAAACAAGAAACCACCGTTTGGGACGACCCTCTGTGGCAAAAGCATTACAAGCTATTAAAAACTTTTGAGCAGTACCAACTCAAAGGACGAATCGGAATCACGCACCCTGACGACAGTTTTTCCTCAAACTTTTTATGGCAACAGCAAGAACCCAACCGCTTCACCTTTAGAATGTATGGCGCTTTTGGGCAAACCTACATGATCTTAAAAGTCCAGCCGAGCCTCAGCACGCTATCGACTGGTGACGACCAACACTACGAAGGCTTTGATGCTCGCCAACTGCTTTATGGTGTCTCAGGCTGGGATATTCCAGTCACCTTAATGCAGGACTGGATCAAGGGCTTGCCCACAGGCATCAACAAAAGTGACCTCTTGATTAACGCCGACGGCACCCTACAACAGATTAAGTACCTTAATTATACGGTCGACTATGTACGCTATGACGTCGCCGAGCAACCTAAAACCAGTATGAGTAACAACGGTGACGACACTATTGAGCTAAAGATGCCAGATAAGATCCGCATCGTTCAGGACAATGGCGAGCAAGGTGAGAACAAAATCGTCCTCTCGATTCGTTCTTGGGATTTAGCTCAAAGCGGAGACTAGCCGATGAGTTTCGAACATCCAACGGGCTTCACTAACGAACAGGGCTATTCCTTTTGGCCTGCTCCAGCTAAGCTTAACCTTGAGTTACGAATCCTAGGGCAGCGCGATGATGGTTATCACGAACTGCAAACCCTGTTCCAAATCCTCGATATTGGCGACGAGTTATGGATAAAGCCCAACGATTCTGGCGAAGTCACACTCGAATCCGACTACGACGAAGTCCCTAGCGACGACAATCTAGTCATCAAAGCCGCTCGCGCACTCCTCCCTTATAGAAAGTCCTCTGATGGTGCCTCTATCAAACTGGATAAAAAACTACCGTCGGGAGCTGGGCTTGGTGGCGGCAGTTCTGACGCAGCCACAACCTTGGTCGCGTTGAACCATTTATGGTCACTTGGACTACCTAACGAGCAGCTCTGTGAGATTGGAAAAAATCTTGGTGCCGATGTGCCGGTTTTTGTGAAAGGCAAAACCGCTTGGGCTGAAGGCATTGGTGAAATTTTAACCGAGACCAAAGTGCCCGAAAAGTGGTATTTAATTGTCTATCCTGATGTAAAAATAAACACTTCGAAAATTTTTTCACATCCAGCGTTGACAAGAGACAACAAACCGATTAAATTACGCGCCACTCGCACAGAGGCAAGTTTAGAACTTGGTTACAACGCCTTTGAGCCTCTTGTCGCGAAGCTCTATCCGGAAGTACTGGAAGCTCTTGAGTTTCTTAGTAAATTTGGAAAAGCAACGCTGACAGGAACTGGAAGTTGTGTGTTCTTAACCTTTGACAATGAGCGAGAAGTCCGTAAAATAGCGGCACTGTGCAAGCAGCGCTGGCTAACCTTAACAGCACGAGGAATCAACACCTCTCCGCTCGTTTAAGGTGCAACATTGCAGGGGTATCGCCAAGCGGTAAGGCAGCGGCTTTTGATGCCGCCATTCGTTGGTTCAAATCCAGCTACCCCTGCCATTTTCTTTACTTTAAACATCAACTCTCTGCTTGTGAATTTGGGGCAAAACACAGGGCTTTCCGATGTCAGATTTAATGCTTTTTAGTGGTAACGCCACTCCTGATCTCGCTCAACGTATCTCTACCTATCTCAAAGTTCCTCTTGGTAAAATCAACTCGTCTAGTTTTAGCGATGGCGAATGCAATGTTGAAATCCTTGAGAATGTTCGTGGTAAAGACGTTTTCATTATTCAATCAACCTGTGCGCCTACGAATGACAACTTAATGGAGTTGATCATTATGGCTGACGCGTTAAAGCGTGCTTCAGCAAAGCGTATTACAGCGGTTGTTCCTTACTTTGGTTATGCACGCCAAGATCGCCGAGTTCGCTCAGCGCGTGTACCGATTAGTGCCAAAGTCGTCGCTGACATGATCAGTGGTGTTGGTTTTGACCGCGTATTAACGGTTGACCTACACGCCGATCAGATTCAGGGTTTCTTTAATATTCCAGTAGACAACGTTTACGCGACGCCAGTGCTTCTTGATCACATCACAGCACAAGCTGGCAAAAACCTGATGGTTGTATCGCCAGACGTAGGCGGCGTTGTTCGTGCTCGCGCTATCGCGAAACGTTTAAACGACGCAGACCTTTCAATCATTGATAAACGTCGTCCGCGCGCTAACGAAGTCGGCGTGATGAACATCATCGGTGATGTGACAGGTCGTGACTGCGTTATCGTTGATGACATGGTTGATACGGCTGGCACGCTTTGCCAAGCAGCGAAAGCACTAAAAGATAACGGTGCGAATAGCGTTTCGGCTTACGCGACTCACCCAGTTTTATCGGGTAAAGCTATCGACAACCTGAATAACTCAGATCTTGATGCGCTTGTTATTACCAATACGATTCCTTTGAGCGACGAAGCAACAGCTTGCGATCGTATTGAAGTACTGGACTTAGCACCGCTATTAGGTGAGTCGATTCGCCGTGTGAACACTGAAGAATCGATTTCGACTATGTTCTTGGATTAAGGTGTTCTTAGACTAAAAGTCTTGGACTAGCGTATGACGCTATAATCCATTGCTCGAACACATCAAAATCCCGCGCATTGCCGCGGGATTTTTGTATCTAGCCCCCCTTTCACACAAAATCACACCCAAAATCCGCCGAAATGCCCAAAAAACCTTGAAATTAGCCCTAAAGAGGCTAGCTTCTTACTTCTTGATCACGGTATAATTCGCGTCCGATTTTTTCGGGTTGAGCCTGGTCGCAAGGCTTAACCTTTACTTACACTCAACTTGTGGAGAAACACAATGAGCGATTTTACATTAAAAGCTGAATCACGCAGCGATATAGGGAAAGGTGCGAGCCGCCGCCTACGTCGCCTTGCGGACAAAATCCCTGCCATCGTTTATGGCGGTAAAGAAGACGCTAAGTCAATCACTCTAGAGCATGACGAAATCAACAACATGCTTGACGACGAAGCAGCGTACTCTTCAATCATCAACCTAGTAATCGACGGTGAAACTGAAGAAGTTCTTATCAAAGACCTTCAACGTCACCCATACAAACTAAAATTACTACACGTTGACTTCAAACGCATCGTACGTGGTGAAAACATGGAAGCTAACGTTCCATTGCACTTCATCAACGAAGATAAAGCACCTGGTAAGAAAGACGGTGGCGTAATGTCTCACCAATTAACAACGGTTGAGATCTCATGTCGTCCACGTAACTTACCTGAGTACATCGAAGTTGACCTAGGTGAGATGAACATTGGTGACTCTATCCACTTGAGTGAAATCACATTGCCAGAAGGCGTTGAGCTAGTTGCCTTCATGCACGGTGATGTTGAAGAGAACGACCTAACTGTAGCTAACATGGTACCGCCAGCGGTTGAAGAAGTTGAAGACGACGCTGACGAAGTTGATGAAACTGAAGTTCCAGCTAGCGAACAGAAAGGTGACGAAGGCGACGACGCAGAAGAAAAGAACGAAGATTAATTCTTCGTTCACTTCGAACGCCTTGAGTTAGACAATGTCTAGCATCAAATTAATTGTGGGTCTGGCCAATCCAGGCTCACAATATCAAGATACCCGTCATAACGCTGGTGCCTGGTATGTCGAAGAACTGGCACGAGCTTATAACATCCCCTTCAAAGTCGAAAGTAAGTTCCATGGCCTCTTCGCCAAAGGCTTAATTGGCTCTGAAGAAATCAAATTATTAATCCCCACCACTTTTATGAACGTCAGCGGCAAAGCCATTCAGGCCGTCGCTAACTTTTATAAAATTGCTCCCGAAGAAATCCTCGTCGCACACGATGAGCTGGATATCGACCCGGGCACGCTAAAGCTCAAAAAAGGTGGCGGACACGGTGGTCACAACGGTTTGCGTGACACCATCAGTAAATTAGGTAACAACAAAGACTTCATCCGCTTGCGCGTTGGCATCGGCCATCCAGGACACAAAAGCCAAGTCACGGGTTACGTGCTCGGCAAGCCGAGTCCTGATGATCGTAACGCCATCAACCTCGCCATCGATGAAGCGGTACGCGAAACCCCAACGCTATTAAATGGCGACTGGGACAAAGCCGTACAACGACTACACAGCGTAAAAATTGGCGCTGAATAACCCAAACAATCGTAGAGAGACGTAACATGGCACTAAATTGTGGAATCGTGGGCTTGCCCAATGTTGGAAAATCAACACTTTTCAATGCACTGACAGACGCAGGCATCGACGCCGCCAACTACCCTTTCTGTACGATTGAGCCGAATACTGGCGTAGTACCAATCCCTGATCCGCGCTTAGACGCCATCGCAGCGATCGCTAAGCCACAAAAAATCTTACCAGCGACCATGGAGTTTGTGGATATCGCAGGTTTGGTTGCGGGCGCCTCTAAAGGCGAAGGCTTAGGTAACAAATTCCTCGCCAACATCCGTGAAACTCACGCTATCGCCCACGTGGTGCGCTGCTTCGCCAACGACGACGTGGTACACGTCGATGGTAAAGTCGATCCATTGGCTGATATCGAAACGATTAACACAGAGCTAGCGCTTGCGGATCTTGAAGCGGTTGAAAAACGCATCATCAAAACCGCGAAAGTCGCTAAAAGCGGCGACAAAGACGCCAAAATCGAATTAGAGCTGCTAGAGAAATCGAAAGCCTGCCTCGACGAAGGTAACGCCCTACGCAGCATGGACTTAGACAAAGACGAGCGCAAACTCATGCGCAAGTTCCAGCTGATCACGATTAAGCCGACCATGTACATCGCCAACGTCAGCGAAGACGGTTTCGAAAATAATCCTCTCCTAGACCAAGTTCGTGAGTTCGCCGCCTCAGAAAACGCCGAAGTGGTGCCAATCTGCGCCTCTATCGAATCTGAAATCGCTGCTCTAGATGATGAAGACAAAATCGACTTCCTCAACGACCTAGGCCTAGAAGAACCTGGCTTAAACCGAGTAATCCGCGCTGGTTACAACTTGCTAGAGCTACAGACCTACTTCACCGCAGGTGAAAAGGAAGTCCGCGCATGGCAAGTTAAAGTCGGCGCCACAGCCCCGCAGGCCGCTGGCGTGATTCACACAGACTTCGAAAAAGGCTTCATCCGCGCCGAAGTCGTGGCTTACGACGACTACATCGCAGGAAACGGCGAAGCAGGCGCTAAAGAAGCCGGAAAATGGCGCCTAGAAGGCAAAGACTACATCGTCAAAGACGGCGACGTCATGCACTTCCGCTTCAACGTATAACCGATTACAAAAAAGGCGCATATTTTCAAATAGCACGTCATTACCCGGCCTGACCGGGTAACCTCGGCTCATAAACATCGGACTTCCGATTAAAGAAAAAAATCTGATTGTTTTATCGTTTTAGGCTTGACATAAAGCCCCGAAATCACGAAAATACGCGCCACTGAATTAAGGCTATGTAGCTCAGCTGGTTAGAGCACAGCATTCATAATGCTGGGGTCGGTGGTTCAAGTCCACCCATAGCTACCATATTAAAAAAGGCTTACAGAGCAATCTGTAAGCCTTTTTTGTTACCTAGTATCTTATCTAGTTCATCTCAAGTACAGGAACTGTACTCTTACCCCATCAATTGTTATTTCAATATATGTATATTCTTAGCTTTTGGCCCTTTCATTGTAAAAACTAAGTTAAAACTTACATTTTTGTTCAGAATATTATCATCATCAACATCATCATTGAAATCGTCTTGATGCGCAAAAACAGTATCACGCAGCTCGTTTGAATAAATAAAATAGAAATTACCATGGTCTTGTTTAATGTACCCACTATATATCATTGGGGAATTATTTGAGTCTAGAACTATACCTTTTTCGTTATTTTTCACTGCCGGAGAGATTCTAGCTGATTTTAAGTGCGAAAAAATCTCATTAGCTACACTGTAGTCTCCATAAAGATAATGATGCCTTGCATACCAAAGTTGAGCTAGGTAATTACCATCAAATTTTGCAAAACTACGTTTTAAATATGTTTCTATCTGAGGTAATAGTCCTTCATCATTTTTACTAATTAATATTTTAGCTATTTCAAAGTTGATCGCCATGTTATTTGGCTGCTTAGCAAGGGAATCACCTAAAATCTTGATAGCCTCCTTCTCTTTATTTGATTTAACAAGATTTCTCGCATGTCTTATAGTTACATAAAAGTTGTCTGAATTTATAGAATAAGCTTTTTCTATAAGTTCTCTTGCTTTCTCAAAGTTCTGTAAAAAATTTTCTAATCTTGCTTCAACTTCAAGGACATGTGTATCAGAGGGAAATAGTTGCAGAGCTTTATTAATTGTTGACTGTGCTTTCTTTACAGTATCTACGAACACTTCATCATCACTTAAACTTTCAGTAGCTTCTCTCATGTCATTAAGTTCATCAAGTAAAGTATATAAGTAACCTACATGGTTTCTAGAATCATTTGGTTTTCCTGACATTAATTCTTTAAAGATGTCTTTAGCATTTTCTCTATATTTACTTTTTAGTAAAACGTTAGGCTCCTTCCTAGAAAGTTTTCGTAATATTGTACCCTCTGTATGCTTTATTGCCCTATTAGTATCTCCGTATTCAGACTGATTCTTAGCTTCTGCTATAAAACTCAATGCGCTTTTTAGGTTTCCGTTTGAGTGATGTATTTCAAACATTGCTTTTTGATGGTTTATATGTGATGAATCTGCACCAATTTTTTCAAAAATATCGTAAATACCTAAGGCATATGATTTATCAGAGAACATCGTTGCAAGCTTTTTACCGGATATTATTTTCCTAAAAGCCTGGTTGTCGGATGTATAGTCTAAATTCATTTTACTTGCCAACCTGACTATTTGTTCGTACTTTTCTTCTTGGCTTCCAATTGTGTGGTTAAATACTATTTCAGCAATATATGGATGCCTGGAAGAGTAGGCATAATCTCTAGAGTAATAATCCATAAATACTGTTACAACATGTTCAAGAGGAGCTAAAAAGTGCTTATTGAAGTCCTCAATCTTTATACCTGATACGCGTGATATTAAACCTGCTCTAACTGGCACACCAAGTCTATTTAAAGTACATATATCTTTGTATATAATCTTAGCTTGGGTAGGTACTATTCTTTTAAATTCATCAACAATGATTTCTTCAAATGTTTTTCCAGAAGTAACTTCGTGCAATGCTACTAACAGCAACTTATCCAACTTATCTTCAAAATGTACGATGAGATCATTTTCGTTATAGTTATTTAAGACACTATCTTCAAAGCATTTATGCTTTGTAAGTTCTTTGATTAAACTTGGTATAGCTTTTGCGGATAGCTTACCTAACTCAAACGTGTTATCAATTAAACTATCACACTCATTGGTATCTTGGTTCCACTCATTATTTCTAGCGGATACTATTATTAATACATTTAGGTCCGCAGACTTTATTGCATTCACCAAGTTCATAAACTCTGCAGATGAATGAAGAACATCATCTATTACTAAAATCACTCTCCTGTTAAACGAGCTTAAAACTTCCATTACCAAGTCTAATCTCAATACACCTCCCTTGTTTAAATAAAATAATGGTTCTTCAAAATCAAATGCCATAGACCATGAAAATCTCTTTAAAACAATAGTTTTACCACTACCCGCAAACCCTTTTAATAAAATAACAGTTGGAGATTTTTCATCTAAGTGGTCTATGGTACTTGAAATGATTCTATTGCAGACTCTTCTCTCCACATCTAATTTTTGGTGTATGCCACCCCAACCTATATCAAGGCCTCTATAGAAATCTTTTGGAGTAACCCCCGTAACTGTCATTTCATTATGGATAAACTTTAATTCTGAATTTATGTACTCTATAGCATCAGGCGATATTGAAATATCTTTAGGTATATATTTATATATAGGGTTATCTCTTTGCTCATTCACTACTGAAAAGTCGTATTTTCTTGTGTCAATTGAGCCATCAAGGAAACTTACAAACTGTTCCAGAGTTGCTTTAATCGGATGTATCCTGTGTGAAGACCACATTCTGCTGTCAAATTCATTAAGGCCAGGGTCAACAGTTACATACATCTGCCGCTCAATATTATTATCAGTGAGATCAAACAAAATAGAGTTGATATTTGGATCACTTATAGAGTAACCAATAAAAATTATCGGTTTATCTCTGGCGTTATCGCGCAAATGCCGAAACAATTTAATCCTATTCTTTTTGTGCTTAGCATATTCTTCGGTGGTTAATGTCAAAGGGGCTTCTGAGCCTATGTTTGTAATGCATCCATGTAGCTTAAAATATGGAAGATTATCTTTATCTTTTATTATTTCACTGAAATCCTGTTCATCTGAAAGTATAGGTGCTAATTCTTGCCTTCTGTTTTTGTTTTCTGAATATGCATTTTCCAAAACCAAATCATAATTTGTGGTAAAGATAGAGTGCCATTTAAAATTGGATATTGCGCGATGATAACTTTCCGGTGATAGGTTAATTAATCTATCTTTAATGAATTGCTCAACAACCCTCCTACTGCTTTCGTTCTTTGCATAATTAGCTACAGTAATTAACGGTTTTTCTTTCATTTCTCCATCTAGGTATTCATCACATAATTCATTCCTAAGCTGCTCACCTGATGGTGGAGACTTTCCTTCTGAGCATTTTGAGCCTTTGCTAAACCCGGAGCCAAGAAATAGAATTACATTTCCTTTTTCAATTTGTTGTTTGATATAAGAGGGAAATTCTTCTTTTTTGATATTATTCGTCATGACTACCATTACTTGATTCTCGTTCCATTTTAATAATTGGGGTCAGAGTACGTTTAAAATAACTTTTCCTTGCGATTTTAAGTAGTAGGTGTATCGGCAACTGCTTTCTCTTTTTTAGATTTTTCAGCTACGTGAGAATGCTTTTCACTATCATGGCTATGAGCTATATCACCATCCCGATGATAGTGGTAACCAGAGCATAGGCCTTTCTCTTTAGATTTCTTGCTACAATTATGACCGCCCTTTTTATCTAATCTACCGCTATGGCCGTCTGCTGCAAACGTGAATGCAAATAGAAATGCTCCAAGTAACCACTTAGTTTTCATTTTATTTCTCCCTTTGTCTTCCCTGAAACAATGTAAACTGCGTCACACTTTTTTGCAACTGCTCATTTAATGCACAATTGCATTGTTAGTTTTAGGGAAACAAAATAGGTAAGTTATTTTTAGAGTCACTGGATCCCGCTATTACCTAAAGGTATTCCCTACAGTCACAGTAGCGGGATGACAATCAGAATAATGCTTAGAGACGAAGGAGAGTAAAGAGTACCGATCTATTTATGCTCAAAGAGTAGATTCCCGCTTTCGCGGGAATGACAAATTTATTTGGTATTTTGAGGCAAATCTAAATCTTCCTTGCTCTAAATTTCTTGCCTTTCATTTTGCCGCCGTTTAATAGTTGTAGTGCGGCGTCGAGGATGTCGTTTTTCACGGCGACGTAGGCCCAGCTGTTGGCGATTTGGATTTTGCCAACGTCGTTGCCTTCGATTCTGTAGTCTGCTGTAAGTGCGCCGAGAATATCGCCGGGGCGGAGTTTTTGCTTTTTACCTCCGTCGATTTGGATGGTAGACATTGGGGCTTTGTAGGTTGGTTGGTTTAATAGCTTTGTGTCGGGTAGTCCGAAAGTTTCTAATTCTTGACCTAAATATTCACCAAGACGCTTGAGTTTGTGCTTTTCTTTATTGATAACGATTGAGCAGGCGTGGCCTTTATTGCCTGCGCGGCCAGTTCGGCCGACACGGTGGACGTGGACTTCGGAATCGCTGGCGATGTGGTAGTTAATCACTAAGTCGAGCGAGTCGATATCGAGACCACGGGCGGCGACGTCGGTGGCGACCATGATCGAGACGCTGTTGTTGGTGAAACGCACGAGGGCTTGGTCACGCTCTTTCTGGTCAAGATCGCCATGTAGCGCTAGGACGCTGAAGCCGTGACTTTTTAGGTATTGGGTTAAGTCTTTGACGTGGCGCTTGGTGTTACAGAAGATCACGGTGGAGTCAGGGCGGAATTGTAGTAGCAATAATCGTACGGCAACATCACGCTCGCCTTCGTCGCTGATTCGGTAGAAGTCTTGCTCGATGCTGGCGCTGGTGTGTTGATCTTCGCTTTCAATCAATAGCGGATCGTACATAACGCGCTCGGCGACAGCAGCGATTTCTTTAGGGTAAGTCGCGCTGAATAGCAATGTCTGGCGCTGCCTTGGGATCTCGTCAACAATATCGTCCATGGCGTCTTGAAAGCCCATGTCTAGCATTCTATCGGCTTCGTCGAGCACTAAGGTCGTGACATCATCCAACTCTAAAGTTTGCTTTTCCAGATGGTCAAGAATACGGCCAGGCGTTCCAACCACGATATGCGCACCATGCTTAAGCGAGTCCGCTTGTGGGCGCAGCGGCGTTCCGCCACATAGCGTTAAAATTTTCACATTAGCGATTGGGCGTGCTAAACGGCGTATTTCTTCCGCCACCTGCTCTGCCAGTTCGCGTGTTGGGCACATCACCACCGATTGCACTGAAAAGTTCTTTGGGTCGAGTTTTTCGAGAATGCCTAAACCAAACACCGCAGTTTTACCCGAGCCGGTTTTCGCTTTGGCGATGACGTCTTTACCGTCGAGCACCTGCGGCAATGCTTGCGCCTGAATCGGTGTCATGCCTTCAAACCCTAACTCAGCAAGGTTAGCAGTCAGCTCAGGTTTAAGGTTTAAAGTTGCAAAAGCGGCGTGACTCATGGGGATATCCTGATGATTTCGGGGTTTAGTGCTCTAGTAAGCAAAGAGATGGTTCTTGCGGGTAGTATGACAGCGTTATAGCTACCACAACTGAGTAAATTATAAACACTACTCGCTAGCTATGAAAGGAGTTATTCGGTTTTCTGCTTAAAGGAGATGGGGAGTTGCTGGGCATAAAAAAAGCCGTGATAAACACGGCTTTAGCTATTAACGTTGATTAGTTCGCTTGGTCGGCTAACCACCGGACGTATGTCCAACCGGTTTTTGATTGACCGTCGATATCAAAGCTAATCTTGATATCTTCAAAAGGAAACTCTGCTTTCTTATCGAAGTAGTTCTTTTGCGAACTATAGGTGTATTCACCGAGTTCCTCAATAGTCACCGTAACCGCTGAAGATGATTTATTAGCTGTGCAGTTTCCGCTATTTAGGAACTGTGTAACTTCGGAGTTGTTTGATTTGCCTCTGAGTAGAATATCAAGCTTAGTAACATCTTGAGGTGTCTGGCAGCTCACAAAAACATTGTTTGGCTTAACGCTTAGCTTCTCACCAATCAATTTATCAAACTGTGGATCATACGATAAACCTAACCAGCGAGGGTCGTCAGCTAACACATGACCACGATCCGTTGATGCTACATCATCAAAAAGAATTCGGTATTGCTTCTCATCGATCTCAATATGAAGAGTTATATCCTGAGAAAAATCATCGCCAAGTTCATCAAACTCAACTTTAGCTAATGTCGCGTTATCCCAGCCACCGTTCATTTTGCCGTAGGCTATAATTTCCTTTATGGCTTTTTCGACTTTGCGCTTTTGCTTCGCCACATGCTGACTCACCTCGGCTGGACTTGGCTTTTTACTCGCCTCTCCTTCCTTACTTTTTTCAGCAACCATCCAATAGTAGTCGTCTTCATTAGCAGTTAATTCAATAATTGCCTCGGACTGACCTTGTTTTAATTTATCAAAAAGATCTTCACCAAATGCTTGAGGATCTTCGCTACTGCCACACGCCACAAGTAAAATTGACGCACTTAGTACGCCCAAAGTTTTAGAAAAATTCATAGATTACCCAGAATTGTTGTTTGTTAAGTTGTAATAGTTTTACTGGCTGTTAAACCTTATTGTTTCGTTAACGGAATGAACAAGCCAAGAAGCAGTATAGATAAGCCCCTGATTAATATCAATTTTTTATCGTTCTAATCAATATGTATGTGTATAAAAGACTTTATGAACCACAAAAAGTACATCTTACTTGTTGTTTGGTTAAAGCCGCCTCCCCAACTCGTTGTTGAGGTGCTGAATAAAGTCATCCACATCGTTTGAATTCAGCAAGTACTTGGCGATAACTTCTTTTCGACCATCTTTTGAGTTGACCGCAATATGATAATACTTCTTGTCACCAGAGCTCATATTACTACCTCGGCTGATACTCTGAATATCACTTTTATCGAAGCGATAGGTCTTGTTAAATAAGGTTCCTTTCCGGCAGATAAGAGCCCCGGAGCTCACCGCTATGCGGCTCTTGAAGAAGATGACATGCAGTCCAATACTTAATAACAGTAAGCCTATACCGCCGAAGGCAATGAGGAAAAGGTAACTGGACTCCGCCATAAAAATACCTACGCCTATTGAGGAGAACACCAAGCCGATGATAAAGGTCGATATGCCAACGGCTTTGTGGCGGAAAGGCCTGAAGTAATACTCTCTCCCATGATTTGAAAACGACTCGACAATATCCAGATAACGCCAATCACCCCCTTTCGAGGAAGCTGAATCGTAGGACTCTGGCTGTACGAACAAGTCGTCTTCCGGTAACTCGGCGTCTAGTCGATGTGCCACCACAAATGCAGGCAGTTCGAACATCAGTTGTAAGTCTGGTCCTTTTTGTTTTTGCTCGACTTTGAGGACCCATTCAATTTTATTATTGACGTCCGAGTCACTTGACTCAGGCCAGCCTTCTGGAATCTTTACTTCAAAATCTACCGCAAACTGTTGCGACTGATGTTGCTTAACTGCCAGTCTTTGATCATCTTGCCATAGGATTTTGGTGGTTGTCCTCGTTTCTTTGCCTGTACGTCGTCGCGTCACTCTCTGGCAGGTTAGCGTTAGCATGACTTCTGAGCTCTTAAGATCGCCATCAATGATGACGGTTCCCTTATTTCGACCACCAATGACCAAAGGTGTTTCATTCAAAACAAGTTTCGAATCGCCGAATGCTTTTTCCCTTCGGTAATAGATAACGGTTATGGCAATGAGTCCTATACCAACGAGCGGGAACAAAAACACCAACAGCTGTAGTGGCTCCTTGAAATAATTGCCCTCGTGAAGCACTCCAATAGCACCCGGCAACGAAATCAGATTCCAAATAATGGCAAAGCCGAGCATGACCTTATAGGCGCTTTTGGTTTGACATCTAAAATCATTGCCCTGCCACTCTTTACGCCACAACCATGGTTCTTCACTATGAGTTTCTTGTAAGGCTTCTTTCTCAGCTAATCGCTTCGCGCCCCACCGACTCCACAGAATAATACCAAGACCCACACCACCGAATACGACTAAAAATATCGAGTAAAAGCCCAGCATTCCCCAGCGCATGGTGCGGTCAAGCACGCTTTCTTCTGGGTTTTCAGGGTTCACAAAAGCCGTTAAGCGCTGCTGGTTTCTTGCTCGGTTTAGCTTGCTGTAGAGTTGCTGCTGGTAATCACCGATATTATCGGTACCTGAATAGAATGAAATTTGCTCGGACTGGTAGTCTTTTCCATTAAAATGATACCGGTAAGTTCCCTGCACACCATAGGTTGTGCTTCCATCATTTGTCGAAGTTACTTGGTTTAAACTGATCGCTTCAGCATCAACCTGTGACCAATCTTGGGCGCGCCAGACATTGATGCTGGCATACAATCCCCAAAGAAATATCCCCAAACCGGCTAGGAAAAAGATGCCTCCAAAGACAGTTAAACAGCCCGTACCTTTTTTCATGTTATTCGCCCTTAACTTCGTTAAAACTAAAGTACCAAAATTTACCTAATGAAAACAGTGCCTTAGATTATTGATAGCCGATATTTTAAGTAGGGTTAACCCGTTAGGGCGATACCCAGGCTTCTTTGAACGTCGTATAAATGAGCCTCTTACCACCATAAATATTTACAAGGAGTATATATGAATCAGCCAGAAAGAACGGTTTATCAAGGCCAAAAGCTGGTCGCAGTGTTAGAAGATGTCACCAATGGACAAACTCTCATGAAGCGCGAGTATGAAGTTCTTGAAGTACCGGAAGACGGCAACTTCGAGCAAGGATTAAAGACAAAACTGGTCGATGAGCAATGGGTTACACCACAAGCCCAAGAGCTTCACACACTTCAGGAAGGTAAATCCGATCCTGCTAAAACGGCACTCGAAGTTACTAAGTTTGCTTGGGAGTTTATTAAAGACAATAAAGCCGTTAGCAATGCTAAAGACACCACCACGTCTGTCATCATTAAAGATACTGACCCACTGGATTACGAAAAAGCTCGAGAAGGCAAAAGTGTAGATGTGCGCTTTTATGTGCATGATGCCTGGATTAAGGACTGGATCCTTGTCGATACTACATCACGCCTCGAAGGAACCTATTACGCCACACCATCAAAGCCAGATATTGCTCATGGTCACTATATGCCTTCAGTACACTTCAATGTAGTAAAAATCCATGTGGGCTTCTCGTTTAGACTGGATGCTCATGCTGAAGTCACAGAACCCTCAAACTTAGGATCAAAAGACAATGTTCAGCCGCAAGTGAAGATTTTTGCCAAGTTCAAAGTCAGTTGGCTTGATAGCAATACCCACACGGCAGCTTTCATTGCTAATGGTGTTAATGGCTTTAGATTCGCTGGCTGGAATTAAATAGATCAAAGGCAAACAAGAGAAACCTGCAAGTAGTCACATAGCCCATCGGGTCAAACCGACTGGGCTATTACCGCCAGTAAATACAACCACATGATAAAAAGCGTGAACCAATCGCTCGTTCCTTTGAAAAAATACAAATATCAGAAGTTATACTTTGTACCCAGTCACTTTATAGCTCATAGCTATTGATTACGGTTATAATCCTCTGCAATATCTGTCCAATCATCTCGCCATTGCTTTTCAAAATACACATCAACTTTCCTCAAATCCTCATTCTCATCCTCTCTCCATTCATCCCAATCATCTTCATCCCAATCATCTCGCTCATCATATACGCTTAGCTGATTGTTGTTGATTGCTGATATTATAAAATCAAGAAATTCATCAAAAGTATTGGCGATAACGGAAATAGGTTCTGGCTCAGCACTCGGTAAATAAATAACTTGTCCAAATTTACCATTTTTGTCTGGGTCAAAATCTATACATAGGTATTGACCAGACTGATCTGAGGCAAACGGTAGGCGTTTCGGGTTATATAAACTAGCTTTCACCATTCCATCTTGATAAAGACTGTCAGGCTTATGATCTTTATAAGACTTAAAACGCTCTATTTCAGCTATAACATTTTGCACGCTAGAGAAAAACAACCCCATTGTTAACAATCTTTTCTCGCCCTCTCCATTCGCAAAGCGTAAAAGCTCTTTATAAGTTAGAGGAAGTTCATAACCAATCATTACTTCAAGGTGGTTTAACTGCTCTTGTGAAGCTCCTGTATTAAAACAATGCTCTGTTATTTCTATTTTGGAACGAATGGCATTAAAAAACTCTTTTACTTTATTATTGCTGCTTATCAAATTAATCACCTTATTATTATAAAAATAGTTGGGGGTACAGAAATTGAAATCACCCCCAACTCTTGGTCTCAACGGTTAGTTATTGAAAGTAAATAGACCTTAACGCTACTTCAGACTTTCAAGAAAGCCAGTAATTTCCTTTCGCCCTTGTAGGCGCTTTGAAGTAACCAAAGGCGTTAAGCCATTTGCATCCTTAACGTTCACATCGGCTCCCAACTCAACTAATACTTTTACTGCTTCTAAAGACTTTCCCCATACAGCGGCATGTAATGCAGTTCTGTCATACTTTGCTTTACGGTTAATCTCTGCACCATACTCTACAAATAGCTTAACAAGCTTTGGTTGATTGGACTCGGCCGCCAAATGTAAAGGAAGTTTGTTAAATTTAATAGGTAAATTAACTTTCAACCGATCTTTTTCATAGAGCTTCTTCACTTTGGCTACATTACCTTCTTTAATAAGCTCATAAGCTTTGTTAGAAAACTGTTTTACTTTTTCAGCTTTAAGCTTAGCTTTCTCAATAAACACAGCTTTTTGTGCTAGGTACTCTTCAACTTCTTGGGAAGACATCAAGACCGCAACATTAGAACCACCTTGTTCAAACCGAACTACCTCACCACCAACACTATAAAAGTTAGCAGCGCCACTTAACCCTTCAATAGCAAAATGATTAACCTCGCGTTCATCAGATTGGATACTTGTTTTACCGACATACTTGATCGTCACTTCTTTAGAATCATTTTTGTTCAAAAAAGCATTCTTTAGGGTTTTGTCAGAAAACATAACACGTGTTTCAAAGCCGTCTTCAGCTGGAAGCTGCGGTAAATATCTTAAAAAGACATTCAGAGTCAACGTATCCTGCGGATAGCTACGCTCTACCACTTTTGAGCCATAATCTAACTCATAATCCATCTCATCGAAGTCTGCTTCAATTTCACGCTTTAGCTCACCTCTTCGGTACTGCCTATTAACGATAGAAATCGGCATAAGGTAGTTATCACTTTTAGCCTCAGTAGCAAATAACCCTGAGCGAGTTCCAAAATCTAAAGTATCGCTAAAACTAACTATGTCGTCATCAACATCAGTTTCCATGGCAAGCATCGCTTGTAACTTAAAAGATACCTTTAACCCATCCTTTTCTGTTTTCATTTCAGAGCCCAGTTTATAGTGAACCTTGCTAGGTATTTTGCTTGGATCTAAAGATAATTCGTCCCATTTCACAGAAGCCGATACGTCCATACTGGCCACTGTCAACGCCATCAACACCACAAAACTTTTAAATAACATTTCTTCCTTTCTCCTTCGATGATTTATTATAATGTTTACTAGTTTTCAAACTGCTGCATAGTCTATTCAGGCCATAACTTAATAGCAAGGCTCCGGGCTGCCCTAAATTCGACCTGTTTCCCAATCAATAAGCTGGTAGTACCCCTTTACCCCAAAAAAACGTTACAATAGCGCCATATTTTTATCTGGAGTTGTATTTTTATGATTATTAAGCCGAAAGTACGTGGTTTCGTTTGTACCACGGCGCACCCTCAGGGTTGTATCGCTCACGTCAATGAGCAGATTGAATACGTTAAGAATAATAAGCCTGAAGTTACGGCTGATAGCCCTAAAAATGTGTTGGTTATTGGTTCTTCGACGGGTTATGGCTTGGCGTCGCGTATTGTGTCGGCGTTTGGTTATGGCGCTAAGACTTTAGGTTTGTTCTTTGAGAAAGAAGCCACTGAGAATAAGACGGGGACTGCGGGTTGGTACAATAATCGTGGTTTCGAGTTGGCGGCTGATGAAGCTGGGCTTTGGAATAAGTCGATCAATGGTGATGCTTTCTCGCACCAAGCAAAAGAAGATGCGATTAAGATCATTAAAGAAGAGATGGGCAAGATTGACCTAGTGGTTTATTCATTAGCCTCTCCACGCCGTCAAGATCCTGACTCTGGCGACGTTTATAAGTCTGCGTTAAAGCCTATCGGTGAAGCGGTCACTGAAAAAACCTTGAATACTGACAAAGGTATTGTTCACGACATTTCAATCGAGCCGGCGACGGAAGACGATATTCAAAACACGATTAAAGTCATGGGCGGCGAAGACTGGGAGCTTTGGATGAAGGCTCTGGACGAAGCTGGCGTCTTGGCGGATAACGTGAAAACGACGGCTTATACTTATATTGGTAAAAAACTGACTTGGCCAATTTATGGTCACGCCACCATTGGTAAGGCAAAAGAAGACTTAGACCGCGCTTCGCATGCTATTCATGAGATGTTGCAAGACAAGTATAACGGTACGGCTAACGTTGCGGTACTGAAGGCTGTAGTGACTCAAGCAAGCTCAGCGATTCCTGTCATGCCGCTATACATTTCATTACTCTATAAAGTCATGAAGGAAAACGGTGTTCATGAAGGGCCAATCGAGCAGATTCGTGAGCTTATTGCCGATCAAATGTACGGTAACGATGCGACATACGACGATACTCGCCGTTTCCGCGTTGACCTAAAAGAGTTAGACGACAAGATTCAGGGCGAAGTTGAGCGTCTTTGGGAAATCGCTAACACAGAAAACATTGGCGAGATCTCAGACTACAAAGGCTACCAGCATGAATTCTTCAAGCTGTTTGGCTTCGAAGTTGATGGCGTGGATTACGATAAGGACACAAGCCCTATCGTTTAAGTCAATGCTTGCTCTTACTAGGGCATTTACTGTAAAAATAAAAGGCACCGCTACGGTGCCTTTTTTATTGGCACGATTTGTAGAAATACTTTGCAGTATGACCCAAGCCATATTTGCATTAATAATTCTTATGAAATACTCTTTAATGCAGATGTGGTTTTGGCCTTAAGTCACCACTGCATAACCTGTCAGAATAATTTACATTTCTTTGAAAAACAAACACTTCCAAACGTGTGTTAGTTAACATTTTTACATTGTACGGTATAGAAAAATACAATTAATACAGTTAATCTATATTCATTGTTTGAGCTTCATTGTCTTCCCCAATACTCAAACGAGTTAACTTAGATAGGTTTATCAATGCGCAAGCCATTAGCCCACCACCTGGTGGGCTCTTTTTTGCCTGAAAGAAAAGTTAATGATTAATTCTGATGTAATGATTAATATCTTCGATAACTCGATTCAATGCCTTATTGTCAGCACCCCAGCCTGACCAAGCACTTGCGTCAGCATAAAATTCAGGCTGACCAATAACTACATTGTTAGAAACATCTTCAAACTTAACGTCCATTAATGAAGCGGTACCTCCAGCCATCGCACCCGCAAAAATACGTGTTGCCGTATTGATGTACTTTATTTCTTTTATACGTGGAGAAATAGCTAACGTTCTTTTATCAGATGGAGTAATGGTGTCCCCTTCCTCTAGTATCACAAACTCTTTATTAGAAAAGGTCGCACTCAACAACTCTTTTAAGTAGCCATCCATTTTATCTCTGGCGTCTATATTTGCCCCATCATCTGCAAAGTCAGGGCTTATAGTTATAGGGTACAAAGCTACCCTTTCAAAGGCTTTAAATGGTACTTTGGGTGGTAATGCTGGACCTTGAGGTTGGGTTAATCTTGTTGCGCATGCAGTTAAAAATAAAACGCCAAGCAAGACGATAAATAATTTATAGTTCTTCATATGTATCCCTGTTTTTTTGGTTTGAGTAAAAATCCTGCGAAATAATCTCAGATTTGGTGCAAAAGCGCAATGAGTTATAAATTCTTATTACTTCAGCCAAGCCAACATCTGATACAACATGGCGATTCGCGTATCCAACCGGCTTTCCTCTAATACAGCCTGCTTCTGTGCTTCGGATACTGGCAAAAACTCTGTCAGCCGCTCCACAATAAAATCCATGTGCTGCCAGCGTTCTGGGGCCTCAAGAATTTCGACTTGGGGGTGTTTACCTAGATCCATTAAGAGATCAATCAATTCATTTTGATGTTCAGTGATCGGCTCTTGCGGTAGGTTCTCTAAGAATGAGATGTTGGCGCTAATGAGCTTATCGGGGAGAATTGAAGTTGAGTTAATTCTGACACGCTGCTTACCGAGGCAGGTAATCAATAAAATACCGTCTTCCCTTTGATCAAAGTCGACGATTTCAACGTAAGTGCCGTAATCAAAAGGCGTCGCCGGGATCCCTGTTTCGTTGCCTTTTTTAATGAGGCAAGTAGCAAAACCTTGTTCATTAGATAGTTGTCTAGCAATCATGTCCAGATAGCGTTGCTCGAAAATTTGCAATCGAAGCACACTATCTGGGAACACAACCCGCTGGAGCGGGAATATGGGAAGAACTTGATTCTCGCTTCTGATGCTCTCTGCGCTAGGCACGTAAGCCAATACCTCGGTTCAGTAGGTACATCGCGAAGAAGGTTAATAAGCCGATAAAGACAAAGATAATGCCGAAGGCGATACCAATCTGAATATCAGACTTACCAAGGAAGCCATAGCGGAAAGCATTCACCATATAAATGATAGGATTTAATTTGGACACGCCTTGCCAAAACTCAGGTAGCAAACTGATCGAGTAGAAGACACCACCCAAATAGGTTAACGGCGTCAAAATAAAGGTCGGGACAATCGCAACGTCATCAAACTTCTTGGCAAAAACCGCGTTAATTAAACCGCCAATGGCGAATAGTATCGAGGTCAATAAGACCACGCTAATCACCACCCAGAAATTGTGGATCTGCAAATCTACAAAGAACGATGCGATAACGGTTACAACAAGCCCGGTCAACAAGCCACGCAAAACACCGCCGCCGACATAACCCGCGAGAATCACCCAGTTGGATACTGGCGAAACCATCATTTCTTCAATCGAACGTTGATACTTTGAGCTAAAGAACGACGATACAACGTTACCGTAAGAGTTTGTGATCACTGACATCATGATCAAACCCGGCACGATATACTCCATATAGTCGAAACCGTCCATCTCGCCAACACGAGAACCAATCAAATTACCGAAGATCACAAAATATAAGGTCATGGTGATCGCTGGTGGTAATAAGGTTTGTGTCCAAATACGAGTCCAGCGAGTAATTTCTTTAACAACAATGGTTTGGAAAGCAACTAAATTCATGACTTCTGCCCTCCGTGTGGATTTTCAACCAGACGCACAAATAACTCCTCTAAGCGGTTTGCTTTGTTGCGCATACTCAACACCGTAATATCGTGCTTGCTCAGTTCTTGGAACACGCCATTCACACCAGCACCTTTATGGACATCGACTTCAATCGTGTTTTCGTCGCGCACTCGTACCTCGTACCCATTCAGCTGTGGCAGCTCCGCTGGTAAACCCGTAGTGTCTAAAACGAAAGTTTCCATATCGAGTTTGGCCAGCAGACTTTTCATGCTGGTATTTTCAGCAATTTCGCCGTGATTGATAATAGCGATGTTGCGGCACAAGCTCTCAGCTTCTTCGAGGTAGTGGGTTGTTAGAACAATGGTGGTTTTCTTCTCGCGGTTTAATTCTTGCATGAAGTCCCACATCGAACGACGTAATTCAATATCGACGCCAGCCGTTGGCTCGTCCAGAATTAGCAGTTTAGGATCGTGAATCAATCCACGCGCAATCATCAAACGACGCTTCATACCACCAGACAGTTCTCGTGATTGAGCATCACGCTTGTCCCATAAACCCAACTGTTCGAGCAAAGGCTGTGCACGCTTTTTCGCTTCTTTGCGCGGAATGCCGTAATAACCCGCTTGTTGCACCACGATCTGCTCAACGCCCTCGAACATGTTGAAGTTAAACTCTTGTGGCACTAACCCTAATTGCTTTTTGGCGTTGGTCAGGTCGCTATCGATATCGTGACCGAACACCTCAACCTTACCGGCGCTCTTGTTGACCAAAGCGCTAATAATGCCGATAGCTGTAGATTTACCCGCACCATTTGGCCCAAGTAACGCAAAAAAATCACCCTGCTCTACTTCGAGGCTAATACCTTTTAACGCTTGTGTGCCATTATCGTAGGTCTTGCATAAGTCTTTAATAGATAATGCTTTTGTCATTTAAGTACCATGTTTTTATTTGTCACATCACTCCACAAGTAAACTCAGGAGCGCGGATATTGTCATCCTGAACTGGATTCAGGATCTCATAAAACGTAAATCTCATACCAGAAAAGATCCTGAGTCAAGCTCAGGATGACAGCGAAGCCGTCAATTACCGCTGTAACCCCAGCGATGTCCAAGGTCGTGCTCTAGATCCAAATGATCAAGAATACGCGCCACCATGAAGTCGATCAAATCATCAATCGATGTCGGTTCGTTATAAAAGCCAGGAGACGCAGGCATAATAGTGACGCCCATCTGCGATAAGCGAGTCATATTCTCTAAATGAATCGTATTAAACGGTGTTTCACGCGGGACTAGAATCAACTGCCCCCGCTCCTTCATCACCACATCCGCGGCACGCTCAATTAAATTATCTGAAGCACCGTTAGCGATGGCGCTCAAGGTTCCAGTGCTACAGGGGCAGACAATCATCTGCTTTGGCGCACTCGACCCGCTCGCCACCGGTGACATCCAGTTATCGCTGGAAAAGGCTTCAAGCGTATCGACTGGAAGGCCTAACTGTTGGGTCAGCTCTTTCTCAATGGTGCTGGGTGATTTGTTAACTTGCACACCGCATTCAGTAGCCAAGACCACGCGCGCAGCACTGGACAGCATGAGGTACACTTTTTGATAATGCTTCGATAACTCTTGCAGCAGCTTCAACGCATAAGGCGCTCCTGATGCTCCAGTCACCGCTAAGGTAATTGCCTTGTCTTGATTATTGCTCATTCAGCCAGTTGCTCCAGCAGTTTTTGATGAATGCCACCAAAACCGCCATTACTCATTACAAGAATTTGGTCACCCGATTGTACCATCTTTGAAACTGCTTGCAGAATGGTAGGCACGTCTTCTAATATCTGGACGCTTTTGAGCTTTTCAAGCTGTTCTTGCGGGAACGTCCAGTCGTATTCAGCAGGTTTGTGAATGATCACTTCGTCTGCTTCTTCCAGCGTAGGGATTAAAGTATCTTTATGAATCCCTGATCGCATGGTCGCTGAGCGTAAATCTAAAATTGCGATGATGGTCTTATCGCCGACCTTTTTTCTGAAACCTGATAAGGTGGTTTGAATCGCTGTTGGGTGATGTGCGAAGTCATCATACACTGCAACTCCGCCCGCCTCGCCTTTCAGTTCCATTCGACGCTTAACGTTTTGAAACTCAGACAAAGCATCACAGCAGTGGTGTGCAGGAACGCCTGCATGACGTGCCGCAGCAATCGAGGCCAAGCCATTGACCACGTTATGCATGCCGATGAGAGTCCAATTCACCTCACCTTGCTTTTCGCCCGCAAAAAACACTTCGAAGTGGCTACCGTCCTCTGCTAATAACTTAAACTGCCAGCCATTGTCAGGGCCGATTAGCTCTTTCTGCGACCAAAAGCCCATATCAACAACATCTTGCAGATACTGCTCATCTTCCGGGTAAATGACCAGGCCATTGCCTGGGACGATTCTGATTAATTGATGGAACTGAGTTTTGATGGCGTCGATATCTTTAAAAATATCCGCATGATCAAACTCAAGATTGTTCATTATTAAGGTGCGCGGCCGATAATGTACAAACTTAGATCGTTTATCGAAAAAAGCCGTGTCGTATTCATCCGCTTCGACCACAAAAAACGGCGAATCGGTTAAGCGCGCCGATAATCCAAAGTTCTCAGGAATACCGCCAATTAAGAACCCAGGATTAAGATTGGCATACTCTAGAATCCATGCCGTCATACTCGACGTGGTGGTTTTACCATGCGTTCCCGAGGCTGCTAGTACCCACTTATCGTTTAGAATATTCTCCGATAACCACTGCGGCCCAGAGCGATAATTCAAACCCTGCTCAAGCACATACTCCACCGAAGGATTACCGCGAGACATCGCATTACCCACCACCACACAATCCGTATGCTCGGGGATATGCTTCGGATCAAAGCCCTGAATCAGTTCAATGCCCTGCTCCTCCAGCTGAGTGCTCATCGGCGGATAAACGTTCTGATCACTACCACTGACCGAAATCCCCTGCTGCTTAGCCAGCAAAGCAATCCCGCCCATAAAAGTACCGCAGATGCCTAAAATATGAATATGCATGTATGAATTATCAATAATCTGATGAAACTTTGCTGACAATCATAAGCCAAGCATGATTTTTCGTCATCTTTTCAGGAAAGAAATCTCAAAATACGGTAAAATCGCCACAATTTTGCAGGTTTCATCACCTGTCATGACACATTCAGTTAATGAGCTGAACTATTCGCGTCACGAGCAAAACGGTAAGCGCGGCAAAATTAGCGATAAACGATGATTTTATGTACTAATAAATGAAGAGTTTTGAGCTAATTTTAACAATGCTTACTGTGGCGCAGTAGCTAATAGGAAGCTCGATAGCACAAGTTTTACAGAGGAAACTCTATGCCAAAGAAAAAATATAACGCCTTCTACGCCCAATCCGGCGGCGTAACAGCAGTCATCAACGCGACAGCCTGTGGCGTGATTGAAACAGCGCGCAAATCACTCAACATCAATAAAGTCTACGCAGGCCGTAACGGTATTATCGGTGCTTTGCGTGAAGAATTAATCGACACCAGCAAAGAAACTAAGAAAGACATTGCTGCACTAAAGCATACGCCTTCTGGTGCTTTCGGTTCTTGCCGCTATAAGCTGAAAAGCCTTGAAGAGAACAAAGCCGAGTATGAGCGTTTAATCGAAGTATTTAAAGCACATGACATTCGCTATTTCTTCTATAACGGCGGCGGCGATTCGCAAGATACGGCGCACAAAGTGTCTCAATTAAGCGAAAAGATGGGCTTCCCAATCACTTGTATCGGTATTCCAAAAACCGTGGATAACGATTTACCGATTACCGACAACTGCCCAGGCTTCGGTTCGGTTGCTAAGTATGTTGCGGTTTCGATTCGTGAAGCAGCGTTTGACGTTAAGTCGATGGCGGAAAGCTCGACTAAAGTTTTCGTGATGGAAGTGATGGGACGTCACGCAGGCTGGATTGCAGCGGCAGGCGGTTTAGCCTGCGAAAAAGATGGCGACGCGCCACACATTATTCTGTTCCCAGAAATCGCTTTCAATAAAGAAAAGTTCTTAAAGAAAGTCGAGCGCACCGTTAAGAAACACGGTTACTGCGCGATTGTCGTTTCTGAAGGCGCGGCTTATAAAGACGGCACCTTCCTTGCTGACGCAGGCACAGTGGATGCCTTTGGTCACAAGCAACTTGGCGGCGTTGCACCAGTAGTAGCTCAAATGATCAAAGGTGAGCTTGGTTACAAGTATCACTGGGCAGTGTGCGATTACTTACAACGTGCAGCACGTCATATCGCCTCTGAAACAGACGTTGAGCAAGCCTATGCCATGGGTCAAGCAGCAGTTGAGTTTGCTGACGCTGGTAAAAACGCCGTCATGCCGACCATCGTTCGCAAGAATACAAAAACCTACCGCTGGACGGTTGGCGAAGCGAAATTAGCGGACGTTGCTAACGTTGAAAAAATGATGCCACGCAAATACATCTCACGTGACGGCTTCGGCATTACCGAAGAATGTCGTGAATACTTACAGCCACTAATTGTCGGCGAAGCCTACCCACCTTACAAAAACGGCTTGCCACAATATGTGGAGCTTAAAAACGAACTGATCAAAAAGAAGTTAAAAACTAAATTTGAAATTTAATAGTCTTATTTGCTAGTAAAAAGGCCTCGGTTGAGGCCTTTTTTATTGCTGAATCAATTCTGATGGTAGTTTCAAGTTTACTACTATCAAGCTCCACAACATAACGCCCGGGCTCAGGGCCGAGTAGCGAAGCGGAGCATCCCTTGGAGCCCATTGTTAGGCTTACAGTGGTGAGCATTTACCAATTTCCAAAAGTGGTGTATCACTTGAGCTGTCTGTAATTTCATTAACTGAAGGTAATACATTGTAATAACCTAATGTGTACGACAAAATATAGCGGCCATTATCTTTTTGCATTTTGAACTCTCCGCCAAGCCCTGAACAAAACAGGTAGCCTTGTTCGTTAAATGTTTGTTCACAATAAGCGAGTGGATACTTTGAACCAATTTGGGTTACTTTCAGCACATATTTTCCAAAATCAGATTTTGAAATTATGTATTTGTTTTCATCTGTTCTAAAGCTTGTTTCTTTCCAGCGCTTTGTCGATTCACTATATGAGAAGCCTGTTGACATATCGGCGACGCAAATGTACTGCTCAGCAAAGCAGGGCGAAGTTGTTAAGAGAAGGACTAATACTCCATATTTCATAATTTCTCCTATGAGCCTAACATTATATTACCAGACAGCGCTGATAACCTTTGATATTAGAATATTTATTTTCATTGTCGTGTTTGCTTTGCTGATAGTAGCAAGATCAGTAGGTTAGGGGAAGTGTGTGAGTGGGTAACTTGTCTTTTGGCGGGCCAAGGCCCGCCCTACTATTAAAGACACTGGATCCCGCGGTTAGCAACCCAAGGGAGTGCCCTCGGTACCGCGGGATGACGAAATAAAAATTGGATCACTCCTGATCCATATTAAACTCAATCTTGACGGTTTGGCCGACGCTGGCAATAGGCTGTCCATTTGTCATGGCGGGTTTGAATTTCCACTTACGTAAGGCCCTCATCGCTTCTCTATCAAAAATCTTGCGTGGCTCAGAGTCCATAACGGCGATATTAGACAAGGTGCCGCTGGTATCGACGTCGTATGTCAGTAGTACCCAACCTTCAAGCCCGCGTTGTTGCGCCATAATAGGGTAATTCGGTTGTGTGCGGTACATGGGCATGGCTTCGGACTCCTGAGAAAAATCCACTGCAGGTACATCTCCTATACCATCTGGTAGGCCGATAACGTCTGGCGTCTCAATAGACACCCACTTCTCTGTTGGAGCATCAATCTCGCTTGTGTCTATGGGATCGCCATCACTTTTTGGCGCTGGTTCAATCGCTGGTGGTTGTGGCGGTTTTACCACTTCAGGTGTCGGCTTAGGCTTTTCCTCAGGAATGGTTATGTCACTGAGCTCTACCGTTGGTGGCGGCTCTTCTTCTTTAATGTGCTGATCTTTGATCAGTAGGCTCATACAAAATAACAAGCCTGCAGTGACTACGGCGGCGAGTATGACAGATAGAATTGTTCTCATAATGTTCCCCTTTTTTAGTACTTTCAATTCTATAAACGGCTAAACCAATAAAAGGGGTTAAATTTTTTGTCATTTGTTTATAATTAGCCCAATGACGATAAACAATAACCATTGAGAACCATAATAACGACGAAGGATCGGAGCGCTTGCCATGCTTTTATTACCCGCTGAAAACGGTATTTCTAAGAAAAACCCGCCCTACTTAACTATTTTATTAATCCTAATGAATGTATGGGTATTTTACTTCCTACAGGGTGATGGAGAGAAAGTACACACTCAGGCATTAGAGTATTATAAGCAATCGGAGTTACTCGACGAGGAAAAAGATGCCTTTTACGACTACCTCCTTAATAACGATATAGACACCTATAACAATCTAAAAAGATTCTCTAACCGCTTATCTGATAGAGAGCTGATTAGCTATATTATTATCCGGAAAGATTTTGCACAGCACATAGAATCTCTAAGCTCGTACTCTCTTGAATGGAAAAACAAAAGGCAAAAACTTGAAGACATTCTTCAAAAAGATTTCACTAATAAATACCTTCTCAAAAACTATTCACCTAATGTTATAGATGCGCTAGTAGCCATGTTCATGCATGCAGACCACATGCATCTATTTTTCAACATGCTTTTCCTGTTCCTTTTTGGTTTCAATTTGGAGTTATTGATGGGAAGAGGAAAGACTCTCTTTCTATATCTGTTATCTGGTTTTGGGGCCGCTGGCTTTTATATAGTCACCTCATCAACAATTTATGGCTCTAGTCTCGGTGCGTCGGGAGCGGTTTCGGGCTTAATGGGCGGCTTCTGCGGCTGGTATGGACTTAAGAATATTCGCTACTTCTATTGGCTATTCGTGATTTTTGATTATGTAAAGCTGCCTGCGGCTTTGGTGTTTTTCTACTTCTTAGCAAAAGAATACATCATGTCGGTCATCAGCGATGACAATGTTGCTTATATGGCTCACTTTGGTGGTTTAGTTGCGGGCTTTATCTGTGCGCTACTATTTAAGTATTTACCTAAGAGCCGTACTGATAACAACGATGCCGAAGTTTCCGTCCCTGAAGTAGATACTCATCCATTGAAGGCTAAGTATGACGAAGCCTGTTCAGCTTTTCAGCAGCTGGAGTTTGATCGTGCCAGAACACTGTTTTCACAATTGATTGAGCAGGATCCGCAGAACATTGACTACTACACCAAGCTTTACGCACTGGAAAAGATTAACCCAAGCTCACAAACATTCAATGCACTGTGTAACCGCATCGTGCTACGAAATGTTAAGGATCATCAGTTTGCCAAACTTACAGACGTTGCTCTGGGTGAGTTAACCGGCAATGGTCAAGGGTTGAAAGTGCTGCCGGCTGAAACCTTAATTCAGTACGCCTTACACTTGGTCAAGAAGGGCCAACTGCATCAAGCTAAGCCGATCATTAACTTTGTGGTCAAGCACTATGACTTTAATGAGCAGCTACCAAAGCTTTTATTTCAGTTCGGTCTTGCTTGTGAAAAAAATGATGACCACACCACCTATCAAAAGGTGTTTACTTACCTAAGTAAAAAACACCCTGATACGTTTATTGGTCAAGAAGCTAAAAAAGCTTTAGCAAAGCCCAGCTAAAGCTTTTCTAGGATATGAAGCTCTTCACAGACTAAGCCGATGGTGCCTTTTGTTGCATTGATTGACACACTTGCCTCAACTGCTCGGCTTCTCTTTGGTGGGAGCCGCGAGGGTATTTGCTCAGTAATTTATTGACCATGCCAAGTGCTTTAGCGTCATCGTTCATGACTTCTGATTCGAACTTCGCTCGAGATAGCATTAACCAAGGTAAGTTAACGTCATTTTGCATTTTTTCAGATATCGAAGTGAGCTTGTTAACATCCTCAAGATAGCGCTTATGCTTCATTTGATTAATCAATACGGATCTTGCCATTGCATTCATTGGCCTAAAGTGGGGTTCATAAGCAACGATTTCTTGATATAAGCGAACCGCCTCCACACCAATCCCAGACAAGTTTGGATTTTGGAAGTAATTATTAGCTGCTTTTATCGCTCCAGCAGGATTTTGTCGCACGATGTTCAAACGCACCAAACGCTCTAACGCTTTAACCGTGTGCTTTTTGTCTTGTGCTAAATCGTAAAGCACATCTTCTGCATCCTCAAAACGCCCTTCTTGAATATAGACATCAGCTTTCGCCATTAAGCGCTTTTCAAGCGCTGACTCACTGTCGTTGTCCAGCAAGTTTTCAGCATCAATGCCGTAACCCAGCTCATTGTGATATTGGAATGCGACATAACCAAACATACTGAATTTTACGATATAAAAATACGCCAACGCTGCAAAGAGCATTGGATAGGCGATGGATTGTGGTAACCAGAAATGAAGCTGACTTTGTGCGAACTCAAGTCCCGTATCAATCAAGAAGGAAAAGCCAAAGAGTAATAAGTAGGGCCACCCAATAGCTTTAACGCAACTCGCTATTCGTGCTGGGTTTATCGCTGAAGTAACATGCTTCTCCATCGCTAAAATGATAAGCATGGCCGGATTAGCAAACGAAACGACGGCAATGTAGGGCAGAATGAAGCCGCTGCCAAAAATATGATACCCTATAAAACCAATGCCGATTATTGTCAAAAAGAGACCAATGACTTTGCCCGTCATCGAATCGGAATTAAAGGTTAACGCTTCATCATAACTGGGCGCATCGAACTTTCCCCTCGCCGTTCTGGTTAACACAGTGAAGACATATCCGATTCCAATTGAGTAAAGTGCCAGCAACAATAACAACTGAATCATCATGATTGGAATAAAGTCCGTGATCAGGCCGATCACAAACGCAATGCCCATGTACGTCAGTAAAAAGTTATAGGCATTCTTTTGCCAAGGATATTTATTAAATTCGGACAGTTTATTCCAGAAAGGCGTGACTTTATCGCTGACACCGTAGGATTCTAGGTGTGTTCGACACAGCAAACAGCGCGGCGCAATTTCACGCTCATGAATATCACAACAGTTCACGCAAAACGAAATGTCACACTGATGACAATACCACTGCGCTTTTTCATGGGTATGGTACTTACAATTCATTCCCTATTCCTTGAGTCATTATTATTTGAGACTTTTTATAAGCCATACACTTTAGCAAAGCTTAAGCAATATGAGAATTAAAGGAATGGATTTTAGGGGATAAAGTATGCCGCTGATGCATGAAACAACACCAGCGACACATTTAGGGGCTTTAAAGCAGTGGCGCTATGACCAAAGACACAATCGCCATCACATTAATTAAAATGTTCATTGATGGGCCTGACGTATCTTTAAATGGATCGCCAACGGTATCGCCAACGACCGTGGCCGCATGGGTTTCAGAGCCTTTACCGCCATGGTTCCCTTTCTCCACGAATTTCTTCGCGTTATCCCAAGCACCACCGGCATTCGCCATCATCAAGGCTAATGCTACGGCACTGATCAAAGCGCCACCTAACATGCCACCCAGCGCTTCCGCCCCGAGCAAGAAGCCAACCAGTGGCGGCGCTGATACTGCAATTACGCCCGGTAGAACCATTTTTTTCAAGGCAGCGGTGGTCGCAATATCCACACACTTTTTCGTATCTGGATCTGCTGTGCCTTCAAGCAAGCCTTTAATTTCACGGAACTGCCGACGAATTTCATGGATCATGGCAAACGCCGCATCCCCTACTGCAGTCATGGTAATTGAAGCGATTAAGAACGGAATAACACAACCAATAAAGAGCCCCATCAATACGGTGGGATCACCAATATGCAGCATGAAACTCGACCCTCTATGGGCCTCCAACGTTTCGACAAAGGCTGCGATAATGGCTAACGCTGCAAGAGCCGCTGCGCCGATAGCAAAGCCTTTACCAATCGCTGCGGTTGTGTTGCCGAGCTCATCAAGCGAGTCAGTGATCTTACGCGTATCTTCTCCTAACCCACCCATCTCGGCAATACCACCTGCGTTATCAGCAACTGGGCCATAAGCATCAATTGCCATGGTAATACCAACCGTCGCCAACATGCCCACTGCGGCAATGCCTACGCCATACAGGCCCGCCAATTCGGTTGAAATATAAATAATGGCAGCGATAGTTAAGATCGGAAGTACCACCGATTGCATACCTACCGACAAACCAGTGATCATAACGGTTGCAGAGCCGGTTTCACCAGACTGGGCAATTTTGCGCACTGGCTTAGCCGAGGTGTAGTACTCAGTGACTAAGCCAATAATGATGCCGCCAACAGCACCACATAATACCGCCATCCAGACATTGGTCGAAACGCCCATGGAGTTCAATAGAAAGTAAGCCGCTGCAATAAACAGTACCGCCGAGCCGATGGTACCAATTCGTAATGCCACTTCAGGGCTTTTGCGCGACATCATTTTGACCATCAGTATGCCCAAGATTGAGCAAATCAGACCGACTGAGGCTAACGCCAGTGGCGCCGACATGAGTGCGTTCTTGCTGCCTAAATCACTACCCACTAACGTCGCAGCGATGGCAATGGAGGCAATCATAGAGCCACAGTAAGACTCAAAAATATCCGAGCCCATGCCAGCCACATCGCCTACGTTGTCGCCCACGTTGTCCGCAATGACGCCTGGGTTGCGTGGATCGTCCTCAGGAATACCGGCTTCGACTTTACCCACAAGATCGGCACCGACGTCCGCAGACTTGGTGTAAATACCACCACCGACACGACTGAACAGTGCCACCGATGAGGCGCCCATGCCGAAGCCATGAATATAATGTGCGCTGGTAGGATCCGAGCCGAAGTACCAGTACAGTGCCCCGAGACCAATCAAACCAAGCGACGCCACGCAAAGGCCCATGATAGAGCCGCCAAAGAAAGCCACGCTTAAGGCCTCTGCGGGTCCTTTGCTGTGTGCCGCAGTAGTGGTTCGTACATTGGCTTTGGTTGCGGTGTACATACCGATATAGCCAGCCAGTGCTGATGATATAGCTCCTACCGCAAATGCTAGAGCAGTATTGGCACCGAGCGGAGAAACCCAGAGTATAATAAGCAAAATGCCCGCGAAAATTGCGAGCATTTTATATTCTCTGTGCATGAACGTCATGGCACCTGTGTGGATAGCATCCGAAATCTTCTTGATGGCGCTATCCCCTTCAGGGTATTTTTTTACCACGCCATAAATAACAAACGCGATAATCAATCCCAGCACACCTAGTGCTGGTGGCAGGTAAAGCATCTCTTGCATAAAGCCCCCATTTAGATTTATCTCTTTGAAAGTTATATAAATTTTTTTCTTTGCGTCCTCAGTCTATAGCAGTTTTAACAATTGTACAATTTATATACAAGATGATTGTTGATTAACCAATTTATTTTGTGAACAAAGACCGCTATAATACGCGCCCTCTGGGGGCTGCTGCCCCAACGCACTAACACGCAAATAAAGGTAAAGTAATGAGTTTGGATAACGTACCTGCTGGTAAAAACATCCCAGAAGAAATTAACGTCATTATCGAGATCCCTGCACACAGTGATCCGATCAAGTATGAAGTGGACAAGGACACAGGCGCAGTATTCGTAGACCGTTTCATGGCGACCTGCATGCACTACCCAACAAACTATGGTTATGTGAACCAAACTTTGTCAGCAGACGGCGATCCGGTTGACGTTTTGGTACCAACACCTTTCCCTTTAATCCCAGGTTGTGTCATTCCATGTCGTCCAGTTGGCGTATTAAAAATGACGGATGAGTCTGGTGAAGACGCGAAAGTTGTTGCGATTCCTACGGGTAAATTAAGCAGCATGTACCAAGGTATCCACGAAGTTGACGAGCTGCCAGAATTATTACGTAACCAAATCGAGCACTTCTTCCAGCACTATAAAGATCTTGAGCCAGGCAAGTGGGTTAAGATTGCTGGTTGGGAAGGCGCAGAGTCTGCTAAGAAAGAAATCCTAGACAGCATCGAAATGTTCAAAAACAGCTAATCTGTTTTAAGACAGCCTCATTAAAAAGCCCGCTAAACTCTTCTTGTTCGCGGGCTTTTTTCTGCCTGATGACTTTGGACAGGCTCGCTCAGTGCTAAACGACTAACTGACGCAGCAACTGACGCTCTTTTTGGTACAGCCAAAATAATCGCTGTTGAATACGGCCACTCTCTGGCTTTTGGGCTAGCGCCTCACGGTATTGCTGCTGTGCTTGGCGCAAGCTATCTAATGAATCCAGCGTTTGTGGCGACACAAGATGATTGCCGTCACGCACCATATGACCTAATTTCGCGTAATAAGACGCGTTACCTTGCTGAAGACTTTCTATAGTCAACACAAACACTTCTGGTGTTCTAGGCTGGTCTTTTTCAGCTTCTTCTTGTGCCACAGGCTGAGTATTGATAGCCGACGGGACACTTTGATTTAGGAATACTGGCGATAATGCCGCGATGAATAATACGCTTGCAGCAACGGCATAAAGCCACCACGGACGTTTAGTATCTTGCGGCATGTTTCTAGTGTCATCATGAATTGCTTGCTCAATCGCTTGCCAACGATCAGGGGCATGCGCCTCATTCGGCAAGTTTTGAAGCTGCTTTAATAGATCAGTCTCATTACTCATACTGGTTTCTCACTAGGATTATTTAGCAAATCCCTCATCAGCGTTCGTGCTCGATTGAGATGGGCTTTGCTGGTACCAGCAGCAATATCCAATTGCTGACTGATTTCTTGGTGGGTCATCCCCATCAAGTCATGCAATACTAGCACGTGCCGTGCCTGCGCTGGTAATTGAACAATCGTTTTTTCAAGATCTATTTGAGCGCTGTTATGCGTAGCAGACAGACTTTGCTCAACCTCTCGCTCCCAATCATGACCCTGCACTAAATCAAGCGTACTTTTCCGCTTATCTGCTAATACAGTGTTCACGGCGATACGATGTAGCCAAGTTGAAAACTGGCTATCGCCTTTGAAGGAAGCGAGCGCCTGCCATGCTTTTATAAACGTCTCTTGCATAAAGTCTTCAGCGTGCGTGCGACAACCTGACATTCTTAAACAAAGAAGAAAGATCTGATTGGAGTGATGTCTATAGAGTATTTCAAACGCGCTCACCGATCCTTCCTGAGCCTTTTTTACGAGGCTAAGAACAGATTCCGGCTCTAGTGTTACCGCTTCAATCGCTGACAAACGTTTTACTGCTTAGTGTTTTCTTATTAGATGATGATTGCAGTAAAAAGGTTTAAAGGCAAAGTAAAAAAAGCCCCGCATTGGGGCGCGGGGCAAAAAAGAGTCATTTCTAAACAAGATTTGGGGAAGAACATGACTCAATCGGCTTCCATGCCAACTACTATTCAACAATATCTATAGAGTACAAAAAGTAATCAACACTGATACTTTAACGAGACTGGCGTGAAGTTTTCGTCAAGACCCGATGTACTTGTAAATCAATAACTTAACTAACAATGAGCTACAGCAAGCTCTATAAAAACGTGGCTAAATCAACGTTTTTACGCTAGGAGTTATTATCGGTTCTTAAGATAGGAAGGTAAAATTGATTGATTTGATACCCATGATAGTCGTTTACTATCATGGGCTTAATTCTGCGATACAAGCTAACCGCGCTTTAACAGCTCAATAAGATCGATGATCGCCGCGTTAGCACGAGAAATATAGGAAGACATCACCAGCGAGTGGTTCGCTAAGAAGCCAAATTCGCTGCCGTTAACAATCATCGGACTCCAAATGGTTTCCTGGGTAGCTTCTAACTCCATGATGATTTGCTGGAATGATGCGACGGCATTCTTGTCTCGCAAGACGCGCTCGAAATCATGCTCCACTGCCTTTAAGAATTGGATGATTGCCCAAGTCGAGCCACGAGCCTCCCAAAACACATCATCGATCTCCATCCATGGTGTTCTAACCGTTACCAACTGCCCTTTGCCTGTTGATTGCTGTGCCGAAGGATCATTGGCTAAATCCGTATTCATCCGAGTACGACCAACGCTGGCACTTAAACGTTGCGACAGACCACCCAAGCGCTTACTGACGAGGTAAAGCCACGAACGCAAATTATCTGCACGAGCATAGAACTGCGTTTCCGTATCAGATGGGTCAGTCAAACGGTCACGATAATCGCGCAATAAGTCGACACCTTTTTGATATTCACGCTCCGCTCGCGGGAACATCCACTTTTTATGGTGAATATTAAAGGCTGGTTCTGCGAACTTTAACGCCTCATCTTCGAGAGACTGCGACTGTGAGCGACTAATGTCGTTTCTCAGCACCTGCACGATGTCACGAATTTGTACCAAAGCACCAAACTCATAGGACGGCATATTGTCCATAAACACGCTAGGCGGCAAGATGTCATTGCTCAGATACCCGCCACTTTTATTCAATAATGACTCTGCAACCTGTGCTACCGTTTCAACCGTGACATAACCAATTGGCGCCTCGCCTGGGAATTCCTGCCCGATTTTCTTGGTATCGACCGGCTCCGGCTCACTGCTCCACATAAAGATAAAAACGAGCATTAGGATTAGCAACAACACAACGGCTGTCACAATCCAAGTCAACTTTTTACGCTTTTTGGAAGCCTGTGGTTGAGTATCAAAATTCATGGCTCACCCTAAATCTATTGATTGATGCTATTGATTAGCATCGCGTACTTCAGCGGTAACATCAAGTGACGGCTTGTTAGCAAAGTGTAACCTGATGTTATAACTTGTCGCGCCCTGAGACATGTCTAGCCCCATAATCATCACGTGCTTACCGCCTGGCTCAAAATTCACGGACTGTTCTATCACAACCGTATCTAAATGCTGCATTTTAGCCATATCATCAACAACTTTTGTCTCGTGCATCATGACATGACCAGCATCATCCATTGATACTCCGGTTAACGTTACAGCACTGCCAGTATGGTTGGTTATGGTCATGAAGGCAGCAGTATTGCTCACACCTGGCGGCATTTTGCGTATCCACGCATCAGTGACTTCAATACCCTCTTTCGGCGGCTCTTGATTACAAGCAACAAGCGTAAGTCCTAATATGCTTATAATTAGTAACTTGCTGATAGTGTTAACACAGTCAAAACGGTTCATAATAATTCCATTGGCAAACAGTCTGAAAGTCGTTATTGTACTTTGAACTATCCGTAAACTCTATGTTTGTCATGACTACATTGTTCCCTATTCCAGCCACACCACAACTTCCAATTCTCGGTAGTGACTTATCATTTCCAGTGAGACGAGTTTACTGTGTTGGTCGAAATTATGCTGCTCATGCCAAAGAAATGGGCCACGATGAACGCGAACTTCCTTTCTTCTTTACCAAACCAGCTGATAGTTTAGTGATTACGCCAAAAGCTCTGGCCTACCCGCCAATGACCAATGAACTTCACCACGAAGTTGAGCTGGTTATTGCGATTAGTAAAGAACTGGTTGAAGCCGATGAACACCAAGCTGCAGATAGCATTTACGGCTACGCCTTAGGGATTGATTTAACCAAGCGCGATCTTCAGGCGGAAGCCAAACAAAAAGGACGGCCTTGGGACTTATCCAAAGGCTTTGATCAGTCTGCACCCATTTCCGCTATACAGCCTATCGCTGATTTAGATGAAATCAATAACGGACTTATTTCTCTGTCCGTCAATCAAACGCTTAAACAAGAGGGGCAACTTTCAGATATGGTGTGGGCACCAACAGAAATTCTTGTGGAACTATCAAAACATGTCACATTAAAGCCAGGTGATTTAATTTTTACAGGAACCCCGTCGGGTGTTGGTGTGGTAGAGCGTGGGGACAAAATAGAGGCCAAGCTCAACCAAGAACTTAGCCTCGACTTTTACATTGAGTAGCTATACTACAAACTGTTATAAATAAACGTCACGATTTGGTCTGGCTTGATGAAGGCTTGGCCATTTTTAGCATCAAACTTTTCACTAGGCTTAGCGGCGATCGTCTCTTCAAGGCTTTTGCCCTCGCCTTTTAGTTCGGCCACATTGTGACGAAGCTCTTTGAGCATTGCCACGTACAAAGCCATCTCTTTTCGAGTTGCCATAGGTCCATGACCAGGGATGATTTGTGTTTTGTCATCCGAAAGCTCCAACCCTTTCTCTAAAGCAGCGATATAGCCATCAATTGAACCTCCACTGTCGGTATCAATAAAGGGATAACCAATATTAAAATAGGTATCCCCCATGTGGAGAACATTATCTTTTGCAAAATAGATAATGGCATCGCCATCGGTGTGGGCTTTCGCTACATGATAAACCCGCATGTCATCACCGTTTAAGTGCAAGCTGAGCTCATTGCTAAAGGTGATCACTGGCAGTGCATCTTTAGGCGACGCTGGAACTTCTCTGCCAAAAAACGCCATCACTTGATCACTACTCATACGCTCACGCACATTGTCATGCGCAATAATGGTTGCGCCCGCTTTACCAAAGTTTTCATTACCGCCAGTATGGTCGCCGTGCCAATGCGTATTAATGACGAACTTAACGGGTTGTTCAGTGATCTTATCGATGGCGTGATTAATTTTTTCTGTCAAAGGGGCATATTGGTCGTCAATGATATAAACACCATCATCACCTACCGACAATCCGATGTTACCGCCCTGACCAAATAATACATACAGACCATCTGATAATTGCTGTGCCTTAATAGTAATTTCGGGTCGTTCTTCACCATGCGCTAATACTGTCGAGGCCGAACTCGCCAGAAGTACCCCCCACAGCCAACTAAGTCGATTAAAACGAATCATTGGTATCCCCTTTCATATGTGTTTTCCATACACTACCACACTCTTGTGAAAAAACCGTAAATTCACGTAAACCTAATACTAAAAAGGCGTCATTTCTGACGCCTTACAAACTATAACCAATCAGTGAGTACAAACCCAACGCCTAAGCGATTGACATGTCGGTTGTAGTCAATCAAGCTTTCACCATAGCCGTTAAAGTATTGTACATAGCCACGAAGCTTGCCTTCATCATCCAACGGAAACGTCCAATCGAACTGCACCGCGCCCTTATTATCACCACGTAAGTTATTTCTCAGCAAGATCCCGAAATTATGCTCATCCCACTGATAGGCAGAATAGAGTTCAAAGTAACCCATGTAATCATCAATGTCGGGATTATCATCGCCATCAGGATCCAATGGATCGGTTTTACGGTCCTCTGGAATTCTCCACCAAGGTTTAAAAGCAAGAACCCAACGGTCTTGCTCAAAGGCAAACTCGGTATAAATTCGGTTCCAACTTCTCGAGCCTAAGCCAGATCGTCCATTCGACTGATGCGAAATACCTGCAGAGAAATAGGGAATCTGCCAACCGCCCAACTGCCAATCGGTTGCCCAAGCGGCAAAAACTTCTGGTTCATGGTTGGTTTCTCGGAACGGGCTAGACACGTCCTTATTGTAGGCCTGCCAATAAGATTGACCTGTATAGGCAAAAAATAGTGCACTGTTTTCACCAAACGGCTTTTCCCAGAATGGTGTTTTGAAGCTGACCTGAAACTTCACTTCAACATTATCTACTTGGCGCTCGTCTCCTGCATTCTCTAAGCTCTCTTCATTCGGAGTGTTATTAAAGGTCACTGGTAATAAATAATTCGGCTTATGCGGAATGATGGCAAAGCGATTGTCTCGAACCCGATACTCCATTCTGAGTCGTTTCTTTAATAATGCTGACCCCTCTTTTGGGCTCTCTTCCTCGCCATCCTCTGTCACCGACTTGTCTTGTTCTGTTTCCTCCGATGCCAATAGCTCTTTGCTCGGCCGAAATATAGCCAGGTCACTTCGCTTCTCGCAGTACTCCTTAACTTCCTTAACCGTCGTGTCTTTATCAGCGAGCTCAATTCTTTGTAGCACACACTCGTCATAATCCACTCTGTCTTCTTCATTCGCCAATGCCTCGCCAGTCAAGAATAATGATGACATTAGGAGAGAGGCAGATATCGAACGACGTTGAAATGAGCAACTCATAGGGAAAACTTCCTTAGGTTATTTTGGTTAAATTGTAGCAAATCCAACCATTTCTTCTATGACAAAAACAAAAAAGGGCCTCGAAAGGCCCTTATCTTGCTCAATTTTACAAACCCGAACTAGAGTTTGTTCGCTTCAGCATCAACTTCAATAATGTCGTAGCCCAGCTTTTCCAACCCAGGCATTACCGAAGCTTTATCACCAACGACAACGATAATCATGTCATCTAACACTAAGTGTTTCTGTGCTAGCTGATTTAACTCTTCGAGTTCAATCGACTGCAAGATATCACTTTGCTCATCAACATAATCTTCATCTAAGTCGTATGCCATGATTTGACCTAAGAAGCCTAATTTCTGACGTGGCGTTTCATAATCTCGCGCATCACGCTGGCCTAGTGAGTTTCGCATAAACTCTAATTCAGCTTCCGTCATGCCACTGTTGTGATAAGCCTTAATCTCTTTTAAGAACTCAATAATTGACTTATCAGTCGCGTCGGTACGAACACCAGCAGATGCCGTGAAATAACCGTAATCTTCGCTACCTCGGAAGCCCGAACGCGCGCCGTAGGTATAGCCTTTGTCTTCACGAAGGTTGATGTTGATACGGCTGTTAAAAGCGCCACCAAGATTGTAGTTCATCAGATTAACGCGATAGTACTCACCAGTCGCATCGTATGGCAACGCACGCTTACCAATACGAATTTCAGATTGAGCAGCTCCAGGCTTGTCTACAAAGTAGATGGCTTTTTGCAACTCAGGGAATGGCTTCATAGCCACTTGCTGAACATCACCGCCTTCCCAAGAACTAAAGCGCTTCAGCTTCTTGTTAAGCTCATCTTCTTCAAGATCGGATACCGCAACAATCGAGCTAATTGCTGGTGAGTAATATGTATTGTAGAAGTTCTTTACGTCTTCTAGCGTAATATTATTAACCGTTTCGATAGAACCTGAACTTGGGTAAGCGAATGCATTATCGGTACCGAACAATAGCTTCTGGTAGACATTGCTAGCGACAACTGCAGGTTGCTTAGCTGCACTTTTAATGCCTTCAATAGTTTGCTCTTTAACTCGCTTAAAGTCAGCAGGGTCAAATTTTGGCGCACGTAATTTTTCGTTCGCTATTTGCAGTGTGCGGTCTAAATTCTCAGTCAAGCTTTGAATCGTCACCTGCGTATATTGTTCACCTGCAGAAATAGATACAGAGCTGCCTAGCTTTTGCAGAATATCACTCAACTCTTCATTCGAGTAACTTTCAGTCGCTTCATTCAACATGCTAGCCGTGATGCTCGCCAAGCCAATTTTATTTAATGGATCGTTAGACGTGCCGGTTTTGATACGAAGGCTAATTGCAGTAGTTGGCGTCTCTGTGTTCACTGCACCGAGTACTTTAATGCCGTTGGAAAGCTCACTTCTCCAAATTTCAGGTACTTTAATCGTTGGGTTATCGCCAGCCTCTGGCATAACACTGCGATCAAAGTCATCTTTGGCCACGCGCACATCAAGATCAGCTTCTGTGACTTCTTGGTATTCAGGAATCTTTCGTGGCTCAGGAGTCCAAGTATCTTCATGAGCAACCATCGCTTTCATGCCTTTTGGAACCACACTCATGATGACAGCATGCTGGTCTTTTAAATACTTCTCGTAAACTCGCATTACATCATCTTCGGTCACGTTTTCATAACGCTCTAACTCTTTCTGAATAAGGTTAGGGTTTCCTTCAAACGTTTGATTCGCAGCGAGTTGAGACACTTTACCTGAGACACTTTGTAAGCCATAAATCAATTGCGACTTAATGCTTGCTTTAACGCGCTCGATATCATCAGCTTTAACACCACGTTGCTCGAACTCTTTAAAACTGTCACGAATCGACTTCTCTAAATCTGCAAGCCCTTTTCCCGACATTGGATTCGGTAGTGCATACAAGACAAATTCACACGCCAACTCTTTACAGCCATGATTCACGCTACTTTGCACAGCAACACCATTTTTGACTAAGTTCTTATAAAGAATCGAGGTTTTGCCTTGACCAATAATCGACGCCAACACATCTAATGGCGCCTCATCAGGATGTAAACGGCTTACTGTTGGGTATGCCATATACAACAAAGGTAACGACACGTTATCTTCTAATGAAATATAACGATCAGCGTCTAACGTCACTTCTGTAGGCGTTGGATCTTTTACTTCTGGACCACGAGGGATTGAGCCAAAGTATTTCTTAACCCACTCCAGCGTTTGTTCCTCATCAATATCACCACCGATGGTTAAAGTCGCATTATTTGGGCCATACCAACGCAAAAAGAACTTTTTCACATCGTTCACGTTAGCGCGATTCAAGTCTTCCATGTAGCCAATAACCGGCCAAGAATAAGGATGACCCTCTGGGTATAGTGCTTGTGCAACACGCTCACCTAGGCGACCGTAAGGGCGATTATCCACGCGTTGTCCGCGCTCGTTTTTTACCGTCTCACGCTGCACTTCAAATTTCTTCTGAGTTACAGCATCAAGCAGAAAGCCCATACGATCAGCTTCAAGCCACAACATTTTTTCTAGTTGGTTTGATGGTGCTGTTTCGAAGTAATTCGTACGGTCTGAGTTGGTTGTACCATTTAAAGTACCGCCAGCTTCTGAAATGATCTTGAAATGCTGCTCATCAGCGACATTTTCTGATCCCTGGAACATCATATGCTCGAAAAAGTGCGCAAAACCAGATTTTCCAATTTCTTCACGCCCAGAGCCCACGTGATAGGTAACATCCACATGCACCAAAGGATCACTATCGTCTTCATGTAAGACGACTGTTAAGCCGTTATCCAAAACAAATTTTTTATAAGGAATCACTAATTGATCTGGCTGCTGCTCAACAGTTTCTAAAAGCTTAACACCCTCAGAAACCTCAGTATCACCCGATGGCGATGATGCACAGCCAATTAATCCTGCCACAAGTATCGTGGTTATTGTCTGTTTAAACATATTGTTCTCCTCCGAAATGGTGGCTTTATTATACAGATGGACGTCTAAAATGGGGGCAAATACATACTTTGATACACTTTTGAAAATTATGATACAGACATAAAAAAGCCCCAGTAAACTGAGGCTTATTGTATGTAGCCATACTAGCTTTCTATCTTAGCTTTTAGAGACTTAAGTCCTTTTTCATAATCTGGCCCTAGCATATTGTCCATAAACAATCCGAAATATCGCCCGATGATGTTATTACCGAAATCTACATCAAAGCTCCAAGTTAACTTTGTCTGGCGAGGCGCTAGCTCCTCTAGTTCAAAGGTGGCATAACCTGGCTCAGGATCGTCACCAAACAACAATTCCGTCTTCACAAACTTGGGATAAGTGCTTTCTACAATCTTTTGAGAACCATTGCCAACTTGTGGATTGTCACTTTTCCATGACATCATGGCTCCCACGCCACTATCGGGTCCACTGTAGTTATATTCTGCTTCAGGATCTCTTTGAAACCAAGGAGACCAACTGTTGTACTCAGAAAACGTATTAACCTGCTGAAACACTGTATCCGGCGCTGCATCAATCGTGATTGAACGCTCAACATGAACATCTTTTGGTAGAAAAAAGCCTACCACAACCAACACGATAGCCAAGATAACGATGCCGATGAATAAATTCTTTAAAAACTTCATAGCTCCCCCATTGAGCAACCTAGAGCTAATTACTTTAGACTAAAGCAATGCAAATGTGCAAGAAATAAACAACTTTAACTACATGTTATATAAAGCTCTTCTTCATCTGTAGTAAATAGATCTGGGTATACATCATAACCAAAATACTCTCGAGATGACCGCCACTTTTCTTTCAGTTCCTTGAAGCGGTTTTGGGCTTTATTGATCAAATCCGCCTCAACACCCTGAGGTACACCATCAGGAAAAGCAATCTTCAATGTTGTATCAAGAGACTTATTATCAATCGTCAAAGATTCCAAGAGGCTGTAATCATTTTTGAATACATCCTTCATAAGCAGTGTATAAGCGTGACTTTCAACTAAGTAACGTTTGATCTGATCTTCACTTTCCTCTTGTTTCTTTAAACTCTTAACCGAAATCGCAAAGTATGCCGCAATTTCTCCTAAAGCGAGTAACTTTCCCTGTACGGCTGACTTAAACAAATACTTTTCTCCTTCCCTAACTTTGCTTAAATCAACTTTATGATTTTTAAGACTCTCCTTGAAACTAGTGCTTCCCACAGGATGCTCCCTATAATGCTTTGTTTGATACATCCCAAAAAGCCCTTTCCAGACTAACTCTAAACCATAAAGAAACATTGCATCCGGCTCTCCAGCATCGGCGTACGAAGCAAGGCTCGATAAGTTTAGTTCTTGATAGTGACCACGACCAACTAGATTTGCCTGACCAATACCTAAAGCATCAAGTCTCTTAAAAACTGAAAGAAAATTAGGATCATTAATACAGCCACTAGAGTCTTTAAAGTCTTCAGGATCTGCTTGTTTAGTTCCTTCAGAGGGCTTAGTACCGCTTTTAGTTACCTGTGACTTTACTTTTGTTTCGACTTCCTTACTTATTCTTGCTTTTGAAATGGTTACTTCATCGCTAGCATGCTCGGCTACAAAGAAAAAACTCCATAGAATATACAAAATGACTAATATTGTGGCAGTAATCAATACAACCTTCTTCATTTAGCTAACCACACTCTCTTTCCATATTGCTCAGTAATAACTCTAGTCTTTCAGGAATGACATCGGGATACTGCGGTAAGCCTAAACGAGCTCTATCATTACCCCATTGCTCGAGTAACTTCTCCGACTCTGAAGCAATCTCTTCTTTTAATGTAGCAACTAAAAAATCGTCTTGCGCTTTCCCTTCGAAGATAACACCGAGATCCTCTTCAAGTTCATCCTTTCCAGAAAAGAAGAGAAGTAACTCTGCGTCATTCGTATGGATCGTTTGCATCAGATTTAAGTACGCATGACGTTTAATTAGTACAGTTTTAACATCCTCCATCGACATATCAGACCTTATCACTCGCCTTAGCAAACCACGGCTCATCGACGAGACTTCCATGATACCCCCTAACTTCCCTTTGACAGCTGCTCGATAGGCATAATCTGCTCCAGTATAAAATGCATCAAGATTGGGGCGGTGTTGCTTAACACGTTTTTTCAGCTCCTCTCGCGCATCGTTAGGATTGCGATTTATTTGATTCAAATAAATCCCAAAAGCGGCCTTCCACATCACCTCTGAACCATAATGTAACAAAGCAGTTTCATCACCAGCATCAGCATACGACTTTACAGCATCAACTGGCATCTGCTGATAAACACCCTGCCCAGCCGCTTCTTCACCGTTCATGTATATTGAACTAATTATAGCCTCGATTTCTTTCCACTCAGGACGGGACTGGTACTTATCAGCACAAGTTCCATCACTAGCTTCACTAGTTAAGCTATCTTCACTGACAAGTGTCTTAATGGGCTGCGACTTATCAACTTCAGGTAAGTCAGGCTTAGAAGGGAAAATTTTTTCTACCGTATTTTCGCGCTCAGTTGAAAGCTCAGGAGTTGACAGCAACTCTACGTCATAAATAACAAGGTTCCAAACCCAGGCGACAATAAATACCACGACCAAGGCAACAACGATTTTTTTCATCATAATGTTATTTGTTCTATCTTATTATAAACACTGATCCGCATAATCCATAAAGGCTGCTTCTAATTCGTCATCAAACAAGTCTAAGTGTATAGGTAGGCTCTGCTGTAAACGGTGTTCTTTCCACTGACGCTCTAACTCAGGAAGAAGTTGTTTCACTTTATTATTCAGCTGCTGAGTAAACTCTTCGTTCTCCATAAACTCTTCGTAATTATAAGCAGTACTGATTTTATTTTTTATCCGTTCCTCAAACCCCATGTTTGCAATTACAGAAGGATCATTTCGATGGATATATTCCATTAACTTAATGTGGGCAACAGCACTGGCCAAAACATTAATCGCATCCTTGTCACGACCTTCTCTAATTTTAATTTGACGTGCCAGAAAGGTTTCCATATTAGCAGTTTCTAGTATGGCCCCCACTCTCCCTTGTATTGCCGCTCTAAAGGCATACTCTTTGCCATGATTGAACATTTCAAAGTTCGGGTCATGCTTTTTCAATACTTCCCATAACTCTTCTTGTGTAAACGGTTTTTCCTGGTTTACTGGGTTACGATAGCTTCCAAGCGCTTCCTTCCACATGACTTCTACACCATAGTGCCACATAGCTGATGCCTCGCCGTTATCGGCGTAGGACTTTACTGACTCTAATGGTAACTTTTCATAAGTACTGTCTCCCACCTGAGAATACACCTTTTTGTAGGTTTCAAGTGATACCTCTCTGTACTTAGTAATTTCGGGCGATGCAGCCAACTGCTCACAATACTTCTCGCTGTCAGTCAGGGGTGAGTCATCAACAACCATAACACCAGCTTCAACTTCTTCTATGCTTTCATCTGAATCTTGAGGGGTGGAGTTAGAATCCTCAGACTTTACAGCTTCACCTGAAGCATTAAGGCTATTCTGCTCTGAGATTTTTTGCTCAGTAAGTGCTGGCTCATCAGCTTGATTTACAACGAAAGTTGCAACAGCAACGATAACAGCGATGACTCCAATGATTAGTATCTTTTTCATGATTCCTTTCCTTAACTGTTCTATCGCTTGTTAATTAATAGCGATTTTATTTAAATAGTGTTAATGCCTCTTCAATGACTTCAAGACCAGCACCTTTTTTATAGGCATTCTCACTCAGATGCCGGCGCCACAGCTTGCCCTTTGGCTGAGCATAAAACAGTCCTAAAATATGCCGAGTCATATGCCCAAGATACACATCTTGGTCGAGTTGACTTTGAACATAATTACAAAATTCCTCGGCGACTTCAATTCGACTGGATATGTCGTAGCTCTTGCCGTAAAAACGATTATCCACCTCTGCTAGAAAATAAGGATTATGATAGGCTTCACGCCCTATCATTGCGCCATCGAGGTGCTGCATGTGGTCTTCAACCTGTTCAAGAGTCGTAACGCCGCCATTAATGATTATTTCTAAATCAGGGAAGTCTTTTTTGACTTGGTATGCGACGTCATACTTGAGCGGGGGGATTTCACGATTTTCTTTTGGGCTGAGTCCTGACAGCCAGGCTTTTCGAGCATGAATAATAAAGGTTTTAACACCGGCCTGGCGCACAGTATCAATAAAAGTATGCAGGTGTTCGTATGAGTCTAAGTCGTCAATCCCTATCCGGGTTTTAACCGTAGTGGGGATTTGCACCGCATCTGACATGGCTGCCATGCAGTCAGCAACGAGTTTCGGCTCTGCCATTAAACAAGCACCAAAACGACCATTCTGCACCCGGTCGCTAGGGCATCCCACATTGAGATTAATTTCATCGTACCCATAATCTTCACAGACTTTCGCACAATGAGCTAAGTCTTTTGGATCACTGCCGCCTAACTGCACTGCCACTGGGTGCTCTTCCTGATTAAACTTCAGGTGACGCTCCTCGCCGCCATGGATAATAGCGCCCGTGGTAATCATTTCCGTATACAGCACTGCGTGCTTGGTTATACATCGCATGAAGCGCCGCTGGTGACGGTCCGTCCAATCCAACATTGGAGCAATACAAATTTTTCGGTCAAGCGCTTTTGTCATAATAAAACTGGCGTCGAAATGTGGCGCTATTATAGCTGGCAAGCCGTGTTCAGACAAAAGCCAGACACAAAAAAGCGAGCCGAAGCTCGCTTTCAGACAATTGCCTAGTTAATACACTGAGATTATTGGTTTCTCAACGCGGCGATACGCGCATCCAATGGAGGGTGAGACATGAAAAGGTGACCAAATTTCTCCTGGAAAGATCCGGTACGACCATTTTTAAGGCCAAACGCGGTAAAGGTTTCGCCCATATCCGATGGCATATCGTACTCTACTTTCAGCTTTTCAAGCGCACCAATCATGGCCGCAGAGCCAGCAAGCTGTGCTCCAGCTTCATCCGCTCGGAACTCACGTCGACGCGAGAACCACATAACCACCATGCTCGCCAAAATAGTCAAAATAATCTGTGCAACCATCACTGAAATAAAGTAGCCGATGCCATGACCTTGTTCATTCTTAAGAATCACTCGATCCACAAAGTGACCAATAACTCTTGAGAAGAATAAGACGAATGTGTTCACCACGCCTTGAATCAAGGTCAATGTGACCATATCGCCATTAGCCACGTGGCCTATTTCGTGTGCCAACACAGCTCGGACTTCGTCGCGGTTCATGCGCTGCAAAAGCCCTTCGCTCACAGCAACTAACGATTGATTTTTATTCCAACCGGTTGCAAAAGCATTAGACTGAGGCGATGGAAAAATACCGACTTCCGGCATGCCAACACCCGCATCTTTGGATAAGCTATCCACAGTATCAATCAACCACTGCTCAGTTTCATTGCGTGGCTTATCAATCATGCGCACGTGCATGAATTTCTTCGCCATCCACTTCGACGCAAATAGCGAAATCAATGAACCAGCAAAACCAATAACCGCGCACCAGATCAGCAGTGCCGTTAAATTCAGGTCCACGCCATTTTGCGCCATGATACTATCAAAGCCAAAAAAGCTAAGAACCGCACCAGCTAAAAGCAAAATTGCAAAGTTGGTTAATAAGAACAAACCAATTCGTAACATCGAAGTCTCCAAAAAAGATCAATTCACTGTATTAATTATGGGGATTGCGGGGGTAGAAACAAGTGAATTTCGTCAGGGTTAGATAGGAATTTGTAAATATTCGTGTGTTTTTATATTAAATAGTTAAAGATCAGTAACTTAACACACCAAAAAGCGATAGCCAGTAACGCTACCGCAAAGCAAACGTACTTCCAATTGAAGTTACTTTTGGCCACCTACCGAGGCCTTTTTGATTTAAGAAAGATTAACTTTATGACCAAGTAAAGCCCGCTCAAGCTCATCAATATCGCTAACAGCGCAGCTATGATCAACAGCGGGTTGTTAAAGTCAGTTCTATCTTTATAGTCCATGATGTGAAGCATCCAAAAGAAGTCAAATAGACGCCAAGTATCATTTCTGCGGGCAACAACCTCACCGCTGTGTTGCGATACATACAATCGCGTTTCTTCATTATCTGAAAAAGTTACCTGCCACAATGGTAGCGCTTTCCCCCTGACCTCCCCTAAAGGCTCTTCGATCAATCGAACTTCTTTAATTGCGTCATCACCAGAATAGTCTGCCATGGCCACATCACGAGCTAGGCTTTCATCAAGCGGTGATATTAAATCCCCTGTGTGCGCATCGACAATTGACTGTTGCTGATCATTACTGATTAGCCAAACAGGCTTTCCAAGCCAAGATTTTAACTGGACCTTTTTAGGAGCAAGGTTTGTTGTCTGCACTGCTTGATTAACCGTAACTGGTACCGGTTGAGTTAGGTCAGCCTGAGCCTGCATAGCAATTCGGTGCTCACCTCGAACCTCTTCTATGTCAAAAAAGCTCATCACAAAACCGCCCACAACCCATAATAACAGTTGCAAACCGATAATAAGTCCAAGCCACTTGTGGAATTTTCTAAAAAAGATAATAGGTTTCATTTAATTGCTTATGTGAAGTATGACGTTTCGTTTATGTGCATGGTGACGGTGCTCCCAAAGATACAAGCCCTGCCATGTACCCAGCGCCAAACGACCATCAACAACTGGAACGCTCAGAGACACATTGGTTAATATCGCCTTAATGTGTGCAGGCATATCGTCTGGGCCTTCCATCGTGTGGGTATAGAGGGGATCATTCTCAGGTACTAATCGATTGAGCCAGTTTTCCAAATCAACCCTTGCACTGGGATCCGCATTCTCTTGGATGGTCAAACTGCAAGAAGTATGCTGCACAAACAGGTGACAAATACCCGTAACAACTGCCTGTTTTTTCACCCAGTCCGCAGCCTGTTGTGTGAACTCGTATAGGCCTTGACCATGAGTTGATATAGAAAGTGTGGTTTGCTCAGACATTAGGACTCTCGACTTTTCTGCTCTCGGTAAACAAAGTGCACTCGCCCCGTCACGCCACAGCTCAAGGTATAAGGAATCGTATCTGCGTGAGCCGCAACCTTTTCTGCAGGAAGCTCTTTACCCCAAAGCACAACCCGGTCACCAATCTTATCGCTATGCTCAGGCCCTAGTTCCACGGCCAACATATCCATAGAAACGCGGCCGACCAACGGAACAATACGTCCATTCACCCAAACCGGCGTACCGTTTTTAGCATGACGCGGATAGCCATCGCCATAACCAATCGCAACTAGGCCAATGACGGTATCTTTTTCCGCAAACCAATGGCGGCCATAACCTGTCGACTCACCCTTGTTGACGTTTCTGATCGACATGATTTTAGACTCTAGATTCATCACGGGTTGTAAACCATAGTCTGCTCCCGTGGTGCCGACCATTGGAGAACAACCATAAAGAATCAAGCCAGGCCTAACCCAGTCAAAATGTGCAGCCTTCGCTTCAAGGATACCCGCAGAGTTAGCCATCGAGCGTTCAAGAACAAGATGTTTTGTGCTTTTAAGGAAGGTTTCAATCTGTTGTGACGTAAAACCGTCTTGGGGGTCATCCGCGCTCGCAAAATGCGACATCAATCGTATAGGCTTATGGATACACTCAACATCCATCAAGTCTTGCTCGATCTGTGGAAGCTCCTCGACCTTAAAGCCGAGACGGTTCATGCCAGAGTCAACTTTCAGCCAGATATGGATCTTTTTGTCTGTTTCTAAGCGCTTCAGAGCGTCGATTTGTGGACTGTGGTGCACGACTAGTTGAAGGTCGTTCTCGATTATTCGTGGTAACTCTTTTTCTTCGAAAAAGCCTTCCAACAATAATATAGGCTGTTGAATTCCCGCTTTACGCAGAGTATAGGCTTCCCGAGGGGTTGCTACTGCGAACATCTCAGCATCCGGTAATGCTTTAGCAATCTTCGCTAAGCCGTGGCCGTAGGCATCCGCTTTAACCACAGCAATCACGCGGCTACCAGAGGCTATGGATTGAATAGTTTTGAAATTATGCCGTAAAGCATCAAGATCGATAACAGCCGTTGTCGGTCGCATAAGCGTAAAAAAGTACCTTAGTAATCGCCCATGGCTTCATAATCATTATGCGCCAAGTTATCAAAACGCGAATATTGGCCTTGGAAACTCAACTCCACTGAGCCAATCGGGCCGTTACGCTGCTTACCAATTTTGATTTCGGCAATGCCTTTGCGCTCAGTTTCAGGATGGTAAACTTCATCACGATAGATGAACAGAATTAAGTCCGCATCCTGCTCAATCGCGCCCGACTCACGCAAGTCAGACATCACTGGGCGACGATCACTACGCTGCTCCAAAGAGCGGTTAAGCTGCGATAATGCGATAACGGGTACTTCCAACTCTTTAGCCAAAGCTTTCAAGGAACGTGAAATCTCACTCACCTCTAACGTACGGTTATCACTCATGCCCGGTACCTGCATTAACTGCAAATAATCCACCATAATTAACGCAATACCACCATGCTCACGAGCAACACGACGTGCACGAGAGCGCATCTCAGCAGGCGACAAACCCGCCGTATCATCAATCAGTAACTTGGTATGATTTTTTAACTGTAAAACACCGCTGTTAAATTTGTCCCAGTCTTCTTTCGACTGAATTTGTCCGCTACGGATTTTATTCTGCTCAAGTCGACCTAAAGACGAGATCGAACGCATGATGATCGACTCACTCGGCATCTCAAGACTAAAAACAAGCACAGGCAAGTCGCTAGCTAGCGCCGCGTTTTCCACAATATTCATGGCAAAGGTGGTTTTACCCATCGATGGACGGGCCGCGATAATGACCAAATCAGCTTTCTGTAAACCTGAGGTCATATTGTCTAGATCAGTAAATCCAGTCGAAAGACCAGTCACACCACCCTTCGTCTTTTGGATTTGCTCAATACGCTCAATCGTAGACTTTAAAATGTCCTCAACCTTGCTCGGACCTTCGCCACTGGTTTCCCTAGATTCTGCAATAGCAAAAACTTTCCGCTCCGCCAAGTCTAGCAACTCAGCCAGACCACGTCCTTGCGGATTAAAACTCGCATCAGCAATTTCATTCGATGCTGAAATCAGTTGGCGCATAATTGCTTTTTCACGAACAATTTCAGCATAAGCTCGAATGTTAGCCACCGTTGGCGTGTTCTGAGCTAACTCACCTAAATATGCTAACCCTATATCAACCTCACCCATCTGCTCTAAATGCTCAGATAAGGTGATAACATCCATCGGCTTCGCCATATTCGCCAGCTCAGCCATAGCCTTGAAAATCTCACGGTGGTTTTTGACGTAAAAGTCGGTCGAAAGCAGGATCTCTTCCACTTTTTCCCACTGATCATTATCGATCATAACCCCACCAAGCACTGACTGCTCAGCCTCAATGGAATGCGGAGGAACTTTTAAGTCTTTGATTCTATTGTCAGATTGTTGTGCTGATAGCATGATTTGCTTCTATTATCAAAATGGGCGGTCAATCAATACAAGTAGCGCCGTAAGCCTACTCAAAACTATTCTATATACTAACAGCTTTTAGGCAATACGAAATAGAATAACCCTGTGGATAAGTTCTGAATAAGTTAGAACCGCTACTATATGTTAAGATTAATGGATATAGTGTGCATTTAATAAGAACATAAATATATGAAAATAATAAAAGTTTGCTATTTACTATCCATTAGCTTGTTTGTTTGCGGATTTAATAATTTCGATTCATGGCAAAAAATCGACAACCAAGAAGCTTCATATCTTACCTATATTTATAAAGGTGAGTACATTAAAGTCTACCCTCAGATCAAAGCTCTGGCTGAAAGCGGTGATATTAATGCACAGTATACACTTGCAAAAATGTATGACTTTGCAGAACATATGGTAGAGTGTAGTGGCTACAGAAATTGCTACCCTAGCTGGTATAAACCTCTAGAGCCTTTTGACTTCTCAAAGAAAAAAGCAAAGAAATGGTATAGTGAAGCGGCAAAAAACGGACACCCATATGCTTATTATAAACTTGCTAGGCATATAGACTATGATGGAAAAAATCTAACTAAAAGAGATGATGAAACTAAACTTGCTTTAAAAGGCTTAATGGATAGATTTCGTGCAAATGATGGTGTAGCTACGTATATGTATTACAAACTGACAAGCTACACCTTTGCAGTCACGCCCCAAACCACTGAAAAGTCAAACTCTGAAGCAGAAAAAAATTTACGCTTAATTATTACGCTTTTAGAGAAAGAAGCAAAGCAAGGCAGGATTCTCGCTATGCACTACTTAGGAAAAGCATACTTCCACTTGTGGGACTACCCTAAATCCTTTGCTTGGTTCACTCTTGCTTCTAAGCACAACCATAGCCCTTCAGGGGTATATCAAAAAATGGTAATGGGATTTATAGAGAAAGAAGGCCTAGAGAAAGAGACTCTTTTAGAGATCAATCGACTTTTATCAGACTTTTCAGGGTGAACGGTGCAAAGCAATTTTAGTGGTATTATTCTCTTCGATGGCGAATGCGTCTTATGCTCTAAATGGGTGCCTTTTGTCATCAAACGCGATGACAAGGCTGAATTTAAGTTTTGTTCGGTACAATCTCCAAAAGGACAGGAGCTACTCAACTCATTGGGATTACCTACAGAAGACTACCAAACCATGGTACTACTCAAAGACGGAACGCCCTACTACCGCTCGGAAGCCTTTTTCGAAGTAATCAAAGACCTCAACAAACCGTGGCCTTGGCTTCGTATATTTCGAGTCTTTCCTAAAAAATTTAGAGACTGGGTTTATGACCGTATCGCCCTTAACCGTTATAAACTGTTTGGGAAACACAATTACTGTATGATACCTACAAAAGATATTACTGATCGGTTTATATAATCAAGATGATTATGCCCAAAACATTTATAACTTTAATATTATTATTTCTTTCCCTATCGGCGTCAGCCTGTAATGAAACGGGTAAACCAAAAATCACGATTGGTAAAGAACCTGAAAATAGCTCTGGCTATACTCTTTACCAGATTTTGTACCCTAAAGATTATGATGAAGCAACCCCTTCCAGCGTTTCACTCATCACTTATGAGCCTGAGTTAAAGTTTTACATGGAAATCATGCCCCATGGAAATCCAAAATTATTAAGCAGTATAGTCTGCGCAAATGACAAATGGTTTGAAGAGGCTAGTCTTAGGTTAGTATACAAGCCAGTAAAATCAAAGGATGGAAGTATAAGGCTGTGCTTTGACTCATATGAATACGATGACCTTACTCAATATATAAAGCGGTAAGTATGATAAGTGTAGAAAGATGGCTAAAGTTGATAGCTGTAATCCACATTATTGGCGGCGTGATACTACCTTTTATGGTGTTTACACCTCTAGCCACATCTTACTTCGAGCACCTGCTCAATGCTTTTCCTGATAGCGATATAGAGTCACTGAGATTCTTGGTTGGTGTGTTTGGTCCGACGGTTGCTAGCTGGGGACTTCTATTCTATTGCGCAGTAGGCAAAGCTTTTCAAAGCAAAACACCGCGAGATTGGTGGCTTCTCTTTGCAGCAGTTATGGTATGGCTAGTTTTTGATACAACTTTTTCGTTGTTCTTTAATATTACAACTCACCTTTATATAAATGGCTTAGTAGCAATTATCATTTTGCTCCCGTTATTAAAGTTAAAGGCTCACTTTCAAGGAAAAGGAAGTAATGATGCGTCCTGAGCCGATTTCAAAAGTTGAAATAAACACTCAGGGAGAACTGTGTGTTTATTTAGAAAGCGGTGGTAAAAGCATGTACCAACATATTTACCGACAAGGTCGCCAAGTCTGCTGGGATCAAAGGCTCAAGGCTTTTCAAGCACCGCGACCTAGAAAGTGGTCTTACTCAGATTGGTTCAGCCACATCATCAGCGTGACTAATGATGTTGGAATTCAGTTAGAAGTCACACCTAGAACACAGTGGCTAAACACACCAAAAATATTATAAATAATGCTATGGGCTCTTAATACCAGAGTTTAGATAGTATATTGAGATATTATCAAAAAGTGCATACACTTTAATTACACGTCCTAACCAGTCTAGAACAACATGACACTTCTCGATGCATTTTTTCGGTTTTCTGGGTTAGGTATATTACTACTGCTGATATTTCTCACCATCAGAGATCTGAAGCGCTCAAGCTCGACTGTTTATTTGCTGTTAGCTTGCATCAGCATCAGCTGTCACTTTTTAGGCTTTACTCCAAAGATCTTCGAGCTCCCGGTTAGCGTAGAAATTCCTTTGAGATTGCTTGATGTCTTTATGGTAGCAATGATTTGGCTATTTATTTTATCGCTATTCCAAAAGGACTTTAAATTTGGCTATTTACACCTGTTGGTTATCGCGCTCTATAGCGTGCCGATACTATTGGAGCGATTCGTTTCATTTGGCTCCCTGAGTTCACTACCTAAATGGTGGGCTTATATCGTTAACGGCTTCACCTTCGCACTCGTGCTCCATATCATTTACGTTAGCTTCAAGGGAAAAAGCGATGATTTGATTGAAAGTCGTCGTAAAACCCGTCGCTATCTCTTAGTCATGAGTATCCTTTCGACTCTTTCAGCCATCGTATTTGGCTCGATACTACTACATAAATATCAAGCTACCGTGAATGTCCTCAGTATTTGGCCATCGATCATTGGGCTCGCTTTATGGTTACTCAGTATCGAACCTTCAAAGTTTAATTTTTATTCAAAGTTCAAAGCCGACTCAATAAACCTAAACTCAAAAGATAAAATATTAAAACAAAAACTCGATACAGAAATTATTGAAAACAAGTGTTATCTAGAAAGCAGTCTCACCATAGAGTCTCTAGCAAAGAGACTTGGTGTTAGCGCTTATCGCTTGAGAGAGTTTATCAACCAGAAGTTAGGCTATACCAATTTTAGTTCATATATTAATCAGTTTAGGGTGGAAAGCATTAAGCTGGCTCTAGCAAATCCGGATAATGCTCACATACCAGTACTCACTTTAGCACTCGATCATGGCTTTAACTCCTTATCCCCTTTTAATCGGGCATTTAAAGCCACTGAAGGGATGACACCGACCCAATTTAGGCAAAAAACATTAAAAACCCCATAATCGACCAGACTTCCCCCACTATCGACCAGCAATAAAACCTCTATAAATTAGGATGTTAGCTTTAAAACAGGAGCTGAACATCATGAATACAAAACGCGTAAAAAAATGGTCATTGATCCTTCTAGGATTTTTCTTAGTCTCAAGTCTGGTAACTTTTGTATGGATGGATTATCAAATTAACCGCATGTGGGGCGGTCAGACTGAAATCGTCAAATACGACCAATTCCGTACACCACAGCAAACTATCGCCATCACAAACACGAATGTTTTGTCGCCTGATGCAGGCCGAATGCTCCATAATCAGACCGTTCTTATCGAAAATGGCACTATCACAGCAGTTTCTGACAGTGCTCCGATACCCACTAATGCAAAAATCGTGAATGGCAAAGGCAAGTACCTTATTCCGGGACTTTTTGACTCACATATTCATCTTTGGCAAAGCCAAAACGACTTATTGCTTTACCTTGCTAACGGGGTAACTCATATTCGTGAATTAAATGGTAATCAAGAACATCTTGAGTGGAAAAGTGCTATCCGCGAGGGACGCCCAGGGCCTGATTTATTTGTTGCCTCGGCAAGAATCAATAGTAACGCCTTTTTTACAGGGCTTATCGAGGACTGGACCGCGAATATGATGAGCATGAACAGTAAGAGTGATGCTGAAAAAATCTATGGTAATGCGACCAACCAACAGTTTGACGCGATTAAGGTCTACACCCATCTCGATAAAGAGCACTTTCTAGCTTTAGATAAAAGCTCACGTTCTCACAAATTACCGCTTCTTGGTCATATTCCGAAAACAGTCACCCTTGATGATATATGGCAATCTAACATGACAGAGCTTGCTCATACTGAGGAATTGGTCAAAGCTTTATTCCGAGAGTTTGGAGGCTTTCAGCGTGAAAAACAAGACGAGCTCATTAGTTTCATTGAAAGCCGCAGTCACGATATAGCAAAGCACATTACTGAGAAAGACATGGCGATCGTGTCGACCATAAGACTCATAGAGGGCATATCTGATCAAAGGCACGCCCCACTAGAAGAATCGTTACGGAATGTGCAACTAGCTTACGTCAACCCAGGCATTACTGAGTTGTCTCCTCTATCTTCAAAAGTCATGGGTTGGCTGCCCGACTCAAATATTTACAGAATCGCAGGAAATCATACTCAAGACGCACTTGAATCAGATAAATTGTATTGGGAAGCCTATGTTAAAGCCAATCATATACTATTAAAGGCCTTATCTGACAAAAATGCGAAAGTACTGGCAGGCACCGATGCCAATGTTCCAGTTATGGTTCCCGGCTTTTCTTTACATGAGGAATTAGAGTCTCTCGTTAGAATTGGACTCACCGAACAGCAAGTACTTTTCTCAGCGACAGTGGCTCCAGCAAGTCACATGAAGATCTTGTCAGGCCAAATAAAGATTGGCTACCAAGCAGATCTAGTACTGTTAGACAAAAACCCTTTGGATAACATCTCGAACACACGAACTATAAACACCGTTATCTCTAATGGTAGGCTTTATTCCAAAGAAACATTGAACATGATGTTAGAAGCCGTAGAAAATGCAAATGACCTCAGCCGCCAACATAATATTAAAGACTTTACTCATGCAGGCCATAACCACTAGAAACAAAAAAGGCACCCGAAGGTGCCTTTTTTAACTCTAAAACTTAATTCAGAATTAAGCTTGAGCTTCGTCGAATTCACCAACAACAACAACTTTGATGTTAGCTTCAACTTCTGGGTGTAAATGTACTTCGAAAGTATATTCGCCCGTTTGACGGATAGCGCCTTCTGGCATACGAATTTCTTTCTTTTCTAACTCAACACCTTGCTCAGTAACTGCTTCAGCGATGTCTGCTGTACCAACAGAACCGAAAAGTTTACCTTCGTCACCGGCGTTTGCAGCAACAGTAACTTCAAGGCCAGCTAGTTTGTCAGCGCGCTCTTGAGCAGCTTTAAGTACTTCTTCAGCTTTTGCTTCTAATTCAGCACGACGCTCTTCGAAGTATTTAATGTTTTCTTTTGTCGCAGGAACTGCTTTGCCCGTAGGGATAAGGAAGTTACGACCATAGCCAGCAGCTACAGTTACCGTATCACCTAAATCACCAAGGTTGCGACGTTTTTCAAGTAAAATGACGTTCATCGTTATACCCTCTCAAAATGCCGCTTATTCGTGGCTATCAGTGTATGGCAAAAGAGCCAAGAAGCGTGCACGCTTTACAGCGCTAGCTAATTGACGTTGGTATTTTGCGCTAGTACCGGTAATACGGCTAGGAACAATTTTACCAGTTTCAGTGATGTAGTTTTTCAACGTAGCTGTATCTTTGTAATCGATCTCAGTTACGCCTTCAGCCGAGAAACGGCAGAACTTACGACGACGGTTAAAACGTGCCATGATATGTCTCCTTATTACTCAGCCGCAGCTTCAGTTGATTCTTCTTTCTTAGCTTCTTCTTTAGCTGGCTTTTCGTCACGAGCAGGTTTCTCGTCTTTCTTAGCCATTGGAGAAGCTTCTGTGATCGCTTCTTTACGACGCATGATCATGTTACGTAGAACGGCGTCGTTATAACGGAAGCTATCTTCTAATTCTTCGATAGTTTCACCAGTCGCTTCAACGTTTAATAAAACGTAGTGCGCTTTGTGAAGCTTATTGATAGGGTATGCAAGCTGACGGCGGCCCCAGTCTTCTAGACGGTGAACAGTACCAGCAGCATCAGTGATCATCTTGCTGTAACGCTCGATCATGCCTGGAACTTGGTCAGACTGATCTGGGTGCACCAAGAATACGATTTCGTAGTGTCTCATTTAAAGTCTCCTTTCGGTTTCCAGCCACCTATAGCCAGTATGAAAACTGCGATCTATAAGCAACAAGGAGTAAACCTGATTGTAAAAAGCTTGGCCACCAATGACCAAGGGCGCGTATTTTAAGGATTTAGCGCCTAAAGATCAACCAATTTAACTGCTCAAACCATTTAGTTAGGCGTTGACACTTAAAATATTTAAGGTTAATCTCGGCTCAATGATTATTTTTAACACAACAACTACCACCACAACGATTTTCCTAACGGAGGTCGCTGGCTAGTTATTGTGTAGAAAAAAACGAACACTAAAGCCCGAGGCCTCAAAACCTCGGGCTTTTTTTTGCTTTAAATTTACTAACCTCGGGCCGACCAGCCCGATTCAATCAACAGGAAATGTTATGAAAGTTCTAAAATTCGGTGGTTCCTCGCTGGCAGACAGCGCAGGCTTTAGCAATGTCGCAAAAATTATCACTGCACGCACAACGCGCAGTATCATTACCGTTTCTGCGACAGCGACCACTACCGATACCTTGCACCTGTTTATTGAAACTGAGGATAAGTTTTCAGCAAAAGAACTACTTGCCAAGCTTTTCCAGCGTCATAAACGGATCGTTGATGAGCTAAAAATAGAGGGTTCTGGTGCGCTACTGGAGCAGTTTCATCAGCTGGAACAGATACTGATCAAACACTGGGAAGCACACCACAGTGCTGATGTGATCGATCAACACTTGCTCAGCGAAGTGTTTTCAGCGGGAGAGTATCTTAGCTCATACATCTTACACGCTCTGATTAAAAGCCATGGGTATTCCAGTCATTGGCTCAATAGCCGCGACGCCATTATTGCTAATGGCCCGACATTAGAGTCTAAAGCCGATCTTGTGGCGAGCCAAAAAGCTTGGAAAGCACTATCGCTACCCTCTAATGTTCACTTTATAATCGCTCCGGGCTTTATTGCTTCTGATGAGTATGGTCAAGCGTGTCTGTTGGGCCGTAACGGCTCGGATTACTCTGCAGCGATCTTGGCAAACTTGTGTGACGCTAATGCTCTAGACATTTGGACTGATGTGTCAGGGATCTATAATGCAGACCCCAAAAAGATCCCACAGGCTAAGCTGATCAACAGTATTTCCTACCGTGAGGCGATGGAACTCGCACACCACGGAGCTGGCGTTATCCACCCCAAAACCATTGGCCCAGTTCGTCAAAAAGGCATCCCGCTCACGGTTAAAAATAGCTTTGCTCCTGACGATCCGGGCACGGTCATCGCACCTAGGTGTTCGAACGATGCCAAGGTCAAAGCTATCTCAAGCCAAGGCCGAATCAGTTTAGTCAGCATTAGCGGTAGTTATCTTTGCGATACTTACGGCGCTGCCGAGCGAATCTTTGGTTGCTTAGCCAGACACCATATCTCCATCATTCTCATCAGCCAGTCGTCTTCTGAGTACAGCGTCTGCTTTGCCATTCGCCAGCAAGATGCTGCTATAGCAAAACACGCCTTAAAAGAGGAATTCGCCAGAGAACTGAATCAACATCAATTAGACCCTATCGATACTCGTCCTAACCGCTCCATTCTAACCGTGGTGGGTCAAGGCTTGATCCAAGAGAAAGGTATCTCTTCCAAATTTTTAAGCGCCATTTCTTCTGGCGGTGCCAATATCGAAGCCATTGCGCAAGGTTCATCAGAGCTCTCGATTTCAGCCGTGATCGAAGACAATCAATTATTATCGGCCTATCACAGAGTCTACGCAGAGTTTTTCGATCGCAAACGGCAAGTTGATTTATTTATTCTTGGTTGTGGTAATGTCGGCGCAGAACTTATTCGCCAAGTTCAAACCCAGCGCCCTTACCTCGACTCAAAAGGCATTAGTGCTAATGTCCGACTTATAGCCAACTCCAAATATTACTGTGCAGATGATGCATTGGATAGCATCGAATGGCGTCCGATGCTGGAACAGAGTAAAGAGAGCTTAAGCAACGAAAAACTACAGCAACTACTGCTATCAGGACGTTATGTTAATCCAACAATTGTCGATTGCACTTGCTCAGATGAAGTCAGCGCGAACTATGCCGACTACCTCGATATGGGCTTCAACCTAGTAACAGCCAATAAAAAGGCTAATTCCAGTGACATGGATAATTACCGCAATATTCGTCAATCGGCATCTCGTCGCTTTCGCCATTTTTTCTATGAAACAAACGTTGGCGCGGGCTTACCGATTCTGAAAACACTGGACTCCCTATTGTGTTCTGGCGATAAAGTTCACAATATTTCAGGCATTCTATCAGGCTCACTCTCCTACATTTTAGGTCTTGTCGAAGAAGGCATCCCCATGTCTCAGGCCGTGTCACAAGCCAAAGAGCAAGGTTTCACTGAGCCTGACCCTCGTGACGATTTAAGCGGTATGGATGTTGCCAGGAAGATATTGATTCTAGCAAGAGAGCTAGGAGCAGAGCTAGAATTGGAAGACATTGAGCTTAGCTCTTTACTGCCCAAGAATTTTAACTCCACTGGTTCCATTGGACAGTTTATGACATCTTTACCAAAAATTGACGAGCACTTTGCAACACTATTCAGCAAGGCTAAAACGGATAACGCTACCCTCAAGTACGTTGCCAGTTTTGAGAACGGACGGCTTCACGTAGGTTTACAACAGGTCTCACAAGACCATCCGCTGTATGATATTAAAGGCGGAGAAAATGCTATCGCCGTGTATAGCGATTACTACTCGCCGATCCCTTTTGTGATAAAAGGTTATGGTGCAGGAGCCTCTGTCACAGCTTCAGGAATATTTTCCGACATTCTGCAAACCTTACCACACCGTGAACAGGAGCTAGCGTAATGAGTATCGAAGTATTTGCACCGGCCTCAATCGGCAACTTTTCTGTCGGTTACGACTTACTGGGCGCAGCGATAAGCCCAATCGACGGCTCATTGCTCGGTGATGTGGTTCGCGTAGATTCAGCCAGCGACTATCAGTTAATCACTGAAGGCAACTTTGCACAGCAACTGCCTGCTAATGCCAGTGACAATATCGTCCATCAATGCTATGAACTGTTTCATCAAAAGCTGGAACGAAAAGGGGTTGAGCAGGACGCATTACTAGTGACTCTTGAGAAAAACTTACCTGTCGGTAGTGGGCTAGGCTCCAGCAGTAGTTCGATTGTTGCAGCGTTTGCCGCCTTCAATCAATGGTATCAAGAACCTTTTTCATCAAGAGAATTACTGTTAATGATGGGCAATATGGAGGCCCAAATCAGTGGCAGCCTCCACTACGACAATATCGCACCCTGTTATTTGGGTGGCTTACAACTGATGTCTGCCGACGAGTCCATCAGTAACGCACTGCCATGGTTTGATGACTGGTACATTGTGGTCGCTAATCCGGGCACGAATATTCTGACAAAAGCTGCGCGTGAAGCGATCCCCTCATCTATCGACTTAACTCAAGCAACGGCGTATGCACAAAACTTGGCTAACTTTATCAGCAGCCTTTATCGACAAGACAAAAGAGGCGCTCTGTACCACTTAAAGGACGTCATTGCCGAACCGTACCGTTATGAACTACTGCCCAATTTTCAAAAGCACAAAGCCGAACTACTCGGACATGGTGCCAGCGCCATGGGGATTTCAGGCTCTGGGCCTACTATTTTCGCTGTATGTGAAAACTTAGAAGCTGCTCATGGGGTTCATGATTACTTGGCACATTACTACAATGAAAACGACCGAGCTTTTAGTCATATTTGTCAGCTCAATCAACAAGGTGCACAACAATTAAGTAAATTTGGGGAGGATGAAGCATGTCGTTCGTCAATATAGCTCAACAAAAACAAATCGTTTCATTCGGACATGCCGTGCTCAACCCTATAGGCGAGAATCGTGGCATTTACTTTCCACAAAACATCGAGCGACTACCAGAGAAAGTCTTTGCCACTAAAGACTTTCAGACCATCGCAGTTGAAACACTTAACAGCCTCATCTCGGGAGAGTTGCCAAGAGAGCGACTAAAAAGCATGGTCAGCAAGGCGTTTAACTTCCCTATTCGCGTGCAGTCACTAAACTCAAGACTGCATGTGCTTGAGCTTTTTCATGGTCCAACACTCGCCTTTAAAGATTTCGGCGCACGCTTTCTCGCTGAATGTTTAGCACACTTTAATAAAGATAAAGCCACCATCGTCACCGCGACGTCCGGTGATACCGGCGCAGCAGTTGCTCACGCATTTCATGGCCAGCCAGATATTGACGTCGTGATACTTTATCCCAAAGGAAAAATTTCTAAGGAACAAGAACAACTGTTCTGCACCTTAGGCGACAATATCCATACGGTTCAAGTTAACGGTGACTTTGATGCTTGCCAAACTCTGGTCAAGCAGGCATTTAGTGATGATGAAGTCACAAATACACTAAACCTAAACTCAGCAAACTCGATCAATGTGGCGCGGCTAGTGGCTCAGGTGTGTTACTACAATGCGCTTCCAGCTTTGTTGGATGAGCCAATCGACCGCCTTTTCGTGCCCAGCGGCAACTTTGGCAACCTCACTGCCGCTATGATAGCCAGAGCGATGGGGGCCCCTATTAATCACCTCGTGGCGGCAACTAACAAGAACGACACGGTGCCACGTTTTTTTCTAGACAAAACTTGGTACCCGAAAGAAACACAGCGAACGTTATCTAATGCTATGGACGTATCCAAGCCAAATAACTTTTCAAGAATTTTGTACCACTATCAAAATGAACTGGACAAATTATTTGACGAGATGAGCGCCATAAGTGTCGATGACCAACGGACTTGCTCAATGATTAAATACTTCGCTAAGCAGAACTACATGGTTGATCCACACACCGCGGTGGGTCTCAGAGCAACCCAATGTGTAGAATTATTTTCAGATCAGAGCAACGATATGGTTGCAGCGACAGCACATCCCGCTAAGTTTGCAGATGTGCTGGAAGACATTTTAAAGCAACCCATCGATAGACCAGAAGCCATTAGTCGAGCTTTAGACAAACCGAACCTATCGGACTCACTCGATAATGACTTTGATGATTTTAAAGACTACTTGTTAGCACTTCACTCATCACACTAACAACTTAAAGCAACAAACCATCGATATCCCTGTAAATTGGGTTTTGCAGGGATATCAAGGTTTCCGTCGAGCGCACTTCTTCTATTGATTGCAATTTGTTGATCAGAATATGCTGGAACCGATCAATATCAGGCGCAACAACCTTAAGCAAAATACTGTATTGCCCCGTGGTGTAATAGGCTTCAATGACTTCAGGTATTTTTATCAGCTGTTCTTTCACTGGTTGGTAATCTTTCGCCGATTTCAAATACACTCCGACAAAACAGCAAACGTCATAACCCAGTGCTTTAGCTTCTACCTTTACTTTTGTGCCATTAATTATGCCCGCTTGACGCATTTTTTCGATTCTGACGTGAATCGTTCCTGGGCTCACATCCAAATTCGCAGCTATTTTAGCGTAAGGTGTTCTAGCTTCTTGAAGTAATTGCGCGAGAATCTTTTTATCCAGATTATCAATTTCATAATTTTTCACAGGAAAACACTCACCAAAATATACAAATATTAAATTAATTATCAAATATTAGACAGAATTTATCAACATTGCATTTTTGTTAGATACTTATTGATTAAAAAACACTTTAACTATAAAAATATCAATCGTTAAATAACAAATACGTATCAAGGCACCGTCATGAAGAAATTACCAAAAGAAGCCTTTATTCAAGATCAGAGGCTGATTCAAAGAACAAAATCATTTTTTATCGAGCGACTAAGCCAAGAGTTATCATTACTTGAAGTACAAGCACCTATTCTGACCTACCAAGGTGATGGTATTCAGGACGACCTCAACGGTGTTGAAAGGCCTGTCGCGGTACAAAGCCAGACCCTTAGTAAACCCCTGGAAATAGTGCAGTCATTAGCGAAGTGGAAGCGACAACTTTTGGCAAGGAGTGATTTCGATGTGGAAAGTGGCATCGTGACACAAATGCGTGCGGTTCGTCCTGATGAAGAATGCCTCAGCGAACGTCATTCTTTATATGTGGATCAATGGGATTGGGAAAAGGTCATTGCCGATAATGATAGACACTTAGACTATCTAAAAGAGACCGTACAGAAAATTTATAAGACTATGCAGGAAACCGATCAAGTGGTGGCCAAGGCCATGCAACGTGAGGCTTTACTCCCGCGAGATATTACATTTATTCAAACCGAAGCGCTGAGAAAACAGTATCCGGACTTATCACCCAGTCAACGTGAGCATGAGGCTTGTAAACAACATGGTGCTATTTTCCTTATCGGTATCGGCGGTGAGCTCAGCGATGGCTCGATTCACGACGGTCGAGCACCAGACTATGATGACTGGAGCACTCCTAACGATGAGGGACATTATGGACTAAACGGCGACATTCTGGTTTGGAATCCTATTCTGAAGGATGCTTTCGAGTTATCGTCAATGGGAATCCGGGTGTCACCACAGGTCATGCACCAACAACTCCAAATTCGAGGCTGTGAACATCGCTTAAACTATCTGTGGCATCAACAACTGATGGCAGGCCATCTTCCACAAACCATCGGCGGAGGGATTGGGCAGTCACGGTTAATCATGTTCCTGCTACAAAAAGAGCACATCGGGCAAGTACAGTTCAGCGTATGGCCTGAAGAGTTAGAAATACCTGTCTTATAAAAGTTCTACCCCGTGGTCTTTATCTCCCTATCGGTAAAGGCCACACTTTTACTTTATCCCTCATGCATTGCCATTACCCTGATTACCCGATACCCTTTGGATAAACTTGTAACCCTTACCCAAAAGGTAACGTCACCAATGGCAAAGTCTAAATTTTCTATCGGTCCAGCGGCCCTGGTTGCCGCCGCTTTTATTGGTCCAGGAACCGTAACGGTAGCCACTAAGGCTGGCGCAAACTTCGGTTTTAGCCTGCTTTGGGCCTTATTGTTTTCGGTCCTGGCAACCATGATTCTGCAGGAAATGACCGCCCGGCTCGGTGTTATCGGGCAGAAAGGACTCGGACAGTCCATTCGCGAATTAGTCAAAAATCCTGTATTAAAAGTCATATCCATTATTCTCGTAGTCAGCGCCATTATCATCGGCAATGCCGCCTACGAGGGTGGCAATATTGCGGGGGCGACGTTGGGCGTACAGGCTGTCTGGGACTACCCTGATCTTGCAGGCCTTGATTTAGCAGCCTTGATCATCGGTGTAACAGCCTTTTTTGTCTTGTGGACGGGCAGCTATCGGTTCATTGAGAAGATTTTAATCGTCGTTGTCATATTAATGAGTGTCGCTTTTTTGGTTACTTTTGCCATTACCAAGCCCGATATTGTGGGGTTATTTAAAGGGTTGCTCATTCCTTCATTACCAGATGGTGCTACGCTCACAGTCATCGCTTTAATTGGTACCACCGTGGTTCCTTACAACCTATTCTTGCACTCTTCTAGTGCAAAAAAGAAATGGAAAACGCCGGAAGAGCTGCAACAAGCTCGGCAAGATATTTATATTTCCATTCCAATCGGTGGTTTAATATCGGTCGCCATTGTATCGACCGCAGCCAGCGCCTTCTTTGGCAGTCAGATGGACATTAATAGCGCCGCAGATATGGCCAAAAGTATAGAGCCAGCGTTTGGTGATCTAGCCCAATACATGATTGCTTTAGGCCTCTTTGCTGCAGGTATTTCATCAGCCATTACAGCGCCTTTAGCCTCTGCTTATGCTTTGTCTGGACTCCTCAACATCCCCGAGGACCTCAGAAACAATAAGTTTCGGATCATCTGGATGGTTATCCTAGTGGTTGGAGTGGCAGTGGCATCGCTAGGCTTAAAGCCTGTTTCAGTCATCTGGTTTGCTCAAGTAGCTAACGGCTTATTGCTACCGATTATTGCAAGCTTTCTACTATGGGCTATGAACCAAGGCTTTTTAGGACAGCATAAAAATAGCATATGGCAAAACATTTTAGGATTTGTGGTCGTGATCGTTTCGATTGTTTTAGGCGGCAAAAGCTTGCTATCAGCTTTCCAGGTACTGTGACCATTGCTAAGATAAGGCCATGAAACAGACTATAGACATCAACTGCGACTTAGGCGAAAGCACTTACCCAGCTGACTGGGCTAAGGATGCTAAGCTTATGCCATTCATTTCGTCCTGCAACATTGCTTGTGGTGGGCATGCTGGGAATAGAAAAAGCATTGAAGTCTCTGTGTACAATGCGAAGCAGCACGGATTAGCAGTCGGTGCTCACCCTTCCTATCCAGATAAAGTTAACTTTGGTCGGAAGTCATTAAAGTTAAGCGAGCAAGCTTTGCGTCAAACGCTGAGAGAGCAGTTTCAACTCATGTTGGAAAGCTGCCGTCATCAAGAAGTTGTGCTCAGTCATGTAAAGCCCCACGGTGCTCTGTATAACGATGCAGCAGTGGACCTAAAACTCGCGACGACTATTGCGGAAGAAATTGCACAGCTCTCCGAGTCCATCCAATTTATGGGGCTGGCTGAATCAGCCATGCGGGATGCTGCTCACCGTGCAGGTCTAGAGTTTATCAATGAAGGCTTTATGGATAGGAATTATCAGCCGAACAAAACATTGGTACCCAGAAGTGAACCCATAGCGTTACATGGCCATCTTGATGAGAGCTTGCAACAAGCTCTCAACTTCGCTCAAGGCAAAGCGATAACGACTCCATCAGGTCAGAGCCTCACTATTCAAGTTGACTCTATTTGCCTTCACGGTGACAACCCTGATGCACTGAATATTGCCAAACAACTTAATAGGTTGTTGCAACAAAATAACATCCACATATCTGCAGGTCACTAATGGCAAAATATTCGTTATACATTAATAGCGACTGCTCATTAATCATCGAGTTTGAGGAGGAGATTAGCCTTGAGCTTTCTCGATTTATCCTTGGTGCAAAGCTTGCTATAGAAAAAGCAAGTCTTGAAGGTTTTGTTGAAGCTGTTCCCGCTTATAACTCCCTTCTCTTAATCTTTGAGCCAAAGGCGTTTCAGGTAGAACGACTGCTTCAAGAGACAAAGGAATTGCTCGACAAAACCAAATCACTAGCTCCTTCTCAAAGCACACGTCATGACATTCCAGTTTGTTATCATGAGTCTCTGGCACCCGATCTGGCTTATGTCGCCAATCATGCTGGAATACCCACTGAGGAATTGATTAAGCTCCATTCTCAAGCAGAGTACCCGGTGTATATGCTAGGATTCTTGCCTGGGTTTCTTTATCTGGGCAACCTCAACAAAGCGCTTCATTGCCCACGTCGAGAAAATCCACGTCCACGAGTTGATGCGGGGTCAGTCGCTATTGGCGGCGATCAAACAGGGGTTTACCCGATTGCAAGCCCTGGTGGCTGGCACATTATTGGTAAAACCCCTATTAGCATGCTCGATTCTTCCCGACAAAACCCTGCTATCGCCAAACCCTTAGATACCATCATATTCAAACCTATTAGTCTTGAAGAGTTTAATCAGTATGACCATTAAAATCATCAAGGCAGGGTTATTAACGACTATCCAAGACTTGGGGCGGCATACTTACCGCCAATACGGCATTGCCTCAAACGGTGCATTAGACTCCTACAGCCATCAGATTGCCAATTGGTTGGTGGGCAAATCTAAAACTAGCCCCACACTCGAGGTTACCCAGCTGGGGCCGACTTTAGAGTTTACTCAGCCGATGTCCATCGGTATTTCAGGCGCGGAGTTTGAGTTATTGATTAACGACACACCACAGCCAATGAACACAACCCTGCACCTAAAAGCAGGCGATGTCTTACAGTTTGGCAAATTACATTTTGGGGCCAGAGCTTATATCGCTTTCGCAGGACAGCTGAAAAAAAGTTGTGTCATGGGAAGTTTCTCAACTAACCTGCTGGCTGAGTTCGGAGGCTACAAGGGGCGAGCTTTAAAAGACGGGGACGAAGTAGCAATCAGTAGTAAAACAATCAAAAATACACGCGTGACACCATCAGAGTTACTGCAAGAATTGCACCATAACCTACAACAGAAACACGTGATTGTCCGAATAACCAAAGGAAGAGAAGACAATCTTCTAACCGAGCAAAGTGCTCGAGATCTTTTTGAAGGTCAGTTTAAAGTCAGCAGTTACAGCAACCGAATGGCATTAACCCTAGAGAGCCAGCCAATCAACTTGTCACAAGCACTTTCAATGACCACAGTTCCAGTTACAACAGGAACCATCCAACTTCCTGATAGTGGCCGACCGATTGTGACATTAGCGGATGGCCAAACAACAGGGGGTTACCCCAGAATTGGCCAAGTCATCAGTGCCGACTTAAACTTACTGGGGCAGCTTAAGGCCCAAGAAACAGTATCTTTCTACAAGGTAAGCTTCGAAAAGGCACTGAGTTTATATCAACAAAAAGAACACTTTATTCAACAAATGTTAAATTAGTTTTGTCTTTGTCTTACGGCTTCGAACAAGGTCACTCCAGTGGCCACCGACACGTTCAAGCTAGATACTTCGCCTGCCATAGGAATTTTAATTAAAAAGTCACAGTTCTCGCGGGTTAGTCGGCGCATACCATCACCTTCAGCGCCCATGACGACTGCTAAACCTCCCGTTAAATTTGCTTGGTAGATATCTTGGGTAGCTTCACCAGCCGTGCCTGCAATCCAGATATTACGTTCCTGCAGCTGCTTCATGGTTCGAACCAAGTTTGTCACAGGAATAAAGGGCACGGATTCTGCTGCGCCGCACGCAACTTTGCGCACGACATCGGTAATGCTCGCGGCATTGTCTTTTGGCGCAATAACCATATTTACGCCTGCTGCATCAGCGCTACGGAGGCAAGCCCCCAAATTATGCGGGTCTGTCACGCCGTCTAAAATTAAGACTAAAGGCTCACCCTCAACTGCATCTAACAGTTCAGGGATATGCTTTTCATGGTACTGTTTTTTGCGCAGCTGACGACTTATCGCAATAACACCTTGATGACGCTGTTCTGTCATCTCATCCAACTCCTCGCGACTTTTTTGCGAGACAGGAATATCTTTTGACTGCGCTAGCTTGACTAGCTTGTGAGCACGCTGGTCGTGCCTATTACTTTGAACATACAACCGTTCAACGCTATCGCTATTTCTTTTAAGCAGTACTTCAACTGCATGCAACCCATAAACTATTTCTGACATACCAACTTACAACTCTCAACGTCTATTCTTTTTGCCACTTTTACCGCGCTTCTTTTTAGTGTTTTTCCCACCTTTAGTCGCGCCACCTTTTCTTCCCTTATCACTTTTTCCTTTTCCGTTACTCCCTTTGCCACCGTATTTTTTATCTTTACCCGATAACGAGCCAGAGCGTTTCGCCTTTGCGTAAAGCTTTCTGCGTTCAGAGCCTTTAACTTCCTCACGCTTAACTTTTTCTCGCTCAAGTAACTCAAAGTCTATATTGCGCTGCTCAAGATCAACATTCGCCACCTTGATTTTGACTCTATCCCCCACTCTGAAGCTTTGTCCTTTACGCTCTCCAATGAGGCGCATTTTTGTAGCATCAAAATGGTAATAATCATCGCCGAGTTCGCTGATGTGAATCAGGCCTTCGACAAATAGTTCATCCAGCGCAACGAAGATACCAAAACTGGTAACGGTTGCCACGGTACCCCAGCAGTCTTCTCCAACTCGGGTTAGCATATATTCACACTTAAGCCAGTCCACCACATCTCGAGTGGCAAGGTCTGCTCTGCGTTCGGTCATTGAGCAATGCTCAGCATAGTTCACGAGCTCTTGTTCGGTATACGCCTGACCACTTTCAGAGCCCGCCACCTTTTGTTTTTTGAGTAACGCTTTAATCACTCGATGGACAATCAAGTCCGGGTAGCGTCGAATTGGCGAGGTGAAGTGCGTATAGGAGTCAAAGGCTAGTCCAAAGTGCCCTTCATTTTGTGGGCTATACACAGCCTGCATCATCGAACGCAGCATCATGGTTTGAATCAATTCATAATCAGGGCGTTCTTTAATGGCATCGTGTAACTCACGATAGTGCATAGGCTCAGGCTTCTCGCCACCGAACAAGAAAATACCCAGTTCACCTAAAAATGCTCTGAACTTTTCGAGGCGTTCTTCGGACGGTCCCTCATGGATTCGAAACATACCCGACAGCTCACTCTGCTCGATGAACTCTGCAGCAGCAACGTTGGCACAGATCATGCACTCTTCAATAATTTTATGTGCGTCGTTTCGGCTTCGACCAATAATATTTTCTATCTTTCGATTTTCATCAAAAATGATTTGCGTTTCTGTGGTTTCAAACTCAATAGCACCACGTTGTGTCTTACGTTTTATGCGCGCCTTGAACAGCTCATAAAGCTCCTCAAGCTCTTTCACTCTTGGTTGGTATTCTTCGCGAAGCGCTTCATCACCATCTAGAATTGCCCATACCTTTTCATAGGTAAACCGAGCATGAGAGTGCATCACTGCAGGGTAAAAGTCCGAATCGGTTACCTTACCCTCAGCATTCAAATCCATCTCAGCAACCATACACAAACGGTCTACATTTGGATTCAGCGAGCACAAACCATTGGATAAAAGTTCTGGCAACATGGGTACCACAAACTCAGGGAAGTAGACTGAGTTCCCACGCTCTATCGCTTCTTTATCAAGTGCAGAGCCCGGGCGCACATAGTGGCTGACATCAGCAATCGCTACCCATAACTTCCAGCCGCCCTTTTTTTGTTTCTCACAATACACCGCATCATCAAAGTCACGAGCATCAGCACCATCAATGGTAACCAAAGGTAGCTTACGTAAATCAGCACGTCCTTCCCAGTCTTTGTCTGATACTTCTACAGGTAACTCAGTGACCTCTGAAGATACTTCTTTTGGCCACTCATGAGGAATTTGGTGATTTCGGATCGCAATCTCAATTTCCATGCCCGCAGAAAGATGATCACCAAGAACTTCCGTAATAATTCCTCGGGCGTGTTGATTCTTTTTGGGGCGCTGAACAATCTCAGCCACCACCACCTGACCAATCTCAGCGCCTAACGTATCGTCGGGTGAAATAATCAAGTCGTGTAAAATTCGGGGGTCTTCAGATGAAATGAATAATAAGCCACTTTCTTCGAATAAGCGGCCGACCACGTGATTGGTTGAGCCATCAAGAATTTCGACGATAGCGCCTTCTGTACGTCCTCGCTTATCGACTTTCTTCACTCGAGCCAAAACTTTATCGCCGTGAAATACACTGTGCATTTCACGAGGCGATAGATACCAGTCATCACCACCTTCTTCTAGCTCAAGGTAGCCATAGCCGTCTCGATGGGCTAGAACTTTGCCTCTCACTAAATCCGTCGCATCGACAAGGCAGTATTTTCCCTTGCGATTACAAATTAACTGACCGTCTCGTTCCATGGCATTGAGGCGCTTATGCAGGGCCCTTTTTTGCTCGGACTCATCGATATTAGACTTTTTAGCAATCGTTTCAAATGACACTGGCTCACCCGCGTCCTCCAGCAGTTTTAAAATAAACTGCCGGCTCGCAATGGGGTTTTCATAGCGCTGTGCTTCTAGCTCTGCTTGTGGGTCTTGATGGGTCTTTTTTGGCATATATTATCTGTGCAACATTGCATCCTAGTTTTATTCATTGTATCTATTATCGTCGCCACTAACCAAGCCTAATTCCGATAAAAGCGGCTTTATGACGAAAAAGCGACCCTAAGGTCGCTCTTTATTGTGCTTGTGTCGCTAAAAGCGTTACTCACCTTTCTTCGACTCATTGATGTAGTAACGTGCCTTTTCAGCATTTTCAACACAAGCATCATAGCTTTCGAACGTTTGGTTAGTCTTCGCTGCCGTGAGCAAGCTCGCAGCTTTTGTGTAGTTTACTGTACCAGCAAAGCCTTCACTTTTAGCAAAGTTCAACTCTTCGTACGCCGTATCCACAGCCTGACGGCACTGCTCTGCGCTATAGCCTTTACGAGCGCCAGCACAAGAAGCTAGTACTAAAGCCATCACACTTACAGCCACCAACATCATCAATTGTTTCATAGTAAACCTCCAATCTGTATTTAACTGCCTAACAGTCTACCTTAAAGTTATTGATATTTAACAAAATATATCTCAACTCTTACATCGAGCTCTTACATCGAATAGGTTAACGCGATATGATTAATATATCCTTAATATTGGTATTTGAGACACGTTTTGAACCTAAGTCTTCCAAAATTTAACAATTCAAGTGTATTAGTGATAGGCGATATCATGCTGGATCGCTATTGGTATGGCGATACTGGGCGAATTTCACCAGAAGCCCCAGTCCCTGTGGTTAATGTTAACAATACCGAAGATAGAGCTGGTGGCGCGGGTAATGTGGCCTTGAATATTGCCGTTTTGGGCTGTGAGGTGACACTGTGTGGCATCACTGGCGACGATGAAGCGGCTCAAAGCCTTGAGGAAATACTTCAACACCAAAAAGTGAACTGCCACTTTGAAAAGCGCAGCAATCAACAAACCATTACTAAATTACGGTTAATGAGCCGCAGCCAGCAGCTGTTACGTGCTGACTTTGAGAAAGACTTCTCTTTAACTAATGGCCTCAACATTGAAGCATTGAGTAAACTGATAGAGCAACATGATGTTGTCGTCTTATCGGACTACGGTAAAGGTACTCTAGCCGATCCACAACCGATTATTCAGGCCGCGCTCGTTTCCAACAAACCCGTGATCGTAGATCCTAAAGGCTCCGACTTTACCAAATACCGTCAGTCTACTTTAATCACGCCGAACCAATCAGAATTCGACACTATCGCTGGCAAAGCAAGCTCTGAAGAAGACTTCTTTGAGCGTGGCCGAAAAACTCGACAAAGCTTAAACATTGACAGTTTATTGGTCACTCGAAGCGAAAAAGGCATGGCCTTATTTAGCGCTAACCAAGAGCCTTACCTCCAACCAACTCAAGCACGCGAAGTCTACGATGTGACTGGCGCGGGGGATACTGTGGTGGCGACTTTGGCTAGCTCAATCGCAGCAGGTACGTCGATTACAGAAGCAGTACAGATTGCAAACCTTGCAGCGGGTGTCGTCGTAGGCAAGCTTGGAACGGCTACCGTCACTCCACAAGAGCTAAGTTATGCCATGTTGCAACAGCAACCTTTACAACAAGGCGTTACTACTGAACTCGAATTGATTGAGTTACTAAAGCAAGCCAAAGCTTCAGGTGAAAAAGTCGTCATGACCAATGGTTGTTTCGACATCCTCCACTCTGGCCATGTGACTTATCTTAAGCAGGCAGCCCAGCTTGGTGATCGACTAATTGTTGCAGTCAATAGCGATGACTCCGTATCGCGCTTAAAAGGGCCAAGTCGCCCAATCAACCCATCTCAGCAACGCATGGAAGTTTTAGCAGAGCTTTCTAGCGTCGACTGGGTGGTAGAGTTTACTGAAGACACGCCACAGCGATTAATCGAAGCTTTGCAGCCAAACATCTTGGTCAAGGGTGGCGACTATAAAGTTGAAGAGATCGCAGGCTCAGAGAGCGTTTTAGCGAATGGAGGCGATGTTATTATCCTTGATTTTGTCGACGGGGTATCGACAACTAAAATAATTGAAGCGGCTAAAAACAAATAGTCCGTAACATTCATTACAAAAGGCGACCAAAGTCGCCTTTTCTCTAGAGTCTATTAAATAAGATTTTCTAGTCGCTCCGAAATTTCTTGTAGCATCAAGTTCCCGCAAGAACCCGGCGATACTCGTTGTTTAATCGACTCAACCGCACTACGGCTTTCCAGCTCATCATAGTTATGTTTGATATGGCGATAGGCATCTCTAAAGGGCATGCTCTCTTCAATGACTAATTCCACAGCTTTATCCGTGGCAAACATAGAAGCTTCAACAGCTTGCTCACACTGTTGATGATTAATGGTTAAGGTGCCTAATAAATCAGGAACCAACTCCAAACATTGCTGTGCCGTGGAAACGCCACGTAGCAGAGCGCCTTTGGTATTTTGCAAATCACGTTGATACCCGCTGGGCAGCGACAGTAGCGATTCGATTTCATTATAAGAGCCAACTAACTGAGCATACGATGCTCGCATTAACTCCACTGCATCTGGGTTGTGTTTATTCGGCATAATGGAGGAGCCAGTGCTAAAATCATCACCAACCTGGACAAAATCATACTCAGCAGTCGAGAATAAACTTAAATCCCAAGCCATACGCCTGATATCCAGCAATGCATTTTTATAACTGCTGAGCACCTGCAACTCGATCTTACCGCGGCTATTTTGCGCATAAATAGGATTGATTTGTTTACGGTTAAAACCAAGCACTTGAGTGGTATGGTCACGATCAAGCTGTAAATTAACACCGTAACCTGCTGCGGTTCCTAAAGGGTTGCAATTAATTAAATGATAGGTGTTGTTGGCATCAGAAGCATTATCACAAAAAGCTTCGGCAAAAGACGCGAACCACATTCCCCAGCTCGACACGACAGCTCTTTGCAGATGCGTGTAACCCGGCAGGATATCAAGCTCATGCTTTTTAGCCAGTGTTAAACAGCTTTCAGCAATAGCTAGGCACTGTTTTTTAAGTTTAGTTAAAGCATCTCGACAGTAGAGTCTTGTTGCGACAGAAACTTGGTCATTACGACTCCGTCCAGTGTGAATTTTTTTTCCTAGCTCTCCTAACTCTTCTGTTAAGTACCATTCAATAGCAGAGTGACCATCTTCGAAACGATCATCCAACACAAAACTGCTACTTAAAAAGTGCTCTGTAAGTTCTAACAATGCCCGCTTAATCTGTGTCAATTCTTTGGGACTAAAAACACCAATTCGTTCCAAACCTTCAGCATGCGCTTGGCTGGCTTGAATATCATAAACAAAAATTTGACGATCCAGAATAACGTCATTACCCGACATAAACTGCGTGATTTTCTTTTGCAGTATCGTCTGCGAATCTTCCGCAGTTTTGCTCCATAAAGGTTGAGTCATACTATTTTACCTAACTGATGTAACTTGCAAGCCTTCTAGCTGTGGCAGCCCAAAAGCAATATTAATATTTTGTACAGCTTGTGAAGCTGCGCCCTTCAGTAAATTGTCCAAAGCACAACACAAAGCAAGATGCTTTCCGTCACTGGATAATGACCAGCCGCCGATCGTAGCGCCGTGAGAATGAGCTGACGACGCCACCTGTGGTGGTTCGTCTTGTAATTTGATCAGCGGCTTGCCTTGGTAATACTCTTGAAATAACTGTTTTATCCTTTTGATGTCAGATGATTCTTTAAGCGGGATATGCGATGTCAAGCTGATGCCACGGAAATACTCAGCAACATGAGGCGAAAACTTAATGTCTAAGCCCAAATGATGTGACACTTCTTTTTCGTGCAAATGGTTCACTAAGCTGTAGGGCATCACATTCCCTTTTAACAAATCTAAATTGTTCTTATCAGATGGTGTCGTACCCGCCCCACTATATCCAGATATACCGAAACAACTAATGCTGCCATCTACCAAGTCTTTTACTGGTGCGACACTCAACTGTATTGCCGTAGCGTAGCAGCCAGGGTTGCTGATTCGACTGCCCACAGTATTTAAGTGAACTTCAGGTAGTGCATAGCTCCAGTTTGGGTCAAAACGGTAATCAGCACTTAAATCAATCACTGAAATAGGCGCACTAGTTTCGTCCAGTGGCTTGACGAACTTTTCTGCCAAACCATTGGGTAGTGCCAGTATTACTAGGTCAGGTGACAGCTCTACGATATCTTGTGGTGACAGGTCACCGTAAATCAGTTCACTTTTTGAATACTGCTCAACGGGCTTTCCATCAAGCTCTCGCGAACTGGCGGCGATCAAATCAATACTTGAATGCTCAGACAATATTGAAATAAGCTCTGCTCCAACGTAACCTCTAGCTCCCACTAACACAGCTTGAATTTTCATACAGCCCACTCCTCATTCACAGTTTTATTTTTTGAAATGGCATACTGTACGCTTTGTTGAATGTCGTCATAAGAAGTCAGTCCTACCCAGTAAACTTTCCACTCACCCGTTTTAATAAAACCGTCTGCTACCGTGGCGTAAAACTTGTTTACAGGGTTCTGCAAGCTCGCTCTCCAAAATAGCTTTTTGTTTTTCCAGATGACTTTCTCCCAAAGTGCACGACCTAACCCTTCCCCTTTAGCATCATCATTAACGACAAATTTATCTAAATAGGGGATACCATCTGTTTTAGACAAAATAATAGCCGCTCTATAACACTCAGTTACATACACTTTATACAGCTCTATATCGTCGAAATAATTACTCGATAGTTTCTTATTAAAGGATGACTCAATAAGGATTCTTAGTTTGTCCTGTTCAATACCAGACCAGTTTTCTGATTCTATAGCTTTTTCACCCATGTTCACCAAAGTTCCCGATCCTTTATCCGTAAACAATTCTTTCGCTAACAATTGAGGCTTAGTGATTGATACCGATGTTGCTGTTGGCATCACTTCCAGAATGTCTTTAATTTTTTCCAGCTTTAGCTTCATCCCTGAATGCACCCAAGGCTGCTTAATTAAGTACTTATAATTATTGACGATGCTAATGTTTGGAATAATATTGCTTTCCTCATCAAGCACGCCGCCCGTTTCGGTAAGAAAGATAATTTTGTATGGTTGAATTGCTTTGGCCAAACTAAAGGTGGCGGAATCTGCATTCACATTCACGATTTGACCTTCCTTAGTTTCACCTAACGGGCTAACAACCGGTACTCGACCTTTTTTAACCGTTTTCAATAACTGCTCTATTTCTACGGACGTAATAGTCCCCACCAAGCCTAAAGTGTCTTGATGTTGAATATCACACTCGAAAACACCAGAATAAAAAGACGTTGCGTCAACACCCGACTCTTTCAATTGCGATGTTACGTTATGATTTTCATCAATAAAAACTTCGCGTGCGGCTTTAAGCACTTCTGGACTGGTCACTCTTTGTCCGTCGACAAACTCAGCTGCAATATTTTTCTCACTCAAACGCGCCGTTAGTTGAGGGCCAGCTCCATGAACAATAATCGGCGTTAACCCCACTTGCTTCAGAAAAGTTAGCGATGCAACTAGGTTCTCCATTTCTTCTTTCAGAATTTTCCCGCCGACTTTTATTACAGCAAACTTCAATCCCTGTTCTGAGGAAAAACGTTTAAGGTACTTTCGTATCTGCGTTTCACTGTCCATAACAGTGAGCAACTTATAAATCGTATCTTTCACGGAACTAGTCATGATGTAAGATCCTCCAGTACTCAGCTAGCACTTGCTCTAATTCTTTACAATCAACCCACTCATTCGCGGTATGCGCCTGCTCAATAGAACCAGGCCCGTAGACTATCGATGGATAGCCAGCCTCAGAAAATAACGCGGCTTCGGTCCAAAAATTAACAGGGTCGCCAACCGATAGTCCTAAATTTTTAGCCAAGTTTTGATTCTGTCCGACGCTATCTTTGGCGGGAAGTGATGGCGCTTTAAATCCAACAGCAACTTGATCATCATTTAATTCCGTTGCATTAACCAGTTCTTCTAACGTTAAAGTTACCGACTTTCCGGGAAGAGGTCTGAGTCCAAATTTGATAGTCGTCATAGGAGCAATAATGTTCGGCTTAATTCCGCCTTCGATTTTGCCCACGTTAAAGCAAGTTCCTGCTAATGACTCAAAACTTTCTTCAAGTTTCTGGCCAGCCCAGCCTTTGGCATCAACAATCCATTGCGCTGCTTGGTGGTTACTGTTATCGGTCAAAGCTCTAGGTTCAGAGCTGTGGCCACTTTTCGCTTCAAATACAACATTGGCGGTAATAATTCCACGGTGCGCCAATACCGCTTTGGCTTGAGTGGGTTCAGCGACGACAACGCCTTGGTACTGATGTTTCTCCTCTAAGAAAGAACGAACACATAAGCTGTTGCCATGTTCTTCATCGGATGAAAATAGTACCGCATAATGCTCTAGGCCCGACTCAATGCAGGCCAACAAACAAGCCGCAGCGCCTTTAATGTCGCAAGCTCCCAGTCCATACAGTTTGCCGTTTTTTTCAATCAGCTCAAAAGGATCGCTTGCCCAGCCCTCCGTCACTGGCACCGTATCTATATGATAATTAAATAAATACTGTGGGGTACCTTTCGTCGCCAAAATATTAATCGAGCCATTACCATAGTTAATGACATCAATTTGTGCGTCAGTAAGGTTTGTGGTTAAGTACTCGAGAATACCTGACTCTTCAATTTTCCTTGGTGGATTTGTCGTATCAAAGCCCACCAAAGCAGCTAAATGTTTTTTAACCTGCTGCATCGTTGGCGCTTGTTTTACCGCTTTAAAAGCATTATTTTGCGTCATTAGAAGCTACCCTTTTGCTGCTGTACACTCGACCAAGTCGCTGTGCTTTGCCCGAACAATTTGATGAAACCTGCAGCTTCTTCAATTCCCCAGTTTGCTTTTTGAGCATACTCAACATCGTGATTAATAATCATGTGCGGACTAGTCACAGCCACAGCTTCTAACTGACCTGCCGATAGCTTTAACTCAACAGTTCCAGTGACGTTAGCTTGTGACGACTGAAGAAACTCTTGGATGTTGGTGGTCAAAGGATCAAAGTAAAACCCTTGATACACCAAATCGATCCACTTTTTTGCCAAGGTAGGTTTAAAATGATTTTGCTGTTGTGTCAGGACCACTTCTTCTAAAGCTTTGTGCGCAGCAAATAAGCCTATTAGAGCAGGTGCTTCAAACACGATCCGTCCCTTCAGACCAATAATAGTGTCGCCAGTATAAATACCACGCCCAATACCGTAACTGCCGAGGGTTTTATTAAGCTCCTGCATTGCTGAAACACCATCAATGTCCTTTCCGTTGAGCTTAGTCAACTCACCCTTTTCAAACTCCAGAGACACTTTACTTATGGTGCTGTCTATATTTGCTGGATGGTTCGTTAAGATGTAAGTATTGTCTTCTGGCTCTTGCCATTTATCGATTGCACCACCTGAAATGGTGACGCCAAGCAAGTTTTCATTAACGCTGTAGCTTTTATGAACGGATGACACTTGGTGACCCTTTTGACTCAAGTAATCAATTTCATACTGCCTAACATCCGTGACATTTTTTTGAATATCACGAATCGGTGATAAAATAGTTAAATCACTTAATGCTTTTATCGATAGGTCAAAACGCACCTGGTCATTACCCATACCCGTACAACCATGCGCAACGTACTTTGTGCCAAGTTTCTTGCACAGCTTCACAGCTTCTTTAGCAATCAAATACCGATCGGCACACAGCACAGGGTATTGATCTTGGTATAAAGCATTACCCCACACCAGTGGCTTTACGATGGTGTCCCACAACTCTTTTTGTCCATCCACGGTCCAATGTTTTTCAGCTCCTAACTTCATCGCTGTCTGCTCGATGTCTTCAATCGTTTTCGTGCTGACACCACCTGTATTAACAAACAGAGTATGCACTTCAAAACCTTTATCCATTAAATATGGCACGCAAAAGCTGGTATCCAAACCACCTGAGAATGCTAATACAACCTTTTCTTTATTTACCTTACTCACAACGACAACCTCACGTATTAATTAATGTATTCATCATTGATTTCTGCACATGCAGACGGTTTTCCGCTTCTAGAATCGCGATACAGTTGTTTGAATCGACGACGCCATCGGTCGCTTTAATGTTCCGTCTTAGGGGCAAGCAGTGGCTAAATAACGCGTTATCGGTTTTCGCCATTTTGGCTTCGTCCACCATGAAGTGCTTATATTGATCTCGAATCGGTTTTTCCTTTTCCCACCGCCCAAAAAAAGGTAGTGCCCCCCAGCTTTTGGCATAAACCACATCAGCACCGTCATAAGCGCTATCAATATCATGAGACACTGTGAGCTGATTGCCATGTTGGGAGCTATAGGTCTGTCCTAGCGCCATGTAGTGCTCATCAAGCAGGTAGTCTTCGTTTGGGCACAGCAAGGTCACGTCCATTCCAAATTTAGTCGCAATCATCAACGATGAGTTGGCAACCGCTGTGTTCAGTGGCTTAGGATGGTAAGTCCAGGTGAGCAGGTACTTCTTACCTTTTAAATCCCCTAAGCTTTCCTGCAACGCCATAATATGCGCCAGTTCTTGGCAAGGGTGCGTAATGGTTTCCATGTTAACCACCGGCACCGTCGAAAATTGAGCCAAGCTTTTGAGCAACCTATCCTGACGATCGTCTTTCCAGTTCTGAAACTTCGGGAAGGCTCTTACCGCAATGATGTCGCAGTAAGCCGATAGAACTGCTGCAACTTCTTTAATGTGTTCTTCGGCTTCACCATCCATGATGGATCCCAACTCAAACTCTATGGGCCAAGCATCTTTACCCGGCTGTAAGACCACGGCTTGACCGCCAAGCTGGTGTACCCCAAGTTCGAAGCTCGTCCGAGTTCTTAGTGACGGGTTAAAAAACAATAAAGCAACGGATTTGTTTTTAAGCAGAGGTTGGAACTTATCTTTCTTCAGCACTTTGGCGAAGTCGATCATGTCCTGCAAATCACTTTGCGACCAATGCTCGGTAGTTAAAAAATGTCTCATGGCAATTCCTGTCAGTCATGCCATCGGTGAGGTAATTTTAGACGTGCATAAAAAAACCCAGCCGATGGCTGGGTTTTAAATTCTGTGTTCTGATGATTACTTAGACAACACGATGCTACTCCCAGCCGGCTTTATTCGGCTGCGACGTCGTTGCTGTACTGTGTTAAAGCTATTTACGTTTATCATGTCGTTCAATCGTTTGCTCGTAAGCGAAATCATCAAAGTTAAATTCAGTGCGTTTGCTACAAATGCTCAGCAAATGTACAACGAAAAAATTTAAGTGTAAACCTTTTTCCTAATGTATATTCTAAAAGAGTATAACGAAGCGTGTCATCACACTGTCACATTCTCTGCGGATAATTAAACCTAATCCATTGATAATTAAAATACTCTTATGACTATTACGCGCATTGCCTTATCGACATTACTGCTCAGTAGTTTTTTGAGCCTCACGGCTTGTAAAACCACTGATGAGCAAACCAGGTTGTCAAGCAGCCCAACACTTCAGTTAGAGTTGATTGGTCGTCATATTACTAACCAATACGGTGAAGGGGCAGCAGAAATTGTTGAATATGATACAGCTCGTCAAAAGCTTTATGTAGTTAACGGTGCTGATAAAGCTATTGATATTATTGATATTTCAAATATTCCGATACAGCCCTTAGCACTTCCTTACAGTGGCCAAAACCTCACCAGCGAGCGTTTACAGTTACCCAAATCTGTCTCAACGTCTGAGCAACTAAACTTACTTCTCGGTGGACCTAACTCACTCAGCATACACAACAACCTTATGGCAGTCGCTGTTGCCAATAAAGACAAGCAGCAGGCTGGCGCGATACTGTTCTATCGTTTAGTTCAACCCAAGCCTCAGCTGATTAAGGCTGTTACCGCTGGCGCTCTACCCGATATGGTGACCTTTACTCATGATGGTTCTAAAGTGATTGTCGCCAATGAGGGTGAACCGAGTAAAGACTATAGAAATGATCCCGAGGGTACTATTAGCATTATCGCCATCGAGCCAGAAATTGCTGACTCAGCTAAGCATTTGAACTTTCACCAATTTAATCATCAACAAGCACAACTTATGTCGAGTGGCGTAAAATTCGCCAGCCCCAAGGGAACCACAGTGGCGCAAGATTTAGAGCCTGAATACATTGCTGTTAATGCTGACAACACCAAAGCTTATGTCAGCCTACAAGAAAATAATGCCATCGCGATTGTCGATCTAGCTAACGAAGTCATTGTTGGAGTTAAAGGCTTAGGCTTTAAAGATTGGTCACAATACAAAATTGATGTCAGCAACAAAGATGGCATCAACGCAGCTACTTATGAGAATCTTTATGGTATGTACCAGCCGGATGCTATAGCATCATATGTTGTTGACGGTAAAACCTATATTCTCAGCGCTAACGAAGGCGATGCCCGAGAGTATATTTATGATGCCACCGAAGCAGACTGTAAAGCTGCTGGCCATAAATTTGACGATGAAGACGGCTGTATCAGTTTCACTGAAGAATTCCGAGCGAAAAAACTATCCATCAAGTCACCTTCCGTAATCGACTCTTATTATCACAAGAATGGCATTGGCCGTTTAAAAGTGACTAACGTACTGGGCGATGAAAATGGCGACGGTATGCATGAGAAGCTTTACAGCTATGGTGCACGCTCTTTCAGTATTTGGGATGATAACGTTCAGCAAGTTTATGATAGCGGAGATGATTTTGAGCAGCTATTGATCGAGCGCTATGGCGATAACTTCAACAGCAATGAAAACGAAAACAAAGGCGACAGTCGCTCTGATGACAAAGGGGCTGAGCCAGAAGCCATCACCACAGGCGTTATTGAGGGTAAAACCTACGCCTTTATCGGCCTAGAACGCCACGGCGGCATCATGGTTTATGATATCACCAACCCAAAACAGCCAACCTTTGAAACCTACGTCAACAATCGCGATTTCAGTAAAGACTTTGAGATTGACGATGATAGTGACCCCGTCGCGCTCAAAGGTGCATACGATGAAGTTGGTGATTTGGCGCCAGAAGGACTTGCTTTTATTCCAGCCAAAGACAGCCCAACAGGCAAAGCGCTACTCGCAGTGGCCAATGAAGTTAGCGGCAGTGTTTCCATCTACCAACTTCATTAAGCTATTGAAATATAATACAAAGCCGCTTCTCTTAGCGGCTTTTTCACATCTTGTTACGATTTATCGGTGAGTTAATCGGCGTTTCTAACTTTGCCATGGGCGCCGAACTTGGTAGTCTCTAAACTTACTTTGTTACATCGTATGTTTTTGGGGAGACACCATGAAACAACTCGCATACTCAGCGTTACTGGCCATTAGCTTGACTATGAGCCAAGCTACACTTGCTGACAAGCAAAAAGATTCTGCACCAAACCCGTATCCTGAAGAAAGAACTGTCGTTACCGAACACTCTACTGACGTCGGTGGCAAAACCATTAAATACAAAGCCACCACAGGTAATTCGTTTGTTTACAATGATAAGAACGAAGTGATTGGTTCTATCTTTTTTACTGCCTACACTAAAAAAGGCGCCAATCCAAAAAACCGCCCGATCACTTTTGCCTATAATGGCGGCCCCGGATCTGCGTCAGTTTGGTTACACATGGGTGCGCTCGGCCCAAAGCGCGTGGTCATGGACAAAGAAGGTTTTCCGCTAAAACCACCGTTTAACTTTATTGATAACGAATATTCAATTCTCGACTTAACGGATATCGTCTTTATTGACCCTGTCGGCACTGGCTATAGTCGTGCTCATGATAAAGGTAAGAATGAAGACTTTCACGGCGTATGGGAAGACATCAGCACCGTATCAGAGTTTATTCGTCTTTACATGACGCGCAACGAGCGTTGGAGCTCACCCAAGTTTCTAGCGGGCGAAAGTTACGGTACGACTCGCTCAGCGGGTATCGCTTATCACATGGGTCAAAACCATGGCGTTTACTTTAATGGCATCATGTTGATCTCAAGCGTTCTAGATTTCCGTTTAGACGACTTTAGTGACCGCAACGGCATCTTAGCGCCTATCACTATGCTACCGAGCTATACAGCGGCAGCCTGGTATCACAAAAAACTTAAAGCCCCACTCAGTAACGATTTACAAGCTTCGGTCGAACAAGCTAAAGAGTTCGCCTTAAACGATTATGCTTTAGCATTACTACAGGGCGACAACCTCGAGCCACGTCGTAAGCTCGCGATAGCTGAGCGCGTCGCTGACTTTACTGGCTTATCGGTAGATCTAGTATTGGAAAATGATTTGCGCATAACGCTCAACGACTTTTTACACAATGTGAACCGCAAAGAAGGCGAAACTGTTGGTCGCTTAGATAGCCGTTTCACCACGCCAGAACTCGATGCCATGAACAAACAGGGGTATCGCGATCCAAGCTATATGGCGATACACGGCACCTATACCGAAACTTTGATGACCTACTTGTCGAAAGAGCTTAATTATAAATCTGACCTGCCCTATCACATCCTTGGCGGTGGCGTAAAAAGTTGGAATTACAAAGATTTTAATCGCCAAAGCAACGACATCAGCGATAAGCTGACCAGTGCCATGTTACGCAATCCTGATATGCAGGTTTACGTGGGCAACGGCTACTACGACTTCGCCACGCCGTTCTTTGCCACAGAGTACACTTTCTCGCACATGGGCTTACCGCAAGAACTGCAAGACAATGTTCATATGTACTACTATGAATCAGGCCACATGATGTATATTCGTGAGCACGATTTGATTAAATTAAAGCAAGATTTGGCGGAATTCTTCAAGAAGTCGCTATAGGCTTTGGCTCTTTATCCCCCCTTTGAGTCAGCCGAAGCCATTATAAAATCATAGAGCAAATTAGGCAGGGAAGCCTAATTTAGTCAAAACGAAACAGGACGTTTCGTTTGACGGCTCGTCATGATTTTTACTGGCAAGGGCAATCCGTAGGATCTCACGACGGGGGTAGCCTTCTTTTGGTTACTTTTCTTGGCTATGCAAGAAAAGTAACAACCAATATACTTCCACTTTCCAAGACATCACCAAGCCATTACAATAAACTCAACTCAAAACACAGAGACCATTCCAATGGCAAAAGCTAGTGACATAAAAAGAAACATGGCCGTTGAGCATAACGGTAAATTGTTAGTTGTTAAAAATATTGAAGTCAGCAGTCCTAGCGCTCGTGGCGCGGCGACTTTATATAAAATGCGTTTTACGGATGTGCAAGCTGGCTCTAAAGTCGAGCAGACATTCAAAGGCGACGACCAGCTAACTTTAGTTGACCTCACTAAACGCGCTGCCACTTACTCTTATGAAGAAGGTGATACCGTTATCTTTATGGACAGTGAAGATTACAGTCAATACACCTTCAACCGTGACGATATTGAAGATGAACTTTTATTCATCACTGACGATATTCAAGATTTGAAAGTCGTGATTGCCGACGAAAAGGTCGTTGGTCTAGAATTACCACAGTCCGTTGAAATGGTTATTGAACAAACCGACCCATCCATCAAAGGCGCCTCTGCGACAGCAAGAACCAAGCCCGCTGAATTTTCCACCGGCTTAACCATTCAGGTTCCTGAATACATTTCGACTGGCGAGAAAGTTAAAATCAACGTCGAAGAAAAGAAATTTATGAGTCGCGCGGATTAGTAAGGCCAGAAAAAAGGTCAGGCGCCGCCTGACCTTTTACTTCTAAGACTTAATCTCTTCCACATCAACACCCATGGCTTTTGCAACACCTTCACCATAAGCTGGATCGGCTTTATAACAGTTGCGTGCATGGCGAATTTTAATATGTTTTTCTGCACCGTCGATGGCTCTGGCGGTATTATCGAATAATAACTGCTGTTGCTCTTTCGACATCAGTCGGAACAAGTCTCCTGGTTGACTGTAGTAATCGTCGTCATCCTCACGGAAGTCCCAGTTTTTAGCATCACCACTAATTTTTAACGGTGGCTCTGCAAAGTCTGGCTGTTCTTCCCATAAACCATAGCTGTTAGGGTTATAGCCTTTAGTCGATCCAAAGTTACCGTCAACACGCATAGCACCATCTCTGTGATAACTGTGTACTGGACACTTAGGTTGGTTCACGGGAATTTGTGAGTGGTTCACACCTAAGCGATAACGCGCGGCATCACCGTATGAAAACAAACGACCCTGTAACATTCTGTCAGGTGAGAAACCAATACCAGGAACTACGTGCGCTGGATTAAACGCGGCTTGTTCCACTTCAGCGAAATAGTTCTCTGGATTACGATTTAACTCTAAAATACCGACGTCCATGACGGGATAATCATCATGCGGCCACACTTTGGTTAAATCGAAAGGATGAATATGGTACTTTTCTGCATCTTCTTCAGGCATGATCTGAACTTGCATTTTCCATTGTGGGTAATCACCGTTATCAATCGCATCCAATAAATCCTTCTGATGAGACTCTCGGTCCTTACCAACGATTTCCTCTGCTTCTTGGTCGGTTAGGTTTTCAATGCCTTGCTGTGTTTTTAGGTGGAATTTAACCCAGTAACGCTTGTTATCACCGCTGATAAAGCTAAAAGTGTGGCTACCGTAACCATTCATATGACGATACGTTTTGGGTAAGCCTCGATCACTCATCACAACGGTCACCTGGTGTAACGCTTCTGGTAGCAAAGTCCAGAAGTCCCAGTTGGTGTTTGCAGAGCGCATATTAGTTCGCGGGTCGCGCTTTACGGCGTGATTTAGATCCGGAAATTTCAAAGGATCACGCAAGAAAAACACTGGGGTATTATTTCCTACTAAATCCCAGTTACCTTGTTCCGTGTAGAACTTGACTGCAAAACCACGAATATCACGCTCCGCATCAGCCGCTCCACGCTCACCAGCAACCGTCGAGAATCGTACAAAAACATCGGTTTTCTTACCAACCTCCGAGAAGACTTTTGCTTTAGTGTATTTGCTAATATCGTGAGTTACCGTGAAGGTTCCATAAGCCCCAGAGCCTTTAGCGTGCATACGACGCTCAGGGATCACTTCGCGATCAAAGTGGGCCATTTTTTCTAGAAACCAAGCATCTTGCAATAACAACGGTCCTCTAGGGCCCGCAGTCATTGAGTTTTGGTTATCCACCACAGGCGCACCATTGCTGTGAGTCATGAATGGACAACCAGGCTTTTTATCTTTGTTACTCATAACTTGTCTCTCCTTCTAAAAATCTGACTACAAAGCTTAATTTGTAGTTGTTGAGATCTAATGTATCAGTGAACAAGCGATAGTAATATTATTTAATTATTATAATAATGATAGATTTTAATTATCATTGACTGAGGTGCCATACAGTATTTCTACTAACGACCAACCCACTCATAGCCTTTACGCCACACAGCCTCCAGCGGACCACGCTTAAAATACTGAAACCAAACAACCGCGAAAGTTAACTGGAATACCCATATTCCAACAACATAAACCCACAACTCGCTTCTGCTCACTTTTCCATATAAATCAAAACCATAGCCATAGAAAATGACGGCGCACATTAGGCTCTGCATAATGTAAAGCGTGAATGCCATACGCCCTGCTTTTGCCAGGACAGCTTTTAGAGTCGGCAGTAGGCTTGTCCGCCCCCACCACAATACCAGACCTAAATAGCCCAGAGCCAACACAATGCTACCAATATAAAAGCCCAAGCTATTAATGCCAACAAAAATAGCGTAATCAAAATCTGACGCAATCAGTGGCAAGGTTGAGCCCAAGGAAATAATTAGGCCAATAAAAAGCCCCCAAAGTGTTAGTTGCTTCAGTACTCTCTCCGACTGCAAAGCACCCCACTTCCACAAGCCCATACCAAGCAACATAAGACCGCAACAGCGCCACAAGGTAAAATAGATAAAGTCCCAAGATTGTCTTTCCCATGCTTTCGCAATACGCTCAGGCGTTAAGCTCCACCAAGAACCTTGATACTTTTGCACAGCATATTGCTGGGCCTCAGCAGGATTGCCGGGCAACCAATAACCTGGCGTCTCTGGCGGCGTTATCATCGCCTGACTCGCACTCAGAATATTCGGAGCGACGACACCAAACGTCAATACTAGCCCCATCAAGACGAGCCACACAGCAGGCAATGCTCTCAACCAAAACACGATGCCCCCACAAATCGCGTACGCCACTAGAATATCACCGTCCCAAATTAAATAGGCATGGGCTAAGCCAAACACTAGCAACAACAACGAGCGAGCAAAAAAAGGCTTAGTAGGATGAACTCCCAGCTTTTCATACTTGGTTGCAAACAACAGTATGCCAACGCCGTATAGCAACGCCAGTAATGTCATGAAACGTTGTTTGACTAAGCTGTACTCTAAAAACCACACCCACTTATCGAGATCAGTAAACTCGCCAAATGCCATCGGGTTGTAGCGGATCAAATCTGGAGTAGAGAAGTAGTTAATATTGATGATTAATATGGATAAGATCACGATGCCACGTAGTACATCTAAACCCGTCAAGCGTGATGGTTTCATTTCCGTGGCTACAGCCTGCGTCATACTTAATTTCCCTATTGCTTATTGTTGTGGATAAATAATATACAATGTTGTCGAGCATAAAAAAAGCGACCCTAAGGTCGCTTTTTAAATTCATTGCGATGAAGTCTTAAGCTTTAAGCTTCAAATGGATGACGCTTAATAATCGTCTCAACGCGATCGGGGCCAGTCGAGATAATATCAACAGGAACACCCACTAGTTCTTCAACCTTAGCAATAAAGTCTAATGCGTTTTGTGGCAAGTCGTCTAAAGACTGCGCACCAAACGTTGTTTCGCTCCAGCCCGGTAACTCAATGTACTCTGGCTCTAGCTTTTCGTAATCTTCAGCGCCACAGGGTGTGTTTTCTAACTCACCATTTTCTGGGCATCTGTATTTAACAGCAATTTTCACTGTCTCCAGACCGTCCAGCACATCCAGCTTGGTCATACAAAGACCTGATACGCTGTTAATATCAACTGCACGTTTCAGTGCAACGGCATCCAACCAGCCACAACGGCGTGGACGACCTGTGGTTGCACCAAACTCATTACCGCGTTTAGCCAGACCAAGCCCAACGTCATCGAACAACTCAGTTGGGAATGGACCTCCACCAACGCGAGTCGTGTAGGCTTTAGTGATACCTAACACATAATCGATATGACGAGGACCAACGCCTGCCCCAGTGGCGACGCCACCCGCAGTCGTGTTTGAAGAGGTTACATAAGGATAAGTACCATGATCGATATCGAGCAAGGTGCCTTGCGCACCTTCAAACATCAACTTCTGGCCGTCGCGTCGCATATTCGCCAAAATAGCAGGTACGTCTGCAACCATTGGCTTTAACCACTTGGCATATTCTTTACACAATGCCAAAGTATCTTCAATATCAATAGCGTCAGCTTTGTAGTACTGCGCCAAAGCGAAGTTATGCAGTTCCATCACTTCACGTAACTTTTCCTCTAAACGCGCTTCATCAAACAAATCTTCGACCCGTAAGCCGCGACGAGACACTTTATCTTCGTAAGCAGGGCCAATACCGCGGCCAGTCGTGCCGATTTTCTTTTCAGGGTGGCGCGCTGCTTCACGAGCATTATCTAGCGCCACATGATAAGGCAGGATTAATGGACAAGCTGGGCTGACACGCAAGCGCTGCTCAACAGGAACGTTGCGCTCTTTCAGCATATCCATCTCTTTTTTAAGAGCGTCTGGCGCAAGTACAACACCGTTACCGATGTAGCACATGACATCATCATTCAAGATGCCTGATGGAATTAAGTGGAGAACGGTTTTCTCTCCATGAATGACTAATGTATGACCCGCATTATGACCACCTTGGTAGCGCACAACCGCGCCCGCCTGTTCAGTCAATAAATCAACAATCTTACCTTTACCTTCATCACCCCATTGGGTGCCTAAAACCACAACACTTTGTGCCATTACTAAACTCTTTACCCTACTTTTGTAGATGCGTTTGTAGACGAATCGTTCGTTGTCCTAACACGGACACCAAACCGCGCATTTTACCGTTATCGTCAGCGAAAATCCCCCTTTTTTTATAAAAAAGCTCAAATTTTCGCCACTCTTAAATAGGTTTTAGTTATACCGCCAGCATTTCAATAAGTTATTCCGAAAAGCTACAGCTCACTTTAAGCCAATCAAAGAATTAACTGACGAAAAAAACCCAGCCCAGTCCAAGCAGCATTAGTATGAGACCTGTCACTCTCAACTGCCCATCAGGCCGAGCGGCCATATCGCTAACCAGCTTCTTCCAAGCTTTTGGTGCCAGCGTTGGAATGAGCCCTTCCAAAACCAGCACTAAACCCAATGCAATCAACCACTCTTCCGACATAGTCACTTCCTCCACGCTTTAAAAAACCAATAGTGGAAATCCATTAAAAAAGGCCAGCTAAGCTGGCCCTTTTCGTTTCTAGTAATACTAGTTACTGCCTTCAGCATCTTTAAAGTACTTAAAGAATTCGCTGTCTGGCTTTATCACTAAAACATCATCCGAAGATTTAAACGATTCACGGTAGGCATCTAGGCTTCGTAAAAACGCATAAAACTCTGGGTTCGTGTTATAAGTTTCTGCATAAATTTTTGCGGCCTCTGCATCAGCTTGGCCTCGTATTTCACGCGCCTTGCGGTCAGCTTCAGCTAAGATGATCTTTGTTTGAGAGTCTGTTTGTGAGCGGATTTTCTCAGCTTCTTTACTACCCTCTGCGCGGTTTGCTGATGCAAACTCAGCACGCTCAGAAATCATTTCCTGGAAAACTTTGCCACGAATTTCATCTGGGTAATTTACCTTTTTCACCTGAATATCAACGACTTCAATACCAAGCTCAGGAGTTTTCGACGCTACTTCTGATTTGATTTCTTTAATCGTTTCGTCGCGGTCCTTGTAAATTAGTTCCTCAATATCACGCGTACCAAATCGAGCCCTCGTTGAAGCATCCACGAAACGGTCGACGAAACCGTTCGCTCGATCAACGCTACCCTGAGTACGCAAATAAAACTGAGCATAGTCACTGATACGCCATTTAACGTAGGTATCAACAATCAAATCCGTTTTATCTGCTGTAGTAATACGGTCTGCTTTTCCGTCAAACGTTTGGATACGTGAATCAAGCAACTGAATTCTATCGACAAATGGTATCTTAACGTGAATACCTGGCTCATAGACTTCAGGATTACCCTGGTTGTCTTTAAGCACTTGGCTAAAGCGCAGTACAAAACCTTTTTGTTGCTCTTTTACGATAAACAAGCTGGATGATATGACGATAATCACTAGCAATGCTAGGAAACCAAAAATAGGAGCCTTATTCATTATTTTGACCTCCGTTTGATTTTGGAGACTTATTCTTATTCACTATTTTATCCAAAGGTAAGTACGTTAAGTTGCTACTACCTTCCGTATCGATAACGACTTTGCTTACACTGGATAGGACGCGCTCAACCGTTTCTAAGTATAGTCGTTTACGCGTGACTTCTGGTGCTAACTCATACTCTGGAAGCAGTTGCTGGAAACGGGCAACCTCACCACGGGCTTTCTCCACCACTTGGCTTTTATAAGCTTCCGCTTCATTAATAATCCGAGCTGCCTGACCTTCTGCTTTTGGTAGTTTATCGTTTTGATACGCTGTAGCTTCTTGAACATAACGCTTTTTATCACTGATAGAGCTGGTGACATCATCAAACGCCGGACGTACATCAATCGGTGGCTTGGACTCCGTCATGTTGACTTCATAAATCTCTACACCCATGTTGTAAGGCTCAAGAATTTTTTCCATCTCAACCAAGGTGTCATCCATAATGCGCGTTTTATTATCTTTCAGCACATCATCAATCAGCGACTGACCAACGGTTTGACGAATCGCAGCTTCAGCAACCTGCTCAATAGTTTTATCTTGATGATTCACATTAAATAGATAATCTTCTGGCACATCGATGCGATAAACAATCGTAAAGTCGACATCAACGATGTTCTTGTCTTTCGTCAAAATAGTACCTGAAATTTCTTTCTTTAATTGAGTATTGACGTCTACTTTGTAAACGCGATCAATTAAGAATGGCGCCCAACCCAAACCAGGTCCAACGGTTCGATCATAAGCACCGAATCGTGTAATAACTGCTTTTTCAGCCTCTTTTACGGTATAAAAACCTTTAAACACGTAAAACGCGACTAGAACGATAAGACCTATGATGATAAACGGTTTGCTGCTGTCACTTTTCTTGCCATCACCACTACCACCACCAAAAATACCGCCAATCTTCTCACCGGCTTTTTTGATCATGTCATCAAGGTCATTATTATTGTTAGGGCGTTTCTTGCCCCAAGGGTCTTGATTATTATTACCCGGTTCATTCCAGGCCATAGACACTTCTCCAATTACTGTTTTATTGAAATAACCACAAATAAATTAAGGGCTTACCAGCCCTACTCAATGTAACTACTTTTTCGTAACCTATTTTTTCGTAAACACATAATATCATGAACTGAGCACAAACTGGTTCAAATCTTTCTCTAGCTGCCGCCCGAGGCGGATCCAGTCAGCTTGCTCAAGTCTGATATCTAAAAGCATGTCACCATTATCCGCAACACCCTCTTCTTCAATAGCTTGTAACTCATACAGTAAACCACGCAAACGTCCTTCTTGTGGCGGTAAACGCAACTTAGCACTGAATTGCTTCTCCTCGGCCAGCTCTTCGATGGCTTCGAGAAGTAGCTCAACTCCCTGTTCCTTGATCGCTGAAGTCCAAACTCTAATTGGCAAACCTTCATCATCACGATCAATCCTAGGTTCTGCGCCCTCTATCATATCAATTTTGTTATACACTTCTAAAGTGCGGATTTCATTAGCACCGATATCAGTCAATACTTCTAACACTTGCTCAATGTTTTCATCTCGACGTTCACTCGCCGCATCAATGACGTGCAGTAAAATATCAGCTTCAACCGACTCTTCTAGCGTTGCACGGAATGCTGCCACCAGTTCATGCGGTAGATGGCGTATAAAGCCCACAGTATCAGCCAAGATCACATCACTTCCTTTCGGTAATGATACTCGACGCAGTGTTGGGTCAAGCGTTGCGAACAACTTATCTTCGGCGAGCACTTGAGCTTCTGTCAGTAAGTTAAATAACGTCGATTTGCCAGCATTAGTGTAGCCAACGATAGATACGGTTTTAATATTGGCACGCTTACGTGAGCGACGCCCTTGTTCACGCTGACGACCGACTTTATCTAAACGTTTCTCAATGTGCTTGATACGATCTCGCACTAAACGTCTATCAGTCTCAAGTTGCGTTTCACCAGGACCACGCATACCAATACCACCTTTTTGGCGCTCTAAGTGCGTCCACCCTCGGACCAAGCGCGTGGACAGGTGCCTTAGTTGAGCTAATTCGACTTGGAGCTTGCCCTCGAAGGTAAAAGCACGCTGCGCGAAAATGTCTAAAATCAAACCGATTCGGTCGATTACACGACACTTGGCTACCTTCTCAATATTACGTTCTTGGGAAGGAGCTAGGTTATGATTGAAAATAATAACATTCGCCTCAGTCGCTTGCTTAACGCTTTGAATCTCCTCGATCTTTCCTTTACCAATAAAGTATTTGGGATCAGGGGAGTGACGCTTGGCTGTGACAATATCCATCACTTTCAGCCCCGCGGAGCGAACAAGCTCAACGAATTCTTGTAGATCTTCTTGATTGGATTCCTGATCGAAATCTATATGAACCAAGATGGCGGATTCGCCGCCACTGTGACGGTCAAACAATAAACAACCTCAACAGTTGTGGTTAACTATGAAATGAATAGTGTAAAACGACCCGCTGCAATACACCAGCAGGTCGTTGTATCAGAATATGAATGGTAGGTTTTGTGTGGGGTTTACAGACCGCCCATTGGGCCACCGGTATAACCACCGCCACCACTGCCGCTGGACATAGGACCACCCATGCCACCACCAGGACCGCCCATACCCCCTTGGCTACCCTGATCATCACGCTGGCCGCCGTTTTCATTATTTTGGTAATGACCACGAACGTTACGAATCGGTACGACCGTCGAAATCGCGTGCTTGTAAACCATCTGGCTTACCGTGTTTTTAAGTAAAATGACAAACTGGTCAAAAGACTCGATCTGACCTTGTAGCTTTATGCCATTTACTAAGTAAATCGATACGGGAACTTTCTCTCTTCTAAGTGCGTTCAAGAAAGGGTCTTGTAGTGATTGCCCTTTTGACATTGCTCTCTCCTGTTCTTTATTCATTTATGTTTATTCGATTAGCTTTTTTTATGCAAAAACTCTTCTCAAACTAATCGCTTCTTTTATTACTTCTACAAATCAAATTGGAACGAATTCCAAGTGAAAGTGTACATCATTTAATCAGGCGGATCGAGGTATATCAATAAGATATGCGCTGTTTTAGCCCAATTTTAATAATTGCGTCACGTCCTGATAAATCTCAGATGGGTTCCTCTGAGACTCAACCCAGTGTAGGTCAGACCAACTTCTGAGCCAAGTAAATTGACGCTTTGCAAGTTGACGCGTTGCAATAATTCCACGCTCAATCGCTTCGTCCAGAGTTATCTCCCCCTCTAAATGTTGCCACATTTGTCGGTATCCTACTGAACGAATAGCGGGTAAATCACTGCTCAAATCACCTCTATTGTGCAAAGCTTTGACTTCATCCAAGAACCCTTGTTCCATCATTAAGTGGAACCGTGTCTCAATTCTTTGATGTAAAAAGGTTCTGTCCTCTGGGGCAACTGCAATTTGCGTCACCTGGTAAGGAAACTCTTCTTGTTGCTGTTCGAAGTGCAACTGCGACAAAGACTTACCCGTGATTTGATACACTTCAAGCGCTCGCAAAGTCCTTTGCGGGTCGTTTTCATGTATTCGCTGGGCCGAGTCAGGATCCACCATGGCTAACTCTTGATGCAAACTTTGCAGGCCTTCAGAATCCAACCGACGCTGCAGTTGCTGACGCACTTGTGGATCAGAGTCAGGCAGATTATTCATTCCTTCTAGTAACGCCTTGTAATAGAGCATGGTGCCACCAACCAAAAGAGGCGTGCGGCCCTGTTCAACTATATTGGCCATCTCACGCAAGGCATCGTCCCTAAACTGTGCCGCTGAATAAGGTTCACTTGGGTCACAAATATCAATTAAACGATGCGGCGCTAGTGCTAACTCTTCTGCTGTAGGTTTTGCGGAACCAATATCCAAGCCTCGATAAACCATCGCTGAGTCAACGCTAATAATGTCACACTGATGCTCTTGGACCAATCGCATGGCAAGATCGGTTTTGCCTGAGGCGGTCGGCCCCATAATAAATATTGCTTTGGGTTTATTTGGTGCTATTGGCATATCGAATATCGGTAAGGCCTTAACCTATGTGTCTTGGTGTGGTGGCCTGAACTGTTAACCAGGCTCCAATGTCACTGCCTGACAATTCATGACAGTAATCGGACTGGCGCCACCTTAACGGCTGTAATAGTTCTAACCAAGCGCAGCTTGGCTCCGGCTTCCAGTAATCAGGAAGCGAATCTAATAACTGTGATTGCAATTCTTCAAGACTGGATAGTGAAGCCTGTTGAGACTCCTTATACAGCAAATCTTGTGTTAGTTGCGAGATGTCAAAGTGCATGACCGATGCAGGTATTTTGCGCAACGCAACCGACTTAGGCCCCGTCAGATTCAAATCAAATCCTAAGTTAGTCCAAAGTTGAATAAACTCATCGGACACTTCATCCACAGGTATCCCTAGTCTTTGTGGAATTAATAACGGTTTCTGCTTAACCACACCGTTTTGCCATTCCTGCTTTAGTAAATGAGCGGTGTAGTTCAGCCAAAAACGTTTAATGTCCAAAATCACCAGGCGCTCGTTTTCGGGCTGCATTAAATATTGCTCGTTTACTACAATAAAATTGCCGGCCTTATTCGACGCTTGTGATGATGATCTCGGTGCATAAGACTGGTAGTGGCTTTCACGCACATGCGACTGTCGCGAGGATTGTGGCGGTTGTAACTCAGCATTAGAGTCGACAGAAATCCCCGCCTCTAATCTGGGATGGTAATACTCGTCTTTAAGTCTGGACTTTTGTGTTTCTGCTGAAGTGAAGTGACTCGGCGCAGGTTCATAAGCCCTACTCACTTCCTCTACATGTGACAAATCATCAGCCGATAGTACCTCGTTTTGGGGCTGCAAAGCTTCTGCAACTGCTCGCGATATAAAATCATGCACTTGTCTGGCATCAGAAAAACGAACTTCGTGCTTGGTTGGATGAACATTAACATCCACCTGCTCCGCGTCTAACTCAAGATACAATACATACGCAGGCACGCGGCCCGTAGGTAACAAATCTTGATAGGACTGTCTGATAGCATGATTCAAAGTGCGATCTCGAACCGCTCGACCATTAACGAAAACATATTGGCTTAAGTTGGAGTTTTGATGATGCTCAGGGCGTGATAACCAGCCCCATAACCGTAAACTATCGATACGAGTATCAAGATGTAATGCCTGGCTAAGAAAGCGGTTACTGACAATCGAGCCAATGCGTTGTTTTTGTTGCTCTGGGGACTGTGCCGCTGGGATGCGTTTTGTCACCTTACCATTATGTTTCAATGTAAAAGCGACCTGTGAGGACGCCAATGCAACTCGTTTCAAGGTTTCTTCGATATGCACATACTCGGTGCGTTCTGCGCGTAAAAATTTCTGCCTCGCTGGCGTATTGAAGAACAGATCTCTGACTTCAACGATAGTGCCAACGGGCATCGGACGAGGCTGAAGCTCAACCGCCATATCCTGCCCCTGAGCAATCGCAGACCAGCCGGCAGCATCACTAGCGCTGTTGGAAGCTTTAGAGCTCAAACTCAAGCGAGCTACTGAACTGATACTCGCCAACGCCTCACCTCGAAAGCCAAGGGTGTGAATCGCTTTAAGATCATCGGTGTATTGAATTTTACTGGTGGCGTGCCTCGCCAACGCAAGCTCAAGCTGATCACGTTCAATCCCATGCCCGTCGTCAGTAATGCGAATCAAGCGAGTGCCACCTCGCTCAATATCCAGCTGTATTCGCGTCGCCCCAGCATCCACAGCATTTTCCAACAACTCTTTGACCACAGATGAAGGACGCTCGACAACTTCACCAGCAGCAATTTGGTTAGCTAACAACGGAGATAGCTTCTTAATTTGCATCACAAAGATTAACGCTCAGACTAGCTGCGTGGGATGACTAACTTTTGACCAATACGCACGGTATTTGAAGTCATTTTGTTAGCTTTTTTAATTTCATTCACGCTGGTATTAAAACGTTTAGCGACTTTAATCAAACTATCGCCACGCTTGACGTGATAAATATTTTTTCGATACAGACTGGCAAATTTCGTACCGTCGGGCGCATGCTGCTTAAAGTAACCAACAATACCATCTTTAACAGCGCCAGCTAACTTTCGACGGTAAGATGAGGTTTTCAGCAAACGCTCTTCGCCTGGGTTTGAAATAAAACCTGACTCAACCAAAATAGAAGGAATGTCGGGGTTTTTGAGCACCAACAACGAGTTTTCTTCGACATAGTTTTTATGCATTTTTGGCGCGACACGCTTCATTGCTGAGTGCACTTCTCTACCAACCTTAAAACTCTCAGCAATCGAACTCTCCATCTGCAAGTCAAGTAACACCGAGCGAACTGAGTTGTCGTATTCAGACAGCATCACCGTGCTATCAACACCACCCAGCAGTTCAGATTTCTCTTCCTGCAGCTTCATCCAGCGCGCCACCTCAGATTTAGCGCCATATAAATTTAGCACCCAAACTGACGCGCCTTTCGCGTGTGGACTTTTAAATCCATCGGCGTGGACAGAAACAAATAAATCGGCCCGATGCTTGCGAGCAATATCAGTCCGTTGACGGTGTGGAATATAGTAGTCCCCTTTTCGAACCATGACCGCTTTTAGCCCATCCACTGCATTAATCGCCGATACAAGTTCTTTAGACAACATCAACACAATATCTTTTTCTCGGGTGCCACTAGGCCCCATCGCGCCAGGGTCTTCACCACCGTGTCCCGCATCAACGGCAATCACAATGTCTCGGTCAGCACCGGTCGCTGACTCTGGTGGCTTAATCACTTCACGCTTCTCGTCCACTAAGTCTATGACCAGACGATCACCGTATTCTTGATAGGGTTTTAGAGAGAAGCTTTTAGGCTCTGCGCTTTTGGTAAGATCTAATACCAAACGCAACACACCTTCTTTCGGTGGTTTGCTTTGACGAACCCGTTTAACCAGATCACTTTTAATCTCAAGCTGGCTTAGATCAACGGATACGCGAGATTCGGGGATATCAACAACAATTCGGTCAGGATTTTTTAAGACAGTCAGTTCATGCTCAACGGGTGATGTTAAGTCAAAAACCACACGCGTCGATTCAGGAGATTGCCAAAACCTCATGCTTTTGATCACTGCAGCTTGAGCTGCAAAGCCAAACATTAAGGTCGCGGCAAGTAATGTTCTGGTCAGTTTCGTTTTTATCATTGTCACTTTGCAGTTACTGCTCCATTTGATTTTGGCACAAAATAGCGCGCCTTGGCTAGTCTTCGGCCAGTATTTGCCGGATTTTTTGCGCTATATCTTGGCCTAGCGCTACATCACTAAACATAAAGTCGGCTTTACGCCCACGGTCCATATACTCAAGTCCAATCACTAAGTCTGCTTCAGGGATCATGCCCTCACCCTTATCAGGCCATTCGAATATCAGTAGCGCATCATCGTCGTGATATTCACGAATTCCAATAAACTCCAGTTCTTCGGGATCAGCCAAGCGATACAAATCAAAATGATACACCGCCTTACTCTGCAGATTGTAGGGTTCAACCAGCGTATAAGTAGGGCTCTTCACGGCACCTTGATGCCCCATTCCTTGTAGCAAGCCTCGAACAAATGTTGTTTTGCCAGCCCCTAAATCACCATACATATAAATGACAAATGGTAGGGGTAACAGTTCCGATAAGGCTAAACCTAAAGCAACGGTTTCATGCTCATTGGTTAATAAAAAGCTTAAACGCGGCTTGTCACATACCTTAGTTTCCAATGGTTATCCCCCAATTAGTGTTCCAGTTGATTGATCCAAACATTGAGTGCTTCAATCACTTCAGAGGCCACAACACCGCGACGTCGGTTTCCAGCTGCAACTATCGCCGCCTCGTAATGTAACTCAGTAGCAAGCAGCGCAGCACCCATTGGCTCCGCTCCTTGCGCGATGAAACTGGTAATGAGTCCTGTTAGAACATCACCCAAACCTGCCGTCATCATGGCAGCACTGGCTCCAGCCATCACAAAAGTCTGCTCACCATCGCTAATCACGGTCCCAGCACCTTTAAGCACACAAATTGCCTGATACTTTTTTGCTAATTGTCGAGCGACTTTCAGACGATTGTGCTCAATATAAGCTGTATCTACGCTTAACTGCGGCTCAATTCGACCAGACGACAGCACGTCATCTTGCTGTGCGTTAAGTAAACGTCGTGCCTCACTGGCATGAGGCGTAATAATGACTCGCTCGGGCAATTTTGTGGATGATTTTTCAGCTAACCAATACAGAGCATCAGCATCCAGCACGCAGTCAATATCGTTATCCACGACCGAAGACATAAGATTAGTGAATATTTGCCCAGCGACATCATCACGCCCCAAGCCAGGCCCAAATCCAAGACTTTGATAACGCTCTAAGTTTCTCAGATCACTAAAATCTGCGTCAGATGAAAAGCCTCGCCACATGACTTCTGGGTAGCTCGCCAAAGCAGCGCTTTGATTATCTTGATGCAGCCAACAAGACACAAGTCCAGCGCCCGTGCGAATAGCTGTAGTCGCTGCTAAGATTGCTGCACCACCAAGGTGTTGCCCGCCACCGACAATAAGCGCGTGCCCACAGTCAAACTTAGACCCAACTTCGGAGCGGCGTGGTAACTTACTCTTTAAGTGATGGATATCACTCCACCAAGCTTCTGCTGTAACGCCAAAAGCTAACGGGTTACGAACCCCAAGAGGTTCTAAAATCAACTGGCCTTGATGAGCCAGAGCATGGTTTAACCGTTGACCCACTTTCAAACCCACAAAGCTCACCGTGGCGTCCGCGCTAAAAACCGTATCCAGCCCTTCTTTCTTAGCACAATTACCGCTGTCGGCATATATGCCCGTCGGAATATCCAAAGCAAGCTTGGCGCAGTTAAGCTGGTTGAGCTTTTCAATAATTTGCCAGTATGGCTCTTTTAAATCACCCTTAACACCAGTTCCCAACAAGGCATCAACCACAACGTCACCGAACGATAAATCCTTTTCCAGCGCCTCTTCATAACCAAGGATATCAAACCTTTGGTGGGTTTCTTTTTTGATGGACAGCAGTTCTTGCCACGCTTGCTGCGGATCACCTTCAAATTCACTGTAAGGCTTCAACGCAATCAAGGTTACATCAAAGCCAGCTCTCAAGGCATGACGCGCGACCACCAAACCGTCGCCCGCATTATTTCCGGCGCCGGTTGCGATCACCCAGTGGTTTGCTTGTGGCCACAATCCTCTCGCTCGTTCAAAAGCGGCAGCGCCAGCACGTTGCATTAGCTCGTATAGCGCGATTCCTTGCTGCTCAACAAAGGCACGCTCGATCGTTTTAATGCTGTCGACAGAAAACAGTGGCTGCATACGAAAACTTAGCTTTTCTCAGTCAGGTCGATAAAGTGCTCGCGGTAGTAGGCACACTCTGCAATTGACTCTCGAATATCATCCAGAGCCAAATGCGTCGCACTTTTCTTAAAACCAGGCAAGATAGCAGGCTTCCAGCGACGAGCCAGCTCTTTTAGGGTACTCACGTCCAAGTGGCGGTAATGGAAATAACGCTCCAATTCAGGCATATGCTTCACCATAAAGCGGCGATCCTGACAAATAGAATTGCCGCACATTGGCGACTTACCTTCCGGCACCCACTGTTTCAAAAACTCAATGGTTTGGCGAGAAGCCTCGGCTTCATCGACGCGGCTGTCCTTCACACGCTTAGTAAGTCCTGACTTACCGTGCTGCTCGACGCACCACTCGTTCATGTTTTCCAGCGTGTCGTCGTCTTGATGAATCGCCAATACAGGGCCTTCAGCCAATATATTCAGGTCCTTATCAGTCACGATGGTCGCGATTTCAATCACCTTGTCGGTTTCAGGATCCAACCCTGTCATTTCGAGATCCAGCCAAATCAAATTATCTGCGTTTTGTGCCACAAAACACTCCCGTTTGTTGAGTTTTGCTAAAAATATGGTGTTACTTCAGTTATTATAGACACAAATTTTAACTCATGCAGATCTAAGAAACGAATTTTGGAGTAATTATGGAACAGTTAGCATCTCAGCAATGTGTACATAACGACGACTCAAAAAAGCCTCTGGATAATGACACTCGCGACTCGTTGCTGAAAGAGCAGCTTCCCGAGTGGAATTACGATGCTGATAAAGGCGAAGTATCACGCAAATTCAAATTCAAAAACTATTACCACACCATGGCGTTTGTCAATGCTGTGGCTTGGGTTGCTAATAAACAAGCCCACCACCCAGATCTTGAAGTCAGCTATGGCCACTGCTTAGTCCGCTACACCACGCACGATGCGGGCAATAGTTTATGCCTCAACGATCTGATTTGTGCGGCGCACATCGATGCGTTGGACAATAACGGTTCATTCGGACCGAACTTTCAAGACTAATATCAAACAAGGCCTAAGCATTGGGAAAGAAACGTAAACACAATAAAAAACAGCGTCAGGAAGTTCCTGACGAGGTCAATTCCGAAGAGCTTGGGCCTGAAGAACAGGGGATTGTGATCAGCCGTTTTGGTCAGCAGGTCGATATTGCTGACCAAAATTTCGAAACCATCCGCTGCTTTTTGAGACGCGCCAAAGAAGTTCCTGTAGTGGGCGACAAAGCAACCTTTCAGCGCCAAGAAAAGCTGGATACGGGCGTGCTTGTCAGGTTTGAAGATCGCACATCTCTTTTAAAGCGCCCGACCCCACATCACGGCATTAAGCCCGTAGCCGCCAATATCGACCTAGTAGCCCTGCTATTAGCGCCTGAGCTTGGTTTTTCAGAAATGCTCCTCGACCGTTATTTAGTCGCAGCCGAATCCAGCAATATTCCCGTGTGGCTGGTGTTTAATAAGTGGGATTTGCTGGGCGATGAAGAACGCGCAGACATACAGCAACGCTTAAAAACATACCAAGATATTGGTTACCCCATTTATTTTATTAGCGCTAAGCATGGCGACCAAGTGGATGAACTGGTCAAAGACTTACGAGGCAAGCAATTATTATTAGCAGGTCAGTCTGGCGTCGGCAAATCCACACTGATCAAGTACCTGTTCCCAGAGCTCGAAGTCGCCACCGCCGATATTTCTGAAACCTCAGGCCTCGGCACTCATACCACCACTGCCTCAAGGCTGTACAAGCTCGACGATGACACATACCTCGTCGACTCCCCTGGAGTGCGTGAGTTTGGTTTGTGGCACCTAGAAGATCATGATATTCAGCAAGGGTTTGTTGAAATTTACAAGCTCGCCGAACACTGTAAATTCCGTGACTGCAAGCACATCAAAGAACCTGGCTGTGCTGTATTAGCTGCCGCTAAAAGCGGTGACATAGCAGAGTCTAGAATCAAGAATTACCATCACCTGATCCAGAACTACGATCAGCAGTTTAGTTAAATTTCAAAATTTCAATCAATCACTTATCTAAATAGTGCTTTTCGCTCTTATAGCGAGTTCCTTTTCTTGTGTGGCCAAGAAAAGGAACCAAAAGAAAGAATTTCTGACCTAAGAGCATAACAATAGTCTGTTTTACTAATTTAAGTTACAATTCAATCAATTAAAGCAAACACCTAAACCACCATGGCTGATAAACTCAAAGTCTTATTACAATATCTAATACCGCAACACGGCTTGTCGATTCTAATGGGCAAGATCGCGGAAAGTAAAAACCCAACGATCAAAAACGCTTTTGCGAAGTGGTTTATCAAAAAGTACGGCATCGACATGAGTATCGCCGAGCGTGAAAATCCTGAGGATTATGAAACTTTTAATGATTTCTTTACGCGCAGCCTAAAGGAAGGTGTTCGTCCAATTGCGGAAGGTGATTCAGTTATCGTCAACCCTGCAGACGGCAAAGTCAGTCAGTTAGGTCCCATTGAGAAAGGTTTTATTTTTCAGGCGAAAGGTCATCGTTACAGCGCCAAGACGTTACTGGGTGGCGATGCTGAGTTATCGAAACCTTTCGAAAATGGTGAGTTTGCAACGATTTACTTGTCACCCAAAGATTATCATCGGGTCCACATGCCGATGAAAGGCAAGCTGACTAAAATGCTTCATGTACCGGGTAACTTGTTTAGTGTGAACCCTTTGACCGCGCGTAACGTACCCAATCTATTTGCGCGCAACGAGCGTGTGGTCGCTATGTTCGATACTGACATTGGCCCAATGGCGATGGTCTTAGTCGGTGCAACTATCGTTGGCAGCATCGAAACGGTTTGGGAAGGGACTATCACACCGCCGACACGTGACGATATTAAAACTTGGGATTATCACGATAAGAGCATCACCCTCGAAAAAGGCGAAGAAATGGGCCGATTCAAACTGGGGTCAACCGTGATCTTGCTATTCCCTAAAGATACCATCGCATGGGAAGACAACATGAAAGCTTACGCACCAACAGTCATGGGAACAGCGCTCGCTACAACTAAGTAACTCAGTCTCCAAAAGCCCCATCCTGGCGCTATTCTTTAATAGCGCCAACTTGCCTTTAAAAAGCATCTCTGCCATTCTTACTCCAAGCAGTTGATAATTAAAATAATTGGAGTCACCACTATGGCAACAGAGACCACAAAATATACCTTACTGATGCGTATCCTACACTGGCTCATTGCAGTACTGATTCTGGGCATGATTGGTGTTGGTTGGTACATGGCAGGCCTTCCCGACGAGCACCCAACAAAATACGACATTTACCCTATCCACAAATCGGTTGGTATAACCCTGCTTGGTTTAGTCGTAATCCGCTTATTAGTCCGTTTTTTCAGCCCAGTCCCCAAGATCCCTCAAGAGCTTGCTTGGTGGGAAAAGGTTTTAACCAAAACGGTTCACTTCCTGCTGTATCTACTAATGTTATTAGTGCCGATATCAGGCTACATGATGTCGGACTTTGCGGGCTTCCCTGTCGAATGGTTTGGGGTAGAAATTCCTGGGTTTGTCGAAGACAACATGGAAAGCTCTCAGGGCGCACTCGATGCACACGGCATTTTACCCTACATATTACTGGGTCTCATCGTGTTACATCTTCTCGGGTCATTAAAGCATCGCTTCCTCGATAAAGACAAAAACACTGACGTTCTAAAACGTATGCTGTAACTCATCATTGGGTTTTCTTTATCGCCCAGACGCTTAACACGCAGCCCGTGAATACTCGCCTAAAGCGCACAAAAAAGCCCTGCATAGTCAGGGCTTTTTACTTCGGCTGTAACGAGTTTAACGGAACAGTTTACTCGCCATACCAGCTACATCATCCAGTACCGAACCATCATTATCGGAATCCAAGAAACCTTGCAGAAAGCCCTGTTGCTCTTTTTCGACATTTGTTTGCTTGGTCAGAGACCCCATTAGCATATTAGCAGCCAAAGGCAGGATTTGTTTTAGAATACCGCTATCAATACCTGTTTTTGTAGCAGCCTGCTCGGCTACCTGACGACTGGTTTCTTTGCTACCTAACAGGTGCCCCAAAATGGCATTACCATTATCCACCGCTTGTGGCTCAGCCAGCTTTTCAGGCTGCTCAACATAAGCCTGGTTGCCACTATTCAACAATGCACCTAATAACGATTCTAAACCACCTTGCTGCTGCGTGTTGTGCTTCATACCTTGCTTTAAGGAAGGCAGTAACTGCTCCAGTGCATTCGATGTTTGCTGAGTGTCCAAATTAAACTGTTTAGCAATTTGCTCGACAGCACCTGAGTTTTGCGATCCTAAGACCATATTTACTAAGTCTTGCATGAAGGGCTCCTGATAATACTCCTTTGAAAAAATCACTATACTCCGGGCTCTATTCATAAGCAAAAGTGGTATGCTAGAGTTTAAAAATATTTACCTTCTGGCTTTATTCGGAGTTACCGATGAGTGAACAAATGGAGCACTTTCGTCAACAGGTTTATTACTGGGTCAGTAAAATTCCTAAAGGGAAAGTCACCAGTTACGGCGCTATCGCCAAACTCTCAGGCTTTCCGCGGCATGCACGTCATGTCAGCAAAGCTCTTGGATCAGCGCCAAACCGGAAAAAACTACCATGGCAGCGGGTCATTGGTGCGGATGGAAAAATTGCTTTTAACTCAGACAGCGACCATTTCGCAATACAACAGTCATTGCTGGAAAAAGAAGGCGTTAAAGTGATAAAGGGCAAAGTAGACTTGAAACTGTACGCTTGGAAGCACCCGCTTGAAGGGGATAAAAAAACTTCAAGCCAGAATTCAGGGATTCAAGCAGAAGACTTTTTCCGATAAACCGCCTTTGGTTAGCCCACTAGGACCGAGTTTTTTGACGCTGCTCTTGCAGCGACTGGCAATCCAAGCACAACTCGGTTTCTGGTGAGACATCTAATCGCTTGAGGTTAATCTCTTCCCCGCACTCTAAACAGAATCCATAATCGTCATTCTTGATACGCTTTAAGGCTTTTCGTACTGCAATAAGATGCTTTTGATCTCGCTGGTGGGCAGCGCTAACCATCGCCTGTTGCTGCATGGCATCACCGCGTGATACCCGCCCCATGCGCGCCTGGTCCAACTCAACCGCTTGACTTGATTCTGAGGACAGCCCTAGAAACCCCATCAGCTCCGCTTCGAGCTGTATTAGTTCTTTTTCATAACGTTCGATTTGAGCTGGTTTCATGGTGTTTAGTGTAGATGGCTTAAGTGCGACACTTCATCAAATTTTTGGATAGCGCGAATTAACTTGTCAGTATCATTCTTTTCTTTGAAGGCTTCTTCTGCGATGGGCGCAATCTGCGCTGGGCCCGGTGGAAGCTGCTTTCGCTCAACACTGCGTCGCATTCTCGGCAAGAAGACAAACTGCAACCACTGCTCAAGTTTTAACGTATCCACACAAAAAGGCATTGAGCTCTCCAATGCTTCAGGCGCAGGACGCTTTTGCGACCACAAGCCAAGCTCCATCAACCGCTGCTCAATCTTATCAAACACTTTTAAATATTCATCAAACCAGTCTATCTGTTTCATTTGTATCACTATGTCTAAAGTATCACCTTAATATTACACCATTTGACGCTCTGTTGCAGAGAACGTTACATTTCCAGTCACCACAAAAAAGCCCGCCAAAAGGCGGGCTTTTCGAACAAACACTTGGTATTAGAATGATAATCTAACGCCAACTTTAGCTGTTCTTGGCTTGTCTGGACGTGCGCCATAAGGCTCGCGAGCGACAATTGAGTCTTCATCAGTGATATTCTCAATGGTTGCGTAGAAAGCAACATTGTCATTGGCTTGAATTTCACCAGATAAGTCAACTAAAGTACGCTCGTCCGTACGCTCAAACTCACCACAAGCAGGCTTAGTACATAGTGAGTCAAAGTAGTTAACGCTTGCTAGCACACTCCACTCAGAGTTGTCATAACCAAACATCAACTGCGCTTGGTTCTCAGGGATGTAAGGGATCGGTTGACCCGCTGTGACATCACCCCAAACGTTACTGTCGAAAGAGCTACCAAATTCAGTATCCGTGAAAGTATAGCTCAAACGTGCTGGCCAGTGTTCAGCGAACTCACCAGTAACCAGAAGCTCAACACCTTTAACTTCAGCTTTACCGCCGTTAAATTTGTCGCCTTCGTTGTTAATATCACAACCGCTGTTAGCTAACGTACACTCACCAAGCAAGTTTTCGTAGTCGCTGTAGAAAGCAATCAACTCACTCGAGTACTGAGAACCGCTGAAGCGAAGACCTAGCTCATAGTTCCAGCTTTCTTCAGGCTTGTCATCAGCACTGCTTCCTGGAGGTGCGAAACCTTTATGCGCACCAAACAAAATGCTTGTGGTAGCGTTTACATCCCATACCGCACCGAAGCCTGGTAGTACTTCTGATACGCTATTTGTGCGAACACTCGCCGCTGCTGAGCGATCTGGCGCAGAACCCCAGTTTTCACGCTTTAGCTCAACGTCTTCATAACGTAGGCCTGGCGTAAACGTCCAGTCACCCCATGTGATAGTATCCATGATGTAGTAAGAGTTAGCTTCTGCCGAGTCGATACGGTTGCCTGCATCACCCCATACGCCTGGGTCAACTACGACTAACTGACCATTTTCTTGCGCGAAGAAACCGCGACGTTGGAAACGATCCGCTTCGTCTTCGTGTACACGAATGCCCAGTTGTAATAAGTGGTCAGCGCTGCCTGTCATGAAGTTCCAATCTAAACGCGCTTGAATACCTTCACTTAAATAAGCACGATTACCATCAACTTTATCAATTAAGTCATTGCCGCTATCCGCGCCATTAAGAATTGATTGGTAGTAATTTGCTAATGTGCTACCTGGGTTGGTGTTAATTTCACCGATAACCGAAGACCAGCTGACGCTGTTGTAGCTGCCAGGATTCGCGGTATCTTCCATGTAGAACTTGCCAGTTTTATACCAGTTACGCGCAAAGTCGTTTTGGTAAGCCGTGACGTTTAAGTTCAAGCTATCGCTTAGATCGGCGAAATAGCTTAAAACAACCTGTTGGTGCTTACCTACGAAGTTATCATCTTCAGATACACCATACATTCTGTAAGGATCTGCGGCGAAATCTACGTCCGTTAATCCCATGTAAGACTGATCTGACTCTTCATGAGAGTTTTGCAGTTTGATGTCCAGTTGCTGATATACTGCTGCGTCAGAATCAGTGTTAAAGCGAAGCTTGACCACTTGATCGCGCTTCTCAAAACCTGTCTCTTGGCCAATACGGTCAATTGTTTTGAAACCATCTGACTGGTGATCATTCAATTCAACCAAGTAACCAAAGTTATCGAAACTATCGCCATAGTAGAAGTAGCCGTGCTGCTCTTCATGCTCGCCCTTCTCCAGCTTTAGTTGGCCTTGACCATCTTGCGGTATTTGGCGTGAAATCAAGTTAACGGCACCACCAACAGTGAAAGGACCATACTTGATGCTTGCTGGGCCTTTTAATACTTCGATGCCAGTAATGCGATCAAATGTTGGGAAATAGTAAGCAGACGATGCTGCGTATGGTGCTGGCGCAATCAAGACACCATCTTCCATCAAGCTCACACGACCTGTGCGGCTGGTGCCGGTGCCACGAAGGCCGATATTTGGGCGTAACCCTAAACCGTCTTCTAGCTGTACATAAACACCAGGCACTTGACGAACCGCACGATTAACGTCGCTATATTTAAACGCTTCTAGCTCAGCTTCAGTTACGATATGTGCAGAACCCGCAACTTTTTTAGCACTTGAGCTATCACCAATAATCGTGATGGTCTCTAAGTCTTCCTTTTGTTTCTCTTCAGCAATTGCTGGCGTTGCAATCGCTGTCCCCAATATCACAGCAGACGCTACGATACTCAAATGAAAAGGAGCTTTCATGTTTTTACCTAACTCGTTATCTGTAGAATTGACTTTCCGGCGGGATTATAAATCTAAATGATAATGATTACCAACACATATTTCATTTTTGTGAAGGTTTCTTGGCAAGTTTGCGTTGGAGTGTTCTACGGTGCATGCCCAACGCTCGGGCTGTAGCCGAAACATTACCCTCGTGTTGGGCCAAAACTGCCTGAATATGCTCCCACTCCAGACGATCTACTGATATCGGCTCAGCCTCAGGAACTTTGGTTGAGTCTAAACTCTGCTGCGATAAGGCCTGAAGTATTTGCTTTGCGGTAGCGGGTTTAGGAAGGTAGTTATCCGCCCCTAATTTCACTGCCTGCACGGTTGTGGCGATGCTGGCATAACCCGTTAAGACCAGAATACTGGTATTTGGATGGCGCTCTCGAAGCTCCGGTAATATTGAGAGTCCCGAATCATCTCCTAGGAAGAGATCAAGAATGATGTAATCTAATTGAAGTGTCTGGTGCCTCTGCTTCGCCTCTTCAACCGAGTAGCACACGGTGACATCGATAGTTTTTGCAGCTAGAGAGCGGCTCAATACTTGAGCAAAGACTTCATCATCCTCAATCAGTAACAGTTGTTTATTAGAGCTTTCGGTCAAGACGACGCTCCCACATGACTATCATAGCCGCTTGCTTGTAAAGGTAGCGCTACTCGAATTTTTGCACCGGGTTTGTAAGGCAAAACTCTCAAATATCCGCCGACCTGCTCGATGCTGGCATTAGAAATCAAGGTACCGATGCCCATACCGCCGGGACTGTTGCGATCCTCACGAGGGCGCCAACCGTAACGATCAATATCCTCATCCGTTAAGCCCGCCCCCTGATCAATAATATCGATATAGCAATAACTATCATCGTCATGCAATTTCAAGTGAACTTCACTCTTACCCAGACTTTGGGATGCTTTAGCAGCATTATCCAGTAAATTTAAGAGCGCGCTTTGCAACCCAATATGGCTGTGCACCCTACCTTCTAGTGAGCCATTCTCAACCAATAACTGAACTTCAGGGTAAAGCAGTCGGAAGTTGCGTGCCACAACACCGACCAATTCTTTGATGGCAATTGTTCTAAACTCACCCGACTTAAGCTCGTCGAACTGCTGCTGGATCGATTGTGTAATGTTATGACAGCGCTGAACTTGCTGCTGCATTACACGCATGTCCTGTTCGTTATGACTATCACCATCCATCATGTCATCCAGCAATACAGTTAAAGATGACAATGGGGTATTTAACTGGTGAGCGGCATCCGCCGCCGATAAGCCAAGAGCGGTCAAATAGTCGTCTCTTAATTGTCGCTGCTCATGCTGTTGAATACGCTTTTGTTGCTGTCTTATGGCGTTAGATAAATAGCTGGCCACATAAAAAATTAAACCCGCACTGGCGATAAATACCAACCACATGCCGAGTAGGTGTGACGAAAAGTTACTAGCATGATGATGCTGTGGCTGATCGATCACATACAGCAGAGAGTAAACTAACCCAGCAGTTACCAGCACGACCACCGCCACATAGCGCTTTAGCGCTACTGAAGCGGTCACAATTGGTAGTAGCAGTAAAGAAATCAGCGGGTTGGAAGCTCCCCCTGTCAGATACACGTATCCACCAAGCAGCAATACGTCCAGCAATAAATTAATTAACAGTGCCTTTTGACTTAGGCGCAACTTTTGGTTTATCCAACCTGACAACAACAAGCAAACCTGAACCACAATCAACACCCAGACCATCATGTGAATAGGGTTCACAAACCACAGCATGTAAACCACCTGCATGATCAGTGCGATCGCCCTAATCCAACTCAGAGAAATTAAAATGCTTTGGGTAAACTTTTTATGATCGATCACAATGCCCAACACAGTTGCCAGAGAAGCTATTGTCGATGATTATAATTCAACCAAGCCCTACTCCCTAGGGTTGAGCGACACTTTATCACTGAGTGCGACAATATGTCGCATGTTCAGCTTTGGCACAACACACTACAATTGCCACAGTTTTATTCATCAACCCAAAGATTATGACGATGTCACTCAAAGCATTACTTGCACTATCAACAACGTTATTTACCGCTTCCGCCCTAGCAGACAACAGTTCTCGACCAGACAGTCACGCACCGATTTCAATCATGGGCGACCATACCCATAGCGAAGGTGAGTGGATGGTCTCATACCGCTTTATGACCATGAGCATGGCAGATAACTATGTCGGTAGCGATAAAGTCAGTACGGAACAAGTCTTACAAAACTTTATGGTGTCACCACAAAGCATGGACATGGATATGCACATGCTAGGAGCCATGTATGCACCGAGTGATGATGTTACCTTAATGTTGATGGCGAACTACCTCAGCACCTCAATGGATCATGTCACGCGCATGGGCATAAACTTTACGACTGAGACATCGGGTATTTCGGACACAAAAATCGGTACCTTGCTCAATATCAACAAAGATAACAACTCAGCGAGCCATATCAATCTTGCTCTATCGCTACCGACTGGCAGTATCAAAGAGCAAGATCAGACGCCAATGGGCTATGCCCGCCTTCCGTATCCGATGCAGCTGGGTTCAGGTACCTACGACATCGAAATAGGCGCTACACATACTGAGTTTTTTGAGCAGTCATCTTGGGGAGTACAAGGTAAGCAGCTGTTTAGGACTGGCTACAATGACCTCGATTATCGCCTAGGTAATCGCTTTAACCTCAACAGTTGGTTTGCGTACAACCTGAACCAGCAAGTATCACTGAATACTACGGTTACCTATACCAATCAAAGAGATATCAAAGGACAAGACGACGATTTAAACCCAATGATGGTTCCAACGGCCCGCACTGATCTGCGTAGCGGTTACTTTTGGGACTTAGGCCTTGGCGCAAATATTAAAATTGATGGGCATCATCGCCTAGCCATAGAACTAAAGAAAACCGTTCACCAAAACCTTGATGGACCACAACTGGGCAATGACTGGAACGCAACTCTCGGCTGGCAGTACGCGCTCTAGCAGAAACAGAATTAATACTCACTAAGATTTTACTATAATAAGATAAGTCTCCACTACAGTTGCTGGCCTTTGGCCAGCTTTTTTTTGCCCTCAATTGTTGCCAACTCAACCCTTGTTGATATTGGTGACACTTTTTATAATGGCCGTTTAAAGAATTGTAGGTGATATTATGAATTACCGAGCCTTACTCACCCTATCAGCTACGCTGTTAATGCTCGCTGGTTGCGGATCTGAAAAAGAGGAACGAACTGAGTTGAGCGATTACAAACAGCAGCAACTTGATAAAGCTAAAGCTGTTGAAGAGGAAATGAATAAGCGCGTTGATACTATCAACAAACAACTTGAAGAAAGCTCACAAAAGAAAGACGACGATACCCTGTAAAACCTAAATGAAACGCTCGAACCTGATTACTGCAGCAGGGGCTACGCGCCTACGCAATGAGCTTGCTCATTTATGGAAAAACTTACGCCCCGAGGTCACTCGCGCCATTAACGCGGCAGCGGCAGAAGGTGATCGCAGTGAGAATGCCGAATACATCTATCGAAAAAAGCAGCTTCGTGAAATCGACCGCCGCGTTCGATACCTTCAAAAACGCACCGCAGAGATGCAAGTCATCGAGCATACACCAAGTCAGCAAGATAAAGTGTTTTTTGGGGCTAAGGTAACCGTTGTTGATGATTCCGATGAAGAAACCGTTTATCGAATTGTTGGTTCTGATGAGTTTGATGTCGCGCCGGAATACATCAGCGTGGACTCGCCAATGGCAAGAGCGTTGCTAGGAAAAGAACTCGATGATGAAGTGGTTGTCAAACTTCCGGAAGAAAGCAAAAGGCTGTGGATAGTCGAGATTAGCTACCCCAGCCCTCACCAATAAAAAGCATTTAAAAACGGTAACTTACGCTCAGTGATCCAAAACGTCCTTTACCATCGCGTTCCTCAAAAGTAGAGCTGGTTTCAGCTACAGAAAATAAAAGCCCCCACTGCTCCCAGTTCCAAACAGCGCCCGTTGAAACGATGAAACCTTCGTGTTTCAAGGTTACTGAGTGACTGTTTCGGAAAGTGTTTCCATCAACAAAGATATCATTAAATACATACCGAGCCTGCGCACCTAAGAACATATAAAAATGATCGCCCTCAGAACCTGCTAAAGGATTAATATCACGCCCTGGCAAAATGCTTACTGCTGGAAACGTTTCTTCAAGACCAGAGCCTAAGCGAACCATTCCAGAGGCAGCAACTTCTGAATTAAAGGTTCCTAAACTGCCGCTTGCAAAAGTTAGAAAATCCATACCGAAACCGTCACCATTGGTCATATCAAAGCGCCAGCTGCGTTGAGCATTGATACTAAAGACGAGTTCATTGTGTAGTTGGTTGTCCCAACCTCTAGGCTTTTCTGAGTCCGTTATATCATGCACTGCTTTTTGCGTCTTTTCCGCCAATGACGCAGGGCCAACCATGCCCACAATGACTGAAAACTGATCAGCAACATCATTATCCCAAGCGTACAAAGTCCCACGCCAACCCAGTAATCCAGCATAAGGAAGATCATTTTCAATCAACTCTTCTTCTTGAATATTTTCGGGTGTCTGCATACCTTGGAAAATACTGAAGCTTACGGCCTTTTCTCGAGAATCGTCAGTATCTAAGAATAGATATTCCCCCATTCCGACGAGCCAGTTTGGAGCGCTAGTTTCTGCATAGTCATCATAAGGACCATAACCCCAGCTGTAACCAATACCATTGGTATAACCACCATCTTTCCCTGCGAATAAATCATTTTCTAATGTCAATGTTGCGAAAGCTCCTACACCAGGCTCTTCACCGGTGAAGGCTTCTTCTTTAGGTTCGGCGAGCGCTACCACTGGAGTAACCGCAAAACCCAGTACCGCGAGTAAATTCCGCATGGGAAAATTTCCTTCTGCTAGTCTGGACGAAATTGTGTTTTAACACGCTGTTTAATGGTTTCCACTAACTGTTGTGTGTTTTGCGAATCTTTAACATCTTTTTTCAAAACATCCTCGACGATATCGGCGAGGTCATCTACGGTTACTGCCTTTTTCTTATCAAACGACTCGTGCTGGAATAAATTAATGTGGTGGTCACTTTGACGTCCCCACTTCATTAAACGATTCCAATAACGATCTTCTTTGCTATCACTCGCTAAATCCAGCAAATAGCACACCAGTCCAACCGGCATTAGAGCAAAATCCCTCAGTGCATCTATCCATAACTTCACTTGTAATAACAATAAATTTCGCGTCTTACGCCATGTGCTCGTAGACTCTTCTTGAGTCAAAACCAACACGCGTTCTTTCTGTGTCATCTTTCTGTCCTTAAACCGTTTTATTGTAGGCTTCTCGGTTCAGTTGCTTCTCCTCTTCATTCTTCTTAAGCAACACATAAACCGATCCCAAGCCACCATGTTTTTGTTGGGCACTATGAAATGCCATCACTAAATCATGCTGCTGTAGCCAATGATTGACGTGACTTTTCAAAACGGCTTGCGGAACGCTACGCTCCCCTTTACCGTGGGTAATCAATACCGTTCGTTTGCCACGCTTCACACAAGCCTTGATAAAGTAAAACACTTCATCACGAGCCTGTTTTACGGTTAGGCGATGTAAATCCGTATGAGCCTGTATATCATACTTACCTAACCTCAATTTTTTGTAAACGCCGTCCTGAACACCTGATTTTTTGAACTCTAACCACGAATTCGGCTCGACCTGCTCAATAAAGTCCGTGGTTAAGTAGTTAGGATCATGATTGGGCTTACGCCCCAAAGCGGCTTCTTGTCGAGCTAATTGCGATAATGACGGTTCATCTGCTGGTGAATGCAAATTCACACGATCATTCTTGATGGGTTTCACACCTTTCAACTCTTTCTTAAATAAATCAAAATCATCTTGTGCCATAACACCACCATTTACTGTTCTGTCACTGTTAGAACTTACTCATTAGCTTCGCTTTCGAGCGCTTCTTTTTGTGCCTCTAGGGCCTCCCAACGCTCAAAACACTGTTCCAACTTCGTTTCTAGACTTGCCAGTTCTTCGTTCGCCTGAGCAATAGTACCACTGTCCTGCTGATAAAAGTCTGGAGACGCCATCGCAGCATGCAGTTCCTCAATACGCTCTTCCAGCTTAGCGATATCTGTAGGAAGCTGGTCAAGCTCCCGTTGATCTTTATAGCTCAGTTTAGCAGACTTGCGACGAGGTTTCGTTTTGCTTTGTTTTTCTGATGCACTAGAACCTTTAGCCTTCGGTTGCTGCATCTGTCGCTGACGTAGCCAATCATCATAGCCGCCAACGTATTCTTTGACTTCACCCTCGCCTTCGAAAACAATCGTACTGGTGACGACATTATTAATAAAGTCACGATCGTGAGAAACCAAAAGCATGGTTCCGCTGTAGCTATCTAACATTTCTTCGAGCAACTCAAGTGTCTCAATATCCAAGTCATTGGTTGGCTCATCGAGAATCAGCAGGTTAGAAGGTTTTGCCAGAATTTTTGCGAGTAACAAGCGGTTACGCTCGCCACCTGACAATGCAGTAATTGGTGCTCTAGCGCGCTCAGGCGTGAACAAAAAGTCTTGCATATAACTGATAACATGGCGATCTTTACCGTTAATACTCATCATGTCTTTTCCTTCAGACACATTATCCATAGCCGATTTAGACTCATCTAACTGAGCACGGTGCTGATCAAAGTACGCAATATCCAACTTGGTCCCTAATTTCACGGTGCCTTGCTCTGGCTTCAGGTCTTCCAATAAGATCTTCAGCAGTGTCGACTTACCACAACCATTGGGCCCAACTACACCGATTTTATCGCCACGCATAATGAGCGTGGAGAAGTCATCAATAAGCTGGCGTCCCTGATAACTCATATGAATGCCCGTGGCCTCGATGACTTTCTTCCCTGACAATTCGGCCTGCTGCGCTTTCATATCGACATTACCGATCAGGTTTCGTCGCTCAGCTCGTTCTTTCCGTGCGGACTCTAAACGTCTCACTCGCCCTTCGTTACGAGTACGGCGAGCTTTAATGCCTTGTCGGATCCAGACTTCTTCTTGCGCCAGCTTTTTATCAAAGTCTGCATTTTGCTTTTCTTCAGCGGCCAAGCGCTCTTCTTTACGACGCAAGTAATTGCCATAATCACCGGGCCAAGAGGTTAGCTGCCCACGATCAATCTCAACAATTCGCGTGGCAAGGTTTTTCAAGAAACGTCTATCGTGCGTAATAAAAAGAATGCTGCCTTTGTAGGCTTTTAAAAACCCTTCCAGCCACTCAATCGAATCAATATCAAGGTGGTTCGTTGGCTCGTCGAGCAACAACACATCAGGCTGCTCCACCAGCGCTTGCGCCAACAAGACACGACGCTTCATACCACCCGACAGCGCCTCGAACTGAGCTTGTCCATCAAGCCCTAAACGGTTAATCACAGATTGAACACGCTGATCGATCGCCCAGCCGTCTTGAGCTTCGATTTGCTGCTGCACCTGCGCCATTTTCTCAAGTGCTGCGCTATCCGTACTGGTGCTCAGCTGGTAAAACGATTGTAGTAGCTCACCAATATTACCAAGCCCCGATGACACCACCTGAAATACCGTACCACGAGTGTCTGAGGGAACTTCCTGAGTCAACTTGGCGACTTTGACGCCTTCTTGAAAGCGTAATGCCCCGTCATCAGGCACAATTTCTTTATTGACCACTTTCAGCAGGGTCGATTTACCGACGCCATTACGGCCGATAATACAGATTCGTTCACCAGGTTCGATAGCAAAATCGACCTTATCCAGCAGGGCTGGCCCGCCGTAGCCAACTTCAACTTGTTGTAGGGTAACTAAAGACATTAGAATACATCATCAAAACTTTGGCACATTTTAACTGAAAATCATGGCTACTGCTTGCCCTCTTTGCTTATCACATGACACAAAACCTTATATGCGCGATAAAAACCGTGAGTATGAGGTTTGTGGTCAGTGCCAGCTAATTTTCGTGCCGCCACTGTTTCACTTAGATCATGAGGCTGAGAAGCAAGTCTATGATTTTCATCAAAACTCGCCTGAAGATGAGGGCTACCGAGCATTTCTTAACAAACTACTCGCGCCGCTCGCTCAACGACTGCCTGAAGGTGCCGAGGGGCTAGATTTCGGCTGCGGGCCTGGGCCGACCATCAAGCCGATGCTCGAAGCCCAAGGTTTCTCCGTTCAGAATTACGATATTTACTATCAGCCCAATGAAGCTGCACTTTGCAAAGCTTATGACTTTATTACCTGTACCGAAGCGATTGAACACTTCAGCCAGCCGCACCAAGAGCTTGCACGGTTTGATCAGCTTCTTAATGACCAAGGGTTTCTAGGGATTATGACCAAACGCCCCACCAGCAAAGAAGCCTTTGCAAGCTGGCACTATAAGAATGATCCAACCCATATCTGCTTTTTCTCAGAAGAAACCTTTCAGTGGATAGCGCAACGGTTCAACTATCACCTTGAGTTTCCGGGTAACGACACCGTCATCATGCAGAAAAAGGCTCCATAAAAAAATACCGCCCAACATGATGCTGAGCGGTACTTTAGACTGTGCAAAATGACTTTATTACTTCTTACGGACGTCGATATCACCATTCACCGTATCAAACTTAAGGCTCGCGCCGCCGCCTTTGTACTGACCGTCCATGTCTGCACCAACATACTCACCTTCGTCAACTTCGATACCAAAGTCGTTACTCAGGTCACCATTAACAGTTTCTGTGCGTAATTCAAAACCATCATTTTCTGGCAAGTAAACTTCAATATCGCCATTGACGGTATCGCCTTTCACTCGGCTTGAACTTGATAATTGATCCAAATGGACTTCAACATTTCCGTTCACTGTACCAAACTTCACGTCTTGAGAAGCGTTTTTAATCATGATCTTGCCATTGACGGTTTCTGTTTTAATTTCACCCGTCACACCTTCAATTCTGATGTTGCCGTTTACCGATTCAATCGAATCGAGTGAAGCGCCTTGAGGTACTTTGAGCGAAAAGGACACTTGGCCTGAATTGCCACCCCAATTCATAAAGCCGCCAGAATTGATGTCGACTTCTACGTCAAAGTCATCATTACTGTGCTTCACTTCGACTTTGATATTGTCAATATCGTCAGCATCATCAGCAGTCACTGTGTACTCAAGTAGAATTTCGTCTTTATCCCAACCCGAAACAGAGATGTTACCGTTGATGTTATCTAGGTTGATACTACCTGAACTCGAGAACTCATACGTTTTCGAATAATCTTTCGACTCATTCGCCATAACTGCCAGTGAAGCAATACCCAAACTCACTGCCGAAACCACACCGATCCACTTATTTACTGTATTCATTGTATACCTCAATTATTGCTACCATTTACTCTTTTGATGCAAACGGTAGCAAAAGGGTTTATTTGTCATTGTCTTTTTTTCGATTAAAGATATCACCCAGCTTATCTTTCAACTCATCTTTGGCTTTATCTTCAAGCTCCTTCTTCTTTTCATCGATCTTACCCTGATATTCAGCTTTGAGCATGGCCTCGATATCAATGCTGGCTTTAGGCTCTGCCCATGTCCCTTTAAGCTCAAACGGTAACTTCTTGCCCTTAAGTTTAGGATACTTCTCCTCGACGACTTCTTTTAACTGGCCCTTTAAGACCAACTGAAAATTACCTGCCAACGTTTCCTGATTAGCATTAGTTGATGCTTTTCCGACCAAATCAAACACTGGTGAATTAAGTTTGAAGTCAGGTAGCTCAATTAAGCCTTGGTTCGCTTTAATGTTGCTGCTCAGGTTGGCAAAGCTAGTCTTACCGCTATAGCTTTCTTTATTTAACGATTGCAAACTCAGGCCTGATTGAATCAATTTCTCAATATCAATTCCATTAAAAGCACCATCCGTCAGCTGGAGGTTACCGTTACCATTGAGGTTCTGAAGCATTTGCTTAACATCAGCACCCTTGGTTTTCATGTTTAGGTTTAATTCGCCTAACCCCGATAACTTGTCGAGCTCAAAAAATGCTGCGAGTAAATCACCAATCTGAATATTATCGAAATCAGGCTGGACCGATAACGCCAAAGGTTTTGCCGCAAAATCAACACTGGCGACGGTTTCCATGTGACCTTGGAACGCATCCGCTTTAAAAGGATCAAGAAACAGTGTCGCCCCCTTATTTCTCAAGTTAGCCGACACATTGCTAAAAGTCGCATTTTTGAGAATCAACTGACCAACATCCAGTTGCCCTTTAACTCGGGCACGCTTTAAGAAATCAGCCACAGGCGAAAGATCCATGGCACCAGATTGTTTAGAGTTTTTCTCTCCAGCACTCGCCGCCATGAACTGCTCTAGCTCCAAACGCTCGGCGCTCAATTTCACGTCAATATCTTTAAAAGTACTGAATCCAGCGTTCAACTGCATGCTGATCGGCTGACCATTTAAGTTTACCTTACCCTGATGATTTAACTGGGTTGTTTTGTCTGCCATACTCAATTCAAGGTCGCCGCTTAAGCCGATAGTTTTAAGCTGCTCACTTAGCCCTTCAAGCTCCGCATCCAGTCCGCCAACTTTAAACTGCTTAAAGTCACCGCCAACCCACAAGTCACCAGATAAGCTCCACTCAGATTGTGAGTCACCTGCTTTCAAGCTACCAGAAGCTGATACGGGCGTTGTCGACTCAGGCTTAAAGTCGCTGACTTCAAGACTGTTTAGATGGAAGCTTTGGCTTAGCTTCTGTGAGTAATCATACTGATTCAGTGTGAAGTCTTTTAAGGACAAACTATCTAAGCTTAAAGCACCCCGCTTAGAAGCAGCATCTGATTGAGTTTCCTCAGCCTCTACCGTTTTATCCTTAGCGTTGACTAACGCTTCTATATTGGAGCGCCCAGCTTTATCGCGTAGCAAATTCAGTTCAGCGCCAGACAACTCGACAGAGCCGACTTCAATATCACCACTTAATAGGGGCATTAATTTAATGCTGGCAGCGACTTTATCCACTTTTAATAAGGTCTTATCGCTTTTAAAGCTAGCTGGCTGGGATAGCGTCACGCCACCAGTTTCAACTTGTAGCCATGGGAAAAAGCCTAGCGACAACTCCTGCTCAATCACCAAATCAGCGGTAGTTTCGGCTTTAACCTTCTTAACTAATTGATTTTTAAGCTCATCGCTGTTGAAGAAAATGACAGCCACGATGCCCAGCACTAAAACCAATGCGACAATCGTGCCCAACAGACCTAAAATCCATTTAAATAAACGTTTCATAATCACTCGCAATATCAATAACTTGGGTGTATGTGACTTAGAGTAACCTTGTTATAAAAATGTTCCAACCGAATTTATCACTATTTATTTGAACTATTTGTAAAAATTACAGACTAAATATTTGAAAGGTAAAGATTCTTTGTTGTTGTTATTAAGATAAGTTGCTCTTTTTTAAAGAGTTTAGAAGTCAAAACAAAGTCATGTAGATATACGTCTTACTTTGTAAAACTTCTTGAAAATAGTGTTTAAAGAGTTGTTAGTCATAAAGAAAGGCCAACCCACGGGTTGGCCTTTCTTTTTTCTGCAGCAGAGTACTGAGCTTTAAACTAAGTATTCTGACTACCCATTCCAAGAGTCACGCAAAGTCACTGTACGGTTCAGCACAATATTATCCGCACTGTGCTCATAGCGATCCGTTGTAAAGTAACCTTCTCGCTCAAACTGGAAACGTGTTTCAGGCTCAGCATCCGCCACACTTGGTTCAACCATGGCCTTGATAACGGTCAATGACTCAGGGTTTAGCGCCTCATTAAAGTCATCCATCGCACCTGGATTTGGCACATTGAACAAGCGATCGTACAAACGAACCGTGGCTTCTTTGGCATACTTCGCAGAAACCCAATGAATCACACCACGAACTTTACGACCTTCAGGATTTTTACCTAGTGTCTCTGGGTCATAAGTACAATGAAGTTCTTTGACGTCACCGTTCTCATCCAAAATCGCTTCATCAGCTCGGATCACATACGCATTACGCAGTCGAACTTCGCCATCCTTGACCAGTCGCTTATATTTCTTGTTGGCACTTTCACGATAATCCGCACGGTCAATATAAAGCTCACGAGTAAACGGCAAGTCACGAGTCCCCATATCATCATCTTTAGGGTGGTTTTTGCCTTGTACCGTCTCTTCTTTCTCTTCTGGGTAATTGGTAATAATCACCTTAATAGGATCTAGCACTGCCATGCGACGCTCAACGGTATCGTTTAAATGGTTACGCACCGCGTCTTCCAGTAAGGTCATGTCGCTGACGCTATTGACCTTACTGATGCCGACAGCCTTACAAAAATCACGGATAGACTGTGGTGTGTAGCCTCGACGACGCATACCCGCAATGGTTGGCATACGCGGATCATCCCAACCATCGACTTTGCCGCTCTCAACCAATTGCGTCAGCTTACGTTTCGAGGTAATTGTATACGCTAAGTTTAAACGGGAAAATTCAATCTGCTGAGGTCGAGCTGGCGCATCGATATTGTCCAAGACCCAGTCATACAAGGGACGATTAACTTCGAACTCTAGCGTACATAGTGAGTGGGTAATTCCTTCCAACGCATCGGAAATGCAGTGGGTAAAGTCGTACATCGGGTAAATGCACCACTCATCGCCAGTGCGGATGTGATGTAAACGACGAATACGATACAACACAGGATCACGCATCAACATGTTCGGGTGTGACATATCAATTTTAGCGCGCAATACCATTTGACCATCAGCATACTCACCCGCTTTCATCTTACGGAATTGCTCTAGGCTCTCCTCAACAGGACGATTGCGATATGGGCTTTCTTTGCCTGGTGTTTGGAAATTACCACGGTTTTTAGCGATATCTTCCGCAGGCTGTTCGTCAACATACGCCAGATCTTTGTAAATAAGCTCTTCAGCAAAATTGTACAATTCATCGAAATAATCCGAAGAATGACGTACCTCGCCTTCCCATTTAAAGCCCAACCAGCGCACATCGTCTTCAATTGAACGGGCAAATTCTTCGCTTTCTTTTGCTGGATTAGTGTCATCAAAGCGCAAGTTACAAGGCGCCTGGTAATCTTCTGCAATTCCAAAATTTAAACAAATTGATTTCGCATGCCCCACATGCAGATAACCATTTGGTTCCGGCGGGAAACGCGTATGCACACGACCGTCATTTTTACCTTCAGCAAGATCTTGGTTGATCTTATTACGGATAAAGTTAGTCGGCGTTGAATTTTCAGTGTTTTTTTCTGTTGAGTTAGTCTCAGACATATTGGAATTGCTCACACAGTATCTAGTTGTATTAAATCGAGCCACTGGCTCATTTGCCCAGAGCAGGCAATTTCATTTCACAAGCCAGTGATTTTAACGAGAAACAATGACTAATGCGATAGCTATTAGCCTAAAATGGGGGCTTGGCGCAAAAAAGCAAGCTTATTGCTGCTGGATGATTTGCGCCATTTGCTGTGCGAGACGGGCTAATAGTCGGCGTTCTGCTGAAACGACAGCGGCATATGTGCCGCCAGTGAAGTTTTCACTTAAGGCAAAAGAGCGAGCCATCGACTGCCCACTCTTGCTTGATAGCACCATTTTGGCTTCCAAGTAAGCCGACGAGTCCTCAAAACTGGCGTCAAAGCGTTTGATGTCCAGTTGAATAGCGTAATCAATCTGATCGGACTTCCTCCAAGGGTATTCGAACACATTGTTAGAGTTTAATTCGTTACTCAAGTCGTGCTGCAAAGAAGTAATAATCAGACCACGCAGATCAGAAGCCCAGCGGTCGAACTCGGAAAAGACAATCTGGCTAGTGTTAGTGCGAATGGCGATTTGCGGCTTTTGCAAATAATCCGCCACACTTACAGGCCCTAAGCCAACCCTCACTGTTTCAGTACGCTCGACATCATTCAGCTCGTTCTCCAACAGATAGAAATTAGAATTTGGGGAGCGCGTTGAACAAGCGTTTACTAACAACGCAGTCATTGCTAATAGGGTAATTAATCGATAGTTCATTGTTTATCCTTCCCGTAAATCAAGGCCTCAGGATGACGTTCTAGATAGTCAGTTAACACTCGAATCGAGTGTGCCGCTTTTGACAGTTCTTCTAGAGTTTGATTGAGCTGGAATTGCACTTCGGAGTCTTGCCCATAGGTGTGCTCAACGGACTCGACTAACTGTTGTGTATCCGTTAGGACCTTCTCTAGGCCCTCAAACCGCTTTTCCATGCTGGTGATTAGGCTTGGAACCGTGTCATTCAGGTTCTTTGCAAACTTCTCATACTCATCCATGGTTTCTTTAAACTCAATCGCCACAGGCTTAATTTCATTATTAAACGTATCCGCAACCTCTCGATAGCGACTGATCGTTTCATTGAGGTTATTAAGACTGGTACCAAAATCGGCGGCGCTGATCACATCATTCGCATTTTCTAGCAAGGTGTTCATATTATTGGCAATATCGGCCAAAGGTAACTTAGACACCTCGTCAGCAAACACGCTCAGCGCGCTTGGTGCCGTTGGAAACTCGGTTACATCCTTAATAATGCCTCGTCGCTTAATCGGAATTTCGGGCCTAAACTCTAAGGCAATTCGCATCTTGCCCGTGACCAGACTTTGCGTTTCTAACGTACCCTTGAGCCCCTTTTCCACGATTCGATTGGTGATATCCTTCATGTCCTCTTCGCCAGCATGTCCATTCAACCCCTTAAAACTATCAGGGTAAATGTTGACGTAGACGGGAGTGTAGATATCCAAGCTTTCTCGATCAGACACCACTTCAATCTTTTTAACAGAACCGACCTTAACACCTTTAAAGACCACCGGAGAACCTTCATCTAAGCCTGCTAAGGAGCCATCAAAAAACATCACAAAGTGATTCACAGGCTCGTTAAATCGTGCCTTAGCAAAAAACAAAATGGCGCCTACCAACAATACAATGGCGCCTAATACAAAGCCGCCGATAGCTGTCGATTGTGATTTGTTGCTCATTGCTTGCCTTCCTGTTATGTCGCGTAAGCGCTATTCTTCTGCGCCGCGAGTCAAAAACCGTCGAACCGTTTCATGCTCAGAGTGCTTCACTAGCTCGTTTGGATCACCTGTCGTCAACATGGTTTTCGTTTCAGCATCCAAAAATACCGAATTATTACCGATGGCGAAAATACTCGCCAATTCATGGGTCACCACGACTAAAGTACAGCCTAGGTTATCACGAAGCTGTAATATCAGGTCATCCAATAGCCTAGCGCTAATCGGGTCAAGCCCCGCAGAGGGTTCGTCTAAAAATAAAATATCAGGTTCTAGCGCTAACGCTCGCGCCAAGCCCGCACGCTTTCTCATACCGCCACTAATTTCCGAAGGGTAATAATCCTCGAAGCCCTTGAGGCCAACCAGCGCCAGCTTTAATGAGGCTAAATGTCGAATATCACTTTCGGACAAGTCCGTATATTCGCCAATCGGTAGAGCAATATTTTCCGCAAGCGTCATTGAACTCCACAAAGCCCCGCTTTGATAGAGTACACCGCAGCGCTGCATGAGGCGCTGTCGCCTACTTTCTTCGGCCTGCCAGAAATCGATATAATCGCTTTCGCGCTGATTCTGCTGGCTATCCGAATGGAACAGGACCCGCCCAGTAGCAGGTTGCTTGAGCCCAATAAAGTGCTTCAACAGCGTGCTTTTACCGCAACCACTACCGCCCATGATGATAAAAATGTCCTGTGATTTAATATCGAAGGTTAAATCTTTTTGTACCACAAAATCACCATAAGCCATGGTGAGGTCTTCGGCTTTAATAATACTATTGCTTGACGACTTATCAGCCATGACTAAATCCCTAACAAGCTGGTAATGATGGCGAATAAGCCATCAATCACAATAATAAAGACCACGCCAGCCACCACCGCAGACGTCGCCGCATTACCTACAGCAGAAGCGCTTCTGCCCGATAGCATGCCGTTCATGCAGCCCGTAATAGCAATCACGATACCGAAGATAAAGGCTTTGACTAAACCCAAACTAATATCCGTCATATCCACAGCGTTAATGGTTTGTGTCCAATATTCGGTAAACGTAAGGCCCATGGCACCAACACTGATCATGGCACCGCCCAAAATCCCCAGAAAGTTCGCATAAAGGCACAACAGCGGCATCATAATGATCAGCGCCAAAATCCGTGGCAAGACAATAAAGTCCATCGGCGAGATGCCGAGCGTTCGGTAAGCATCAATTTCTTCATTGACCTGCATGGTGCCTATTCGAGCCGCAAAGGCCGCGCCAGTCCGCCCAGCCATGATAATACCGGTCATCATACAGCCCATTTCACGGACCATAGCAATTCCAACCAAATCCGCCACATAGACCTCTGCACCAAACTGCTTTAACTGGACCGCGCCGACAAAAGCCAAAATGATTCCGACTAAGACACTGATCAACGTCACGATAGGCAAAGCTTCTGGCCCCGTGTCAGAAAGGATCTCTCTTAAATCACGTCCACGGAATCGGGCTCTTCCTCGAATTAAACGGTAAAAACTTTTGACGCTTTCGCCGAGAAAAAAGAAAAAACCGAGCGCTTCACGATAGTCAGTCAGCACCTTGTCACCGATATGTGCTAATAGTGTCGGTTGCTCTTTCTTTTTGTCCGCCCCTTGACGCTCAGGTACTGTGTTGGCTAGTTCAACTAACTCATGAGCACCGCGTGGTAACGATTGAAAATGAAGCTGTTGCTGCCCTTCTTTAGCAAAGGTATCTAGGCGTAATAATAAGCTGATTAGCGAGCTATCCCACTGCTCAACAGCGCCACCATCAATCACCTCAAACGGGGACTGTTTAAAATGATCCAAGATAGCTTCTGAGTCTTGCCCACTATGCCGAATCGTCCAATCGCCAAAAAGCTTCAGGGCTTTCTGACCATTGTCATCGCTTATCTGGTATCGGCTCGTACTCATTCCCTATTCTTTTTCTCTGTTTTTCTTAATAGTGCTTCTAAGTATTTGATGGTGATAGCTTTTCTCGCATTACTGTTACCATAGTAGCTAACGCTGACTGTGGAGGCAACTGGTGCTTTATTCGCCTTAGCGCTCACAGATAGTTTCACAAATAGTTGCTATGGGTTGTTGTGACAGACAGTAGCTACTGAGCCGCTTTTCTTTTAATGCACAATATAGGACAATAGCAGGCCTTAATGAATTCTCCGTGAAGACCTATGTCTGCAAAAAAAGTGCCTGCGAAACAAGCTTCCAAAACCAACTTTGAAACCCAACTCTCCGAGCTTGAGTCTATCGTTGAACAGCTTGAGTCTGGCGAATTACCTCTGGAAGATGCGCTAAAAGTATTTGAGAAAGGGGTAAAACTGTCTCGTCAATGTCAACAAATGCTGTCAGAAGCTGAGCAGAAAGTAACGATCTTGATGGACAATGACTTGATGGATAGCCAAGAACAAGATTTCGACGCACCAGACGAATAATTCCTCACATGACGATTGAACAACACCTACAGCACTGGCAAAGCCAGGTATCTCAATTACTCGAAGTTCGCCTGCCACAAAGTGACTCGGTGCCGCATACACTCCACCAAGCCATGCGTTACGGCGCGTTGAATGGTGGTAAGCGCATTCGTCCGATTCTAGTTTTTGCTACAGGGCAAGCGCTGGGCGCGACAGAGCACGACCTGTCGTCACCTGCTCTAGCTGTTGAGTTAATTCACTGTTACTCTCTGGTGCATGACGACTTGCCAGCGATGGACGATGACGATCTTCGTCGAGGCAAACCGACCTGTCACATCCAGTTCAACGAAGCTACGGCAATCTTAGCAGGCGATGCTCTGCATACTCAGGCGTTCCAAGAGCTATCATCATTTGAGTTTAGTGCTCAAGCACAGCCGCAGCAGCTTGAAATGATTCGTGAACTGGCGGTTGCGAGCGGCTCTCTTGGCATGGGCGGCGGCCAAGCCATTGACTTGGAGTCCACGCAAAAGGTCATCGACTTGCCAATGCTGGAAAATATGCACCGCATGAAAACTGGCGCTTTAATCAAGGCCAGTGTATTACTTGGCGCCTTATGTTCTGGCCCTTTAAAGCCAGATGAGAGAACCGCACTGGTCGACTATGCCGACGCTATTGGCCTAGCTTTTCAAGTTAAAGATGACATCCTGGATATCGAATCCGACACAGAAACGCTCGGCAAACCGCAAGGCTCAGATCTCGAAAAAGAGAAAAACACCTATCCAGCGCTATTGGGCATCGACGGCTCACGTCAAAAACTCGACGATTTATTACAATTAGCGCTACAAGCCTTGGCTAAGTTACCCTACAATACACAGTTATTAGCCGATTTGGCTAAATTTATTGTTCATCGAAAATCGTGAATATTTTCACAAGCACCTTTTTAAGAACGTTTTAGACCTATGAGCACTGATCTTTATCCTTTATTGACGCAAATCACGACCCCATACGACCTTCGAAAAGTTGATAAAAATCAACTGGTTGATGTGGCTGATGAGCTGCGCCAATACTTAATTAATACCATCAGTCAGTGTGGCGGACATTTTGCCGCAGGTTTGGGCACTGTCGAGTTAACCGTTGCCTTGCACTATATGTTTGAAACACCTGAGGACCGCATTGTGTGGGACGTAGGTCACCAAGCTTACCCTCATAAAGTGTTAACGGGTCGTCGTGAACAACTGCATACCATTCGTCAAACGGATGGACTGCACCCGTTCCCTGTTCGTAGCGAGTCTGAGTACGATACCTTTGCCGTAGGACATTCCAGTACCTCTATCAGCGCCGCTTTAGGTATGGCTCTTGCTGCAAAACAACGTGGCGAAGAACGTCAATGTGTCGCAGTCATTGGTGACGGTGCCTTAACGGGCGGCATGGCGTTTGAAGCCATGAATCACGCTGCTGATACCGACGCTAACTTGCTCGTGATTCTTAACGACAACGAAATGTCGATTTCAGAAAACGTCGGTGGCATGAACCGCTACTTGGCGAAGCTGCTAGCTGGGCGTTTTTACCAACGGGTTCGTGAAACTGGAAAAAAAGCCCTGCATGGGATTAAGCCATTGTCAGAGTTTGTCAGTCGTGCCGAAGAACACATGAAAGGCATGGTTTTACCGGGTACTTTATTTGAAGAGCTAGGTTTTAACTACAATGGCCCCATCGACGGACATGACTTACCGACCTTATTAACCACGCTGAACAACATCAAAGAATTAAAAGGCCCACAGTTCTTACACGTGGTCACGCGCAAAGGCAAAGGTTACGCCCCAGCAGAGAACGACCCGATTGCTTACCACGGCGTGCCGATCTTTGATCCGAAAACCAGCGAATTACCCAAAGGCGTTAAGCCAAAGACCTATTCCAACATTTTCGGCGACTTCATGTGTGATATTGCTGCTAAAGACGAGCGTGTTGTGGGTATTACACCAGCCATGCGGGAAGGTTCTGATCTGATTCGCTTCTCAAAAGAATTCCCAGAACGTTATTACGACGTCGGCATTGCCGAGCAACATGCGGTTACCGTATCCGCAGGCTTAGCTTGCGAAGGATTAAAACCTGTTTGTGCCATTTATTCCACGTTTTTACAGCGTGGCTATGATCAGCTGATCCACGACGTTGCACTACAAAATCTCGACGTTTTGTTTGCAATCGATCGTGGAGGACTAGTCGGCGGCGATGGTGCGACCCACAATGGCGCCTTCGACCTCAGTTACCTACGCTGCATTCCTAATATGGTCATTATGGCGCCAAGCGACGAAAACGAATGTCGCCAATGCCTATACACTGGTTACCTCTACGAAGGTCCGGTTGCAGTCCGTTACCCACGCGGCATGGGCTCAGGTATACAAGCTGAAAAATCTTTCACGCCATTCGAGATTGGTAAAGGTGAAGTGAAGCGCCAAGGTGAAAAAATCGCTATCCTAGCCTTCGGCTCAATGGTACAAACCGCACTAGAAGCGGCTGAAACAATTAACGCTACGGTAGCCGACATGCGCTTCGTCAAACCACTTGATGAGCAGTTGATTCGTGACCTTGCTGAAACTCACGACCAATTTCTCACTATCGAAGAAAACGCCGTACAAGGCGGCGCCGGTTCAGCCATCAACGAATTTATCCTCAACAACGAGATCCAAGTTAAAGTCAAAAATCTAGGACTGCCAGATAGGTTTGTTGAACATGGTAGTACCGGGGATTTACTGGAAAGAATTGGTTTGACTGCAGACGATATTGTTAAGGTTGTTTCGTAACCTTCCTTTTTATCTCGTCATTCCCGCGTAGGCGGGAATCTGTATTATATTTGTAACTTAGCATTGGTTACCCCTCAAGTATTGTCATTCCAAATTTAATTTGGAATCTTTGGCCTTTATAAGTTTCCCTACGCTCTTACCCTTTTCTTTGCTCGTCCAAAGAAAAGGGCGAAAAGAAAAGACGCCCCTATATTGAGATTATTCTACGAATAATTACCTTCACTCAGTATCAGTCACTTAACGCACCGTGAAATACAGTCCCTCCATGGGCTGAATTTCACTATTCAAATCATCCACGATTTGAATTGCTATGACTGCTTCTTCGTTCAGCTCAATATAATGGGGTATCTGGAGCTAACCTTACATTTCTCACCAAAATTTTAACTATAGCAAAACACTGACAGGCTACGATTATCCCCTTAAAGTTAGCCGAAAGAAGAAAAGTTATAGCGTAAATTGGGCAAGGATAGCCCAATTTAGTCAAAACGAGACAGGAGGTCGAGTTTGACGGCGCGTCAGTAACTTTTTTGAATGAGGGAAGCCTGTAAGGCCTAACGTCAGGGGGCTTTCTTTTGGTTACTTTTCTTGGACAAGCAAGAAAAGTAACCAAAAGAAAGCGAAACTAGTACAGAAAATATGACTAACTAAAAGGAAAAAGAGCTAAATGCAAAATCCCCAAAGCAAACACTCCCGCCAATAAATCATCCACCATAATCCCAAATCCACCATGAACTTTTTTGTCGAGCCACTTGATCGGCCATGGTTTTAGGATGTCAAAGAAGCGGAATAATACAAAACCAGCAAGTGCCCATTGCCATGTTGCGGGAATGGCGATCATGGTAATAAGGTAGCCACAGATTTCATCCCAGACGATTCCGGGGTGATCGTGGACGCCAAGTTTCTTGGCAGTGTAGTGGCAAAGCCCAATGCCGACTATCGACAAAACGAGCGTGGCAAGAAGGTAGTAAGGGAGTGTCAGAAAAGATAATCCGTACCAAACTGGGATGGCGGCTATAGTGCCCCAAGTTCCAGGGGCTTTTGGCATTAAGCCCGAACCAAAACCAAAGGATAAAAAGTGCAAAGGGTTGGTGAAGACCATTCTTTTGATTAAAGTTTTATCAGCTAGCGGTACCGTCATAATGTGTTTATTCTTTTAGGTGTTATTGGTTAAAGTGTTGCCAGCTGACGCGATTACTTTCGAAAGGCTGTCCGTTTAGGTTTAATTGTAAGCCCTCGTCTTGCACCTTACCGATTCGAGTGACGTTTATCTGGCAGCGCTCAGCCAAGTTCAAAATTTTGTTGCGGTGTTTACTTGATGCAGTGAAGCAGAGCTGATAGTCATCACCACCGTTCAGCGCATACTGCCTTGCTTGCTCAAGTCCGACGAAGTTCACAAGAGCTTCAGAAACAGGAAGTGACTCTACACATACTTTTGCGCCACACTGGCTCTTTGACAGTATATGACCTAAATCGGCGGTTAAGCCGTCGGAAATATCGAGCCCGCAACGTGATAATTTAGTGAGTTTTCGAGCAAACTTTAGTGGTGGGATAGGCTGAGTTAGCGCTTTCCATAATTCAGCTTCGCTATGATTCAGTGCTGCTTTTTGAACCAAAGCTTTGTCGTACAACTCCAATGCAGCGGCAGCTTCGCCTAAGTACCCAGTGACCCAGATATCGTCACCAACTTCTGCGTTATTCCGCTCAAGCAGTCGACCTTTTTTGACTGAGCCATAAGCGGTGATATTGATATTGAGCGGGCCTTGTGTCGTATCGCCACCAACTAAAGGCACTTTAAATAATTTGCTGGCGTTTTTTAGTCCTTCACTGAAACTCTTCAGCCAGTCTTGATTCACTTCTGGCAAACTAATCGATAGTGTGAACGCTAATGGCTTAGCGCCCATAGCGGCTAGGTCGCTAACGTTAGCAGCAAGTGCTTTATGTGCAATCAACTCAGGCTCTAGGTCAGAAAAGAAGTGAACTCCATCGACCAAAGTATCGGTTGAAGTAACCAGTTGATATTTTTCAGGGATTTCAAAAATGGCGCAGTCGTCGCCAATACCTTTGACCACTTTCGGCTTTTTGTTTTTCTGAGATGATTTGTTATTGGCCGAACCATTAGAAGCTTGAGTAAAGTCATACTCAAAAGTAAAGTAACGCTCTATGAGGTCAAATTCGGCCATATTAGTGCAACTTAAGCCCTTACGTTATTGCCCCGCTTCATTCGTGAGGACGTAGTGTTTTACTGATTTTATCCAGCACACCATTGATAAATTTATGGCCATCAGTCGCACCGAATGTTTTCGCTAACTCGATGCCTTCATTGATAACCACTCGGCGTGGAATATCAATTCGGTTTTTTAATTCAAACGCAGACAAACGAATAATCGCACGCTCTACCGGATCAATTTCTTCCATTTTTCGGTCGATGGCAGGAGCAACCACATCATCAAGATCATCTAAACTTGTCAAAACACCGCTGAACAGTTCTTGGAAGTACTCAATATCGACTTTCTTGCTATTCATGGTTAATAGGTATTGTGCCTCAATCTCATTCAAGGCATTACCCGTCATTTGCCACTGATAAATTGCCTGCATCGCGTATTCACGTGCTTTACGACGTGCTGCTGGTTTAAAATTTTGTTCCATATAAACGCTCTTACTCTCAGTTAGCTTGGGTAGTTAACCTAGTTTACGGGTTAAGTTAATCATTTCGATCGCAGTTGCCGCGGCTTCACCACCCTTATTCATTTTCTTCGGGTTAGCCCGCTCTTCAGCCTGCTCATCTGTATTCACGGTCAGGATGCCGAAAATCACAGGAAGATTATGCTTAATCGAGACATCCATTAGACCTCGACTCGATTCCGCGCAGACATAGTCAAAGTGTGGCGTGTCACCACGAATGACAACACCAATCGCAATCACAGCATCAAACTCGCCACTTAGGGCCACTTGCTGTGTCGCATACGGTAACTCATAGGCACCAGCCACATCAAAACGTGCAACCTTGTCAGCAGGAACCTCAAGCTCCGCAAACTTTTGCTCCACACCCTCAATCATCATATCAATGATCGGTTGATTAAAACGTGCATGGACGATGGCAATCTTACCACCTTGATACTGTGTCTTTGAAAAGTCTAGTTTAAAGTCGCTCATAAAGCGCAGGCTCTTACTGTGAAATGGTGCTGAATTATTTGGGGAAGGCATGCTTCACCACGGTTACAGGCAGGTATTGTATTATAACCGTGGCGAAATCACTAATTTTTAAGATTATTTTTCAGGCGTTATGTGCTCAACAATTTCCAAGCCATAACCACCAAGCGCTGTGTATTGCGTGCCAGAGCTTAGTAAGCGCATCTTTCTCACGCCTAAGTTTACAAGGATTTGAGAGCCGATACCGACGGTACGTTTCTTTTTACGCTTTTGCTCTTGAGTTAAGGTTTCACCATGGTCTTCGCGCTCGAACTGACGAACCCGATCCAGCAATTCATCGCTCGATTCTTTTTTCGCAATAAGAACCAAGACACCCTCGCCTTCTTCTGAAATTTTCTCGATTGAGTCGCTCACGGTCCAGCTTTTGCTTTTACCGCGTTGCGATTCCAATAAGTCTGAAAGGCTATCGGTTAAGTGAACACGCACTAACGTAGACTTATCGTTAGTTGGGTTGCCTTTAACTAAAGCAAAGTGAATTTGCTCGTCGATGGTATCTTTAAAGGTATGCAACCTAAAATCACCATGCTCTGTTGGCCAGTGACATTCACTAATTTTCTCAACGGTTTGCTCTTTTTCGGTACGGTATTCGATCAAATCGGCGATGGTGCCCATCTTCAAGCCATGCTCTTGAGCAAACACTTCCAAGTCTGGACGACGAGCCATGGTGCCGTCTTCATTTAAAATTTCAACGATGACCGCAGCAGGATCAAAGCCTGCTAAGCGCGCTAAATCACAGCTCGCTTCGGTGTGGCCAGCACGATTCAATACACCACCTTCTTGCGCCATGATCGGGAAAATATGACCCGGTTGTACGATATCTTCCGGCTTAGCGTTTGGTGCCACCGCAGCTTGAACCGTTCTAGCTCTGTCAGCGGCTGAAATACCCGTTGTCACGCCTGTTGCAGCTTCAATTGACACAGTGAAATTGGTGCTAAATTTAGCTCCATTACTGGCTGACATAAGCGGTAGGTTAATTTGCTCACAGCGCTCACGCGTCATAGGTAAACAAATCAGGCCACGACCATATCGCGCCATGAAGTTAATGTCCTCAGGACGAACTTGGCTGGCAGCCATGATGAGATCACCTTCATTCTCGCGGTCCTCATCATCCATAAGAATGACCATTTTGCCCTGACGGATGTCTTCGATGATTTCTTCAATACTGTTTAGCTTCATAACGTTGGCCTTACTCGGCTTTATCTGCGTGCATTAAGCGCTCTAAGTAGCGCGCGATTAGGTCAATCTCTAAATTCACCTGCGTCCCTACTTGATAACTATCGGCGATAGTTTCCTGCAGTGTGTGAGGTACTAAATTAAGGCTAAACTGGTCTTTTTCAAGGTCATTGACCGTTAAACTTGTGCCATCAACGGTAATTGAGCCTTTAATAGCAATGTACTTGAGTACTTCTTGTGGTGCTTTGATTTTGTATTGAATCGAACGCGCGGCCTCTTCAATCGCGACAACTTCGCCGATAGCATCCACATGACCACTGACCATGTGGCCCCCAAAACGTGTTGTTGGTAGCATTGCTTTCTCAAAATTCACCGGCTGATTGTCTGCATAATGCTTCATACAGGTCACATCGATGGTTTCAACCGACACATCGGCAGCAAAACCTTGGGGTAACTTTTCGATCACCGTCAAGCACACACCATTACAGGCGATACTGTCACCCAGCTGTACATCGGTTAAGTCGAGCTTACCCGTATTAAAGACATAACGCGCATCGCCGCCTTTTGCTTCAATGCTCTCGATAAAACCAGTTGCTTCAATAATTCCAGTAAACACAATTAGCTCACTCGTTGATAGGTTAATTTTAGATCCTGACCAATCTGCCGAACATCCTGTAGCTCCAGATTTATTGCTTGACTCATTGTGTCAAACGGCAGTTTAGCCATTGGCTTGGCCGCACTGCCTAGTAATTTCGGCGCCATAAAAACTTGCAGCTCATCAATCAAGTCTAGCTGTAAGAAAGCACCAAGCAGCTCGCTTCCCGCTTCGACCAAGACATCGTTAATGCCCTCTTCGGCCAGAAGCTTTAGTAGACCACGCAGATCGACGAAACCATCCTCACCCGCAGCAATTTGGTACAAAGTAACATTAGCACTAAACGTTTCTTGTCGCTTTGAAGCTGATACTAACCAGCATTGACCTTGATTCTTAAAAATCTCTGAATCAGGCTTCACTTGATGCTTAGAATCGATTATTACTCGATAAGGCTGTTCAAAGTAAGGATCACCCACTAAATCCTTGTCACGAACATTCATCGAAGGGTTATCGAATAATACAGTTCCAGAGCCTGTAATCACAGCGCCACTTTGAGCTCTCAGACGTTGCACCTCAGCTCGCGCCTCAGGTCCAGTAATCCACTGGCTCTCACCGCTGGCCATTGCTGTTCGGCCGTCAACACTTACCGCTGTCTTCGCAACCACTCGCGGTATGCCTGATGTCATACGCTTGATAAAACCAAGATTTAGCTCCTTCGCTTCCTGCTCCATCAAGCCACTGCCAACAGAGACTCCTGCATCACGGAGCATTTGAATCCCACGACCGGCAACTTGCGGGTTCGGATCGGTCATTGCACAAATCACCTGTGATACCCCAGCGTCAATCAAGCCTTTGGCACAGGGCGGTGTCTTGCCTTCATGCGAGCAAGGCTCCAAAGTAACATAGGCCGTAGCGCCATTAACATCATGCCCATTGGCCTTGGCGTGTTCCATAGCATTGACTTCAGCATGGGCAAAGCCAGCTTTTTGATGCCAGCCCTCGCCGATGACAGTCAATTTACCGTTGATATCATTAACTAATACGCAACCGACTCGAGGATTCGAGCGAGTAGTGAACCAGCCTCGACGAGCTAGTTGGAGTGCTCGCGCCATAAAGCGCGCATCATTTGAATTAAAACTCATAAATTCCGAGCAGATTACTTGTCGCTATCGCTCTGTAACTTATCAATTTCCTCACGGAACGCCTGAACATCCTGAAAACGGCGATAGACAGAAGCAAAACGCACATAAGCCACATCGTCTAATGCGCGTAATGCTTTCATGATTTCTTCTCCGACAACGCTAGCTGAGACTTCTCGCTCACCTAACGCACGGAGGTTGGAAAGGATTTTGTTAATGGCGGCTTCTAAGTCCTCAACACTGACTGGACGCTTCTCCACCGCTTTAGCCAAGCCCGTTCTCATCTTAAGTTCATCAAACGGTTCCCGTGTACCGTCTGATTTGATGATTTTTGGCATCACCAACTCTGCGCTTTCGAACGTCGTATAACGCTCGCCACACGACAAACATTCGCGTCGGCGGCGAACCTGACTCCCATCAGCCACTAAACGTGAATCAATCACCTTGGTGTCTGGGTTAGCGCAGAATGGGCAATACATGGCCGTTAATCCTTCCTATTGATTATTTATATACAGGGAAACGCTTCGTTAATTCCATCACCTTAGCTTTAACGTCGTTAATGACCTGTTCGTTCTCGATGTCGTCAAGAATATCACAAATCCAACCAGCAAGCTCTGTCACTTCAGCTTCTTTAAAGCCACGAGTAGTGACTGCTGGCGTACCTAAACGCAAACCACTGGTCACAAACGGTGAGCGCGGTTCATTTGGAACGGTATTCTTGTTAACCGTGATATTTGCCTTACCTAGAGCGGCTTCAGCGTCTTTACCGGTAATATCTTTGCTAATTAAATCCACTAGGAACAAGTGGTTCTCAGTGCCACCAGAAACAATATCCACTCCACGCTCAACAAAGACTTTCGTCATGGCCTGAGAATTTGCTTTCACCTGTTTCTGCATCGCTTTAAATTCATCGCTTAACGCTTCTTTGAAGGCAACCGCTTTCGCCGCGATAACGTGCATCAAAGGACCGCCCTGACCGCCAGGGAATACCGCAGAATTAAGTTTCTTCTCTAACTCAGGATTAGCTTGAGCTAAAATCACACCGCCACGAGGGCCAGCTAACGTTTTGTGCGTTGTCGAGGTCACCACATGCGCGTGAGGCACAGGGTTTGGATATTCGCCAGCAGCAATCAAGCCCGCAACGTGCGCCATATCGACAAATAAGTAAGCACCTACTTTGTCTGCGATTGCACGGAATTTCGACCAATCAACCGTACGCGAATAAGCAGAGAAACCTGCTACTAGCATTTTTGGCTTGTGCTCAAGTGCTAAGCTCTCAACTTCGTCATAGTCAATATAGCCATTCTCATCAACGCCATATTCAACCGAGTTATAAATTTTACCTGAGAAGCTCACTTTAGAGCCGTGAGTTAAGTGACCGCCATCCGACAAGCTCATGCCTAGAATCGTGTCACCCGGCTTGATCAATGCCATGTACACGGCAGCGTTAGCTTGTGAGCCTGAGTGCGGTTGGACGTTTGCATAATCAGCGCCAAATAACTCTTTAACACGCTCAATCGCTAACTTTTCCGCGACATCGACATACTCACAACCGCCGTAATAGCGCTTATCTGGATAGCCCTCAGCATATTTGTTTGTTAAGACAGAGCCTTGCGCTTCCATGACACGTTTACTGGTGTAATTTTCAGACGCGATCAACTCAATATGCTCTTCCTGACGCTTTTCTTCAGCGTCGATTGAAGCGACCAATTCTGGGTCAAAATCTCTTAGAGACGTCGTATTACCCAACATACCTAAATTCCTCTGATGTTCGTTTTCAAAATTGGGCTCATTCTAACCGATCCAATAGCGAAATGCGCCATAAATAGTCGGCATATCTTACCACTTATGGTGCCACATATAACCTTTCAATATATTCGTAAAAACCTAGAACCAGCCTCGAATGTTGTCGTCAAGTTGCGGACGGCAACGCTTGTATTGCCGCGCATAGTCTAAAGAGCGTCGCTTTACTTTATCCGAGACTTTGACCAACCAAGATTTACTGCGATAAGTACCGCGCTTGTAGCCACCCCAGCCTTCGTGATAAGCCAAATACTGTGCTTTTGCGTCCCACTTCGAAATACCCAGTTTTTTGTGTGAATGGTAGGTGTACCAACCAATAAAATGAATGGCGTCATCAAACTCATCACGCTTAGCATTCCAGTTACCCGTTGATTTGATGTAAGTCTCCCACGTGCTTTCGAGAGCTTGCGCATACCCATAAGCATCCGAAGGGCGCCCTATCGGGATAAAGCCTAGGAACCACTCCATATCCGGACGAATAGTTCGATTGAATTTTGACTCTTGGTGCATAATGGCAAGTTGTACATGAATGGGGGTGCCCCACTCTTCTTGTGAATCTAACGCAGATTCATACCACTCTTCTTCCGATAGGATGCTGCACAAGTCATTGACATTACTCGGCTTATAAGTTGCACATGAACTCAATACGCCAATAGCTGTCAGTATTATTAACACTTTTTTGATCAAAAACGTATCCTTTCACAATTTATAACAAGTTTTTTTGAGAAATGAATTTATCATGTCTCGAACAATGCTAAAATGCCCGCAAAAATAATGCTTCACCGGCAAATGTCACGAGTTATGGTTAGTCTCCACGACTAGCAAGGGATATTCAACCACTGATTTAAGATATTAAGCAGCTAATTTATGAGCACAATTTTACTGGTCGACGACAACACGCACATTTTAGCGGGTACTGCTAAACATTTGGAGCAGTCTGGCTATAAATATGATTATGTCGACGATTATAAAACAGCGCTTAACTTCTTGCGTCTGTCGCGTCCGTCAGTACAAATAGTGGTGGTTACCTTAAACAACTCTTTGGGCTATCCGATGATGCGCAAGCTACAAGCATTAATGTCCGATCGTGCTCCCATCATCGTTTATTCTGAAGATAACGATGGTTCAATCTCTAAATGGATAACCAAGCACAATATTCCTCACTTCTTCCGGCATGATACCGAGGAATTGCAACTGTTTAATCGCATCAAGCGAACTCTCTTTAGCCGAGGGCAGTTCTTTACTCACCAGCAACTATCCGGACTGGCCAAAGTCTTGTCTAAATATACCGATCAAGCTGAAAGTCTGGTCAAATCAACAGCCCCTCATTCAAAAAGTATTCAAGAGTTACAGCACAAACTCGCTCGTAAACTTGAAGGCATTGAGAACCAACGACGTTTCCTCGCTGAAGTTCAAAGGTAAAATCCCGCCAAATTACTTTGGGTTAGTGGCTGTATCAATACATGCCACGGCTTCCGTGTTTTCAACGCAATTCGAGCGTTCAACCTGGATGGTCGCGTGAGTTAAGCCGTGCTTAACACGTAGTAGCTCTAACATCACATCAATCATGTCATCACCTGGATAATCATCCTTTATCAAGGCATGAAACGTCATCAGCGGCTCTTGCTCGCTGATACTCCACAAATGCATGTGATGGATATCAACAACACCGTCCAAAGCCATCAAATCATTGTGGATCTGCTGTGTATCCAACTCTTGTGGTTTACCTTCGAGTAAAATATGCGACGAATCTTTTATGACATGATAAGCGCTACGTAAAATTAGCACTGAGACAAAAATAGAGAGAAGAGGGTCAACCCATAAAATACCCCACTGCCAAATAATTAGAGCCGCCGCAATGGCGCCTACGGAACCCAGTAAATCACCTAGTACGTGCAACATGGCACTGCGCACATTGATATTTGTGCCACTGGCGCTGTGTAAAATCTTAAACACAACAATGTTCACGATTAAGCCTAATGTCGCAACAACGAGCATTGTAGCGCTCTGGATTGGGTTGGGTTCATAAAAACGCTGAATACTTTCCCACACAATCCAAATCGTCAAGCCTATTAGAAAAATACCATTAGTATAGGCTGCAAGGACTTGCAAGCGACCATAACCAAAGGTCCTTTGGCTATCAGCAGGTTTCGCACTCAAAGTCATAGCGTAAAACGCTAATAGTAAAGCCGCGGCATCGGTTAGCATGTGCCCTGCGTCGGCTAGCAGTGCCAATGATCCAGAGATCAAGCCACCAACAACTTCCACTAACATGAAACTGCCAGTGAGTATCACTGCCCACAACATTTGCTTTCGGCTAGCTACTGGATGATGATGACCCTCATCATCGTTTGCATGACTGTGCCCGTGATGATGCATAGAACTCCTCACTAAAATTCAGGTCTTAACTATATCAGCCAACAAGTTACGATGTAAAAAGTTAATACCGAGGATGTAATACAATGGTAAAAACACCCCCTAAAAGTAACGATAAGGAAGAGATCACTGCTAAGCATTACTACTCTGACAAAGGCTTTTGGAAAAAGATAAAACGTTTTGCAGTAAATATAGGAAAGGAAGCACTGGAAAAACTGCTTATCCTCTATTACTGCTTCAACGACCCGGCCACTCCAAAGAAAGAAAAAACTATAATTCTGGGTGCACTGGGGTATTTCGTTATGCCTTTTGATGTAATCCCCGATTTGCTGCCGGGTGGCTGGACTGACGATCTTGGTGTGTTAGCACTGGCTTTTGCCAAAGTAGCGAAATCCATTAATGATACTCATATCCAAAAAGCACGAGAGAAACTTAACAAATTGACTCGTACCGCCTAAACTGTAAAACAAATTACCGACGACGACAACGCCATGCCGTTATTACAAGAATTGCCGGAAAAGAATATCTTTCAAGCTTACGGAATATTACTGCTTGAAAATAACCACCGCCTCGTCCGCAAGCTAAAAAAACATTACACCCCATCGATTCACGGCCATAAGACCTGGAACAGCAGCTTTGTATTGATGGACTACTTCCTTCACAATGAGACACTGGGATATAAGAAAAAAGTCATGGAGTTAGGTTGTGGTTGGGGACCTGCCAGTATTTTCTGCGCACAGCATGCCTCTGCAAAAGTAACCGGTGTCGATCGTGATGACGAAGTCTTTCCATTTTTTGAAGTTCAAGCAGCGTTGAACGAAGTCGAAGTTACCACCAAACAAGCCAGCTTTGAAAAGCTGACTAAGAAAGAGCTGTCAAACTATGACATTTTGATTGGCGCTGATATTTGCTTTTGGGACAAGTTAACCAAAATTCATTTCAATCTAATCAAAAGAGCTTTTCAGGCAGGTGTCAAAGAAGTCATTATTGCTGATCCCGGCCGCGAACCTTTCTATGAACTAGCGGAGCTATGCTTAGATTACTTTGAAGACAGTGACCTGATTGATTGGTACGCCAGTGAGCCAGAGTACTTTGAAGGCGATATTCTTCATATCAAAAACCCAAGTGGTAGCTAAATGCCGATATTTTTACTACTTACTCTATTAATCGTCATTACTGGTTGTTCTCCAAAATCAGCTGTTGTTTACGACCCTTTTGCACAGGTTGAAACGATTGATGAAGAACAAATCAATACGACTGAACGAACTGAATACTTGGCCTTTCGTTATTATCACGACATACAAGAACCTAGTTATCTAAACTATTTGCAAGGTATTAAAGAGAGCTATAGATTTACCTTCACAGGTGATTATGAGCCTGACCTGATTATTAGGATAAATCATTGGGAGTGGAGTGATACTTACTCGGTCTCCGTAAAAAAGCGAAACCGCAATAGCTATCATGTATCCAGCTGTATTAGGAATAGAACCACTGAAGATATATATAGCTGTCCACCAACTCACCTTTCAAAAGTCAATCATATAGAAATTTCACATATAGACTGGATTGAATTTAAAGAACTTATCCTAGCAACGAAATTTTGGAGTAAATCTCCTGAGCTGCATGAGGCTCAGAATATTTTTCTTCTACATGGGACGCACTGGAATATTGAAGGCTTCAAATCAAAAAATGACAGTGAGTTTAGCAGGAACTACGGCATTAATAATCCTAAGCACGATTCAAATGTATACAGGTTGGGCAAATATGTATTAATGCTTGCTGATGAGGCGCAGTGGTTGATTCGAGCTTATAACAAAACATAGATTGCATACAAAAAAGCCCGCTTTAAGCGGGCTTTTCTAATCGTCAGTCTCTAAAACTAAAGATTACTCTTCAGTTTCTTCAACTTCAAAATCGTCTTCGTCTTCAACGATTGGGCGGTCAACCAATTCAACGTATGCCATAGGAGCATTATCGCCAGGACGGTTGCCACACTTCAAGATGCGCAGGTAACCACCTGGACGATCTTGGTAACGAACACCTAGCTCGCTGAATAACTTTGCTACGGCTTCGTTGCTACGAATACGTGCAAAAGCTAAACGACGGTTAGCTACTGTGTCTTTTTTCGCTAAAGTAATTAAAGGCTCAGCAACACGACGTAGTTCTTTTGCTTTTGGCAAAGTTGTACGAATAAGTTCATGCTCGATCAATGACGCAGTCATGTTACGGAACATTGCCTTACGGTGTGAGCTATTACGGTTTAATTTACGACCTGATTTTTGATGACGCATATTGAGTTCCTCACTCTATTTAATTCCAGCCTGCTGTAGTACTGGAAAAACGATAAATTTAAATCAGCTTCTCATTCAAAATTTTGATTTAAGTCAAAACTTTCAACAATGACTAACTTAGTAAAAAAGCGCAAGGATAACCTTGCGCTTAATTTTGTTAGAAAACTTGGCTAAATTGAGCTTACTTAACGATTACTCGCCAAGAATGCTTGATGGAGGCCAGTTTTCAAGACGCATACCTAATGACAAACCACGTGAAGCAAGTACGTCTTTGATTTCAGTCAAAGATTTCTTACCAAGGTTTGGAGTTTTAAGTAACTCAACTTCGGTACGCTGAACCAAGTCACCAATATAATGGATATTCTCAGTTTTCAAACAGTTAGCAGAACGTACTGTTAGCTCCAGATCATCAACCGGACGCAATAGAATCGGATCAATTTCTGGCTCTTCTTTCTCAGGCTCAGCTTGTTTCTCATCTTTCAAGTCAACAAACGCTGCTAATTGCTGTTGAAGAATCGTCGCACTGCGGCGAATAGCTTCTTCTGGGTCAATTGTGCCGTTCGTTTCAAGATCAAGAACTAGCTTGTCTAAGTTTGTACGCTGCTCTACACGCGCAGATTCTACGGTGTAAGATACTTTCTTCATTGGGCTGAAAGAAGAATCTACTTGTAGTACACCAATTGGCTTGTCTTCGCCCTCTGGTTGCTTACGAGTGTTTGATGCTTCATAACCACGACCAAGAACAATCTTGATACGCATAGTTAAAGCGCCACCTTTATTCAAAGTAGCAATGTAGTGATCTTTGTTCACTACTTCAGCACCAGAAACTTCTTCAATGTCAGCAGCAGTCACGACGCCTTCGCCTTTCTTTTGTAAAGTAAGAGTAACCTCTTCTTTATCTTCAAGGCGAACTGCCAACCCTTTTAAGTTCAAAAGGATATCGATTACGTCTTCTTGAACACCCTCAATCGCTGAGTATTCGTGAAGGACGCCGTCGATTTCTACTTCTGTCACTGCGGCACCTGGCATTGAAGACAATAAGATGCGACGCAGTGAGTTACCCAAAGTGTGTCCAAATCCACGTTCAAAAGGTTCCAAGATAACGCGAGCTTTAGTGCCCTCGTCTGATTCGACCTTAATTTGACGCGGAGTCAGAAATTCAGTTGCTGACATACTATCCCTCTCAAGGATTAAAAATTACTTAGAGTAAAGCTCTACAATTAGGTTTTCGTTGATGCTAGCGTCTAATTCAGTACGCTCAGGAAGACGTTTGAACTGACCTTCCATTTTCTTTGCATCGACTTCAATCCACTCAGGCTTGTCACGTTGTGCCGCTAGCTCAAGAGCTGCGACGATACGTGCTTGCTTCTGTGACTTCTCACGAACAGAGATCACATCATCCGCTTTAACTGAGTAAGAAGGAATGTTCACCGATTCACCGTTAACCAAAATCGCTTTGTGGCTAACAAGTTGACGAGCTTCGCCACGCGTAGAAGCGTAACCCATACGATAAACTACGTTGTCTAAACGCGACTCAAGCAATTGCAACAAGTTAGAACCTGTAGCGCCTTTAAGACGGTCAGCTTCTTTGTAGTAATTACGGAATTGACGCTCTAGAACACCGTAGATACGACGAACTTTTTGCTTTTCACGAAGCTGTAAACCATAGTCAGAAAGACGGCTACGACGAGCGCCATGCTGACCAGGAACAACTTCAATCTTACATTTGGTTTCAATTGCACGAACGCCTGATTTGTGTCCTAGATCGACACCTTCACGACGTGACAATTTAAGTTTTGGACCTAGATATCTAGCCATTATAAACTCCCGTTATTGTTACACACGACGCTTTTTAGGCGGGCGACAACCATTGTGTGGAATAGGTGTCACGTCAGTAATGTTGGTGACTTTAAAGCCAGCAGCGTTAAGTGCGCGAACCGCTGATTCACGACCTGGTCCAGGACCCTTAACGAATACTTCAACATTTTTCATACCCATTTCTTTTACTACTTGAGCAGCGCGATCAGCAGCTACCTGTGCAGCGAAAGGAGTAGATTTACGTGAACCACGGAAGCCAGAGCCACCAGATGTTGCCCATGCAAGAGCATTACCTTGGCGGTCTGTGATCGTAATGATGGTGTTGTTAAACGACGCATGGATATGCGCCATACCATCAACTACGGTCTTTTTAACTTTTTTCTTAGTAGTACGAGGTGATTTAGCCATTATGTTCCACCAAACTATTTCTTAATCGGTTTGCGAGGACCTTTACGGGTGCGAGCATTTGTCTTCGTACGTTGCCCACGCAAAGGTAGGTTACGACGGTGACGGATGCCTCGGAAACAACCCAAGTCCATCAAACGTTTAATATTCATGTTGATTTCGCGACGCAAATCACCTTCAACGGTAAATTTGCTCACCTCGTTACGTAGATTCTCAATTTGGTCTTCGTTCAAATCTTTGATCTTTGCAGTAGGTTCAACCCCTGCATCAGCACAGATTTTCTGTGCACGAGGACGACCGATACCATAGATAGCGGTCAATGCGACATCAGCATGCTTATGTACCGGAATGTTAATACCAGCTATACGAGCCATTTAACAATATCTCCTAAATTAAATAAGCAGGCGTGAAAGGGCGGCCATTTTAGCCACATCACGCCTAAAAATCAAACAATTATCTAATTAACCTTGACGCTGTTTATGGCGAGGGTCAACACAGATAACGCGAACACTGCCGTGACGACGAATCACTTTGCAGTTACGGCACATTTTCTTAACAGAAGCACGAACTTTCATTTGTTACTCCAACATGCTTAGCGACGAACACGACCGGATGGGCCATGCTTTTTAAGATTTGCCTTTTTCAATACCGAATCGTATTGCTGCGACATTAAGTGCGCTTGTACTTGAGCCATGAAGTCCATAGCAACAACTACAATAATCAATAACGACGTACCACCGAAGTAGAACGGATATTCAAATAGCAAAATCAAGAACTCTGGTAACAAACATACAGCTGTCATGTAAAGCGCGCCCCAGAACGTTAGTCTAGTTGTCACTTTATCAAGATAGCTCGCCGTCTGTTGGCCAGGACGAATACCTGGAATAAATGCTCCGGATTTCTTCAAGTTATCAGCAGTATCACGCGGGTTTTGCGTTAACGCTGTATAGAAGAAAGCGAAGAAAATAATACCTGCGGCATATAGCAACATATACACAGGGTTACCAGGTTGTAAATTCTGAGCTAAAGTACTTAACCAACTCACTTCTCCAGCATTACCGAACCAAGACAATAGTGTGCCTGGGAAAAGTACGATACTAGAGGCGAAAATAGCTGGGATAACACCCGCCATATTCAACTTCATTGGTAAGAAGCTGCTTTGAGCTGCAAAAACTTTATTACCTTGCTGGCGTTTCGCATAGTTGATAGTGATACGACGTTGAGCCGTTTCGAACCATACGATGAAGTAGATCACTGCTAGTGCAAACACCGCGAAAACTAGGATACCTAGCACATCACGCTGACCGTCATAAGCTTGTGAGAATACTTGCTTAATAGCCTGTGGGAAACCTGCAACGATACCCACCAAAATAATAATTGAGATACCGTTACCGATACCTCGTTCCGTAATCTGTTCACCTAACCACATTAGGAACATTGTACCTGTAACCAATGTAGCGATAGCGACAAAGTAGAACGAAAAGTTAGGATTCTCAACCAGTCCCGGAATCATACTTGGTAATTGTGTTGCCATACCAAATGCTTGAACAGTTGCTAAACCAACTGTTAGATAACGAGTGTATTGGTTGATTTTGCGGCGACCACTCTCGCCTTCCTTCTTAATCTCTTTCAATCGAGGATCAACGTAACTCAAGATTTGCATGATAATCGACGCCGAGATGTACGGCATGATACCTAATGCAAGAACAGAAGCACGCTCCATTGCCCCGCCAGAGAAGACATTGAATAAAGAAAAAATCGTGTCTTGACTCAAAAAGTCTGCAAGAGCTTTTGGATCAACGCCAGGAACTGGAATAAAAGAACCAAGACGGAAGACCACAATAGCAATGAGCACAAACAGCAAACGCTGCTTGAGCTCACCCAAACCACCGCTTTTAGCTAATTGCTGTGGTGATAATGCCATTATGCTTCAACCTTACCGCCAGCTGCTTCGATAGCTTTTTGCGCGCCTTTAGTGACACGAACGCCACCAGAAACGGTTACTGCGCGATCGATTTCGCCAGACAAGATAATTTTAGCGTTTTCGATGCTGTCACCGATAATGCCCGCTTTTTTCAAAGTCAGCATATCAACAACTTCACCCTCTACTTTAGAAAGCTCGTTCAAACGAACTTCAGCAGATACCAAAGCTTTACGCGAGTTAAAGCCGAATTTTGGTAAACGCTGTTTCAAAGGCATTTGACCACCTTCAAAACCGATCTTGTTGAAACCACCAGAACGTGACTTCTGACCTTTGTGACCGCGACCAGCAGTCTTACCGTCAGTTGAGCCGATACCACGGCCTACACGCTTGCGGTCTTTCTTACTACCAGGAGCTGGCATCAATGTATTTAAACGCATGATATTACTCCTCAACACTAACCATGTAGTAAACTTTGTTTACCATACCGCGAGTTGCAGGAGTGTCCTCAACTTCTACAGTATGACCAATGCGACGCAAACCTAGACCGCGCAAACAAGCTTTGTGAGCTTCTAAGCGGCTAATGCTAGAACGCGTCTGCGTTACTTTCATCATTTTCTTTGCCATCGTCTTAGTCCAAAATCTCTTCTACTGATTTACCACGCTTGGCAGCCATAGCTTCTGGCGAAGTCATTTGGGTCAAACCGTTAATCGTTGCACGAACGATGTTAATTGGGTTTGTAGAACCAACACTTTTTGCCAAGACGTTTTGGATACCTAGCACTTCAAAAACTGCACGCATCGCACCACCGGCAATAATACCAGTACCTTCTGATGCAGGTTGCATGTAAACTTTTGATGCGCCGTGACGGGCATTCAATGCATGTTGTAAAGTATGGCCATCTTTAAGCTCTACTTGAATCATGTTGCGACGAGCTTGTTCCATCGCCTTTTGAATCGCTACAGGTACTTCTTTCGATTTACCGCGACCAAAACCTACTTTACCCTTACCGTCGCCAACAACAGTTAAAGCCGTGAAACCGAAAATACGACCACCTTTAACTACTTTAGCAACGCGGTTTACGTTGACTAACTTTTCAACTAAACCTTCTTGGTTATTCATATCTTTTGCCATGCTTCACACCTTAGAACTGTAAGCCTTTTTCACGAGCGGCGTCAGCTAATGCTGCCACACGTCCGTGATATTTGAATCCACTGCGGTCAAAAGCAACTTGCTTTACACCCGCCTCGATAGCGCGCTCAGCAACCAAAGTACCTACCTGCTTAGCAGCATCTAGGTTACCTGTGTACTTAACGTCACCACGAACGGCTTTTTCCACAGTCGAAGCACTTGCGATTACATTACCGTTCTCACCGCTGATTACTTGAGCGTAAATGTGGCGAGGGGTTCTATTCACCACTAGGCGCGTTACACCTAGTTCCTGCATTTTTGCACGGGTTCTAGCCGCGCGACGCAAACGTTGAATTTTCTTTTTCATGACCCTGCCCTACTATTTCTTCTTGGCTTCTTTACGAACAATGTACTCGTCAACATAACGAACACCTTTGCCTTTGTATGGCTCTGGTGGACGATAGCTACGGATATTAGCCGCAACTTGGCCGACGACCTGCTTGCTCGGACCCTTTACGATAAGATCCGTTTGTGAAGGAGCTTCAATAGTCACACCTTCTGGAATCTCAAATTCGATTGGGTGAGAGAAACCCAGGGTTAAGTTCAATTTCTTACCTTGAACCTGCGCACGGTAACCAACACCGATAAGCTTCAACTTTTTCTCAAAGCCTTCAGTTACACCCGTTACCATATTGTTAACTAATGCGCGGTAAGTACCTGCCATAGCCCAGCTTTTAGAAGCACTAGAAGGAGCGAATGAAACCGCGCCATCTTCAACTTTGACTTCTACGTCATCATGCATTCTTTCTTCAAGCTGACCTTTAGAACCTTTTACACTGATCACGCCATCTTTGATGTTTACTTCAACACCTGAAGGGATAGATACAGTGGCTTTTGCTACACGTGACATCTCAATTCTCCCTTACGATACAGTGCAGATGATCTCGCCACCATGACCCGCTTTACGCGCGGCACGGTCGGTCATCACACCTTTAGAGGTTGAAATAACTGCGATACCTAGACCGCCGATGACTTTAGGAAGTTCATCAACTTTCTTATAGATACGCAAACCAGGACGGCTAACACGCTTTAGCTCATCAATAACTGGACGACCTTGATAATATTTCAATTCGACAGTCATTGTTGGGATAGCGCCTTCGTTAACGCTGTAGCCATTGATGAAACCTTCATCAACTAATACTTCAGCGATAGCTTTCTTAATTTTTGAAGCAGGAATCTCGACAGTTTTCTTCGCAGCAGTTTGGCCGTTGCGAATACGAGTCAACATATCTGCTATAGGATCTTGCATACTCATGAGTGATTCTCCAACAGCTTACCAGCTAGCTTTAACCAAACCAGGCACGTCACCTTTCATCGCATGCTGACGCAACTTGTTGCGACACATACCGAATTTACGAAGGTAACCGTGTGGACGACCAGTGACACGACAACGGTTACGTTGACGCACAGGATTTGCATTACGTGGTAGCTTTTGAAGCTTCACCTGAGCTTCCCAAACTTCATCTTCAGACGAGTTAGGGTTGTTGATGATTGCTTTTAGCTCTGCGCGTTTTGCAGCGTACTTTTCAACCGTTTTTGCACGCTTTAATTCACGCTCGATCATAGATTTTTTAGCCATAGCGTGCCTCTTATGATTTCAATGGGAAGTTAAACGCACTCAATAAAGCGCGGCCTTCCTCATTCGAGTTTGCCGTAGTGGTGATAGTAATATCCATACCACGAACCTTGTCGACCTTGTCATAATCAATTTCTGGGAAAATGATTTGCTCTTTGATACCTACAGAGTAGTTACCACGGCCGTCGAAAGATTTAGGGTTCAAACCACGGAAGTCACGAATACGTGGTACCGCGATAGAGATAAATCTTTCTAAGAATTCCCACATACGCTCGCCACGAAGAGTCACTTTACAGCCAATTGGGTAGCCATCACGAATTTTAAAGCCCGCAACAGATTTGCGTGCTTTAGTGATGATAGGCTTTTGGCCTGAGATAGCAGTCATATCACTAACCGCGTGCTCAAGGATCTTCTTGTCCGCAAGAGCTTCACCCAGACCCATGTTCAATGTGATCTTGGTAATGCGTGGGACTTGCATAACTGATTTGTACTCAAACTTCTCTTGAAGCTGCTGTACAACAGTATCTTTGTAAAAGTTGTGCAGTTTCGCCATCATTTATTACCTAAATGTTAACTATTAAATCGCTTCGCCAGTTTTCTTGAAGAAGCGCGTTTTCTTACCATCTTCAACTTTAAAGCCAACACGATCAGCTTTACCCGTTGAAGGGTTGTAGATTGCTACATTCGAAGCTTCTAGCGCTGCTTCTTTCTCGATAATTCCACCTTCGTTGATAGAACCGTCAGGATTTTGGCTTGGCTTAGTGTGCTTCTTAATAATGTTTACGCCACTCACAATCACGCGACCATCGGCAAGAACGCGGTCAACATTACCACGCTTACCTTTGTCTTTACCCGCGATTACGATGACTTCGTCGCCGCTTTTAATCTTTTGCATGATTCTCGTCTCTCTTAAAGTACTTCTGGTGCCAAAGACACGATCTTCATAAACTTGTCACCACGTAGTTCACGAGTAACAGGTCCAAAGATACGAGTACCAATCGGCTGTAGGTTGCTGTTCAAAATTACAGCAGCGTTACCGTCGAACTTGATTAAAGAGCCGTCTGGACGACGAACACCTTTACGAGTACGAACTACAACTGCGTTTAGAACGTCACCTTTTTTAACCTTACCGCGTGGGATCGCTTCTTTTACGCTCACCTTGATGATGTCACCAATATTGGCGTAACGACGATGCGAACCACCCAGTACCTTAATACACATTACACGACGCGCGCCTGAATTATCCGCTACGTCTAGTACTGATTGCATCTGGATCATGGTTTTCTCCGCTTAATCCCGCGCTAAAAGGCGCAGGAGTATACCATTAAATTAGTAAAAATCCTAACCCCGAGGCGAAATTAATCACTTCAGGGTTAACTATGGTTCAATTAGCGAGCGCTCTCGACTATCTCAACTAGCTTAAAAGACTTAGTTTTTGATAGAGGACGACACTCAGCAATTCTCACCACATCACCCAATTTGCACTCGTTAGCTTCGTCATGAGCGTGGATCTTAGTTGAACGCTTGATGAACTTCCCATATAGAGGGTGCTTCACGTGACGCTCAACCAAAACAGTAATGGACTTGTCCATTTTGTCGCTGACGACTTTGCCCTGTAATGTGCGTTGAATTGTTTCAGTGCTCATTATGAACCTGCCTTTTGGTTGATAATGGTTTTAACACGGGCGATATCACGACGTACTTCACGCAACTTGTGTGTTTCTGTCACTTGGCCCGTAGCCTTTTCCATACGTAACTTGAATTGATCTTGCAAAAGCTCGTTCAAAGTTACGTTGAGCTCTTCAACGCTCTTATCTTTCAATTCTGTCGCTTTCATTAGATCACCGTCCGCTTAACAAAGGTCGTTTTGAATGGAAGCTTAGCTGCTGCTAAAGCAAACGCTTCACGCGCTAAATCTTCAGAGATACCTTCAACTTCATATAACATACGACCTGGCTGAACCTGAGCTACCCAATATTCAACACTACCTTTACCTTTACCCATACGAACTTCTAAAGGCTTTTTAGTGATTGGCTTGTCAGGGAATACACGAATGTAAACTTTACCAGCACGTTTCATGTGACGAGTCATCGCACGACGAGCAGCCTCAATCTGGCGAGCTGTCATACGGCCACGACCCGTAGCTTTTAAACCGAACTCACCAAAGCTTACGCTATGAGCTTGAGAGCCACGGTTACGCAGCTTATGCTGCTTACGATATTTCGTTCTTTTTGGCAATAACATAATACTTACCCCTATTTCTTCGCTTTAGGAGCAGGTTTTCTGCGGCGAGGTTTTTTCTCTTCTTTTGGCTCTTCAATTTCTTGGCCAGGAAGAACTTCACCTTTGAAAATCCATACTTTAATGCCGATGATACCGTAAGTAGTATTCGCTTCAGATGTCGCGTAATCGATGTTCGCACGTAGTGTGTGCAAAGGTACACGACCTTCACGATACCACTCAGTACGAGCAATCTCAGCACCACCTAAACGACCACTTACTTCAATCTTGATACCTTCAGCACCAAGACGCATAGCATTTTGAACGGCACGCTTCATCGCACGACGGAACATCACACGACGCTCTAGCTGTTGTGCAACATTGTCACCAACCAGTTGAGCATCAAGCTCAGGCTTGCGAACTTGCTCAACAGAAACTTGCGCAGACACACCCGCCATAGCAGCGATCTTGCCACGCAATTTCTCAATATCTTCACCTTTCTTACCGATAACGATACCAGGGCGCGCTGTGTGAATAGTCACACGAATCGCTTTCGCTGGACGCTCGATCTCGATGCGAGATACTGAAGCATGCTTCAATTCTTTTAACAACCAGTTACGGATGTTGATATCACTTTCCAAGTTATCCGCAAAATCGCCGCGCTCAGCATACCAAGTTGCCGTATGCTTTTTTACGATACCTAAGCGGATACCGGTAGGATGAACTTTTTGACCCATTACCTTCTCCTAGTTATCCGATACTTTAACGGTGACGTGGCTATTACGCTTTAAAATGCGGTCGCCACGACCTTTCGCGCGCGGACGCATACGCTTAGCTGTCGCCGCTTCGTCAACGAAGATAGTCGAAACTTTCAATTCGTCGATGTCAGCGCCTTCATTGTGCTCAGCGTTAGCAATCGCAGACTCAAGAACCTTCTTGATAATACGAGCCGCTTTCTTTGGGCTGAATTCAAGAGTGTTCAACGCTTTTTCTACTGGTAAGCCACGAATCTGATCGGCGACAAGACGCATCTTCTGTGCCGAGATGGTGGCATTACGCAATTTAGCTGCTACTTCCATCTTTCACTCCTCGCCTTATCGCTTCTTGGCTTTCTTATCAACATCATGACCATGGTAGGTGCGAGTCAATACAAACTCACCTAACTTGTGGCCTACCATGTCTTCAGAAACGAAGACTGGTACGTGTTGACGACCATTGTGAACGGCAATCGTCAGACCAACCATTTCCGGGAAAACAGTTGAACGACGAGACCATGTTTTAATTGGTTTCTTAGAACCAGAGGCCGCAGCTTCTTCAACCTTCTTCAATAAGTGAAGGTCAATGAATGGGCCTTTCTTTAACGAACGTGCCACTGTGCTATCCTCTATCGTTTGTTACGGCGACGGACAATTAGCTTGTCTGTGCGCTTGTTGCTACGTGTTTTCTTACCTTTAGTAGGCGTACCCCATGGAGACACAGGATGACGACCACCAGAGGTACGTCCTTCACCACCACCATGTGGGTGGTCTACTGGGTTCATAGCGACACCACGAACCGTCGGGCGAACACCGCGCCAACGCTTGGCACCAGCTTTACCCAAACTACGTAGCATGTGCTCTGAATTACCTACCTGACCGATAGTTGCGCGGCCGTCAGCTAAAACTTTACGAGTTTCACCTGAACGTAAACGCAAGGTCACGTAGTTGCCTTCACGTGCAACGATCTGAGCATAAGCACCAGCACTACGAGCTATTTGCGCACCCTTGCCAGGCTTCAATTCAATGTTATGAACTGTAGTACCTACAGGGATGTTACGCATTGGTAAGGCGTTACCGACACGAATCGGAGCGCGCTCACCTGAAACGATAGAATCACCAGCATTCAAGTTACGAGGTGCAATGATGTAACGACGCTCACCGTCTGCATAGCAGATAAGTGCGATGTGTGCACTACGGTTTGGATCGTACTCAAGACGCTCTACTTTACCAGCGATCTGATCTTTGTTTCGCTTGAAGTCGATAATACGATAGTGTTGCTTGTGACCACCACCAACGTGACGAGTCGTGATGCGACCATCGTTATTACGACCACCATTTCTTGATTTCTTCTCTAATAAAGCCGCATGAGGTTTACCCTTATGCAGGTCAGAATTCACCACTTTAACGACAAAGCGGCGTCCTGGAGAAGTTGGTTTAGCTTTTACAATTGCCATTACTAATCTCCTTGTTACTCGCCGCCTGCGAAGTCAAGGTCTTGACCAGGCTTCAATGAGACGTAAGCTTTTTTCCAGTTTGGACGACGGCCTTCTTGTAGACCAAAACGCTTACGTTTACCTTTCATGTTCAAAGTGCGAACACTTTCAACTTCCACTTCGAACAAAGTTTCTACAGCTTTTTTGATTTCACGCTTGTTAGCGTCTTTAGCTACTTTGAAAACGAATTGGTTATCGTTTTCAGCCAAAATCGTCGCTTTTTCAGAAACGTGAGGCGCTAGAAGAACTTTTAAGATTCTCTCTTGGTTCATCCCAACATCTCCTCTACTTTCTTAACAGCCGCGACAGTCATGACAACCTTGTCAAAGCCGATTAGGCTGACAGGGTCGATTGCTTGAACGTCACGAACGTCAACTTTGTGTAAGTTACGAGACGCTAAGAATAGGTTTTCGTTAACTTCTTCAGTCACGATCAACGCTTCTTTTGCATCTAACTCTTTTAACTTGCCAACCAGCTCTTTTGTTTTTGGAGCTGAAACAGCAAATTCTTCTACTACAATCAAACGCTCTTGACGAACCAATTCACTAAGAATGCTTTGGATCGCACCGCGGTACATTTTGCGGTTAACTTTTTGAGTGTAGTCTTGTGGTTGCGCAGCGAAAGTTACACCACCTTTGCGCCATAATGGGCTACGGATAGTACCAGCACGGGCACGACCTGTACCTTTTTGACGCCATGGCTTTTTACCACCACCGCTTACAGCGCTACGGTTCTTCTGTGCACGTGTTCCGGCACGAGCAGCTGCCATATATGCAACTACTACTTGGTGAACTAATGACTCGTTAAATTCACGGCCAAAAGCTACTTCAGAAACCTTTATTGCGCCGCCAGATGTCAAACTAAGTTCCATAGTCAACTCCTCTTGGCCTAGGCTTTCTCAGCAGGATGTACAATCACATCACCGCCAGTAGCGCCTGGGACGGCACCTTTGATTAATAACAAATTGCGCTCAGCGTCAACACGTACAACTTCTAGAGTTTGTACCGTTACGCGCTCAGCACCCATGTGGCCTGACATTTTCTTGCCTTTAAATACACGACCTGGAGTTTGGTTTTGACCAATTGAACCAGGTGCACGGTGTGCTAATGAGTTACCGTGTGTACTGTCTTGACCGCGGAAGTTCCAACGCTTAATTGCGCCAGCATAACCCTTACCTTTAGAGGTACCAGTTACGTCAACTTTCTGACCTTCCTCGAAAACTTCAACTTTGACTTCACCGCCAACTTCGAAACCTTCCAATGAGTCCACGCGGAACTCCCACAAACCACGACCAGCTTCAACATTAGCTTTCTTATAATGTCCAGCTTCTGCTTTACTGATACGGTTTGCCTTACGGCTTCCTGTAGTGACTTGAACCGCTTCATAACCGTCAACATCAGCTGTTTTAAGCTGAGTGATGCGATTTGGGTCGGCTTCTACTACGGTAACCGGGATAGACACGCCGTCTTCAGTGAAGACACGAGTCATACCTCGTTTTATACCTACTATTCCGATAGCCATGTTTTAAACCTCAACCGAAATGGTTATAACCTTGCTACTGATGTTTGCCTTAAGTAAGGCTGATTTGAACATCAACACCAGCTGCCAAATCCAACTTCATCAACGCATCAACAGTTTTTTCTGTTGGCTCGATGATGTCCACTAAACGCTTGTGCGTACGAATTTCATACTGATCACGTGCATCTTTATTCACGTGTGGTGAAGTCAAGATGGTGAAGCGCTCTTTACGCGTCGGTAAAGGAATAGGACCTTTAACCTGTGCACCAGTACGCTTAGCGGTGTTTACGATCTCTGAAGTCGATAAGTCAATCAACTTGTGATCAAACGCTTTCAATCTGATTCGAATACGTTGCTTTGCCATTGCAAAGAACTCCACTATTAATTAAAAGAACATAAAAAACCGCTCCACCCTACTACTCGTGAGGGGTGCGGTTACCAAACTTGTTTCAGACTCAAATCGAGCCTGTTGTTAGCAAAATCAATAACTTACTTTGCAATAAAGTCTGAGATTGCTTCGCAAGAACAACCCTAATTGTGGCCGTTACGCCTACAAAGGGACGCGAATTATAGGGGATCGGAAAAGGGATTGCAAGGCAGAAACCTAAATAATTTCAAGCGTTACGGGCCATTCTGTAACATTACTTTGGTTCCGCACTCTTACCTTATAGTATAGATTATTTAGGGTTTTTCAAAAAAGATAATGACCGTAAAGAAGGAACACATTGGGTTTGGCGGCGGTTGTCACTGGTGCACAGAAGCTGTTTTCGCTAATCTGAAGGGGGTTAGTGACGTCAAGCAAGGTTGGATTGCCTCAGATGGCGATGCGAGTAGCTTTTCCGAAGCGGTATTACTCCGCTTTGACCCTGACGCCATCCCAATGAAAGATCTAATTCATATTCACTTACTAACTCATAGCAGCACATCAATGCATGCCTTTAGGGAAAAGTATCGCAGTGCTGTCTATACGTTTAACCCTGCTCAAGCATCGGAAGCCAAGTCGCTTATCGCTCAATTGGCCAACGCTGATGACAAGCGCTACATCACTCAGGTACTACCTTTCCGTGACTTTAAACTCAATGACGAAAAATATCAGCAGTATTACTTAAAACATGCAGATAAGCCTTTCTGTAAGACCTATATTGACCCCAAGTTGGCCAAACTGAAGTCACGCTACTCTCGACATTTAAAAGGTGCTTAACTGGCTCTAAGGTGCGCCCAGTCTTTATGTGTATCCATGTAATGCTTGATATAAGAGCATTCTGGTACCACTTTAAAGCCTTCTTGTTCAATCGCATGCAATACAGCTTCCATCATAACGCTGCCATAGCCTTTGCCACGCAGCGCTTCTGGAACCTCAGAATAGTTCAAGTGCAACGTCATGCCCTGCTGAGTATAGGTGACTTTTGCTTCATGCCCCTGATCCAACACGACCGTGAACAGGTTTTCCATAGGATGATGAATTGCTTGATAGGTCACTAACGCCTCCTCAGTTAATAGCCTTAACCTTCAATCTCTACCCCGCGCCAAAAAGCAATGTAGCCTTTTATTGGCTCCGCCTTTTGTAGCGGCTGTGGGTAATACCAGGCAGCATCATGGTTGGTCTGCCCTGCTACCGTTATATCATAATAGTGGGCCTCTCCTTTCCACGAACACACAGTTTTGTGCTCTGATGGCGAAAAATACTCGGTAATAATGGAATCTGGCGGGAAGTAATGATTATTCTCAACAATGATCGTATCTTTCGATTCCGCAATTATCACGTTATTCCATACAGCTTTCATAGTGACTCCTTGTGTTGATGACGTTGCATCTAGGTGCTTTTTAATTTATCCGCGTGTTTTTGACGCAATTTGTTCAATTTTGGGTTAATCACCGCCATACAATAAGGTTGCAGACTGTTATTGGCATAATAATCTTGGTGATAGTCCTCCGCCCGGTGGAAGGTCTCTTCAGCCACTAACTCTGTTGCCAAAGGAGCATCAAAAAGAGGCGCCATCTCGTTCATGACTTCCTCTGCGACCTGCCGTTGCTCATCGGTATGGTACATGATCATTGAGCGGTACTGAGTGCCAATATCGGCGCCCTGCCCATCGACTTGGGTTGGATCGTGTGATGTCAGAAAAACTTCAACCAAATCACGAAAACTCACCTCGTCAGGATTGAATGTCACCTGAACCACTTCGGCATGACCAGACTCCCCAGAGCATACTTCTCGGTAGGTTGGGTTATCGGTATCGCCTGCGGTATAGCCTGATACTACGGACTCAACACCTTTTAATTGTTGCATCACAGCTTCAACACACCAGAAACAGCCACCACCAAACGTAGCTTTATGAGTCATTAGCACCCTCCTCTTTTTCCGACGCTTTTATCAAAGACACTGAGTTAATACAAAAACGCAAGCCGCTCGGTTCAGGGCCGTCAGGAAAAACGTGGCCCAAATGCCCTTCACAAACATTACAACTGACCTCAATTCGTGTCATGCCATAAGTATTATCCATATCATAGCGTATCACACCAACTGCCAAAGGCTCGGTAAAGCTCGGCCAGCCTGAGCCCGATTCAAATTTATGATTAGCATCAAACAGCTTCTCGCCACAACCAGCGCAGGCATAGATTCCAGCTTCAAACACGTTGCAATGTTCGCCAGCAAACGCTCGCTCCGTGCCTTTTAAGCGCATCACGCGGTACTGCTCGGCAGACAGCTGTTGCTGCCACTCCGCTTCAGACTTAGATACCTTTCGAGGACCTTGAGGGTTACCATTGTTTGCGTATGAAATTACATCATGCCAGTTCATCGTGTCGGCACCTCCCATTGATTAAAACATCAAAAAATGTAATTGGGCATTAATTGATAGGATCAGAACAATCACATTGATTAGATTCACATAGATGCAAAATGTTACAGCTAGAAAAAAGCCCCTAATAAAGGGGCTAAAAAGACTAACACAGGTTTCAGAGAGTCAAACTAAAGCATAAAGTCCACAGCGTTGGCGTTGAATGCGGACAGATTTGGCATCACGCTATTCAGCTCGCTATCGGTTAAACCAAACCAACGCAGCGGGCTTGCCATGTATTGTTCTACCGAGGTGGTTGGAATGATGCGACCATCGTTATTGGCATCATCAGGACCGTCAATTTCAAGGCTTGGCACTTGACCATAAATATCACCACCACGAACGGCACCACCCATGACTAATTGGTGATTTCCCCAGGCATGATCGGTACCATCGCCATTACTGGTTAAGGTTCGACCGAACTCTGAACTGGTGAAACTAGTGACATTGTTTTGCACACCGAGCTCCGTGGTGACATCGTAGAAATAACTCATACTCTGGCTAAGTTCAGTAAACAGTTCCTGCTGACGAGTAATGTGCCCATCGTGGGTATCAAAGCCACCCATGCCGACATAAAATACCTGACGCTCCATACCGAGTTCAGCTCGAATCGCAATCAGCTTCGCGACCATTTCAAGCTGTGTCGCCAAACGACTATCCGGCTTAGCGGTGGTAAAGTCAGGAACATTATCAATCTGTGCGCCGACTCGCTCGACGAGCTCCATGGTTCTGGACTGCAATCCTTTAAACTCGTCGATAAAAGGGTCGTTATAATTGTTATTCAGTAATTCTCTAAAGGCCGCTCGGCGGTCTTGAGTCCAGTTCTTATCCGATGCAATGTAGCCATATTGATCAAAACCATTACGTCCAATCGATAAATCCAAATTGAGCTGGCTACTAAGCCAGTTGGTTCGACCATCGATAGCAATACCTGTCAAAAGTGGGTCTTGGTTATTCGGCACTGCCAAGTCCATCACACGCCCACCCAGCCCAGACTTTTGAACTTGTGGGTCTACGTAACGCCATTGATCCTGCTGGTCATTATGTGAAAACAACTGATCCGGCAAGGACTTACTCCGCTCAAGAAATTGCTGCCGAGATAACGGCTCTATTAAATTCCCGACGTTGGACATAACTGCCACACGTCCACTATCAAACAGACCTTTTAACTCAGAAAGTTGTGGGTGGAAGCCAAAGCTACTGCCACCATGAGAAATCGGTGACACAGGCAACAAGTCCGCTTTGGGGATTGCCATATTTTGACGCGAAGCAGCATACTCGTCATAGTCGAAGTTGCTGGTCGGCACCACCATATTGAAACCATCGTTACCCCCTAATAGGAAAATACAGACCAGAGCCTTGTAATCCCCCGTCGGAATATTAAGCGCATGAGCGCTTTGACTAATGTTCATCAACCCTGAGGTCGCAATAGCCGCAGAGCCTAACTTGATAAAATCTCTTCTTTTCATTCTTAGGCTCCTATCGTTGCACGGCAAATTCTGGTGATGTGATGACTAATGACACGGCTTCTATCGCTTTACGTTCATAATCATCGTCGCTGATGGTGGCTAAATAGTCAGTCAGCACGGTCTTCATGCGATCACTCATACTGCCAGCGAGCAATAGAATGTTAAGATGCTCGATCAGCTCTTCATGGCTTGAGCTCGCCAAGTCACGCTCCCTGTTATAATTCACGATGATATCTTTAGCGTCCGGAGAAGTACGCTCAAAATTATTCATGCTCAACGAACGCCAATGCAGATGGTTCGTCATCTTAGCCATAGTGCCTTCGGTATGAATTTCAAATTCTGGCGCGGTGATATCTGCATCTTTTAAGGTGCCCGCCGGCTGATAGTTAGGGGAAAAGAAATTAAACACACTCGGTGATTTTAACGGGCCTTGCCCAAAGTCACTATCGACCCATCGAAATTCGAATGTTCCCGAGCCGGTGTTCGCGTTAAAGGCACGCCAAAAGGCCGATAACTTTAAGATAGGCTCTTTCAGCTTACCAAAAGGCTTATCGTGTGATGCAACTCCTGTCACCGCCTCATCATCCAACAAAATAGCTTTAACCACCGCTGCCATATCACCACGCACACCGTCCCCATTATCATTAAACACTGTCGCCACTCGCTCTACGTAGTCTGGCGATGGGTTACTAGTGACCAACTTCTGAATCAATTGTTTAGAAACGAAGGGGCCCACATTGGGATGGTTAAAAATATGATCCAGCGCTTGCTGTAAATCTTGTTCCGGAGTCTGTCCCGCTGGAATAACACCACCATTGATAATTCGCTTTTCACCTTCGGCGTGGAATTCCGGGAATGCCTTCATCGGACTTTCTAAGTCACGACTTTCGCTCCACCACCAAAAAGTCTCGGCATTTTGCCATGTCCAGCCGGTAAAGACGTGTGCAAGACCTTCAATATCTTCTTGATCGTAAGTAGGGATGGTATTGCCTTGAGAGTCGAGCTTTGGGCTACCATCAAGATTGAGCTCGACTAAGCCCACTGTGAATAGCTGCATTAACTCACGTGCATAGTTCTCGTCTGGACGAATATTCCGCTCTAGATCTGGCTTGCGATTCCGCAACATACTCAAGTATTCGCCCATCACAGGGCTAAGCGTGACATCCTGCATCAAATCTCGATAGTTACCAAAGCTATGCTCAAGCAAAATATCATAATAGTTGGACAAGGAACGATTCCCCTCAACGCCACCAGAACTTACGCCATATTGGCTAATCACCCAAATTTCGCTCAAAGCAAATGCTACTCGCTGCCGCAACTGATCTTCCGCTTTCAGGGAACGGTGCCACCACGCATCAACATACAAGCTCCAGGTATCATCAGGGTTGTAATTGAAACGGTTGTAATAAGCTGTATGTCTTGAAGTCGATAGCGACATTTGCCAATCAATCCAGTCCTCATAGCCTAAATCAACCACTCGCTGAATCGAACTAGGCGTTGCACCGAACGTTGTTTGTTGTAAAAAACGGGATGCCTTACCTGAGCTCGGTGGCTCTACATGAGCCGGAGGGTCTTCACCAGCCCCAGGATCTGGTGTATTAGACTCTTCGCTGTCGCCCCCGCCTCCACACGCCGTTAAGAAAAAGAGCAGTCCAAGAAAAATGCTCCCTTGTATTTTTGATATCATTATTCATACATATTATGAGTGACACAGATTGTCATACTAAACTCATCGACATGTAAAATCTTTCGACACTATCACACTCGTTCGTCAACTGTTTCTCAAAATAGTAGGGTCTGACTAACAGACTCACCGTTAGCCTTTGGCCAAAAAAAAGCCCTCAATATAGAGGGCTTTAGAATAACTAAGCGGGAAAACCTTCACTTATTTGTTAAAAGTACCCACCGACCTGAAGACTGATAAAGTACGCATCCCGATCAAATCGTTCAAGCTCGGTTTTCATGAAGAAAGTATCACTTAAGTCCCACTTTACCCCTAAACCAAGCGCCAGTTGAGTCACCGTCTTATCGTCATATGCTGGTGTAATATCTGAACCATCAAAGCTAACTTGATTAGTGACCTCATTTTTTATTGACGAGACACCAAATTTTCCATAAAAGTTTACACCATCTTTAAAAGTCCAAGGTGCATAATCAACCATAAATGCGTAGACTTTATATTCTACGCCTGACCTTTCCGTTACTGCAGGATTGCTATTGCCTAGTCCAGCCTCACCCAAATCATTGTAACTAAGATTCAAGGCAAAGCTCTCGTTAATTTGAGTCCCAGCAGTAACCTTAAAGCCTGAGTCAGTATCATCGGATGTGCTCCACCCCATGCTACCTCCTTCAGGATCTACTTGGCTAAAACCATAACCTACCCCCCCATACCAACTGTAGGCTTCGCCTTCATTCGCACTAGCATTCGGCGTAATAAGCACACACCCTACTAATGCCATAAGGCAAACACTGACACTTTTGAAAGTATCTTTTTTAGCTTTTCGATAAAGCATGAATACTCCTAACATCAATATCAAGAATAAAGAGTTACTACCACCGCCAGACACAGCTGTATCTAGGCCATCCCTGTCACACAGGTCGCCGATCCCATCGTCATCAGAATCTCTTTGATTCGGATTACTAATAGCAGGACAGTTATCGGTATTATCGTCAACACCGTCACCGTCACTATCGGTTTGGTCATTAGAGTCATCACAAGCATCCCCAATGCCATCCCCATCAGCGTCTTCTTGGTTAGGGTTTGATACCGCAGGACAATTATCAATCTCATCGTCGATGGTGTCATTATCGTCATCGACGTCACAAACATCGCCAACACCATCATTATCAACATCCTGCTGCCCAGGGTTCTGTACTAACGGACAGTTATCAGCGTCATCTTCGATACCATCCCCATCAGAGTCCGCATCACAGGCATCACCAACTCCATCACCATCTGTATCGGTTTGATCTGAATTGCTGACAACAGGACAGTTATCAACGCTATCATCAGCACCATCCCCATCGTCATCGTCGTCACAAGCGTCACCGACACCATCTCCATCTGTGTCTTCTTGACCTGGGTTGCTGACAGCAGGACAGTTATCAACGCCGTCATCAATGCCATCACCATCACTATCCGTGTTGGTATCACAAACATCACCAACACCATCTCCATCAGCGTCTTCTTGATTAGGATTGCTCGCTAGAGGACAGTTATCAACGCCATCATTGACACCATCTTCATCATCATCGTTATCGCAAGCATCACCAATTCCATCTCCGTCAGTATCCACCTGCTCTGCATTAGCAACCAAAGGACAATTATCTGGTCCATCGTTTACACCATCATTATCATCGTCGCTATCACAGGCGTCCCCAACACCGTCTCCATCAGTATCTTGCTGTCCAGGATTTGGCGTAGCTGGACAGTTATCCACACCATCATCGGTACCGTCACCGTCGCTATCATTATTGGCATCGCAGGCATCCCCTAAACCATCGCCATCAGAGTCTTCCTGGCCAGGATTATTGACGATCGTACAATTGTCAGCACCATCATCAATACCGTCATCATCATCATCATTGTCACAGGCATTACCCTGACCATCACCATCGGTGTCTGTCTGATCAGTATTACTAACTAATGGACAATTATCCACGCCATCATTGACTGTGTCTCCATCATCATCAGGGTCGCAAGCATCACCAATGCCATCACCATCCAAGTCTTCCTGATTGGGGTTAGCTACCACAGGACAGTTATCAACACCATCATCAATGCCGTCTCCGTCCGAGTCATTGTTAGAGTCGCAAGCATCGCCAACACCATCACCATCAGTATCTTCTTGCAGAGGATTACTATTAGAAGGGCAATTATCGCTGCCGTTATTAATGCCATCGCCATCGATATCGTCATCACACAAGTCACCGATACCATCACCATCTAAATCTTCTTGCCCTGGGTTACTATTAACAGGGCAATTATCGACACCATCATTAACGCCATCACCATCATCATCAGGGTCGCAAGCATCACCGATGCCATCACCATCCAGATCTTCTTGGTTTGGATTACTGGTTACAGGACAGTTATCTGCACCATCATTAATACCATCATCATCATCATCAATATCACATGCATCCCCGATTCCATCACTGTCGCGGTCTTCTTGCCCGCGATTAGGTACTGCAGGGCAGTTATCAACGTCGTTATCTACTCCATCGTTATCATTATCGCTATCACAGACATCTCCGATACCGTCTAAATCACTATCTTCTTGCGATGGGTTATTCGTTAACGGACAATTATCGACATCATCTTCAATACCATCATTATCGTCATCACTGTCACATGCATCGCCCTGACCATCACCATCAGTGTCTACCTGTTCAACGTTCGGGGTCAGAGGGCAATTATCAACATCATCATTGATGCTGTCGCCATCATCATCGTTATCACAAGCATCACCAACTCCATCACCATCTAGGTCTTCCTGCTCAGGATTGGCTATAGCAGGACAGTTATCCAACCCATCATCAATTCCGTCACCATCACTATCCGTGCTGTCGTCACAAGCGTCTCCGACGCCATCACCATCTGTATCTTCTTGGCCAGGGTTACTGGTCATTGGGCAATTATCGACTCCGTCTTCGACACCGTCACCATCATCATCAGCATCACAGGCGTCACCTTGACCGTCTCCATCGGTGTCTGTTTGTTCTTCATTGCTGACCAGAGGGCAATTATCCAAGTCATCATTAACACCGTCACTGTCATCATCAGGATCACAGGCATCACCCAAACCATCTCCGTCAGTATCTATTTGTAGAGGGTTATTTGCTACAGGGCAATTATCGACGCCATCATCAATACCATCATCATCATTATCCGAATCACAAGCATCGCCAATACCATCGCCATCGACATCTTCTTGCCCTGGGTTTGGAATCGTTGGACAATTATCGACACTATCATCAATCCCATCACCATCATTATCGTTGAGAGTTAAACCGACACAGGCAGAATAAACATCAACTTGATTAAGCACACTTGCTAACCCTCCAACGTTTACTCTTACTTGGTTAAAGTCTAACGTCGCATCAAATGCGACAAATGCTTGATCAGCCTCATCTAACAAGTTTAGTGTTAACAAATTTGATCCAGTAAAACTTTCTTGGCGAACACCATCTAATAAAGTGGTCACTGTGATCGTTTCTAATAATGTCAAATCCAACAGTGTACCCGGAGTTTCAAGAATAAAACCTGCTGTATTATTCCCTGTATAGATTTGCGAAGTATCTTCTACTTGGATGAAAGCGCTCCCCGTTAAGCCAATCGGGATTGAAACTCTAGCAGCGTTGGTCAAATCGACATCAATAACATTACCTTCATTGGCAACATCACACAGCAAGCAAGTCAACCCAGTATCACCACTTGAAACAACCGCGTTTGGAGTGATAACCGGCTGGTAACGCTCACCGGTCCCACAAGTCGCGACATCCGGATCGCAAGCATCTCCAATTCCATCTCCATCGCTATCTTCCTGTCCTGGGTTTGCTATCAGCGTGCAGTTATCATTCGTATCCAATATGCCATCGTCATCATCATCACTGTCGCAAGCATCTCCGCTCCCATCACCATCGGTATCTTCCTGATTGGGGTTATAGACTGCGGGGCAATTATCGGCGCTATCATCGTCTAAACCATCTCCATCATTGTCAGCTCCCAATACCGGCAACGACAACATTGTTAAGCAAAATAATGCCAATAATTGTTTATTAATATTGTTAAGCAAACCTTTCATTCTTCCTCCTACACGCGCGTTGTAATAGCGCAAAATTGAAATCTTTCTTTTGTAAGGTTAGTTTTTTGGGGGTCAGGAAGGATGAAGTTGCCTTAGGCTAGAACGGTAGAATTTCGGATATAAAGGGGCTAAAGGTATCATTTCATCGAACAGTAAAAGATACCTCGGTATGCACATATTAAATAATGATGCTTTCACACTCATTACCAAACTCCTTGTAACTTTCCAGTTAAAACGCATAACCAGTTCTTGGCGTACGAAATACAGAAGAAGGCTTGAAGAGCACCCTGTCGCGCACATCATTCCTAACATGCTCAAGCCAACAAATGTTTCTACCGCAACTAAAAAGCTAGCACGACTTTTTTTACGAGGCAACAGTTTGATTAATATAAGTAATGCATATTTGCATTAAAACGATATAAGCCACTGATTTAATATAACTGAATTGGCAACAATAAAATTTAGGCATTACTATATCTAATACTTCTAACATCTGATTCAAGTAACTCTAACTTATTGATTTATTAAGCGAGCGCTATAATAAGCATTTGAAATACAATATAAAAACTGTTTGCAGAGCACAAATATAGCAAACTGATTTGAGACTGTTTCGAATCCCTCCCGAAACATTTTGTTACAAAATGTGGAGAACACCTTTTAGAAAGATTTGAACCCGTAAGATGCCCGTAGGGTGTGGCAAGAACTTATTCCAAAGTCTAGGTAAGCCAAAGAGCTATTCTTATACTCTATATTTTTTTATAAAAACCACTTTCATAAAAAAGGGCACCGAAGTGCCCTTTAAAACTTGCTGTGACTCTAAAATCTTATTCGTGGATTTTAGATACAACACCCGCACCTACAGTACGGCCACCTTCACGAATCGCGAAGCGTAAACCTTCGTCCATCGCAATCGGTGCAATCAGCTCAACATCCATCTTGATGTTGTCGCCTGGCATAACCATCTCTACGCCTTCCGGTAACTCTACAGCACCCGTTACGTCAGTTGTACGGAAGTAGAACTGTGGACGGTAGCCTTTGAAGAATGGTGTGTGACGACCACCTTCATCTTTCGACAATACGTAAACTTCTGCTTCGAAACGTGTGTGAGGTGTGATAGTACCAGTGTGTGCCAATACTTGACCACGCTCTACTTCGTCGCGCTTCGTACCACGTAGAAGAACACCTACGTTATCGCCTGCTTCACCTTGGTCAAGCAACTTACGGAACATCTCTACGCCAGTAACGGTTGTCTTCGTCGTATCTTTGATACCAACGATTTCAATCTCTTCACCAACTTTTACAACACCGCTTTCAACACGGCCTGTAACTACCGTACCACGACCTGAAATCGAGAATACGTCCTCAATCGGTAACAAGAATGGCTTGTCTACTGCACGCTCTGGCTCTGGAATGTAAGTATCTAGAGCTTCACCTAAAGCGACAATCGCTTCTTTACCTAGTGGACCTTGGTCACCTTCCAAAGCTTTCAACGCTGAACCTCGGATGATTGGCGTGTCGTCACCTGGGAATTCGTATTGGTCTAGAAGTTCACGCACTTCCATCTCTACCAACTCTAGTAACTCTTCGTCGTCTACCATGTCGCACTTGTTCAAGAAAACAACAATCTTCGGTACACCTACCTGACGTGATAACAAGATGTGCTCACGTGTTTGTGGCATCGGGCCGTCTGCTGCTGAACACACCAAAATAGCGCCGTCCATCTGTGCAGCACCGGTGATCATGTTTTTAACATAGTCAGCGTGGCCTGGGCAGTCTACGTGTGCGTAGTGACGTGCTGGTGTTTCGTACTCAACGTGTGACGTCGCGATAGTAATACCACGCTCACGCTCTTCTGGAGCGTTATCGATGTCTGCAAATGCTTGTGCTGCACCACCGTACACGTCTGCTAGTACTGTACAAATCGCCGCCGTCAAAGTAGTTTTACCATGGTCTACGTGACCAATCGTTCCTACGTTTACGTGCGGCTTATTACGTTCAAATTTCTCTTTAGCCATTTTTCAATTCCTCTAATTCTCTGGAACTATAAATTTAAAATTAAGAATTCTTACTAATCACTTCTTCAGCGATGTTCGTTGGAGCTTCAGCATAATGAGCGAACTCCATCGTAAAGCTTGCGCGGCCTTGTGACAAACTACGTACGTCTGTCGCATAACCAAACATCTCTGATAGTGGTACTTCAGCGTCAATCACCTTACCCGTTGAGTTTTCACCCATACCTTTAACAAGTCCACGACGACGGTTAAGGTCACCCATAACGTCACCCATGTACTCTTCAGGAGTTACTACTTCAACTTTCATCATTGGCTCAAGCAATGCTGGGTTCGCTGTAGAAGCCGCATTTTTAACCGCCATACTACCTGCGATCTTAAACGCCATCTCATTCGAGTCAACATCGTGGTAAGAACCATCATAAAGCGTCGCTTTAACGTCTAGCACTGGGTAACCAGCGATAATACCGTTTTCAAGCTGCTCTTCGATACCCTTTTGTACTGCACCGATATATTCTTTCGGTACAACACCACCAACGATTTCGTTAACAAACTCGAAACCTGAACCAGGCTCTTGTGGCTCAAGCTTAACCCAAACGTGACCGTACTGACCGCGACCACCAGATTGACGTACGAATTTACCTTCGACTTCAACTGTGTTGCGGATAGACTCACGGTAAGCTACCTGAGGCGCACCGATGTTTGCTTCAACTTTAAACTCACGCTTCATACGGTCAACAAGAATATCCAAGTGAAGCTCACCCATACCAGAAATAATGGTCTGGCCTGACTCTTCGTCAGTGCGAACTTGGAACGATGGATCTTCTTGCGCCAACTTACCTAAAGCAATACCCATTTTCTCTTGGTCAGCTTTAGTTTTTGGCTCAACCGCAACCGAGATTACTGGCTCAGGGAATTCCATACGCTCTAGAATAATTTTGCTATCTAGGGCACAAAGAGTATCACCTGTTGTTACGTCTTTAAGACCAACACCAGCGGCGATATCGCCTGCGCGAACTTCTTTAATTTCTTCACGACTGTTTGAGTGCATCTGTACGATACGACCGATACGCTCTTTCTTGTCTTTAACAGAGTTGTAAACGTGGTCACCAGAGTTAATAACACCTGAGTAAACACGGAAGAAAGTTAATGTACCCACGAATGGGTCAGTCGCGATTTTGAACGCCAATGCTGCAAATGGAGCATTATCGTCTGCTTCACGAGTTTCGATTTCTTCACCATCAAGATCAACAGTACCTTGAATCGCTTTAACTTCTGTTGGAGAAGGCATGTACTCAATCGTTGCATCAAGAACGGCTTGAACACCTTTGTTCTTGAATGCAGAACCACCAAATACAGGGATGATTTCGTTAGCTAGTGTACGCTGACGAATACCTTTTTTGATGTCTTCTTCAGAAAGCTCACCTTCTTCAAGGTATTTTTCCATCATCTCTTCAGACGATTCAGCCGCAGCTTCAACCATGTACTCACGCATTTCTGCACACTTATCAGCTAAGTCCGCAGGGATGTCTTCGTAAGTAAACGTTAAGCCGTTGTCTTCTTCGTTCCAGATGATCGCTTTGTTCTTAACTAAGTCAACAACACCTTTGAACTCGTCTTCTGCACCAATAGTCATTTGCATTGGAACAGCAGTCGCATTCAAACGATCACGTAGCTGAGAAACAACCATTTCGAAATCAGCACCAGCACGGTCCATTTTGTTAACGAAAACCATACGTGGAACTTCATACTTGTCTGCTTGACGCCATACTGTTTCAGTTTGTGGTTGTACACCAGACGAACCACACAGAACCACTACCGCACCGTCAAGTACACGTAGTGAACGCTCTACTTCAATCGTAAAGTCAACGTGTCCAGGGGTGTCGATGATGTTGATACGGTGCTCTTCGAACTGAGCGTCCATACCACGCCAGAATGTTGTAGTCGCAGCCGAAGTAATAGTAATACCACGCTCCTGCTCCTGCTCCATCCAATCCATCGTCGCGGCGCCATCGTGAACTTCACCGATCTTATGAGAAAGACCAGTGTAGAAAAGAATACGCTCAGTTGTTGTCGTTTTACCGGCATCAACGTGCGCACAGATACCAATATTACGGTATCGTTTGATCGGGGTTTTACGTGCCACAATAAACTCCTTGGATTACCAACGGAAATGCGAGAAAGCTTTGTTCGCTTCAGCCATACGATGAACGTCTTCACGTTTCTTAACAGCTGAACCACGGCTTTCGATTGCATCTAGAACTTCACCAGCTAAACGCTCACGCATAGATTTCTCACTACGCTTACGAGCAGCGTCAGTTAACCAACGCATAGCTAGCGCAGTCTGACGAGCAGGACGAACTTCAACTGGTACTTGGTAGGTTGAACCACCAACACGGCGTGACTTAACTTCCACCATTGGGCGGATGTTTTCCAAACCTTTTTCAAACATTTCTAGTGGTTCTTCGCCTGATTTCTTCTCAGAAATGATATCTAGCGCACCGTAAACGATTTTTTCTGCAACTGACTTTTTACCGTCAAGCATCAAAACGTTGATGAACTTCGCTAATAACTCACTTCCGAATTTCGGATCAGGAAGGATCTCGCGTTTTGCGACAACACGTCTTCTTGGCATGTCAAATTTTCCTCATGCATGTGTAACTTCAGGACAATCCAGAATAAGCTGTTACGGCACTTATCTGGCCTTACTCACATAGTGAAATAGCCGATCGGACGATCAGCTACTAGACTATTCTCTAATTGTAGAGCCTTAATATTTAAATTGTATTAAGGCCTCGCCCTGACTAGATTAAAATTTCTAGTGCAAGGCAATTGAGTTTTTGTGCTGTGAAAATGGCGAGTAGCCAATGAATTGCAGTAACAAAAACTCAATTAACGCCGCAATAGGGATTTTATCCCTTAGGACGTTTAGCGCCGTATTTTGAACGACCTTGCTTACGATCTTTAACGCCAGCTAAGTCCAAAGTACCGCGTACACAGTGATAACGTACACCCGGCAAATCTTTTACACGACCGCCGCGAATTAGTACAACGCTGTGCTCTTGAAGGTTGTGACCTTCACCACCGATGTATGAAGATACTTCATAACCGTTAGTTAGACGAACACGAGCAACTTTACGTAATGCTGAGTTCGGCTTCTTTGGCGTAGTTGTATAAACACGCGTACAAACACCACGCTTTTGCGGGCAAGATTCCAATGCTGGAACGTTTGTCTTTTTAACCTGCTTAACGCGAGGTTTTCTTACAAGCTGATTAATAGTAGCCATTAATTCATTCTCTATAATCTGGTTCACGCTTTACACAGCGCGCCGTTTAAGGGCGTCTTTTACAAGACCTAGTACCTAGGGCGCGCTATTCTAAAGAGGTCCTAATAGGTTGTCAAGCCTGCTCAATGATCAAAAACTGAACAGGCTCAGCACTTTAAGCCTCGCTATCTTCGATTGAGCTTAACTCTTCTGAAAGAGCTTGCTCAACGTCATCTGCTGACGGACCTACAACATCTTCGATTTGTAGTTCTGCAGCACGCTTGCGACGACGTTCTTCGTGGTATGTCAAACCAGTACCTGCTGGAATTAGACGTCCCACGATGACGTTTTCTTTCAAGCCATTCAAGTCATCCATCTTACCGCTCACAGCCGCTTCGGTAAGAACACGAGTCGTTTCCTGGAATGATGCCGCCGAGATAAACGATTCTGTTGCCAATGATGCTTTAGTAATACCCATCAATACACGCTCAAACTTGATAGGTTCTTTACCTTCTTCAGCTAACTTATCGTTTGCCTCAAGCACTCTGATGACTTCCATTTGATCACCTTTTAGGAAGCGAGAGTCACCTGGATCAGTAATAATACACTTACGCAACATCTGACGAATAACAACTTCAATGTGCTTATCGTTAATGCCTACACCTTGTAGACGATAAACTTCTTGAACTTCATTCACGATGTAACGCGCAAGCTCTGTGATTCCTTTAAGACGAAGAATGTCGTGTGGATTATCTGCACCGTCAGATACAACCTCACCCTTCTCAACTTTCTCACCTTCGAAGATGTTCAGTTGACGCCATTTCGGAATCAGTTCTTCATAGGTTTCGTCGCTGTCATGAGGAGTAATCACTAGACGACGCTTACCTTTAGTCTCTTTACCGAAGCTTACTGTACCTGAAATTTCAGCAAGAATTGCTGGCTCTTTCGGCTTACGAGCTTCGAACAGGTCGGCTACTCGAGGTAGACCACCCGTAATATCTTTTGTTTTCGAGCTTTCTTGAGGAATACGAGCAATCGCATCACCAATACTTACTTCCGCACCATCTTCCAAGCTAACGATTGCGTTAGTTGGCAAGAAGTAAACCGCAGGCATATCCGTACCTGGGATACACAACTCTTTACCTTTCGCATCTAACAATTTAATCGCTGGCTTCACGTCTGAAGACTTGCTGCCTGAACGTTGCTTGTTTTCGGTAATAACGATCGAACTCAAACCAGTTAGTTCATCCGTTTGACGCTCGATATTGACACCTTCAAGCATGTCCACGAATTGAATCTTACCGTCTAGCTCCGTAATGATTGGGTGAGTGTGCGGATCCCAGTTAGCAACAATGTCGCCACCTTTCGCTTCTTCACCTTCATTCTTCGCTAATACAGCACCGTATGGAAGCTTATAACGCTCACGCTCACGACCGAATTCGTCAACTACGTTCAATTCAGATGAACGCGATACGATAACTTGCTTGCCGTCTTTACGCTCAACAGTTTTAGCGTTCTTAAGACGTAACGTACCATCGTTCTTAATTTGTACGTTGTTATCAGCAGACGCACGAGATGCTGCACCACCGATGTGGAAGGTACGCATCGTAAGCTGTGTACCCGGCTCACCAATCGATTGCGCAGCAATAACACCAACCGATTCACCGTGGTTAATAATATGACCACGAGCCAAGTCACGACCGTAACATGCTGCACACACACCAGTACGAGTTTCACAGGTGATAACCGAGCGTACTTTAACTTCATCAACAGAGTTCTGCTCAAGGGTATCTACCCACTTCTCATCAAGTAAGGTCCCCGCTTCTGCTAGCACTTCGTCTGTACCTGGAACATAGACATGCTCTGCAACAACACGGCCAAGTACACGCTCACGTAACGGCTCAACAACGTCACCACCTTCGATCAGCGGCGTCATGTATAGACCATTTTCAGTGCCACAGTCTTCGGTAGTAATCACCATGTCTTGCGCAACGTCAACTAGACGACGCGTTAAGTAACCCGAGTTTGCTGTTTTCAATGCGGTATCGGCCAAACCTTTACGCGCACCGTGCGTCGAAATAAAGTACTGCGATACGTCCAGACCTTCCCGGAAGTTCGCGGTAATCGGCATTTCAATAATCGAGCCATCCGGTTTCGCCATCAGACCACGCATACCCGCTAGCTGACGAATCTGTGCGGCACTACCACGAGCGCCTGAGTCCGCCATCATAAAGATCGAGTTAAACGATGGTTGAGTAACCACTTCACCGTCTTTATTTTCAATATCATCGGTACCAATATGGTCCATCATCGCTTTTGCGACTTTTTCGTTCGTATGCGACCAGATATCGACAACTTTGTTGTAACGCTCGCCTTGAGTTACAAGACCTGAGTTAAACTGGTCTTGAATCTCAGCAACTTCAGCTTCTGCTGACTCGATAATGCCCGCTTTAACGTCTGGGATTGCCATATCTTCGATACCAACCGAAGTACCAGAACGAGTTGCGTACGAAAAGCCGGTATACATTAATTGGTCAGCAAAAATAACGGTCGCTTTCAAACCACGCTCGCGGTAACAGGTGTTTACCATGCGAGAGATAGCTTTTTTCGTCATTGCTTGGTTCACAAGATCGAAGCTAATACCTTCTGGTACGATGCCCCAAAGTAGTGAACGCCCAACAGTCGTTTCAACTAAATCTAATGATTCTGTACGATTACCTTCTTCATCGAAATGAACCATTGGTAGACGTACTTTAACTTTTGCGTGCAAATCTACAGCGCCGTTTGCGTAAGCACGTTGCACTTCGTCTGCATCAACGAAGACCATGCCTTCGCCTTTAGCATTAACACGATCACGCGTTAAGTAGTACAAGCCTAATACAACGTCCTGTGTCGGTACGATGATTGGCTCACCGTTTGCAGGCGAAAGAATGTTGTTGGTAGACATCATCAACGCACGAGACTCTAACTGAGCTTCTAGCGTTAATGGAACGTGAACCGCCATTTGGTCACCATCGAAGTCAGCGTTGTATGCCGTACAAACTAATGGGTGAAGCTGAATTGCTTTACCTTCAATCAGTACAGGTTCGAACGCCTGAATACCAAGACGGTGAAGTGTTGGTGCACGGTTTAGAAGAACTGGATGCTCGCGAATTACTTCTTCTAAGATGTCCCAAACAATTGGCTCTTCACGCTCAACCATTTTCTTAGCGGCTTTAATCGTCGTCGCTAGACCACGAAGTTCAAGCTTGCTGTAGATAAATGGCTTGAATAGCTCCAATGCCATCTTCTTAGGAAGACCACACTGGTGTAATTTTAATGTTGGACCTACTACGATCACCGAACGACCAGAGTAGTCAACACGCTTACCAAGAAGGTTCTGACGGAAACGACCCTGCTTACCTTTGATCATGTCTGCCAAAGATTTCAATGGACGCTTGTTAGAGCCTGTTATCGCACGACCGCGACGACCATTATCAAGTAGCGCGTCAACTGACTCCTGTAACATACGCTTTTCGTTGCGCACGATGATGTCAGGAGCGTTTAGGTCAAGAAGGCGCTTCAAACGGTTATTACGGTTAATCACACGGCGGTATAGATCGTTCAAGTCAGACGTCGCGAAACGACCACCATCCAGCGGTACTAATGGACGCAAATCTGGTGGAAGGACCGGCAATACCTTCATGATCATCCACTGAGGGTCGTTACCTGACTCAATGAATGCTTCTAATAATTTAAGACGTTTACTTAATTTCTTAAGCTTAGTCTCAGAGTTTGTAGATGGAATTTCTTCCTCACGGATTCTGTGCGCTTCTTCTTTTAAATCGATATGGTCCAGAAGTTCGCTAACCGCTTCCGCACCCATCTTCGCTTCGAAGTCGTCTCCAAATTCTTCCAACGCGTCAAGATAGCCTTCTTCGCTTAATAGCTGGCCAGTCTCAAGAGTTGTCATACCTGGGTCAGTCACTACGAACGCTTCAAAATACAACACACGCTCGATATCGCGTAACGTCATATCCATCAACATACCAATGCGGCTTGGTAGTGATTTCAAGAACCAAATGTGCGCCACAGGACACGCTAGGTCAATATGGCCCATGCGCTCACGACGAACTTTAGTTAACGTGACTTCAACACCACACTTTTCACAGATAATACCGCGGTGCTTTAAACGCTTATATTTGCCACATAAACACTCGTAATCTTTTACTGGGCCAAAAATTTTGGCACAGAATAAACCGTCACGCTCCGGTTTAAAGGTACGATAGTTAATTGTCTCAGGCTTTTTGACTTCGCCATAAGACCAAGAGCGGATTTGATCCGGTGATGCTAATCCAATTCGGATCGCATCAAACTCTTCGGATTGACTCTGCTGCTTAACTAAATTTAATAAGTCTTTCACAATCGTTCTCCTGCTGGAGTTAAAACCTTATCCTAATGGCTTCGGAGTATTGCTTATGCTCTACTCCGAAGCGATGGAGTTCTTTATTAGGCCGATGCCTTACTCGTCATGCTCAAGTTCAATGTTAATCGCAAGAGACTTGATCTCTTTCGTCAATACATTGAACGACTCTGGCATACCTGGTTCCATCTGATGATTGCCATCAACGATATTTTTGTACATACGTGTACGACCGTTAACGTCATCCGACTTAACCGTAAGCATTTCCTGAAGCGTATAAGCTGCGCCGTATGCTTCAAGTGCCCAAACTTCCATCTCACCGAAACGCTGACCACCGAACTGAGCTTTACCGCCCAATGGCTGCTGTGTAACAAGACTGTACGAACCAGTAGAACGGGCGTGCATCTTGTCATCAACTAAGTGGTTCAATTTCAGCATATACATGTAACCAACCGTCACCGGACGCTCGAATTTATCGCCGGTACGACCGTCGTATAACCACGTTTGACCTGTTTTCGGTAGCTCTGCTAAATCAAACATTGCATGAATGTCTGTTTCCGCAGCACCATCGAATACTGGCGTCGCCATTGGAACACCATTACGTAAGTTGCCTGCCATATTCATGACTTCATCATCAGAAAGTTCTGATAAATCCACGGCCTTATCATCACGGTGGTTATAAACTTTATTCAAGAATGTCTTAACCGTTTTTGGTGCTTTACCGGTATCTAGTAATTCACCGATTTTTTCACCAACACCTTTCGCAGCCCAGCCTAAGTGCGTTTCAAGCACCTGACCGATGTTCATACGTGAAGGTACGCCCAGCGGGTTCAAAACGATATCGACTGGAACACCTTTGTCATCGTATGGCATGTCTTCGACAGGAACGATGTTAGAAATAACACCTTTGTTACCGTGACGACCAGCCATCTTATCGCCAGGCTGGATACGACGTTTAACTGCTAGGTAAACTTTTACGATCTTCTGAACACCTGGTTGTAAATCATCACCTTGAGTGATTTTTACTTTTTGGATATCAAATTTCTTATCGTACTCTTTACGCTGCTCAGCAAGGTAGTTTGCTAAACTTTCCAGCGCTTGCTGCTTTTCTTCTACACGCAATTGAATATCTAAGTATTGCTTTGGTTCTAACTCGTCTAAATAGTCAACAGTCACTTTGCTGCCTTTCTTTAACTTGTTAGGGCCTTTTTCTGCAACACAGCCAGTAATTAAGTTACGTGCACGCTGATAGATGCTTTCCGCCAAAATACGAAACTCATCGTTAATGTCTTTCTTGGCGCGAGCAACTTCACTGTTCTCGATTTCTTTAGCACGCGCATCTTTCTCAACACCGTCACGAGTAAAGACTTGAACATCAATAACCGTACCGTGTGTTGAAGTACCAACGCGTAAAGAGGTATCTTTTACGTCAGAAGCTTTCTCACCAAAGATTGCTCTTAGCAATTTTTCTTCTGGCGTCAACTGAGTTTCACCTTTAGGTGTTACTTTACCGACTAAGATGTCACCCGGCTTAACTTCTGCACCAATATAAACAATACCTGACTCGTCAAGTTTGCTTAGCGCGCTTTCACCAACGTTCGGGATATCTGAAGTAATTTCTTCAGGACCTAATTTAGTGTCACGCGAAATACAGGTTAACTCCTGAATGTGGATACTGGTGAAGCGGTCTTCTTGTACCACGTTTTCAGAAATAAGGATTGAATCCTCAAAGTTGTAACCATTCCAAGGCATGAAGGCTACGCGCATGTTTTGACCTAACGCCAACTCACCTAAGTCAGTTGAAGGGCCGTCAGCTAATACATCGCCTCGCTCAATGATGTCCCCTTGCTTAACGATTGGACGTTGGTTAATACAAGTATTCTGGTTCGAACGCGTGTACTTGGTGAAGTTGTAAATATCAACACCAGAATCGTTGTCGCCTACTTCATCTTCATGAACACGGATAACGACACGACTCGCATCAACTTGGTCTACAACACCGCCACGCTTAGCAGCAACAACGACACCAGAGTCAACCGCTACTGCACGCTCCATACCCGTACCAACTAACGGCTTTTCAGCACGCAAGGTTGGAACCGCCTGACGTTGCATGTTCGAGCCCATCAATGCACGGTTCGCATCATCGTGTTCAAGGAATGGAATCATACTTGCCGCAACCGATACGATCTGTTGTGGCGAAACGTCCATATATTCAACTTGATCAGGCGTTGCAAGCATGAACTCACCTTGGTTACGAGAAGGTACTAGCTCATCGCTGAACTTACCGTCTTTATCCAAGTTTGCGTTTGCCTGTGCAATGATGAACTTACCTTCATCGATCGCTGACAAGTAGTCGACGTCTGCTGTTGGCTTGCCATCTTTTACACGACGGTATGGTGTTTCAAGGAAACCATAATCGTTAGTACGTGCATAACATGCCAACGAGTTAATCAAACCAATGTTTGGACCCTCTGGCGTCTCAATTGGACACACACGACCATAGTGAGTTGGGTGTACGTCTCGAACCTCAAAGCCCGCACGCTCACGCGTCAAACCACCAGGACCTAATGCAGAAACACGACGCTTGTGCGTGATTTCTGACAATGGGTTGTTTTGGTCCATAAACTGCGACAACTGGCTAGAACCGAAGAATTCTTTGACAGCCGCTGACACAGGTTTTGCGTTGATCAAATCTTGTGGCATTAAGTTTTCGCTTTCAGCTTGTGACAAACGCTCTTTTACTGCGCGCTCAACACGAACCAAACCAACACGGAATTGGTTTTCTGCCATCTCACCAACGCAACGAATACGACGGTTACCTAAGTGATCGATATCATCAACGGTACCGTTACCATTACGGATATCAATCAAGGTTTTCATGACATCAATAATGTCTTCGTTTGATAAAGTTCCTTCACCTTCGATTTCATCACGACCAACACGACGGTTGAACTTCATGCGTCCAACGCGCGACAAATCATAACGCTCTTGGTTGAAGAATAAGTTTTCAAACAAACCTTCAGCCGCTTCTTGCGTTGGTGGCTCACCAGGACGCATCATGCGGTAGATTTCTACTTTTGCTTCTAAAGCAGTCTTACTTGGGTCAATACGCAAAGTATCTGACATGTAAGGACCGTGATCTAAATCGTTGGTGTACAACGTAGGTAGATCACTAACATTTGCTTCGATTAGAGTCTCTAGTAACTCTTCAGTAATCTCTGCGTTAGCTTCAGCGATCACTTCACCAGAGTCTTTATCGATAATATCTGTCGCTAAAGCACGGCCATAGATGTACTCAGTCGGTACGTCTAATTTCTTAATGCCGGCTTTTTCCAGCTGTTGGATATGACGAGGAGTAATACGACGACCTTCTTCTACCACAACTTTGCTCTTCGCTTTGATATCGAAGGTTGCAGTTTCACCACGTAAACGAGACGGCACTAGCTCAAGCTGGATGCCACCATCTTTAGTAATGTAGAAGTTATTACGCTCGAAGAACATATCCAGCATATCTTGTGTTGAGTACTCTAGCGCACGCAAGATAATTGAAGCTGGTAATTTACGGCGACGGTCGATTCGCACGTATAGCATATCTTTAGGATCGAACTCGAAGTCCAACCATGAACCACGGTAAGGAATCACGCGAGCTTGGTATAACAACTTACCAGAGCTGTGGGTTTTACCACGGTCTGAGTCAAAGAATACACCAGGACTACGGTGTAACTGAGAAACAATAACACGTTCAGTACCATTGATGACAAAAGTACCGTTTTCGGTCATCAAAGGTAACTCACCCATGAATACTTCTTGCTCACGGATGTCTTTAACTTTCTTCGTCTTAGAATCTTTATCATAGATCACTAAGCGAATTTTTACGCGCAATGGCGCAGAGTAAGTAATGCCACGAATCTGACATTCCTTAACATTGAATACTGGCTCACCCATTGAGTAGCTTACGTACTCAAGAGCAGCATTACCTGAATAGCTTTCGATAGGGAAGATCGATTTGAACGCAGAGTCCAAACCAGAATCGTTATCGCCTTTTGGCTCAAGGAATTCACGGTATGAATCCAATTGAATTGCCAACAGATAAGGCACATCGAGAATTTTTGAACGTCGACCAAAATCCTTGCGGATTCGTTTTTTCTCAGTGTAAGAATATGCCATTTGGGTTCCTCGGCTCGCTAACTTTAACTCGTTTTAGTTTTGTCTCTTTTGAGACAAACTCTCGTGGCTTTCGCTCTTTTAAGAGACTGCAACCTGAGAGAAAATGCGGCTCTCGCCACCTACCGTTTTTTAACGGCAAAAAGGCCGGTGACAATGTCACCAGCCATTTTGGATCATTTGCTGTCGTTAATTGACACCAAGCAATAATTGGTTATTACTTGATTTCAACTTCAGCGCCAGCTTCTTCCAATTGCTTCTTAACGTCTTCAGCTTCGTCTTTCTCAACGCCTTCTTTAACAGCAACAGGAGCGCCTTCAACCATTTCTTTAGCTTCTTTCAAGCCAAGACCAGTGATGCCGCGGATAGCTTTAATTACAGCTACTTTGTTACCGCCGAAGCTTTTCATAACTACGTCAAATTCAGTCTGCTCAGCAGCACCACCAGCGTCGCCGCCAGCTGCTGGACCAGCTACTGCAACTGCTGCAGCTGCTGATACGCCGAATTTTTCTTCCATTGCTTCAACAAGTTCAACAACGTCCATTACGCTCATTTCAGCAATAGCGTTTAAGATATCATCTTTAGATAGAGCCATTTTCAGTCTCCTGGGTATTTAATTTCAAAAATAAATAAAAATTTAAACTACGATCTAACAGTATTCGTAGTGAAAATATTAAGCTGCTTCTTGCTTCTGATCGCGAACAGCTGCCACTGCACGAGTAACTTTGCTTGGTACTTCGTTGAAAGTACGAGCAAGTTTCGTAACAGGTGCAATCATTACGCTCATTAGCGACGCAAGCGCTTCGTCTCTTGTTGGTAGTGCAGCGATAGCGTCTAAACGCTCTGGACCGTGCATTTCACCAGCAATAGACAAACCAGTTACTTCTAGTAAGTCATTCTCTTTTGCGAAGTCTTTGAAAAGACGCGCAGCCGCACCAGGTGCGTCGATTGAGAATGCATAAACTAGAGGACCAGTTAGTGCATCTTGCATACAAGCGAACTCTGTATCTTCAACAGCGCGACGAGCTAACGTGTTACGAACAACACGCACATAAACGTTGCTTTCACGTGCTTTCACGCGAAGCTCAGTCATTTGCTCTACTGTTAAACCGCGGTACTCAGCAATAACGGCTGAAAGGGCTGTCTTTGCTACTTCGTTTACCTCAGTAACAATCGCCTTTTTGCCTTCTAGTCCAAGTGCCACTAGTTCACCTCCGATTGTTTCAAACCTTACCGAAGTTCGGCTTGAGTTACAGTTTTGATAAGGCAAGCCTTATCCTTTGAGTCACGGTGAACGATTCCACTATAAAAGTTTCATCAGGTCTCACCGTCTGCGTAGGCTTGAGAGCTATCGCTCGTTGGATTAAACCAACTCATCGTTGTCCTTCTTCTCTCTACCAAAGTATCTCTACCCTAGTAATCTTCAGAAGCTGACGACTCGTCAGTACCTACGGTCTTTGACGGTTCCCTGAATTGCTTTTAAAACCCAGGAAACCCAAAGCCTTGTTTTGAAATAAACGCAACTGTCTATTTCAAGTATGTTTAAGCGATCCCTACTTAAACAAAATTAATCAGTCTTACAGTACTTTTCTTAAAGATTCTCTTTGAAAGAATTAGTCTTTAAGAGAGATTGAAGACTTATCAAGTGTTAAACCAGGTCCCATCGTTGAAGATAGAGAAATCTTCTTCAAGTAAGTACCTTTTGATGAAGCCGGCTTAGCTTTCTTAAGCGCCATTAATAATGACGTTAAGTTTTGCTCTAGCTGCTCAGAGCTAAAGCTTACTTTACCGATTGCAGCATGAACGATACCGTTCTTGTCTGCGCGGTATTGAACCTGACCCGCTTTTGCATTTTTAACAGCCGTTGCAACATCAGGAGTTACCGTACCCACTTTAGGGTTTGGCATTAAACCTTTAGGACCTAAGATTTGACCTAGTTGACCAACCACACGCATAGCGTCTGGGCTAGCGATAACCACGTCAAAGTCCATGTTGCCTTTCTTAACTTCTTCAGCTAAATCTTCCATACCAACAACGTCAGCACCGGCTTCTTTAGCAGCGTCAGCGTTAGCAGTGAATACTGCGACGCGAACGTCTTTACCAGTACCATTAGGAAGCACTGTTGCGCCACGAACCACTTGGTCAGACTTACGAGGGTCGATACCAAGGTTTACCGCAACTTCTAAGCTTTCGTCGAATTTCACGCTAGACACGTCTTTCAATAAGTCGATCGCTTCTACCGCTGAAAATACTGTGCGCTCGCCAACTTTCTCGTTGATTGCGCGAATACGTTTACTTTGCTTAGCCATGGTCTTATACCTCCGCGTCGACGCCCATAGAGCGTGCTGTACCAGCGATCGTACGAACTGCAGCGTCCATATCAGCTGCTGTTAGATCTGGTTCTTTCATTTTTGCAATTTCTTCTAATTGCTCACGAGAGATTTTGCCCACTTTCTTAGTGTTAGGCGTACCACTACCAGATTTAACACCGATTGCTTTTAGAATTAATACTGCCGCAGGAGGAGTTTTAGTAACGAACGTAAAACTACGATCGTTATAAACTGTAATTACAACTGGAATCGGAAGACCTTTTTCAACCTTCTCTGTTTCAGCGTTAAATGCTTTACAGAATTCCATGATGTTCACACCGTGCTGACCTAGTGCAGGACCAACTGGTGGACTTGGGTTTGCCATACCGGCACCAACTTGTAGCTTAATATAAGCTTCGACTTTCTTAGCCATGTTTCACCTCAATATGGGTACAAACGCTATTACTAGCTCCCCGTTTTGCAAAGACAAAAAAGCGCTCCCCAGACTTGGCTACCTTTAAGTAGACCAAACAGAGATCGCTTTATGTTTAAATTTCGTGCCTAGCCTTTTTCGACTTGGCTGAATTCCAATTCTACAGGAGTTGAGCGCCCAAAGATAGACACAGACACCTGTAAGCGGCTTTTTTCGTAGTTTACTGACTCTACGACGCCATTAAAGTCAGCGAAAGGTCCGTCGGTAACGCGCACCATTTCACCAGCTTCAAACAATACTTTCGGTTTCGGCTTATCATTTCCGTCTTCAAGACGGTTAAGAATCGCATCAGCTTCTTTCTTAGAAATTGGCGCTGGACGATCAGACGTACCGCCAATAAAGCCCATGACACGAGGCGTGTTACGCACCACTTGCCACGTTTCTTCGTTCATGTCCATTTCGACAAGAACATAACCTGGGAAGAACTTGCGCTCACTTTTGCGCTTTTGTCCTGCACGCATTTCAACGACTTCTTCAGTCGGAACCAGCACTTCACCAAAGCTATCTTGCAAACCAGCAAGCTCAATTCGCTCCTGAAGCAAGTTTTTGACTTTGTTTTCATAGCCTGAGAAGGCCTGAACTACGTACCAGCGTAATGCCATGCGACGTCTCCTAACCCAAGATTGGCTGTATTAAGAAGCTATTAATTAACCAGTCAAGCAACCACAAGAAGGCACCTAGAATGATAATCATGATGATAACCACGATTGTCATACGAGTGGTCTCATTGGTTTTTGGCCAAATAACTTTTCGTAATTCGGTACGAGCGCCTTTAACAAACTGCCAAAAACCTTTACCTTTAGCAGTCATCATAGCCACTGCGATTGCAATAACAACCGAGGCGATAACAATACCAGCACGAATCAAGATAGATTCTTCAGCAAGAACGTTAAACGCATAAATACCGCCAAACAATATAGCGAATGCGACGATCCACTTCAAAGAATCAAGTTTTGATGGTTCTGTATTTGCTTGTGCACTCATGAAATAAACCTTTATCAACAGCCACTTATCTTACATTGACGCTTTCTTAACCTTGAAAATGTCACCCACGGAAAGAAGTGGCAGGCCAGGAGGGACTCGAACCCCCAACTTTCGGTTTTGGAGACCGACGCTCTACCAATTGAACTACTGGCCTTTAAACTGATTGTCTAAAATAAGGCCGTGAATTATACAATGTCTCTGTCGAATTGCAATTCTTTCTTGGCAATTTCTGCAAAGAAAGTCTTTTACAAAGAAACTGTATAAAAAACGGTACTTTAGGTCATAAACCTCATGTCGAAATGTTTATGATCTACTGCCTAAAATCAATTTCTAGGGCTTTCATAAAAAAGGGCACCGAAGTGCCCTTTAAAACTTGCTGTGACTCTAAAATCTTATTCGTGGATTTTAGATACAACACCCGCACCTACAGTACGGCCACCTTCACGAATCGCGAAGCGTAAACCTTCGTCCATCGCAATCGGTGCAATCAGCTCAACATCCATCTTGATGTTGTCGCCTGGCATAACCATCTCTACGCCTTCCGGTAACTCTACAGCACCCGTTACGTCAGTTGTACGGAAGTAGAACTGTGGACGGTAGCCTTTGAAGAATGGTGTGTGACGACCACCTTCATCTTTCGACAATACGTAAACTTCTGCTTCGAAACGTGTGTGAGGTGTGATAGTACCAGTGTGTGCCAATACTTGACCACGCTCTACTTCGTCGCGCTTCGTACCACGTAGAAGAACACCTACGTTATCGCCTGCTTCACCTTGGTCAAGCAACTTACGGAACATCTCTACGCCAGTAACGGTTGTCTTCGTCGTATCTTTGATACCAACGATTTCAATCTCTTCACCAACTTTTACAACACCGCTTTCAACACGGCCTGTAACTACCGTACCACGACCTGAAATCGAGAATACGTCCTCAATCGGTAACAAGAATGGCTTGTCTACTGCACGCTCTGGCTCTGGAATGTAAGTATCTAGAGCTTCACCTAAAGCGACAATCGCTTCTTTACCTAGTGGACCTTGGTCACCTTCCAAAGCTTTCAACGCTGAACCTCGGATGATTGGCGTGTCGTCACCTGGGAATTCGTATTGGTCTAGAAGTTCACGCACTTCCATCTCTACCAACTCTAGTAACTCTTCGTCGTCTACCATGTCGCACTTGTTCAAGAAAACAACAATCTTCGGTACACCTACCTGACGTGATAACAAGATGTGCTCACGTGTTTGTGGCATCGGGCCGTCTGCTGCTGAACACACCAAAATAGCGCCGTCCATCTGTGCAGCACCGGTGATCATGTTTTTAACATAGTCAGCGTGGCCTGGGCAGTCTACGTGTGCGTAGTGACGTGCTGGTGTTTCGTACTCAACGTGTGACGTCGCGATAGTAATACCACGCTCACGCTCTTCTGGAGCGTTATCGATGTCTGCAAATGCTTGTGCTGCACCACCGTACACGTCTGCTAGTACTGTACAAATCGCCGCCGTCAAAGTAGTTTTACCATGGTCTACGTGACCAATCGTTCCTACGTTTACGTGCGGCTTATTACGTTCAAATTTCTCTTTAGCCATTTT
>NZ_JAHCLT010000003.1 GCF_020005165.1 Kangiella taiwanensis
GGGTCATGTTTGTATAGCGTTATGTCAGTATGCAAATGGCCTCTATTCTCATATCTTTATCGTTATCTTTCTGTATAATTATTTGAGGATTTTATGGGAGTCTTTATGCAGCAAACAATACCAAAAGAACAAGAACTATTAAAAAAAATAAATTACTTTATCAACTCAAATCAAACGCAAGAAGCTTGGAAGCAATGCCTAAAGCTTACCAAGAAAAAACCAAAGTTTGGTGATGGTTGGTTAATGCAATCAATGGTAGCTACTAGAATGAGTAATTATAAGGAAGCTCTTAGTGCTATTAATAAAGCAATCGCTCTTCAGCCTAAGCAATTAAATCTATTGCTGCACAAAGTCATGATTTTGGAGCAAGGTGGGTATCGCAAGCAATCAATAACATTAGCTCAAAGCCTAGATGTAGCGACTTTTAGTGATATCAGGGCAATAATGACTTTAGCTGCGTTTTATCAAAGGCATCAACTCTACCCTCAAGTAAAACAGTGTTATGAAAAAGCACTAAAAATTGATCCTGGTAATCAATCCCTGCTGTTTAATCTAGCAACAATTAACCTTTTTCTCGGTCGTATTGATGATGCAGAATCTTTATCTACAAAGGCTTTACAGGGAAGTGATTTAGATTTTGATATACACTTTTTTAGAAGTAATTTAAAAAAACAAAGTTCGGATAATAACCACATTAAAGAACTTGAGACATTAAATAGTAAGTCATCAAACGATCCTGTAAAAAAAGCAAAAGGGCTGTATGCACTGGCCAAGGAGCTCGAAGACTGCGAGGAGTATGACAAAAGTTTTACTGTAAGAAGCAAGGCCGCTAAAACATACCGTAAAAGCTTGCGCTATAACTTTAGAGAAGATATCAATTTTCTTAAGACTATAAGAGCGACTTATACGCGTGACACCATAACTGATCTTTTAAATACTCAAAAACAAGTTAACAGTTCCGCTGAACCTATTTTTATAGCCGGGCTGCCTCGCTCTGGAACAACACTATTGGAGCGTATTGTTGGGAGTCATAGTGATGTATATTCCTGTGGTGAACTTCCTCACTTCAGTAGGTTGATGAGCTCAGGTATAGAACAGTTGCAGTTAAGCCCCAGTTTGAGCCGTAGCCAGCTAGTTACTGAGTCGGTTAAGCTAAACTTTTCTAAGCTAGGCCAGCGTTATTTAGAGATGAGTAGGCCGGTAGAGCAACAGGCTAAACACTTTATTGACAAATTCCCTCAAAACTCTTTGCACATAGGGCCCATTCATCTTGCCTTACCGAACGCAAAGTTCCTACTACTGGAACGGCATCCCCTTGATGTTTGTTATTCTGTTTATAAGCAATTATTTACTGAAGCATTCCAGTTTTCGTATGATTTCGATGAACTTGCTGAGTATTATTTCGAACATCAGAAGCTTGTAAAGCACTGGCAATCAATACTTTCTGAGTCAGTCAAAACCGTAAAATATGAAGACTTGGTTAGCGATTTGGAGAGTACTGCTGTTGATGTTATTCGTTTCTGCCAACTGGACTGGCAAGAAGACTGCTTGAATTTCCATAAAAATACTCAAGCGTCGACTACAGCGAGTGCAAGCCAAGTAAGGCAAAAAGTTTACTCCAGTTCAATTGGGATGTGGAAGAATTATCACAAGCAACTTGAGCCTCTAATACAAAAGCTCGAGTCACTAGGCTGCTTAGAAGGGTGGGAGTATTAGTGGCGACATTGTCCCCAAGATCTTCTTTTGTTACCAATTAGGCACTAAAAGTGGTATATAAACTTATAGCTAACACTAATAAAGGGGGAAATATATGACTATATCAATAGTTGAGCTTTGGCTACCTATTCTACTGAGTGGTTTATTTGCTTGGATAGCCAGTGCTTTGATACACATGGTAATTAAATATCACAACACAGACTATAAAAAGCTTAGAGATGAAGATGGTATTTCAAATGCGATAGAAAAATCTGGTGATGATGTTGGTTTTTACACTTTACCTCATTGTGCAGACTTCAATGAAATGAATGACCCAGCGGTTCAAGCCCGCTTCAAAAAGGGCCCAATTGCTATTGTGACTATTATGGAGAAAGGGCTGCCCCCGATGGGCAAGTTGCTTTCACAACAGCTCCTATTTTTCATATTAGGTAGCCTTTTAGTTGCTGTTGTGGGTTGCCTGAGCCTAACAAAGGGTGCTCAAGGATTGGAAGTCTTTCAGTTACTATTCATTACCGGTTTCTTTGGCTTTGGCTGGGCTTCTATACCCTACAGCATTTGGTTTGGTCACCCTTGGCTTGTTACAGTGAAGTACTTAATTGATGCGGTCATTTATAGTGCCGTCATCGCAGCAACCTTCACATGGTTATGGCCTGCCGCCGTATAAGTCTATTTTCTTATAATTAAGACTTTAAGCCCCTGATTTCAGGGGCTTTTTCTTTTGTAATGGATAGACTTTCCGTTTGACACTAGCTAGTATGTTTGTGAGTTACTTCTCAAAAAAGGGGGCTGTATGGCCAAGACGTTGTTGATTTGTTGTTTATGTTTACTGACATTTGGATGCTCAGACGCATTCTTACGCGCAATGGATGAGTTCAATGCAGGTATGGGGGGGCAGCGTACTTGTCTGACTGAAGCTGAGTATGAGGTGGATTCATTTGACGGCTTCTCTTACAAAACTGGTGGGTTATGTAATGATTGGCAAGGACAAATACGCAACTATAGTGATTACACCATTCGTTGCGCCAATACCATTAATGGAAGCAAAGCGAACACTGTTTATGCAAATCCGATGGAAACTACAGAGTTACAGTATATTGGCAGGATGTCTGGTTCATTGAAGTACAATTGTAAAAAGTGGGCGAAGAGAGCTGAGGTCTGGAAAGATTATGGAGATCAGTTCTATCAGGTACTTCTGAAAGTAGATTCAGGTAAGCATTACATCAGTGTAAAAAACTTAACAACATACAGTAGAAAGTGCTTCATTAAGGACAAGAATAAAAAAGTTCTCGTTCAGAGCGTTATAGGAACTGATCAAAACTTGCGCTGGGTTAAGGCCCCATCAGGTGACTTTTATACAAACTGTGTAATGACGTAGCGTTATATACTTTTGTCACACTTTTCGTTCTGGTCACGTCTTTAATTCAAATGGTTAAGTGGAAATACTTTGTCTTTTCATCAGAAGTGTCCAAAGAAGGTCATTCTTAAAGCTCAGAAAGGAGATAAGTTTGCTCTGACGCAGATTTATGAGCTTTATAAAGCACCTATTTTTCACTTAGCTTATCACATGTTAAGAGATGAACATCGTGCGAATGATGTGCTGCAAACAGTTATGGTTAAGGTTCTTAACTCAATTAATGAGCTCAGTAATACTAAAAAGTTTAATGGTTGGTTAAAGCGAATAACTCACAATACGGTTATAGACGTCATTCGCTCAAATAAAAAACTTATCGATGTTTCCGATGAGTCAGAGTTTGAGTACTCGCCTGAAGAAATTGTAAAACATATCGATAATCCACAGTGGGACTTGGAGCAGTTTTTTGCAGTCTTAGATGAGCGCGAACGTATTGTAGTGTGGCTCTATGCCATTGAGGGTTTGAGCCATGCCGAAGTCGGCAAGAGAATTGAAGTGAGTGAGCAGAATTCACGTATCATTTACAGTCGAGCGATGAAAACTTTAAAATCCCTAGCTTCCGACCCTCGGTACAGTGGGAAGACGTCAGGAGGTAAGTATGAATGACATCAATGATTCTTTAGTGAAGGCAAAACTCAAGAACTCCGTTGAAAGGTTGGAACAAAAAGTTCCGGCTCCTGAACAGGACCACGTTTTCCAAGAGAATCTGAATAAGCATTTGCAACATCAAGAGCGCAAAATTTTTCCAAACTTATACAAATGGACTGTTGCTGCGGTACTGCTTTTGTCCATCAGTCTTATGACAGTTTACATTCAAAGTCCTTTCGAGGAAGGGGTAGAAAGTCATAAACTATCCGAGCTCATAGAGTCTTCAAGTCAGATCGAACAACAGCTTTCTGCTTATAATGACCAAAGTCTAAACGCAGAGCAATATGCGGAACACATAAGGTTGCGGTTAGAGATAGAGCAGATTGATCAACAGCTCAACGATTTTTATCTGAGTGGAAAAACAACACAGTCAAAGCCTGAGATTTATCAGCTATGGAAACAACGGATTAATGCTGCTAAAAGTCTAAAGTCAGTTTATCAAGCAGACTCTCTTGTAGCTAGGATATAAATTATGAAGACATTCTTTAAACACCTTTTTTCAATATTTATCCTGGCGGTAGTCTTCAGTAGCCAAGCTGATCAACTAGAGACGGAAAAAGGAAAGTTACTTTTAGATAATATACGAGAGGATATTTCATCTACATTAAGCCTAGTTGCCGATATTGAATCAGATCAAGACTGGACCGTGTATTTGTCACAAACAAATGGACGGCTGGTTAGAGTAGGGCTTGTGGTTGAGCCTTCGACTCGCACTGTGTTATCTGTTGCTGCGGACAGCACAGCAAAGAGTTTAGGTTTACTTACGGGTGATATTATTCAAAGTGTAAAGCTGAATGGAAAAGACTTTTCAGAAAGCCTTTCATCGTCAGAGTTTGAGCACGGTGATGAATTAGCTGTGACTATCTTACGTAACACAAAAACAATAACGCTCAAGCACCGCGTGGAATCGAGCCTTGTTCCTAGTTGGCAACTTTATTCATCATCCACTAACAGCTTAGGTAAGACACTTAAAACTGCTAATGTTGAAGAGCTGTCTATGAACCTTCAGTCCGAGAAGTCATTACAATTATTGAGTAAGCTAGAAGCAAGAATAAATTACACTCTGAGCAAAATATACCATGTTGAGTCAAAAGAAAGCCAAAAGCTGGACTTGTATTTAAGTAAAGTAGCCAGAGTTAGTACAGATTTAGGCGTATCGCTCGATCAAAGTTTTAAAGTGTTAAGTATTAAACCTGACAGTAATGCTGATCGAATTGGACTACAGGTTGGTGACGTTATTAGAAGCTATCGCTTCCAAGAAAACCAAGCGTTTAATACAAGCGTCCCTTCTCTGGTACTTAAACCTAATGCAAGCTTTACTTTACAAGTACAGAGAAAAGGCAATGTTCTTGTTCTTACTGGAGTAGCAAAGCCTACGGTAAATCCAAGCTGGAGTATGAAGATCAGTAAACCCTCAGGTGACGAAAGTAAGGCCTGCGGAGTAATAACCGTATTTTTTGATCCGCCTTTCACAAAAGATATCTATAAAGCTCAAATCACAGAGGCTAACGGCAATCTTTTGCCTAAACTTGTTCGCAATGACTCTTTAGTCTTACCTGCTGGGCGTCATGAAATATTGATTCATGCCAATGTGCCTGATAATACAAGCCGTAGTCGTTCGCTTGGAAAACTCGTTGAGTTTATGGTCGTCCCCGATAAACGCTATTTCTTAGGCGTTAAGTATGATCGTTCTAAACGCTTCTCAGCACGTGGTGACTCTTGGGAGCCGTATGTTTGGAAGGTTGAAGATTATGAGTGCTCTTTGGATGATTAGAGCACTCTGTCACGAGCGACTAAGCCAGAAAAGCTTTAGCTGTGTCGACGATCTTAGCTTTTGAAAAAAGAAAGTGACGCTTTTTTCCACCAACTTGATTCCACAATACTGCACTACGTATAGCGGATAACAATAATGCGCGTATTTTTGACTGGTTAGCAGGCTGTTGTAGATACTGGCTATTGCCAGACACTTGGATTTTTGTAGGGTAGGACGAAATCGTATCTTTGTAGATATGAGCTAGTTGCTCGACCAGATCTTGATCAATTTTTTCTTGATACTCATGTAGCCGTTTAGCCTGAGCAACACGAGAGCTCATGACTTGTTGCATGTTGCTATCGCTCATAAAGCGTTTTTGTAGGCTCAAAACACTCACCAAGTAGCGACTTAAATCTGCATCGGTTCTTGGCCCTGTTAATAAGTCGATTAAGACTTTAAAGCCAGTGGCTAGGTATTGATGACTATTGAAAATGGCTTCTGTACTATCTGACTCAGTCTTGAGAATACTTTCAAGCATAATATCCATATCGACCTGATCAGTTTGCCCTTTTTGTGAAATGTCTTTTACGCAACTAATCGCCTGGCAAATACCAGCTAACGCGATTACAGAGTCTGAAAAATTGTATTGGGTCATATCAATGTTGTGTGCTTTCTATGATTCCGCCACCTAGGCAAACCTCTCCGTCGTAGAAAACGACGGACTGACCCGGTGTTACGGCTCTTTGTTGTTCATCGAATTCTACCAGCCAGTCGTCATCGTTCAAACGACTCACGGTGCAACTTACATCCGCTTGGCGATAGCGCGTTTTTGCAGTGCAACTGAACTTTTCAGCAGGTGCTTCGCTTGCGACCCAATCCATTTGTTTCGCACGAAGAGATTTACTCATAAGGAGAGGGTGCTGATGGCCTTGTACAGCAATTAGTACATTTCTCTCTAGGTCCTTCTTCGCAGCAAACCAAGGCTCTTCTGGCGCATCTTTCAATCCACCGACACCAAGTCCTTTGCGTTGTCCCAGTGTGTGATACATCAAACCATTATGCTGGCCAATAACATCGCCTTCGGGGCTTTCAATGTCACCCGGCTGAGCTGGTAGGTATTGTTGCAGAAAATCTGTGAACTTACGTTCGCCTATGAAGCATATGCCTGTGCTGTCTTTTTTCTCTGCAGTCACAAAACCTTGCTCTTCGGCTATTTGCCTGACTTCTGGCTTTTCGAGCTCGCCAACAGGGAATAGTGTTTTGGCAATCTGTTCATGACCCACGGCATAGAGGAAGTATGACTGATCTTTATTGTTATCCAGTCCGCGTAAAAGAGCGGCTTTGCCATTATGCTCGCCACGACGTACATAATGTCCTGTAGCAATATAGTCTGCACCGAGTAATTTGGCGTAATCTAGAAATGCTTTAAATTTGATTTCTTTGTTACACATAATATCCGGGTTTGGCGTGCGGCCCGCTTTGTATTCAGCGAGGAAGTGCTCAAACACGTTATCCCAATACTCAGCTGCAAAGTTGATAGTGCGAAGTTTGATACCAATTTTATCGCAAACGGCTTGTGCATCAGCTAAATCTTCAGCCGCTGAGCAATACTCTGTATCGTCATCTTCTTCCCAGTTCTTCATGAACAGGCCTTCGACCTGATAACCTTGTTGCTGAAGAAGGTAGGCTGAAACCGAAGAATCGACGCCGCCTGACATGCCGACAATAACCTTGGTGTCTTGTGGATCTTTGAGTGTGGTCATAATACGTTATAGCTGATCGTGCAGAAAGTTTAGGCTCTGCTGCTGTAATAAATCTTCGTCACCACTGTAATGAAGAACATCAAGCGGAAAACGATAACCATTCATATAGTCTTGTAAACATTTCACAATTAGCCCACTTCGATGGGCATTTAAGCACTCTAGAATTTCTTCGAGGGTCATCCAGTGTGCAGCTATAATATCGGGATCCTGTGGAGATGTTTCAAGGTTGCCATGAACGGAACCTGTAAAACAGAATCGCTGGTAATAATTACCGTTCCCTGCAGGGTTTAGGGTATAGACACCGACTAAAGCTTCTGGCTCGAAATCTAGCCCTGTTTCTTCCTGGACTTCGCGAATTACAGCCTGTTCAATACTTTCATCTGGGTCAAGGTGCCCCGCAGGTTGGTTGTAAGCAATACCACCATTAGAGGTATGCTCTTCAACCATTAAAAATCTGCCATTAGACTCGATAACAGCAGCAACCGTTACATGAATGGGTAACATACAAGATACCTAGCGTAATCAAGCGCGTATCATAGCTTATTTACGGCTTTTACTGAACCTTTTACGTGTATTATGTGGAGCTTCGCGGTTCGGGTTCTTGGGCGGTTCGACCTCGATTACTTGATACTCACCAGGGGCCAAGTCCGATAGAGACCATGGGCCTATCTTTGCTCTAATAAGTCTTAGAGTAGGGAAGCCAATAGCAGCCGTCATGCGTCGAACTTGACGGTTTTTGCCTTCCTTTATCGTTAATTCAAGCCAGCTATCCGAGACATTCTTACGTTCCCTGATTGGGGGATTTCTTGGCCAAATTTGGGGGGCTGAGATAATTTCCACTTTGGCTGGCTTAGTAGTGTATTTTTGAATAGTAATCCCTTGTCTTAAAGGCTCGAGATCGTCGTTGGTCGGCGAACCTTCTACTTGAACCCAGTAGGTTTTAGCCATTTTTTTCTTAGGATTGGCGATTTGGTGTTGTAGCTGCCCATCATCCGTTAGCAGCATCAGCCCCTCAGAATCTTTATCTAAACGACCTGCAGGATATACCTTTTTGATTGGTATGAAGTCAGACAGGGTAGAATCCCCCGGTTCACCAGTGAACTGGCAAAGCGTATTAAACGGTTTGTTAAAGAGGACCAGTTGGCTCATGTTGTAGGTTACGCGACTTGGTTGAAAAATAAACAACTAAAGAATTGTTAGGTATTGTAACGACTTATGGTACGAGTTTCATTTCAATTGTGAATAAAGTTTAGTCTATTGAGCATGCAGGATTTTTTCTTTTCGCGTATAATGTCGCGCACTTCATTCATAAAGATACCGTCATGACATTTGGTGGCGGGTCGAAAATCTGTTTGGATTGCAACGACTCTTAGGAAACTGTATGACAACATCAAAGATTATTTATACTCACACTGATGAAGCGCCAGCTTTGGCGACAAAATCTTTTCTGCCAATCATCGAAGCTTTCACTAAAGCTGCAGGCATCAGTGTTGAAACCAGCGATATTTCATTGGCTGGTCGCGTTATCGCTAACTTCCCTGAATATTTAAAAGAAGAGCAACGTATTCCAGATGCGTTGGCTCAATTGGGCGAAATGGTTAAGAAGCCAGACGCGAATATTATCAAGTTGCCAAACATCAGTGCATCAATTCCGCAACTAAAAGCAACGATTAAAGAACTGCAGGGCAAAGGCTACGCGCTTCCTGACTACCCAGACAGCCCATCTTCGGATGTGGAGCGTGATGTCCGTGCGCGCTATGACAAAATCAAGGGTAGTGCTGTAAACCCTGTGTTGCGTGAAGGTAACTCTGATCGTCGTGCGCCAAAGGCCGTAAAGAATTTTGCTAAGAAGAACCCTCACAAAATGGGTGCTTGGTCTAGCGACTCTAAATCACACGTTGCAAGTATGACGTCGGGCGACTTCCGTTCGAATGAAAAGTCGACCACGCTTGACGCAGCTACTGAGGTTAAGATTGAGTTTGTTGCTGAGAATGGTGATGTGACTGAACTCAAGCCTGCGTTCCCACTACAGGCTGGCGAAGTAATTGATTCATCAGTCATGAGTAAAAATGCTTTAGTGAGCTTCTTGGAAGAGCAAGTTGCAGAAGCAAAGCAACAAGACGTTCTATTCTCGTTGCACATGAAAGCAACTATGATGAAAGTGTCTGATCCGATCATCTTTGGTCACGCAGTTAAAGTATTCTTTAAAGAGGTGTTTGCTAAGCATGCGCCAGCTTTAGAACAAGCAGGTGTTAATGTTAATAACGGTTTTGGTAACTTAATCAGTAGCTTAGATGATATTCCTCAGGATACACGTGAAGCTATTGAAGCCGACATTAAAGCAGTTTATGAGCAGAACCCTGAGCTTGCGATGGTTGATTCTGATAACGGTATCACTAACTTGCATGTCCCTAGTGATGTGATCATCGATGCATCAATGCCTGCGATGATCCGTAACTCAGGGCAGATGTGGGGCCCAGATGGCAACACTAAAGACACTAAAGCCGTTATTCCTGACAGCAGCTACTCAGGCGTGTACAAAGCGACTATTGATTTCTGTAAAGAGCACGGTGCTTTTGACCCAACAACCATGGGCACGGTTCCTAACGTTGGTTTGATGGCACAAAAAGCCGAAGAGTATGGTTCGCACGATAAAACATTCGAAATGGCTGGCAATGGTTCAGTACGCGTGGTTGATGCTTCGGGCACTATACTGCTTGAGCACCAAGTTGAAGAAGGCGATATCTGGAGAATGTGTCAGGTTAAAGACGCGCCGATTCAAGACTGGGTCAAACTAGCGGTAAATCGTGCTCGCTTGTCTGATACTCCAGCAGTATTCTGGTTGGATAGTGAGCGAGCTCATGATGCTGAGTTGATCAAGAAGGTTGAAACCTACTTGAAAGATCATGACACCGATGGCTTAGAGATTCATATTTTGGCTCCAATCGCTGCGACTGAGTTTACCTTGAAGCGTGTTAAAGAAGGTAAAGATACCATTTCAGTAACAGGTAACGTATTGCGTGATTACCTGACTGACTTGTTTCCAATTCTTGAGTTGGGTACCAGTGCGAAAATGTTGTCAGTAGTACCGTTAATGAATGGCGGCGGTTTATTCGAAACTGGTGCTGGCGGCTCTGCACCTAAGCACGTTCAGCAGTTCATGAAAGAGAATCACTTACGTTGGGACTCTCTTGGTGAGTTCTTAGCTTTGGGTGTATCGCTTGAGCACATGTCTGAAAAGAATGGCAATAAGAAAGCTCAAGTACTGGCTGATGCACTGGACGTCGCTACAGAAGCCTTATTACTTAATGGCAAATCACCATCACGTAAAGTGAATGAGTTGGATAACCGAGGCAGCCACTTCTATCTAGCAATGTATTGGGCTCAAGAACTTGCTAAGCAAGATGATGATGCAGAACTTAAAGCACAATTTGCACCACTGGCTGAGACGTTGACTAATAATGAGCAGGCGATTGTCGAAGAGCTTAACAAAGTTCAAGGGCAAGCGATGGACATTGGTGGTTACTACTCGCCAGACGACAAACTGGCTTCAGAAGCTATGCGTCCAAGTAGCATTTTGAATACGGCACTTGAGCAAATGAGCTAACACGTTTGGCTTTTAAAGAAAGGGCGCCCTCGGGCGCCTTTTTTGTTTATATGCAAATAGTTTTATATTATTGCAAATGCACAAATAAATGGTAGTATGCAATTCATGTCGACTATCAAGAGAATAAGCAATGCAGGAACATGACAATATTATCCTACCTGATTATAAGGAATATCCAGTGGAAGAAATGACTTCGCGCTCAAAGATGTTCTATGAGGAGATTAAGCGTCGTCATACGGTAAGAGAGTTCTCAGACAGACCTGTACCTAGAGAAATTATCGAGAATTGCTTAAAAGCCGCTGGAACTGCGCCTAGCGGTGCCAATCATCAACCATGGTTTTTTAGCGTGATCGGTAGTCCCGAAGCTAAAAAGCAAGTTCGTATTCATGCTGAAAAAGAAGAGCGAGCTTTTTATGAGGAAAAGAAAGCGGGTGAGGTTTGGCTGGATGCACTAAAACCACTTGGTACAGATTCTCATAAACCCTATTTAGAAACAGCACCTTGGTTGATTTCAATTTTTGGTCAACGACGTGGTGGTATGCACGCCGGTGAACATAAAAAGAATTATTATGTTCCAGAGTCAGTGGGTATTGCGACGGGCTTTTTAATCAATGCATTGCATTCCAGTGGTTTGGTAACGTTAACGCATACACCTAAACCTATGGGGTTTTTGAATGAAATTTGTGATCGTCCTAAAACTGAAAGACCTTATATTCTTTTAGTCACAGGCTATCCAGCTGAAGGTGCGACGATACCAGTACATGCAACCGTTAAGAAACCACTGAATGATATCGCCGAGTTTATTTAATGTAGGGTTTATAGTGAATGGATTAGATTAACGCTCTAGTCCATTTTATTAAACCATCTGATAATCTCTTTTTGATCGCCTGATAGCTCATGGCCTGCATCCTGCTCTTTTAGAGCATGTTGAGCTAATAATTCTACCGCTTGTTGTTCAAGTTTTTGTAGGTTCTTGATAAGTGACTGTCGCTGTTTTTCTGTGAGGAATGAAGCAAACTGTTCATCGCGTCGTTTGAGGCTTTCTGTGACTTGGTCGTATAAGGCCTTTCCTTTTCTTGTTAAATATAAGAGCTTTTCTTTTTTGTTATTTGGCAAAGAGCGCTTTTCTATGAGCTCTTGATTGAGTAGCGTTTTAACGCCCCGACTGACAGTGTAGCTGTCTAGTTTGGTTTGGAAAGCAATTTGAGCTGCTGAGACAGGAGAGTAGGTACCAATGTTAAGTAAGACACGTAATTCTCTTGAACCAAGATCGGTGATTTTCCTAATTTCGATATCCCTCCCTAGCTGTAAAATGTTACTAATTACCGCAATGCGGTAGGGGAGGTGGTCATCCAGCTCATAAGGTTTGTTGTTTTCAGTATTGCTCGGTGTTGTTGTCATTATCCATTCACTTCTTGTTGTGTGGGGTTCTTCTTAAGCAATTACGTATATTAGTATAGCGCGCAATTATTTATGTTCAAAGTCGCGTGGTTTGAAAGTGAGCTGTGGTGTCACAAGTATTTTGTTTAGCAACAAATAGTTATGGTGCTTCATCTTAAAACGTTTTTATGCATAATGGCTAGTTCAGGTTCGAACAAGCGATAAACACAAGAGGCGATGATGATTGATCTACGAAGCGATACAGTGACTCAACCGACTGAAGCAATGCGTAAAGCAATGGCTAAAGCCGCGGTTGGGGATGATGTTTTTCATGATGATCCAACGGTCAATCGCCTAGAAGAAGTTATGGCTGAAATGTCTGGTAAAGCAGATGCTTTGTTCGTTCCTTCGGGAACCATGTCAAACCTTGTCGGGCTTTTGGCCCACTGCCAGCGAGGAGAAGAGTACATCGTTGGACAAGATTACCATACCTATTTATACGAAGCTGGTGGTGCGCCAGTTTTAGGTAGTATCGTGCCACAGCCAGTTCCAGTTGAGGCTGATGGTACCTTAGACTTGAATAAGGTTGTAGGAGTAATCAAAAAAGATGATTACCACTTTGCTCGCACGAAACTGCTGTGTCTGGAAAACACTCATAACGGTAAAGTCATCTCGCTCGACTACATGAAGCAAGCTTACGAGTTTGCGCAATCTAGGGGCTTAGGCTTACACCTTGATGGCGCTAGAGCTTTTAATGCCACCGTTGCATTAGGCTGTAATTTAAACGACATGGCTCAATATGCTGACTCAGTATCTATTTGCTTATCAAAGGGGCTTGGAGCTCCCGTTGGATCGGTGTTGTGTGGTGACAAAGATATCATCAAATGGGCACGTCGTTGGCGTAAAATGGTCGGTGGCGGGATGCGTCAAGCTGGTGTGCTGGCGGCAGCTGGTATTTATGCGCTGGAACATCATATTGAACGTTTAGCTAAAGATCATGCCAAAGCTAAAATTCTAGCTGAGCGTTTGTCGCAATTTGAGATGTTGAGTGTGAAGCCTGAGCTTGTCCAAACCAATATGGTGTTTGTTAAAGCTGAGCTAGAAACCGCGCAACAACTGGCTCAATTCTTAGAATCTAAGGGTATTAGAATCATTGCTGGTGAGACCATGAGGTGGGTCATGCACCTTGATGTGACGAGTGAGCAGTTGGACTACGTGTGCCAGCAGGTTGAAGCTTTTTTTAGCTCGCTTTAATGCTAACGTTCAGAGCGTCATCTAGGTGACAAGCCTTGGCTCCAAACGTTAGATAACGTAACTGCATAATGGTGCGCTCTTTGAGCGCATCTCTTTTATCAGCTGCTAAATCCAAGGCTTCAGCGCCTGCGTTGAATACTAAAGTAACCAACCCTTCAGCTAGTGTAAATGCTTGATCAGGAGTGTAATCCGACTCTTGGGCAAGGTAGTCGCTCAGTTCTTCTTTAAAATGTTGGATTTCGCGAGCCACAGCATCTCGAAAAGCAGGGGATATTCCCGTTCTTTCACGAAGTAGTAACCTAAAAATGTTAGGGTTCTTCTCAACGAACTCCATAAAAGTATCGACAGAGGTTTGGATGACGCTACCTTTACGCTCAATGCGGCTTCTAGCTTTACGCATTAAGCTGCGAAGGGTGACGCCTGATTCATCGACAAGAGTTAAACCGAGTGCTTCCATGTCGTCAAAGTGGCGATAAAAGGAGGTCGGTGCGATGCCAGCTTCACGCGCAACTTCACGCAAACTCATGCTGGAGAAGCTGTGATCCGCGGATAGATGAGCCAAGGCCGCCTGAATAATGGCTTGCCGAGTTTTCTCTTTCTGTAGTGCGCGAGTGCCTGACATGATGTAGTATTTATAGGTGCAGAGTATGCCTAGTATAGAAAACAATGGCTTAAGTGTACAGCTGTACGCTGGATTGCAAAAGCTCCGATCTATCGTTATACTGTGCTCAGTTTCTAGCGTACAAGTGTACGCTGTAATATAGAGGTAAGTAAATGTCCGTATCGCAATCGGTATCTAAGCAAAAACCGAATCAGCAACCTTCACAAGAAGGCCGTCCTATTTGGGCGAATATTATTTTCTTTGGTCTAAGCTTCTTGATCGCAGTCACCGTCGTACCTTGGTATGGGTTCGAGTATGGTTTCCACTGGTCAACATGGCTTTGGGCAACAGGGCTTTGGCTCTTTTCAAGTACTTCAATTTCAATGGGTTACCATAGACTATGGTCTCACAGAGCGTATGAAGCGAATGGTTTATTACGTGGAATCTTAGCTTTTGGTGGCTGTCTCGCGTTACAAAACAGTGCATTACACTGGTCTTCTGATCACCGTATTCACCATAAGCATGTTGATCATGATGAGAAAGATCCCTACTCAGCGAGCTTAGGCTTCTGGCACTCGCATATTGGTTGGATCCTGAAACGTCGCAACGAGACGCGTTATGATGAACAATATGATCGCTGCCCAGACTTGAAGCGTGATCCTATTGTGATGTTCCAGCACAAATATTACTGGATACTGAGTATCGGGGCTAATGTGATGATCCCTGCGTTACTAGGCCTAGCATACGGCTTATTCTGGGAAATGATGTTAGTGGCTGGTGTGTTCCGTTTAGTGTGGTCACATCACTTAACCTTCTTCATTAACTCGCTGGCACACATCTGGGGCTCTCGCCCTTACACTGAGGAAAACTCAGCTCGCGATAACTTTATCTTAGCAGTGTTAACCGGTGGTGAAGGCTACCATAACTATCACCACAAATTTCAGTACGACTATCGCAATGGCATCAGCTGGTGGCATTTCGATCCATCAAAGTGGTGGATTAAAGCGTTCAGCTGGTTCGGTATGACAAAGAACCTGAAGGTAGTGCCGAAAGATAAGATCGAGCGTGCAAAAGCTCAGACTTTATTATTAAAAGCGAAAGAAAAGACGGCCCATTTACCAAATGCAGAAGAAATTATGCAAAAGCTTCATCATGAGTATGATCAGTTAGTGCTGAATATGACTGAGTTCTACGAGGCAAAGAAAGCTTGGTTGGAGTCTAAAAAAGCTGATATTGCTCATGAGATCGCAGAAGAGAAGAAGCATCTCATCGAAAACTATGAGCAGTTCAAATTAAAGTTAGAAGAACAAAAACTTAACTGGATGAAACTCGCCAAGCAATATGCTTAATTGTTAGTTTTATTTAAGTCACAAAAAAGCCCAGCGTTTGCTGGGCTTTTTTTGTATTGATAGCTTGAGAAACTTTATTGGTCTAAGTATTTCTCAGCATCTAATGCAGCCATACAGCCTGTACCTGCAGATGTCACAGCTTGGCGATAGACATTGTCTGATACATCACCCGCAGCGAATACACCTTCTACAGATGTTGCCGTAGCGTTACCTTTCAAGCCGCTTTGGACTTGAATATAGCCATCTTTCATTTCAAGCTGGCCTTCGAAAATATCAGTGTTTGGTTTATGGCCAATCGCGATAAAGACACCTTGTAGCTCTAACTCTTCAATTGAATCGTCTTGCGTGCTCTTCATGCGCAAACCGGTAACGCCCATGTCATCGCCCACAACTTCTTCTAGCGTACGGTGCCAGTGTAGAACGACATTACCATTTTCAGCTTTTTCAAACAGTTTGTCCTGCAAGATTTTCTCAGCGCGCAGCTCATCTCGGCGGTGAATTAGGTGTACTTCACTAGCAAGATTGGATAGGTATAAAGCTTCTTCAACCGCCGTATTACCACCACCAACGACGGCAACTTTTTGGTTCTTATAGAAGAAACCGTCGCAAGTTGCGCAAGCTGAAACCCCTTTACCCATGAATGCTTCTTCAGAGGGAAGGCCCAAGTATTTAGCAGAAGCGCCTGTACAAATAATTAAAGCGTCACAGGTATAAGTACCGCTATCGCCTTTTAAAGTGTAAGGCTTGTTCTTTAGGTCCACTTCATTGATGTGGTCAAAGATCATCTCCGTCCCGAAGCGCTCAGCGTGCTTTTGCATGCGAATCATCAAATCAGGCCCTTGAACACCTTCATTGTCGCCTGGCCAGTTATCAACGTCAGTGGTTGTGGTTAGCTGACCACCTTGCTGTAGGCCTGTGATGATGGCTGGCTCGAGGTTCGCACGTGCTGCGTAAACAGCGGCACTGTATCCTGCTGGACCAGAACCAAGAATTAAGCACTTTATATGGCGCGTATCGCTCATAGGTCGTTATCTCCGAAGTTCTTTAGTAATTCTAACAATTTGGGCTAAATTGTAGGTATTTGTTAACAATAAATAAACCTTTAATTCATTACCTTATTCTATGGAGTCATAGACAATGGAGTTCAAGGGCAGTTTAAAAGGGTCACCTAGATTGTAAATTAATGCATATTTGCATTGCTCTTGATGCAAATTGTAGTTATTCTAAATCTACATCAGATATTTGTATGAATTATGAACACAGACACTTTTGAAAACGGCCTAGAGCAGGATAAAGACATCGATAAAGTGATTCAGCAGGTCGCTAACGATGCTTCATTGTACGGTTTAGATGCTGAAAAAGTTAAAGAGATTTGGCTAGACGCTTTACTTCGCCAAGTCGCGGATAACGAGTTAGAACGACAAGCTCATTAAGGCACTAAACCTTGGTTTCTAGCATCCTGATTGGTGCTCTGCAGTATACTCTGCTGAGCTCTTAATAATCTCTTCCAGTACTTCAGTATCAACATCTGATAACTTATTGATATATAAGCAAGCTTTGCTCGTTTTATGCTTTCCAAGCCGTTCTAGCAACTCTGGATGTTGATTGATTCCAGCCATTACGTATAACGTGAGATTTTGCTTTCTAGGAGAAAAGCCAACCAGAAAAATATCACCCTCGTGCCCACTAGCATATTTATAGTGAAACTCTCCAAATCCAATCATACTATCGCCCCACATTTTAGGCTCTAAGCCAGTTTGCGCCTTCATCATTTCTAGAATAGCGAAGCTGTCAGCACGCTTTTGTTCGTTCTCCACTTTGTTTAAGAACTCTGTAACAGACTTGCCCGTCGGTTTTGTTTTGTTTTCCGTTTTAGCCATAACTTACTGAAGCTTTTCTTTTAAGGTATTTTTTATCATAGCAAACATCGTTTCATCACGCTTGTAATCTATCGCTATAGGAATAAGCTCAGAATCCAAGGCTAGAACTAAAGAGGGAAAACCGTTTGCTGATAATGTCCTATACTGCCCAATTTGCTCCATAAGTAATTGCTCGGTCTCTGGTGAGCGTAAGTCTTGTGCGAATTGCTCTTTTTTAAGTTCTAGTTCACTGGCTAATTGCTCAAGCGTAGCGGTATCAGAAGGATTCATAGCGCGGAGATAATAGGCTTCCTGGATTGCCCTAATCATGTGTTTTTCATGATTTTGCTTTGCCGCTGCAATAACCGCGCGACAAGCAGGGTAGGTTGAACGTCTAGGCTGACATTGATCCCAGAAATCGTAATTAAACTGAGTCCCTAGTAAGCTTTCAATTCTACGCCAATAGCCTTGTAGTGTGTTTTGCATTTCCTCGGGCATTGGCTGATCATTGTCAGGTGCTAATCCTCCGAGAACGTACTCAATCGAAAGTTGATCTCCAAGTTCATCGTACAGACGGCTCTGAAGTTGGGTCCAAGTTGGTGCAAAACCCCAGCACCAGCTACACATAGGATCATGAAAATAAAAGAGTTTTACAGACATATGAAAAGCGTGACAGTTACATGAATGTACAAAATAATACTTTACTTCCCCTGTGTATATAGTATTCTACTCACGCTGGTTAAAATAACAGCTAACACGAAAGATACATATGTTCGATGCTACACCCAAGTGATGAAAAGTACCAACTTTGAACACTTACTGTCGTACCACCGCTATTTGTTATCTAAGTTAATGCCGTTTTTATCTCAGTAACACCCGCGTTAACGTCCATAGGGGACAAAGAACGCAAACATTAATTTTAAGCAATTAGCTTTGGAGAAATAAGATGTCAAAAGTAACTGGTACAGTTAAGTGGTTCAACGAGTCTAAAGGTTTTGGTTTCATCGAACAGCAAGCTGGCGAAGACGTATTCGTACACTTCCGCGCTATTCAAGGTGACGGTTTCAAAACTTTAGCAGAAGGCCAACAGGTTGAGTTCGAAATCGAGCAAGGCCCAAAAGGCGCTCAAGCTGCTAACGTTACTAAAGTATAATTGATACTTTAAACGTTTCAAAAAAAAATGCCGCTCAATTGAGCGGCTTTTTTATTGGTTGATACTTTTTACAGGGTATCGTAACTGATTTCTAACGCATCTTTCGGATCAACGTACTCAAAGCCTAGGTTCTCTGCTACTGATTTTTCAGTAACTTTCCCTTTGTAGACATTCAGACCATTCAACAAGTGCGGATCACGAGCTAGCGCTTCGTGGTAGCCTTTATTCGCGATGGTGATAATGTATGGCAGGGTTACGTTATTCAATGCGAAGGTTGATGTGCGCGGTACAGCGCCAGGCATGTTGGCAACACAATAGTGAACAACATCATGCATGATATAAGTAGGCTCTGCGTGAGTTGTTGCCTTAGAGGTTGCGAAACAACCGCCTTGGTCAATAGCTACGTCCACTAATACAGAGCCAGGTTTCATGTTTTTGACCATGTCTTCTGTAACCAGCTTTGGAGCTGCTGCACCTGGAATTAATACGCCGCCGATAACCAAATCTGCTGTAGTTACTTCTTGCTCAAGCGATTCTTGGCTTGAGAATACCGTTTCAACGCGAGAACCAAATTCTGCTGTGACACGACGTAGGGCGTCAACGTTGCGATCGAGAACAACGACTCGAGCGCCAAGACCAACGGCCATGCGGATAGCGTTACTACCAACAACACCAGCCCCAATAACAACACACTTAGCTGGAGATACGCCCGGAACACCGCCTAATAGCATACCTAGACCACCGCGAGACTTCTCAAGGCATTGAGCGCCTGCTTGGATAGACATACGGCCAGCAACTTCAGACATCGGTGCTAATAGTGGTAAACCACCTGTACGGCCAGTAACTGTTTCATACGCAATACAAATAGCGCCTGAATCAACCAAATCTTGAGTTTGTGGCATATCTGGAGCAAGGTGCAGGTATGTAAATAGAATTTGGTCTTTACGTAAACGTTTACGCTCTTCAGCCAAAGGTTCTTTGACCTTGACGATCATTTCAGCTTTCGCGAATACCTCTTCTGCAGTATCCACAACAGTAGCGCCAGCTGCGACATAATCGTCGTCAGTAAAGCCGATGCCAGCACCAGCATTAGTCTCGACGATAACCTCGTGACCATGCGCGATAACTTCACGAACACTGCCCGGTACCATACCTGCGCGGTACTCGTGATTTTTGATTTCTTTAGGTACACCGATCAACATAATATTGCTCCAAATTGACGGTTGAATTAAGCCCTTTGAGGGGTAGTAAAAATCGCTATTATAATGCTGTTTATCCAGTTTTATTTGCTAATGTTTGGCTTTTTGTAGTATAAATATCTGTATTAGTTAAAAAAACAGTGTTTTTATTCTGTGAAAGTTAAAAGTTCAAACAAGCAAATTCTTGACCGTATTGACCGCCGAATTCTTCGTGAATTACAGGCTAATGGTCGGATCTCTAATGTAGAGTTGGCTAAATTGGTTGGCTTAAGTGCAACGCCTTGTTTGGAGCGTGTGAAAAGGCTTGAGCAGGATGGTTTTATTGAAGGTTATTCGGCGAAATTAAATCCAAAGAAACTGTCAGCATCATTGCTGGTATTTGCTGAAATTAGATTGATGCACACTTCGCCACACATGTTTACTGAGTTCAATAATGCGGTGGCCAATATTCCAGAAATATTAGAGTGCCATTTGGTGTCTGGCGATTTCGACTATTTGGTTAAAGCGCGCGTTGGGGACATGCAGGCATATCGTAAATTGTTGGGCGAAACCTTGTTGAAGTTGCCGGGTGTCAGGGCTTCACGCTCATATATGGTGATGGAAGAGGTCAAAGAAACCAGTTTGTTGCCAATTTCTGACCAAAAATCAAATGATTAATGTCAACTTTATGCGCAATTATGCTTCGTTAGCGTTTTTGCATTATGGTGCTTGAGATAGCTGTAACTTCGATTAGAATGGGTAGTAGGTAGCGATTAGGATAATATTTTGAGTAAAATTAAAACAAAACAAGCTGCAACGAAGAAAAAAGATACTCAGTTAGATTCAAAGGCAATACTCCGTAAAAGACTTAGCGAAGGCGGGATGATCATCCTGGTTACGATTGCTTTGTTTTTGCTGTTGGCTTTGCTGAGCTATAACCCGAATGATCCCGGTTCTTTTACCAACGGTAGCGGTGCGCCTGTGCAAAACGCGGCAGGTAAGGGTGGAGCATGGTTCGCAGACTTTTTCCTACATCTGTTCGGTTATCTGGCTTACTTGATTCCATTGGTCGTTGCTTACTTTGGCTACCTTGTCTATAGCGAACGCAAAGAAGATGTTTCTCACCCTAAAAGCTTTTGGCTCATTAAAAGTGTTGGCTTGGTAATCGCTATCATTGCAGGTGCGGGCTTGCTCTATCAGCATTTTGGCGATCGTTGTGTTGCAGGCATGGAAGTGTGTCAGCAACAAACGGACATTGTATATTTCTCGGGAGGAATTTTAGGTAAAGCCATTGTGGGCCTTATTATTGGTTCTTTGGGGCTTTACGGTACTACTTTGATCTTGCTGGCGCTATTCCTGTCAGGTGTCACTCTCTTCACAGGGATTTCATGGCTTAAAATCATGGACGCTGTGGGCAGCTGGACTATCAATAGTTTCAACAATTTCAGAGCTTGGTATGCGTCGTTTAAGGAAAAGAAACAAGAAGCCAAAGAAGTGAAACAGGTGGTGGTGAAGCGAAAAGAAGCCATCAAGCAAGAAAAAACCAAAAGAGAAACACGAAAGCCGGTCAAAATTGAACCGAAAGTTGCCTCGGTTCCTCCAAGCGCGACAGTGGAAAAGAAAACACGGCAGAAGCCATTATTCGAAGGTGCAGGCGAAGGCCCTTTGCCCAGAATGGAGCTGTTGGACGAGCCTGAACCGCCAAAGAATCATTATTCGGAAGAAGCGCTTGAGGCGATGTCTCGCCTAGTCGAATTGAAGCTCAAAGACTTTAATGTTGATGCCGAAGTGATGGAAGTTCACCCTGGTCCTGTGATCACTCGGTTCGAACTCGAGCTAGCACCAGGCGTTAAGGTCAGTAAGATTTCGAATCTGGCGAAAGACTTAGCTCGTTCATTATCGACTATCTCTGTGCGAGTGGTTGAAGTCATTCCTGGGAAAACTTACATCGGTATTGAGATACCTAATGAAAGCCGTGAGATTGTTCGACTTCGTGAAGTTCTTGCGTGTGATGAATTTGAAAAGTCTAAATCACCATTGAGTATGGCGCTGGGTAAGGATATCGCTGGTAATCCTGTGGTGGTTAATATGGCTAAGATGCCGCATTTACTGGTTGCTGGTACAACGGGCTCAGGTAAATCCGTCGGTGTGAACGCCATGATCATCAGTATGCTCTATAAGTCATCGCCTGAAGATTTACGCATGATCATGATTGACCCTAAGATGCTTGAGTTGAGTGTTTATGAAGGGATCCCGCACCTATTGTGTGAAGTGGTCACGGATATGAAGGACGCGGCGAATGCATTACGTTGGTCTGTTGGTGAAATGGAGCGTCGTTATCGTTTAATGTCGGCGTTAGGTGTGCGTAATCTTGCGGGCTTCAATAAGAAAGTTAAAGATGCTATCAAGGCTGGCGAGCCAATTAAAGATCCATTATGGCAACCGACGGATGATTTAGAAGAAGCGCCGCCAACATTGGATAAGTTACCGTCAATAGTGATTGTGATTGATGAGCTAGCTGACATGATGATGATTGTCGGCAAAAAAGTTGAAGAATTAATCGCGCGTATTGCACAAAAAGCGCGTGCTGCAGGTATCCACTTGATACTGGCGACACAGCGTCCATCGGTAGATGTTATCACCGGCTTGATTAAAGCGAATATCCCGTCTCGTATCGGTTTCCAGGTATCCTCAAAGATTGATTCACGAACCGTGCTTGATCAGACAGGTGCCGAGCAACTTCTCGGCATGGGTGACATGCTGTACTTACCGGGTGGTAGCAATATTCCGACCCGTGTTCATGGTGCCTTTGTTGATGATGATGAAGTACATCGAGTAGTCGAAGATTGGAAACAACGCGGTGAGCCAGACTATATCGAAGAGGTGATCAGCGGGACTTCCGAAGTGCCAGTGCCAGGCATGCCGGGAATGGACGGTGGTGATAGCGAGCAAGATGAATTGTTTGACCAAGCGGTTGCCATTGTGACAGAAAGTCGTCGTGCCTCAATTTCAGGTATCCAGCGTCGCTTAAAGATTGGCTATAACCGAGCCGCGCGTATGGTTGAGGCTATGGAGGCTGCGGGTATTGTGTCGGAGATGGGCAGTAACGGGGCGAGGGAGGTGTTAGCGCCGCCACCGCCTAAAGACTAATTCAGCTAGTTTGTTTGGCAATACTTTGTTGTAACTTATTTTTTGCTTCGTCATTTACTGCATGTAAACTCCTAGCAAAAAATAAGTTACGCCGCGTCTTGCCAGCACCACTAACGCTGAATCTGTACTAAACTGTTTTCGTTAACGCTCAAAACCAAATGTGCAGTTTTAGGCCACTAACGCTGAATCTGCACTGGGCTGTTTCGTTAATGATTCTAAGCTCCATAACTGGCTCTATGCCTCTAAACAACAAAATTGTTAAGTCAAAATTCAGCCTTGGGGCTGTATAACAGTAAACAATAAATAAAAGCTTTTAAGGTTTTATATGAAAACGTTATTTGAACAAGCCGTTAGAATTTTAACGCTGGGAATCAGTTTATTAGTTGCTAGTTTGAATGTTCAAGCTGATGCAGCTCACAAGCTGCAAGAAAAGCTACAGAATATCAATACGTACAAAGCGGCTTTCACCCAAGAAATTCGTGATGAGTTTAATACGGTGCTAGATCGTTCGTCGGGCTCTTTCGAACTGCAACGTCCTAAACAGTTTCGCTGGGTTGTGTCAGATCCCTACGAGCAAGAAATTGTCGCGGATGGAGAGAGCTTGTGGCAGTTTGACCGTGATATTGAACAAATCAATGTATCGGGGCTTGATGAAAGCTTAGAAACGACACCTGCCGCTATCCTGACCAAAGAGCAGGTTGATATCGTTGATAATTATAATGTTGCCGAAATAGCGTCTGAAACGGAAGATTCTTTGTTGTTCCAGTTGAGTTCTAAAGCTGATGACGCTTTATTTGAGCGCTTGCTTATTGAGTTTAAAGGGGATGATCTGGTGGCCTTACAGGTTAATGACAACCTTGGTCAGAGCACCCTAATTGAATTCTCTGAAGTTAACCTTGAACCAGAATTCGAAGAAGGGCATTTTAGCTTTGAAATCCCTGAAGGTGTTGATGTTATTGATAATCGTGAAAAAGTCGCGGACAATGCTGATAAACCTTAGCGATTTATGCGACTTACATGAGTCAACAGGACCAATTATTTAACGACTCACATGTTTATGTCCCCTTGGCCGACCGTATGCGCCCTCAGAATATTGAGGACTATGTTGGTCAAGAGCATTTACTGGCGCCTGGAAAACCTCTTTTTCAGGCCATAGAAGCCCAAAAACCTTTCTCGATGATTTTCTGGGGCCCTCCCGGCACTGGGAAAACCACCTTAGCTCGATTAATCGCCAATACTTCAAACGCACACTTTATTACTATCTCAGCAGTGTTAGCTGGCGTAAAAGATATTCGAGCAGCAGTTGAGGAAGCGAAACAATACCAAGCGCAGGGCAAGCAAACCTTACTGTTTGTTGATGAGGTTCATCGTTTCAATAAAGCGCAGCAAGATGCTTTTTTACCTTATGTGGAAAATGGCACCGTGACTTTTATTGGGGCCACCACTGAAAATCCGTCGTTCGAGCTAAACAATGCATTGTTATCGCGAGCAAGAGTCTTTGTTCTCAAAGACTTATCCAGCTCGGCGCTACGAAAACTACTAGATCGTGCGCTTAAAGATGAAAAACAAGGCCTTGGCGCCACTGGGCTGAATGTCGAAGAGGATGCAGCTGAAATACTCATCCAGGCTGCTGATGGTGACGGTCGCAGACTGTTAAATTTTCTTGAGTTAGCCTCCGAATTAGCGCAGGCTGATAATGACGAAGCGCCATTGATCAACCAAAAAATCCTTGAGGAAACTTTAACTCAGTCCCTGAGGCGTTTTGACAAAGGTGGTGAGCACTTTTATGACCAAATTTCAGCGCTTCATAAGTCTGTTCGTGGCAGTGACCCTAACGCCGCTTTGTATTGGTACTGCCGAATGCTAGATGGGGGCTGTGATCCGCTGTATGTGGCTCGCCGTGTGGTCAGGATGGCCAGTGAAGATATTGGAAACGCTGACCCTCGTGGTTTAACCCTGGCGCTTAATGCTTGGGATGTACAAGAGCGTCTTGGGAGTCCAGAGGGAGAATTGACGATTGCACAAGCGATCTTGTACTTAGCCTGCGCACCCAAAAGTAATGCTGTGTATAACGCTTACAATCAAGCGCGCAAAGATGTCAGTAATGAGCCAACTTATGAAGTGCCGATGCATATTCGAAACGCTCCAACCAGTCTGATGAAAGACTTGGAGTATGGTAAAGGGTATCGTTACGATCATAATGAACCAGATGCATTTTCGGCAGGACAGGAGTATTTTCCGGAAGAAAAAATGCCAGCTGAGTACTATCAGCCTGTGCCGCGTGGTTTGGAAAAGAAAATTGCTGAAAAAATGGCGTGGCTACAACAACGAACAGAAGAAGCACTTAAGAGGAGTTAGCTAAGGTATGAACTGGGCAGTTATAGTAGCTATAGGTCTGGGCGGTGCTTTCGGTGCTATTACGCGCTTCAAAATTCGTGATTTTTCACAGTGGTTATTCGGTGAGCAGTTTCTATACGGTACCTTGATTGCAAATGTTGTGGGCTGCTTCGTTGCTGGTTTTTTGCTCAGTTATTGGCAGAATGCTCAGGTTTCGATGACCCTTAAAGAGGGCATTATGATTGGCTTCTTGGGAGCCCTAACCACCTTTTCGACATTCTCACTAGAAACGATGTACCTGTTGCAACAACAAGTTTGGCTAAAAGCCGGCATGAATATTCTTGGAAATTTAGTACTTTGCCTGCTTTTCGTGTTTGTTGGCGCTTGGCTTGGTGGTAGAATGTCGGGCTAATAATTCATAGGACTATTAAATTCTAATGCTTGATCCAAAACTATTACGTAACGACATTGACGCAGTCGCAGCAAACTTAGCCAAACGCGGGTTTGAGCTGGACGTTGCAACGTATCAAAAACTTGAAGATGAGCGTAAGCAAATTCAAGTGGAAACTCAGGAATTACAAAACGAGCGTAATACGAGTTCCAAGTCTATCGGTCAAGCTAAAGCTCGTGGTGAAGATATCCAGCCTTTATTAGACCAAGTTGCTGACCTAGGAAAGAAATTAGATGCCGGAAAAGAGCGTCTTAATGAGGTTATGGCGCAGCTTGATGATATGCTGGCTGGTATTCCTAACCTGTTAGATGAGTCTGTTCCCGAAGGTAAAGACGAAAACGATAACGTAGAAGTTAGGCAGTGGGGGACACCAAGGGATTTCTCTTTTGAACCAAAAGACCACGTAGAAGTGGGTGAAAACCTTAACGGTATCGATTTTGCTAGTGCTGCCAAAATTTCAGCAAGTCGCTTTGTGATTAAGCGTGGTATTGTGGCCAAGCTTCATCGTGCTTTGATACAGATGATGCTCGATCTGCATACAAAAGAGCATGGTTATGAAGAAATCTATGTGCCGTACCTAGTTAATGCTGAAAGTTTGACTGGGACGGGGCAGTTACCAAAGTTCGAAGAGGACTTGTTCAAAGCCCAAGGCAAGAACCAAGACGGCAAGCAACTTTACATGATCCCAACGGCTGAAGTACCTGTGACGAACATGGTGCGGGATGAAATCATTGAGGCAGATGAGCTACCTATGAAGTTCACTGCACACACACCATGCTTTAGAAGTGAAGCGGGATCGTATGGGCGTGATGTCCGTGGCTTGATTCGTTTGCACCAGTTTGAAAAGGTTGAGTTGGTGCATATGACTAAGCCTCAAGACTCTATGCAAGCGCTTGAAGAGTTAATTGGTCATGCCGAGAAGGTGTTGCAGCTGCTTGAGCTTCCGTATCGAGTCGTTAATTTATGTTCAGGCGATATTGGTTTTGGTGCGACCAAGACCTACGATATTGAAGTTTGGCTGCCAAGCCAAAATACTTACCGCGAAATCTCTTCGTGCAGTAATACGGGTGACTTTCAAGCACGTCGTATGCAGGCGCGCTGGAGAAACCCTGAAACCGGTAAGCCGGAGTTGCTACATACTTTGAATGGCTCTGGTTTGGCTGTAGGGCGTACGTTAGTCGCTATTTTGGAGAACTACCAGAATGAAGATGGCACCATAGATATTCCCGATGCTTTAAAGCCTTACATGAGTTAAAAGAAAAAGCTGCCTTGTGCAGCTTTTTTTATGTATGCCCAAAAACTGGGCAGTAAAACATAAGAAGCTAGCTTGATTTTACAAAAAACTCCTTATGATAGAATAATTTAGCGACGTAAAGTGATACACTGATTATCAATATTGAAGCAATACATGACTTTTAAGGAACTAAAATACTTTTGATGAAACGCTACTTTGGCCTAATACTGTTACTGTTTATACTAGGCATATCAGTGCCTCCTGCCTCTCTTTATGCTGCCTCTAATCAAGACCCTCTCAATTTACTCAATGACAAACAAGACTCGGCAGATAAAACTCCCAATATTCGAGATTTAAGTAGTCGTTGGTGGAATCAGTATAAAGAATTAGAAGAAGCTAAAACGTTCGAAGACCAGTTCCAAAAATTCATAAAAAAACTAGAGTCTGCTGTTAATGAGGTAGAAGGGGAGCAACGAGGTGAATTATTAGAGCGAATAGCGATTATTCGGAACCTTGCACAAGAGTACAAAAAGCTTAAATACTCCAAGAAAAATGACCTCGATATACCCAAAGCGTTAATTCTCAAAGAGACCTACAGTGTTAAAGACTATTTAGAAGTAAACCAACTTCGACTGCAGGTAGACTTTTTGCTTAAACAAACGCAAGAAGAGATTAGCCGAGTAACGGATAGTATTGGGCAAACATCGAACACACTGGATGTTCTCAAGGTTTCATACCTTAATAGTGATGCCGGTAGTGTTGAGCAACTATCGATAGTATTAAACTGGATTAACAGTCAACTCAGCAAAGTTATTGAAGAACAACTTTTAGCTAACCTTAAAAGTCGTGAGGATAGTTTAAACACTGAGTATGAAAGCTTGGAGAGTACTCTTGAAGAGGCTCGTCAGAGAATTTCATTTGAGCCTTACCCGCAAGAAGAAAGAGAAAAGCTTCAACAAGAAAAAGAAGAACTGGATGAGGATCTCAAGCAGCTCAATTTAAAGTTAAGTCGTGATATCTCCGAAACGAGCATAGGATTTACTAGCTATGAAATTTTAAAGCTAGATTTGGCGCTGTCTTTACTGGCTTATCACGAAGTATTACTTAAAATTCAACGTGCTGATGATCAAGATCGGTTAGCTGCTATTAGCTTACTTGAAGAAGGAGACAAGCCCGATTTAGACGAATTGCGAAATCTTATCGCGGGCTCAGAGCGAGCGATTCAATTAGCTGAGGATGAGGTAACAAAAGCTGAGACCTTAGCTAGGGACACATTACTGTCTTCAGACATTAACTTAAGGCAGCAAACCACGGAAGAGAAGCAAAACCTACAAAGGTTATCAGATGAGCGACGACGTAAGGCTCAGCAGTTACTACGGGCCATGTCTGACGTCAGAATCACGATTAGCGATAACGAATTACTCTTATCCCTTTTAAAGGATATCGAAGATAAACAACAAACGGGGCTCAACAAAACTTGGGACTCAATCAAAGAGTTTACTGAGCAGGCCTGGGATTCCGCTGTGAAGTTGGTAAACAGACCTTTATTTAGCATTAACGAACGCCCAATCACACTATTGCCGCTGATTAATCTCTGCTTCATCATTTTAATTGGTTATCTTGTTTCTAAGCTGGTCAGCTTCCTTGTTCATCGATTTGAAAAGAAGCACAAAATTAAAAACAGCTCGTCGTTGTATTTATTACACAGACTGATTCACTACCTGATTATCTTTATTGCAGCAGTCGCCGGCTTTAGCGCACTAGGGTTAAACCTTAGCAATTTAACCTTAATTGCTGGTGCACTATCGGTTGGTATCGGCTTTGGTTTACAGAATTTAGTTAGTAACTTCGTGTCGGGTTTAACCATCATGTTCGAGAAAACGCTCAAAGTGGGCGATTATATCGAACTTGAAGACGGTACAACCGGGCAGGTTCGTGAGATTAAAACTCGTAGCACTCGGATTAACACCAATGACAACATTGATGTAATTATTCCGAATTCATACATGGTGACGAACATTGTGACCAACTGGACGCTCAAAGAGTCAACCCGACGAGTTCGTATTCCATTTGGCGTTGCATACGGTACAGATAAAGAAATCGTTAAAAAAGCAGCGATAGAAGCGGCTAATAATGTCCAGTACACGTTAAAAAATATTCCTGGCAAAGAGCCTGATGTCTGGTTAACTGACTTTGGTGACAACAGTGTCAACTTTTTGTTATTGGTGTGGGTTGCGCATTATGGCGTCAGACGCCCGACGAGGATCAGCAGTATTTACATGTGGGAGCTTGATACAGCGTTTAAAAAGTACGGTATTGAAATTCCTTTCCCACAACGCGATGTGCACCTGAATATTGTTAACGATGAAGATAAGCAGTCTTTGCCTTTACAGTCGGTTACAGGTGAGTCGCTACCTTTAAAAGATGCTAAAGAATCAAAAAAAGACGATAAGAAATAACTCAAAGAGGTGATAATGAAAATTAAATATTTATTAGCAGTTATCGTTGGTTTATGGCTACCTAATGTTGCAGGCGCATCAGCTTTAAAAGCTTTTGTGGGTGGTACTCTGGTCGATGGCACGGGTGGCAATGTCATCCATGACAGTGTGATCCTAGTTAAGGACGAACGAATTGTTGCTGTTGGTACTGAGCAGAGCTTAGCCGTACCTGATGGTTATGAAACGATTTCTACAGAAGGAATGACGGTATTGCCTGGGTTGTGGGATATGCATGTCCACCTGATGATTAATGGCCATTCAGACTACGCTTACTGGGACAAAGCTTATATCGACAAGCTTGGCAGTGAAATCATGCCCGCATCAGCTGAGCAACTCTTGTTGGCTGGGGTTACAAGTGCGCGTGATTTAGGAGCTCCGCTTGATGAGTCAAAATCGATTAAAGAACGTATTGCTTCTGGAGAACTAAGTGGACCTAGAATGTTTATGTCAGGTCCATTTCTGCAACACCAACCTTACCCTGGAACAGAAGCTTTCCGCTGGGGTGTTTCTAGCGAGCGAGATGCCAGAAAGAAAGTTCGTCAGTTAAAAGAAGCCGGAATGGATGTTGTTAAGTTGATTGATCACGACGTCATGCCGCTGTCCCATGCCAAAGCAATTGTGGATGAAGCTCATAAGCAAAGTATGAAGGTAGTAGGCCATTCTCACAAGCCTGATGAGATCCGTATCGGCTTAAAGATTGGTGTTGATAACTTCGAGCATACTGGATTAACTACAGCGCCAGAATATCCTGATGACATTATGGAAATGTTGAAGGAAAGAACGGCTAAAGGGCGTATCAGTGGTGGACCACTATATTGGACACCAACCGTTGAGGGACTTTGGAACTACGAATACACACGTAAGAATTCTGAGGAGTTGGATAATCAGTGCTGGAAACGTGGCTTAACAAAAGAGACCGTTGCCGATATTGAACAGTCGATACAACATCCAGAGCGACTTGACTACATGCAGTTAACACCAAAACGTAAGCCAACATTAAAAACAAAGTTTAATCAATTACGCAACTCTGGTGCTATTTTATTGGTCGGTACTGATAGCGGTATACCGATGAAGTTTCATTGTCAATCCACATGGCATGAGCTACAAGTATGGGTAGATGTCTTTGATGTTCCAGTGATGGAAGCTATTCAGGCGGCTACCTATTGGCCTGCAAAGTTCATGGGCGTTGACAAAGACATAGGAACGATTGTTCCTGGCAAGTACGCAGATATCATTGCGGTTAAAGGTGATGCTTTGAAATACATCAATCTTTTGCAACATGTCGATCTTGTTGTTAAAGGCGGCACCATTTATAAACAGAATGGTATTCCAAAGGAAGAAAATCTAACACGCCAATATCCGCAAAGTTAAAAATTAATCCATGATGTAGAATAGGCCGGGACTCCCGGCCTTTTTTATAGCTCTCTTAATAAACTTTCTGTGGTCTCCCAGCTGATGCAGCTATCAGTAATGGATTGTCCATAAACCATGTTGTTGGACAGTTTTTGATTGCCTTCAACGAGATGGCTTTCCAGCATGATCCCTTTAATGCTTGAGTTGCCATCTTTTATTTGCTTGATAACATCTTTAGCAACCCCCGGCTGTTTAGTGAAGTCTTTACTTGAGTTGCCATGGCTTGCGTCAATAATAATACGAGGTGTTATGTTAGCTTTTTCTAAATTCGAGATGCACTGGGTCACGCTTTGCTTATCATAGTTAGGCGTTTTACCACCGCGTAAAATGATATGTGAGTAAGGGTTTCCATTGGTATGTAAGAGTGCAGTATTCCCACCGTTATCAATACCAATAAAGGTATGTGGTGATTGTGCGCTTATAATGGCGTTGACCGCAGCAGTCAATGAACCATCGGTACTGTTCTTGAATCCAACAGGCATCGATAATCCTGAAGCCATTTCTCGGTGTGTTTGTGACTCTGTGGTTCTAGCACCGATAGCTGACCAGCTAATCAAATCAGCAATATATTGTGGGGTTACCGGATCTAATGCTTCAGTGGCAGTAGGCAAGCCTAACTCTGCGATCCATGCCAGTAACTCCCGTCCTTTTGTTAGACCAAGATTCATATCATTTGTGCCGTCAAGGTTTGGGTCGTTGATTAAACCCTTCCAGCCCACATTGGTTCTTGGTTTTTCAAAATAGGTGCGCATAACAATGTACAACTTGTCTGATAGTTCATCATGGAGTTTCTTTAACCGTTGTGCGTACTCTTTGGCGCTTTCCAAATCGTGAATTGAGCAAGGTCCTGCAATAATTAATGTTCGATTATCCCTACCGTCTAAAATATCTTGAATCGTGTTACGGCCTTTGATGACTGTATTAGCGGCTTTTTCAGTCAAAGGGATTTTAATCTTGAGTGCCTCTGGAGTTAGTAACAGATCGAGGCGGTTAATATTGGTATTGTTGATAGTGTTATTTTTTGAAGACATGGTAGTAACCCTTAAAGTGCATTGAATTGATTGCTTAACGCATGACGATCAAGTTTAGTCGCCAAAATATCATGCATTGGATAGCTGCCCAGTACCGTTACTTCTGAAGCCAAGTGCTTAAGTTCGCTGATGGCCTTTTCAATAATCAGATCGGAAGCATTACCTTCAAAATCAATATAGAACAGTTCCTGCCATGGTTTCGTTGGGATAGGGCGAGACTCAAGTTTAGTCATATTGATACCGTGATTTTTAAATACCTGCAAACAATCGAGAAGGGCGCCCGGCTTTTGTGGTGTTTGCAACGTTATAGTGGTTTTCGCCGGAATGGCGCTAGGCACATCAATATCTTTTTTAGCAACAAATAGGAACCGAGTGTAATTTTCTTGGTAGTTATTGATACCGTAGCTGAGTACTTCGAGTCCTGAGTTTTCTGCTGCTTGTTCGCTAGCGATAGCTGCAATGCTTGGATTTTGGTATTCAGCAACGAGCTTTAGCGCAGAGCTGGTGCTACTACGAAAGTGACTATTAATTGTGGGGTGCTGGTTAAAGAAGCTTTTACACTGAGCGATAGCTTGTGGGTGTGAGTACACATCTTTTATATCACTGATGGTTGCGCCTTTGGTCGCTACAAGACAATGTTTGACCTTGAGCTTTTCTTCTCCAACGATTTTAAGCTGATACTGTAGTAGCAGATCATAAACTTCTGTGATGTTGCCTGCCGTGGTATTTTCGATAGGGACGATACCCAAGTCAGCATCTCCAGATTCGATTGCCTTGAAAATAGATAGGAAGCTTGGGCAATGCTCAGGATTAAACCGACGTTTCTTGGTAGAGAAGTGCTGTTGGGCTGCAATATGGCTATAGGAATCTGGCTCACCAAGCACAGCCAATTTTAAGGGGGCTAAATCCTCAGGGTTAGTGTTTTCTAAGAAAAAATCATACTGGCTACGAACAGAGTCCTCGATAATATTATGAAATAAGCTAAGGGTGACACAGGGATCGATACCAAGATCTTTACCTTTCGCAGTTAAGTTGCTCAGTAGGTTTTTTTCCTGGGCTTGATCTCTTACTTTTCGATTCGCTGCCAGTTTGTTGGCGGCGACGGCTAGACTGAGTTTACGGCGCTCAGCAAAGACTTTTAGCAACTCTTCGTCAAGTCGGCCTATTGACTGACGAAGGTTATCCAGTCCTTGTGCGCCTTCTGTAGCTATAGTGTGTTGTTCAATCATTGTTCTATCCCGTTGATTCAAAAATAATTTTAGGCAAAAAAAAACCTCCCAGTGGGGAGGTTTTTGTGTTGTTCGTTTTACTTTTTTCTAGGCAAACACAGCTCCTCCCGGTGACTTTGGAGTAAAAAAGTAAAAATAATATTGCTGTGCTTGAATGTTCATGTCTCTGATAATAGCGTTATTGTTAAAAATAAGTCAATGTCTATTTGGTTATATCAAACCTATGAACAGATGCCAACATCTAGGTGCTGTAAAAGTGTTTTGAATAACTGTATCCTAACGACATCTGATGACATCAATCAAATCCTAGAGTGGATACATGATAATCTTTTACTACGTAGCATCTTTAATAACACTTGTTCTCATCATATATGCAGGTTATTTACTATTAAAGCTGAGAAAGCAGAAAGCCCAACAAAAAATTGCACATGCGGCGTTAGCTAAGAAACGGCAGGACCAGATGATTTCGGTCGTTGAGAGTATTGTGGATATATCAAAAGCCATGCAGCAAGAACAGTGCCCAACTATTGAAGGATGTGTTCGTTTAAAAGTTTTGATTGATCAGTTGCGTTTAAGCGAAGAAGAAAGGAAACCATTCGAGGTTTATTACACTGTTTACGATAAAACCGCTCATATCCCGACTCATCAAGCTTGGACTGATTTAGAGAAGCGACAGCAAATGAAGTTCACTAGAGATATGATGCTGATCGAGCAGGAGTATCAGGCCGAAATAAAGGCTGTTGTTGATAATACAGTTGAGCACTTTAAGGCTAAGTCTGAGCTACTTAAGTCTCAGTAAATGGCGCACCCGGCAGGAGTCGAACCTGCGGCCTTCGCCTCCGGAGGGCGACGCTCTATCCAACTGAGCTACGGGTGCATATTTTTTTCAGTGTTCACCAGTAAGTTCACTCATAACCGATGATCCTTGTTGGAGCTTCGCTCCAAACCCAACTGTACCCTTGCTTTCTTCGAAAGCGGGGCCAGCTACGGGTGCATATTATATTCAGTGCTCACCAGTAAGTTCACTCTTAACCGATGAACCTTGTTGGAGCTTCGCTCCAAATCCAACTGTACCCTTGCTTTCTTTGAAAGCGGGGCAGACCCAACTACGGATGACCAACTAAGTCGGCGGTATTCTGACAAGTCTTGGTTTTTTAATCAAGTTAAAAAGCGCAAGGCGCTTGAGCTGTAACAAGCTTTCCTGTCTTTGGATCTTTGATTGTAAGCGACTCGGCGTGTAATAAGAGTCGAGAGGCTTTGTGTTCTGAGCCGTTTTTGGAGTATAAATTACAGCCTAAAATAGGGTGGCCGAGCTCTAAGCAGTGTAGTCTGAGTTGGTGGCTGCGCCCAGTGACTGGTGTTAGCTTCAGTCGCGTTCGCTTGTTGCTGGTATCTCTGTCAAGGACATGCCACTCGGTGATCGCTTTTTTACCGTCTTCAAAGTCAATTTTTTGTTTTGGGCGATTTGGCCAGTCTGCAATCATAGGTAAGTCGATAACGCCATTATCGTCTTCTACGATACCGTCTACCACGGCAATGTAATGTTTATGTGTTTCACGGTGTTCGAATTGTCGGCTGATTTCTCGGTGAGCCATTTTGCTTAGCGCGATAATCATGATGCCTGATGTGGCCATATCCAAGCGGTGGACGACAGTGGCAGTTTGCGATTTTGGATGTTGCTGTAAGCGTGTGATGAGACAGTCTTTATTTTCTTCATGACGACCTGGGATGGTTAATAATCCAGCAGGCTTCGCCACAAACAAGAAATGCTTGTTTGGTTTTATAATTCTGACTGGTGCAGGACAGAATGGGACAACGTGGTAATCTTTGTGGCTCATCGTGTTATGTCTTGTTTTTGTGGAGCGGTTTCTGCGCAATCATGAAGGCGCGTTTAGGCGCTGGGTAGCCTTCAATGGTTAGGCTTTTATCCTGAGGATCTAAGTAATCTTCTAAAGATTGAAAGGTCATCCAGTCGGTTGCTCTTTGTTCTTCGGTGCTGGTTGTAGATACATTTGCGATTTGCACATCTTCTAATCCACACTTGCGCATCCAGTTTTTCAGCATGCCCGTTGTTGGTAAGAACCAAACGTTATTCATTTGTGCGTAACGATCTTTAGGAATAAGGCACTGATCATCATCGCCATCAATCACCAGGGTTTCTAACACCAGCTCTCCGCCAGGTTTTAGTAAATTCCTAAGGTGAATAATATGATCAATAGGAGAACGACGGTGGTAAAGAACGCCCATCGAAAAAATAGTGTCAAAACCCTGTTTACCCATATTCTGAGGCAGATATTCAAGCCCGACGGGTAGATAGTGTACGGGATAGTCTGATAAATATTTTTGCATGATAGCAAATTGCATTAAAAATAATTGCGAGGGGTCGATACCTAACACTAACTTAGGGTTTTGAGCGGCCATGCGCCAACAGTGATAACCATTGCCACAACCTACATCAAGAACAATTCGGTCTTCCAATGGGCTGATATGATTTTTTATACGGTCCCACTTCCAGTCTGAACGCCACTCTGTATCAATATGTTGACCAAACAGATGATAGGGCCCTTTACGCCAAGGGTGAAACTGTTTTAATAGTTGCTCTAATTTGGAAAACTCACCATCGCTAAGTTGGCCCCGACTGCCGATTGATACCTTATCAGTGATATTAATCTCATCGGGTGTAATCTCTGGCAAATCTTTCAGTAGTTGGACCCATTGAGAAATATTACCGTGGGTGTAGTCGGCCATACGTTTATGCACAGCATCTTTAAATTGCTCAACCCAAGGATGTAGTCGAGTATTATTTAAAGCATTGTAAGTATCGTTGAAACTAAACATAGTAAATCTGCTTATTTAACGGCGATGAATGATGCGAAATTGTAGTGTTGGAACCAAGTGTCGAACTGAGTAAAGCCAGCCTCTTTAAAACGCTGATAATGTTGCTCACGGGTATCAGGTATCAACACGTTTTCTAACGCCGCACGTTTTTGTGCGATTTCCATGTCGCTGTATCCATTGAGTTTTTTAAAGTCATGATGCACATCAATGATATTTGCGTCGAGTTGCTCCGAACCCATGGTTAGCTTTTCAGACAGCACTAATGCGCCGCCAGTATTGAGACCTTGGTAGATTTTATTGATCAGCTGCTGCCGCTGGCCTCTTGGTAGAAACTGTAAAGTAAAGTTAAGGACCACAAAGCTGGCGTTTTCAAATTCGATATCATTAATATCAGCCTCAATAACATCTACTGGCATATCAAAGTTATAACCTGACTGAATCAAGCGGCACCGCTCAATCATAGCTGAGGAGTTATCTATTGCTAATACCGTGCAACTCTCCTTATTCACAGCCTGTCTGATCGATAAGGTTGCAGCGCCTAAAGAGCAGCCTAAGTCATAAACATTGCTGGTAGGCTGGACATATTTCTTTGCTAATTGGCCAATACCATCAATGATTGCCGTATAACCTGGAACTGAACGCTTGATCATGTCAGGAAAGACTTCGACAACTTTTTGGTCAAAGCTAAAGGATTCAACTTGTTCAAGTTGATTGGCGTAAATATTATCCTTTTTGCTCATAGGCTTGTCTTGCTCTGTAGTTGGTTTAACACGATGGGCGTAATTCTACTATAATAAGAATAGGTTACCATGATTTATTCAGCAGAAGGGTGGATATGACGTCGCTTGAAACGATTAGAGGGAGTATTGATGAGGTTGATGAGGCGCTCGTGCAGCTGATAGAAAAGAGGGCAGAGCTTGTTCAATCCTTAATGTCTTTAAAGCAAGAGCAGGGCTTGTCTGCCCGCATTCCCGAAAGAGAAGAGGCCATTATCATTGCACTTCATCAGCGTCATGGTAATCATTTTACACGGCAGGAGTTGGAGGCGATCTATCGTCCAATATTTGATGCGTGTGTAAGGATGCAGCTAAAAAAGTGATAGGCCGTTAGTCAGATATAAAAAAGCCCCCAAAAAGGGGGCTAAATAGTGCGTCTCAAAATGAGAAGGAGATATTTTGAGATGCGAACACACAGTTAGGGGGTAGTTAACCGTCGTGTTCAGGGTGTACTGTAATTCACGCAAATCTATTTTGCCATATGGCAATTGTAACAGTTTGTAACATTGTAAACCCATAAAAGTTCATCTAAGTCTCAAACCCAACTAGACCTGTTTCACATTTTTTACTATGCTAACTTAAATCCAAAAAGCAGAGTAATTGTATGAAAAAAATACTATTTTTCATGGGGTTGTCTTTGTTCGGCGCTATGGGCTCAATGCCAAGCCAAGCTGCTGAAAACAAAGGCTTAACGTTAGAAGATATCGCTAAAATTGAGTCTGTTGGCTCAGCGAAAGTGTCACCAGACGGCCAATGGGTTGCTTATACCAAGAGCAATAAGCGCAAGCCGTATATCGACGATGACGGCACAGCTTGGTCAGAATTGTATGTGAAACCAATTGGTGCTGAAGCTAAGCCTTTTATTACTGGTAAAGTCAATATAGGCTCCATTCGATGGTCAAAAGACAGCAAGCATATTTATTACATAGCAATGCGCAATGACGACACATTCGCCGGTGTTTACAGCATTCCTGTAGATGGTGGTGAGTCGCAAAAAGTTGTTAGCACTAATAATAATATCCTAAGTTACAGTCTGAATAGTGCTGGTGATAAGTTAGTATTTATCGCTAAAGAAGGCGCTCCAGAACATAAAGAAGCTTTAGTTCAAAAAGGCTTTCAAGCCAATGTCTACGAAGAAGACATCAAGAATGTTCAAGCATGGCTTTATGACTTAAACGACGAGGAAGCCAAGCCACAGGCTATTGATATCGAAGGTAGCGTGATCAGCGCTAAATTCAGTCCGGTTAGCGATCAGCTTCTAGTGCAAGTATCGCCAACGCCATTGATTGATGACATCTACATGAAGAAAACTCTTCAAGTCATTGATTTAGATGGTGATGTTGTTGCTAAGTTTAAAACTGAAGGCAAGCAAGGCAAAGCTGTTTGGTCAACCGATGGTGAGAACATCGCGTTTATCGGTGCGAATGATTATAACGACCCAACGGCTGGTGCTTTGTATATCGCGAACGTCGATGACGAAACCGTTTCTAAGCGTGTGACTAACGATAACAGCCATGTCATGGATGTTGAGTGGCACAATGATGACTTGATTTATATTGAGCACAAAGGCTTAGAAAGTCGTGTTGTCAAAGCTGCCGTTAAGCGTCGTATCGCTGCAATGCCTTTGGTTGATTATGGTAATGGCATTCAGCGTAGCCTTTCAGTAGCTGACAATGGTGCTGTTTATGTTCTTGCGGATACAGCGAAGCATCCACGAGAGTTGTTTGCCGTTACTGGCGCAGGCATGCAGCGTCTAACCAACTCTAACCCTTGGTTAGACGATGTTGCATTAGCCAAGCAAGAAGGTTTCGAATATGAAGCGCGTGATGGGCTGAAAATTCAAGGCGTTCTTGTTTATCCGCTGAATTACAAAAAGGGCAAGCGCTACCCAATGATTGCGTTTATTCACGGTGGCCCAGAAGCTCATCGCTCAAATGGCTGGAATACGCGTTATGCCGATCCGATTCAAGCGGTTGCAGCCAAAGGCTACTTCGCCTTTATTCCAAACTACCGTGGTAGCACAGGACGTGGTGATGAATTTGCACGTTTAGACCAGCATGCTTACGCTGATCCTGAGTTTACCGATATTCTTGATGGTAAATTGGCTCTAGTCGAAAAAGGTATGGTCGATAGTGGTAAAGTTGGTATCACCGGCGGCTCATATGGCGGTTACGCTACAGCTTGGTCAGCAACAAAACTGTCTGAGCATTATGCTGCAGCGGTTATGTTTGTGGGTATTTCGAATCAGCTGTCTAAGTTCGGTACAACGGACATTCCTAACGAAATGCACGCGGTACACGCTAGAGCTTGGCCTTGGGACGACTATCAGTGGATGCTCGAAACAAGTCCGATTTATCATGTGAAAAATGCTAGAACCCCTTTATTGATCATGCACGGTGACTCCGATACGCGTGTGCACCCATCACAATCGATGGAGTTGTACCGCTATGTGAAAACCCTAGGACAAGCTCCTGTGCGTTTGGTCTTGTATCCAGGTGAAGGTCACGGTAACCGTAAAGCTGCAGGACAGTATGATTATTCATTGCGTCTTGTGCGTTGGATGGATCACTACTTGAAAGGTGATGGCGGCGAGCCACCAGCTTACGACCTAGAGCATGAGAAAACATTGGAAAAAATCAATTCAGATAAAAAGTCTGAAGAAAAAGACGACTAACGGCAACGGTAGTCTCTAAGTTAAGCCCTGCAATCTAGCCTACTGAGGTATGATTGTGGGGCTTTTTCATTTCAGGGTTGATGGAGTCGTATGGCAATCAAGAATCTCAATAAACTGTTATCAGATCTTAATCCCGAATTACTAGACGATGACTATGTATTCTGCAGTGTGCAAGAGTTGCCCTTAGATATAGAGGTATTGTCGATTTTTCAAGAAGAAGAAGGGCTTAGCCTGATATGCACGAGACAGCAGGCTGAACTCTTTGAGTTAGCTTACGAAGGGCATTTTCGTTGTATAACGTTAAATGTGCTTTCGAGTCTTGAGGCTGTGGGGTTAACGGCTGCTGTATCTGAGGTGCTGACGAAAGCTAATATTAGCGCAAATGTCGTTGCAGCCTATCATCACGATCATGTTTTTGTGCCGTCTAAAGATGCATTGAAAGCTCTAGCCGCAATACGTGAGTTAAGTAAATCATCGCGCTAGTTCTCTAGGTCATACAGGTGTTTTCGTTGTTGAGAGCGGTAAAAGTCGCCGTGCGCAAGAAAGTTGACGATATGACGTTTCACTTTACGCTTGTTCATGATGAATGTGTGACCATGGTCGACAGTAATTAAATCCTTCATTTCAGATAACTTAGTGTCATTTACAGAAACCTTACCATCGTGCTCTCCTTTGAAAACGTGGTTAAACCAAGGGTCAGACGAGCGTGTACCTGCAATAACGCCAACTTCAGCTTCAAGAGGTCTAAGCTTATTCAGTAAGGGGTTATCATTTTTATGCAACTGCTGGCCGGGAGCGCCAGTCATCCAGCGATACCAAAAGTGATCTCTATAACGTTCGGCAACCTCTGAACCATTATTTGGGGGCGCTAACATGACGATACGACCCACCTGTTTAATCTTATGGTGTGTCAGGTAGTAACGAACCAACAAACCACCAAGGCTGTGGGTAACAAAGTGAATTTTAGAAATTTCATCACGGGAAATATTGGCTAGCGCTGAATTGATATAGTGGACCGCTGAGCGCTCGACATTAGCTACTGTAGAAGGGTAGCTACGATTATAAGTGACGTACCCTTTATGCCTTAAGTAACGCTCTAATTTTTTCATTGAGCGACGACTTCGCCCCATTCCATGAATCAGTATAACTGCTTCTTTTTTCAATGTTTTCTGTGATACTCAATTGCTATCTGGTCAGACTTCAGTGTATCAGCTTGATTATATTCGTCAAAGATAGCAGAAATTGATTGCCTGTCGAATAATATTCGTCAAAAGATTGTTTTTATGATTGAATATATTTATTTTGCTTTAATTGGGTTAACTATATTCAGCCAAAGGAGGTTTGGGTGGTAGAATCGTCATCAGTAAAGCTAGATGCTTTGGATCGGAAGATACTCAATGTTTTACAAACTGAAGGTCGCTTGAGTAATGCCGAATTAGCTAAAAGGGTAAATTTATCTCCTCCAGCGACGCACGCAAGGGTTAAGCGGCTAGAGCAAGAAGGCATCATTCGACAATACGCTGCGCTGGTCGATCGGCATCGACTCGGTTTTGACAACTTATGCTTTGTCGAATTTAACCTCCAGCTTCACAGTGTAGAACAAATCCAAAGTATTTTAGCGACTGTAAATTCATGGCCTGAAGTATTGGAGTGTCATAACGTCACTGGCGAATATGATTATCTATTGAAAGTGGCGGTACGAAATACTCAGGCACTAGAAAGTTTTATTTCTCAGAAAATGATACCGCTAGATGGTATTGCTCGGATTCACACCAGTTTGGTTGTGAAAGAGGTTAAGACCACAACGGCCATAAAACTGGAGGAATAACTTTCTACAATAACCCTAGGTAGTGAAGTTATGAAGTCGTCCAACAAACCACAGCATTTTAATCATCTTGAAACGCGAGCGATTCACGCGGGTCGCATTGGAGACCCGAGTTTTGGCTCATTAGCAACCCCGATCCATCAAACCTCAACGTTTATTTTTGACGATGTCCAGCAAGGCTCTAATCGCTTTGCGGGCGAAGAGCAGGGCTACATCTATAGTCGTTTAGGTAACCCAACGGTGCGTGAACTTGAGCAAAAGATGGCAGCGCTTGAGAATACTGAAGATGCGGCAGCGTTTGGCTCTGGTATGGGGGCGGTGTCAGCCACATTACTGGCTAACTTAAAGCAAGGCGATCATTTGGTCGCTTCATCTGCACTATACGGTTGTAGTTTTGCGCTAATTAATCATAAGTTTGCTGATTTCGGTATTGAGGTGACGTTTGTTGATATTACTGATGAAAAAGAAGTTGAAGAAGCAATCAAAGACAACACGAAACTGATCTACTTTGAAACGCCGATCAACCCGAATTTGGTCTGTGTCGATATGGAGATGATTGGTACTATTGCAAAAAAACACAGCTTGTTGACGATTATGGATAACACTTTCATGTCGCCAGTCCTACAGCAGCCTAGCGATTACGGAATGGATTTGATCATCCATAGCGCTACGAAATACTTAAATGGTCATGGCGACGTCATTGGCGGTATTGTGTGTGGTTCTGCAGAGCAGATTGGTCATATCAAAATGACCACCCAGAAAGATATGGGCGCCACAATGAGCCCGAATGATGCGTGGCTGATCACTCGCGGTTTAAAGACTTTATCGGTCCGAGTTGAGCGTCACTGTGATAACGCAGAAAAGGTCGCTGATTATTTAGAAGGTCATGGTGACATCGAACAGGTGTATTACCCTGGGTTAAAAAACCATCCCGCGAATCACTTAATTGGTACACAGATGAAGCGTGCAGGAGGCATCATTGCGTTTGAGGCTGCTGGCGGATTTGATGATGCTGTTCGTTTTATGAATCATCTAGAACTTTGTCACATTGCAGTGAGTCTTGGCGATGCTGAAACTTTGATTCAACACCCAGCATCAATGACGCATTCAACGTACACGCCAGAAGAGCGTAGTGAAGCAGGTATCAGCGAAACATTAATTCGAATTTCTGTAGGATTAGAGCATCCTGAAGACATCATTGCAGATTTAGACCAAGCACTGCAAAAGATGAAGATTAGAGTTGCTTAATTATTTAAGCCCTTAGTCAAACAATTTAACAGCCTAAAAGAAAAGCCCAGCGGATGCTGGGCTTTTTTACGGTTGGTATAAAGCTGTATTACTTTGCTTGATACGAGCTGTCCGTAACAATGCCTTGGTCTGTGATATCAAAGCTACCTTTGATAAGACCATCAGCTTTTTTCAACTCAGAGAACACTTCTTTTTGTTCTTCAAGCATTTCTTTCTCGCTACCATAAGCGTTAGCCGATGCAGATTCCATCGTTGCTTCAAGTAAGCTCATGTACTTTTTAAAGTCCATTGAGAAAGTGATTAGGCCGTTTTTGTCTAAGCTGTTATTGCTTTCAACTTTACTGATTAAGTTATCAGTTTGACCCATCATCAATACTAAGTCGTGGCCGCGAAGTGCGATTTTAGTTTCTGCACCAACGCCTGCAGGAAGCACTTGAGGCTCGCCGCCATCTTCAAGCTTCATTTGAGCAAGTTCTGGAGCGTACATGCCTAATGATTGAAGAAGGTTTTGTGGCTTCTCAGCGGTTACAGTGATTAACAATTGGCTGTCTTGCATGAAGGCCATTGGGTTGCGTTCCATGTTTGCAAGCGCGTTCTCGTTCATTTCTACAACGCTAAAGCCAACACCTTTAATACCCGCAACCATGCCAGACATCATGCCAAGCATCATTGGGTTTGATTGACGAAGGCCGTCTTGCATCTCAACTAGAGGAGGGCAAGAGAAGTCTTCTTTGGTCAAACTTTCCCAAACAGTGGTAATAACAGGAACTACTTGATCCATATCGAAACCAAGACCAAAGCTCATGACATAGTCATCGTTAGAGACGTTGTCTGAAATGTGGCCACGAAGTTTGCCTAAAGTTTCTAGTAGGTCAGCATTACCGCCTTTAAGAACCATTTTGTAGCTAGCATTGCTGTCATCAAACTCAGTGTAACCTGCTGAAAGCATAGGCCAGTTCTTAGTTAGGCCGGTTAGTTCAGTGTTACATGCTGGTGTTTGAATATCCTGCATTTCGTTACCGGCGCCATAAGCCGTCATCAGCTCTTGTAAGCTTTTACCAAATGCATTTGCGCTTGGCTTTGTAATACCGTCAACAATCGCAAGATTATCTAGTAAGAAGATTGAGTAACCTAAGTAACCGTTATCAGACGCCAGCTCGTTTAGAACGCCGCCATCAAGAATGTTAGTTGTTGGTTTTTCAGACAAAGTACGTTGTAAGTCTTTAGCGTCATCCAACTCAGTATTGATAGTAACAACCGCTTGGTTATCATGAGTAGCAATAACAAGAGTCATTGGAACTTCATCATAACCATCGTCCAAGCTGTACTCGCGATATTCAACACCGTTTACAGTATTAACAGTAGCTGTTACGCCTTGATCAGCTTCGATCTTAGCAATAGCATTTGAGAAAGCGTCAGTACCGTCTAGCTCTATACGGATAACTGGCAATGCGCCAACCGTATAAACAGCCATGTTAAGTTCACTGCGTAAACCTAGCTCTTTAACCGATTTCTTGTTAACAGCTTTTAAATAGTCACCATAAATGCTAACTAATACTTTCGCAGCGTCGGGAGCATCGCCTAAATCAGATTTTAGGTCATCAAAACCAGCGCTCATCATTGCTGAGTAATCGAAGCCCATTTTACTGCTCATTTCTAGAGTTTTAGCAAAATCTAAAGGTTCGACGCTTCCCGCAAAGAAGACTGTGTCTGCTGGAACGTATTCAAGAACAGGATTATCTGAAGGTAATGAGCTACCAATGCTCAGCCCGCCAACTTTCCCTCCCTTAAAGAAGTAAATCCCTGCCGCAATAGCAATTGCTATCACAATAACAATGAGTAATTTTTTCATAATAGTCCTTCTGTATCGTTGTGTTATCGGATCTACTGACCCGTGGGAAATTATATGTCATGATACTGTTTAGACCAATGAAATTTATGTGTCTATCACATAGAATGGGTAAAAAAATGTTTCAGAGGTAATAAATATGAGTCATTCAGATATAGAGAACTCTAAACTTAAGGCCCTTGCAGAGCAGTTAATAACTGAGCTAGATGGCCGAGAAACACTGAGCAAAGAGGATACTTTGGCTCTAGCGAAGTTGGAGCTAATCATCGAGTCGAAATTGTTTCAACAAGACGCTGAAGAGAACCCAGAAGAGTACTTGATCGAGCGTTTTCAAGAGCGTTTATACAACTTTGAACGTGAATATCCATCGCTAAGCAGCTTTATTCGACGTATTTCGAACAGTTTAAGCAACATTGGTATCTAGCTGAAAAATAGAACATTTCCTTCCAAAAAGTACTAGACTGTTTACATTTTGTTACCCTAAACAGCCTTTTCGAACATTAATTTGCTAAACCTTTTGATGTAAATCCTTAATCTAAAAGTATGTGCACAGCACAGCTGTTGCCAATTAAAACGATTATGACTTAAGGAGAACACTATGTTAGCACCCATTAAATCGATTACTCTCGCTGTTGCGTTATCGCTATCAGCTGCATCCGTATCTGCACATGATAACGATATGACCTGTGATGCAGATTTTGCCTACAATATTGAGATACAAGACAAAGGTTTAAGTTTTACAAGCAAAGACCAAGAAAAAGTCCTCATCACTTCTTCATCAGAGCTTTTTCTTGATGGTCAAAAGCAACTGTTATCACCAGACCAGTTAGAATTGTTAGAAGAATACAACCAGAAGGTTCGCGAACTGTTGCCGTTAGCATCAGGCGTAGCCGAAGAGGCAAGCGCGATAGCGATAGAGGCTGTGGGTAGCGTTACCGCTGCATTACTTCATGATAACCCTGATAAAGCCGAAGAGTTCGTGGCTCGTGTTGAGACGATTTCAGCAGAGTTGAAGCAACATATTAGTAACACACACCTTCGTCCTGAAGCGGTGGTTGATTATGTCGAAAGCTCGGACTTCGAGGCTGAGTTTGAATCCTTGATTGAAACTGCCGTTACCGAGTTTATGGAAAACAATGTTGGCGAGATGATTGCTGCTGCGATGAGTGGTAACGAAGAAAAGGTTAAAGCTTTTGAAAAGCGCATGGAAACTTTCGGTAAAGACCTTGAAGAGAAGATGGAGCGTCGCGCGGAGCAGTTAGAGTTACAGGCCGAAAAGCTGTGCGACCTCGTCGAGCGGATTGATCATACGGAAACACAACTGGTTAAAGCATTTGATAAATTTGATTCTTATCAATTGATTACCAAGTAATCTTTTCAACGACAAGGTTAACCAGCCGTGCTTGTTCATGGCTGGTCTTTTATTGATAACCGGTCACTTATTTTAATAAGCAGGCTATAGACAGCTGAAAGGAGTGGTTATAAGCTGTACTGCAAATAAAACGCAAGGGAACGATTATGTCATTAAAGCAATTAAGTCTATCTGCTATTGCGCTTAGCATATCTTTAGCCATTACGGGCTGTGACTCGAGTGAACAAAAAAGTTCAGAAGAGGGCTCAGCAAAAGCGGCAGTAGAGTCGGTGAATCAAACGGCTGCATCACAAAGCACCCAACCTAAAGTTAACAAGGACTCCAGTAGCCAAGAGAAAAAGCCAGTTGAGCCTCCGATGGTCTTTAATATCTACAATAAAGAAGACACCGCGGGTAAAGTGACCATTGAGCAAGAAGGAAATGTGGTCAAATCAAATCTTGAGTTAGGTTGGAATAATCGTCGGGTTAATATTGATGAGACAATAGTCTTAGGTGAAGATGGTTATGTGATCAGTCAAGAAGTCTCGGGTACTTCAGCATTCGGCGCTCCAATCAAAGAATCATTCAGCATGAGTGACGGCAAAGCCGAGTGGAAAAGCTTGAATGAACAGGGCAATGCGAGCGCGGAACAAAGCAAGTTTTATATCCCTAGCGACAGTACCGGCGTCTCATCGAACTATCTTGTAAAAGCTTTGTTAGAAGATGACGATAATAGCATTGAGTTGCTACCCAGCGGTAATGCGTCGCTAATTGAGCTTGATAGCGTTACACTGACTAAAGGCGAAGAACAGAAAACGGTTCGCTTGCTCGGTGTTGTGGGCTTAGGCTTTACACCGGACTTTAGTTGGTATGACGAAGACAACAATTTCTTTGCTTCGGATAGCGGCGGCTGGTTTGGCGTTATCGCTGATGGCTGGGGTCGTGACAACCTAGAAAAATTACAGGCCATACAAAAAGAAGCGGATAACCAATATCTAGAAGACCTGTCGAAAAAACTGACCTATGTTTCTGAAAAACCAATCTTGGTGATTAACGCGAACTACGTAGATGTAGAAGCTGGGCAACTGGTTGAAGGCAAAACTCTTGTCGTGGTTGATGGCAAAATTAATAAAATTGTCGACGCGGGTACAGTTGAGGCTTCTGATGAGTACACGGTGGTTGATGCAAAAGGTAAAACGCTGATTCCAGGTTTGTGGGATATGCATGGTCACTTATCAAAATCAGACGGTCTGCTGAATATTCCTGCGGGTGTCACCAACGTTCGTGACATGGGCAATACGCATGACAATATTGTTGCCGTTGAACGACTGGCTGAAGACGCAGAAATCATCGGTGGCGATGTCTATCGAGCAGGCTTTATGGATCGTGAAAGTCCTTACGCCATGAAAATGGGACAAACGGTCGATTCGTTAGAAGATGCTAAGAATGGCGTCGACTGGTATGCAGAGCGTGGTTATATCCAGATTAAAACATACAGCTCAATGGAACCTGAATGGGTTAAGCCTTTGGCCGAGCACGTTCACAGCAAAGGTCTACGCCTAAGTGGCCATATTCCTGCCTTCATGACCGCTGAAGAGGCCGTTGACGCAGGGTTTGATGAAATTCAACACATTAATATGATCTTCCTAAACTTCTTAGGAAAGAACATTGATACTCGTAAACGTTTACGTTTTTCGATTGTGGGTGAGAAAGCTCACGAGCTTGATCTAAACAGCAAGGAGGTCAATGACTTTGTAGCTAAACTTGCCGAGAAGGGCATTGAAGTTGATCCAACGGTTTCAACATTTAACAGCTTGTTCCGTAAAGGCGGTGTGATTGATCCTGAAATTAAACCTATTTACGACCACTTGCCCATCAATGTGTCGAGAGGGTACGTCAGGCCAGTCATGGACATTACGCCAGAACTACGCGATGACTATGACAAGTCGATTAAAGCGATGTCAGCCATGGTTAAGAAGCTGCATGAAAACGGTGTGCCGATTGTGCCAGGTACGGACGCCATTGCTGGTTTTACCTTGCATCGTGAATTAGAACTGTATGCTGACGCGGGAATCTACAATGCTGATGTATTGAAGCTTGCGACTATTGGTTCAGCAGACGTTGTCGGTAACGCAGAGAACGTTGGTTCTATCAGCGAAGGGAAGCAAGCTGATTTGGTTTTTGTCGATGGCAACCCGCTTGAAGATATTAGCCACTTACGTCAAATTGCTCTGGTGATCAAAGAGCAACGCATCTATAAGCCAGATGAGATTTATCAAACAATTGGTGTTAAGCCGTTCACCCAGTCTATCGATTTTTAATCACTAAACACCACTTAAAACCTGCAGGCACTATAGTCTGCGGGTTTTTTATTTGATCCAGCCGTTACCATTTTTCCTTAATAAGCAAGTATGGAGTCCAATAGGGTTTACATCATCTTCAATTTAATATATGGTTATGCGTATATTCGCATGATGTTATCGATTGCTGCTAAACGAGCTCAGGGAGACGAAGATGATCAACCCAAACCAGTTTTTTAAATGCCTTAGCGACGAAACAAGGCTTAAGACTATTTTATTGATCCTGCACGAAAAAGAACTTTGCGTGTGCGAATTGACTGAAGCTATAGATGAGTCACAACCGAAAGTCTCTCGACATTTGGCACAGCTAAAGAATATGTCAGTGTTAAATACACGTAGGCAAAGCCAGTGGGTGTACTATCGGTTAAACGAAGATTTGCCTGAGTGGTCGATGAAGGTGCTCAAAACGACGCTTGATGCACAAAAAGATGCCATTCAGCCGTATTTACAAAATTTATCAGCCATGTGTGATCGTCCGAATTGTTGCGACTGATCACCTTAAAACTTTATTTAATTGGAGATGAATAATGCCTATTAAAGTTGGTATTAATGGTTTTGGGCGTATGGGAAGACTGACCATGCGCGCGCTTTATGAAGCTGGATTTGTTAATGATGCCATCAGCATATGCCATATCAACGATCCAGCAGGCGATGCTAAAACATTTGCGCACTTGCTCAACTTCGATTCTGTCCATGGTCGTTGGAAGTTTAATGCCGAAGAAAACAACGGCGCAATTGTTATTGGGGAGTCTGAAGTGTCCTTTAGTCAGAACCGCTCAATCGAAGATACTGATTGGTCGTGCTGCGATTTAGTCATTGAAGCTTCTGGCAAGTTTAAATCACAAGACACCCTAAAGGCGTATCTTGAACAGGGCGTCAAAAAAGTAGTGGTTACCGCGCCAGTAAAAGAAGAGGGCGTATTAAATGTGGTCATGGGCGTGAACCATGATTTGTACGACAAAGAGACATACCCGATCATCACGGCGGCTTCTTGCACCACAAACTGCCTAGCGCCAGCAGTTAAAGTGATTCATGAAAACTTGGGCATTAAACACGGTAGCATGACGACGATTCATGACATTACTAATACTCAGGTTATTTTGGACTCGGCGCATAAAGATTTACGCCGCGCCAGAGCTTGCGGCATGAGTTTGATTCCGACAACCACTGGATCGGCTACAGCGATTACGCATATTTTTCCTGAGTTGAAAGGTAAGTTGAATGGCCATGCGGTACGTGTGCCATTAGCCAACGCCTCGATTACGGACTGTGTATTTGAGGTAGAAAAAGCAACCACAGAAGAAGAAGTGAATGCGCTGTTTAAGCAAGCAGCAGAAGGTGAGTTAAAAGATATTCTAGGTTATGAAGAGCGTCCTCTAGTATCGATAGATTACAAAACTGACCCACGCTCATCGATTGTTGATGCCTTATCAACCATGGTCGTCAATGGAACCCAGGTTAAGTTGTACTTGTGGTATGACAATGAGTGGGGCTATGCCAACCGTACAGCCGAGTTGGCGATGATGGTGATTGACCAAGGTATCTAGCCGCCATGAATCAATCCTCGAACCAGCCCTCAAGCAAACTTCAAAGCCTGTCGCCAGAAGTACGTCAGTACATGATAGTGACAGGTAATTACTGGGCCTTCACGCTGACCGATGGCGCTTTGCGTATGCTGGTGGTGCTGCACTTCCACCAGCTTGGTTACAGCCCTTTGCAAATCGCCATGCTGTTTTTGTTTTACGAGTTTTTTGGTGTTGTGACCAATCTTGTGGGTGGCTGGTTAGGTGCTCGACTTGGTCTCAACAAGACCATGAACATTGGCCTTTTGTTGCAAATCCTAGCGCTAGGAATGTTGTTAGTCCCTGCAGCTTTGTTAACAGTACCGTTAGTTATGTCGGCTCAGGCTGTGTCTGGTATCGCCAAAGATTTGAATAAGATGAGTGCCAAAAGCGCTATTAAAAGTCTGGTAGCCAAAGGTGAGGATGGAAAGCTTTACCGTTGGGTCGCGCTGTTAACCGGTTCTAAAAACACCTTAAAAGGCGTGGGCTTCTTTATGGGAGGCTTGTTGCTAGCTGTCCTTGGTTTCCAAGGTGCGATTTTATTTATGGCATTAATGCTGCTAGCTGTGTGGGTATTTAGTCTCATCAAACTCAAGCAAGACTTAGGGCGGAGCAAAGCAAAACCTAAGTTTTCACAAATATTCTCAAAGAGCGCGGCAATTAACTATTTATCGGCAGCACGCATGTTCTTGTTTGGTGCGCGAGATGTCTGGTTTGTAGTCGCTCTGCCGGTATATTTATCCAGCCAATTCAACTGGCCGCATACTTTTGTGGGTGGATTTTTAGCCCTCTGGGTCATCGGCTATGGTTTTATCCAAACATTAGCCCCTAAAATCACAGACAGAAAATCAAGTGAAGCCCCTACAGGAAGCACTGCGTTTTCATGGGCGATGATTCTTGCCTCGGTTCCTGCTTTTATTGCCGCTGCCTTGTATTTTGATCTTTCGCCACAAGTCTCATTGCTCGTCGGACTATTAGTGTTTGGCGTAATTTTTGCCATCAATTCTTCTTTGCACAGTTTTTTAATTGTGCACATGGCATCGGACGATGGCGTGTCGTTAGATGTGGGCTTTTACTATATGGCAAATGCCATGGGACGTTTGATCGGCACTGTGCTCTCAGGCTGGGTGTACCAAGCTTATGGACTTGCCATGTGCCTAGTGATTTCTACGGCGTTTGTTATTGCCGCAGCGGTTTTGTCATTGTTGATCCCTAAGCCTGCTAGCCTCAAGACTTAGGAAAATCTGTAAATACAAAAAAGCCCTCTTTGTGAGGGCTTTTGTTTATTATACGTTTGAATTATTTTTCTAAAAGCTCGAACTTGCCTTCTTTACCATCCCACTCAGCGGCGTCTGGTAGCGGATCTTTTTGTTCAGTGATATTTGGCCATTCTTCAGAAAGTTCGGCGTTAAGCTCGACAAAGTGCTCCATACCTTCTGGCACTTCGTCTTCTTCGAAAATAGCTTCGGCAGGGCACTCAGGCTCGCATAATGCGCAGTCAATACACTCGTCTGGGTTAATTACCAGAAAGTTAGGACCTTCGTAAAAGCAGTCCACAGGACAGACTTCAACACAGTCAGTGTATTTACATTTAATGCAGTTTTCGGTTACTACGAACGCCATGAATGTCTCCTAAATTGCAATTCTTTCGGCTAATTCACTATCGCTAATTTACTGGGGTGATTGCCTGTAGCAGCGTTATTTTAGCGATTCTTTTAACTTATACAATAGTTCAAGCGCTTCGCGTGGCGATAAATCGTCTGGGGCGATGTCTTCAAGCAGTTGTAATGCTTCGCTTGATACCGGCTTCTCAGTAGCCGCTTCATCAAGTAAGTCCAGCTGAGGCATAACCTCTTGAGCTTGCTCGTTGTGAGTACCATTCTTCTCAAAGTAACTCAGAAGCGCCTTGGCATTCTGAATAACGGCTTTAGGTAAGCCCGCCAGTTGTGCCACTTGAATACCGTAACTTTGGTTCGCCGGGCCTTCGGCAACCTGGTGTGAAAATACTAATTTTGTCGAGCCGGTCTTCTCAGATTCGTACTCGCTAGCGCCAAAGTGAACGTTGGCGCAGTCTTTCCACTCTTGAATTTGTTGCGTTAGCTCGAAGTAGTGAGTCGCGAATAGCGTTAAAGAATTAAGCTTTTCATGGATATAACGCATGGTTGCCGAGGCGAGGGCAAGTCCATCAAAGGTGCTGGTACCACGACCGATTTCGTCGAGTAATACAAGACTATTGGCGGTGGCGTTGTTAAGGATATTCGCCGTTTCGGACATTTCGACCATGAAGGTTGAGCGACCACTGGCTAAATCATCAGAAGCGCCGATTCGTGTAAAAATACGATCAATAGGTCCGATGATAGACGATTCAGCTGGAACATAAGATCCTGTGTATGCCAGCAATGTAATTAACGCTGCCTGACGCATATAGGTCGACTTACCGCCCATGTTTGGGCCCGTAATAATTAAGGAGCGTCGATTGGGCGAAAGCTCTAAATCGTTTGGGATAAAAGGCTCTTTGCTGTGGTATTCGACCACAGGGTGGCGCCCAGCAGTGATATTGATACCTGCATTATCGCTAAACTCAGGGCGTGATAAGTTAAGATTTTCTGCGCGTTCAGCGAAACACGCGAAGACATCAAGCTCTGCGATTGCAGCCGCTGTCGACTGAATATCCGCAACATGCTCTTGCAGTTGTTGCACCAGCTCATCATAAAGGCGCTTTTCTAGCGTTAAGGCGCGGGTTTTGCTGCTTAATACCTTTTCTTCGTACTCTTTAAGTTCTGGCGTGATAAAGCGCTCAGCATTTTTCAGCGTCTGACGACGTACGTATTCCGCTGGCGCTAAATCGCTTTGCGCACGCGAAATCTCAATGTAGAAACCATGAACCTTGTTGTAACCGACTTTTAGAGTATTAATGCCAGAGCGCTCTTTTTCGCGCTGCTCAAGTTGCAACATAAAGTCGCTGGCATCGTTAGCAAGGTTACGTAGTTCATCAAGCTCAGCGTGATAGCCTTCGGCGATAACGCCACCGTCGCGAATGACCATCGGTGGCTGCTCAATAATAGCGCGCTCTAATAATTCCTGAACACTCGGTAATGCCTTAATTGATTCGAGCAGAGGCAACTGAACCTGGTGCGACGATAAATAGTTTTTAATCTCGTCAGACTTACGCAAACCTTGCTCTAAACGCTTTAAATCACGAGGACTGGCGCTCCCAAGCGCTAACCGAGTAACGATGCGTTCGATATCGGCAATCTCTTTCAGGTGCGACTGAAGATCGCTATAGACTAAATCATTCTTTAGCGCGGAAACCGCTTGCAGACGTTCTTCAACGGAGGCACGCTTGCTAAGCGGGCTGTGCAACCAACGTTTAAGTAAACGACCGCCCATCACCGTTTGTGTGCTGTTCATGACTTCAAACAACGTATTGTGCGACTGCCCTTGAATGTTTTCAGTGAGCTCTAGGTTTTTGCGTGTCGCAGGGTCGAGTACTAAATGATCCGCATCGGAAAGCCGCTGCAACATACGGATATGAGGCAGGGCATTCAGCTGAGTCTTCTTGGCGTACTCCAGAACCACGCCAGCGGTCGACACCGCCAAGCGATAATCCTCACAACCAAAAGAAGCTAAACTTTTCACCTTGAAATGATTAAGCAGCTTATCGAGGTTCTGTTCGTAATCAAACTCCCAGTCAGGTTGCCATTGAATCGAACTTTTAACTAAGTGGCTTAAGTTTTGTTGATTATCTGCCAGCAACAACTCGGCGGGTTTAACGCGGTGAAGCTCCGCTTGAATCGCTAGCTCACTGTCGAATTCTGAAAGCCAGAAGCGGCCGCTCGCCATATCTAAGCAGGCAAGGCCGTATTGGTTGTGCTTCTTATAGACAGATGCCAGAATATTCTCAGAAAGGGCATCTAACAGGTTTTCGTCATACAGAGTTCCAGGTGTAACTATTCGGACTACTTTGCGCTCGACAGGGCCTTTACTGGTCGCAGGATCGCCCACTTGCTCACAAATCGCTACCGACTCGCCAAGTTTCACGATTCGCGCTAAATACGAGTCTACTGCATGAAACGGCACACCAGCCATCGGAATTGGCTCGCCAGCAGAAGAGCCACGCTTAGTGAGCGTAATGTCTAACAACTCCGCGGCACGTTTGGCGTCCTCATAAAACAACTCATAAAAGTCACCCATGCGATAAAACAATAGGTAGTCTTTATGATCCTGCTTTAAACGCCAGTACTGACGCATCATCGGAGTGTGATGCTGTAAGGCTTCGTCGTTAATAATTTCAGCTTTAGACATGCTTGAGTGATTCGTTCTTAGGTTGCGTTAGTGACGGTTAGCGCCTATTCTTAGTTCTAATATTGGCTAGCGTCGGCTACAAATTTATAGCCCATAGCTTAACGGATTTGAGTCAAAAGAGGTAGACGAAGATTGCCCGATTTACAAAAAGAAACAGATTCTTCTGACTTAGAAAGCTTATTAAAAGAACTCTCTAACCTATTAATTAAAAAGAACTTAATGCTGGTTACGGCAGAATCGTGCACAGGTGGCCTTATTGCTGCTACCTGTACCGAATTGCCCGGCAGCTCACAATGGTTTGATCGCGGTTTCGTCACTTATACCAATGAAGCTAAGCATGACATGCTTGGTGTTCCAGTAGACCTTATCGAACAACATGGTGCCGTTTCACAGCAAGTCGTCGAAGCAATGGCTGCTGGTGCCGTTACAAAAGCAGGCAATAAAAATCGAATCGCCATATCTGTAAGCGGTATCGCAGGCCCCGACGGCGGCACATCAGATAAACCCGTCGGCACAGTCTGGGTTGGCTATGCCGATGACAAAGGCGTAGAAAGCAAGCTACTACAGCTTGATGGCTCAAGAGCTGATATTCGTCAAGAGACGGTGGAATTTTCAGTAGGGTGTGCTTTAACTCATTTAGTGAATTACTAATTAATCCAAGCGTAGATTTGGAATTATGCTTTAAAAGAAAGGAGCTTAATATGTTTGAAGATATTCAGAACTGGAGGCCTAGTGTTGAACGTACAACGCAGCCTTTTGAAGCTGAAAGAAAACTACCAATATCATCAAAGAATATTGAGGCAGTTAGCGCAGCAATCAAGACCCTAAGGAGTTCTGGTCTTACAAGTAACAAATTGCTGAGTATATTTGAAGGATGGCAAAGCAAGCGAACAGTTTCTACTAGAAGGTTTTTACTGTCAGCTTGTATTTTGATTTTAGGTAGCGCTTGGGTTGGAGTGGAGCTGTCAGAAAGCTCCTTTTTGGGTATAAGACTGCAAAGTGGTAACGAATTAAAGTTCAATATACTTTTGCTTGCAATTGTGATTATTACAATAGTTTTATACTTCTTCTCATGGAAAGTCGACTACTCGATACGAAATACTCAGATAGAAAGAGCGTTAGAAGTTATTAAACCGTGTATCGCTACTCGTGATGAGCTTAATCGTGTTGCAGCTGAGACCGAAGGTTGTAATTCTGCTCAAGAGTTACTTGATGATTTCAGAAGAGGGGTAAATCCAGACTACTCTGATAGTGATGCTTTAGAAGCAATTAATCTATATAGCGAAAACTTGAGCTCACCGCATAAAACTTTGAACTTTATTGAATGGTGTGAGGTTTGGGTAATTTTTTCATTGGGTTTTCCCACTATAGGCATTTTAGTGTATGAGGTCTATCAAAAACTAAATGAACATGGCTATATACCTTACTTTTAATGGGTATGAATAAGTATAGTCTCAGGTCACATCTGCTTTATTGTGGCTAAAGACTGTTAACTAAACCTCAAAAGCCTTTAAAATCGCGCAGGGTTTATGCGTTCCGCTTGTTTCACACTGATGAAATAGGGTTTTGAGCCGGTCGCGGGCTTGCTGCATTTCTTCGATCTTTTCATCGAGTTCTTTAATTCTGGCGCTGGCGAGTTGTTGGGCGCGCTCATGGTCATGGCTGGTGTCTAGCGCTAACAGTTCTTTGATTTCATTGAGGGTGAAGCCTGCTTTTTGTGCTTCTTTGATGAATTTCAGTCGTCGTAGATCGTCTTGGCTGTATTTTCTGAAGCCTTCGGTTTTACTTGGAACTTTGATTAAGCCTTTTCTTTGATAATAGCGGACGGTTTCGACGCCGATATTCACTTCTTTGGCTAACTTTCCAATGGTTAACATGATGCAGTCCTAAATTTTACTTTAGTTTAAATTTATAGCCGGGTTAGGGTTTGATAAAGAGTGCTTGACTCCGTACCATGGTACAGAGTTTATAGTGTGCTTATTGTTTGAATCAAGTTATATGCACAATTCTTTTGAATGAAGGAGTATTGATTGTATGAGCACTACCAATAAGAAGACGGCGCAGCTTTACCGCATGTCGACGGATAAACACACTTGTCCTTTTGGCTTAAAGTCTAAGGACTTGCTAAAGCGCGAAGGCTTTGAGGTTGAGGATAATATTTTAGCCAACCGTGAGGAAACGGATGCTTTTAAGGAAAAACATGGTGTGGAAACAACGCCACAGACGTTTGTCGATGGTGAGCGTATCGGTGGTTATGAAGATTTAAGAAGGCACCTTGGCAAGAAAGTTAAGGATCCGGACAAGAAAACGTATCGCCCAGTCATTGTGTTGTTTGTGATGGCGGCGTTGACGGCCATTGCGGCGAGCTTTTCGAGCTCAGGTGATGCGTTTACAATTAAAACAGCCGAATGGTTTGTGAGCTTCGCGATGGTGTTGTTGGCGATGCTGAAGTTGCAGGATGTCGAAAAGTTCTCCACCATGTTCTTGAACTATGACTTATTGGCTAAGCGCTGGGTGCCTTATGGCTACGTCTATCCCTTCGCCGAGGGCTTGGCTGGCGCATTGATGGTTTCGGGCGCGCTAACTTGGATTTCTGCGCCTATTGCTTTGTTTATCGGTACGGTGGGTGCCGTATCAGTCTTTAAAGCGGTGTATATCGACAAGCGCGAATTGAAGTGTGCCTGCGTCGGTGGTGGTAATAATGTGCCGCTCGGATTTATTTCCTTAACTGAGAACCTCATGATGGTTGGTATGGGGATTTATATGGGCAGTAAGTTACTCTAAAAGATTAGTTGCTGGGTTAGGTCGACAACTCCTAACCCAGCCTACGAATTGCGAAGATCTTAAAGCCACCGTATTTATTTATAGTACTTATCAATAATCGGATTCATGACTTTTTTCCATAGTGGTGGCACTAAAGCTAATAACACCATGGTTGCGTAGCCTGCGGGTAACTGTGGGCTATCCTCGTGATGACGCAAGACTTGGTAGCGACGTTTAGGGAAGGCGTGATGATCCGAGTGTCGCTGCAAGTGAATCAACAGAATGTTAGTTAGGAAGAAATTAGAATTCCACGAGTGGTGGTGCGTGACGTATTCATATTTGCCATTGTCTCGTTTTTTGCGGCGCAAACCGTAGTGCTCGACGTAATTAATGATTTCGAGTAACACGAAAGCGACGATGCTCTGGCCTAAGAAGAAGGCCAAACCTAACCAGCCAAAGGCGATGAATGATACAACTGCCCATAGCGCGCTGAGTCCGTACCAAGTGAATAACTCATTATCCAAACTCCAGATAGACTTGCCTTTACGTTTTAATCGAGTCGCTTCAAGTTTCCAAGCATTGGTGATGTTGTGCCAAATAGCTCTGGGTAGGAAATGGTAAAGGGTTTGGTTGTAGTCGGCCGAAGAGGGATCTTCTGGTGTCGAGACATTAACGTGATGGCCGCGCACATGCTCAACCTTAAAACCGCCATAGCACACAAGACTCAGTAGCAACCCTCCACAGAAGCGCTCCAACTTACTGTCTTTATGAATCAGTTCATGGGCAACATTGATTGCCAATACGCCACTGACCACGCCGATCCCGAGTAGCCAGCCAATTTGTCCAAAGACCTGTACTTCTGAACTCGCGAATTGTAGTAACCCTAACGTCAGCACTGCAAACATGACTGGAACGGTTAGAAGCGTTAATGCTTTGTAGAACCACTCGTTAGAGATATCTTTCGTCAATTCTTGTGGCGCATTGAGGCTGTCACGACCCAGTAACGCATCAAGAACTGGAATAACCCCAAAGAAGAACAGCAGGATAAGGTAGGGCGCTTGATTTAGCGAGAGTAACTGTGATTCAGCCAGAGCGAAGGCAATAAAAGGCACTGCCCCAGAAAGCATAAACATGCCATAGGCGTACTTTTTGAGTGTAAAAGCCAGTGGTGGACGACTTAAAACGTTGGTTTCGCTCATGGTGTGGTAGTCATTAAGTGATCAGACCTCTATTAATAACGCTATTTAAATGGTTTGTAAATTGTTTCTCTAATAATCAATCACTTGCGACACTGGTGAATTGAAATTAGGATGGGCAAAGTTTTGTCGTTTGGGGATTAGTTATGAATTGGGGTGATATTGCTACGGCAGCGGTAACATTGTTTTTAATTATGGATCCGTTGGGAAATGTTCCCGTGTTTAACGCGGTTCTGTCGAATGTAGAGCCGAAAAGGCGCGTTAAAGTGATGGCGCGTGAGTTGATTATCGCCTTGTTGATTCTTTTAGGCTTCTTGTTCGCGGGTAACTCAATCCTCGCATTCTTAGGATTGACTCAGTCCTCGCTGAATATTGCAGGCGGTATTCTGTTATTTATTATTTCACTTCGCATGATATTCCCTGGTCGCCGCGAGCCGGGCGATGAAGTCGAGGAAGAAGAGCCTTTTATTGTGCCTTTGGCAATGCCAATGATTGCCGGCCCTTCGACTATTGCCGTGTTGCTATTGTTAAGCTCAAATCAACCAGGACAAATTAACGAATGGAGCATGGCTTTGTTGCTGTCTTGGCTGGTGAGCACGATCATCTTGATCATGTCGCCTAAAGTGATGGCTTTAATCGGTAAGAAGGGTGCTAGAGCTTTAGAACGTCTTATGGGCATGATTTTGATCATTCTAGCCACGCAAATGTTGCTTAACGGCATTCGTGATTTCGTTGAAAGCCTAGGCTAAACCGATTCCTAAATCAGAGCCATTTGTACAAATAATCAACAGCTAAGCGCAATCATCAATAGCTTACCGCTATGAGGGCGATTTTCTTAGCTTTGATCGAGAAATCACTGGTTACTTTTCAGGGCTGTTTGTGGAATAATCAGTCTAATTTTCGTAATTCTTATAACATTTCAGTCAGTAGGTAATTTTGATGGATGACAACAAAAAGAAGGCGCTCGGCGCTGCTTTAGGTCAAATTGAACGTCAATTCGGTAAAGGCTCAATCATGCGCCTTGGCGACGGTTCTGCGGCTAGAGGCATTGAAGCAATCTCGACAGGTTCTTTGGGGCTGGATATTGCACTAGGTATTGGTGGCTTCCCGAAAGGTCGTATCGCAGAAGTTTATGGCCCTGAGTCTTCTGGTAAGACAACGTTAGCATTACAAGCGATTGCCAGCTGCCAGGCTGATGGCGGAACAGCAGCCTTTGTTGATGCTGAGCACGCTTTAGATCCAGTGTACGCAGAAAAGCTAGGCGTTAATCTAGACGAGTTAATCGTTTCTCAGCCTGATACGGGTGAACAGGCATTAGAAATTACCGATATGTTAGTACGCTCAGGTGCGGTTGATATCGTGGTCGTGGATTCGGTTGCAGCTTTGACGCCTAAAGCAGAAATTGAAGGTGAGATGGGCGATTCGCACATGGGTCTTCAGGCGCGTTTGATGTCTCAAGCGTTGCGTAAACTGACTGCGAATATCAAGCGCTCGAACACACTGTGTATCTTCATTAACCAAATCCGTATGAAGATTGGTGTCATGTTTGGTTCGCCAGAAACAACGACGGGTGGTAACGCTCTGAAGTTCTATTCGTCAGTTCGTTTGGATATTCGTCGTATTGGTCAGATTAAGCAAGGTGATGAAATCATCGGTAACGAGACGCGCGTTAAAGTTGTGAAAAACAAAGTGGCACCGCCGTTCAAACAAGCTGAGTTCCAAATCCTTTACGGTCAAGGTACTTCATTGGAAGGTGAGATCCTTGATTGGGGCGTTAAGCAAGACTTGGTTGAGAAGTCAGGCGCTTGGTACTCATACCAAGGCAACAAAATTGGTCAAGGTAAGCAGAACGTCATTCAGTTTTTGAAAGAAAATACTGAGATCAAAGAAGAGATCGAGAAGACGCTTCGTGAGCAACTTCTAGTGACCGCTAAGCCTAGCGACGAAGAAGAAGCTCCTGAGGAAGCTTAATTCTTACGGGTAAGTTTTATGGGCTTTAAACAGCCTCCACGCGATTATAAAATCATAGCGATGGACTTATTAGCACGCCGGGAACATTCCCGGCGTGAGCTTATTGATAAGTTAAAACTTCGAGGGTTCGAGGGTGAGGATGTTGAAGCTTATCTTGATCGTCTCGCTGAACGGGGTTTGCAAAGTGATGAGCGCTTTGTAGAAAGCTTTATCCGACAGCGTTCGCAAAATGGCTATGGCCCCTTGCGAGTTCGCCAAGAATTAAGGCAGAAAGGCATTGAAGATGCTGCCATCAGCCTCCACTTTGAATCTATGGGTATTGATTGGCATCAAATTGCGGTTGATGTCTGGCGTAAAAAATACAACCGAGCGCCAGGGCCTGATATGAAGTTAAGAGCAAAGCAAACTCGGTTTTTACAGTACCGAGGTTTTGATTTCGATATGATTAACTTCGCCTTGTCATCCGATCCGGGTGACGATGAAGATTTTTACTGATACTCCCTTCAGAATATTGTAATGAGTATCAAAATCAATTAGATAAATATGAATAGTAAAGTAAAAGGTTAATTTAACAGTGAGTACGACAGAACAAACAATGACGACTAACGAGATCCGTAAAGCCTTTTTAGAGTTCTTTGAAAGCAATGGGCACAAGATGGTGGACAGCGCGCCACTTATTCCAGCGAATGATCCAACTTTACTGTTCACCAATGCCGGGATGGTGCCATTTAAAGATTGTTTCTTAGGCACTGAGCAACGATCATATACACGAGCAACCAGTTCGCAACGTTGTGTTCGTGCTGGTGGTAAACATAATGACCTAGAAAATGTCGGTTATACGGCCCGTCACCATACATTCTTCGAAATGCTGGGTAATTTCAGTTTTGGCGACTATTTTAAGAAAGAAGCGATTGGTTACTGCTGGGAGCTGTTAACTGAGGTCTTTAAGCTACCAAAAGAAAAGCTTTGGGTCACGGTTTATGCTGAAGACGATGAGGCTTATGACATTTGGGCCAAAGACATCGGTTTCCCAGAAGAGCGTATCAGCCGAATTGGCGACAATAAAGGTGAGCGTTATGCCTCAGACAATTTCTGGGCGATGGGCGACACAGGTCCTTGTGGCCCTTGCTCAGAAGTCTTCTACGATCATGGCGAACACATCTGGGGTGGCCCTCCAGGAACACCTGAAGAAGATGGCGACCGCTTCATTGAAATCTGGAACTTGGTATTCATGCAGTACAACCGTCACAAAGACGGTACCATGGAGTCATTACCAAAGCCGTCTGTCGATACCGGTATGGGGCTTGAACGTATTTCTGCGATTTTACAAGGTGTTCACAGCAACTACGAAATCGACACTTTCCAATACTTAATTAAGCAAACCGCAGACTTATTAAAGGTTAACGATTTAGACAATAAGTCATTGCGTGTGATTGCTGATCATATTCGCTCATGCTGCTTCCTGATTCTTGATGGTATTGTGCCAAGCAACGAAGGCCGTGGTTATGTATTGCGTCGAATCACTCGTCGAGCAATTCGTCACGGCCACCAATTGGGCGCTCAAGGTTCGTTCTTCTCAAAATTGGTACAAGCTCTTGTTGATACCATGGGCGATGCATACCCAGCATTGAAAGAACAGCAGTCGATTATCGAAGGCGTTTTGCTAAAAGAAGAAGAAGCGTTTGCGAAGACCTTAGACAAAGGCATGCAAATCCTTGAAGCCGATATCGCGGATATTAAAGACAAAACGATTTCTGGCGAGACAGTTTTCAAGCTTTACGATACTTACGGCTTCCCACAAGATTTAACTGCTGATATTGCGCGCGAAAAAGGTCTTGAGATTGATTGGGATGGCTTTGAAAAAGCGATGGAAGCACAACGCGAGCGTGCGCGAGCTTCGAGTAACTTTGGTGTGGACTACAACGATTCGCTCAAGCTTGAAGAAGTTTCAGAGTTCACTGGTTATGACTTTTTAAGCCAACAATCTAAAGTCGTTAAACTGATTCAAAACAGCGAAACAGTAGACAGCTTGAAAGAAGGCGAGAAGGGTATTGTTATTCTTGAGCAAACGCCTTTCTACGGTGAGTCAGGCGGTCAGGTCGGTGATAAAGGTTCGTTGTTTGGTAATGGCGTGAACTTTATTGTCGAAGACACTCAGATGATTGGTGATGCGATAGCGCATATCGGCTATGTTGATAAAGGTGAAGTGACCACGAATTCTGAGCTAAAAGCCGATGTCGATGGTGGCTTGCGTCAAAGTACGATGCGTAACCACTCTGCAACTCATTTGCTCCATGCCGCGCTTCGCGATGTATTAGGTTCGCATGTGCAGCAAAAAGGCTCGCTAAATGACCCTGAACGCCTTCGTTTCGATTTTTCTAACCCTGAAGCTGTATCGCGTGAAGATTTGGCCAAAGTCGAGCGTATGGTGAATGAAAAGATTTTTGAGAATCATCCAGTTGAGGCCGCGGTGATGTCGATGGATGAAGCCAAAGAGCACGGTGCTATGGCCTTGTTCGGAGAAAAGTATGGTGATGAAGTTCGTGTGCTCACCATGTCGCCGTTTTCTGTCGAACTTTGTGGTGGCACACACGTTAAACGCACTGGTGATATTGGTCCGTTTAAAATTGTGTCTGAAACGGGTATTGCGGCAGGCGTTCGCCGTATTGAAGCGATTACTGGTGAGAAGGCTGTGGCTTGGATGCAACAGTCTGAAAGTCGATTCCACAGCTTGGGTAAGTTGCTGAAAAGCGATCCTGCGCAATCGGTGGAAAAAGTCGAGCAATTACTAGACAAGTCGAAACAGCTTGAAAAACAAATTCAACAATTGCAAAGCAAATTAGCGTCGAGCCAAGGGAGTGATTTGGCTTCGAATGCTGAAGATATCAACGGTGTGAAATTGCTGGTATCGAAACTTGAAGGTGTCGAGCCAAAAGCACTACGAGACATGCAAGATCAACTTAAGAATAAACTAGGTTCAAGTATTGTCGTTCTTGGTATCGCAAGTGATGACAAAGTTAGTTTGATTGCTGGCGTCAGTAAGGATTTAACGTCAAAGGTTAAGGCTGGTGATTTGATCAAGATGGTTGCGGAACAAGTGGGCGGAAAGGGCGGCGGTCGCCCTGATATGGCTCAAGCTGGAGGCAAAGATGCATCAGCGCTGCCAGCAGCCCTTGATTCTGTGAAGCCATGGGTTTTAGACAAACTAGCTTAAGATCCAACGATATACATTTGAAATTGAACGCGGTATTCTTGTAACAGAAAGTATTTTTGTGACTGGATGCTCAAAAGTATAGTTTTAGAAGCGAATTGTTGATAGAATTCGCGACTTCCGACGTTAGTGTCGGCTTTCCTTACACATAATTCACGTTGTGTAAGTTAGATTTGTAGATATGATTTGTAGATAGTGGAGAGCGGCTTGGATTCAGCCAGGGATGCTCTCTAGGATAGAGGAGACTGGAATGTTAATTTTGACAAGACGTGTCGGCGAAACGCTGATGATTGGTGATGAGATTACTGTAACGGTACTAGGTGTTAAAGGTAACCAGGTTCGTATCGGTATCAATGCACCAAAAGAGGTTGCTGTTCACCGTGAAGAAATCTATTTGCGTATCCAACATGAGAAGCAAATGGAGAATTACCAAACAAATCAACCAGGTAATAATTCAGACGACGATTATAATTATTAAAAAAAGTTGGATTGGAGTGTTGCATTTTATCCTGAATAAGGTAACATTCCGTCCGCGTCAACGGTGAGGTGGCCGAGCGGCTGAAGGCGCTCCCCTGCTAAGGGAGTATACCCTAATCCGGTATCGAGGGTTCGAATCCCTCCCTCACCGCCATTATTTACTTGCAGAGTAAATAGTGACGGAGAAACTTAAAAGCGATTGATTTTTAAACGTTTTTTTAGTTTCAATAAGAAGTAAAAAACTTTTAATAAATTATTTTAAAAGTTCGTTGACTTCTAAAAAACGGGTGGCATAATACGCCCCACAAAACGAAGCGCGTGTAGCTCAGTTGGATAGAGTACCTGGCTACGAACCAGGCGGTCGGAGGTTCGAATCCTTCCACGCGCGCCATTATTTAAAACCTCGCTACGGCGGGGTTTTTTATTGCCTAGAAAAAGTATCTATCGTAAAAACTAAACCTACGATAGAGTGGTTTGGGATAGTCTGCTAATTTAAGTAAGATCTCAGAAAGTATAGAGTATTCTTGGCTCTGTGTTATTTTGCTAACTTAATAGTATTGCAATGAATAAAGAAATGTTCCTAAAAGTGCTGTTCTCTACTGACAACAAGGTACAGAGTATATATGAAGAGCACGTGCTTTATTATGAAGAAGAACTGATATATCTGTTTCTATCAGAAATCGCTGACTTCTTTACAGAGCAATATTTAACTAATGGTAGTTGGAACAAGAAGTTTGTACATTTGTTGGATGTAGCTTTCGATGAAGGCGATGACGATGTACTAACTATAACAAGTTTAGGTTTACTAGAAAACTTTGACCGCTCTCATCGTAGTTACAATGAGCTTACCGAAGCGGTTAGTGATAGTGTGAAGCTCGAGATGCAAAAATATGATTAAGTTATTGAATAGGCACGAACGAGCGTGCCCATTCAAGGATTTCGTCGCTAAACAACTTTCAAGCGAACGTCGACGCCACCACGAGTCGCATTTGAGTAAGGACAGACTTGGTGAGCTTTTTCAACTAGCGATTCAGCATCGGCTTTATCCATGCCTGGAATCGAGACCTGTAGTTCGACATCAATGGCAAAGCCACCATCGGTAGGGCCTATGCCAACCTCACCAGTCACCGTAGTGTCTTCTGGTAACTTTACCTTTTCTTGGCCAGCAACGTGCTGCATGGCGCCGATAAAGCACGCTGAGTAACCTGCGGCAAACAGTTGCTCAGGATTGGTTCCTTCGCCACCAGCACCGCCGAGTTCTTTTGGCGTTGATAGATTAACGTTTAGCTTTCCATCATCTGATTTGGCTGAGCCCGTGCGCCCACCTGTTGCAGTGGCTTTGGTTTTGTAAGCAATTTCGTTTGGCTTCTTCATACAATAACTCCTTAAGATTTCAATGATTTCATATCGATAACAAAGCGGTACTTGACGTCTGAGTCCATGACACGTTTAAAGGCTGTGTTAATGTCCTGCATATCAATCATTTCTACGTCGGAAACGATGTCGTGCTCTGCACAAAAATCGAGCATCTCTTGAGTTTCTTTTATGCCACCGATTAATGATCCTGCGATACGCTTACGCCCTAAGATTAATCCTGCGCCATGTAAGTCTGGTAGTGGCTCTAAAGCACCAACTAACACCATAGTGGCATCCCGCTTGAGTAATCCGACGTAAGGGTTCAGGTCATGCGGGACAGGGACTGTGTTGAGAATAAAGTCGAAACTTCCCATATGCTGCTTCATAGCGTCTTCATCTTTAGAGACTAGAACTTCTTTCGCACCGAGGCGCTTAGCATCTTTGCCTTTTTCTGGGGACGTGGTAATCATGACAACTTCTGCGCCCATGGCATTGGCGAGCTTAACGCCCATATGACCTAAGCCACCCAAACCAACAACACCGACTTTATCGCCTTTCTTGACGTTCCACTGACGAAGTGGTGAGTAAGTTGTAATACCAGCACAAAGTAGGGGGGCGACAGCTTTGGTATCCAGTTTCTCTGAAACATTGAGGACAAATTTTTCGTCAACCACGATTTGGTTGGAGTAACCACCGTGTGTTGGACCTCCCAAAACAGGATCTTCGCTACCATAAGTCATGGTTGCGCCGTTTTCGCAGTATTGTTCCAAATCGTCATCACAGGCGCTGCACGTCTGGCATGAATCGACCATACAGCCAACACCGACGAGTTGACCTTGTTTAAAATTACTCACTTTATCGCCGACAGCTTTAACTCGGCCAATGATCTCATGACCAGGCACCACAGGGTAAACCGTGCCTCCCCAATCATTGTGGGCCGTGTGAATATCGCTGTGGCAAACGCCACAATACTCTATGTCAATATGTACATCGTTATCGCCGAGCTGACGGCGCTCGATTTCTATTGGTTCCAGCTCTGACTCGGCTGACTGTGCTGCGTAGGCTGCTGTTTTCATTATTTCTCCTAACGGTTTAGAGAATGTGAGGTTATTATAAATGCTATGAGTGAAAGTTTTGTTTAGACACTCCGCATCTCTGAATAATAGATAGGTTGGGGTGTATCGCTTGATCTCAAATTTAATCACTATATCAATCGTTTAATCCTCTCTATCGGATTATCAGGCTGAGGAATTCACATTGATTTCACTTGCTCTAGCTAATATTAAGTCCTTAACTTTGATGATAGTCAGTAGGCTGGAGATGCAATGAAGAAAAAGTATCAAGAGATTAGGCTGATCTTGGGCGACCAGTTGAACGCTGAACATAGCTGGTTCCAAAACAAAAGTCATGAATGTCTTTATGTCATAGCTGAACTTCATCAAGAAATGAGTTATGTGAAACATCACATCCAAAAAGTTTGCGCTTTTTTTCATGCGATGGGTAATTTTTCTCAAGCGTTGAATCAGGCCGGTCACGACTGCCTATATTTGAATCTTGACGATACTCAGGCCTACGACAGTCTTGTTGAGCTGATAGAGGGTCTGGTTAGCAAGTATGATGCAACGACTTTCGCCTATCAGCTCCCGGACGAATACCGACTAAGAAAGCAGTTATCGAATTTAAAGCTCAAAGGCTGTGACATCAAAGCTTATAGTACTGAGCATTTTTTTCTTGATGAGTCAGAGTTCGGTCAGTACTTTCAGAAAGATAAGCACAATCGCATGGAATCGTTTTATCGGAAAATGCGTAAGCGTTTCGATATTCTTATGGATGGGCAGAACCCACGAGGTGGTCAGTGGAATTACGATAAAAAGAATCGTAACAAGCTAAAAAAAGAGGATATACAGCAAATACCAGAGCCTTTAATGTTTGCTAATGATGTTAGCAAGATCCTCGCTCGACTCAAAAAGCATCAGATCACAACGTTTGGCAAAGAGGAGACCTCCTTATTATGGCCGACCAGCCGTAAACAAGCACGCCAACTATTACAGTATTTTTGTGAGTCCTGCCTGCCACAATTTGGTGAGTTTCAGGACGCAATGACTACAGCTACAGTACATAAATGGTCGTTGTATCATTCTCGCTTATCGTTTGCTTTAAATGCGAAAATTCTGTCACCACAGGAGGTCATTAGTGCTGCGATAGATGCTTTTGAAGCTAATGACCATATTGATATCGCTCAAATTGAAGGTTTCACTCGACAGATACTTGGCTGGCGTGAATTTGTCCGAGGTCTCTACTGGACACATGAAGAATACGCAAAGAAAAATTACTTTAACGCCAAACGTGATCTACCCCAATATTTTTGGACAGGCGAAACCCAGATGCGTTGCTTATCGGAAGCTGTGACACAGTCTTTAGACTATGCTTACGCGCATCATATTCAACGTCTGATGATTACAGGCAATTTTTGCTTACTCACTGAAATCGACCCTGATCAAGTCGACGAATGGTATCTCGGTATTTATGTTGACGCTATAGAGTGGGTGGAGATGCCGAACACACGGGGGATGAGTCAGTTTGCGGATGGTGGCATTATTGCTACAAAGCCTTATGCGGCGAGCGCGAACTATGTTCATAAGATGAGCGACTACTGTTCCAGCTGTACCTATTCCCATACGGAAAAAACATCAGATAATGCCTGTCCATTGAACAGTCTTTATTGGCGATTCATTGACCACAATAAGGAAAAGCTTCAACAAAACCAACGTATGGGCATGATTTATAACGTATGGAATAAAAAAGACTCGTCAGAAAAAGAACAGATTTTGAACAAGGCCGCTGGAGTTCTCAGGAATATTGAAAATCTATAAACTGTAGCGGTGGAAGCACTACTTTTTCATGAGGATTTTGTTACACTTAGTGGACTTCATTCTTAATAATACGATCAATGGATTTCACCACTTTCATATCAAACAATGGGCCTCTTGTCATAATTCTTGGCGTTTTGCTTCTGGCCATTATTGTCTTGATGCTAATGCTACGAAAGCAATCTAAAACGATTCAGTCAATTGTTGACTCCCAAACCAGTTCTGTGGATGCAGTCAAAGGGCTAGAACAAAAGCAGACTATGGCTTTTGAGTATGCAAAGGCTGATTTAAACCGAATGACTGAGCTGAGCCAGCGGACTTCTGAGAACTTTATTGAAAAGCTGCAAGGCAACCAAATAAAGCTTGGAGAGTCGTTTCAAGCATTTCAGAATCAATTGCAGAAAGATCTTTCTGGCTTTAAAGATAATCTACAGAAAGATATTTTTAAGCTAAAAGAACAAATCGAAACCAACCAGAAAGAATCCCAAGCACAGCTTCATGAGCAGTTCAGACGTGGTATTAAAGACGTACGCGAAGAGTTAACGCAAAGCCTCAAGGTACATGGCGAAAACTTTGAAAAGAACATGAAGGGTTTAACGCAATCGACCGACGACCGCTTAAAAGAAATCAGTGGGCAGGTCGAAAAGCGACTAGCCGATGGCTTTGAGAAAACCACTAAAACGTTCCAAGATGTCTTAAAGCGCTTGGCGTTAATCGATGATGCGCAGAAGAAGATCACTGAGTTATCAAGCAATGTGGTTAGCTTGCAGGAAATCTTGTCGGACAAACGTTCGCGAGGTGCGTTTGGTGAAGTACAGCTTGAATCATTAGTCTCTAATGTCATGCCAACAACTCACTACAAGTTCCAGCACACCTTTAATAATGGAAAAATTGTTGATTGTGCTTTGTTCCTACCAGAACCCACAGGTGTGATTGGTGTGGATGCGAAATTCCCACTGGAAAACTACCAGAAAATGGTGGATGTCGAATTATCCAAGCCGGAGCGTGATGCTTCGCATCGTGCGTTTGTGCAAGATATTAAGAAGCATGTTAAGGACATCGCCAGCAAATACATTATTGATGGCGAAACGGCGACGGGAGCTGTGATGTTTATTCCAGCAGAGGCAGTTTTTGCTGAAATTCATGCGCATCATCCGGAGTTGGTTGAGTTCGCGCAGCAAAATAAAGTCTGGATGGTGTCGCCAACCACCATGATGGCGCTGTTGACCACAGCTAGCGCGGTACTTAAAGACGAGGCAACGCGTAAACAAGTCCATATTATTCAGGAGCACTTAGGTAAATTGTCCGTAGAGTTCGGACGATTTAAAGATCGCTGGGGTAAGTTGAATACCCATATTGATCGCTTGACGAAGAGCGCTAAAGATATTGATACGACTGCGGATAAAATCACCAAAAGATTTGTCCAAATTGAACAAGTGGAACTTCAGGACGATGATGATGACGATGATCCGATTGGCATTGGGCATCAATCATAGTCAGTAAATTTGTCATTTAGGAATCTGATTCATGCTAAAAAATATATTGTTTATCGCAGCGCTGAGTATTTTAAGTGTTGCGCTTAAAGCACAAGAGCCGCTATTGCTGTCGCTAAAAGGCGACTTTACTCAGGGCGGCTTAGTCGTTGGTCAGGCGGTCAAAGGTTCAGAAGTGACCTTTGATGATAAGTCGTTAGAGTTGACGCCCGAAGGATATTTCGTTTTTGGATTTCATCGTGACATGCCAGAAACAGCCACGTTAACCATCAAGAAGGGCGAGCAAGAAGAGGTGCAAAAATTATTCGTCCGTAAACGCGACTACAATATTGAGCGGATTGATGGTTTGCCACCGTCAAAAGTGAATCCTATGAAGCCTGAAGTACTGAAGCGTATTCGTAAAGAAGGTTCTTTGGTCGCAAAGGCTCGAGCTAATACCAGTAAAGACGAGTTCTTTATGCAGGACTTTATCTGGCCAGCGAAAGGGCGTCTGAGCGGTTTTTATGGCAGTCAGCGTGTACTTAATGGCGAACCAAAACGTCCACACTATGGTGTTGATGTTGCCGCACCAACGGGAACAACCGTTGTAGCACCAGCCGATGGCACAGTCCGATTAGCCTATGACGACATGTTTTATTCTGGTGGCACACTAATCATTGACCATGGTTACGGGGTTTCATCGACCTTTATCCACTTGAATTCAATTGATGTGGAAGAAGGTCAAAAGGTCAAGCAGGGTGATAAAATTGCGACCATCGGCGAAACAGGCCGCGCGACCGGGCCACACCTTGACTGGCGTATTAACTGGTACAGCTCGCGTCTTGACCCGCAACTGCTAGTGCCACCTTTTAAAGAAGATAAATAATTATAGTTTATAACGTATGAATACAACTGAGTTTTGTAAAACTTTCAACCTGTTAGATTTTGTTCGTGACCACCTAGAAGGGCATCAGCCTTTTTCCATGTCGCTCGAAGACTTCGTGGTGACGTTTCACGATGTTGGCATCATTGAGTTCAAGCCTAAGCATGAGTCTCAGCAATACCTAGCGCTTTCTGTTGGTGTTCATGGCAACGAAACAGCTCCGATGGAGATCGTTTCGGATATGGTTCATGACCTATTGAACAACAAACTGACGTTGCGCTGTCATTTATTGGTGATGATTGGGCACCCCCAGGCAATGCTAAAGGAGCAGCGCTTTTTGGACTTTAACCTTAACCGCATGTTTAGTGGCGAGTGGAAAAAGTATTGGGAGCAACGTGACGAGATTTGCGAAGTCGAGCGTGCCAAGCGTTTGGAGCAAGCGGTGAACGACTTCTTTGCACAAAGCTGCGCTAACGACACTCGTACCCACCTTGATTTACATACCGCGATACGAGCGTCTAAATACGAGAAATTTGCAATCTATCCTTATTTAGGCAGTCGTGAACATAATCCTGCGTTACTCAATGCGATGCAAGACTGTGGCGTGAATACCATTCTGCTTTATCACAAACCAAGCACTGTGTTCTCTTATCATTCAAGTCATAACTTCAAAGCGGATAGCATCACAGTGGAACTGGGTAAAGTGAAACCTTTTGGCGAAAATAACCGTGATGACTTTGCTGCCGCCGAGAAAACGCTACGCCAGTTGGTTGAGTCAACTTATAACTATGACCACACCGCGCGCTACAAAGCGAATGGTCAAAGACTGTTTAAAGTTAAGCGTGAGTTATTAAGAGTCAGTGACGAGTCGCATCTTAATGTAGACGATGATTTAGCCAACTTTAGCAGCTTTGATAAAGGTTTTGAGCTACTGAGTGATCCACAAGAACCCTATATTGTTGAAAATGACGGCGAAGCCATCGTGTTCCCCAATAATAAGGTGCCTATTGGGCAACGCATGGCGTTAGTGGTGGAAGAGGTCTAGTACGATAATATAAATATGTCATCCTGAACTTGATTCAGGATCTTGTTGAGATAGGTATATTTCGGATAGAAAGATCCTGAGTCAAGCTCAGGATGACTCTTCAATACTATTATTTACGAGTATTGGTTTAACTAAAAAATTCTTCTCTCTATCCCTGTGTCATTCATGATTTTTACAGCGAGCTCTTCTACTGAGCGTGACGTTGTATTGATAAAAGGAATCTTTTCTTTCCGATAGAGAGCTTCTACCTCACGTGTTTCAAACATGCACTGCTGGAATGAGGAGTATTTGCTGTCTGGGCGGCGGCCTGTTCGAATTTCATGCAGGCGCATCGGGTCAATGCTGAGACCGTAAACTTTGTGTTTATTTTTAGCTAGCCCTTGGTTTAGCTTAATGTTAGGCAAGTCTTCATCGGTAAAAGGGTAGTTGGCTGCGAAAATACCGAATTGCATCGCTAAGTAAAGCGACGTTGGCGTTTTACCACAACGAGAAGGGCCTACAAGGATAATATCGGCTTGGTCATATTGTTTCGTTGTCGCGCCATCATCATTGTTAAGCGCAAAGTTCACCGCGCTCATGCGCGTATCGTAGGCCTGCATATCGTCTGTTGAGTGTGATTTACCAACACTAAAAGAGCTTCTAACGCCTAGTTCTTTTTCCAGTGGACCAATGTAGGTGTGAAAGAAATCGAGCAATATCGCTTCTGACTTTAAGATGATTTCACGAATTTCGGGGCGCACAATCGTTTCAAAGACTAAAGGCGGGACACCATCACGTATCGCGGTTTGGTTAATTCTTGCCACAGCCGCTAGGGCTTTTTCTTCATCATCAACGAAGGGAATGGTGTGGTACATGAATTCGACATGATCTTCGAATTGCGCGGTAAGGGATTGCCCCAGCAATTCGGCCGTTATGCCCGTTCGATCTGAAATAAAGAAGACTGTACGTTTCATATTTGTGCAATAACCAGTAAAATGGCGACCTTTAATGACCAATGAGTGTGTGAATTTAAGCATTTACGCCTGTTTTCAGCAAGTAGCCGCTGGGATAGAGGGCAATTTTCTTTAATTTGCAGACCGCAACGGGAGAAATACTTTGGATAAGTACGTACTTTGGTATGAAGAGTTAGGCATGGGCGACGTCGAGCGCGTAGGTGGTAAGAACGCGTCTTTAGGCGAGATGATTAGTAATTTAAGCAACATGGGTGTTAGTGTACCTGGCGGTTTCGCCACTACAGCTGATGCTTTCCGTGCATTTCTAGAGCAAAGCGGCCTAAACGAAAGAATTAACCAAGAGTTAGACGGATTAGACGTAGACGACGTTGAAAAACTCGTCGAAGTTGGGGCTAAAATCCGTGGCTGGGTGATGGATACCCCTTTTATTCCTGAAATGGAAATGGCAATCACTGATGCTTACAACAAGCTCAAAGGTGATTCAAACGAAGAATTTGCAGTCGCTGTACGTTCATCAGCAACGGCTGAAGATTTACCAGACGCCTCTTTTGCGGGTCAACAAGAAACTTTCCTTAACGTTCGTGGCTTAGACAATGTCATGAAAGCCTTGAAAGAAGTGTTTGCTTCTTTATTTAACGACCGCGCTATTGCTTACCGTGTTCACCAAGGTTTTGAGCACAAATTAGTAGCGTTATCTGCTGGCGTACAAAAAATGGTACGAAGTGACATCGCTGCTAGTGGTGTCATGTTCACCATGGATACTGAGTCTGGTTTCAATGATGTTGTATTCATTACAGGCGCTTATGGTCTTGGCGAAACTGTGGTTCAAGGTGCGGTTAACCCTGATGAATTCTATGTTTATAAGCCAACCTTAGAGCAAGGTCGTCAAGCGATCGTGCGTAAAACATTGGGCGGCAAAGCCATTAAGATGGTTTACACCGACAATAATGAGCACGACAAAAGCATTGAGACTGTTGATGTTGAGCACAACGAGCGTATGAACTTCTGTATCAACAATGCTGAAGTTCAAGAGCTGGCAAAGCAAGCCATGATCATTGAGAAGCACTACAAGCGTCCAATGGACATCGAGTGGGCTAAAGATGGCGCTGATGGTAAGTTGTACATTGTTCAGGCTCGCCCTGAAACGGTAAAAAGCCGTGCCGACAAAAACGTTATCGAGCGTTACCAGCTTAAGAATAAGTCTGAGTTGGTTGCGACAGGTCGTGCTATTGGCCAGCGTATCGGTAAAGGTAAAGCTCGTGTGATTAGCTCTGTAGACGAAATGAAGAGCGTCCAGAAAGGTGATGTTCTAGTCACAGACATGACTGACCCGGATTGGGAACCTGTGATGAAGCGCGCTGCGGCGATCGTCACTAACCGTGGCGGCCGTACCTGTCACGCAGCGATTATCGCTCGTGAATTAGGTATTCCGGCAGTTGTGGGTTGTGGTGATGCGACAGACCGCATCAAAGATGGTGCTGAAGTGACTGTCAGCTGCTCAGAAGGTGATACCGGTAATATCTATCAAGGCTTGTTGGATTTTGAAATCAACAAAAGCTCGATTGATAACATGCCTGACTTGCCGTTCAAAATTATGATGAACGTAGGCAATCCTGATCGCGCGTTCGATTTTGGTCAGTTACCAAACGCTGGTGTCGGTCTGGCTCGCCTAGAATTCATCATTAACCGTATGATCGGCGTTCACCCTAAAGCATTATTGAACTATGACAAGCTGGAAGACGATAACCTGAAAAAGACTATCGCCATGCAGATGTCGGGTTATGCTAATCCAAAAGAATTTTACATCAGCAAGTTGGTAGAGGGTATATCGACCATTGCTTGTGCTTTTGCGCCTGAGAAAGTGATTGTTCGTATGTCTGACTTCAAGTCAAACGAGTACGCTAACTTGATTGGCGGTAGCCTTTACGAACCGCATGAAGAAAATCCAATGATTGGTTTCCGCGGTGCATCTCGCTACATTTCTGATGATTTCCGTGATTGTTTCGAGCTTGAGTGTGAAGCGATTAAGCGTGTTCGTAACAAGATGGGCTTCAATAATGTTGAAATCATGATCCCATTCGTACGTACTTTAGGCGAAGCGAAGAAAGTGATTGAGTTGCTTGAAGAGAATGGCTTGAAACGTGGTGATAATGGTTTACGCATTATCATGATGTGTGAGCTTCCTTCAAATGCAGTATTGGCCCAAGAGTTCCTAAAGTACTTTGATGGCTTCTCAATTGGTTCGAATGATTTGACTCAATTATCGCTTGGTCTTGATCGTGATTCAGGGATTATTTCGCACTTGTTTGATGAGCGTGACCCAACGGTTAAGGTGTTGTTAGCCAATGCGATTAAGGCTTGTAAGAAAGCCAATAAGTACATTGGTATTTGTGGCCAAGGGCCTTCAGATCATCCAGATTTCGCTAAGTGGCTCATGGAGCAGGGTATTGATAGTGTTTCACTAAACCCTGACACGGTACTTGAAACTTGGTTGTTCTTAGGTAAGAAGTAGTGATAATGCCCTGTAGTAAGACACTACAGGGCCATTAGATACTGAATCACACTTTAAAGAATTTTACTTTGATAAAATATAGGTGCGTGGCATACTAACTTCCGAGTTACAGGAAAATTCTAAGCAAATGAGGAGGTTAGCTCGATGAAACATTTAGCTATTGCGCTTTTGGCTTCAACTTTGATGATCGCTTGTAGTGATGAAAAACAAGACGAGGTTAAAGAAGAAAGTAAAGAAGCTATGGAAGCGATGAAAGACGCAGGAAGTGAGGCTTGGAAAGAAACAAAAGAAGCTACAGCTACTGCAGTTGATAAGACTCAAGAAATGGCTTCTGATGCCGCTGATGCAACAGCCGAAGCAGCTGAAGATGTAAAAGAAGCTACAGCTGATGCTTACAACGCAACCAAGGAAGAAGCTCAACAAATGCTTGATGAAGCTGAGCAGTCGTTAGAAGAAGCGAAAGCTGACTCTAAAGAAGCTTTAGCGGAAGCTGAGCGTGAGCTTGAAGAAGCGAAAGAAGAGTTAGAAGAGGAAGATAAAGGCGAGCACTAATTGTGCGGTATTGTCTTTGTGTGAATCAAAAGCCACTTGAGTGATCAAGTGGCTTTTTTTATGTCACTAATAAACATTGAGCGAAACGGTAATCTAATGAGCAGCGTAGTATTTAAAGAAGTTCCTATAGAGGAAATATACCCCTTACGTCATCAAGTTCTAAGAAAAGGTCAGCCGATAGACACTTGCTATTACCCAGAAGACTCGAGACAAGGTGTCTTTCATGTTGCAGCAATTGAAAATGATAATATTATCGGTATTGCATCATTTTACCCAGAAGTTCACGTAGCGTTTGACTCAAAATCTAGCTGGAGACTTCGGGGGATGGCAACGTCCGAGAGTGCCAGGGGACTGGGGATTGGGCGCAAATTGCTGGAGCAAGGCATTAATGAGTGTCGTAAAAAAGGTGGGGATTTACTGTGGTGTAACGCTCGTACCAGCGCTGCTGGTTTTTATCGGAAACTAAATTTTGCAATACAAGGAGAAGTGTTTAATATAGAAAACATCGGACCACACTATGTCATGTATAAAAAACTATAAACAGACCGAGTTTGGTTATAACTTGTTATAAAAACTATTACTTTAACGAAAAGAAACAGGGTCAGAAACGTATGAGTCAGTCTGAGGTAAGCCAATTAGAGCTGGAAAATACCTTATCAGCATTTTATCGCTGGGAAAAAATTAAAGCGCATCAGCCTTTTCTGAGACAGCCGTTTGGAAACGACTGGAAAGAGTATACTTGGCAAGATGCTGGGCAACAGATTCGTAAAATGGCTAGCTATCTCAAGCGTGAATTGCCAGCGAATAGCAAAGTAGCCATTTTGTCCTATAACTGTTCGCATTGGATCATGGCTGACTTAGCTATCATGTTAGCTGGGCATGTCAGCGTACCGATATACCCAAGTGCTGGCTCTGAAACTATCACTACGATTTTGCAACATAGTGAAGCCAAACTAGTATTTGTAGGCAAATTTCCTGAATGGACTAAGAAATCTGATGCAATTCCTTCTGAGCTTTCCATTATTGGCTGCCATCAAAGCCACGAGGGCTTAAAAGATTGGGATGAAATCATTGCTGATGAAGAGCCTTACGAGGAATCTCCTGTTCCTGATTTTGATGAGCTTGCTACCATTATCTACACCTCGGGTACGACAGGTATCCCAAAAGGGGTGTTGATTACTCATAAGATTCTATCTAACGGGGCGGCGGCAGCATCTGCTTTTATTGATTTTAAAGAAGAGCGTTGCTTTTCTTACCTGCCATTAGCGCACTGCGCCGAACGTGAGCTAACAGAAATCATCAGCATCCACACGGGTAGCGTCATTTCTTTTACAGAGTCTCTCGACCGCTTTCAGGCGAATATTCAATCTGTAAGGCCTACGATTTTCTTCGGTGTACCTCGAATATGGCTTAAGTTTCAACAAGGGATTGAGGACAAAGCAGGAAAAACAAAACTTAAGATCTTACTTAAAATACCAATCATTAACTCACTGATAAAAAAGAAAATTTTAAAAGGTCTCGGCTTGGATCAGGCTAAAATTTGCCTGTCTGGCGCAGCTGCTTTACCACGCGGAACATCGGATTTCTTCAAATCAATCGGTATCAAGATTTGTGAAGCTTATGGCTTAACTGAAACCATGGCATTCTCACACGCATCGTCCCCCGATACTTGGAAGCAAGGTTCTGTGGGTATCACAATGCCGACAGCAGAAGCGAAAATCGCTGAGTCAGGCGAGGTTTTATTAAGAAGTCCATGCGTGATGCAGGGCTATTATAAGGAACCGCTCAAAACTAAAGACGTTATAGATGACGATGGCTATTTCCATACAGGTGATCTTGGGGAAATTGACGAAGATGGATTCTTGTTTATTACAGGTCGTGTGAAAGATATCTTCAAAACCTCTAAAGGCAAATATGTTACACCAGTCCCGATTGAAGCGACCTTAGAGCCAGAACTAGGTGTTGAGCATTTGTGTGTGATTGGTGACGGTTTGCCATCTCCAATTGCGATTGCTTCGATTTACAATAAACAATTCCAGGATAAAGATGCTTACCACGAAGAGGCTGTGCAGTTGATTGAAAAGATCAACAACAAGCTCGAAGGGCATGAGCGACTGGATAAGCTGGTATTGGTAAACGAGGAGTGGAGCCCGGAAAACGGTTTAATCACGCCGACACTAAAAATTCGCCGGCAACGGATTGAGGAGCACTACAAATCAAAGCTCGATGGTTATATGAAAAAAGAAGGACTTGTCGTCTGGGATAACTAGTTTGTGAGCCAATTGGCGTTACTTTACTGAAAGTTAACAGTATTTTACGTTCAAATCATTAACTTGTACTACTCGTGTGGCATACTTAATAGGGTCTATAATCAACTTGATTAAGGAGTATGTGACATGGGTATTCTTACTTGGATTGTTGTAGGTTTAGTAGCAGGTGCACTTGCTAAGTTAATCATGCCAGGCCCAGATGGTGGCGGCTGGATCATGACTATCGTTCTGGGAATTGTTGGAGCGTTTGTTGGTGGTTTTGTCGGTGACTTGCTAGGACTTGGTGGAGAAGCCACAGGCTTCAATATTCCGACACTGCTGACCGCAACAGGTGGCGCTATTATTATCTTGTTCCTTTACAGGACTTTTAGTAAGCCATAAAAATCTAGAAAAGTTGATTCATCTTCGATTCAGTTGAATCTTTGTACACTGTCTCCTGAAATAAGCCAGCTTTGTTGCTTGGCATCAGGAGACAGCATATGAAACTTAAAAATCCACTGATTATTACTTCACTGGCGCTTTCAGCGCTAATCCTTCCGAGCATTGCTCAAGCTGATCATCGTTATGATCGTCATGCACACTACAGCCATGGCCAAGACAGTCGTTATTTTATCAAAGCTAAAGTTGTCGATGTCACGCCTGTATATGACCGTGGCTATCGTTACGATGAACCCGTAAGAACTTGTTATTCAGAACGAACTCGCTATGATGCAAGTGACCGTCGTCGAAAAGCACTTGTTGGTGGCGTCGTTGGCGGACTGATTGGATATAAAATTGGTGACAAGCAGCGTCACAAAAACGCTGGGGCTGTTGCTGGTGCCTTAATAGGCGCGACCATCGCTAAAAATAGTGGCCGAGAAAGAACACACTGTTCTACTCATTATGAGTCTCGCTATGAGCGTGGCGGTATTGTCGGTTATGACGTTACATACAAGTATCGAGGTCGACACTACACGACGTTTTCGGATTATCGTCCAGGACGATGGATTGAAGTTAAGCGCCCAAACAAATATCATCACTAACGCATTGAATGTATTAAACGTTTCTATATAGACACAGTGTAAGAGATTGAAATGATCAAGAAGCTCACTTTATTGGCTCTAATGACACTAGCTATTGTAATGGCGCCAGAAGCTTATGGCGCCTCGCAAAAATTATTGCCAACACCAGAGTTACGTGAAAAGACTACTTGTAATCCGATAGGCAAAGGCGCTGCAATGAGCGCTGCGGCTCGACGCATTAATGGTAAGGTTATTTCTGCGAGCCTGAATATGCGTGCTCGTCCACCGGTTTATCGTGTTAAAATTTTGACTGAGTCGGGGCGAGTTCGTCACGTCTATGTGAATGCTTGCAATGGGCGGTTAGCCTAGAATAAGCAGTGTACTAAGGACCAAATATAAGGTCGTAAGGGGCAAAACAATGAAAATACTTTTGATGGAAGACGATGATGCTTTGCGTCAACAGCTCGTCACGGCACTAGAAAAACAAAGTTACGTCGTAGAAGAAGCTCCGAACGGCGAAGAAGGGCTTTATTTGGGACGCGAATTCTCTTTTGATTTAGGTATCTTTGACTTAGGTTTGCCAGATATTTCTGGTATCGAAGTGATTGAAACCTTACGCAAAGAAGATATTGGTTTTCCAGTGCTGATTTTAACAGCACGAGGGCATTGGCAGGATAAAGTCGATGGTTTAGCTGCAGGTGCTGACGACTATCTTGTTAAGCCATTCCAGATTGAAGAGCTATTAGCACGAGTTAATGCTTTATTACGCCGTGCGTCGGGTTATGCTAAACCTGAAATTGAAAAAGGGCCGATCAGCCTGAACAGCCTTAAACAAGAAGTTAAAGTCAATGGCGAAGCGATGGACTTAACTGCTTACGAATACAAGGTACTGGAATATTTAATGCTCAATCCAGACAAGGTTGTGTCTAAAACAGAACTTACCGAGCATTTATATGCCCAAGATTACGATCGCGATTCAAATGTGTTAGAGGTTTTTGTCGGGCGCTTGCGCAAGAAAATTGACCCTGATGGCAGCTTAAAACCAATCGAAACATTGAGAGGACGAGGTTACCGTTTAAATAGTGATTTAGATAAATCATAGCAAGGTAAACTTCGTGACGAATAAGCCTCAGCAACAGGTTAAAGCCAACAAAACGCCTTACTCTTTACAACGGCGACTTTTATTAAATACCAGTATTGTGCTGGTATTTTTTATTGTTGCCATGAGCTTTGTGTTATTGGATTCCTACAAAACAGGTATCCGCCAGGCGACTTTTGAGCGTCTTTATGCGCAGTTTTACAGTCTTTTGTCCTATGCCGACGAGCTAGAGCCAGGCGACTTGTTTCTGCCAGAAGAAATTCCTTCAGACAAGCGGTTTAATCAATACAACAGCGGCCTTTCAGCATTAGTTTATGATGAAACTGAAAGTTTAATTTGGAAATCGCTATCGGCGCGTTATGATCAGGAGCAGCACAAGGTACCGTTACCATTGAGCTTACCAGGCGAAGGAACCTTAGCGGAAATCACCATGGATGATACCGATTATTTCAGGTTTCATTACATTGCCGAGTGGGAGTCGCCCGAAGGCGCTATTTCGTTGTATCACTTCGTCATTCTTGAGAATAAACGTCCTTTTGACCAAGTAATCTCGGCGTACCGCAATCAGCTCTGGTTTTGGCTGTCGATTATGGCATTGTCATTGTTGGCCATCTTGTTTGTCGTCATGCGCTGGACCTTACGCCCAATTCGTCGAGCGGTAAAAGAGCTCCGTCAAATTGAGAAGGGGCTGCTTAGCACTTTGTCCGACCAGTACCCGCAGGAGCTACAGCGCCTAACTGAAAATATTAATCGCTTTATTCAAAACGAGCGCCACCAAAGTAAACGCTATAAAGAAACGCTGGGTAATTTAGCGCATAGCCTTAAAACCCCGTTAGCGGTTATGAATACTGCTCTGCAAAACAAAAGTAATGACGCGGAAGAGTTGTCGTCAATTTGCTCAGAGCAAATAGGGCGCATGGACCAAATCGTTGCTTACCAACTGCAAAGAGCAACCAGCGGGCCTCAGGTCATGATGCGATCGATGGAAGTGGAGCCAGCACTAGACAAATTAGCTACCAGCTTAACCAAGGTGTACCAGGACAAAAACATCAGCATAGAAGTTGATGTTAGCAAGGGACTCATGATTGCTTTAAACGAAGGCGACTTTTATGAAGTGTTTGGAAATGTACTCGACAACGCCTGTAAATGGACTGAGTCAAAAGTTAGAGTCAAAGCGCAACGAGTTGCAGGAAAAGTCCAAATTACCGTCGAAGATAATGGCCCGGGTATTCCTGAAAATGTTCGCCTCGCCATTCTTTCACGCGGTAAGCGCCTTGATGAAACCGTTGAAGGGCAGGGTATTGGCATGTCCGTCGTTACCGAAATCGTCGCTGCCTATAATGGTGAAATAGACATTGATAGCAGCGAGCTAGGTGGGGCACTGATGAGGTTGAGTTTTTAATATATAAGAAGAAAGGCTTGTATTATTTCATAATTGACTAATTTATAATCTATTTCTATGATTGAACAGCTATAACTATAACTGAACGTGAACAGTTGGTTGCGTTCCAAAAAATATTATCTAGGGAAATAAGGAGAGTCGCATGAACCGTTACATAGCTTTATGGCTAGTAATTTTTTCATTTGGTTTACTAGGAGGGTGTTCGGGAGGTGAGGGCGCATCTGATGACCAAATTGCAAATACTTTTGCTTTACAGCTTCCTACAGGTCTTGAGGTTGATGATGTCGAAATTCAGGTATCTGAAAATATTGGTTCTGAAGTTGAACCTCAGTATCGCGCACGCTCCAAGGTGACTTTGAGCTACACAGAAGACTTTTATCAAGAAGCCAGAGTGAGGCCCGTTCTTAGCAAGCCCGTTGTAAGAAAAGTTGCAGAAGAAGGTGATACTGTTACTGGTACATTAATCACGAGTTCTTTTTTGAGAGGGGAAAGTTGGGATGTTCGAATAGATAAAAAGGATTTTCCGCCAATCTATGGACTTGCAGAAAGTCAGTATGGGGTTGATGGTTTTGTGCTAGAGGGTTCGGATGAACATAATAATTTACTAGCGAGCCACGAAGAAGAGCAAGCAAAAGCGGCTGCCGCGCGGGCAAAAAAACAAGCTGAAGAAGCGGCTGCTTTGAGAGAAAAAATTGCACATTTAAGAAGCAATTTGACAGGTATTTGGGCCGCAAAACAACCGGCTTTACATAATAATGCAGTGTGGTCATCTCGAAATGGGGAACAGTTAGGCATACAGTTAGAGATTGGAGAAGGAGAAAATACAGCTGGAACCGGGGTAGGGATCCTGTACGACTATAATAACCCATCTGACGAAATAACCGTGCCAATTGCTTTTAGCATTAACCGTGATGGCGAGGCTGCCACGATCATATTCAACGAACCTACTCAACATAAAAGCTTACAGTTCAGTGTAAACCCACGCTATAAATGGAAATTCACTACTGATGGCATGTTGCAATACAATGCTTCAGGCAATAAGTGGAGTTTGTCTCTCGAAAAAGACGGTGAAGCATTGCAGTCGCGTTTAACGCAAGTGGCAAGCTTTAAAGAAAAGCAAAAAATTTACGAAGAACTGATCTCAAAGCACAAAGCTTTCATTGCAAAAGGCAACCTTTCTAACCTTAATCTAAAAGAGATGTCATATGCTCATTACTTTGTTACTGGGGAGGTCGATGGTCCAGTATATGGAAGTGACCTTTATCAGGGTGAAAGTGATGTGTCATCAGCTGTTGTACATAGCGGAGTATTAAAAGCTGGTCAGTCAGGAGTCGTTAAAATTTCAAGATACTCTGAACGGGTGGCATTCTCCGGCACACTTAAGAATGGTGTTACTTCAGAGGGGTATCGTTATAAAAGAACACCCTATAAAATTGAGTTAGTCGAAGGGCTGAGTGCAAAGTAAAATGAGCCACATAACTTAGTTTGCTCAATACAAGGAGCAGGCTAGGTGATCATATATCAACTAGATTGGTGGAATGACAAATAAGTCATTCCACCATAAAATAAGGCATGCCTGATGCCTTACCCAAAATCCAAGCCAATCGAAAAATAATCCATGTGGATATGGACTGTTTTTACGCAGCCATTGAAATGCGGGATGATCCTTTGTTGCGTAGTGCGCCTGTGGCGGTAGGTGGCTCGCCAGATAAGCGTGGCGTGATCGCGACTTGTAACTATGAGGCGCGTTCGTATGGGGTTCATTCAGCAATGGCGTCGGCTCATGCCAAGCGTTTATGTCCGAACCTTATTATTGTTCCACCGAATTTTGATAAATATCGCCATGACTCCAAGGTTATCCGTTCCATTTTTGCCAAATACACGCCGTTGATTGAGCCTTTGTCTTTAGATGAAGCGTTTTTGGATGTTTCAGAGTCTACGGAGTATAAAGGAAGCGCGACCTATATCGCGCAGGCAATTCGCCATGATATTTATAACGAGCTGAAACTGACAGCTTCGGCAGGCATAGCGCCGAATAAGTTTTTGGCTAAAGTGGCTTCGGACTGGGAAAAGCCAAACGGTCAATTTGTAATAGAGCCGAGTGCTGTTGATCGCTTTATGGTTGACCTGCCTGTAAAAAAGATCCCAGGCGTGGGTAAGAAAACTTCTGAGAAGCTACATAATATGGGGATTTATAGTTGCCAAGATCTACAAGAGTTAGAGTTGCTGGAGTTAACTCGACGTTTTGGCACCTTCGGGCGCAGTTTGTACTATCTAGCTCGTGGTGTCGACAATCGGCCCGTGATTACCCATTACCCTAGAAAGTCTTTGAGTGTAGAAAATACCTACGATAAGGATTTATACCGTCTAGAAGATTGCCTGTCGGAAATTCCTAAGCTGTTAAGCACACTAAAGCAGCGTTTGGCGCGCTCAAAAGTCGATGCTCCAGTCAATAAAATGTTCGTAAAACTGAAGTTTAGTGACTTTTCGGCAACTACGGTCGAAAGAACCAGTTTTGGCGTTAATGATGATCTGTTCTATGAATTGATGGATGAGGGCTTCCATCGTAGGGAGAAATCCGTGCGACTTTTGGGGCTTGGCGTTCGCTTCCAAAATGCCGAGTCGGCTAGTTTTGTGCAATTGCCTCTAGAGTACTTAGATGGGGCGTTTGACGATGAAGAATGATCAATAAAGTCACTAGCCAAGCTTTTCTCATAATGGTAAGGTTAGCCGATAATTTTAACTTATAAGTGACATGGGGATCATTTCTTGGACATTATAGAAACAATTAAGAACGGACTGGATTTTCTAGACGGATTTCTGGGTTCTGCGGATTACTTTCCGTATTTATTAATTGGTGTCGGTTTATTTTTCACAATTTATCTGGGCCTACCTCAAGTTCGATATTTTGGGCAAGCAGTTCGAATTGTAAAAGGTAAATACAGCAAAAAAGACGATCCTGGTGATACATCCCACTTCGCAGCTCTATCTACAGCGCTATCAGGTACGGTCGGTACCGGTAATATTGGTGGCGTGGCGTTGGCAATCTTCATGGGAGGCCCTGCCGCGATTTTCTGGATGTGGGTGACTGCATTCTTGGGTATGACCACTAAGTTTGTGGAAGTAACCCTCTCTCACAAATACCGCGAAAAAACCGAAGATGGCACCATGGCCGGTGGTCCCATGTATTACATGGAGAAAAAGCTTAACATGAAGTGGCTAGCGGTCATTTTTGCTCTAGCAACGATCATTTGTTCATTTGGTACGGGTAACATGCCACAGGTGAATAACATTGCGCAGGTGATGAATGATACCTTCTCGTTACCTAACTGGATTACCGGTGTCGGTTTAGCTGTGTTACTTGCTTTAGTGATTATTGGCGGCATTAAGCGAATAGCGAAAGTTGCAGAGCGTGTTGTTCCATTTATGGCGGTTCTTTATGTGATCGGTGCTTTATTGGTTATTGCCTACAACTATGAAAACATCATCCCATCGTTCTCATCTATCTTTAGTAGTGTCTTTTCTGGATCTGCTGCTGTGGGTGGTTTCTTGGGTGCGAGCTTCGCTTATGCTATGCAGCGTGGTGTAAACCGTGGTTTATTCTCGAACGAAGCAGGTCAAGGTTCTGCAGCCATTGCGCACTCGGCGGCAAAAGGTAAAGAGCCAGCATCAGAAGGTATGGTGTCATTACTTGAGCCATTCATCGATACGCTGATTATCTGTACTTTGACAGCCCTAGTAATCTTGTCTTCAGGTGTTTGGAGTGAAAAACATCAGAATACGTTTGATCGAAATGACATGATTTTTGTCACTGGCGATTACACAGATCAAAACACTGATGATGTAAAACAGCTACAAATCTTCCTTGATAAGAAAACAGAGAAAGAGTCTGAAGTTAAACGTTACGAAGGTAGTATTTCGTTACAAGACGGCGTGGCTATTTCAGATGGTTATACTCTAGTTAACGCTCGCTCGATTGCTGAAGATGTTGTTTATAAGCAACGTGATGAAAGCAGTCTGGAGTTAGAGCCAATAACAGGTGTTGTTACGGTTAAAAACGGTAAGCTTGAGAACCTCGATATCGTGGTTGAGGGTAAGTCTCTTATTCACTCTGCGAGCTTAACGGCTGAGGCGTTCACCAAAGGCTTCTTGGGCGAAAATGGTAAATACATTGTATCGCTGGGCTTATTGTTATTCGCTTTCACCACGGCGATTGCGTGGTCTTACTATGGTGATCGTGCAGTAACCTATTTGTTCGGCTCAAAAGGTGTTCATATTTACCGTGTTATTTACGTCATTATGTTCGCTGTAGCTGCTGTGGTTGATACGACAGTGGTGTGGGCATTAGCCAATGTGGCCATTGTAATGATGACCATTCCGAACTTAATCGGTATCATGTTATTACATAAAGATATGAAGCAAACTGTTAAACAATATTGGGATGACTTCCGGAAAGGGGATGCCCATTAACGTTTTATATTAAACATCAAAGCCCTGACGTCTGTCGGGGCTTTTTTATTTCTAAAGGATTAATCTCAATCTACGCTAGACAAAAGCAAATTATTTTTCCTATACTAAGCTGGTCAGACCAATCAAGGTGAACTTAAGTATTAGGAGAGTATATGCAGTATCAAGCCCCAGTAGATGACATGATGTTTCTTGTCAAAGACGTATTTTCGCTGAGCCAGCGTTTAGGGGATATTGCTGACTTTTCAGATTTTGATGATGAGCTTTACGCCGCTATTCTTGAAGAAGCGGGTAAGTTTGCGACCGGCGTACTGCAACCCATCAACCGCTCTGGTGACGAAGAGGGCTGTCAGTATGATGATGGAGTTGTAACGACGCCTAAAGGGTTCAAGGAAGCATATCAGGCCTATGTCGAAGGTGGCTGGCAATCGATTACCGCGGATCCTAACTATGGCGGACAAGGATTACCCAAAGCCTTGCATGTTCTAATTGAAGAGATGTTCTATTCGGCTAATACGTCATTTTGCTTATACGGTAGTTTGACTGGTGGCGCGACAAAGCTGCTCGAAGCCCATGCTGATGAGGCTACCAAGGAGAAATACCTGCCCAATCTTATTAGTGGCCAATGGTCGGGCTCTATGTGCTTAACAGAGGCACATGCCGGTTCAGACTTGGGGCTGCTAAAGACCAAAGCAGAGCCTCGTGACGACGGTAGTTATTCCTTAGAAGGCTCAAAAATCTTTATTACTGGCGGCGAGCATGACATGGCTGAAAACATTATCCACCTAGTCTTGGCACGACTTCCTGATGCGCCTGCTGGACCTAAAGGTATCAGCCTATTCTTAGTTCCTAAGTTTTTGGTTAACGATGATGGTTCATTGGGCGACCGAAACGGTATTCGATGCGGCTCCATCGAGCACAAAATGGGGATTAAGGCTTCATCGACCTGTGTCATGAATATGGACGATGCCCAAGGTTGGTTAATTGGACCGCCACACCGTGGATTAGCCTGCATGTTCACCATGATGAACTTGGAACGCTTGTCGATTGGTATTCAAGGGATTGGCCTGGGCGAAATGTCGTTCCAGCAAGCCGATACTTATGCACGTGAACGCCTACAAGGTAAGGCATCTGATGGTGAAGCCCCAGCACCTTTGATTAAACACGGCGACGTGCAACGCATGCTCAATACGATGGAGTCATTCAACAAGGCTGGGCGTGCTTTAGCCGTATGGCTGGGAAGTTACCTTGATGTCGCTTTCCACAGTAAAGACAAAGATGCGATTAAAGTAGCGGATATCATGTCTGCTTGGTTAACCCCAATTGCAAAAGCCTACTTTACGGATGCTGGCTATGAAACCTGCACCATTGGTCAGCAAGTGTTCGGCGGACATGGTTATGTTCGTGAGTGGGGCATGGAGCAGCACGTCCGTGACTGCCGTATTGCTCAGATTTATGAAGGCACTAACGGTATTCAGGCTTTGGACTTAGTTGGTCGAAAGTTAATCGGTAGCAAAGGCGAGCAGTTACAAGTATTTCTTTCTGAAGTTAATGCTGATTTAGATACTATGCCTGATTCCGCGCGTAAAGGACAAGTTGCTGAGCATTTGAAAGAACTTGAGGTGCTTTCCAACAGCATTATGTCTCAGAGTGCTGCGAATGCGGATTTACCTCAACTGATTGCTTGCGACTATCTGCATTATGCTGCATTAGTCACATATTCCTATTTATGGCTTAAAATGGAAGTTGCGGCAGGAGGAGAGCTTGATGAAAAGTCTGATTTCTTCTTTAAACGTGTATTGCCGAGGACGCTTGGACTGAAAGCAAGCATTGAAAATGAACTGTAGTTTGCCGTTCTGGAACAAAACCAAAGCCTCGTTAATGCGAGGCTTTTTGCTATCTAGACACTAATTTTGCACAAGAATTGAACTAACAAGTTGAAATCCGACAAAAATTAGCAGGATTTATCTCCCCATACTTGAGTGATTAGTCTAAATATGGTGTTATTAGCGGCTAGGATCGGGTCCTTCCTATTACAATAAACAATTAAACGGTAGAAATAATGGCAACAAATAGAGGTCAATTTAACTCTCGTCTAGGGTTTGTTCTGGCTGCAGCAGGTTCAGCTGTTGGTCTGGGTAATATCTGGAAATTTCCTTTCGAAGTAGGTGCTGGTGGCGGTGCGGCTTTCGTACTTATTTATTTAGCGTTCTGCTTCTTACTATGTTTCCCAGTCATGATTTCCGAAATTGCAATCGGTCGTAAAACACAACTCAATGCTGTAGGTGCGTTTAAGAAACTCGGTCACCACAATTGGGCGTGGATTGGTCTACTCGGCATTCTAGCGGGTGTGTTCATTCTGTCTTTCTATAATGTTGTTGCGGGTTGGGCCTTTGGTTACTTCTTGCAAATGGTTCAAGGTAACTTTGAAATAGGGCAGAACTTTGGCAGTTATATCGGCGAATGGCAAACGATTGGCTTGTATGGCCTTGTATTTATGGGCGTTACGGCACTGATTGTTTCTAAAGGCATCCAAGGCGGTATCGAGAAAGCAGCTAAAATATTAATGCCAACTTTATTTGCTATGATTATTGGCCTGATGGTATATGCTTTCACGCTAGAAGATGCGATGGCTGGTATTGAATACTACCTGATTCCTGACTTCTCTGAAATTACAGGCGAAGTTATCTACTCAGCGCTTGGTCAAGCCTTCTTCTCGTTATCATTAGGTATGGGCGCTCTGATTACTTACGGCTCATACGTGTCTCGTAAGCAAGATATTGTTCGCTCAGCAGCCATGATTACCCTGACGGATGTGTCAGTAGCGTTCCTAGCAGGTTTGATGATCTTCCCGCTGGTTGCTTTCTTGAATTCAGGTGACATGAGCAGTGTTTCTGGTGGCCCAGGTTTAATCTTCGCAACACTTCCTGGAGTTTTTGAAGGGCTTGGTCCAATTTTAGGTATTGTGATTGGTGCGACATTCTTCTTGTTGCTTTCTTTTGCAGCGTTGACTTCAACCGTGTCTTTACTTGAAGTGCCTGTTGCTTACCTAGTAGACGAAAAGAAAATAAAGCGTCCAGTCGCGGTATGGGGCATGGCAACTTTGATTTTCGTTTTGGGTATCCCGTCATTGTTAGGTAATGGTGCTGTAGAGCAATTAACCAGCTTCATGACACTGTACCGCGATGGCCAAGAGCAAATGATTTCCTTCATGGATTTCGTAGAGCTGATCGCAAGTGATACCTTCCTGCCACTAGGCGGTACGGTTATTGCAATCTTTACTGCCTACGTGTGGAAGAAAAATAATCTTAATGCTGAACTTATGGAAGGTCGTGAGACTGATTCGCAGTGGATGATGAAGTACATTAACTTTGCAGTGATGTTCTTCTGTCCACTGATTTTAGGCGCAATTACTATTATTACTATTTTAGAGCGCTTCTTCGGTATTCAAGTATTTTAAATTTAGACTTAATTTTGGGGGCCTTTTTAAAAAGGGTATGTTTATGACGATGAAACAATTCTCAAAATCCTTCTTAGCAGCCTTTGTTGGGGCTGCTTTTTTGGTTGGCTGTGGTGAAGATGAGCCAGCGGTTCATCCAAAAGATTCTGACAGCCAGGCTTTTATTTCTCAGTATGAAGCACAAAGCTATCATCCTGTCCTTATAAGAAATGCAACCATCTTAACTGCCACAGGTGAACAGATTGAAAACGGCAGTATTCTTTTTGCTGACGGTGAAATTGTTGAAGTTGGCACTGATATAGATGAACCTAGTGATGATGATTTAGAAGTCATTGACGCAAAAGGTAAGTGGGTGACACCTGGCTTGATCGATGTGCATTCACACCTAGGCGTGTACCCAGCGCCAGGCGTTCAGTCGAGTTCGGATGGTAATGAAATGACGTCGCCTGTGACTGCTGATGTGTGGGCAGAACATTCTGTATGGCCGCAAGATCCACAGTTCCAGTTGGCTTTGGCTGGCGGTGTCACCGCGATGCAAATTCTTCCTGGATCAGCGAATTTAGTCGGTGGCCGTGGTGTGACTTTGAAAAATGTGGCTGGTCGTTCAGTGATGGACATGAAATTTCCTGATGCTCCTTACGGCCTAAAGATGGCTTGTGGAGAAAATCCAAAACGTGTTTATGGTGGTAAAGGTCAGGCACCAATGACGCGTATGGGTAACGTAGCCGGTTATCGTAAATCGTGGATTGATGCTAAAGAATACATGGAGTCTTGGGACAATTATGAAGCGGGCATGGGTAACGGTAAACCACCTAAGCGCGATCTTCGTTTAGAAAGTCTTGCGGGCGTTTTGCGTGGCGAAATCTTAATTCAAAACCACTGCTATCGTGCTGATGAAATGTTGGTAATGATGGAGATTGCTAAAGAGTTTGACTTTAAAGTCACAACATTCCATCACGCCGTAGAATCATACAAAATCGCCGACAAGCTTGCTGAGAATGGTGTTTGTTCAGCAATGTGGTCTGATTGGTGGGGCTTCAAACAAGAAGCTTATGACATGGTTCCTTCTAATGTTGCACTAGTTGATAAGGCGGGCGCCTGTGCTGTGGTTCACTCAGATTCTGCAACGGTTATTCAGCACCTGAATAAAGAAGCGGCTAAAGCCATGACATCTGGTAACCAATTAGGTATGGACATTACTCCGGCTCACGCCATTAAGTGGATCACCATTAACGCAGCCAAGGCGATTGGTGTTGATGAGCAAACGGGTTCGCTGGAAGAAGGTAAAATGGCGGATGTAGTACTGTGGGATGGAAATCCGTTCAGTGTCTATACCAAAGCTGAGAAAGTCTTTATTGATGGGGCGTTAAAGTACGACCGCAATAACCAATTCAAACAGCCTGTGAGTGATTTCGGGCTAACGAACATTAAACAGTAACCAGAGGAGAGCGAACGATGAACATTTTATTGAAAAGTTTAGTCATTCTTTTGGTTACAGTTGTTTCTTCAGCTGCTGTAGCAGAAACCATTTTAATTAAGAATGCTAAAGTTTATACACAAACATCGGCCGGTATTCTTGAAAATGCAGACGTTTTAATCGAAGACGGCTTAATCCGTAATATTGGTGAAGGCTTATCGTCTGACGATGCTAGAGTTATAGACGCTAAAGGGAGCGTCGTGACATCTGGATTATTTGCTTTAGGTAACCAGATTGGTCTCGTTGAAATTGGTGCTGTTGAAGGGACTAATGATGCGGCCACAGAATTAGAAGGGTTTGGTGCCGCATTTAGTGTGGATGAAATTTTCAATGCTAAATCAACACTTGTACCAATGAACCGAGCTGGTGGCGTCACTCGTACTTTAATCAAACCTTACAATGGCACTTCGATATTCGCGGGTCTGGGTTCGATTATGGACCTAAGCGGGGACTTTGATTCAGTTATTGTTAGCGATGTCGCTGTTTTCGCTATTTATGGAGAGTATGCAGCATCATTAAATGGCGGGTCTCGTGCAGCTGCTCTACATGATTTAGAACAAGCCTTTAGCCAAGCTAAAGAGTATGCTGAGAATACTGCTGCAGTAAAAAGTGGTGAATACCGAGAACTTGATTACAGTATGGATGATTTACAAACGCTTAATCGGGTGCTTGATAATGAAATTCCACTGGTCGTTAGCGTAAACCGTGCGAGTGACATTCTGACTATTTTGAAGTTTGCAAAAAAGTACGGTGTTAATTTAGTGCTCGAAGGTGTTGCAGAAGGCTGGCAAGTAGCTAAGCAGATCGCTGAAGCCGATGTCCCTGTGATGCTAAACCCAATGGATAACATTCCTGGAAGCTTTGAGTCGCAAGGAAAACGTTATGATAATGCGGCCTTATTAAGTAAAGCCGGCGTTAAAGTGATGTTTACCAGCGAGACTCACAATGCGCAAAACATCCGCTTTGCCGCAGGTAACGCGGTGGCTTACGGCATGCCGTATGATAAAGCTTTAGCAGCGATAACCCACTTACCAGCCAAGGTGTTTGGCGGCGCCAGTAATTACGGTAAATTAATGCCAGGATTTAAGGCAGAATTAGTGGTTTGGAGCGGCGACCCGTTTGAAGTGACTACTTATGTTAAGAGCGTCATTACTGATGGCAAAGTTGCAGATTTGAACACGCGAGCTAAGCGTCTGGAAAAGCGTTACAAAGACATTAGCAACGACCAAAATACTTTCTACCGTAAATAAGAGGTTTACATGGCAGATTCATCAACTCGCCAACCCAGTATGCTTCAAGCCCTATTACCCATAGGGCTTTTAGTTATTTTATTGGCATTCTCTGTTTACCTCTATGGTGCAGACTCATCCTATGGCGCCAACCAAATTGCGTTAGTGATTTGTGCTGGAGTCGCTATATTGGTGGGGTTGCGTAACGGGCAAACTTGGAAAGAACTTGAGCAGGGCATAGTCGATGGGATCAGTATTGCGCTAGGAGCATTGCTTATCCTGTTAATGGTCGGATCATTAATCGGCGCATGGATTTTGGCCGGTACCGTACCCACCATGATTTATTATGGTTTGCAAATACTCTCGCCAGAATACTTTTATGTCGCCACTTGCGGGATTTGCGCTCTCGTCGCATTGAGCATCGGTAGTTCTTGGACAACTGCAGGTACCGTGGGTATCGGTTTGATCGGTGTGTCGCAAGGTCTTGGCTTATCGATGGAAGTTACCGCTGGCGCTATCATTTCTGGTGCCTATTTTGGTGACAAGATGTCGCCACTGTCCGACACAACCAATCTAGCGCCTGCTGTAACTGGAACTGACCTTTTTACTCATATTCGTCACATGGTTTGGACAACCACACCGGCACTTATCATTGCCCTAATCATCTTTACCTTTATGGGCTTCAATAGTGACACGGAGCAGCAAGTACTGGTTTTAGAAGACACACTGAAATTGTTGGACGACAACTTTAACATTTCATTGTGGACGCTTATTCCAATGGCTGTGGTCTTTGTCCTAGCTTTTAAGAAGGTTCCTGCGGTGGCTACGATTTTAATTGGTGCGCTGCTCGGTTGTATTGTTGCAGTCACACTACAGGGAAGTGTGATTGAGAAATTTATTGGTAGCGATAGAGTAAAATGTGAGCGCTCTGCTGTCTACAAATGTGAAGTTACGAGTTACGAAGTAACGGAAGATAGCGCTAACGTCACAATGACCATATCGTTCAATAATTCTGATGAGACATTAACAAAGACGTTCGATCTTAAAGAAGGTGAAGAGATAAGTTTTGAGACTTCAGAAGGAACCGTGATTGCTTATAGCCATGGCGACTTTATGACCTATCTATCCGCAACATGGAAGTCGATGTTTGGTGGCTTTTCAGCATCAACTAACAACGCTGACTTTGACGACCTGCTTTCAAGAGGTGGGATGATTAGTATGCTTAACACTATGTTCCTGATCATCACAGCGATGAGCTTCGGTGCGGCAATGGAAGTAACGGGCTTATTGCATAAGCTGATCAAGACAATTATCGGTATGGCAAAGTCTACAGGGTCTTTAATCGGTTCTGTTTTAGCAACCTGTATTGGCATGAACGTTATTACGGCGGATCAGTATATTTCGATCGTATTGCCGGGGCGTATGTACAAAGCTGAGTTTAAACGCCGTGGTCTTGATGCCAAGAACTTGTCTCGAACTCTAGAAGATTCGGCGACCATTACGTCACCATTAATTCCATGGAATACCTGTGGTGCATATATGGCCGGTACGCTTGGTGTTGCAACTGGTGCATACTGGATCTATTGTTTCTTCAATCTGTTAACGCCGTTTGTATCGTTTATTTATGCGTTATTTAACTTCAAAATTAGTCCGATAGAAGGCGATGAAGTCGACGGCTAATACCATTCTGTCCGCGCTGCTGAAAAATCTTTTTTTAGCAGCGTGCTTGATACTCCTCACATCGTATCAACCCTATAAACGATTATGGCAGGTCAGTGACCTCGAGCCTTTTAATGAATGGTTCCAAATTAACTGGCAAGGCCAAGTGGTTGGTTGGGCCCAAAACCGTCTAACAAAACATAACGGCTTGTTTAAGGTTCACCAGCAAGAGCATTTTGAGGGGCGAGTTAGGGGACAACGAGTTAAGTTTGTTTATGAGCAAACGTTTTATTTTGAGACGCAACCGCCTTACCGTATACAGAAAGGCGAATCAAAACTGTTAGAGCCCAATATGGTCATGGAAACGAACTTTCTCAATGGAGATAGACTGACAGTCACTCAATCCCGAAATCAAAACACTTCAAAGTATGAGCGTGACTCGATTAACTTTACCTTACCTCAGTACTTAAGTTGGCGTCGTTTTATTGAAAAGAGACCTGAGCAAGGTGATTCGCTACAGTCCAAATCCTTAGACCCACATGAGTTAATTCTCTCATCAAATAGCTTTACTGTGAGCAAAGTCCCTCAGGGGCGTCATCAGCGCTTTGAATTGTTAGACTCCTCAGGAAATCGATTGCAGGTAAATCGACAAGGGAGGCTACTTGCCGAAAGGCGAGGCCGTGGTATTGAGTTAGTCGCTAGTCGCAACAAGCCCAGCTTCAACCCAGAAATGCAGACAGATTTATACACAAATGTCGGTTTACCGATTAATAAGCCTCTGGGTGAAATAGAAAACATCAAATCGTTACACATAGCATTAAAAGGCGACAATAGTTGGCTTGGTGTACATCCGAGCGCTTCTATTCAAGGCAATACATTGATAACAAAGCAAGGAGCTAAGTATTTAGCTAACGACAGGGATAGTTCGACTTGGAGCTTTGATCGCACAAGTGAACAAGTTAAAGCGTTATTACCTGCTATAGCCATCGAGCAAGACCCTAAAGAAACTGTTCAGCAACTTGTCCAGTTTGTTCATAACTATCTTTACTATCAGCCAACACCAACCAACTTTACCATCGAAGAGATTATCAACAATGGTTATGGTGACTGCACTGAGTATACTCAGTTACTGTTAGCTCTTCTTAATGAACAGCGTATTCCAGCGAGAGAAGTCAGCGGCTATATCTATCTGGGCGATGAGGAGCAGCGATTTGGTGGCCATGCTTGGGTTGAAGTGTTACTTGATGGCGAGTGGGTTGGCGTTGACCCCACATGGAATTTAACCCAGACAACAGCAGGACATTTGCCAATTACTATTCCACAAGAAAAGTCTGTCTCAGACTTGGATTTTAGTGTTGAGCAGATACACTATAAATAACGATTAATAATACGAGCCGATATGACTCAAACACCTAGTAAGAAGAACTTCTATTCAATCAACGGTAACAGCCAAAAGCTTGATGGCGGAGCCATGTTTGGCAACGCCCCAAAAGCTTTGTGGGAGCGTTGGACGGAGGTTGATGAGTTAAACCGAATTCCTCTGGTCTGCCGTGCCATGTTGGTTCAAGATCAGGGCAAGAACATTCTCTTTGAAACCGGTATTGGGGCTTTTTTCGAGCCCAAATATCGCGATCGCTACGGCGTCCAAGAATCTCATCATGTCCTATTAGACTCTTTAAAAGAAGCTGGATTTTCCCACCAAGACATAGACATCGTCGTGTTGTCTCACATGCACTTTGACCATGCCGGTGGCTTGTTAACGCAATGGCAAGAAGATAAAGAACCTCAGCTATTGTTTCCAAATGCTGAATTTGTCATTGGTAAAGAGGCTTGGGAGAGGGCGCAAAACCCACACCCTAGAGATAGAGCATCGTTTATACCCGGTTTGACCGATATGCTGGAAGCAACGGGACGTTTGCACCTTGTAGACGGCCAATCAACGGAGTTGCTGGGAGAAGATTACCAATTTCACGTTTCTAATGGCCATACCCCTGGTATGTTGATTACAGAGATCGCCACGGAGACTGGCCCCGTAGTTTTTGCTGCGGATTTAATTCCTGGCGCGCCATGGATGCACCTACCGATTACTATGGGCTACGATCGTTTTCCTGAAAACCTCATTGATGAGAAGCGTCAATTGTTGACGGGTTTACTGGAACGTAAAGGCAAGGTTTTCTTTACCCATGACCCTGAAGTTGCCATAGGTGATGTAGCGACCAATGAGAAGGGCAAGTTTTTTGCCGATAATCCATTAAAGAAAATTATTAACTTATCACTCTAATGTATTGAAATTAAAATTTTATCTTTGATATCAGTTGTTATTGAGATTGGTATCTTAAAAATTATCTCTAAATAATGGAACTAATTCATAGAGCAGTGCTCAAAGATTATACAAGTAGCAGATAAAGCAAACTTTAGTTTAGACGCTATTTTGCTTAAAGCTTACTTGGTTGTCATTGTCACTTCTCTTTGATGAGTTTTTTTTCATACCGGGCCATGTAAATGGCCCGTTTTTTATGTGCTATCATATCTGCAGATTCATTCACGAAAAGAACTTTAACACTCATGCATTTTAAGTTTGACCGAGAGTATCAACTTCAAATTAAGCACAATAAAATTAACGTTATCGAGTGGGGCGATCCTGAGGGACAGCCCGTTTTGTGCCTACATGGTTGGCTTGATAACGCTGCAACATTCCACTATTTAGCGCCGCTTCTCACTAAAAACTCTCAGTATCGATTGATAGCGATAGAGTTTCCAGGGCACGGCCAGTCCGAACACTTACACCCAGCAGCTGATTACCAGTTTATTTCAGGTATCGCGATTATGGATGGTGTTCTTGAGGTACTAAAACTTGAGAAACCAAAACTCTTAGCCCACTCAATGGGAGCTGCGTTGTCGTCTATATACGCTGGCGTATTTCCCGATAAAGTGGATAGTATTGTCTCCATCGACGCCCTCGGCGCTTTAGTCTCATCACCCGAAGGAACTGTTAGACAGCTCCGTAAGGCTTTGGAGCAACGCAGCGCTAAACGCAGTAAGAAGCGGTATTTCAAAGATTTGGAAACTGCTGCAAAGGCACGCGCACAAGTCAGCGAATTGCCTGTTGATGTACTGCTGCCTTTAATCGAACGAGGTGTAACTTTATGCGAAGAAGGTTACCAGTGGTCAAGTGATGCTCGATTAAAGCATTTGTCATGGTTGCGCATGACGGAACCGCAGATGGAGGCTGTGATGCGTGAAGTCACATGTCCAGTACTGGTAGTAATGGCTTCTGACGGACTTTATAAGGATTACCCTGCTATTGAGCAACGGTTTGACTACCTGAAAGATGTCGAGCGCGTTGATATGGAGGGTGGCCACCATCTGCATATGCAGTTCGCAGAGCAAGTTGCTGAAAAAATCATCGACTTTTGGTCTAAAATTGAACAAAAAAGGCTAAACTGACAGTAAGTGGTCGGAATAGTTGCGATACGTTGCCGAATCATGTAATTTTCTTGTCTTATATTTACTAACAGATTCGCATTTCTAATAGGTTAATTCATGGAAAAAGTGTGGCTTAAAAATTATCCAGAAAAAGTACAAGAAACTATCAATACCGATCAATACGCGAATCTGAATGATATTTTAGCGGAAACGGTACAAAAGCATGGTGACAAGCCTGCGGTGACTAATTTAGGTTTAACGCTAAGTTACCAAGAACTGTCACAAAAAGTTGAAGACTTTGCTGCTTATTTACAACATGATTTAGGGCTTCAGAAAGGTGACAAACTAGCATTGATGATGCCGAACTTGTTGCAGTATCCAATTGCTTTGTTCGGTGCTTTAAAAGCTGGTCTTGCGGTTGTAAACGTAAACCCACTTTACACGCCACGTGAGTTAGCTCATCAGCTTAATGATAGCGGCGCTAAATCCATCGTTATTTTAGCTAACTTCTCAAACACCCTCGAAGAAGCTTTAAATAAAGTTGAGTTGGATAACATTATCGTGACTCAAGTTGGTGATGTTTGCCCACAGCCAAAGCGGTTTATCGTCAATTTTGTTGTTAAGTACATCAAAAAGATGGTTCCTAAAGCTGACTTGCCGAACACCATCAGTTTCGTTGATGCGCTTAACAAGGGACATTCGCTTGATTTTAGTCCTGTTGAAGTTGGGCATGATGACGTAGCATTTCTTCAATACACTGGCGGCACGACAGGAGTTGCCAAAGGCGCAGTATTAAGTCACAAAAATATGGTGGCAAATGTACTTCAAACTTATGCTTGGATGGGGCCTTTCTTGGATGAAGGCAATGAAACGATCATTACTGCGCTGCCTCTGTATCACATTTTCTCCTTGTGCGTGAATTGTCTACTGTTCACCAAAGCGGCAGGGCATAATATTTACATCACCAACCCTCGTGATATGAAAGACTTCTGCAAAAGCTTACGACAATATCCATTTACCACATTGACTGGTGTTAATACTTTATTTAACGGCCTATTGAATAAGGAATCATTCCGCCAGCTTGATTTCTCAAAACTGAAGCTGACAGTGGGTGGCGGTATGGCCGTTCAAAAATCGGTTGCCGAAGAGTGGCAGAAGCTGACGAAAACACCTTTGTTAGAAGGGTATGGTCTGACTGAAACGTCACCTGTGGTCAGCATGAACCCGTTAGATCTTGAAGCTTATAATGGCACTATTGGTTTGCCTGTTCCTTCGACTGATGTTCAGATCCGTGATGAAGAGGGTAAGGAGCTTGGCTTTAACGAACCGGGTGAGTTGTGGGTCAAGGGACCGCAAGTCATGGTTCAATACCTAGGCCGACCCAAAGAAACCGATGAGGTGCTACAAGATGGCTGGTTAGCGACGGGTGATATGGCGACTATCGATGAAAACGGTTTCCTTAGAATCGTTGATCGCAAAAAAGACATGATCCTTGTATCCGGCTTCAATGTTTATCCAAACGAGATTGAAGATATTGTTGCTCTGCATCCTGGTGTGCTTGAAGTCGCAGCTATTGGCGAGCCTGATGATGTGAAAGGTGAAGTGGTTAAGATTGTAGTGGTTAAGAAAGATCAGTCTTTGGACAAAGATACCTTGATTGAGCATTGCCGTGAACACTTAACCGGTTACAAAATTCCAAAAGTGGTTGAGTTCAGAGAAGAACTTCCTAAGTCAAATGTGGGTAAAATATTACGCAAGGAACTGCGCAAGTAGGTTTTATATTGAGTCGATTCGAACTAGATCACCATTCAGAGCTTGTCGCTGTTGAGAAAGTTACTTCTGAACAGCGACTTGCAACTTTGTGCAAATCTTGGTTACAGCAAGATGTATTAGCTATTGATACGGAATTTGACCGTACCAATACGTTTTTTCATAAGCTGGCGTTAATTCAGGTATACGACGGTGAAGAAATTTACCTGATAGATCCTTTGGAAATTAGCGATTTAAAAGCTTTTGGTGAGGTTCTTGGAGATGAGGGTACGCTTAAGGTGCTTCACAGCTGTAGTGAAGACCTAGAGGCCTTACATAACAGTTATCACTTCCCTATAAACTCAGTGTTTGATACGCAGATCGCGGCTGCTTTGTGTGATATGGGCCCTATGCTCGGTTATGGCAACATGGTTGATATCATGTTGGGCCTAACCTTAGACAAAGAGCATACCAAGACTGATTGGCTGGCGCGGCCACTTAGTGAAGAACAAAAGATTTACGCCGCTCAAGATGTGCAGTTTCTGCTGCCATGTTTCTATCGCTTGCGTGAAAAGTTGCTAGAGAAGGGGCATTACGGGTTTGTGTTAGAAGATACGCGTTCAATTTATGAGGCGATCAGCCAACTGGATAACTTCCAAGAGGCCTACCTCAAAGTTAAAGGTGCATATCGACTTCAGTCTAAGTATCTCAATCGATTAAAGCATGTTGCGGCGTGGCGTGAAGCTTTAGCTAGAGATAAAGACATTCCCAAAACTTTTATTTTCCGTGATCATCATTTGCTCGAAATTTGCCAAACACCCAACCCATCTACCGGCACCTTGCTTCAGTTGGGCTGTAATCGCGGCAGTATTCGCAAGCATGGCTCTGAGCTATTGAATCAGATTAATCAGGCCGACAATATGACTGAGTCTGATTGGCCACAGCCTATTCAAGCGTTTCATAAACTGCCCAGCGCAAAGCAAAAGCTAAAAGCACTCAAGCAAGAAGCAAGCGCAGTAGCACAGGAGCACGATATACCTGAACAAGCACTCAGCAGTAAACGTCTGTTAGAATATGTTATTCAGACGGATTTAGGGTTAAAATCACGCCCTAACCAATTCTGGAACAGTTGGCGTCAAGAGTTGCTTCAACAACGTTTTGAGCAGCGTCTCGCCGAATTTAGTTAATCGTGAGAAGAGATTTACCGCTATGATGTGCAGTGTTTATAAAAGCGCGAAGAAGCCTGATACTTATCTATACGTCCCGTATGACAGCGATTTTGACGACTTGCCAGAAGGCCTAACCAGCGTTTGGGGTGAGCCTGAGCTTGTTATGCATATCGATTTGGGACAACGTGACAAGTTGGCTTTAGTCGATATTACTGAGCTGAAAGAAAAGCTGACAGAAGATGGTTATTACCTACAGATGCCACCAACCCAAGAAGAGTTAGCAGGGTTGATCGAAGGTAATTCTAAAGCGCCGATTTCTCGATAATCAGCTAATCCCTGTTTATTACTACCTTGAGTAAGCCTAACAACAAATTCTGGCTAACCACGCCAATGCATGAGATGTCTCACGAGCAGTGGGAGTCCTTGTGTGATGGCTGTGGTAAGTGTTGCCGTATTCAGTTCCTTGATGATGATGACACGATGTTAATGCAAACCGATGTTGCTTGTAAATTGCTAGATACATCGACGCTCCGATGCACTGACTACCACAACCGTTTAAGCAAAGTACCAGATTGTGTTCAAATAACGCCAGACACTATCAATGATTATTACTGGCTACCTGATAGCTGTAGCTACAAAATCGTTGCGCGTGGTGAGGATTTACCAAGCTGGCACCATCTCGTGAGCGGGAACCGTGAATTAATTCATCAAGAAGGGTTCAGTTTACAAGGAAAATTAGTCAGCGAAATGGATGTTCCAGAAGAAGAGGTTGAAGATCGAATCATCGAATGGATTGCGATAACTGATTGATATTTAGCCTTTTTGTATGTGTTTTAAACGTTTTTGAAAAAAATTAAATAAAATTGAAAAAAAGAGTTGACGAGATCCCAGAACGCCAGTAATATGCGCCTCGTTGACCGATGAGGTCGCCAGCAAAACACTCTAACAAAGCACTTTCGAGTACTAAGTTAGACATCGCGGAGCGGTAGTTCAGCTGGTTAGAATACCGGCCTGTCACGCCGGGGGTCGCGGGTTCGAGTCCCGTCCGCTCCGCCACTATTTAAGAAACCTGCACATTGTTGCAGGTTTTTTTATGTCTGTAATTTTTGATTATAAAGTTGTGTTTGAGAGTGGATATGCCAATAATCTAGTTAACAGATCTATTAAAACAGCTGGATTCGAAAATGTGCCAAAATGGATGTTCTTATTCGTCCTCCTACTAAAGGATTTTACACACAATGAAGTTTTTACTGCTACTGACCTTCTGGTTAACTCCAGACTTGCTTCTAGCTATTGACAATAAGACTGAAATCGAAAACTACTATTATGGTAGAGTTTTAGGGGTGGATTTACCATTTCTCGAAGATACCGAGCCACAGAAAGTCCTATTAGGCGTTGGCAGTGGATTTAGATTGGCAGTGTTAAATAATAACTTTCGAATTTCGGTAAAAAATAATCCCAACTTATGTGATTTAAAAGACCTAGAATTGCTAAGTAAATATAGCGAACACTGTTTAGCCGTAGAGCTCTACTCAGTTAACCCTCACTTAATGAGCTCTTCCGAAAAAAGCCAGCTAGAGACATATAAAGACAATTTTGAATTCGGTCATTTTTCAGGATTAGAGTTAAAGACAGTGACTCTATACCAGGGAGGCGTCCTGTTTGAGTATAAGAGCAGCAAAGGATTACTTTCTTATGTTTTAATAAAAGAATTGGGGAGCTCGGAAGTAATGGAATATTCGGCCTTTGATGTATCTACTGCTTTATTTGAACAGGAGCTGAAAAGAAGTAAGTCAAGAGACATAAAGAAACTTGTATCATATATAGATTCTTATCTGAAGAATGAGCTATCACCTGAAGAGTTTACAGAGTTAGATGTCGAGGTAATTATTTCGGAGAATCTTTAAACGAATAAGTTTAGTTTAATGTTATCTTGCTACCTTCCCGACAGCTTACACTTTGAACTAACTTTTACTATATGAAGGTAAAAAAGGCAGCCGAAGCTGCCTTTGTATTTTGTCTAACCTAACGGTTACTATTTAATCTCACACATGCAGTGTAAATACGCATGGTTTGGATCATTGTAATCAGTGAGTAATTTATAAGCTTCTCTGACTTGTGAGCTAACTGCTTGAATCAGTGGGTTAGCTTGAGCGGTTAATGCTTGAACTTTTGCTGTGTCGCCAGTGGCTTCTGCGTTTTGCAGAATTTCACGAAGCATTTGCTCAGTAGGATTTAATTCACGCTTAACGAAGCGGACTTCGTAGTCACTCACATTAGCTAACTTTGCTGCTGACTCGATCGCATCGTCTAAATCACCCAGCTTATCGACTAAGCCAAGACGGTGTGCGTCTTCACCAGACCAAACACGGCCTTGCGCAATGTTGTCCACTTCTTCAACCGTCATATCACGGCCGTTCGCTACTAACGTTAAGAATTCATCATAGCCGTGTTCAATGCTGGTTTGAATGAGCTCTTTAAAGTCGTCAGAAAGTCCAGACATGACGTCAAACGAGCGAGACCATTTAGTCGTTCCAACACCATCACGATAAACACCCAACTCGTTAAGCGGTTCTTCGAAGGTTGGGATCATACCGAAGATACCGATAGAACCAGTGATCGTAGTAGGGTGCGCCCAGATTTCGTCAGAGGTTGCAGAAATCCAATAGCCACCCGACGCCGCCATGCCAGCCATTGAAGTAACAACAATTTTGCCTTCTTTTTGCGCCTGAACAATTTCGCTACGGATGACTTCTGATGCAAAGGCACTGCCTCCAGGGCTGTCTACGCGCATCACAATGGCTTTTACTGAATCATCAAGACGTGCTTTACGGATAAGCTTCGCGGTGCTGTCGCCGCCAATCGTGCCTTCTTTGCGACTGCCATCAACGATTTCACCTTTTGCAATGATGACTGCAATTTTATCTTTGCTGCTTGGCATATCGACAAGAGGACGACGAGCTTTTAAGTAGTTTTTATATCCAATCGCTTGGTACGAGTCTTCTTCGTCATTAAAGCCGACAAGGTTGATCATGTAGTCACGGTACTCAGCACGCGTCATTAATTTATCAACAAAACCGTTCTCAACAGCTACAGCCGCAGCATCACCTTTCTTATCTTTCATAAGTTGAAGGAAATTTTCGATGAAGCTGTCCATTTCATCAGCAGTCATACCGCGTGAACTAGCGATGTCGTTACGCATGTGCCCCCACAAGTCGCCTAACCACTCTATATTGGCTTCTTTGGCTGCTTCTGACATGCTATCGCGTATGAATGGTTCTACCGCAGACTTGAATGTGCCTACACGGAATACGTGGACGTTAACTCCGAGCTTATCCAGCGCTGACTTGTAGTAAGTGCCAGTACGGGCCATACCTTCGAACATCAGTGCGCCACGAGGGTTCATTAGAACTTCGTCGGCAGAGGAGGCTAAGTAGTATTGGCCTTGGCTGTAATTGTCACCGATGGCAATGACTTTCTTGCCAGAAGTTTTAAAGTCATCAATCGCTTCTCTTAGGTCTTGGTATTTACTGATACCACCATAAGCGCCAGTTAAATTGTTGGTCTGTAGCACTAGAACACTGATGTTGTCATCATTCTTGGCATACTCGATCGCATCCAATAAGTCATACATCGATGTTTCAGGGTTTTTAGTGCCCTGTGCATCAGCAATGATTTCCTCAATCGGATCCATGTAGGTAGTCTGTTCGACCAAAGTACCTGTAGGGTTGAGAACAAGCGCTGACCCTTGATTGACTTTAGGTAGGTCAGGGCCACTAACGCAGCTTCTAACCATAAAGACTAAAATAGTGATAGCTATAAGGCCGATCAATAAACGACCAGCCACATCGACAGTTTTCCAAATGCGGTAGAAAAATCTACCGATCATAGAGTTGGGTTTTGACACGTCTCTTCCTTCTCTTACTAGTTAAAATTACGAAACTGCGCCAATTCTAACCAAATTGCTCATTTTATGACTAGTGTATAAATGTAACGAAATAATAACTTGTTGTTTTTTATAGTATTAATGTCCACTTCTTTTGTAATGAAATATGTCCATAAGCATTGCATGATACTGGTTATACCAGTAGACTTAAGCCAAGACTTATGATTTAGCGTGATTAGAAGAAACCTGTGAAATATCCAAAACTGTTAGAACCGCTTGATCTGGGCTTTACCCAGATTAAAAACCGCGTATTGATGGGCTCGATGCACACTGGACTTGAAGAAGAAAAAGGTGGCTTCGAAAAAATGGCTGAGTTTTACGCCGCACGTGCGCGCGGTGGCGTTGGGCTGATGGTGACAGGTGGTATTTCGCCTAATTTTCGTGGGCGACTAGCACCACATTCGTCTCAATTAAGCAGTCGTCGTCATGTTAAAAAACATCGCATAGTGACCAAAGCAGTGCATGATGCAGGCGGTAAAATTGCCTTGCAAATCCTGCATGCGGGACGTTATGCGTATCACCCTTTATCGGTATCTGCTTCTAAAATTAAGTCACCGATCACGCCTTTTACGCCTAAAGAAATGACGGAGCGGATGATCCAGAAAACCATCAAACATTATGCTCGTTGCGCCCGTTTGGCAAAAGAAGCGGGTTACGATGGTGTCGAGATCATGGGGTCAGAAGGTTATTTAATTAATCAATTTATTGTCACCAGAACCAATAATCGCAGCGACAAGTGGGGTGGTTCATATGAAAACCGTATGCGCTTCCCGTTGGAAATTATCAAGGCGGTTAAACAAGCGGTCGGTGATGAGTTTATTACGATCTATCGCTTATCAATGATTGATCTAGTTGATCAAGGTAGCACATGGCCAGAAGTTGTACAGCTAGCGAAAGAAGTGGAAAAGGCTGGCGCAACCATTATCAACACTGGTATTGGCTGGCATGAAGCTCGAGTACCGACGATCACCACATCTGTGCCACGTCGTGCCTTTACTTGGGTCACAAAAAAACTGCGTGAAGAAGTGACCGTCCCTCTAATTACCTCAAACCGTATTAACATGCCGGAAGTTGCAGAGCAGGTTTTGGCTGATGATTGTGCGGATATGGTGTCGATGGCACGCCCATTACTTGCAGATCCTGACTTTGTGATTAAAGCCGAAAAAGAACAGAGCCAACTGATTAATACCTGTATCGCTTGTAACCAAGCCTGTTTGGATCATGTTTTCAAGCAGCAGCGAGCAACTTGTTTGGTTAATCCGAAAGCTTGTTATGAAACTGAATTAGTTGCCCAGCCGCTGAATTTTAAAAAGAAACTTGCTGTCGTTGGTTCTGGCCCAGCAGGCTTAGCATTTGCTACTGAAGCGGCGCAACGTGGGCATCAAGTTCACCTGTTTGACCGAGCCAAAAGGATCGGTGGTCAGCTGAATATTGCGAACCAGATTCCAGGCAAAGAAGAGTTTTATGAAACCTTACGTTATTTTGAGCATTTGCTTGAAGAAACGGGTGTTCACCTCCATTTAGAGACAGAAGCAACGCCTGAATCACTGTCTGGCCGGTTTGATGAAGTCATCGTGGCAGCCGGAGTGCTTCCAAGAACGCCAGCAATCCCAGGTATCGAACACGAAAAAGTGCTGTCTTACATTGATGTTTTGCTACACAAAAAGCCTGTAGGTGAGAAAGTGGCTGTGATCGGCGCCGGTGGTATTGGCTTCGATGTGTCTGAGTATTTGGTACATGAAGGCGATTCGCCAACGTTAAATCTTGAAGAGTGGTTAAAAGAGTGGGGCATCGATCGTTTGTATCAGGATGACGGAGGTCTACTTGATGAAGCTGAAATTACGCCACCAGCGCGCGAAGTGACCATGTTGCAGCGTAAAGAAAGCAAAATGGGTAAAGGCCTAGGTAAAACCACTGGCTGGATCCATCGCACCAGTTTGAAGCACAAAAAAGTGAAGATGGTAACGGGCGTAGAGTATAAAGAAATTAACGACGATGGCTTAGTAGTAGAACATAAGTCATCAGGTAAAACGGAAACTCTTACTGTCGATAACGTGGTGATTTGTGCAGGACAGGTACCAAATAGAGAGTTGGCAGTAGAGCTTGAAAAAGCAGGTTGTAAGGTGCATTTAATTGGTGGCGCCGATGTCGCCGCTGAACTTGATGCAAAACGAGCCATCCGACAAGGCACCGAGCTTGCATTAAGTATATAAAAAATAAACAGGTATTTAAGAGATAATGAGTCAAGCAGAGAGTCAAATAGATACTCGTCAAGAGAATCACTCAGAACATGCAAGAGCACACCTTGATGTTGAGTTAACCGAGCATACTTATAGTATTGGGGAAGAGATCGCTAATGCCATGAGCCATGCCATTGGCGCGCTACTGAGCGTAGCAGCAATGACCATGATGATCATGACCTCACTCGATCCCTTAGATGGTTGGAAGTTAGCGAGCGGTATCGTTTATGGATTAAGCCTTGTGGTTTTATTCACGACATCGACCTTGTACCACAGCTTCCAGCCGGAAAACCTTAAAAAGACATTTCAAACATTGGATCACTGCGCCATATACTTCCTGATTGCTGGAACCTACACGCCGTTTGTTTTGGTCAGTCTCAGCGGACTTTGGGGCTGGTCACTCTTTGGCGTGATTTGGGGGCTTGCAGTGTTTGGCGTGACGTTTAAAGTGAAGTTTAAGCAGCGTTTCCCAAAAGTTTCATTAATCACTTACATTTTGATGGGGTGGGTCATTGTCGTCGCAGCCCCTGAAATGCTCGACAAAGTCGCTCCCGGTGCATTATGGTTACTTCTAGCGGGTGGTTTATCCTATACCCTTGGAACCATATTCTATGCAGCCGATCGTAAGATACCGTTCAATCATGCCATTTGGCATTTATTTGTATTAGGTGGCGCTGTTTGTCATTTCCTTGGTATTTATCTGTACGTTTTTTAAGTCCTAAGCAACACCATTTCGAATGGGATGGGTTAGCACAGGTAAGTGGGTAACCCATCAGTTTTATTTCCATCAGTTGGCGTTTTCAGCTCGGCTTTCTTGAAAATATATGTACTCTGACCCCATTAATTTGAGGACTCTTTCGATGCGTCCGCTTTCTGTGAGGCTACAGACTTTATATCCTCCAGCATCATGTATAGACACGGCACCAGGATCAGAATAATAGCTGTCGAGAAAACAATCCCGAAGCCTAGAGAAATAGCCATAGGGATGAGGTATTGTGCTTGTAGAGATGTTTCAAGCAAGATGGGAGACAGCCCACCAAAAGTGGTTAAAGTCGTAAGAATTATTGGCCTAAAACGGCGCAGCCCGGCTTGTTTGATAGCATCATACGCTGTTGTTCCGTTGCTCTGGCTCTGCAATTTGTTGGCATAATCAACCATAATTAAGGACGCATTCAACACAACGCCGGACAATGCGACAAAGCCCATTTTAGAGATCAGGGAAATATCGTAGCCCATGATGATATGCCCGATGACAGCACCAATGATGCCGAATGGAATGGCGCTCAGGACAATAAAGGGCTGGGAATAACTACGAAACACGACAGCCAATAGGGCGTAAATGACGATAAGCGCGAGGCCGAAATAACCGTAAAGCTGCTGCGTTGACTCACGCATCTCGGCGTTAGATCCTTGAAAGGTCCATGTCAGACCCGAGAAATCCGCACGCAGCCTAGGCAGAACCTCCTGATTAAGAGCATTCACCACCTGCACAATCTCACGTTTGGGCTCAACATCGGTGGATACTGTAACAACGCGCATTCCGTTACGGCGGTTGATGGATGAGAACGCTTCGGTATATTCAAAAGCTGTCACTTCAAATAAGGGCACTTCTGCTCCGCTTGGAGTGCGAATGATAAGATCTTCCAGATAGGATAAATCCTCACGTTCGCTTTCTGGCAGTTTGACACGGACTTCGGTTTCGTTATTGCCACGCAATTGACGTACAGCCAAAGAGCCGAAAAAGGCACCCCGTAATTGCTCCCCGACATATTCCGGTGTGAGGCCCAAAGCACGCCCCTCTGGAAGAAGACGAAAATCAATGCGTTTTTTGCCTTTATCAAAATTGTCATTAATGTCAGCCGTATTGGTAAATGTCTCCAATTCTGCAATAAGGCGTTGGCTGGCCTGCTCTAAAGTGTCAATATTGTTATGGCTGAGATCAACACTAATATCAGGTCTCCAACCACCAGGGCCACGCTCTGCCTCTATAGTGATTTGATCCACTCCCTGAATATCGCCGAGCTCATCACGCCAGAGCTGAATAATTTCGCGGGCGGTCATATCGCGCTCTTCGGGAGGGCGCAGAACGATTTCAACATCAATAAAATCCTGCCCACGGACATTGGTTTTTATCCCATCCGCCACTCGGTCGAGATTGTTTTCTTCATACATACGAACCGTAGCATCAGTGAGTTTTATCGCCATCGCCCCAGCTTGTGCAGGCGTTGTGCCAACCGGCATGGAGATGCCGGCTTCGATCTCATTGGCGGCGACTTCTGGCATATTGATAATGCCCATATGCGCACTATTCATATACGAAAAGGAAACAAACAAAAGCGCCAGCGCTGCTGAAATCGTGATGTATCGAGCGCGGAGACAAAGGTCGAGGAAGCTTTTATACGGCCCTTGTACGAAAGCATCAAACTTCTTAGCAAATTTCACCTGCACATTTTTGATCGGACGCAGGATTGCATTGTCATTGGCGCTTTTCTTCACATGCCCCAGATGGGCTGGCAGAATGTAAAGTGCTTCAAAAAGTGATAAAGCCAGCACAGTCATCACCACAACGGGCAGAGGCCACCAGAAAAGGCCCGTCTCGCCAGGCATAAAGAGCAAAGGCACGAAGGCGATGAGGGTGGTAATAATCGAAAACGTCACGGGCGTTGCTACACTTTTCGTGCCTTCAATCGCGGCTTTCAGGGGATCGCTATGATTTTTGCGCTCCTCAAAAACATTCTCTCCGACCACAATAGCATCATCGACTACAAGACCGAGTGCCACGAGAAATCCAAAGAGGGAGACCATATTGATACTGACGCCAAGGCCTGGTAAAAATAACACCGATCCGACATAGGAAATGGTCATACCCATCATGACCCAGAATGCCAGCTTCGACGCGAGAAAGAGCGAAAGGATCGCCAGAACAATCAAAATAGACGCCACACCGTTTTCAAGTATCAATCCAAGACGCTGACGAAAGTCCTGCGCATTGTTACTGTCAATCCGCCATTCCACGCCAGGTGGCAGAGTGCGCTCAAAACTCTCCATAATTTGATATACGGATTGTTCGATATCGAGAGGCGATTCATTGCCCGTCCTGAAAATATTCACTTCAACAGATGGCACGCCATTAAACTGAGAGTGAAAATTACCTTCCTCAAAGCCGTCTTCGATTATTGCAATGTCGCCCAGCTTAATGGTTGCTCCGTTCTCACCAGAAATAATATCGATATCGGCAAATTCTTCTGCCCAGACTTTTCGCTCCTGCATACGCAGTAAAATTTCACCATCAAAAGTTCTGACGGCCCCGGCCGGAATATCTTGCGAGGACTGACTGATCATTTGTGCAATATCGGGTAAAGTCAGCCCATATTTGCGCAAGGTATCGGCGCTTATTTCAACATGCGTTATATAATCTGGAACATTGCCGAGCTCAACAAGCGTCATATTCGGGTCGCTCAACAAACGATCCCGCAAGCGTTCGGCTAGAATGCGTAATGTCCAGACATCTACGGACCCAAAAAGACCAATTTCCATCGCCTCGCGCTGTTGTGCTTCAAGACTCACTTCCGGCTGATCTGCTTCTTCCGGGAAGGTGCGAATACGAGCAATTGCCTGGTCAATATCCTGAAAAGCTTTCATGCGATCAGCACCAGAGACTAGCTCAATTTCTACATTTCCTCCGCCTTCACGGGCGCGAGCTGTGATTTCACGAATACCTTCAAGGCCACGCACAGCTTCCTCTACAGGCTGCAAAACACCAGTCTCCACTTCACTAGGGGCTGCGCCGGGGTAGCCAACACTGACGTTCACAATATCCAGTTGAAACTGAGGGAAAACTTCTTTTTGAATATTAAGCGCTGTAAAAACCCCGCCCAAAAGCAGGACAATCATTAACAAATTTGCGGCGACAGGGTTCTGTGCCATCCATGATATTGCGCCTTTGCCATATTTCGTTTGCGATTCGCTCATTCTTGCGTCTCCGCTTCGGCCTCTGTACGCAGGCCAATTCCCTCAGCCACAGCCGCTAGATTGCTAATCACAAGTAAGTCACCATCCTCCATGCCTTCGGAGATATAAGCATAGTCTTTATCTTTGAAAACGACTTTAGCCTCTGTAATGCTTAACTTTCCGTCGCGTTTGAGCCAGAGTCGGTCGCTTTCACGCAGGAAGTCACGATCAATGCGAAAAACATTTTCTAATTCGCGTCCTGAAATCTCGACCTGAACAATCGCGCCGACTAGCATTTGAGGCCCCTGTGTGTCTGGGCTTAAGGCAAGCGGGTCTTTTACGCTAACCAATACACGCGCTAAACGTGTTTGCGCATCCAACGCGCCGATCAAACGAATAACTTCACCTTTACGGCTCGCGTCATCGGGCCAGGCTGTTCGATTGCGAATAATGACCTGCGCGCCAGGTTGTCCTTTTTTAGGGAAAGTAATTCGCTCAAGTCTTGCTACTGGTACGCTTACAACCACCCAATATTCATCAACCCCGACAAGCCGCGCCAATTCCATATTGGTATCAATCTCCGATCCTACATTGGCATTTCTGGATAAAATTTGAGCATCAAACGGTGCACTCACAGATGTGCGCTCGAGTTCCAGCTTGGCTTGGTTCAGCATACTTTCAGCCGATTTTAAATTGGCCTTGGCTGCGGCCAGTTGCGGCTCTCTTAAGACAAGAGATGTGTTCTCTTCACGAAGTTCTTCCCTAAGCAGATTATATTCTTTTCTTGCAACATGCTGGCGGCCAAGTTCTAAATCCAAATCTGAGCGGGCTTGTGCATATGCGCTTTCCATTTGAGCGAGCGCATTCTCATAGTCGGCAGGATCAATTCGAAGTAATACTTCATCTTTTTTGACAAAACCGCCGGGAATAAAATTCTCAGTAATCTCAATGGCACGGCCGTCGACACGCGGACTGAGAATAATATCTTGGGCAGCTTCCACAGTTCCTAGACCCTCAATAAGTGGGTTGTAATTACCGCGTCGAACTTCTTGTACATCCACCAGCATCGCTGTCCTTTTGGTCGCTGCCTCACGCTGCGCCTGCGGTTCAGTAGAGTTGATGACAAAAAACAGAAAAGCGGCAGTAGTCGCTATAGCCCCAATTGCAATGGCTGTAAAAGTTTTGCTTTTTATCATCTTTTATCCATCCTTCTTATTCTCATATTCACTCTAGCTACATTTAAACGCTCCCACGCAGAAGCTAATGTAAAATTGTTCTCTAAAGCGGTTTCAATATACGTGTTGAGGTTTTCATCTTCTAGATATCGCCACCAGTTATCGTAAACAGCGTTTTGTCCTGATAGTGAAAAAGAGGGTTCACCTTGAATTGGTAAATTATAATTTTGATGACTAGCACGAGATGTGCAGTACGAAATCACAACTCCTAATAACAAAGAGCTGTTTCCAAACCTGATGATTGAATTTGATGAAAGCATCTTATCTCTTATTTCGTCTAAATTCAGAAATCATCCTATCATAGTATATTAAATAAGTATCATGACTTAAATTTGACATAGGTCGTTGATGTAAAAGGTCAAGAACAGCTAACTAAGAATGCTGGAAAGGGTGCAATATTAATGGTAATTATTAATGGGGGCAGAGTAGATTAATCTTTAAACTACGGAGAATAAGCCTAGCCTGTGACCTTGGGAATTCCTTTAGGGAAAATAAGATAAGTGATCTCGAGGTTTCTTGTTGATGGTTTACCTTCCCCCTCGATTAAGACCGAAGGAAGTGTACCACAGGTATTCCTTTCAGTCACTCTTGGTACGCTCTCGCTAATCGAGGCTACGTTCAGTACAAAACGAATATACTCTGATCTGATTTATTGTTAGTCTTAGTCATTAATAAATTTTGGAAAGCTTAAGTTTTTTACTAGCTCTATCGCATGAAAGCACAAAAATTAATGATTGGCCTTGTTGGCTTCTTACACCTCTATTGTTCGCCCATTTACGCATTTCAAGATAATCCTGAAGGCTGGATCCCTATTGATAGTGAAAGTAGGGCATTAGTACTAAATGTGGAAATTAATGATCAACCTGCGAAGGTATTGCTTGATACAGGTGCATCTATCCACGCACTAAATTCCAGCATAGTAGAAAAAACAGGGATTAAAGGAAATTCTGCAAGAGCGATCACTTTGATAGGGATCAATGGCGAAGTCCAAGCCCCCTTATCAGAACCTTTTGATATCACTGCCGATGGGCAAAGCTTTACATTACGAGATATCCCTATCATTAATAGTGACACCCCATATGACATGATACTAGGACGGAAGTTTTTCGAGCAGTCAGTAGTTCAGATAGACTACCCAAATAACAGAGTTCGCTTTCTAAGTCCTGAAGTAGTAAATTTTGAAAGTAATATTGATGTTCGCTATGAGTATGATGGAGGGCTGCTAGTTGAAGCTTATATCGCCGGTGAGAAAGCCTGGATGCTGTTAGACACTGGTAGTAATACCCTTGCGCTATTAAAACGTAAGTTCATTTTTAAAAATGAACTTGACCAGTATGCAGTAGAGGGAGTCACTCATCAGGTCTCAGGAATTGCCGAAAGTGCTGACTTTAGTGTCATTAAAGTTGAAGAGTTTAGGTTAGGTACTTACGATTTCGACTCTTTCCTAGCTATATATAACCAAGATTATAAAAATGCCTTTGACGAGAAAAAGAGATACCTTTTTAGCAGAATCCCTGAGGAAAGCTCTGTCCAAGACGGTATTCTTGGTTATGAAATATTACGTAATTTTATTATCACGATTGATTACAAGAGAAAGAAAGTTCACTTGTATTACCCCTCTACCTAATAATCTAAAAAAGGCGCCAATTGGCGCCTTTCTTTTATTAGGGTATGGCTAAAGCTAAAACTTACCAGCCGCAGTTACGGCCTTCGTTTTGCTCGTCTAACCATGTTTTCAATGGCGCGTAGTACTCAAGTACTGCTGTCGCGTCCATTTCACGGCTACCCGTCATAGCTTCAAGTGCATCAGGCCATGGACGTGAAGAGCCCATTTCTAGCATCTTGATGAGCTTTTCGCCAACTTCTTTGTTGCCGTAGAATGAACAACGGTGAAGTGGACCTTCGTTGCCCGCCATGTCACACATTTCACGGTAGAATTGGAACTGCAAGATGTGTGCTAGGAAGTAACGTGAATAAGGTGTGTTACCAGGGATGTGGTATTTCGCACCTGGGTCGAAGTGATCTTCAGTACGTGCCACTGGCGCTTCAATACCTTGGTATTTTTCACGCAGCTCCCACCAGCCTTGGTTGTATTCTTCAGGTGAAATTTCACCGTTGAATACTTTCCAGCGCCATTGGTCAACCATTAAGCCAAATGGTAAGAAGGCAACTTTGTCCAAAGCAGAACGCATTAGAAGTGCAATATCAGCACTCGCGTCTGGCTCTTCGTCGATTAGGCCAATTTGCTTCAAGTATTTTGGTGTGATCGATAGTGAGATAGTGTCACCGATTGCTTCGTGGAAACCGTCGTTAGCACTGCCTTTGTAGAAGATTGACTGGTCTTTGTAAGCACGCTGATAGTAGTTGTGGCCTAGTTCGTGGTGAACAGTCTGGAAGTCTTCGCCATTGATGTTGGTACACATCTTAATACGGATATCTTCTTCGTTATCGATATCCCAAGCGCTGGCATGACACTGAACGTCGCGGTCACGTGGCTTGACGAATAGCGAGCGCTCCCAGAACGTTTGCGGAAGAGGGGCGAAACCTAGTGAAGAGAAGAAGCCTTCAGCAGTTTTAACCATTTTCTTAACAGCAACTTCTTTTTCTTCGTGGCTTACGTTTTCTTTATCGACGCCGTAGTGTGCTTTCAAGATAGGGTCGATATCAATGCCTTCGGCTGCATTTTTAGGACCAGCGATGTCATAAATATTACCCCATTGCTGCGCCCACATGTTGCCTAATAGGTGCGCAGGGATTGGTTTATCCATCGCAACAACTTCATCACCATACTGGTCATTCAACTCAGCGCGAACGTGGCAGTGTAGCGCTTTGTATAATGGTTGTACTTGTCCCCAAAGGCGGTCCATTTCATTGGCGAAATCATCAGCAGGCATGTCGTACTTAGAGCGCCACATGGTGCCAGTATCTGCATAGCCAAGTTCTTTTGAACCTTCGTTAGCGATGTCGACCATTTGCTTATACAGCGGACGCATTTCTTTAGAAATTTCGCGCCAGCCAGTCCATGCTTTTAGTTGCTCATCAGCGTCACGCGATTCACGCAAGACTTGGCTCAGTTCACCAAGGCTACGACCATCTGGGCTTTTACCTTTAGCGTAAAGGCTGTCCAGCTTAGATGTGATTTGAGCAAGTTGCTTTGTTTTCTCCGCATCAGCTGGAGCTGGCAGCGTAAGACCTAGTTTGATCATTTCAATCTTACGATTAACGTCGTAAGGTAAGTCCAAACCGTTGAACTTCTTCGCTTCATTCGCAAGCTCAACGCCTAGTTTGGTGTAATCTTCGCCCACTTGAGCATTTAGCGCAGTTGTGTCGTGAGTGACAAAGTTCGCGTTTACCCAAGCAATGCGCGCAGCATATTCTGCAATTTCTGTTAATCGCTTTTCAGCATCAGCAACAAAAGCCGCTGCGTCTTCCGCAGTGACTTTTTGTTTATGATCGTCGGCAATAACAGGTTGTCCTAATAAAGCACCCACCAATACTGCAGTACTGACGGCTTTTTTAAGCGTTATCATAGAGTTACCCTTTATTGTTTAAGTTGATAATAATCATTATCGTTTCATAATCGCGCTCCATTATAGCGACTTGTTTTAATTTGAGAAATGGAATTCATCATGGTCGTTATTTGGCGGATCGGTTATCATACGGCTTTTGGTGAATCCTCAGGAATAACTATGCCGATTGGCCCTTTGATGCTGGATCTAGAAGGTCTTGAAATTAATGCAGCTGAAAAAGATATGCTTCAAAACCCTTTGTTAGGAGGCATCATCTTTTTCACCCGTAATTACGCCAGTCCCCAACAAATTGCCGAATTATCACAAGCCGTCCGTGAAACCGCTAGGCGCGACATTCTGATTGCCGTGGACCATGAAGGAGGGCGCGTACAGCGATTCCGTGAAGGGTTTACTAATGTCCCTGCTATGGCGAGTATTTTGCAGAATGCTAACGACTTAGCTGAAGCAAAAGCGTCAGCCTATCGCTGGGGAAGTTTGATTGCGATTGAAGTTCAAGCCGTTGGCATCGACTTTAGTTTCGCGCCAGTGCTTGATTTAGGCGATGAAATCAGCCGCGTTATTGGTGATAGAGCATTTTCTACAAAGGTAGATGAGGTGATCGAGCTCGGTCGTGAGTTTATCAAAGGTATGAATGACTTTGGTATGGCGGCGACGGCTAAGCACTTCCCGGGGCATGGTTCAGTTGAAGCCGATTCACACGTTGATATTCCGGTCGATGAGCGCCCACGCGAGCAAATCATCAGCCAAGACATGCGAGTGTTCGCTGAGTTAGCTCAGAATTATCAAGCAGTCATGCCTGCGCACGTCATTTACCCGAGCGTTGATAAGCAACCGGCAGGGTTTTCTGAGTTGTGGCTGCAAGATATTTTGCGTAACCAATTAAGCTTTGATGGTGTGATATTTAGCGATGACTTGAGCATGAAAGGGGCAGAGGTCGTTGGCGGTTATTATGAGCGTGCCAAAGCCGCAGTGACGGCAGGTTGCGATATGGTTTTAGTGTGCAACCATCCGCAAGAAGGGCGTGAGTTGATGTCTGAATTCGATTTTGACGTGGACTCCAAATCTGCGGAGCGATTGGCAAGAATGAAAGGTCAGTCGCTTAACTACTCGCTGACTCAAGTTCGTCAAGGCGACAACTGGCAGCAACTAGAGCATGATTTACAGCTTGATAAGATGGTTTAAATATCTATTGTATATTATTGATTTAACTGGGTTTGATTGAAATGTCTAACGAAAAGAAGATTGAAGAGCTTACTGAGCAAAAAACAGATAGTTTTACACAGCTAACACCAAGAGAAGAGCTGGTCGCTAAACTTAATGGGGAAACTGCTATCGTTGAGTGGAAAGAAATTGAGCGCTTTTTCGCTAAAGGCAATTTACTTTTGATAGATCAGGACGTTGACCTCATCAACTGCGCTGCGGATTTGTCACTGGATAACGCAGACGAAATAAAACCGTTGATTGATTCGGAAAAAATCCAGCGCATGCCGATGGAGTTTGTTAAGGCTAACTGTAAACCTGAAACGGAGTTTTGGACCGTAGTAGTAGCGCCGTATATTTTATCGCAGTTAAAGAAATAGAGATTAGGTACAAAAAAGCGGCTAACAAGCCGCTTTTTTAATAACTTTGATAAACTAAAACTTAACCATGATGAATCACTGAATGAATCACATGGTCATACTCGAAGTAGACCGTGTATCCATTGTATACCCACTTAGTGATTGGCGGGTCACCTACTGGACCTTCCACATTATTCGGAGTACCGAACTTTTGTTCAACGTGCGATTTGCTGACACCGCGCTTCGGTACTTGAATATCCTGCTGGCCTTGTTGTGCTACAGGAACTTTAACTTCTTCGGCCTTGGCAGTATTTAAGCCAACCCCCGCACCGAAGCTTAGCGACAGAGCGCAAACAGCAGCTGTTATTGTTTTCATGATGTTGACTCCTCAAACATTGTGTATTCCTAAGAATATCAAAAAATTAGCGTAATATCCTAATCATAATTAACATTAATTCTACTGCATAACTTGACTACAAATTGTGAACCATTCAATATGACGCCAATTTAATTTATTTAGAAAGCACCATGAGGCTGCCTTTTTCGCTATTTGTCGGGCTTCGATACACTCGAGCAAAACGCCGCGACCACTTTATTTCCTTTATCTCCTTGATTTCTATGATAGGAATCGCGCTTGGCGTGATGGTCCTAATTACTGTTATGTCCGTCATGAACGGTTTCGAGCGTGAGCTTCGTGATCGCATCTTAGGTATGGCACCACACGTACTTGTCAGTGGTGTTGGCAGTAATATAGAAGACTGGCAGGCGCTTGAACAAACCGTTCTGGAAAACCCGAATGTGATCGGTGCTTCGCCGTATATTCAGTCTGAAACCATGTTTCAACACCTAGGTTCTGACCAGTTTGGCATGATCCAAGGGGTACTTCCTGAAAAAATTGGTGAAGTCACCATCGTTAAAGAAAATATGCGCAACGGCTCTTTCGACTCTTTAACCGAAGGCAGCTATAACATTATTCTTGGAGCCTCGTTAGCCCGTAGTTTAGGTGCAAATGTCGGTGATAAAGTGTCGCTACTGTTCTTAAAAGAAACACGCATGACGATTGCGGGGATTCACCCAAGAACAAAACGTTTTACGGTCTCCGGAATTTTTGAAACTCGCTCCGAAGCGGATAAAGGTCTTGCGTTCACTCATATAAAAGACGCCGCAAAGATTTTACGAGTTACTGATGGTGTGTCTGCTCTTCAGCTTAAAACCGCCGACGTGATGAATGTTCACGACGTGACCACGAGTATCAATGAAAAATTGGGTTATGAGTACTTTGTAACCAACTGGACCCGCCAACACCAAACATTATTTAACGCGATTGAGATGGAAAAGAAGATTATGTTTATCCTTTTGACCTTTATCATCGCTGTGGCTGCGTTTAATATCGTGACGTCATTGGTTATGTTGGTGAATGAAAAGCAGGCAGATATCGCGATTCTGCGTACTTTAGGCGCAAGTCCAGGCTCAATCCTTCGTATTTTTATGACCAGCGGCATTATCAATGGCCTGATCGGGACTGGGGCAGGAGTTATTTTGGGTATTCTTTTGGCACTGAACCTACCTGACATTATTAACTGGATCGAAGTGACGTTCGAGATGAGTGTATTCCCGAAAAATGTCTATTTCGTTAACTTCTTGCCAACCGAGTTGATTTGGGATGATGTGATTAAGATCGCGATCGCAGCTTTTAGCATCAGCGTACTGGCGACATTGTATCCTTCGTGGAAAGCGTCAAGAACACAACCCGCGGAGGCGTTGCGTTATGAATGATTCGGCTATGAATAATTCTGTTGTGAGTAATAATAACTCAATGATTGAAATTACCGGACTAAACCGAACTTACAACGATGGCGCCAATAAAGTTGAAGTCTTGTCAGCGTTAGATTTAACAGTCAAAAAAGGTGAGCAATTAGCTATTGTGGGTTCGTCGGGCTCAGGTAAAAGTACCTTGCTTCACCTTATTGGTGGTTTGGACAAACCAACCTCTGGTAGCGTGATTATCGACGGGACTAACATTCATCAGCTTTCAGCCAAGGCTCAGGGGAGTTTCAGAAACCAGCATATCGGCTTTGTTTACCAATTTCATCACTTACTGCCCGAGTTCGAAGCGCAAGATAACGTTGCGATGCCTTTAATTATCAGGGGTATGAAGCGCACGCAAGCCCATAAAATTGCAAGCGGGCTGATAGAGAAAGTAGGGATGTCACATCGTAAAACGCATAAACCGGCTGAATTGTCGGGCGGTGAACGACAACGTATCGCTTTCGCGCGAGCCCTAGTTACTGAGCCAGATTGTGTGCTGGCCGATGAGCCTACAGGCAACCTAGACCACGGAACAGCCAATCAAGTGTATGAGCTGATGTGTGAGTTAAACCGTGAGATGGGAACCACGTTTATTACAGTAACTCATGATCTTGAGCTTGCTGGGAAAATGCAGCGACAATTACACCTTGAAGAAGGAAACTTAAAACCGCTCCAGCTATAGTCGCTTTAAGCTTTATTTTTTATCCGAAGGCTCAGGTTTATCCTGAGCTTTTTTGTTTTCGCCCTCATCATCACCATCAAGGTGAAGCGTGTGCATAAGCTTTTCTTTCCACTTTTGCTGACGCGCCTTCCAAGCCATGACCACATGATAGCGCCAAGATAGGCTGATGGTGTAATAGCCGATAATGGCCGCAATAGAGCCACAGATTAGACAACCCAACAAGAAAGGCTGCCAAATATGAATCAGTTCATTGCCTAGCCATTCAAAACTTAGCTCAAACTCGAACTGGCTTGGCGGCCACGAAAGAACCCAAGTGCCAACTAAATAGGCGAAATAGAACATCGGCGGAATAGTGATAGGGTTAGTTATCCAGCACAACAAGACTGATAAGGGCAAGTTGACTCGGAACCAAATAGCAAGACCAGCTGCCATCACCATTTGAAATGGGATTGGCATAAAACACATGAACAAGCCTACCGCAAAGGCGCCTGACGCACTGTAGCGGTTTAAATGCCATAAGCCAGGATCATGAATTAGCTTACCGAAAATCTTTAAAAAACGATTTTCAGTCACTTTCTTCGGATCTGGCGTAATCTTTCTTAGTAGCTTGCGCGGCATAGAGTTTCACGGTTACACTTGCGTTAGTTCATCGTACAACACTTTTATTAAAGCTTGGATAAGGATTATCCCCGAATGTTCAAATGGATTTTGGGCTTTTTGCTTGGTGCTTGCAGTTTAGTTTTGCAGCCGAGCGTACTTCAAACCACCTCAACACTCTTAACTCTCGTTATTGCTGGAGCTTTGCTCCTGCTCGTAAAACGAGTCAAACATTCGTTGCTTTCTGCTTGTATTGTCGTCATTAGTGGCTTTTTGTTTGGGTTTGGCTGGACATCAATTCACGCATCTTGGCGTTTATCACAGCAAATCCCATCGCCGGAAAATCAAAGCGTGCACATTATAGAAGCAGAGGTTAAGTCATTGCCAGTGATTTATCCCGAATATTGTCAGTTTAAAGTGCAGGTTAAACACTCAGATACTCCATCATTAATTCATAAAAAGCTGCAGTTAAACGATTACTCCAAACAGTGTCCTTATTTAAACGAAGAAGTTTGGACTCTTACCGTTAAGCTTAAACCGATTCACGGGTCTTTGAACCAAGCGGGTTTTGACTATGAGCGATTCATGTTTCAGCAAGCCATAGATGGCAAAGGTTACATTAAACAAGCCACACTCGTGAGTCAGCAACCTGAATGGAGTATAGGCGCATTTAGGCAATCAATTTTTGATGCTTTGAGTGAATTTGATAATGCCGGCTTGTTTCAGGCTTTAACCATTGGCGAAAAGTCTTCTATTCCCAAAGAGGATAGAGAAATACTGCAACAGTTGGGCTTGAGTCATTTGATTGCGATATCGGGGCTTCACATCTCCATTATTGCTGGTGGAAGTTTTTGGCTAATGTTTGTTGTTCTGGGCTGGGTTAACCGGTTATGCAGAGTCAACGCCGTTGAGCCTTTTCGTCCTGCCCTTATTGTGAGCTGCTTCGTTGCCTTCTGTTATACCGCGCTGGCTGACTTTTCGGTCCCAACCGTGCGAGCCCTTATCATGTGGGGGTGTGTTGCTGCTGCGCTACTATGGCAACGACAGGCGGCATTATTGAGTGGCCTTAAAGTATCGCTCGGTATGATGCTGTTGATTGATCCCTTAGCCGTGCTCTCCGTCAGTTTTTGGATGAGTTATATTGCTGTGGCGGTGATCGCTTTTGTCGTGTCGGGACGTGCTGGTGGGGAGCAAGGTTGGCGTCATGGCTTGAGCAAGCTTGGCAAGATTCAGGTTGCTATTTCGCTAACGCTCTTATTGCCCAGCCTGCTGTTTTTTCAACAAGCCACATTGTTAGGTTTGCTGGTCAATATTGTTGTGATACCTGCGTTTAGTGTTTTGGTGCTGCCGCTCATTATCGTCTGCGTTATTTTGACTTTGTTTGAGTTTTCATCGCCGCTTGGCATGCTCGATTCTGCATTAACGACTTCTTTGGGCTGGGCGGAAGCTCTAGCGAATACGTTAGCTTGGCTTCGCTTTGAGTTTTGGCTGCCAGGCTGGCTTCTTTGTAGCCTGATGGTGGTCATGTTCATCATTTGGTTACCCATTAACATCTTTCGATATCAGTTTATTGGACTGTGGTTTGTACTCGTCACATCATACCTTATACAGCAGTGGGCGAGCTCAACGCAGCCAACCATGGTTGTTTTTGATGTTGGGCATGGTCTATCTGTGTTATTGACGGATGGCAAGACTCACATTCTTTATGACACAGGGTATGCGGCGACTCATGGTAGTGCTTTTGAGAGTTATATTGAGCCAACATTGCAAAAGTTAGGTGTTCAGCACTTAGATGCGTTAATCCTAAGCCACCAAGACAATGATCACTCTGGAGGGGCGAAAAAGATTACTAAGCAGCTTCCAGTTAAGCAGGTCATAGCAGGGCAGTGGGCAAATGACATGCTCTCAGGCCTGCCCACGAAAGACTGTGTTGCGGGCTACGGATACCAATTCGGTGTTTTCAGTCTGGATGTATTACACCCAAAAGATTCTACGAATGGACGTAACAACGACTCCTGTGTCGTCAAAATTACCAGTGGAGTGCCTGAGTATCGTTTTTCAATACTGTTACCAGGAGATATTGAAAAGAGCAGTGAGTATGAGCTGGCAGCGGATCAATCGAACACATTGTCCGCAGATATTGTAATCGTCCCACACCACGGCAGTAATAGTTCGTCAACTTACCCATTCATAAAAAGGGTTAATCCCAGTGTCGCCATTTATGCGACGGAACGATTTAGCCGTTACAACTTGCCGAGTTCGAAAGTGGTGAGACGCTATCAGGATTTTGATATCCCACAAATTCACACCGGCTGTTATGGTCAAATAACCTATAATTTAGCGACTAACAGCTTCGATGCGACACGCAATGAAGCGAAGATCTGGCGATTGCCACCGTGTGAGGTGGTTGAAAAGTAGGCGTTTTCGATGAAACCGGTGGAATTGTTCACACTTGGTAGTAATCAACACTTGCTCTTAAGCGGTCGCTACTGCACAATATTTTGATTAAATTAATAATAAATGATTAATATTTATACAGTTTTAGCGTTTATTCTTCCTAAATATCAGTACGCATTGAGGTAATGGGGCTCATGGTTATATCTTCTGCACTTTTTTCTAGCGCAATTCTCGCGACGGCAACAACGACGTCTTCGGGCACTTTATTTGATTTATTCAAAGCGGGTGGCTGGACCATGGTTCCGATTGCGATCTGCTCGCTTATTGCCATGGGTATTATCGTCGAGCGTATTTGGGCGCTAAAAAGAGAACGCATCTTACCAAAGCACCTCGTTGCACAGGTTTGGACTTGGATTAAAAACGGGCAGTTTGATAAAAGCAAAATGCGCGATCTAAAAAACAGCTCTGAGCTGGGAGAGGTCCTAACAGCAGGGCTGCTCAATCACCAGTATGGTCGTGAATCCATGAAAGCCAGCATTAACGAAGCGGGTAGAGCCGTGGTCGTTCGCTTAGAGCGCTACCTAAACACATTAGGTTCTATCGCGCTTGTCGCTCCTTTGCTGGGTTTGCTCGGTACCGTGATCGGTATGATTAAAGTGTTTACAGTGATGCGTGTTGAAGGCGTGGGCAATGCAGATGCCTTGGCTGGTGGTATTTCTGAGGCTTTGATTACCACTGCTGCTGGCATGGCTGTAGCGATTCCAACGCTGGTTCTACATCGCCACTTTATTCGCCGTGTCGAAGAGTTGGTCACTGATATGGAGCAAGAAGCGTTGAAAATGGTGGATGTATTACACGGTGAGCGTGAAATTTTCACCTCATCACAAGATTAAGACAGGCTTTTAATCATGTGGTTAAAAAAGAAAAAAGAAGATGTTCAGATTAATTTAACGCCATTAATCGATGTTGTCTTCTTACTCCTTATCTTTTTCATGGTATCGACCAGCTTCAAGAAAGAAACTAAAGTCAGCCTAACGCTTCCAGAAGCCAACGGTGAAACTTTAGACGCTAACGCTGAGTCCATTGAAGTCACTGTGACCAAGACTGGCGAAATATTTGTCAATGGCAATGGCCTAGTGAATCGTGATGTCACAACCATTAGAAACGCTATAAAACAAACGTCCACAGACACTCAAACACCTGTTATAATCAGCGCAGATGCGGCTGCACCTTATCAGGCCGTGATTACGGTTATGGATGCTGCCGGACAAGCAGGCTTTAACAACCTGACATTGCCGACGCAGAAGCCTGACTCTGAAAATAACTAGTGTTTGAAGTGATTCATGTCCGAATTAAAGTCAGAAAAAAACTCGACAATCTATAAACGGTTACTTGGCTACACTAAGCGGTATAAGTGGGTCTTCCTCGTTGGTGTTCTTGCTAATATCTTCTTTGCCTTGATTGAAACTACCTTTGTTAATGCCATTCAATATTTAATCGATGATGGTTTAAAAGAGCGTGATCGGTATTTCCTTTTAGTACAAACGCCACTATTTATTATTGGCGCTATTTTCTTGCGTGGAATTTGTAACTTCGTCTCGACATACTGCATGGGCTGGGTTGGGCGTAAAGTCGTACAGGATTTACGTGAAGCGCTTTACGAAAAGTACATCAAGCAACCAGCAAAATTCTTTTCTGAGCGTGCACCAGGTAATTTACTATCCACCATGACGTTTAATACGGAACAAGTGGCAATTGCAAGCTCTGATGCGATTACGCTTGCGTTGAGAACCGGTGGAACGATTCTCTTTGTACTCGTTTATCTAACTTTAATTAGTTGGCGCTTGACCTTATTTTTATTCTTCGTCGTTCCTATTATTGGCTGGATTATCCATGTCAGCGCGAAACGACTGAAAAAAGTTAGTAACAACATCCAGAATGTCGTCGGTGACGTCACAAAAACTGCAGAAGAAACCATTAAAGGCAATCAGGTCATCAAAATTTTTGGTGGTTCCAAGCGTGAAATTGAAAACTTCAACGACAAAGCGAACAAAAATCGCCAGCAAGACATGAAGCTTATTGCCACAAAAGGCATTGCCTCTCCTGTGATTCAAATTGTCGCTGGATTTGGTTTTGCAGCGATTATGTATTTCGGTAGTTTAGAGCTACTCGATGATCGTATGACAAGTGGTGAGTTAGTAACTTTTATCACCATGATGGGCATTATTTTAAAGCCAATGCGCGACATTAGTAACGTCAATACGCACTTGCAGCGCGGTATTGCCGGCGCACAGAGTGTGTTTGAAATATTAGACCTTCCTGACGAACCTGATAATGGCTCGAAAACTCTAGAGCGTGCTAAGGGTAAAATTAGCTTTGAAAACGTAGGCTTTGCTTATGAAAGCGATAAAGCGATTTTGAGAGACATTAGTTTTACAGCTGAGCCGGGGCAGTCCATTGCATTAGTAGGGCGCTCAGGAAGCGGTAAAAGTACTATCGCTAGCTTAATTCAACGTTTTTACAATGCCGAATCTGGCGCAATAAAAGTTGATGATATTCCTATCGAAGAATTAACCTTATCGTCATTACGCGAGCAGATTGCCACCGTATCGCAAAACGTCGTTCTGTTTAACAACACCATACGCCATAACATTGCTTACGGCAGGCTCGAAGATGCGACGGACGAAGAGATCATCAAAGCCGCCAAGGATGCTTATGCGTGGGAGTTTATTGAACAGCTGCCGCAACAACTTGATACGCAGGTTGGTGATAATGGACTGTTACTTTCAGGAGGTCAGCGTCAACGAATCGCTATAGCACGTGCCATGCTGAAAGATGCTCCTATTTTAATCTTAGATGAGGCGACTTCCGCTCTTGATACCGAGTCCGAGCGCCATATTCAAAAAGCACTGGAAGCACTGATGGTGGGAAGAACCACAATCGTTGTTGCACACCGACTATCGACTATTGAGAGCGCTGACAAAATTCTAGTAGTCAAAGAAGGGCGTATTGTTGAAGCAGGCTCACACGCTGAGTTGATGCAGCAAGAAGGCGAATATACACGTTTACAACAAATGCAGTTTAGCGAGTAACTGGCGTGGCTATTTCAAAAAGCCAATCCTTTTTTGAGCAGCTGTGGTATCGACCATCACCTTTGTGGCTGTGGTTGTTTTTTCCTTTGCAGCTGTTGCTTCGAGGCGTTGTATTTATTCGCCAAATCTTCTATCGGTTTGGCATCTTTAAGTCTACCCAATTATCCAAGCCTGTTGTCGTGATTGGCAATATTAATGTTGGTGGTACAGGCAAAACTCCGTTGTCTATTTATATTCTGCAGTGGCTACAATCAGAAGGTTATCAGCCTGGTCTTGTCACTCGCGGTTATGGTGGAACTGCTGAAAATCACCCTTTGGTGCTTGATGACGATACGTCGCCTGAAATATGTGGTGATGAACCTTATCTGATTTTTCATAAAACCAACGCCCCAATTGTTGTCGATCCTAACCGAGCTCGGGGTGGTCAAAAGCTGATTGAGTTAGGTTGCGACATCGTTATTTGTGATGATGGTTTGCAACATTACGCTCTAAAACGTGACCTAGAAGTTGCGGTTGTTGATAGTAAACGAGGACTTGGTAATGGCTGGCTTATGCCGATGGGGCCACTCAGAGAGCCGCCCTCACGGCTGAAGACTGTGGACATGATTATACGTAATGGTGAATCCATGACCCTTAAACCGCTGCCAATTGAAGGTGTAGGGCATAATACAACGATGTCTGCCTCTGTGGTTGATGCGGTGGCAGCCATTGGTCATCCACAGCGTTTTTTTGATACGCTTAAAAGTGTGGGCTTGGAGGTTATTCCTCACAGTTTTCCGGATCACCATCAATACAGCGCAGAGGATTTTACAGGTATGACAGGACCAATCGTCATGACCGAGAAAGATGCGGTAAAATGCCATCATATCGCAGATAGTCGAATGTATTATTTGCCCGTAGAAACAGAGTTATCCAACGAAGCTGCTGACGAATTGCAGCGCCGGCTATTAGAATTACTGTAAGAAACACGACAGAGTACTGCTTATGGACCATAAATTAATTGATGTTTTAGTTTGCCCATTATGTAAGGGTGAGCTGCAATACAAGAAAGATGCTAAAGAACTGATATGTCGTTTCGATAAGTTGGCCTATCCAATCCGTGACGATATTCCTGTAATGCTAGAAGAGCAAGCACGTAAAGTCTCCTCTGAGGAGCTCGATTAATGGCTGTTGCTGGAGAGCATTCGTTCTACGTTGTGATTCCTGCTCGTTACGCTTCGACACGCCTACCGGGCAAACCGCTATCGTTGATTGGTGATAAACCAATGATCCAGCATGTTTATGAGCGTGCCATGCTGTCTGGTGCCAAAAAGGTCATCGTAGCAACAGATGATACTCGGATTGAAGCGGCAGTCAAAGAGTTTGGCGGTGACGTTTGTATGACTCGTGACGATCATGTTTCTGGCAGCGACAGACTGGCTGAGGTTTGTCAGCAGTTATCTTTCGTTGATAACGACATTGTCGTTAATGTTCAGGGTGATGAGCCTTTTATTTCCCCAGAAAATATCTCTCAAGTGGCGGCAAATCTCGCAGAACACAACGACTGTGTCATGTCGACGCTGAGCACTCCAATTATAGATAATGATGAGATCTTTAATTCAAATGTCGTAAAAGTGGTGTCTTCCGTCTCAGGAAAGGCTTTGTATTTTTCAAGAGCTCCTATTCCATGGCAGCGGGGTAGCTTTGAAGAGCAAAAGGTAGGGGCCAATGATTTTTGCCAACGCCATATTGGTATTTATGCCTACCGGGCAGGCTTTTTAGCCATGTATGTCCAGATGCCACCAGCAGAGATTGAGAAGCTAGAATCACTGGAACAGCTTCGCGTTCTTGCAAACGGCCATCAGATTCATGTTGAAGCCGCACAAGAAGTCCCTGGTCTAGGAGTCGATACAGAGGAAGATTTAAAGGCGGCTAATCTCTATTACCGCCAACACCAGCTCTAAATAGAATCAAGGTGAGGCTTTATGACTCGTTTTTCAGTTTTGTTTGTGTGTTTAGGCAATATTTGTCGCTCGCCAACCGCAGAAGGTGTTTTTCAGCACAAAGTGGAGCAGGCCGGACTGTCTGATCAAATACGAGTCGACTCAGCTGGTACCAGCGCATTTCATGTCGGTGAAGCGCCAGATAAGCGTTCACAACAAGAAGCAAAGAAGTTTGGCTACGACTTGTCTTACATACGATCGCGCAAAGCTGAAGCAAAGGATTTTGTTGATTTCGACCTGGTGATTGCCATGGATTTAGAAAATTACCACAATCTATCACTATTAAAAACAACAGGTTACGACGATAAATTAAAGCTTTTTATTCGTGATTATGCCCCTGAACTTGATATTGAAGAAGTGCCAGATCCTTACTATGGTGGCGCTGAAGGCTTCACTAAAGTCCTTAAAATGATTGAAATTGCAAGCGACAATTTACTGAAAGAAATTCAAGGTAAGCTCAATGAAGCCAAATGACGTACTTGATTTTTGGTTTGGTGAAATCCAGCCGAAAGACTGGTGGATTAAGAGCGATGCATTCGACCGCACGATTCAGTCTAGATTTGGCGACTACCATGCTGCAGCGGCTTTAGGAGAGCTGTATCAATGGCGAAATACTGCCAAAGGTTATCTCGCTGAGATTATTATTCTCGATCAGTTTTCGCGTAATATATTCAGAAACACTGCAGAGGCCTTTGCCTATGATGCTCAGGCTCTGACGTTAGCTCAACTGGCAGTGCAACATGAGCATGACCGCGAACTGTCTCTTTCTGAACGTCAGTTTTTGTACATGCCTTATATGCACAGCGAGTCGAAACTGATCCACCAACAGGCAGTTCCTTTATTTAAGTCCCTTGGCGCGGATAAAGGATATGACTTTGAGCTAAAACATAAAGAGATTATCGATCGCTTTGGACGATACCCACATCGAAATGAGGTGCTAGGTCGCCAATCCACAGAAGAAGAGCTAGAGTTTTTGAAACAACCGGGCTCTTCTTTCTAAACCTGACGTTATAAAGTAAAGATAAACACCCAGCAACATAGCATTGTCGGACGATATTTTAGTATAATGCCGGCAGTTTTTACGATGACTCATTCCATTAACTTAAGACTTATTAGCATGTTAACCACCATTGAACACGATTTAAGCCAATTATTTGGTCAAGCATTTGAAGCAAACGACTTATCTTTCGATTTTGGCAACACGGTCCGCTGTAACCGACCAGAGTTAGGTGACTTTCAGTGCAATGGTGCTATGGCTGCAGCAAAGCAGGGCGCAGGGAACCCTTTCGTTACTGCCGAGAAGGTGGTTGCAAACCTTGCTGATAATGACATCATCAAGAATGTCGAAGTCGTTCGTCCTGGTTTTATTAATATTTTTATTAACGAGAACTACCTTGCGAACAAGCTTGCAGCAGTTTCGAGTGATACGTCTTTTGGTACGGCTGAAGATCTGTCTGAGACAAAAGTCATGATCGACTTTGGTGGCCCAAATGTCGCCAAGTCTATGCATGTCGGGCATCTGAGAACCGCGATTATTGGCGACTCACTACAACGTATCTTCCGCTTCAAAGGTTATACCGTTGTTTCCGATGCCCATTTAGGTGATTGGGGAACGCAAATGGGGATGTTGATCGAGGGTCTTAAGAAGCGTCAGCCAGACCTGCCTTATTTTGATAAAGACTATACAGGGCCTTATTCAGAAGAGTCTCCTGTGACGATTCAAGATCTTGAAACCATTTATCCAGAAGAGTCAGGGCTCTGTAAATCAGACGATGAAGCTGCGGAAAAAGCTCGTCAGGCCACCTTAGAGTTACAGAATGGTCGCGAAGGCTATCGAGCGCTATGGCAACACTTTGTGTCGGTATCCATTGCTACATTGAAGCGTGATTACGGTGAGCTTGGTGTAACGTTTGATTTGTGGAAAGGGGAGAGCGACGCCGACCCATTTATTCCAGCAATTCTTAAAGAGTTAGAAGATAAAAATATCTCGATTAAGGACCAGGGTGCCTTGATTGTTCCTATCGTTGATGATGAGGGCGAGAAGGTAATGCCACCATTGATTTTGCGTAAATCAGATGGTGCAGTGATGTATGGTACGACAGATTTGGCCACGCTGTACGAGCGTGTGTACGAAGACAAAGCTGATATTGTTTTGTATGTGGTTGATGGTCGTCAACAGCAACACTTTAAACAAGTATTCGCAGCTGCTGATCTCATGGGTATGAACAAGACGACAACATACGAACATACCTACTTCGGTACGGTGAACGGCAAAGATGGCAAGCCGTTTAAGACTCGTACTGGTGGCGTGATGAAGCTTCATGACTTGATCCTGATGGCGAAGGAAGAGGCTCGCAAGAAATTAGCGGAGTCAAATTTTGGTGTCGACTTTGATGATGCTGAAAAAGAAGAAATCGCGCATAAAGTCGCGATTGCGACATTAAAATTTGCCGATCTTCGCAACTTCCGTATTAAAGATTACATCTTCGACTTAGAGAAATTTAGTGAGTTTGAAGGCAAAACAGGTCCTTACTTACTGATGCAAGTCGCTCGAATTAAATCTATATTACGCAAAGCAAAAGACATTAACGCTGAGCCTGGTGAGTTACAGGCAACATCCGACAACGAGCGTGCTTTGACGTTTAAGCTACTTGAATTCAATGCTGCGATGGATAAAACCATCGACAAACGTGCGCCACACTTCTTGTGTGAACACCTCTACAACTTAGCGCAAGAGTTCAGTTCATTTTATCAAAAACAACATATCCTGAAAGAAGCCGATCAAGACAAGCGTGCGAGCTTATTGAAATTATCAGCGGTATGTCTTAATCAGCTGGAAATGGGCCTAGAACTATTAGGCATTGAAACATTAGAACGAATGTAATTGTTAAATATACAAATATTACCAACTGTTCTTTTGAAAAAAGATTAAGGTTCGTTAAGATGGCTCTACTATAGAGCCATTTTTTTGGTGTAACGAAAACTTATGAACAAAGAATTATTGAAAGAGCAGGCTTATATCAACGGACAATGGATTTCTGCAGATACTACGTTTGAAGTGGATAATCCTTTCGATAACGGCGTTATCGCCTCTGTAACTGACTGCACAAAAGAGCATGCTGAGCAAGCTATTCAGGCAGCAGATACAGCCTTCAAGTCTTGGTCAAAAACCACTGCTAAAGAGCGCTCTCAACTCTTACATACTTGGCATGACCTTATTATTGAAAATGTTGAGGATTTAGCTGAGTTATTAACCATTGAACAAGGCAAGCCTCTAGAGGAAGCAAAAAATGAAATCCTGTATGGCGCTTCTTATATCAAGTGGTTTGCTGAAGAAGCGCTTCGAATTAATGGCGATATTTTGCCGTCGCCGGATGGTGATAAGCAAATACAGATTCACAAATTACCCGTGGGGGTTGTCGGCATTATTACTCCATGGAATTTTCCACAAGCAATGATTGCCCGTAAAGTGGCGCCAGCATTAGCAGCAGGGTGTACCGTTGTCATAAAACCTGCAGCAGAAACGCCCTTGTCGGCTTTGGCCATGGCTGAGCTTGCCGATCAAGCCGGTATTCCTAAAGGCGTTATTAACCTAGTGCCAACAACATCCTCATCGGAGATAGGCCAAGTTCTAACATCGAGCTCAGTCGTTCGAAAGATATCGTTTACAGGCTCCACAGCAGTCGGCAAAAAACTGATTGCTCAGTCCGCAGAAAATGTTCAAAAAGTTACTATGGAGCTAGGTGGTAACGCTCCGTTTATTGTTTTTGACGACGCTAACATTGATGATGCCGTTGATGGCTTAATGGCAAGTAAGTTTAGAAACTCTGGGCAAACGTGTGTTTGTGCTAACCGTATTTTCGTGCATGAGACTTTGTATGAAGAGTTCATAAAGCGCTTAGGCAAGAAAGTATCGGCTCTAGAGCTCGGTAATGGGTTAACTGATTCTGTGCAGATTACGGCCCTCATCAATCAACAAGGCATTGATAAAGTCCTACGACTGATCAATCAGGCTACTGAGTCTGGTGCTGAAATCTTAGTTGGCGGGAGTGTCAGTAAAGAGTTTAAGAATATTATTCAACCGACTGTTCTCTCGAAAGTGAATAAAGATATGGATATTGCTTGTGAAGAAATCTTTGGTCCAGTTGTGGCTCTGATTCCATTCAGTGAAGACGATGAAGTAATTGCTGCCGCTAATAGTACCAGCGCCGGCCTTGCTTCATACGCTTATACAGAAAACCGTCATCGTATTAAGCGACTCGTTCAAGACTTAGAGTACGGCATGGTTGGAATCAATACAGGCAAGCTGTCTAACGAAATGGCACCATTTGGTGGCGTTAAAGAGTCTGGCATGGGCCGAGAAGGTTCGAAGTATGGTATTAGCGACTACTTGGACATAAAGTACGCTTGTATTAACTAATCTTGACTGTATGTTTTAGCCAATAAAAAAGCCCCTAACTAGGGGCTTTTCTGTTTTGTTAACCGACCTATTTTTTATAGTTAAGTTTATAAGCTGATCGTAAGCCCATAAATAAGCTGACACACATCAGTAATAGGACGATAGTGAAGGGCAGTCCCACTGTGACAGCTGCAGCTTGCAAGGCTCCCAAAGCTGCTGCACCGCCACCATATAGTAATACTGCGGCAATCACACCTTCCATTGTGGCCCAGAACACTCGCTGTGTTACTGGTGCGTCTAATTTACCGCCAGCAGTAATGCTATCGATAACCAAAGAACCAGAGTCAGATGAGGTGATGAAGAACACTAACACCAGAATAATGGCGATTGTTGAGGTAATGGTTGTTAGCGGCAGATTCTCGAGCATCTGAAATAGAGCTAGAGAGCTTTCACCAATACCATCTGCCAGCTTGCCGACTTCGTTTTTGACTTGCTCAATACCCGAGCGGCCAAAGACGGTCATCCAAACCGCGGTTAGCAGAGTAGGGATGATTAGTACCGCTGATACAAACTGTCTTACGGTTCGGCCTTTTGAAACACGAGCAATAAACATACCAACGAATGGTGACCATGAAATCCACCAAGCCCAATAGAAGATGGTCCAGCCTTTATAAAAGCCCTGATCTTCACGACCAATCCAATTACTCAGAGGAATGACATTTTCAGCGTAGCTGACCAGTGTTTTACCAACGCCACCTAGCAACATGACGGTAGAGCCCGCTACAAAGACAAATATCATAAGGATTGCAGCGAGTGACATATTGATATTACTTAAGACTTTAACGCCGCCATCTAAACCTCTGACAACTGAGAAGATCGCGATTACGGTCACCCCGAAAATAATCGCGAGTTGAGTCGTGATGGTGTTAGGAATGCCTTCATATAAAAAGTGAAGGCCGCCTGCTGCTTGGCTAGCACCAAACCCTAACGATGTTGCTAAGCCGAAAATTGTAGCTAAAACGGCTACCGTATCGATCACATTACCTGTCGCTCCCCAAACGCGATCACCAAAAATAGGGTAGAAGGTGGAACGAATGGTTAGGGGTAAGTTACAGTTGTAAGCGAAAAATGCTAAGGATAACCCGACAACTGCGTAGATACCCCATGGGTGTAAACCCCAGTGAAACATCGTGGCGCCCATGGCTGCTTCTTCTGATTCAGGAGCGCCAGGCGGTACATTGAATGGTGTTGCGCCATCGCTTGTAAAGTAACCCACGGGTTCTGCGACACTGAAAAACATCAACCCAATGCCCATGCCAGCAGCAAATAGCATTGCAAACCATGAGAGTAATGAAAACTCTGGCTTAGCTTGCTTACCTCCTATACGGACACGCCCCAAAGGTGACAGCAAGAGGAACAAACAAAAGAGGACAAATATATTCCCCGCAATCATAAATAACCAATCAAAATTATTGATTGACCAGCCTTTTGCTGCTTCATAATAATCACTTGATTGCTGAGGAAAGAGAAGGGTGAGGATGACGAAAAGAACAACGAAAAATGCGGACGCAAAGAAAACAGGGTTGTGTAAGTCCATACCTAGGACTTCGACATTATTCTCCCCAACAGTATGGTCTGCATCGTATTTTTCGTGTAATGGGTTGCTTTTTGAATTGTGCTCTTGAACAGAGTCACTCATGAATCCCCCTTAGAAATAGTAACCAATATTAATGTTTAAACGTGAACGCCATTTTTCTGGGCCTTCATATATACCAATGCCTGGGCCGCCAGCGAACCACATATTCTTACCCGCGATCCAATCTACATAGGTATACAATCCGTCTTTTATTAGAGTACAGCCCGTAACGTTTTGAATCGAATCTGTTAGGCCAGGTTTGTTTTGTGTCGCGGTATAAGTAAAGTCGTTATAACAAACCACTTTATCCAAAAAGTCATTGCCGACTTCAAAAGTTTTGGCGAGATTAAAGCTAGTGACATTGGCTTCAGCCGCAATCTCAAAAGGGAAGTCGAATGCTGACATAGCAATTCGATTGTTTTGCGTTTGAAGTTCTGGCGCAGCCTCAAAGTCGTAGTAAATATGCTGAAGCTGTAGATTCCAGCTATCGAAATTACCATCAAAGTGAACCGCAGCGGCGACATGGTCACCTTTTTTACCGGTAGTACGGTTACGGAACTTGCCCGCCTGAACGGAAGCTCCTATAACATGATCCCCCCATTGATATTGCGCACGAAAATTACCATGCCCATCTTCTTTATTGTCGCTGCCATCGATACTGGCAACATCGAAAGAGTAGCGTCCATATCGAGCAGAGTCATCGTATTCGCTATTAAAGAAATAGGCCGTATCGAATGTCCAGTCACCGGTTGTTTTAGTCCACTTAGCGCCGGTATCATAGTCATCTTCAAAACCTAAATAGTAGGTTCCACCAAACCAAAAACCATGAGATGCGTAAGGGCTAATACCAAAAGGAACTTGTGATACACCCACAGCTAAGCGATTAGATTCATCGAAATTGTAGCCAACTTCAGCGTGATGAACTGCATTAAAGGTTTGATAAAAGCGGAACTGAGAATCGACGAACCATTTACCTTTAGTGATATCAACGTCAACAGCAAACAGCTCAAAATCAAAAGCACCATCGCTGTCATCATCATAATCTTTCCAACCGTAGTTAAGACGAACAGCTCCGCCTAATTCAACATTGGTTTCGTCACTAAAAGCAACTGTCTTTGTAGGGATAAATAAAACACCAGATAACATAAGAGTTACAGCTGTAACTTTAGAAAACATAAGTCCTCATGTCTGATAAACAATCTTTATACTATACTGGTAAGAGCTCCAAATTTAAACCTAATCACACCTAAATATGCGCATAACTTATATTATGTTAAATCATGTTTTGTGTAAAGTATCAAGACTTGAGTTACAAAGTCACCTGTTTCTTGTACAAACAAGACAAAGTTGTCTTATAGTCCAAGACAAAGTGTATAAACAAGAAAATGTTGATGTAATATGTACGGAAGATGATAAAAGTAACAATAACAACTTAAAGTTGATGTTTAGACTTAATGGTATGGAAAAAAATCAGTTATAATCGACAATTGTTTGCGAATAATCAAAAATCAATTTTTCTACCTCGGGAGTCATGGCTTCCTCAAGGAATTGCGTAGTTAAAAGCAGCTCCTCGTTATCTTGTTTATTAATTTTATAAAATAAATGCATACAATATATAAAAAATATTTCTGTAGAGATTTCTAGATCTAAATATGGCTGCTTATACTTCTCTGAGGTTCTAGTAAACAGCTCCCATACTTCTTTGGAGTAATTCTGTAGTCGAAACCCTTCTCTATATGCCTTCGGGGCAAAATAATTTGATGTGCTACATTTTTTTCCTTTATGTTTTACATCAAATAAGTCATAACCTCTAAGTAAATTTTCAATATCTTTTCTTGACCGTAGCCCAGGCACTCTCTCTTCTTGTGCAAAAAACCTTGATATTAGATGTGTTTTCCGAGATTGCTTTAACCACTTTCTTTTATCATTTAGTTCCGGCTCACCTAACAGTACAGATATAACTTTAACTCCGTTCGCTCTTACTTTATTTGTTAAGCTTTTTAGCAACTCTAATTCATTTATACCCAAATATTGCGCTTCATCAATAATAAATATTAATTTCTTCTCCGGTGTATCAATGGCACGAGATGTAAAGAGCTTAACAAGTCTGTTCTCATTGTCAGTTACACCTCCTTTAATATGACTCGTGTCAATCTCCTCAGCCCAGTTAAACTTGTTTAAAAGTGATTTATAAAAATTGTTTGGCGATTTTTTATAATCTTTCGTGTCAGCTATATATGAGAATATAGGGACATCTATATTGAATATTTTTGCTTTGTTAATTTTGATATACTCTATTGCTGTGCTCTTCCCTACTCTAGGGTAAGACCAAAGTACGCCTCCTGGGATACTATATGTATACCAGTATAGTATTTTATTGATTACAACATCGATAGTAGATGTTGGTAATATTAGTTCACCTGTATAGAATGGATGTGTGCTATCTATGTTCATAAGCTATCAAAAATATCAAAGCTGGGATAAGTGAAAGTACGTTTTGTCTTTTCTTTTTGTGGTTTATTTATATTAGTTCGTTGCGCTCTGTCTATTTCACTTTGCTTTAATTTTTTCACAACATTTTTCTTTTGTTGATTTAGTTTCTTAGTATGTGCCAATACAGAACCTACATAGTCATATGCATCAAGTTCAATTTCTTCAGTGCTTAGCAACTTATTAATTAACTCTCTATCGTAATAGGAGTGCCTTTTGCTCCATTTATTCTCTACAACAAAGTCACATAACTCCTCTCCATTAGATAAGTAGACCTTCAGTGTTCTTAGATCCAATAAGTTGTAAATGACATTGACCTTTTCGCCATAGTAACAATACGCTAGTTCGACATTTGTTGGATAATATTTAGCTCTTTTGAAGTTTATATGAGGCGGGCGAACTTGGCTCTCGGTCTTTCCTCTTATAGTTGCCTTTAACCTTCTATTTAGTAAGTCGTATACTGCATCTGTTTTAATTTTCCTGTATGGGAGAATATTTAATTCTGAATATTCTTTGATATAGTTGTTGGGGGACATGCAAATTGATGAGTGCCATTTATTGTTGTATTCCGAAATAGATTGCTCTATTAACTCCTTTATAAACTCGTAAGTAATTTCATTATCTCGCGCAAATTTATCAGGCTTGCACCGTTTTGGACTAGAATGCTTAGAGCCTAGGCTTGATGGTAATATGTCAGATGATTTAGACCGAAGTGTCCCAAATACGCGCTCCACAACTGCATTTCCTTTAGGTCTTCCTCCAGGATTTAATCTTACAGTAGCGCCAGTGGCACGGCTTAACTTTTCAATTAATTGAGGTGAGCGGTGTGACATGTGGTTATCAAGCGCTATCAAGTCAAAAGCTATACAAGAAGATAAATTGCTACCAATCACATCCGTGTGGACTGTGTATAACTCCTCTCCTGTCAAAGAGTTTATTAAACAGTAAATTAGATCTAGCAACCGGTAATTTGAGTTCAGCGAAAATGAGTAACCGAGAATTTTTTTGCTTGCCACATCGATAGCAAGTATTAACCAAAACCTGTAGATTACTAATGCTTGCCCACTGTATGGGTTGTATGTGCTGAGTAGGAATGCAACATCTTCTGAGTGCCCATCAATTTGAACTATTGCAAATGGTCGCTTTGATTTTGGTAAAACCCCTTCAATACTACTACTAACGTCCTGAAAAGCTCTAAGATCATTAGCAATATCAATTGAAACTCTATTGTGCGTGTCATCTATTATATTGTGCCTTGAAAGGTTTTTGCAATATTGCCGAAGTGACTCCCGCCCCTTTGTTTTAGTGCACAAAGGATACTCACTATCTGAGAGTTTTAACTTTTTACATAGAGAAATAAATGATCTGTGAATATTAGTTAATGATAGTTCTCTAAACTTAACACCTTCAACTCGTTTGCCAAGGTAAAGCTTTTCAATGTGCTCCTTTAATTCAGGGTAATCAATTATTAACTTCTTGAAAGCTCCTTGATAACCTTTATTGGACTTTTTAGTGTAACTCTTGACTCTTTTGTATGGAATTAAGCCTTTGAATCCAACTTTTACTCCGTATCTATCTCGACTTTCACACCTTTCGATCAATCTAATTAAGCTATTTCTAGCTATCCCAGTTACTTTTTGTATCGCTGAATACTTTGAACCTGAAATACGCATCAAAACTGCCTTTTTCCTATTGCAGTAAATAGATTTATTACTTTTACTAAGAGATGCTTCGTCAACACTTGGCCAATCATCTGTTGAGATGTTCATAGCTATACACTTATTTGAGTTCTATTGGAAAGCTGCGCGCTTTGTAGATCAGTTTGTACCTTTCCTTCTAAAGCTAATAAGAAAATGTGAGAGATGATTTCTTGGGTAGAGTAGTCTGATTTAAGTTCAAATAAGAATTCTTCTAAGGACTTATCATATATAGCAGAGCATAATGACAATATTCGTTTGATAAGAAGAGTATTTTTTGAAAGTGTAATTAAAAATGGATATATTTCTATCCAATTTTGAATCAATGTACTTTGATTTCGCAAGGATTTTTCTGTTATTACTTTTAAGCTAACCCCCTGCTTTTCTATTAATCCATAAAACTTATGCAGCCTCTTAGGCAGTGTAACACCATTATATTCTATTAGATGCTTTGACTCTTTAACTTCTATTATAGCCTCCTCTCCATTTTTATTTTTTATCCAAGCATCCATTGTGTAATATTCTCCATTTTTTTTTGCGAGCCTTGGAAATTGCTCACATGCCGAAGTAATGTCATGATCAATCTCTATAAGTAGCCAGTTATAGTACTCTAGTCTGGATTCAAGAGTTATTAAGCGCTGCAGCTTAATGCTATATAAATAGTAAATATCATTGGATATAACCCTCCCCTTGCTAATCTTATGTGGGGTGACCTGTCCCCAATAAAAAGAGTATTTATGATTAGAATATTTCATAAGGATACAGGGAGCTAACATATGCTTTAATATCTATTTGATAAATGTAACATTCGACGCTATTTGAAATTTTTTCTAGTTCAATTAATTCGTTAAAACGTCTATCTACAAAGTCCATTGGCCTCTGATCAAATATGTATAGCTCAACCCTTCTTCCTTCCGTAACAAAAAGATAAAAAAATATGTAGTCGATATATGGTCGTCTTAAAAGCTTCTTAGTAAAATATTTCTCATTAATTAATGCATCAAAGTAGGCCAGTCTTAGATAGGTTGTTAGCCTCTTCCTTAATAAATATGGCACCAATTTTTTATATTTAAATATTATCGGATACTCTATATCCTTTAAGTCAGTTCTCAGCCGGAGAGCTAAATCCTTATTTGACAGAATTTTTTTTTGAAATTCTGTTGCTCTATTTTTATATCCTAATTTTTCTTCGTTTGTCAGATTGCTGTTTTCTATCAAGCTATAAAACTTGCGTATGTAAACCCTTTCAAACTGACGCAAAATATTATTAACACACAATTCTAGCCATTCATTAGTATTTATAAAGCTTTGATCTAATGGAGCAATTTTAGAGTAATCAATAGATGTGTATATATAAGGCTTTCTAAGTACAATACTCATCCAAAAATAATATTTTTTTATGTGAAACAATAGCTTTTTAAAGTTACAACTTCCTAGGATGTTACAAATGTTGACATTAACCACATTAAATAACTCATTATCCTTTACATGCCGGTTTATATAATTTTTAAAGGGAATAACTTCTTTTAGTATTAGCTTTTTGAAGTCTTCATCTGGTAGAAATTTGTCTTCGTTAAACAGGGTGTATTTACACTTTGTGCAATAAATTACCCCTGACTTTCTTGTCAAATCCCTAGACTCGCATGAGGGGCATCTTGTTGTAAGTACGCAACCGTGGATTAAGCAAAGTCTAAAATAGCTGTTATGAAAAACAGCATGGAAGTTGTGCATTGCACATTTAGGGCAGAAATAGAATGGGCTAATATTTTCAGGCCTAAGAGCATGAGAGGTGTTAAAATTCCTTGTTCCAATGTAATCAATTTTATATAAAAAATATCTGCTTGGTTGAAGATTAAAAACTTTTATAAGGTTGGTAGAGTTACCACTTAAAAATGGTCTGTTAGAACGATTGGGTTTAATGCCAAACAGTTTTAAGGCATCTTGGTATTCTAACTTATCTATATAAGATAGTTTGTATATTACTGAAATTATCGATTCAAATGGATATAATAAATTTTTATTTACGATAAACATTATCTATCCCCCAACCATAAATACTTAACTACATAAATACATATAAGTCCTTATAAATCAACAAGATAAGTTTGTTATAATAAATATAATAAATACCAAGTAGGTAGTAATACCGTGTAAAAATAAGTGGTTATAACTAAATTAATGGTAGTAAATTTTTTGTCTATAAAACTATATTTTGTGGATGAAGTCTCATTTATAAGTTCTTCATAAATCAATGTTAAGTTTCTTCAAGGCTATATCTTTATATACCTACCAGTTTTCCTCATCTATTTCTGGCGGCGGTACTTTTTCTTGAATACTGACTTCAAGATTTAAAGAAGACAAAACCATAAATAGTATGTCGAGTTTTTTGCTTTCTCCACCACGCTCTAAATTTGAAATAGTAGCTTGCCGTAAGTTGAAGGTTTTAGCTACATCAGATTGTGAAAGATTTTTCTTTTTTCTAAATCGTCTAATAGCCTGCCCAAGTTCTAAGGCTGAACGCGCTGTTATTATCATGCTTCCCCCCTACTAAGAAAGCCCAAACTAGTAATATACGGATTAGAGTATAGTTTCATTTTATACGGTTTTCAGTATAAAGAAAAGACATGCGAATCAAAGTAAGAAAATAATTCAATTTGCGTTGACTAAAATGTCTTTGCTCTAAATTACTCGAAAAGCATACGTTAAAAGTCATTTATAAGTAGGCCGGCATTAACTCTTGATGAGGTATGGTCAAGATTCGTGACAATTCGACCAAAGTCTTAACTATAAGAAATATATCGAATACCCCAATGAAATCAAACCAGATTTTGTGCTCTTGACACACCCGTTGTTCAATTATTTTTTGCATTTGTTATATCTATGCTTTCAACTTATAATTTTACTATGCACTTCAGTATCGATGATACGCTTAAATTATGTATGTAATTAGTCAACTCGCAAAACTTGCAGGCGTGAATGTTGAAACCGTCAGATATTATGAGCGGTGCGGGTTAATTGCACAACCGGAAAAGCCCGCTAAAGGTTATCGTCATTATCCTGAAGCGACTTTGAGTCGCATTCGATTTATTAAACGAGCTCAAGAGCTGGGATTTTCTTTGGATGAGATCGCTAACTTACTGATACTCGAAGAGTCCTCTTGTCAAGAAGTACAAAGTATAGCCAGCCACAAACTTGCCAGTATTCGTGACAAAATGGCCGATCTACGCCGTTTAGAATCTAGTCTGAATGATTTACTGAAACAATGTGCAAATAATTCTGAACAGACGCATTGTCCGATTATTACCTCCCTTCTTCCACACAATAAATAAAAAAATCGCCAAATCTCTTGACTCCGTACTTGGATACGGAGTTTATACTATTTGCCATTAAATCATTTAAATTGAGTAAACCATGACAAAAAACAATTCCAGTTTACCATTAGCTGGCGGTATTGCAGCTGCTATTGGTGCGGGGCTTTGTTGTGCTGGGCCCCTCGTTTTGTTGTTACTGGGAGTTAGTGGCTCTTGGATTGGCAATTTGACCTTGTTGGAGCCATACCGTCCCATTTTTATCTTGTTGGTTGTGGCTTTGTTTAGTTTTGCAGGCTGGAAAGTATACCGACCTCTAGAAAACTGTGAAGCAGGAACCGCTTGTGCAACACCGCAGGTGCGTAAACGTCGCCAAATCATTTTCTGGGGAACCGCGTTCATTGCATTAATATTGGTTACGAGCAATTACTGGATCATGTGGTTTGCTTAAGCCGTTGATTGAATATCTTACTGTAACACTTGGAGACAATGATGAAGAAATTCGCTCTATTATTCCTACTGTCTGTGCTTAGCTTAGGTGCACTTGCCAAACAGCACACTGTTATTCTTGAAGTCCCTACTATGAACTGCGTGACCTGCCCAATTACGGTGAAAAAAGCCTTGCAACAGGTTGAAGGCGTTAGTAAAGCTAAAGTCACCTTTGAAGATAAGTTGGCTGTGGTGACTTTTGATGATGAGAAAACGACAGTGCAAAAGCTAACAGAGGCTACAAAAAATGCTGGTTATCCTTCCTTAGTTAACCAAACTATGGGAGAAGGCTGATGGATAGCCTACTCAGTTTTCTTACTCGCGTTGGCGATAAAATCAGCTCATTAGGAGCTGTGGTGGCTGCTATGGGCTGTGCTATGTGCTTTCCTGCCATCGCCAGCTTAGGTGCGGCTATTGGACTAGGTTTTCTCAGTCAATGGGAGTGGCTCTTTATCAACACACTTTTACCCATCTTTGCTTGGGTTGCTCTAATAATTAACGGCCTTAGCTGGTTTAGTCATAAGCAGTGGTATCGTAGTTTATTTGGTATGACAGGCCCGATCCTATTGTTGCTATCGCTTTACCCATTCTTTCAATATGCTTGGAGTACTTACGTGACATACTCGGCCCTGACACTGATGGTGGCGGTCTCGCTCTGGGATATTTTTTCACCAGCGAATAAACGTTGTAACGATGAAGATTGTGCAATTCCCGACGACAACACTCACTCAAACTAATAATGAGGTCTTTATGAGTAAATTTTCCATCTATGGCATGACTTGCGAAAGTTGTGCCCAACATATCGAAGAGGCTTTGATCATAATTTCCGGAGTTAACAAGGTCAGCGTTTCTTATGCGGAATCCAGTGCAGTCGTTGAAGCAGATCCTAGTGTTCAGGAACAGGTGCTTATCAGTGCCATAAAAACGCTCGGATACGGCGCGAAATCTGTCGCTGAAGGATGCTGCGATAGTGACAATGTGACTGATAAAAAGTCACTGCATGTTGCTATTATCGGTACTGGCTCGGCTGCTTTTGCATGTGCTATTAAGGCCGCTGACAATGGTGCTCAAGTCACACTTATTGAAGCTGGAGAAGTGATTGGTGGCTGTTGTGTAAATGTCGGTTGCGTACCTTCAAAAATATTGATCAGGGCTGCGCAGCTGGCTGAGCAACAGCGCAATAACCCATTCGAGGGCATAGAAAACCTTGAGCCCTCTCTAGATCGTAACTTGTTGGCGAAACAGCAAACTGCACGTGTTGATGACTTGCGTGCAGCTAAGTATCAGCATATTCTGGATACTAACCCGTCATTATCGCTAGTGCGTGGTCATGCATCTTTCAAAGATGCTCATACTTTGCTCATCCGTCATAAGGATGGTTACGAGCAAGAGCTGGTTGCAGATCGATTTTTGATTGCTAGCGGCAGCCAAGCGTCCATACCTCCAATTTCAGGCCTAACAGACACTCCTTACTGGACTTCAACGGAAGCTCTCTTCGCAACTGAGTTACCTGAGCACATGATAGTGATAGGTTCCTCCGTCGTCGCTGTGGAGCTGGCTCAAGCCTATCGTCGACTGGGCTCAGAGGTCACTATCCTAGTTCGTAACACCTTATTGCTACGCGAAGATCCAGCGCTGGGAGAAGGTTTAACCACAGTCTTCAAACAAGAAGGTATTCGTGTACTGGAACATACTCAGGCCAGTCAAGTATCTTATGAAGAAGGTAAATTTATTCTCGATACCGACCAAGGAGAAGTCCGTGGCGATAAATTATTGGTAGCCACAGGTCGCGCACCCAATACAGCTAACCTTAATCTAGACGTTGCTGGTGTCGAAACAGAAGCCAATGGAGCGGTCGCTGTGGACAATCAGATGCGAACATCACAGCCACATGTTTATGCTGCTGGTGATTGTAGCAACATGCCGCAACTAGTTTACGTTGCAGCAGCTGCTGGGAGCCGTGCTGGGATCAATATGACTGACGGTGAAGCACAATTGGATCTGTCCACCATGCCTGCCGTGATTTTTACTGAACCACAGGTCGCAACGGTAGGATTGTCGGAGCAAGAAGCACGTGAGCGTAACATTGAAACCGCAAGTCGAGTGTTACCATTGGAGAACGTCCCCCGAGCATTGGCTAACTTTGATACAGAGGGTTTTATCAAACTGGTGGTAGAGGCAGACACCAAGCGTCTGATTGGTGCCCAAGTATTCGCTCATGATGGCGGTGAGATCATCCAGAGCGCCGCACTGGCGATTCACAACCACATGACGGTCGATGACTTAGCAGATCAATTGTTTCCTTATTTGACTATGGTGGAAGGACTGAAACTTTGTGCGCAGACCTTCAGTAAAGATATTAAAGAACTGTCTTGCTGTGCTGGGTAAGCTTTATCTTTCGTCGGAAAAGATATTTATGAGTCGGCTTTTGGTTTCAAGTGGTACGGTACTACCAATGTACTGCATATTTCTTCGTGGAAAGTTTCTTCAGTAACTGTTTGAGAGCTAGCCTCGAGCAAGATATTTGGCCACAACAGGAGATGTGATCATCTGAATTACTGCAAAGAATGTGGCTGGTATTACTATTTCTGATGGCAACCCGGATGCAGCCACAAAAGCCGCTGCAATGCTAAATTCTTTTTTGCTTACAGTAAATAGGTATGCGATGACTTCCGGTCGGTCTGCCGTTATAAACCGTGAAGCCATTCCAATAAAGTAGCCACAAAGATTTAGACTTAAAGCTGCTCCAGCAATTACAAAAGCATACCATCCATAACCAATGATGGTTTCTGCATTGGGAGCCACTACCGCAAGTAATATTACAAGGTAGAAGACTGACCCAATTCCTGCGTAAGTCGAATCATGCTGTGAAATAATCGTCGGAAACTTGGTGCGTAAGGTTACACCGAGAATTGTAGGCACTAGAACAACCAGAACTAACTCCAGGATGATGGAAACGATAGGGACTTCTAGCTGTATTCCTGTCAGCCACAGAAAAAAGAGCGGAACTATGAAAGGAGATAAGGCTGTATTGACCGCATTGAAAACGGCGGCCAAGGCAACGTTTCCACGAGCCATCAGTACTAAAAGAGGAGAAGATACATCTGTTGGCAGAGTGCCAAGCAGAGTTTGGCCTGTAGCAAGCAATCCGTTTCCAAAAAAAAGGCGACCAGTCAAGAAGCCTGCAATTGACATCGGGCCATAGACTAGCACCATTGCCAAAAACTGCCTTGACGGTTTGCGAAAGACTATTCGTACGGCATGTGCATCAAATGTAAGGCTGATCACAAACATCAGAATCGCAAGTAAAGGGGCTATCGAAGAGCCAAGGTACTTCCCGGATTCGGGGAATATCAGGCCAACACCAGCTACAATAATCACAAACCAAACAAGATTTGATTCAACGAAATAAATTAATCGACGCATAAGTCAAGGGTACCAGTTACTGAGTAGCCTCAACAACTCCAGCTAGTAAACCTCCGGCAAGCCATATAATTGCAAATACGACCAGAAATGACATTACCTTATCAATTAGTGACTTCTTCTTTTGTTTCTGCTCCTGATCATTGTTTTTGTCATGACTCTCCTTGTTCGATCTATGCCATAGCCAGAATAAACCTAGATTAATGGTAAGGAATATTCCATTGAGTATTGATTGATAATTGAGTTTAAAAAACTCTCTATCACCCGGGGGAACGGTAGCTTTAAAGTCTGGCAGTAACCCCAAAAATGCTAGGACATAATGCATAACGAGAGCAGATACGGTAATGGCAATGAGCATCAAAATGAGAATATAGAGTGCCATTTTCCAGCCATAGTACTTTGCATTGATACGCAGTACTGGCAGCACCACAAGGTCGGAAAATATGAACGCCATGACTGCTGCGAATGTTACACCCTGTCCAAACAGTACGGCGGCAAGGGGGATGTTACCCATAGAGCCTATAAAAGTAAAAAAAGCAGCCAGCGGAGCTACCAAGGTTTGCAGCAACACTGAACCAAAATCTAGATCCGCGTTACCACCAGAACCAACAAACAATGCTTGAAAGAAGCTGCTAGGAACCATTGCAGATATAACGCCTGCTACCGTGAAGCCGATTAAAACATCACGCCATACCATTCGCCACTCCATGACATAGTTTTTACCTATACTCTGCCAACTACGATAACTTGTCAGTTTCTGTTTCCAGTTTTGACTATTATTTTCAGACTGTTCGGCATTGCCTTGTTGATGCTCACGTGCTTGTGCTTCTAGCCGTTTAGGACGTGTTATTCTAATAAGCAGCCAGGTTACTAGAATCAGTAACAGCCCCCCTACATATTCACCCACAACAAATTGCCAGCCTAGAAAAATAGCGATTACCATCCCTAATTCAATGACAAGGTTGGTCGAAGCCAAAAGGAAAGCCAGTGAAGGAGCAAGGCCAGCGCCTTTATTAAAGATGGTTCGAGTAGTCGAAAGCGCGGAAAAACTGCATGAACTGGATATAAAACCGAAGAAGGTTCCTAGAAACATACTGCGTGGGCCGTCTTCTCCCATCGCCTTTTGCATCCGCTCTCGGGTGATTAGCACTTGAATTAAACTGCTGACTAGGTAGCCAAGGATAAATGCCCAAAGCGCCATCCAGAAGAAGCCCAGACTGGTCACTACTGCTTCATTCCAAGTATCTAGAAACTCTTGCATTATTCAGCTACCTCATTAATTCTAAAAGCAATAAACTAACCCTAATAACATCGTATATATTGAGCCAGTTAAGTCCAGCCCCCTCCCCTTTGTAACCGTATCAGGGATATTAGAATTCTAACCTCTTTGAAATGGTCACAATTAGTCCGAATTTATTAAGTCTTACTCTCCGAATTACAAAGCTTGGGGCTCATCGCGGCATTCCTCATTACTCATTTCAAGCTCAATGGTCGTATGTTCTAAATTAAACTCACTCAATCGTTCTGCTATGGACTTTTTTAACTCCAGTTGTTGTTGAATAGACAGTGCCTCTTGTAAAGCTAGATGAGCAGTAAGTACATGATGCTCTCCATCTAAAGACCACAAGTGCAGGTGATGGATACTGTCCACTTCTTCAAGTTCTATTAAGGTCTTATAAACTGACTTTGACAGTTCTTTGTCAGGGATTGCCTGTAAAAATAACCTTATAGTGTGCCAAAGGTTTTTAGCAACATTAATTAAAATATAGAGAGTGAAAAGAATCGACAAAGCTGGGTCAAGAATGGGCCAGTCAACAAAAAGAAGTACGATGGAAACGATTAAAACTGCAACCCAACCCAGTACATCTTCCAATAAATGCCAGTTGAGTATACGCTCATTAAGAGTTTTGCCTTTACTTAATTTATAAGCCGCAAACCCATTAACTAGCACTCCAAAAACGGCTAAGGCGATCATGCCCTCAACCATAGGCATTTCTGGTTGCAGAAGTTTAGGAATAGCTTCTGTCAGAACCCATGCAGAGCCAATAATCAGAACTAGGCCATTAATAAGAGCTCCAAGCAGTGATAATCGGCGGTAACCATAGGTAAACTCTGAGTTTGAACCTTTCTCACTAACTTTACTAAGAAACCAAGCAAATCCAATGGATAAACTGTCGCCAAGATCATGGACTGCATCGGCCATGATGGCGGTACTATTGGTTAAGATGCCTCCTATAAACTCGATAATGGTAAAGGTGACATTCAGAAAAAATGCCCATCCTATACGATTATTTGAACCTTGAGAATGTGAATGATCATGCATATAACGTTACCTCTTGCGGGGCTCTATCCCTTCTTTAGGATTTAATCTTCAATATACGAAAACCACCTGTTAAAACAATTAAGCCAATGATAAAGCCAATGATTAAGTCTGGGTATTGCGACCCCGTCCATGCTACCAACCCCCCAGCAACAATAACACCAAGGTTGGCGATGACATCGTTAGCAGAAAAAATCCAGCTTGCTCTCATGTGAGCGCCGCCATTTCGCTTTTTGGCAATTAAGATTAAGCACCAGACATTTGCTACCAAGGCAATTAAGCCAAACACCATCATAAGGTTTGACTCAGGCTCACTCCCTTGAACCAGTCTCCTCACAACTTCTGTTAATACACCCAGAGCTAATAAAATCTGTAACCATCCTGATATATGCGCTGCACGGAGTTTTTTTCGGACGCCATGTCCAACGGCGTATAGTGCCACCCCATACACTGCTGCATCGGCAAACATATCCAATGAATCAGCTATCAATCCGGTCGATTGTGCCCACCAGCCGATAACAAGTTCTGTAATAAACATCACTGCATTAATAGCTAATAGCATTTTAAGTATCCCAGCTTCCTCTGCTTCTTCATTTTGTGCCGTCAACCTTGCTTTATGGATAATCTCGCTGTCCACAGCGTTGGTTGATTCCAATCTAGCCCCAAGTCCAAGAGACGTTATCCGGTCTTCTACCATGTCCCTGAGTTCAAGGTGATGAAACACTCTAACTATGCGTTTAGGTGTATCAAACTCGAGGATTACACTTGGCTCAAGACTGTCCAGTGCCATTCGGATCATGCCTTCCTCTGATGGGCAGTCCATTTTAGGAACGTGGTATTCGCTTACATGTGCCCCTTCAAATGACTTATCGTCGTTAGTAATATCTTGTGTTTTATCTGTAGCACCGGCTTTGCAGTCACGGTTACATTTCTGGCTCATAGGTATACCTTGTATTAATGGACACCAGTAGTTTAAACTCTCTAGTCACTATAGAGTCAAGTGCGAAACTCAGATATGAAAATTGGTGAACTTTCAACATTAACCGGGTGTTCGGTTCAAACGATACGTTATTATGAAAAAGAACACCTTCTTCCAAAAACTCAGCGGAGTGAGGGCAACTTCAGGCTGTACGATGATGCATCAGTCGAACATTTATTGTTTATTAAGCGTTGTAGAAGCCTTGATCTTAGTTTATCTGAGATCCGGCAGTTATTAGAGTTAAGGTACTCGCCTAATGCTCCCTGCGATGAAGTCAGCCATATGCTTTCGTCCCATATTAATCATGTCCGGGCACGGATTGAAGAATTAATCAATCTGGAAGATCAACTGGCTTCACTTCTACACAGCTGTCCTAGTCAGGGAACTGTGAAAAAATGCGAAATCCTGAAAAATTTAACCGCGACGCAAAAAATCATGAGTTAATAGCACTTTTTAACGCGGTAGATCCTATTCCAATATAGAAAGTTGCCGGCTCCTAAGGGGAACCGGCAGACAGTTAGTTAAGTCGTTAGTGTTTTTTCCTTCAGTTTACCTTTTGAAAACCAGGCAAACAAAACGGGTAGAACAAACAGGGTTAAAAATGTGGCTGTTATCAACCCGCCTACGATAACGCTGGCTAGTGGCTTTTGTATTTCTGCGCCAACGCCATTTGATAACAACATTGGTATTAAGCCTAACGCAGAAGTCACCGCTGTCATTAATACTGGTCTAAGCCTGGATACAGCACCATCAAATACGGCTTCGCTAACAGGTAAGCCATCCTTGATACGCTGATTGATACTTTCAACCATTACTACGCCGTTAAGTACCGCAACGCCAAACAGAGTAATGAATCCGACAGAACTGGGTACCGATAAATACTGTCCTGAAATCCAGAGTGAAAATACCCCGCCAATAACGGCCAGTGGTACATTTACTAGAATCAGCATAGCCTGACCGATAGATGCAAAGGCAAAATAAAGCAACAAGGCGATAAGCGCCAGCGATAATGGCACAACCAACGACAAACGTTTTTGTGCTCGCTGTTGATTCTCGAATTGTCCGCCTATGTCCACGGAATAACCCGTCGGCAAATCAACCTGCTCAGCAATGGCTGTACGAATGTCTGCAACCACACTGCCCATATCACGTCCCTGCACATTGGCCTGAACGACTACTCTGCGCTGAACATCGTCTCGGCGTACCTGCGGTGGGCCGGAAGCAATATTCACAGAGGCCACATCGCCGAGGCGAACCCAGGCTCCTGAAGGTGCCTGCAAACGAAGGTCAGCGATAGTGTCACGATCTTGACGAAAGCGTTCATCCAGTCGAACATAAATATCATAGCGTTCGTTACCATTGATGATTTGTCCAGAGCTGGCGCCGCCAAGTCCATCACGCACCACTTCCATGACATCCGCCACGTCGAGCCCATAACGAGATAGAGCTCGGCGATTAGGCTTCACAACCAATTGAGCTTCACCGACAATTTGCTCCATGGCAACATCGCGAGCGCCCTCGACTTCTTTAACTACAGCCTCTATTGCCTGTCCCTTTTTAGCCAACACATCAAGTTCTTTGCCAAAGAGTTTAATCGCCAGTTGTGCTTTAACCCCCGACAGCAGCTCGTCCACACGGGTCGCAATCGGTTGTGAGAAATTGAACAGTAAGCCTGGATGTTGCTCGAGTTTTTGCTCCATCAGTGATTGAAGTTCATAACGATTATCAGCGCTGCTCCATTCCGCCACAGGCCTAAGACCAATATATATCTCGATATTGTTCACTGGTTCAGGATCACCGCCAATTTCGGCACGCCCAATACGTGACAGCGCATAAGTGACTTCGGGGAACTCCATCAGCATCGCTTCAAGCTTAGGCGCTACTTCGAGCGCAGTATCTAGGCTGGAGGAAGGAGCTAGCGTTACCCTTAGGTTAACCGTTCCTTCTTCTAGCTCAGGCACAAACTCGGTACCCAGGCGCGGTATAACCAGTGCCGTAGCAATCACCATCACCACAGAAATACCCACCACGATTTTTCTGTGGTTCATGGCCCACGACAAGCCCTTGCGATAGAGTCTATCAAGTGGTTTCAAGACGAAACTTTCCCGTGGTCGTATCCCTTTGCGAAACAAATAGGTGGCCAAAGCTGGGACTATGATTAAAGCTACAATCACTGCAGACAACATAGACAGCATGATACTGATAGCCATCGGCTGGAATAGTTTGGCTTCGACCCCTTCAAAACTGAATAGCGGCATGAACACAACTAAAATAATTGCTGTAGCAAAAAATATGGGTCTTGCTACCTCTCTTCCAGCCTCTTGTAAGCGTAAGGGAATGCCATGATTATCATGGGAAGCATCAACAGGATCGGAAGTGTTGTCCCGAATCATTACCTGTCTATCTTTATCATGGGTGGCATCGGGATGGGTCAAATGTTTGAACATGTTTTCGACCATCACTACGGAACCATCCACGAGCATACCAATGGCTACAGCAATCCCCCCCAGCGACATTAAATTCGCCGAAATACCGAACCACGCCATCACCATCAAGGCAATACCGATGGAAATTGGGATTGAAATCAGCACTAGTAATGTGGCACGCAAGTTCATTAGGAACAGCGCCAAAATAACGACAATGAAGACAAACGCCAGTAATAGAGCATTGACAACAGTATCAACCGCTTGCGTCACCAGGTCAGCCTGATCGTAATAAGGCTCAAACTTAACTCCTTCCGGTAACGCCTGATTAATACGTTCGACACGGGCATTAACCCCATCAATGGTGCTTTTAGTATTGGCTCCTAAACGTTTTAATACAATACCAGAGACGACTTCCCCCAGTTCCTCAACCTTTCCATCAGGGGTTCTGCGTGTCATGGTCACTGCCCCTTGGCGGATTTCACTCCCCAGACTCACTTTGGCCACATTAGATACTGTGATAGTAGTGCCATCGACTGTTTTCAGGGGGACTTGGCGGAGCTGTTCCAGCCCTTGCTTGCCATGATCGAGCCAGCCGGTACCTCGGATCACTAATTGCTCCTGGCCACGATTCATATACCAACCTCCAACATTGGTATTGTTTCGCTCCAGAGCCGCCATGATGTCGTTCTGCGTTAGACCGTAAGATAATAGCTTTGACGGATTCAAATCGACCTGATACTGACGCACCTCGCCGCCGAAGGACAGCACATCGGTCACGCCTTCGGCTGGGATAAGCAATAATTTTACCACCCAGTCATTTAAGCTGCGTAGCTCCATTGCATCGAAGCCCGATCCGGATTCGGCAACCAGTAAATACTGATAGACCTGCCCCAGCCCCGAAGTATTTGGGCCCATTTCTGGTGTACCAACGCCTTCAGGAATCAGCTCTTTAGCAGCTTGAAGTCGCTCGAATACCAGTTGTCGGGCAAAATAAATATCGGTTCCTTCTTTGAAAACCACGGTGACGCCAGACAAGCCAGTCTTTGAGATAGACCTTACTTCTTCTACGTCAGGCAAGGCGTACATCACTGCTTCAATCGGGTAGGTTATCAGCTGCTCAACTTCTTCAGCAGCCAAGCCAGGAGCTTCGGTGTTGACCGAGACCTGAACGTTGGTAACATCTGGAAATGCATCAAGATTCAGCCTTGGAATAATAAAAAAGGCACTGACCGTTAGAGTAATAAGCGCAATCGCAACCAGCAAACGGTTAGTGACCGCCCAATCGACAATTCGATTAAACATAGAGTCTCCTTAATGCTTAGTGGTTATGGGGATCAAAACCGCCTTTGGCGATTTGTGATGCAACAAAAAAGGCACCATTGGTAACAATACGCACACCTGGCTCAATGCCTGTGATTTCACGTAATGCCCCCAGCGCACGTCCCAGTTCTACCTCTACTGGACGGTATTTACCGGAACTCACTTCGACATAAACTGCCCAGTCGCCATCGGGGTTACGCATCAGAGCGGATTCCTGAACTGCCAATACAGGTTTTTCAGTACGGAAGCGAAAAAAGACCTCAGCGAACTGGCCTGGATGCAATTTATGCTCCCGGTTATTCACCAACAGGCGTACCGTTCGAGTACGAGTCACAGGATCGATGGTGTGCGCCTCCTGTGACACTTTGCCCTGAACACGTAAATCACCGGCAACAATGTCCGCTAATGTTCCAACGGGAAGTGACAGTGAACGATCTGCGGGCAGATGAGCCTCTACCCAAAGTTGTTTCTCATTGGCCAGTTTAATCAGAGGAGTACCAGATTCGACCCTTTGCCCCTGCTCGAAGTCGTCAGATAGCACAGAACCATCCGTTTCGGCACGTAGGGTGTATTGTCCCAATGCTTTAATATCTTGTGATGCCAGAGACTTCAAATCTGATTCAATTAACCCATAGGCCTGTAAGGTCGCACGAGCCGCTTCCCAGCTGGCTTTGGCACGGATATATCGTTGTTCTCCAACGGTTTTGCGGCCAAGCTCCCGGACTCGTTGCCACTCAGGCCAAGCGGTACGATAGTCTGCCTGTGCTTGCGCGACACTCTCGCTGAACAGGGTAACCAGTGGCTGCCCTTGCTTGACGTGGTCGCCTAGCGCAACATGACGGCGCAATACTACTGACGGTACTCTCGGAGATACTTGGTAACTGGTGTAACCATTGGATAGGATCTCACCCGGTGCGTAAAATTCAAAATTTACCTTCTTTGCAGTAAGGGTGCCAACTTGGATATCAGCAAGTGTCATTTGAGAAGTGCTCAGTGACGCAGAATTAGCGGTTTCTCCATGGCCGCGTTCATCTTCCTTGCCATCGCCCTCACTATGTTCATCATCATGGCCTTCACTGTCGGAGCTGCCGTTAGGGTGATTTTCCTTATTGGCATGACTTGCATCTTCATCACCCGCGTTAGGTTCGTGCTCCTGATGGGAAGTGCCTTCCTCTTGTTCGTGAACCTCTGAAGCAGACGTGGTTTTGTCATGCACATGTTTTGAGCCACTTGTAATTTCGGCATGCGCTGGGTTTACCGTAATAATTCCAGCGCCCAAAATAGCGATCAATATTTTGTTCATATTCATGTTTATTGTCCTGTTTTCAATTCGTTGCTGGCTTCGCTGTGGGGGGGCACTGCAGGGGTAATTAAACGGCCGGATTGCAACAATACTTCTGTTAGAGCAAGTTGGGTCTGCTTTTCCAGTGAAATACCGGCCAGTAGGCTCTCTGCACGTTGATTTAATGCTAACAAGTAATCAGTGGTAGACAGATCGCCACTACGCCACTGGCGTTCTAACAAGTCAGCACTATTCTCAACTCTGCCACGAGCAAGTTCTAGCCATTGACGATATTGTTGGTCATAACGTTTCCAAGCAGCTTGTGCCGCCTGCCAATCAAACCGTAGCTTGCGATAAACAGCTAAGAAACGCGCCTCAGCTTCTAGCGCTGCACGGTTAGCCACACGAGTTTCGGCACTATAGTCATTGCGGACATTCAGGGGGATGGAAAAGGTCAATCCTACTGAGTTTTCTCCCCCATCGCGGCCGGCATTAAGACCAAATGTAGGCTCTGCCTTGGCAGCACGTCGAGTGACTTCGACTCCTTCCTTGACTGACTTCCAGTGAGCCTGGGCGCTGGCAACGGCTGGATGTTGCAGTAACTCTTGATCATTAATGGATATAGGTTCTTTAGGCCAGAAGTCTTCTGGAATGCCACCCCGTTCAGGCGTCCACTGTGGTAAAAGTTCGCGCACTTTGTTTTCAGCCTTTTGTAAAGCGACTTCAAGTTCAGCGACCTGTGCTAGCTGTTTTGACAAGGATAAAAAGGTGAGCTCAGCATCAATACTACCGATATCACCTGCTTTTTGGCGTTTCTCAGCCAGGTTTAGTAGAGCGTTAAGCTGATCTTTTTGATCCAGAGCAATGGTGGCTGCACGATTACTGGCTTGCCACTCGACCAATGCTGATAATGCTTCGGCGGTTTTTCTCATGAGCCGCTGACTATACTGTGCTTTAGCTGCTTGTCGGATAAAAGCTGCTTGCTGCTTTTTTGCACCTCGTCTATCCCACCAGTCGACAGTTTGAGAAATACCTACACGGTAGTTATTTTCTTCACCGCTTTGCTCTAGTTCAGAGGACAGCTCTGGGTTGTAGAGTGGCTGTTCTGATGCGTCAGCGGTGGCCTTGAAGCCCTGTAACTGTTCTCGGGCCGCGATGACATCGGGGTGCTGCTTTACTTGAGATACCAACCAGCGTTGCCAATCGGTTGATTGCGCCTGTGCTGAAGGTATCAATAGATACAAAGCAGCACACATCGCATAAGAAACTGACAGTTTCTTCATGAAATTTCCTCACAATTATAAATTAAAGTACATCAGGCATAGCGACATAGATACTTGCACAACGCTATACCTAGGAGTAATAAGTTTATTTGTACTTCAACTAAGCAATTGGAGGTGGATTTTCAGGGAATCCAATATGAGAGTGATAATGGGAACGGTAGTCTGAAATAGCGCCTCTCTGATAAAGAGAAGCAGAGACGTCTTGACGACTAATTAAGAATATATGTGATGAACCATGACAATGACAACAGTGATGGCAGTCAGGCTGATAAATTACACGGTCTTTAGATTCGGCTGGCGACTTATCCATATCAGCCAAAGATGCCTGAGCATCACCCTGGTGTTCATGCTCAAAGGAAAGATGTTGAGCGCCAGACTGATGAAATTTATGAACATCCGCCACGGCAACTACCGATTGCAGGGCAATCAGAATAGCCAAAAAACATATCAAATAACGGCGGTTCACAATAAAAAGATTCTCTACATTTAATCTAATGACTTTAAGTTGCCAAATTCTAACAGATTATGCATTAGCCCACAAAAATTAGATACCAAACTTTAGATGCGTGCCGCAAAAAGCGTTCTGATGAAAGAATTATCGCGTAAACGTTTAATCTAATTCCTACTTTTTTGTAGATTCATTAAGCGCTTTGAAAGCGCTAACTCTTTTTAAGTTGCACAATAGAAGTGTTTAGACTTTGTTCTTAAGCAGCTCAGTTGACGAAAAAAATTAATAAACCACTATGAACTAACTAGTCACAACTGAGGCATTAGTCTCAAAACATTTAGCGCAGTGAATGCATCATTTAATGCCGAGTGGTGAGGCTCTACGATCTCAGCCCCCACAATTTCGGCAGCTTTCTTCAGTCCTACTGGTTTAATTCTTATTGGACGAGACTTTCTAAACGCTTTCTTTAGGTCGATATACTCCAGTTCAAACGTTGTGTTCTTTAGCTCGTATTTTGAAATCTGCTTTAAGATAAATGTTCTATCAGAGATGCCCCAGCTAGCAATCTTATTAACGTTGTTGGATTGCACCCATTTATCGAACCTTTCCATGACCACAGGAAACTCGGGAGCTGAGTCTACTTTTGACTGAATATCACCCAGAAGCTCCATGCACTCTTCGGATAGCTCTGGATTAGACATAGGTTTTACATAACTATTAAAATTGGATTGAATCTCGTAATTTTCATCAACGACTACGGCTCCAAGCTCTAAAAGCTCTGACTTATTCTCTTCCTTCTTCCAATGATTTGCAAAGCTACACTCCTGATCAAAAATCATCAGCATCAATTATTCTCCTTTGCGCTTTGACATAGACATAGACATAGACATAGACATAATAGTAGCATAAAGTGAATAAAGTCTATAAATATCAATGATATAAGTTTGTTATAATAATTAAAGGGTGCATGTTTCATGATCGTTTATGTGGATATAGATGGCGTTTTAGCTGACTACGATCGCGCTTATGAAGAAGTGCGTATGGGTATGCCAGAAACCAAGTACCCTCAATCACTACCTGGTTTCTTTACAGGCCTTCACCCAATTCAAGATGCTGTGACAAGCTTTCAAGTTCTTTCACAACATCACGATACTTACATTCTTACAGCGCCGTCTAATAGAAACCCTCTTAGTTACACAGAAAAGCGTTTATGGGTAGAAGAGCACTTAGGCTTTGATGCCACAGAAAAACTCATCATTTGTTCCAATAAGGGGTTACTTAAAGGTGATATTTTGATTGATGACAATATAGATGGCAAAGGGCAAGAAAACTTTGAAGGTAAGCTTATTAAGTTCGACCGAAGGATTAAAGGTGCTTGGCAGCAGATCATCCAGCAACTCTGTGGTTAATTGCCATGATCAATAAAGTATACGCATTCATCGAGGGTTTAGAGGGTACACCGTTGTTATGTGGAGAGTTGGTCTTAAATAAAGATAAAACCACAAGCTTTACGTATTCAGATAACTACTTATCTCACCCTAATACATTCCCACTTGATCCACTAAACCTTCCACTGGGTAACAATGTTTGTCACTCTGACACTGCTAATTCCACTTTTGGGGTTTTCACCGATGCAGGCGCAGACTCTTGGGGCAAGAAACTACTTCATAACATTTACTCTAAGCAACCCCAAAATATACTTGAATATCTCCTTGCTTACTCTGGTACAGGGGTCGGTTGTTTGAGATTTAGCCTTTCACGCAATTCAGTGAAATCTAGACTTTATCAGAACAAGCTTAAGGACATCCCGCAAATTCTCACTGCAAAGAATGATGCGCTGTCAGGCGAAAGTCTGTCCAAGCCAAGTTCTAACATACTTTCTAAAGGAATTGGAATAGGAGGTGCAAGACCCAAGAGTGTTCTTACTATTGATGATATAGACTATATCGCAAAGTTTCAGAGGATTGATGATAAGTTTAATAATGTTAGAGCTGAGCATGCGACGATGAGTTTGCTGCAGAAAATCACTGGTAATGTTGCACAGACTCACATTGTTGAGAGCCTAAGTGAAGAAATATTATTGGTTAAAAGGTTCGACTTGGAATATGGTCGGCCAACCCACCACTTCATCAGTGGGCATTCGATAATAAACATGAATAAAGTAAAGGAATCTATGGCTACGAATAGGTACTCTTACGGCTTTTTGGCTGAATTTATATTGAAGTATGGAGCTGAGCCTGAGCGAGACGCTGAAGAGCTATACAAGAGAATGGTCTTTAACGTCTTAATAGGTAATACTGATGACCATCCTAGAAATCATGCATTCCTGTATTCTTTCGAAAAGAAAAACTGGAGGTTATCGCCGGCTTACGATGTACTGCCTATATTGTCTAGAGGACAACATGGACTAGGTATTGGACAAAAAGGACGAGTCGGAAGCATTTATAACTTACTATCACAGCACTTCCGGTTTAGTTTAGATAAAATATATGCACACGATATCGTTACGTCAATTCAAAAAGCTGTTTAAGTATCTTGGCAACAATTAATTGGATTTCTAGCTGCTCGTAAAGTTCTTGAACGAACGCTAACCCCTTTACACCAAACACTTCTGTTTTGGTTCGTTCAATGATATTTCCTAAATGAGTGACAGAAAGAACCTCTTGCCTTAAACTGCACTTGCACTCCATCTAAATAGACCTGAGAGTTGCAGCAGTAGATCCCAACTTCGTACTAAAAGCGGGTCTCAAACGTAACATCGTACAAATTCGATACAAAACGTCTTGTAAATTACAATCTTTTGCTAATATTAAAAGCTTGCGTTACAAGTAAAAGTTGATAAGTGAGGGTAATATCAATATCTTAAATAAAGCCACTTTGTCTTGTTTGTACATCTAGGCGCTTAGGTATGCTACACCCTAGTAATATCATTGCTTTACTCTTCCTGACAAAAAAGCTCATGACACTCAAATTATCTGCTGATAGACTCAAACGACACTTTAGAATTTCTTCATAGTAAACATAGAGATAACAATGATAAAAACTTTTCAATGGATAATGGCTTTACTATTTATTTGCTTAGCATCAACGAACTCAAAAGCCGCCCCTAAAGAATCTGGCAATGACATAGAGTTGATTAACACTCTATTCGAAAACTATATGGCTAAGTACAATCATTACTTATCTCATAGCGAATTCAACAAAGAGCCAGACTTGTATCATGATAATGTAATGATCGTTTCAAATAGCAATGGCTCAAACACATTGAGTTCAGATAATTTATATGAGCAAGTTAAAGTTTTTCTTGATTCCTTGAAGGCTAAAGGCGTACATAACGTACAGTGGGAGTCTACTAATATACAAATTCTAGACACTAATCTTGCGGTTGTGAGTAATATCGCAGTGCGTTACTTGATTAATGGTGACATTCATAACAAGGTTGGCGCCACCTATTTTGTTAATAAATACAAAGGTGAGTGGAAAATTTCAGCCTTTTCAGTGCATGACTATACAAATACTCTGTAATTAGGTGTACAGGCTGGGCTAATACTGACCCTGATAGTTTTAATATAAATGTCAGTGGCTTAGCTAATTAAGTGGTATCCGATACTTCATATGATAAACTTCGTGACCTCATTTGTATTACAGCATTAAACAAGCAAGACAGATAGCATGCTAGATACCACTTTACTATTGCTTTTTATTCCCACATTTCTAGTGATTTCTGCTACACCTGGTATGTGTATGACATTGGCGCTGACGCTAGGCATGAGCATTGGCGTTCGGCGCACAATGTACATGATGTGGGGAGAATTAATTGGTGTGGCCATGGTTTCAGTATTGGCTGTTGTTGGTGTTGCTAGCATCATGCTGAATTATCCCTCCGCTTTTCTCGTCTTAAAATATGCTGGCGGCGCATACCTTGTCTACCTGGGTATCCAAATGTGGCGTTCACGCGGAAAAATGGCTATCGACTTGGCAGACAACTCTTTTGACACAGTCTCAGGGCGACAGCTAGCAATACAAGGTTTTGTTACGGCTATTGCCAACCCTAAAGGTTGGGCTTTTACCGTTTCGCTATTACCCTCCTTTATTAATCCAGACATGCCAATGCCGCCTCAGCTTGCCGCTCTGGTTGTTATTATATTGTTGAGTGAATTTACCTTTTTAATGCTCTACGCCACTGGCGGTAAGACGTTAAGACGTATGCTTGAGCGAAGCGACAATGTACGGCTAATTAATCGCCTCTCAGGAAGCTTAATGATTGCCGTTGGTATTTGGCTAGCAGTTTCGTAGCCACCTGATTTTGCTTTAAACTACAGTTTCATAACACAAAATATACGACAAATGCATATCGCAGGAACTTCCCTACTGTCAACAAAATAATAAACCATAGTAGTTTTACCCTTAGGATCCCCGCTATTACAGTTACTGGATCTCCAATAACCGGTACCCATGCAAACAGTAAAGCAGCTAATCCATACTTGTTGAATCGTGCCTCAGCATTTTCAAACTGAGACTCAGTCATCCGCAACCACTTTTGAATAACTGTTTTACTTGCTAGAAGTCCTAAGTAATAATTGGTTAACGATCCCAAAACATTGCCAACGGTTGCAATCATCAAAAGTTTTGCAGGCGATAAACCATTAAGTAGAAGCCCTGTTAATACGAGCTCTGAACTTAATGGCAAAATCGTTGCGGACAGAAAAGCTGTAATAAATAGCCCCAGGTATCCGTTTTCTGATAAGAAATCCACCCTCTTCTTACTCTAAGCCTAACTCTCTGTCTTTTACATTAGTACTCAACTTATTTGTCTTTATTGTATTTAAGGAAGAGTAACTCTGTGATTGTTAAAACTATTAATACTGCAATCGTAATCCAAATAATAAGTACATCTGACTGTAATTTAATCCAGCAGAATGCTACTAGTACTACCAAGTCTAAAATAATAGCCATTACTGGGAAAAAAACATTAATTTCAGCATCGTTTTTTAAGTGCTTTATTGCTCCAAAATGTATAGCGATATCCATAATCAAGTAGAATATTGCACCTACTGATGCTATTCGGGATAAGTCAAACAAGATGGTCAACAAGATTGCTATTACTACTATATATACCACAGAATGTTTTTGTATCGAGCCCGGCATCCCAAAGTGACTATGCGGGACAAGCTCCATTTTAGTTAGCATTGTAAGCATACGAGAAACAGCAAATATACTTGCAATCACACCTGAAACGGTCGCAATAATCGCGAAGATAACTGTGATTGTTAGGCCACCCTGACCAAAAGCTGGTTTTGACGCTTCTGCTAGAGCGTAATCTTTTGCTTTAATTATTTCCGGTATAGATAAATTGCCCATCACAGCAAAAGTAGTTAATAAGTACACAACCAAGCAAATTATCAGTGATGCGACAATCGAGCGCCCGATATTAACTTTAGGACTGTCGATTTCATCACCACTGTTTGTAATTGTTGTAAAGCCTTTAAACGCTAAGATACTTAGAGCTACAGCAGCTATAAATTTAACACTGTTACTAGAATCCGTTATAGCCGCTTCACCTGTAAGGTTTATCGCACTAAAATCAAACCCAAATGCCCAAAGCCCACCCAGTGATAACAAAAGTAAGCCTATAGTCTTGAAGAAAGCCATAATAATTGACAAGCGCTCAATGTACTTATTGCCAATGATATTTATAACAAAGGCTGATAGTAATAATAGAGTCCCAAGGATAGGTTCAGCCCACTCCCCTAAACTTTTAAGTTCAAAGAGTTGCAGAGTGTATGAACCAAAGGTTCTGGCTACTAAGCTTTGATTGATAACCATAGATAAGAGCATCAATAATGCAAAAACTGCGGTTGGCAGGGTTTTGCCATAAGCCTTTTTTAGAAACATAGCGACACCGCCTGATGACGGATGAACCTGAGAAAGCTTTATATATGTATAGGCACTAAAAGCTGAAACTATTGCTCCTACCACAAATGCGATAGGGAAGTATGAACCTGCAAGCTCGGCGATTTGACCGGTTAGTGCTAAAATCCCTGCTCCGATCATAACGCCAGTACCCATTGAAACCGACCCTATAAGGGTTAACTTAGAATTGCTCATACTTCCTCCTTAATGGTTTGCGAAAAAATTAAACTTAAGACCAGTGAACTCTAATCACTTTCCAGCCATCACTGTTTTTCTTAAGAACTAAAGTTTCTACAGTAACTTTATTGAAATCTTTGTTCTTATATTTCCCGGTCATTTTGGAGCGTGAACTCGATATAGCAATATCACCATGAATCATGATATTTCGCTCTAGCAACTCAGTGGCCATATGTTTAAGAAACTTCATGTCGGACTTCATGTGATGGCTGGCGTACTCTTCAAGCGAACGCTCTGCCCCACTTCCTTCAAAAATTAGTACATTGTCCGCTAATATTGACCTTATTGTGGCTTCATCTGAACTTCGCAAAGCTGTATGAAGCTCAGCAACAACTTCACCTACTTTGGTATCAGTGTTGACCATCATTTGATTAGATTTATCTTCTTTTTTGCCATGCGAAAAACTTGAAGTACTGATACCCGTTATTACTATAAATAATAATATTTTGCTTAGTTTCATATTTTCTCCTAGTGATTTATTCCGACAACAGTGGTTAGAATTGCGGTTATTAGCAGTACGCTATAACCAATAATGTTTTCTCTTTTAATCGATAGAGCTACTTTGTTTTTATCTACTTCACCTTTCTTTAGCTTTTCAGCTAAATTAAATTTATGATAAGCCGCCAAGCCAAACATTATGACCACCAACGTGACCTTTGATAATAAGGCTATCAAGTATTCAATAGAATCTTGGTTATTGTCGAGAATGATTAGTTTATAGGTCAGCGATAAACCAGCAGCTAACAATAGGATAACGATTCCAGTCCCGATCTTAGAGTACTGATGCAGCGTATAATTGACTTGTTTCGTATCGACACCTTCGACCAGTTTGTAAAGGGGCTGCAATGACCCAATCCAAGCCAAAGCTACAAATATGTGTAATATCAAGGTTCCTTGCCAATACCATGCCAAGTCCGAAATATGTCCCACAGTAGAAAAAGACCACAGAACGGACATAATAGCAGGCATAAGTAATGACGTTGTTACCGACCAATGGGAGCGCAGTAATATTTTGTTTAGGACGCTCCATACAGCAGCAAAGTAGACTAAACCAAAAGCTCTGAAAATTAGCAGGTCTCCATTTCCGGTAGCATAAAGCAGCTTCAATATATCTACATCAAACATACCCAGCAGGCCAGACTGGGAGAAAGCCCCGACTTGCAATAAAAAATATCCTACTGTACTAACCGCACCGACTAGTGACATCACACTGATAAATTTAATTTGTCGCTTAAGCGCTGGTCGATATAGGAACACAAATAACAGTGTTCCTAGCGCCACAGAAACTCCAACATAAGATCCAAACTTGAAAAGTGTGGATACTAAGGCCCACATATCTAATGTCATCTACAGCTCCTTTGAGCTCAACACTTCAAATGACAAGCTACTATTCATCTTGTGAGAGTCTGTTCCCATGATTACCCACTCAGCTTTGTACTTACCTGCTTCAAGCTCAGGGACTGGGATCACAAATTCAGCTGTCGGAGCATAAGTAAGTTTGTAATCTAAGTTAATCTCTCCATTACCTGCATGGCTTAACTTAATGCTTACTAGACGAACTTTTTTAGAGTAGCTGAATGTCAGTGAGCTAGGACTTGACTCTAGAGCCTCACCAGAGGCTGGTGAGGTCTTAACAACTTTGACATGAGCGGAAGCTATATTGAAGATTGCTACAAACCCTAAAACGAATACAGTGTAAATTATATTTTTCATAATTGACCTTTAAAGATTAAGTGACTTCTTTTTCCACAAATAGAAAACAGCTGGAATCACTACAAGAGTTAAAATGACAGCGCTGGCCATCCCGCCAACCATTGGTGCTGCAATGCGACTCATTATTTCGGAGCCGGTGCCTGTCCCATAGAGAATTGGTAATAAGCCGACAATAATTGATAATGCAGTCATCATTACAGGGCGTACTCGCTGCCCTGCTCCCACATCAACAACGTCTTTTAACTGTTCGATAGTTGGTGACGCTCCTAACTCGCGTGACTTTTTGAGCATTGCTTGGTACGATTGGTTCAGATAGACCAACATAATGACACCAATCTCAACAGCCACCCCTGCTAAGGCTATAAAGCCAACACCTACAGCAACAGAGAAGTTGAAGCCTTGTAAGTACATCAGCCAAATACTGCCAACCATCGCTAGGGGTAATGTCCCCATAATGATGGCGACTTCGGCAAAGCTCTTAAAGTTTAAGAAAAGCAAGAGTATGATTATTGCTAAGGTCAGCGGTATGACATAGGTAAGCTTTTCTTTTGCTCGAAGCATATACTCGTACTGCCCTGACCAATTGATGGCATAACCTGCTGGGAGATCAAGTTTTTCAGATACGACCTGCTGTGCATTTTCAACATAAGAACCCAAGTCAACATCATTAATGTCAACCAAAGTCCAACCATTCAACCGAGCATTTTCACTCTTGATACCAGGGGGACCATCTTTTACTTTTACTGAAGCGACATCGCCTAACGCTAGGCGTTGCTTACTTGATGTAACAATAGGAAGTTCAGCAAGTTTTTCAGGAGAATCTCGATACTCTTGAGGGTAACGAACATTAATCGGATACCGCTCCAACCCTTCAACAGAGTAAGACACATTCATTCCACCAACTGCTGCCCCTATGACATTTTGAATCTCTCTGATGCTCAGTCCAAACCTAGCAGCTTTAACTCGGTCAATATCAATATCAATGTAACGTCCACCTGCTACTCGCTCTGAATAAACGGAACTGGTCCCAGGAATATCTTTAAGTATTAACTCTAACTCTTTACCAATACTCTCTATTTTTGATAAGTCTGGTCCTGATACTTTAATACCGACAGGCGTTTTTATACCTGTTGCGAGCATATCAATTCTAGTTTTAATCGGCATAACCCAGGCGTTGGTTAACCCTGGGAATTTAACTAATTGATTCAATTCTTCTTTTATGGTGTCTGTAGTAACCCCTTCTCGCCACTCTGACTTTGGCTTGAACTGAATAAAGGTTTCAATCATTGTCAAAGGAGCAGGGTCTGTCGCTGTTTCAGCACGTCCAATTTTCCCAAAGACAGTATCCACTTCAGGTATTGTCTTGATAAGCCTGTCCGTTTTATGAAGGATTTCTCTAGCTTCACCAACGGATAAGCTTGGATATGTTGTTGGCATGTACATTAAGTCGCCTTCATCAAGAGGTGGTATAAACTCAGTACCGATTTTGTTTGCGGGCCAAAAACCTACGACAAGTATGACTAAAGCACCAGCCAGTATGCTTTTAGGATAAGTTAGAGCTACTCTCAGTACAGGCTTGTAGATGAAGGTTAAGAAGCGGTTTACTGGATTAGCATGCTCTGCACGAACTTTCCCTCGAACAAAGTAACCCATCAATACCGGTACTAACGTAATGGCTAGAGCGGCGGATGCTGCCATGGCATAGGTTTTTGTAAAAGCCAAGGGAGAAAACATCCTGCCTTCTTGTGCCTCTAGCGTAAAAACAGGCACAAAACTCACTGTAATAATCAGCAAACTAAAGAACAAAGCCGGCCCGACTTCTTTTGCTGAGTTATAAACAATTTCCCATCGATTTCTTGAGGTTAGCGGGGTTCGTTCCATATGCTTATGCATATTTTCAATCATCACAATCGCACCATCAATCATGGCACCAATGGCAATAGCAATACCGCCAAGAGACATAATGTTAGCATTAAGCCCTTGAAGCTTCATGATAATAAAGGCAACTAAAATTCCTATGGGTAAACTAATGATAGCCACTAATGATGAGCGTATGTGGAACAGAAACACAATACAGACTAGCGCTACAACACCAAACTCTTCGAGCAACTTATACCAAAGGTTGGTTACAGCGTCTTGAATCAACCCTGATCGATCATACACAGTAACAATCTCAACGCCTTCGGGAAGGCCTTTTTTAAGTTCTTCCAGCTTCTTTTTAACGCCATCAATAGTTGCTTGCGCGTTTTCTCCATAGCGCATAACCACAATACCACCAACGACCTCACCTTCACCGTTGAGATCGGCTATACCCCGCCGCATTTGAGGGCCTGTAGTAATCTCAGCAACCTCCCCTAATAAAAGCGGTGTTCCTTTGACATTGGTTCCAAGAGGGATATTTTTTAAATCGCTGGTACTATCAATGTAACCGCTAGCGCGCACCATGTACTCTGCTTCTGCTAGCTCTACTACTGAGGCTCCGACTTCTTGGTTTCCTTGCTGAATAGCAACTTTAACCATTTCTAAAGGGATGTTTAATGCTCGCAATTTTTCAGGGTCAACTTTGACTTGATATTGCTTGACCATTCCACCCACGGGCGCCACTTCTGATACACCAGCGACTGTCTGCAATTCGTACTTTAGAAACCAGTCCTGAATGGAGCGCAGTTCACTTAAATCATGTTTACCGGTTTTATCAATTAGTGCATAAAGATATACCCAACCAACACCTGTTGCATCTGGTCCCAGTTGTGGCTTAGCTGTATCAGGTAAACTAGGGGCAACCTGACTTAAATATTCAAGCACCCTACTTCGCGCCCAATAGAGATCGGTCTCTTCATCAAAGATGACATAGACATAGGAGTCGCCAAAGAATGAAAAGCCGCGGACGGTCTGTGCGCCAGGCACTGAAAGCATTGCAGTGGTTAAAGGATACGTTACCTGGTCTTCAACCACTTGCGGTGCTTGGCCAGGATAATTTGTTTTAATGATGACCTGGACGTCGGAAAGATCAGGTATAGCATCAACAGGCGTTTTTTTAAACGAATAGACTCCTAGACCCGCGATAATTATTGTGGCTAATAAAACTAAAAAGCGGTTTTTAATTGACCACTTAATGGTTTGATTAATCATGTTGATGCTCCTTCATTTCATGATGTAACTTCGTAATGAGGAACCCGCTATCACGTATTTCAAAAGTGAAATCAATATTCTCACCAACATTAAATTCATCAAGTGAAATTGAAGCGACCACACTGAAATCCATCGTCATAGGACCTCGATTCCATTTTTCTATGGCTCCACGAGAAATGTTAACGGTTTGCGCTTCCGTATCAACAGAGTTAACTAGTCCTTTAACTCTAGCCGAGGGTGGCATGTCAGACTTTTGATCAGCCTTGCTATCTGCAAAACGTTTAAAGTCGGATTCGATACTTGATTCCGAGTCGATCAAGAACTGTCCACTCAACACAACGTTATCGCCAGCAACTAACCCCTCCAGAATTTCGACCGAATTATTGGTTGTTCGACCAATATCAACACTGACCGATTTGAACTTGCCATCACCTAGAGCTAAAACCACGCGATTATTGTTCTCTGTGCGGATGACAGCATTGTGTGGCACTTGCAAAACTTCTTCATCGGACTCGGTGTTTATAGCAATGTCAGCAAACATATTGGGCTTCAGCTTGTGATCAGGATTATCAAACTCAAGGCGAACTTTTGCAGTTCGATTAGTTGAGTCAACCATTGGGTAAATATAGTCGACTGTCCCCGTCCATGTTTTAGACGGTAAATAATCAAGCTTCATTTGGGCAGTCTGGCCTTCATGAACGTAAGGAATTTGACGCTCGAACAACTCAACTTCGACCCATACAGTCTCCAAACTACCAAGGGTCATAAGCCTAGTCCCCGGCTTAATAAAAAAGCCTTCTCTAATATTCAAATTATCGATGACACCATCTGACTCGGCGTAGAACGTGACGTTTTGTAGTGGTTGACGCGTTTTATTAATTTTTTGCAACTCGTCGTTACTGAAACTCAATGACTTCAAGCGCTGTTTTGCGGCGCTTAAGAGTGTTTGATTATTGCGTTTTTTTGCTAATAAGTACTCTTGCTGAGCATTGACTAGTGCCGGCGAATAGAGCGTATAAAGGGGTTGGCCTGCTTCAATATACTGTCCGTTATGGCTGACGAAAAGTTTTTCAATCCAACCATCGGTTCTTGAATGAATATGCGTCAACGTGGTTTCATCATACGTAATATAACCAACGGTATTTAATCTATCGATGAGTGATGATTTTTTAGCTTTCCCAGTTTTAACGCTTAAGTTGTTAATGACATCTGGGTGAATCTTTATTGTGCCTGGACTATCCTCGTCATCCCCGTCTTCTTCATAAACAGGAACCAAATCCATCCCCATGGGCGATTTGCCAGGTTTGTCCCGACGGTAATTAGAATCCATAGGTGCAACCCAATACAAAGGTTCTTTCTTTGCTGAAGCTTCGGCCCCAGAGCTATGGCTACCATCTGAAATAAATTGATTTGCCACAATCATAGCCGTGATCCCGACCGCAAAACCAGTTATAGCGAAGATGATTGATGTCTTATTCATGGCTTTCTCCTGAAGGATCATGCAGTGTAGATTGATTATTCGGTTTAGAGTACAAGGAGTTTGCTGGTGTATTGATGAGCCCCATGAACTCTTTAGAGTTGCTAGCTTGATAGTAATTAGCGCGAATTTTGGCCTTTTCAATGTCAACCGCAATTTCTAGAGCGGTCAGCTGAACATTAACCTCATCAACTCGAGCTCTAACCAGCTCTGCAAAATCTGCTTCATTGTTACTATAGGCAATCATTGAAGCTTCACCCTGCTGTTTTACCTGTGGAGTTAAAGACTCTCTATATAGAGTCTCTCTCTCTTTCAACCGTTGAAGGCTGGCAAGTTGAGTTGTCATCCCTGAATGAAGTTGCTTTAACAGTAATGCTTTTTCTTCTTTTTTGGCTTCCTTCATATAAGCAGCACTTTTAACATCTTGATCTTGCTTGTTGTCGGAAAAAAGAGGCAAATCAAAGCTGACACCCACACTAAAGAAATCAGGGCGCTCCATTCCATCTGGCGCATTCTCACGAAAGGCATAGCTTCCGTTAACAGCAAACTGTGGCTTATAGCCTTGCTCTTGCAGTTCAATTGTTTTGAGTGAGACTTGTATGTCTTTATCTATTGCTTTAACTAAAGGATGTTGTTGCAAAGCATTATTGCTTTCTAACAATCTAATTTCTGGTAGCGTCTTACTGACAAAGTTTTGATTATCATGTTGCTGATGAGATAAGTAACTTTGTGGCAATGGAACATACTCACTTAATTTACGAATAGAAGTGTCGAGCTGTTCAGAAAATACCGTGAGTTGGTCTTGCAACTTGGCAAGCTCCAAGTCAGCACGAATCATTTCCTGTTGGCTGGTCTTAGACAGCGCTGAGGTATAGCTGATTTCGGCAGCTTCTCTGAGTTCTTCAAACAAGTACTGTTTGTCATTAATCAGCGCAATGCTATGTTGAGCCTTGTAAACGTCAAGCCACAAAGTGCCAACCACCATAATCAAATGGTTTTTTCTATTTTCTCTAAGGTGTGGCTCTAAGCCAGCTGTCAGCTTATTGATATCACTTTTAATGTCTAGTGAGTCTCCCCGTGCAAAACTTTGGCTTAAACCTAGCTTGAACTGCGTCATGGCTTGGCTGTTAAAACTGAAGTCATCGACAGGCACATTGGCTAAACTAATCGATGCTTTAGGATCGGGTAAGCTGGACTGAGATTTTGCTTGTGATAATAAGGACTTTTCTTTGTAGGTGCTTTTTTGCAACCAAGGGTCACTTTCAAGCGCCATAATTAAGGTTGACTCTAATGTATAGCCATAACCTGAATTCCTAGCTTCTTCGGCATAAAGAGCTTTAAATTGGAAAACTCCAATAAATACAACAATAGTAAATTTAAGGGTACTCATAACCTGCGGTCTCTAGTAAACATTTTAACGTACAGCGACGTCACTAAAGGAGGTTGAGCGATTTATAGCGGTTCTAGAAAGAGAGGTATAAATGGCTCACCAATTTCATTTGTATAGATCTATCCTGTGTTAACTGAAAATTGGTGGCTTATAAAAGGAGTGGAGCTCGAATGAGTGAAAGTTTGGTTTATATAAATTGATTAGGCTGGATTGACGGTAAACTTCAGCTTGCCCTGCCGTTGAAGCTAACATCATAGCCACACAAGTTGCCATGTCACAGCCTGAAGACATGTCACAACAAGGCATGGTTTCTCCGGCTGGAACATCCTCTGCATCATGCTTACTATGATTAATAGGACTATGATTAACAGAGCTATGATCTGTAGAGTTATGGTCCATACTGCTATGAGACATGCTCATCGTCATGGCTGTTTTATCATTGTTAGGTTCTGAACCCATATCACAATGCTGATTAAAAGCCGTAAGCTGTCCCGCCACAGAAAGTAGCGTTAATAGCAAAATTATACGAATGGCTTTTGAGTTCATACTGTTAACAACTTGAGTAATGGCTATTATTCTATTGAAGTAACGCCCCAGAGGCAAATCTAATACAGTCTATTTACCTAGGTTTACAGTTAACTCTTTCCACAAAAATGGTTGATAAGGCTGTGGATAAAATGATTAGGCTCTACTCTGCGTGGGTTTTAGCTAGATTGTTGAATTTTTGACAAGCTCAGAATGTAAACAACTATACCGCTTTGTAATGCCAACTATCTAAATCAATAATTTGTTTAAAATCACTAAAGTTGGTAATTTGGATATAAATATTAAAGGGTTTATGCTCATGAGTGACTTACTAAAATCAAAACCAAATAACGACTGCACTAACACACCCTGCTCATCTATAGAGCAGTTAATTGAGCCAAAAGAGAAAGATCTGGGTGGTTTTTCGGTAAGGCGTTTATTCCCCACCGTAGGTAGAAAAGCAGTAGGCCCGTGGGTGTTTTTTGATCATATGGGCCCAGCTAGTTTTGAAGCTGGTCAAGGCATTAATGTTCGCCCACACCCACACATAGGTATCGCCACTGTAACCTACGTGTTTGAAGGAGAAATCCTGCATAGGGATTCATTGGGTAGCTATCAAACGATTACACCGGGGGATATCAACTTGATGGTTGCAGGTAAAGGCATCGTGCACTCAGAAAGAGAGCGTCCGGAAATAAGCAATACGGCTCATAGCCTTCACGCACTACAGTTATGGCTAGCATTACCTGAAGATAAAGAAGAAATGCAACCGGAGTTCCATCACTACCCTGCGGAAAACATTCCATGTGTCACTGATGAGGATGTGCAACTTAGAGTTATGATGGGGACAGCTTATGGCGTAACATCACCGGTCAAAACCTTTGCTGAAACCTTATATGTGGAAGCTGATTTTGCTTCAGAGCAGTCTTTAGCATTACCAAAAGTTCAAGAATTGGCGATATATGTGGCAAAAGGCAGCGTAACGGTAGATGACACCGTCATCAACGAGCACTCTATGGCTGTCATTAATACTTCCCTAGATGTAAGCGTTCTTGCGCAGAAAAACACACGATTAGCCATTATCGGTGGCGAAAACCTTGGCAAACGCTATATTGATTGGAATTTTGTTTCCAGCTCTAAAGAACGAATTGAAGAAGCTAAAGAAGACTGGAAAGCAGAGCGCTTTCCTAAGGTTCCAGGGGATGAGGATGAGTTTATCCCCCTCCCCTAAAACTATGCAAGTTTTACAGCGTAACTTTAACTGATTTTGAAACGTTACGAGCTTTAGCCCTGGCGCTTTCAACATCAAGGCCATTGGCTAGTGCAACACCCATACGACGCTTTCCTTTAACTTCAGGCTTTCCGAATAATCGAAGGTGAGTATCAGGTTCCAACAGTGACTCCTCAAGGTTACCAAAACTTACTTGATTCGACTCGCCCTCAACTAAAATAACTGCTGAAGCAGACGGACCATTTTGTCGAATAACAGGAATAGGTAAACCTAGTATAGCTCTAGCGTGTAATGCGAACTCGGATAAGTCTTGAGACACCAATGTCACTAAACCTGTGTCATGAGGCCGTGGCGACACTTCGCTGAAGATAGCTTCATCACCCTTAATAAAAATTTCCACACCAAAAAGTCCAAACCCACCCAAATCATTGGTCACGGCTTTTGCCATGTACTGAGCTTGCTGCAGGGCTTGTGGCGACATAGCCTGTGGCTGCCAAGATTCACGATAGTCGCCGTCTTCTTGTGTATGACCAATTGGTTCACAGAAGTGAGTGCCATTAACCGCACGAACCGTTAATAGTGTGATTTCGTAGTCAAAATCCACGAACCCTTCAACGATGACTCTGCCCTCGCCCGAGCGACCACCTTCTTGTGAGTATTGCCAAGCTTTATCGATATCTGATTCTGATTTTATCGTCGACTGGCCCTTACCGGAACTGCTCATGACAGGTTTAACAACGCACGGAATACCGACTGCTTTTACTGCTGCTTGGTACTCTTTATAGGTGTCAGCGAACTGATAAGGCGACGTTTTCAGGCCTAATTCTTCAGCAGCCAAGCGTCGAATACCTTCTCGGTCCATTGTCAGATTTGTCGCTCTGGCGGTTGGGATTACAGTGAAACCTTCTTTCTCTAACTCGAGCAAAGTTGATGTCGCGATAGCTTCAATTTCAGGAACAATTAGGTGTGGACGTTCTTGCTCTACCAGTTGCCTTAATGCGGCACCATCTAGCATGTTAATGGCAAAGCTTTTATGGGCGACCTGCATCGCTGGAGCATGCTCATAACGATCGACGGCAATAACCTCTACGCCAAAACGTTGTAACTCAATGGCGACTTCTTTACCAAGCTCTCCTGAGCCGAGTAACATGACTTTTTTTGAGGACGATGAGTAAGGAGTTCCGATTGTAGACATAGTGTTTCATATAAAATTTTTGTTTAAGGTTATCAGCGGATAATCACAGGTGCAACTTGTTTAGGAGTATGCTTAAATATTCCCATCCACTAGAAAAGGTCATATCGTGACAATGCTTAAAGCTTTTCTTATTACCAGTGTTTTTGTACTAACAACCCTTTGTCAACAAGCCAAAGGTCAACAAGTCAAAGTAGACTGCAATCTATCCCCAAAAAACATTGAGCGACTTCTCAAAGACAACCCCTCATCGATCAGTAAAAGCTGTTTTGAGAATGACCAGAATGTCGCCAGTATTATCACTCAACTGACTTTTGAATATGAAAACCCCGCTGCTGCGGCTACTTTTTTCAGCCTTTCGCAGTTACCCGAAGACAAACGTTCTATCTTGCCTAGTAAGCTTATCAGCGCCTTTCACAAAGATGTCTTAGTTAGACGCAGTCAGGGCTCATTTAAGCAACCAGGCTCCTGCGAGCAAGTTCGACAAAAATTAAAGCTCTATCAACTGGTATCAGAAAAACTTAATCTATCGCGTACGACCGTATGGGAAGACTTTCATCTAATACAAGCGTACTATCATCAACTTCTTGGTCATAAATCTGAAGCAGAGAGTGTTATAGATACAATATTTGAACAAATCCCCATTTCGGAACTCCCGGACCTTAATTTATTGTCTGACATTGGTTATGAATTAACCGATTACCAATTATCCTTTTACCTAAAGTTTTTTGATAATAGGAGAAATATAGAGCGCTTATCAAAAGATAAGAGCCAACAAGGGTTATACGAAGCAGTGCTGAAGGAACGTGCAATGTATAAACAACAGTTGAAAGCCGCATCAAAGCCCAGTAAAACAATTCGGTGCAAGTAACAAGATATGCTAAGTCAATCTGAGCTACTACAATTTAGCCGTCACATCATCCTCCCAGAAATAGATATCCAGGGCCAGGAGGCTATTAAGAGCAGTCATGTCTTAATAATAGGCCTAGGGGGGCTTGGTTCGCCTGCTGCTATGTATTTAGCAGCGGCCGGGGTCGGTGAGATGACTGTCGTCGATAACGATTTAGTCGAAACGTCAAACTTGCAAAGACAAATCATTCATCAAACAAACACCGTAGGCAAGTCCAAAACTGAGTCTGCGCGTGCTGCTATAGAATCCTTATCACCCTACACTAAGGTTAACACCATTTCAGAAAAAGCCAGTCGAGAAGTCTTGGGACAGTTTAACTCATCAAATCTTACTCTTGCGCTAGACTGTACAGATAATTTTGAAAGTCGATTTCTGATTAATGAATGGTCAGTAGCGAATCAAATACCACTTGTCTCAGCAACAGCCGTGGCCTTTTCTGGTCAACTGGCTGTGTTTAATCGTAAGCAAGAAGATGCCTGCTATCACTGCTTGTACTCGAATATGGATTTGCCAGAAGGTGACTGTACAGATCAAGGAATTTTATCGCCGGTAGTAGGCACTATGGGCAGTTTGCAAGCCACAGAAGCATTAAAGCTTATTCTTGAACTAGAACAACCAAATGGCAGCTTTTTACTGAAATACGAAAGTTTGAAAACAACATTTCAAAAATTTAAGGTTCCCAAGGATCCTAATTGTAGTGTCTGTAGTTAATACCATTTCTTAAATTTAAACCACAGCATTAAACCTATGGCTATGACTAGGCATAGGCCAGATACAAACCAAAAAGCATTGCTATCTTCTGTTCCTGGCAATCCAGCAACATTCATACCCAGCATCCCCGAAAGGAACGTTAAAGGTAGGAAGATGGCTGAAATGATCGCTAAGACATACAGTCGATTGTTTTGCTCATATCCGATTTTAGCCAGTAATTGCTCTTGAAGTGCCATAGAGCGCTCTCTGGAAAGCTCGAGGTCCTCGAGTAATCGAGCAGTTTTGTCACGGTCATCCTTCATTTCTTCCAGTAGCTCAGGGGTTAGCAGTGGGCTGTCTGTTCGGCTTAGTTTTTCAAGCGCATCTTTTTGCGGAGTGAGATAGCGTCGCACTGTAGCTGCCTGACGTCTGAGGTTACCGAGCTCTGTACCCAGCCCTCGACTATCAGCAGTTTCAATGCTTTCCTCTTGAACATCTAACTGCTCTTCAAACTTTTCAAAGAAATCTTCAATACGAATGGCTAAACGCTCTATGAGTACTGCTAAAAACTCACCTGGGGTTTTAGGGCCAATGTTGTTCTGCAAGTTTTTTATAATATCCTGCAAAGATAAACTTGAACGGTTGCAACTGGTGATCACTGTATTGTTGTTAATCCAGAGCCGTATCGAAATCATATCTTCCGGATCAGCATCAGGGTTTAGATTAACGCCACGAAGACAAATTAAAATAGACTCTTCATCTTGGTAAACGATAGGTCTTGTTTCAATTTTGAGCAGTTGTTCTTTATAAAGATTATTCAACAAGGGGTTTTCATCAAGCCACTTACAGTCTTCTTCAACGGAGTAATTCATTCTATACCAACGATAAGCTCTTGGCGCATCGTCTGTTTCAGTGATAAAGCCGCCTTTGTTAGAAATATCGAAATACTCCATTATTCTTCACCCTTATCTTGTGGTTTACTTGAATTTCTCTGGTCACTAATTGTTATTGGAAAACTGCTCTTCTCATCGAATTTAAAGTGCAAATCTCTCTGAGGAAATGCAATGACAATTCCAGCTTCTTGGAACGCCTTATTAATATTGAAGCGGATATCGCTCCGAATCACCCTAAGCTCTCTAACTGCTCCAACACTCGCCCAGAACCACAAATCAAAAATTAAAGCACTGTCACCGAAGTCTTCGAAGATAACTGATGGTGCAGGGTCATCAATTACAGATTCATGCTCCTTTAGTACTGTCTCAAGAATTTCTTTGACCTTTTCGACGTCACTACCATAAGCAACACCAACTCTTACTGAGGTTCTGATATTGGGATCGACTAATGTCCAGTTGATAAGGTTAGCTTGAAGTAAACTACTGTTTGGAACCACCATATGAGCACCATCAATTCGTCGAATCATGGTTGAACGATTACCCACCTCTATCACCCGACCTAAGTGACCATCGTACTCAACAATGTCGTTGATACGAACAGGACGTTCCGACATCAAAATCCAGCCACTGATAAAGTTATCCATGACTGTTTTTGCCCCGAAACCTACGCCAATCGCTACGGCGCCTGACATGAACGCAAAGGCAGTCAACGGAACATTAAAAAAAGATAGCACTGTCACGGTAATAATTGCGAGCAAAATAAAGAATATCAGTCGCTTTAGTATGACCAAGTTATCTTCCGCTAACTTAAACTTGGCTAATATCTTTCTAGTTATAAATCTTGAGAAGTAATGACTAAACAAAGCCGCGATAATGACAAAAAGAATTGCCAGCAAGAGCTGTGACAGGGTGACATCAAACTTGTCGCCAATGGAAAACAGTGGTTTAGAGAGTAATTCCTGCATAGTCAATATGCCTGATGGTCGTTATCAACAATCATAAGATATAAATAAATCCTTGTACAATAAAAAAACATATAAAAAAAGCCTTAACTTATTGTAAGTTAAGGCTTTTGATATTGTGACGTTACTAAATGCTATATGTCTTTATCGTTTTTCTCAAAACCTGCAATCAACTCAGGTTTAGTTTTGATTGTTATCAAGTCAGCTAAGATATTTGCTGCTTCTTTGAGTAACACATCAGGCTCGTTTGAGTCTTCATTTTCTTCATCCGTATCAGCAGTCTCCTCTTCCTCTTCTAGCTCTGCCAAGGGCTCTAGTCCTTGCATTTTGCGCTTGATGTTTTCACGCTGCAAGCGTAACTCGTCATTCTTTTGTTGTTTAGCAAGACGCTTTTCGTAATTCAACGAGACGACTTTGTTATCACGCTCAACTTTAGCACGCTCAACATCATCGACAAAGAAAGCAAACTCTTCATTCGACTCTTTGCGCTTTTCATGGCGATACTGTAAGTAAGGCATGAAGTCAGCTAAGTCTCCTGTACGCTTAAAACTGGCTGAATCAATCGTATCCCAAGCTAGAGCATTGTCGTAAGAACTTTCACCATATTTTTCTGCTTCGAAAATCGTTGGGAATTTAATATCAGGTTCAACACCTTTGTTTTGGGTGCTTTCTCCAGTAACTCGGTAGTACTTCTCGATGGTTAACTTTAGAGCGCCGACATTCAACTCTGGGTTACGTAAATAACGGTTTAAATCGGCGATACTCTGAACCGTACCTTTACCAAACGTATTTTCACCTATGACTAAGCCTCGCCCATAGTCTTGAATTGCACCTGCAAAAATTTCAGATGCTGAAGCACTAGACCCGTTCACCATTACGGCTAAAGGGCCGTCATAAAGTGTTACGCCATCTTCATCTTCTAACACACGAAGCTGACCACCGCTACTTTGTCCTTGCACCACAGGGCCTTTATCAATAAACAAGCCTACCAAGTTAACGACTTCTGTTAGAGAACCGCCACCGTTGTTTCTCAAGTCAATAATCAAGCCATCAATCGATTCTTTTTTCTGTAACTCACCAATTAATCGTGCAACATCCTGAGTCGTGCTCGTGGTTTCTTCACTTTTCTCACCATCACGAGCCGCTGCTTCAGAGTAAAATGACGGTAACTCAATAACGCCCAGATTAAACTTTTCACCGTTTTGTTCAACTTCCAAGGTATTGGATTTTGCAGCCTGATCTTCAAGCTTAATTTCTTCACGAACGATCCGGACAACTTTGGGCATACCATCGCCAGCTTCTGTGTAAGGAATAATTTGTAAACGGACAACGGTACCTGCTTCGCCTCGAATCAAATCAACGACGTCGTCATTTCTCCAACCTATAACGTCAACCATCTCACCTTTGTCGCCCTGCCCGACACCGATAATCTTGTCGTTCTTGTGGATTTGACCGGACTTTTGGGCAGGTCCTTTATTGACCACAGAGACAATTTTAGTGAACTGATCTTCTTGGGTTAGGACAGCGCCTATCCCCTGCAGCTTTAAGCTCATATTAATCGCAAAGTTCTCAAAGCGACGGGGAGTGTAGTATGTCGTATGCGGATCAATCGCAGAGCTGACGGCGTTCATGAAGTAGCCAAAAACATCTTCGCTTTTAGATTGCGATAAACGTCTAATGGCTGAGCGGTAGCGACTGGTTAACTTTTCTTTAATCTCTTCGTTAGTTTGATCAGCCAGCTTCAGGTTCAGTGCGTCATTTTTTACACGCTTGCGCCAAATTTCATTGAGCTCGTCCTCACTCTTCGCCCACTCGGCTTCTGTGCGGTCATAAACGAACTCTTCGTCTTTATCGAAATTTAACGGCTTGTCGAGTAGTTTTAGTGCATACTGATAGCGTTCGCGAAATCGTTGCTCGAATATTTCAAAAAAAGAATATGCAATTTCGATTTTGCCGGTTCTTAAAGCATCATCAAATTTGTCTTTGTAAATCTCCAGTTGCTCAATATCTGACTGGTAGAAGTAAGAACGGTTGGGATCAAATGTCTTGATAAGCTGCTTAAATGTTTCTTGCGATAATTCATCATTAAATTTCGGATGAGAATAATGACTCTGCATGAGCAAGAAAGCCACTAAACGTCCGGTTTCACGAAACTTTATCTCTGGCTCCATATTCAAGCTGGCAGGAGCTGGCAAGGAATACACCTCTTCGTGTAGTTCCTTATCAAACTTTTTAGGGGACTTGCTAGCGCTAGAGTCTGCTATAGCTGTGAAGGAGATACTCAGAGTAAATACCGCTAATAGCCATTTCTTATCTATCATTCAATAACCTTTATTTGTTTTAAGCGTCTTAAGAATAGACTGTCGTACCTTTCTAAGGTTGCGTAAATTTACGTAAAATACAAGTATTAGAGTGTTAAAAAGTGTGATTCTCAGAGTATTGATGTAAAAAAAGGGCCCTAAAGCCCTTTTTTGTTCAAAAAGCAAACACTTCTCAGCGTTCTTTGACTGGATTACATGAACGCTTGAAGCCCCGTTTGAGAGCGTCCAAGGATAAGTGCATGAATATCATGCGTACCCTCATAGGTGTTTACAGCCTCAAGATTCATAGCATGTCGAATGACATGGAACTCGTCGCAGATACCATTACCACCGTGCATGTCACGTGACATACGCGCGATATCTAGTGCCTTACCACATGAGTTACGCTTCACGAGCGAGATCATTTCCGGTGCAAAACGTTTCTCATCGATCAGGCGACCGACGCGTAATGCAGCTTGTAAGCCAATGGTGATTTCCGTTTGCATGTCTGCCAGTTTCTTTTGATAAAGCTGCATAGCTGCCAATGGCTTATTAAACTGCTTACGCTCTAAGCCATATTGGCGTGCCGCGTGCCAGCAAAACTCTGCTGCACCCATAGCACCCCAAGCAATACCGTAGCGAGCACGATTTAAGCAACCAAACGGTCCTCTTAAACCTTTAACGTCTGGGAACATGTTTTCTTCGGGTACGAAGACATCGTCCATCACGATTTCGCCAGTGGTCGAAGCACGCAAAGAGAACTTGCCATCAATTTTAGGTGCTGACAGCCCTTCCATGCCCTTCTCAAGAACAAATCCACGGATGTCGCCTGCTTCATCTTTGCCCCACACCACAAACACATCAGCGATTGGTGAGTTCGTGATCCACATTTTTGTGCCGGTTAAAGAGTAGCCACCCTCAACTTTTTTAGCGCGAGTTTTCATACTCGCTGGATCAGAGCCTGAATCTGGTTCCGTTAAACCAAAGCAGCCGACCCACTCGCCAGTTGCTAGTTTAGGTAGGTACTTTTCTTTTTGCGCTTCTGTACCGTATTCATTGATTGGGTGCATCACCAAACTCGACTGCACAGACAGAGCTGAGCGATAGCCTGAATCAACACGCTCAACTTCTCGTGCAACCAGCCCATAAGCAACGTAAGAAGCACCAGCACAGCCGTAACCGTCAATAGTAGAACCCAGCAAACCCAACTCACCAAGTTCATTCATGATTTCACGGTGAAAATGCTCGTGGCGATTCGCTTCTAAGACACGCGGCATAAGTTTGTTTTGGCAGTAATCACGGGCTGTATCACGGATCAGTCGCTCTTCTTCAGTTAACTGATCATCAAGAAGCAGGATATCATCCCAATGTTCTAGTGTGGCTTTTGACATATTCGTTTTAGTTCTAATAAATGTTGATTGGAATATACGCAATCTTAGCAAATATCACCAGTCCATAACCACTGGTCTGATGAGAACTTATGTATTTTGCGTTACGAAAGAAAAAGCCAGCTCGAAAGCTGGCCTCTGGGGTATAAAAAGTCCGTCCCTGGATAAAGCCTCCCACTGGAGATTTAAAACCGTTAATCCTTTGTAATGACCGTCTGAGCTTTATCGACCTGATTAAGCTCTAGGCCATTAGTTTTGTGATAAGTAGTAGCGACTCATTGCTACTGCGAAATCAGCACGTGACATCAATGATTGTGGCTCAAAGTGCGCAACAATCGTTGGCTCTAAGTCGAACGGTCCTTGCTCAACACTGAAGCTCACACCTAGCACACCACGGTCAATAGCGTGTTGTACGTAATGCTTTAAGCCTTCTGGAACCATGTCTTGGTCTGCGATAAAAACACGCTCGTCACCAAATGCAGCAGTCAAGTTGCTACCGTCGTAGCTTGAGTCAACACCTTCAAGGCCAAGTGATTGCATCAAAGAGTATGCAACGTCTAACTTGCTTACTTTACCTGTCGGGTCAAACGTTGAACCGCTACCTGCCATCACTGGAGCTTGTACTTGCTCGCGGTCTTTTAACGCGCTACCAGTCTGAGTTACCGCATTAACGCTAGCTGAGCTAGTTGCATTAACGTCAATGAAAGTTTGGTCAGCTGCGTCATTTGATTGACGAATACCTGCGCCAAGCGTTAGGTAATCAGCCATCTCTGCACGAGTCAGCAAACGGTCGGGTTTGAAGCCATTAGCTGTAGCGTCAACAAGCTGCTCGCTTACCGCGTGCTCAATGAAACCTTGGGCTGGATGCCCCACGACATCATCTAGACCTACGAAACCATCAGTACGAATCATTTTGATATTAGCTTGGATAGTATCTGGAGCTGCATAACCATTCGTAACACCAGCTGGGTCTAGAGCAACACCTGAAACAGAACCGATACCGCCGGCTCTAATAACCCACTCACCTGGCTCGCCTGGAGCGACTACAGCGATGTTTTCACCCAGTACTGGCAATGCAATACTTGAGCCGTAACGCTTGCCTGAAGGGCTTGTTAAGGTCAATGCAACCGTGTTATCCGATACTTGAGCACTTGCCATAACCAATGAGATATCACCATCTACATTGAATGGAGTGCCTGGGTTATCTCCTACTGGAGCGTAAGGAACACTGGTAGGAAAATCACGGGCTAGTGAGGTCAATGACGCTGCATTAAAATCACGATTAACTTTTGGTGTTTGACCAAAGTCTTGGCTTTCATCAAGAACCGCTTTCACTGCTGCGTACGCGTTTACATAACCCGCACCAGCTTCCCATGGCTCAAGACCTGGCATATTAGTCGCTGTATCTTGCAAGATACGCTTCACGTCACGCCAGTTTAATGATGGGTCAGCTTCAAGCATTAGAGCAACGATGCCAGAAATATGTGGTGCTGACATTGAAGTACCGCTTGAGTGCGTGTAGTAAGGAACTTGTGCAGGTGGCAACAAATCAACATCGCTATCGATGCTTAACCACGAGGTACTACCTAAAGAAGCTCGTGCAGAAGCAATATCAACGCCTGGAGCAGTAATTGTTGGGCGATCTACCCACTCAAAAGTTTCACCGTCTATTTCTACAGTGCCACCTTTACCTTTCACACCACGAGAACTAAAGTCTGCTAGGTTGCCGTCTTTATCGCCAGCCGCAACAGTTACTACCCATGGAGCTTTTTTGAAGTTACCCGTAATAGTACCTTCGCCGTTACCTGAGTTACCTGCTGAGAACACCACGATAACGCCGTTGTCACTTAATCTCTTAGTGATGACGTTTGTCGGATGGTCTGGATTAAAGTCAGAGCCTACATCGCCAGTGCTACCAAAAGAGTTAGAGATAACACGAATGTTATATTCAAACTGGTGGCTTAGAGCGTAGTCAAAACCGCCTAGCGTATCTAAAATAAATAAACCTGCACCTGAACCATAACCGATGATTTTAGCGCCAGGAGCAACACCTTCTTGCTCGCCACTCGACATGCTGCCATTACCACCGATAGTACCAGCAACGTGTGTACCATGACCGCCACCAATATCAGTGTTAGCAATGTTTTCTTGGTAAGTAATAGGTGCTAAATCGCTGAATGAGCGTAAGTTCGTTTGTGCGAGAACGTTTTGCACAACGTGATTTGGGTATTTTAGATCAGGGTGAGTACCATCAACACCTGAGTCATTGACGACAACACCAATGCCTCGACCAGAGAACGGCATGCCTTGGCTACGCAAACTTCTGTCTGCACGCAAGCGATCAACGCCTGTTAGCTGAGTTGCACCTTGGTTGTCATAAGTCAGTTCTGAGTTGTGCCAAACCGAGCGAACATCATCGCGCTCGTAAATAGCTTCAATTTGAGACTTAGTCGCCAATAAACCAACGATTGGCACGTTTTGTAGACTGACGCCTGAAGTCACGCCTAACTGTTCTAGTGCGTTTAACTGTAATGGCGAAGCTGGACCGTTACCTTCGAAAGTCACGATGACTTCGAATACTTGAGTTTCTGACGCCGTTGGAAGCATTTCAGTTAACTCAGGACCTAAAGATTTTGCTGACAAGCCTAAAGAACTAACACCAAGCCCCGCTGCAAGTACTGCTGCGTGCAATGGCTTAGATTTAAAAATTGATGTTTTTTTCATGTTTCATGTACCCATTTAGTGATTCCTAATTGAGCATGCCTGAAACAAGATATGGTGGGTATCGGGGAAAACCCCTAGAAAATTATGTGTTACTACCTATAGTGACTGGTAGGTCCAGATGGGCGAAGTTTTGTTTTCTAAATCAATAGCTTATGCTGTGCGGCGTACTTAACTAATTCTGCAGAATTTGCAACATTGAGCTTATCAAGTACCTTCCCACGATGATTTTCAGCAGTTTTCACACTAATGTCTAAAATCTTGGCGATTTCTTTAGTCGTTTTACCGTCCACAACTAAATGGAAAACCTCTCTTTCTCGCTTGGTAAGGTTTTTATAGGGGTCGCTCCACTTTTCAGGTTGTGTATATTGGTTTGCTAGGACTTGAGCCGCATATTGACTAAAGTAACTCTTACCGCTGGCCAAGGTTTTCACTGCCTGTATCAATTCCTCACTGGCGCTGTCTTTTAGCAAATAACCGGACGCCCCAGCTCTGACCATGTGGATAACGTATTCTTCTTCTTCATGCATGGTAAGCACTAAAATACGGCAGTCTGGCAATTTTTGGTGAATGCGTTTAACCACTTCCATGCCGTTAAGTTCTGGCATACTAATATCAATAACCGCAATTTGTGGCTCCAACTCAAATGCTTTTTCCACTGCTTCAATTCCATTGGAAGCCTCCCCAACGACCACGCAGTCATCATCTTTTGCAAGGATACTCACTAAACCTTGTCGTAATATCGTATGATCGTCAGCCAGCAATACTCGAATCATCGTCAATTTGTCCCCATCAATAACATCTTTATTTCACTTCCCTCACCTGGCGCCGACTGAATCATCAACTGCCCACCAAAGGCAGCGACTCTGTCTTGCATTGCTGATAATCCAAAGCCATCAGGACCAAGCGCCTTGTCGGTATCCATACCTACACCATCATCAATGACTTTGACCATGAGCAAACTCGGCTGAGCGACAACTTGGACTTTTATATGATCAGCATCAGCGTGTTTAATCGCATTGGTGATAGATTCTTGTACCACCCGAAACACGAGTGTCTGTGTTTCACCGTCCAACTCTCGCATCAGTTGAGTCTCTAAAGTGATATCTGCCTTCTCTTCTTCTCGCATTACGCGTGTTAACCAGTTCAAAGCAGGTTCCAGACCTAAGTCATCCAAAATTCTGGGACGCATCAATCGAGAGATTTTCCGAGTATCGCTAAGTGCCTGTCTTGCTAACTCCAGGCTGTCTTGTAACGTGGATTGAACCTCTCCTGAAACGTTCCCCTTGCAAGTCAATTCCAGCTGATTAATCAAGGCCGTTAGCAACTGCCCCACTCCATCATGTAGCTCACGCGCGATATGCTTTCGCTCATCTTCCTGCACGCGCCAAACACGCTTAGCTAAACTGCGCATCTGAGTATTTCCACTAGCCAAGTTTTCAGCTATTTGATTTTGCTTCAAACTTAGCGCGTCAAGCATTTTGCTTATTTCATCACTCTTTGTCATTGATTAACTCCGTAAACCGATCGAGTTTTGACTCGTCATTTGAAAAGAAACGTCCTTGCAATGAAATAAAATGTTGCTGTTGTTGTTCTGATAATTGTTGTTTTAATTCGGTAAAGCTTTTCACAGCTGCTAAGGCGTGCTGTTCTGCTTTTTCTGGATTTTTGATCATGCCGTAATAAATACTTTGCAAACGCTCTATCTGATAATTACGCCAATAGGTTCCAACACCTCTTTTAAGCATGACAAGCTGATCTAATGTGGTTTTTAAAGCATCTGCATCATTTGCTTGGGCATGAAAGTAACCGGACAGTATGAGTTTTCTTATGAGGTAGTAACGGTGCAACTCAAGATCAAACTGCTCAAACTGTTGAATGGCTTGATTGAATGAACCCTTATCAACGTTTTCACTTGATGACAACAGGAGGGTCTCTAACTGGTGGATTAGATGCTCCAAGGCCGCTTTCGTAGTCACTTGCTTTAACTGTGCTTCCGAGTCTAATACCTTTATATCATTCTCCTCAGAACTCATGCTATAGAGATCCAAGCGGGAGGTTAAGGTGTCGAGTCTAAACTGTTGGGATCGATTGTTCTCCTGCCCAACCAATGGCTCAAGTTCTGACAGTACGGTTCTTACGTTCTCATAATCCCCTGTGGAAAGCGACCAGTCAGCAATCCATAACCCAAACTCAACTTGCCCACGTATGTCTTGTCGCTCTTTAAGCTCGCTCTTTATCGTTTCTAACTCTAAGATTGGCTGCTCAAAATTACCTTGCAGAAAAGCAATTTTTGCTAAGTAAGCTTTGGCAACGATGGTTTCTTCTGTCAGGTTCAACTCTTCGGATTTCTCAAGGGCCGACTGATACATCTGATATGCTTCTTGCCAATTACCTTTTTGGAGCTCAAGCTGAGCCATATTTTCATTGACCCGAATCACTCCCACGGGGTCATCGACTTTTTCGTAATAAGCTTTTGCTTGTTCCCAGTAGATCGTCGCCTGCTCTTCATCTGAAAGGAGAAAGAATATATAGGCGACATTGTTTAAGCTTTCAGCTTTTAACCAATCATCATCAAGTTTCATGCGAATACTTAACGACGCTCTGAAGTGTTCCAAGGCTTTTGTGTAAGCACCCTGCTCTTCCGCAATAACACCAAGCTCGTTAAATAGATCCGCCTGCTTGATAGCATCATTACGCGACTCATTAACGTCCAATGCTCTAAGCAGACTGTCTTCTGCTTGCTGATACTGACCTTTTACTGCATACACTGAGGCCAGATTGGATAAACTAGTGACTACCCCACGGGCATCATTCACCTTTTCTCGCTTAACAAGACCCTGCTGGTAATAATCCAATGCCATCTCGAGCTGACCCAATCGATGATACGCAACGCCAAAGGCATTCAGCACATCGCCTTCTAGCTGTACATTTTTAAGTTTCTTCGCTGTCACAAGCGCTTTAACTAAGTAATTATCTACTGCCTCTTGGGTATTGCCTTGCCAAATAGCTACTTTTGATAGCTCATACCAAGCTAGGGGGTGGTTCTCATCTTTGTCGACGATGGCTGTTAAAGCCTGCTTAGCGTCTTCAAGTAACTGTTGTTCTGTGTACAGCTGTGCTAGATCGAATCGAATTTCATTGTTATTAGGCAGCTGCTTTAGTATTCCTTGGTAAGTCGCAATTGCAGCCTCATTATCGCCAGCTATCAACTCCAGCTCTGCTTGGGTTTTTTTATGTACCAATGAATTTTCGCCAGAGGTTTCCAGAGCCTTTTGCAAAGCCGATTCAGCCGCTAAAATATCACCACTTTCAGCTTCAATTTGGCCCAACTGCAACCAGCCTTTGCTGTAGCTCGGAGCGTTGGCTAACAGTGATTCAAGCTCAGCTTTAGCACGTCGCTTCTCACCTTTCTGTAACAAGACCTCCAGCTCCGATAAACGCTGTAAGTCGATGCTGTCCGGGAGGCTGGTAGATGTCTCAATAGGCTTCAAGCCGAATTGCTTGTTAACGGCAGCAGCCAAACCGCTTAACTCTTGCGCTAGATCATCCTTGCTCGATTGAAACTCTAGAATGCTGGTACTGACGACATTGTTACCAGTCACTTGCAAAAACTTAACATTGACTTTGAACTTGCTTGGACCAATCGGGGTTACCTGCGTATTTAAAAGATAGGAGCTCTGTGTTAAATCACTAATAACCTTCAATTTCGCATCGTCCAGAGGTTGTTTATAACCGAGCAGGTCAAGTGTATTTCTCGAACGCTCATGACCAACCACCCTAAGTTCAGGGATTTGCGACAGCTCATCAGAGAGTAAAGACGGCAAGCCGTCAACTAACCAAGAGGCAGTAGCCTTAGTCTCGAAGGGCAATACCGCTAGTGAGTTTTCATTGGCTACATCAGCAATCATCGAGTCGTTATTCTCTTGAGATCCATTTTCAGCTTGATCAGAGCCTGTATACCAATAGATACCAATGACAACAGCCAGTACAAGCGCAAAAGCAGAAACTACAGACACAAATGGTGGTTTATTGCTAGGGTTGCTGCTTTCGCCTATTAGGTTCTTTATACCCCTTACATCAGTAGGTCGAGAGGAAGGTAATGGTGCTGTACATTGCTGTATAACCTTTTGATATGTTGCAAAGGTCTTGGGAAGTTTCACCTTTTGTTGTTGCTGTTTTTCTTTTAATAGCTCTTCCTGCGTTTGTGCCTCATAAGGGGGCTTGCCAATAATTAGCTCATAAAGAATAAGCCCAAAAGCGTACAGATCAATGCTGTCCGACTCTTTACCTGATTCAATATATTCAGGTGGCGAGTACAATGGTGTTCCGCTAATGATGCTGGACACTTCGTCACCTATTGCGCTGGCAATCCCAAAATCAGCAATATATAACTGGTTATTGTGATCAATCAGAATATTGTCAGGCTTTAAGTCTTTGTGACGGATACCTTTTGACTCAGTAACCTCGAGGGCAGAAAGGAGCTGCGTGGTAAAGTTTTGAATATCTTGAAGTGCTACAACAGAGTTTTCTTTGAGCCAATCATTTAACGTTTGTCCTTCGATCCAGTCCATGGTGATGAAATGAGTGTCGCTATCTTCATAATACTCATGAACACGAACAATATTAGGATGCGACAGTTGCCTTAACGTTAGAATTTCATTCTTAAAATCACGCAAAGATGTGGAGTCAAGCAAGTGTTGGTGCAACACTTTTATCGCAACCGTGGTATCAAGTTGTAAATCAGTCGCTTTATAGACACAACCAAAACGTCCGCAACCTTGAATTGATTGTATTTTGAATCGACCCACTAAGACCGAGCCGGTCTCTAGGGTCGCTAATTTGGAAAGAACTTGGGTTTCTTTTAACGAACCGGACTTAGTATCGGGATCTAAGTCATCATGCCCCATTAATCTGCACTCCTGTGGCTAATAGCCAAAATAAGTTTTGCTCAGAAAGTAACACTAACTTATTAGTGTACTGCTAATATTTGCTCTTTAATTGGTTGTTTTTCTGCAAATATATGCTCTGGAATATCACTTAATATAGCAGATATTTCGTTTTGTAAAACAATAGCTTCAGAATTAATTTTAATTTGCTCAGAAACTAAGTTGAGAATCTCTAGATCAAGTTCCGTGAGAACCTTATTGGCTTCTTTACTGTCAGTATAAACAACACCAACCAGGTTATTGCCTGAAAGCAAAGGAATACATGCCAATGCAGCGATTTGTTTGCGTTGAATACTTTCACGAGAAGCTAGTGCATGCTCTAACTTGACATCCATAGCAAGTACCGGGCTGCGCTGCTGAAGTGCTTTTTGCATCGCACCAACACTACCTTCAAACGAACGCGTATGGAAATCTTTCTGCGTCATGCCTTTAGAAGCACAAACAGTTAAATTCTCCGGCGAGTTACCAAGCATCACTAAACCGCGCTGAGTACCAGTAAGGTTAAGTAATGAGTATAACTGTTCATCGAGTGCTTCTAATAAAGACTGATGAGCCAACTCGTTGTAAGATTTTCTAGACTGCTGGATCCGCCAATGATTATGAGCATCAATAGCCTCTAATTGTTGCTTAGATTTGAGCTCAAATAGGCAATCAATATCGCCCAATGAAATGATGTCATTGGATGAGAGCTGCTGATCGTCAACTTTTTGCCCATTAATTTTGACACCATTTGCGCTTAGACTATCTTTTAAAAACCACTGTTCACCTTTTGCGGTAACGAAGGCGTGCTTGCGTGACACGCTCGGGTGATTAAGCCTAACCTCACAATCCAAGTCTCTCCCGACTTGATAGTGAGAATCTTCGAACAGTACGCTTTCCCTAGCCGGCTTATCAGGATAACACGCTGTTATTCTGGCTGGCATAACCTTAAAACCTCAATTAATTGATTAAACGCAAACTAAAACGAAGGGTATTCGCTAGTGCCATGAGCTCACCTGCGACATTGTCAATATCGCGGCTTGAGCGCCAGACATCAGGAATATCAATGCCTCTAGCTGCTTCTACCAATTGTTTAAATTCATTTAACTTATTACTGGCATGAACATAGTTCTGCTGAGTAATTAATTGTTGGACTTCAGTCAGCTTCGCATTAAGCGAAGTGTAAGTTGCTGAAGACATTTGAGAAGAAAAGTTGCTAAGCGTAGAGCTTAAATTACTCATTTTGGTGTTAACCACAGTCGTTGGTAATCGAAGGTCTGCCAAGATGAGGAATTGAGAAAACTTACCCGTTGTACCTCTTGCTCGGTAACTTCCCGACCCCATGGTCATAGTGATATCTCGGAACTGCCCGCCTAAAGGCGCTTTAAACAACCTTAACGGTGTTCCTGCAGTATACTCTAAATTATGAGTATGAATATCGACCGTTACTAGACCTTCAAAGGCCAAGCCTTGTGTCGACGGTGGTTCAACGGTAATAAGCATCGGAAAAGCACTAAGCAAGTTAGTGTCAATAGTTGATGGCAATCGGTTCAAAATGCTCAAATCGGTAATATCAATGACTTCCGCGGTTAACCCGATGCTGTTTTCATTTAAGCCAATAGCATCTTCGAATGTGATGGTGAAATCAGCTTCAATGCCACCAGCAAGCTCGATTACCGCTTCAATTTTATTCCCTCCATTGACTGTTAATTCAACTGGCGAACCCTGCACAGTTGCACATAAAAAGCACGCAGCAATGGTAACCGACAAGCGGCTAAGGAAATTTGACATTATATACCTCCAGTGAGCTAAAAACGCCCTTTCTTACTGAACTAACATTACTTTAAGTAATAAAGGGCTTGCCATCAAAATACTTATATTTAACTCTTTTTGCAACAAATTCTTAACATGGGACTAACGGCAAAAGCAGGGAAATCACCCTGCAATTACCTTTCGAATCAAACACTTATTGATAATAGCTATCGTAAGTTCTAGCAATAATTACAGCATAAGCACCGCGTGAAACTGTATCACTTGGCTTAAAGCGTGCAACAAGTGTTGGCTGTAGGTCAAACGGCCCCTGCTCTACATCAAACTCCACGCTCAGCAGTGATAAATTAAGCGCAGCTTGAACATGTCCACGGAGCTCAACAGGGATGCTTGCTTGATCAACCACCGGAACTGCTTGGCCATTGTATTGAACCGTAATATCACTGTCTGCATACTGCTCTGCTTCAGACTGTAGTCCTAGTGACTGCACTAAAGAGTAAGCAAGTTCAGCTCGGTTCACACTCGCATTTGGCTCAAAATCACTACCTGAGCTACGAACGACGGCATCTTGCGAACGTAGTGCGTCTTTCAAGGCTGCCGCTGGAGCACTGACCGCTTCAGCAAACGCCGCCGCATCACCAGACACATCTGCAAAGTTGACGCTAGGTTCGTTCAATAAGTCTCTATATTGGCGCACAGCTGCACCCATCACTAGGTACTGGGCTAAATCAGCTTTAGTCAGATCAGCGTCCGGCTGGTAATTACCATTGATATCACCGTCAACTAAACGCTCGCTAACCGCGAACTCGATAGCTCCTTGAGCAGGATGACCATTGATATCATTGAGACCATCGTATCCGCCAGATTTAATGAGCGTGATATTGCCGGTAATCGTTTCAGGAACGCCTGGGCCATTAGTGATACCTAAAGGATCTGCTTCAACACCTGACAAAGACGTCAAGCCATAGCCTTCAATACTCCAGATACCTTGTTGACCTGGCGCCGAAACACGCATATTCGTACTCAACACAGGTGTAGTTAAGTTACCGAAATATTCAGTACCATCTGGTGCCGTTAACTTTAGTTTAGTCGTATTGGCTAGGTTTTGTGCTGCTGCTGAAACAAAAGCTACGTCTTTGCCCACGTAGAATTCATATTCATCAGGGTTTCCAACAGGGATATAGTTAACACTGAATGGAATCGGCTCGTCGGCAGGGATTAGAATAGCGTTAGCATTAAACTCATTTAGGTTGTTTACCGTAACATCGTAGCCACTATCATAATCCAGTGCCGCTGCTACAGCTGCGTGAGCATTGACATAACCGCCACCAACTTCCCATTTTTCAAAACCAGGCATATTGGTCGCTGTTTCCATGATCAGTTGCTTAATTTCTAGTGGTGTTAGGTTTGGGTTGGCTTCAAGCATCACTGCAGCGATACCAGCGACGTGAGGTGTCGCCATCGAAGTGCCTGAAATCATGGTGTAGTACGGTAGGTATTCTGGCTCGATAGCGTCAACATCATCTGCGCCACCATTAGAAACAACATTCGTTTTAGCACGAGATGAAATAATATCGACACCCGGTGCAACGACTGACACTTTGTTGTGGTAAGTCCACTCAGTGCCGTCTGGCATGGTAAAAGTACCCTGCTCGTCTTTTTTACCGCGTGATGAAAAATCAATTAACGTGCCACTTTTAGTACCAGCGCCAACAGACATGCCCCATGGGATTTGTGCGTATGGGTTGTGAGTATCTTCGCCAGGGCCGTCATTACCCGCAGCAAATACAGATAATAAGCCTTGCTTGTAAGCAACGTAAGAAGACACAGAAATCGGGCCGTCTGGCTCGTACTTGCCGCTCGAACCCCATGAATTACTCATGATTCGGATCGGGCTATTAAAGTCATAAAGATGCGTCAAGGCATAGTCATAGCCGCCTAGTGCGTCTAAGATCGATAAACCTGCGCCAGAACCGTAACCTACTAAGTCTGCATCAGGTGCTGCGCCTTTATGTTTACCATCAGAATGAGCCCCTGTACCAGCTACTGTTCCTGCACAGTGTGTACCGTGGCCAACATTCAAATCTGTATTAAGCTGATCTTCTATCCATGTTCCACGAACAGGGGTAAGAGTCAGTGCTTGGGCATGTGTAATTGCCTGTACGTTTTGAACGACTTTTGTGCCGAACTCTAAATCATCAAGCGTTGCGTCAATACCAGAGTCGTTCACCATCACGGTAACGCCTTTACCAGTAAAGGTTGTACCGTTTAAAGCACGAAACTCATCACTTTGGACTCGCTCAACACCTGTAATGATTCGAGAATCTGCATTGTAGTATCTCAGACTTCTATTCGCGAATACCGAGCGTACGCCGTCCAGCTCGCTAATAGTTTGAATTTGTGCAGGTGTGGCTTTAACACCAACCACTGGTAATGACTGAAACTGCACACCTTCACTAAGGCCGAGGTTTAATAGTTGTTGCATCTGATTGCTATCCACCTTGTCCATTTGGTCAAAGGTGACAACCGCCATAACAGAATCGGTAGGGTTTAAACTTAAAAGGTCTTGCTTTAACTGGCTGCCGATAACAGCATCAGCCGCAGCATTAAGACTAAAACCTGCTAACGCAGCAGATAAAGCCAATTTTGATAGAGATTTATTCATAGCACCTAGCTCCAGTTCAGTTGTCGGTTTAATTACCGTTATTTATGTTTGTTATTAACAGAACTTATTTGACCTGAATGTAGATATATTTGGAATGAGGGTTATCCCCTATAGAGCACTCCTCATTTGCCCTAAAACCGCTTAAAACGTGACCGTAATCACAAAAAAATGGGGCGCGAGGCCCCATTTTCTTTTCTTGAGCAGTTTACTTAGTTTTGAACCAACTTAGACAAGGTTGTGTTGATATAGTAGTTAGTCAACACGCTAGCGTAACCATTGACACGTAGTGTGTAGTAACCACCTTCGGTTGGCGCGTAGCCAATAACTTCAGGGTTACCAAGGCTAGCACTGGTTGCGACAGACTCACCATTAGGGTCAATCAATTCGTAGTCTAGGTCAGCAACACCTTCCCAGCTTAGGCTTGACTCAATAAACGCTACTGAGTCATCAGCATAAAAGCGGAAGTCTTGGCTTTGAACGTTCTCAGCTGATGGTCCAATAGTGCCTTCAACATAGAACTCTTCATTCACAACCGTCATACCATTATCAACCAGTTGACCGTCGACCTTCAGTGCATCTAAGTTGATTTTGCCTTCAACGTGACGTAACTCGACAGAGTGAATGTCTTGTGCAGAAAGATCGCGTACAGCAAAGGTGCGAGTTTCAGGAGTTTGACTGTAGAAATCTACGATTCCGTAGCTGCGTCCATCAACGAAAAGCTCGCCACGACCGCCTTGATCACTTGCCTGGTAAACGAGTTGCATGCTCTCGCCCATGAAATCAAACATAGCTTTTGAGCCACGCTTCTTAGTTTGCAAATACGAGCCTTCGAAGCTCTCAGAAGAATTCACAAGCTTCCAGCGTGATGTATAGTCGATATTAGAATCTGATTGATCGACATCACTCCAAATACCTTGGCTTGACCACTCAGTAGAGCCGTTCATGAAGTCTGAACGAACGCCTTGTGTATTACGTGCAAGTTCAACTGCAGCCTGTACGTTGACGTAACCATCGCCTACTTGGTGGAAGCTGTAACCAGGCATATCATCGGCAGATTCGCGAATGATATCTTCTACTTGGTCTGGAGATAGATCTGGGTTTACTTCTAATAGCAGTGCAGCTACACCAGCGATAAATGGCGTCGCCATTGAAGTACCGCTCATACCTGCATAGTAAATATGATAATCAGGATAGTCGGGCTCAATTACTGGGCCAAGCACCGGTAGTGGCGTGTTGATTGCACGTGTAGAAATAATGTTTGAACCTGGAGCAACAACATCAATGTGCTTGAAGGTATCACCCTCGACACCGCGGCTTGAGAAATCAGTCAGATCTTTGTCAGGATTACCTGCACCAACATTAATCACCCAAGGAGCGATTGCATATGGGTTGATTGTGTCGTCACCTGGGCCATCGTTACCTGCAGCAAATGCAACAACCATACCTTTCTTATAAGCTTCATATGATGCTTGGTTAATTGGGTTATTCGGATCGAATGCACCGCCACCGCTTGCACCCCAGCTGTTTGTGATGATATCAATATCTAAACGCTCGCGATTAGCAATCGAATAATCGAAACCACCAATTGCAAATAAAATTGAAATTGCTTCACCAGCACCTAAGCCAACGATATTTGCATTTGGTGCAATACCGTCATGGTAGTTAGCACGACGCGCATCCATTGCAGAAGCCGCACCTGAGCCAGCAACTGTACCAGCAACGTGAGTACCGTGACCTGAGCTCGTATCCGTATTAGGAATGCCTTCTAGGAAATAGTTACTGCCGCCTAATAAGTCTAAATCACCAAGAATCTTAACGTTCTCAACAACCTTAGAACCCATTGGTAAATCTTGGTGAGTCGCATCAACACCCGAATCAAGTACCGCTACAGTAACACCTTGCCCTGTAACACCTTCGACATCATGCACATAATGGCCACCAGTGATCTCACCTGAAGTATAGTTGTAATACTTCAATGGCTTGTCGTAATAAATACTTTTTACACGGTCATCACCCGCTAAGTTCATAATTTGCAACTTGTTCAACGAAGCGCCAGCCATAGGCAAAGCTTGCATACTTAAGTATGGAGCGTTGACTTGTAACATCACAGAATCTAAATCACTTCTGTCATGTGTCGTAATAATCACTTTTTTGTTATCAAGCAGGTTTGGCAACATCTCTTGTAGATCTGGGCCAATGATTGCGTCCGCTTGAGCACCCCCAGCTATCGCTGTTAATACACAGGCAGAAAGCATTTTAAATTTAGTTTTCATAGTTTGGTCCTATCGTTATTTAATTTAACGAGAATCACTATGAATAATACGAAATGAAATGTGTATTGGGGAAAACCCCTAGAAAAGAACGAGCATAGTACCTAGCTGCCTATGCCCGTCAAAAATTTAGATGTTAGATTTTGAGAACAATCGTTGGTAGTTTTGCGCCGTAACTTCACAAAGCTCCTGGTAAGTTAAGCCGTGTAAATCGGCGACAAACTGCCCTACTTCTTTAACGTATGCTGGCTGGTTCGATTTTCCGCGATGCGGGACTGGTGCTAAGTACGGTGAGTCTGTCTCAATCAAAATTCGGTCAAGCGGTACTCGGCGGCAGACTTCACGTAACTCTTCTGCATTTCTGAAAGTCACGATACCTGAAAAAGAAATGTAGAAGCCTAGCTCCATAGCCGCTTCCGCCATTTCTAAACTTTCAGTGAAACAATGTAATACGCCACCACACTTCTGTGCATTTTCTTCTTTCAGTATTTGAATGGTGTCTTCGCGAGCATCACGGGTATGAACGATAATCGGTAAATCGACCTGATTTGCTGCTTGGATGTGCTTTCTAAAGCTCTCTTGCTGTAATTTATGATTCTCAGGCTCTTTGTTGTAAAAGTAGTCCAAGCCCGTTTCACCGATAGCGACGACTTTCTCATGCTTTGAATGCTCGACTAGAGCATCAACATCCGTATCTTTAACACCGTCGTATAAAGGATGAACACCCACGGAGCATGAAATATCATCATGTTTTTCCGCAATGTCTCGCACATCGCTAAATTTATCCAAAGTAATACAGACGCATAACATATGCTTCACGCCCTGCTCTCGCGCGTGATCAAGCGCGCCCTCAAGCTTTCCGCCAAAGGGTTCTAAATCAAGACGATCTAAGTGGCAGTGAGAATCGATTAACATAGCACAGAGGTTGAAAAGTAGATTTTATTCAGTGGCGTAGAGTAACATGAGAGCCCATAAATTGACATGGGCCCAATATTGTCAATATGAGGATTACATCGTATGGGTTGGTTTATCGGATTCTAATTTACCCGCAAGTATTGTCTCGATAGTATTCTTAGCTTTACCTTTGTCCTGATCGCTGAATTGAATTCCTATACCTGCTCGGCGATTGCCCTGCGCACCGATTGGCGTTACCCAAACGACTTTACCTGCGATTGGTAACTTTTCAGGTTCATCAACCAAGGCCAGTAGCATAAACACCTCATCACCGAGGTCGTATTGCTTGTTGGTTTGAATGAAAAGACCGCCATTAACCACAAACGGCATATAAGCTGCGTAGAGATCTTCTTTGTCTTCTACATGAATGGTCAAAATCCCCGGGCCGGTTCTTTCAATTCGCATGATAAGAATTCCTATAAAGTAATAAAAGCTTTAAGTTAGCTCGCTATATTTTTGTATTTTATGGCAATTTGCGAGCTATAAATTAAGAAACTTTGCCACGATGCCATTAGATTAGCTGGACTTTTCAGCTTAATCAACCGCTGCAATTCAATTATTTTGGTCAATAGCAACATCACACCTTTAGCCGATATCGTCTCTGCGATTGGTGCTATCGCACCGAACTGCTTCTTTAATTGCACCTGCTCTTCGGATGCGCCCTGCTGTAGAAACAATACATCATGGAACATCAATTGGCACCAATAAACACAGTTCTCTAATTCACTCTGCCAGCGCTCAGCAATCTCCATCGGCGTTTGTTTGCCTGCGACAATATCGGCGTAATCATAAATAAACTCACCGCTTTTAAAAGCTTCGCCATCTTCAACAAAGGCTTCTACTTTATAGGGTGCCGTCGGGAATAACTGAATTCCGGTTTCCATGTCAGCGGAGATGAAATCATGGCGAGCATTGAGCCATTCACGTGTCACAGCGCTGTCCGTTACACCCACTTTTCGCAGCTGGGCTCGGCTTTTAATTGTCGCGGGCACGCCTTGTAATTGCTCGGCTTGAAGAATGAGCAACGTATTTGGTTGTGGCTCTTCTAAGGTTTTGAGTAACGCGTTGAACGAACTGGCATTAAGCGCGTGGACATTGGCAATATTCGCCACTTTCCAGCCCGCTTGGTGCGAAGACTCCTGCATGTGTTCGATCAGATCACGTACCTGAGCAATCGAAATTTGTGTTTTGCCTTCCTCCACATCAAGGTGATGATAATCGGGGTGGCTACCTGCATGAAACAATTGGCAGCTTTTGCATTGCCCACAGGCTCCCAGCTCTTTCTGCTCAGAGCCACATAGCATCCACTCAGCCACGAAACGGCAAAAATCATCGCGCCCAACGCCCTCCTCTCCTAGCATTAGAAGTGAGTGAGGTAATTGCCCCTGTTGAAACTGTCTAGAAATCTGCTCAAATGGCTCTTTTTGCCATGGTGTTAACCGTTCTTCAGCAAATAAACTCATGACATCACCTGCCGATAAAAGACTGCTAGCACCTTTTCAATCTGTAGCTGCACCTCTTCGACCGTTCCTTCAGCGTTAATCACTTTCATACGCTCGGGCTCTGTAGCGGCAATATCGAGGTAGCCTTGTCGTACTTTTTTGAAAAACTCAATTTTTTCTTCTTCAAAACGATCAACAGGGCCACGCTTTCTGGCTCGCTCAAGACCTACTTCAATCGGCAAGTCGAGCATTAAAGTTAAGTCTGGCTTAAAACCTTGTAATGACCATGCTTCAAGTTGACGTAACTTTTCAAAACCTAAATCACGGCCCGCACCTTGATAGGCGAAGCTTGCATCCGTGAATCTGTCACACAACACCCATGCACCTCTTTCAAGTGCAGGCTGAATTTTCTGATAGACATGCTGGCATCGCGCCGCAAACATCAATAATAATTCGGTTTGACTATTCACTTTCTCTTCGCGCTTGCTCAATAGTAACTCACGAATTTCTTCAGCAAATGGAGTTCCACCAGGTTCACGTGTATGGATCACCTCATGACCTTTACTTTCGAGCCACTGTTTAACGTAAGCCATGTTGGTCGACTTACCGACGCCCTCTGTGCCTTCTACCGTAATGAAGCGGCCTTTTGTTGATGCAGTCATAATTAACGCTTTAATTGATATTTACGAACCGCGCGATTGTGCTCGGCTAATGTTTTGCTGAAGTAATGGCTACCATCACCCTTGGCTACGAAGTACAAAGTCTCACCATCGGCAGGGTTCATCGCAGCATGAATGGCATCTCTACCAACAATCGCAATTGGCGTCGGTGGCAAGCCTTTATGGACGTATGTATTCCATTGATGTGGATTGCGAATATCCCGGCGGCGTATATTGCCATCAAAGTCGGGCAGTAAGCCATAGATAATTGTCGGATCCGTTTGTAGCAACATGCCCCGCTCTAAACGGCGAACGAAAACACCTGAAATCTGAGAGCGCTCGCTTGGTACCGCCGTCTCTTTCTCAATAATAGACGCCATGATTAAAGCCTCATAAGGCTCTTCATAGGGCAAACCATCAGCGCGCTTAGCCCACTCCTCTTCCAACACTCGGTTTAAGCGCTCATGAGCTCGCTTTAAGATATCGATATCCGTATCACCTTTGGTGAATTGATAGGTATCAGCAAAAAACAAACCCTCAGGATAATCATTACCAGTAAACGAAAGTTGATGCCAATCTTGTGCAAAAACTTGTTTACCATCAATTGTTTGTACTAGATCTTTATTCTTGGCCAACGCTGCGAGCACTTCATAAATGTTGGCGCCTTCAACTAACGTCACCTGATAACTAATCACGTCGCCAGCGACCAGCTTTTGTAATATATCTACCGCAGTCATGTCAGAGGTCACAGCATAGTTACCCGCCTTAATATCACGGAGCTCTGGTTTAAGGCGCATGAGAATTTGATAGTAGTAATAATTATCGATACGTCCCTCGTCATACCATTGCTGGCCAAGGCCAAATGCACTCTGTCCTTTTTTTACCTCAAGTTCTTGCTGTAAACCTAAGGGCTTGTCGACAAAACCTTGAAATCCGTGCCATAAATAAGCTGTCACACCCGCAAAGGCGATCACAACCACCAGTAAAAAGAGTAAGAATTTTTTCATTAAGAATCGTATCGTAATCGTTATATTCAGTATTAACGTAACGCACTGTCGCGGTACTGTTGTTGTAAAGCAGCCACCTCAGGTGAAATCTCATAGTGATGCTGCAAAATTTTTGTTACAGGAATCATACCGTAAAGTGCATTAGAAACCATACAGTATTGTGCATCGCTCAATATATCCAGACCGAAAACGGCTTCTTTAACATGAGCTTGCGTCCCTAATAGCCAGCGCCTAACAGTACCATCTACACCGGATTCGTCAACTTGTGGCGTTAACCATTCGCCGTTCTGATAAAAGTAAATGTTGGTTTTACTTCCACCTACAATTCGCTGATTGGCCAACATAATACCATCAAAACATGGCGCTATAATCTCGTTTTGCGCGAGAACTTGGGGCAAACGGTTCAGGTGCTTAATACCAGCAAGTGCAGTATTGATGCTATCACTGGTTTCACACAGTCCAATTTCGACACCGTGCTGCTGGCTATGTTCGATATCCTGTGGCAAAGCTCCCCAGCTGAGGATTCGTTGAATCTGTGGCGAGTCTGGGGCTCGATAACCACGACTACCCGAACCGCGAGTAATGGTTAAACGTATGACACCATCCTCTTCAGGCTGAGCGGCTATCAACTCAGCCACTTCCTGCTCAAGCTGTTTAGTACCAATCGTTGGGAAGTTAAGCTTTAATTGACTAGAACGGATCCTTTCAGCATGCAATGGCCAATGCTCAACTTTGTTATTGCGGACTCGTAATGTTGAGAAAAAGCCATCGCCATACAATAAACCACGGTCTGAAACATCAACAATTGTTAAATCTTGTCCATTCACCAGCGTTTGAGACATTGCCACATATACCTTTCAGAAAAACTTGGCTATTATTCGAACTAATAATTATAACGAAAAAAAATCCTTTAAAGAGTATCAACTTTAAAAGAAGCGCACCCCACATAGCTTACACTCGGAAAATTCATAAGGCTATAGTCTCGCCTTTTGGATCAAGTTTTATTTGTGCATTGTTAGGAACAGTAGAAGCGGAATGATATGAAAACTTTAAAAATAGTGGGAATGGTTTTGTTGATGTCACTGACACCAACACTCTGGGCTGTGGAAGTCTTCTTCACTGACTTCGAAGAAGCTATTGATGACTTTAATGGTGACGGAGATGGTTTTGTCACAACCCTTGATGGCTGGCAAAGCTCAGCAGGTGCTATTGAGTGGTGGGACGATGCCCCGGGGCGTTCAGCTCAAGAAGGTCAATTTTATATTGAATTAAATGCCTCGAGTTTATTCCAGAGTGCCACGGATATTTACCGTGATATTAATACGATTGATGGCGTTAATTACCGTTTGAGCTTTATTTATGCTGGGCGCGTAACTTACGACGAAACGGTCAATAGAGTTCAAGTATCAGTTGGTGGCAATAATCTTGGCACCTTTATCGACGACGCCAGCTCAAATACTGATCATAACTGGCAGTCAGCCACGGTAACCTTCACGGGAACAGGCGCTACAGAACGCATAGAGTTCCAGAGCACAGGCTTAACCATCGACGCAGGACGCGGTATGCGGCTTGATGCGATTAGGCTTGAATACACGTCACACGATATCGCTGTCGTTAAAACGGACAGCAAGACTGGCTTTCAGCCGGGTGATAGCGCTTCTTACACCATTACAGTCACTAATAATGGCCCAGACGACGCGCTGGATATTGAAATTACTGATACGTTACCTAACGGTGTAGAACTCAGCGGCTTATGGAGCTGTAGTGCTCCGGCAGGCTCCTCATGCAGTTCTAACTCGGGAGGTTCTGCAGGTGATACGTCGATAGCCCTAACCGCGGATATAGCAAACGGAGACACTATCGTTGTGACAGTACCAGTGACTTATTCCACTGATCCAAGCGATTATTAAGAGATAAAAAAAAGCGGCCTAAGCCGCTTTTTATTTCTACATCGAATGCTAACTAGATTTTGCTGAATAGCAGTGAACCGTTTGTACCACCGAAACCAAACGAGTTACACAGAACGTGCTTCAACTCAGTCTGACGCGCGGTGTGTGGTACATAATCGAGATCACAGCCTTCACCTGGGTTGTCTAGATTAACTGTTGGTGGTGCAACTTGGTTAACCAAAGCTAGCACACTAAAAATAGACTCAACTGCACCCGCAGCACCTAGCAAGTGGCCTGTCATCGACTTCGTTGAACTGACCATCACTTTTTTCGCATGATCGCCAAATACAGACTTAACAGCGTCAGTTTCAGCAATATCACCGGCTGGTGTCGACGTACCATGTGCATTGATATACTGGATGTCTGAAACGTTAAGTTGTGCATCGTTAATGGCATTAACCATAGCTGCACCAGCACCCTCACCGCCAGGTGAAGGAGCTGTAATGTGGTGTGCGTCAGCGCTCATGCCAAAACCGGTAAGTTCGGCATAAATTTTCGCGCCACGAGCCTTGGCATGCTCGTATTCTTCTAACATCATAACGCCAGCACCATCACCCATCACAAAACCGTCACGGTCTTTATCCCAAGGGCGACTCGCGGCATGTGGATTGTCGTTACGAGTAGATAAAGCTTTTGCTGAGCTAAATCCACCTAATGCAACAGGAGTCGTTGCTTTTTCAGCACCGCCAGCAAGCATTGCATCAGCGTCGCCGTAAGCAATCATACGCGCTGCATGACCAATCGTATGAACACCTGTCGTACACGCCGTAACAATAGCGATATTAGGCCCTTTCAAGCCGTAATTGATCGACAGGTGGCCAGAAATCATATTAATAATCGAGCCAGGAACGAAAAATGGTGAAATTTTACGTGGTCCAGATTTGTCCCATAGTAGGGTATTTTTCTCGATAGTTTCTAAACCACCGATACCAGCACCAACGCAAGCGCCAATACGCCCGGCATTTTCTGGCGTGACTTCTAGCCCCGAGTCTTCCCAAGCTTGAGCCCCTGCAACGATACCGTACTGAATAAACGGGTCCATGCGGCGAGCATCTTTCTTAGAAACTGCAGGCTCGGGATCAAAGTTTTTAACTGCGCAAGAAAATCGAGTGTTAAACTCGCTTGCATCAAAATCTTCAATCGGGCCAGCGCCACTACGTCCGGCAAGAATACCTTCCCAAGAATCTTTAATGTTGTTACCTAGCGGGCTCAACATGCCTAGGCCAGTAACAACAACTCTACGCTTACTCAAGGAACACCTCTCGTTCAATAACTTATATGGCCATTTGGAGTTTGGGGAGTCTTATCGGTTGGATCACTGAGTTCGACCGAACCCAAAGACGTCAAGAATCATGACCTGATTAAAAAAATGGGCAAAATACTTTCGTATTTCACCCATTATATTCGTTAACTATGACAATAAAATGTACAAATAGAGTCACGAATGTTTTTCAGACGAGTTGGCTTACGCGTCAACATTAGCCTTAATGTAATCAATCGCTGCTTGAACAGTGTTGATTTTTTCGGCTTCTTCGTCTGGGATTTCAGTGTCGAACTCTTCTTCAAGAGCCATAACCAACTCAACTGTATCCAATGAATCAGCACCTAGATCGTCAACAAAAGACGCTTCAGCTGTAACTTCATCTTCTTTAACGCCTAGTTGTTCAACAACGATACCTTTTACGCGTTCTTCAATAGTACTCATCTGTTTAAATTCCTCATTTATTTCCACAGTATCACACTGCGTGGGTAGTTTAGTTAACTGAACCAAAGTTGCAAGTCTAAATTACCTTTTTCGCAAAAGGTCAGACCACGCATAAATTACAACTTATGGCTAAAAATTAAAAGCAGATAATAACAAAAATCACCTGCTCGTCACAAAATTATTTCTTAAAAAACTTAAGGTTATGGGGTACAAATTATTTATAGCACTAGCTCTGTAACGCTCAGGATCTTAGATCAAGCCATGGTATGACATGGTTATCATCACGCTAAGATTCTAAATCTAGAGCCGAGTATTTTGGTTGATGGCGAGGCTTGCTGATTAAATTTTTAAGGCATGGGTAATAAACCCATAACTTACAAAATTTAATCAGCGTAACGAAGCCACCAGGCAAAATAATCGCTCTAGATCATGTGCATCCCGCCGTTAACGTTAATTGTCTCGCCAGTAATATAACCCGCTTGATCTGACGCCAAGAAACCGACTGCATTAGCGATTTCTTCTGGCTGACCTAAGCGGTTCATTGGGATTTGATCAAACATTACTTGACGTTGCTCATCATTCAGAGCTTTTGTCATATCAGTATCAATAAAGCCTGGCGCAACAACATTGACTGTAATGCCACGAGAGCCCACTTCGCGAGCTAACGATTTAGAAAAACCAATCAAACCAGCTTTCGCTGCTGAGTAGTTAGCTTGGCCTGCATTACCCATAGTGCCGACAACGGAACCAATGGTTACGATGCGGCCCCACTTGGCCTTCATCATGCCACGCAAACATGCTTTCGATAGCCTAAAAATAGAGGTTAAGTTTGTCTCTAAAATACTATCCCATTCGTCATCTTTCATACGCATTAGGAGGTTATCACGGGTGATACCAGCATTATTGACCAAGATATCCGGGGTTCTGCCCTGCTCGTCTTTAACTAAGTCTAGGACATTTTTAATGCTTTCGACGTCTGTTACGTTCAGGCAAAGACCTTTACCATTAAGACCTGCAGCCCTAAAGTTTTCAGTAATTCTTTCAGCGCCTGACTCAGACGTTGCTGTACCGTAAACCACAGCACCAGATTGCGATAGATTGTGCGCAATCGCTTGACCAATACCACGGCTGGCGCCTGTGACTAGTGCGATTTTTCCTTCATTACTCATATTATTACTTACCTACCAATTTAGTCTGCTAATGCAGCTTCAAATTTATCTAATGTACCTAGCGGCTTGCCTGTTAAGCTGCGATCGATGCGCTTAGCCAAACCACATAAAACGTTGCCAGTGCCACACTCATACAGAGTCTCCGCGCCCTCGTCTTTTAAACGCTGCACCGTTTCAGTCCAACGCACAGGGTTATACAGTTGACGAATCAATGCATCCTTAATCGCATCCGCTGTGGCTTCTGCTGAAACATCAACATTATTAATCACTGGTATGTCAGGATTGTTAAAGTTAATGGATTCTAGCTTTTCAGCCAGCTTCTCCGCTGCAGGCTTCATTAGTGCGCAATGTGACGGAACGCTGACGGGCAAAGGTAATGCACGCTTAGCACCAGCTTCTTTACATGCTTCCATCGCACGCTCTACGGCTTCTGCACTGCCTGCAATAACCACTTGTCCTGGTGAGTTATAGTTTACAGCCTCAACAACATCACCCTGAGCGCTATCAGAACAGGCCTGACGTACTTTATCGTCACCTAAGCCAATAATCGCCGCCATCTTGCCCGTTCCAGCAGGAACCGCAGCTTGCATAAACTCGCCACGAGCCTGAACTAACGCTGCCGCATCTTTTAGCGATAATACGCCAGAGGCAACAAGTGCACTGTACTCGCCCAAGCTGTGACCTGCTAAGAAAGAAGGTTTCTCACCACCTTTTTCTTGCCACAAACGCCATAAAGCGATACTCGCCGTTAACAGTGCTGGCTGGGTGTATTGAGTTTGATTCAACTTTTCTTCATCATTTTGAACCAAATCCCAAAGGTTATAACCCAAGCCTTCACTCGCCTCGGCAAAGGTTAACTCAACTAAAGGAGTTGTCTCCGCTATATCCGCTAGCATACCTAGCGCCTGCGAACCCTGACCCGGAAATACAAATGCTGTTTTACTCATAATACTGCTCAACTTAAAATCTATTTTGTTTTATATCAATAAGTTAATCTTATCTTTTAAAGTAAGGTTTTAAACGAAAAAGAGCTAGACGATGCTGAGGCTCTTTTGATCTTTAAGACATCGGATCCCGCGGTTAAACCGCGGGATGACGCTTAACCTGTTCTTCTTGAAGTATCCTTCAGACCTTAAAATTTCAGGATACAGGTTAGGCGAGGCAAAAATCATTTTTATAGCGCAGTTTAGTAATTCTAAATGAGCAGATAAAAATGATTTTTAACAATGCATAACCGAAATACTGGAATTTTAGTACTTTATGAGCGCCGAACCCCAGGTAAAGCCGCCACCGAAACTCTCTAGCAAGCAAACATCACCTCGCTTAATACGACCATCTGCTATTGCTTCACACATGGCTAATGGGATCGAGGCGCTTGATGTGTTGCCGTGTTTGTCGACTGTGACCACAACTTTATCCATACCCGCGCCAAGCTTCTTTGCAGTCGCTTGAATAATACGGATGTTGGCTTGGTGTGGAATGAGCCAATCGATGTCGTCTTTGGTCATGTTGTTCGCTTCAAGCGTTTCATCAACAATGCTGCTCAGTGTTTTAACTGCAACTTTGAATACTTCGTTGCCACGCATAACGATTTGTGGCTCTGGGAAATCACCCAACTGATCACGCAAGCCATTGTTACAATACAATAAATCGCCGTAACCGCCATCTGCATGGATATGCGTTGATAAAATACCTGGCTCGTCACTAGCAGTAACAACCGCTGCGCCAGCACCATCACCAAAAATCACGCAAGTCGTACGATCTTCCCAGTTAACAAGGCGTGATAGTACTTCTGTACCTACCACTAGAACGTTTTTGCGGTGACCTGTTTTAATAAACTGATCGGCAATACTTAAGCCATAAACAAAGCCTGGGCAAGCAGTAGTAATGTCAAAGGCTGGAACGCCGCCAATACCTAGCTCGTGCCCGATATAACAAGCAGAGCTTGGGAACATTTTGTCTGGCGTTGCCGTACCGACAACAATCATATCGATGTCTTTAGCGTCAATTCCTGCGTCAGCAATGGCTTTTTTTGCTGCTTCAACACCAAGATGCGATGCTGACTGATCATCCGCCGCAATGTGACGGGTTTTGATGCCCGTACGCTCAGTAATCCACTGATCTGAAGTCTCTACTATTTTTTCCAAATCGGCGTTAGTTAACACCTTCTCTGGTAAATAACTGCCCATGCCTAAAATTCGAGAATGTTTCACACTATCTACCTTTACTTTTAATCGTCTCGTTAATCGTCAAATCAGAGTCTTACTCTTCATTATCAGTATTTAATAATAACTGAGCAACCTTGTCTTGAATAGCCTGCGGTACTTGTCTTTCTATTTCTGTGATAGCTTTATTAATTGCAAACAATGTTGCTTTACTATCTGCTGAGCCATGACTTTTGATTACGATTTCGCGTAATCCTAACAGACTTGCACCATTGTACTGGTCGGGGTTGATGCGGCGCTGGAAACGCTTTAGCAGTGGCCATACTAACGCCGACACCGCCCTACTCCATAAACCACTCGTAAACTCAGTTTTTAGTTGATCATACAGGAAACGCGTGATGCCTTCGCAGGCCTTAAGCACGTTGTTACCTGTAAAACCGTCACAGACCACAACGTCGACATTACCATCAAAGATTTCATTCGCCTCGATATAGCCAACATAGTCAATTTCAGACTGACTAGAAAGCATGTCTCCAGCAAGTTTGATGCTATCGCGACCTTTTATTGCTTCTTCACCAATATTCAATAACGCCACACGAGGGTTTTCAATACCATCAGCTAATTCACTTAATACGTGTCCCATGATGGCGAAGCTGGTTAATTGCTCTGCGCTGGCATCAATATTAGCGCCTAAATCGAGCATGTTGGTGACGGAACCTTTACGGTTCGGCAACTCAGCCGTTACAGCAGGACGTTCAATACCTGGTAAAGTGCCCAATAAAACGGTAGCCAATGCCATTAAGGCACCCGTATTACCTGAACTAACACAAGCATCAGCCTTACCATCCCTAACCAGCTCGAGACTTTTACGCATTGAAGAATCAGGCTTTCGGCGTAAAGCAACAGATGGCTTTTCCGACATACCAATAACTTCAGACGCAGGTTGAACTTGTAGTCTATCGCCGAACTGGGGCTGGTGTTTCAGATGGGTATCGAGTTCTTGCTGAGGGCCAACAAGGAATATTTGAAGATCAGGATGTTGCTGCAGCGCGGAAATTGCTGCGGGAATAATAACAGAGGGGCCATAATCGCCCCCCATGCAATCAATCGCTAGCGTTTTTGTCACGGAAGATCCGTTTGATCAAAAACCAAGTGAATTTAATAGAAGACTATTAAACTACTTTGCGACCTTTGTAGAAACCGTCTTTAGTCACGTGGTGACGACGATGAACTTCACCAGTTTCGTTCTCTACTGACAACGTTGGTGCAGTCAAAGAGTCGTGCGAACGACGCATACCACGCTTCGAGCGAGTTTTGCGATTCTGTTGTACAGCCATTTTAAATCTCCTGCTTAATCAAACTTTAAATCTTTCAAAGCGTTGAAAGGGTTATCTTTCTCAGCTTGTTCAATACTTTCTTCAGGAAGCTCACCACTTTCGTAAGCGTCCATATCTTCACACTCACCATATAAAGCTACAGCGGGCAAAGACAAAATTAATTCGTCTTCTACGACTGTTTTTAAATGCAAACCGTCGTCATCAACTAAAACTGGGTCGCCGTCATCAGGCACATGCTCCATCCGCTCTTCCGAGTACACCGGATAGATAATCACTTCGTGGTCGATTTGATAAGGAAAAGGCTCTAAACAGCCCTGACAAATCAATTCGACTTCACCCTTGAGGCTCAGCTCAAGCATAGTGATGCGAGTATCTTCTACTCTATCCCCTTTAATACTACAAACAATTTCGCCTTTATCGGAGGCCAGCTCCTGACGAAATCGGTCTAAGTATTCCAGATCGAGTGTGGCGTTTATTTCTTTCTCTTGATCCGCAAACTTGTAGGGATCAACAGACGCCGGTAACCTGCGACTTGACATAGGCGCGCAATAATACAGATATCTTGGGTTTTAGTCAAAGCAAACCCACTATTTTTGGTGATTTTTTGCCTCAAAACCGAAGATTTGGTTGATTTCTTAGCAAATTCACACAAAATGTAGGCTAACTACTTGTTTCTACCATGAATTTTATCTGTTATCTGATAAGACAACAAGCCTAAAGTTTAGGTTATTTGATTACTCCGTCATTCCCGCGAAGGCGGGAATCTACGGAAGTCTTATCACTCTGGTCTAAGTTTGCTTCATATCCAAAACACACGAAACTACTTAAAAGCACAACTCACGATCATAAGGATAGATTCCCGCCTTCGCGGGAATGACGAGGGTGTATATTTTAGTTAAACTACTCTTTCTTGAAGCCTTATATTTAAAAAGCTCAACTTATGACAACCACGAAAAACATTGTCCTCGCCTCTTCTTCACCTTATCGAAAGGAGTTACTCAACCGCATCCTTGATGATTTCATCTGTGAGTCACCCGATATCGACGAAACACCTTTCCCAGATGAAGAGCCCGTCGAACATGTTGCGCGCCTAGCTGAACAAAAAGCTATGACCGTAGGCATAAACCACCCTGAGAGTATTATTATTGGCTCCGACCAAATTTGCGTCTTAGAAGGAAAAATTCTCGGTAAACCACATACCGCAGACAAAGCTATCGAACAGCTTCAAGCTTGTAGCGGCAAAACCGTTAATTTTTATACATCACTGTGTGTGTTAGAAGGTGGTAAAGAAGGTCAGGATTTGAGCGTGGTCATTACTGAAGTCAAGTTCAGGGAATTAGATAAAGGCGAAATCGAACGTTATGTAAAACGTGAACAACCGCTCGACTGCGCAGGCTCCTTTAAGTGCGAAGGACTTGGTATCGCCCTATTTGAGTCCTTATCCTCGAAAGATCCCACTGCCTTGATTGGGCTACCACTGATTACTCTGTCGGAGAGCCTGAGGAAAGTGGGAGTTCAGGTAATATAGCCTAAACATTAATGATGTGAATTATAAACTATAGAAAGACTCACTTTATAGTGATAAGTAATGCTCAGCATAAAAGCTTCGCATGAAATCAAGTGCGAACTCTTCTGTCCATTGAGTATCTCCTTCGATTAGGTTTCTAAACTCTTTTTTAAACATTTGAGTTTTTTTAAAGGCACTGAACTTTTCTTTCTTAAATTTATTAAACTCGTCTTTAGACATATTTAGATTTTTTGTCACCACACCTGACTTAATCAACAAAACCTTATAACTTTCGTATGTTGAGCCGTACCCCATATGAACATAAGTATCAATATCACCAGTAGGAATAATCAGTGTTCCAGTGTACCAAGTGGCATTTATCATTCCTTTGCCTGGAAACAAATCTTTTAGGATACTTTTCCTCACTCTTTCGTCCTCCGGATGCTCCCACTGTAACTCGATAGAAACATCATCAAGTATTAACTTACTGTCAACAATACTCCATTGAGCGAGATACCCCCTCCAATTGGAAGACCAAATAGCTGCTTGTTCGGGAATTTCCCAATCTATGTCTTTCAAATAAGGTGTCAAAGGGTTTGTGTTTAATAAATACTCTTTCTTGTCAATGTAAATTGTATCTGGTGTTTGGGCAGTGGCATGTAATACAACTGAAAAAACTAAAAGGATAAAACTCAAAAGTGCTTTCCCGATAATCATAATATCTTCTCTTATTAAGGATATAAAAATTTTAATACCAATATAACGTAAGTTGAATTACTTCGCTTTATCAACTAATCCATCTCTCGCAAGCTCACTCTTCGCCTAGAAAGCTCTATCAAGATTGTTGGCCTTCAACTTTGACAGCACCAACCAACAATAACCTATCAATGCTTATAACTCTTTAATCAACGCCACCCCACGCTGACAAGCGGATAAATACCCTTCACCAAATAAGTTATAGTGGTTTAAGTAGTGGTAAAGGTTATAAATTACCTTCTTTGTACCATATTCTTGGCTTCTAGGTAATACGTCATGATAGGCATCATAGAAATGATGATTAAAGCCACCGAACATTTCGGTCATGGCGATATCTACTTCTCTATCGCCGAAATAAACCGCAGGATCAATCAGCCAAACGTCTGTCTCATCGAACATGACATTGCCTGACCATAAATCACCATGGACAAGGCTCGCATGCTCACAGTGTTCGTTTAACCAATCAATCAAACGCTCTCGATGGTTACTCAAAATCTCAAGAAAACTCTCGCGAACTCTTTGTGAGTCGATTAATTCAACTTGGAACATGAGGCGCTTTTCGTAAAAGAAGTGCCCCCAGTCATGGTACAAACCATTTTCCTGCGGGTTGAGGCCAATGTAATTATTTTCATCCAACCCAAACTGCTCAAACTTTATACAGTGCAACTTGGCCAGCTCATGACCCAAAGTTTGCATTTGTTTGGCGCTCGGGCTTGTGGACTTTATCTTCTCAAGCACTAACTCCCGCTCGGTGACGCTCAAAACTTGTGGAACCCGAAGATTAAGCTGGTGAGAGGCTATAGTTTCTCTTAACAACTCTAGGCCTGATGCTTCTTTTATAAGCTGATCGGAAAAGCGAGAACTGTTGTGCTTGGTAAAGCTCATAAACTATGAATTAAGGAGTTGTCTGTATATATCGAGATCATCATCGCCAAAGCAGCAAAATGTTATGTCGAGCTCTACCCCCCTGCTCTGCAAGAAGTTTTTACAACTCGACACTGCGATTGATGCCGCTTCCTGTTTCGGGTAACGGTATACGCCTGTGCTAATGCAGGGGAAAGCGATGCTGCGTATATCATGCTCCACAGCCAACTTTAGGGATTCCTGATAGCAGCTTTTCAATAATTCCGCTTCGCCATGATCGCCACCTTTCCAAACGGGACCGACGGTATGAATGACGAACCTAGCTGGTAAGTTATAACCTTGAGTGACTTTAGCTTGACCGGTTTCACAACCGTTCAGTTTTTTACAGGCTTCTAATAACTCTGGTCCAGCTGCACGATGAATAGCACCGTCGACTCCGCCGCCTCCGAGTAACGACTTATTCGCTGCGTTAACAATCGCGTCCACAGCGAGATGAGTAATGTCGCCAGCATCTAATTTGAGCATACACTCCTCTATCATCTTTGTTTTTGCTGGTTGTATTTGTTGGCAAAGTAATCTTTAGCGGTAATGCTATAAACATCAGCTTCTTTACCGAACAAGGAAATTCGCTCGTCAAAAGTTTCACCAACGCGCTCCGCCACAGCAACTGACTTATCATTTCCTGGCTGGATTAAACTAATCATTCGGGTCAACTTCATGCGACCAAAAGCGTAACCTAACGCAGCTTCTGCGGCTTCAGAAGCATACCCTTTACCCCATGCACGCTTGTGTAATACCCAGCCAACCTCTTTATCGGGCCAGCCTTCCGGCTCGATAATGCCACACCGCCCGACAAAATCGCCCGACTCTTTTTCTTCAATAGCCCACTGCCCATGCCCATGGAGCACCCAGTGGCCTGCCATTGTTGCAATACTGCGCCAAGCGTCATGCCTACTCATAGGCTCGCCAGACATTAAATAGCGCGTAATATCAGGATCGGCCATCATCTCATAGTAATCTTCAAGATCAGACCGCTTGAAAACCCTTAGCGTTAATCGCTCGGTTTGAAGTGCGGGAATTCTTACAACATCAACTATATCCATACGTATACTCTTTTGACGTTTATTCACGAAAAAGTGACAGGGATTTGATATCCTTACCCTTAGAGCGTGTTGACCTTTGATATTCAATTTTTGTTCAAAGCAAAAGCGCTCTGATCGCGACGCTCGTCACTTGGTTTAGTTATTCTAAACTTGTGGCGAGCAACAATGAGCAGTGCGCTTTTGATTGAATCCAAAGGACAGCAAAGGTCAACACGCTCTAATAATACATCTTAATAAAAGGAAAACGTATGTCACGAATTTTATTGGTAGTTTTCGGCTTGTTGCTATCTGCAAACGTTGCCGTCGCCTCAAACTGGGTCGGAGCTCTAGCGCCAACCTTTGAGTTAGAAGACCAGAATGGCGAAACTAAGAGTCTTGAAGACTACAAAGGTCAATGGCTAGTGTTGTACTTTTACCCTAAAGACGACACCCCTGGCTGCACGACTGAAGCAAAAAACTTCCGCGATAAATATTTGGAGTATCAAGCTTTAAATGCTGAGATCGTGGGTATTTCATTAGACGATGTTAGCTCGCACAAAGATTTTTCAAACGCTTACAAGCTACCTTTCACCATTTTGGCAGATGTGAATCAAGAAGCCAGTAAGGCCTATAAGGTGCTAGGTGGATTTGGTCCAATGGAATATGCCGAGCGTGAAACCTTTGTTATCGATCCACAGGGCAATATTGTGTACCACTACCCTGACGTAGATCCAGATACCCACGCAGAGGAAGTCTACAAGCAATTGAAAATCCTGCAGAAAGAGCTAGAAGGTTAACTTTTTATTATTGTTCAGAGATTAGTTGACGAATATCGTCAATGATCGCAATCGGGGCGTGTTGCTGCAATGACTCAATCTTATGCGCCCCGTAAGTCACTCCAACACCATGCGTTCCCGCGTTTTGAGCCATCTTTAAATCGTGCGTGGTATCACCAACCATCACCGTCTGCTCAGGTTTCACATCAAAGTGTTTCATTAGTGTGTGCAACATCGCAGGATCGGGCTTACTGTTGGACTCATCACTGGCAATAGTCGTATCAAAAAAATGTTTGAGTTTTGACTCATTTAAGACACGGTCAAGACCATGACGCGCTTTCCCTGTAGCAACAGTTAGGTAGTAACCCTCTTCTTTTAGATGGCTCAATACATCCTCCACGCCTGCAAACACTGGGCTTGGCGTTTTGTCCCCCTCGACGTATTGATAGCGATATTCTTCGGTGATCCAGTCGTGATCATCTACCTCAGGAAAAAGTTTACGATAGCAATTGCCTAAACTTAGGCCAATGATCGAGCGAACCTCTTCATCACTTGGAACAGGCAGCTTTAAATTTCTTGCGGTGGTTTGCATCGCTGAAACAATTCGCCCAGTCGAGTTCATTAAGGTTCCGTCCCAATCAAAAACAATCAATGGCGTTTCGAGAGTTAACATATAGTTTCTGCTCTAAGCTATTTTCGTAACTGATCGATAGTGTGTTGAAGATCGTCCGGTAGCGGTGCTTCCACTTTGATCGGTTTTTTATCTTCTGGGCGTACCTTAAACTCTAATGAATAGGCATGAAGGAATAAACGCTCGCACAAGCCATCACGTTTAAACTGCTGATTTAAAGTATCATCACCGTATTTATCATCGCCAATAAGACTACACCCCACTGACTGCGCATGTACACGAATCTGATGCGTACGCCCTGTTATGGGCTCAGCTGAGACCAAACTTAAGTCTTGGAAGCGTTCGACCACTCTAAAGCTGGTTAAACAAGGCTTACCATCATCACTGACTCGAACCAGTCGCTCACCGGATTTAACCTGAAACTTGCGTAATGGTGCATCGACAAATTTTTGCTTCGCAGGCCAAGCTCCTTTTACTAGCGCCCAATAGCGCTTTTGAATTTTCTTTTCTTGCAGTTGCTTATGGATAAAACGCAAGGTGCTTCGACGCTTTGCAATCATCAAACAACCCGATGTATCACGGTCGAGACGATGAGCCAGCTCTAAGAATGGCGCTTTCGGCCGCAAAGCTCTCAGCGCTTCAATCACACCAAAGCTCATACCGCTACCGCCATGAACCGCCATACCAGAGGGCTTGTTGATGACGATAATGCGATCATCTTCATGAATAATGGCATCTTCCAACGACTGCACAACGTTTAGTTTCACAGGAACTTCTTGCTCGCGCTGTGCTGTTTGGACTGGCGGGATTCGTACCGTATCCCCAGCTTCAATTTTATACTCTGCTTTGATACGCCCTTTATTGACGCGCACCTCACCCTTACGCAACATTTTGTAAATGCGTGACTTGGGAACGCCTTTAAGCGTTTTCATCAGGTAATTATCAATGCGCTGCCCTTCTTCTTCGGCACTGACTTCGACGAATCGAACTTTTGGGCGGGTATCTTTACTCATCGGCCGCAACTATACCTGAAATTGCCTAAAAACAACACCTTGGGCTACGCTATTATGATAAAGATAAAAGTAGCCAATTGCCTTCAGAAAGCTGAAAATCAAGAACTTAAATATAATAGTCGTTGCTGGAATCCATATATCTGTTTATAATACCGAAACGGAGATCTTAGTGCTCCGATGAGAAGCGAGGCGTATTGGTATAAGAACAATACCAATCAAGAACAGAGCCTCACACGATATTGGTGCTGGATGTAAACCCACAAAGCGTTTAACGCATGGTTATACCAACACCCCCGAAAGAATTTTATGTAATAACACCGGACACGGTGGCGTAACAGAATCGTAGAGCTGAGAGTATAGTAGCTGAATATCACTCCCTTCTTTTAAGGGTGGCATTCAGGAGACAACTAGAACACAGCTCGGTTAGTTTGGCTTCTTCTATGCACAAAAGCGGTAAGACGTGGAATAGCCAAACAGGAAATAAGTGGTTAATTTTAAGCGTGGAAAGACAACTCAATGCAAGACTCTACAGTCGGATCAAGTTTGTCACAATTAAGCCAAGAAGTATTGTCTAAACAATAAGTTAGACGGTATACCTCACTCTATTCCTTAAATTCTGTTCTCGCTCTCACTGTGTTCGCAGTTTAAAAAAGAGAGTTTTTATACAATGAGACGTATGTTAATTAACGCAACTCACCATAACGAAGAGTTGCGTGTTGCGATGGTCGATGGCCAACGCCTATATGATTTGGATATCGAGCTAGCAGGAAGAGAACAAAAGAAAGGAAACATCTACAAAGGCAAAGTGACTCGTATTGAGCCAAGCCTTGAAGCCGCTTTTGTTGATTATGGTGCAGAACGACATGGCTTCCTTCCCTTGAAAGAAGTTGCTCGTGAATACATGCACAACCCACCTAAGAAAGGTCGCCCCACCATCAAAGATGCCTTGAAAGAAGGCCAAGAAATCATCGTCCAAATTGACAAAGAAGAGCGCGGTAACAAGGGTGCAGCCCTAACCACCTCTGTTAGTTTGGCGGGTAGTTATTTGGTGTTGATGCCAAACAACCCTCGAGCGGGAGGTATTTCTCGCCGTATCGAAGGCGAAGAGCGCTCCGAACTTAAACAAATTATGGGACAACTGGCTGTACCTAAAGGAATGGGGTGTATTGTAAGAACTGCCGGTGTAGGTAAAAGCCTAGAGGAAATTAATTACGATTTCGGTTACTTACTTGAGTTCTGGAAGAACATCAAAGAGGTATCAAATACACGCCCTGCCCCATTCTTGATCACACAAGAGTCTGACGTCATTACTCGTGCCATTCGTGATTATTTGCGTCCAGATATTGGCGAAATCATTGTGGATCGTAAAGAAGTCCATGACCGCATAAAGACCGAACTGGGATACCAGCGCCCAGACTTTGTGAACAGAGTGAAATTCTACAAAGATGAAATCCCTCTATTCAACCGCTATCAAGTCGAAAGTCAGATTGAAAGTGCTTTCCAGCGTGAAGTTCGTCTGCCATCGGGTGGCTCAGTTGTATTTGACCAAACCGAAGCCTTACTATCAATCGATATCAACTCCGCTAAAGCAACAAAAGGCGGCGATATCGAAGAGACAGCGCTGCACACCAACAAAGAAGCAGCCGAAGAAATCGCACGTCAACTGCGTCTACGTGACATTGGTGGCCTGATTGTTATCGATTTCATCGATATGGGCCCTCCTCGCAACCAGCGTGAAGTTGAGAAAGTACTGAAAGAATCTGTTGCACGTGATCGTGCACGAATCCAAATTGGTCGAATTTCTCGCTTCGGCTTATTAGAGATGTCTCGCCAACGTTTGCGCCCTTCTCTTGAAGAGTCAAGTCAGCACGTGTGTCCTCGCTGTAGTGGCTCAGGGGTGATTCGTGGTACAGACTCGTTAGCTTTATCAATCCTTCGTTTGATGGAAGATGAGGCAATGAAGGAATCAACAGCTGAAGTGCAAGCTGTACTACCAGTTGAAGTCGCTACCTTCTTATTAAATGAAAAGCGTCGCAAAATTGAACAAATTGAAAAGCGTCAAAAAGTTCGTTTAGTTGTAGTACCTAACCCACACATGGAAACGCCTCACTACGAAGTGCTCCGTGTTAAAGGCGGTGAAACTCTAGAAGATAATAGTTACAGCCTGATTGGTAAGCCGCCAGAGACAGAGCTTGTTAAGAGTACGACTCAGCCTGTGCAGCCTCTAGATGAGCCAGCTCTGAAAGGTCTCAAGCATAGCGCGCCACCTCCTGCGCCAAGTAAGAAGCCGAAGAAAAAGCCTAAAAAGCAAAAGCCTGGTTTATTCAAGCGTTTGTGGGATGCCCTTTTTGGTAACGATGACAAAAAGAAGAAAGGCAAAGGCAAGAAGCACGGCAAAAACTATAAAGGCAAAGGTGGTCACGGCTCTAACCGTAAAGATAACCGCAACCACAATAATCGTCGCGGTAACTACAAAGGTAATCGTGGAAGAAACGATCGTCGACAAGATAACCGTGGACAGAACCAGGGCAAAGATAACCGCAATAAGCAACAAGACCAGCGCAAGCAAGACAATCGTCAGCAAAAGCAAGGTCAGCAACAGAAGAGCGGAAATCGCCACCCACACAATCGTAAACAGGGCCAGCAGAAGCAAAACCAGCAGCAGAATGCTCAACAGCAAAATCAGCAGCCGGTAGAGCAACGTCCGCCAAGAAAAACTCGTGCTGAGCGTCTCGCATCGGTTCAAACGCCTGCATCTGAGCAACAGAACGTTCAGCAGCAACAGCCGAAAGCGGAGAATCAACAACAAGCGACTAAGCCGCAACAATCTCAAGAGAAAGCTCAGCAACGTGAGCAAACTAAGCCTCAAGAGAAGCAGCAAAAACGCCCTAAAGCGAACCCAGAAGATATCATGGTTTACAAGGCGCACAAGTCACTTGAGCGAACGGTAAATGATGTGTTGAAAACAGAAGAGTTGCCAGAAGTCATTGATAACACGGTAGAAACACAGCCTACTCCTGAGCCTAAACCGTCGCAGGAAGCACCTCAGCAAGAAGCGATTAAGCAAGAACCTCAAGAAGCACCAGAGGCGAAAGCCGAAGACGCTCATCAAGAAGCTGATGCTAATAAAGAGCCCGCTGAAGTTGTCGGTTTAGAGCAAACTCAAGATGAAAAGCCGACCACTGTCGAGGCCAAGCCTGTTGAAGCAGAGGAAAATACGGTTGTCGAAAAGCAACAACCTGAAATAACAGAAGTGTCAGAAGGCGCGGTTGTTTCTCAGGAACAAACTTCACAAGTGAGCGACTCAAAGCCGGCGCAAGTCTCAAATGGCCACTTATCAACCAGCGCAAGCGCTCCAGCGAGCAAAGCGATTACGGAAGATGCCATTGAGCCGATTGCATTCAAGGCCCAACCTCATAGCTTTGATGGCGCTATAACCAAAACTTCGGACGACTCGTCTCGTGAACACAGCTCTTCACAAGCTGCAAAAACGAGTTCTTAAAGTCCAATAAATAAAAATCCCGCTAATTCAGCAGTGAGTTAGCGGGATTTTTTATGCCAGTTGCACTGTCACTATCTGTTTTGTAAGGCCCTTCCCTCTTTGCCAACGTAATGCAATTTATAGAGCTGTTGGTGAATCCGTCCGTTATGGAACGTCACTCTGAATACGCTCCCATAATCCTTTTCACTTAACAAAACCGTCGGCTCGACATCCAATTTTTGACCAGCATAAGTAATCGTAAAATTCCCGCCCAGTGCTTTTATGATGTTCGGTACCGTATTTGAATGCCCGGCTACCAATACGGTTTTACCGCAATGTTCTCGTTTAATTGTAGCGATCAACTCATCTGTTTGCTTGGGATCGTAACTCGTCTTATCGGTTTCAATAAACTCCAAGGTTTCATAAGTTCTTTTATAGGGGGTATAAAAGGCATGACTCACATCACTAATCATAGGGAGTTCAGCGAGCTGCTGCGCTTGTGCTTTTCCAGCCTTTGTTAGGCTTGGGTCTTTAGTACCATCTTCTTGTTTCTCTAAATGACGTAACACGAATACATCATAGTCTTTACAGCTGTTTTCTGCTCCTGCAGCATTTGCCTGCATGGTATCGATGGCGGTGGTTACACTAATTATCATTATAATAAAAGGTTTCATAAGTTCTCCTCAGCACAGTTTGGCTTGACACCCTATGCTAATCTATATGGTTAAGCTTTGACAAACACTATACATTTTTGCATTAAATCGCTATATTTAACTTTAAAAAAGAGGGAGTTACGATGCATGTAAGAGATTTAAACGCTGGTGATATCCTACTTTTCTCACCCGAAGAAGGTAGCTGGATATCCAAAGCAATCACATGGCTTACTGACGCCCCCGTCAGTCATGCTGCCATGACCTATCAAATTCCAACAAAACTGGTCGAAGAGACACCGCCGGCTGTTCGCATTGCAGAGGCCACCATGCGCTTCCCTGGCCGCACTGTACATGTTATGCGCCTGAACAAGCCCATTGACGATTTTAAACCGGTGATGGATGTTGCCGCTCGTTACCTGAATGGTGAAGCGCCCTATGCCATGAATAATCTCTATCTGGTAGGCATGCTTCTAATCTATAAAAAGTTCACTCCAAGCGATACTACACAAAAGATTATTCTCCGCATTTTAAAGCGTCTCACAGAAAAGCTGTTGGATGCCATTAATCAGCATAAATACCCTGATAAACATCCCATGGTGTGTTCACAGTTTGTGTTCGAGTGTTATCAAGAAGCAGGAAAAGCCTATCAGCTGAGTATAAAGAGCGGTAACTTACAAAGTGATAATACGCGCTCAAGCCTGCTTCACAAAGCGTTTAAGCATAAACGTCAGCAAACGCTACTTGGAGCATTACAGTCTGAAAAGGCTACGGACGAAGAGCTAGCTCAAGAGCTCTACAAAGCCATGAATGACGAAACACTATTAGCTTCAGGCACCGTTTCCGATGAATTACTCGACGCTATTCACGACTTCGCACAAACATTACACGGCGTCAGCCAGCAGGTGGATTTAGACAAAGCCGATCCAAAGCAAGGCATTGCTATTCTACAGGCTCAATCTGCCATGTTCGTAACCCCAGGAGATCTACTGCGTCACTGTCCTGAGTTACGACACATTGGTGACATTAAGCTTAAATGATAGGACGACTGCACTATGCGACAATAGCTATCAGTATCTTACTGGTAGCTATTTTGCTGGCTGCGTCGAAAATTGTAACTCAGGCAAACTTAGTCCCAATCAAGACAGACCTAAGTTTTTACGATCTCAAAGATCCCGAGCAAATTAAGAATCTAAACCGTATTCATAACGTTGATATCTTTTTAACAAAAAAAACTCAACTGAAACAAACCCATAAACTGTACCGTATTCCTAATACCATTAAGCAGATAACTAACCCGCTTCTGGTGATTACTCCCGGTTTACTTGAAGAAACTCGCCTTTATCAACTCGAGCGAGGTAACCTACAACTGTTATCCAAAAGTACTCGTTATGACTTTAACAGTGCCCCGGAGTTTATGGCCTTTCAGCACTCGTATAACTTACAAAACATCACATCAAAAGAGCTCTACCTCTATGTAGAGCATTATCGTGAGACATCTCCAGTAGTGGAGATATGGGAATATGAGACCTTTAACCGATTAGATAACCAGTATAATCAACTCTATACCGCAATATTTTTTGGCATATTGCTGCTCATTTTAGTTAACGTATTTTTCTACCTCATTATTAAGCGACGGGAATACTTGCTCTATATTTTCTACAACAGTACCTTCTTAGTATTCCTGATGGGAAGCACTGGCTATATTTACCAATTCCCTGCATTATCATTTTTAGCAAACAACAAAAATACGCAGTTCGTATTTCTCTGTTTAAGCATGTATGGCCTATACAGCTTTACTCAAGCGTTTCTATCGACAAAAAAACTGGCTCCTGTCGAGCATCAATGTCTCACCGTCTTCCGAGGAGCGATGCTACTTTATTTCATTACGGGCTTTATCTTCTTTCCGATACCACAAATCATCGTCAACATGACGAATCTGACGCTAGTATTAGCGTTTCCGCTCTATGTTTGGTTAGTTGTAAAGCTACTACGTCGCTCAAACCGTCAAGCCTTTTTCTTTTCCTTAGCCTTTGCCCTGCTAATTCTTGCTGGCGTTTGTCGAATTCTGACGACGTTTGATATTTTGCCGATGAACTTCATATTTAGTCAGGGCTTTGCCATAGCATCACTGCTCGAAGCAACAATATTCACGCTGGGTTTAGCAGATCGAGTTTTACAGTTAAAGACTCAAAGAGATACTGCACAAAAAGAATACCTTGAGCGCTCTCAAGCTTATGAACTGCAAAAAAACTTTTCGACGTTACTGAATAACATTACCCAGAAACTTCACACCAGCAAATCACAGGAATATGAAACGATCGTCGTCTCGACTTTCCTTAAAGATTTAAGAAAAAGGATCAAGTTTGTTAGTGCAGCAGCTATCTATCAAATGGATGACAAAATTCATATTTACACTGCAACCAGCCAAGAGCGACAAAAGTATTCTCAGGTAATTAGAGACAACTCACTACAGATAAAGCGCCTGTGCGATTTAAAAGCTCCTAAGCGGCTTGAGGCCGATATCATCTACGAGGATATGTTCGTCATCCCTGTGACCATGCGTAGGCACGAGTGGAGCTGTTTAATACTCGAAGTAGATGATGACTTTAAACCGACCGAGTCTATGCTCGATTTTTTGCAACACTACGCTACAGAGCTCACTCGCTGCTTACTCAACATTGAGAGCCTGAGGCTAATTAAAACAAAAGCCGAAACTGATGACCTCACACGATTACTCAACCGAGGTGCTATTGTTGAACGTCTCGAACTCAACTTAGTTCGAGCACAGCGTAATAATGACGATCTGAGTATCGCATTTCTAGATGTTGATGATTTTAAAAATGTCAACGATACGTTCGGACACGAAACAGGCGATCGTTGCTTAAAAAACTTAGCCAACCTGTTACTGGAAGAGCTACCAAACAATAGCCTAATCGGCCGGTATGGGGGTGATGAATTCCTTATCATTCTTCCAAAAATTGGCAAATTTGAAGCTAAACGCTACCTTAAGATTGTCAGTGAAAAAATTATTCCCATGATCGTAGAAAATCAGACCTGCCGCTATACGATTAGCGTCGGCGTGTCATCACTTAAGAGTGATACAAAAGATAGTTTACAGCTGATCCGAGAAGCTGATAAAGCTCTATACGTCTCTAAGAATCAGGGGAAAAATCAAATCAACTTAGCAAAATAACGAGCTGATTGTCGATGATTATAGCTTATATATCTTCTAGGCTATGAACAAACTCCAGCCCTAACACTTCAATCCCAAGTGACTCGGCTTTTGTTAGTTTACTACCAGCTTTTTCACCAGCAATCAGCCCACTCGTCTTCTTTGACACAGAACCTGCAACCTTTGCCCCTAGCGACTCAAGCTTTTCCTTAATCTCCGCACGGCTTATTCCCTCAAAGCTGCCGGTTATGACGTAGGTTTTCTCTTTTAGGGGGAGCTCTTCATCAGATTTTTTTTCAATCTGAGGCCAATGAACGCCTAACTCCATCAGCTCCTGAACCTGTTGACGGTTATCCTCATTGTCAAAAAATGCGGTAATATGGTGCGCCACAATAGGTCCAACATCTGACACAGATTCCAGCTCGTCTTGAGATGCCTGCATTATGGCTTCAATCGTTAAGAAATGATTAGCAATATTTTTTGCTGTAACTTCCCCAACCTCTCGAATACCAAGCGCATACAAAAATTTAGGGAGTGTGGTGCTTTTGCTCTTTTCTAATGCGCTTAAAAGATTATCCGCAGACTTTTCACCCATTCGCTCCAACCCAACGATCTGCTCTTTTGTAACACGATATAAATCACTGATACTTTTTACGTAGCCTTTCTCAGAAAAGATTTCGACTAACTTATCCCCAAGGCCATCAATATCCATCGCTTTACGTGATGCAAAGTGCTTTAAGGCTTCATTTCTTTGTGACGAGCAAACAAGTCCACCGGTACAGCGAATAACAGCCTCTCCTTCTGCCCGCTCAACAGGTGACTCACATACGGGACACTCTAGCGGTGTTTCAATCGCAATAAGATTGTCAGGGCGTCGGTCCTCAATGACACTCACAACTTGCGGTATCACATCTCCCGCTCTGCGAATAATCACGTAATCATTAATCATCACGCCAAGGCGCTGTATTTCATCCATGTTGTGCAAAGTAGCATTACTCACCGTGACGCCACCAACAGATACAGGATCTAATCGTGCAACAGGGGTTAAAGCACCTGTTCGGCCCACCTGAAAGTCTACACCCGTTAACTGAGTAATCTCCTCTTGCGCAGGAAATTTGTGAGCTATCGCCCAGCGCGGCGCTCGTGCAACAAATCCCAGTCGCTCTTGAAGTGCTATCTCATTAACCTTATTAACCACGCCGTCAATTTCGTACTGCAACGAATCTCGTCGTTCTGAAATATCTTGGTAGTACTCCAGACAGCCATCAATGCCTTTTACAACTTTCACCTCAGAGGAGACTGGTAAGCCAAGCTGCTTAATTTGCTGTAGGCGGGCAAAGTGTTGTCCTTCTAACTCAAAGTCGTCTGACACTAACCCCATAGAGTAGGCATAGAAAGATAAGTTTCTCTTGGCCGTTATTTGTGGATCAAGCTGTCTCAAACTGCCTGCAGCAGCATTTCTTGGATTAGCAAAAACCTTACTACCTTGCTCTCTAGCTTCTTCATTGATCGTCTCAAACGATGACTTGAGCATGAAGACTTCACCGCGAACCTCAATACGTTTAGGAGGGTTCTCTATCCGTAACTTTAAAGGAATAGAGCGGATAGTTTTTGCGTTTAACGTAATGTTTTCACCTTGCGTCCCATCGCCGCGCGTTGCAGCTCTGGTCAGCACACCATCTTCATAGAGCAAACTGATCGCCAAGCCATCAAGTTTAGGTTCGCACACGTATTCAATGTCACCACTAAAAGCCAAACGGTCAATCACACGACGATTAAAGTTAATCATTTCGTCGTTATCCATAGCATTATCTAAGGACAACATCGGCAACTCATGTACAACCTCTGCAAAGCCAGAGTCAGGTTTCGCACCAACGCGTTGTGTTGGAGAGTCTGTAGTGATGAGTTCCGGGTGCTCTGCTTCTAGCTGAGTCAATTCTCGATAAAGCCGGTCATATTCCGCATCTGGAACAGAAGGATCATCAAGCACATAATATTGATAGTTATAATCGTTAATAAGAGAGCGTAACCGCTCCAACTCTTTTGATACGTTGTCGGCTTTATTCGTCATAACGAGTGGTTATTTATTGAGAAGTTGTTTACGTTCGAACTCAACAATTTGTTCGCGATGATGCGATTCAATTTGTTTGCTAAAGTTACTCTTTGTCGCGTCTAAGACATAACCGCCTAACTCTTTAGTAATCCCTTGAGCCGTTTTGACCATCAAATCATAGGCTTTCATCGGTTTTTTCGGGCCAGGTAAGGTCATAAACAATGCGAGACCTCGAGTTTCTAGGTCATCAACTTTTTTCAGGTCAAAAATACCGGGCTCGAAGGCATTAGCTAAGCTAAACTGTACAGCACCACGGCCGTTAGCCTGCGCGTGACGGTGGAAAATATCCATATCACCATGACGCATGCCCTGCTCGACCAATGACTGAATTAACTCAGGGCCTTTGAATGGTCGTTCTTGTTCCGCAACAACAAATAATGAAAAGATAAGCTCAGGTTCAGCTTCAATCGACGGTTCTTCTGTATCTTCTGGATCATCAAACAGGGACGTTTGTTGTGGCTGCTCAACCGTTGGCTCTTTCTTGGCTTCTTCGAGCTTTGTTTGATCTTTCTTTAAACTTTCTTTGGTGAACTCAAATAAGGCATCATCGAGTACAGGAATATCGCTTTCCGAAATCGTCGGCTCGACTGGACCAGAAGGCTCTGTCGGCTCGAGATTAGAGGTTTCTTTTGTACTTTTTTTTGCAGCAAGAGGTTCTTCAGGTTTGGCCTTCTCTACCTGTGGTTCTTCGCTAAATCTTGTGGCCGTCTCAGACTCCAACTCACTTGATATGCCCTCTCTTTTCAGTGGTTCACTAGACTCCTCTAACTCGTCTCCAACAACACGGACTTGTCCGATACCATCGTCATCAAACCCTGCATTATCTCGACTTTTCTCAAGTCGCTCCTGATACAGCTCACGCTCGACACGCTCTTTTCTTACTCTTGTGCGACGCTTTGCATCAAAATAAATAAAGCCAATAATGACCAGACTGACTAAAGCTAGCAATATTGCGAGTTGCCACTCCATTAAATCACCCTTACCGAATTTATTGTTCTATGAAGCCGCTAATGCAGCCGCTTCGTCCACATCTACTGAGACCACACGAGACACACCAGGTTCACTCATGGTAACACCCAATAGTGTATCCGCCATTTCCATTGCAATCTTGTTATGCGTAATCGCAATAAACTGCAAGTGTTCGCTCATTTCTTTCACTAGGTTGGCATAACGACCAACGTTAGCATCATCTAATGGTGCATCAACCTCATCCAGCATACAGAAAGGTGCTGGGTTAAGTTGGAAAATTGAGAACACCAATGAAATCGCTGTCAGAGCTTTTTCGCCACCTGACAACAAGTGAATCGTTGAATTACGCTTACCAGGCGGACGCGCCATCACCGCAACACCTGTATCCAGTAAGTTTTCGCCCGTTAGCTCTAGATACGCATGGCCGCCACCAAACACCTTAGGGAATAATTCCTGAACACCTTTATTCACTTTGTCGAAGGTTTCTTTAAAGCGTGTGCGAGTCTCGTGATCAATTTTGCGGATTGCGCTTTCGAGCGTTTCTAATGCTTCCTCTAAATCATCATTTTGCGCATCAAGATACACTTTGCGCTCTTCAGCAGCTTTAAACTCTTCGATTGCAGCTAAGTTAATGGCACCTAAACGCTGAATGCGTCCAGACACTTGCTCAATATGCTCAAGCCAAGCACTCTCTGAAGCATCATCAGGTAAGCTTTCAAGTACTTGGTCAACATCTTGCTTTGCGTCTTTGAGGATTTCTGACTGCGTATTCTGACGAGTTTTGGCTTCTTGCCAGTCCATGCGCAGCTTTTCCAAACGCGAACGAACGCCCTGCGCGCCCTGCTCCGCTTCGTGACGTAGACGCTCAAGTTTGCGCATCTTTTCGTCAATCTCACTGAGTTTATTACGCGCCTGCTTCATTTCTTCTTCGACAACAAGACGCTTCTCTAAAGCTTCTTCCAGTTCAATTTTATACTCTTCAGACGGGTCGCGATCGCTGCTTAAACGGTTTTCTAGCTCAACTTTACGTGAGGTCAGTTCGCCAATCTGCGAATTGACTCGCTCAAAGCCTGAACGTGTTGAGTTAACTTCAGCTTTTAGCGCGCTCACTCGAATCGCCAACTTTTGTTCTGCCTCTTTGGCTTCTCGAGCTTGAGTTCGACGAGTTTCTAGTTGAGCACGGCGTTCTTCGCGCTCTGCCATTAGCTTTTCACGTTTGTCGCTGTCTTGCTCCATAGAGTCAAGCAATTGCTCAATAAGCTGGCGACTTTTTGCTAACGCAGCCTCATCATCATGAACCTGCTCTATGATATTTTGCTGTTCACGCTTGAGGCGCTCTAAACGGTTTTGCGCTTGCTCTAGCTTAGCTTGCTGTGTACCAACACTAGCACGCAACTCGCTGTGCTTCTTATTCGCCTGAGCCAACTGTGACTGTTTAGTCTGCCAAGTTTCTTCGTACTGGCTTAACTGTTCGGATAGTTGCTCTTTGGTTTCTTCAAGCTGTTCTAGAATCGCCTCTTGTTGTTCGATCTTTTGGTAAATCTCATTAAGCTCTGCTTCACGCTCTAAAATACCGGCTTCATTATCGCTGGCTCGAGAAACTCGAAGCCAGTCCTTACCCAGCCAAACACCGTCTTTGGTAATGATGGATTCTTGTGGAGCAAGACTTGAGCGCTTGTCTAACGCTTCTGATAAATCATTAGCGACTAAGACATTATTCAAAGTACCGTTCAGCGCCGAAGCACCCTTTACTTTATCGGATAAACGGCCTGACTCAGCGGTATTTGCAGAATCACTGTTCACCAGCAGAATCGAACCTGAGGCTAATTCTGACAAGCTGGTAGCGTAGCTATCGGGAGAGTCCACCACAACCGCTTCGAGGTATTGCCCTAACACAGTTTCTGCAGCAATTTCCCAGCCACTATCGACACTAAGACTCTGCGCTAAACGCGTTTGATTACTGAGATCGTTTGACTCAAGCCACTTCACGGCTTGCTCATTATCTGAGCCGAGTGCAGCACTTTGTAATGCTTCTAGCGATATTTTACGAGATTCTAAACCGCGTAATTCTTTGCGTGTTTCTTCGAGCTTTTGATTATGCTGGCGTTGGTCATGACGTGACTGGTTAATTTTCTCAACCGCATCCTGCACCTCTTCCTCAAGTTTTTCAGCTTGCTCTTCAGCAGTATTGAGTTCTTGTGCCGCTTTCATCAACTCAGATTCCATTGGCCCTGACTGCTGCTGGCCAATTTCATCTTTAATTTCTTCAATACGTTTTTGATGACGCGATAAGTGCGACTCTAGGTGTTGAATCCGAGTTTTTTCAACTTCAGTTTTTTGCGCATTCGCACTAGCTTGCTGATTGAAAACATCCCAATCTTGTTGCCAAATGCGCATATCTTCTTCTAAATCATTCAACTGCTGCTGTTGCTCTTCAACCTGCTCAGAGTTCATTTCTAATTCTGGCTCGGCCTGTAGCAACTCAGTCATCATTTCTTCAAGTTTGGACTCGTCAAACTTTAGCTGGTCACGCAACTTATCGAGCGAAGCTTCAACTTGTGTTTTATCTTCAAGAAGTTGTGATTTTTGCTGACGAGCATGCTCAATCGCTTGCTCTAAGCGTGCAATATCTGCAGCAATACCGTAAAAGCGACCTTGAACTTCGTTGTGTGCATCCGTCAACTCAATGTGCAGTTCACGTGACTTTTCAATTTCACTGTCTGAATGACGCTGATCGGCAACTTTCGCCTCAACTTCCGTTTCCATTTTATGAATCGCTTCATCCAGCGACTCAATCTTCATGTTGTATTCTTGCCAGCGGATGGCAGCCAGCTGGGCTTTGAGTTCGCGCTCTTCGGCTTTATATTCTTTATAACGCTCGGCAGAGGTCGCCTGACGTTTTAAATGCGATAGCTGCTTTCCAAGCTCTTCTCGTAAATCATTCAAACGATCAAGGTTGTCACGGGTATGACGGATACGATTTTCCGTTTCGCGACGACGCTCTTTATACTTCGAGATTCCGGCGGCTTCTTCTAGGAAGATACGCAGCTCATGAGGCTTAGACTCAATCAGCTTTGAAATCATGCCCTGCTCGATAATGGCATAGCTACGCGGACCAAGACCTGTGCCTAAGAAAATGTCGGTAATGTCTTTACGACGACAACGAGTGCCGTTGAGGAAGTACGTCGACTGGGCTTCACGGTTAACCATACGGCGAACAGAAATTTCGTTGAAATTTGCGTACTCGCCTTTAACGGTGCCATCAGAGTTGTCAAAAACCAGCTCAATACTGGCTTGTCCGACTGGCTTACGGCCAGTAGAACCATTGAAAATCACATCAGTCATGGCATCACCACGAAGGTTCTTTGCCGATGACTCCCCCATCACCCAGCGTACGGCATCAATCAAGTTGGACTTACCGCAGCCATTCGGGCCGACTACAGCAGTCATATTACTTGGGAACGATACGGTCGTTGGGTCAACGAATGATTTAAATCCTGCTAATTTTATTTGTTTTAATCGCATTTATTCTCTTACGTATTCTCTTACAGTATCTCTTCCTCAGAGCATTCTGTAAGGGTCTGTAACAATTTTAGGGTTATCATCTAAAGCGTTTAAGTGTAAATTATTTTGCATCATTTAGCACATAGTAAGTGTAAAAAATCATTGCATGGCTCAAAATAGTTTTGAAGGTGCTCATTATTTAGCCAACGGCTTTAGAATGTTGCTCCAAAAAGGCATAAAACGCTACGTTTTCATCCCTTTAGGGATTAATTTAACTTTGCTAACTATCGCATTGATTTACCTGATAAATCAACTGTCTTCTTGGGCGGCATGGGTAGAAGCCACCGTAACCAGCTGGGGAGCTTGGGAATGGTTAGGGACTGCGCTCGCTTGGCTGGTGTGGCCCATCGTGATTGTCGGCGCCGTACTATTTATCTTCTTTTTCTTTTCTATGCTTGCAAACTGGATTGCAGCGCCCTTTAACGGCTTATTAGCTGAAGCCGTTGAACGTAAGCTTCATGCTGAAAATGGTAACACAGATATACCGATTGCAGACGAAGGCTTTAAGGGCCTAGTAAAAGATACTCCCCGCCTACTTAAGCGCGAATGGACGAAGCTGAAATATTACATTCCAAGAGCCATTCTCTGCTTGTTAGTGTTATTCGTGCCCATTATCGGCGCTATTGCCTTCCCAATCATATGGTTTGTTTTTAATGCCTGGATGATGTCGGTTCAATACATCGACTATCCGATGGATAACCATAAGATTCCGTTTGACAACATGCTAAAAACCTTACAAACCGGCCGCAGTGGAACACTTGGCTTTGGCAGTTTAGTCATGCTGTGTACCATGGTTCCTGTGGTCAATTTATTGGTGATGCCAGCAGCAGTGTGTGGCGCGACTCAGCTGTGGTATGAAAACTATCGTGAGAAGCATTTATCAAAACAGTCATCACGGTAGTAACCTTGTTCTCAATAATAAGAATGTCATGATAAAAGCGTGCACATTGCACGCTTTTTTGCTGAATGGTGAACTCAGTTTATGGCTCAAAGATGATCAAGCCAGACTCCATACCTGCGACATAGACCCCAACATCATTAGCGTGTATGCGAGCGGCATTGGCTGGCAACTTTTGATCACCAATGTGTACTGGAGCTTCTGGATTGCGAATATCGAGCACTTTAATTGATGCGGAATCAATCAAAAAAGCTCTATCACCTGAAATACTCACGTTATTAGCGCGCCACTTGGTTTCGAAAATCCCTGCACTTTTTAAATCATTTGGACTGGTGATATCGACCACCAATAACCCCATATATCCAGCAGCCAGATACGCGTGAGCACCCCTAACGTCAACGCCTCGCGCCTCAAATTTTCTATCACTAAATTTATAACTGTCTAAAATGATGGGGCTGGTTGGAATACTGACATTCACCGCGACGAGCCCGGCTTTCCCAGCGGCCACGTAAGCTATGTCGTTTTGCACACTAACTTCATAAGCATAACCACCGAGCGACACAGCGGCGACCTCAACAGGCTGCTTAGGATTAGAGACATTCAATATCCGCAAGCCACCTTCACCATCTGCGATATAGGCATAATGGCCATTGACCTGAATACCTTCGGCATAACCCGGGGTGTCTAAAGATGAAACTTCTAAAGGGTTTGTTGGATCAGAAATATCAATCAGCTTATACCCTGCCCAGTCATCAGCGACATGAACAAATGGTCCCGCCACATCAACATCCAGCGCGCGGTAAGTTTTCAGCTCAGAAACATCTTTAGGGTTAGCGCCATCAGTCACATCAACAATCTTTAACCCTCGATAGCCGTTGGCAACAAAGGCATAATCACCCTGCGTATCAATCCCTCGGACGTGACCCGCAGCCGAGAAATGTTTGATCACTATCGGCTCATCGGGCTTACGCACATCTAAAACTTCAAGACCTTGATCGCCGTGCGCCAAGTAAGCGATTTGATTATCTATGGTGACTGACTCAGAGCAGGTTGAATCCCACCAAGCCCCAAGCTTTTTAGGGTTAGCAGGATCGGCAATATCAATCACAATCAATCCAGCATCATTAGCCACACCAGCGACATAAGCCAAGTTGCCATCAATTCTGACGCGCTCCGCACCATACTCCAGCGGCTCCGCAGCAACCTGCGTCGGATTATCTTTATCGGAAACATCAAAAATACTCAGACTAGGCTCATGATCATCCATGTTAACCACAAAGACATGACGCCCATTGGTATCAATGCCCGAAGCACTACCAGCGATAGGATGTGAGCCAAGCGCTTTGGGTTCGCTTGGATTGGACAAATCTGAAATTTGCAGGCCGGCATCGTGCCCTGCTGCGACGTAGGCAATACCCTCTTTGACCACAAGATCTAGCGAGTAACCTTTGGACGGGAAGCTATCGATAAGCTCAGGTTTGTGTGGCTTGGAGACATCGATCATGTGAATGCCTTTCCATCCCGCGGCAATATAAACTCGATCATTTTCAATATGAATCGCTTTAATTTCACTATCCAGTTCGAGCTTGCCACTGAGTTTAGGTTTTCTGGGATTTTTGATGTTAACCAAGCGTAACCAACCTGATCCATCGGCTATATAGAGATGGTCATCACGAAGAATCATATCCCTGACCACACCATCAGTTTGAATCGAAGCAACCTCTTCCCAGGCAACAGCATTTCGAGAACCATCCTTTTCAACAGCGACCACTCTTACCGTTCCTGAGGAACCGAAATATAAGTAGTTACCACTGACAGCACTCGCAAAGACAGGGCCCTGATTCCACCGACCAGTTATTTCAACTGTCGAGCTTGCGCGGCTGCTTTGTGGTGTAACCTCGCTGGCTGAGGCTGCAATCGGGCTACCAAAGATGCACACCATCACAAAGCTACAATATAAAACAGCAAGCTTGATTATTTTAAACACAAATACATCCTTCATTTGCATATCACCTTTTTTAAACATTACGGCCAGTCGTAGAAAAAGCCCAGCGTAGGCCAGGCTTTTCTACTTGCTCGTGGTATGTTAATCAGTACCATCTGGGTCGATTAAGATACAAGCTGAGCCACCCTCGAAACTACCAGCATCTGTTTTAATGAATACACTTAAGCTATCGAATAACTCTAATGCGTTATTGGTAGCGAATGTGATTTTACAGATACTTTTAACCGGGGTATTACTCAGGATACATTGGTTATTAGGCGCTGTACCAAGTGGTTCCCCACCTTGCGCTCCGCCCGCAGCGTCATGGAACAAGACCGCTGATCCTGAGCGTGGGCTATTACCCTGAGCCGCTTTGACAACAAGGGTCACCACTTCAGCGCCTGCTAGGAATGGGCTAATGACGCCCACACTGTCATGCGAACCCGCTTGCTGACCTAAGCCCATGTATTTACCACTAGTACCAATGGTTTGGTCAGTACTGAAGCACATGAGGTTAGTGCCGATACCATCGTCTCCTGGATCACCTTTTTGACCTTGAGGACCGACTTTACCTTGAGGACCTTGGTCACCAGCATCGCCTTTAGGGCCCGCTTTACCTTGAGGGCCTTGTAGACCTTGAGGACCAGTTTTACCCTGAGGACCTTGGTCACCTGTGTCACCTTTCAAGCCCATTTTACCTTGAGGTCCCTGAGCTCCGTCCGCCCCTGCTGGGCCAACTTTACCTTGCGGACCTTGGTCACCAGTATCACCCTTCAAGCCCATTTTACCCTGAGGTCCCTGAGCTCCGTCCGCCCCTGCTGGACCAACTTTACCCTGAGGGCCTTGGTCGCCGGTATCACCTTTGGCACCGACTTTACCTTGTGGGCCTTGATCACCAGTATCACCTTTGGCACCGACTTTACCTTGTGGGCCTTGGTCACCTTGTGCACCTTGAGGACCGACTTTACCTTGAGGACCTTGGTCACCGGTATCACCTTTGGCACCGACTTTACCTTGTGGACCTTGGTCACCAGTATCACCTTTGGCACCGACTTTACCTTGTGGACCTTGGTCACCGGTATCACCTTTGGCACCGACTTTACCTTGTGGGCCTTGAGCACCATCAGCACCAGCTGGGCCGACTTTACCTTGTGGGCCTTGGTCTCCGGTATCACCTTTGGCACCCACTTTACCTTGTGGGCCTTGAGCACCGGTATCACCTTTGGCACCGACTTTACCCTGTGGACCTTGGTCACCGGTATCACCTTTGGCACCGACTTTACCTTGTGGGCCTTGAGCGCCATCAGCACCTGCTGGACCGACTTTACCTTGTGGGCCTTGAGCACCGTCAGCACCTGCTGGACCGACTTTACCTTGAGGACCTTGGTCACCTTGTGGGCCAGCTGGACCCTGATCACCGGCGTCACCTTTTTTGCCCTGTGGACCTTGCGGGCCTTCAGGACCTTCTGGGCCTTGAGGACCGACGCCGCCAATGGTTAGGTCATACAGATCCATTTCATCAAATGGAGAGCCTTCCTCACCAATATAATCAACTAAGGTAAAGCTACCGAACACATCACCCAGCAACAGAGGTTGTGAACAAGATGTATGGATACTGAAGTTTTGAGACAGTCCATTCTCACTAAGCGCCACATCCAATTCATTCGCTGAAGGATGGTTAGCATCAAATGTTACAAGCTCACCAGGGTTGATCTGATTGGGGAATGACCACTTATTGGCTTGACTGGTTAAACTAACGCTCGTAGCACCGATAGCGCCGGTCATGTCACCAGAACAGCTAGCGCCTTGCGCATTAACGCCTAAGCAGTCAGAAGGATTGTACTCAAAGGTCACTGAACTTGGTTTTGAGCCACAAATATTCATTCCTTCGACTACGATTTTTAAAAGGTAATCACCAGACGGTACGGCTGGCGTACCGTTAGTGACATAGGGCAAGTCAACAACCACACATTGGAAATCAGTGGGATCTAACGGTGGAGCCGGGTTAAACTCCATATCAACACACGCCGACTGATCGGCGCTAATCACTAAAGGATCAGGGTGTGTCCCAAAGAAAATACTGGGATCGTCAAATCCAGCTCCCCAAATAACTAAATTTGTCGGAGCATCTGACGGGTAAGGCTGAACTTCGTGAATTTTTGGTGCTGCCGCACCTGTGTAACTTATTAACAACAGTCCAATACCTAAAATGGACTGCGTTATAGATAATATTGGTCGGTTCATAAGAACTCCCTCCACTGAAACCTGTTTAGGCTATTCCAAAATCAAATAAAACATCACCAATCGGTAATCCTTTACCACCTTCATAGCAATGCATAACTGCATCACTTAACAACGAAAGCTCAATATATGCCCAGCAAGCAACGTTTGTCTATTGTCTATTTTTTAAACAAAACTAGTGAGGTTTTACCGATAAGAAGCTGATTTTTCGTATTTTGCTAGCTTTTTTTACAAGAAATAAAATGGATCGCCACACATTGTCACCGAGTAACTATTTAATGCATATTTGATTAAAAAAGAATCAATACTCAACAGCTTAAATCAATGAGCTATATAACAAGAATTTTGAGAACTACTGATTTGAAAAAAATATTTTTACAACTTTTCGTTTGATCTAGGGTCAATTATGTCAATAAAATATACACTTTATTGGTCAAACCAGCCCTATTTTGCGATTGAAATTTTACAAATTTATTGAGTTTTTTTTGAATAAAGCTATCCACTTCGGAGATTTTTATCCGAAACGTACTACAATTGTGCCAATTTCATTCCCGTGTGAACAATGCGTAGGTCAATAAGGCGAACCGAAAGGTGATAAGGAAAGTCCGGTGAAAAAAATCATAATCGTTGATGACAGTAAGTTCTTCTGCGCCCTAGTTGAAAAGCAGATTATTGAGCAAACTCCTTTTGGTGTCATTACTTGTAACTCTCTAGAAGAGGCGAAGTTGGTTTTAAGTCGATTAGATATCAAGTCGATTCATGCTTGCTTGGTGAGCTACAGACTTCGGGATTCAGCTGAAGGTGAAACAGCCGAACTATTCCGCTCATATGAAATACCCACGATTATTCTGATCAGCGACGTTACTGCAACCTTACGTAATAAGTTCTGGCATTTACGAGTTATCGACTATGTCATCAAACATGACAAATATGTAGTCAATGAAATTATTAGTACTCTCCTACGCTTAGAACGTAACCCTAGTAACAAAATCGTGATTGTTGAGGACTCTAAAACCTCCGCGAAACTACTACAGATTTTACTCGAAGTTCATCAGTACGATGTGGTTCACTTTACCGATCCCAAGGAAGCCTTAGATTACGTTAAATATCATCAGGACGTAAAAATGGTGATTACGGATTACAATATGCCCGGTATGGATGGCTGTGAGCTAACACGACGTTTACGTCGAATCTATAGCAAACAAGAGTTAGCGATTCTGGGTATGTCGGGCGCAGGCCAAACAATTATGGCGGCGAACTTCCTCAAGCATGGCGCGGACGACTTTATTATTAAGCAGTCGTTTTTAGCAGAAGAATTTTATTTACGCATTAACTCTTATCTGGACAGGTTGAATACTTATCAAGAGCTTGCTACAGCGGCAAGTTACGACTATTTGACCAATGTATCTAACCGTCGCCACTTTTTTGAGGTAGTTGAGGCAATGCATGAGTCGGCTTTACGCCATAATACTCCTGTTACCTGCGCCATGATTGATATTGATAAGTTTAAGTCTGTGAATGATAAGTATGGCCACTCGGTTGGCGATGCGGTATTACGTGAAGTTGCGCAGTTGATTAAGTCATCCGTGCGCAAGTCAGATATCGTCGCGCGCTTTGGTGGCGAAGAGTTTTGTATGTATATGACGGGGATGTCCGCTGAAAATGCTGAGCCCTACTTTGAAAAGCTTCGCCAAAAGATTAGCGACGCCATTATCCGAGCAGAAGAACACAGTTTAAAAGTCACGGTGAGTATCGGGCTCTGCTCGAAAATCGAACATGACATTAATCACATGATTGAGTCAGCTGATAAAAGTTTATACCAAGCCAAAGAAACTGGCAGAAACCGAGTGATCCACCACGAAACCTTGGTTGAAGGCCTTTAGCTTGCTAATGAAAATAATTGTTGATGACCTAACGGGACCAGAAATAGCTGAACTCTTAGAACAACACCTGCAAGACATGCGCGCCACCTCTCCCCCTGAAAGTAAACATGCCCTCGATTTGGCTGCACTACGCGATCACAGCATTACATTCTGGACAATTTGGGATCAAAAATTACTCGCTGGTTGTATCGCGTTAAAACGGTTGACATCACAACACGGTGAGATTAAGTCAATGCGAACAGCCAATGGTTTTGCTCGACAAGGCGTCGCAAGCAGACTTCTTGATCACTTGTTACAAGAGGCTCACAACCAAGGTTACCAACGACTTAGCCTAGAAACGGGTTCCATGGAGTATTTTAAAGCTGCCCGAAATTTATATGCTAAACACGGCTTTACTGAATGCAAACCATTCGCTGATTATCAAGAAGACCCCAATAGCATTTATATGACTAAAGAACTTTTATAGTTCTGTCCCACCGAAAACACCCACTCATATATACTCCCGATTTAAATTATCGATGAACTTCTGCAATCGTTTATGAGAAATAGGAAAGCGAGTTTTTTGCCCTTGAGAAAACAATGAAATTCGATACTCCTGTAGCATCCAACCGTACTCATCCACTTCAAATTGTGGAATTTTTTGGTTGTCTTGCAAGGTTACCATTTCGTCTTCCCAAGGCTGATATTGTTGCATCAACTGCATATCCTTCAATGGGTTGTGTTTTATTCGCTCTAACCTTAATTCAATCGCCTTCAGGTATCGTGCATAGTCACGAACATGCTCCGCGCCGAAGCGATAACAAAAGCCTTCTTGAAACAAATACGACAGCTGCTGTTTGATATCTTCGTATGCGGCTTTGAAGTTCCTACCCAATGCCTTAGCATCAGCTAGGCAACGATTTCTAAGCTTGAGTGTGCTAACTAACTGATCCAACACTTTGTTTGAGTTAGGAACTAGAGATTCTTTTACAGCATCTAAAACCCGCATGTAGTCACTTTTAGCGTATGGCACAGAGCTAGAGACTTGGTCTTTAATCACCGACATCATAACGTCATTGATTAGGTCCTCCGCTGAGTACAAAGAAGCGCAAGCCAACATCAACTGCTGCCGGTTGTGATACTTTTTCTGAAGGTAGCTAAACGTTTTCGCTTCAGCCAAAGCAATCAATCGGCAGATGCCACGGATATGTGTCTTTTCCGCTTGCCGTTGGTTAACCACAGGAACGATTCGGACTTTGTCTTTCGCGTCTTCAATCGCGTGAAATACCGGTATATCGGTGCCTGCTTCCTGCATAGTTCCTTCTTTTTCGAAACTCTCTGGCCACTCGGTATAGGTCAGATTCTTTATTTTTTTATTAGGCTTAGCTTTTATTTTAGCGACTTTTTTAGGTTTTTCTTCTAAAGTTCGAGTGCTATACAAAACCTTACCATCATCGTTAACGACCTCAAACCTCATTAAGAAGTGCTCGGGTAAGTTCAACTCAGACCAAGCCTCCATCGGCAAAATCACACCCGTCATGGTGAAAAGGTGCTGAGTGATTATATCAATCAAGCGCCCTTTTGTTTCGAGTACTTTTTCATAGCATGCTTGGGCAAAGGTCGGCACTGGAACAAAGTTCTTTCTAAACCGCTTAGGTAAAGAGCGGATCAAAAACTCGATCTTCTCTTCCAGCAATCCTGGCACCAACCTCTCAAAGTCTCCGTCAGTAAACTGACCAACCAGCGACTGGGGTAAACGTATTGTTACTCCATCTTTTTCATGGCCGGGTTCAAAGTGATACTTTAAGGGTAGCTCCACCCCTTTAACGTTAATCGATTCAGGATAAAGCCCTTTGTCTTCTTGCTCCTCTGGAAGCAAGACTTCAGCCGAAATGCTCAACAGTGCATTATGCTGCTTGGGATTTTTTTTCAGCCAATTATTGAGACTTTTAACACTATTGGTATGCTTGGGTAACTTGCGCTCAAACCACTCAACGATATTCTTTTCATCCGCCCACAAGTCAGCTTGTCGAGCTTTCGCAACTTCCTGCTCAACGTCTTTTTTAACCTGTACATTATGCTTATGAAAAGGTTGTTTAGATTCTAAATCTTGACGCACTAATGCATTTAGAATAAATAATTCTCGGCACAGCTCTGGTTCCACGGCGCTGTAATTAACGGTCCGATTAGTGACAATCTTGAGACCCAACAATGTTTGTTGCATTTCAGCGACCACAGCACCACGATTTTTACTCCAGTGAGCATCGAAGTAATGAGTTTTGATCAAGTGCTTAGCCAGGTCCTCTAACCAATTAGGTTCAATCGCCGCGGTCATTCGAGCGTAGGGCTGAGTGGTTTCAACAATTTCAAACGTAACTAGCCATGCTGGCTGCCTTTTGAAGTTGGTAGACTGCGGATGCACCATAAACTTACTTTGACGCGCTCCTTGATACCCCTTTTCAATATCTTTTTGACCAATAAAACTTAACAAGCCGGTCAACAACACTTGGTGAAGGTTCTGATAAAAGACGGGGTCCTCTTGATCGAATTTAGCGGTTTGCCAATCTTTAGGTGAAGCCGTTGTCTTTTGCTTCGATTGCTGTTGCATCAAGCTTTTAAGCTGACGATAGGTGCTTTTCCACTCCCTATAAGCATTAAAGTTGATTAACTCATCACCGCAATAGCGACGAAACTGGCTATTGCTTAACTCAGCTTGTTGTTCATGCAAATGATTCCACAGGTTGATAATGGCAATAAAGTCAGAGGTTTTATGTTTATACTTTGCATGCTTTTGTTGCGCCTGCTCTTTTTTGTCAAAAGGCCATTCTCTCGGATCTTTGACTGACAAGAATGCCGCCAATACCAACGCGTAATTTAAGAATTGCTTTTCATCGCCAGCTAATAGAATCCGAGCTAAGCGCGGCTCAATCGGTAAACGAGCCATTGCCTTACCAATCTGAGTGAGTTCCTTATCCTGGCCAATTGCTTGTAACTCATTAAGTAAGTTCAAGCCGTCACTTACTTGCCGATCTGCCGGAGGGTCGATAAAAGGAAACGCTTCAATATCACCTAAGCGCAACTGCTTCATCTGCAATATAACCGCAGCTAAGTTAGTTCTCAGTATTTCAGCGTCGGTAAACTCAGAGCGCTCATTAAAATCATCTTCGCCATACAAACGAATACAGATACCTTCCGCAACACGTCCACAGCGCCCTTTCCGTTGATTTGCACTGGCTTGAGAGATTTTTTCTATCGGTAATCGCTGAATTTTACTGCGCACCGAATAGCGGCTGATTCGCGCGAGGCCTGGGTCGATCACATAGCGAATGCCCGGTACAGTAATCGACGTTTCGGCGACGTTTGTTGCTAATACAATACGCCGTTTTCCTCCTGACGGCCGGAAGATTTTTTCCTGCTCTGCCATCGACAAGCGCGCATAAAGCGGCAAAACTTCGCAGTTTTGAAATGCTTCTTTGCGCAAGTGCTTGGCCGTGTCACGGATATCGGCTTCGCCCGGAAGGAATATCAAAATATCTCCAGGGCCATGCGCCATGATTTCCTCAACAGCATGACCAATATGATCCGTCTGTGGTAACGGCTGTTCTTCATCGTTTGGGCGGTACCAAACATCAACAGGGTAAGTTCGACCGCTAATTTCAAGAATTGGAGCGGGTTTGCCGTTTAGTGCGAAATGTTCTGCAAAGCGCTCAACATCGATAGTTGCAGAGGTAATAATAATCTTTAAGTCTGAACGCTTTGTAATGAGCTGCCTTAAATACCCCAACAGAAAGTCAATGTTGAGACTGCGCTCATGAGCTTCATCGATAATAATCGCGTCATACTGCATTAGCAGTGGGTCCGTCACGATCTCATTCAACAAAACACCATCAGTCATCACCTTCACTGGCGTAACGGCATTGGTTTGATCGTTAAAGCGAATGTTATAACCGATAACTTGACCAATTTCAGTTTCAAGCTCTTCAGCGATGCGGCGAGAGACACTGGTGGCGGCGACTCGACGTGGTTGTGTATGACCAATACGCCCTCGGCGACCTAACCCAAGCTCTAGACAGATCTTAGGTAGCTGTGTGGTTTTACCGGAACCGGTCTCACCAGCAATGACAACCACTTGGTTATCATTAATCAGCTCAGCTACTTTCTGACGCGATTGCGATACCGGTAAGCCATCATCATACTGGATAGCTTTTGGGATAACCTGGTCACGTTGTTCGACGATTGATAATGATTTTTCTAATAAACGTTGAAGTTTTGACTCTAACTTAGACGCAGGCAGGTTTTGTTTTGTTCGCTTTTTGATCGCATTCTGTAAGTTCTTAATCTCAGAATGATCGCTCAATAAATAGCGATTCAGATCAATGGCTGAATTCGATTTAGACATAAAAAAGGAAATTAATAATTAATGTGAGGACGAATTCCAATATTCGTCAACAGCGCGTAATTCGCCCAAATAATCTGCCACAGGTCGGTAAAAGTCTTTATCTTCCCAGTACCCCGTGTGACAAGCTGGATTCCAAGAGGTCGCCGCACTACCGACATTAATTTCATAATCCTCGGTAACGGCATCTTTGTATGCCTGATTAATGTTCTTCATCGGGTAAGCAACGATATCGTCTTTATCATAAAAATTAAGCCATTTGACCTGTTGCACCAAATGTTCATCCAGTTTATCACCGGCTCTGTTAATTGGACACGGCAAACGCTCGGTTAAGCTATCATAAATTGCTAAAGGGCTACCGCAAGTAATAATACCTGCCAAAGTGTTAAACCGCTCTACGTGACTAAGCTGCTCTATCTTCGAGGTATCGCTGGCTTGTTGCATGTCTTGAATGTAGTGAGACATGATAACTGAGCCAAATGAATGTGCCAATAAAACGACTGGCGTATTGTCAGGATCGACATGGTGATGAGTCGCCAGCTTTTTCATGCTGTCAGCGATACGGTTGTGAATCGCTTGATACAGACCGGTATCAACGCTTCGATCATAAGCTAACCCTAAGTTCATATAGTCTATAAACAACTGACGAACAGAGGTATAGGTTAGTTCATTGCGATAATCAAGGCGCTGTAGGAGGTCATCGTTGATTTTTTGGAGCAAGTCCCCCCAATAAATCTCGTGAAATAGCAAGTCATCTTCTCGTCGCTCTTGAGCATTGCCTTTGAATTTACCCCCTTTCAAGTAACGCTCAACGACACGGTGCTTAAACTCCGTCGAATAGTGCTTATCCTCGGAGCCAATTCCATGGATGATAGCGATCGCCAAACGTTTCATTTCTCAATACCCCGTAAACCGTCATAAAACTGTGACATATTCTAATAAAATACCCGTTACATCAAGTCCTTACAGCACATTTATGACATTTACGATAAGGCATAACAATTCGCTTCAACTGGTACGAGCAGTTGTGTTAGACTGGTAAAAGTTAAATTTCAAAGAGGTTGCTATGTTAACAATAATATTACTTCTGGCTTTGATGGTAGCGCTCTACCACCGAGTTAGTCTTAAAATTACCAGCGTTGTCCTTGCCGCTATTTTAGTAGCTTGGAGTGCTTATGATGGCATCCCATACGTACATTGGGTGATATTCCTTGCCATTTTCTTACCGTTAAATCTGACCTTTGTACGACGCAAGCTATCGGCAAAGCTTTTGGACGTATTCAAAGGCATCATGCCGCGCATTTCTGATACCGAGCAAGAAGCCCTTGACGCAGGTACTGTCTGGTGGGAAGCGGAAGTCTTCGGTGGTAAACCGAACTGGAAGCGTTTTCATAAGTTTGAAAAGGCCACGTTAACTAAGGAAGAGCAAGAGTTTATCGACGGACCTCTTGAAGAGTTGTGCAGCATGATCAACGACTGGCAAATCACGCACATTGATCGTGATCTCCCACCGGAGGTTTGGAATTACATTAAAGAAAAAGGTTTCTTTAGTTTTATTATCCCTAAAGAATACGGCGGCTTAGGCTTTTCTTCATACGCCCAGTCGCGCGTCTTGACTAAAATTAACTCATTAAGCGCGACCGCAGGCAGCATCGTCTCAGTCCCGAACTCTCTTGGCCCAGCTGAGCTTTTGATGCACTACGGTACGCAAGAGCAACGCGACCATTACTTACCTCGACTAGCCAAAGGCGAAGAAGTGCCATGTTTCGCCCTAACCGCAATTGAGGCCGGCTCTGACGCTGGTGGTATCCCTGATAAAGGTGTTATCTGTAAAGGTCAGTGGAACGGTGAAGAAGTTGTTGGTATGAAGCTGACTTGGAACAAGCGTTACATTACCTTGGCGCCTGTTGCTTCAATCCTAGGATTGGCCTTTAAACTTTACGACCCAGAAGGTTTGTTGGGTGACGAAGAGGACTTAGGCATTACCTGTGCCCTCATCCCAACCGATACCGATGGCGTAGAAATTGGCCGTCGTCACTACCCACTAAGCACACCATTCCAAAACGGCCCAACATCGGGTAAGGATGTGTTTGTCCCACTGGACTACATCATCGGTGGTCCTAACAACGCAGGTAAAGGTTGGAGAATGTTGGTTGACTGCTTATCAGCAGGTCGCGCGATCTCATTACCATCAAGTGCAAACGGTGGCGCTAAGACAGCTGCTTACACCACTGGTGCTTATGCACGCATCCGTCGTCAGTTCAATGTTCCAGTAGGCTACATGGAAGGCGTCATGGAAGCATTGGCTCGTATGGCGGGTAAAACCTACATGATCGACTCGATGTTGACCTTTACTGCGTCAGGCATCGATAGCGGTGAAAAGCCATCAGTGGCATCGGCAATCGTGAAATGCCACACCACTGCCCTCGCTCGTGAAGTTGCCTGCGATGGTATGGACGTACACGGTGGTAAAGCTGTCATGGTGGGACCGAAAAACTACATGGCGCGAGCTTACCAAGGCGCACCAATTTCTATTACCGTAGAAGGCGCGAACATCTTAACGCGTAGCTTGATCATATACGGTCAAGGGTCAATTCGTTGCCATCCTTACGTACTAAAAGAAATTCAGGCGACCCAAAACGAAAACCGTAAAGAAGCCATTAAAGACTTCGATAAGGCACTATTTAGCCACGTCGGCTTCGCCATGAGTAACAAAATCCGTACATTCTGGTTGGGCTTAACCGGTAGCTTGTTGGTTAAAAAGCCTCAGTCAGACTTTACAGGACGTTACTACCAACAAATCACTCGCTTCTCAAGCGCACTAGCCTTCTTATCAGATGTGGTGATGGGCGTGTTAGGTGGCGAGCTGAAGCGCCGTGAAATGATTTCTGGCCGCCTTGGCGATATGTTAAGCAATCTCTATATCGCTTCAGCCATACTGAAAATGTACCATGACAAAGGGCGCCCTGAGCATGATAAAGAAATCGTTCAATGGTCGCTTGAGCACTGCTTATACGAAACACAGATGGCTGCTGATGGCGTCTTAAAGAACTTCCCGATTGGCTGGATGGGTAAAGCACTGCGCCTAGTCGTCTTCCCGTTGGGTCTACGTCTATCGCCTCCATCCGATAAGTTGAGCCGCAAGCTTGCTCGTCAACTACAAGAGCCACAAGCCATGCGCGAAGAACTGACTCACGGCGCCTTCAAGTCTGAATCCGAAGCCAGCAACTTGTACAAAGTCGACAAAGCACTTCGTTTACAGCTTGAAATGGAGCCTATCGTCAAAAAGTTCTCACAAGCACTCGGTAAACGTGCCGGTAATCACCAAGTCGTGCCATTCGCCAAAGAAGCGCTCGACGCAGGCCACATTACCCAAGACGAATACCAACTAGTGCTAGATGCTGAAGAAGCAAGGCTGGAAATCATCAACGTTGATGACTTCTCTCCAGAAGAAATGAAGCATCACTTATCTGAGAACTAAAGTCATATCAACGGTGGGCTAAGCCACCCTACTCATTTACCCTTAGTGTTACCCTTGATGCCGTTTGCTGAAAAGTAAGCGGCATTTTTTTATCTCTATTTTTAATTATTAAATTAAACTCTATCAACCTATTAATTATACGAACATTTATACTTACCCCTTTCTTTGCTCGTCCAAAGAAAGGGGAGAAAGAAAAGACGCCCCAATATTGAGATCATGCTACGCATGATTCCCTGCGCTTCTCTAAAATACTTAACGCATCAGAGTTTACAGCACATCCTATGCTGGAAACTCTTAGCCAAATCATCCTTGATTTGGCTTGCTATATTTTTGATCAGCTTAGCTCAATATTATGGGATATTTGGTACTAGCTATCCGGTTACGCTCTTTATCTCCCCCTTTGGAGTTAGCTGAGCGAGAAAAAGTTATAGCGTAAATTAGGCAGGAGCCTAATTTAGCTAAGACGAAACAGGGATGTTTCGTTTAGCGGCGTGTAAATAACTTTTAAGAGTGAAGGAAGCCTAAAAGGCCTAACGACAGGGGTGCCCTTCTTTTGGTTCCTTTTCTTGGGCATGTAAGAAAAGGAACACCAATTTAATTATCTGCTGCCTTATCAAATAAATTGGCCCTCAAGTCCTTGAGCTTTTCATACTCCCTGCGAAGGTTTCCTTTAAAGTCGGTAGAGTTATACTCCTCTTCTTCTTGCCAAAGCGTGAGACACCGACTAACTACATGGCAACGCTCAACAAGGAATTGTCCTTTTAAATAATTTTGCGGCTCAGCACTTAGCAACGTTAGAGTCTTGTCGATAAATACCTTTAACTCTTCACAGTATTGACTATTTGTAAACGCAATCATCTTATCCAGTTTATTGCAAAAGCTGGTCAATAGACTTAATGAAGAAATTCTGGAATATTCTTTTTTAAGTTCGTTACTTTCACGTCTTTCATTGACAGTTATTATTACTGAGTAACCAGCAATACAAACTGTAATTACTGCGCAAATTGCACTAATAATTTCTGTAAGCAAATAGAACCTCCTAGTAGTCAAACAAAAAAATTAATCCACCCCGACATGGTCTGCGCGGCATTCCATAAGAATCTAAACACTGGAACTCCTAAAATACTCAGTACCACCAGAGCTAGAAAGAAAAAGGTGCCGTATTTGCCGTTCCATTGGTGATACTTGTATTTCAGGGACTTTGGTAATAGCCACTCCATGACGTAATGTCCGTCAAGCGGACCTATGGGTAATAGGTTAAACAACATCAGTAGAATGTTAATCAGCGCTAGAAACGTGAGCGACGTTTGGGCGACGTTAGATTGCAGCGCAGCTATATCAAATACATAGGCTGCTGCTTGTAGATTTACCGCGACTAAAGCGATAAGAAAGTTCATCAAGGGCCCTGCGGCGGCGACAGCAGCCCCAGCCCAAGAGGTTTTCAGCTTTCGGTGAGTTACTGGAACCGGTTTAGCGTAGCCAAATCCGATCATGACCACGAATAATAGCCCCATCGGATCAATATGATTCATGGGATTGAGATTTAAGCGCCCCATTTTCTCAGCGGTATCGTCGCCCAACAGCTTTGCTGAATATGCATGTCCAAACTCATGCAGAGTCAGCGAGAAGATAATAACGAATATGACAATAGCAAAAATAGCGTACTGCCCATTGTATAAAAGTGGAAGCATGGTGAATCTCTTTAGAATCGTTAGCGCTAATTTATGGTCTTTTCAGTGGTTTTACAAGCGTGAACTAGTTTGCATTTCTCTAACAAAGGCTGTAAAAGTATTAAAAAAAGATGGGGATTATTATGAAACCTATGACAAAGCCTATGTTAAAGGCTGGTCTACTTGGCTTGCTAAGCTTAGCATTATTCCAGCCGACCAGTTACGCTAATAATGAAAGCAATAATGTTCACCAACAAATTGAGCAAGTCGCCGATTCTCTAGAGCGCAAAGTTATTGACTGGCGTCGCCACATTCACCAAAACCCTGAGCTGGGTAATCGTGAATTTGAAACGAGCAAATACATTGCCACTCACCTTCGAGCGTTAGGCTTAGAAGTCAAAACTGAAGTCGCCCACACAGGCGTTGTTGCCGTGCTTAAAGGCGACAAGCCAGGTCCTGTGGTGGCGCTACGCGCTGACATGGACGCCCTACCCGTTAAAGAACGCGTGGACTTACCCTTTGCCTCAAAAGCCGTTGGCGAATACATGGGGAAAGAGGTTCCGGTCATGCATGCCTGTGGTCACGACACCCACGTCGCAATTTTAATGGGTGTGGCAGAATTATTGGCGGGCATGCAATCTGAACTTCCCGGTACCGTAAAGTTTATCTTCCAGCCTGCTGAAGAAGGTCCTCCGCCAGGCGAAGAAGGCGGTGCTGAATTAATGGTCAAACAAGGGGTTTTAAAAAATCCTGACGTTGATGTGGTGTTCGGGCTACACATTTCAGCTGGTACAGATGTTGGCAAAATCAACATCCGTAAACGAGGCATCATGGCCAGTTCTGACGACTTCAAGATCACCATTAATGGTAAGCAAGCGCACGGCTCTACGCCATGGGACTCTGTAGACCCTATCGTTACGGCGTCACAAATTGTGAATAGTTTACAAACTATTGTCAGTCGCCACATGCCTCTGACTCAGCAAGCTTCAGTTGTGACCGTAGGTTCTATTCATGGTGGCGTTCGCTCAAACATCATTCCTGAAAAAGTCGAAATGCTTGGGACAATTCGCACTTTAAGCGAAATCGACCGTACTCGCATTCACGAGATGGTACGTAAAAAAGCGACTTTGATAGGTCAAACCATGGGTGCAGAAGTTACGGTAGAGCTTCCCTACTCTTCAGCTTATCCTGTTACCTATAATGATCCTGATCTGACCGATAAAATGTTACCAACGCTAGAAGCGGTTGCGGGTGCAGAGAATGTCATCACCATTCCACCCATTACTGGCGCAGAAGATTTCTCTTTCTACGCACGAGAAGTACCAGGCGTATTTTTCTTCTTAGGAGGCAAGCCTAAAGGGCTTCCTGCTTCAGAAGCTGCCCCGCATCACACACCTGATTTTTATATTGATGAATCTGGACTCAAACTTGGTGTAAAAGCCCTGTCACGCTTAGCGGTCGACTATCTGCAAGCACACTCAGCTGAGTCAAAATAACCCACAACCACTCCTTCTACCAGCAGAGATAAAGGCTTTTTATCTCTGCTGCATCCCGTTATACTTTCCAGCCAAAGAGTTAGCTCAAACGAATTAATTGGTATTGGTCATGGCAAAGAAGAAAGTCTACATCGCATACACAGGTGGCACCATTGGTATGAAACCAAGTGATCAAGGTTTTGTACCTCAAAAAGGCTTTCTAGGAGCAACGCTGAAGAGCTTTCCTGAATTTCAGCACCCTGACATGCCGGAAATCACTATCCACGATTACGCTGAGCCGATTGACTCCGCGAATATGTCTCCCGAAGATTGGCATCATATCGCTGAGGATATCGAGCGTAATTATGATGATTACGATGGTTTTGTCGTTCTTCACGGCACTGACACCATGGCCTACACAGCTTCAGCCTTGTCGTTTATGCTAGAAGGTTTGCAAAAACCTGTTATTTTTACGGGCTCACAAATTCCGCTGACACAACTACGAACCGATGCGCGAGATAACTTGATCAACGCTGTTTATCTTGCTGCGAATTACCCGATCCCCGAAGTCAGCCTTTTTTTCCACGATCATTTGCACCGTGGTAACCGCACCATTAAAACCGATGCCGACGGATTTGCTGCCTTTAGCTCACCGAACATGCCACCGCTAGCCAGTATCGGTAGCACCATTAAAGTGCGCGAACACTTAATTTGGCAGCGCAAACATACCGAATTAACGGTTCGACGCTTCAGTTCACCAAAGATTGCGATATTAACGTTATTTCCGGGGATTTCTGACGATCTGGTTCGTGACTTTTTAGCTCAAGACTTGGATGGGATTGTGTTGCAAAGCTTCGGCGCAGGAAATGCACCTGTAAATAACAAGCCATTGATGCAAGCGATCGAAAACGCCACCAGCCAAGGCAAAGTTATCGTCAATTGTACGCAGTGCTTAAAAGGCTCGGTTAACATGAGTACTTATGAAACTGGAAAAATTCTGATGGACGCTGGCGTTACATCTGGCTTTGATATGACCACAGAAGCGGCACTGGCTAAGTTATATTACTTGTTCAGTCGTGGGCTAGACGCTGAAACTATACGAGAAAACATGGTTATTAGCTTGCGTGGTGAACTGACTAATTAAGGCTAAACTCGTATCTCTGTGATGATGTCTGTTTTGACCGAGTTTGCAATAAAACAGAGCTCGTGAGCTTGGTGGTGGATTTTCTCAAGCATCTCCCGACTAGGTGTTTTTTCACCAGAAAAACTGACTTTCGGCCTAAGTGTCACGGTTTCAACAAACGCCCTACCCGAATCATCTACTCCCATCACCCCGATGGCTTCATCTTTATAGTGATCAACTATAAGTCGTTTCTTAGCCGCAATTGACAAGAAGAACAACATGTGACAACTGGATAAAGAGGCAACGAATGCTTCCTCTGGATCGACGTTTGCCTCAACCGAGTACGGTAATGGCACAATATGGGGCGATGACGAGCCTTCAACTACAGCACCACCATCAAACGTCCACTGATGCCCACGACTGTATTGATTGTCGATAAAAGCCTGCTGACCGCGTGACCAGGTAATCGTGGCGAAATACTGCCCCATAATAAGCTTAGTGCGCCTTCTTGCCCGGAATAATTAAAGATGGGTCTATAACAAATGAATCATCAGCATCTCGTTGATTAGCTGACTGACCAGGATAAGCGTCACGCATCTTTTTACCAGTCACCATGTTGCCATCTTTGGTCACTGTAAAAGGCTCTTCGTCACCTTCGTTCAAACGGGCTTTGTATAGCATAATTGCTTGAATACAGGTTTCTTTTTGCTGTTCAGTGAGCTTAGTGCCGTCTGGCCACTTGCCAGTTTCAACCGCTTCGGTGAAACGTTCGATCATGTCAGGGGTAAGCGTTTTGATCAGTTGTGAAAAGTCCATAATTTGGAGGGAACTCTCTATCGAAATTGAAGTAATTATGCAGAATTCCAACTGATTTTACCAGTGCATCAGTTGCTAGATCAGGCCCTGTTTATCAAATCCCTAAAAATCCTTATGCTTCAAAACGTTACGAAATTGTTACCTGTATTGATTCACACTGGTTATGTGATATAGTTAACAATTATAGTTGTATTCTTTACAACACATTGGGGTCTTCCACTATATAGGCTGAATATGGCATTGATAAAGGTCAAGGTGCCGACCGATTCACTTGATATTGGTATGTTTGTCGTAGAACTCGACAGGCCATGGACTGACGTGCCCCTTCCTTTCCAAAAGTTCGAGATCACAACTGAGCGCGAACTCAAAGTATTGAGTGAATATTGCAAGTATATCTATATTGAGATTGACGCCTTTCTTTGGGAAAAGAAAAAACAAGAAATTAATAGCCAAACCTCAAGCAGTACTTTACCCGAAAATACCCCAATACATCATGAGCTTCCTCGTGCATCCACGACTTACCAATCTGCAAAAGAGTTTGCGATAGAGCTGTTTGAGTCAACCAAATTTGGGTTAGAGCTTGATATTGAGCATAGCAAGCAAATTATCAATAACTGCATCACGAGCATACTCTCCAACGCTAATGCACTCTTCTGGCTAACTCGCATCAAAGACAGAAACCATTACACAGCCGAGCACAGCCTCCGTGTCGCCATCTTATCGATTGCTTTTGGTAAGTATTTGGGGATGAGGCGTGAAGAGCTTGAGTTGCTGGGCTTATGCGGATTGCTGCACGATTTAGGGCAAACTCAGCTCCCTGATGACATTGTTAATAAAGCAGGGCCATTGAACGAAGCCGAATACCGTGTCATGCAGAAACATACCCTGCTAGGCCACGAACTAGTCATTCACGACAGTAGCATTGCCGCTGCGGTTAAAGAAGTGATGCTCAATCACCACATCCACTTCAATGGCAAGGGTTATCCCAAAAATCCCGCCCCGATAAAGCCAAGTCAGTTTTGTCGCATGATCAGTATTGTTGATGCTTATGACGCTATTACCAGCGAAAGTCCCTATAAGTTGAGCAAATCACCTCGTGAAGCGTTAAAAATCCTGTTTGATCAACGTAATAAGCAGTTCGACGGGAAGCTGGTGGGCAACTTTATTCAAATGATGGGTATTTATCCGCCTGGTAGCCTAGTTCGTATGTCCAATGGTGAGGTCGGTATCGTTATTTCTACGGATAAGAAACACAAACTTTTACCCAAGGTCGAGCTTGTTCAAGATAGTCGCGGACGCCTTAAACGCTCCATTATCATAGATTTGAAGAAGTCTCCCAAAGACGCCAGTGGCAATGTATATAAAATCACGGCTTCTCTCCCAGACGGCTCAATGGGGTTTGATATGCGTCAGTACATCCACTCGACCCATCAGTGCTAAGCTCCGTTTGTAAAATTTAAGCTTTTGCTGGACACATGGTCCTATGTCCATCATCATATAACACATTGAAAAAACGTATCTTTCGTTAGATAGCAATTCCATAACGGACCACCCAACTCAACATTATGCTTACACTTGATTTAGCCCTAATTTTATCTGGAATTCTAGCTCTAGGGATTGGTGCCCAATGGCTGGCATGGTATTTAAAGCAACCGTCAATCCTCTTCTTATTGTTGATTGGGATCCTCATTGGCCCCATCTTGGGTTTCTTTAATCCTGATGAAACACTTGGCGACTTGCTCTTCCCATTTATTTCGTTGGGTGTCGCGGTCATTCTATTCGAGGGCTCGCTAACCCTAGAGTTTCATGAGGTTAAAAGCCATGGCCGGGTAGTACAAATGCTGGTTTCAGTAGGCGTTCTGGTTACCATCATCATCGTATCGACCGCTGCCTACTTCTTATTTGATATGGATCCTAAGATTGCGATCCTATTCGGTGCCTTGGTCTGTGTAACAGGTCCAACGGTCATTGTGCCTATCTTGCGTAGCGTTCGTCCGAATAAAAATATCAGCAATATTTTGCGCTGGGAAGGCATCATCATCGATCCTATCGGCGCCATTGCCGTGGTTTTGGTTTACGAGTACATCATCTCGGGTGGTTCTGGCGATCATGCCCTACTGGTATTTGGTAAAATTCTATTAGTCAGCACACTCATCGGTATGATTGGAGCCTACATTTTGGCTCAACTGTTTAAACGTCACTTAATTCCAGAGTATTTACGCAACGTCTTTGCATTGGCCTACGTCTTACTGCTCTTCTCTATTTCAAATCACATCGAGCACGAGTCGGGCTTATTGACCGTGACGATTCTTGGTGTGGCATTAGCAAACTGGCCAAAATTTGAAAAAGATGACCTACTCGACTTCAAAGAATCTCTATCCCTGCTACTGATATCCGTGCTCTTTATTGTTCTAGCGGCACGTTTAAACCTTGATAGCTTATTGAGCATTGGTATTCCAAGCTTGATTCTATTGGCGGTAGTCATGTTTATTGCGCGTCCGGCATCCGTTTGGGCATCAAGTATCGGCTCAAAACTAAAGCTCAATGAAAAACTCATGATCAGCTGGATCGGTCCGCGTGGTATCGTTGCAGCCGCAATTTCATCACTCTTCGCTATCAAGTTAGCTGAATACGACTTAGCAGGAACGGAATATTTAGTGCCGCTGGTCTTTGTTGTCATCATCGGTACCGTGTTAATTCAAAGTATCGGTGCCAAACCAATTGGCAACTTGCTAAAAGTTCGCGAAGCCTCAGACAACGGCGTCTTGATTATCGGTAGTAACCCTGTGGCGTTAAAAGTGGCGCAATCACTACGTGACTCTGGCTTCGATGTCGTCATGGCGCACAATAACTACACCAACATTTCTCGAGCTCGCATGGAAGGCGTCAAAACCTACTTTGGTAACCCTGTCTCAGATCATGCTGACCGTAACTTGGATTTGATTGGTTTTGGTCATTTATTCGCCATGAGCATGGACCGAGAGCTGAATACGCTGTGTGAAATCAATTATCGCCACGTCTTTGGCAAAAAGAACATTTACCGTCTGCGTTATAACGATGACAGCAGCAGAAAAAATGAGCGCCAAGAGCGTACCGATTACTGGCAGTCAGCTTGGCTATTTGGCGAAGGCATTAATTACGGCAAGCTAGCCAGCATGATTGCGAATAATGCTAAAATCAAAATCACCAACATCACTGATAACTACAGCTACGAACAATACCGTAATGACAATAAGAACTACATTGCGCTGTATATGATCGATAAGAACGGCTCACTTAAAGTATTCTCATCGGATACAGGTGAAAACATCCCAAGCGGTACAAAAATCATCGCCTTGGTGCATGATCCAGAAAATAAGAAAAACATTCCTAACGACAACCCTGCAAACAAGGGTCAAAAGAAACTCAAAACGTTAGCGGATAAAGAAAAGAAAATTGATGATTAAACTCTGGGGCTTCGGCCCCAGAATTATTTTTAAAGTATCAATAACCGTCGGAAAATAGCACGGTTTGTACGCCTAAGACGGTCCAGTCGCCTCGACCACCACCTGCTAGTGGCATATGACCATAACGACGATCTCCTTGACTGTCTTTTTCTGTATTCAAAATGGTGACTATTTGTTGTACTAGCTGGCTGGCGGCTATCTGACACTCCCAAGAACGGTATCCTTCAGGCCAGTCCAATGTGTACTGTCTTGGTCGAGTACCGCCGTAACCTGGCACTGTCCCAATGTTTTTAAAACGCTGACCAAGCTCAGTAACACCAGCTTCTGCGAGCAAAAAGTCTAAGCGAGAAATAATCGCTCCTGCCACACGACTGCACCACCATACCATCGGCAATCGTCCTTCCTCATTATCCAAATAAGACGTGGCAGCCGAAGCCAAAAATGACCAGCCACTGTTCATTTTAGCCTTTGAGTCAAAGTCTTCGTTCAAAGCAGCTTGCATGACTTTGTACACATTATCTAAAGTAACGCCACTCTGAGGCGTACCACTGACGTCAAACAATTCCACGGCCGTTTTGACCGCCATGTCACGCCACTCCTGATCCCAAGGAACTTTTGAATTGCCTAATGAGGCTTTCTGCCCTTCAGCATCCACAATTTTCGCCAGCTCTGTCGCGCGATAATAAAGAGGGTCAATGGCTGCATGATACAAAGCATAGCCAATGCGAGGTTTAGGCCAGAAAAAGCTGATCAGCCTATCCTGCCAACCAGCAACGGCGTCGCCTACCGGCTGTTTTAAATATATAGGTTGGTGTGGCGCGTCATCAATCCATTGCACCAGCGCTTTGATGAACTCTTCATCACTCGCTTCCGCGTTTGGTACATACGGCGGATAAGTATCTTCGCCAATAAGTTCAATGCCTTGATCATCAAGCACCACGGGATCACTCGATGGCGCTTCAATGTCTGCTTGCACGCGTGCTTCAGCATAGTTCATGAAGTCATCTTGAACGGCGAAAGCCAAACTGTCCCAGTAGTTAACCGCATGCTCGGTTAAGCTAACAGCTTTGATCTCATTACCGTCTTCATCACTCAAAGACGTTAATTCGACCCACTTTGAGTATTTTTCGATAAATTCTGGGCTGGTTTGTGAAGAATTTCGGTAGGCCCACGGGACCATCATGCGCGCCAGAACTTCTAAACTAAAGCGTTTACGCTGTCGGATAAGTTCACTGAGTGAATCGGCGCTTTCTCCCAAGGGCATTTTCCCGAACTTCCATTGCTGTGGGTGCTCAGAAAAACGTTTAAACCAAACTTTCCAGCCAGCGATAAACATGGTTGGAGTAATTGAAAAGCCGTCGGCGTGCTCAAAACTGATGTTCATACAGACCTAAGTGATTGGTTTTACTTTCGATTATCATACCTTATCCATAATAGTGATTTTCTGCAAATACTTGTGCTAATACTATTAACCAACAACCAAGACCGCTATAATTCGCCAGCGCCACTCAGCCAAAGCATTCCTTTAAAGTGTAGAGAACGCTCTGAGTAATACCGCTACGTCGCAACAATATAGATAGCCATGTTATTGAAATTACCTGAGTTAAAGCAAAAACCGAATTTTATCAACCACTGGCAAGGCTTTGCTGGCTCTAGCCGTGCCCTTGCGATTGCAGAACAAGCCAAGCAATCGAAGAAGCCTATCGTGGTTATTTGTAACGATGCACCTCAGGTTTGGCATCTCCAGCAAGAAATCGAGTACTTTTTAGGCAAGAACCACTCAGATGAAGCCCCTGAATTACCGGTATTCAGCTTTCCTGACTGGGAAACCTTACCTTACGATAACTTCAGCCCTCATCAAGATATTGTTTCTCAGCGTTTATTAACGTTGTATCAACTGCCAAGGCTCAAACAAGGTATTGTACTTATCAGTGTTAGCACCTTGTTACTTAAGCTGCCGCCACGAGAATACATTGAGCAGAATAGTCTCGTCATGCACACAGGCCAAGAGCTTGATATGCACGACGTTCGAGCGCTGTTTGAACAACATGGCTATCATGCAGTTAACCAAGTCTATTCTCACGGTGAATTCGCAGTTCGAGGCTCCATTCTCGATGTATTCCCTATGGGCAGCGATAAGCCGCTGCGTATCGACTTCTTTGATGATGAAATTGATACCATTCGCTACTTTGATCCTGAAAGCCAGCTATCCGAAGATACGCTCAACAATTTCGAGTTATTGCCGGCAAAAGAATTTCCGCTAGATAAAGATGGCATTGAGACTTTCCGCCAAAACTTCCGCCAAACTTTTGATGTCGACCTGCAAAAAGTCTGGCTATACCAAGAAATCAGTAATGGCAATGCTCCGGCTGGTATCGAGTATTATCTTCCTTTATTTTTCAACAAGGTAGACACATTATTTAACTACTTACCTGAAGAAAGCATCTTGTGTTCACTGGGTAAGCATGACCAAGCTATCGTCGATTACTGGGCTGAAATTACCGAACGTTATGAGCAACGTCGTCATGACGTCGAGCGCCCGATACTCGAGCCCAAAGAACTCTACCTAGTCGAAGATGAACTCAACAGCTTACTCAAAGAAACGCTACGAGTACGACTAGAACCGTCTTCACCTGACCAAGCTCAGGTGACCAACCCTGTGCCGATGATGCCTATTGAGCATAAAGCTGCCGATCCAGCACATCATTTGCGGAACTTCTTAAAGCATTGGCAAGGCCAAACCCTGATCGCCACTGAGTCTCCTGGCCGCCGTGAGGCGCTTAAAGACTTACTTGAGCGACATAATATCGCAACAAAGGTTTCTGCCAGTTGGCAGGAAGCGACGAAGCAACTCACCCCGGAAGTCATTGAAGTCGGTGTAGCACCATTAACGCAAGGCTTTGTCGTCGATAAACTGGCGGTTATCACTGAAATGGAGTTGTTCGGTGAACAAGCAATACAACGCCGCAGCGCCGAACGAGACCACAAACCTTCGGTACAAGCGGAAGATGTGATTCGTAACCTCGCCGAGCTTAAAGAAGGCGATCCTGTGGTACACGTCGAGCAAGGTATTGGGCGTTATCGTGGACTTGAGAAGTTGACCAGCGGTGACTTGGAAGCCGAGTATTTAATGATCGAATACTCAGGGGGCGATAAACTCTATATCCCCGTTCAGTCACTGCACCTGATCAGTCGCTACTCAGGTACCAATCCTGAGTTAGCCCCATGGCACAAGCTGGGTACAGAAAGCTGGGACAAAGCGAAGACTAAAGCAGCAGAGCGCGCTCGAGACGTTGCTGCCGAATTACTGGATGTTTACGCGCGCCGCGAGGCTAAAGAAGGCTATCCCTATACGCTTGATGAAGCCGAATACAATCGCTTTAGCAGCGAGTTTCGGTTTGATGAAACCCCAGATCAGGTGACAGCAATCAACTCTGTCATTCGTGACATGACGGCACCACAGCCCATGGATCGGCTGGTATGCGGTGACGTCGGCTTTGGTAAAACTGAAGTTGCTCTTCGTTCGGCATTCATTGCCGCTCATGGCGGCAAACAAGTCGCCGTACTGGTTCCAACCACCCTGCTCGCTCAACAACATTTTGAGACGTTCAGCGATCGATTTGCCGACTGGCCAATAAAAGTCGCGGCTTTATCACGCTTCGCTACAGCCAAAGAGACGAAGGAAACGCTGCAAGGGCTAGAAAATGGCACAGTCGATATTGTGGTCGGGACTCATAAAATCATCCAACAAGACGTTAAGTTTAAACGTTTGGGGCTTCTCATCATCGATGAGGAGCATCGTTTTGGTGTGCGTCAAAAAGAACAACTCAAGAAGTTCCGCGCCGAAGTCGATATCTTGACTCTGACCGCGACACCAATCCCAAGAACGCTGAATATGTCGATGTCCGGCATGCGCGACTTATCCATTATCGCAACACCGCCGGCAAAGCGACTGTCAGTCAAAACCTTCGTTCGCGAGCATAATAAGCCACTGATTCGAGAAGCCGTGTTACGGGAAATTTTGCGCGGTGGTCAGGTTTACTTCTTACACAACAGCGTAGAGAGCATTGAACGAACCGTCACAGAGCTAAAGGAGTTATTACCTGAAGCTCGCATTAATTTTGCACACGGTCAAATGCGTGAGCGTGAACTTGAGCAGGTAATGCGCGACTTTTATCACCAGCGCTTCAATGTACTGGTGTGCACGACGATTGTTGAAACCGGTATCGACAACCCGAACGCCAACACCATGATCATTGATCGAGCCGACAAATTTGGTTTAGCCCAGCTGCACCAATTGCGTGGTCGTGTTGGCCGATCGCATCATCAGGCGTATGCTTACCTACTCACACCAGCCGAACGAAAAATTACCAAAGATGCTGAAAAGCGTTTGGACGCCATCGCCTCACTTGAAGACTTAGGCGCGGGTTTCACCTTGGCGACCCACGACCTAGAGATTCGTGGCGCGGGTGAGCTGCTTGGCGAAGAACAGTCAGGACAAATGCAGGCGGTAGGCTTTACCTTGTTCATGGATATGCTGGAACAAGCCATCAAAGACATTAAAGAAGGCAAGGAACCGAGCTTACAACAGACTCTCAACCAAAAAACTGAAGTAGAGCTTGGGGTATCCGCCATCATCCCAGACGACTATATTGGCGATGTAGCGACTCGACTGTCACTGTACAAACGAATTGCAAGCGCTAAAACTAAAGATGAACTGGACGGCTTGCAGGTCGAGTTTATTGACCGCTTTGGTCTTTTACCAGACGAGCTTAAAAATCTCTTTGCGATTAACGAGCTTATTTTGGAAGCGCAACCTCTTGGGATCAGCAAAATTGATCTTGTGCACTCGGGTGTGCGTATTCGATTCAATCAAGATAGTCCGATTGACCCAACGAAACTGATTAAGATGATTCAGATGAACCCTGCGCTGTATCGCTTTGAGCAGAATGTCATTCTAAAAATCTTAACCGAAGAAGAAGAGCTCAAGCCTTTACTCAAGGCCGTTCGATTAGTCTTCGATAAACTACAATAGTGTAAATTGGGCTGGGCAAGCACGAAAATCGTGTTAAACTCATGTCACACTCTGGGGCAAACGATTAATATTATAAATAGAGATGAACCATAAATTTTCTAACTATTTCATAGGCTTGTCACTTCTACTCGCCTCTTTCAGCTTAAGCGCACAGACCATTTTTGACGTTGAGTTGGTGTTCTTCAAGCGTATTGGAGACTTACACCTTACAGGCCAACCAGAGCCGATACCGCTAGAAGCGGATGAAATTGAATACCAATTATCAGATTCGGAAGCCTTCTTACCTGAAGGCTATACTCTGCTCAACCGCACAGAACAAAAGCTTGAAGGTGTTTATCGACGCTTGAGAGTCAGTAGCGATATGCGACCTCTTCTGCACATCGGTTGGAGACAAGAGCTTCAAGATAAAGCGGATACGCCTTGGTTAAGCTTTATGATTAAGGACGAACCCGAACAGCAAGGTTTAGAGGGATTCGAAGGTATTATCCGCCTGAGTCGTAATCAAGGATTGGTTTTAGAAAGCCAAGTAGTTGGTTATAAAGAACCAAAACGCTCTGAGTTTGACGGTATTAATAGTGAACTTCAGGAAAGTGGTGCCACTTTCGAAGACGTTGACCAACAGGCAGAAGCAGAACAAAGTAATGAGTTAGACCTCCCTTTTTCTTCTTCTGATAAGGCTACACAAGAAAATGCCGAGGTGAACAGCTCAGAACAAGTAGCTTCAGACTTTAATGCTGAAGAAAATATGCAAATACCTGACGAGTTAAGCGGCTTTTTTGAAATGTCGGAAACAATAAAGGTCAAACTCGACAATTTGTATTATATTGATCACCCAACCATGGGACTTCTGGTTAAGGTAACCCCTTACCAAGCAAAAATTGAAGAACAAGAAGCTTTAAATTAAGCCCAAACATCAAACCCAAAAGGATACTTTATGAGTAACGTTATTGTGTTAGGTGCTGGTATGGTCGGAAGCGTTATCGCTAGAGACATGTCCGAAAAACATGACGTCACTATTGCTGATATTGAGCCACAAACATTAAAGCTACTGAAAAAAAGACTACCCTCCGTCAACACAGAGGAAGTCGATGCCCTCAACGGTGAAACTCTAAAGTCTTTCCTACAACCTTTCGATATTGTCATTTGCGCAGTTCCTGGCAACTTAGGATTTAAAGTTCTAAAGAATGTCATAGAAGCAGGAAAAGATGTCGTCGATATCTCATTTGCTGAAGAGAACTGCCTTGAACTGGATTACTTAGCTAAAAAACATAACGTCACTGCAGTAATCGATTGCGGTGTAGCTCCAGGAATGGACAATTTATTGCTAGGTTTTTTAAATACCAAAATGGACGTTACAGACTTTGAATGCTTTGTTGGCGGCTTGCCGAAGATTCGAACCAAGCCATTTGAGTATAAAGCCCCCTTCTCACCACTGGATGTTATCGCCGAGTATGTGCGTCCAGTACATTATTTCGAAAATGGACGCGAGCTGGTCAAAGAGCCCCTAACTGACAGAGAGCTGATCGACTTTGACCGTATAGGAACACTTGAAGCCTTCAATACCGACGGTTTGCGTAGCCTGATTTACACCATGAACCACATTCCTAACATGAAGGAAAAAACGCTACGTTATCCCGGTCATGTTGAAGCCATTCGTACGCTCAAACATAGCGGTTTCTTCGATCAAGAGCCTGTCACAGTGAACGGAATGGAAATCAGTCCTTTAGAATTCACATCAAAAGTATTGATTAATGAATGGAAGCTCAAACGCAAAGAACCCGAGTTTACTATCATGCGTGTCAACATACGTGGCACCGAAAGTGGTAAGCGCAAAGAATACATCTACGATCTCTACGACGAGTATGACGCCATTAAAAATGAAACCTCTATGGCGAGAACCACAGGCTTCGCTGCAAACGCGGTAGCTAACCTTATTCTTAAAGAAAAGTTCGACAAAGTTGGGGTCTATGCACCAGAGCATATCGGCGGACACACAGATTGTTGCAAAACGGTGATTGACTACATGGAAGAGCGTAAAGTACGGTATCGACTTGAAGTAAATAGTTTGGAATAAACTAACTGAAGTCATTAAGGAGTTTTATGAAACCACTGAGCGAAGAACGTATTGGCGAAATCAAAGAACACTTCAACTTTTTCGATCGTGATAATAACGGCCGAATTGATGTTGATGAGTTTGGTGAATTACTGCAAGTATTATCCCCGGACGCAGGTGATGAGCAAATCCATAAAGGTTTTTCACTGGTCGATACTGACGGTAGCGGCTACATCGAGTTTGAAGAGTTTCTGACTTGGTGGAAAACATGCTGGTGGGAGTTTTAGACCCTTTTCCTCATAACGCCTCTCTATCCTTTTTAGCCCATAACAGAGAGGCGCAAGCCCGTTAAGCTTCTTATTTATTAGAAACATACTGTCGTCTAATAAACAGCCAAACATAAAAATATCTAATCACAACAGCATCCCTCATAGAGTTTTTTTGAAAAACTTGTCCGACCAGAGGTGTCATTGCTCAATCTTTAAACAATCCACCCAAAATATACTGGCGAAAAGCCGCCTCTGGTGGTAAGGTTGCTGCGCAAAATTGAGATACGAGAATCAACATTTTCAATCGTCTTACATATTAGACAAATTAGGGGTTTGTATGGATTTCTTAAACGAGTTAGGTATTAAAGCCGTCAACCAATCTGCGAGTTGGGGCGAAGGCTATACCGACACTCAAGACGCTGGCGTGATTGAGTCAATCAATCCTGCCACTGGCGAATTGATCGCAAAGGTCAACGCAACGTCTGAAGAGGATTACCATAAAGTCATGCAACAAGCGGAACAGGCTTTCGCTGAATGGCGCATGGTCCCTGCCCCTGTTCGCGGTGAGCTCGTTCGCCAAATGGCCGATGCTTTACGCAAACATAAAGATGCCCTCGGTAGTTTAGTAAGCGCTGAAATGGGCAAGATTAAAGCCGAAGGCGATGGTGAAGTCCAAGAGATGATTGACATGGCGGACTTTGCAGTCGGCCAGTCGCGCATGCTATACGGCAAAACCATGCACTCTGAGCGTCCTGAACATAGAATGTATGAGCAGTGGCACCCTCTCGGTGTGACTGGCGTTATTTCAGCCTTTAACTTCCCAGTCGCGGTTTGGTCTTGGAATGCATTTGTTGCAGCCGTCTGTGGCAACACTGTGGTTTGGAAACCCTCTCCAAAAACGCCACTAACCGGTGTTGCGGTACAAAATATTTGTAACAAAGTTCTAGAAAAGAACGGTTATAAAGGAATTTTCTGCTTATTCATTGATAGTGAAGAGAATAAGCTTTCTCAAAAATTCATCGAAGATAAGCGCGTTAAAAAGATGTCCTTTACCGGCTCGAGCGAAATCGGCCGCATGGTAGGGATGAAAGTCGCTGAGCGTATGGGTAAATCGCTTCTTGAGTTATCAGGCAATAACGCCCTAATTCTTGATGAAACAGCTGATTTGGACCTAGCGGTTCCAGCGGTAGTTTTTGGCGCTGTGGGAACAGCCGGTCAGCGTTGTACTTCGACTCGACGTCTGATTGTTCATAAAAGCATTGCGGACAACGTGATTCCAACCATCGCAAATGCCTATAAACAAGTTAAGATTGGTAACCCTCTTGATGCAGATACATTGATGGGGCCGTTGATTGATGAACAAGCAGTTCAGAATTTTGAGAATACCGTCGCTAAAGCCAAAGAAGCTGGCGGCGAAGTATTAGCGGGCGGTAAACGCGTTGAAGGTGACGGGCACTTTGTTGAGCCTACCTTTATCCGTGCTGAAAACCACTGGGACATTGTTCAAACTGAAACATTCGCTCCCATCCTTTATGTCATGACCTATGACACTATTGATGAAGCGATAGCGATGCAAAACCACTCAAAAGCAGGTCTTTCCTCGGCGATCTTCACGCGTGATATCAAAAACGCTGAGAGATTCTTGTCCGCGGTAGGTTCTGACTGTGGAATTGCTAACGTTAATATCGGCACATCTGGTGCTGAAATTGGCGGCGCATTCGGTGGCGAAAAAGAGACTGGCGGTGGCCGTGAAGCAGGCTCCGATGCCTGGAAAGCTTACATGCGTCGTCAGACTAACACGATTTTCTGGGGTGACACCCCTGTCCTAGCTCAAGGCATTAAGTTCGACTTGGGCTAATCATTTTTTGTATTGATGTCACACAATCAGGTGTGGCTGTTGTTTTTTCCTTTTGATAGGAGTTTTTTATGGCGGTTTTTAACCTTCGCGCTTATGACGATCACGAACAAATCGTATTTTGCCGTGACGTAGAGTCAGGGCTTAAAGCAATTATTTGTGTTCACAACACAAATCTTGGCCCAGCGGTCGGCGGTTGTCGTATGTGGGATTACAACTCTGACGAAGGCGCTCTGATCGACGCGTTACGTCTTTCTCGAGGCATGACTTATAAAAATGCTATGGCTGGCCTTAATATGGGCGGCGGCAAATCTGTAATCATCGGCAACTCAAAAACCATGAAGTCGGAAGAGCTATTCCGTGCTTTTGGTCGTTTTGTTGATAAATTAAGCGGCAAATACATTACTGCTGAAGATGTGGGCATCAATCCACAAGACATGGCCATCGTGAACAAAGAAACTAATCACGTACTTGGTCTTGAAGGTAAGTCTGGTGACCCTTCTCCAGTAACAGCTTACGGCGTATTCACTGGACTTAAAGCAGCCGTTAAGCACCGCTTGGATCGTGATGATTTAGAGGGCTTGAAAGTGTCTGTTCAAGGTCTTGGCCACGTTGGTTACTACTTATGTCGTCACCTGCATGAGCAAGGCGCTCAGCTGGTCGTCACTGACATCAACAAAGAAAGCGTTGATCGCGTTGTAGATGAGTTTGGTGCTAAAGCCGTGGACACTGATGAAATCTATCATCAAGAAGTTGACGTTTATGCTCCATGTGCACTTGGCGCAACCATTAACGACAACACGCTTCCGAAAATCCAAGCATCAGTGATTGCTGGTGCGGCTAATAACCAGTTAGCAGAAGACCGTCATGGCGACATTTTGATGCAGAAAGGCATTTTGTATGCACCGGACTACGTCATCAATGCTGGCGGTATTATCAATGTATCATTCGAAGAAAACTACGATCAGGCGGCAGCGCTTAAGAAAGTCGATGAAATCTACGGCACATTGACTGAAGTATTCGATGCATCAAAATCATCAGGTCGCCCGACTAACGTGATTGCTGACGAAATTGCACGCCAACGTGTAGCGGATGCTAAAAAGAAGTAAGATAAACATTTACACTTCTCATAAAAAAAGCGAGCTTCAAGCTCGCTTTTTTTGTTTCATCACTACAAAGTTGTTTAATCAATCGCATACTGAAAGTACATACGATAAGCCGTTGACCATATTGGATACTCTACTTGCATTAAGAAGCAAGTATAATCATTACGATCACACTTCGACATTGCGAACAATTCATCAACCAAATCATTAGCCATTGGATAACCTAATTTATGGCTGAAATCATCGTTTGGTCCTGCAAGGCCTAGATCGGCTTCATCGTGGAATCGGTCAAACCACAATGCATCTGGGCTATTGATGATATTGATCAGTTGTGAACCACTAGAATAAATCCCGGCATTAGCAACACTGCGCATGGCATACTTCTTGTCTAAGAAACACATCACGTAAAGATTTTTAGTCGGGTAACGTGTGTGCGCTCCTACACAGCTGGCTTTCTTGCCGCCATGGAATGGCCCAAGCTGTTCTTTGGGATAGTTTTTGATGACACCAATATTGAGCTCAGAGTTATTATCTGTCTCAGTTGGCACAATCATCCAGTTTTCACCATGAGTAAAGTCTTTAATATGGTCAATAATACTTGGGCTCGTCAATTCGCGTATGATTGAAACGTAACTAAGGTCATCACCCTTTTGATCATTTTGAGAAATGACCTCTGGCTTTTCAAAATCCAGAGTGTTCTCACCTGGAACAACAGGAACCATCACTGGGCGAGAGTTTTCTGACGAACGACAGCCCTCGTAGTAGCTAAGCGTGAATTGCTGTAAATACTTTGAGTCATGGTCATTCTCTTTGATAATACAAGCAAAAAACGAGGTATCCATCGACTCACCGGTGACATTTTTTGCAGCTTCATACAATGCTGCACGAGAGTCTCTTTTTGAACTCGTTTTTTCTGTACTGGTTGAGTTACTGTCTTGGATCAGCTTTTTTAACGCTGAATGACTACGTGAGTATTCATAAATAAGGTTTTCAAATCGCTGTACCACTGTACGAGCGTCATCAATCAACTTAGGATTGAGGCTCTTTTCTTCAGCCAAGTCGATGAAACCTTTAAGCCCAGCAGGCCCTGGTAATGAGTTAATGACTTCTAAACCATCTACCGCTTTATTAATTGTCTCAACCATTCTTTGGCAGGTAGATTTATTAGCGGTCAACCACTTAGACATACCTGTAATGGTTTTGGCATGGTTAGGGAAGTCTTCTACAAGGTTAGCTAACCCATTCTTAATTCGTTCTCCTTCACGCCCAATAAGGGATAGTTCCTTACGAGATAAAGTCTTACTCACGGTATTCTCCACTGAAGCTTAAAGCAAATATGCATATACGACGTCATTATTACACAATCCATGATTTACCTCACATTTTTTTATCTCGAAAATGTAAAAAAATATCTCATACGAGCTAAAACGATAAATTGAAGTCAAGTTTAGTAGCTAAAGAGATAAAAAGTTCCGCTAAAAGGTATCTAAATTCATGCTAACGAACAAAAAACACCACAAAAAGTGTAAAAATTTCTGACATCATAAAGTTCAGAGCAAATATATCTGAAACTTTTAATTCTTGCTAGTGCAATTAAACGTTTTTTACAAAAGCTGTGCGAAAAGGCACAGTAGTTAAAGCAAAATAATACAGTGACTATTTTTTAAGCAAAATTAATGCAAAAAGTATTGCATTTCCAGCAAAAAAGCGTATAAAGCACAGTCTAAATTGTGCTGGTTAATGTTGCTCAGAAACTAACTTTTGACACTTGAGCAAATATGTCGATAACCCTTTGAACTATAACGAAAATTAGCCTGCTCAGTAGGTCTGGGAAGTTTCTATCGTTACGCCCCCAGAAAATACATATACAAAAGCTTGTTTATGGCTTCCCCATGAGAGGAGATTAAAGAAGTGTATAAAGACTTCGACTATAACCAAGAGATTGATCCTACTGGCGCAACAGACACTCAGTGGCCTTCTTTTAAGAACGTTAATGAGAACGATGAGCGAAACGATCATTTCATACAACGTGACGGCAAGCAGTTTGCTGGTACGCACCTGATCATTGATTTATGGGGCGCTTCAAAACTTGATAACTTACAAGTGATGGAGCAGGCTTTCCGTGAGGCTGTGATTGAATGTGGCGCTACCCTGCTTCATATACACATGCATCACTTTACGCCAAACGGCGGTATTTCAGGTGTTGCTGTGCTTGCGGAATCACACATCAGTGTCCACACTTGGCCAGAACGTGACTATGCTGCGTTCGATGTCTTTATGTGTGGCGATGCCGAGCCTCATAAAGCGACGGAAATCCTACGCAAAGCTTTCTTACCGTCTGAAGTGTCGGTAAAAGAGATCTTGCGTGGCGAAGTTCATAACTAATCAATATTGAACTCATTCTAAGTAACGGATAAGTGCCGATATGAGCAAACGTTTTATTGAAACACTCTATAAAACATACGGGCAAAGCTTTATTGTCGATGAAATACTGTTCGAGAGTAAAACTGACCACCAGCACCTGATTATTTTTAATAATGAACAGTTTGGTCGTGTCATGGCTTTGGACGGTGTGATTCAAACCACAGAAAAAGATGAGTTCATCTACCATGAGATGTTAACTCACGTTCCCCTATTTGCTCACGGCAACGCCAAGCGCGTGTTAATCATTGGCGGTGGCGATGGCGGTATTTTACGTGAAGTCCTACGCCACCCAGAAGTTGAGCATGTGACTATGGTTGAGATCGATCAGGCTGTGGTTGATATGTGCAAAAAATACTTCCCAAAGCACTCGGATGGCGCCTTTGACGACCCTCGTGTGGATTTGGTGATTGATGATGGTGTTGACTTCATTGTGAATAACACACAAGAGTACGACGTTATTATATCGGACTCTACGGATCCAGAAGGTCCAGGCGAAGTATTATTTAGCTCACGTTTTTATCAAGGTTGCAAAAACAGCTTAACCGAAGGCGGTGTGTTAGCGACTCAAAACGGCGTGAGTTTTATGCAAATTGACGAAGTTAAGACCACTTTTAACCGTTTTGAGGGTCTATTTACTGATCGTTGGTTCTACGCAGCACCAGTGCCGACGTACATCGGCGGCATTATGACGCTAGCTTGGGGCACGGATAATGAAGCCCTGCGCCAACAGTCGGTAGAAGACATTCGAGAGCGATTTACACAGAGTAAAATGAAGACACGGTATTACACGCCGGAACTTCATGTCGCCAGCTTTGCGTTACCCCAATATGTTATCGATGCACTCAACTAAAGCATCTAGACAGAAGGTCAAACAAGGCGGGCTACAGGCACCGCCTTTTTTGTGCCCGTAAGATAAAAGTACCACTTAACAAGACACTAGGTTTACCCTATTTTAACAATACGTTAGCCTTTATACTGTAAACAACAGATGGCTAGCACGAATGGAGAAACGACAGCGAATGACTGTTAAAACAAACGATTGGTCAATTGAACAAGCGCGCTCTTTTTATAACTTGCCTCATTGGAGCGATGGTTATTTCGATCTGAATGATGACGGTGACTTAACGGTATCTCCTGATAAGAGCCGCCCAGAGCTTACCTTCCCTTTGTCGTCTGTGTGCAAAGAATTACAGAGCCGTGGCTTCCAAATGCCTGCCCTGCTTCGTTTTGGTGATATCGTGCATAATCGCGTTAACAGCTTATGCCAAGCTTTTAACCAATCGATTGAGGAACTTGAGTACCAAGGCAAATATACCGTTTGCTATCCGATAAAAGTGAACCAACAGCGCCGCGTGGTCGAAGAAATCGTCCACAGCCAGTCACGCATTAGCAAAGCAGACAAACAAATCGGCTTAGAAGCAGGCAGTAAGCCTGAGCTGATGGCTGTTCTAGCCATGTCTGAAAACACCAACTCAACGATTGTGTGTAATGGGTATAAAGATCGCGAATACTTACGTGCAGCCTTAATTGGTTCGGAGCTTGGTCATACTGTCTATATCGTGATTGAAAAGCTCTCTGAACTAAACTTACTACTCGAAGAAGCTGAAGGTATGGGCATCAAGCCCACCATTGGCGTGCGCGCTCGATTAGCGTCTAAGGGTGAGTCCAAGTGGCAAACATCAGGTGGAGACCATTCAAAATTTGGTTTATCTGCCAGCCAGATTTTACGTCTGGTAGAAACTCTACAAGAGCGTAACCAGCTGGATATTTTCCAGTTGCTACATTTTCACTTAGGCTCGCAAATCACGTCGATTCACGATATTCGTAATGCCTTGAAAGAATGTGCGCGTTTCTACGCAGAACTGCACACCATGGGCGCACCGATCACTACCGTTGATGTTGGTGGCGGTTTAGGTGTGGACTATGAAGGTACTCGCAGTCAAAGCCACTGCTCCATGAACTATACGCTTGAAGAGTATGCTTACAACGTAGTCAATGGCTTCTTTGAAGTGGCTGATGAGCATAATTTGCCCCATCCCAATATTATTACCGAGTCTGGTCGCGCACTAACCGCTCACCATGCGGTCTTGATTGCTAACGTGATTGATTCAGAGTCGCCGATTAAGCATCAAGTCGATGAGCCTAACGATGAAGCGCCAACCGTGTTGCAACACTTATGGACGACTTATCAAGAATCTCTGGACGGTGATAATGATCGCTTAATTCAAGCGCATCACGATGCAGGTTACTATTTGAATGAAGCTCAAGGCATGTTCAGTCACCAAGTTTTAAGCTTGGCTGACCGTGCTGTTGCGGAGCGTTTACATCGTTTGATCTTACTAAATATTAGACAACGCTTAGAGCCTGAAAGTCATGAGCAAGAGAATATTTTAGCCAGCTTAAATGAACAGTTAGCGAGTAAGTTTTTCGTTAACTTCTCAATCTTTCAGTCGCTACCAGATGCTTGGGCTATTGATCAGATATTCCCAGTGATGCCTTTGAAAGGTTTGCACGAAGAGCCCTCTGAAAGTGCGATCATTCAAGACATAACCTGTGACAGTGACGGTTTGTTGGAGCAATATGTCAATAATCATGGCATTACATCGACTATCCAGCTGCCAGAGTATCAGCACGGTGAAGAGTATCTGCTGGGCTTCTTTTTGGTTGGCGCTTACCAAGAAATCTTGGGCGATATGCATAATTTATTTGGTGATACGCACACTATTGATTTGCGCGTTTCCGATAATGGTGAACTTGATATTTACGGAACAGACTACGGCTCTGGCGTCGATGAGTTATTGGATTATGTCAACTTTGATGCGAAATCATTACTCGAGTCTTATCGCCGTCAATTAAAAGCCAGTAACCTTGAGCTTACACAACAACGCCAATACCTCGCTGAATTACGCGAAGGAATTTATGGCTACAGTTACTTAGAAGACTAGTTTTTAGGATGAGTATGCAGCAGTTAACACCTCGACGCTGGCCTGCCGAGTGGGAACAGCACAAAGCCACTTGGATGGCTTGGCCTTGTCGCAAAGAAATTTGGACTCACGGCTTGGAAAAAGCACAACGTGCATTCGCTGAAGTAGCGAATACAATTTCTGAGTACGAGCCGATTAATATGATCGTTCGTGCAGAAGATGCGCCTTCTGCACAGAAATTACTTAACTCAGATATTGAGATCCACTTTTTTGAACTTGACGACAGTTGGGCGCGAGATATTTCGCCACTCTGGGTTGAAGAAGGTCTAGTTAAAGAAAGTGTGGTTGAAGAAAATGAAAAAGAAGCCTCAAGCCCTCTAGCATTAAAGTTTTTATTTAATGCTTGGGGTAATAAGTTTGAACCTTATGCTCATGACGCGAAAGTCGCCGAGCACATTACTCAGATTACAAAAAGTAAAGTTGAGATCTATGACTTTGTACTAGAAGGTGGTGCGATTCATGGTAATGGACAAGGCACACTTTTAACGACTGAGGAGTGCTTACTAAACCCAAACCGCAACCCTGACCTTAGTAAAGATGACATTCAAACCTTACTGCTGAGTGCTTTTGGGGCTAAAGACATCGTTTGGCTTAAAAAAGGCATTTTTGGTGATGTTGATACTGATGGCCATATCGACAATATTGCTTGCTTCGTAGATGATAAAACCATCATCAGCCAAAGCACTGATAACCGTCAGAGTGAGAATTTTGCAATTTATCAAGACAACAAAGCCATCATAAAAGATGCCGGCTTCGAGCTCATAGAAATTCCTGAGCCAGAGTCAAGATATGTTGATGGAGAGCGCGCGCCGCTATCCTACATCAACTATTACATTGCCAATGATTTAGTGGTACTGCCCTCTTTTGGTTGCAAGCAAGATCAAGCTGCTTTATCAACCTTAAAGGACTTGTACCCTAAGCGCGATATCAAACAAATTGATGCTAATGAAATATTGGTTGGTGGTGGCGGTATTCACTGCATCACCATGCAACAACCGCTTATTTAAAGCTTATTACGTGAGATAACATCATGAGAAACGTTACCTTTGCAGCAACACAGTTCGCCGTCACTGACAATGTCGAGCAGAACTTAAACTTGGCTGAACAGCTGGTTCGAGAAGCGGCCTCACAAGGCGCGCAAGCCATCTTGCTTCAAGAACTGTTTGCTGGCTTTTACTGGTGCAAAGATCAAGACCCAAGATACTTTGACTGGGCCGAGCCTTATGACACCAGCAAAGTGTTAAAGCACTTTTCTGCACTAGCGAAAGAGTTGGGTGTGGTATTACCGATCAGCTATTTTGAAAAATCAGGTAATGCACATTTTAACTCGCTGGCGATGATCGATGCTGACGGTACTGTATTGGACAACTATCGCAAGGCGCATATCCCTGACGGTCCTGGATACCAAGAGAAATTTTACTTTAGCCCAGGCGATACCGGCTTTAAAGTTTGGGATACTAAATTCGGACGTTTAGGTGCAGCCATTTGTTGGGATCAATGGTTCCCTGAAACCGCTAGAGTTTTAACATTAAAAGGTGCGGAAGCTATATTTTATCCAACGGCAATCGGTAGCGAACCACAAGATCCAAATTGGGACTCACGTCGCCACTGGCAACGCGTTATGCAAGGCCACAGCGGCGCTAACATGGTGCCAGTCATTGCTTCAAATCGCATTGGTTCCGAACAAGGTGAGACTTGTGATATTAATTTTTACGGCTCATCATTTATTACCGATAACTTTGGTGAAAAAGTCAAAGAACTGGATAAGACTACTCAAGGCGTGATTACACAAGAGTTTGATTTAGACTTGCTGGCTAAACAAAGAGCAAGTTGGGGGTTATTTAGAGATCGACGCCCTGATCATTATCAAAGAATAACATCCTTGTAATTTGTGATGCATAAAAAAGCCTCCTAGAGAGGCTTTTTTATTTAACCTGCCACAACTCTATTTTGTTACCTTCTGGATCCACAAACCATGCGAAAATCCCCATGTCATCCTCACAAGGCTCGCCGACTATTTTACCGCCTCCCTGCTCCACTTGCTTTAAACATTGATAGATATCATCCACGATGAAGTTAATCATAAACTCCCTGTCAGACGGCTCAAAGTAATCCGTATCCTCTTTAAAAGGTCCCCATACCGTACACGCTTTTTCCGGCGCATCTTTTTGTAAAAAATGCGAGCCGCCATAACTCGGGTCAATATTAAAACCCAAAGTATCTTGATACCATTTACCGAGAGCGTCTCTATCCTTTGATTTAAAGAAAACGCCACCAACACCAACGACTTTGCCCATGATTTATTCCTCGCTATCCATCAGGCTTTCTACGGTGTCTTGATCCACACCATTAATCACATTGGTGTAACCTAACTGATTGAGCGTTGCTTTCGCTTTGCCGGCGCGGTTACCACTTCGACAATAAACCACCACAAGATCATCTTTCGCAAAGGACAGCTCAGACGCACGCTCAGCAATTTCGTCATAGGGAATATGAGTTGCGTTTGAGTAGTGTCCGTTGTCGAACTCTTGCTGAGTACGCACATCCATCACCACAGCATTATCTAAACTCGCACCATCCATCACAATAAAATGTGCTTTATAACTGGCCGGATCGATTTTTATGTTAGTCGCTGGGTAAGGTTTTAAGTAACCCAACTGGACAGTCGCTCCATTAATTTTGAGACGATCACTGGCATCACTAGAACCTATCGTCATCACCTTTTGAATAGGCGTATTGTCCAAGGTGTAATTTACCACCACTTCGGCGTTTCCCTGCTGGATACACTGCGCGCCTTTCGGACAGCGAGAGTCTTGTTTTACTCGCTCAAATTCGAACTCCACATCATCGAATAAAACTTTCTCACCAGCCGTTAATGTGAAGTCTCTAGGTAACTCAGAATGCTGCTTTGGTAAGCTATCTGCGCGGCAACCCAGCGCGACAAAAGTGATAACTGAAATGATGAATAAACGCTTTAAAGTCATAAGGTTACTCCTTTAAATATGAATTACTGCATTGTTGACCTTGAGAAGAGAAAAAGCAAGGAATGGCGTCCCCACCAGGACTCGAACCTGGAGCTTAGGCTTAGGAGGCCCATGATTTATCCGGTTAATCGATGGGGACGCAAAAAAGAAATTTCACAATAAAATCAAAGGTATTATAGACACATAGTGAAAAATATAAATGACATCAGTCAATATTGGCAACAAAATGGTCAATCAAAACACGCAACTTAGGCGACATAAATCGATTTTGTGGATACACCGCCCAAATCCCTTCTTCTGGGATTCGATACGACTCTAAAACAGGCACAAGTTGACCATTATCCAAATACTCACGCGTGTAATAATCTGGTAACTGAACCATGCCGATGCCTTGCAAAGCAGCCTGCGCTAAACCAAAGCCACTGTTGTAACGTAAAGTCCCTGAAACTTTGATATTTTTTTCTTTATCACCGACATTAAAACGCCAATAATCAAGCGTGCCTAATAGGCAGTTATGGTTCGCAAGCTCAGACAAAGTGTGAGGCGTACCGAATGTATCAAGGTAGTCAGCAGAAGCACAAACATAGTTGGAGCGACGACTCAGTTTCCGTGCCATCATGCTTGAGTCTTTGAGATCACCGATTCGAATGGCCAAGTCATAACCTTCTTCAAGAATATCAACGCGCTTGTTAGTGAGATAAGCCTCTACCTCAACATCAGGATAATCACGCACAAACTGGTTAATCAGAGGCAAAATTACCTGTTCTCCGTAAGTCACTGTGGCAGTGAGTTTGATTTTACCTTGCGGTTTGCTTTGCAGATTCAACACTTCATCTTCAGCATGCTGCAGCCCATCCAAAACCGCTCGACAATGTTGATAATAAACACTGCCTTCCTGAGTGATGGTTACAGTACGGGTAGTTCGGTATAGCAGTTTAACACCGAGCCGCGACTCTAGTTGGCTTATCTGGCGACTCACTTGTGCTGTTGACAGATCGAGCTTTTCAGCAGCAGCCGTAAAGCTTCCTTCTTCAGCGACAGCCACAAACTCTGAGACACCTTGCCATTTCATATTATTACCCTGCATTGTCACTCCATATTATTACATATATGCAATAGTGATTTAATGAAATCGATATTATCATTATTATGTAAACAAATATAATAAAGTCATTATCCACCATGAAGGAAATCTCATGTCACAAGAATTTATTAAATCAAAAGCCGCAATCGCCTGGGAAGCAGGCAAACCCTTATCCATTGAAGAAGTGGATGTTATGCCACCACAAAAAGGTGAAGTTCTGGTTAGAATCGTCGCAACCGGCGTGTGCCACACAGATGCATTTACACTATCTGGCGATGACCCTGAAGGTGTTTTTCCGAGTATTTTAGGCCACGAGGGTGGCGGTATCGTTGAGCAAGTTGGCGAAGGCGTTACCAGTGTTGAAGTCGGTGATCACGTCATTCCTCTATACACCGCAGAGTGTGGCAAATGCAAGATGTGCACCTCGGGCAAAACAAACCTATGTTCCGCGGTTCGTGAAACTCAAGGCAAAGGCTTAATGCCCGACGGCACCACACGTTTCTATAAAGATGGCCAGCCTATTTATCACTACATGGGCACATCAACGTTTTCCGAATACACGGTATTACCTGAAATATCGCTTGCCAAGGTCAACAAGGAAGCGCCGCTCGAAGAAGTCTGCTTACTTGGCTGTGGTGTCACTACAGGTATGGGCGCAGTGATGAACACAGCGAAAGTTGAAGAAGGCGCTACCGTCGCAATATTCGGTCTTGGTGGCATTGGTTTATCAGCCATTATTGGCGCGACGATGGCCAAGGCATCGCGAATCATTGCCATTGATATTAACGAGAGTAAGTTTGATCTGGCTAAAAAGCTTGGCGCAACCGACTGCATCAACCCAAAAAACTACGACAAGCCGATCCAAGAAGTCATTGTTGAGCTTACTGATGGTGGCGTAGATTACTCATTCGAGTGTATCGGTAACGTTGATGTGATGCGTTCAGCGCTTGAGTGTTGCCACAAAGGCTGGGGTGAATCGATTATTATTGGCGTCGCTGGTGCAGGACAAGAAATCTCAACCCGCCCTTTCCAATTAGTCACAGGTCGCGTCTGGAAAGGCACAGCGTTTGGCGGCGTTAAAGGTCGCTCAGAACTTCCTGACTATGTTGAACGCTATATGAATGGCGAATTTAAATTAAATGACTTCATCACTCATACTATGAAGTTAGAAAAGATTAATGAAGCTTTCGAGTTAATGCATGAAGGCAAAAGTATTCGTAGCGTGATTCATTATTAAGATCATTAAGATCAGTTAAAAGATTCAGGAGTTATCATGACTATTGAAAACTTAAGCTCAAATAAATCGTTTGGTGGCTGGCACAAGCAGTACAAGCACACCTCAACAGCACTTAACTGTGATATGCGGTTTGCGATTTACTTACCACCACAAGCCAACGACTCTAAACCAGCACCAGTATTATACTGGCTATCAGGTTTAACCTGCACCGATGAGAACTTCATGCAAAAAGCTGGTGCGCAGCGAATTGCAGCTGAGTTAGGTATTGCCATTGTTGCGCCAGATACCAGCCCTCGTGGTGATGACATTGCGGATGACAATGCTTACGATTTGGGACAAGGTGCTGGCTTCTACGTCAATGCGACACAAACCCCGTGGGCCAAGCACTATCAAATGTATGATTATATCAATCAAGAGCTGCCTGAACTGGTCAAAAGCACCTTTCCTGTCACAGACCAATGGGCTATTTCTGGTCACTCGATGGGCGGTCACGGCGCACTCATGATGGCGCTGCGTAACTCGGAGCAATACACTTCGGTGTCGGCGTTCAGCCCTATCGTCAACCCAGTTAGTTGTCCATGGGGAGAAAAAGCATTTTCAGCCTACTTAGGTGATGACAAAGCCGACTGGCGTGAATACGACTCAACTGAGCTACTCCGTGAAAGCTCAGCAAAAGTTCCCATGCTTATCGACCAAGGACTAGCGGATAATTTCTTAGCTGAGCAATTAAAGCCACAAAACTTTACTGCCGTTGCTAAGGAAAAGCATTACCCGCTAACCTATCGAGAACATGAAGGCTACGACCATAGCTACTACTTCATCAGCAGCTTTATCGAGGACCACTTCATGTTTCATGCTAAATATTTGAAGTAGTTTCTGACATAAAAAAGCCGCTTAACGCGGCTTCATTTTAATCAACTCTGCTGGACGTAACCTTACTTTTTAAATTCCTATTTAAAAAGTTAAGCATTTTAGTATAGGCTTCTATCCGATTTTCTTCATCCGCAAAACCATGACCTTCATTCGGCTTTACTAAGGAGTCATAAGGGATACCAGCTTCATCAAGCTTTTCAGTTAACACTTCATAATGTTCGATTGGCGTTCTTCTATCACCGGTGCCGTGAATAATTAGAAGTTCTGCTTTAATTTTATCTACAAAATTGACAGGAGAGCGCTCATATGCAAACTCCTCGTTGTTATAGCCCCAAGCGTCATTAAGGAACTCACGCCCACTTTCACGCTCATAAATATCAGAGTATTTAAAAACTTTAATATCATAAGCTCCAGCATAACCAATAGCACACTGATATAAGTCAGGCTCTTTAACCACCCCCATTAATGCTGCATAAGCGCCATAACTTGCTCCTGCGATACATATGCGATCTTTATCAGCGATCCCTTTCTCTACAGCCCAAAGCGTAGCATCTGTTAAATCATCCTGCATTTCCCTGCCCATTTTCTTGTAGTGATCATATTCAAAGCTTCTACCTCGACCACCCGAGCCACGATAATTTACCTGCAGCACTGCATAACCATTATACGCGTAGTAATGCGCCTCAGGATCATAGCTCCAACGATCATATGGACCGTATGGCCCCCCATGTACCAGAACAACCATTGGAAGGTTCTTTTCTTTTCCTTTTGGTAACGTTAAGTAGCCTCTGATTTCTAAGCCATCTCGGGCTTTGAATGTAATTGGATGCCTTAAACCTAACTCCTCAGACTCTATCCAAGGCAACGCTTTCATTTCAAAAGAAAGCTTACTCTTTTTAGCGTCGTATAAATAGAATGTACCTGCATCTTGATCGTTAGAAACTTTCACTATTGAAAATCGATTGTCTCTAGTAGGCTGTCCGATTTCGACAACTTTATCAGGAAAGGCAGTTTCTAAACTGGATTGAATTTTATATGCTTTATTGTCTGTATTGAAGAAGCTGGTCTCTGGGTAATTGGGAAGTCTTTCGACACCGACCACTTGAGGGTTTTCATATTGATAATCGTAAATATAGCCTTCAACATCAGCATCGCCTTCTAGCTTGTGCAACAAGCTCATTTCTTTAGTAGTTAAATCAATAGAATAAATACCAGAACCTTGTTCGCTTCGGTCAGAAAATACCATAAGTTTTGAGTCATTGTCATAAACTTGTATCGGGCTAATCATGCCACTTTCGCGTTTAAACTCCTCAAACTTTTCCCAGTCTCCGTCGGAGTTTTTTAGATACAATACGATTAAGTCGTCATCTTCATCAGCTAGACCGATACTAACATAAGCTTTTTTATCTGAACCAATAAGCAAATTACCGTTCTTTACAGCTCCAGTCTCCAATTTTTTGTATCTGCTTGAATAAATATCAAACTCAAATAATGCTGGATAATTCCTCTCGTACATTATGGCTAAGATTTTTTCCTCATCATCATCTAAAGTGTCTACTACTCTAAAGCCTCTAGGCAACGAGGTGCTTGCACCAGCTTTATTTCGAGGTGGCCAAATTTGATATTTCTTTGTCCCATCGACATCCCCAGCAAAGTAATAACCTGTTCTAGCTGGGAGATCCAGCGGCCCTACTTTCTTGTTCTGGCTAACGATAAGTCTCTTATCTGAGGCCCAGAAAAAATTCCCAGCTTCATAATCTTGAGGGAAGAAAAACCTTTGCTTAATTTCTTTTGTTTTCCTGTCTAATATGTAGACCTCTTTCTTACCTGTAGCCTCGCCCCTTACAGCTAAATACTTACCGTCGGGAGACAAGCGAAGACTATCTGCTTGGCTGTATTTGAAGAAGTCCTCCACAGTCATTTGCGCAATAGAAGCAACTGGAAATAGTACTAACGACAAAAAGAAGGCTTTTAATATTTTCATAACAGTTCCTACTGTATCAATTTGTAGCTTTTATAGTTGTAGTCAAAAAAGCCCTGCTATGGCAGGGCTTTTCTTTGCACCTAAACTTGTAAAGTTTAGAATACGTATGTTGCTTCTAAATAAACCTCTCGGCCAATTCCTGCACCACCATATACAAAGTTGTTATACCATGGGAATGCATTAGGTCCGATAGTCTGATCTCGAGGCGCTCCATTATCGAACAAGTCACGGATAGTTAAACGAGTTCGGAAATCAGAACTCCAGTTATAACTGGTAGTTAAGTTATAACGGAAGTGTGGAGGTACTCGATCATTTAAGGTGCCGTCAAGAACTAAAGGATGACCTGGGTCATAAACTGTCGTAGAACCACGACGAAGCATTGTTAATGCTACGCTAAAATCATCATAGCTATAAGCAGCTGTTGCATTGACGTTAGAGCGAGGCTCCCAACCACCTAGGATTGGGTCATCACGTAACTCAACACCATCAAACTCATGACTTAATAGGTGTGAATAGTTAACCACGAAGTCTAAGCGACCATAGTCGATGTCAAACCCATAAATCAAACGAGCATCTAAAGATTCAACTGACTCTTCTGAAATATTACGAGGCGTAACATTGAAACCGCTGATTTCATCAACATCATCATCAGGGTTATAGACACGAGTAATTAAGTTTGAAACTTGATCACAGCTGATGTCAGATAAGTCTTGAGATGGTCTAGAGCCAGTTACCTGTACAGAACCATTGGTCAAACAGTCAAACTCACGGAACAGTAAAGAGCTTGAAGATAATTGAGCTACGCGATCTTCTAAAGTAACTTTCTGCCAATCAAGTTGGAATGACAAATCATCAGTAATGTCGTAAACAAAACCTGCCCAACGCGTATCACCTGTTTCATCTTTCAAAGGCTCGTTACCAACTTCACCTGGACCTAAACGACGAGCAAATATCTGTGTTCCAGTACAGTCTTCAACTGCATCAAAACTACCAGGCTCACCTAGCCCTTGCCAGCAAGAATATAAGTCAGTCACTGTCGTATAAAAACCAGTACGGCTGTACACTTGAACTAAATCTGGTGCACGGAATGACTCAGAGTAACCACCGCGGAATAAGAAGCTATCTGACGGACGCCACTCGAACTTCACAGATGGAGTTACACGAGTGCCAATCGATGATGAGTCGCTATCATATTTATCAGCACGCGCAGCTATATTAACATCTAGCGTCTCATGCAATGGGATATTCATCTCCATACCAAGTGCGGTACGAGTTCTATCACCCTCACCATCATAACCCGTCAAACCAAGCCAACCAGAGCCAGCAGTATACGGGAATGGAGGTTGTTGAGTAATCAATTCATCAGGAACAAACTTAAGCTCTTGCTTTTCAAACTCAAGGATACCAGCATAAGAAACTGGGCCTGCACTCATCTCCCAAAGGTCACCGCGTAGCATAAACTGCGCGCCGGTTGAAGATGTTTCGTTGCCGTAAGTTTGAGTGCCAAGAGCACTGTTTACTAGGTCACGATTTGAATCATCAACTTGAGCAAACAAGTTATCGAATAAACCGAAAGTTCCGTTGCCTTGGAAAACTGGTGTTGCACCGGCATAGCCTAAGAAATCACCAAAGAAAACATCGATAGCTTCTTGAGCTTTAAAACGAACACGGCTACTTTCTAACTCATACTCACTACGATAAACTGATGCTTCCCACTCATGATCACCGAAATAGCCACGAGCACCGAAAGAAGCATTATAAGAATTGTCTTCGAACTGTGAGTCTAATGAACGTTGCAAATCAGACTCATAGAAGCTTCTCAATACTGTATAGTAATCACCGTTATTTACATTAAAGATACGCTCTTGGATAAAGATGCTGTAACGGTCTACAGAAGATTCACTCGAGTTATATAGTAGTTCACCAAAAAGCTCTACATCTCCTAGGTCATAAGTTCCGTTAGCAAAAACAGACAACTGCTCGCGCTCGTTTCGGAAGTTAGTTAAGGCGATATTGTCACGCCCACACAAATAACCTAAAGATTCTGAGAATAAAAAGCGCTCTGAACCGAAGTTTTCACACTGATTACCTGGATCAACTAATGTGAATGAGTTTCGGTCTAATACGTACGTATCAAAGTTGAGCGTTGGCGCTTCAATATCTGAGTACGGGTAATCATCATTAGAATCATACTTATCGTAATCGCCAGCACTAATAGGATCTGTTTTACGGTATGAAATGCCTACAGAAAAGTTACCATTTTCAGTTACTGTACCTGTAGTCAAATCAACACGATAGTCATTACCTTCCGCTTCAACTGGACGGCCATAAATGACATTTAAAGTAGTTTCGTCAACATTTTGCTTTAAAACGATATTTACAACACCTGCAACAGCATCAGAACCGTAAATTGAAGAACCACCGCCACTCAATACTTCGATTCGCTCGATTGCAGCTTGAGGAATAGCACCAAAGTTTACAGCAGAACTACTGCCCTGATAGGCAGCTGGATAGTTCGCTACTCGACGACCATTGATCAAGGTCAAAGAGTTACCTACACCAAATCCTCGGATGTTAAGTGTGCGGATATCAGGAGTGAAGCCACCTGAAAACTCAGGACCTTCAATTTGAACACCAGTATTAATGGTTAGGTCATTCAATGCATCATATACCGTTGTATGACCCTGCTTCTTCATGTCATCGCCAGTAATAATCAGTACCGGTGACGCACCTTCTGCGTGATTTCTTTTTAAACGCGAACCAACAACTGTAACAGTTTCAGTTTCTTGTACTTGTTCTTCTTGTTCCTCTTCACTTCCCTCTTCTGCAGCATAAGCTGTAGTAGTGAAAGCCAATGAAGCAGAGGCAAAAAGAGCTAACTTTACCGCTTTCGCGATAATATTATGCTTACTCATTGTCAATGTCTCCCCAGTGTATTATTTATATTTGTCGCCAGTCTATTGGCAACCAAGAAATACTAATGGAAATTCGTCCAGTTTGGAAGTCTTTAGTTTAGATTATTTTAATATAGAGGAATTTATACAGCTCTGACTTGCCAAACGACATATGATATTCTAGTTATCCATATCAAAAGCATGAGTTCTATGAGCAAAGTATCGATACTTAAACCTAGGGGCAGTTATTCTGAGATCCCGTTATATTCAGGCCGCGTATCTGCAGGTTTTCCAGGTGTTGTAGACGAACACATGGAAGACTCGCTCAGCCTAGATCAGCTTCTTATACAACACCCAGCCACTACATTTTTCGCCCGTGTTGAGGGAGACTCCATGATCGAGGCGGGTATATTCCAAAATGATATATTGGTCGTTGATCGCTCAGTTTCAGCCAAGGATAATGATATCGTTGTTGCCTTACTCGACAATGAATTCACGGTTAAACGCTTAAAGTCCCAAGGGACACTGAAATTAAAAGCTGAAAACCCAAACTACCCTGATATTGAAGTTACCGGAGAGCATGAACTGGTTATTTGGGGTGTTGTTACAGGGTTAGCAAGGAGCTTGCGCTAGTGATTCAAACTAATGATGTCACTTATGCACTGTGCGATGTTAATAGCTTTTATGTAGCATGCGAGCGCTTATTTCGACCAGACCTTCGAAACAAACCCGTTGTTGTTCTAAGTAACAATGATGGTTGTGCTATCGCTATGTGTGACGTTTCAAAGTCACTCGGTATAAAAATAGGCACACCTTACTTTCAAATTAAACACTTAATAAAGCAATATGATATTGAGTGGTTTTCCTCAAATTACGGCCTTTATGGCGACATTTCTCAACGTTTTAACTGGGTATTGCAACAATTTACTGACAAAGTCGCCCCCTACTCAGTCGATGAGTCTTTTCTTATTTTCCAAGGTATAGCCGATAATCTTGAAACTCACTGCCAACGCTTAAAGCAAACCGTTTGGGACTGGCTGTCATTACCTATCTGTATTGGTCTTGGCCCTACAAAAACATTAGCTAAAGTCGCCAACCACTATGCTAAAAAGCATAAACAGTCAACCAATGGCGTCGTTGATTTACGAAACCAAACTCACCGCCAATGGGCACTAGAACGTTTAGCCGTCGAGGACATATGGGGAGTTGGACGACGTTTATCCCAAAAACTAAAACTTCAAGGCATCCACACCGCTTGGGATCTTCATAACTGTGATTACAAAACATTACAGCGTATGTTTTCAGTCAACATGGAGCGCACAATTCTAGAGTTGCGCGGACAACCTTGCTTCGCATTTAGCGAGCAACCTGAACCCAAGCAATCGATCCTTAATTCCCGCTCATTCGGTAACCCAATATCGAGTAAGCAAGATTTAAAAGAAGCGCTCGCCTATCACACCACTCGCTGCTGTGAGAAATTGCGTAAACAGTCTTCTTTGGCAAATAGTATCCAGTTTTTCTTGCGTACACGCCATGGCGATCACCCAAGTGCGACCTTGTCATTGACCGAGCCAAGCGATGATACCAGTCTATTTTTGAGTGCTATTGAGCAAGGCCTGAATCGAGTATACGACTCATCAGAAGTGTATAAGAAAGCAGGTGTTATGCTTTTTGGTTTAGAGCCGAGCAAAGGGTATCAAAGCGATATCTTTAATCAAACACAGCAGCGACCTGAGTTAATGCAAAGCCTAGACAGCATTAATGCTAAGTACGGGAAAGATGCTATTAAGTTTGGAAGTCTTGGTTTTGATAAACGTTGGGCTATGCGCGCCAATGCTCGCTCGCCACACTACACCACCCAGTGGACTGATATTATCCGCTTAAAGTAGTGAAAAAACTATCACAAAAACTATAGACTAAGATTCTGCAAAGTACTTCATCCGCACCAAACAGCAGCTTTATGCATTAAGTGAGGCTAGATTGCTTCTGCGCGTTGTTTAGGAATTTGATGCCCCATAAGTTGGTAATACAAACCTTCTTTATACCTCCTCAGCTCAGCATGAGTTCCCTGCTGCACAAGAGTGCCTCGGTCTAACACGACAATCCGATCAGCCTTTTCGATCGTCGAGTAGCGATGCGCAATCATGATCGTCGTTCTATTTTTCATTAAATTATCTAAAGCCTGCTGAACCTTCAGCTCACTTGCGGAATCAAGTGCACTGGTCGCTTCATCTAAAATCAATATTTTTGGATCACGTAATAGTGCTCTAGCAATTGTAATTCTTTGCTTTTGTCCTCCTGACAGCTGAACTCCTCTCTCCCCAACCACTGTCTGGTATCCACTGGGGAAACTTTCGATAAAGTCATGAGCAAAAGCCAACTTTGACACATGCACTATGTCATCATAAGTAACCTCATCACTCACCGCTCCGTAAGCGATATTGTCGTAAATTGTACCCGAAAATAAAGAAGGTTCTTGCTCGACGATTGAAACGAAACTTCTCACATGATCAGCACCAATCCGATCAAAAGACTGACCATCAAATAAAACGCTTCCCTCATCGGCACGATAAAAGCCCAAAATTAAACTGGCTATTGTCGACTTCCCGGCCCCGGATGAGCCGATAAGAGCCACTTTTTCACCAGAGTTGATGGACATAGAAAAGTTACTTAGGGCTTTTGTTTCAGGTCTCTCTGGATAAGAGAATGTCACACCCTGAAAGCTTATATTGCCTTCTAGATGAATATCTTTGGTTGGCTTATGCGTTAAACTTGGCTGAGCAGACGGAGAGGATTCAATAATCTCAAAAATCCTATCAGTCGCACCAATGGTTCTCATCCAGTCACTCCAAAAGTCACTAACCGCTCCCGCAGAGCTTGCAACCATTGCTGAGTAAATTACAAAACTGGTAAGCTCACCGACGGTTAAAGCACCTTGTAAGATTTGTGTCGCACCTATCCACAAAGTAATAAGCAAAACAAAGTATGTTAAGAACGAAAAAGTTCCCTGAAAAGTCGCTAAAAACTTGGTGCAGCTTTTTGCAATATCTAAAGCTACGTTAATACTACTTTTATAGTTCGTTTGAGCTGTAGACTGGCGATTAAAGGCATGAACTAACTTGATATTAGAAAAGTTCTCATGAGCAACTTTACTCGCGTCAGCTTGAGATTGCTGAATATTCTTTGAGCGCTCTCTGACGTTTCGCCCTACCCACTTACCTAGGAGCAAACTTACCGGAAGGAAAATTAATAAAACGATGCTCAATATCGGAGATGTTAAAAGCAACATAACAACTCCACCAACACAGACACATAGCGAGCGTAATGAAATTGCCAACCCCATAGTCAAAGTGTCTTGTAAAACTTCTACGTCAGCAGATAGTCGGTTGGTCAACTCACCGATATTATGTTTATCGTAAAATCCGATATTCTGTTTAAGAAGAGCTTTATGCAGTTTTTGTCGAATTCTAGCAACCACCATCAGTCCCGTAGACTCAAACACATAGTAACGTAGAGCTGTGGCTAAAGAATGTACTGTCAGCACAAGCAACATAATACCCGCAAATCCAGCATACCAAGCAGTCGTTCTGGTCACATCCAAGGTATCAATAAAGTGTGAGACAACTTTTGGGTACAGCAGCTGAATCGCTACCGTGACAATCATCACTGTCACGCCAATGATAAGTCTTTTGGCAAAAGGTTTAATCAATTCTAACCGTTTGAGGTGAACACTTTTATTCACGCCTGCGCCTCTGAGTCAATACTGCTAATTTGCTCTACAAAAACTTGCCAATCACTATCCCCTATGGTTCCAAAGCTTTGTAGCTGCCTATCATGGTCAACAAACAAGTAAAATGGCGATGCTAGTGACGGATTGAGCTTTTTGTAATCTTTTCGACTGGTGATAAAAACCCTGTGTAATAAAGAACTATCTTTCAAAAAATGCATTAACCTAGGTTTAGACTCTGTCGAAATTAGTCGAATATCCACTCCTGCCCTTGGAGCATGCGAATCTATATGCTCAATCTCTGGAATTTTTTCCTTGCAAGTAGGACACTTACTAGAAAGAAAGAGTAAAACAACAGGCATACCTTCAGTAGCGACATTGGTCACTTGATTTCCGAGCAAGTTTCTAGCAGAAATCGGAGGCAAGACTTCCCCAATCGGAACTGGGTGAGCATCTTTAACATTAAGCGATGGATTATTAATAATTTTGTAAAGCCCTAACGTCAAATGTAAATTCAGCAGCGTTAGCCCTGCCAAGATTACTAAAGAAAACAGAACAAGAGACTCTGACATTATACTTTTCCTCTAGCAGTTAGAAGCACCATAAAAATGTCATGAGTATGGATAACCACTGTGCTACCAGCGAGAGCAAGGATGACCAGCAAAAATTGGGAGTGCATAGTCAGTGATAATTCAAAGCCACCCATCACTAGATAACAACCAATAAATAAAATTATCAGGGCATTTCTTAATAGGTCAAATACAGAAACAGGTCTATCATCTTCACCAAAGCAACTACACTTAACCCTTGCATTTTGCAGCCAGTGATATGCCAAGAAAGCAGTGAATACGATAAATACCACAAAGCTTACGACCATTGCTAGATAAGTGAACTGGGTTCCGCTGACAGTTGTTAAAGCTAATAAAAACTCTAACACAATGATAAGTGGCGCCACGAACTTACTACCGGGGGCTGAAAAACCGAAAGAGTCTCTCAAATTAGATTTAAAGCGGTGCAAATCTTTTAACTTTCCCCATGCAGCCATGAGTAAAGTAAAAGCAACCAGCCAAGAAACAGTAAACAAAAAGTAACTTAACATCATAGCGATTCAAGCGTGCCCCATTGAGGTAACAATCCATTACCAGGATTGCTCCGTATTTGGCTAGACTCCTTGCTTATTATCAAAGCATCACTGTAGGGTTCATCAATCGATTGTCTAACACCGCCCCCAATAACACTTTGAATAGTGACTGAAATTTCCCAAGCAAGCTGTTCTACATCGTTATTGCTCTGACAGTTTAATCCAAGATCTGACATCTCTTCTTTAGTGATCGCATAATGATGTGAGTGATACTCATACATTAAATGCTCGACGATCTTCGAGCGTACGAGTGGTTCATCACTAGGTAACTGGTAAGATAACAGCTCTTCTGCTATTGCTTGTGTCTCTCTTGCCGTACGATAAAACGCTGTTAACGTAGGTGGAAATATACTATTGCATAATAATGACACTTGCTCAGCATTCGCCTGTTCCGGATCCACTCCAAACCATTCTTCACACATTTGCCCAAACTGTTTAATGTCAAGACACGAAAGTGCTGAATTACCATCACCTACCCCACCGTGTAAATGCGGATCAATAGGAGTAAATATAGCCAAATCACCCGCGATTATTTCGTCGCCCGACAAAGCCAAAATAGTGCCAGACGACTCACAATAATATGGAACAATGAAGTTTACAGTTGACGCATATTTTCTGAGGAGTAGAGCAATTCTTCGGGCGGTATTAACAACCCCTCCTCTGCTGTGTATTAAGACATCAAGCGTGTCAACTTTACCAATAACGTCTAACTGGTTCTTTAGCGCCGGTAATAACTCATTATCTAAGTGAGAAGCCGCCAATATCAATACGCGGCTGTTTCGCAAGCTTTCTATTTTCTTAATATGCTGCAGAACGTAAATACTGCTCATTATCTTCTCTAAAATTCTTAATTAATGTATCTGCAACGGTCTCTAAAATATTGAACTCTGGGATCAACTCCTGAATATATAAAAATTGGCCGTTTGGGTTATTCTCTAAAAAAACATAGTCTTCATCTGGAGTGACGATGATATCCATTGCACTATAGTTTAAGCCATAGCTCTTCACGAACTCCAAACAGCGCTTGTGTATAGAGTCAGGTAAAGCCGTTGCTTCATAGCGTATTTCCGCAGACATGTCGCGTGAGTCTACCTTTGTCCGCTCATCATCTTGGGAATAAAGTTTAGCTGCAAAAACACTATTGCCAACAACCGTCACCCTCAACTCATACTTTTTAGGAATGTACTCTTGGAAGTGACAAGGTATTTCACGAACAGCCTCAAGATTGTTCATTAACTCATCTGTGACAATCGTGGTCGCAAGCCCGGTAGCAATGCAATCGTCATCATCGACTTCAACACTAGCTAAGTCGGGTGTAGATAAGGACTTAAAAATAATATCCCCAGATATTAGACTCTTAAAACGGCGTACCTCTGCGGGGCAGTTAGTGACTAAGGAATGAGGAATGCGAAAACCAAATTGAGTAGCTCTATTGAGCTGCTCACCTTTCCACATTGCGCCTCTAAGGTTTACGGGGTGGCTCATCCAATAACAGTCCAAAGTGTATAACAGACCAAAAAGTGTATGCTCTGTTTCTGTTTTGGCAAAAGCGAGCTCTTGGGGAGCTAGGTCATTGCTTATAAAAGAAAATGGTGCTGGCTTTCTATTCCATACAGCACCGATATCTTCAAAATGAATGATTTGTTTAGATAAAAGGTGCTCAATAGTTACTTCGACCTTCCCTGACACATATAGCTGTTTAAGATGATAATCTTTTGGAAACTTATCCAAATTCAGTCTAAAGAAGGATTGATTTTTCTGCTTTAGTATTGGTTCAATTAAATCAGCATGCAAGTCAAAACTATTAGTTATAATTAGTATCGTTTTCATTATATTCACTAAGTGCCTTGGCTTTTCAGCCAAGGCTTTTTACTTCTTAACAAATTACGCCTTGTTCACGGCCCCAACGATCGTATCCACGTAATTCCCAGCCAGTGCAGCCAGCTGTAGATACGCCATCACGTACTTTCCACTGTTCCTGAGTCTTGATTGACTGGGACTTCGCAGATATTTTGAACGCGAATAATTTGGTTTCGTTCTTTTTGTTCATTATATTTTCCTTCAGGTTATGTAATTTGTGGGTTTCGATTAGCAGTAAATGCCTTGGTCTCTACCACGGTAATAATCATCCGCTCGAGAAAACATGCCTGAACAACCTGCAGTTGAAACGCCATCTCGCGCTTTCCACTGCTCACTTGATTGTACTTGTTGTGTTTTTTCTGACACTTTAAAAGCGAATAATTTTGCTTCATTTTGCTTTTTCATATCTTTCTCCTATTTTTTTAGATTGAATGGTGAATAAAAATATCACCGCGAATAATCCTAACCTCCATAAATAAAACTTGTCAATATGACCTTTATTAAAAATTTATCTAATGCGAATCTGGGTTAATCTGAATGCAAAAACGCCTTGCAAAACCCACAAGAAAATATAGTAAAATGAAGAAAATAGCGGAAAATAAAACATAATGAGCCAAGAAATATTTTTACTAGATCAGTCAGAAAAGTTTCCTCCTCCATACCTTGCACAGGAAAACCCCAACGGTTTACTAGCTGTCGGTGGCGACTTATCACAATCTCGGTTAATCGAGGCTTATAAAAATGGAATATTCCCTTGGTATTGTGAGGGAGAACCCATCTTGTGGTGGTCTCCAGATCCGCGCTGTGTTTTTTTACTCGATAACATCCATATATCCCGCTCAATGAAAAGAGCACTAAAAAAATCCACTTACACTGTCACGCTAAACCAATCATTTGAAAACGTCATTGAAGGTTGCGCAGCACCACGAGCAAAAGAGGCTGAAACTTGGATACTCCCTGAAATGAAGGAAGCATACCTGCAGCTATACAAGAGTGGCTACGCACACTCAGTAGAAGTTTGGCACAACGACAGGTTGGCTGGGGGACTCTACGGGGTCAGCCTTGGTAGGTTCTTTTTTGGTGAGTCCATGTTTAGCACTGAACCCAATGCTTCAAAATTTGCATTAATCTACCTTTCTCATTACTTAAAACAGCAGGGATTTTTGTTGCTCGATAGTCAAGTCGGTAACCCCCACCTGTATCGCATGGGCGCGATTGATTTGCCACGGCAAGAGTTCTTAGCATTAATCGAAAAACACATTGATTGGCAACAGCCTCAACAAGTATGGCAGCCAAAAACTTTAGAGGACTGGTCTTAAAAAGAGTGACAAAGCAAGGTGATGAGTAGTAACCTAACTGTATGAGTCAGAAAGAAAAAGTTACTCAACACATTCGTTTATTTCGCGGCCCAGAGCACGCGTGTGGCTACCTTGATGATCGCATTGCTGTTTCAGTATTTGCCGATCCAAGCATACTCCTCAATAACGACTTATACTCAGAACTCAGCCGACAAGGCTTCAGGCGAAGTGGAGAGCATGTCTATCGTCCACATTGCCCTGGGTGTTCAGCGTGTTGGGCATATAGAGTTCTAACCGATAAGTTTCAACCCTCACGAAGTCAAAAGCGCGTCCTCAAACAAAATAACGGTTTTGAGGTAACTCTCGAACCTGCCGACTGTTTCGAAGAAGACTACCAACTGTATCAACATTACATCAGTCATCGCCATAAGGATGGCGACATGTACCCCCCATCCAAGCGCCAATATGCCGATTTCTTGTTCTCAGAGTGGTGTGATACCGCCCTCCTACGCGTACGTGACCAAGGTAAGTTAATTGCTGTTATCTGTTTAGATGTTATGGACGATGGCCTTTCTGCTGTTTACTCTTTTTTCGACACATCACCCAGCTATAAAAGTTTAGGTGTATTCGTGATTCTTAAAGCTATAGAACACAGCCAAAAGATGGGCCTCCCTTTTTGCTATTTAGGTTATTATGTTCAGGGGTGTCAAAAAATGGAGTACAAAATCAAATACCGGCCAGCGCAAGTATTTAAAAATAACCGCTGGTTAAGCCTAGATTAAGCAGAAAGTGGTAAAATTCTTTGCGATTATGGGCTAAATGAGGCATGATACGCCCATTTTTTAGATATCTTGTTAATTGATTTCACAGGAGAGAGTGGCCGAATGGCGAAAGAAGACGTAATTGAACTAGAAGGTAAAGTTCTAGAAACCCTACCAAATACTATGTTCCGAGTTGAACTTGAGAATGGTCACATTGTGACAGCTCATATTTCAGGCAAAATGCGTAAAAATTACATCCGCATTTTAACTGGTGATAAAGTGACGGTAGAAATCAGCCCTTACGATCTATCCAAAGGTAGAATTACCTTCCGTGCGCGTTAATTAACATTCGTCACTGTTAGGTGACGCATTATCGTATTACAAAAAAGGCGTTCTCTATTTTCATAGGAACGCCTTTTTGATTTATATCACACTCACTTAAGACTCGCTTTGCGTTATTCGCTTCCTTAATGGCTCTACTCGAATATCCAGTGCTTTGTCTTTTAGTGATACATAGACATCACCGCCGTCCATCAGTTCACCAAACAGTATTTCGTTAGCCAACGGTTTACGCACTTTATCACTAATTAAGCGCGCCATCGGCCTTGCGCCCATATTGATATCATAGCCATGTTCCGCAAACCATTCACGAGCATCATCATTAACGTGTAGGTTCACTTGCTTAGCGTCTAACTGCCCCTGAACTTCAGTCAAGAACTTATCCACAATCGATAAAATAACCTTTTTAGGCAGTGCATTAAACCAGACTGTAGCATCAAGTCGATTTCTAAACTCTGGTGAGAACGTTTTGTTAATTGCTTCTTCGCTATTTCGTGACATATCTTGATCTTTAAAACCAATCGACTGTTTCACAAGATCTTGTGCACCTGCGTTGCTGGTCATCACCAAAACAACGTTTCGAAAATCTGCTTTACGACCGTTATTATCAGTTAAAGTACCATGGTCCATAACTTGCAGTAGCAAATTAAACACATCCGGATGAGCCTTCTCAATTTCATCCAAGAGAACTACTGCGTGAGGGTTCTTATTGACCGCTTCAGTTAGCAGTCCACCTTTGTCATAACCCACGTAGCCAGGAGGTGCGCCGATGAGCCTCGAAACCGTATGTCGCTCCATGTACTCTGACATATCGAAGCGTATAAGCTCGACGCCCATGAGCTTAGCTAACTGCTTTGTGACTTCTGTTTTACCCACACCTGTCGGCCCTGCGAATAGGAATGACCCTACAGGTCGATTCTCTTGCCCTAGACCAGCTCTTGAAAGCTTGATCGCTTCAGACAAAGTGTCTATTGCAGTGTCTTGTCCAAAAACCACCATCTTTAAGTTACGATCGAGGTTTTTCAGAAGTTTCTTGTCAGAAGAAGATACCGTCTTCTCGGGAATGCGAGCAATTTTGGCTATAACCTGCTCAATATCAACCGATTCAATAATATCTTTTCGCGATTCATCAGGTTGAATTCTCTGCCTAGCTCCAGCCTCATCAATCACATCAATCGCTTTGTCAGGCAACTGGCGATCATTAATATACTTTGCAGAAAGCTCGGCAGCAGTTCTTATTGCCGAAGAGGTATAGCGTACATTGTGATGCTTCTCATAACGCTCTTTAAGCCCTTCAAGAATCGACACGGTTTCAGAAACGCTAGGTTCATTAATGTCCACTTTTTGAAAGCGACGAGCAAGAGCGTGGTCTTTTTCAAAGATGCCGCGATACTCTTGGAAAGTAGTCGAACCGATACAGCGAAGCTCACCATTAGCTAGCACAGGCTTTATCAGGTTTGATGCATCCATGGTCCCGCCTGAGGCTGCGCCTGCACCAATGATGGTATGAATTTCATCAATGAATAAAATGGCATGGGGTTCTTTTTTAAGTTGAGCTAATACAGCTTTTAGGCGTTTTTCAAAATCTCCTCGATACTTGGTCCCAGCCAATAACACACCTAAATCTAAAGAATGAACCACGGCATCAGCAATGACATCCGGAACCTCGCCATCAATAATGCGTTTGGCTAGGCCTTCCGCAATAGCGGTTTTGCCCACGCCAGCATCACCCACCAACAAAGGATTATTCTTACGGCGGCGGCACAAAATCTGGATCACACGCTCAACTTCGTGAGTACGGCCAATCAAAGGATCAATCTTGCCCTCTTCAGCCATTTTGTTGAGGTTAATCGCATACTGATCAAGTGGCTTGGCTTCAGGTGCTTCTTCTGGCTGCACATCATCTTCAATTTCTGAAGTTTCAAAGTCCTCATCCTCAGAAACGCCATGCGAAATGAAGTTGACCACATCTAGTCGCGACACATCTTGTTGCGATAAGAGATAGACCGCTTGTGACTCGGGCTCACTAAACATTGCCACCAATACATTGGCACCGCTGACAGACTCTTTACCCGATGACTGAACATGAAATACAGCTCGCTGCAAAACGCGTTGGAAGCCTATTGTCGGCTGAATTTCATAGTCTTCATTATCTTCTGAAAATTGAGGCGTCGTTTTGCCAATGAAGTTTTCCAGCTCGTCACGAAGTTTAGACAAATCAACGGAGCATGCTTTGAGGACTTCTAGCGCATCTTTGTTGTCCAGTAGCGCTAACATTAAATGTTCAATAGTAATAAACTCGTGACGATACTCGCGAGCTCGATGGAAGGCTTTATTGAGCGACTGCTCTAATTCTTTATCAAGCATACTAACCTCTTCTTAGAAACCACAAAGGCCTCACTACCACTATAAGCCTATTCGTCTTCAGGTTCCATAACACAAAGTAACGGATGTTCGTTGGAGCGAGCAAACTCGTTCACTTGGACAACTTTTGTCTCAGCAATATCAGGGGTGAATATTCCACAGACACCCTGCCCTTCATTGTGTACCTGAAGCATGACTCGAGTGGCTTTTTCCTGATCCATAGAGAAAAATGTGCGCAGCACTTCAACGACGAAATCCATAGGCGTGTAATCGTCGTTTAAAATCATGACCTTATACATTGGCGGCTTTTTTAGCTTTGGTTTTGCTTCAGCAACCGCCAAACCATGGTCTTTTTCTTCATTAAACTTGTGGTCGTTACTCATAACTAGCAATATGGCCGGCTCATGGTTTTTGTTACCTCTATTATGGCTATTTATGAGGGCATTTGGAAGGAGTTCAACCGGCCAGAAGAAGAAAGTTTTAGCGCTTAGTGAATTATCTTACGGTCTACCTCAGTCACTTGCCAAAAAGGCTTTTAGGCGTCAGAAGCCAAGCTAGCTGACCTTTATCACTATCAACCTCAGCCCAAGAATTTACTTTAAAATCAATACGAGCAACACTCGCAGTGGGAAATTTAACATGGCCGCCCATACTTAACTCAGACACAAGCGAAGAGCATAGAGGCTCATGAGAAACAAGCATAACCCGCTTAGCATCTGATTGTATCGCTTGAATTAATTCAATACTTTCCTCAACGCTCGACAAATATAAATCACGGGTACTGGTCATCGAGCTTTCCCAACGACCAAACTCCATTGCTAACGACGCGGTGTCGATAGCTCGCTTTGCTGTAGAACTAACCACGACCTCTGGCACTTGACCAACGGTTTTGAGGTGTGCACCCATGCTCTTTGCAGCTTCTATTCCGCGCTCTGCTAATGGTCGCTCATGATCATTTTTGAATTTCGCTTTCCAGTCGGATTTGCCGTGACGGAAAATATACAGTTTTTTGCTACCCATAAATCACCTATAAAGCTTGAAAACTCAAGCATCATGACATTTAGGCTGATAATAGTGCCTTGCCAATACTCCCACATGACACTATTGCGACACTTTTCTTACGTGTAACCTTCTGTAACAACAATATCCGCAAAAACATTTACTGTCATCCGTATTTGACTACAATACGTGGCAGTACTGCTAACCTTATTTGGACAGGATATGAAAAAAATAGAACATACTTTTGAAGCGGGTATTTTCAGTAGTCGCTGGATATTAGCGCCTTTTTTTGTTGGCTTAATTTTCTCTATAGTGATTCTTTTAGGTGGGTTCGCAAAAGAACTGTGGCATTTAATAACTCACTTCGGTTCTTTAAGTGAAATCGATACGATTCTAGGTATTCTCGCTTTGGTCGATATGACCCTACTAGCTAACCTATTGATTATTATTATTTTTAGCGGCTACGAAAGTTTCGTTTCAAAACTTGATGTTGCGGAGCATGAGGACAAGCCGGGCTGGATGGGCAAGGTCGGTTTCTCTACGCTTAAAGTGAAGCTAATCAGTTCAATTGTTGCGATTTCGGGTATCGACCTTTTGAGAACTTATATGCAATTAGACAATGATGGCACCATAAGCATAGAAGTAGTTAAATGGAAACTACTGATTCATGGCGTCTTTGTAATTTCTGGTTTGCTGTTTGCTGTTATGGATTACTTAACTCATAAAACAGGAAACAATCACTAGCCACGAGAACAAACAAAAAAAGCCCCTATGACAGGGGCTTTTTAGATATGTCAGAGGAGTAATTACTCTTCTTCAACAACCTTTGCATCCGGGGCATTACGAGCCACCGAACTAATACCATTGTTTCGGCCGCTTTCGGATTTATACATCTGACTCTTACCAATTTGCTGACCGTTTGATGCGTTTAAGCCAAAATAGAAGCGACCGTCTTTCGCAGTTTTCTTTTCAAAGCGTCCTTCATCCTGTGAATTCTTGCGCACTGACTCAATACCGTTTTCGCAAGCAGATTGAGATGAATAGCCTTGGCTTTGCAAAATAACTTCGCCATTACCCGCCTTTAATACGAAATAACTTTTTCCGTCATTACCCTTTGAGATTACGAATTTTCCCGCCATTATTATTACCTCATTTTGTTAATTCGACTGAGTAGGGTCAGCCTCCTGACTTTAAATACTCACTTATTTAACGACAAAATTCAAGCATATAGCGTCACATTTAACACATCCTAAACATTTCACGCTTTGAAATACTGAAGACATCACTCATAATCAGATAACTCAAGCTTATCATGACCAGTGTCCGCAATGACTAAACAGAACAAACAACGACTCTCCACTGTGATTCTATTACTGCTCGCAGCTTTCTACCTTTATGTTGAACATTCCCCAGATGAAAGCTCTGGGTCTACAAGCCGCTCTACTGTCACGGTGGCAACAGATAACGCACACCAGCTCATACATGAATACTACACAAACAAAACGTCAGGAAAAATGGTCGTGGTGACAGCAACTGTCCACCGAATTTTGAGTGATGATACCCATGAACCGCGACACCAACGCTTTATCCTAAGTCTCAATAGCGGCATGACCGTTTTAGTCGCGCATAATATAGATTTGGCACCGAGAGTTTCAGGACTTCAGATTGGCGACACGGTAACGGTTAATGGGCAATACGAATGGAATGATCAAGGCGGAGTTCTACATTGGACCCATCACGACCCAAAGGGACGCCGTGATGGAGGCCAAATTGAACATAATGGAAAGATCTACCAATAAATAAAAACTAAGGCTGATGGCGTTTACCGCTCCAGCCGCCCTGCTTTAAAATCTTCTCTCCCATTGCCGTCGGAACGTCTTCTAGCTCAGTGGCCATAGAGTCATTCCAACGATTCAAAAAGCCGTAGAGGCAAATTGCCCCTAAGATTTCAACGATTTGATCATCAGACCAATGCTGGGCCATTCGATCCATTAAGGGCTGATCGACAGCATTAGGTACAGATCCAGCAGCCAGCGCGTAATCCAACGCAACTCTCTCCGCTTCCGTGTAAAGGTTACTGGTCTGGTAGTCCCAAATTGCTTCAAGCTTTTCATCGCTGATGCCATGGATTTTAGCCGCTACCAAAGAGTGAGCCTCACAGTACTGACAACCTGCTGCACGACTAGCGAAGTGGGCGAGTAAACGCTTAAAGCCAAGGTCTACCTCACCATCTTCCGCCATTACAGCTTTGGTCAGCACTCCAAACCCTCTGACGATATCGGGACGACGCTGCATGGTAAGTAAACTGTTAGGAACAAAACCTAAAATTTCTTCAAAAATAGCAAAGTCCTCTGCTAAATCTGGGTGTAAATTCTTATCTAACGGCTTTAAAAAGGCCATACATCCTCCTTCAGTAATTCTAGTTATTAATTTGATTACCTTTAATATCCAATTGAATTGGCTTACCTAAACCGAGCTCTCCCAAACGTTCTAGCTGGGTCTTTGCATCGCCAACGACAAGGTAGTCCATACGCTTAGGGTTCATGTACTGTTGGATGGTTTGCTTGAAATCAGACAGCTCAAGATTTGATAACTCCTGCTGCTCATGCTCAAGATAATCCAGCGGCAAATCAAATCGGCTAATGTCTTCCAGGACACCCAATAAACTCCCTAAAGTTTCAAATTCACGCGTCTGACGTTTAATCACAATATTCTGGGTCGTCGCAAAGTCATCTTGAGTGAAAGTATCTTTATACTGCTCTATTTCATTAGTCAGTAAATCCAAAGACTCTTTCGTGACATTTGCACGAACGCTAGTTTGAGCCATTAGAGCACTCATCGACTCTCGACGTAATATGTAGCTATAGGCTCCATAAGTATAACCTTTCTCGATTCGTAATAACTGGAATAATCTTGCGCTAGAGCCCGCACCTAAACGGTCGTTTGCATAGACAAGATTATTATAATCCCCACTAGCACCCGGGAACGTTAATTGCCCACCGATAATGACCGACTGCTTCGCGCCAGGAACATCGATAAAGTACAACTGTGATTGCTCATCTGCCGTTTTTGCTTTGTACTCCGGCCACTCAACCTGTTTAGCATCCCATGAAGTTGTTAGGCGTTGTAATGAGCGAATGACCTCACTCTGGCTGATATCACCAGCAACATGGAAAGCAGACACCGTCGGAGAGACGTTTTTATTATAAAATGCTTTCACGTCATCTAATGTAATGGCTGAGACAGTCTCGATGGTACCACTTGCTGGAATACCAAGGATATGCTCATCGCCATACAGCATTTTTCTACTGACTGTCGATGCTATAGCAGGAGCATCACCCTCCTGCTGCTTTAATCGTGTTAAGAGACGTTTTTTAATTCGTTCGAACTCTGCCGGATCAAAACGTGGCTCTAGTAATATTTCTTCAACTAAAGACAAAGTCTTGTCATAATTTCGAGCCAAGGTATTGGCTGAAATAGTAATATCCTCATCTCCAGCTTCCACATTGATGCCAGCGCCTAGTAAACCAATTGCATCTTCCAGCTCTTCCGGCGTTTTGTCTCGAGTACCTTCCATCATGAGCTCCGACAAAATATAGGCCACGCCCGATTTTTCAGGTCGCTCAAGATAATGTCCGCCCTCAATTCTTAGCGTAAATTGAACCAACGGTAATTCGTTTTGCTCAATCCCTAGTACACGCAAACCATTATCAAGTTGATGGTCCCATACTTGAGGAGGCGTTAGTAGTGGCGTTTTGCCGAGAGGCGGCTCATTTCGAGGAAAGCTAGTTTTGGTTTTAGGGTAATCCCCCTCGTCCTTAACAACGATATCCTTTTCGGCACCTTGGACGATCTTTTCTTCTACTACACCTGCATCTTTCGATCCGTCTACGGCTAGCTTAAGCTGCCCTTTGGGCACAAAACTCGTCATAACATAGTGCTGCCCTTTGATGTACTTGTTATAAACATCGATGATGTCTTGCTTCGTTACGGCTTTAATCGACGCAATGTCTTGTTTCAAAAAGTCAGGCGAACCGGCGAACTCATTATACGATGCTAAATTGAAAGCTTTGTTCAATACACTAGAAATTCCGTTGTAAAACTGCGTCTCTTGGCGAGCTTTAATTTGTAGCAAATCTTTCTCAGAAAACCCTTCTGTCTCAAACTTGGCCAGAGCTTCTTCAATAGCGGCTTTAACTAAGTCTAAGTCAGTCCCAGCATTAGCACGAACTCTGATGGTAAACTCACCAGCAATTTCACGCGAGCTATTGTAGGCACTTGCACCCGGAGCAAGTTTTTTCTCTTCCACGATGACTTTATACAAAGGTGCACGCTTGCCTTGAGCTAAAATTTCACCTAATGCATTCAAAGCATAAGAATCTTTGTGGTACTCCTCTACGGTAGGAAATACCATCCTAACTTCGGGCAACTTGGCAAAATTATCTTCATGAGACAGCGATATCGTTTGTTCTAACTCAACAGGTCTAGGTTCAAGATCCAGTACAGGTTGCCCTTTACCTATTTCACCAAACCACTTTTCAACTAACTCCTTAGTTTCATCAAACTCAATATCACCAGCAATTACGAGTGTAGCGTTGTTAGGACCGTAATATTTTGCATAAAACTTCTTTACGTCTTCAAGCGTCGCATTTTGCAAGTCTTCAAGACTACCAATAACTGACCAGTTATACGGGTGATCTTCAGGATAAAGATTGCTAGAAATCACACTACCCGTATGACCGTATGGACGATTATCCACGCGCTGACGTTTTTCGTTCTTAACCACCTGTTTTTCGCGCTCAAGAGCATCCTTGGTTACTGTATTAATCATGTAGCCCATGCGGTCAGAGTCAATCCATAACAATTTCTCAAAGGCATCTTTAGGGACGACTTCGTAATAAATCGTGCCGTCATTCCATGTGCCGCCGTTGCGGGTACCTCCAAGCTCTCCAATCATCTTACGATTTGCGCCCATGGGGACATTTTCAGAATTGTTAAACGCCATATGCTCAAAGAAATGAGCAAAGCCCGTTTTACCAGGCTCCTCTCGGCTTGAACCAACATGGAACACCGTCGCTAAGGCCACAATCGGATCCGACTTATCTTGGTGCAAGATAACGGTTAAACCATTATCTAGCGTGTACCTCTCGTAGGGGATAGAGAAGTCAATGGCTTCAACGGGCGGCTCAGTAATCGATGTTTCTGCTTTGTCGCTATTTTGGCAGGCAGTCAGTAAGAAAGCGCTAGATACTGCTAGAGCGACTAGGCTTCGAGTAATTATTTTTGTCATGGGTCGGTCCATTCGGTCTTTATTGCTAATGCTATAATACTAATCATTGAATATTATTAGGCAAGTGATTTACATCAGTTGTTACAAATTGATCTAGTATTCGAGCATTAACACCTTACAGGCAAAAAAAAAGGCCTTCCGAAGAAAGCCTTATATGTTGAGCTATTGGGTGATTACTTAACGATTTCGTCGAGCGTACCTTGGGCTAAAGGATGGTAGCCGGGACGCGCCATTTTATAAACACGTTTTGCAAAAACCGCTCCATCTTCAGTCTCCATTAACTGCTTATACAAAGGTACAATCAACTTACGACGACCAATTGACACTAAATACGTCTCTAAACGAGGCATTACCGCATCGTAATTTGTCTTTAATGCCAACAGCAACCACGCATGTGCGATTTCATTATTGGAAGAATCTGTTAACTCAAAAGCTTTGTCTAGTTGCGTCATCTGCTTTTGCGACAGGTCTTCAGGCAGATTGTTAATAAAATGCAACCACTCATGCACTGTCCACTCGCCCGAGTCAAGATCAGCTAATGATTTTTCAGCTGCTAACCATGCTTTTGTTTCAGCATCAATTGTTGTAAAGGCGTCAGACGTTGGGTTCGGCATTGTTGGTGGCAACATCGCCTCATGGATCCAAATCTCGATTTCATCAGGACTAACAACATCCGGATACTTATCCAGAAGGTTCTTTTTCAAGTATTTCTTAAACTCTTCCGTGGTTAAACTTTGAAAAGCGTGAGCGTTAAAATATTCAACCAAGAAGGCATCAAAAACTTCACGTCCGAACTTTTTCTCAAGGTAAGTCAGGAACATTTGACCTTTGGTATAAGGAACACCTGAAAAAGCATCATCAGGATCACGGCCATCTAAATCCACATTAAGAATGGTAAACTCTTTTGGTAAAGCTTTAACTTCATCACGTAACCCTTGTACAGAAAGCGCTCGCTCCATAGTGGCTCTTTCTTCACCAAACAACTCTTCCATGATGCGGTTTTCAACATAACTGGTAAACCCTTCGTTTAACCAAAAGTCTTCCCAAGTCGCGTTAGTCACTAAATTTCCTGACCATGAATGAGCCAATTCATGAGCAATGAGGTTGACCAAACTTTTATCACCCGCAATTACAGTCGGAGTAATGAACGATAAGCGTGGGTTTTCCATACCGCCATAAGGGAAGCTAGGTGGTAGGATTAACAAGTCATAACGTCCCCAGCGATATGGGCCGTACATTTCCTCAGTCACTTGTACCATACGCTCAGTGTCATCAAACTCAGCAATAGCAGGTTCCAATAAGCTTGGCTCAGCATAAACACCGGTACGATCACTCATTGCTTTAAACTCAAGGTTACCAACGCCTAAAGCTATCAGGTAAGGCGGTATGGCTTGTGGCATTTCAAAGTGATAGTCACCATCCAGCTCGGTATCAGGCTCATTAAATGCACTCATCAGTGCCAAAAGCTCTTTTGGTGTTTTCAAATTAGCCGTATAGGTCACTCGAACCGCTGGTGAGTCTTGGATTGGGATGAAGCTTCGAGCATGAATTGCTTGTGCCTGGCTGTAAACAAACGGATGCTTCTTACCAGCTGTTTGCTCTGGCGTTAACCACTGTAGGCCGCTGGCTTGTGGCTGTGTTTTATAATACACACGAACTTTATTAGTAGAGTCGTTAACTGCAACAGTAAGCTTAGAGCCAAGATCGGCATCTTTTTCTGCTAACTCGAAACTTGTATCTTGCCACTGACCATCAACCCACTGTTGAGCTTTCTCAACAGTAATATCACGTGTATCCAGCACTAGTTCTGATACGTCATCTGTTAAGCGTTTGAAGCTTAAGTCTACGAAGCCTTCCAAAGCCTTCGCTTCAAAATTGACGGTTAACTCCAGATCGAAGTGATGGAGATTAACTTCATCAATATTGCCGTACGAATGCTCGTCAACACGCTTAACTTGTTTAACCGTTTCTTTGTTGTCTTTTTTGGTTTCAACTTTTTTCTCAACGACAACCGTCTGCTCATCAGACTGAGGTTGGTCTGACTCTTGCTGACAGCCAGCAAGACCCACCGCTGCTGCCAACATCAAATACTTATAACTTGTCTTCATTACTATTCTCTTTTATCGTAGAAGACAGACATTTAACCAATTATAAAAAATGAAGTAAAGCAATAAGCTTTAACCTAGCCGATAGAACAAATTGCATAACAATAGTATTGAGCTAAGCTTGTTCTTCCTATATAAAACATTAGGTTATGGACTACTTTTCACAAAGTTAGCAAGTTGAGTGTCAGTTTTTTTTACGCATATCACCAACTCTGCCACATTTTTGGCTATCAGTTGGTGATAGTATTCCGCTATCCAGTGCTGGTACTTATAGCGGGTAGATAATAACTACGGAGTTCTTAGATGCCATCACAAGGTAGCGGCAAATTTGATAGAGGCTATATTATCCCTATCGGGGGGTGCAATCACCAATTACACGACATCGTGGCCGAACAGATACGGAGTATTTGCCTAAGCGCAAAAGCGACGGTGGCCATTTTAAATGTCGGTCCAGAAAAAGTGACTCATCAGCTTGATAAAGCACTGCTAAACAATGGGTTTGATGCTTGCGAAGAGTTGGATATTCGTTCACGGCAAGATGCAACAGATGAGCAACTTCTTAAGCAAATGACGGATAAAGAACTGGTGGTCATTGTAGGTGAAAAGCCACTACAAATATCGACCCTTATAGGTGGTACACCAATCGCTAAACACTTACGTAAGCTTAACGCGGACGGTGTGCATATTGCTGGTAGCTACGGTGCAGCAGCTTTATTGAGTGAGCACATGATAGCTGGTGGAGAAGACTCGATTACGCCCAAACAAGATGGTGTCACAATGGCTCCTGGTTTAGGTTTAACCAATCGATTTATGCTTGACTACCATTTTGAACAACCGGGCAGATTAGGCAGGCTTTTAACCGCCCTATCCTATAACCCGTTCACCATCGGAGTGGGTATTGATGAAGGTTCAGCGCTATTTATCAGTCCCGCGGATGAATTACAGGTTTATGGTGATGGCTCAGCCACGTTAATCGACCCGAGTAATTTACAGTACTCGTCAATGGGCACGGCAGGAAGTGGAGACTACATTTCACTATTTGGCCTTCAGATGCATATTTTGGCCCCAGGGAGTCGCTTTAAAGCATCTGACCATAAAGCGTTTGATGAGCACTGGGCATGACCGTTTCAGTACCCAGCAAACAGTTAACATCGTACTAATTAGTAACAAACAATATTTCAGGTGACATGAATGACAAAATCTAGTTTTAAAAATATCGGTATCCTTTTAGCAAGCTCGCTTCTGTTATGGTCATGTGCAGCGCCACAAAAAGAAGTTCCCACAGAGCCAACGCCACCGAAGAAGCCCGTTAAAACCTATAAAGATGTCCATATCGGTGCAAACAACTTCATGTCTGTGCCATCAACTTGGAACCTGAAGCAGAACATCATGCCTAAAGGCTACGTTAGTTATACTATTAAGAATCGAGATGTTCACTTAGTCATTTCCGGCTATAAAGATAAAAAATCAAACTTCAATCTCGATAAAAGTAAAAAAGACTTGGCGAGTGTGACGATCTTATATCGCACAGGCTCTAAATCTAAAGCAAAGCGCTATAAAGACATTTCAGATCAACACAAACTGGGTGGCTACACGCATCATACTTGTCACAGCAATAACAAATGCTATCAAGTTTTCCCACTATCTAACTGGCGTTCTATGATGGCTGCTGACTTCCATGTGGGCGGTATGAAGTATACGCTAACTGCAGGAGTTGACGATTTAGAAGGCGTTCATGCAAAAGACATTTTGAAAGCTCTTCACAGCATTCGAGTTAAGTCTAGCGTCGAAAAATAAATTAGAAAGCAAATTAAAAAAGCCTGCAAAAGCAGGCTTTTTTATGTCTATCGTCATTATATCCGTACTATTTAGCTTTGTGCTTCTCGCTCGGCAATAAATTCCAGCGCCTTATCAATCCGTGTTAGCACGCGGTCCTTACCAATCCACTCCAGAGTGACACCAAGGTCTGGTGACATGCCTGAACCAGTCACAGCAACTCGTAATGGCATACCAACTTTACCCATACCCAACTCCAGCTCATCCGCAGTAGCGCTGACCAAGGCATGAAGTGAATCAGCTGACCAGTCATATTGAGCCTGTATTTTCGCTTTAATCGTTTCAAGTGGCTCACGGGCTACTGGGCGCAAATGCTTTTTCGCTGCTTTTGCATCAAACTCTTCAAAATCTTCGTAGAAATAACGAACCGACTCAACAAGCTCTTGCAAAGTTTTTACACGCTCAGCCATCGCTGGAATCAAGCTCTTGATGTCTGGCCCTGAAGTCAAATCTAAGCCAGCAACATCAATATGCCACTGCAAGTGCTTTAAGACTTCCTCAGCTGGCAGAGTTTTCATGTAATGTTGGTTAAGCCAGTTCAGCTTGTCTGTATTGAAAGCCGAAGGCGCACGATTGACGTCTTTAAGATCAAATAACTCGATCATTTCGTCCAGCGAAAAGACTTCCTGATCGCCATGAGACCAGCCCAATCGAACTAGGTAGTTTAATACTGCCTGAGGTAAATAACCTTGGTCACGATACTGCATTACGCTGACTGCACCGTGACGCTTTGATAAGCGCTTCCCGTCATCGCCTAGAATCATCGGAACATGTGCATACAGAGGAGCTTTAGCACCTAACGCCTCGATCATATTGATCTGGCGAGGTGTATTATTCACATGGTCGTCACCACGAATGACATGACTGATCTCCATGTCCAGATCATCAACCACGACGGTAAAGTTATAGGTAGGCGTACCATCCGTTCGTGCAATGATTAAATCATCCAGCTCACTATTGCTGACCGCGATCTCACCTTTAATTAAATCATTAAATACCACCTTACCTTCTTCTGGATTCTTAAAACGAATCACATGCGGCTTAGAGGTATCTTGCTCATCAGTACTTAAATTACGGCAGTGTCCGTCATAACCAATATTCTGTTTATTGGCCTGCTGCTCTTCCCGTAACGCATCTAAGCGCTCTTTAGAGCAGTAGCATCGGTAAGCTTTCCCCTGCTCCAACAAGTTCTCAATCTGCTCTTTATAACGATCAAAACGGTGCGTTTGATAAAACGGTCCTTCATCATGCCCTAAACCTAACCACTCCATGCCTTGAAAAATCGCCTCAACCGACTCATCCGTCGAGCGCTCTCGGTCTGTATCCTCAATTCTTAGCACAAACTGTCCTTGATGCCTTTTGGCATAAAGCCAGCTATAAAGCGCAGTTCTAGCTCCGCCTACGTGCAAATAACCTGTCGGGCTTGGTGCAAAACGTGTTTTAACGGTCATAATCTATGTCATTATTTAAAAGTTGGCCTATTCTACCAAGGCCTCACATTTTTCAAAACCTATTTAATCTAACCGCTTAATAATTAAACAAAAGAAACTGTAAATAACGCTTTAACAGTTTTTTTTAATCTTTTTCAAAAAAAACTGTTGACCTTAAGCGCCTACGACCCTAGAATGCGCTCCGTTCTTGAGGAACACTCCCAAGAACTCTGGAATGTGGGTGGTTAGCTCAGTTGGGAGAGCATCGCCCTTACAAGGCGAGGGTCACTGGTTCGAGCCCAGTACCACCCACCACTTTCCATACCCTTTTTTAGATTGAATTGTATTCTAAGCCTCTGACCAAGTCAGAGGCTTTTTTTTGATCTTCTGCAAAGCAATGGATGCCGTATACACTTAGGAAATCTCTGCTAGATAACAACAACTCATTTCAATTACTTATAACCCATGGCAAAATATGCCGCAGCTGTTTCAAATTTATAAACCCTGGAGCACTCAGTGCAACCTTCGTTAGACGCCTTACGCGATGTTCTAGATTCAGAATGCCTCTTAACTGATGCCGACTCTCTTCAACAGTACGGTAAAGACTGGACGAATCAGTACACTCCAACCCCACTCGCCATTGCATTACCCAAAAGCACGGAGCAAGTTGTCTCCATTGTTGAATGGGCAAATGACAACTCTGTAGCCATAGTGCCTTCTGGTGGACGAACAGGCCTCAGTGGCGGCGCAGTAGCTACGAGCGGCGAACTGGTAATCGCACTTGATAAAATGAATCAAGTGCTTAGTTTTGAGGCGTCAACACAGCAGGTCACTTGTCAGGCTGGTGTTATCACAGAGCAATTACAACAGTACGCGTTAGATAATGAGCTCTATTACCCCGTTGACTTTGCTTCAAGCGGCTCCAGTCAAATTGGTGGTAATATTGCCACTAACGCAGGCGGTATTAAAGTCATACGCTACGGCCTGACGCGCGACTGGGTCATGGGGCTAACGGTTGTAACAGGTAAAGGCGAAGTCCTAAATTTAAATGCTGGGCTGATAAAAAATGCCACCGGTTACGACTTAAGACATTTATTTATTGGTAGCGAAGGCACCTTGGGGATTATCACCGAAGCCACGATAAAACTGACCCGTCAGCCAACTAACCTTACAGTGTTACTGCTCGCTATTCCTGAGTTGGATAAGGTAACGTCACTGCTCAATGCTTTTCAGAAAGAAATCGATTTAACAGCTTTTGAGTTCTTCTCAGAAGAAGCTATGACCAAAGTCATGACGCACCACGAATTACCACGACCTGTAGAAACGCAGGCTCCCTTCTATTGCTTACTTGAATTTGATGCGACCTCCGAAGATATCTTAGAAAAAGCATTGAGTTGTTTTGAGTCTGGGCTAGAAGAAGAATACATTCTTGACGGTGTTATGAGTCAAAGTCAGCAACAGGCCGATGAACTTTGGAAGTACAGGGAGTATATTTCGGAAACTATTTCAGCACGACGCCCGTATAAGAATGATATTTCAGTGACGCCCGATAAAGTTTCTGAGTTCTTAAGTCGTGTTGATGCCATCGTCGCTAAAGAGTACCCCGAGTTTGAGGTTATTTGGTTTGGGCATATTGGTGATGGCAACCTTCATTTAAATATTCTGGCGCCTGAGGAAATGGATTACGCGGAGTTTACTCAGGCTTGCGAGCAGGTAAATCCATTGATTTTCGATGTTTTAAAGGAACTTGGTGGTAGTATTTCTGCCGAGCACGGTGTTGGGTTGTTGAAGAAACCTTACTTAAATTATAGTCGCTCGGAGGCTGAAATCAGCTATATGAAGGGAATTAAAGCGACCTTTGATCCGAACAACATCATGAATCCTGGAAAATTATTTTGATGCTACTGCTACTTAGCGTTATTGCTTTATTAATTGGCCCAATCACCTTAAAAGTGATTGGCCATAATCGCCGGATGGATGACTTTTTATTTCCGTTCGTACTGGTATCGGTTGGTTCACTTTTAGTCTTTGATGTACTACCAGTACTATGGGGTAATATTGGCCTCGTGCTGCTACCTTTACTATTGCTTGGTTTCTTTGGTCCAGCATTAGTTGAGGTAACATTCAGAAGGTTTGCTCACAAGACTCATAGCGCAGCACTTCTTCTTGGGATTCTAGGCCTAATGACTCACTCGGCAATCGACGGTGCGGCCGTAGTCACTGTTGCCGGCAATGAAATGCTTCCCTACGCCGTTATTTTGCATAGACTAGTCGTAGGTTTAAGCTTGTGGTGGATCGTTAACCCATTATGGGGTGATCGCAAATCAGCTATCGTCTTTTCTCTGATGGTATTAACCACTGTGATCGGCTACTACATAGGCGAGAAGCAGTTATTTGGCTTACATAATACGTTTATTGACTATTTTCAGGCTGTCGTTAGCGGGACTCTGCTACACGTTATTATTCACAGACCACATAGCCACGAACATGCTGGTAGTGAGCCGCATGCACATACACATGAAGAGGCTGCAAAACACCAATTCATCAACTCTATTCATCATAAGGCTTACTTTGTAGCTGGTCTGATTATCGCTGTGCTACTTGTTTTAATATTACATTATTGGCATCACTAAGATACAGACTCACCATCCCAGTTGATTTTATTGGATTTAGGAATAGATGAAACATAATCCAACTGGCCGCTTGCTAGAAGCCCGCTCAAGTTCGTGGTGATTTGAGCTCTAATCTCTTGAGGATGCGAAAACTGATTGGTATAAATACCAAGCCAGGCATTTCGACTATTGTTTTTCGCCACCGTCATCGCGCGATTAATCACATAAATGAGCTGCTCCCATGTAATGATCTCTTTGGGGTTCTCAAGAAACGGGAAGCGTCCAAAACCCACGCTACATGTGACATCGATACTAGCACCATTACCCAAGTCAAACTTACGTGAAGCAATAATGGAGCGTATTTTTTCAGCCATGATCATTTGTTCGCGCTTTTCGATGCCGCGACTCAATATCAAGAGCGTAGCTCCCTGCCAACGTACCAAAGTATCTGTACCATAACTGATCGTTTTCAAACACTCGGCAGCTTGTTTGAGCACCTCATTACCACACAAATGACCATGTTCTTTGTTAATCATAGCCAAATTATCAATATCGACTGCGAAAACCCCTAAATAGACCCCGGCTATACCATCATTCTCAAGCCATGTATTCGCGATATTCTCGAGCTCAGCATTGATATGTTGCTTTAAATAGTGCTTACTTTTAAAGCCTGTGAGCTGGTCATTCACTGTTACACTCTCTAGCTGACTCTCTAACCTTTCCGATAAGTAGCGCTGCTCAGATAACGAGTACTGTAAGTCCTCGACTTGATAGAGTAGCGTTTTCTTTTCGCTGAGCAATAATTGCGTCTGAGCCTTTCGCTCTTTTAGTTTCTTTTCCTGTAAAGTCAAACGTCTAGAGAAATGTCGAGAAAGGTAGATTGCAACCCCAATAACTACAAGTGACAAAATTAATAAATACAGCATAAAGCCTTGAGCACTGGCCCAGAAGCTTTTATCTACGGTTAATAACAGAGTAATTTCATCATCACCCCAGCGTCCATCCTTTTGTCTGACTTGAGCTCGAACTAAGAGCTGCTCTTGATTGATGTTGTGGAGTTTAATTGTCGGCCCATCAAGATCAATCCAGTTGTCATCAAGGGCGTCTACTTTATAACGATAGTCCGAACCATTGCCGTTAATGAAGTCTAAAGTAGACAGCCTAATAATCACGGTTCCTAAATCACTCACATTCGCAAAATAGGTGCTCCCCTCTTTGGTAGCAGAGATGACATCTTGACCTTGTTTCACTGAGATGATTTGTAACTCTTTTTCTTTTTTATCAATCGTGATCTCATTAGGGCTTAATCGGGTAATTCCGTTTAAGCCACCAAAATAAAGATTTCCATCCTCATCTGCAAAGTCTGCGTTAGTATAAAATTCGTTATATTGAATGCCATCTTCATAAGTGAAGTTTACAGGTATTCCCTTATCCGGATGATATTTAATCAAACCATTAGCCGTTGAAATCCACAAATATCCAGACTCATCAGCCAGTATTGAGCAAATGAAATCATCCACAAAGCCATCACTTTCAGTGACCCTCTGGAAATAAACATCTCCCGTAGAGTCATACCTGACACGGTTTAAGCCAGAAACGGTTCCGACCCAAAGTACACCCAATAAGTCTTCATAGATCACGGTAATGTCAGAGTTAGACAATGTCTGAGTATCACTCTGGACACTGACGTAATGCTCATAACTTTGGTTTATCGGGTTAAACCGAACCAGGCCTTGGGCGCTTCCAACCCACAAGTAGCCCTGCAGATCTTCATAAATGGTATATGCACCGTACTTTGAGGTAATGACTTGTTCAGGCAGAAAGCCGGACTTATCTATAAACCTCAGGCTGGATGTTTTTATTTCTGAGTCACGGCTGGTATCTATTTTGATTTGATAAAATCTATTCTCCCCTCCAAGCCAGATATCGCCGCCACGACTTTCAACGATGCTCGACAATGTTTTCAAATCCAGCAAATTACCATTAGTGTCATGGACTTCATCTAAGTGTATGAAGCCTTCACTGTCGAAAGGCTTGAGAAATAAACCCTTGCTACTAACAATCCAAAGGTTACGATGCCGATCTTCAACTAAACCACCAACGTAGCCAGTACTGACAAAGTGCTCTCCTACTTTTAGAGGAGTGTAGTCTTGCAGGATCGAAAAGTCGTTGTTATAGCGGTAGATACCAGAATCGGTTCCCACCAAGAGGTCGCCTTTATAAGTCTTCAATAGGCTTGTGGTATAGTTATTTCCTTTAAAGTTCATCACTTCTCGCTTTTTCAGCAAGTGGATAAACTCTTGTTTTGACTTCCAATAGTTAACTCCAAATAAGCTTCCGACCCAAAATAGTCCATCGCTAGACTTCCAAATCGACATGCTTGTATCGTTATTTATTGAGTGTTGGTCGCTATAATCTGAGTAAAATTCTTTAGTGATATTATTAGTATCAGCATCCCAGTACTTAAGCCCGCTTTCTGTCGCCAACCAGTAACCACTTTCGAAAGAAATTAACTGTCTTACTCTGGAGGGACTCTGCTTGCGCCCATCATAAACTGGGTGGTAATGAACAGAAGCTGACTCACCGTCAACAGCCATCTGAAAGACCGCAAAGCCCTCCTCTCCTGTGATAAAAAATTGACTGTTATTAGTAAGGTCAGGATAAAGACCAAGGAGATTCAAATCGCTCGATAAGCATTCTGTGCTCTTATCACGCCCTGTCATGTCCACAGAAATTACACAACTGTCATCAAGCAAATAAATCCTATTATTATTGGCTAAAAACTGTGAGGCCTCGTAGCTTTGTACTACATCATCAAATTGAGTTAACCGAGTAACTGCACCGTCAGACTCCTCAATCAGAGCAATAAAGTTTTTAGTCAGTACTAATAGATTGTTATCTTGAGTCAGAGAAATTGCATGAACTTGAAAGCTATCACCAGACAACTCATCGTCAGTGGTAAGCTCTTTTAAATTTTGCGTCCAATGAGTCACCTCCAATGTATAGATGTTTACCCCATCGACTCCCTGTGGCGTCAAAACCCAAATAGTATCATTTTGGTCATGAAGCAAGCGGCTTACCGTGGGTGAGACCAGACTCTTAGAGTCGCTCGAGACATGACGTAGCTGATCAAATTTAACCCCATCATAACGGTTCAAACCATCCTGAGTACCAAACCACATAAAACCTAGGCGATCTTCTGTGATGTCATAAATGGTACTTTGGCTTAAACCATCTTCTATAGTAAGAGAGTTGAATCGAATGCGGTCAGAAACTGGTGATTCGGATTGAGCAGCAGGAATAAACAACAGGTTCGCGAACAGAAGTGCGAAAAAAAAGACTGGTGATAACACTTTCAATGACAAGTGCTGCACAAAGCTATTTTTTATCCTCGATTTGTATATCACTTGCTAACTCTGGCTTAATTCCTGACTTATCTTTATAAAAGTCCCTGATTTTATCCATGTCTGACTGGATTTCTCCTGTCGGCTGAATAAAATCCCCTATTCCTAAGGTTTTAGTTTTTGTATCTAGGAAAGTGAACACTATCGGAACACCCGCTTGGACAGCAATATGGTAAAAGCCACTCTTCCAATAAGGCTTTTTACTTCGAGTGCCCTCTGGAGCAATCGCTAAATGTACCTTATCGCGTTCTTGTATTTGCTCAACAATCTGCTTTACCACGTTCTTTTTTGTTGAGCGCTCGACAGGAATCCCGCCAACCCATCGGAAAAACCAGCCAAGGGGTGGTTTAAACAAGGTGTGCTTCCCTAAATAAGCCACATCCATCTTATAGCAAAAGCGAGTCATGAGCATTAGTACGAAATCCCAATTCGAAGTATGTGGTGCAAAAATCATCACACACTTGTCAAACTTAGGTAATTCGCCAACGACCTTCCATCCAAACAGTCGCAGTAAAGGCTTCATAATAACTCTCATGCTCGCCCCAATGTTATTGGTTGTGCAAATCCATTACCATCGCAGAGTTTTCGATCTCCGAAGACTCTTGGCTAGATTTCGCCATATCGTTACGGCGCTGCTCTAACTCTTGCAGGTAATTCATATCAATATCGCCTGTCACATACTCTCCTGTGAATACTGACAAGTCAAACTGCTTAATCTCTGGGTTGCCTTCTTGTACCGCTTCAACCATGGCATCAACATCTTGATAAATAATTTTATCAGCGCCAATGATGTCACCAATTTCGTCTTCCGTGCGGTTGTGAGCGATCAATTCTTCTGCTGCCGGCATGTCAATGCCATACACATTAGGATAACGCACAGGAGGCGCAGCAGAAGCAAAGTACACCTTCTTGGCGCCCGCTTCACGAGCCATTTCTATAATTTGCTCTGAGGTCGTTCCACGAACGATAGAGTCATCCACTAACAAAACGTTCTTACCACGAAACTCGAGGTCGATGGCATTCAGTTTTTGGCGAACACTTTTCTTACGCATTTGTTGCCCTGGCATAATAAAGGTGCGTCCAATGTAACGATTCTTGATGAAACCATGGCGCATCTTTAAATTCAGTTCATTCGCTAACTGCATCGCAGACGTGGTAGAAGTATCAGGGATAGGAATAACCACATCAATATCATGTTCAGGCCAATCTCGGAGAATTTTCTCGGCAAGTTTTTCACCCATGCGTAAGCGTGCTTTGTACACAGACACGTTATCAATCAACGAGTCTGGGCGCGCTAAATAAACATGCTCAAAAATACAAGGTGCAAAAGTATCTTCATCGATACATTTTTCGGTATGTAACTGACCATCTTCAGAGATGAACACTGCGTGCCCTGGGCCAATGTCATCGATCAACTCATAACCAAGAGCGTCTAAAGCAACCGATTCAGAAGCAACCATGAACTCAGTACCATTTTCTGTTTCGCGCTTACCATAAACTGCTGGACGAATACCGTAAGGATCACGGAAACACAGTAAACCATGGCCACTAATTAATGCAACGGCAGCGTAAGCACCTTTACAGCGCTTAAACACTTCTCGCACCGCTTTAAAAATATCTTGTGGGGACAGCTGATTCTTTTCGAGGATTTGTAACTCATGCGCGAGAACGTTAAGCAAAACTTCAGAGTCAGAGTTCGTATTTAGGTGGCGACGGTCAGTAGAGTAAAGATCTTTCTTGAGGTTGTCGGAGTTAGTCAGGTTGCCGTTATGAGCCAGAGTAATTCCGTATGGAGAGTTCACATAGAGCGGCTGGGCCTCTGCAGACGTTGAACTACCTGCCGTAGGGTAACGCACATGACCAATACCTGAATTACCTGTTAGGCGTCTCATGTGACGCGTATGGAACACATCACGCACAAGACCATTATCCTTACGTAAGTACAACTTACCTTGGTCACTGGTGACAATCCCTGCCGCGTCTTGTCCACGATGCTGAAGCACCGTTAATGCATCAAATAAACTTTGGTTAACAGGAGTTTTGCCAACGATTCCAACAATACCACACATACTAATTTTGCTCGTCTTTTTTGGTTGAAGAATTTGGTTCAGATGAATCCTCATCATCAGAAGATTGTGCACCATGTCCTTCGGTCTTCATCTCAGAAGTATCGAGTCCTTTCATTTCCATTAATGCGCCAATAGCATCCGTATTTGACATCGGCGTCTTTTCATCATCAGGGCTGTCGCCTTTCAACTCTGGAACGACCTGGCCTAATTTTTCATAAAACCAAGCGGCGACGACTTCCATATGTGGGATCAAGCTGGACTCACCCCACCATTTATCTTTTGGAACCGGCGTAAATTGTTTCAGCCCAAGTACCAGTAAAGCCACAATTAAGACACCCCGCAGAGCGCCAAAGAACATTCCTAAGAATCGATCAGTGCCACTCATCCCAGCAGCATCCACCATCCTACCAACGGTGTAATTAATGATGCCTGCAATAATTAAAGTAGCGACAAAGATAGATAACCAAGCGACACCCAATCGGATGCTATTGGTTTCAATATGGTCGACGAAGAGTTCTGCTAAGGGCTCATAGAACATCTTAGCGATAAAGAAAGCGGCAACCCAGCCTGCTAAAGATAAGGCTTCACGGACAAAACCACGGAGTAAACTGATTAGTGCGGAAACGCCAATAATGGCTAAAATGACCCAATCAACCCAAATCATTAAAGAGGTGCCTCGTAGAATTAAGTGCGCATTTTACCAGAGGAGCGTGCCAAGCGGAATATGCATTAAGCGGTTTCTGCAACATCCTGAAATTAATGATCTTGAGGATCAAATGGTATAACCTTAACCGGTGCCCCAACGATCTTTTCTAACGCCTTGGTTCTTTCCTTAGCAGCCTTTTCATCAGGATACGGCCCGACAAAAACTCGAGTGTACTCTTTAGCATCCCGCTGATAAGCCCTAAACCCTTGATTTCGAAGACTAGAGACTAAACCGCTTGCATTGTCTTTATTAGAAAATGAACCAATCTGTATAACCCAAGATGTTTCCGTGAAGTCTGGCTTTTTAACTGCTTGAGGCTGTTTTGTGGCACTCTCCTTAGCAACTGTTGAATTATCACTCGCTCGCTCTGCCGCTTTAGCGGAATCATTTTGGGCTGACTGTTTTTCTGATGATTCATCTGGTACGTGACTTTGTTGCTTTGTTGAAGCAGTCTTTTTGGACGACTTATCTTCGGTATTTTGGGCTGGCTCTTCTAGGGCTACCTGAGTATCAGCATCTTCAACTGCGGACTCTTGCTGACTACTATTGTTGTCAGGTGGCGTTATTGACTCTTTACTCTGTTGCTCTCGATTGTTTTCGGAAGGAAGCTGAATAGCTTTTTCAGGCTCATCTTCATCCAAGTTTATTGTTAAGCTCCCTTCATTGGCTGAATCACTTTGCGGCTTTATGTCTAAGGTCGCATCTTCAGGAATTTGACTTTGAATGTTCTGATTGTATTTTTCACTGTCCAAAATCATGGGAAGAAAGAAAACGGCCAGTGCCAGAATGACACAAGCACCAACCAAACGATGTTTAAGCTTTATATCCACGCAAACCCTTCTTTATTCCAATGCTCAACAAACAAGCCAACCGTAACAAATGAACCAAAAACAACCAAAACATCTTCAGAGCTTAAGCAAGACTGCTCAATACAAGATTCATTAAACTCAGTCAAAGATTCATAACACTTAGCGTTATTTTGCGTTACTTTGGGTAAGTTTTGCAACAGTTCACTACTTTTTTTGCCACGGGGTTCAGGTAGACTCAACAAATGCCACTGGTCGACCTGCGTCATCATTCCCAAGGTCGCCGCGCAGTCTTTATCTTTCAGCATGCCACACAATGCAACTACTCGCTTTGGTGTGCTTGCCTTTAACTCTACAAGCTTGTTGTTTAAAAGTTCTGCTGAGTCAGGGTTGTGTGCCACATCAGCAATAACGTGCGGTGTTGCAGAGAGTGTTTGAAAGCGCCCCACTACGGTTAAACTTTCAAAAGCTTTATAAGTAGCAGCATAAGATACGGTTTTGCCCATTAAATTTTGATAGCAATAAGCAAAAGCCGTTAAACCCGCGGCTAAGTTTTGCAAAAACAGGTCATTCAGGGGTAACTCATGGAAGTCCAGAGACAGTTGCTCTGACTGATAGCTCCAGTATTTTTTATCCAGCTCAAACTGATAAATATGCTGAGCTAACCAAGGTAAGCATCCAATTGTTTTGCAGTGAGGGAGTAACAATGACTGAGTATCTTTATCTGCAATGACCATGGGTTTGTCTGCTCTAGCAACACCAGCCTTTTCCCCTGCTATTTGCCCTAAATCACTACCAAGCCAATCGACGTGGTCTAAGCCTATGGACGTAACCACACAAATATCGGCATCAATGATATTAACGGCATCCAAGCGTCCACCAAGGCCAACCTCCAAAACAATGAGGTCAACTTCTTGCTGCTGGAAGACCCACAAGCCTACGAGCGTGGTGAACTCAAAGTATGTCAGCTCAGTCGCGCCTTTGGCTTGGTAAACTGCTTTAAATCCTTCGATAATTAACTCATCCGAGGCATTCTCAGCATTAATTTTTATACGCTCATTAAAGCTGATCAGGTGTGGTGATGTGTAACTACCTACAGACAGTTTATGGCTGACAGCCAAAGCTTCAGCTGCGGCCACGGTTGAGCCTTTACCATTAGTTCCAGCAACCGTAATAACCTTTGCTTGTGGTTTGAGAAGATCAAGTCTTTGAGCAACCATTTGTGCTCGCTCAAGACCCAGCTCAATATGATGTATAGAGTGGGCTTGCTCAAGCCAAGCAAGCCACTCATTAAGACATGTAAAGTTTAGGGGATTGTCAGAGGTTGACAATGAGGTAAGCCCTTTATGCTGCCGGTTTATCTGACTTCAGCAACTTTGCCGCCAGTGAAGCGACTTTATCACGCATGTCGCGACGATCAACAATCATATCCACCGCGCCGTGCTCCAACCAGAACTCACTCAGACGGAAGCCTTCTGGAAGTTTTTCGCGAATAGTTTGCTCAATCACTCGTTGACCGGCAAAGCCAATTAGCGCTTTAGGCTCTGCAATATGGATATCACCCAACATCGCTAAACTCGCCGTCACACCGCCCATAGTAGGGTCAGTCAAAATAGTAATGTAAGGTAGGTTATTTTCTGACAACTTCGCTAAAACCGCGCTGGTTTTCGCCATCTGCATAAGAGACACTAAAGCCTCTTGCATACGTGCTCCGCCACTGGCTGTAAAGCATACAAACGCTGTGCGTTTTTCAATAGCACGGTTTACGGCGCGTACGAATTTCTCACCAACTACTGAGCCCATTGAACCGCCCATGTAGTCAAAGTTGAATGACGCTGCAACTACAGGAACGCCCTTCACAGTGCCTTCAAAAGCAATTAAGGCATCGTTTTCTTGGGTTTTCTTCTGCGCAGCGGCAATACGGTCCTTATATTTCTTAGAGTCTCGGAATTTCAGCATATCAACAGGCTTCATATCCGCAGCAATCTCTTGGCGACCGTCTTTATCAAGGAATAAGTCTAAACGCTTACGCGCGCTCAATCGCATGTGACTGTTACATTTAGGGCACACGGCCTGATTACGCTCGACCTCAGCGTAATACAAAACAGATTCACAGCTTTTACATTTGCTCCATACGCCTTCTGGGATGGATTTCTTACGCTCACCCTCTGGGTTGCGTTTTGGTAATAATCGTTCTAACCAGCTCATAAAATATCTAAATTCGTTATCGCCAATTTAAGTCGTTGCATTGTAACAGGTTTCGCCCTAAACGGAACAGAGTTCTGGTAATACCACTTATGATCTTTCCCGTAAATCTTCCGGCAAAAATATGTCCGGCAAAAATATAGGGCCAACCGGTAACCTAGGCAAACCAAACTTCTCCGGATAATCAACATCCACTAAATATAAACCTTTTGGGCTTGCTGTCGCGGGCGCTTTGGTTCTGTCCTTCGCTTGAATGAGTTCTTTAACCCAAGTAACAGGCTTTAAGCCACGCCCTACTTCTATCAAGGTACCAGCTATATTCCTAACCATATGATGCAAAAAGGCGTTGGCCTTAATATCAATGACCACATAATTACCGTATCGTTCGACTCGTAAATGATCGATATGGCGAAAGGATGTGTTGGATTGGCAACTCGCAGCTTGGAAAGAAGCAAAGTCTTGCTCACCGGGAAAATACTGACAAGCAGAATTCATCAACTCAACATCAAGCGTCTGACGACACCAAGTCAGCCCATGATTGAGTATGGCAGGCCTGGCGTGTGTATTTGCAATGATGTAACGGTAACGACGGGCGGTGGCTGAAAATCGAGCATGAAAGTCATCACACACCTGATGCGCCCAGCGCACTGAAACAGAGTCCGGAAGCTGTGTATTAGCCCCCATAGTCCATGCCTTCAGTGGTCTTTGATTGTTAATTTCAAAACTCACCACCTGCCCTGTAGCATGAACGCCTGTATCGGTACGACCTGCACAATTGACCTGAACAGGTTCATCTGCAATTTTGCTAAGAACCTCTTCTAACGTTTGCTGTACTGATTTGGCGTGTGATTGACGCTGCCAACCATAGAATTGGCTACCGTCATACTCAACTCCCAAAGCAAATTTCATTTACCGAATACCTATTCAAATATTACTGAAACACAAGCTTTATATACAAAAACACCGGGGAAATAACCCGGTGCTTTGGTAATTGAGGTTTATTTTACAGCTTAGCTAGGAGTTTGTCTGCCTCTGCACGCTGCTCAGCATTACCTTCAGATTTAATCTCTTCCAAGATATCTTTAGCAGCATCATCGTCACCCAGCTCCATATAAGCTTTCGCTAAGTCAAATTTAGTCGCAGCGTCATCGGCACTCAAACCTGAACCCGCGTCATCACCATAGTTCATGTCAGCAGAATCATTGGTGCTTGAGTCGTCTTCATGAGTGACTAAATCCTCATCGTCTTGATCCGTTGTAAACTCGATAGAACCATCGTCTGCTACTTCCGACTTGGTTTGTGATGAACTTTTCTCAACCTGCTTATCGAAATCACCTAAATCTAAATCTAGGGCGTCATCTTCATCATTCACTTTTTCAATACCAGAGTCTTCCACTGACTCAAGCTCTGCGCTTAAATCCAAGTCTACTGGTTCCTTATCGTCATCATTACCAAAGATATCGTCTTCACTTGGTAAGCTTAATTCTTCGGAACCACTTTCTACCTGTAGAGTGTCCTCATCTGGCGTGATCAAACTTGTTAAACTTGCGACCTTCAGGCCTAACGATGAATCATGATCAAAGTCATCCGGCAGTTCATTTTTTAACTGTTGGAACTTCTCTAAATCTTGCTGACTAGCCACAACCTCCATCAATTTGACGCGAACTTCTTGGTTGTGAGGGTCTGCGGCAAGAGCGTCTTCTAATACACCTTCAGCTTCTGATAATTTCCCACGAGCGATCAAAATATCCGCCGAACTAATAGGATCAACCTTTTCTTTTGGTGCTGCCATACCGTTATCGCCAATAAACGATTCACGCTTTTTCTTTGGCTTTGCTTCATTAGCAGCAGTCATCATACCCAGTAAACCGCCGTCATCTTCGACTTCCTTACTACTACGTCGGTAAATCAATCCACCACCGATTAACAGTAACAATGCTAAACCACCGCCAGCATACAGCCAGAAATTATCAGCTTCATAGAAGGCTTTGCTCGAATTACTTTCAAGTGAATTCACAGGAGCTGGCTTAGCCTTTTCTTCCTGCTTTGCAACATCCTGCTCCGAGTTATCATTGGTGTTCGAGCTATCAGCTGTCACTTGCGGTGTAGAATCTAAAGCATTCTCAGCAACATCGACTGCTGGGTCATTAGCAGTGACCTCATCGGTTTCATCTGCAGCGTCAGCAGCACCGGATAACACCGACAAGGTTTCATCTTCTACCGATAGACCATCATCAGTAGCAGTTTCAGACTCAGTAAGTTCAGTGCCGAACTCAGAAGTACTATCTCCAGTCTCAGAACCCACATTGATATCTTGAGACTCAGTTTCAGCCAAGTCGCTACTCATATCGTCATCAAGCGTGCTGCCACCAGCATCTTGGGATGATCCTTCGTCAACACTGCCAATGCTCAAACGGCCGCCAGAACTTTCAGAGTCTTCAATGTCTGTTTCGTCAACGCTTTTACGTACGTCCAGTGGTGCTTCATCACTAACCGTCGAACTTCTTATGGTGTTAACCGCTGCTGACTGCGAAACGTCACTGATCGCACTTCTTTCTGGAACCGTTAACACGGCCCCTGCTTTCATGCGGTTGATATCATTATTGATGAATGCTTCTGGATTATTATGGAAAATCGCCATTAATGTTTGCTGTACTGAAACACCCTCTGGGCGCACCGATTTAGCGATACTCCACAACGTTTGACCACGCTCAACCGTCCAATCATCACCACTAAATTCCGGTGTTGAGGCTAATTCTCGTGTCTGCTCATTAACTTCTGGCTGACTAGCTTTCGCTGTCGTGCTTGCTTCTGGCTCTGGTTGCGTACGCACTGGTTCAGGCTGAGACACCTGAGGTGTTTGTGGAGTGCTCGTACGACGTTGTGTGACGGGAGCCGAAGTCGGTTGAGGAGCTGGGGTCGTTTTGGCAAATACTGGAGGGTCTAGTAATAAGGTGTATTCACGCATTAAGCGCCCTTGTGCCCAGTTAAGCTCTAGAAGAAAATTGACGAATGGCTCTTTAATAGGTTCGCGACTTTCCACCACGATGGCTTTGCTGCCATCATTTTTCGTTATGATGCGGAAGTTGAGTGAATTATGGTATGCCTCGCGTTGAACGCCAAACTTATTATAAGACTCATAAGAAGCAAGCTTTGCTCGCAAATCCTCTTCGCTAACATTGCGTGATGATAACAGCGTAATCTCAGCCTTTAGCGGTTGGTTTAATCCAGAATCCGCATCAATGTCTCCAAGTCCCAGAGACCAAGAAGATGGACTGATTAGCGCAGCTGATACAGCAACTGTTGCAGCTAATTTACGAAACATAACTTTCCCCTCATTGATAAAATCATCGAATAACTTCGACTTGATTCCCAATTTTATATCTTAATTCGAACCAGCGAACTTATCACAGTACATCCATATTTCAGTAAGATAGGAAGTCCCTTGTAGTTCGTTTTGATAAACACTTCACAAAACGATCTCGAATTCCTTGGATACCAAACTCATGTGATGCTCATTTTAGCATCACATTTAAGAATGTACTTTAAGTTTTAACCTGTTAGGTACTAATTTTGCTACTATAAATGATTTTTTACAAGTATCTCTGCAATTTGAACCGTATTTAATGCAGCACCTTTACGCACATTATCCGACACAATCCACATTGCGAGACCATTTTCGATACCTACATCCTGACGAATTCGGCTCACAAAAACATCATCTTTGCCGCTGGCGTGAGTCACTGGTGTGGCGTAATCAAGCTGCGACATATCATCTACGACCGTTACACCCTCAGCTTTTTCCAGTAATTCTTTTGCCTGAACCGCGGCCAATGGAGAGCGTGTTTTTATGTGCACAGCTTCAGAGTGACCATAGAACACTGGCACACGGACAGCCGTCGGACTGACAGCAATGCTATCGTCTTCTAAGATCTTATTGGTTTCCCACACCATCTTCATTTCTTCTTTGGTGTAGCCATTCTCTTGTACCACATCAATATTCGGCAGAACATTAAATGCGATTTGCTTGTCGTAAACCTTAGCCGTAGCTTCTCGAGCATTTAACAACTCAGCGGTTTGCTTAGCTAATTCCTCAACGGCTTTTTGGCCTGAGCCAGATACCGCCTGATACGTACAGACATTGATATGTTCGATGCCAACAGCATCTTGGATTGGTTTTAACGCCACCATCAACTGCATAGTAGAACAGTTTGGATTAGCGATAATGCCTCGGTTTTTATAATCCGCTATACGCTCAGGGTTAACTTCTGTCACCACTAACGGAATATCTTCGTCGTAACGGAACTCTGACGTGTTATCAACCACAACACAGCCAGCCTCTACAGCTTTAGGAGCATATTCACGTGAAATCGAACCGCCAGCGGAGAACAAAGCCACATCAACTTGTGAAAAGTCGAATTCAGCCAAGTTTTGAACCATCACCGACTTGCCATTAAACATCAAACGCTCACCAGCAGAGCGCTCGCTCGCCAGTAAGTAAATATTATCTACAGGGAACTTACGTTCCTCTAAAATCTCTCTAATCGTTACACCAACGGCACCAGTCGCGCCGACGATTGCTATGTTTGCCTTTTCCAATGAAACACTCCTTAAAAGACAAGGTAATAATAAAAATATTGCGGTCGCTTAAGCTACTTACGCTTATTGAACATCATCCAAACACGAATAATGATATAGCCAAAAAAGCCCGCTGCCATAAGATATAATGCAACCTGTTCCCAGACCTCACTATTTTGAGCAGGTGGGAAGAACTTCAGTAAGAAGCCAGCTGCAAAGGCAATAACGGCTAGAAATGATAAAGATTGTAACCGACGGTTTTTCTTTAACTTTTGTAGGTGTGACGCTCTTTGTAACTGTTCTTCAGTAGTGCCCTTAAGTTTTGCACCACAGTGACTGCAGGTTTCTGCTTTGCTCGAAATTCTTTTGTTACAAACGATACACTGAATAATAGCCATAATATTGTCTCTGCTGAATTCTCTCTTAATTGTCTATATAAATCTAGGAACCTAAAGTTATATGTCACGCCCTACTGTAACGCCTTACTAGCAATCTCGTACACATCTTTCGATAACTCTGGCATGCTTAATATATCTTGCAGTTGTTGCTTCATCTTCAACTGACGCCCTTCATCAAACTTACGCCAACGGTTAAACGCACCCGTTAATCGGGCTGATACTTGCGGGTTCACTGCGTACAAAGCTTTAATCTGACGCGCCAAGTACTCATAACCTCGGCCATCCGCACGATGAAATTGGCTCGGGTTCGCGCCAGTAAAGGCTCCGATCAGCGAACGCACCTTATTCGGATTTTTAAGTTCGAACGACGGATGATCCAGCAATGACTCAATTCTGTCAATGGTTTCATCCGACGGGTCGCTAGCCATGATTGCCAACCACTTATTCACCACCAATTCTTCGTTTTGCCACTTCTGGTAGAAATCCTCGGCCACTTTTATCTTATCAGCATAATTGGAATGCACGATAAGCTGTAAAGCGGTGCTGGCATCCGTCATATTATTAGCATTATCCAGCTGCTTTAGTGCTAATTGATACACACTGTCTTTTTCAAGGGTCATCAAGTAACTCAAGCAAGTACCAGCCAACGCACGTTTTGCCACAGACTCTTTATCCTGCTCAAAATCACCAACATGGTGATTCGTCTGATAATGGAGTAGCCAATCTAGCTCAAGCTCTTCGGCCAAGCGACGCTTTAAGAAGTTACGGGCTTTGATTAAATGATCAATCTCAATAGTGTCTACCTGCTCAAGCAAAGTACTGACTCCAGGAATCGTCAATGCCAATGACTTAAACTGTCCGTCTAACTCACTATCATCAAGCAAATTCTTTGTGGCACGAATAACAGACTCATCAAACGATAAATCGATACCCGAGTTTAGTTGATCACACAGGTCGAAAATGACACGACTAAATAATTCCTGCCCCGCCTGCCAGCGGTTAAAAGAGTCAGAGTCGTGAGCAAATAAAAAGATCAGCTCGGAAAGCGAGTAATCGTAGCGCAATTTCACAGGCGCAGAGAATCCCCTTAATATTGAAGGAATCACTTTTTCAGGCACATCATCAAAAGTCACGCTTTGCTCTGCAGCTTTAAGGTGAACGATATCACCTTCAACTTGAGCGTCCGCATCGTTAACTGGCAACGCTTTCAACTCAATATCGTTACCCAGCTCATCAATCAGACCCACTTTTACTGGAATGTGAAACGGCTCTTTCTCTTCCTGCCCAGGTGTTACTGGACAAGACTGTTTAAAGTTTAAGCTTAGCTGACGCTTGTCCGCATCATACTCACTGGTGACTTCGACTTCTGGAGTACCAGCTTGCGAATACCAGCGCCTAAACTGTTTTAAGTCATAACTGTTGGCATCTTCCATCGAGCGCACAAAGTCTTCGCACGTTACCGCTTGCCCATCGTGCCGTTCAAAATACACGTCCAGACCGCGCTTAAAGCCATCACGCCCAAGTAAAGTCTGGTACATCCGAATAACTTCCGCACCTTTGTTATACACCGTCACCGTGTAGAAGTTATTCATCTCAATGTAGGAGTCTGGGCGGATCGGATGCGCCATCGGGCCAGCATCTTCGGCGAACTGGTGTGAACGTATGACTTTGACATCTTCAATGCGCTTTACGCCATGATCCGTTTGATCGCCGGTAAACTCTTGATCACGGAAAACTGTTAACCCTTCTTTTAGGCTTAACTGGAACCAGTCGCGGCAGGTCACGCGGTTACCCGTCCAATTGTGAAAATACTCGTGTCCAATGACACCTTCTACATCAATAAAATCGGTATCCGTCGCCGTATCTTGGCTTGCTAACACATACTTGGTGTTGAATATGTTGAGGCCCTTGTTTTCCATGGCCCCCATATTGAAATCGCCCACTGCCACAATCATATAGATATCAAGGTCATACTCTAAACCAAAGACCTCTTCGTCCCACTTCATGGCCTTTTTGAGCGACTCCATGGCATGGTGACATTGGTCCAGCTTGCCTTTGTCGACGTAGATTTCAAGACGTACTTCACGTCCGGTCATGGTATTAAAGCTACTGGTCAATAAATCATAGTCGCCTGCGCACAACGCAAACAAATAACTAGGTTTTTTATAGGGGTCTTCCCACACCGCAAAGTGCTTGCCGTCTTCAAGGTCTCCATGCTCAATACGGTTACCGTTCGACAATAAATGAGGGAATTCTTTTGCATCGGCTTCAATTCGCACCGTGAAAGTACTCATCACATCAGGACGGTCAGGATAATAGGTAATTTTTCGGAAACCCTCGGCTTCACACTGGGTACAGTACTTGCCGCTTGATAAATACAAGCCTTCAAGACTGGTATTGGTATCAGGTGATATTTTAACTTTTGTTGTTAACGTAAAGCGCGCAGGTGGATTTAAAACCTCTAGCCCATCGTCAATCAAACGATACTCGGACTCATCCAACTCTTTACCATCCACAGCAATCAACAACAGCTCCAAATCCACGCCATCCAAACGTAATGGTTCTTCACCATCAGCATCAGCCTTACGCTGAATCGTTAGCGTCGTATCCACAACCGTGGCATTTGGCGCTAAATCAAACGCCAAGTGAACGTTCTCGATATCGTATGGATACGGCCTGTAATCGCTACGATAATGGACCTGAACTTCCTGCTGTGGCGCCTGCTCTTGAGACGCTCCATCCTGATGACTGCTACTATCGCTCATAGGGTCGCTACTTTTACCTTTTGATTTTGGAATAATGGTTCGAATAAACGTAAAGTCCGATTGTAGCAATCTTGCTATAAATTCGATATAACATAGCGCAAGAAAGCAAAAACAACACAATGGAATAACAATACCATGTGCCGATGCGCCGAATTACCCAATGTTTTTGTAGGCAATGACGAAAACAACCCTTTTAACGACACCCTAGAAGAACTCGAATGGGCACCGCAGCGCTGGGCCACCCTAAACCGCTGCCCGATCTGCCAACAGCTATGGCACATCGACATCGCCAAACAAAACGACATCGGCATCTGCGCCAAAATAACCACAGAGCAAGACTGGCAACAACTCGACACCACCAACCTCAAAATCCAACTCATGGTCCAAAATCACGGCGGTATCACCAACGACACCTGCCAATGGAAACAATGCGACCAACTCTGCGTCAAAGGCCTCGCCTTCTGCCCCAGTCATGCTTATTTTGAGATGGATATTAAGCAGTGAGAGTGGGTTTCGCCACTCGGCGAGTCACTTTCTCTTGCGTGGACAAGAGAAAGTAACCAAAGAGAAGTCCACCCTATCGCTAGGTGCTTCGCACTCCCTTCGTTCAACAAAGTTAATAAACGCGCCGTCAAACTCGACATCCTGTCTCGTTTTGACTAAATTGGGCTATCCATGCCCAATTTACGCTATAACTTTGCTTTACTCAGCTAGCTCAAAGGGAAAGCCTACGTGAGTAATCTTGTTACTATTGAGAAGTTTGAAATATTTGCTGTGAAAGCACTTTGCTGCGAAGTGATGCCTGCTTCAAGCCTGCATCAAGCCATGATCAATCCAGAGAAAGTTACATACAAACACACTGGAGAAGGGTATTACCTGGAGATCTATCACAAAGGCATTCCTTTTGACCGAACTGTATGCGAGTCACCTTCGATTGTCGGTAAATTCCAAGGGCAAACGCTCGGCTTCACCGTATTTATAGAAAAGCACCACATTTGCTTGGAGTGTTTCAGCCTAGATGGTAAAAGTATTCCCGAAAATGTCAGGTCTGGAACTATTGAAGTGGTTACAGATAATAACGACCATAGGTTGGGTTGAGCTTACGGTACCAGTAAAGTAAAGTCACTGACTCTTGCGGTAAGGGACCAAAGGGAGTGCCTTCAGGTAGAAAATGAACAATAATCACTTCACGTCTATAGCAAAACAAATAATCAGACAATTAAACCCAAGTTTATAGATTCTGAATCAAGTTCAGAATGACAATACTTAAGTATAGTAAACGTAGGGTACGTTATAACGCACCATTGAAATTAGCTTAGCCCCTGGTGCGTCAAGGCGCACCCTACCTAATAGCTTCGTCATTGCGAGCGCTATCACAATAGCGCGCGGCAATCTATTGATGTGAGATTACCGCGTCGCATTAAAATGCTCCTCGTAATGACGGACTAGGCCAATGGGGTGGGTTAGACGCTAGTCGTAACCCATCTTACGACTTTATCGACACTGCATCGAAATAAATCCATCGCCATCGACATCTAAGTCACCGACGGTTCTGGCATTACAATCCTCATCAATACCGTTTGAGTCACAAATTTCTTTATTCCCGGGGCTTCGTTTTGGATCATTGTCATCACAGTCGTCACCGCCACAATGCATCGCGGCATAACCATCACCATCTTTATCTTCACAAGCAACCTTGCACTTTTTCTCTCGCTCAAAGCATAAGCCACTGTCACATGGTGGTTCGCCCGGAACGCAAGTCCCATTACCCGCGGAAGAGTTAACACGGTACTGCCCGTCTGTGCGGCAAACTTCTTCACCATTACAAAAAACACCATCTGAGCAATCGGCATTGGTGTTGCAGCGATTTCGGTTTTGCTCAGCTTCGGCTTTCTCAAGATACATATTGTAAGCCTTAGTATTCACACAGGCACAGATATCAAATCGCATCTTGCGTTTCCAGCGCTTTAATTCGGTTTCAGTTTTACCACATCGGCATTTTTCAACCTGACAGCCATAACCTGATTTTTCTTCATAGGCACTACAAAACTGTCTCGCTTTATCTTGCGCATCAGCGTGAGCAGGAGCCGACACGAATAACAAGGTGGCAACTAACCATAAGACTGCAGCAACGGCTGTAGACAATAATGATGTTATTAATGTTTTCATGATCGCTCTCCTTAATCCCGACCGTCACAGTTTTCATCGACGTTATTATTGGGTATATCAGTGGCTCCTGGGTGTATTGTTGGACTCTTGTCATTGCAGTCTCCAACATTATCTGAATAGCCTGGCGGCTTAGCACAAGCATAATATTCTTTGGATGGGTCACCCCAAAGGTCTGAGTCAGCATCTAAGTAATATGTATTCAAGACACCATCATCAATATCACCATTGCAGTCATTATCTTTACCATCACAGACTTCTTTTTCCTGTGGATTAATAGCAGGGTCACGATCGTTGCAGTCCCACAGAAGCTCATCAAAAGCTGTATTTTGGCTTTTCAACCGAGTATTCGCTTGCGCCTTGACATTGACACCCTTAGCAGTTGATTTAACTCTTAGGTTATGGGCCTTGAGCTTTTTTTGATACTCAGTATTCGACAGCATTTTAACTTGTCCTACTTTTTTAACGTCTTTAAGCACTTTTGGGTTAATAGCTTTAACAGTGTTAGTACTCTTGATCCGTTGGCTTTTAATTTCTTCGGCAGACTGACCGACGTGAGGCCATAAAAGGAAGGTTGAAATAGCGATAATAGTCGCTAGAAAAGATGCTTTACTCATAAATAGTTCCCCTACACAATGGTTCCAATTTCCTCTGGATGACCTTATTTTTACCACATACCAATAACTTCTTCCTATACAGCTGTCACACTAATTTCATCGACAAACGTTAGACTTAGGTCTCTCAGCAGGATGTATTTCGCTGCATTTAGCATTAGTTTTGCTTATCAAAACCAGCTTATTCTGCAATAAAACTAGTGTCAGTTTACGTTAACGTAAATCTCACTATACAAATTCGCTAAAAATACGTACAATCGGCGTCGCTAAATATTAGATTGAACCTTAGGGGATAGGTTAGATTCAAACGATAACTCTTTGTAATCTAATCAATTTAGCCCCCTTCAATAAAGGAGAATGTAGCCTTGACGACTACAACTGTTGCTTCTTTCGAGATTGAGTATCATCAATATCTTGATGCTAACGGCAAGCCTGCGAAAGACATTCCTGAGTTTGCTAAAGACATGAACACCATGCGTGAGCTTTATCGTGACATGTACAAATTGCGTGTATTCGATGCCAAAGCTTATGCATTACAGCGTACTGGTAAAATGGGTACCTACCCTGCTTCATTGGGTCAGGAAGCTATCGGTATCGGTTATGGCGACGCCATGACTAAAGAAGATGTGTTGATTCCATACTACCGTTCTACAGGCGGTCTTCTAAAGCATGGCGTGACCATGGAAGAGATTTTGCTGTACTGGGGTGGTGACGAAGCGGGTTCTAACTACTCAGTAGCCAAAGAAGACTTTCCTATTTGTGTTCCAATCGCTAACCAAATCATTCACGCCTCTGGCGTTGCGAAAGCGATTCAAATGCGTAAACAAAAGCGCGCAGTTGTGACTGAAATCGGCGAAGGTGGTACTTCGGAGGGTGATTTCTACGAAGGTATTAACGTTGCTGGAATTTGGAACCTTGGCGTGGTGTTCTTCATCAACAACAACCAATGGGCAATTTCAGTGCCAACGGATATCCAAACCGCTTGTGAGACTTACGCGCAGAAAGCTATCGCAGCTGGCGTAGAAGGTATTCAAGTTGATGGTAACGATATCGTTGCGGTTCGTGAAGTTGCTAATTACGCGCTAGAAAAAGCACGTAACGGCGGCGGCCCTACGGTGATTGAAGCCATTACCTACCGTCTATGTGACCACACAACGGCGGATGATGCGTCGCGTTATGACGATCCGAAAGTTAAAGAAGAAGCTTGGAAAAACGAACCTCTCGTTCGTCTTCGTAAGTATCTTGAGAAAAACAAAGCTTGGTCTGATAAAGACGAAGAAGCGATGAAAGAAGAAGTGGCTAAAGAAGTTGATGCTGCGGTGAAAGCTTATGAAGCTGCTCCGAAGCCAACGCCTGAATTGATGTTCGATCATCTTTATGCAGAACTTCCTGAACTAACCAAGCCTCAGCGCGAAGCGGCTATCAAAAGAGGTGCAAAATAATGGCGGCGATTACTTTAATTGAAGCTGTAAATGCAGCGATGGCGTATGAGCTTGAGCATGATCAAGACGTGGTACTATTCGGTGAAGACGTGGGTAAAAACGGCGGTGTATTCCGTGCGACCGACGGCTTACAAAAGAAGTATGGTAAAGAGCGCGTAATCGATACGCCTCTAGCTGAATCGATGATTGCTGGTTTGGCTGTTGGTATGGCCGCACAAGGCATGAAGCCAATCGCTGAAATGCAGTTCATGGGCTTTATCTTCCCTGCTGTTGACCAAATCTTCTGTCACGCGGCACGCTTACGTCACCGTACTCGTGGTCGTATCACTCAGCCAATGGTTATCCGTGCTCCTTATGGTGGCGGTATCCACGCGCCTGAGCACCACTCTGAGTCTACAGAAGCCTTGTTCTCACACATTCCTGGCTTGAAGGTTGTGATTCCTTCTAACCCATCACGTGCTTACGGCTTAATGCTGGCAGCGATTCGTGATCCTGACCCGGTGATTTTCTTAGAGCCAAAGCGTGTTTACCGTATCGTGAAACACGAAGTTGAAGATAACGGCGAAGAATATCCTCTTGAAGCCTGTTTCGTTGACCGTGAAGGTAGCGACATTACGCTTATCTCATGGGGCGCAATGATGCACGAAACGCTTCAGGCAGCTGAGAAACTAGCGGCTGAAGGTATCGAAGCAGAAGTTATCGACGTAGCCACCGTTAGCCCTATTGATATGGATACGATTTTAGAATCTGTTGAGAAGACTGGTCGCGCTTGTATCATCCAAGAAGCACCGAAATCTGGCTCAGTTGGCTCGGAAATTGCAGCTGAAATTGCTGAAAAAGGCGTACTAAATCTATTAGCACCAATTGGTCGAGTTTCAGGCTACGACACTGTTATGCCATACTATCGTTTAGAAAAACAATATATGCCAACCGTCGACCGAATTCTTGACGAAGTGCGTACGATTATGGAGTACAAATGAAACAGTTCAATTTACCCGATTTAGGCGAAGGTTTACCGGATGCGGAAATCGTTCGCTGGTTAGTTAAAGAAGGCGATACCGTGACTGTTGACCAACCGATGGTTGAAATGGAAACGGCAAAAGCTGTGGTCGAAGTGCCCTCTCCTTTTGCTGGTCGTATCGCAAAGTTACACGGCCAAGAAGGCGACGTAATCAACACTGGCGATTTACTCGTCAGCTTTGGTGATGGCGCGGTAGCCGAAGACGATTCGTCTGAAGAGAGCGCTTCTGAAGAGAGCGCGCCTGCTGAAAGCTCAGAATCAGAAGTATCTGCAGAGGCATCTACTGACGATGTCGTCGGCGATACGTTCATGCTTCCTGATCTTGGTGAAGGTTTACCGGACGCAGAAATCGTTCGCTGGTTAGTTAAAGAAGGCGACACTGTTACTGTAGATCAGCCTATGGTTGAAATGGAAACTGCTAAAGCCGTAGTTGAAGTTCCATCTCCTTTTGCCGCTAAAATTTCCAAGCTATACGGCCAGGCTGGTGACGTAATTAATACCGGCGACCCATTAGTTGAATTCGGTGGTTCTGGCTCTGGCTCGAAAAAAGCAGCGCCTAAGAAATCATCTGATAAAGAGTCCGGCGAAGAAAAACGCGCAGACAGCGGAACCGTTGTAGGCGCCGTTGAAGTTGGTAACAACGTTGTTGCTGAAACGACAAACTCAGTAGTTAAAGCATTAGCTCGTAAGTTAAAAGTTGATCTGACGCAAGTCAAAGGCACTGGCAAGGACGGCGCTATCACGCAAAAAGATGTGCGTGAAGCAGCGAAAAACGGTACTGGCGCTGCTAAAGCTGAAGCTGCTCCAGTAGCACAGCAAGAGTCAGGATTCGACACTAGTAATCCTCTTGCTTACAAAGCATCACCAGCAGTACGCGCATTAGCTCGTAAGCTTGGTGTTGACTTGGGCAACTGCCAAGCGTCTGGCCGCAAAGGTTCGATTACGCGTGATGACGTGGAAAATGCCTCTAAAGGCAGTTCTGCGCCAGCTTCTAGCCAATCAGCTCAGTCATCAACAAGCTCAACAACGTCAAGCACGCCATCAAGCACTGGTGGCTTGCCAACGTTGAACGTTGAAGTAAAACCTGAAACGGTTCGTGGCGTTCGCCGAGCGATGGCGATGGGCATGGCCCACTCACACTCAACTGTTGTTCCAACGACATTGGTTGAAGATGTGGATATTTCAGCATGGCCAAAAGGGACTGACTCATTAGCGCGTTATGTTCGCGCATTGGTTACCGCAGCAAAAGCCGTACCAGCAGTCAACGCTTGGTTCGATGGCGAGAAGTTTGAGCGTCTATTGCACCCTAACGTTAATGTTGGTATCGCAGTAGATTCTGGCGACGGCTTATACGTACCAGTAGTACACAATGCCGATCGCATGAGCATGACTGATGTTCGCGCACGCGTTCAGGATCTTCGCCAAAAGATTGAAACAAAATCTCTTAAGCAGGACGATCAGCAAAACGCAACGATCACCCTGTCGAACTTTGGTTCAATCGCTGGCCGTTACGGCACACCAGTCGTATCGCCACCACAGGTAGCGATTCTAGGCACTGGCCGCTTCCGTAATGAACTGAAGTTAACCGATAAAGGCATCACTAACGCAAAAATGCTGCCATTGTCGCTAACCTTCGATCACCGCGCCTGTACTGGTGGTGAAGCAGCTCGCTTCCTAGCAGCTGTAATGGAAGATCTGCAGAAAGCTCAGTAATATTATTTCGAGCTATTAAATAAAAAAGCGCGGTATGAAAACCGCGCTTTTTTCTTATTAGGCCCCTTTACTTGCAAATATCTTTATAAATACTGTTATAAATATCATTCGACCTAATCGTTCTCCACTTATCGCTAGCCTCACCTTTCTCAACGTTCTTTTCGTTGTACACCGACGAGCCGCTATAAAGTTTATATCGTGCGACTTTATACTTTTTAGTTGAGCAATACATTAGTGTGCCTAGTATCGCTTGGTCATACTTCTGACTGCGGCCAGATACAGCCGTGAAATCCTCTTTAATAACCACCATGCGAAGAGACTGATTATTTGTTGGCCGGAACCACTCTGGCGCGTAATAAATCTTGGCATTACTGTCAGATTTAGAGACATACCGCCAGCGAGAGTTCGCGTCATACTTATTGATCATCCACTCAAACCACTTTAGCTTTCCTTGCTCGATGCCTTCATTGATCGCGTACTCAGCCCAATCAATGGCGTGTTTAAGACTTTTCTTTACGCCATGACCATAGTAGTAATTTTCGGCAACACGAATCGGCGCTTGATAATGCCCTTCAAGTGACGCCATTCTCATATAACGATGACCGCGCGGAGCTTCATCTTGTCCCATCAAGGCTATTCCGTACTGATACATGGCATCAACATTCCCTAAATCAGCTGACATTTCCAGTAAATAAGTCATACGGTCATGCCCGCCATCCACCCATAAGCCCAAACGGTATAGTTCGGCTAAAGCAAGCAGGAAACCTGAGTCTTCCTTTTTTATCGCAAGGGTTTCGGACGTTGATATAGCCTGGCGCGCAACATCGTTAACGTGGCTGTTAATGCCTTGTGAGTTATAAATGGCTAGAAGTTCAGCTGCATGCTGTGTCTTGTTGTACTTCTGCAAAAAGCCACTAATACTCAGAACCAATTTATTCGTATCGCTCTTGGCGCTTTGACTCAACGCTTGTTTTGACCATTTGTATGACTCTTCAAAATTCTGAATGCCTAGGCTTGGCTCTAAATAAAACAGGCCTAAACGCATAGCGCTTTGAGGTAAAGCTCTGGCAGCAAATTTATGCCACTTAATGGACTTTTGTATATCCTTCTTGACGCCCTGCCCTGTTAGATACATTTCTGCGAGTTGGTACTGGTAGGGCGCAAACTTAGTTATATTCTTTTGCGTCTCACTCATTTCACCAAGCATAGCAAGTGGCTTGATTAATCGAGCGACTTTTTTGGGGTCATAAAACTCTTTACTGCTATAAATATTAATCAAATAATCACGCCCCTCATTGGATCCCCACTGGACGGACTGCTCAAACAAGTTAATCGCTTTTTGATAACTTTTATTTTCCCACGCTTGTTTGGCTTGATTTAAGAATTTTTCTGACTTTGAAGATGCTTCGGCGCTAGAGAGCCCCAATAGCATAATAATTACAGCGATAGACTGTAGTAGTTTCATTGAGTTTCCTTATTGGATGAAGCATCCAACTGACGTTGTGATTGCCTGGTTAGCTTGGCCAAAGAAACACACTTAAGGGCAGGACTTAGAATAGTTTCCCACTTTCAGTCTAATCTTTCCACCGGCAGCTTTGGTAGAATCCACGAGGAGTACTCTCTTTCCTCGCTTTCCTAAGCACTCCTTCCACTCATAAATGACTGACAGTTGTTCTTTCTTTACTGTTTTATTCCAGTTACCGACATAGGTCCCATCTATTGCGTCAGAAATCTTTTTGGCCGGAGTTTGTTCAGCTTGCTTCTTTCTGCGGGCTTCTAACATACAAGACAAGCTACAGCGATCATCCCCGTTGAAGGTTATGTGGGAGGCACTATAACTGTGGTAATCATAATACCCATTATCCCTAACTTTAATATGCTCTATCTTTGCTTGTCCCTTTCCTAAAGAGTAAGTTGACTGGTACTCTGATAGGGCTGGATAGATGCCTCCCGCTATCTCTTTGCGTTCACGGCTTCTCACCAAATCTCCTTTGATGCCCTTAAAGTTATTCGATGCGGCTTTAAGTAATGCTCGTACGTGCTTTTGAACGGTATCCGCGTTGGGTAAGTCAATCGCGCCTTTATCACTAGCAGATACCACTGAAAACATCATGCCACCCACTAATATTGAAGCCAGTATTGTTCTTAGTAACGAATCCATAATTATTCCCTCTGGTGTTAGGTGGTTTTAATTAAGAACCCACCTTTTATGTATTTTTTCCCCTTTACATAATACCGAAAACGAGAACCAGTTCAAATTTCGCACCTGCATGATGGTGTTCGTCCACTTTAAACCTGACAAATTTCACCTGTAGGAGCTGTAATATTTCTACACATTTCAATCCTAGCGCTACCTCGTAGCCTTTGCTATTCTCAGTCGGTTAATTAACAAAATGGAGTCATTGTATGAACAAAAGACTGATAGCGAGCCTTGTTATTGGCTCGGTTGCGTCGGTGGGGGTTATGACACAAAGCATGGCGAAAGATACGCAAAAAACATCTAAAGTCGATGATCCTTACATTTGGTTAGAAGAGGTTGAAGGCGAAAAAGCTTTGAATTGGGTCGAAGAGCAAAATGAAAAGTCACTCGGCTACTTAATGTCAAAGCCTCTGTACAAAGAACTATATGAAAAGAACTTGGAAGTATACAACTCAGACGAACGTATTCCTTACGTCGGTCAAATGGGTGATTACTTCTATAACTTCTGGCGTGATGATGAAAACCCTCGTGGTTTATGGCGTCGAACTACGCTAGAGGAATACCAAAAAGAAGACCCTGAGTGGGAAATCATCTTAAACCTTGATGAGTTAGCGGAAAAAGAAGATGAAAACTGGGTCTATAAAGGCTCTAACTGCTTATACCCGACTTATGATCGCTGCTTAATTAACTTATCACGCGGTGGCGCTGATGCGACAGTGGTTCGTGAGTTCGATATTGAGTCGAAAAGTTTCGTAAAAGATGGCTTCCAACTCCCAGAAGCGAAAAGCAGTTTAAGCTGGATTGATAAAGACACCCTGTATGTCGGCACAGATTTTGGTGAAGGCAGCATGACGGACTCAGGCTATCCGCGTATTGTTAAAACTTGGAAGCGTGGCCAGCCTATCGAAAAAGCCAAAACGGTTTTTGAGGGTGAAAAAGAAAACGTTTGGATTGGCGCCATGGTTTCTCACGATGGTGACGATAAATACAAAATTATCTACCAAGGTCTAGATTTTTACACTTCAGAAATTTTCTTGGTCACTGATGATGGTTTGAAAAAACTGGACCGCCCGAAAGACAGTAGCTTCAGCGGCGTGATCAACGGCCAATTATTGCTAGAGCTTAAATCAGATTGGACCGTAGGCGATAAAACGTACAAGCAAGCATCACTACTTTCTATTTCTATGGATGACTTCGTTGCAGGCAAGAAAAACTTCACAGAAGTGCTTGTTCCAGATGCCCGTACTTCTATCGCTAGCGTTTCGAGCACCAAAGACCATGTGTTGATTACCACTTTAAAAGACGTCAGCAGTGAATTGTACCGTTATACATTTAAGGGTGGAAAATGGTCGCATGAAAAGATCGATATGCCAGACCTAGGCACCCTATCAGTTACTGGTACTAGCGATGAACACAATAACTTCTTCATTAATTATCAGAACTTCCTAACGCCAAGCAGCCTGTATTACTTTGATGCAGCAAAAGATTCTGCGAGTGTCTTGAAAAGCTTGCCAGCTTTCTTCGACGCATCTCCTTATAAAGTTGAGCAGAAATTTGCAGAGGCTAAAGACGGTACTAAAGTGCCTTACTTCCTAATCATGGCGAAAGACACCGAGCTTGATGGTAAAAACCCTACGCTACTCTATGGTTACGGTGGCTTTGAAGTGTCATTGCGCCCTAGCTACTCGGCGACAGTCGGTATTGACTGGTTAGAGCAAGGCGGTGTTTATGCGCTAGCCAATATCCGTGGTGGTGGTGAGTACGGCCCTGCGTGGCACCAGGCAGCGCTTAAGAAAAATCGTCATATTGCATTCAACGATTTTATTACCGTCGCTGAGCACTTGATTGAAACCAAAGTCACTGACAACAAGCATCTTGGTATTCGAGGCGGTAGTAACGGTGGTTTGTTAGTCGGTACTGTTGCGACTATGCGTCCGGACTTGTATGAAGCTGTAGTTTGCCAAGTTCCTTTATTGGACATGAAGCGTTTTAATCAGCTACTAGCAGGCGCAAGCTGGATGGGCGAATACGGTAATCCAGACAACGAAGACGAGTGGAACTACATTAAAACCTACTCGCCGTATCACAACGTTCACAAAGACGTTGATTACCCAAAAATCTTCTTCACGACCTCAACGCGTGATGACCGAGTTCATCCAGGTCACGCTCGTAAAATGGTTGCGAAAATGATGAACCAAGGTCATGACCTTCTTTATTATGAAAATACTGAAGGTGGCCATGGCGGTGCAGCAAACAACGAACAGTCGGCTAAGTTAAATGCTTTAATTTACACTTACCTTGCTGATCAGTTGATGGATTAATATCTAACAACTTCAAAAAAGGCGCCTGATGGCGCCTTTTTTTGATTTACAGCCTTATACTGATAAATAAATAACTGAGCCTACCAGCCTGCATATAACCAAATATTCATTGCCAAATTTCTTAGCTTATAGGATATTTAAGCAATGCATCATTTTATTAACGCAAACTGTAAAGCAACAACTGCCCTTCCCGGTCAGCCCATCCCCTATTCTCTACAGAATCAGGAAGGTTTGCGCACGCCCATGTTTCGTAAGTATATAGACACCGGAATCACGACTTAACTTACGACAACATAAGAATTTACAAAGCCCGCAAGCCTCGCTTCGCGGGCTTTTTTGTTTATAGAGATCATGAAATCAAAGGATAATTTATGGAAACATTCAATTTTGAACAGTACCAAAACATCGTCATAAAAGTCGGCTCAGCACTGATTGCACCCGATGGGATGTCCTGCTCAACGCAGTACTGCTTACCGCTGGCAAACTTTATCAAGAAGTGCGAAAGTTTAGAAAAACGAATTACGCTTGTCAGTTCAGGCGCTGTGGCGGCTGGTTTTAACACACTCAGACCACAGAATGACACTCTAAGTCTTGACGAAAAGCAAGCGCTAGCCGCCGTAGGCCAATCTAAGGTTATTAATCATTGGCAACGTTTTTTTGATAACCATGTAGCACAAGTCTTACTCACAGCCGCGGATATGCAAAACCACTCGCGCTCAGCTAATGCTCATCGAACACTCAACACATTACATCAACATCGTGTGCTGCCGATCGTTAATGAAAACGATACCGTTGCCATAGAAGAGCTGAAGTTTGGTGACAATGATCGCTTGGCGGCTCAAGTTGCCTGCCTTATCAATGCCGATCTGCTGATTATTTGTAGCGATGTGGATGGTGTTTTTACCGACAATCCGCACCTTAACCCTCAAGCCAAACTGATCAACACGATAGATACGATCGACGAAAGCGTCTTAAGCCTAGGGCAAAATAGTCATAACCCACAAGCCACTGGCGGTATGCTTACCAAGCTATTAGCGGCACAACTGGCGCAAAATCATGGCATCGACACGGTGATATGCAATGGTAAAACAGAAGCTTATTTGCCCTTGTTACAGGACCAATGTGCAGGAACCTGGGTGGTTTCTGATAAGCCACTAGACCGTGAAAACGCAGCCCGCATTAGAAATACTTATCCATAGTATAAGTTACTGTTATTTATCGTTATTTTTAAAATTGTGTTAAATCGCTGAGATAACACGAGATTCAGAGTTGAGGTAGGTTCAACTCAAGCAACATACCCCCCAGTTATATGGGTAAAACGGCGCTAAGCGGCGCTTAGAGCGTCTCTTAGATTTTTTTGGAGTCAGATTTGACATAAGGATCTCTATGTTAATAATGCAAACCGTGCTTAACATTAATCGAATCGACATAGCGACACTTTCCACGGCAGGCATTTCCAGCCAGCCAAGTCGTGTTATGTCTAAGATTAGCAAACAAGCCCCGCGCTTGGGTAACGTGTTCTAGCACGCCACGTCACTTTTAACTCGTCATACATTAATCCTTTAAAATAGAAAGGTCTTTTCATGCTCGAACATATTGAATTTGGTAATTACAACAACATCGTCGTAAAAGTTGGCTCAGCGCTTATCGCGCCGGATGGTCACTCTTGCTCAGCGGAATACTGCTTGCCAATTGCGCATTTCGTAAGAAAGTGTCGCAAAGCTGGCAAACAAGTCACGCTAGTGTCTTCTGGTGCAGTAGCAGCAGGTTTTAATCTTCTAAAGCCTGACTACGACGAGCTCACTCGTAAAGAAAAGCAACCGCTAGCAGCGGTCGGTCAGTCAATGGTCGTCGCTCACTGGCAGCGTTTCTTTGATGATGTTGTAGCCCAGGTATTACTAACTTCAGCCGATATTAAAAATCCTGAGCGCGCACAAAATGCACGCAACACATTCAAGACACTTGAAGAACTTGGCGCCCTACCGATTGTGAACGAAAACGATACGGTAGCGACGGAAGAACTGACGGTTGGTGACAACGACAACCTCGTTGCACAGGTAGCCACACTCACCAATGCCGATCTACTGATTATCTGTAGTGACATTGATGGTGTCTACGACGACAACCCAAAAGTTAATCCCGACGCCGAACTCGTCAATCAATTCGAAGGAATCAGCGACGAAGCTCTGGCTATGGGTAAGCAAAGCACCAGCGCACAAGGTACTGGTGGTATGCGCACCAAGCTAAAAGCTGCGAAATTCGCCTCGGAAAACGGTATTGATACGATCATCTGTAACGGTACAAACGAAAGTTACATGCGTCTATTCAATAACCAAAACCCAGGTACATTGATTCGCAACACAGCTGAAGACAAGAAAGCAGACGTCGCTTAGGAGATTTGTAGGATTTTTCATAGGAGATAATATGAACATGAAAGAGAACAGTTTTGAAAATCAAGAACAGCAAGAGCTTTATGATTTAACACTTCGCGCGAAAGAAGCCGCGAAGACTCTTGCCACATTATCAAGTAGCCAAAAGAACGATGTGCTTGCTGCGATGGCAAAACAGCTGAAGACCAACCAAGCACAAATTCTTGAAGCGAACAAAAAAGACATTGAGTACGCCAAAGAAAACGACTTGTCAGACGCTATGGTTGACCGTCTATTACTTGATGAAGAACGTGTCGACGGCATGGTTAGCGCACTGCACAACGTGATGAACCTTGCGGACCCTGTCGGTGAGATGGGTGAAAGCACATTACGTCCGAACGGTATCCGTGTCGCCAAAATGCGTATCCCTTTAGGCGTCGTGCTGATGATTTATGAAGCGCGTCCAAACGTAGCAGTAGAAGCTGCGGCACTAACGCTAAAGTCTGGTAACGTCGTTATCCTGCGTGGCGGTAAAGAAGCATGGCACTCAAACAACGCCATTATCGACTGCTGGCACCAAGCGATTGAATCGTGTGGCTTCAGCAAAGAAATGGTCTGCATCGTGCCTTCGCAAAGTCACTCAGCAGTGAATCACCTACTCCAGTTCCGTGACACGATTGATCTCGTGATCCCACGTGGTGGCGAGCGCTTGATTCAAGCCGTAACGGATAACAGTAAGATTCCCGTGATTCAGCACTTTAAAGGCGTGTGCCACTTATACGTCGACAAGTATGCTGACCTAGACAAAGCTGAGAAACTACTGAAAGACGGCAAGGTATCGCGTCCAGGCGTCTGTAACTCGCTAGAAAGCTTAGTGATTCACAAAGACATCGCTGACGAATTCCTAAAGCGTGTCAACGCTCTAGGCAACGAATTCGGCATCCAGTTTAAAGCAGACAAAGACTCTGCCAGCAAACTGGATAACTCAGAAGTTGCTAGCGACGAAGATTATCATAACGAATACTTGAGCTTAGCCATGAGTGTGAAGCAGGTAGACAGCTACGAAGCAGCTATCGAACACATCCAAAATCACAGTTCAAGCCACACCGAAGTCATTGTCACTAAAGACATTGACCGCGGTAACGAATTCGTTAAACGCATCAACTCGTCTGTTGTGATGGTTAACGCTTCATCACGCTTCTCAGACGGTGGCGAACTTGGTCTAGGTGCAGAAATTGGTATCTCAACCAGTAAGCTACACGCCTATGGTCCTATGGGTCTTGTACAGCTGACTACTGAAAAGTATGTAGTGACAGGCCAAGGCCAAGCAAAGCACTATTAATAAACAGCACTATTAATTATTACAAAGCGTTCGAGCAATAGGGTTCTACCAAGCCCTATACTCAAAGCCGCGGAGTCAAATCCGCGGCTTTTTTATTAGTAAAATTGAAGGCTAACAAGAACCCAATCGTCTCTATGTTTACCTTGTTTTACAGTTGCAGAAAATCGGCTTCTTACAGTAGCCCCAAAACTATTCTGGGCATCCACATAAGAGTTAACCATAAACTCACACTTACTAACTTTTGTAACAGTAAACTCAGAAATAAACGGAAAGTCTGCACTTTTAGGACTTTTTAGATTATCTTCAACATACATTCTGGCAAAGGTAATAGCATCTTGCTCAGTACAATTCACACTTTTTGAGAAGTCACCGTTATTAATAATATAGCCTAAATAAAACCCAGCCAGTACAAATACGACTACAATGACAGCAACTAAGCAACCAGAATTTTTTGTAGTATCGTCAACGCCACTTCTATTTCTAGGCTTTTCATTGAATGAGAGGTAATTTCCGTAAAATGCTGAGAACTCCTTATTCCCAGCTTTAAAAAACAGCTCTCCCTCTTCTAATTTGACCTTGAAAAAAACCTCTACTTGAGTACTTTCTACCTTCTCCACAGATTTGATTTTTTCAAAATCTATATGACTCTCTTCAGACCACACCTTCACTTTATCAAAAGTAAACCTTTCGCCAGAGCTGATTTTTTCTATATACATGGACATCCCTCTATTATTTTTATCACACACAATATACCCATGTTCCCGCACACTCTCAAGCAAGCGTAGGTTCGAAGCAGGAAGCCTAATTTAGCTAAGATGGAACAGGGATGTTTCGTTTAGCGGCGCGTGAGTAACTTTTAAGAACGAGGGAAATGCGAAACATCTAACGTCAGGGATGAGCTTATCTTTGGTTACTTTCTCTTGCTCATCAAGAGAAAGTATCTCGCCGAGTGGCGAAACAGGGTGTTACAAGAGATTCCCGCCTACGCGAGAATGACAAAACGGCATAACCCCTTCAAATTCCTAAACATTCCTGTATATTCCTAGTTATTCCAATCAATTCATCTGGTTATTCCTTGGGCTTTTGAAAACAATAATAGCGTCAATTAATCACATGGAGACACAATAATGACACTTGGTGAAAAGCTACGTTCATTACGTTCAACTAGCGGTTGGACACAGCCTGAATTTGCTCAAAAGCTGGGGATTGAACAATCCTATCTATCAAAGCTAGAGAACGATAGAAGCATTCCTTCCGTCGAGATTTTCGATAAGCTGTGTACCGCTTATGAAATTACGCCAGACGATATGATTAAAGACTTGGATAAGGATTATGTCCGCCAAAAGCTGATGCACATCCCGATCATCGCCAATGCGACCAATAGCAAGCACGAAGTGGCTAAAGGCAAACGTAAAGCCGCTGTGATCGTCTGCTCGACGTTTATCTTAGTCGCAGTACTCTTTTTCTTTATTGCGCATCTAGAGCTACTTTCAAGTAATAAGCAGTGGGAGTACTTTTCTCCCGGCGTTTATTTTGAGGAAGAAATAGCGCATTGCAGCAAAGATAAAAGTGTCCAAGAGTGCCAGCTCAAATTTACTGGTAACCCCCGCTCTGCTATGAACACAGCTGCAAAGACGTTCATTACGATCAATTACCAAGGAAGTGAGATCTATGAAAAGCTTGACGTTGGTTATAGGAATTATCACGCAAAACGTTTAGAAGATAAACGAAGCACAGCCAACAATATCTTCTTAATATTCGCCGTATTTCTTGCGACCTTGGGAGTTCTTGGCTTAATTGTCGAAGCGCGGTTCTATCGAATAGACAAGCAATCTTAAGATTGGGGCCATCCAGATACAAAAAAGCCGCGCAGCTTTCGCTATGCGGCTTTGTGCTCTCCGAAGAGATGAATATGGTGGGTTGCACAGGAATCGAACCTGTGACCACCTGATTAAAAGTCAGATGCTCTACCGACTGAGCTAGCAACCCAAATCAATCAAGGCAACGCCTCATTTGATGGCGCGTATAATACCTTCTTTAGCCAAAAAGACAACCCTTTAACGCCATAAATCTGTAATAATTTTTTATAGCGCTATAGAGATTATCAATCACACACAAAAAAACCGCTTAGCTTTCGCTATGCGGCTTTGTGCTCTCCGAAGAGATGAATATGGTGGGTTGCACAGGAATCGAACCTGTGACCACCTGATTAAAAGTCAGATGCTCTACCGACTGAGCTAGCAACCCATTGATTTGGCTATCTTTCTAGCCAAGCTCACCGTTTCTGGTGAGACGCGTATAATACTGTTTTTTACAAAAAATACAACCTTTATACGCGATTTTTTAAGCTTTTTATTGCTTTCGATATGCCTATTCAGCTTCTTCTATCCAAGCCGCTTGAATGGCTTCTAGGATACGTTCGCCGCTGCGCTTGGGATCATCATCAAACTCTTCCAAAGCAATCACTTTATCCCGTAAATCCATAAAATTGATTCTCGTGGGATCTTGCTCTGGGTATTTTTCATAAAGCTCAATGGCTATGTCTAAACTATCTGTCCACTTTAGGCCCATAATGAACTCCTAGCGAATGCGCCTAGTGGCGCTCTGAAACCTGGTTGATCGTGTACTTAGGGATTTCTACCACTAAGTCATCATCTTCGACTATCGCCTGGCAGCTTAAGCGAGATTCTGGCTCTAAGCCCCATGCTTTATCTAGCATATCATCTTCTAGCTCATCGCTCTCTTCTAGCGAGTCAAACCCTTCTCGAACCACTACGTGACAGGTTGTGCAAGCACAAGACATTTCACACGCATGCTCGATAAAAATTTTATTGTCGAGTGCAACATCAAGCACTGACTGCCCTTTCTCGGCTTCAACTTCAGCGCCCTCAGGACATAACTCTTCGTGAGGTAAAAAGATCACTTTTGGCATGTATTTACCCTATATTTCGTCTACTTCATGGCCCACAAGAGCCTTGGCAATGCTAGCATCCATACGTCGGCTAGCAAACTCATTAGAATTCTTCTCTACAATCTCAATCGCCTTTTCTATGGCTTCAACACTATCACCCTGAGAGGTTTGGTTGAGTTGCTCCAATGACGACTGAATTGCTGCATATTCTTGCTCGGTGAGCAGTTCTTTACCATTTTCATTGAGCGCAGCTGTGACAGCTTCTATCACGCGCGCCGCTTCAACCTTCTGCTCACGCAACATACGCGCTTCCATATCGCCTTCTGCGTGGCTGAATGAACTTTGCAGCATGTTCGTGATTTGATCGTCACTCAAGCCATAAGAAGGCTTTACGGTAATGTCTGCTTTGACACCGCTAGTCGTTTCTTCTGCTAACACTTGGAGTAAACCATCAGCATCAACCTGATAGGTCACTTTAATTCTGGCCGCGCCAGCAACCATCGGCGGAATACCACGAAGTTCAAAGCGGGCTAACGAACGACAGTCTTCGACTAGCTCACGCTCACCTTGAACCACATGAATCGCCATTGCGGTTTGACCGTCTTTAAAGGTGGTAAACTCTTGCGCTTTGGCAATCGGAATTGGCGTGTTTCTTGGGATGATTTTTTCAGCAAGTCCACCCATGGTTTCAACACCAAGCGATAATGGAATCACGTCCAACAACAACATGTCATCATCAGACTTATTGCCGATTAGGACGTTTGCTTGAATGGCAGCACCAATAGCGACTACTTTATCAGGATCTATATCGGTTAGTGGTGGTACTTTAAAATGCTTCTCAACTTTTTCGCGAACTAGCGGTACACGGGTAGAACCACCGACCATGACGACTTTATCGACCTCATCAACTTTAACGCCAGCGTCCTTCAATGTACGACGGCATGAAAGCAAGGTTTTATCAACGATGGGTGCAATAATTTCCTCTACTTGGTCACGGCTCATCTGGCCGTTCCACTCTAGGAAATTCACTTCGACAGTATCAGTGTCCGTTAACGCTTCTTTGATATCACGAGCTTTGATCATTGCTAGTTGATGAGCTCTACGATCACCACTATCGACATTCGCTTGTTCAACCAAGTATTGCGCAATGGCGCGGTCAAAATCATCACCGCCAAGGGCACTGTCGCCACCAGTCGCTAAAACTTCAAACACGCCTTTCTGTAGGCGTAATATAGAAATATCAAAAGTACCGCCACCTAAATCATAGATAGCATGAATACCTTCACTGCCAGTATCAAGCCCATAAGCGACAGCAGCGGCTGTTGGCTCGTTAAGCAAGCGCAATACTTTTAATCCGGCTAACTGTGCTGCATCTTTAGTGGCCTGGCGTTGAGCTTCATCAAAATAAGCAGGTACAGTAATCACTATGCCGCCAAGTTCTCCGCCCAACGTTTCTTCAGCGCGATCTGCAAGGACTCGTAAGATATCACTCGATACTTCAACAGGATTTTTCTCGATACCATTCTCAAGGACAACGCCTGGCATACCGGTATCAGATTCGACTAATTGATTCGCACTGAACTCTTTAATCTTGTCCATATCAGCTAAGCCACGCCCCATGAGACGTTTAATCGAGCTGATGACATTACCAGGCTCAATAGATTGCTGTTGTTTCGCTTTGTGGCCAACTTCAATCGTTTCACTATCGACGTAATGAACCACGGAAGGTACCGTATGCTTGCCATCCGCATCAGCTAGTGTTTCGGCTTTTCCACTTCTCACAGTCGCGATTAATGAGTTGGTGGTTCCAAGGTCAATTCCTGCCGCTAACTTGTGTTTGTGCGGCTCTGTACTTTGCCCTGGTTCTGAAATTTGCAGTAATGCCATAATATGTACTTAATCTAAAATTTTGTCTTCTGCGAGTTCAATGTCGTGTAACGTTTTATGCAAAAACTGTAACTTATAAATCGATACTTTTAATGCTTCAAGATCCCAGTCATCTTGTTTAAAAAGCTCTCCTAAAGCAGTTTCTTGTTCTTCTGCCATCATTTCAATTTTATCAGCAAAATCCATCAAAGCTGATGCATCTTTTTGCTGAGTTAAATTATCTAACTCTTCACGCAGTTCTAACTGCTGCATTAAAAATTCAGGATCGTTGACTGTATGGTCTTTAGTGGTATCGATATCTTTTTCGATCTGCAACAAATACTGTGCGCGCTTTACTGGGTGCTTCAACACAGCGAATGCATCATTTAATCGAGTGGTTTTCTGCATTGCCAACATTTGCTGCTGACTACCACCTTGGGCATGACGATCGGGGTGAGCCGATTGCAACAAACGCTTTAGCTTGCTCGATAAATCTTTTTGATCGACGAAAAAATTCGGCTCAAGGCCGAATAATTCAAAATAATTTCGCTGCGCATTTGCCATAGTAGGAATTCTTTAGGAAAAGTTATTTATCGATTCAGTTTGCTCGGTAACGAGTTAGAATAAATTTTTTAGGACGAGGCAAATCTAAATTAAAGTGAGGGAGTTTACACCCAGTAAATGACTAAACTTTAATTTAGATTTAACAAAGTCATAAAGAATTTAGGCAGCTCGTTTAGACGGTGAATGACTCACCACACCCACACTCGCCTTTTACGTTAGGATTCACGAATTCAAAACCTTCGTTCAACCCTTCTTTCACAAACTCAAGGTGAGTGCCTTCAAGGTACAGCTTGCTTTTTGGATCGATAATGATTTTAACGCCTTTATCTTCGTACACAATGTCTTCATCGTTTAGCTCGTCGACAAACTCTAGAACGTAAGCCAACCCAGAACAACCTGTGGTAGTGACGCCTAGTCGCACGCCTAAACCTTTGCCACGGTTTTCGAGAAATGACTTTACTCGCTCTGCTGCTGCGTCTGATAAAGTGATCGCCATAAACTAACCTGTACCTATTTCGCTATTACTTGATAGTGTTACTTTTGACTTCTATCTTTAAAGTCTTTTACTGCAGCTTTAATTGCATCTTCTGCAAGAACTGAACAGTGAATTTTCACTGGCGGTAACGCTAGCTCTTCAGCGATATCAGTATTCTTAATCGCTTGCGCTTCATCAACTGTTTTGCCTTTAACCCACTCTGTTACTAGCGAGCTCGATGCAATTGCTGAACCACAGCCATAGGTTTTGAACTTGGCGTCTTCGATAACGCCTTGCTCATTCACTTTAATCTGTAGTTTCATGACGTCACCACAAGCTGGAGCGCCTACCATGCCAGTACCTACAGTTGTATCATCTTTTTCGAACGAACCAACGTTACGTGGGTTCTCATAATGATCAATAACTTTTTCACTATATGCCATAATAATCTCTCCCGCTTAAATTAGTGCGCCTGCCATTCAACTTTAGACAGGTCGATACCTTCTTTGTACATATCCCATAAAGGTGATAGTTCGCGTAAACGACCAATACCTTCACGAACTTTTTCGATCGTGTAGTCGACTTCTTCTTCTGTCGTGAAGCGACCAATGCTGAAACGAATTGAGCTGTGCGCTAATTCGTCATCACGACCTAAAGCACGTAATACGTACGAAGGCTCAAGACTCGCTGATGTACATGCTGAGCCTGAGGACACTGCTAGGTCTTTCAGTGCCATGATGAGTGATTCACCTTCAACAAAGTTGAAGCTGATGTTGATAATTCCCGCGACACGCTGTTCTTCATGACCGTTAAGATACACTTCTTCCATATCATTAACGCCAGACCATAAACGCTCACGTAAACCAATAATACGCTCGTTATCTTTAGCCATGTCTTCTTTGGCGATACGCGCTGCTTCGCCCATGCCAACAATTTGGTGCGTTGGTAAAGTACCTGAACGCATACCACGCTCGTGACCACCGCCGTGCATTTGCGCTTCTAGGCGAACACGAGGTTTACGACGAACATATAATACGCCAACACCTTTAGGGCCATACATTTTGTGGCCAGAGATAGACAATAAGTCAACTTTCGTGTTTTGCACGTCGATAGGTAACTTGCCCGCGCTTTGCGCTGCATCGACATGGAAAATGATTTTACGTTCACGGCATAACTCGCCAATCGCATCGATGTCTTGAACCACACCCGTTTCGTTATTGACGTGCATGATGCTGACAACAATGGTGTCATCACGCAATGCATTCTTGAATTCTTCTAAGTCAACAAGGCCATCGTCTTTAACATCTAAGTAAGTCACTTCGTAACCTTCGCGCTCTAACTGACGAGTCGTGTCAAGCACGGCTTTATGCTCAGTTTTAACAGTAATGATGTGTTTACCTTTTTTGCCGTAAAAGTGCGCTGCACCCTTAATCGCCAAGTTATCTGATTCAGTTGCACCAGAAGTCCACACAATTTCGCGTGGATCGGCGTTGATTAGATCCGCCACATGCTGTCTCGCTTCATCAACAGCCTCCTCCGCTTCCCAGCCAAATTTGTGGGAACGTGACGCAGGGTTACCGTAGATGCCATCAACACTCATGTATTGAACCATCTTCTCGGCAACACGCGGGTCTACCGGCGTGGTTGCTGCATAATCAAGATAGATGGGTAACTTCATTCTCTTCTCCGCTAAATATCAAGCACAATTCAAAATCAACCAAAAGCAATGACGTCTTCTTCGCGAAAACGTACATTTTGGCGTTCAGCCACCTGCTGAACAAAATCTCGTTGGATAACGTGATCTAACGTTATGCCACTCAAAAACTGATAAATCTGGTCGCTTAATTCAGACCATAACTGATGCGATAAACAGACATCGCCACCTTGGCAATCACCTTTTCCATTACAGCGCGTAGCAGTAATGGGTTCGTTTACCGCTAAAACAACCTCTGCAATACTAATTTGCGTTGCGGGGCGCTTTAGTTCGTAACCACCACCTGGCCCACGAACACTATCGACCAAATTGGCCTTCCGCAGTCGTGCAAAAAGTTGCTCAAGATAGGACAACGAAATATGTTGTCTTCCAGAGACTTCTGCCAGTGTTATCGGGCCCTTGCCTGTGTGCAATGCTAAATCCAGCATCGCTGTTACAGCATATCGACCCTTGGTGCTTAACTTCATATCAGTACCTTTACTTCGATAGCTTTATGATCTCATACCCGACTATTTTAGTCAACTTTAGTCAGGTCTGAGCAAGCAATACAAAGCATTAATTAAAGCATTGAAAAATATAGAAATATCGACAAAATGATAAGATAAGCTAATGATAACCATCAGTTGCATAAGTATAAATACCGAGTATTTTGCTCAACTAAATGCAACTGATTCTCATTAATGTAAAATCAATAACTTAAAGATGTTGTAACTAGTATATTGGGTGAAAAGTTTGCCTAATTGTCCGATGAACGGTTTGTGGGTGAATCAGCCCCCTTACTTGAGGCTGTACTAGTGCTGTCTTCATCATAAACCCCGTCAGGATCTTTAAGATCAAAACGTGTCAATTCATCACAGTCAACATCCGGAAGGTCGAGCTCAGCACAATCAATGCCTTGCTTTTTCAATGCACAAGCAATCAATTCCATTTGCTTTTCAAGAGCTCGCGAATGTTCATGAAGGCTTCGAATAGCCTGTGAGATAGGATCTTGCTGCTGGGTACTGATACCGTAGGCTTCGAATACGGTTTGCTCTGTATCTTTCTGACGCGACACCTGACGGGCAGGAATACCGATCATGGTGGTATCTTCCGGAACATCCTTAACCACCACAGCATTAGAACCCACTCGAGCGCCTCGCTCTAGAGTGATAGGGCCAAGCACTTTCGCTCCCGCTCCAATGACGACGTCATTTTTTAATGTCGGGTGTCTCTTACCCTCTTTCCAGCTGGTGCCGCCAAGGGTAACACCATGGTACAAAGTACAGTCGTCCCCAATTTCCGCAGTTTCACCAATCACCACACCCATGCCATGGTCAATAAAAAATCGGCGACCAATTTTAGCGGCTGGATGAATTTCAATGCCGGTGAACCAGCGTGCTAACGTGGATAAAGTTCGAGCTAACCACTTCCAGTTCGCATTCCATAACTTATGGGCAGCGCGGTGCATCCAAATCGCATGCAAACCTGGATAGTTGGTCAGCACTTCAAAGTTATTGCGCGCCGCAGGATCGCGGTGATACACGCTTTTAATGTCTTCTTTGATTCGAGAAAACATTCTACTCCTCGCCACTCTGTTGATTGTTATGCTGAATCTTTGACTGATATTTGATGTGTTTATTCATCGATGCCAAAAAGCCGCGCATGATATTTACTTCAGCCTCAGTTAGCTGTGCTTTTGCAAAGAGTCTGTGCAACCTTGCTGGAAGCAGTTTAGGCTCTTCAGGATCGAAAAAGCCCGTTTCCGTCATCACAGCTTCGAAATGCTTGTACAATCCCTCTGTTTCCTTGACCGTCGCCTTGCGCTCGCTGCCAACCTCTTCGTCGATTGACGCTGACTGTAACGAATTACCCAGCTCTAAAGCTAATAACCGACATTCATAACATATAACCTGAACCGCTGCCGCTAGGTTGAGCGACATATATTCTGGGTTTGCAGGGATATTGACATGATAATGGCATAATTGCAGCTCTTCGTTCAGCAGGCCGGTACTTTCACGACCAAAAACTATCGCCATAGGTAACGCAGTCGCTTCTTTTTGTAGAATCGCTTTGATTTCACGAGGCTCAACCATCGGCCAAGGCAAAGCGCGATTACGGGAGCTGGTTCCAATCACCAAACGGCAATCTTTGACTCCTTCTTCAAGTGACTCAACCACTTCTGCGGTTTCTAAAATATCTGTAGCGCCAGATGAACGGGCTGTCGCTTCATCAGATGGAAAATCTTTGGGTGTAACTAGGACTAAATGCTTGAGGCCCATGGTTTTCATGGCCCGAGCTGCAGCGCCAATATTGCCGGGGTGGCTGGTTTGGCATAATACGATCTTAATCTGCGCCAGAAGATCGTTATTGGATTGCGGTTGAATTAGTTCTGCCATTCACATGAAAAAGTCGATAATTTACAAGAACGTATAGTATCAGAGGCTCAGCCATAACCCCACAATTAATTCTTCCGTTAATAGCGCCATGGTAGGCCAAAATCAAGAAAATGCTATTGAGGACTTCTTAATATCAATAACTTTTGCTATTATTCGCACCGTTTAGCGCTATTGCGCTCATTATTTGTCCAATATGGACTCTGTTCTGACAAGAACTGTTCTTTGACTTTGGTGGTTTATCAATATGAATGCGTACAAAAACATTGCCGTGCGTGCGGCAGAACGTGCTGGAAATTTTGTGGCGAAAGCGTTTGCCAATCGTGACCGTATCATTGCACAAAGCAAAGGTCCTAACGACTTTGTGAGCAATATCGACAAGCAAGCCGAAGAAATCATTATTGATGCCATCAAACACAGCTACCCTGACCATGCTATTCTTGCTGAAGAAAGCGGTCACCAAGGCGACAGCGACACGGTTTGGGTCATCGACCCTATCGACGGTACCACAAACTTCCTTCAAGGCATCCCTCATTTTGCGATATCAATTGCAGTTAAGCAGAAAGGCAAAACCCTAGCGGCTGTTATTTATGATCCGATCAAAGACGAGATGTTTACTGCCAGTAATGGTGGCGGTGCTCAGTTAAACAACACTCGTATTCGCGTCAGCGAGAAGAAAAAGCTGGATAACGCTTTATTGGCGACAGGCTTCCCTTTCCGTGGACATCAAAACCTCGAAGATTACCTGCGCTACTTTGAGACTATTTTCCCTCTATGTGTCGACATGCGTCGCGCTGGAGCTGCATCGCTAGACCTCGCTTATGTTGCTGCTGGTCGTTTAGATGGCTTCTGGGAATTTGGCCTAAGCGAGTGGGATACCGCTGCTGGAATCTTGATTATTAAAGAAGCCGGTGGTTTTGTTGGTGATGTAAAAGGTAACCCTTACCAAGAAAAGTCCAAAAGTATCCTTGCCGCAACGCCAGGGGTCTTCAAGCATTTCATGAAGAATGTAAAAGACCTTTAAATCAGACAACTTATCACCATATAAGTAGCCTAAGATTTGAAATAGACAGACCAAAGATTGTACAATTGGTCTGTCCTCTGACCATTTCACAGTAAGTAACATTCAAAACAAGTAGGTTTTAGAATTATGTCTACCCAAAATCACAACGCTCTATTTGAAGCATTGTGGAACGATTATTTAGCAATTACACCTGATGCAGACGCCATTCATGAAGAATTCAAAGCATTGGGTGATGACATCATCATCAATGATCATATCGCCCTTCGTACCTTTAACGAAGGTGCAATTAACCTTGAGAATATTGGTAGCCACTTAGAGCAGTTTGGCTATAAAGCTGCGGGTGAGTACCACTTCGAGGAAAAGAAACTCTACGCCAAACACTTCCAACATGAGTCAGACGAAGATGCACCAAAAATCTTTGTCAGTGAATTGTTGCTTGAAGAGTTCTCAGCAGAGCTTCAAATGTTCTGCCGTGGCTTAATTGCTGAAGCCAACTGGAACATTCGCAAAGACGGCCTAACCCTCCCTTCTCGTCCATGGGGTAAGATTACTCGTGAAGCTTATGAGCGTTTGCTTGAAGAAAGTGAGTATGCTGCATGGCTAGCCGCATTTGGTTTACGAGCAAACCACTTTACTGTGTCAGTGAACAAGCTGCGTGGTATGGAAAGTCTCGAAGCTGTCAATCAATTCCTAAAAGATAAAGGTTTTGAACTGAATACGAGCGGTGGCGAAATCAAAGGAAACGAAAACGTTTGCTTAAAACAAAGCTCAACCATGGCTAACATCGTCGACTGGGAGTTTAACGGTGGCAAACACCCTATCCGCTCATGTTTCTACGAGTTTGCCGAGCGCTTCCCGATGGAGAATGGCGAGCTATATCAAGGTTTTGTTGCGGCCAGCGCCGACAAAATCTTCGAATCTACTAACGCCGCTTAGGCAAGGTTTATAAGCATAAAAAAACCGCCAAACGGCGGTTTTTTTATGTCTAATATTTAAAACAGTTACAGAGATTCAATTAACTCTGGAACGGCCTTAAACAAATCTTCAACAAGGCCGTAATCAGCGACTTGGAAGATTGGAGCTTCTTCGTCTTTGTTAATTGCAACAATGACTTTCGAGTCTTTCATTCCTGCCAAGTGCTGAATCGCACCCGAGATACCGACAGCAATATACAACTCTGGAGCTACGATTTTACCCGTTTGACCAACCTGGTAATCGTTCGGAACAAATCCTGCATCTACCGCTGCACGCGATGCACCAACAGCTGCACCTAGCTTGTCCGCTAGAGTTTCTAGCATCTCAAAGTTTTCGCCGTTACCCATGCCACGACCACCAGAAACAACAACACGCGCTGTTCCTAAATCAGGACGCTCTGATTCAGTTAACTCTTCACCAACATAGTTGCTCAACTCGGTATGAGTTCCTGCATCAACGTTTTCAATTGAAGCTGAACCACCTTCCGTCGCCAGCGCATCAAATGCTGTGGCACGAACAGTAATTACTTTTTTGGCATCGTTACTTTTGACCGTCGCAATAGCGTTACCGGCATAAACAGGACGTTTAAAAGTATCATCAGACTCAATCGCGATAATATCTGAAATTTGCTGAACGTCTAATAACGCCGAAATACGTGGCATCATGTTTTTACCAAACGTCGACGCTGGCGCTAAGATATGCGAGTAGTCGCCTTCTTGAGCCATCACTGCTTTTTCTACGTCTTCAGCAAGTAAATGCTCTAAGTACTCAGCCTGTGCTAGAAGCACTTTATCCACGCCTTCTGCTTTCGCAGCTTGCTCTGCTACCGACTGGCAGTTATGACCAGCGACTAAAACAACGGTATCACCATTAAGTTCTTTCGCAGCAGCAATGGTACTGTAAGTCGAAGCCTGTAATTCGCTATTATCGTGCTCTGCAATTACTAAAGTCGTCATTTAGATCACCTTCGCTTCGTTCTTTAACTTTTCAACCAATTCTGCAACCGACTCAACCTTAATGCCTTCGCTACGCTCAGGTGGGTTTTCAACGCTGATCGTTTCTGTACGATTCGCAGTATCAACGCCTAGGTCTGCCAACGCAATTTCATCAAGCGGCTTACGCTTTGCTTTCATGATATTTGGAAGCGATGCAAAACGAGGTTCGTTTAGACGAAGGTCAGTGGTAACAACCGCAGGAAGTTTCAACTCAATAGTTTGTAAACCGCCATCAATTTCACGCGTCACTTTTGTTTTACCATCTTCAACTTCAACTTCTGAAGCAAAGGTACCTTGGCCCCAACCTAAAAGTGCGCCAAGCATTTGGCCCGTTTGGTTGTTATCGCCATCAATCGATTGCTTACCAAGAAGCACCATTTCAGGACCTTCTTGCTCAACAACTTTCTTTAATGTTTTAGCTACAGCTAGAGGCTCTAAAGCGTCATCCGTTTTAACCAAGATAGCTTTATCAGCACCGAGTGCTAATGCTGTACGCAAAGTCTCTTGGCATTGCTGATTACCAATAGAAACTGCGACGACTTCAGAAGCAATGCCTTTTTCTTTTAGGCGAACCGCTTCTTCAACAGCAATTTCACAGAATGGATTCATAGACATTTTTACGTTAGCAGTTTCCACACCGCTACTGTCTGGCTTCACACGAACCTTTACGTTCGCGTCAATTACTCGTTTTATTGCAACTAGAATTTTCATGAAAACCCTATCGTATGTATAATCTCTGCCAAATATAGACGATTTAAGCGCCTATCTTTTGTAAAATAGGGCGTAATGGTGACGTTTTACTGGCTTAAGGTCAATAGTTGATAGTGATTTTAGCCATATTTTGAATGATTTTTAATCAATTTTAAGAGGAGATCTAGGTGGAACGCGAATTTATGGAGTTTGATGTTGTGATAGTTGGCGCTGGCCCTTCAGGCTTATCAGCTGCTATCAAACTACGCCAATTAGCCATCGAGAGCGATAAAGAATTGATGGTGTGTGTGGTTGAGAAAGGCTCAGAGGTTGGTGCCCATATCTTATCAGGTGCCGTGATTGAGCCAACAGCACTGAATGAGTTAATTCCTGACTGGGAAGAAAAAGGTGCGCCACTCAACACTAAGGTTACAGGCGACTCCATCTACCTCATGCGCAATGAAGAAAAGGCTCTAAAAGTGCCTAACTTTTTTGTACCTAAAACCATGCATAATGATGGCAACTATATTATCAGTCTTGGTAACTTATGCCGCTGGTTGGCAGAGCAAGCTGAAGCGTTAGGCGTTGAAATCTTTCCTGGTTTCGCGGCGTCCGAAGTTCTGTATAACGACGACGGCTCAGTTAAAGGTATTGCTACAGGCGATATGGGTATTGGTAGAGACGGCGAAAAGAAAGACGGTTATATGCCAGGTATGGAGCTGCACGCAAAATACACCCTCTTCGCAGAAGGTTGCCGTGGTCACCTAGGTAAAGAGTTGATCAGTAAATTTAATCTTGATGAAGGTAAAGAACCGCAGCACTACGGCATTGGTATTAAAGAGCTATGGAAAGTTCCTGCAGAACAACACCAAGAAGGTTTAGTGGTTCATACTGCCGGTTGGCCGTTAAGTGAGTCAGGTTCTGCTGGTGGCGGTTTTTTATACCACATTGAAGACAATCAAGTCGTCGTGGGCTTAATTACTGACCTCTCCTACTCGAATCCTCACGTCAGTCCATTCCACGAGTTTCAACGCTACAAACACCAGAAAGTGATTAAGCAGTACTTAGAGGGCGGTGAACGCATTTCTTACGGCGCTAGGGCCTTAACTAAAGGCGGTCTTCAGTCGCAACCTAAGATGGCTTTCCCCGGCGGTCTATTAATTGGTGATAATGCTGGCACCTTAAACTTTGCTAAAATCAAAGGTACTCATACAGCCATGAAATCTGGCATGGTCGCTGCTGAAACCATTATGGCTGCCTTTGGTGGTAATCGTGCCAATGATGAGCTTACTGAGTACGATGCCAACTACAAAGTATCTTGGGCTTATCGTGAGCTACATCAGCAGCGCAACTTCGGCCCAGCGCAACATAAATGGGGCAATTTCATAGGTTCCGCCTATGCGTTCATTGATTTGAATATTTTCAATGGTAAATTGCCTTGGACACTCAGTGACCCAAAACCTGATTATGCTCAGATGAAGCCTGCAGATCAGTGCAAAAAGATCAACTATCCAAAGCCTGATGGAAAGTTGTCCTTTGACAAACTATCTTCAGTGTTTGTATCCAATACCAACCACGAAGAAGATCAGCCGGTCCACTTGAAACTACAAGATAAGTCGATTCCTATTGACGTAAATCTAGAAAAGTATGACGAGCCCGCACAACGTTACTGTCCTGCAGGTGTTTACGAAGTCGTTCGTGATGATGACGGTAATAACCCACAGTTTGTTATTAATGCTCAAAACTGTGTTCACTGTAAAACATGCGACATTAAAGATCCAAGCCAGAACATTACTTGGGTAACCCCAGAAGGTGCTGGTGGCCCTAACTATCCTAATATGTAAATATTATTCAGTTTAGGATCAAAAAAGCCTCCACTTGGAGGCTTTTTTATTTAACACTGAGCGTTTAACTTAAACGTCTTCTCAACCCGAGAGCTGCGAGTATCGCAACAAGCGCAACAGGCAAGCTACCACCGCCATCACTTGGACCTGGTTCCTCAGTTCCACAGTCTTCAACAGGCTCACCAGTTGGATCTAAACGGAATGCTCGTACCTCGCCCTCAAATGACCCGAAACCTACGATTTGTCCTGAATCATTAATCGCTGTAGCTTCGGTTAATTTCCAGCCAGAATCGCAAGAGATCAAGGTATTAAGATCCTTCATTTCACCATCTTCGTGAATAAATGCTGCGTACTCATCAAGAGTAGGAACAGACACTAACGCTTTACCCACGACCTGCCCCATATTGTTAATGTCACGAGCTCGCGAGTCATTAAATCTTGGGTCAATAAATCCTAACGTTGTAATCTCACTGTCGCCCGCCGACATGTTAATGTAGAAGGCTTCCCTTAAATCACGAGTACCTGAAATGTAGATACTTCCAACGACTTCGTCGTTCATATTAATACCCTGAGCGAAAATAGCTCGGTTATCTATGGAAGGGATTTCTTCTAATGTTTCAATATCATCTACTGATGCAATATACGACTTGATGGTTGTTTCAGAGTCACTAATGTCGAAGTCTGTGAAACCAGTGATTCTGCCATTGTCATTGATGCCAGTGATATAAGAGCGCTTACTAATATCGTCTGTGAAAGGAGTCACCATTGAGTAAGTGTCTGTATTCCTATCATAGATAAAGCCTCGGTCTGTACCCGAAAGCTCATCGTCCGGGTTGAGATCAATTCGCCCAACCAAAAATATCTGATTATTGTTATTGATACCAAACGCTCGAGTGTTGTCTACATTTTCTTGGCTTGGCAACTCAATTAAGTTACCCATTTCAAAGATAGTAGCGTAAACATCACTAACAATAGTACTACTTCCGTCTGAGGTGCTTTCAGTGATTTTATTACTGAAGCCCACGGCAGTCATCGCATCGTTAATTCCGACAGCTTGGCTAATGGTTCCTTCAGGGTAGACACCTAAGTCGGTATTACCGCTTTCGTCGAAAAGTGCTGCATGCGCAAAAAATTGCCCTTCATTCTCTTCGCTTGGTACGCTGGCATAGCCTACAACCTGGCCTGCTTGATTGACATCAAAAGCAACGCTCATGGTTCCACCAAGACCACCCAAGTCAACAACTTCATATGGGGCGGCTAATGATGCAGAAGTCATTGCAGAAATACTTAGCGCAAGTAATGTTTTTGTCATTTTAAATTTCATTCAATCTCTCTTTACAAACTGAGTCAGTGTGTTGTTACTGAATTACAGCGTCTGGTTGAGCTTCTGGCTTAGCGTCTTTAAATGCGTCTAGCGTCAAACAATGCTGCTCAATCTCTACTAAGCGAGGAAAGTCGCTCAAGTCTACATTAAAACGTCTTGCATTGTATATTTGTGACACTAAAAATACGTCAGCCAATGTTAATTCTTCGCCAAAGCAAAAAGGCCCTTGCGACTGGTAGTCTTTAAGCATACGTTCAATAGCCGTGAAACCTTTAATAATCCAATGCGCATACCAGGTATCTTTTTGTTCATCACTAACATTCAGTTCACCTTTTAAGTATTGCAACACACGCAAGTTATCTAGGGGATGAATGTCACATGCAATGATTTGGCATACACTTCTGACTTTAGCCTTCAAGAAAGGTTCACTTGGTAACAGCGAAGGGCCATCGTAAACATCATCAAGATACTCACAAATGGCCATCGACTGACTCAGGAGCTTACCATTATCATCCAATAACGGAACCAGCTCCTGAGGATTTTTTTCAGCATATTCAGGTTTATGTTGCTCACCACCATCCTTAACAAGATGTATGGGTATGATGGAATAAGACAAACGCTTGATATTTAAGGCAGCACGTACACGGTAAGCCGCGGTCGATCGCCAGTAACTATAAAGCTTCAACATAAACCCTCTCCTTAACTATGCTTCTAATTAAGCGTCGTATTTCTCAACAACTTGGTTGATTTGTCCGAAAATGCTATCACCATTGTCATCGAACATTTCGATAGTCACACGGTCACCGAACTGCATGAATGGTGTTGATGGCTTGCCATCTTCGATAATCTCCAACATACGAACTTCTGCTAAGCACGAAGAGCCAACAGAACGGTCTTTGTTCGAAATCGTACCCGAACCAACGATACAGCCCGCTGCTAAGTCACGAGTTTTCGCCGCGTGTGCAACTAGTGTTGGAAAGTCAAACACCATGTCTACGCCACAATCAGGGTGACCTAACTCTTTATCATTCAAGTGTGTGATCAAAGGAAGGAACACTTTCTTGCCGTCCCACTTATCACCTAACTCGTCAGGAGTAACGGCGACAGGTGAAAACGCTGATGAAGGCTTAGATTGGAAGAAGCCAAAACCTTTAGCAAGCTCACCTGGAATTAAGTTACGCAAAGACACGTCATTAACGGTCATTAACAAGCGAATTTCTTTTTCAGCTTGCTCAGGCGTAGCGCCCATAGGAACGTCGCCTGTAATCACGGCTACTTCGGCTTCCATATCGATGCCATACTCTTCGCTAGCCATCTTGATATTCTCACGTGGCCCTAAGAACGTATCGCTACCGCCCTGATACATTAATGGATCGGTCCAGAACGTTTCTGGCATCTCTGCGTTACGAGCTTTGCGCACCAACTCAACGTGGTTTACATAAGCGCTACCATCAGCCCACTGATAAGCACGTGGGAGTGGCGATTCACAAGAATCTTGCTCGAAGTCCATCGCATCAGCGATTTGACCGTCATTAAGCTCTTGATACGTTTTTTCTAGCTTTGGCTTAAAAGTATTCCACTCATCCAAAGCAGCTTGCAATGTTTTTACATAGTCAACTTTAGTTGCCTTTGTCAGATCTTTACTTACGACAACTAACTGACCATCACGAGAACCATCTCTTAACGTCGCTAATTTCATTTTGTCATCCTAATTCTGTATGTGTTCTGTTGCTAGTACCCTTTGATATGGCATCAACAACACTAAATTCAACCGCTTAGGCCATTACTTATAATTTGACCTAAGCACTAATAACGAGAATTTTTGAGCTCTGACGCGGCATTTTTTACGCGCAGTTCACGATAGTATATTCAATACGTGAGTGGACGAGCATAAAAAATAACAAAGTCAGAGCTTAAAAAGGCCGTTATTTACGCTTTATTCGGAAGCTTTCCAACTATTACAATAGTCCGGATTTTCAACCCCTGCCATTGCATCACCAACTTCCAGCGCATCGCGCGTATCCAGCATTACTGCCACTTCATCCGTCTCTTTCTTAGCGTGCTTACGCCCTGCTTCGAAAGCTTTTGGATGTGGGCCGTGGGTAAAGCCTGATGGATGGAACGTCACCATGCCTGCATCGATGTTATCACGGCTGAAAAAGTCACCAGCGTGATAGAACAAGACTTCATCGAAGTCGTCGTTGTTGTGATAAAACGGCACTTTTAATGCACCTGGATCCGACTCAATCGGTCTTGGCACAAAAGTACACACCACAAAGCGACTGGCAACGAACGTTGTGTGCGCTGATGGCGGTAAGTGATAACGGTGCGACATCAATGGACGAATATCACGCCAGTTAATGCGAACCACTGACAAGTCACCGTGCCAACCAATAGCATCTAGCGGCGAATAGTTGTACTGCACGCGTGACAACTGACCACGACGTTTAATCTCAACCGCCCATGGCGTATCGTCTTGCTGTGCTTTGAACTTGTCATTGATGCTTGGCACGTCCAACATCGCAGGATCAAATATCGCCTGCGGCCCAACTAAGCCTTTGTCAGGCAATTGGTAGCTATCGTTGGTGGCTTCAATCAGTAGCATGGTCATTGGATCTTGCGGCTCAATACGCCACATAGTGCCGCGAGGGATAACCACATAATCACCCTCACGAATTTCCATATGACCATAGTCACAGAATAAATCGCCCTGACCTTTATGAATGAACAACAACTCGTCACCGTCACCGTTACGAGCTAGGTTCATCATTGCTTCGTTACAGTTCCAAATACGGAATCGGCAGTGTGCGTTGTACAATAAACTCTCAGCACCCCAAGGTGAGTTCGAGTTTTTGTCTAAGTTGTTTAGGTCAAAGGCACGCGGACGCAACGGCCCTTCCCACTTTTCCCACGCGGTTGGCGGGTTCTTGTGGTGAAAGTGAGCCGTTGGACCGAAGAAACCGCTTCGGCCCGCTTCACGCTCGTATGGTGCTTCTTCTGGTAAATCTGCGTGAGCTTGGCGCGAAATGGTTCCTTCCTTATGAGGGAAAGCAATCCATTTACGCATCTTAAATCACTCCACGTTTTTGCTGGTCAAGTTCGATTGACTCAAACAACGCCTTAAAGTTACCTTCGCCGAAGCCTTGGTTACCTTTACGCTGAATGATCTCAAAGAAAATTGGGCCAATCACTGTGTTGGTGAAAATTTGTAGCAAAATACCTTCTTCGTGATCCAAAGAACCGTCGATTAAGATACGGTTTTTACGAAGCTTATCCACGTCTTCGTGGTGCTCTGGAATACGCTTTGGAATCATGTCGTAGTAAGTTTCAGGCGTATCCATGAACTCCATACCGCCTTCACGAAGTTTCTCGATCGTACCGTAAATATCTTCTGTCGATAGTGCGATATGCTGAATGCCTTCACCGTTATACTCTTTCAAGTACTCTTCGATTTGCGACTTGTCGTCTGCAGATTCGTTAATTGGGATACGAAGTTTGTTACAAGGACCCGTCATTGCTTTTGAGAATAAGCCAGTTTGCTTACCTTCAATGTCGAAGTAACGAATTTCACGGAAGTTCGCAATGTTCTCGTAGAACGTCGCCCAAACATCCATGCCACCACGCTTAACGTTGTGAGTTAAGTGATCAAGTGTTTGCAAGCCCATGCCTCGAGGGAATTCTTCAACACCCTCATGGAAGTTGAAGTCATCTTGATAGATGTTGTTCTCTTTGCCCCACTTATCGACAAAATACAGCACCGAACCACCGATACCGTATACGCCTGGGTGAGCATTATGCTCTTCTTTATCGAAAGGCTCTGCACCCTTCTCTACCGCGTACTCAAACGCTTTCTGAGCATCTTCAACACGCCAAGCCATAGCGCAGGCACATGGGCCGTGTAGCTTGCTGAATTCTTGGAAATAACCTTCAGTTTCACCATTAACGATAAAGTTAATGTCACCTTGACGGTATAAGAAGACTTCTTTTGACTTGTGTTTAGCGACTTCAGTAAAGCCCAGCAGCTCAAACAAATCTTTTAGTTTTTTTACGCCTTCTGCGTCTGGTGCCGAATATTCAACAAACTCAAAACCGTCTGTTCCAAGTGGATTAAAAGTAGTATCAGTCATTTTATAAACTCCTCATTGTGAGGTGGAATTACGTTCCTTTTGGCCCTGCTAATCAGTTCTTTTAGGACTCTATTCATTAAAACAAACGAACCATAGACGCAGCTTTAAAGACCAAAAGACCAAATTAATTGAAATAGGTATTCCTACGCTTTGCTCCATTGAGCGCGTATTTGAGCCGCAACGATGAACGTTGGGATGAGTTGTTTATTCAAATTCAATAACATAAATTCAAAATTTAAAGCAATTTCAAGGCTTTAACTATCCCTCTATTATGCAACAGCCCACGACATTTCACAATCTCGCGGGCTGCAGAAATGGAGTTCGAAACCTTAACTTGCTTTCTGTTCTTCCTTTGGTGGATATAACGGTTCACGTAAACCAAGGCGCTTCGCCTCTTTTACCATTCCCATCACGTCACCGTTCGCTAAGTCAAACAATTGCTTAAAGTCGTCAATCACGAAGTATTTCGGTTGCATGATATCAATGCGGTACGGCGTACGTAACATCTCAATCGGATCAAATGGCGCACGAACGACTTCAGGATCTTCCAAGCTATGCGGTGTTTCACCAATAGATGACAAAATCCCACCACCATAAATTCGTTGACCTTCCGCAGTATTGATTAAGCCAAATTCAACGGTGAACCAATATAAGCGTGCTAAGTAGACGCGATCTTCTTTGCTCGCTTCGTAGCCTAGTTTACCGTAAGCCGCTGTAAACTCAGCAAAATACGGATTGGTGAGCATCGCCGTGTGACCGTAGATTTCATGGAATACATCCGGCTCTTGCAAATAGTCCATCTCTTCACGAGTACGGATAAAAGTCGCACATGGAAATTTCTTATCCGCAAGCAAGGCAAAGAACTTGTCGAAGTTAATCAGCGCAGGAACCCACGCCACTTCCCAGCCTGTTTCTTTAAGCAAAACACTAGAAACTTCTTCAAGCTGTGGAATACGATCGTGAGGAAGATTGATTTTCTCAAGACCTTCGAAATACTCAGGGCAGGCACGACCTTCGATAAGCTTCTCTTGACGAGCCATTAACTCGCTCCAAATCTGATGCTCTTCGTCGGTGTAGTGAATAAAACCATCTTCGTCCATCGGACGTGCTTTATATTTTGTACCTTTAGCCATATACCTACCTAAATCTGTTGTAACTAATCTATTGAGATTAATAAATGTCTATGTTCTGTCTATAACACTCTATTATAACGCAACAAAACATATTATCAGGTCTGATCCCTTAGGTTGACCTGACAGGCGCACACATTATTACAGTTCACATCACAAAAACAAGTGCATTTAACTGAAAGTTGCAGCATCGATGACCGATGAAAGCAAAAATTCTTGAACTCTTTAACCTTTGGATATCTAATTAGTAGAATGTTTCGAAGCTGGCGTGATTTCTTCTAGATATCTTACACTTCTTTACCCAAAGCTTTGAGCATTTACGACATAATAGCTTTCAAGATTCACTTTTAAGGACAAAAATCAAACATGCGGGCCACAGCTGATTTCTTCATAGCGTCCATTATCTCTTTAATTTTATTGGCACTTTCTCAACAATCATCCGCTATTAATAGCAGTGAACAATTGGCTTTCCTAGCGGCAGAAAAAGCTTTCGCTAGTGGCGACTTAGGCACTTATAACAGGCTTAAACAATCGCTGAAAAGCTACCCTCTCTATCCTTACTTGGAGTATAAAGAATTACTCAAAAAATTAGATGCCAAAAATAAGGCTGAGATTGATCAATTTATCAGCCAATACAGCGACTCTCCCTTAGCTGATCGCTTAAAGTACATGTTTATTAAACAACTGGCGGTGGATAAACGCTACGATCTTCTTCAACAGTATTATTCTTATGGTGATGACGCTAGTCTTGACTGCCAAATACTGGCTTACAAGCTTAAGAATGGCCATTCAATCAAGGACTTAGCTAGTGACATAGAAGACTTGTGGAGCGTACCTAAGTCTCAACCCAAAGACTGTGACCTAATTTTCAAAAAGTGGATTGATGAAGTGGGCGTAGATCACAACATTGCCTACCATCGCTTTTACCGAACGGCTCACGAAGGATCAATCGGGCTTTTGAAGTATCTAGAGCGGTTTCTTGATCGCGATAAACGCTACATCACTGATCTCTGGGTTAAAGCAAAAAAAGATCCCGGAGTTGTTAATCGACGCAGCTTTTTCCCAAGTAAAGATCACAACCTTGAAGCACCGATACTCGTCTTTGCCTTAAAACGCCTCGCGTGGGGAGACAGAGATAAAGCTTACAAAGTCTGGCTACATACAAAAAACCAAATCCCCTTGTCTCAGTCGCATACTGACGACATCGAGCGAACGCTATTTTTAGCGCTAGCGACTGAGAACAACTCGAAAGCTTTGAAGTGGCTTGATTCTGACAACCTCAACAAATTCATCACCGATGACTTGGTCAATCATTGGAAGTTAGCCGTCTTACTCAGAAATGAACGCTGGGAGACGATTAAAGAGCTATATTCACTTTTGCCACTTAACCAGCAACAAAGTAATCAATGGCAGTACTGGAACGCCATTGCTCAACAGCAAACAGGCCAAAAGAAAGAAGCAGCCCTAACTCTGAAGCTACTCGCAGATAAGCGCGATTACTATGGCTACTTGGCCGCAACTCGCCTTAAACAACCACTGAAATTGAATCATGTAGCCGCTCCTGTTTCATCGGACACGTTAAAGCGCGTCGAAAATAGTGATAACGTCAAGCGTGCCAAAGAGTTATTTGAGCTAGAACGTTACATCAATGCCAGTAGTGAGTGGCGTAAACATTTACAGTCACTTAACTCTGATGAAGAAATTCAAGCAGCTTCTAAAATAGCTCACAGCTGGGGCTGGTATAACCAAGGTATTTTAACCATCGCGAAATCTGGCTACTGGGATGATACCGAAATTCGCTTCCCGACTGCGTTTAAAGAGAGCTACATCGAGATGGCTAAAAAGGTAAACTTACCGCCACAATGGCTAATGGGAGTTTCACGTCAAGAAAGTGCTTACGGTCCGTTAGCTGTGTCACCGGCTGGGGCCTACGGCTTAATGCAGGTAATGCCATCGACAGCCAAGGTATACTCACGCAAGTTTGATATTCCCTACAGCAATAGGCGCGATCTACTTAAACCACACATTAACATTGAGATGGGTAGCCGATACCTAGAACTCAGATATCATCAAATGGATAAGAATCCAATTTACGCTTCTGCGGCTTACAACGCTGGCAAACACCGTATTGATCAGTGGAAGCCATTCGGGCGCCATCCGACAGAGATTTGGATAGAAAGTATTCCATACACGGAAACCCGTGATTACATCAAAAAGGTAATGACCTATCGAGCTATCTACGCTTTGAAACTTGGCGTTGACGACGACGTATTTGAGTATATTCTCACTACTGAAACAGGCGGAGAAACAATACCTGAATAACAAAAAGCCCAGCATTTGCTGGGCTTTTTTGAAGAACTAAAACTGGTTATTAGAAATATCGTTCCAGTGTTATCGAAACATAGTCATCATTCCTGAACGGATACAGCAAACTACCAAATGGTCCCTTGTCCTCATCAACCGTAAATAGTCGACCTTCTACAACCATTTTCCAGTCATCACCTAGTCGGCGGCTTGCTTCTAGGTTTACAAAACTTTGTCCATCAGCATACGAAAATGCCAATAACGCTTCAGTTGATGGAATATCATTCATCGCTAAACGGAAACCTAAAACTCCAACATCCTGCTGTTGATAACCACCAGGCAACGTCTCTCTGGAATCATGTTGATACTCCATAATCATGCCCAAGTCAGCACCACTTTGGGTAACACCGAAGAAGGTATACTCAAAACCACCCACAGCAGCCCAGTAGCGGTCTTCATTAAAGCCTGAACGTGACATCGCCTCTAATTTCCATAGCCATGCACCTTTGGTCGCTTGTACATCAAGACTGGTCTGATCGATAGTAACGTACAGAGGCCTCAATTGAGGTTGAAGCGGGTTTACTTGATCAACCACAAACAAAGGTTCACGGCTGGTGCCAGAAAAGTGCGACAGACCAATATCCCAGTCTCCAATCCATTTTGACCAACGAATGGCACCATCAATTCTTTGCTTACCGTCTTCATCGGCGTATATCGGATTATCTTGGTCTACCGGCAAAGGAAAACGAAAACGTCCATCTTCACCAGCGAAGGTTCTCTCGCGTGACCCAGGAAGCACAAAAAGCTCAAGCAAGCCAAAGTCTTGTTCCGTCGACAGCACGACCATCTGCTGGCCTAACTTGTCTTCACCATCGATGTTTTCAACAAAATCAGTTTGGTTAATCACATCAACTAAATGTTGGGATTCGGCTACGCCCCAGAAGACTTTGCTCATGCCCGCTTTAAGCTCCCACTCATCACCAACATAACGCACCATCAATTCGCGTATATCAGCATGTGAACGCTCGTCATCAAGGCTATCCCATCGAACAAACGGCTTAAATACGATGCTCCAATCTGAGTCTTCCCATCGATGATAAAACTCAGGCTCTATGGCCAGCGAAAACTCTGACTGTTCCTGACCAAAGTCACCTTCTTTAAAAAAGTATCGTCCTTCTGCTGATGCGACACCACTCCATTCTGCAGCAGTCAGCACATTACTCATAGAAAATGTTGTTACAAATAAAGCAGTTAAGATTAAATCCTTCATCTTGATGGTCATTGTTATGCACATACCAGTTGGTCTGTTAGGTGCCGCTATTGTAAAAAATAACCATCGTAATTACTACAGACGATAAAACATTTGTCCTCAAAAAATCTGAACTGATAGACAAATCACCGCCATCCAATCGTGCATTTTTTAACCAATATGATAATCTGTAATGTATAAAACGTAGTAAGAATAAGCTTACTACTAGGAGGAACTGTGGCTCAGGCCATTCAAGCAGAAAGAGGTCAATGGTATAAACGACTGGATTTAGACGAAAGTTTTGAAGTCGTTGCAATCGATCGCGATGAAGAATGCATTGAAATTCAATATTATAACGGCGAAATAGAAGAAATAGATGAAGCCAGCTGGTTACTTTTAGAAATAGCTCCTATCGCCCCACCCGATAACTGGTCAGGAGCCTTTGGTACAGATAACCGTGTTGAGTTTGAACCAGAAGCTGACTCCCTAGAGGCTGCACTGAATATAATGGATGCAAATAGTTATTAGTCTTTCAGTTGTTGCACTATATTACTTTTATACATTACTTTTACTTTTATACATTAAATCATATACTTAATCCCAGTAGCGTTGGGTAACCCAGTTGGTTGCACGCAACCCAAATAAACCCATAGTAATAATAAAACCTACTCAGGGATTCCATCTTGAAAAAAATAAAGCTCAGTCATCAATACAGCATTGCTTACGCGCTAGCGTTTGTTGGAGTATTGATTGTCGTGAACTTTATGTTTTATCGCTCGATGGAGCAAACACATCTAGCTCAACAGCGAAAGTTGTGCGATTTAATTATATCCAGCTATACGCCAGGACTTGAGTACGGACTCAGCTTTGGTAATACCACAGACCTTGAACAAACGCTTTTTCCTTTACGCAACAACCCTGATATCGCCTTCGTCAGAATTATTGATAATCAAGGCACCATCGTTTCACAGGTGGATAATAGAGGGCTTATTGGCATTTCCCAAAATGTTGCGCTAAACACGATAGATCAAGATATTGTGCAAAACCTAGGCTCTAGTTTTCAAAGTAACTTCCCTAGCCAGCTCATTGAAAACTCCGAAAGTGAGAGTCGTCGCCTAGGCCAGCTACAAATAGCCGCCACACCTTACCGCTATAGCAGAGCTTATGACGGGTTAAGCCATTTGTTGCTCAACCTAGGCATTATTATTCCGCTGTCACTATTCTGGCTCTATCTTAGAGTTCGCCAAAACCACCAAGCAAAAGTGGTGAAAAAGCTGATTGATCAATTAAACAACTCGGAAAGTTACAAAGAGTTCAAAGAAAGCCTGAGAACGACAGAAGGTTCTGAGCTATTAAATGCTGTTGAGCAACAGGTGATCAAGACGCAAAATTTGCGACACAAACTCAACATGCTTAAAACTGAAGTACAAAAAGCTCGCTTAGACGCTAACACTGAGTTGCACGAGTTTATCGGCTTCATGACCCAGCAAGACTTTAATAGCTCTATAAACAATTTAATGATGTTTTATGAAGTCATTAAGCAGCCGGTCGACCAAACCCGAAAAGCCGTTTGGTGTCGCGATTTGCTCGCACAAACAGTTGTTGAGCTGTCTAATTTAGCCAAAGAGAAATCAACATTAATTCAAGAATCCTTCAGCGGCAACCGTATGAGTTATCAGGTTCATGTTGATGAAAAAGCGTTCAAGCAAATGCTTCGCTTGCTGCTACAGCAGCTGATTAATATCTGCGAAGGTGAAACACTTAATATTCATTTTGATTTAAGACAGGATTATCAGGATACCGCGAATTTACGCATTTCCTTTTCATCAGACTCGAAAATGTTTTTAACCGCACTGGAGCAACAGAGCCTGTTTCAGTTTAAAGAGGAACTGCCTGTCACACCTCATAGCAACAATATCCAACTTATTTCCGCCAAGCATATCCTTAAAAAATTTGGTGGGGAATATTTATACTTTAGCGATGAAGTACGGCTTGAAATGCCCTTAAACACACTCAGCCAATCGGACAAAAAATCTCAGCCTGAACCTATCACACCATTGGGTATAAACCTTAATGTTCTCGTTTATGATTCCGATCCCATCGATAAGATGGTGCTGATTGGCTACTTAAATAAGCTGGGGATTGATGTTGACAAAGCCACAACCAAACAAGTCGTTTTGCAGAAGTTACGCCACGATGCCTTCGATGCCATTTTGGTCAACTCCGACTTCATTGAGGATGACCCGTCGTTTTCATTCAACAATTTTCTTGAAGAAATTCAGCACCTAGATAACCAACCACACATTATCATCGTCAGTCATAACAAGCACATCACTGAGGCCGAAGTCTTCAATAATATTGAAACTGCGGAATTTGTATCAAAACCGGTTGATCCAAAAAAGCTCGGTGACGTCCTAGCCAGCCTTTAATCGTCCCAAGCTCGCTTTAAAGTTATCTTCGATAACCTCTTGCGATACATGCTGACCATGCTCGATCACTTTCTGCCCTCTGACCCAAACGGAGGCGATAGCATCGTTTGCAAACTGATGGTTGAAGATAAAGGCATCCAACAACTGCTGCTGACTTTTCCCAACAAACGTCATTGAGTCTAAATTCAATTCCACAAAGTTAGCTTTATAACCAATACCAATCTGCCCTACTGGCTGCTGTAAACTTTGTGCACCACCTTGCGCGGCTTGCGTCCAAAGCCAGTGGCCCGTAGAACTATTGGCTCCATCAACCAATACCGTTCTTGAATGCTCACGCAAACGTTGCTGATACTCCAGCCAGCGTAACTCCTCAATCGCGTTCACAGAAATGTGGCTATCACTACCCACCGACCAACGTCCACCTTGTGCTTTGTAATCCAACATCGGGAAAAAACCATCGCCAAGATTCGCTTCTGTGGTCGTACAGATAGAAACCACCGCTTTTGATTCGGCAATCGATCTTACCTCGCCATCGGTTAAGTGGGTTGCATGAACTAAACACCACTTGTCATCAGGGCTTAAATTATCGTAAAGCCATTCAACAGGACGCTGACCATAATGGCTGACACAATCATCGACTTCTTTCGTTTGTTCAGCGATATGAATATGAATGGGTGCGTCTTCTGACTGTGAGCGTAATGTTTTCACTGCAAATTCAAGGTCGCTTTTGTCCACGGCGCGCAATGAGTGCGGCGCGATACCGTAACTTTGATTGTACTCAGACGATAACAAATGGACCTGCTCTAGCAAGCGTCCGTAATCATCCTGCGAATGAATAAAACGCTTCTGCCCATCGCTAGGAGCTTGTGGCCCAAAGCCACTGTAGCGATAGAATACCGGCAATAAAGTGACATCAATACCGCTGTTCTTGCCTGCTTCAAAAATCTGCATCGACATTTCCGCCGGATTCTCGTAAAAGTCACCGCTTTTATCATGATGCAAATAATGAAACTCACCGACCGAGGTGTAACCCGCTTTTAACATCTGCATATAAAGCGCGCTGGCGATATGGTTCAAGTCCTCCGGTTCAATATTTTCGACAAATCCGTACATCGCTTTGCGCCATGTCCAGAAGCTATCTTTAGAGCTACCACTCGCTTCACCTAGGCCAGCCATCGCCCACTGGAACGCATGGGAGTGGTTATTGACCATGCCTGGGATCACCGCACCTTCAATCACTTTTCCACTAAAGTTTGCGGGTTTCTCGGTTTGTGGTTTAATTTTAGTGATAACCCCATTAGAATCGTGCTCCAACAACACGTTCTCCTGCCAGCCGTCGGCCAACAGTATAGATTTAGCGAAAATCTGTTGCGGGTGAATACTTGTCATAGTGTCGAGTAAAATAGTTAAAACAATATCAGGATCATAATATGAGCCAGAGTGAAACGAAACCTTTTGATTACATTATTCACAACGTCAATATCGCGACTTTATCAGACCAGTACGCCAGCGAAGACAATCCCTATGGTGTCATCGAAAACGGTGCGGTTGGCGTTAATGATGGTCTGATTTCGTATATTGGCACTTCTAACCCTGAGCTTGATGCAAAAGAAGCCATTGATGCCCAAGGACAATGGCTCACGCCCGGCCTCATCGACTGCCACACGCACCTCGTTTACGGCGGCAATCGCGCCAACGAATTTGAAATGCGCCTCAATGGCGTAGCCTACGAAGAGATCGCCAAAGCGGGTGGCGGTATTATTTCTAGCGTTAAAGCCACGCGCGAAGCCACCGAAGAAGAGCTGTTCCAAAGCGCCGCTAAACGTTTACAAAGCTTTATCGACGAAGGCGTCACCACAATTGAAATTAAATCTGGCTATGGTTTAGACACCGAGAACGAAATTAAAATGCTCAAAGTCGCGAAACGACTGGAGCAAGAATTCCCTATTCGCGTCAGCACCACCTTCCTTGGCGCACATGCGTTGCCGCCTGAATTCAAAGACAACTCAGACGGTTATATCGACTTAGTGTGCAATGACATGATCCCTAAAATCGCTGAACTGGGTTTAGCAGATTGCGTCGATGCTTTTTGCGAAAACATTGGCTTCAGCTACGAACAAACCGAACGCGTATTTAAAGCCGCACAAAAACATGGACTCAAAGTCAAACTGCACGCCGAACAACTATCCGATCAGTCTGGTGCAGGCTTAGCCGCTGACTACAAAGCCCTTTCCGCCGATCATTTAGAATACTTATCACAAGACTCTATCGACAAAATGGCTAAGAGCGGAACAGTTGCGGTGCTACTACCCGGTGCTTTCTACTTCCTACGTGAAACAAAACTACCGCCAATGGACGAACTGCGCCAAGCAGGCGTACCAATCGCCGTCGCCTCCGACAGCAACCCCGGTACCTCACCAGCGCAATCACTATTGCTCATGCTCAACATGGCCTGCACCCTCTTCCGCATGACACCTCTTGAAGCCTTACAAGGCGTCACCATCAACGCAGCCAAAGCTCTAGGCTTAGAAGATAAAATTGGGAGTATAGAAACAGGCAAAAAAGCTGAGTTAGCACTGTGGGATATTGACCACCCAAATCAGCTGAGTTACCAACTGGGGGGGAATAATTTAATACGTGCATTCTTTCCTGTAAATATAATTGACAAGCAAGACTATTCATAACTCCTTGCATGAAATGCCCATAGCTAATAGAGTTTTATAAAAGGCTTGATAAAAACAAACAAATTTTTTGGAGCAAACGTGCGCGGTAATATTATTTCTTATATTGAAATGTGCCAGGAAGAAGGGACTAGCCTTCAAAAAGGTATGAATTTTCGACTACGCGGTGGGCACTCTATAATATTAATGTCAGTCAGCCCAAACGCTCCGTATAAAGATGAAATCCAAGAAAATGGTACTGTGCTAATTTACGAAGGCCACGACGCTCCTAAAAATCAACATAAGGGAAACCCAAAAGAAGTAGACCAGCCAGAATTTAGGCATACCGGCTCATTAACTGAAAATGGAAAGTTTAAACGCGCTGCTATAGACTTTAAAAAAGGTTTAAAAGGCCCTGATATTGTTAAAGTATATGAAAAGATCAAAACAGGAATATGGTCAGATAATGGCTTTTTCCATTTAGTCGACGCATGGACTCAGTCTGATGGATTGAGAAACGTATTTAAGTTTAAACTAATTGCTGTAGACCATGTTTCGGACAATAAAAAGTCCGAAGAGTCTATTACTGAAGAATTTACTAGAAGTAGAATTATACCTACAAGTGTAAAGCTAGCTGTTTGGAAAAGAGACCGGGGGAAATGTGTAACGTGCGGTGCGCAAGATGAGTTACACTTTGACCATATTCTTCCGTACTCTAAAGGGGGAACTTCGTTGAAAGTTGAAAATATCCAATTGTTGTGTGCAAGGCATAACCTTGAAAAAAGTGCCAAGATACAATAACGGTAACTGCAATGATTATGAAGAATTTTTCTTTAAGTACAGGATTTTAATCGTTGTAGTAGACGCTTAATCACCCCCGCAACCTTCTGAGCCTTTTCCTGATCAAATAACCTTAGCTTTTCGTCCAAATAAGTTATTTGCGACAACTCTAATTGAATGGTGTAGATATTATCGTCGGGCTTAGCATACTGGCGCGTAATAAAGCCGCCCTTAAAGCGTCCGTTGATAATTTTTGAATAGTCACCGGTATCGAAGTTTTCAAGTACTGATTTAAGTTCCTCGTTTACGGTTTGGCCTTCGTTAGTGCCGAAGTTAAAGTCTGGCAGTTGGCCGTCGAAGAAACGCGGTACGTGAGATTGAATAGTGTGCGCTTCAAACAGCAAACAGTAGCCGAATTTGTGTTTGGCTTGTTTAATTAGGCGCTGTAGCTCTTGATGATAAGGCCTCCAGTACAATTCTGTTCTGCGCGCGACCTCATGCGAATCAGGCTCGTCGTCTTCATCGTATAATGCTTCCAAGTCAAAGGTCGATGTCGGACAAAGCTCAGTATTGTCAGCGCCTTTGTACAGTACTTTACCGCTACTGTCTCGATTAAGGTCAATCAAGTAGCGCGAGTAGTTAGCATTGATTCGAGTTACTTTTAACTCTTCTAAAAAGCTATAAAGCTGAACCAGGTACCAGTCAGTGTCGGCGCTGTTTAAGGCTATGTCCGTCATCTGCTCTAGGACGTCATGCGGGATAAACTGCCCGTGATGCGGCATTGAGACAATAATCGGCGAATCCTGCTCTACTAAATCGAATACTGGTATTTCAGCCTCACTAAAACGCAGGCTGGCCCTATCCAGAGGCATAATATCAGCATCAACGTATTGGGTTCGCGCTAGGTCTGAGTTGATTAATTCATCGCTGTAGTAATAACTGATCAGTCTTTTGGCGTCGTTAATCAATAATGGGCACTGTTGCTCCACTGTATTCCATGATTCCGAGCTTGCTCCTGAATGGTTTAAGTACCACTTTACTTGGTACAAGTAATCTAGAAAGAAGTCGGTCAGCGTCCGGTGGTACTTTTCTTCTGCGCCAAGGACTTTGGTCAGCTTGATAATATCCTGATGGAACTTTTCGCGAGCCTCGACCATAGAATATTCATGGATATAGTCCCAGGCGACCTTTAAGTGCGCCAAGTGATTGAATTCACTAGGCTCAATGTCTTGTTTTTTAAATCGCTCAGTTAATGATTCAGAACTCATCGGTCTCACTTGCCTTTTCTTTATTTCTCTTTTCACTTTTCTTTGCTATTTACGCTTGAAAAGCATACGTATTTATTAGTATAGTTCAACTTGTATATACAACTTAGCATACAGGATTTTTTGCTAGGTTCAAGACATGATACGGACAAAAATAATCTTTACGCAATAGCTAATGACCGATCTGAATACTCGCCGCTATATGGTGGTAAAAAACTTTATAAAACAAGGCATTGAAGATGGCAGCTGGGCTGAGCACAAGCGTGTTCCGTCTGAAAACGAGCTTGTCGAAACCTGTGGCGTTAGTCGCATGACTGCACGTCGCGCGTTAGACGAACTGACCGAAGAAGGCATCTTATATCGTGCTCAGGGACGCGGAACTTTCGTTGCGCCTAAAAAGCTTCACTCGCCGATGCTCGAAATCCGGAACATTGCTGACGAAGTTAAAGAGCGTGGCAATGAATATTCTAATGAATTGATTTTATTGCAAAAAGAGCATTGCCCTACCCACCTTTTACACTACTTTGACTTAGAGGAAGGCGAAGACATTTTTCACTCGATCATGGTGCACAAAGAAAATAACAAGCCAATTCAGATCGAACAGCGCTACGTCAACCCAAAGGCTGCGCCGGATTACTTGAAACAGAATTTTAATGAGATGACGCCAAACGTTTATTTGTCCGAAATGGCGCCATTAACGCAAGCTGAGCATCAAATCGAAGCCAAAGAAGCGGATCCTTTTATGCGTGTGACGCTAAAGCTACAAGAGCACGAGCCAGTGCTATCGATCGATAGAACCACTTGGTCGAAAGACTTGTTAGTCAGCTATTGCCAATTATTCCACCCTGCTAGCCGCTTTAAGCTAACAGGACGATTTACTACTGAACACCAACTGACTGAACTGTAGCTCTCCACATAGTAAAGAGAACAGTTCGGACAATGACAATATTAGAGAGGAGTCAAAATGAGCGAACGTTTTGATGCAAGTCGCGAGATACGAGCGCCAAAAGGCACAAAGTTAAACGCCAAATCATGGTTAACCGAGGCACCGCTTCGTATGTTAATGAACAACCTTGATCCTGACGTTGCTGAGCACCCACAGGGCTTAGTCGTTTATGGTGGCATTGGTCGTGCCGCTCGTAACTGGGAGTGTTATGACAAAATCGTTGAGTCACTTAAAGAGCTTAATGATGATGAAACGCTTCTGGTTCAGTCAGGCAAACCTGTTGGCGTGTTCAAAACTCACGCGGATGCACCGCGCGTTTTAATTGCGAACTCAAACCTCGTGCCACACTGGGCAAACTGGGAACACTTCAATGAGCTAGACCGCAAAGGGCTTATGATGTACGGCCAGATGACGGCGGGTTCTTGGATATACATTGGTAGCCAAGGCATTGTCCAAGGCACCTACGAGACTTTTGTTGAAGCGGGTCGTCAGCACTTCGACGGCAACACTACAGGCAAGTGGATTTTAACGGGCGGTCTTGGTGGTATGGGTGGCGCGCAGCCACTAGCTGCAACCATGGCAGGCTACTGCATGATCGCTGTCGAATGTGACGAAACGCGTATCGACTTCCGCCTGCGTACAGGCTATGTCGATAAAAAGGCTACGAGCATTGATGAAGCCATGAAAATGTTGCAAGAAGCATTGGACAAAGGTGAAGCCATTTCGATTGGTTTACTTGGCAACGCAGCTGACGTATTCCCAGAGCTACAAAAGCGTGGCGCTAAACCTGACTTAGTGACTGACCAAACCTCAGCACACGATCCAGTAAACGGCTACTTGCCACAAGGCTGGACCGTTGAAGAGTGGCGCGAAAAAGCAGAGTCGAACCCCGACGAAGTCACAAAGGCAGCTAAAAAATCCATGGCAGTTCAAGTTAAAGCCATGGTTGAGTTTGCTCACGCAGGCATTCCTACGGTTGATTACGGGAACAACATTCGCCAAATGGCGCTGGAAGAAGGCGTGGAAAACGCTTTTGATTTCCCAGGCTTTGTTCCAGCTTATATCCGCCCTCTTTTCTGTCGTGGTATCGGCCCATTCCGCTGGGCAGCGCTATCGGGTGATCCAGAAGATATTTATAAAACTGACCAAAAAGTGAAAGAAATCATCGCTGACGACCCGCATCTTCATAACTGGCTCGACATGGCGAAAGAGCGCATTCAATTCCAAGGCTTGCCATCGCGTATCTGCTGGGTCGGTTTAGGCTTACGCCATAAACTAGGCTTGGCATTCAATGAGATGGTTAAGAATGGCGAGCTAAAAGCGCCAGTTGTCATTGGCCGTGACCACCTGGACTCAGGCTCAGTTGCTAGCCCTAACCGTGAGACCGAAGGTATGAAAGATGGTTCAGACGCTGTATCTGACTGGCCACTGCTGAACGCCATGTTGAATGTGGCTGGTGGCGCAACTTGGGTATCCCTGCATCACGGTGGCGGTGTTGGTATGGGCTTCTCGCAGCATTCTGGCGTCGTGATTTGCTGTGACGGCACCGACGAAGCTGCCGCACGCATTAATCGCGTATTGTTTAACGACCCTGCGACTGGCGTTATGCGCCACGCAGATGCTGGCTACGACGCAGCCGTTGAATGCGCTAAAGAGAATAACTTAAATCTACCAATGGTTAAGTAAGAACTGACAGCAGTTTTGCCAACAGAATTTTAAAGGTATAACTATGACAACATATACATTAACACCAGGCGAGTTAACACTGGCCGACTGTCGAGATATTTACTCGAAACCTTGTCAGATCGAACTTAACGCTGACTTTTATCCTGTGATCGATCGTTCAGCGCAAACGGTTGCTGATGTGGTTGAAAATAACCAAACGGTTTACGGCATTAACACCGGCTTTGGCTTACTCGCCTCGACTCGTATTCCACGTGAAAAATTAGAACTACTTCAAGAAAGCTTAGTACTTTCTCACGCAGCGGGCATTGGCGAGTTACTTCCTGATAACGTGGTTCGCTTATTGATGGTACTTAAACTGTCTAGCCTATCTCAAGGCCATTCAGGTGTACGTCGCGAAACAGTCGATGCGCTGATCAAACTAGTGAATCATGAAGTTTACCCCTGCATTCCAGAAAAAGGCTCTGTCGGCGCTTCTGGCGACTTAGCACCACTTGCACACATGAGTTGTACGCTTATTGGCGTTGGCGAAGTTCGCCATAATGGCAAAATCATGAGCGCGGTTGAAGGCTTGAAGGTTGCGGGGTTGGAACCATTAACTCTAGCCGCTAAAGAAGGTTTGGCCTTACTTAACGGTACACAATGTTCTACAGCGTTAGCACTGGCTGGCTTACTCGGCGCTGAAAACAACTTTGCTGCGGCTATCGTTGCTGGTGGCCTCACAGTTGACGCGGTACTAGGTTCGGTCGCGCCGTTTGATGCGCGGATTCACGACGTTCGTGGTCACGACGGTCAAAAGAAAGTCGCACTGTCGTTACTCAATCTAATCAAAGGCAGCGAGTTAAACGAGTCTCACGAAGACTGCGATAAAGTACAAGATCCTTATTCTCTGCGTTGCCAGCCACAAGTCATGGGCGCTGCTCTCGACCATATGCGTTTCGCTGCTTCGGTATTATTAACTGAAGCAAACGCTGTGTCAGATAACCCGCTAGTGTTCCCTGAAGACGGCGATATCATTTCTGGCGGTAACTTCCACGCAGAGCCAGTTGCTATGTCTTCTGATCTACTCGCTGTGGTGATTGCAGAAGTTGGCGCTATTGTAGAGCGTCGTATCGCACTGATGCTCGATAAACACTTAAGTGGCCTTCCTGCATTTTTAGTAGAAGACAGTGGTGTTAACTCAGGCTTTATGATTGCACAAGTAACTGCGGCAGCCCTAGCCTCAGAAAATAAAACACTGGCCCACCCTGCTTCGGTCGATAGCCTACCAACGTCAGCTAACCAGGAAGATCACGTTTCGATGGCGACTTTCGCGGCAAGACGTCTACGAGATATGAACTTCAACACAGCTGGCGTCATTGCGGTTGAGTTATTAAGCGCGGCACAAGGCTTAGACTTCCGCGCACCACTAAAAACCTCTGCAACGCTGCAAAAGGCTTATGACGCGATTCGTGAAAAAGTTCCATATTACGAAAAAGACCGCCACTTCGGCCCAGATATTGAAGCCATTCGCGAACTAATCGATAGCGGCTTATTTAATCAGTTCGCTAAAGAGTTAGAGCTTCCGAGCTTGTAAGAGACTTTTGAATGATATGAGCATAAAAAAAGCGCCGATTCGGCGCTTTTTTCTTAAACTGGATAAACACTTAAGAGCTACATTCCTAAAGAAATCTCAGCAATTCTGCGGCGAGCTTTTTTTAGTTGAGAGGTGAACTCTTCATTTTCCAGTAGATGCTTGTAGTTGTCAGATGCGTAAAGATGGTTTACCAATTTTTTCTGACGTTTAAACTCTTCTGGAAGATAATCAACACCGACTTTGCACCAAGCCATACCTTTGAGTCTTAACTGCTCAGGATGGCCTTCACCTTTAACGAATTTGCAAATCGATACAATTTTGTCTGCCATGTGATCGTCAATATCAAGAACCTCTGCTTTCGCTACTGAGGTTGCAGCTAATAACAATACTCCTGTTAGGAACGGTTTAAACATTTTCATCACTCTTGCTATATGGGGTTTATACCAATAGCTGTTAACCATTCCCTTTAAAGTATTATGTATCCTTTTGAGCGTTACTTTTAACAGCTATATCAAACTCAACGTTGACTTCATGCTTTACCCAGTCTGGATTTTTCCAAGCGCCAAGACCAAGGTCAAAATCGAGTCTGTTGATTGTAAAATCACCCGACAGTCTCAACAAGTCGACTAGTTCACGAATTTCTAATTTAAAGCTATAAGGCTTTGATATTCCTTTAATTTCCAGCTGACCTTTAATCTCGTAAATATCGTTAGAAACAGCCTCAATCGTCTCTGACTTAAAGTAACTTCTAGGAGTGTTATCAATATCAAACCAGTTACCTTTTTTGAGCTTTGTGTCACGTTTTTCGCTACCACTTTCCAGCGAAGCAAGCTCAATAACAACATCAATACGGCTGTTCTCTAAATCATCACGATTAAATATCGCATCAACTTTAAAGTCAGCAAAGTGCCCAGTGAACGCTGTTTTGCGATTTTGTACGCCACTGAATTCAATCTTGCTGTCCTCAGCCACAACGCGTGTGTACTCCTTTGACTGGCCCATTAAAGGTGCCAACATAATCAATGACGCGAATACCAGTAAATATTTTTCTTTCAACATACTAAAACCTACATTTTTAAATTTTTGTAGAACTTAACCCTTTTGAGTTACTCTGACGTTTATAGTGGTAGAACTATGGAAACACAAGGTAAACTTTATGCGTATTAAACATAATTCACATAGCGTATTGGCATTAATGATCGCCGCCAGCTTAGGAGCAACCACCATGACACACGCTAAGTCTAACGATGGAAGCGATGCCATCACGATTTATAGCAGCGCCCAACCGGGCTCAATCTCACCGAATGTCTACCGCCCCGTTCCAGGACAGCATTACGGTAATTACAATGTTCCGGGCTACGCAGTGGTGAAAAGCACTCAAACCCACAACATCAAGAAAGGGTTGAACCAACTCGAAGTTAATGACGTTGCCGCCCTTCTCGATCCAACTACGGTATCATTCCGTTCATTAACTGACCCTGAAGCCCACGTGTTAGAGCAAAACTATCAGTTTGACCTAGTGAGTCAACAAAAGTTGCTGCAGCGATACTTAGGCAAGACCATCGTTGTTGAGCAGGTTCAAGGTGATGATATTAACCAAATCGAAGGTGAACTGATCAGTGCCACTGGTGGACTGGTGTTAAAAGATAACCGTGGTAATGTCCACAGCATCAGTAATTACAGCAATATACAGTTTCCTCAATTACCCGGTGGCTTACGCACCAAGCCAACGCTTGTTTGGGATTTAAACGCGACAAAGCCTGGTAAGCATGATATCGAACTCAGTTATCAGACCGAGGGCATGACCTGGTGGTCTGATTATAATGTGGTTTATAGCGAAGACACGGGCAACAGCTGCAAACTCGACCTATCAGCATGGGTTAGCATTATTAACCAGTCGGGAGCGAGTTTTGAGGATGCAAAGCTGAAATTAATTGCTGGCGATGTTAATCGAGCCCAGCCAGAACAGCATCCGCTAAGAGCACGAGCGGTATACGAGAAAATGGACTCATCTGCCGGTAATCAGGGGTTCGAAGAAAAAGCCTTTTTTGAATATCACCTATACACTCTGGGTCGACCTGCGACCTTACCGGATAACTCCACAAAACAGCTTGAGCTATTCCCTTCCGTGAGTTCTATAAACTGCAACAAAGAGTTGGTATTTGATGCTTCTAGCCAGTATGGGTACGGTGGATTGAATACCAATCAGAATTACGGTCGTAATACTCAAAGTGATGTTAATGTCTATTTACGCTTTAATAACAGCGAAGACAACAACATGGGCATGCCACTTCCAGCGGGCCGTATTCGCGTGAATCAGAAAGACACTGATGGTAGCTTAGAGTTTATTGGCGAAGATATTATTGACCATACCCCAAAAGATGAAGACGTTCTGATCAAAATGGGCAATGCCTTCGATATTAAAGGTGAGCGAAAGCAGACGGATTATCGTGTCGATACCAAAGCTCGAACCATGAGCGAAAGCTTTGAAATCACCTTGAAAAACCACAAGCCAGAAGACGCTAAAGTGGTGATTCGCGAAACCTTATACCGCTGGTCTGAATGGGAAATAGCTCGGAAGTCTCACCAGTTTAGCAAGCAAGATGCTCGTCATATCCATTTTGATGTCGAAGTGCCTGCCAATGAGGAAGTGACCGTTACATACACAGTTAACTACTCTTGGTAGTTGTTACCTCAAATGTTTAGCGCAAAAAAAACCGCGTTCTTGTTACCAAGCCGCGGTTTTTTTATTAACGCAACGTCTACTCAGCTTTGGTTTTGTCACCAGCTTTGACAATTGAAATCTTATCTAAGCTTAAATGCTCGCGGAAGGCTTTATTAATATCTTCCACTGTTAGCGACTTAACAGCTTGCTCGAACTCTTTATCCCACTGCATTGAGCGTTCCAAATCTAAGTTACTGGCCAAAGTACTAACGAGACGACTGTCTTTTGCACGGTCAATTCGACGGTTTTGTACCATACCTTTTACCGCTGCATCGAGCTCGTCTTGAGTAAAGCCATCTTCGATTACTTTTTCGAACTCTTCTTTAAAGCCCTGCTCAACTTTTGCTAAGTTTTCTGGCGCACAAATAGCATACGCAATAAACGTAGCTTTATCATCTCGAGAGCTAGCATTAATGAAAGCTCCAGCGCCATAACTCAAGCCTTCCTCCTGACGCAAACGAGTTGCCAGCCTGCTGTTCAAGAAGCCGCCACCAAAGATGTGATTAGCTACAACTAGCGCCGGATAATCTGGATGACTATCGCTTACAGGAATTTGGGTCATCGCACCAAAGGCAGCACCTGCTTTGTCTGGGGTATCCACAAACTTGTTAATAGACTCAACATCTGAAGCTGTCGTAGCGATACGCTCGTAATCAACTTTCGCATTCCAGTCACCTAAAGTCCGTTCCAGCACTTTTTGCATCTGGTCTTTGTCGAAGTCACCAACTAAAGCTATATCAGCATCTTGAGCACCAACAAAGTTACTATGGAAAGCTTTTAACTGCTCAGGAGTGACTTTCTTGATCGCTTCAATTTGCTCATCGATGCTCATGCTATAATAAGGATGAGACTCATCATATGGATTGAGGTGACGGCTCAGCTGCATAAACACTTGCGTTTGTGGCTGTTGCTTTTGCTGCTCTAATCCAACAATGCGCTCACGCTTAAGTACTTCGAGCTCTTCCGCGTTAAAGCTTGGTTGTTTAAGCACGCTTTCAACCAGCGTTAACACCTCAGCCAAATTTTCTTTCTTAGTTTGAACATTCACGTTTACCCCAGTAGAGCTTCCACTTACGCTGACGTTCGCTTTTAGACGATCAAACTCGGACTGTAACTCTTCTCGAGAAAGCTCGGTTGTACCACGATCTAACATACCCGCAGCAATAGAAGGAACAACGCCGCTATTACGCAAGTCTTCTAAGTTTCCAAGATCTAAACTGATGGTGACAACCACTGATTCACCACGAGTTTTCTTCGGTAAATAAACGACTTTTGCGCCATTGCTTAGTGTCGTTTTAATCGTACGCGAATCAATGTTGTCTTGAGATGGATCAAAGTCTTCACCTTGTGCAACTGCTTCACGGCCTTTATAGCCTTTCAGCATAGCTTCTACATCATCTGATGATAAACGGGCAATAGAGTCTGCTCGATCAGGAGCTTGCTCTGGCAAAAAGAGACCCAAGGTGCGATTGTCATTAACAAGATACTCGTCCGCAGCAGCTTGAACATCTTCAACAGTTACCTTTTCTAACCTATCGCGGTTTAAGAACAACAATCTCCAGTCACCCATACCAACCCACTCTGTGAGCTCGAGGGCAATGCTTTGTGATGAATTAAAGCTCAGCTCAATCTCTTTCAAGATCTTAGTCTTTGCGCGCTCAACTTCTTCGGCCGTAATAGGGTTATTCTTGATATCTTCTAACGTCTTAAGAAATGCTTCTTCGGTTTTCTGAATATCTTTATCTTTAGCCACCTGCGCGCCAAATAGCAAAGCACCCGGCTCTCCAAGTTGGAATGGGAAACCAAAAGCTGCCGCTGCTAGGTTATTCTTGACCAACTCGTCATGTAAGCGACCCGTTTCGCTATCACCTAAGATTTGAGTCAGGACCTGTGTAGCTGCAAACTTTTCAGATGGGCCTGCCGGTGTTTTATACAATACACCCACCATCTGAACGTCACCCGGACGTCTAACTACTACGCGGCGCTCACCATCTTGGATCGGCTCTTCAGTGTAAAGCTCACGGATTACACGCTCTGGTTTTGGAATATCACCAAACTCTTCTTCAATCAGTTTAATGATATTTTCTTCATCGATCTTTCCTGAAACGATTAAAGTAGCATTGTCTGGCTGATAGTACTTGCGATAGAACGCTTGTAGGTTCGTGATATCTACGTTTTCTAAGTCTGAACGAGCACCAATGGTAGATTTACCATAGTTATGCCAATCGTACGCTGTCGACATTAAACGCTGCATTAATACACGGAAAGGGTTATTTTCACCATTTTCCAATTCATTGCGAACCACAGTCATTTCTGTGTCTAAATCTTTCTTTGCAATGTAAGAATTGATCATACGATCAGCTTCAAAATCTAACGCCCAGCTAATATTTTCAGGGGTTGCTGTAAAAGTTTCGTAGTAATTCGTACGATCGTACCAAGTCGTACCGTTCGCCTCTGTACCATGTTCAGATAGCTCATCATCTACATTCGGGTACTTAGGACTTCCCTTAAAGACTAGGTGCTCTAGTAAGTGGGCCATACCGGTCTCACCATAGTTCTCGTGCTTTGAGCCAACATGGTAGGTAATATTCACGGTTACTGTTTCTTGGCTTGGATCTGGAAATAGTAGTACCTGCAACCCATTATCTAGACGGTACTCAGTGATGCCCTCTACCGATGTTACCTTCTCCACACCCTGAGGTAACTCTGCGTAAGCCGTGCCCATTCCTGTGGCTAAAGCGATGGCTAGGAATGTTTTCTTAAATTTTAAAACCATAGATATCCCTCTATACGTATTTCCTGCGGTAGGCAGGTGTTTATTTATGTTTATGTGATCAAAGCCTAGAGCACACCCCCAAGGCAAAGAACCTCACAAAGTATCTTATAAAGCTTTGTAACAGTATAGAGACTAAATGTTAATAAATATGACAAGGTTAACAATAAGCTTGAGTTTTCATAACTGCATAAAAAAACCGAGAGCTGTAACAACTCTCGGTTTTAAAGTACGGATACTTTTAAAAATTAACTCGTCAGTATTACCAACCAGTAATTTCTTTCATAGCTGAGCCGATGTCAGCTAAAGAACGTACCGTTTTAACGCCTGCATCTTCCAAAGCAGCGAACTTCTCAGCCGCAGTACCTTTACCACCAGCAATAATCGCACCAGCATGGCCCATACGCTTTCCTGGAGGCGCCGTAACACCTGCAATGTATGAAACAACAGGCTTAGTGACGTTTTCTTTGATATAGGCAGCAGCTTCTTCTTCTGCAGAACCACCAATTTCACCGATCATGACAATCGCCTCAGTCGCTGGGTCTTTTTCAAACAGTTCCAAAATATCGATGAAGCTTGAGCCTGGGATTGGGTCGCCACCAATACCAACACAAGTCGACTGGCCAAAGCCAAAATCGGTAGTTTGCTTTACAGCTTCATAGGTCAAAGTGCCTGAACGAGAAACGATACCAACTTTACCTGGCTTATGAATGTGGCCTGGCATAATACCGATCTTACTTTCTCCTGGAGTGATAACGCCAGGGCAGTTAGGCCCGATTAAACGAACACCCAAACGATCACAGACGATTTTAGCTTCCAACATATCTAGCGTCGGAATACCTTCTGTAATACAGATCACTAGCTTGATACCCGCGTTAGCAGCTTCAAGAATTGAGTCTTTACAGAACGGTGCTGGTACATAGATAACCGATGCCTCTGCGCCAGTTTGCTCAACCGCTTCAGCGACTGTATTAAATACAGGCAAACCTAAATGCGTTTGACCACCTTTACCCGGCGTCACACCACCAACCATGTTGGTACCGTATTCGATCGCTTGTTCGGTATGGAAAGTACCTTGTGAACCTGTAATACCCTGACAAATAACTTTGGTGTCTTTAGTTAATAAAATACTCATTATTTGCCCTCCGCTGCAGCAACAACTTTTTTCGCTGCGTCAGTTAAGCTTTCTGCTGCGATAATATTTAAACCAGACTCAGCAAGAACCTTAGTTCCTAATTCTGCATTGTTACCTTCAAGGCGAACAACAACAGGATCTTCGATACCGACTTCTTTAACCGCACCAATAATACCTTCTGCAATTAAGTCACAACGTACGATGCCACCGAAGATATTAACCAATACCGCTTTAACGTTATCGTCTGAAAGAATGATTTTGAACGCTTCAGAAACTCGCTCTTTAGTCGCACCACCACCTACATCTAGGAAGTTCGCAGGCTCACCACCGTGAAGTTTGATGATGTCCATAGTGCCCATTGCAAGACCAGCACCGTTTACCATACAACCGATGTTGCCATCTAGCGCAACATAGTTAAGCTCAAACTTAGCAGCGTGTGCTTCACGCTCATCTTCCTGAGATGGGTCATGCATTTCAGACAGTTTGTGATGACGGTACATAGCATTACCATCGATATTAATTTTTGCGTCTAAGCAGTGTAAATCTCCGTCTTCTTTAATCACAAGAGGATTAATCTCTAGAAGTGCCAGATCTTTTTCAGTAAACATTTTCGCTAACTGAAGAAAGATATGCGTAAACTGCTTTACTTGCTTACCTTCCAAGCCTAGTTTGAACGCTAGCTCACGGCCTTGGTAAGGTTGAGGACCGACTAATGGGTCAATCGTCGCTTTAAGAATCTTCTCTGGCGTTTCTTCTGCAACTTTCTCGATTTCAACACCGCCTTCAGTTGATGCCATGAAGACAACACGACGTGAAGAACGATCGATAACAGCACCTAGATATAATTCTTGTGCGATATCTGTGCAAGACTCGACTAAGATTTTGCTTACTGGTTGACCGTTTTCGTCAGTTTGGTAAGTGACTAAGTTCTTGCCCAACCATTGCTTAGCAAACTCTTTCACTTCATCTTTAGTTTTAACAAGCTTTACACCGCCTGCTTTACCACGACCACCGGCATGTACTTGAGCTTTAACAACCCACATATCACCACCGATTTGGCCAGCAGCTTCAAACGCTGACTGAGGGTTATCTACCGCATAACCTTCAGATACTGGTAAACCGTATTCACGGAATAATTGTTTACCTTGATACTCGTGTAGGTTCATTTGATGTTCCTAATTTCACGTTAATTAAAAAGACAAAAGCCGGATAGAAATTATCCGGCTGTACTTGATAGTTATAGATTAGACATCCAGTAGCATGCGAGCTGGGTCTTCGATAAACTCTTTAATCGTTTTTAAGAAGCCAACCGATTCACGACCATCAATAATACGGTGGTCGTAAGACAAAGCCACATTCATCATTGGGCGAATCACAATTTCGCCGTCAACAACAACTGGACGATCTTCCATACGGTTCATACCTAAAATACCACTTTGCGGTGGGTTGATAATTGGTGTCGCCATTAACGAGCCAAATACACCACCGTTAGAGATAGTAAAGGTACCGCCTGTCATCTCTTCGACAGTCAATTTGTTATCACGAGCCTTTTGACCAAACTCGCGAATTTTAGCTTCGATATCCGCCAAGCTCATGGTATCTGCATCACGCAACACTGGAACAACCAAGCCGCGAGGTGAAGATACCGCTACACCGATATCGTAGTAACCATGATAAACAATATCATCGCCATCAATTGAAGCGTTCACTGCAGGGTAGCGTTTTAGTGCTTCAACCGTAGCTTTTACGAAGAACGACATGAAACCTAAACGAGTCTCATGAACTTTCTCGAACTGTTCTTTGTAACGCGCACGTAATTCAACAACTTCTTTCATGTTGATGTCATTGAATGTTGTTAATAGTGCCGCGTTTTGTTGGGCTTCAACAAGACGCTCTGCGATGCGCTTACGAAGACGCGTCATTGGTACGCGTTTTTCTTCACGAAGACCCGCAGAAACAGGTGCACCAGAAGAACTCTTCGCAGCAGGTGAAGATTTCTTACCGCCATCTTTAACAAACTTCTCAACATCTTCTTTAGTCAGGCGACCGCCTTTACCAGATGCAGGAATGTCTGCAGGATTAAGGTTATGCTCTGCCACTAAACGACGAACAGCTGGCGAAAGGACGTCGCTGTCTTTCGATGGCTCGGCTGTTTTTTCTTCAGCTTTTTCTTCAGACTTAGCGTCATCTGTCTTCGCTTCCGAATCACTCTTTGAATCAGAACCAGCATCGCCGCCAGCACCAGCTTCAAACTTAGCAATCGCTTCTTCTTGAAGAACCGTATCACCTTCTTCTTTCAAGATTTCAGAAATCGCACCGTCTTCTGGCGCTACAACTTCTAAAACCACTTTATCAGTCTCGATATCGACCAAGTTCTGATCACGAGATACAGCTTCACCTGGCTTAACGTGCCAAGTAGCAATCGTTGCATCCGCTACTGATTCAGGCAACACAGGAACTTTAATTTCGATAGCCATGTTATAACCTTTTTTACCTTAATTTAATTTTAAATGCTTCTTTACGATATTCTGCTCAAGGACTAATCCAGGCCTAAAGCATCGTTAACTAATTTTGCTTGCTGCTCGTTATGTATACTCGCATAACCAACTGCTGGTGCAGCTGAAGCAGCGCGTCCTGCAAAAATAACAGGCTCTTTAGACGGTACAGCATCATCTAAATTATGACGGCTACAGTACCAAGCACCCTGATTTTGCGGTTCTTCTTGACACCATACGAACGTATTCGCGTTCTTATATGATGCTAAAATCTTTTCCACTTCCTCATGCGGGAATGGATACAGCTGCTCAATTCGAACAATCGCTACGTGATCTAAGTTCTCGTCACGGCGCTTTTTCAACAAGTCATAATAGACCTTACCAGAGCACATGACCACCCGTGCCACTTTCTTTTTATCCAGTTTATCGATTTCATCAATCGCGTTCTGGAACTGGCCTTTGGTTAACTCGTCAATTGTTGATACAGCATCACGATGACGTAATAAACTTTTCGGAGTCATTACGATCAAGGGTTTACGCAATTTACGAACCATTTGACGGCGAATCATGTGGAACGCTTGTGCAGGGGTAGATGGAACAACCACCTGCATATTTTGTTCAGCCGACAACTGCAAGAAGCGCTCTAAGCGTGCAGAGCTGTGCTCAGGGCCTTGGCCTTCATAGCCGTGTGGTAAGAACAGTGTTAAACCAGACAAACGGCCCCACTTCTGCTCACCAGAGCTAATAAACTGGTCAATCACTACTTGTGCACCGTTGGCAAAATCACCAAACTGCGCTTCCCAAATCACCATGGAGTTAGGCTCATTGGTCGAGTAACCATACTCAAACGCCATCACTGCTTCTTCTGATAGTACAGAATCAATCACGGTAAAGCGTGGCTGGTCTTCTTTAATGTGTTGTAGAGGGATGTAAACCTCAGCATCATCTTGGTCATGCAGTACAGCGTGACGATGGAAGAACGTTCCTCGACCACTGTCTTGACCACAAATTCTAACTTCATGACCTTCGTCTAGCAAAGTGGCATAGGCAAGCGTTTCTGCGAAGCCCCAGTCCATCTTAGCTTCACCGTTCGCCATTTCCTTGCGTGTCGCCATGATTTTCTTGACTTGGCGCTGTAAAGGTAAGTCCTCAGGATAGTCACAAATACGTTCCGCTAAACGGTCGAATTCTTTTTTGCTGATTGAAGTATCAGCGGGTGACTGCCATGACTGTCCTTCGAAAGGACTCCAATCAACGCTATACTCGTTTTTATGCGTTGGAATACGGTTTAATACAACCGAGTCACCTTTATCCAACAGGTCACGATACTCATCGACAAACTTCTTCGCGTCATCTTTCGAGATAGTGCCCGCTGAAGTCAGCTGATCTTCATAAATTTTGCGCGTTGTTGGGTGCTTCTTGATCTTTTGATACATGATCGGCTGAGTCGCATTCGGCTCGTCCGCTTCATTGTGTCCATGTCGACGGTAACAGACTAAATCGATAACCACGTCTTTCTTAAACTTGTTACGGAACTCAAGTGCTAGGCGTGTCACATATAAAACGGCTTCAGGGTCATCACCATTAACGTGGAACACAGGCGCTTCAACCATTTTAGCAACGTCAGTACAGTACGCTGTTGAGCGAGTGTCATGCAGTTTAGAGGTCGTAAAACCGACCTGGTTATTAATGACAACATGGACTGAACCGCCTATGTAGAAACCGCGTGCTTGTGACATATTAAACAGTTCCATCACAACGCCTTGGCCCGTCACAGCAGAGTCACCATGAATCAATACTGGAACTACCTGCTCGCAGTTTGTGTCGTTACGACGCTCTTGGCGCGCACGAACAGAGCCAATCACTACAGGGCTAACGATTTCAAGATGCGACGGGTTGAAAGCCAAAGCTAGGTGAACTGGCCCACCATCGGTTTCAACGTCGCTGGAATAACCCATGTGATATTTAACATCACCAGAGTTACCTTCTTCCACTACAGCATTCTTACCAGCAAATTCATCAAAAAGAACCTGCGGCTTTTTGCCCATGACGTTTACCAGCATATTCAAACGGCCACGGTGAGCCATGCCAATAACGATTTCCTTGGTACCCTTTGCACCTGCTTGATTAATAAAATCACGCATCATTGGAATTAAACTATCGCCGCCCTCTAGTGAGAACCGCTTGGCACCAGGGAATTTTGAGCCTAAATACTTTTCTAAACCTTCTGCTGCCGTTAGGCCTTCTAAGGTTTTCTTCTTTGTTTCGTCACTGAAATTGTGCGATGACGATGCAGCTTCGAGTTTTTCCTGAATCCAACGACGCTCTTCTAAGTCGTTGATATGCAGGAACTCTGCACCTATAGAGTTGCAGTACGTTGACTTTAAACGCGCTTCAATCTCTTTTAGAGACTGCTGCTCAGGGCCGGCAAGATTACCAACATGAAACTTCTTATTAGGGTCTACGTCGCCCAAATCATAAGCTTCAAGGCTTAAATCCGTTGGGTACGGATGTTTCCACAGGCCTAATGGATCGATGTTAGCGTGGTGATGACCACGAGCACGATAAGACTCGATTAAGTGGAGAACTTTAACCTGCTTAGGGTCGGCTGTTGCATTGCCACCGCCTTGGCTAAAAGCTATTTTCTGGCGATTTAGGCCGATTTGACGAAAATGTTCACGAATAGCGCCATGAGCGACTTCTTTTTTATCGTTAACCTTTTCATATTCATCGAATTTTTCACGCCATGCGGCATCGACTGACTGAGGATCTTCAAGATACTGTTCGTAAAGTTCTTCTAAATAGGCGGCGCTACCTCCCGAAAGGTAGGCACTGTCAAACATCGCCTCTAAGCCGTTTTTCATTGTAATTTAACACCACTTCTCGGTATTTGTTTCGCTATGATAACCAAAAATCGCAACTCTTAACACAGTAACAGCCCTTTAATTTACAAAGAGTTACTGCTTTGAGTTGCGATTTATGCGTTGTCTATTTTGCTATTAATAAAGCAACCTTATTCAACGATCTGATATATCACCATCAAGAAAAGCGATTATACACCACTTTTCAGTAGCATAGAACGGATATGGCCAATTGCTTTGGTCGGATTAAGACCTTTTGGGCATACGTCTACACAGTTCATGATACCGCGGCAACGGAATACGCTGTAGGCATCATCTAAATCAGCCAAACGCTCTTCCGTACGCGTGTCACGGCTATCGATTAAGAAACGATAGGCCTGTAACAAGCCCGATGGGCCAACGAACTTATCAGGGTTCCACCAGAATGATGGGCAAGCCGTTGAACAACAGGCACACAAGATACACTCGTACAAACCATCCAACTTTTCGCGATCTTCTGGAGACTGCAAACGCTCTTTAGCAGGTGTTTCAGTGTCAGCGATTAAGTATGGTTTAATTTTCTCATACTGCTTGTAGAACTGAGCCATATCCACGACCAAGTCACGGATAACGGGTAAACCTGGCAACGGACGAATCACCACTGGCGATTTCAGGCTCGATAGTGACGTAATACACGCCAAGCCATTCTTACCATTAATGTTCAAGCCATCTGAACCACAAACCCCTTCACGGCAAGAACGTCTGAAAGACAAGGTTGGATCTTTCTCTTTAAGATCAACCAACACGTCGAGTAACATCTTGTCCGAACCTTCAGGAATGTCTAAGTCGAACTCCTGCATGTAAGGCTTTTTATCGGTTTCTGGGTTATAGCGATAAATTTTAAACTTCATATTTTTTAACTCCGTAGTCTCTTCGTTACGGACTCTTCGTTAGAAATTAGTAAGTACGAGCTTTCGGCGGGAAAGCATCAACTTTTTCAGGGTGCATATTCACGTCACGCGTGCCCATTTCTTCAGTCAGAGGATAGAAAACAGAGTGTACTAACCAGTTTTCATCATCACGGTCTGGGAAATCTTCACGGCTATGTGCACCACGACTTTCGGTACGGTATTCCGCAGCCATCGCTGTCGCGTAAGCCACTTCCATCAAGTTCTCAAGCTCAAGACACTCTACGCGCTCAGTGTTGAAGCCTTGCGACTTATCTTTCAATACCGCGTTCTTCATGCGCTCGCGAAGTTTCTTAACCTTCTCAAGACCTTCTTTCATCAAGTCGCCAGTACGGAATACACCGAAGTGATTTTGCATAGTTTGCTGTAATTCTTTACGCAACTGAGCAACATCTTCGCCCTCGTTAGACTCTTCCCAACGCTGATAACGAGCCATAGAGCGCTCAGCATCAGAGTCGTTAAAGTCCGAGAAAGGCAAGCCTTCACGAAGCGATTCTTCAAGATGTAAGCCAGCTGCACGACCAAACACCACCAAGTCAAGTAGTGAGTTACCACCTAAGCGGTTTGCACCGTGTACGGATACACATGCAACCTCACCCACAGCGTAGAAACCTTTAACTACTTTCTCTTCGCCATTTGGAGTGCGATCAATGACCTGACCATATTTGTTAGTCGGAATACCACCCATCATGTAGTGACAGGTTGGAACCACTGGAATTGGGTCTTTAACTGGGTCAACGTGAGCAAAGATTTTAGACAACTCACTAATGCCCGGTAGGCGCTTGTTCAAAACTTCTTCACCTAAGTGATCAAGTTTTAAGAATACGTGGTCGCCCTCTTCGCCAGCACCACGGCCAGCAAGAATTTCTTTCATCATTGAGCGAGCAACAACGTCACGAGACGCTAAGTCTTTAGCATTCGGCGCGTAACGCTCCATAAAGCGCTCACCATCTTTATTGATCAGGTAACCACCTTCACCACGACAGCCCTCTGTCACCAATACACCGGCGCCAGCAATACCCGTTGGGTGGAACTGCCACATTTCGATGTCTTGAACTGGAAGACCTGCACGTAACGCCATACCAACACCGTCACCCGTGTTAATCAATGCATTGGTGGTAGAGGCATAAATACGGCCCGAGCCACCAGTCGCAAATACGGTTGCACGTGATTTAAATAGCGCGACTTCACCCGTCTCAATCGACATAGCCGTCACACCACAAACGTCACCCTCTTCATTGCGAACGATATCCATGGCATACCATTCGTTAAAGAATTGCGTTTGCGCTGCTAGGTTCGCTTGATAAAGCGTATGTAATAATGCGTGACCGGTACGGTCAGCTGCTGCCGCAGTACGTGCAGCCTGCTCACCGCCGAACTCTTTCGACTGACCGCCGAAAGGACGCTGATAAATTTTACCGTTATCCAAACGCGAGAACGGCAAGCCCATGTGCTCCAGCTCATAAACCGCGGCTGGACCATTTTCACACATGTACTCAATCGCATCTTGGTCACCGATATAGTCCGAACCTTTAACGGTATCGAACATGTGCCAGCGCCAGTCGTCTGGATGTGAGTTACCCAACGCAACCGTAATACCGCCTTGCGCTGATACCGTGTGCGAACGGGTTGGGAATACTTTAGAAATCAATGCGACTTTTTGACCGCTTTTAGCAAGTTGCAACGAGGCACGCATACCAGCGCCACCGCCCCCTACAATTACGGCATCAAAAGTGTACGTAGGTATAGACATGCTTTATAAGCTCCACAATATCTGGATGCCCCACACTACTAGTGAAAGACAAATCACAATAACAATCGCTTGGAAGGCGACACGAATACTCACTTTTGGCATGTAGTCAGTCGACACAATCCACAAGCCAATCCAAGCGTGAATCACTACAGACAATAAGGTGAGTAGCGAGAACACCTTCATAAAGGTGCTAGCGAACAAACCCTGCCAAGCAGTGAACGTAATTTCTGGTGTTGTTGCAAAGAAGTAGCCTAAATAAACCACATAGGCCAACATAATTACCGCTGAAAGGCGTTGCAACACCCAATCGTGTAGGCCTGAACGGCCCAAACTCGTAACGGTAGTTACCATACCCATACTCCTAATAAAACAGCTGCAATACCTGAAAGAACCAAAACACTCCAAGCGCCACGGCGGCCACCTTCAAGCGATTCACCAATACCTAGGTCCATTAACAAGTGACGCACACCTGCAATAACGTGGTAAGCCACCGACGTTAAAATAGCCCAAAGGATGAATTGCCATAGGAATGATTCAGTGAACATCGCCTGAAGCTCGGCGTAACCAGCGCTATCAAACGACTTTTGCAGCATCCATAAAAGGATAGGTACAGCAATGAATAGAACAACACCTGTAATACGATGCAAGATTGACGATATTGCAGGCACAGGAAAACTTACCGTAGTAAGGTCTAAGTTTTTAGGTCTCTTTTTAATCACAACGTATCTTACAAAATTATTGCCTTGGTCGAAGAAGGCATGAGTTTATGCTTTCGCCAGGATGTCTACAACTGCTTTAATGTGTGTTCGACCCAGAAAAACTGCTAACCTGACGAACTCCCCAGTGATACATATTTCAGTCCGAAATTATATAAGTGCTTACCACTGATTACAATTATTTCCCCCGTCTATTTTCCTATCATTGGTAAAACTCATGGTTTAATAGAAATCGTCATAAAATTAATTTATGAAAATCATTCAAAATTTTGTAGAATGTGTGGCCTTCTTACTCTTAAACACAGCTTTTAGATTAAAAAGTAAGCAATTTATTGTCCCGAGGAGACTATATGTCGGATAAAACAGCTAAACTTAGCCTACCAAATGGCGAAGAACTCACCCTAGAAGTGCTTACACCAAGCCTGGGTAAAGATGTCGTTGCCGTTGGTGCATTAGGGAAAGCAGGTTATTTCACCTATGACCCGGGCTATGTATCTACTGGTGCTTGTGAATCAAAGATCACTTATATTGATGGCGCCAAAGGACAGCTACTTTATCGCGGTTATCCGATCGAGCAGTTAGCGGATAACTCAAATTTTGAAGAAGTTGCCTATCTATTGTTGAATGGCGAACTCCCAAGCAAAGAGCAATACGATGAATTCGTAGCAAAAATTAACAACCACACCATGGTTCACGAGCAAATGATGAGCTTCTTTAACGGCTTCCGCCGTGACGCTCACCCAATGGCGATCATGGTATCAGTTGTTGGTGCTCTTTCAGCCTTCTATCACGACTCTTTGGATATTAATAATCCTGAGCACCGTGACATCAGCGCGTTACGTCTAATCTCTAAAGTGCCGACAATCGCTGCAATGTGCTACCGCTACTCAGTTGGTCATCCGTTTGTTTACCCAAATAACGATATGAGCCTTGCTGAAAACTTCTTGAACATGATGTTCAGCATGCCTTCTGAAGATAACTGGAAGCCAGATCCTGTATTAGTAAAAGCTATGGATCGTATCTTTGTATTGCACGCTGACCACGAACAGAACGCTTCAACGTCAACAGTACGTCTTGCAGGCTCATCAGGCGCTAACCCATTCGCTGCTATCGCGTCGGGTATTGCGTGTCTATGGGGTCCTGCTCACGGCGGTGCTAACGAAGCATGTTTGAACATGTTGCGTGAGATTGGTGATGTTAAGAACATCCCTGAATACGTGAAGCGCGCTAAAGACAAAAACGATCCATTCCGCTTGATGGGCTTCGGTCACCGTGTTTATAAGAACTTTGACCCACGAGCTAAAGTGATGCGAGAAAGTGCTCATGAAGTTCTTGAGCTACTCGGTAAGCACGACGATCCTACGTTCAAAGTGGCGCTAGAGCTTGAAAAAATTGCGCTAGAAGATCCGTACTTCGTTGAGAAGAAGCTTTATCCTAACGTTGACTTCTACTCAGGCGTTATCCTAGACGCGATTGGTATCCCAACCAACATGTTCACAGTAATCTTTGCATTATCACGTACTGTCGGCTGGGTGTCTCAGTGGAACGAAATGATGGGCGAATCAAGCCGTAAGATCGGTCGACCTCGTCAGTTGTACACTGGTGAAAAAGCTCGTGATTACGTTGACATTAACTCAAGAAAATAACAGGCAAAGCTTTAGCTAAAAAGTTAAAATCTTCGCTGACATTATTTTTTTGAAATGTCTATAATCGGAAAGGAGTTGCGTTATTGAGAGCGCAGCTCCTTTTTCTTTTTTAAAACCTCAAAAATGCTGGTGGACTATGCAGAAGAACGTTAAACCTTGTTATTACGCAGATTACTTACAACTGGACAAATTACTCGATGCACAGCATCCAGAGAGTAAAAAGTATGGTGCAGAAGCACACGATGAAACGCTATTCATTATTGTTCATCAGGCGTACGAACTGTGGTTCAAGCAGATTCTGCACGAAATTCACGCCATTTTACCTGTGCTATCGAAAGATCCGGTGGATGAGGATAAGTTAAGCACGGTTAATCTACGCATCGAGCGAATTCATCGAATTCAAGAAGTCTTAGTCGATCAAATCGACATCTTAGAAACCATGACACCGTTGGATTTCCTAGATTTCCGTGATTATCTAATCCCAGCGTCTGGTTTTCAGAGCATTCAGTTTAAAGAAATCGAAATCCTACTGGGTTTAAAATCCGAGTTTCGTATTAATTTTGATAAGAAGTCTTTCTATAACCGTCTTAATGAGAAAGATCGCAATTATTTGATGAACTTAGAAGACCAACCGAGTTTATTCGATGCGGTTGAGCACTGGTTAGAACGTATGCCTTTCTTGGAGTTTGGTGACTTTAAGTTCTGGCAGATGTATAAAGATGCTGTTGAGAACATGCTGAGCCATGATGAACAGGTTATTAAAGACGCGGATTACTTGAACGATGCTGAAAAAACCTTCCAGCTTAATGATCTTGCGAATACTCGTGCTAACTTTGACGCCCTATTTGATAAAGAGAAGTATGAAGAACTTAAGCAACAAGGTCGTTTCCGTTTAAGCCAAGAAGCAACCCTGAGCGCCCTTTTCATCAATTTATATCGCGAACAGCCGATGCTGAACTCACCTTTCCGCTTATTACAGGGATTAGTTGAAATTGACGAAAACTTCACTACTTGGCGTTACCGACACACCACCATGGTTCACCGCATGCTAGGAACTAAAATTGGCACAGGCGGCTCATCAGGGCATGATTACCTGAAGCAAACGACTCAAAACAATCGCTTCTTTAGAGATTTGTTTAACCTAACAACTTTCCTAATTCCACGCTCGTCTTTACCTGAGCTGCCACCTGAAGTGATCAAAGCAGTGAACTTTAATCTTTAACCTTTTCTATTGGCTGAGCAATTAAGTTTGGGTTCAGCCAATGGTACAACCTCATAAAATCTAGTGGCTGGAAACGAAACTTAGCGTAGAATAAACACCTAAACAGCTACTTTTACCCTATTTTCGCAGGTTCTTGAAGAAGTTTTAACTTTTTTACGCTTTATAACTTGTGAGCCTTTTCACACTCATAATGCGATAATGCTTTACAATTGCCTCACTTCGTCGATAAGTGAAAGCATCTATAACATTGTTTTTACAGACTTTTGCTTACTTATAACCTTTAGGATTAACGTCGGTTTTATATGTTAAGAACACTGAGTAAACCTTCTGTATGGTTCACCCTTCTGGGTTTAGCCTTACTTAGCTTACATTTATGGTGGCAACCTTCTCACGTTAAACAGCTAGGTGCCGAGCTGTTGCACCGCTACTCATTAACCATGAGTTTTGATGCCGGTAACGAAGATATTGTTAACCGAACCTACCTGCCGTTGACCAATGATCGCCAAGAAGTCATCAACGAATCATTGCAATCAGGAACCTTAGAGTTCACTAACGATGAATCTTTAGTGGGTCGACAAGGTATTTGGACCGGTTTTTCCACAACGCCAATTCGCTATAGCGCTATTATTTCGTCACGTGAGCAAAAGTACGAAATCGACCCTGAACTCGATATCCCGACAGATTACCCGCCACACTTAAAACGCTGGCTCGAGCCCACCGATGTTATTCAGGTAAACGATCCTAGAATCCTTGAGCTTTGGATGAATATTCAGCCCAAAGAGCGCAAGTTACTGTCAACTCTACGGGCCATTCACGACTATACCTACAATGAAATTGAAGGCGCGCCCTTCAAAGGTACAACGGACGCGATTACCACAATGATTTTAAAGCGAGCGAGTTGTAACGGTAAAAGCCGCCTCTTCGTCGCTTTAGCGCGCCTGAACGGTATTCCAACGCGCCTGGTTGGCGGTGTTATCCTCGAAACCAGCAAGAAGAAAACCTCACACCAATGGGTCGAAGCTTATGTCCAAGGTCACTGGGTGCCATTTGATCCCTTAAACGGTTATTTTGCGCAGATTCCCCATCATTACCTTGAGCTCTATATTGACGACCAAGCGCTGTTCAGTCACACGCGAAATATTAACTTTGACTATATTTTCGATATCAAGCGCGAACACATCGCAGCGCCACTACTGCGTTTTGATAATGACGAAGGTGCGTTTTTTAATGCTGCGTCTTTACTTGCAAAACTTGGCATTGAGAATAAAACCGCCGGTATTTTCTTACTCTTCCCCTTTGTCGCGTTATTGATTTCGTTCGCACGAAACGTACTAGGGATTAAGACCTTCGGTATCTTTATGCCAATGCTGGTTTCCGCTGCCTGTGTCTACACCGGCTTCTGGCTAGGTTTAGGTGGTTTTGTGGGTGTGTTACTCACAGCATGGCTTGGTCAACTGTATTTTGATAAGCACAAACTCCTCAAAATACCACGGCTCGCCGCAATCATTACCCTGAACACCATCTTATTCATCGGTATTTTCATGGTGCTCGGTGAGCAGACGCCGCTACAGATGGGCATGATGACACTGTTCCCTGTAGTCATTATCTCATTCATCGCAGAGCGATTGAGCAATATGTCGCAAGACAATAACTGGCGCGAATTAATCATTACCAGTATCGGTAGCGTGATCATGATCGCGATCTGTTACTTGGCGTTCTCTTCAATTACTCTGCAGAGCTTCTTTGCCCTATTCCCTGAAACGTTACTGCTAGTCATGGCAGCGCAGATTTTCATCGGACAGTGGACAGGACTGCGTATTTCTGAGCACCTGCGCTTTAAAAATATTAATAAGCAAAAAAATACTATGGGTATTAACCAGCGGAATCGTGACTACGTTTATCGCCTAAACGAACGCAAGCTGCTGCAGTTGGCAATTGATAAAATCGAAACAAAAAAAATACTGCTGCAACATGGCGTACCAGTGCCACAAACGTTGGATATGTGTGATAGCTTTAGAAACCTTGATGAGTTTGTTGAGCACCTGAAAGACTTTAACAGCTTTGTCGTTAAACCAAACCGCGGCTCACAAGGCAACGGCATCCTAGTAATCGTCAAAAACGACGACGGTACTTTTGTTACCGCATCAGGTAAACGCTTAAGCTTGCTTGATATTCGATACCATGTGTCTGAAATCATCACTGGTAATTTTGCACAAGATGGTCAACCAGACACCGCTTATATTGAGCCACTATTAATTGAGCATCACGGCATTTCGAAAATAGCGAACCTAGGCTTAAGTGATATCCGTGTGATTTTATGTAACCAAAAAATCATAAGCTGCATGTTGCGAGTTCCAACAAAACTATCAGAAGGTAAAGCAAACCTTCATCAAGGTGCCATCGGCTTAAGCGTGGATATCGAAACAGGTATCACCACCAAGTGTAGCTTTAAAGGCAAAGAGCTTGATGCTCACCCTGACACAGGCTTTGACATTATCGGCGTTCAAGTTCCTTTCTGGAACAAAATTAAGCAGATAGCAGAAAGCTCGCAACAAGCGATTCCGCTTGGCTATATCGGCGTCGATATTTGTATTGATGAGAAATTAGGTCCTATGGTGCTGGAAGTGAATGGTCGACCAGGCCTTGAAATTCAAAACGTACAGCACAAAGGCTTTTCTGGAGAAATGGAGACGGCACGTGACAACACCTAGATATAATAAGGGGCTGTCAGCACCAGCATTGTGTGTGATCGCCCTACTTCTAACCTTAGTATTATCCGTTATTGAGCGTAATGAGCGAGAAGTCATCAACGATGGTACGCTGATTCAAATTGATGTGGATGACAGCCCGAGCGAGAATGTTGACTCAGGTAGTGATGATGATGAGTTCGACATTCCTGAGCCTTCACCTGAAGATGAGGGTGACAAAGGAAAAATCACTGAGAAAGTCATTAAAGATACTGTGCTAGCACTGTCAAACATCGATTTTTCTAAAAAGGTTCTGTGGAGGATACACCGCATCGAGCCTCTAAAAGGCTTCAGTGAAAGCGATAAAAACAAAGTATTGTTTAAAGCCGCATTACAGTTCTTCTCCAACGGGGACTATAAAAAAACACACACCTTAATTGGCAAGCTGCCACGCGGCATGCGCCATAAGGAGCGTCCAGGTTTTTATTATGCTCTAGCGTTAACTAAAGATAATGAAACTGAGCGCGCCATTCGTGCTTACCAAGGCCAGTTAGAACGCTTCCCACACCACCAAGCGAGCGCTATTAATTATGGTTTGCTGCTAATAGATGCCAAGCAATATGAAAAAGCGGTCAAAGCGTTTAAATATGCTATAAATACGACTAGTGGTCGTCGCAAGGCCAAGTCATATCGTAACTTAGGAAAGGCCTATTACGAGCTAGGTCAGTTTGAAGAAGCCGCTAAGCGATTCAAAAAAGCGATTGAGTACCAACCAAATAACAGTACTAGCTGGTTGAGTCTAGCCGAAGCACAGCGCGAGTTGCCTAAGTTCTCGCAAAAAGAAGTGCTAGAAACTTATCGCAAGTCGGTTTCATTAGCGCCAAATCGCTATAAGCCTGCATTAAAACGTGCCAATTATTTGTTCTCACAGCTGATGTTCGCACAGGCAGAAGAGGACTATAAAGAAGCACGTAAGCGTTCCAGTGATATCGTCGATACTGCGCTAATGCAAAGCATTAATTATATCGCTGCGGGCAATTTAGAGCGCGCTGATAAAATCGCAAACTCAGTAAAGCAAGCCAATAATGATGAAGAGCAGTTACTGGACTTTATCAAAGCACTAAGCAATGAAAAGTACGACACTGCGGAAGAGCTAGCGGAAGATATTGAAAAAGAAAAGCGCTTCGATAATGAAGAGCTATATCAATACCTTCGCTTACGATTAGCCGTTATTCAAAATGACGAAAAATACCTCAAGAAATTCGATAAGGACTTATTCAATGATCCTATCGTAGGCTGGCCAAGCCAGTTGGAGTACGCCAGAGGCTTGCTCCAGCAGGAACAATACGAAGAAGCTCAAACTATAGCGTCTAAAATTGCTGAGAAGTTACCAAACAGTGCAGAAGCACACCTTATCAACGGTCAGCTTCAATTACGTAACGGTGAACAAGTGGCTGGCTTCAATAGCCTCAAACACGCCTACAACATCTACCCAGAAAGCCGTCGCGTAGCCTTCATTTATGCCAAAGAGAGCTATAACTTTGAGCGCTACAAGGAAGCGATTGAGGTTATCAATAAGCTACAGCAGCACCACCCTAAAGACATTGAAGCGATCGAACTCAAAGCACAGGCTCACCACGCCATCGGGCAAAATGACTTGGCCCGCGCAGCTTATAACGAAGCGTTTGAGCTAGACGAAAAAAATCTGCATTCTGCGTATGCTCTAGCAAAGCTTGAGTCTGACTTAGGCAATAGACAACAAAGTTTGGAAGTGCTCAAAGATGTCTTGGAGCGTGACAGTTCTTACATTGAGGCCCGAGAGCTTAGAGCGAGCATCCTATGCAATGCTAGCGACTATGAAGAGTGCTTGAGTGAGGCTGAAAAAATCTTGGGGCTGGATAAGGACAATAAGGTCGCCAAAGAATTAACCGAACAGTATCAAGATAAGGTCCAAGCAGCAAACACCTCTAATGATGACAAGGAGAATACACCATCTGAGGAAGACGACAAGGATGACAAAAGCAGTACTGACAAGGACGGTGGGGAATCTGATGATAAAAAAGGTGATAAAAAAGACGACTAAAGGTCGTCTTTTTTCATGAAATAGCGCTATGTTTTAGAAAAACATCAGCTAGTGCTTCGAAACCTTGCGCATCATCGTCATCAAAACGATCAACTAACGGGCTATCAATATCCAAAACGCCCTTCACCTTTCCATCAATGATTAACGGCACCACCACCTCACTCTGAGACGCTGCATCACAAGCAATATGCCCCTCAAACTCGTGCACATTCTTGATGAGTTGAGTTTTCTGGCTTTCCGCGGCTGCTCCACACACGCCGCGTCCGAATGGAATATGCACACACGCGACTTTTCCTTGGTACGGCCCAAGAATCAAATGTTTCGCTTTAACTGGGTTAGTGACGTAAAAACCAGCCCAGTTCAAATCAGGAATCATCTGATAGATAAAAGCCGAGGTTTGCGCCATATTCGTCACCGAATTGCTATCCTCACCAAGTAGCGCACCAAGTTGCAATGCTAATTGGCGATAATATTCAGGCTTATTGGTACGATATTCTTCAATTTGGCTCGGATCGAGTTCAAACATAAGCGTTTAGACGTTTAAATAGGTAAGTTTGCGCACAATAGCCCAGACAAGCTGTCTTGACAAGCGCAAATTATGCGCATCCTTATAACCACAAGAAATAACTAGATATTGTGGTAATTTGCCCTTTTTGCCACTAGCCATGCACTAAATCTCACGGTAACATAAGCGAAGTATTTAGTCCTTGTAGCAAGTTTTTAGGAGAGTAAGCCGTGTCGATCACCACCAAAGGCAAACGTAGCCCTACAGCCTCACCATGCATTGGTACTTGTAGCACCGTGCTTGGCGATGAAGTCTGTCGCGGCTGTGGCCGAACCTTTGATGAGGTCCTAAACTGGCATAACTTCACTGATAATGAAAAAAAAGCGGTCAATTTTCGCCTAAAAATGGAAGGCAAATTGAAGTTCTAATACAATACCTCCTCTTTTTTTGAACGTATAACACGTAAACAATAACCTTAATAAGCCGAAACGGAGCTTAACACTATGTTAGTAACTATTGTCGATGCCCTTGCGGGGAAACCAGGCATTGGTGAAGAAGTCACCGTCCAAGGGTGGGTTCGCACTCGTCGCGACTCGAAAGCTGGTTTGTCATTCATCAACGTGCATGATGGCAGCTGTTTTAATCCAATCCAAGCCGTGGTCGACAATACTATCGAAAATTACAATTCGGAAGTGATTAAGCTTACTGCAGGTTGTGCCGTGAAAATTGCGGGTAAATTGGTTGAGTCACAAGGCAAAGGGCAGTCTTTTGAAATTCAAGCCACGAAGGTAGAGGTTCTGGGCTGGGTTGAAGATCCAGACACGTACCCGATGCAGCCAAAGCGTCACAGCATGGAGTTCTTGCGTGACAATGCTCACCTACGCCCTCGTACCAACATTTCAGGCGCGGTAGCACGTGTACGTAACACCATCGCTCAGGCAATTCACCGTTTCTTCCATGAAAACGGCTTTAACTGGATTCATACGCCAATCATCACCGCTTCTGACGCCGAAGGCGCAGGCGAAATGTTCCGCGTTAGCACGCTGGATCAAATGAACCTACCGAAAGACGACAAAGGCAACATTGATTACAGCAAAGATTTCTTTGGCTCTGAGTCGTTCCTGACGGTATCGGGCCAATTAAACGTCGAAGCTTACTGTATGGCGATGTCTAAGGTTTACACCTTTGGCCCGACATTCAGAGCTGAAAACTCAAACACCAGTCGCCACTTAGCAGAGTTCTGGATGGTTGAGCCTGAGATCGCGTTTGCCGACTTGAATGATAACGCTGACTTAGCAGAAGACATGATGCGTTACGTCTTCGAAGCGGTACTGAACGAACGTGAAGACGACATGGAGTTCTTCCAGCAACGTGTTGATAGCGAGTGTATCAACCGTCTACGTAACGTTATCGACAACAAGTTCGAGCGCATGGACTACACAGACGTCATCGATATCCTTAAAAAGTCAGACAAAAAGTTCGAATACCCTGTTGAATGGGGAATCGACTTACAGTCTGAACATGAACGCTTCATCGCCGAAGAACACGTAGGCCGCCCAACGGTAGTCATGAACTATCCAAAAGACATCAAAGCCTTCTACATGCGCTTAAATGACGACGAGAAAACCGTTGCCGCAATGGACGTTCTAGCGCCAGGCATTGGTGAAATCATCGGCGGTGCACAACGTGAAGAACGTTTGGATATGTTAGACAAGCGAATTGCAGAAATGGGCTTACCAGCTGAGCATTACTGGTGGTACCGTGACCTGCGTCGTTATGGCACAGTGCCTCACGCAGGGTTCGGCTTAGGCTTTGACCGCTGTGTATCGTACGTCACAGGCGTCGCCAATATTCGTGACGTGATTCCATTCCCACGTGTACCGAATAACGTGAAGTTCTAAACAGCTTCTTAATTGAAAAAGGCTGCATTTTTGCAGCCTTTTTTATATGCTGATATAGTCAATGAAGTCATACACGGTAAGGATCAGGCATGAGTCAGCAAAACAGCGATAAGACCAACAATATCGACAAGCAAAAGGTCACTAAGTCTGGCTATAAAAGCGAGATTACTCAATTTCTTGAAGAGCTTGATGAAACCATCCAGCCGGACTCCCCTGCTCGTCAAGCTGAGCGACAAAAATACGAAGAAATTAACGCCAAGCGCGATAATCCGGACTACGAAGAAAAACAATCCAAATTGTGGAAAGGCTTTTAAATTCGTTAAAAGCCTTAAATGGGACTTGGACATGCGCACATTATTTCTGACGCTAACGCTGCTGTTAGTAACGTCAACATCGCTTGCTGGTATTGCTGATATTGAGCTCACGGTTGAGGAGCAACGGTTAACTGAAGCTAAAAAGCAGCTCCCCGAAGTTGTAGACCGTTATGACGAGACGGTAGAAGCTTTCAAACGCGAACTTCGAGCTAGCCCAGGCTTTGATAAGACACTCGCCATGACCACCCAATACGCAGAGGCGCTGTGGCAAATAGCAGTAACAGACTTACAGGCGACAGACTCAACATTTGACGACCGCCCGCTCTACTGGGCTCGCTTAAAAATGACCAAAGCCCTGCGCACGGAAGATCTTGTAAAACCACTCAAAAAGTCACAACTTGATGAACTGGAAACTATTATTGATCAAGTGTCCAGAGGCTACAGCACCCTAGCCTTCAACCAAGAGTCTGATGTTAAGATATTGATCACCGGCTTTGATCCTTTTCTACTCGATAGGAATATTAAGCAAAGCAATCCCTCAGGAGTCTCAGCGCTTCGCCTAGATAACACCATCATCGAAAAGGACGGTAAAACGATAGAGATCCAAGCGGCCATGTTCCCTGTGCGCTACCAAGATTTTGATGAAGGCATTGTCGAGAAAGTCGTTAAACCATTCCTAAAAGATAACTCTATCGATATGTTAGCGACCATCAGTATGGGCCGTGAACATTTCGATTTAGAACACTTCCCAGGGCGCCGTCGCTCGTCCTCTGCACCTGATAACAACAATATCTATTCAGGTGGTTCAGCGGCTAAACCCGTTATTGGAAAGCTTGGGGAGGAGCATCTCGAAGGCCCAGAATTTGTTGAGTTTTCGCTACCCTACGAAGCCATGATGAAAGCCAAGGGCAAATATCAAATTAATGATAATCGAGAAGTCACGACGATCGACAAAACCTTTAGGCCCAATAGTTTAGAAGAATTAAAAGGCGCCATAGCCGTCGAAGGTGGCGGTGGTGGCTACCTTTCCAATGAAATCTCCTACCGCACAATAAACCTAGGCAATAAACTTGGTACTAAAGTCCCCACAGGACATATCCACACACCACGAATTAAAGAATTCGATAAAGACGTTATTAAAGCGATTGTAGAACAGATTAAAGGGATGTTGGTTAATGCAATTACCGATACTCACGGGTAAACCACTACTCTTTCTTAAGATTTTTTATGTTATTGCTGTTTTTTCCACTTTTTTACTTATAACTCTTTATTGGCTACTTGGTCTGATATTTACAACTTCTATGATATTTTCCGAACATTTTACTTTTCGTTCGGAAATTTTATTACTAGTGGCAGTATTAATTTTAGGAGGTACTGGGCTAATTAGCTTTTTACTACTCAATTTGAATATATTTTCTCAAAAAAAGAGTTTTTGGCACATTTCTAAGAAAGTACATTTCGGTGTTGCCGTAGGCTGCTCTTTGTCTGGACCACTTATTTTGTACTACGGATTAGGCTTCATACCTATTATGCTTGTGGCCCTCGCTTATTATTTTGCTAAGTTAAATAATAAGCAATATTAATAAACAATCTTAACGAGCGGCAGTAGCAAACTACCCCCACCTCACAAAATCATCCACCTCAGGAACAGGTTTAGATTTTAGCTCTACCGAAGGCGTACCAAGGTAGATAAAGCCGACAATCGTATCTTCAAAGTCTAAACCTAACGGTTGCTTCATGTGGTCATTAAACGCCAAGCTTCCTGTACGCCAGTAGGCGCCGTAACCTAAATCATAAGCCCCAAGAATTAAGTTTTGCACCCCAGCCCCCGCTGACAAGATTTCCTCAACATGCGGCACCTTAGGGTTATTCTTCGCCTTAGCAACCGCCACAACCACCATAGGCGCTCGGTGAGGCTTATTTTTAATCTTCTCCTGCTTGTCCTCATCAAGGTTTGGATTGTCTTTCAGAGAAGCTTGAAGCAAGTAGTCACCAAAGCGACTCAACGCCTTCTCACCCTCAAAAACAATGTACTCCCAAGGCTTCTGTCCCTTATGATCTGGCGCACGCAAAGCCGCCTTAAACATCAACTCTAAATGCTCTTTAGAAGGCGCAGGCGATTCCAAGCGACCACACGAAACACGATTAATAATAGACTCGATCATTGTGAATGATTCTCAATTAGAATTTATGAGTGAATGATACAATATGTGGTTAGGATTGGCTAATGAAGAGTTGACTACTGTAGCCTGGATTAGCGGAAGCGTAATCGAGGGAAGTGGTAGCCTGCTAACTGAAAGCCTCGAAGGCGCTTCACTTCTTCGAGGCTACGGTTGCTTTTAGTCTAAATTGCATAATCTCATACCAGTGGCTACAAATTGACACTGTTCTTCTTTAGAGCAAATATACTTTAGTTCGTCACTACAGTTTTGATACCTTTTTCCTAGTCGAAAAACATTTCCTGATTGAACTACAAAAAATGAATGGAGATCCTGCTCTAGCTTGAGTACTTCACCCGTATCATTTAGCCCATCATATATTGGAAACCCGTGTTCTGCTTGAGATATAAGTTTCTGGCACAAGTTATCCTCACAACCATAAAATTTATTATTAACAGCGCAAGCTGAGATCAAAATAATTAAGACGCAGGTTACTAGAATTTTCGTAGCATATAACATAAGAATACCCGAATTAGGCTATAACTTACTAATTTATAAGGAGTAATTGTTACCCAAAATTGGCTAACACAATTGTGAACGTAGTCTCGATTAGAGTCAGCGTAATCAAGGAGATAAATGAATTGTTAACATAAAACCTCGAAATCACTTACGTTCATTCGAGGCTACGCTTAATCAAAATAATATACTCTGACCCAGTTACTCTGACCCCATTAATCTTTATTTTTTTGCTTTAACTCTTTGATCTTTGCTTCTTCTTCAAGTCGTTTACGTTCAAAAAACAAGCTGAACATACCTTTAGTTTTTGTAGTTTTCTCTTTCTCAAGTTGGCTCAACAGTTTCTTTTTATCTTTTAGGAGCTTCTCAACTTAGCCGAGTAAAGCAGATTTTTTTGCCTTAAGTTGCGAAAGGTCCGACTTTAAGTATAGTTGATAATGATCAACTCCTCGTGAACCTAATTCACCTATAAGACAATTAAAAGCTTCTTCTGTGAGAGCTCCATCTAAGTATATGCCAACTAGTTCATCAGTGCTTTTCTTAGAATAGGATTTAGCAAGTTCTCTTATATTTACATCCATACTTCCACTCCCTGACTTACGTTACTTGAGATACTTTGTAATTTTATGATCTGTTGTATTAATTAACTCAAAAGATAGTAACAAGATCAAAGGAGTGTTGGAAGTATAAGGCTTGGTGTTCAGACTTGAAGAATTGTCATCCTGACGAAAGTCAGGATCCAAAGACTTTGAACGAGGAAATTCGAAAACTACCTTTGGGCGCAGAGTTTTATCCCTTCGGGGAGTACTCAGCACATCCTGTGCTTCGCCCTTCGGGCCAGCGTCGCCCTGCTCCGCTGTTAAAATTTGTTCCCGACAAATTTTTCGAACCCTTACAGGGATTCTCCATCCCCATGCAGAATATGCAGACATAAAAAAACCTGGCATATAGCCAGGTTTTTTTTATGTGGCATCCCGTAGGGGAGTCGAACCCCTGTTACCGCCGTGAAAGGGCGGTGTCCTAGGCCTCTAGACGAACGGGACACAAAACTTGTTGTTTGAAGCGGTTGTTACCGTATGCCTCAAACGCGGGCGAAATAATAATGTTATCGGGTATCTTTGTCAAAGGTTAATTGCACTTTTTTTATGTTTTTTGCGATTTTTTTATTTTTTGCTCTAAAATCAATCACTTTGCTTAAATTTCAAACGCTTAAAAAAGAAAACCGCCAGAGCTAGGGCTACGGCGGCGTGTCACTACTCTTTTTATAGTGCTTTAATAATTATGCATTTTCAGCTTGGCGTTCTTTCATACGCTTTTTCATGTGAGCCTTCTTTTCTTCCCAGCGCTTTTTCATCTTGGCTTTGATTTCAGCTTTCTTGGCTTGCTGTTCTGGGGTTAATAGCGCGTTGATTTGGTGGCTGGCGTTTGCTTTGATCACGGCTTTGTCAGCGAATACCGATTGGTATTGAGCATGAAGGCTACGAACAGCTTGTTCGCTGTAGTCTGGGCTGTTTACAAGGTCTCGTAATGCTTGTTTATAAGCTTTTAATGACTCATGAAGCCCCTTCTCCTGCTCTTTAGCGTTTTTCATGATACTTTTGACTTCGGATTTTTGCTCATCGCTCAGATCAAGCTTTTTCAGAATGTGCATCGCGCCATGGTGATGCTTTTTGGCATGATGTTTATGATTTGGACCGGCTTGTGCTGGTGCGATGGCTAAAGCGCCGGCGAACAAAGCAATCATTGATAAGTAAGCTAATGGTTTCTTTAAACTGCTCATAATATTTCCTTTCAGTTGATGTGTTTATTTTGAACAGTTAACAGTCTACGCCCCGCTTTGCTAAGCAACGCTAAGCGAGTGTAAAGTTTAAGTAAAAGTAGTTTATTCAAATCGTGAAGAAGGATATAACATAAGCTAGTGATATTATTGATAAAACTCCGGTAACGTCCAATTAGTCCTTAGCATGAGTAAACAAGTCTTAATAATTGATGATGACAAAGAGCTTTCGGGTTTGTTGCTCGAATATTTGTCGAGCGAACAAATCCATTGCGATCAAGCCTTTGATGGCGAGTCGGGGCTGAATTACTGCAAGCAAAAGCCGTATGACTTGGTACTGCTGGATATTATGATGCCTGGAATTGATGGCCTTGAGACGCTAAAAGAGTTGCGTCGCTTTAGCAAGGTACCTGTTTTGATGCTAACCGCTAGAGGCGAAGACTACGATAAGATTTTAGGTTTAGAATTAGGTGCTGATGATTACCTACCTAAGCCTTTTAATCATCGTGAAATGTTGGCTCGCGTTAAAGCGATTTTGCGCCGCTTTGATTACGCGCAGGAAGAAAAGAAAAGTAATATCCAAAAAGCCGGAACCTTGGTCATGAATCATAATACGCACATGGTTCATATTGATGGCGAAGAAATCGAGCTGACGGGCACTGAGTATCAGTTTTTGGCCTTTTTGTTAGAGAACTTTGGTAACTTAGTCAATAAAGATGAGCTGAGTAGAGAAATCTTAGGACGTCGTATTGTGCAGTATGATCGCAGTATTGATGTTCATATCAGTAACTTACGCAAAAAACTAAAACCTGAATCTGAGCTGGAGATTAAAACCATACGCGGCTCAGGTTATCGTTTAGTCAATAGAGAATTATCGGACTCCCTCAAATAATATGCTTAAAGCGCTTAACCCTTTTAACTCTCTCTTTGGCAGAATCTTCCTTGGATTTTGGGGAACGGTTTTAATTATCGTTGGTGCGGTCTTGCTGATCAATCAACAACTGGCCAACTGGGATAAAGTACGCCCAGCTGACAAGTATCAGCTGAAGTCATTGCATAAAGTCTCCGATATGCTGACCGAAGTACCCCATTACAATATTAAGAAACTTGCTAAGAAGCTGGAAAACAAGTTTAAAAACACCATGATCGTGCTGAAAGATGCCGATACGGGGAAGCTGGTTTATCCTCCAAAAATTCACCCTCGTCTAAACAAAGGCATCATTTCTAACTTGGCTTTGAAAGCTGAGCCCTTACAAGTTCGAGATGAACATATCACCATTTTTGGTCCGAAACTTTTTGATCGTGGTGATAAAAGCTATCAGCTGATGTTGATATCAAAAAACCGTCATGCCGACCATTTTTGGATTCAGCTGTGGAAAATGCCGATTTGGCTCAAGTTAATACTTTTAGCTTTAGTCACCCTTGTCCCCTGCTGGCTAATTGCTCGTAACATCAGTAAGCCTGTGACCAAACTGCGTCACAGCAGCCAAACTCTGGCAGGCGGTGACTTACAACATAGAGTTGATGGATTTGAGAAACGCCAAGATGAAATTGGTTATCTTGCCAGTGACTTTAATAATATGGCGGACAAATTATCGTCGCTGATCAGTTTATATAAACGTCTGTTGGCAGATGTCTCACACGAACTTCGCACCCCTCTTACCCGCCTAGAGCTTTCTTTGGCGATGGCATTAAAAGAGCCAGAAAACAATCAAAGGCAATTGGAACGAGCAGAACGTGAGTTGCATAAACTGGATGACATCATCGGTAACGTTTTACGCTTGGCAAAACTGGAAAACCACGAAGTTTCTATCGAACAAGAAGACGTTGATTTAACGGATTTATTGTCGCAAATCATACGTTCATGCCAACTCGAAGCTCGCGAGAAAGATATTGTGATTGATAGCGATATTGAGGATGATCTGACGCTCATTGGCGATGAAATACTGCTCAGTTTTGCCTTTGATAACGTCATTCGAAACGCTATCAAATACAGCCCAGAGAGTAGTCACGTTTGCGTGCACTCGGCGCAGGAAACTGGAGTCATCAAAGTCATCATCAAGGACCAAGGAACTGGAGTTGACGAACATGAGCTTGAACAATTATTCGTGCCCTTCTTCCGCGGTAAACAGGCGATACAAGAATCCAACGGCGCAGGCCTCGGCCTCGCTATCGCCAGCAAAGCGATAATGCGCCATGGCGGCACGATCTATGCGGAGAATGCCACTCCTAATGGACTAAAGGTTACTATTGAGTTGCCAATTACAAGTTAGAGGTGAGTTGTATAACGCCCGGCTAAATCAGCAAATTTTTGGTGATGGTTTTATGCGCGTTTACACGAAAGATAGTAGCGGAAACTTTTCCGACACAACCGCTTATTAAACATTTGGCTCTCCAAGAAACTCAGAGATTAAAAGCCATTTCTCCTCATATTCTTCGTAGTTAGGAATATCTTTGAGATTTACCTTGCCCCAGTTTTTACTGCGGGGAGCAGACTCAATTACATCAACAGGAAAAACATAATACCTTGGTGGTAAAACTTCTTTTTTGCCATCTTTTGAACCTCGATTAAGCAAAACCACAACAACGAAATCACAACAGAAGTTTTTGATAGGAAAACCGCCAGCACCAGTGCGCCACCTACTTTTGACCTGAACCATAGCAGATTTATTTGATTCGGGATTTGTGGCCACCAAATCGTAACCTGGCATATTAGTATACGTTTTATACGAGGCGATCTTATGTAGCAGAAGCTGGCCAAGAACCAAAAATTCAGCACCTTCAGCTTCCAGCCTTGTATCTAATCTTGCCATGTGACTCCTTGATGCTTAACTTGAGAACATCACAGATTCGGTTATAACCTGCTAATGTATAAAAATAATTTTTGTCATTGCCAAAAGGTAGCTAGCGCCGTAACAAAGACAGTCTTGAAGTGCACTATCTCTCGAAATTACAATGAAATATGTACTAAATGGCTATTTCCCTACAGCCCTATTACAGTATTCTTTTTGGTTTAAGTTTGTAGAGGTTACTGGAAGCTCAGGCCTGAGTCAAAGTGTTAGAGTGAAGCATTGCGGGGCGTAGAGTTTTGTTCCCGTAGGGGAGTACTCAGCACATCCTGTGCTTCGCCCTTCGGGCCAGCGTCGCTCTGCTCCGCTGTTAAAATTTGTTCCAGACAAATTTTTCGAACCCTTACAGGGGTTCTCCATCCCCATACAGAATATACAGACATAAAAAAACCTGGCATATAGCCAGGTTTATTTTATGTGGCATCCCGTAGGGGAGTCGAACCCCTGTTACCGCCGTGAAAGGGCGGTGTCCTAGGCCTCTAGACGAACGGGACACAAAACTTTTACATCTTTCAATTTAAGATTTTGTTCTTAGTGCGCGGCGCTTATCGTGGAAATTTGCATGAGCAAATGACGAGTTAAGCAACAAAGCAATAAGACAAAATTGGTGGAGCTAAGCGGGATCGAACCGCTGACCTCTACACTGCCAGTGTAGCGCTCTCCCAGCTGAGCTATAGCCCCAAACAGGCGCGCATTTTAGCACGGAGGTCGATCCTGTCAACTGGATTTTGGCGTATTTTATCGACTTGGGTTTTAAAGCTTTGTATAGTGCTGACACGAGATTAAACCAAATGGGAACATTCACTAAGCATGAAATATTTATCAATTTTATTGGGTTTGTCAGTGGCGAGCATCAGTGTAGCTGCTGAACCAAGGAGTTTTACTGCTGAAGATATGGTCACCTTCAACCGAGTGGGTGCGGCGACACTTTCTCCTGACGGCGAAACTGTGGCTTACCAGCTGAGAACCACTGACTTAGAGGCGGACCGAGGACGTTACGACATTTATACGGTATCGAGTACAGGCGGTGACGCTCAGCAAATTACAAAACACGCAGCGGCAGACACTTCCCCTACTTGGTCTGCTGATGGCAAGAAGCTGTATTTTTTATCAAGCCGTACGGGTTCAAGCCAACTACATAGCTATGATTTTAAATCCCAGTCTATCGAGCAGGTCAGTGACTTCCCAGTTGGCGTCGATACATTTAAGCTATCTAGCGATAATAGCCACATTGTGTTCAGCGCTACAGTTTTTCCTGAATGTGAGCGCTTGATCTGCAGCAAGGAGAACTTTGATAAGCGTGCTAAGCAAAAAGCTACAGGGAAGCTCTACAATAAAACCTTCGTGCGTCACTGGGATCAGTGGCTGGACGGTACTCAAAGTAGACTCTTCAGTGCTGAGTTAACCCAGAACGTTTCAACAGCGACACGACTATCGCACGCGTTGAACGGTAACGTCCCTTCTCGCCCCTTCGGCGGTGCTGAAGAATATACCATCAGTCCTGATGGAAAGACGGTTGTCTTTACTTTGCGGGTTGCTGACGAGAAAGAGTCACGATCAACTAATTTTGATTTGTACCAAGTACCTATCAATGGCGGCGACATCACAAATATCACGCAAGCGAACAAGGCATGGGACACACAGCCTGTCTTTAGTCCTGATGGTTCCAAGCTCGCTTGGTTAGCCATGGATCGTCCTGACTTTGAGGCTGATCGTTTGCAAATTCACCTAAAAGATTTAAAGACTGGCGAAGTCACCAATTTAACTAAAGACTGGGATCGCTCAGTCTCAAGCTATGCTTTCAGTCAAGACGGAAAGACGCTTTACGTCACTGGTAACAATATTGGTAAAAAGTCGTTGTGGGCATTTGATATTGCGAGCAAAACATCAAAGCTATTAACACATAAAGGTTACGTGGGTGGCGTAAGCGTAGGCGAAGAGCAATTAATTTATCAATATGATGACTTGAAGAAGCCTGCTGATTTATACCGTTTCGATTTATCCAGTGGCGAATCCCAACAAATTACTCAAGTCAACCAATCTGTACTCAAAGACATCGCTTTTGGAGACTATGAGCAATTTAGCTTCGAAGGTTGGAACGATGAAACGGTTTACGGTTACGCGGTAAAGCCTGCTGACTTTGATCCTGAAAAAGAATACCCTCTCGCTTTTTTAATCCATGGCGGACCGCAAGGCAGTTTTGGTGATCATTTCCACTACCGTTGGAATCCACAAACTTATACTGGCCAAGGCTTCGTTGCTGTAATGATCGACTTCCATGGCTCTACAGGCTACGGTCAAGAGTTCACCGACTCGATTACTGGCGACTGGGGCGGTAAACCGCTCGTCGACTTGCAAAAAGGGATGGCGTATATCGATGAGACTTATGACTTTATTGATACTGACAATAGTTGTGCGCTAGGAGCATCGTATGGCGGCTACATGATTAATTGGATTGCCGGCCAATGGCCCGATCAATTCAAGTGCTTAGTCAACCATGACGGTATTTTTGATAACCGTATGATGTATTACGCAACAGAAGAGTTGTGGTTCGTCGAGTGGGAAAATGGTGGAACCTATTACGACACACCTGAAACATTCGAAAAGCATAACCCTGTCCACCACGTTAAAAACTGGAAAACACCCATGCTAGTGGTTCAAGGAACTAAAGACTTCCGGGTTCCTGAAACACAGTCTTTAGGCACTTTTACTGCTCTACAAAGACAAGGCATTCCCAGCCAGTTCTTAGTGTTCGAGAACGAGAACCATTGGGTACTAAAGCCTAACAACAGCATCCAATGGCACAATGTTGTTAATAATTGGCTTCATAAATGGCTTAGCGATAAATAATAGCCAAACTTTATAACTAATCTAACTCAATGATTTCAAAGGCGCTTTTTTAGCGCCTTTTGTATGTCTGAATGGTGTCAACTGAAACATTTGTTAACTTTTTGTCACTACAAAACATTAGTTATCAGTCCACTCGCTCCGTATAATGTAACAATCAAAATTTTTCTAGTGCTAAAGTACTTTGCGGGGCTTTATGAATAAACGAATAATAGTAGGAATTGCCATTGTAGCTGCTTGTTTTGCGGGTATCACTTTTTTGAGCTCTTTAAAACCAGAGCCACCAAAGAAAAAACCTGTAGTACAAGCTACAATCGTTGAGACTAAAGTTGTTAATAAGGAATCTACACAGTTTATTGTCGACAGCCAAGGTCCTGTGCAGCCAGTAATCAACACCAACTTAGTTGCAGAAGTCAGCGGTCGAATCACGAAAGTATCCGACAAATTTCGTGTGGGTTCATTTATTAAGGAAGGCGACCTCCTTCTCGAAATTGACCCAGCAAACTACATTGCCAGCGTCCGTTCAGCGGAAGCTAATCTAGCTCAAGCAAAAGCAAACTTGCAAAATGCCCAGGCAACAACTGATCAAGCACGTAAAGATTGGGAAAAAATTGGCCGCGGTGAGCCAAACGATTTAGTACTAAGAATCCCGCAGCTCAATCAGGCTAAGGCAGCCGTACAGTCAGCAGAAGCCGCTTTGTACAGAGCTCGACAAGATTTGGAACGAACCAAAGTTAAAGCGGGATTTGACGCGTTGGTTAAAACTAAAAATGTTGGATTAGGACAGTTCGTGAATATGGGCTCTCCTGTGGCAACATTGTTCGGTACTAGTACCGCAGAAGTTCGCCTTCCGATACCGGATCAACAAATCGCTTATTTAAACTTGCCTCAACAAGGTGACGACAAAACCTATCCTGACGTCAGACTGAGCGGTGTTTTCGCTGGTGAAGAAAAAGAATGGTTTGGTAAATTGGTACGTACCGAAGGCGTTGTTGAAGAAAGTAACCGCTTAACCTACTTAGTCGCTCAAATTGATGACCCATACGGTTTAGAAAAGTCCAGAGAAACCCCACTACGCTACGGCACATTCGTTCAAGCTGAAATCGCAGGTAAAGAGCGAGACGGACTGATCACTCTTCCACGCCAAGCTTTATACTATGGCAATAAAGTTCTCACATTAGTAAACGAAAGTGAAATAGAGCTCGTTGAAGTTGAGTTAGCTCGTACCGAAAGCAACACAATTTTTATCAGCTCAGGTTTGGAAGATGGCCAAGAAGTCATTACGACTCCTGTACAAAACCCGGTAAATGGCATGAAAGTTAAAAAACTTTCAACGCTACAAGCTGAGAGACAAAAGGCAGCGCAAGAAAAATTAGCAGATCAGAAGAGCGATGATAAGCAGTCAAGCAACGATGCTGAGTCTGGCGAAAAATCACAAACAGCTTCTGTAAGTCAGTAGGAGTCGGGAATGTCAAAAGAATACGATACTAATTCCGGCATCATCTCTTGGTTTGCCCGCAACTCAGTTGCAGCAAACCTTCTTATGATTGCCATTATTGTTGCAGGTATTATTGGTATATCGAAACTCCGCCAGCAAGTCTTTCCTGACATGGTGGTCAACTCGATCAGTGTGCAGGTTCCATATCCTGGGGCAGCACCACAAGAAGTTGAAGAAGGTATCATTATTCTCATTGAAGAGAATATTAAAGAAATTGAGGGCATAAAAAAACTCAACTCTTCTGCACGCGAGGGTTCAGGTAGCATAAACATCGAAGTAGAAGAAGGTTATAACGTTGCCTCCGTTTTAGATGAGGTAAAAATCCGAATCGACTCAATCCCTAACTTACCGGATCTTGCAGAACGTCCTGTAATTTACGAAAACCGCATGCAGCGACAAGTGATGTGGATAAGTGTTTTTGGTGATGCCGGCGAAAGAGTTCTCAAAGAATACGCGAACGATATTAAGACCGAGTTATTGGGACAGCCCAACGTATCTATCGTGCAGGTCAATGGTACACGTCCCTATGAAGTCGGCATTATGGTCAGCGACTATCAGCTTCGCAAATACGGCTTAACGTTACAGCAAGTGGCTCAAGCAATTCGCAGCTACTCCCTTGACTTGCCAAGTGGCACCATCAAAACCCGCGGTGGCGACATCTTGGTGAGAACTAAAAACCAAGCCTACACTGGTTTAGACTTTGCTCAAATTCCGTTAATGACACTGCCTGATGGTACGACGCTGTTGGTTGGTGACATTGCAGCGATTGATGATGGCTTTGCTGAGTATCAGTTTATTTCTCGCTTCGACGGCAAGGATGCAGTCAATATGCGCATCCAAGCTTCGCTTGAATCTGATGACTTGTTAATTGCAGAAGAAGTCTATGCATACCTCGACAAAAAGCAAAGCGAGCTTCCTCACGGTATCTCAATCGACGCTTGGGGCGACGGCACTTATTACCTTAAGGGCCGTTTGGAAATGATGCAAAAGAACATGATCGCTGGTGTCATTCTGGTGTTTATTGTTCTTGCCTTATTCTTGCGCTTTAAACTCGCATTCTGGGTGATGATTGGTATCCCGCTCTGCTTCTTAGGGGCCTTTGCCTTAATGTACATGTACCCCGCATTTGCTATGACCATTAATATGATTACCCTCTTCGGATTCATATTGGTTCTGGGAATTGTGGTCGATGACGCGATTATTATCGCGGAAAGTGCCTGGTCATCGATTGAAAAGCATGGGCACAGTGTGGATAGCGTCATTAAGGGTGCGCGAAAGGTCGCCTTACCAGCAACCTTTGGTGTACTTACCACCATGGCTGCATTCTACCCTACTCTAGCCATTAGCGGGCCTTGGACTAATGCCATGGCCTCCATGGGCTTGGTTGTAATCTTCTGCTTGATGTTCTCATTAGTTGAGTCAAAGCTGATTTTACCAGCTCACTTGGCACACATGAAACTGAATAAAGTTGAAGACACTAAAAACCCACTGTTGAGAAAAGTTAAGCAATTCTTCCGTGGCATACGACTTGCAATCAGCGGTGCGTTAAAACGCTTTATTAGTAATGTCTATGCTCCTGGTCTCAAAAAGCTTCTGAACTACCGCGGGCTAACAGTCTTAAGCTTTATCTGTTTACTTTTGATCACGACAGTCGGCTTCATCAGCGGTGGATTGGTGAAAACCACCATGATGCCGAATGTTCCTGGCGATGGTGTGTTTGTTGAAGTCAAAATGGCGGAAGGCTCAACGGCCGAGCAAACCATTCGAAGCATTACCATAGTTGAAGAAAAGCTTAACGAGATCCATGAAGAAGTTAAAGCCAAGTACGGTACTGGTGTTAAGCAACACTCAGTCACTTGGACTAACAACAACACTGGCGCCTACATGTGGACCGAGTTGGTGAAAAGCGAGAACATGCCAATTAACCAATACGAGTTTACTGATATGTGGCGCGACCGCGTCGGCCAATTACCATCAGTACAAGAAGTTAGCTTTGGTAACGGTGGACCTGGCGGCGGTGGCGTTGGTTACCGGTTAATTGGTAGCGACATTGATGAACTTCAAACCGTATCAGAAAAGATCAAGACTAAACTTTCTGAATATGACGGTGTTTATGATATCAGCGACGGGTTATCAGGCGGTAAAGAAGAAATTGTTGTTGATTTAAAACCTCATGGTCGTAATTTAGGTTTGACGGTACAAGGTTTATCAACGCAAGTTCGCAATGCCTTCTACGGTGCGGAGGCACAGCGTTTCCTTCGTGACACTGAAGAAGTCAAAGTCTTTGTCCGTTATCCGTTAGAAGATCGTCGCTCGATTGGCAACTTGGAACAGATGCCGATTCGCACGCCGGACGGTGATTACGTCACCTTCTCAGATGTTGCGACTTACAAAGTCAGTGAAGGTTATTCACGAATTTCACGCATCGACGGAGTGAGAGCGAACCGCATCTCGGCTGACGTCAGTCAACAGGCTGCAATCACTCCGGGCGAAGTACACATGGACATGATGCAAAACGTCATTCCTGACATTCTTCAAGAGCACCCTTCTGTGAAGCTAGTGCCAGGCGGTCCAAGTGAAGATGAGCAAGTATTGCAAGATGAGATGGCACTCGGCGGATTAATCGCCCTACTCATGATCTATGGCTTGATGGCGATTCCTTTAAAGTCTTATGTAAAACCTGCAGTTGTTATGTCCGCTATTCCTTTTGGAATCATCGGCGCTATGTTTGGTCATTTACTGCTTGGCCTCGACCTCAGCATGTTCTCGCTATTTGGAATTATTGCTCTATCAGGAGTGGTGGTTAATGATAGCTTACTGATGGTCGACTTCATTGGTCGAGCTAGAGAAGAAGGTATGAGCCGAATTGATGCCGCCGTAAACGCTGGTACGCAACGTTTCCGTGCAATCATTCTAACGTCTTTAACCACTTTCTTTGGTCTGTTGCCAATTACGATGGAAACTAGCCTCCAAGCTCAGCTAGTGATTCCTATGGCGGTATCTCTCGGCTTTGGTATCGTATTTGCGACACTTATTACACTGGTTTGGGTACCTTGCTTGTACGTATTAATGGGCAATACTCGTGACTGGTTCTTAAAGCGAGACGCGAAAAGTTTAGAAGCTAAGCAAAGAGAAGCTTACGAGAACAACTAGTAATAATCATGATACAACTAAGGGGCTTCGGCCCCTTTTTTAATGCTATGCCGTCCTCATATATTGTCTAAGATTCACCAAAATGTAGTTGTATTCATTAGCGATACCTTTACACTATTCTTAAGTCTTTAAGAGTCTATTTATATGTTAAAAAGAACCAAAATCGTTGCCACTCTAGGTCCAGCAACTGACACTGAAGAAGCAATAAAATCGTTGATTGAAGCTGGTGCTAACGTGTTCCGTCTCAACTTTTCTCACGGTGAAGCCGAGGACCACATCAAACGCGCTGAGAAAATTCGTAAGATTGCCAAGGATATGGATCGATATATCGGTATTTTAGGTGATCTCCAAGGACCAAAAATTCGAATTGCTAAGTTCAAATCTGACAAAGTAACCTTAAAAGCGGGACATAAGTTTACCTTAGACGCAGAGCTCGATAAGAACGAAGGCTCTGAAGATTCTGTTGGTATTGACTATAAAGAGCTGCCAAAGGATGTTAAAGCAGGCAACCACCTGATGCTTGATGACGGCCGAATTCAGTTGCAAGTTACCGAGACCACAGCAACCACTATTGTCTGTAACGTTATCGTCGGCGGTGTTTTAAGTAACAACAAGGGTATCAACCTTCTTGGAGGCGGCCTTTCTGCCCCTGCTCTGACTGACAAAGATAAGCAAGATATCAAAACGGCTGTAAGTATGGGTGTTGATTACCTTGCCGTATCGTTTCCACGAAGCGCCTCAGATATAGAGGAGGCTCGCCAGTTATTGCATGAGGCCGGCGGTAAATCCGCTTTGGTAGCTAAAATTGAACGTGCTGAAACCGTTAATGACGAATCGATTCTTGATGAAATCATACTAGCATCCGATGCAGTAATGGTCGCACGAGGTGATTTAGGCGTAGAAATTGGTGACGCTCAATTAATCGGTGTACAAAAACGAATTATTGAACGAGCTCGTGCACTAAATCGTGTGGTGATTACTGCGACTCAAATGATGGAAAGTATGATTCATAACCCGATTCCAACCCGTGCTGAAGTGTTTGACGTGGCTAATGCTATTTTAGACGGTACCGACGCAGTCATGCTAAGTGCCGAGACTGCAACAGGCGATAACCCCGCAAGAACGGTTGATGCCATGGCTAATGTATGTCGAGGAGCGGAGAACCAATCTCTGGCTAAAACGTCGAACCACCGAATTGATATTGAGTTTGAGCGCATCGATGAAACCATTGCAATGGCCGCTATGTATAGCGCTAACCACTTAAAAGGTGTGAAGGCGATTGTAGCACTAACCGAATCTGGGTCTACTGCATTATGGCTATCAAGAATCCGTTCGGGTATTCCTATTTTTGCACTGAGCCGAAGTGTTCAAACTTTGCGAAAAATGTCGCTGTATCGTGGTGTTGAAGCTTTGGAGTTCGATCCTACGGTTCTGGCCCGTCACGATGTTAACCGCTTAGCAGTTGATGAACTGGTGAGCCATGGTCACGTTCAAAATGGTGACTTGGTGATCATTACTAAAGGCGACTCTATGGGAACTTTAGGCGGCACCAATGCAATGAAGATTGTTCGTGTTGGCGAAGTCATCTAGAACCTAATAGCGAATACACAAGAAACGAACTCAAACACTGCCTAGGATGGTTTCCTGGGCAGCTGAGCCATTGAGAATAACCTTCTAAACATCTCTGCTTATCTATGCAAACCCTAGTTAGGAATCAGTACCGTATAATCAAGATCGAGAACAACGTCAGAGGGTAACCGTGACTTTTCCTGATTAGCACGGTCAAGCTGCGGCTTTAACTCTTGCCATGAGTTGTTTTTATACCCCAAAGTTCGCAGGCGCATGGCTCCAATTCCAGCCCCCAATTCTTGAACTTCCATAACTCGAGTTGCAGCATAAATCGTATCACCAGCAAAGCTGGGGTTCAGATGCGCCCCACCATTTATCGCCGCGAGCCATTGCGCATTCGCTAAACCATTGTGCGACAATGCTCTGCAGAGAGAAATAATATGACCGCCATAGACAAGGCGTTTTTGATGTTTAGAAGATGACATCTGGTGCTGATTAAAGTGAACCTTAGCATTGTTTTGGTATAACTTGGTTGCCATTGTATGCTCACTGTCATCAATGGTAAGTCCATCGATATGGTCAATCCACTCTCCCGATTGATAACTTTTCATGCGATAGCTTTCACCGCTCAAGCGCTCATCGTAGGCACTCATATTAAGCGTCTGAGGAATTGATAAATTATCAAACGCCACCTGTGAAGAAAGCTGAGGCTCAACGGCGAAAGTATTCTGCATACCTTCTTGCCGCTTATGAACCATGACCCAACGCTTCCAGCTGATCACTTGATGACCTTGCTGGTTCATCGCTTTGGAGTGCACATAAACAATACCAGTTTTGCCGTTAGAGTTTTCTTTTAAACCGATAACTTCAGAGGCAACGCTGATAGTATCGCCAACATACACAGTCTCTAAGAACTCGACTTCGGCATAACCAAGGTTAGCCACAGCGTTTAAGGAGATGTCGTTAACGGTTTTGCCAAACGCAATCTGAAAAGCGAGGACATTATCGATAGGCTGTTTACTGTAGCCCAGTTGCTGAGCAAATTCTTGGTTGCAGAAAAGACTGAATCGGCTTCCTGTTAAAGCAATATACAAACTAACATCAGCTTCCGTAATAGTACGCGGCGTAGCATGATAAAGTACCTGCCCCAATGAAAAGTCTTCAAAGAAAAGTCCACGTGACGCCTTATTCATAACATCCTCGACTATCGCACAACACCCAGTAATTCGTTTTGACCTATCGCTTTTACCGTGTTGTACAAGCTAATCACTCTCTCAGCCCACTCACGTAACGAAGGTTCAATAAGCCTATCATCAATCACTGCCACATTGCGACCTTCTTTGTTCGCCTGCTCAATGGCCTCAATAATAGCTTTGGCACGAGCAATATCTGCTTGCTTAGGTGTAAAAGCGTCATTGGTATAGTCTAACTGTATTGGGTGCACTACTGCTTTACCATCAAAGCCTAAGTCTCTGGCTTGACGACAGGAAAACTCACAAGCCTCAACACTTTTTAAATCAAAATGAGGGCCATCAATAATACATTTTTTATAAGCTCTGGCGGCGAGAATAACCAGCGATAAACTGGTTAAAAGACCTAGACGATCTTTGGTTTGATTAATCTTTAACTCGTTTGATAAATCAGTGGTTCCCATAACAACTGCTACCACTCGCTCGCTTGCCGCGCAGATTTCTTCGGCATGCAGCACGCCTAAGGGACTTTCAATATTAATCATAATATCGAGTGTGTCACCACGGATTTGGTCAATTCGTTCAATCGACTCGAGTAACTGTTGAGCCGATTCAATTCGAGGCAACATAATGGCGTCTATCTTGAGATTAGCGATCGCTCGTAAGTCGTCCTCGCCCCACTCACTCTGCAGTGAATTAATGCGAACAACCAATTCAGAATGTTGGTAGTCACATGACTGTATCAATTTTTCACGTAGCAGTTCACGGCCCGCAGTTTTTTGCTCTGGTGGTACTGATTCTTGGAAATCAAATACTATGCTGTCAGCATCTAGGGTTCTTGCCTTATCCATGTACCGCTCAACATGGGTCGGTACATAGAGCATGGTTCGACGAGGACGATAGTTAATGGTCGTTTCCATCAGTTAACACCTTTACGTTGGATTTCCTGAATAAGTTTTTTACGAAGAACTTTGCCGTTCTTCGTTCTCGGGTATGAGTCTAAAAAATGAACCTTTTTGGGGGCTTTGTATTTGGCAAGCTTCTCTAAGCCATAGTCTAATAATTCATCTTCAGAGATGTCGTGATTTGCTTCTTTAATGACGCAGATAGACACAAGCGTTTTATCGGGACCTATTTCTTCGCCAATTGCCACACAGTCAGCGACGGCATCGTGCGCTTTAAAAACTCTCTCAACTTCATGTGGCGAGACTCTAAAGCCGAAAGTGTTGATGATGTCGTCTTTTCGACCTAGAAACCAAATATAGCCCTTGTCATCTTGGCGCGCGTAATCACCCGTGAAAAAGTAGCCATCATGCCTTGCCTCTGCTGTCGCTTCTGGGAGCTGCCAGTATTCTAAGAATAACCCTGGATCATCTTCACGAATACAAATCATCCCCTCCTCGCCTACAGCGACCGGTTGATAATCGGCATTGAGTAATTCGACATAGTGGCCGGGCTGAACAAAGCCCGCAGCTCCTGGCACCACCGCAGCATCTTTGTGCTGAGAAATATAATACGAAATTTCAGACATACCGATTGCTTCGTAGATCGGCTTGCCAAAACGCTGTTCCCAGAGCTGTTGCATTTCGTCAGATAAGTGTTCACCAGCACTCATACAGTGTTTTAAGCTGGGCAAATCATTCCCTTGAAACTCGGTCTTTTGAATAATTTGTCGGTAGATGGTTGGTACACCGATAAAGATTGAGCAGTCATGCTTTTGGATCAGCTGTGGCCAGGTGTTTGCATCATTTTGACCTTCATAAGCGATAACCGTATGGCCATGTAATAAAGGATCCATCAGCGCAGAGCCAAGCACGTAGGTCCAGTTAAACTTGCCCGAATGCATAATTCGCTCTGTTGCAGCGTCATCCAAATCAAACCAAAATTTACTCGCTGGCAAGCGCCCCAACAGAGCCCTTTGCGCGTGCAAAACACCTTTGGGATACCCTGTTGTACCAGAGGTATAAACTAAATAGGCAGGGTCATTGATATTGCTTTGATAACAGTCAAAGTCATTAGACTGCTCTGCAAGAGACTTGCTAAAATCAACAATGTCATAGCGCTCACTGGTGCTGATATCACCTTCACCACATAGCAAAACTAATTGAACGTCAGAGTCTTTCAGCTCTGAAGACAGTTCCGGCCACATCGCTTTATCGGTAACCAAGACCTTGGCACCAGAGTCTTTTGCTAAATACGCAACTTCGCTTGCAGATAGTAACGTTGATGTTGGTACCGCAACGGCGCCATATTTGATAGCTCCGAAAAATGCTACAGGGTATTCAATCGAGTTAGGCAAGCGAATCAAGATACGCTCATCCCTTGCTAAACCATAGGACGAGAGTAAGTTCGCAAACTGTGAGGTTAAACAACTTAACTCATCGTAAGTCACTGAGGTTTGACCAAGGCTCTGATTTTCAATCACCAAAGCATCTTGTGTCGCTTTCACTGTGCGCGTATGTTGCTCAACGCAAGCTTCCGTGATATTAAAAATATCAGGTAGACTCCAGTCCCATTGACCGTCATCGTCCTGCTTTAATATATCGTCAAATGAATACGTCATCTTAAATCATTCCGTACGGCCAGTTTTCACGTATGACATGTACAGGCAAGCGCTTAATCACGTCCATGGCAAAAGCTTTATCTTTATCGCCCAACGACTTTAGTGCGTAAGCTCTTAGCAATGTCTGCAGCGCTTTACCAAACATCGGAGGATCGAGCATCTCACCTTCAAACTTAATCGCACCACCCAGCAGCGCATCAGCTTCGATAGCGGCTTCAAGAATATGCACATTGCGTTGAATTTGTAATGGCGATGGCGTGAAAGCAGTTTTGCACAGGTGCACATGGAATGGATGGATAACTTGCTTTCCTGTTAAGCCCATTTGGGCCTCAACTAAGGCATGCTGATGTACCACATGAGACTCATGCTCACCGTGGAGATCCAACCAGCGACGAACATCATTCGGCTCAATATAAGATTCCGGCATTGGGGTTTTATTAATTAATACCTCAACACCACCAATAACCCCCTTGCCAGCTATTCGAGCTTCTAGGAGCAACATCCGTAAAAACGTTTTTAATTCATCAATCCAGCCTTCGGGCGTTAAATGGATTGCCATGGCTTTTGAGAAATCGTGAATACCGAATACCACATGACGCACCGTAGAGTATTGCATCAGCTCCGGTGAGATTTTCAGGGAACGCGGGTGTTCAATGATAGGCTGAATTTCAATTTTCGGATTAACTCCCACTAACCATGCTGACAGGTCCCTAATCTCTGCGGCGCCATAAACTTCGCCTGCTTTTGCCAAGATAATAACGTCAATATACTCGGCGCACTCTTTGATGAGTTTTAGGTCTTCTTCGTATTCGTCAGTTCTGAAAGGATTAATTCGTAGAGCAATTTGGAATTGCCGTTCTTCGAATAACGGGAGCTCTTTGCGCAATAATTCACGGCTCATTTCCTTCTGTCGACAACCGTCCTCTAGGTCGAACAACAGTGTGTGAGCGCTCGTATTGTGAGCATATTTGCGCATTCTGTGTGATGCCTGCTCCATGGTTTCATAGATTCCATCGGCAGGAGAATACTTAACAGGCGGATAATACAGCTGTATCCCAGGCCAATATCCACCCAATACCATTTGCTCATCGACTTTTTCCAAAAACGAATGCTCTTGCATCATATTAACTAATCCGACCAGTGGTAGTTCATAAATAAACCATATTCAAACGCTTATTTCAAATTATTGTTTGAATTTTTCTAATCACTCGTTACTATAAATCAAAAGCTAGCTAATGCGATTAACACTAAACGTTAGCTATATTGTTGATTTATGAGGAGAAAATAGTGAGTTCGATGGTTCATCCAAACGACGCATTGTTTAATGCTGAGAAACAATTCCCTGTCATTCCAACCTGCGAACATTTCGCCGGAAGTGAAAAACTCATTACTAAAGCATTGGAATTACAGGAAAAGTTCGGCCCTGTTTTCGATATCACCTGCGACTGTGAAGACGGCGCACAAGCAGGCAAAGAAAAAGAACACGCTGAAATGATTGCTCGTGTACTCTCCAGTGATATTAATAAACATCACATGGCTGGCGTCCGAATTCATGATTATACCCATGATCACTGGAAGGCTGACGTTGATATTTTGATGCCAGCGATTGGCGACCGAGTGGCCTATTTCACTCTTCCCAAAACCCACCGAGCAGCTCACATTCAAGAAATGGTCGACTACATCAAGTCGAAATCCGAGGAGCATGGCGTTGATAGAGAGATTCCAATCCATGTATTAATTGAAACTCATGGTGCGCTTAAAGAGTCTTGGGAAATTGCCGCCATTGACTGGGTTCAAGTATTGGACTTTGGCATGATGGACTTTGTCAGTGACCATCAAGGCGCTATTCCGGCTGCCTGCATGCGTAGTCCAGGTCAATTTGATCACCCTCTTCTGGCCAGAGCTAAAGCGGATATGGTAACTGCGGCCTTAGCAAACGGCGTCGTCCCGTCGCATAACGTGACATTAGATCTTAAAAACCCGTACCAAACTTATAAAGATGCTGAACGCGCTCGAACAGAGTTCGGCTTTTTGAGAATGTGGAGTATTTACCCTACGCAGATCCAGTCGATTGTAGATGCCATGAAGCCTGATTATTCAGAAGTTAATGATGCAGTAAATATCCTAGTGGCGGCACAGGATAACCACTGGGGTCCGATTCAATACGATGGCGAACTACACGATCGTGCGACCTACCGCTATTACTGGCAGCTTCTGCAACGCGCTCAGGTAACAGGACTCGAACTCCCTGAAGAAGCCAATAAACGCTTTTTTACATCATAGAATCTTTCGCCTGGAACCTATAAAAACGCGCCAATCGGCGCGTTTTGTTATATCTCTAAAGCTTTGTATTTCTATAGCATTACAACTGGAAAGCGTAACTGAACTTAGTAAATAAGGTTCTACCGGTCTTCTCAAACTGACTGACTCTGTCATCTTCAAACCCATTGTCAGAATAGCCAAGATAAAAAGCAGTTCTCGGGTTCCATTTATAGGTATAGAGAAGCTGTCGACTGACCTGAGTTTCCTGCTCCACTTGTGCCGGATCTGAGTAAAGCGCTGTATTGTAATCAATATCACTATAACGAACGATGAGGCGCAAATAACTCTTATCATCAAAGTGATAGCTGGTGTTTAAATTACTAATAACGGCATCAAAAAGTGGCTCATTACTGACCGTAAAGTCAGTAAAGCTTGAATCGAAGCCAAGCAACCAGTGATCATTTACTTGCCACTCAGTGTAGAATTGATAAGAGTCAGACTGACCCGAGCGCGTGTGTCTAAAGTCTATGGTATCAGCGGTTTCAAGATAAAAGCCTATTTTGAGGTTGCCTACCGGACGGAAGCTACTTTCCATCCAATAAAACTGCTCATCAAACCAAATTTGTTCGAATAAAGTGTCACGATTCGCAGCTCCGAAAAAGAAGAACGAACGGTACTGTCCATTGAGTTGAAAGCCAACTTCTCGCTGCTGCTCATACTTTTGGCCAGAAGTTAAGTGACGCTCTTTATACTCACCACTGACTTTATACTCATGGAAAAAGTCTTCATCGTCACCGTACCAACGGTAGCCAGCACCAACGACATCTTTGGTATTGCCGACAATGCCTAAAAAGCCCAAGTCGGTTCTAAAGTCGTCATCAAAATCCGAATGGGTCGCATACCAGTTCCAATGTGTATCACGGTGGCTGTAATTAATTTCAAAGCCTCTGCCTGTAGTGTTGGGAGCTAACCCAAAACGCTGTTGCATATCCTCTGTATTATCAGAGTCTGAGTACATGAATTGATAGCGTAAAGTCCCTGCATCATAGAGTTTTTGACTGCCATCAATCGATAAAACGGTATTTTCATAGTCATCAGCTGAGCGATTAGTCGCAAGGAACCCAATTTGTGAGTTTTGGCCGACATCAATCGAATATCGAGCAGCGGCAACATCGCTTTCCACATCCCCCAAATTACTATCTCTTAAAGTGTAAACAGATGAACTTTGTGCCCCTGGAATGATGAAGCTCGTAGTTTGATCGCGAGAAACTAGAACGCCATAAGAATGCTCACTGTTTTTACCCGTATACTTCACACCATAATCCGGATCTGAAATATTTCGGGTGTGCAGTAAGTTATAGCGGGTATTAAAGTATTCAGCACCATCCAAGAAGAATGGTCGTTTTTCAGGGAAGAATAGTGAGAAACGATTATTCACATCTAACTGGGCAGCATCAGTCTCGACTTGTGAGAAATCTGGGTTTAAGGTTGCATTCAATACTGAGTTATCCGTCACGCCCCATCTCAAGTCAGCCCCGGCGTTATAATTAACACCCTCACTTTGCCATTGCGTCTGTGCAGGAGGGTCCCGAAACTCGCTTTTTTCCGCAGAAACGTATGGCGTAAACTCAAGATTATTTCCGCTAACAATATCATCAAGTCCTTCTGCCTTGGCGATCTGGCACAAGACACAACTTAAATCGCGATCATTGGGTGAATAGGCCAAACGATAATGAACATCTCTAGGGTAAAAGCGCATAAAGTCGATACCCCAGGTTTTAGTCTCTGAAGTATTCGGAAAGCGAAGCACTTTGAAAGGTAATTCAATCTCAACGGTATAACCATCGTCATCAATATGTCCTGCGCTTGACCAAATCGCATCCCATGATGAATCTTCTCTTAGCAGTACATCATCTTCGATGCTGTCAGCCTGAATACCCAGTGCATTGACAAAAAAGTTATAGGCTTTGCGCTCATCATTAAAAGTATCGACCTTAAAGCCGACGGTATCTTCACCAAAGATCTGATCGCGCTTTTTATAGGAGGCTTGTATTAACTCAGGGTTGGGGTCGTAAGCCTTAATCGCGACCAATAAGGAGTCCCCATTCTCAGCAATATAAGCAACCGTTTTAACTTTAGGTTTGGTATTTTGTGCAGGTTGAGTTTCATAGCGGTAAACGACTTGGTTCGCGTCTTTCCAAAAAGCTTCGTCTAAACGGCCATCAACAGTGATTTCTGCATCAACTTTAGGAATACTAATGACCGACATTCCATCGTCAGTAGCAGCTTTAACTTGATAAGCAAAACTTGCTAACACAAGCAATAAAGGTGTCATCAGTCGTCGTTTCATAATGTCTGTTATTGTTTTGATGAATGGAGGATTATAACGTTTTGAGCGCTTTTTTGGAGGAAATTTGTAAGCGAGTGTATCGTCAAATTTGCATCAAATGTTTAGCGGCATTTTGATACAGATAGATTACGACACATCTCGATCCATGATTTCTATTAAATGGAATCCAAATGTCGTTTTGATAGGCCCATGGACAATTTTAAGCGAACGGGTAAATACCACATCATCGAATTCTCTGACCATCATGCCACGCCTGAAAACACCAAGCTCTCCTCCACGACTTTTCGATGGGCAAACAGAATGCTTTGCCGCCATGGCTGAGAAATCAACGCCAGATTCGATACTTTTTTTAATTTCCTGACAAAGCTCTTCGTCAGTGACTAAGATATGCCTCGCTGATGCTTTCATTGTCCCCTCCCTTTAAAAGCATCAGCAAGATTACACTATAGCGTGTGTTTTGTGAAGTGATTAACGTTTTAAGAACCTTCTCCCAAAACCGGCTAGCGCTAGGGCTATCAAGGTCAGTAGACCAGCGCTACCACCGCCTGACCCCGAGCTCGTGGTCGAGCTTGGTGGGTTAGGATTAGACTGACGCGTATCATTGTTAGCATCTTCAAGCGGCACCTGAAGTAGCGAAGAAAACTCTGGAGACACATCATCCAGCACCTCACCAGTATTAGCATCAATAACTTCTAATCTGAAGTCATAGTAATTCGCTGGATAACCTGACTGCCAGTTACCACTTATCTCATAGGCATCTTCCGAACTATAGCCGTAGACAGTAAACACATCTGACTCAGTTTCAAACTGCCAAGAACCGCCATTCGTACGCTGGTAAAAGTTGACGTAAACATCACGATCTGCACTGCCTTCAGTATCCACATCAAAGGTTACGGTAAATTCACGGTAGAACCCGTCGTCATCTGCATCGGTGAAGATTTCAGTTTTAACATTATCGACATAGGTATTACTCGACACACCGCTTGATTCGTAGGTTTTATCTTCTAGCGGCAAGTTGGTCAAATCGTAATCATCAAAAGGCCCAAGCGTATCCACGATGTCCGAATAACCATACTCAAACAGATCGATTAAGACTTCGTAATTACCTGGTGGGAAACCGGTATTCAGACGCGTTGTGACGCTGTACTCATCGGAACTGTAATCATAGTGGATTTCAAAAACGTCCGTTGTGTAGTAATGGGTCCACTGAGCATCACCAATGCGACGGATAAACAATTCAGCGTAGACATCAAAGTAGTCGTCATACGAAGCATCCACATCAAAGTCGACTCTAAGTTTGCTGTAATTTCCGTCACCATCCTCGTCATCAAACAATAGCACCGCTGCATCGTGTATATAAAGGTGATTAGCACCCTTTTCTTGGGCTTTAGCAGAAAGTTTCGGTAACTTACTGTTAGCTTCTCTATACTTTTTCATCTCAGCACGAGTTTGGTTAGGCTGATTCTTGAAATCAAGAGTTTGGTACGCTTTTAACTCTTGCTCTAAATCACTATCAGATTTCTGGCTAGTATAATGACTAGTGCGCACAGGCAAGACCGCGTCGCCTTTCAAAGCAACTGTCGCTATATTATCATTAACCACAGTGGTGGTTTTTGCTCGCTTTGCGATAGCTGTAGTGATTTCAGCGCTGGTTTCAGCACCGACTTTCTCTTCTTGACTAGCCTCAACGCCTGAAATACCTAAAAGTACTGCTGATGCAACTAAACTATATTTACTGATTACCTTTAACATGTTCATCTCCTGTACGTCCTAACCAGCCCCAAAATTGACTCACTCCTTGAATACGTCACTGGGGAGCTTGAGTACTAGTACAACAAATCTGAAATGAACCATAACTGAATCAATGTCAAAGTTTGTTAAATCATGGAAAAACCGTACCTAGATATTTGCAATTAGTCTTATATAATAGGTTGCAAAATCCAATTCTGGAAAGTTATAGGGTCAATAATGCCACTTCCAAGCTTCAAGGTTCACTTAGAATCTAACGAACAAATCACCGCCAACACACGAAAACTGGTTTTTCGCTTAGACGATCCAAAAACCATCACCTATAAACCGGGGCAGTTTGTATCGTTTATGCTTGGTACAGAAGACGATCGCCCTATCAAACGCAGCTATTCTATCGCGAACTTGGAAACGGATGGCGAAAACTCAACGTACATCGAGTTTGTGATTTCTTATGTCGAAGGTGGTAAAGCCAGTGAGCTATTCTTTAATGCAGAGCCTGGTATGGAGATGGAAATGACAGGCCCCTTTGGCTTGCTATTCCTAACCGATGATTTACCTAAACGTGTATTCCTCGTCGGTACTGGCACCGGTGTTGCGCCTTATCGCTCGATGATTGAGCAAATAAAGACTCGGACAGATACGGAGTTCCATATTCTGTTTGGAGCTCAATACCATAAAGATATGTTCTACCTTGATGACTTTAAGGCAATATCACTTTTGGATCACGTCCACTTTCACCCTTGCTTAAGCCGAGAAGAGAAGCCTGAGTGTACATCGGGCTATGTTCAACACAAATTAGCAGAACTCAGCCCAAACCCAGACACCGACATGGCTTACCTCTGTGGAAATCCCAACATGGTTGATGAAGTGTTTGAAATGCTAAAAGAAAAAGAGTTTGGAGTTAAGCAAGTTAAGCGCGAGAAGTATGTATTTAGCAGATTTTAACGCCGGGTACTTAAACCAAAAAGAATTTATAAACTGAGGCAACCCTCACCGAGCGATATTAGTCGCTGTGATAGACTCAGAAAAATAAAAAGAGCACAGAATTTAAAAACATAGGATTAGATTATGACTCAATTAAAAAAGACAGCATCGCTGTGTGCGTTAAGTTTTTCAGTGCTGTTAGCACTGGGCGCATGCTCAGACTCTTCTGAAAAGAACGCAACCACTCAAGTCGAGAACTCGAAGGCGCAACATGAAACGATGGCGACAGAACAGCAGCCACAAGAGTCTGAGGCAGAGTCAGCAACAAGCGACGATTACTCACGATTTGATATATACGCGCCTTTTACCTTAACCAGTGACTTAAGCCACCTTTCAGATAATCAAAAGGAAATGATCGGTCTCTTGATCGATGCTGGTAAGATCATGGATGGTTTATTTTGGAAACAAGCTTTCGGCAACAAAGGTGAGCTACTCAAGTCGATTGAAGATCCAAAAGTCAAAGCCTTCGCAGAAATTAATTATGGTCCATGGGATCGACTCGATAACAACAAACCTTTTATTGAAGGCTTCGATAATAAAGATAAAGGCGCTGAGTTTTATCCTGATGACATGACCGTCACTGAGTTTGAAAACTGGGAACAGGCAGGTAAGAAAGGCCTTTACTCTTTTGTCAGAAGAGATGATCAAGGAAGCCTAACATTAATCCCCTACTCTGTTGCGTTTAAAGATGAACTGACGCAAGCTAGTGATTTATTACGCCAAGCCGCAGAGCTCGCTGAAGACGAAGGCTTTAAAAACTACCTAAACCTTCGTGCTGATGCATTGATGACAGACAATTATCAACCGTCAGACTTCGCTTGGATGGACATGAAAACCAACCCAGTTGAAGTGGTAATCGGGCCTATTGAGACTTATGAAGATCAGTTATTCGGTTATCGTGCAGCTTTTTCCACATACGTCCTCATTAAGGACCTAAAGTGGAGCGAGCGCCTATCACGCTTTGCAGCATTCTTACCAGAACTACAAAAAGGCTTACCCGTTGAAGATAAGTACAAGCGGGAAATGCCAGGCACAGACAGCGATTTAAACGCTTACGATGTCGTGTTCTATGCAGGTGACAGCAACGCAGGCTCAAAAACCATCGCTATCAACTTGCCAAACGATGAAAAAGTGCAGTTAGCTAAGGGCACTCGTCGCTTACAACTTAAAAATGCGATGCGAGCTAAATTCGATAAAATTCTAGTGCCGATTGCAGATGAGTTAATTGCTGAAGACCAGCGCGACCATATCACTTTTGATGCATTTTTCGCCAACACCATGTTTCATGAAGTGGCTCATGGTTTAGGTATCAAAAATACGATTAATGATAAGGGGACTGTTCGTAGCGCTTTAAAAGAAACAGCTTCAGCGCTAGAGGAAGGTAAAGCTGATATTCTGGGTCTGTACATGATCAGCAAGCTTTACGAAAAAGGCGAAATCAAGGAAGGCGAGTTGATGGATAATTATGTTACCTTCCTAGCCGGTATTTTCCGCTCAGTTCGTTTTGGTGCAAGTAGCGCGCATGGCAAAGCTAACATGGTTCGATTCAACTTCTTTAAGGATAACGGCGCTTTTGAGCGTAACGAAAAAACCGGTCATTACAGCGTGAACTTTGAAAAGATGACACAAGCGATGAATAAACTTTCTGAGAAAATACTTGTGATTCAAGGTAATGGTGATTACGAAGCTTCCAAGGAATTACTGAATACCCAAGGCATTATCAGTGAGCAGTTAGCAGCTGACTTGAAGCTTTTAGAAGAACGACAAATCCCCGTGGACGTTACCTTTAAACAAGGTAAAAAAGTATTGGGGCTAAATTAAGCTTGCTACTGAAAGTGAAAAAGCGCCACTAAATGTGGCGCTTTTTTTGTTCAAAAATCAGCAGGGTCTGAGCTGTGAGTCACCGGTATCACTAGGGTTGCAGTACTATCGTCACCTAAGTCTAGAGTCTGGGTATAGTCTTGCCCTGAGACTGACTGAGCACCACAAGCTCCCACTCCTGTAGTTATTGCACAAGTCACGACCCCGTTGAATGAAAGGCCTGTGGGTAACGTATCAGACACCTGAATGCCAACAACCGAATGAGGTCCAGAGTTCGTGATGACGATTGTATAATTCGAGCTTTGACCAGGTTGGTAATTACCCGCGCCATCATCTTTAGTCACAGAGATATCGGCTAAACAGTCAGCCGAAATGATCGTTGAATCATCGTCACCTGTCAGCGTGTCACCATCGCTGTCTACACCATCATCACGTGTGGGGTCATCGGTTAACTCAATAATCTGATTCAGGCCATCAACATCACCTAACTCAACAACATCATCAATCGGATCCATGTTTAGTTGGCCTTGGTTACTGATGTTGCTGAGACTACAAATGGTCATATCTTCATTAACTCTAACCCGGTACTGTAAAGTCACCGTACCTGAGGCAGGGATAGCACCTTGCCACTCCATACGGTTAGCTCCAGATTCATAGGTTAAAGTACCACTGGAAGCAGAAATAACGGAGTCAAAGCTCACATTTGAATCTAATGTATCGATAAATTCAGGCGCAGTGCTGGTTGTATTGTTGGGTTGAGCATAGTCATCTTGTAGGTTGGTAATAGTCACAGCATAGGTCAGAAACTCACCAGGACCTCCAACCCCATCACTATCTTCATCCGTTACCGTCTTTTCAGCGCGGAGAAACTCCAAAACCCCAAAGCTACCGTTTTCAAAAGCTAGCCAAGCTACATATTCGGGGATACCGGTTCTTTCTATATCACCAACTTGGTCTTCATCCATATGGACGTTAAAACTAGTGTTATTACCATTTAGGCAGTCCCTAACCCAAGCACCGTTGATTCCGTTCATCGTATTGTGCTTTGAAACAACATTCGGTGCGCCACTAAAGCTGATACCATAAGTTATATTTTGGCACTCATCACTGTGTCTATCTACGTCTAGCCCGGCAGTAACCCCTGCAGCGTAATTATTTCCTAAATTGGTGCCACTACCTGGCTCAATGGCTAACCAGCCAATACTCTCAGAACCATGGGTATTAATGGCTTCGGCACCCTCTAATGCAATCCTAAAGCCCGTATTGGTCGGAGGACTCTGCCTGTTTGCACTAGGAGCCCATACTGACGAAGCAATCCAGCGACTATCATTAAATGTGTTCACAGTATGCAATACAGCTGGCGCCGAAGTATAAGTATGACTGTAGTTGATATCGGTGCCTAACGCAGCATTTGCATTACTTCTTACTATAGAGGTTTCATGCAAGTATGCCTCAACTTTTGTACCATCGGGAAAGACCCAAGTCCCCTGCTCGATCACTATCCATTCGACGGTTTCACTCAGCCAAGGTGAACTTGGGCAAGTATTGGCAGGCGGAGGCGTCGTGCTATTAAAGCGATTATAACTTTCACAAGGACTTTGCATCCCAATTTCAAAGCTAGTTCCAGTAACATTCCTAACACGAGCAGACAATGAGTTATCATTATTATGGGTAATGTTTCCAGCAATAATGACTGGATTTACATACGACTTTTGCAAATTTACAGTGACCCAGCCGCCGCTATCGACGGTTGTATTTAGTTGGGTGCGCCCCGATTCAAAAAAAGCACCAGCAAAAGCTGTCGGCACGCAAAGCATCAGAAACAAGCTTAAAAAGGCCTTTTTACAGGTCTTCACAATTCCTCCACCTAACATTTTCTTCTTATTTGCTATAAAATATTTATCTTCAATTATGACTACAGTTCAGTATGGCAACTTTTTCTCTATTAGTCACGGCTAACCCACATTCTTCGCAAGGTCAGTTTAGTGCAATTCAGTTTGCAAAAACATTGATCTCTCAAGGCCATATCCTAAAGCGTGTCTTTTTTTATGCGGACGGAGTGCTGGTAGCAAGCCGCCTGAACTGTCCTCCTTCGGATGAATACAACCTAACCAAAACATGGGCAAAACTCGCAATTGAGCATGATTTCGAGCTGGTAGCCTGCGTCACAGTAGCAATGAAACGCGGCATTACCAACGCCGCCGAAGCTGAGCGAAATGCATTAACTGGTGATAACCTCGACCCAGCCTTTGAAATTAGTGGTTTGGGCCAACTAACAGAAGCCATGCTAGAAAGTGACCGATTAGTCACGTTTGGGTAACTATTATGAGAAAGCGTTTATCCATCATATTCAACAAAGCTCCTTATGGTACACAGTCGGGACGAGAGCTTTTGGACATCGCGTTAATGGCAGCCGCCTTCGATATGGACATCAGTGCGCTATTCATCGAGGATGGCGTCTATCAACTGCTGGACAACCAGCAACCGGATATACTGCATATGAAAAATCATAGCTCTACTTTCAAAGCCTTAGAACTATATGGCATTGAAACGGCGCTCGTCTCTGAGGACGCACTGATTCATCGACGTTTATCACAAAGCCAGCTACTGCCGGTCGCTCAGCCAGCTAAACAGAATGAGTTACAGTCCATCATTGCTCAATCTGACTTCGTCTTTATGCTTTAGAACTCTAGTTATGACAACCTTATATATATTGAATAACCCAGACCTCTTTCAGCAATGTTCAGCAGTGCTTGATGAAAACGATGGATTACTATTAATCGAAAATGCTGTTGTTTTAGCACAGCAATTGGAGCCCAAAACAGCCGGCTTTGTGTTGGAAGAAGATCTTGTTGCTCGAGGATTAGACTCAAATGGCAGCTGGGGAAATAAAGATTACGATGGCTTCGTTGCTTTGACTCTGGAATACGATAAAACGGTTTCATGGCTATGAGTATTGATCTAGACTCGCTGCCTCGCGATCAACAAGGATACTTGACGGATTCCTCTATTTGGAATGAAGACATTGCCATTGCTATCAGTAAAGCTGAAAATATTGACCTAACGGAGGACCACTGGCAGGTCATTCGCTACGTTCGCCAATTTTACGAAGAATTCAATACCAGCCCATCGATTCGCCCATTAGTGAAGTATTTAGCTCAAGAATGGTCCAAAGACAAAGGCAATAGTATCTACCTGCATGTACTGTTCCCGGAAGGCCCGGCAAAGCAAGCTACCAAAATCGCAGGCCTTCCTAAGCCAGCCCGCTGTATCTAGACTAATAATCTGCAGGGTTGGATGAAAAAGTAACGTCTACGGTGAACTGGATACTTTGACCGCTTGGTATATCAACACTTACATTTACTATATCACCCGAGCCACTTGCGGTACCACACGTCGCAGAACCTGAACCAACGCAATTCCAGCTAGCAGAAACGATACCATTTGGGATTGTGTCATTAACGAGAAGATTTAAAGCATCATCTGGACCATTATTTTCAATGATAATAATGTAGCTAGCAGTACCGCCTGGCGTATAGGCATTAGTAAAATCAGACTTGGTTACTGAAATATCGACCTGTGAAGATGCTTCAATACTCAAGGTATAACTGAAAAAGCATAGCGGATCTTGCGCTGCGCTATCTGCCATTGTCAAAGTCCAAGTGCCGCTGGGATCTAATCCCTCAAAAACACTGAGTGGGTTTACTGGCGCGAACGTACCCGCTACAGGAGTTCCACCACCGACTGTCGTTGTCGCATCATCATCAAGGACAACCGTAATAAATCCATTATTGGTAGGAGCTGGGTGAACGTTCCCACTGTATGTGTTAAACGGTATTAAAATACTACTTATGCCAGCTGACGGTTTTGATAATTCGAAATAAATTTCATTGTTATAAACAAGACCACCGTTGTAGTTGGAGCAAACACCGTTATTTCTATCTCGCTTATCAAAATCAATAGAAATAATAATGTTATCTACAGTCACACCGTTTGGGAAATCTACGGCTGGGACAGTTACAGACCGGTTAACGGGGCTTGTTTGATTGGGATCAACGTTGGCTGGAGTGGCGTTAGTATAGGTTTCAGTAATGGCCGCTGCTGACGCCAAAGGAATTACCAGCACCATACTCGAATAAATAAGTAACACTACAACAAGCTTAGCGTAAACCATAAACCTATAATTATTAGACGGTTAACTCCAAATTAGACCATATTTGCATTGATATCAATGCAAATATGCATTAAACACCAATAATTTCTGTTAAGGAATGATTCAGGTCGATTGTTTAGGATCAAAAGCAAAGGTAAAATACAGCAACATTAGTTGTGCGACAATAAATCCTTGTTAAGGGGACATCATGAAAAAACTTGTGTCTAAAGCACTGATAGTTTTACTATTTTTATCATTCAGCTTGGCGAGCCATGCTTTTCAAGATCCTAAGATTCACCTAGAAGAGGTGACAAAAAAGATCAGCACTGAAATTCTCGAAAATAAAGAGAAAATACGTTCTGACTCAGAATACGCCAAAAGCTTAATTCGCGACTACCTGTTGCCGGAAGTCGACAGTGAGTACATGGCAAAGCGTATCCTTGGTAAAACATACTGGATGCAGGCCTCAGAAGAGCAGCGCAAAAAATTTATCAATGAATTCATTGGGTTGTTACTGAATAGTTATGCGAAAGGTTTAGCCAATTATGACGGGCAACCAATTTCGTATGACGATACCCAGTACTCAAAAAGCGGTAACCTCGCAAACGTACGTTCGACTATCGTACCCAATGAAGGTGAGCCCATTTTGATTGATTATCGTCTCAAAGTTCAACCTGATGAGAGCTGGTTAGTGACTGATGTCATTATTGAAGGCGTTAGCATGGCTAAAAGCTACGCAAACCAATACCGAGAGCAAATTTCTAAAATTGGATTGGAAGAAACACTAAAACAGCTTGAAGCCGAAAATGAAAAAGCAAAACAAGCGACTGAAATCAGTGATAAGAAAACTGAACAGTCTTAAAAGAAAAGACTGTTTATCTATAAAAAAGCCGCTAAATAGCGGCTTTTTTCTTTGTCTTATTGCAGACTTTAAACAACCTGACCTACAGCTTGCTTAACATATTTTCAGCTGAGCTTTTTTCAAAGCCTTTTTCATCAACTTCAAGCGCTGTTACAACACCATCCTCAGCAATTAAAGCAAAACGCTTCGAGCGCACACCCATGCCAAAACCAGTCGCATCCATATCGAGACCCAGTGCTTCAGCGAAGTCTGCGTTACCGTCAGCTACCATCAATAAGCTTTCGGCGTTCTGATTTTTTCCCCATGCATCCATAACAAAAGCATCGTTGACAGACATGCATGCTACGGTGTCTACACCTTTTTCTTTGAACTTATCAAAATTAACGACAAAACCAGGCAAATGCGCTGCTGAACACGTTGGGGTAAAAGCACCAGGAACTGCAAACAACACAACTTTGTTGCCAGCAAAAATTCGGTCCGTTTGGATATCTTCTGGCCCATCGCTGCCCATCACCTTGACTGCAACGTTAGGCAACTTATCACCGACTTTAATCATATATTCCTCACTATTAATTGCTGCACGCCGAAAGTCTATTCATTCGGCATCACGATCCACAAAACGATATAAATGATAACACCAGCGAAGGCAGTACAGATAGTTAATAACGTATAAATAATTCGAGTGAGTGACATATCCCAACCTAGCCACTTTGCTAGACCACCGCAGACGCCAGCGATCACTTTATCTTTTGACTTCTTTAACTCTGCCATGAGGTTCTCCTTAAGCTTTTAATAAGCTATTTAGAAAAGACTTACTATTTAATATAAGGAGTATCAGTTGGTATGCAAGGAAATAGTGTTGAACAAATGTAAAGAAGTGCTACTTAAAAATCGACTTTGCCCCGCAACGACTTCTTGTGACCTTGTTGCTTTTTATTATCTAAACGCTTTCTTTTAGCAGCTTTTGAGGGTTTAGTGGGAATTCGTTTTTTAGGGGGATTTAAGCAGCGCTGGATAGTTTCACGCAAACGCTTGAGCGCATCATCACGATTCCGCTCTTGGGTGCGGTGAGTTTGCGCTTTAATGATTAATACGCCTTCCGTTGTGATGCGGCTATCGTTACTCTTAAGTAGGCGCTCTTTGACTGGCTTGGGTAGTGATGAGTGTTGAATGTCAAAGCGTAAATGAATCGCTGACGAAACCTTATTCACGTTTTGGCCACCCGCTCCTTGCGAGCGAATGGCCTGAAGCTCTACCTCATGTTCACCTAACGAGATATGTTTGCTAATAAATATTGGCATTAAAGACTCAGTCTGCCTTCATTTGAGTTTTTGCTGATTGTTGTTCTCTAGCTTGCTTTTTCCACTGACGACGTTTAGCGATAGAAGTAATCACCTCTGATCCAATGTGCTTTTCACCGCGAGCTTTGGCTAATTGGACCTGACGCTCTCGCTCCAAATAGCGCTGGCGCTGCTCTGGAGTTTGTTTGTCGTAACAGTGTGGGCAACTTACGCCCTTCTCATACTTCTCATGCTGCATTTCTTCTTCAGTAATTGGCATGCGACAAGCATGACATTGATCATACTGGCCTTTCTGCAAATCATGATCAACAGCAACTCGGTTGTCGAAAACGAAGCACTCCCCTTCCCATAGAGTGTCGTCCTTATCGACTTCTTCTAAATACTTTAGAATGCCACCTTCTAAGTGGAACACATTCTCAAATCCCTGCTCTTTCAAATAAGCAGTCGACTTTTCACAACGAATGCCGCCCGTACAAAACATAGCAACTTTCTTGTGCTTTTCTGGATCAAGATTTTCTTTCACATAGTCTGGAAACTCGCGGAAGGTTTCCGTTTTAGGATTTACAGCACCTTTAAAGGTACCGATACCCACTTCGTAGTCGTTACGCGTGTCGATCAACAAGACTTCAGGGTCTGAAATTAACGCATTCCAATCTTTAGGTTTAACGTAGGTGCCGACCACTTCTTTCGGGTCAATCCCCTCAACGCCCATAGTGACAATCTCTTTCTTCAACTTCACTTTCGTGCGGTAGAACGGCATAGTCTCGTCATAAGATTCTTTATAATCCAAATCCGCTAAACGCTCATCGCTTTTAATCCAAGCGAGAACATTATTGATACCCTGACGTGTGCCAGCGATAGTACCGTTAATACCCTCATTCGCGAGCAATAAAGTGCCTTTGACGTCATTATCAAGCATGACATCAAGTAAAGGTTGGCGAATGTCTTCGAAGTTTTCGAGAGTTACAAATTTATAGAGCGCGCAAACAACAATAGGAGCTGTTGCTGCATTTGAAGCAGTATCAGTCATTTTCCTCTTTCCTCAGCTAGCTGGAACGTAAATCCAGTGCAAATTTCAGCCGAGATTGTAATGGTTTTTACAGCGTTTGTGTAGCCTTGCTGGCTATTTTTTGTACTACTTTAAAGCTCAACAATATAGTGAGTTAGCATTTGTACACAACCTAGCATTCTTATAACAGATGGGTTACGTCTTCGACTAACCCATCCTATAGTTAACACTCCCTACAACAATTAAGGTAGTTTGCTTCCTTGAGGATACTTATTAACGACTAGATAAATATATCGGTTATCTTCGGGCATATTGTCGATTTTACGATACGCAACATAACTGAACTGTATTGGATGCTCAGGTGGGTTTGGCACTTGGATCGAATTGACTCCTTCGTGTGGGTTCTTTAGGTCCTTCATCTTGAAGAAGCCAAGAGTCGCACTTCCTTCCTTAATGGTGATCGTTAACTCGCCATTGCCGATTCCTGTTTTCACCTCAACTGAACTCTCATAAACATCATCTGGTTGGATCGTTTTATCATCAAAACTTTTGCCAGAATTTTCTAAATCGCGGTGGTCAGTAACATCGGTTGTGATCGCATGATCGGTATAGTTGTATATCCTGATATAAACGGGTGTAGACATACCCTTCTCCTTAGCTATATGAAAATAATAAATTCAAACCTCCCACCGTGTAAGGTGAGAGTGATTCATACTAGCACTGGAATCGACTTTATTCTAAATTTATTTAAGTTATTTTAACTTTATTAAGTTCAATGATATCAATAAGTTAAATCTGCATTAATGACAAATCATTCTGGCATTACCTGTAGCTACCAAAGCTAAGATAATGGTAGAGGCAAACGATATGAGCTAATACCAAACACTATGCCCGTGTTGCTTTAGCCATAGCTCTGCTCTTTGATAGTCTGGGCAGTACTTTTGTACTAATGACCAGAAGCGCTTTGAGTGATTTAAGTGTTTGAGGTGACTTAGCTCATGAATAATCAGGTAGTCAATAACAAACATGGGTGTTAAGAGAATCAGCTGATTAAGTTGAACAACACCCTGTCGCGTACAGTGTCCCCATTGAGTTTTGGTTTTACGGAAACGAATCCCTGACAATTTTCGTTGTAAGCCCATATGTTCGGCCAAGGCTTCAACTTTACTGGGTAATATGGCTTTAGCTTGAGTTAACAACCAGCGATCCAGTTGCTTAGATAGAGATTCGTCAGTCAGTTCTTTATTTTGAATAATGAGGCTGTTATTGCTTAAAGTAATTCGGTTAGGACCACTTATAACCGATATAACTCTATCCTGTCCTAGGTAGTGAATCACTTGTCCATCTATCAATTTTAGCCGTGATTCGTCTCGCTTCGCTTGCTCGACTAATTTACGGGCGATCCACTTGGCTTTTTGGTAAACAAAGCTTTCTATCCAGTCTTCAGGGGCTTTTTTCGGAGCTCGAACTTTAACTTTCTGATGATGAACTTCGATTGAAAGTGTCTTGCGATCACTTCGCACAATTTCATAATCAAATGCTTCCAAACGTTTCTGTTCCAAGCCAACTCCTAGTGAGTATCTGCAATTTCATTAATCACCAGCTGACCGGATGCTAATAACTTTTTCTGGCTCGCGGTGAGCTTTTTCACTTTAAGTTCGGCTTTTAGCGCCAAAGACTTATTTTTGAAGTCGGTATGATAAATCATGGTTAGCGGTTGACGACCACGCAAGTATTTTGCGCACTTGGGGCTATTGGATTGGTGCTCTTCAAATCGACGAGTTAGGTCATTCGTAATGCCGGTATACAAAGTACCATCTTTACAACGCAGAATGTATAAATGCCACGTCTGCTGCTCTTGGTTGGTCTCAGTCATAAGGCCTTTAGTTGTTAGTGTATAAACGCCCCGCTCTAATCAAGCGAGGTTTGAAGTATACATTTTCAACCGAACTAACTCGAACTTTTTTGCCACTTGAAGGCGCATGAACAAATTGCCCATGACCAATGTAAATTCCAACATGAGAAGGCTTACCATTGATACGATAAAATAGCAGATCACCAGGCTTTAGGTCCTCCAGATCAACTTCATCAGACGCTGCAAGCTGGGCATAAGAAACCCGAGGAACCTGCTCGCCGACTTTTGTGTGGGAATAATAGACTAAGCCACTGCAGTCAAAGCCTTCATTAGGGTTACTACCACCATACTGATAAGGCACGCCAACCATCGACTGCGCAATATCGGCAATCGCCAAGCCTTTATCGGAGCCTTGATAAGTACGCTTCTGAGCCGCTTCAGTCTCGTTGCTTGGGTGTGATGATTTTCGTGGAGTACTAGCACAACTAGCGACTAAAAGCGCTACTATCGCTAGAAAGAAATAATGAGTGAGAGAACTGAAGTGCTTTGTTTTCATGCACTAAGACTAGCACGAGAAAACTGAATTTACACTAAACGGGAACGTGTTTTGTTATACAGCACGCAAGATATTGGCTAATACATGGGCAATGTAATGGCGGGTTCCTGTAACTCTGCGAACTGCATGCGCAGATCAAGAATTTGCTCCTGCCAATATTGTACCGAGCCAAAGTACGGGAAGGCATGTTTAAACGCTGGGTCATGCCAGCGCCGCGCCAACCATGCGCTATGGTAAATCATGCGCAATGTACGTAAGCACTCGACCAGCTGCAACTCTGCGACATTAAAGTCACAAAACTCTTGATAACCTTCAATAATTTCAAGCAGTTGCTTTTGTTGCTGCTCACGCTCACCGGATAGCAACATCCATATATCCTGAACCGCTGGCGCCATGCGCGAGTCATCCAAATCAACAAAATGAGGGTTATCGTCTCGCCATAAGATGTTGCCTACGTGGCAGTCACCGTGAACTCGAATATATTGCTGCTGACCAGCTCTTTGCCATAACTCATCGACCAACTTCATTAAGTCACGAGCCAAGGATTCATAAGGCATTCGAACCTCATCAGGAAGCGCGTGCTCAATAATGTAATCAATGGAATCGTGACCAAACGCTTGGGGAGTAAGGCTCGGACGCTCGGTATAATCTTTCGCCTGCCCAACTTTATGAATTCGGCCTAAAAACCGGCCTAGGGTAAATAAGCTATCGAGGTTATCAAGTTCAGGCGCATGGCCACCCTTGCGTTCAAATAATGCGCAGTAGTAGCCGTTATATTCAAACAGACTCTCGCCTTTGGTAATCATTGGCGCAACTACAGGCAATTCCTGCTCAACCAATTCAAAGCAAAAATCATGCTCTTCAAGGATTTGTGCTTTGCTCCAACGATTCGGCCGATAAAATTTTGCGATCAGAGGTGTCGTGTCTTCGATACCAATCTGTAAAACACGATTTTCGTAACTATTAAGAGCAATAGCACGGCCATCAGAATAAAACCCTCTCGATTCCACAGCATCCAGAATGAAGTCTGGCGTCAATGCCTCAAAAGGGTTTTCTTGGGTCATGCTATTGTCTTCAGTCACTATGAATTAACCACCTAGCTCGTCGTCAGCTACGAAATAGCGAGGGTCTTCAGCAGAGTTTTTCTCAACTAAGTTGCCCGCTCTTTTTAGTAGCTTAATACAGTCAGGGCTCAAGTGTAATAGGTGTAGTTTTTTACCCGCTTTTTCATACCGCATAGCCAGCGAGTCAATCACTTCAACACCTGAGTGGTCCCATACACGTGATTCCGCAAAGTCGATATACACTTCGTCTAAATCAGTACGCGCGGAAAACTGTTCTGCAAAGTGTGTGGTCGAACCGAAAAACAGAGGCCCACGTACTGTGTAGAAAGCCTTGCCGTCTTTTTCCGTACGGCGCACTCGAACACGTTTGGCGCTGGTCCATGCAAACACCAATGCTGATAAGATAACACCGACAAACACCGCCATCGCAAGGTCTGTAACGACCGTAACGACCGATACCACCACCAACACAAACGCATCGTGGCGCGGAACTTTACGCATAATACGGAAGCTCGCCCATTCGAAGGTGCCGATTACGACGATAAACATCACACCTATCAAGGCTGCCACAGGGATCTGCTCAATCCACTGAGACGCAAACAAAATAAAGGCCAACAAGAATAGCGCTGCGGCAATACCTGAAGTACGCCCGCGACCACCAGAGTTCACGTTAATCAAACTCTGACCGATCATGGCACAACCACCCATGCCGCCGAAGAAACCTGTCGCCGTGTTTGCTAAGCCTTGAGCAAAACATTCTTTATTACCCTGACCACGCGTTTCTGTGATTTCATCGATTAGGCGAAGAGTTAACAAAGACTCAATCAAGCCGATCGCGGCTAACACCACAGCGTAAGGCAAAATAATTTTCAACGTTTCAAGGGTTAGCGGAACCGAAGGAATGTGGAATTCAGGGAAGCCACCACCAATGCTCGCGATATCCCCCACCGTTTTGGTCGGCATATCAAAGCCCAGTACGATTGCAGACACCACCAAAATAGCTGCTAGTGACGCAGGAATAGCCTTGGTCAGCTTTGGCATGACATAAATAATGGCCATAGTCAGTAACACTAGGCCTAGCATCATGTACATCTCAGTGCCTTGCAACCATGCAACATCAATACTGGAACCTTCCAGAAAAGTACCGTCTAGCCAGCTCGGTGCATTTTCGTCACTGACACCAAACTGTTTTAGCTGCGCGAGGAAGATGACGATAGCTAAACCGTTGACAAAGCCTAACATCACTGGATGCGGCACCATACGAATGAGCTTACCTAACTTAGCCCAGCCCGCCAGCATCTGTAAAATACCCATCAAGACCACTGTCGCAAACAGATACTCAACGCCATGGTCAGCCACCAGAGCGACCATGACCACAGCCAAAGCTCCAGTCGCACCAGAAATCATGCCAGGGCGACCACCAAAGATGGCGGTAATCAATCCCACCATGAAGGCTGCATACAGCCCCACTAAAGGCTCAACATCTGCCACAAACGCAAACGCCACGGCCTCAGGTACCAACGCCAGCGCCACAGTCAGACCCGACAGTAAGTCATTTTTCAGACTCGCCGTCTTATTCACTATCAAATCAATCATTGTTCTTACCGAGCAGGTGAATTACCCCAGAACGGGGTCAGATAAGGCGCGCATTCTACAGAAAAGGCCCGGTGTTCTCAAATCACAGCAGGCCCTTCAGGTACTGATAAGTTTTATTCACACTTCATCAGGCGTTAATTTCTTTTCGCTACCCATAGACGCAGTCAGCACTTTTTTCATGGCCTCACTTGGCGCCATATCCAACTCCTTGACCTTGTCTTTCGGCATAAATAGCGTAAAACCACCAATTTGGTAACTCATCGGAATATACACCGCGATCAATTCAGAGCGCTCCCCTAACGAAACGTCCTCACTGGTGACAAAACCAATCACTTCAGCCCCTTCTTGCACCTCAACCAATACCGCTTTTTGTAGCTCTTCCTTCTCTGAGGGCGATAAGAAACGCACCATATCATTGAACGCGCTATATACCGCGCTGACGACAGGGATCCGCTCCATTAACTTATTTAAGCCACGAATGATCAACTGACCTAAATAAAACTTGATTAATAAACCCAAGCCAAATATCAGTGCGATGCCTAAAATTAACCCCAACCCAGGCCAATACATGCTGGCAGGCATAACCAGCAGTAACAGTTTGCTCAGGTAGGTTTCAAGCGTTGATACTAACCATACGATAATGGCAATAGTGAGTACGATAGGCAGGACAGCAAAAAGCCCCTGCAAAAAGATTTTGCTTAATGTTTTCATAAACTCGTTTATATGTTGGATTATTCTTTTTCAGCGAAGTCTTTAAATTGCTGCATGAACTGCATGGTTTGCTTTGGAAAGGCTTTTTTCATAAAGAAGCCCATCAGTTTCATGCCCAAGCTGGTAAATTTAAATTCGTTGTGCGTCGTCCAGTGTGTTTGATCTGCACCAACGGGTTTAAATCGGTTTTCAATACGATTGAACACACCTTTGGTTTCATAGGTCCCAGTAAACTCCTGGGGCAACTGTCGCGTTTCAATGGTTTCAATCATTTCACACTCACGCTTACCCATCAAATACACGAGCTTAGACTTGGCGCCAGGCTGCCCTTCTTCACCACTGATATGCTCAAACGATACCAGTTCAGGCTGCCATTTCTTGAGATTATCTGGATTATCAAATAGTTGAATCACCTCATCCACCGGCTTATTGATAATGATATCCAATTGATACTTCATGAGCGGCTCCTATTACTCTCTAAGACACTGATATTTAACAGTCTATAACGCCTTGGAACGCAATCCTAGTAAAATTTATGAGCTAGCTTTCTGTGTAGGCGGAGTGTTCAAGATACTCTGCCAAGCGTATATCAAGCCAGGCATGTTCCTCTTCAATGGCATGCCTAATCGCTTGGCGAAAATTAGGGTGTGTAACGTGATGCAGCGAGTGAGTGAAGGTCGGAGTAAATCCTCGTGCTAACTTATGCTCTCCTTGTGCACCCGGCTCAAAAAGCTCTAAACCCTGCTTAATGGCATAATCAATCCCTTGGTAATAACAGGTTTCAAAGTGCAAGAACTCCACGTCTTCAAAACATCCCCAATAACGCCCATAAAGCCCTCTATTTGAACGCATATAGAATGCTCCAGCCACCGGTTTACCTTGGCGCTTAGCTAGGAGCAGTAGCGTTTGATTGGGCATAGCCTTAGCCACCGACTGAAAAAAGCTATCGGATAGCTGTGCCCATCCGCCCTTCTTATCGAACGTGTTACGGTACATGCGATAAAACGCCTCCCAATCGTCCACGCTGGCAGTATGACCATCCAACCACTCAAACGACCAGTCCGCATCCTGAAAGGGTTTGCGCTCGCGTCGTATGTTTTTTCGCTTTTTCGCCTTCAGCACCGCCAAGAAATCATCAAAATTTTGGTAATTATCGTTATGCCAATGAAACTGAATGTCGCGGCGACGCAGCAAGTCTCCTTGAGAAAGGCTCTCGGCAGCTTCTGGTGTCAGAAAATTAAGGTGCCAACTACTAAAATGGTTTTGTTCAATCCACTGGATTACGGCACCCATTAAAGATGAGCTGTAAGATGCGGGCAATGACGTTAACAGTCGCGGTCCAGTGATTGGCGTCATTGGAACTGCAGTCAATGCTTTAGGGTAGTAATCCAATCCATTACGCTGGTAAGCGTCGGCCCACGCCCAGTCAAAGACATACTCACCATAAGAGTGCATTTTAATATAATTCGGTAATGCGGCGACCAACTGGTCACTTTGGTAAAAAGCGAGATGGCACGGCTGCCAACCTGACTCTGACGATACTGATCCCGTATCTTCAAGAACTTTTAGGAATTCGTATTGGACAAAAGGGTTATCCCGATGAAAAGCGGGCTGTTGCGACAATAACCGTGTCCAATCGTTTGGTTGGAGTTCATTGATCGACAAAGCAGGCTTTAGAACGATCTGTGGTTCCTGAGAATCAGACACAGTATCACGGGGTTAATGAAGATGAGTGTGATTGTAACTTTTGATGGTAACTAAGGGAACAACAGGAAACCAATAAAAAACCCGAACGTTATGATGGGAAAACGTTCGGGTTTCTAGGGGTATTCGGGTAAAATACCTAATGAAACGATATTTGGGATATCTACTAGAACAAAGTAATGACTAGTGCTGATACGACAACAATCGCAATTACAGCTACTAATGCACTCTCGATGTACTCGCTCATAACCATCTCCTTTAAGATTAAGACCGTAAGTGTTTGCCACGGAGAGAATTATAGGCACTTTAGATGACAGTTTTAAGACATTTTCATAGGATATTTTTTAACCTTTCGGATAAGTAAAACTAATAAAATGCAAATCTGAGATTATATCCTGATAAAAAGTTTGAGGTAGGTCACGAATTAACGTGATCTGGTAAATAATACCCGTTACTTTTAAAGAAACTAATGCATAAAAGCATACAAAAAAGCCGCCCTGAGGCGGCTTAAAATACTTTGAAAATAGTATTATTGGGCTTATAAAGCTTGATTTACTCTTTATCAGCGTCGATCAAGCCACGGCTAATCATTAAATACTTAGGATCAGCCTCTTTACCACGGAACTTTTTGTACAACTCTAACGGATCTTGTGTACCACCTTTCGATAAGATGAATTCAACATACTTATCCGCCGTTTCCTTATCAAAGATGCCGTTCTCACGGAATGCTTGATAGGCGTCTGCTGCAAAGATTTCAGACCAGATGTAGCTGTAATAACCCGCTGAATAACCACCACTCGCACTTGAGAAGATGTGGTTAAAGTAAGTTGTGCGGTAACGTGGCGCAATCTCAGGAATAAGTCCAAGTTCGTCCAACGTGGCTTTTTCAAACGCATCAGCATCTTTAACGTCTTTACCATCTAACGTGTGCCATGCCATATCCAACAAAGCTGCAGCCATGTATTCAGTCGTTGCAAAGCCTTGGTTAAACTTCGAAGCCGCTTGAATCTTATTAATTAACTCTTGAGGAATCACCTCACCAGTTTTGTAGTGTTTAGCGAATTGTGCCAACACTTCTGGTTCTAACATCCAGTTCTCAAGGACCTGAGATGGGAACTCAACAAAGTCACGAGGTACCGATGTACCCGTTTGCGATGGATAGACGCCGTCAGACAGAAGACCATGTGCCGCATGACCAAACTCATGGAATAAGGTGCTGGCTTGATCAAACGTTAATAATGTTGGCTCATCGCCCACAGGACGTGGATAGTTCAAAACGTTAACAATGATCGGCTTAACAAATTCACCGTCTTGCGTCACAAACTGCTTACGGTACGAGTTCATCCAAGCACCGCCACGTTTACCATCACGAACGTAGAAGTCAGAAATATAGATACCGATTAACTCACCATCGTTATCCGTCACTTCAAACGTGCGCACGTCGTCATGGTATTTCGGTAAGTCAAAACGCTCTTTGAAGTTCATACCAAATAGCTTTTGAGCCGTATAGAAAACACCTTGTAATGTGCTCTCTAAAGAGAAGTATGGCTTAACTGCCGCTTCATCTAACGCGTACTTTTCGTTGCGAACCTTTTCCGCATAATAACGCCAGTCAGAAGCTTTAAGTTTAAAGTCTTTGCCTTCTTTCTCGATTTGCTCTTGCATCAAAGCACGCTCAGCTTTCGCCTGCTCTAACGCTGCCGGCCATACTTGATTTAACAAGTTATAGACATTCTCAGCGTTTTGAGCCGTACGCTCTTCTAAAACAAAATCTGCGTGAGTGTCGTAGCCCAATAATTGCGCTTTTTTCGCACGAAGCTGTGCTAATTTTGCCGCATGCATCTTATTATCGTGCTCATTATCATTATCGCCACGGTGCGTGTAGGCATAGTACATCTTCTCACGCAGCTCAGGCTTCTCTGAGTACATCAAGAATGGTGTTTTGCTTGGACGATGCGTCGTGAAGACCCATTTGCCTTCATGACCACGCTTTTCGGCCGTATCCGCTGCAGCGTCGATCAAACCTTGTGATAAACCGGCTAAATCGTCCTCATTATCAATAACCAACTCCCAGTTATTGGTTTCAGCCAGTACGTTTTCAGAAAACGCTAACGCTAGCTCTGTCATTTCTTTGTTTAAATCACGTAGCAGCTGCTTTTCTTCATCATTTAACTTAGCACCACCTCGAACAAATGATTTGTAGTTTTCTTCCAACAAACGCATCTGATCTTCGCGAAGGCCTAGCTCTTCGCGTTGGTTATAAATCGTTTCAACACGCTTAAATAACGCTGGATTCAAGCTGATATCGTCGCTTAATGCAGATAACTTAGGACCAACGTCTTTTTGAATTTTCTGTAACTCTGGATTGGTATTTGCCGACGTTAAGTTGAAGAAAACGTTAGCGACTTTGGTCATTAGCTTGCCGCTGTACTCCATCGCTTCAATCGTATTCTCAAAAGTTGGCGCTTCTGGGTTATTAGCGATCGCTTCGACGTCACTACGTGCTTCTGCAATCGCTTTCTCAAACGCAGGAGCAAAGTGCTCATCTTTAATTTTGTCGAAAGGAGGCATGCCATAAGGTGTGTCCCACTCTTCGAAGAATGGGTTACTGCCCGTGGTAGCCGAGTCTTTGTTCGTATCAGCTGCTTTCGCGTCGGAAGATGACGCATCAACTTTATCCATTTGCGCAGCTTTTGCTTCTGTAACATCAGCTTTCTTCGCTGAGTCATCACCACAGCCAGCGGCCAATAAAGCCGACACAATAGCTGCCCCAAGAGTTAATTTTTTCATATAAAAGTACCTATCGTTCTAGTATTAATACTTGCAACTGATCTTTTATACGTGGTCTACCCGCAATAGGCAAGGAACAGCCAAACTTAGAAAAAGGAAAAATGTAACAAAGTTCAACAAAAACAAGCTCAGGACGAATCCTATGTTTTAAGGCGTGATTTTATAAGCACAGCGTCTTGCACCGTCTAACAGATACTCCACGCGCTCAACCTCGGCAACAAGGCACTGCTTGAAAATACTCAGCTCTGAGCGACAAAAACCTTGGCACACCTGGGCTGCAGCACAAATAGGACAATGGTTTTCAATCAGCAAGAAGCCATCATCAACAACTTCAACATCCGCCATATACCCTTCTTCGCTACGAATGGCTGCTAACTCAAAGACTTTGGCTCGCAGGTCAGGCTGTGGCGTCACTCTGTCCAAATAGAGTTGTAGCGACTGCTCTTCGCGTATAGCAATCAGTTTCTCCATGGCTTCTGGCCCTAACGCCTCTGATATGCCAGATATAAGACTTAAGGTTAAGTCCGAGTGGCGATCAGGGAAGCGACCATGCCCTTTATCGCTCAAGCGCCAAAATAACTTTGGCCGCCCTCGCCCTTCAGCTCGTTTTTCAGAGCTCACCAATTGCTGTGCTTCCAAGTCTTGCAACAGCTGGCGCGCACCCATCATGGTCATGTTCAATAATTGGGATAGCACCGTGGCAGTCAGTTCTCCACGGGTTTTCAGCAAATAAAGAATGCGCTCTTTATTGCTCTGCGAAGAAGTCTTATCATGCACTTTAGGCATTGACCACCTCCGAATTTTTAATGTCTTGCTGCTCTCGCTCGTGGTTATCCATCATGAATTTTTGCTGTTGGCGCGTAACGAACATCACCACAATCGACGCCAGTACCAAGGCCGCACCTGTTAATATGACCCAGCGAGAACTGAGGATACTTAAGGGGCCTCCGGCGCTCGCAATAATCACGTTGGTGACACAGAAAGTTGACGTTTGAAGTCCCATCACCTTGCCTTGACCTAAATGACCGAAGTATTTCGATAAATACGTCGGCACCATACCGTTCGCTATGGCAATAAATACTCCAATCATGCCGAAGACTAAGTACACTTGAGCTGTGCCAATAAACGGCTGAACGACCAAAGCCACACACAGTAAACTACCACCAACAATCATCAATCTCACTTCACCGAACCGCGAATTCAGTTTGTCGACCACAAAGCTACTGACAATAATCATACAAGCGGTCAAGGCCACCGTGGCCCAAGCGATGGTTTGGCTATCCGCATCCAGATAATCCACAAACCACACAGGATAAAAGTCATAAAAGGCGTTCAGCCCCATTGAATAAAGAAAATAAAACCAGAAGATTGGCAAAATGTTTTTGTTTTTCAACAAGGTTAGTGAGTTATTACGGCGAATAATAGTCCAAAAGTGTAGTTCACTCGTATCGTTGCTGAGTTCCCGTCGCTCAATGGTGAAAAAGACCAATACAAAGGCAACCCCAATACCGAGAGCAGCGATAAGAAATACTGCTGAAACCCCATATATGACTAGGAAGCCACCGACCACAGGACCAATCAACCACCCTGCATAATTCGCAGCATACGACATCGAAATCGCTTTAGTTCGTTCGATATGTGGGTGCAGCTCAGCCGCGATAGCCCGCGCAATCGACATGTTGCCTTCACAAACACCGGTTAAGAGCCGCGCCAATGTAAAACCAATAAACGATTCATAAATGACAGCCACCGCTGTTAACAAGTAACCCACCACACTGCCGAATAAGGTGATCAGTAATAGCTTCCGGCGTCCGTAACTGTCCGACAGAGCGCCAACAAAAATATTGCCAATCAACAACCCTAGAGGATAAAAAGCCAACGAAAAGCCCAGTAATATTTTCGGGTGAATCCCCATGAAGTGAGTTAAATCATTGGGCGGCGAATCAAGGAAGTAAGGTGCTAGAACAGGGTAAGGTAACGCAATCCCTGCCGTTCCTAAAACCGATAACAGCATCACGCTGGCGAGTACCCACATGGCTTTTTGTTTTGTCATACGACGTCCTAGCAATAAGAATTATTATTCAATAATAAGAATCATAATCCGTCACCCCTTTTTAATAAAGCGTTTACTTTATATAAATAATTTATCAGCTAATAGAATTTATTAAGAGACTTCTGATAATGCTTGGTACTAGATTACACGCCGAGATAGGCCTTACATTTAGAAGATGCTAATGTAATCTCTGTGCTATTATGCAATCACTAGAATCTAACCAACCAACACTAAGCAACTTTAAACTATGCTCAAGCCCGCCCTACTCCTGAGCTCACTCCTTATGACGACATCTGCCCTGCTTGCTGATGATTTAATCATGGAGCCATATGAGCAATGCATTCGAGCCAGCGAGAACCTTTCGAATGAGCTTGCCATAGAGCGATGTGAAACGTTACATGACCAAATCGGCAGCCTAAACGATGAAAAAGCTAAAATCACACGGGCTTTAGTCATGCTAGAAACAGCCGATCTATACGCACTGCAAGGCGAACAAGAACAAAGCCGTCAGTATTTGCAGCAGGTAAAGCAAAGCGAAGCATTTGTCCTTAATCAAGAAGTTCGCTACCGTTGGAACCGGTCTATGGGTTTGGACTTCTTACACCAGAACTTGTACCCGCAAGCCACTGACTACTTACAAACAGCATACGAGATAGCTGCATTATCAGAAAACATAACCCAACAAGCTAAGAGCGCCAACGATCTTGGCCTAGTTTATTACAAGCAAAAGAATTACAAAGATGCGCTACTGTATTACAAGGAAAGCCTGAAGCTAAAAGAGCAAATCGGTAACTTTTACTACATTGGCACGACGTTAAACAACCTTGGGTTACTCAATAAAGAACTCAAAAACTATTCACAAGCCATCCAATATTATCAGCAAGCACTGGATGCATTCATAACCTACACAGAAACAGATGACTTCGACCAGCGTGTGTTTACGAACCTATCGCACCTGTATGAAGATTTAGCAGTCACCTACAGTCTAACGGGGGAACCTGAACGAGGCGAAGAGTACACACGCCGAATTATTGATACTTTCTCTCGCAAGCTTTCCCAAAACGATAAAGTCAGGGCGCTCAAAAATTTAGCTCGGGTGCATGTCGAACAGAATCAAGCCGATAAAGCACAACTTTTTATCCAAGAAGCCGAACACTATGCTACTGGTGATAGTAAATACATTGCAGAAATTGATTATATAAAAGCAGCGATAGCCTATCTCAACGGTAACTTTGAGGAAGCTCGCTATTTATTAAAGCAGTCCATTCCTTTGTCTAAAAGTAATGACGATACCCATGTGTTAGAGCAATCCTACGACTTGCTGCATTTATTAGACTTGCAAGACGAACACTTTGAAAGCGCGATTCAGCATTTAAAAACAGCCTATCAATACAAAGAAAAAAGTCTTTCATCGAAATACGAAAGTGACTTGCGAGTCATTCAAGAGCAAATTGAAAAGGAACGTGTTCAGCGCCGTTTAATCGCCGAGCAACTGAAGAGCCAACAACAAAGTAGCAAGATCCAATCGCTCTCCAACACCCTACTGATTATTTCGTTAGTCCTTGTGATTATTGCCTTCACAGCTGCATTTATTATTTACCGTAAAGTAAAAGAAAAACAGCGTTTACTTGAATCCATCAAAACGCATAAAGACAAAGTGCTGTTACTTGAGTCAGAGCAAGATAGCGATATGAGTGAGGAGCCGGTAGCACAAGAAAGCAAACAAAACCTCGATTTTAGACAGCTACTGGTGGAGCTATTAATCGAAACCTTGGCTTTATGGGAAAAATCGACCCAAACAGATCGTATAGAGCTTGCAGAGAAAAGTGGCATTTGGAAAGTGTCGATTGACGATGGGCGCTTAAGAACACGATCTCTGGATAAGTACATTGATATCAACAAAATCCCACAAAATCCGCGCTGGCGTAATGTGGTTAAAACCAGTCACTACGTCTTGGCCGAATGTAAGGTTGAGCAGGATGAACGCCTTGCTCTGGAAGCGAAACTTGATCACATCATGCAAGTCATCAAACAACGCTCGGTGTCACAAAGCTCCTAATACATTCTATATGAATGCAACTACCCCTAGTCAGAACTTTGTGACACAACGAAAATCGGTTTAAAACTCAGCATGCTCCACTGGCGCTGGCTCTGCCGTTGTGGTTTTTGACGGATAAACACAGTCAAAAGAAATGCCTTGAGACACATCATAGTAATCATGGTGACCATCTGCCGCTTCCATATTATCAACGAAGCTACTTGGTGCGGTAAATCGCGCAGTTAAACCATTAGGGTAACTGGCAGCATGTAAAGAAGCGTAGGCATTACAAGTGAAAGTACCGACCATGGCTGCTTGGTAAAAATGATCGACTTGACCACAAGTCTTGGCCGTTACCATTTGATCACCACAAGTATCTCCTTTTACTGGCGGCATCCCCTGCTCACTGCGCTTTTGATCTAACCAACCGTTATAATCGAAAAACTGACTGTAATTATTGTAATTTGATGTAATCTGGTCGCCGTTCAACGAAAATGAGGTTGCGATGACAACAGCCTGTTTAGCGTCTAAGCTGGTGCTAGGAAGTTCATGTGCGCCTGCCGATACAGCCAACACGCTAGAAAAAACAGCGGTAACTAAATACTTCATTGAAATAACCAACTCCTAATTTAAGTGTTTACATTCTTATATTTCAGACTAGTACTATACTTCCAGTGTGCACCGCTTCGCTATAGAAATCACGGGAAACTTTGGGTAAAAAATCGAATAATCAATCACTTAGAAACAAATATTGTTAGCGATATGCTCCCCAAGCCGATCCAGTCGTGACTCATCTCAGCCACCACTGAAATATTGAGTTGACCTTAATTCACAGATTTTTGATAGGGACTTTGCTATATTTAAGAGTGTGTTTTACACAAATAGGAGGTTCGTATGTCACGTTTACTCTACAAGGCTGATCATTTGGCTGAACTGGAGAGCACCTACGAGGATCTTCGTGTTTCAGGTGTTTCCGATGATCACCTACATGTCATCGCAAAAAAACAAGGGCGAGTTCTTCGCCGTGGTCTTAACGCTGCTAATAATTGGTATAAAACAGATATCCTAAACGGGGCCAGTAAAGGCGCTATATTTGGTTTTCTGGGCGCTATTGTCATGTCAATTATTTTCTACGCGACCAATGCGTTCGGTGGTTACTATGGTTGGTTCGGTGTCCTAGCCACGTTAGTCCTTTTTACTGCATTTGGTATTTGGTTTGGCGGTTTTATAGGCCTGCAATCTCGAAATCATGCATTAAAAGAGTTCTATCACTTGGTCGATGAGGGCAAGTACTTATTGTTGATTGATCTAACTCTGGCTGAAGAGTCGCACATCAAGCAAATCATGAGCACACGCCATCCAGACTTAGAACTGCTTAGTGACCACGCTGAAACCACGATTCCCATAAAGATCATGCAGCGCATGCATTGAGGATCCACTGTTCGGAAGCCTTACTTGGGATGATAGGTATTGTTATGCACCTGATACTCTAAGTAAGGCAGAAGGTTCTTAGCTGTAAACGCTTTTTCAAAAAAGCGCCTGACGGTTTTATTTCGAGAAACTGTATCACCATCAAAGTATGAATGGCTTCGGTTGACGCCTTTGCTGTTAGTAAAGTCAATGTATAACGCATTTTCAGCATTTAACGAACGCAGGTAGTGTCCAAGACGAGCTTTCTGCTCTTCGCCTGGCTTGCGTCGTGACCATGACAGAGCAAAGTCATCCGCGTTAATCGTTATGTACAGTGATTTACGGCAGCGGAGTTCATCCACCCACTCTTCATGCTTTTCATTGTTGGTGTCAGCAGCCACCAAAACGATATTGTCAAATACCAACTGCCGCGATTCTGCCAATGTGCTTTTTAAGGCATGTTTAAGAACATAGTTGCCCATGCTGTGACAAAACAAGTTCACCGAAATATCGCAATAGCGATCCAGTAATAAAGCCAAGTACTCTCTTTGTTTAGTCGGGTTTTCGGGGTGTTTATTCGACGCCTGCTTCTCCAAGCGATTCCACGTCGACTGTACCAGTAACCGATGGTAACGCCCCACAATATCGATTACTCGGTTCAAAGCATCATTAGACGCTCGAGCATCACGCTTATCAGCTAAATACGACAAAGTACCAGACATAGCGCCACCGCCATTAGCAGGCCAAGTAAAAGGCACCACGATCACGTTATACAAACGCTCAATTTCACGAGCCGAACGATAGATATCGCCAAGATCGTTGTTATAACCATGCACATAAAGCAACACACTTTTCCCGGTTGCTTTCGCCTGACGAAAGACCTCGCAAGCTACCTTTAAACTCGCATAAAATGGTGCAGAGGGATCGATGGGCAAATTAAATTCTTGCTTATAGCTTTCAACTTCCTGCTCTGTGAGCTGGTCATCCAATAACTCGATTCGGGGCGAACTCTCGCCAGTGACTTTAACCGCCGATAATTCATTCGGCCCTTTAGGATTTGGATACTTGGTTAACTGATTGAGTCCAGTTTGAGTATCGTCAAAAGCTCGATTTGTAATAAAGTACATTGGCAAACCTCCCTCATTTCACCCCTTTGCTTTTCCCTATTATGAGCAAGCGACGTAAAACTGTATGCGATAGTGTTCTCACTGTTTTAATGCAAGATTGAAACGTTTCCGCTACCGAGCACTTTAACTTCCAGTGCTCAGCGTTTATTATCGAGTCACCAGACACTATTTGGGGAACACAATGTTAATAAAAGACATGTTCACAAAAACGATAAAGTTTGCGCTTATCAGCACCGTTATAGTCAGCGCATCCGCGCAAGCAGCTGACCGAGTCACCGGTGAAATGCACGCAACACGCTCCGAAGTCATCGCGCCTCATGCCATGGCTGCCACCAGTCAACCACTAGCCACACAAATCGCGCTGGATATCATGAAAAATGGCGGTAATGCCATTGATGCAGCGATTGGTGCTAACGCGGCCTTAGGCCTAATGGAGCCCACAGGTAGCGGTATCGGCGGAGACTTATACGCCATTCTGTGGCACGAGAAAACACAACGCCTATACGGATTAAACGCTTCAGGCCGTTCACCAAAAGGCCTATCTTACGACAAGTTGCAAGAAGAGCTAACTAAACTCGGTCGTGATGACTTACCGCCTTACGGCATGCTCCCAATTTCAGTGCCCGGTGCAGTCGATGGATGGTTTGAACTGCACAGCAAATTCGGTGAGATGCCGATGGAAAAGATTCTACAGCCCTCGATTGACTATGCTGAGAACGGCTTCCCTGTGTCTGAGTTAATTGCCTATTATTGGAATCTGAGTGTCCCTCGCTTGAGTCCACAGCCAGGCAGCTTTAAAGAAACATTCACCATTGACGGTAAAGCACCGCGCGAAGGTCAAATGTTTAAAAATCCCGAACTAGCCAATACCTATAAACTACTTGCTAAAAACGGCCGCTACGCTTTTTATCAAGGTGAAATCGCCAAAAAGATTGATGAGTTCATGAAAGCTAACGGCGGCTACCTTCGCTACGAAGATTTAGCAGAGCATGATTCTAACTGGGTCGAGCCGTTGGGCGTTGAGTACAAAGGCCACACTTTGTGGGAATTACCGCCTAATGGACAAGGTATTGCTGCTTTGCAAATGCTGCAAATATTAAAGAACTTTGACTTAGCGAGCATGGGTTACAACACAACCGAAAGCCTGCACACTATGGTCGAAGCTAAAAAACTCGCGTTTGAAGATCGTGCCAAATTTTATGCTGACATGGATTTCTCTGAACAACCCATTGAGGCATTAATTTCAGAAGAGTATGGCAAAGAGCGAGCCAAATTAATTAAGCAGCGCGCAGCACGCACGGTTCAAGCTGGTAACCCTAACCTAACCGAAGGCGATACCATCTATCTCACTACCGCTGATAAAGAAGGTAATATGGTGTCGTTAATTCAAAGCAATTACCGCGGCATGGGCTCAGGCGTCGTAGTTCCAGGCTTAGGCTTTGTATTCCAAGACCGTGGGCAGCTTTTCTCCATGGATAAAGACCATGCAAATGTTTATGAGCCAAACAAACGCCCTTTCCATACCATTATTCCAGCTTTCGTGACCAAAGACGGAAAGCCTTACATGAGTTATGGCGTTATGGGCGGAGCGATGCAGCCGCAAGGCCACGTACAAATATTGGTCAACATGGTTGATTACGGAATGAACCTTCAAGAAGCCGGTGACGCCACACGTTGGCAGCATATGGGGTCAACTGAACCAACGGAACCTCAGAAAAAATACCTTACCGATGGTGGTTACGTGGAAATAGAGTCTGGAGTTTCGGCTCAGGTACTCCGCGAACTCCAGCAAAAAGGTCACGATGTCCGTAGTGGAAACGGTGGTTTTGGTGGTTACCAAGCGATCATGAGAGACCATGAAGAAGGTGTTTATCGAGGTGCTTCAGAATCGCGCAAGGATGGTCAAGCGGCAGGATATTAATCCGTAATAAAGCCCTACCAACAAAAAAGCGGTTTAATCAAACCGCTTTTTTCGTTAATGGCTTTTCCATAACATAGTCATCCATCACAAAGCCACCGCCAATGTCTTTTACGATCGAATCTATCGTTTCAAACCCAAGCTGTTTGTACGCAGCAATCGTACCTAAGTTAAATTTATTGACGGTTAAACGAATTGCTCTGGCCGATTGTAACTTTGCCTGTTCCACAATAAAGTCCAAAGCGCGCTTACCAATACCCTTCCCTCTAACTTCTTTTGCAACGTAAATTTTACTCAAAAACAGCGAGTCATTTTCATAGTGATAACAAAAATAGCCTACTGGGTGATTTTGTTCGTACACTAAATGGTAATTGGCACCATCTTGAATTTGACGCTTTATTGCGGGAGTACTTTGAAATTTTCCGAGCATGTAAGTCACTTGCTCGCGACCAATGATGGGGAGGTAATGTTCATGCCAAATTTTATTGGCCAACATTTCAACTAAAGAGATATCGTTATTCGATTCAACGTGATTAATTATTGTTTTTACCATGTCTAAATTTCCTGAAAGCTTTAACTAGACTAAACACAGGCTGATCATACTTGATCTAAGAAGCAGATAATGAATATCGGTGAGTTTTTTTCTAAAACGTGTAACAGTTCAATATTTAAATCTCATATCTGCATTGAACCAGATCACACTATTACTTTTTATAAAGTCGCAACTCTATTTCTCAATCTTTTTTAATCGACGCTTTTGCTTTGCAAGCTTTTGCTTAGCACGACACCACAGCCAAAACCAGAAACCACTAACTGTAACCCAAACTAAAGCAATACCACTGATAACAGCAATCGAAAAGTACATTAGACCGCCCACTTCAGCGATATGCAATGCATAGAATGTTTGTGAGATTTTAGTGCCCAATGTTTGATCACGATAATTGGTAATTTCAGATATTTGGCTCGTGTTTGGGTGGAAGCTGACATAGCTACGACCATTCGGATGCCACTCCTCAGGCTGCTTCATACGTAGTTTATCGCTGTTAACGTAAATCATTACTGGGCGCAGGTCTGGGAGAACAGTTGATACTTGTTGCAATCGAGTAGCCCAATCGCTCGGAAGGTTTTGCGCAACCTGATTTTGTTTTTCAATAATCGGTGCATAATCAACAGGCTGACGATGATGCTGTGGGAACACGGAATTTAGACCGGAATTAAACGCTTGGCTATAAATCATCGCTGTTCCAGTGAACACCAGTATGACTATTGGAATCAATAAAACCACTCCGAGGGTCCTATGAGACTGCCATAACGTTTGCCCCCAACGCTTTTTCCCAGGGCGTGAAAAGGTTATTCCTAAATCACGCTTTTGCCACTTCCCTTTCGGCCACCACTTAATCAATCCAGTGATTAAAATCAATATTGTCAGTAATCCAAAAATTCCTTGCAGTTCTTCTCCAACACCATCAAGTAATAAATGATGGTGAAACTCAACAAACCAACTGATCCAATCGCCGTACTTCGATCGCTGAACAAGCAGTTCTCCTTCGGTGGAATAATAAGCGCGATCACCTGATACTTCAATCGCCTCAACCCAAGGGTGCAAGTCCGTGGGCACAAATACATAACGAGAGTCTGGAGACATCAAGCCCGATTGAATAATGTCGATGGCCTCTTGCTGAGTGGCTTGCTTTGATTGTTCCAGCTGAGGATAGGTTAGAACTAATAAATCATTTTTATAAAGAAGTATGGTGCCAGTAATGGTGACCAATAAAAGCCAAAGGCTGAGCGCAAGGCCCAGCCATTTGTGGATTAGCATTGAAAACTTCTTCACTGGCACTTCTACTTATAGCTGAACAGCCGAGTTAGAACGCATAGCGCCAGTTCAAGCGCAACGTACGACCACGGCCTTTGAAGTTACGCCCGTCATTACCAGCAGTTTGCGCGTAGTAAGTGAAGTAATCTTCATCAAGCAGGTTTTCGACACCCAGCGTAAACTCTCCTACTGTATCAGTCATGATGTTGAGCGATGCATCTATTGTTGAATAACCTTCAAAGTTATTGATCGCTTCTGCACCACTGTAGATTTTGCGGTCGAAGAATTTATTCCACTGAAGGCGGCTATCTACCATGCCCGTCCAGTTGTGGCTCCAAAACAGATTTAAGCGACGCGGTGCAATATTACGACCACCAAGCTTGGTATCAACTTGACCGTTATCATCGCTATCAAACTCACCGTCATTATCCGCATACAAAGCACCGATACTCGCGCTTTGAGTCAATGAATATTCTGCTGAGAGTTCAAAACCATTGATTTCAGTTTTCTCGCGATTCACCTCAAAGATGCCGTCTGCATTTGGTGACAGTCGAGCGCCTAGGTCCGAGTCAGACTCGAAATAACTAGCAGACAAAGCCAGATCGTGCCCTAAATACTCGATGCCGATTTCGTTGTTTTCGGTCAACACCGGCTGCAAGTTCAAGAACGTATTCACCGATTGGTTTGGTTGGTCAATACCACGCAAAACACGTCCCACATCAGGCATACTGAAGCCTTCGGAAACGCTGATAAATCCACGCCACTCGTCAGTAAATTCGTATACCAGCCCAAAGTTCGTCAGCAACTCATTAAACGATGGCTCACCACCTTCAACGTCTTGGCTACCGTATGATGCCAACGTTGTGAAGTCATCAACGATGAGTTTACCGTATTCATATCGTAGTCCTGCGCTGAAACTCCAAGGGCCCTCGTTTAACCTCGCTTGCAAGTAAGGTGCCCAGTTTTCAAAATCCGTTTCAGGAACCCACTTACGCCCAGTTTGCGCCAACTCTTGGTAAGTGCGATCACGTAAAAAGTCTAGACCAGTCGTGATATCGATATTTGAGTCAGCAACTTCTAACCAATTCAAAGTAAGTCGCGAGCCCAGTTTATTTGAGTCATTACGTGATTGGTCATAAAGATCAGCTCCATATGCTGGATCTTGGAAAGTTCCAAAACGACCACCGCCATATAGCGCAGAAAAATCTTGTGAGAATAGCTGCCACTTTAAATCCGCTCCTAACCAATCCGCGTCACTAAAGTTCAAACTGACCGTAGTGACTTCATTCTCAGCTGGCTCGCCCTCAATATCGCCGCGAACAGACGTTGCAGGAATACCGTTTTCACGATCGCCAGTAACGGTCACGTAATCACCATTAGTCGCTAAATCATAATGATTAACCATTAACTGCAACTGCTGCTCGTTGTTAATCTGATAGATCACCTTACCAAATAGATCCTGGCTATCAGAGTCCATGGTATCGCCCTGAGTGGTGTCAACACCGACTAACTCTCCATTGCCATCAACGTACATGCCGGTTTCACGCAGGTGAACGCCCGCGACAAACTGCCACTTACCCTCACCATGAGAAACTAAATATCCGGCATCATAAGATAGGCCTTCCGACGTCTTACTCGTTGGAGCGGCAACCCCTGCGGTTACCTGGTGTTCAGTGCCAGCTTTAGCCGTTTTAGTAATAATGTTGATAATGCCACCGCTCGCCCCCAAACCTTGAATCGCGCTCGCTCCATGAATCACTTCGACGCGCTCTATCATCATTGGATCAATAGTATTTCCTGAGCGTGAACCGTTTCGTAAAGGGTTAGACTGCGGTACACCATCAATTAAGTATAACGGTGTACGCCCGCGTAAAGTTTCGCCAGAACTGGTTAGTTTCTGTCGCGAAGGGCTATAAGAAGGCAACAAATTACCTAGAATATCCGATAAAGAATTACTCACCGACAGTTGCTGACGAATCTCAGTCCCATCTATTATGGTCACCGTTGCAGGAACGGCGCTTTGCTGTAATGGCGCTCGAGTTGCAGAAACGACAAGTGTTTCTGGCTCATTGGCTTCTTCTGCGTAAGCGTTTGGGGCGGATACAGTTAGTGCTCCTAACACTGCGATAGAAAGTAGTGAATATGTCATGATGCTGCCTTTAACTCAGAAAGATGGCGCGAATGATAACAATTATCATCTGCAAATCAAGTCATATTTGCAACTAAATCAAAAGAAGGTATGGAGTGACGCAAACAAAAAAAGCGCCCTCAGGCGCTTTCTTAAATAATATCAATGAGTTAATTGTATTATTCTTTACTCATCTCAATGATTTCTTCTGCAGTTTTACCGTCAAGGGCGTCCTGAACAGCTTCCTCAGCTTTTTCTGGGTTACCCATGTTTGACATAGCAACTTTCATCGAAACAGCCATAATAGCCATACCAAATTCAGTTTTCTCAGCCTCAGTCATATCTTTAGTGATCTCTTCCATAGACTCCTGCATCGCTTGCTCGCTCGAAGCATCAATAGTCGGCGCGCCACATGCAGTTAAAAGCAAAGTCATTGCACAAGCAATTAATAAATAAGTAATTTTTTTCATAATATCGTCCTGTTGTAATCCAGAAAACATCATACCCCTAAAACCAAGAAATAGGAATATTCTTTAACATCCAAGTGATGACTTCTCTATATAACCCAATTATTGTTACAATCTTAACCCTGAAAGCGCACTGTCAACCATCACATGTCACAGGCTAGCCGCCCATCCTATATCACTCTGCCACCCTCCTCTCGGCACGCTACCGTTCTGGACTTCTTGGCTGAGAAGTTTCCCCACATCAGTTCAGAGGTATGGAAAGAACGTATGGACAACGGCAAAGTGTTTTGGCGAGAAAGCGAAGGTATCATTACGACGACAACTCCTTTCCAACAAAATAAAACGTTAGGCTATTACCGAGAAGTCCGTCAGGAACCGCAGATTCCTTTCGATGAAATCATTATTGAACATAATGATCATTTCCTCATCGCTCACAAGCCACCTTTCTTGCCCGTAATGCCCGGTGGAGCCTTCGTCAATGAGTGCTTACAGGAGCGACTCATACGCCGCACAGGCATTAACGAATTACAAGCCATACATCGCTTAGATCGTGATACCGCTGGATTAGTCATGTTCTCTACCAATCCAGAAACACGAAGTGACTACCACCAACTCTTTAGTCAGCAAACAATACACAAAGAGTACCAAGCGATTGCTAATGCCCCAGTTTCGGTTTCAATTACCGGAAAACAGTGGCATATCAAAAATTACTTAACTCGCGGCAAGCCCAAGTTTCGGTTTACTAACAGTAACGATCCCTCCCAAGGACAGTCTGCAGAATCCCTGATTGAATGCATCGAACAAAATCACCAGCAAGCTGTATTTAAACTCAGTCCCGTCACTGGTCGCACCCACCAGTTACGCTTGCACATGATGGAAATCGGTTACCCTATTCTTAACGATCGGTTTTATCCCGAGTTACAGGCTAAACAAGAAGATAGTTATCAACAGCCTCTGCAACTTTTAGCAAAAACACTAAACTTTATAGACCCTATCAGCCAAAACAAACTAACTTTTACATCCCCGCGCTCTTTAAAGCTAGCTAAATAGAGATGCTACTGCAGATAATTAATCCAAAGTAGATAAAACGAACCCACCATAATCACGCTAGCGATAGCAATCACAATTCCATCCTCAGTACTTAACCCAACAGCTGCCAAAACAATGGCAAACGCGGGTAACATGACAGCGAACGGTACCAGCTCTAAAGGAGTCATAATTAGCCCCGCCAAGGCGCACAGCAAGGCGACAAGACGCTTTACCACTCCTTCAGACAGAATCGATATTCTAGGCTTAAACCAACGGTCAATTTTATGAGTATAAGGGCAGACTTTATCAATAACTTTTCCAAGCTTTTCTTGGCTAAAGCCGATAGCTGTTAATTTATTTGGTAGCCAAGGGTGCTTTTTACCCCAAGCCATTTGAATCGCGATTAAGAAGATTAGAATACCGCATGCACTGGGTATCCCCGGAATAGCCCCTGTCGGAAACAAAGCAACCAAAGCCGGAGCTAATAAAATAGGGCCAAATCCACGATGTTCGAGATGCTCTACAACCTCTCCCAGCTCCACCTTTTCCCCAGAAGCATTGTCTTTTACAGATTCCAAAACATCAGTAATACCCATGCGCTTTTTAGACACAATCATTTCCTTACATCGAATCTACTGCGGACTATCATACTGAATTTAAAGACAAAGCAAAGCCCAGTTGCACAAGCTTTAAACTCCTTCACTTTCTCTTCACAATTGCCGAAGGATACTCTTATCATGAAAACAGCACTGATATTCGGCTCTAGCGGCGGTATAGGCCATCAATTTGTTGAGTATTGTCTTGCTCATTATGAGCATGTCTTTGCTTGCACACGCCAACCACAAAGCTTTCAAACCATAGAAGGTGATAACCAAAGCAAGTTGCATATGATGAAGCTGGATCCTAGCTCAGAAACCGAATTACAGCTGTTTTCTGAATATTTGACTGGACGCGGATTTGATATACAACTGATTATCAATGCTTGTGGTTTATTACATGATGAGTCAAGAAACATCGCCCCTGAGAAAAAGATCGAAGACTTTAATCAAAAAAACTTTGAGAACGTTATTAGTGCTAACACTCTGATTACGCCTCTAATCGCAAAGTATCTACTGCCACACTTAGAAGCAGGTGCCAAAGCACAGCAATCAACAGGAGTCTTTGCCTCGCTATCAGCTCGTGTCGGGAGTATTGGTGATAATTACCTTGGAGGATGGTACAGCTATCGCGCGAGCAAGGCTGCACTAAACCAATTGATTAAGACGTTGTCCATAGAATCCTCAAGACGATTTAAGCATTGTACAATCATCGCTATTCATCCTGGAACAACGGACACTGAGCTATCCAAACCATTTCAAGCCAACGTACCCGAAGAGAAATTGTTCACTACTCAGTACTCGGTGTCGAAAATGATGGCTGTGATTGAAGGCTTAACACTAGAGGATAATGGTAAATTTTACGCATGGGACGGCAAAGAAATTGAGTGGTGAGTATTGCATTACTCACCTTAATCAAAGCTTGGTTCTTCGCCTAGTCTAGCATAAGGAAACTCGTCCTCTTTTGATAAACGATAATACTGGTTTAAGCCACCGATACCTACGTTACTCTGGCTTTCTAAATCCAAATACCCCTTATCATTCACGGCATCATCTGGAACGATAATGTGTTCAATTTCTCCTATCATCAAACGTGTGTCATTCAATTCGATAGGCAACTGCTGACAATACCTGACGCCGATTTTTGTCGTCGCCTCTTTGACGTATGGCGCTTTAAAGCCATCCACATACTCTTCGGTAAAGCCACACTGACTAAACTCAGAAACTGATTCTGGAAACTTTGTAGAAGTGTAGTGAGCATTTTTAATATGACTCGCTGGCACATGATTCACTGTAAAATAACGATTCTCAAGGATATTTTCATAGGTATGGCGAGGAACTTCGCCAGTAGGCCGAGTAATAAAACCAATCAAAGCGGGATCACTTCCGAGGTGAACCACAGAACTAAAAATGGCTAGGTTACTCTGGCCCTTCGAGTTCACTGTACCAATCAGGTTAGCAGGCTTCACGCCTGTGATGCTATTAATTAAGTTGAGTCGGTACTTTCGTTCCAACTGCGCAATATCGTTTACTGATAAGTTCATTCAATGTCTCCTGTTATTAAGTCAAATATGACATAGACAGGGTCAATATTGAGTGAAACCTCAGTACTTAAAGCTTACAAATACAAAAGCTCTAAATCACCAGTAAATTCATAAACTCATTAACCGGAGTATTCATCAACGCTTCTTCATCCAGACACAGATCAATAATTTCTTCGCCGTGTCTTTTAGAAAAGCGTGTATAAACATTCTTTTTAAACTTTTCGATTAAGACAGGAATCCCCTCTTCCCTACGTCTTCTATGACCGAGCGGGTATTCAACGGTAACTTTATCGGTAGAGCTGCCGTCTTTAAAAAACACTTGAACCGCGTTAGCAATGCTGCGCTTGCTCGGCTCATGATAATCCTTTGACCAGTCTTTGTTTTCTTGCAGCGTCATCTTGTCACGCAATGCATCGATTCTCGAATCTTGGGCGACATCATCTTCATAATAATCAGCGTTAAGTTCGCCAAACAATAAACCACACGCCACCATATACTGAATACAATGATCGCGATCCGCTGGATTGTGTAACTCACCCTCTTTGGAAATAATTCGTATCGCAGACTCATGCGTGGTCAGTTCAATTCGTTCAATGTCATCCAATTTATCAGCAACACTATCGTGTAACTCGATAGCTGCTTCGACTGCGGTTTGACCGTGAAACTCTGCCGGATAGGAAATCTTAAACAAAATATTTTCCATCACGTAAGAACCGAAGTCGCGCTGAAAACTGAACGGCTTGCCGTTAAACGACACATCATAAAAGCCCCAAGTTTTAGCGCTTAACGCACTTGGGTAGCCCATCTCACCCGTCAGTGTCATCATCGCCAATCGCACAGCACGCGACGTCGCATCGCCCGCAGCCCACGACTTACGCGAGCCTGTGTTTGGCGTGTGGCGATACGTTCGAAGCGACTGTCCATCAACAAAAGCTTGTGACACCGCATCGATAATGTCATCGCGGCTACCACCCATCATTTGCGTCACGACTGCCGTTGAAGCAACTTTGACTAGAATCACGTGATCCAAACCGACTCGATTAAAACTATTATCCAGCGCCAACACACCCTGAATTTCATGCGCTTTAACCATGGCTTCTAAAACGGTTTTCATGGTCAGTGGCGCGTAACCTTCAGCAATCGACTGGCGACTTAAAAAATCAGCAATCGCTAAAATACCACCAAGGTTATCCGAGGGGTGCCCCCACTCCGCCGCCAACCAAGTATCGTTGTAATCAAGCCAGCGAATCATGCAGCCAATATCAAAGGCCGCTTTAACAGGGTCCATTTCGAATTGTGTTCCAGGCACTCGCGCACCGTTTGGCACAACTGTCCCGAGCGCCAGCGGACCAAGATGTTTTGTGCACTCAGGGTATCGCAAAGCTAGCAAGCCACACCCCAGCGTATCCATCAAGCAGTACCGAGCTGTGGTCATTGCCTCACTGCTTTCGACCGTATAATCCGCAACATACTCTGCAATGCGAACCAACTCTGCATCAGGTTCTGGGCGCACGTTCGACTCAACAGTTTTCGACTCACCTTTACTCGACATGGTAACTCCTTGCTCTTGATGAATGCTATTCATTCACCATAAACAGACGTAGCGCCTATCTCAAGCAACAAATGTTAAGTTTTAAAAAGTCACCCGGTCATCAACGTGAAATAAACTTTCCCTCTGTTTAAAAATCAGACACAATGATGCTCATAAAATAAACAACGAATCATGACATGAGCGCTCTTTATCCCGACACCTATTACGCTGCAACTAGAAATCAAACCATCACCAGCGACGAGTTTGTCGACAATCAAGAAGTCGAAACCTGTATCGTCGGCGGTGGTTACGCGGGACTAATGACAGCCTTAGGCTTAGTTGAGCGCGGACACACCAATATCGCCATTGTCGATAAACACGGAATCGGCTATGGGTGCTCTGGCCGTAATGGTGGCTTGGTTTTTGCGGGATATTCGTTAGGCGCGAAAGCACTCGTTAAACAAGTGGGGCTTGAGCAAGCAAAAGTGCTGTATCAATTTACTCAAGCCGCGGTCAGTCTTATTCGCCGACGTGTCGTTCAATACACCATCAACTGCGATTTAGTGGATAAAGGCGCGCTGTGGGCAAACTGGTTCAAAGATCAGTCGATGCTGCACGATGAGCAAACGTTTATGCGCGACACCATTGGCGTTAAGTGGGACTACATCCCACCAGAAGAATTAAGCGGCATGTTGAAAAGCGACCAGTATCACGGTGCTTTATTTGAACCGAACGCGATGCACTTCCACCCGCTTAACTACGCACTCGGAATTGCTAAAGAACTACAGAAACAAGGTGTCAAAATACACCAAGAATGCGAAGTTCTCGATATCGATTACCAAAGCGCCACCAAGCAAATCAAAACTTCGCAAGGCACCATTAAAGCTAAAAATATCGTCGTTGCTGGCGGCGGCTATATTGGTGATTTGTTTAAACCGGTGTCCAGTTCGATTTTACCTATCGCCACTTACGTTATGACCACAGAACCACTCGGCGAGCGGCTTTTAGACGCCATTCAAACACCATCAGCCGTGTACGATACACGGTTCGCTTTCGACTACTACAGACCGCTTAGAGATTCCCGAATACTGTGGGGCGGTCGAATTCATGCGCGTAAAGCCAAGCCTAAAGATTTAAACCACATGCTCAAGCGTGACATGCTCAAAGTGTTTCCGCAGCTTGAAGGCGTCAAAGTTGATTACGACTGGCATGGCTGGATGGCTTACGCTAGACATCAGATGGCACAAATTGGTGAAGTCGCACCAAACGTTTGGTACAACACAGGATTTGGTGGACACGGCGTAGCGCCGACTACCGCGGCGGGTGAAATCGTTGCCGCCGCGATTACTGGCGAAAATGATCACTACAAACGCTTTCAACCTTGGGGCTTACCATGGAATGGCGGCGTGTTTGGCCCCAGCGCAGCACAACTCAGTTACTGGTGGTATCAACTTAAAGACTGGTGGAAAGAAAAGCTGGAGTAAATCTACACGCTACTCAAATGGCTTGACTGATAAATGGTCAACATAAGTTTTGTCATTCCCGCGAAAGCGGGAATCTTATTTTGCTAACTTGCAGGAATGACAGTTTTATTTACTCTGAATCATCAACCGCGCGATCAGGAATAATCCACAAATAATCCGTTAGCGTTAACCCTTTCAAGCATTCGCTCTCAGGTGTTAAATCATCCAACAACCCTGGGCAATCAGGATTTTGATAACTCGCCGTTCCAGCAGTCTTACCCGTAGGCCAGCCCGCTCGTACATGACAGTTACGACAACTGGTAGCGATAGGATGAATCACCCCTTCGATATAAGGATTCACCGCGATATCCACCTTACCATCAGCATTCGCTGGCACAGCATACGAATCCGTCAATAAATAATGGTCCCACGGCCCTTGCGCTTGCGGTAGTTCTGGACGATTTTCAGCATAAATACCTTCGTCTGGAGTATCTGACCACCAAACGCTCTGTAACGTCCAGCTCGGCAACTCTTTGGTATTCACGTGCATGGCAATCGTCACCAAATAATCACCCACACCAATCGGCTGATTGTTTGCCCAGTAGCTTGCAGAAGTCAGCACGGCTTTATCTGCCTCATCGAAAGAATCCCAATCCGCTTGAGTAATTTTGTGGTAGTAAAAACTCTCTAAGCCATAAACTGGTGCATTCGCTGTAACGGTTGGTAATTCTGTTTTGCCAGAATTATCTTTGACCCAATACAAAAACGATACCTCGGCCTGCTGCCCAACTTTCTCGCCACTCGGATCAACCGCAACCAAAGTATCCCACTTTTCATAACCCGCGTATCCCGTAAAAGTCACAGGGAAATTATCCTTCCAAACAGGAATACCGGTTAAGCCTTCGGCTTTAACTGGCCAATACATATGCTTAGTCACAATCCACTCAGGACTTAAGTCCAACATCGCCACACCGTCTTGGTGTTTTTTGTTCAAAGTCGATTGTAAGTACAACTTATCATCGCGAATCTCGTCCATCGCCATACGGCTCAATGACTCTGTCGGAATCAAAATATCACCATTATTCAAAAAATGAGTGCCATCACAGGAAATCGAATTTCCCTTACTGTCCTTACAGATCCCTTGTGGAAAGTTTTGAATGACCTGTTGCGGCAAGTCATAGACTGGCGCAGGCGTATCCACGTCTGGTGCATTCTCTAGGTTTTTTTGAATAACCGATGAGTGACTTTTCTTGGATTTGATTTGATTCTTTTTGGCAACCTTTTTATCGCCAACGGGCTTTGGCGTAGTATCTTTAAACGCTGCCTTAGTGTTCGGCCAGCTATACCACAGTGGCCAACCTAGCTCTTCTGAAGGCTGCATAATACCTGCCCACAAACTCCAAGCATGTTGACGAATGACTGCACGATTGCCCTGATCCGTAGCTTCCTGTAGCGCCTTTAAATCCTCCATGTAACCGTAACCATCTGGAAACGGTATATAGTGACTGCCTGAAACCGTCTCTTCTTCAATCTCGACTTTGACCTTTTGAGTTGTCAACGTCTCCGTATCACCATTTTTTGTCGTTATGGTTTCAGTAGTCGTTTGTTCAGAAATGCTCTCTTCCGAGATGGTGGTGTTAGTCTCTTCTTTATTTCCTTGCTCGCATGCGATTAAAACAAAACACGCGACCATCATGCTGAATCTCAACATAGTCCCCTCCGCTATAATAATAGTTCCTAACCACTCTGTAGCTTAATTGCCACAAAGCAAGGATCCCCAGATCCTTGCTTTATCTTCTACGAAAGGGAGAATGAGTCAAGCAAATTGTTAATGCATATATGCTTTAAAAACAAAAGGTTATGTAAACTTTATTGACAGGAGATCGCTATTGCTTAGGTTTAGAGTTGGGCTTACCCTTAACAATAAACCCAGTATCGACACCAAACCAAAATTCGTTTTTGGCTTCGTCATAATACATGTGACGCACTGAGCCACCGCTCTCAACAATCGTTTTACTGACAAACGCTTTTGAGTCCGTGTCAAAACCCAGCATCACGTTAGGGTAAGGCCCAGTTTCCGCAAACCAAATATGCCCTTCGCTATCCAAGACCGTGCCGTAAGGCTGACTGTCATGACCGTTTGGCGATAACCACTCCGTAAATTTTTCAGTTTCAGGGTTATACTGCCCTAAATAGCCGCGGTTAAAGTCTACATACCACACCGAGTCATCAGAGGTGACTTCCAAGCGACGCGGGCGCGCCTTTTCGCGAGGAATATCGACCTCTTTCAACACCATCGTTTTCGGATCAACCGTCGCCAGTTTATTGGTGCCGACCATCACCACCCAAGGCTCGCCTTTTGAATTCAGCTTAATGCCATAAGGACGCGAACCTTTTTCCGTGCCTTTTACAAAACGCACTTCGCCCGACTCAACATCTAAGTACCCAATCACGTTCGAATGTTGTGCAGTAAACCAAATGTTTTCATCCTTATCGAAAATCAAGGTATGAGGATCTTTAATCGCTTGCGGCATTGAGAACTGCTCAATATCACCAGTCTCAGGATCGATTCTACCGATATGAGCATTTTGATTACCCGCATACCAAACGCCACCATCGCTGGCCACGATTAAATTATGCGGATGAGAACCGTCTGGAACCGAAAACTGCTTCATTTCCCCAGTCTCTGGATTCAAACGAGCAATATAATTCCCCGCCTGCCCACAAAACCACACCATACCATCAGGCGCCACCGCAGGATCACGCGGACGACCGCCCCACTCGACTTCAAAAGGCTCGAATTCTAATAGTGACGGTAAAGACGAACTGTCTTCAGCTGAAGGCATTTCAGTTTCGGAAGCACCAGCCACCGAACTCAAAGCCAAACTTGATACAAACAGCAGCGAAGAAACCACCGCAGGAAAAACTAAATAACGACGAAACATACTGACTCCATGGTTAAAAAGCTTAGAGCCAGTATAGGGATTTAGCTATTAAGTAGCAAAGCGCCACTTAACAAACTTGAAGTTTACCAATAGTTAGAAATGACAACTCCACGTAGCCTCGATTAACTTCAGCGTAATCGAGGTTCCCTTCTACTTAAAACCTCGAAGTCTCTTCGAGGCTACGCCCTCTAAAGCGCTGTCATCCTGAACTAGATTCAGGATCCAGCGAGCTTATAGACAAATGGCGCGTCACGACGCACCCTACTCTTTTAAGTTTTCCTTAAACTGATGAACAATACGATGACCATTTAACTCAATAGTCTCAGTCTGACCATTGTAGATACTAATCCTTGAAGAACTTCTGCCCACTATCATCCCAGATAACACTAACTCAGAACCGTCATAAACAAAAGTACAATCGTGTTTGGTATTTGGAATTTCAGGTTTACAGGCTGTATAACTCGCCTTTTTAGTATCTACAGAGTATTTAGCAAACCGATATCCAACTAAGCTAATAGTAGAAGCGACTAGTGCGATATAAACAATAATAGCAAAAGTAGTAGTCAAAATACCTGCTGTAAGCATAGGCAGAACAGTATATTCAAATTTTTTATTCTTTAGATTTCTCCGAAACCACAGCCTAATTTTATTTTTGTGGTCTTTTTCTTTAGGAGATCTAACAGCATTATCAAAGAAAATATAGACAGTGATAAAAACAACCAATAAAACAAGTGTAATCACATAAAACTGCCAGCTCCTATCAATCAGCCATAAAAAGCTCAGTAGAATAAACTCACCAGCCTTTTGCACTCCAAGAGCAATATATTCATGAAAAGAAGCACTAGAAATTGCTTGGTCTACGCCAAACTCACTATAAAACGTATGTGAATACTGCCAACCCACAAGGTAAAAGTAAGGAGCAATCATCCCTGCAAGAATTACCAACCAACGCTTAGTCCACTTTTTTTTTATCAAAGCAATATCCTTTTAAGCATTATAAATGTACTCTGCCCTCCATTTGTTTTTTTCATTTATTTAGACTTTGCATTAGAAGCTGAGGCCTTATTATCTGATGCATCTATTAATACTAATCTCTTACTCTCCTTTAAGCCAAGATCCTTAAGAATTTTACGAACTCTGGTAAACTCTTTATCGTTAAAATAAATAATCACTTTTATAGACTGCTTTGTATTATTTGCATCTTCGTAAATCGCCACTTGGTTTTCCAAATTCTGCTTTAACTTAGTATTTTTTGCTAATTTAAACTCTACTAGGGTGGCATCATTAGAGCCCCTTGAGATTTTATAGTCTACAGGCCCCCTACCATTATTGACTTCACTATTAACATCATCTTTAGAAGCATACCAAGTTAGTCTGAACATAATTTGTAGGTCTGATTCTCTATGAATTGGCTCCCCACTAACATAAAACATTCGATATCCATCATTATTTTCTATAACCTGCTTAAGGTACATTACTCTACTGTAAGCTTCTTCAAAAGTATTTGTTCCTTTTTCATAAAACGCGGTATTCTTATTTAAGAGTTCAGAAAAGCTTTTTACTTCTCTAATAAATCTTTGCTCAGCCTGCGATACTTTTTGATCACTTATGTTTTTCGCCTTATCTGCATTAACTTCTTTATAAAGAATATAATAATCGATGAGCTCTGGAAATTTTCTTAAAGTTCTTATAACACCATCTTTGATTTCTTTATTAGTAGCTTCGGCAAGGGGCAATTGTCGCAGTAGATACTCGTTCATATTCGAACGTAACTGCTCGTTAGGAACAGTTTCAATAATTTCATCAAAGTCACCCACGATATCGTTCTTACTAATCCATGAATCATCTTTTGTAAGAATATCCTTAGGTGTTAAAAGTACGTAATCTCCATCTATATAAGGCAATAAGAACTCTTTATGTTTCCACCTTCTCAACTTATAGTCAAAGATACAATGAGCAACTTTTTTACGTTTTAAGAGCTTTGAATCGATATGTTTTTTTGCAAACTTTTCCGTATAACTACATAAAAAATCCTTCATTAAGTTAGTCGTAAAATCACTTATACTATCTTTACCTATCCCAGCTCGAATGAGACATAGCTTTTCAAGATGACTCGACTTAGTAATACTTTCATTTCCAAAGCTTGTGAAAATCGTATTTAAGCTTTCATGTAATGATCTAGCGAACTTCAAACCTAAACCAGATCCTCCATTGCCAACTAAACTGTATCCAAGCCAGTTTTGCTTTACTTCAGGAAACATATACCAACTTTTAAGCAATCCCTTATCTATCTCTCTCCCCTGAGAAATTTCCCTTAAAAAAGACAAATAGTCGATCATATTTTTGTGTATCTCTTGATAGCTTTGTTTATCGCTGCTAAATAAGAGGAAGGGGTCTATGAATAACGGGACATCATTAATCAAAGAAATATTAAAAGCACCATATTCATCTAATACTTCACTATTGACGTTAAAATAATCAGAAAAGTATATTTTCATTGTCTGTCCTTGAAATTTTATTTTGTGAACTATCGCACAAAAAAAGCCACAAGACAAATGTGGCCTCAATGCAAATATGACTTACATATCAGCTTTTTAGGGAAGTTATTTCCACACTTCCTTCATCAAGTTGTATGCGTTTAAACCCAAGACTTTTTCAATACGAGTACTGCTGTGGCCTCTATCCGCTAACTTATTGGCGAGTTTGTAGAATTGGTCGGGGCCTACAATATCTGGCATAAAGTTTAGGTTGCCGATCTTTTCGCCTGCAGCTGCAGCGCCGTTGTCTAAACGGTGTTGCGTCATTTTGTCAGTGCTTTGTTGGACTTTTTCCATGTCGTCGATTCCTGTGTAACCACCATCGGTGCCAATCGAAACATGGTCTTCGCCACAGACGTTTATCGCGTGTTCGATATGTGCGACAAGGTGATCCGAGTTGGCTTTGCTGTTGGGCGCTAAGAACGGCATAAAGTAGACGCCGAACAAACCACCTCTGTCCGCGAGCAGTCGTAATTCTTTGTCAGTTTTGTTTCGCGGGAAGTCTGCTAACGCACGACAACCACTATGGCTAATGGTTACAGGCGCTTTACTCGCGGCTAATGCTTCTAGGCAAGTTCGTTCTCCGCTGTGACTTAAATCGATAAGTACATTCGACTCGTTCATCTTTTCAACGACCTTGTGGCCAAACTCAGTCAGTGGCAAGCGTGGATTGGTATTCGCCCCGCCACCGATCTGATTCTGGCCGTTATAGGTTAACTGCATGGTTAAGACGCCAAGGTGCTTAAAGGTATCAATATGATCGAGGTTATCGCCAATGACGTGGCTGTTTTGAAATCCTAAGGTCACCGCGACTTTATTGTCTTTTTGCGCCTGCTCAATGTCGTTAAAGGTTCTAACAAGCGTCAGCACGTCTGAATTGGCATCTATCAGTTTTTGGTGCTGACTTAAAATCGTTACCGCCTGCTCGAAAGCATCATCCCCTGGATACGCAGGAAAAGGCGCGCCTGTGGTCTGTCGATAACAGCTTAATCCACTCGCCAATACATCCCTTCGCAAGCGCTCCGTCATGCGCCAGTTGTCTTGAATACCGCCTGTTGGGTCGTTGATGTCATACAACACACCTAAGCCATCAAACACAAACCAATCGTTGTATTGCTCGCGACTGATGCGCGTAGCACTTGATGTAGATGCAAACGCCCCACCAGAGCTAAGATTTACGCCAACTGCCGCAGCGGCTAGCGCCGTATTCGTCATAAAAGTGCGTCTATTCATGGTTTCGTCCTTAATGGAGGTTAACTGTCTATTGCTACAATCTACTGCTACAAGCAACAACATTGCAACATATTGCGCAACATGTTACATTTGTTTTTGCAATTAAGTCAACTTTATAGAATTTGAGCTAGAGTATGTATTCAAAAGACGGCATAAACGGTAAGGCGCTATTAGGCAAACGAGCGGAAGATCTCAGTAACCTCATCGAAGAACAAAGCCAGCCCATATTCGACAGCTTAGGCATTATCGTTCCAATTAAGTCCTGCTCCACCCTACTCAGCCTATTCGAGCTACAACAAGCCTCCGTCACCGATCTCGCGCGTCAACTCGACCAATCACACCAATTGGTCAAACAAAAGCTACCAAAACTTCTAAAGCTCGAGGTTATACAACAATCTCCAGACAAAGAAGACAAAAGACGCACCCTCTACTCGCTAACGCCCGAAGGCTTAGTCCAAAGTAAAAAGATTAAAGAGTACTTAATGCTATCGGAAAAGCTCGTCGACAGCATTTCAAAAGACATCGGCGTCGATATCTTCGACGCCATTGATAACGCGATAAAAGCTATGAAAGAAAGAAGTTTGCTGGATAGGTTTAACAACTCCCTATAGACTCAATAACCTATTCCGCTGGTTGTATAGCTTTCTGACTACCTTTTCCTGCAGATAATAATTCATCAATTAGCTTAGGTACGCGAGCATAAAAACTGAGCTTACTAAGCTCTTGATCCGATAAATGCCGATTATCATCCATATAGATAATATTCGTTTGGACCATCACTTCCTCCAGGCTAGTTACCTTTACAATTTTCTTATCAGTGGAGAGGTAATAAGTTGTTGGATAACTGATATTCCTAACACCTGAAATAAGTTCCCCATACCCACCATCTAAATCAGTTGTATTATCATCGGTTACGCTAATTACAGTAATATTGTCATTAAACGGGCCATATAGCTTTGGAAATTTTTGTTCCATCATGCTTGATGCGTACGGTGCTTGTTTATGTAAAACAATAAACTTAATTTCATCGGAGTACTTCTCAGCCATATCATTGATGTATTCTTTTTCCCTAAGAGACTGCCCCAAAGAATCTGAAAAAGTATGTAAATATATTGGCTTCTTAATTGTACTCAGATCAATTTTTTTACTGCCAGACGCTATGACAAGAGGAGAAAAAGTATCCCCTATAACTCTTTTGTCGAAACACTCCTGTACCGGGTTAGAAGTATAGTTAATTTTAAAGGTCTTTTTAGAGGCTTCATGAACCTCCGTTATACACTCTGATATCTTTTCGGAATATGGAGGTTCTTCGACACAAGCAGTTAACAACCATGAGCCAACAATTAAGGCTGCGATTTTCTTTATCATTACATTTCCTTATTACAATAGACAAAACAACTCGCAGCAACTTTTGGTTAGAAACTCGCTTAGAGTTATACTTTATTAATTACAGTTTTTAGTTATCTCCTGGCACTCGTACCCAGCCTTCCATCAGGATTCTAGCGCTACGACTCATAAAGACTTTTTTAGCTATCCATTGGCCGTTTTGTAGTTCAGTTTCAGCACCGACTTTTAAGGTACCTGATGGATGTCCAAAGACGACACTTTGACGATCGCCGCCACCAGCGGCTAAGTTCACCACTGTGCCCGGAATCGTGGAAGCTGTTGCTATCGCGACGGCAGCTGTACCCATCATGGCGTGGTGGAGCTTACCCATGGACAAGGCGCGTACATTGAGATCGATATCGCTGGCGCTGATGTTTTTACCGCTAGAGGACACGTAGTCTGTTGGCGGTGCGACAAACGCAACTTTGGGCGTGTGCTGACGGTTAGCGGCCTCTTCGATGTTTTCGATAAGGCCCATCTTCACTGCCCCATGCGCTCGAATCGTTTCAAACATTTCTAAAGCTGCGTCGTCGTTGTTAATGGCTTCCTGTAACTCGGTGCCGTTATAGGTTTTGCCATTAAAGTTAATTTCGTCAGCGTTTAAGAAAATCGTTGGAATACCCGCGGTAATCATAGTTGCTTTGAAGGTACCAATGTTTGGCACTTCTAAGTCATCAATTAGGTTACCCGTTGGAAACATTGAACCTTCACCAGCTGGGTCGAGAAAGTCGACCTGTACTTCTGCTGCTGGAAACGTCACGCCATCAAGAATAAAGTCACCAGTTTCTTGTACCTGACCATTGGTGATCGGCACGTGTGCAATAATAGTTTTCTCAATATTAGCCTGCCAAATACGAACTTCGGCATGACCATTTTCAGGAATACGCTCAGGATCGACAAGACCACTATTAATGGCGAACGAACCCACCGCTGCGGTTAAGTTGCCGCAGTTACCACTCCAATCAATGAAAGGCTTGTCGATTGAAACCTGACCGAATAAATAATCCACATCATGATCCGCGATATCGCTTTTCGACAAGATCACTGTTTTGCTGGTACTCGACGTTGCGCCACCCATGCCGTCAGTATGTTTACCGTAAGGATCAGGACTTCCCACCACACGTAATAACAAGGCATCCCGCGCTGGCCCCGGAACCTGCGCCTCTTCTGGCAAGTCGGTTAGGTTAAAGAAAGCACCTTTACTGGTTCCGCCACGCATGTAAGTGGCTGGGATCTTGATCTGTGGAGGAAATGTTTTTGACATGGTTTTGCCTTTTGTTCTTGTCATGCTGCGGTTTAATTGCAGATTACTGCTAATTGGAAAATTCGCTTATAACTCAAATGTTAATTCAGAAGCAGTAAATTTTATTTGCTAGGAAGGCAGGAGCGCGCAATGTATAAACATACATGAGCACTCCGAACACACCTAGCGATTAAAATAAACGCTTATGAATTTGCATTTAAGAAGTCTTGCGCAAAGCGTTGCAACACACCGCCAGCGGAATAGATAGAAACTTCTTCAGCGGTATCTAAGCGACAAATCATTGGCACTTCTACACGCTCGCCGTCTTTGCGCTTAATAACCAACGTCATGGTCGCGCCTGGTGCAATTTCGCCTTCGACGTCATAAGTTTCAGTGCCGTCGATATTTAGCGTTTTACGGGTTGTGCCTTCTTCGAACTGAAGCGGTAACACGCCCATGCCAATTAAGTTAGTACGGTGAATACGCTCGAAACCTTCTGCTGCAATAACTTGCACACCCGCTAGACGAACACCTTTCGCCGCCCAGTCACGAGAAGATCCTTGACCATAATCAGCACCAGCCACAATGATTAGCGGTTGCTTGCGCTCCATGTAGGTTTCAATCGTTTCCCACATGCGCATTTCTTTGCCTTCCGGCTCAAGGCGCGCCAATGACCCTTGCTTCACTTCACCGTTTTCATCACGAACCATTTCGTTTAACAACTTTGGATTAGCGAATGTCGCGCGCTGTGCTGTTAAGTGATCACCACGGTGCGTTGCATAAGAGTTGTAGTCCTCTTCTGGAACGCCCATCGAATCAAGGTAGGCACCAGCAGCACTCGATTTTTGAATGGCATTCGATGGCGATAAGTGATCCGTCGTGATGTTATCACCCAAAACTGCCAGCGGGCGCATGTCTTTCATGCTGCGTTCGCCAGCCAACGCACCTTCCCAATAAGGAGGACGGCGGATATAAGTACTCATTGGGCGCCAGTCATACAATGGGTCGGTCTTATCACCCATGTCCACTTCAACGTTAAACATTGGTTCATAAACGTCACGGAATTGCTGTGGCTTGACGCTTTCCGAAATGATTGAATCAATTTCTTCATCCGTCGGCCAGATGTCTTTCAAAGTTACGGGATTACCGTCTTGGTCAGTACCGAGTACACCTTTCTCAATATCAAAACGAATCGTACCGGCGATAGCATAAGCCACAACTAATGGCGGCGATGCGAGGAACGCTTGATCCGCGTGCGGGTGGATACGACCGTCAAAGTTACGGTTACCTGATAGTACCGCTGTTGAATATAAGTTTCTTTCTTCGATTTCTTGCTTAATTTTAGGATCTAACGCGCCGCTCATGCCGTTGCACGACGTACACGCATAACCGACGACACCAAAGCCTAACTTTTCCATTTCAGGCAGTAAGTTTGACTCTTCGAGATAAGCCGTGACAGCTTTTGAGCCAGGTGCCAACGATGTTTTCACCCACGGCTTACGCGTTAAGCCAAGTTTATTAGCATTACGCGCAATAATACCTGCGGCAATCATGTTGCGAGGGTTACTGGTATTAGTACAACTCGTAATAGCTGCAATAATACAAGCGCCGTCCGGCATTTTGCCTTCTTCGATCTCGTAATCTTTTACGATGCCCTTCTCGGCTAAATCTGTTGTTGAAACACGCGCGTGAGGATTCGATGGCCCCGCCAAATTTCGACCTACTGATGATAAATCAAACGTTAATACACGCTCGTACTCAGCATCTTTCAAGCCATCTGCCCAAAGACCTGTTTCTTTGGCATATTGCTCAACTAATTTAACTTGCTCGTCATCACGACCAGTTAGCTTTAAATAATCAATGGTCTGCTCGTCGATGTAGAACATACCCGCAGTCGCACCATATTCTGGCGTCATGTTCGAAATCGTCGCGCGGTCGCCCAGTGTTAAGTGCGATGCGCCTTCGCCAAAGAACTCTAAGTAGGCTGAAACTACACGCTCGTTACGTAAGAACTCGGTAATCGCCAATACAATATCAGTACCGGTAATGCCTGGTTGCGGCTTGCCCGTTAGCTCTACGCCCACGATGTCAGGAAGACGCATGTAAGACGCACGGCCCAGCATGACGCTTTCAGCTTCTAGGCCACCAACACCTACAGCAATAACACCTAGAGCATCAACCATTGGCGTGTGACTATCGGTGCCTACAAGCGTATCAGGAAAAGCCACGCCATCACGTGCCTGAATCACTGGCGACATACGCTCCAAGTTGATCTGGTGCATAATACCGTTGCCTGGTGGAACCACGTTGACGTTCTTAAACGCTGTTTTACACCAGTTAATAAAGTGGAAGCGGTCTTCGTTACGACGTTCTTCAATCGCTCGGTTCTTTTCGAAAGCATCTTTCTCAAAACCGCCATGCTCAACGGCTAACGAGTGATCCACGATCAATTGTGTCGGAACCACAGGGTTCACTTGCGCCGGATCACCACCACCTTCAGCGATAGCATCACGCAAACCCGCTAAATCAACAAACGCCGTTTGACCAAGAATATCGTGACAAACTACACGCGCTGGAAACCATGGGAAATCCAAATCACGCTTTCGCTCGATAAGCTGCTTCAAACTCGCCGTCAATGACTCAGGATCACAGCGACGAACCAAGTTCTCAGCAAGAACTTTAGACGTGTATGGAAGTTTATCGTAAGCACCTTCTTGGATGTCCTCAACCGCTTGACGCGTATCGAAATAATCTAAGTCAGAACCTTCTAGTTTCTTTCTGTAGTTTGTATTCATTATTTAATCTTTGGTCTCTTTTGCATTTGTAGTGCCTTAACGCATAGCACTAAATTTTTTCTTGTCACTTCCACTAAACCGGGAATCTTTCATAGTAGCTGATTTAGAGATTCCCGCCTTCGCGGGAATGACGAAATCTATGCTCTAAAAATGAATTTATAGCGTAAAGAGCAAGGCTTGCAGTGAATTTATTGAGGGAGTTTACATTTAGTAAATGACCGCTAATAAATTCACTGCGTAACGCCGCTATTGACGCTAAAAAGCATTTTGACTATCGTTTGTCGATCTCGACAAACTCACGCGGCTCCGGCCCCGTATAATTAGCGCTCGGACGAATGATCTTACCGTCTTGACGCTGCTCCATAACGTGCGCAGCCCAGCCTGAGATTCGTGACATCACGAAAATTGGCGTGAACATTGACGTTGGAATACCCATCTTGTTGTAAGACACCGCTGAGAACCAGTCTAAGTTAGGGAACATTTTCTTTTCGTCCCACATGACTGTTTCAAGGCGCTCGGCGATGTTGAACAAGTTAGTGTCGCCCTGCTCAACTGACAACTCTTTCGCTACTTCTTTGATCACTTTGTTACGTGGATCGCCCGTAGTATAAACCGGGTGACCAAAGCCAATGACGATTTCTTTGCGAGCGATACGCTCTTTAATGTCAGCTTCAGCTTGGTCTGGGTTGTCGTAACGCATTTGAATGTCTAACGCCACTTCGTTTGCACCGCCGTGCTTAGGACCACGTAGCGCACCGATACCTCCACAGATCGCTGAATACATGTCCGAACCTGTACCTGTGATCACGCGGCTTGTGAAGGTTGATGCATTGAACTCATGCTCAGCATAAAGGTTCAATGAAATCTGCATCGCGCGCACCCATGAGTCTGGGCATGGCTCACCATGTAGTAAGTGTAGGAAGTGACCTGCGATTGAGTCTTCGTCTGTTTCAAGGTCGATCGCTACGCCGTTGTGCGAGAAGTGGTACCAATACAGAAGCATTGATGGGAACGATGCCATCAGGCGATCCGCAATATCTTTCGCTTCGTTCAACGGTTGGCTTTCACGCTCAGGAAGTACAGTACCTAAAATCGAACAACCCGTACGTAGCACGTCCATTGGGTGCGCATTTGCAGGAATTAATTCTAGAGCATCTTGTACTAACGCTGGCAAGCCACGAAGTGCTTTTAATTTACGCTTGTAGTTTTTAAGCTCAGCTACTGTTGGCAACTTGCCGTGGATTAACAGATGTGCAACCTCTTCAAACTCACAAGTTTCTGCCAGGTCTAAAATATCATAACCACGGTAGTGCAAATCGTTTCCGCTACGACCTACAGTACATAGCGCAGTATTACCTGCTGGTACGCCTGATAAGGCAACCGACTTTTTTGGTTTTGGTAAAACTGACTCACTCATACTATCTACTCCTGTTTTAAAATTTAAATTCTCTTTTAATACCGAACCGCCTATAAACGACTCTTAAAAACTATTTTTCTTTACCTTCAGCAAAAAGCTTATCCAGCTTCTGCTCATAGTCGTGGTAGCCAAGGAAATCATACAGTTCTTCACGTGTTTGCATAATTTCTACCACGTCACGCTGGTGACCTTTCTCTAAAACATCACGATAGAAAGTCTCAGCAGCTTTATTCATAGCACGGTAAGCACCGCAGCAATACAGAACGATATCAACGCCCTGCTCGCCCAACTCTTCACACGAGAATAGTGGCGTTTGCCCAAACTCAGTAATGTTCGCCAAAATTGGTGCGTTCACGTGCTCACGGAAATATTTATAATCTTCCAGTTTGCTCATCGCTTCTGGGAAAATCATATCAGCACCGGCTTCAAGACACGCGTTCGAACGGTCGATTGCCGACTGCATACCTTCGACACCAAGTGCGTCAGTTCGTGCCATAATCACGAAGTTTTCGTCGGTACGTGCATCCACTGCTGCTTTAATACGGTCAACCATTTCCTGCTGGCTAACGATTTCTTTGTTCGGACGGTGACCACAACGCTTTGCAGCTACCTGATCTTCCATGTGGAAACCCGCCGCGCCAGCTTTGATTAAAGAACGCGTAGTGCGCGCAATATTAAAAGCACCACCAAAACCAGTATCGATGTCCACTAATAATGGCAGACTACAAACGTCAGTAATACGACGTATGTCAACTAATAGGTCTTCTGCAGTAGAAATACCCAAGTCAGGCATGCCCAACGAGTTCGCAGCCACACCGCCACCTGAAAGGTAAACCGCCTTGTGACCTACCTGCTCAGCCATACGCGCCGCGTACGCCGTGATGGTCCCCATCACCTGCAACGGATTATTCTCTTCAACTGCTTTTCTTAATTTTAAACCTGCACTCATAATTCTTTGCCTTCTTTAATTTGTAACTCTTCTTGGAGCACTATTAGCTTTCTGTAGAACTCAACTGCATGTCCCATAACATAGCCAACAGCGAATATACTCCACATCTCTGGGGCATACTCAATATGTCCGTAGAAATGCAACACATTCATGACTAAAAGAAAGATGGGAGGAATTAGTAGCATTCTCGCTACAGAAAACCCCAAGCTTTTAACTTTGTCACTTGGTAACTTCTCTTTAAATTTTCGCTCTTCTCTATTCATCCCTAAAAACTCTATCCACTAGCCCATTAACCTTTAGCGTCACGAGCGCCGGAAGTGCGAGGCAAAAGTTAACGAAAAACGCGGAGTTTACTATAGTAAATGAGCATTTTGAGTTAACTTTTAACAAAGCAATTCCAAACGTAACAGCTAAATTAACTTGCTAACTTCACTTTCCAAACTTGTGGCCCCGTCTTATGGACACTTTCGCCCGACGAATCCACCGCAACGGTCACTGGCATATCTTCGACTTCAAACTCATATACCGCTTCCATACCCAGCTCAGGGAATGCGACCACTCGTGAGTTTTTAATCGCTTTAGAAACAAGGTAAGCAGCACCGCCAGTTGCCATTAAGTACACTGATTCATGCTTTTTAATCGCTTCAATCGCTTCATCGCCACGTTCCGCTTTACCGATCATGCCGAGTAAGCCCGTCTTATCGAGCATCATTTCGGTAAACTTATCCATACGCGTTGCGGTTGTTGGGCCTGCTGGGCCTACCGCTTCGTCGCGAACCGCGTCTACTGGGCCGACGTAATAGATAAAGCGGTTATTGAAATCGAGACCTTCTGGCAAGCCTTCGCCTGAATCCAGTAAGTCTTTAATCTTTTTATGTGCGGCATCACGGCCTGTCAGGATTTTGCCGTTTAGCAATAAGACATCGCCCGGTTTCCAGCTCGCGACTTCTTCAGGCGTGACATTGTCCATATCGACTCGCTTAGCGTCAGCAGAAGCTTCGTATTCCATATCAGGCCAATCTTCGATAGACGGTGGGGTTAGCATAGCAGGCCCAGTACCGTCTAATGTGAAGTGTATGTGACGTGTTGCTGCACAGTTTGGAATCATCGCTACGGGCTTTGATGCTGCGTGAGTCGGCCAGTCTTTGATTTTGACATCAAGAACTGTAGTTACACCGCCAAGACCTTGAGCACCGATACCTAACTTATTCACGGCCTCGTAAATTTCGATACGCAGTTCTTCGACTTTGTTGCTAGGGCCACGTTTGAGTAGCTCCTGCATATCGATTGGGTCCATTAGGGACTCTTTCGCCAGAACCATGGCTTTTTCAGCGGTACCACCGACACCAATACCCAGCATGCCTGGCGGACACCAGCCAGCACCCATCTTAGGCACGGTCTCCACAACCCAGTCCACAATTGAGTCGCTCGGATTCAGCATCACAAATTTTGATTTGTTTTCAGAACCACCACCTTTCGCGGCACAAGTGACTTCGACTTTGTCGCCTTTGACCATTTCGACGTGCACCACCGCTGGCGTATTGTCTTTCGAGTTAAGGCGTTTACCCGCAGGATCCATCAAAACTGAAGCGCGAAGCGGGTTCTCTTCATTGGTGTAAGCCCGACGAACGCCTTCATCCACCATTTCTTGAATCGTCATGTCGCCCTCGAAGGTTGCATCCATACCCACTTTGACGAAAGCACAGGCAATTCCCGTATCCTGACAAACAGGTCTATGGCCTGTAGCAGACATACGCGAATTCACTAGAATTTGCTTCATGGCATCTTTCGCGGCTGGACTTTCTTCTTTTTCATAAGCCGCTGACATAGCTTGGATAAAATCTTTAGGATGGTAATAGGAAATGTACTGAAAAGCGTCGGCAACGCTTTCGATAAAATCTTCGGCTTTAATTGTGCCCATGCAAGGTCTCTCCGAATCTTGGTTTGCTGAGCTTATGTGAGCTTTGCTATACAAGCCACACATAAACCTCTAAAATCGGTGCATCATTATACAGGCTGGATCAGGCGTTTCCCAAATTTTGAGGGTGAATAAGCGTCATCAGCCTCACATTTAGCTTACTTTTTAGTCAATCTGCATGAAAAAAGAGCAAACAGAAGCAGCATTCGTTGAACTCCCCTATCGTGAGCCCGCTGGTGTTCGTGAGCTATTTGGACACTTTGCGGATGAACCTTGGGCCTTATTATTAGACAGCGGAAAGACGCTCCACCAAGCTGCCCAGTTCGATATCATTCTAACGCGACCAAGAGCCACTTATGCGTTCTCAGATGGCGAGTCAAATATCACGGGGGCTGAAATACAAATTAGTGCCGATCCGTTTGAAACCTTAAAGCGCTTTTACGAGTTTGGCTTAAAAGACGCCCAAACCTTGCCTGCTGAGTTATCCCAACTGCCTTTTCATGGTGGTATCGCTGGCTATTGCAGTTACGACGCCGGGCGTTACGTTGAGAAGCTGCCCTCCCTTGCCAAAGACGACATTGGGCTACCAGAGTTAGCATTTGGTTTGTACGAATGGGCTTACATCAGCGATCATCGAAATCATAAAAGTTATTTAGTTAAGTTTTGCCAATATTGTGATGCTTACTGGAAAGATATCATTACAGAATTTGAGAAGCTGTATGAAAAAGGCACCAGTGCTAAAAGAGACAGCTTTAGTTTAAAAGATGCTTGGCAAAGCAATATGAACAAAGATGGTTACATCGAACGCTTTAAAAAAGTTCATGACTACATCCACGCTGGCGACTGCTATCAAGTCAATTTAGCGCAACGCTTTTCTGCTGATTATCAGGGTCATCCGTGGAATGCTTACTTAAAGCTCACTGATCATAATCAAGCGCCCTTCTCGTCTTATATGAATTTGGAACATCAACAAATTCTATCCTTGTCGCCTGAGCGATTTATACAGGTATTCCCCCAGGGAACAGGCAAACGAAAAAAACTGCATGTAGTCACGCAACCGATCAAAGGTACGCGTCCGCGCAGTAAAGACGAAGCAGAGGACAAGCGTCTATCCGACGAGTTGCAAAACAGCGAAAAAGATCGTGCTGAAAATTTGATGATCGTTGACCTCTTGCGCAATGACATTGGTCGTAATGCCGAAATCGGATCGGTCAATGTGACCAAGCTATTCGAACTGCAATCTTTTATATCCGTTCATCATTTAGTTAGTACGATTGAAGCTGATTTGGCTCAAGATAGCGATGTCTTTACCTTGTTAAAACACTGCTTCCCTGGTGGTTCTATCACTGGCGCACCCAAAGTTCGCGCTATGGAAATTATTGAAGAGCTAGAGCCGCATCGCCGCAGTATTTATTGTGGTTCAATGATGTACTTAGACTTCCGAGGCTTCTTAGACTCCAACATTGCGATTCGTACTTTAGTTACTGACGGTGGAAAAATTCATGCTTGGGGTGGCGGTGGCTTAGTGGCTGACTCTGAAGCTGAAAACGAATATGAAGAAACGCTTCATAAACTCAGTAAAATATTACCCGTTCTCAGTGATGAGTGATTGCTAATGAGCACTATGATAACTCTTGAGCAAATACAACAAGCATTAGATGCAGCTGATGAGATCACCCCGCGCACAGCGAAACTCAGGCCAAGCGCGGTTTTAGTGCCGCTGATACAAAAGTCAGACGGGTTACACCTACTGTTAACACAACGCTCTGAGCACTTGCGACATCATGCAGGGCAAATCAGTTTTCCTGGCGGCAGCATGGACGATACTGACGACGATTTAGTTCACACTGCACTTCGTGAAACGGAAGAAGAAGTCGGCATTGCCCAAACCGATATCGAGGTACTGGGTAAACTCCCTCTTCAGCCAACCGGTTCTGGCTTTTTGATTCAGCCGGTCGTCGGTATCTTACCCGATAATTTTGAGCTGACGTTATGCCAAGATGAAGTGTCTTCGGCTTTCGAAGCACCGCTTGATTTTTTGTTTGATCCAGACAATCAAATACATTCTTACCGCGAGTACGGCGGCAAGAATTATTCCATCTATTCAATACCTTACGACGGCTGGAACATTTGGGGAGCCACCGCCAATATTATCGTGAAATTCTCTCAGCTGATTAACCATTCAGCATATATCGATAAGTTATAACCAACTGGTCAGATGACACCAGCCATGCCCCTTGCTTTCATAGCCAGTGGCACACATTACTATTACAATAGAGTTATCAATTTGAAACGAGGAAAACACTTTGGCAATTAGCGTATTCGACATGTTCAGCATCGGAATTGGCCCATCCAGCTCTCACACGGTTGGCCCAATGCGTGCAGCACATCGTTTTATCGAGTTTATTACTGAGAAAGGCTTATTAGACTCGACGCAGCGTGTTGTCAGTGAACTGTATGGCTCATTAGGAGCAACAGGTAAAGGTCACGGCTCAGATACAGCCGTGCTACTAGGTTTGGAAGGACACTTACCTGAAGAGATTGACCCAGACATTATTCCCGAGCGCTTAGAAGTGATTCGTGGCGATGGCAAGATTCATTTGAATGAACAGAAAGTCATCGACTTTAACGAAGAAACCGACTTAGTGCTTTACAAGAAAAAGTCCTTACCGAAACACGCCAACGGTATGATTTTTTACGCCTACGACAAAGACGGCAACGAAGTCGCGCAACGAACCTTCTACTCTGTAGGCGGTGGCTTTGTGGTTAATGACGACGTAGATGCCGACTCACCAATCATCGAAGATGATACAAAAGTTAAGTACCCTTTCAGTACTGCAAAAGAATTAATCGATATTTGCGAAGAAGAAGGTATTTGCATTTCCACCTTGATGATGGAAAACGAAAAGTCATGGCGTTCTGAAGAAGAAGTTCGTAGCAAACTACTCGAAATCTGGCACACAATGGAAGAATGCATCAAACGTGGTTGTAACCGTGAAGGTATTCTACCGGGTGGTTTAAAAGTTAAGCGTCGTGCGCCGGGTATTTACCGCAAACTAAAATCTGAAAGTAATACATCAGACACTCTGTCGACGATGGACTGGGTGGATTTGTATGCATTAGCGGTTAATGAAGAGAACGCTGCTGGCGGGCGTGTTGTCACAGCGCCAACAAACGGTGCTGCTGGAATTATCCCAGCAGTGTTGTACTACTTTATGCGCTTTAATCCTAATGCTGATGAAAAAGCCGTGGTTCGCTTCTTGTTAACCGCTGGTGCCATCGGTGTTTTATATAAATTGAACGCTTCAATTTCTGGCGCAGAAGTAGGTTGTCAGGGCGAAGTCGGTACAGCTTGCTCGATGGCGGCTGGTGCGTTAACTGAAGTCATGGGCGGCTCTCCTCTGCAAGTGGAAAATGCTGCTGAAATCGGTATGGAGCATAATTTAGGCTTAACCTGCGATCCGGTGGGCGGCTTAGTACAGGTTCCTTGCATCGAGCGTAACGCCATGGGCGCGATTAAAGCGATTAATGCTTCTCGACTTGCTATGCGTGGCGATGGGCAGCATAAAGTATCGCTAGATAAAGTAATCAAAACCATGTGGGCGACCGGTAAAGACATGCGTGATAAGTACAAAGAAACAGCTCGTGGCGGTTTAGCTGTTCATATTATTGAGTGCTAGTTGCACCTTAAATATCACTACATAAAGGCGCTTCGGCGCCTTTTGTGTTTTTGCTATTCCTATACCCTCTTCACTTAATCATGACACGGCATTTGTTATAGTAGTTTTATAACATAAGAAACGTTGGGGTGTTGTCATGTCACATATTCTGATTACAGGTGGAACAGGCTTTATCGGTCGCAATCTCGTTCCGGTGCTCAAGGAACAAAATTTTAATATTACGGTTCTAACGCGCTCGCCAGAGAAATACCGTGCCTACCCTACCTTTAATAATGTCACACTAACCAGTAGCTTATCCGAAGTCGCTCCAGTTGATTTCGTCGTCAATTTAGCCGGAGCCAACTTATCAGCTAAGCGTTGGACTGATAGCTACAAACAAGAAATTGTTGAGAGCCGCTTAAATCTAACAGAGAACTTATTAGAGTGGATTAAAGGTCAGTCTAAAAAACCGCACACACTCATCAGCGGCTCAGCTATTGGGTATTACGGCGCAAGAGGCAATGAAGAGTTAGACGAAAGCTCGACCTCAGGTAGCGCATCAGAGTTTCAAGTCAGGTTATGTTCGCAGTGGGAAGACGCGGCTTATAAAGCAGAGTCTCTTGGTATCCGTGTATGCTGTATCAGAACGGGCGTGGTATTAGGCGATGAAGGAGCCCTGCAACAAATGGTCACGCCTTTTAAGTTTGGGCTTGGCGGCAAACTCGGTAGTGGTAATCAATACTTTTCATGGATTCATATTAAAGATCATGTTCGGGCTTTGATGTACTTAATTAACAACCACGATTTATCGGGTTCGTTTAACTTAACAGCACCTCACCCTGTTACCAATGAGCGTTTAACAAAAGCATTAGGCAAACAACTCAATCGGCCGACCTTCGCAACCATGCCACCCTTTGCGCTAAAAATAATCGTTGGTGAAATGGCGAAGATGCTTTTAACGGGACAAAGAGTGTTCCCTAAGAAGCTTGAAGAAAAAGGTTTTACCTTTGAGTACCCGACTGTCGAAGAAGCCTTGGAAGATTTACTCGGATAGCAATTAAACAAAGGAAGGCCTACCCGGCCTCCCCCGTTTGTCACCCTGAACGAATTCGGGCTTTTACTAATCTGACTGCTTTGCTTGCTCTACCAGTTGTTTCACATCGTCACGAAGCTGCTTCGCATCAAAGACAATACCGTCTTTGATGGTGTACTTTACGCCGCCTACATATTCAGCCTGATTATCAAGGCCTAATCGATAGTGGCCTGTGCCGTATAAGACTTTAAAATTCGCAATCGGGTTTTCTTCAACAATCACAAGGTCAGCTAGCTTACCGGCTTGAATGGTGCCGATTTTATCATCAAGGCCTAACGCTTCAGCACCATTGATGGTTGCTGACTGGATAACTTCCAATGGATGGAAGCCTGCTTCTTGCAACAACTCCAACTCACGAATAAAGCCAAATCCGAATATTTTGTATATATAACCAGTATCAGAACCTGTGGTTACTCGCCCCCCATGATTTTTAAAATCATTGAGAAAGCTCATCCAGATTCTATAGTTATTTTTCCAATCGATTTCGTTCTGCGTTGTCCAATCGAAAAAGTAAGAACCGTGTGATTCTCGGTTAGGCTCAAAAAAAGCTTTTAGTTTTGGATGAGTAAAGTCTTTATGCCATGGCGCATTACGAGCACGCATCACATCACGGCTCGCTTCATAGATAGTAAGCGTTGGATTTAGCGTAAAGTCCAATTCAATCAGTTCGTCGCGCACACTATTCCACTTGTCAGAGCCCTTTTTAGCAGCCTGTTGCCACAAGCGGCCGGCTTCAGTAAAGCGGTGTGACTCATTGTTATAGTTGTACTCAAGTGGATAGTCTTGGATCACTTTATCTTCAAATAAAGCTTCAGGTAAGCCATACCAATGCTCCATAGACGTCAGTCCTAAGCGAGCCGAGTCTAAAGCGTTGGTACCCACCACGTTTAACTGTGCGTGGTGCATCATGGTGCCTAAACCTTGCTTATTGGCCTCATCAAGCGCAGCTTCCATCATTGGGCGTGGCAAGCCAAAGAACTTAATGCCTTTAGCACCCTTGTCGGCCACATGGCGCACCCAACGGCGGGTTTCTTTAGCCGTGGTGATCTCTTTATCCCAATCCATATTAAAGCCAACATACGGCACGATACGCGGCGCAGTAATATCATTATCGTCACTTAACTCTTGATGCTTTAAGGTCCAATCTAAACCATTAAAACTGCCGGGCTCACGAACTGTGGTGATGCCATGACCAAGCCATAACTTAAACGGATACTCAGCTGGCAACCCATCAACACTACCAGCAATATGACCGTGCATATCAACAAAACCCGGCAATACATAGTGTCCAGAAATATCGATGACCTTGTCAGCAGGGCCCGCTTTAGGCCGCTTGGATTCATCAATCGCAACACCGGGAGCACCGACCGATCGCACTGAAACAATGGTATTGTCTTCAATAATGATATCGACAGGTCCGAACGGTGGCGCACCCTTTCCGTCAATAACAATACCACCACGTAAAATCAATCGCTCAAAAGGACCTTCGCCCTCCGCACGCTCTGGTGCATCCAAAGTCGCTGCAGATAACGAGAAGCTTAATAGGCAAAAAGCCGCAAATACTATATTACGAATCATTTCAATATCCCCAAAATCAAGTAGGGACAAGATGCACTATGTATGACAAATAATCAAGGTATGACTTTTCTTAACCAAAATCGGTTATATCCAAGCCAAACTCATCTAGAGAGCTTTTATCTAGCTTCAGTCCTGTCAATGGAGGAATAACTAACGTTGAAATAGACGTTAAGTCCATCTGCGGAAGATCTTTCAATTTAAACCTATCTATACGCGGGCTCTGTACTGGTATAAAGGGCGCCTCGTATAAAATCATTTCATGATCAAGTGGGAACCATTTATTCAGAATCCTGACGGTCGCCTCAAGGTTGTCCTGAGTTGTTTTAAAGGTTTTAAGCGTATGCTCCCCTGCTAGACCTATCTGCCATAAAATCGTATAGGCTGATGTATTTAACGGCACCCCGCTAAACAAGAATTGGGTCGCTTCATAAGCTTGGCATCCTGTAGTGCCGGGATCGAACCCAAGGTCTGCGTAAAGACAGGCATCGGCAGAAACACCGGGTAGCATCTGAGCTTCATACCCTTCCCCCTTTAATCGTTCAATTGCAAAGTGACCCACGCAAGCAAATATCCCTGGATGACCGTAAAGCGCCAGTACAACCTTCTTGCCATCACGCACAGCCTGACAAACAACTTCTGTCATATCTTGGTAGGTTTGACGGCGGGACTTTCCTTCAGCGTATAAATATTGCAAACTTTGATATGAAGGGTTAAGTGATTTAACCCAGTCCTCTGACAGCTTGTCTGGCAAAATGCCAAAAACGCTTTCAGCTTGTTCTAGGTAGTTTTTCGACAGGGTTGTTATTTGGCCTGCAAGAGTAATTCCGGTACCGATGCAGGTTAAAGAGCCCGCCTTGTTATTATTTGTCATACTAGTATTTTTTAATAAACCTGAGTTTGGTTTCTACCATTACGTTTAGCTTGGTACATGGCGTTATCAGCCTCAATAATCAGTTCCTCTAAAGACTCACCATTACTCTTTGCAGCAACGCCAAAACTTGCCGTAACGGTGAAATCACTAGGCAGCTTGGCATGCTCTATCTCTTTAAAGGCCTCAGCGCAACGTTCAATGAATTTTTTAGCATCATCACTGGTGCACTGAGGTAAGATGACGATAAACTCTTCACCTCCGAGCCGACCAAACACATCAACAGGGCGTATTCTCTCCTTTACGCAGTCACTGACCTTTTTTAGGACCCAGTCGCCCATGGCATGACCAAAACGGTCATTGACGGTTTTAAAATAATCTAAATCAAAAATAATGACGCAGTAACGGCTATTATTGATAAGACTATTGTGATGAACTTCGTGAGCCAACTTTAATGCATATCGGCGGTTTAGGGTGTTGGTTAAAGCATCTATTTGCGAAAGCTTTCGATAACGTTCTTTTTGTTTTTTTACGCGCCATAACCACAAGCAAATCCCTGTTAATAAGATTAATACTATGACTAGGAGCAACTGAAAGTTTCTTTTTGACTGCTCTTCCACTTGGCTAGTCAAAGCCAGTAGTTTATTTTTTTGATCCAAGATCTTGATTTGTGCATTTTGGTCTAAGTGAGCATATTTGACTTTTTGATAAGCGAGGTTTTTACTGGCTTGTTCAGCCAGCATTTCGTCCTGAATGACTGTTAGCTCAGATAAGACTCTATAAGCCTCAGTATGGTTATTACTTTTGTCGTAATACTTCGCGAGTAACTCTGTCGCGTCTTTTCGGTTTACGCCAGCTTCCTGTACTGCAGTTACCTGTAAAACCTCATCAATATAGACTTTAGCCTTCTCCAACTCACCAGTCTCTAAAAAAACTCGAGCCAAACCAAGCTTTATCTGCAAAACATCAGGCAAATAGCCATTATCAGCAGATATCTTTAACGCTGTGCTGTAGGCCAATTCAGACTTTTCCAACTGGTCGTGATTAAGGTAGTTTTGCGCTAAATTCTTATAAAGATGGGCATCAATAACCAAAAGGTTTAATCCTTTACAGTAATCAATAACGTCTTTAAGTCGTCCTTCGTGGTCGGTAGCATCGTCTTGGTTTAAAAAGATACTAGCTACTAATGCCTTGGCGTAGCACTGATTTCGGTTATCATTCATGGCTACTGCGATTTCGTTAGCTTTGTGAACATACTCTAGAGCCTCATCAAAAGCCTCTAGCTCCACAAAAACATTAGCCGCAGCATAGTAGGAGTTAAACTGTAAGGATTCGTCTTTAATCCTTGGCGCTATTGACAGGCCGTCAAACAGGTAATTAAAAGCCTTTTGATATTCATTCAGCCCCATGTAGATTTGAGACAGCAAAGAGTATGCAGCTAACCTTGAGTCCTCAGACACATCGGCTAGCTGTAATAGTAATCTCAAGGGCTTTTTTGCTTTTTGACTCTCTGACTTCAGTATATAGAAATACGATTCTTGAACATAAAACCGTGCTTTCTGCTCATCGCTTTCAAACTCATCCCAACGACTTTGTAAGTCCTGAATCAAACGAAATGCTTGACCTGAGTCTCTTGTGTTGCTTTCCCTTAATAGCTTTAAGTCCCGCTCTATATCCGCATTTACTGTGCCGAATACCGATAACAGGACCAGAATGAATACAAGCTTTTTCACTTAAAGATTACAAGTTATGCTCTTTTACATTATGAACAACGACAGGATACTCTCCCCCATCACCAGCTAACTCTTTGACTTTAGCGATATTTGCACTTTGGACAGCATCGATTTCGTCTTCATTTAAACCCGCCGCTTTCATTGTCGCAACAGGCTCAGCTTTGTAGTCTTCCAGTAACTTGGCATTAGTGCCCAGCTCAGTTAAGAACTTATTTAAAATTGACATTTTATTCCCCATGTTAGATTTTTTATATGCGCAACCATAAATAGTACAGATTTCAACGCATTATGCTACTATTTTTTGTTATATACGGATATTCGATGTATGGCATTACGCCTTTTAACTGCAAAATAATTAGCCTTCGCCACCAATTCCAACATCCTCTAGCCACCGAAATTATGCTTTAGCCGCCGCTCTTACGGAAACAGCCGACGTCGATAGTTGCTACGATTTTAGCTCGAATGAAACACATTTTTTTGAGTGAGGCTGACTATGAGTAAAGTTGATTGTGTGATTAAAGATTGGGAGCTGGTGACTTTTAACAATGAAGAAGTCTTATACAAAGTCGTCAGAGGAATCATCGTTGAAGACTATAACAGGCCTTTCGAGCCGGGCTTCTGGGTCTGCAGTACTCCGATCATTTATACCGATATGGAGCAAAATATCGTCCAAACCAGAAACACGGTTTATAAGTTGATGGGCAATGGAGAGTTCCACGAAACTGACAACTTGATGGTACATACCCACCTTTGTAATGGGTTAGACTTCATCCAAGCAATGTGGGCTATTGCTCTTGAAACAAGAATAGATCTAGGGATCGAAGATGAAAACTAGCCCTGTCCATACACTAAAGAAAATTTTATGGCGCCTCACAACATATCAGTCGTGAGGAAACCTCTATAACATTGAAGCCAAAACTAATAAGAAGCAAACCGCAAGTTCGCATACGCTCGTCAAGGCTATGCTTGCTTAAACATCAAAGTAAATACCGACCCCAAACGGCTTGAATTAGCCTATTGAAGTCGGTCAGGAGAGATGGTATCTACGCCTACTTAAACTTCAACCAACCCCGTATGTGAAATACAAAACTCCTATTGAAAGAATAACGGATATAGGAGTAATGACAGTTGCTACTTTCTTATAAAGGTTTTGTTTATTTTCACTTAAAGAGTCAAAGTCTTTTTTTATTCTTTCCAACTTACTCTTCCCATAAAGGAAGTTTGATAGCAGTACCTCAAAGAGCACGAAGAAAATCACAGCATACCAAACATTTTCTCTCGTCAAACTGAAAACACCGTAATATCGCAAGAAAAACAATATTATTGTATAAAAAACAAATCTCGACATACCAACAAAGATACTAATGTCGGCCTCATTAACGCTCCTTCCTTTATCTTTCAATGATAAGAAATACCCGTAATACATTCGTCTATAAAAAGTTATCATGCAGCTACCTCATTGTATCGCTATTAAATAAAGGCAACTGGAACGCGTCTCTTTTGAAAGCCTCAGGCCTTCTGTAGTAATACATAGCTTCCCTTCCCAAAGAATTGAAACCGTTACGCGTATCGTTATACATATTATTAAAACCTCTTCTCATAGCTCCGCTCATATGTTGTATTACCATACTAGGAAGTTGTCTCATTACACCATACATTTGTCCTTGAAGCTGCATATTAACAGCTATACCATTTTTCCAGCCTCCCATTTGTTGCATATGATAATCCATAAACATATAAGTTCCACCAACGGCTAACCCAGCCCAACCACCAAGATACATAGCATAAGCAGCAACACTCGAATCCATCGACAACTTGAAAAAAGCCTCTGACGTAGTATAGGAGTCACTATTTAAGTTAGCACCCAAATTTATTAGAGGGGCTGCTGCACCTAACCACCTACCTATAGTATTAGCTGTCGCAGACAATCCTGACAAGTTTATCCGCATGCCAGCCTTTGCAGTATTCCCAACTACTGCTTGCCAACTTGAAACTCCTCCAGCTGGACTGAAATGAGGAACAATTGTCACGTTTGAAGCAGCAGCAGCAGCTAATCCAACGGCCTCAGCTCCAATGCTCGCTTTATTCACATAACTAGCCATCCTCTCCAACCCATCAGTCCCTCCCGAGTAAGTTTTAGTATAAACAGCTACTGACGTACCATCTGTGTTACTCCTACCTGTAACTAATTCATACCCTTCCGATTCGGCCTGGTTTCCAATTTCTTCTACTTTCGTAGCATCTCCTTTTACTGCAAACGTATGAACAATGTCCGCACCGTTATCAGCTTGGTAAACTGTCCTCCAGTCTTGAGAGAAGCCTTGCCCTCGCTTTTCTCTACGCTCTTTGTTAGGCTCATCATCCCCACAGCCTTTACCTAGGGATTGTTCACATTCTGCTTTATACCCACTCGGATCTGTCCCCGCCATAGGGTTATTCATGATATATGAATACGGGTTCATACTCTGACTGTTTCCAGGGGCTTGAATGAACGGGTCAACCGATAGGAAACGTCCCAGATTGTAATCATACGCGCGTCCATTCATATGAATGAGCTCAGCGTCATCCAAGTGCTCGTGATCAGTAAAGCCCCTGTTGGTGAATGGTACATCACTCGAAAGCTCTGTGCTGTGTGGATCGCTTAGTACCGCTTCCTTAAGCGTTGGAATTGCTACATCGTCAAAGTCTCCTGTTCGTGGCTTGCCAAAAGGATCATAACTTCTATGCTCCAATATCTGGTTGTTATGATCCGTCAAAGTCACTACAGAGCCAAGACGGTCTCGATGGACGAATCGTATGTTGTGGCTAGGAATGGCCGCTCCTGCTACCTCTTCTTTCTCAACAATCGCAACGTCACCAATGTAAGTTTTAGTCGTTGTGGTATTACCCTTTTTGTTTATCTCCACCAATTTATCAATATATAAAGTTGTTTCTGTACCTTTCGTTTGCTTAAAACGAGACAGGTCGGCACCATATTCAAACGTACTGGTAACGCCGTTTTTACTCACGCTTATCGGCTTGTTAAATGCGTTATATTGAATGGTTTTGCCATCACCCGACAGCATATTACCGTTATTGTCGTATTCGTAATCATCAATCAAGGTACCATTTTTTAGAATCGACTGGACAGCATTCGGACCTGCGTTAGCAGCATTACCTTTCCCTAAGTTACCGTAATTAATCGTACCCGCATAATCCCCCTTACTAATGAGGTTACCTACAGCGTCATAGCTATAACTCACAGCTGGCACTACATTGCCACTGTATAAGTTTCTGACGCTGAGAGTTAAGCGGTGTAGCGGATCATAGTCATAGGTTTCGGTACTTTGGGCACCCGACTCCGTCGTCATAACCTGTTGAGTCAGATTACTAAACTCGTCATTGTATTGATACCTTATCTGGTGTAACGGTGAAGCCCCTTGAACACGCCTAACTAATATTCCAGTCATCTGCCCTGTTGCAGGGTGAAAATCCGCACTGTGTGACAAAGTCTCATTCGCTAAAGTCGCTTCTGTCACGTTACCGTAGGCATCCTCATCAGATTTTTTCTGATAACTATAGCCTGTTCGCGCGTTGCTCAACTCCAATAAATAACCCGTATCGGTGTAATCGTAAGCGACTTTAATACCACTCGGATAGGTCAAAGCCTTCAAACGGCCATAATTAGCATCATACTCTGTGGTCGTCGTATAAAGCACACCATCGATGGTGGTTTTGACTGTCTTCGGTCGAGAACTCTCATCATAAGAGTACAGCTTGTTTATCCCCGCTGCGCTCTCACTCGCTAACAATCCTTTACCGTTAGGCCTGCTATCATAACTAAAGCTGGCTTGTAACGTACTATTAATCTCGCGATTTGTTAGACGCCCTAAAACATCATAATCCATAGTCAAAGTATCACCATTGGCATCCGTCTCCAACTCCACCTCACCAAAAGTATTATAACCAAATGTTTTGATGCCCATGTTTGGATCGTTGACTTTCGTTTTGTGCCCTAACGCATTATGCCAAGCATGGATAGTATGGCTATTCGCATCTTGTAGAGATATTGGATTTCCCGCGCCATCGTAAGCATATCGAGTCATGCCCTGCATCGCATCTTCAGTCCATACGAGCTGGCTTAAACCATTGTACTTCCTTTTCATAGACAGTGAGCCAGCTGAAATTTCCGTTACTAGGCCATCATAGTAATAACTCGTGCTTAAGTGCCCTCCATTAGCTTGTGGCGTACGCTTTTCTAATAAACGTCCGAGAGCATCATATGAGTCATAATAGGTATAAGTGTATGCACTATCATCAGCTACATCCCGTTGCTTGCTTTCCCAGGCTAACAACCCACGCTCATCATAACGACGATGTTCACGCAGCCAGTTGGTATTTTGGAAGTTGCGCGTTAATGACGTTACTTCTCTGTTCAAACGATCAAAGTATCGATGTACCGTAGGGTTACCGGCCTGCACCTGGGTCACTCGGTACACAGCATGATCATTAGATGGACACCAAGCGCTACCGTTATTCACTCCACTGCACCACTTGTACCCTTTGTAAATGGTAGGAGCACCATCCGTTGTGGTGGATATTAATCGACCAAAAGCATCGTAGCCATTAGTGGTTAACACCCCATTGGCATCAGTAACCGAAAGCGGCTGTCCGTGGGCGGCGTCAATGACGGTGGTGGTCTTGTGGCCCTTAGCGTTTGTCACCTCTTTAGGGAAATAACCATCGCTGGAATAAGTGGTTGAGACCGTGCGCGCTTGCATCAATGTGCCACTAGCATGCTTACCCAAAGTAGTCACCGTTTTCGGTAACCCGTATGCAGTATAGGTTATTCCCACACTGCTGCTTTGTCCTCCACCTTGAACCGGAGTCGTCGTGATCGTTTCAGGAAGCCGCTCATCATTGTAGACGTATGTTGTTTTTACTGACTTTGTAGTATTGGTACCAGATGCTACTGGAGCGTGCTCCCCATCAATATTTTGTACGGCCCTAGCGGTAACTGTCTTTGTTTTGAGCAGATTGATCGACCAGTTGGTTTCATCAGCTACATAGTAGCTATTATCAATCTCTTTAATAACCTTATTGCTCTGTGCGATCTCATCTTCGAAATAGGTTTTTCTCTGGAACGTGACATTACCGTAGCCATTAACACTGGTTTCACTCAAGTTACTATATAGATAAGCTCCATTATTTAAATCGTAAGTCTTACTTAAGCTTTGGAAAGGTGCCACACCATAACGCGCCCCCGGCGATACCGTCCAACTGCTATTCGGTTCTGTTGCAAGTTCTTGGTTGGAAATATAGCCGTTGCGCCAAATCCTCCAATCATAATCCTGCATTGAAATTGGGTTGTACTCACACTCTGGATCAGTTGTGTCCGACAGACAGGTACGAACGGTGTCCAGCTTACCCGCTAAAGGGAACTTCTGGTGGAAGTCGCTCACCGAGCGTATACCAGACGCTAAGTTATCAACTATGATGGTTCTAAATCCTTGAAAACCACGACCAGCACGGTTGTAAATAGCTTCCTTATAGCTGTATTGGTTAGTATTAAAAATATCTTCGCCGCTTGAGTCCTTTAGACCTGTTGACTTTTTACTTTCCGAGACGACATACATTGACGAAGTAAAATAAAAGTGTTCTTTGTTACCATCCCAGTTAATGTAACGGTTTTCTGGCACCTCATAAAAAGGAGTACTAGCTCGACCAGTCAGCCAGCGCGACAATGGTGTATATTCCCACTCCTGGACTCGCCCCAAACCGTCAGTCACTTGATATACTGAGTCGGCTAGCTTACCTTGATCAGTTTCAAGGCCCATGAGGTTCTTTTGTTGATAGTAACCTTCTGCATACGCTGGGCTATCAGATTGATAGTTCATTGACAAAATCGCGTTGTAATAGGGCTTTCCACCAACAGTTATTGAGTTAGGTGCCTTAGCTCCTATATGGTAAGCAGTCAACATACTATAACTAAAGTCGAGCACACCATTATTATCTACATCTTCTAGCTCCAAACCAGAACCTGTAACTAATCGTCCATCAGGCAGCACTTTACCTGTAGATATAGGTGCCTGCACCACATTAGGGATCTCTCGATCTAATGCAGGCCCATTCGTAGACTGTTTAAAGTCTAGAATACTCCACTTAAAACGGCGAGTATCATAACGGGCCCAGTCAATCTGTATTTTTCTAGGGTTTTCTTGCTCAGGTAAGTGGTTCTCATATGCATGTGTCCCGTGTAGATCATCGCCGCAAGCTCTTATAGAATAAGGCTCAAAATCTCCCGTTGCATTGGGGTTACCTGTAAAATTAACACACACATGATCATCGCTGCCGGTAGCAACAAGCAGTTCATCAGCTCCATCATTATCAATATCGGCTATACGTAAACCATTCCCCCATAATGACTGTACCCGCTTGGAAATGCGGAGATTTTCATTAAGGAAGTTATCTTCATGGATCCCTGCCCCCGTACCCAAAGAACGTTCGGTATCAAAGGTTCTGTTACCTTTGTTTTCTCTTATCCGCCAATCAAAACCATTCGTTGTTTTCACTGGTCGCACAAAGTCACTTAATCCATCGCCATTCAAGTCAGCAAAGATATGTTGGTTATGATAAAGGTTCGATGGCAACCCTAAACCATTTGCTGATCTTGTTTCATCTACTACCCAGCGACCATAGCTACTAACCTTTCCAAAGTCGACTGTAATTATATTACTGGTTGTATTATTCTGACCTATTCTGACAACATCAATAACACCATCCCCATCAATATCACGGTAGCTAGGAGTTTCCTGCTTTGTAGACCCATCATAGTGGTATTGTTGCAATGTGGTTAAGTTATAAGGACCGTCGAATTCAAGTTCTCCATTGGCTCGGTTAAAGTATCCCTGGACTTTATAACTATCATCAACAAATAAAAAATCCTGATAACCGTCACCATTGAGATCCAGAATTTGAAGTGTACTCTTACCCCAGTTTTTATGAGGCTCGAAGCTCTCTGGCATAGTAATATTAGTAGTGCCCACTGTCTGCAATTTGAAAGAAGAGTCAAACTGCAGTAAATAAGCGCGATTATAACTGTCAGTTACAAACTGGTCTTTGATACCATCGCCGTTTAAATCACCAATATTTCGTGCAAAAAGATAAGCACCATTATCTGGCTCTCCCACCGAAACAAAATCACCACTTTGATTATCACGAGTGAAAATATTAGAGGTGTAACCCACAAAATTGTTTTGCTCATCATAAGCAGGAGTTTGGAATAAGACTTCTGGTAACCCATCACCATTCAAGTCCATGGGTTTAACCCAGTTTGCGCCACTGATATCACCTACTTCGGATATAGCTTGATTAGCACTATTACTTGAGTCGTTGCTATCCCAGTCAGGAAGATTGTTGTAAACATCAAATACTGTCGGCTTTAAACAAACCCCAGATGCACACTCCTGAACACTCGATAATAATGAACGCTTGGTATGCTGGCTGTTAGTGTAAAACAGTTTATATTCACGAATTGTTTGCGACTGGTACTGCGTCTGAATCTTTTGCAAGCGCTTAGTGCTAACTGTTAACCCTCCAGCCAGATAAGAGCGGGCCTGATCTGGACGGGATTCATATATAAATCGAACGTGTCGATTCCCGTCAGAACCATCAACTCCAGTATAGTGAATTGCCTGTAGCAAGTTTTCACCATTTGGATAGTGGTAATAATCGTAAGTGATTGTATTACCAGAAGGATCTTGCGTGCTTTCAATAGCCCAAGTTAATACTTCTGCTCGACCGCCTGCCTTATGTCGTGATTGGTTTTGTGTGCCATAACGACTCACACGTCCATTTTTAAACTCAACAGTAAACGAACCATAACCACTATCAATATCTCCAGACTGAGTAATTCGAGCGAAGCTATCAAGCTCAGTTCGGTACTCTGCGCCTGACACTCCATAAGTACTACCATTAACTGCTATTAACCTCTGCCCATCAAGACATAGCTTATCTTCTGTTCCGTATGTGACAGCTTTAGTACGGCCATCCTGGGCAGCCGTTGCACCGCAACGGTGAATACTAGAGCCTGCCGATACTGACCAACCTACACCAGCAATACCATTTCCTGAGCGTGAAGAGTAATTTAAACTAACACTAGGCTGCATTCCTTTACGGCCAGGAGGAATAACAATTGGGATAGAGTAAGTTGCTGCACCGCCAGAAACACCGCCACTACCTTCCAAAGCCCCTACTGTCTGGTCTGAATTGAGACTCGTACTAGGAATATAGGTTGCATCAGGTACAACACCGCCAACGCGCCCCCAATCAGGAGGAAGCTTCACATCAACCTCACTAGAAATTTTAGCGTTACTACACTTACGACTATCATCGGGTAGCACATTACAAGCTCTAACTTTATGAGTCCACAGGCCACCCTCATCGACTGTCACCATTGTGTTCGTACCTGAAACCGATGTCCAGCCAGACCAACTTCCTGCTTCATGCTTTTGAGATACCTGATATTGGTCCGTAAAGTTTGAAGTGCTCGCTCCCCAGCTAATACTATAATTATCTTTTGTCACTAAAGATGGAACTGAAATGCTTGGCGGGGTATCTGGTATTGGATGGTTAACTGTCACAGCAGCACTATGGCCACTATAACTTGAGCATGCCCAATCATATTCGTTACATGCGCGAACTCGATATGTATAGTCACCGTCTAATCTGCCAACTAACGATGCTGAAGTATATTCTGTATCCCCAACAGCTTCATCATCAACTCGTGAGCCAGATAAATACTCAATAACGTCGTATTTTGTAACCGTCCCTGAAGGCTTACTCCAAGTTACGTCAATACTACCATCTAGACTTTCTGAGGGTGAGGTATCAGGGGCTGATGGGGTAGAAGGCTTTAACCTGACAGTAACATCAGAGGAATAGCTATAACCTGAGCAAGCCCAATAATAGTCGTTACATGACTTGACTCTAAAATCCCAACTACCATCAGATAAACCTGAAACAGTTATACTAGTATTTGCATGGCTGTAATTAACCTTGCTCCAACTTCCACCATTTTTCCTTTTTTGAATTCTATAATGATTTATAGTTCCAGAGGGTCTGCCCCAGTTTAATACCACGCTTCCTGTACTTATATCGGATGTAGGTAATAAATTTAATGGTTTCGAAGGAACATAACGTACTTTAGCTGTATCACTATGAGAGCTGTATGCAGCGCAAGCCCAACTGAACTCATTACAAGCTCGAACTCTGTAACTATAATCTCCATTGCTGCGGTTAGAAAGTGATAAACTTTTTGCGGTAGTATTATTGGCAACCACATCATAGCCACTAACTCCAGATTTATATTCAATCACATCATACTCAGTTACAGTTCCAGTTGGCTTTTGCCAGCTAATAGAAATATTGCCATTAGTTATTGATGTATCTGCTACCGTCGGAGCCTGTGCTTTAGAGGGTTTATGTCTTACATAGTTTACTGAACTTAACGAGCTATAATTACCACATACTGGGACACCCATTCTGTAATTAGTATTACAACCTCTAACTTTGTACTTATAATTACCATCGGGGTTATTCGAAATCGACTGAGTACGAGTCGTTGGAGACGTGTGGTATGTTTTTACAAAGCTACCGTTTTTGTATTCTAGAAGCTCATATCCTTGCTGTCCTGGACCCGAAGTATCCATATTAGAAGCTGCAGACCAAGAAACTGTATATGTGCCACTCGTACTATTGGTTACTGAGACTGTAGGCGAACCTACAGTACCGGGGGTTGGCGTGGGCTCATCCGTATCACACTCACCTGAATTAGTCGTATAGTCCGAAGAAGAGCTTCCTCCTCGATTACCACGCCTTTCTTTATTTTTTTTATTTCCTTTTGAGTCATCAGCAGTTGGCTCGTCCACACTGTATGGCTCCCAACATACAGCTGCAGCCTCTCCTGACAGTATTAAAGTAAAAAGCGCAAATGAAATTATCTTGAACAATAAAGATAGTCTACCCACCTTAAAATCTCCCTCAATTTTTTATTTTTTCCTAATATTTTATTTATAGGAATACTAAGCGAATAAATTTTATTGATAGGTAAGTTTAAGTCAATTGAGAATGAACATTTAAAGCTTAAAACATACTTTTAGAAGTGATATTTTACATTTAATGCAAAAACGACTTTCAGGCAATGCATATATGCATCGCGAATCTGCAAGTGATGATTGCTATAGATACTCGCTAGACTAAAGAATACTTAAGAATTAATCACACCACTCGGAACATGCCCGCTGGGGATGTGGCTTTTTGCACGGTCGATATGCCCTTCTTGGTCATCAAAGAAGACGTCGGCACCGAAAGCTTTGAGGAATTTAGTTTTGTCCATACCACCAAGGAACAGAGCTTCATCAATACGAATATCCCAGTAGCGTAATGTGCGAATCACGCGTTCATGTGCGGGGGCCGAACGCGCGGTGACAAGCGCTGTACGGATCGGACAGTTGTCTTGGGTGTATTCTTTTTGCAGTTTGTGGAGAGCCTGCAGGAAGTTTTTAAATGGCCCACCCTCTAAAGGTTTTTGTGCTGACTGCTTTTCGGAGCGAGTGAACTCTTCAAGGCCATCTTGCTGGAAAATTTGCTCAGCTTCATCAGAGAAAAGAACCGCGTCGCCATCGAAAGCAAACTTGATAATATCGGTTTCATTATTCGACTGTGTCGGCGAAACAATGGTTGCAGCTGCGATACCCGCATTTATTGCCTGCAGGACATCTTTTGGGTTGGTCGATAAGAATAAGTGCGCGCCAAACGCTTCAGCATACAGATAAGGACTATTGCCCGATGTAAAAGCTGCACGTGTAATTTGGAGGCGGTGATTCTCGATCGAGTTAAACACGCGCAAGCCTGTATCAGCACTGTTGCGCGATAATAGAATCACTTCGACTTTTGGCGTATCTTTCTTAGTATCGTTAAGCGATAAAAGCTTCTTAACCAAGCCAAAAGCTGCGCCTGGCTTTAAAAGCTCATCTTCATGCTCGATTTGATATTGGGCGTAACTATCAACACCGCTTTCCATATAAATACGGTGGCTTTCAGCCAGATCAAACAGGGCCGTTGACGATATGGCGATAACTAAGGTGTCGTTAAACTCGATGGGCATAATGGTTTAGTTTTACCACTCTTCGCAATCTTCCTCAAACTCACACTCATCTTCAATCGGTGGGCGACCATCATAAATCAAAAACTCTCTACGTTGAAGATAGGCATCGCGGACCATCAAGTACTCATCTAACGCCTCTTCCAGTTGCTCTTCTAATGGTAACAACTCAGCGCGAGTATCAATCAACCATAAAGAACGTAATGTCCATTCCGTTTGAGAATCATTTAACGCATCGTAAGGACTGTAGACACCAAACGAATCGACCGCAAACCCAATACCATCTCTTGGGTTCGATGGCCCGATTAATGGCAACATCAGAAATGGCCCAGACTCAAAGCCCCATACGGCAAGGGTTTGACCAAAGTCTTCGTCTTGTTCTTTAATACCCATCTCAGTAGCAGGGTCAAGCAAACCTGCTAAGCCGATGGTACTGTTAATAAGGAAGCGTCCGGTGCTTTTCCCTGCATCACCAAATTTAGCTTGCAACAGGGAGTTTACGATATTTGAAATTTCACCTAAGTTATCAAAAAAGTTAGAGACACCAGCTTCAACAGGATCGGGCGTAATATACTGATAACCTTCTGCTACAGGTTTAAGAACAGCTTTATCAATCGAACGGTTAAAGTCCCAGACCGCTCTATTGCGTTCTTCATAGGGGTCTTTGGGATTGTCGCCTGTTGTGGCACAAGCGGTCAGCAGCAACGCTGACAAAAATATCATGATGTGGTTACTTTTCATTCCTCAATAACCTTGATCTTCTTAATATGCGCTAATCATAAAGCACCGGAACAGTTATGACCAGTGCAAAACCACGGATTGGCGGGGTTTAATTAGGCGGTTCCTAGAATGATGTCACGTTCTAGTAAACCCGTTAAAATCTGTTGACCACCATTCAGTAATTGTTCAGGGTTTGGGAAGCCAGTCTCTTTAATCAACTGCTCTAAAGCTTGTTTGCCAGTAATTTGACGCCCCTCGTGCAAGTGCTCAATGAATATATCCAGCAGACGATAAGTCATTGAATTACCTTCCATGAAGTCCACCTCATGCTTACGATTGCGGCTGATAAGCAAGAATGTTGGTGTCTCAGGTGGCTCATTGGGAATAAAACTGTTCCCAATTCGATGAACAGGGTATTCATAGACTAGACTGTGTGCCAATGGGGATACAACCACAGGTTCGTTAAACAAATCACCGTTTCGCTCATGCGGAATCGTTAGAATATTTTCCTTCGCAGAAACCGTTTTGACCTCCATCCACTCCCAGTGTGCCAACTCGAGCATAAAAGGGAAATCATCAGCCTCGGATTTACGGTGCTCCGAAAGGTAGTTAAAAAATTCTTTCGAAATCTCAATGAAATAAGGTGATTCGGCGCGGTATTCGGTGAAAAAGTCACGCACCATTCGGTGCCACTTATCATCAGAAGTGATTGAACGAAGTACTGGATAGCTGTTTTTACAGAAGTTCTCGATATTGTTATAAAACAAATCCTGATACACCTTCATCCGGCGTGACTCAATACCTGTTGGGGATTGATACTTGGCAGGGTTTCTCAGGTTCTTCGCAAACTCATACTGAAGTTGTTGAAATTTTGGTAATGATTCAGCCATAGGCTCTGACTCTATGTGGTGACATCTCTAAGCGATTGCAGGCTGATTGTCATGCTTCACGCTGTATTTATCTTGTAACGCTTTAATTCTATCGACTTCCGATAGTAACTGAGGCATTTCAGGAATATTGAAATCACGCTCAAGTAACGTGGGGAACACACCAAAGTGCTGATAAGCCGTTTCGAGTAATGACCAAACATCATCTTTGACATCAGCGCCATGGGTATCTACTTTTAAATCATCAGCCTCATCATAGTGACCCGCGATATGAGAATAGGCAACTCGTTCTTTCGGTAGCTCTAATAAAAACTCTTTTGGATCATAGCGATGGTTAATGCTGTTAACGTAGATATTGTTGATATCTAGCAAGATATCGCAATCCGCCTCTTTAACCACAGCTTTAAAAAATTCAAGCTCGGACATTTCTTGTCCAGGTGCAGCGTAATATGACACATTCTCCATAGCCAAACGCTGACCTATAATATCTTGGACTTGCTTGATGCGATCGGCCACGTAGTGCACCGCTTCTTCTGTAAAAGGTATTGGCATTAGGTCGTACATATGACCATCATCACTGCAATAGCTTAAATGCTCGCTGTAACAGCGGATGCTATATTTCTTGATAAACTCAGCGACTTCTTTAACAAAAGTTGTATCAAGAGGCGTTGGCCCACCAATTGATAATGATAGTCCATGGATGACAAAGGGAAATCGTTCTGCGTACTGGGCAAACACCTGTTCTAGGTGACCACCAAATGGCAGCCAGTTTTCAGGCGCTACCTCCATGAAGTCAACGTTTGAAGCGTCTAGCGCTTCGAACTCACGCATGAAGTCACGTCTTAAACCTAGTCCTGCTCCGCTTACTGGGTACAAAAAATCACCTTTGAAGAGTATGTAAGTTGGAATTAAGGGTGATGGTGAAACCACCACCCTTAGGTGTCAAAGCTCAGAAAATTAAGCTACGCCGCATTTACCTTCGCCGCACTTACCTTCTTTCTCGGCTTTTCCTTCACCGCATTTACCTTCGCCACACTTACCTTCTTTCTCGGCTTTTCCTTCACCGCATTTGCCTTCGCCGCACTTACCTTCTTTCTCGGCTTTGCCTTCGCCGCACTTACCTTCGTTTTCTTTGGCGTGCTCTTCACCACACTTGCCTTCGCCACATTTACCTTCACCTGCGTCGAATTTAGCAAGATCGTAGCCAGCTTGAAGATCGTTTAATGCGAATGGATTGTCGCTTGCAGCAGCTGTGCCCATAGCAGCAGAAGCTGCGATTGATGCACCAACGATGACGGCTAACTTTTTCTTGTCTTTATTTAACATAGAACTTACTCCTAGGTTGCTTACTTTAGTTAAGTTATTCAGAAACTTAGACTTACCATATCTGAATTTGTTACAGATTTTTTTTATTTAGTCTAAATTTCGCGCTTTTTGAGACAAAAGTCACGCAAAAAAGCACTTAAGCAACACTATTCCACCACTTCCGTGATTTCTATGTGAAAGGTTTCGCTTGGCGTTAATGATTTCTGTAAACTGGTCTTACCAAAACGATCTCCTAGCTCAGGCTGAGCTAGACCACTTTGCGATAATCGCACCTCGACATACACGTCCTTCGCTTCCCATAAATCGACGCCAGGTAACATAACATGACTCGGAGTAAGCTTTTGTGGCTGACTCAATGTTGAGACATCAACAGATTTAACCGCCAAAGGAGGACCGCCATTTTTATTGCGCACAAGAATAAATGCTTTCTTGTATCGTGTTAAAAGGAGTGAGTCGACGTTATCGACTACAATACGGATGTGATTCAGTTCAGCGAGTTTTAGCAAACGCCTTGCTTGTGCAATTTGCTCATTGATTAGCTGATAAGAATCCGTGCCTTTTTCTCTGTATTGTAGTAACTCTTGCCAGTAGTCGATAGCGGCTTGATAGTCTTGCTGCTTAAAGTAATTTATACCCTGCATCAGTAAGGCGCCTTCATGGCTTGGTTCATTCATCAACACAAGGTTTAAATAACGCTCCGCATTCTCAAAGGCTTCAGGACTTCCCTGCTCCATAAAGGAACGTGCAAATTCAATTCGGGTTTCAGCACTAGGCTTTGCAGCAACAGCCCGATTAAAGGCTTGCTCTGCTTGCGCGATTTCTCCAAACCGCAAAAAGATATTACCCAGTTCTTTCCATTTGTCGAAATTATCAGGATCACTTTCCGTTCTTAATCGAAGCTCCGCCAATAATTCTTGAATGGTAATTTCTTTTTGATCCGCCTTATTCGCTAATTCTTTTAAATCAAGTCCATTCAATCGCTGGTGTAACGCTGCGGTGTTTTCCAGTTCTTGATGAGCACCTTCAAAATAGTAAATCGCTAGCGAGCCGAAACAAGTGATTAGCAACATCGACAGGTAAATAACGATTCTATTTTTCCCTGTAAATACCTGCCCAAACAACCAAGCAGCCCAAACTAAAGCAATTAAGATTAATACGCCCCAGACTAACATGCGTTACTCTTCTCCAGACTCAGATTGCTCGCCCTTAACTCTGCGACGCCCTACTTTTGTCAATACAGCAGCTAGAATGATCAAGAACACAATAATAGGGGCAAACCATAGAAAGTAGTTAGACGGTTTAACAGGCGGATCATATAAAACAAAGTCGCCGTAACGCTCTTGCATATAAGCTAAAATTTCACGCTTTGTTTGGTTCTGACTAACTTTTTGATACACGATATAGCGCAAGTCTTCCGACAAACCCGCATTTGATTCAGCGATTGTCTGATTCTGACATTTTGGACAGCGGAGCTCATTAATGATTTCAGTGTAAAGTTGCTCTTGTTCTGGCGTTTCAAACTCGTAGGTTTCTATGACGGCTTGTAACTGAAAGCTCATCATTACGATCAAAGCTGTGAATAGTGTTTTCATCATCATATGTCCTAATTTGATTTAAGGCGTTTGCTCTTGGACTAATTGCGTTAATGGCTTGCCCTGAATAGCCTCAACCGCCGGCTGAATTTTCGTTTCCCACACTCGGTCATCAATCACTCCCACGTACCGGAATCGTATATTACCTACAGCATCAACGATAAACGTCTCAGGAGCACCATAAACACCGAGATCGATGCCAAACTGCCCCTCTTGATCCGCGATGATCATCGAGTAAGGATTACCTTTTGATTCAATAAACTCTAATCCATCCAACGTCTTATCTTTGTAGTTAACGCCAACGATGGGTACTTCATACTGCTGTGCAAACTTCATTAAGTATGGATGCTCGATATGGCAAGGACCACACCACGACCCCCAGACGTTTAGCAGAAACAGCTCATCCGGCAACGAATCAGATGTGTAAACAATTTCCGGGTTCTCTAGGGCTGGCAACTTAAACTCAGGGACTGGTTTATCGATCAAGTTAGAGTTTAGCTTTGTTGGATCCTTGTCCAGTGCAAACCAAAAAAAGAACACTAAAATAATAAAAGTGATAATAGGCGCAATGGCCAAAACAAGCTTCTTATTCACCAGAAACCTCCGCGCTTTGCACCTGATCTTTCTTTGCCTGTTTCTTTTCGCGACGTCTTTGGCGATAACGTTTATCTGAAATCGCTAGTAAGCCACCTAAAGCCATAAAGATCGTGCCTAACCAAATCCATCGTACAAAAGGCTTATAATGCACACTGATGGCCCAAGCACCATCATCTAGCGGCTCACCCATTACAATATAGATATCCCTAAATAAACCGGCGTCAATATCCGCTTCAGTCATGACCATTCTGGACGCGTTGTACTTACGTTTCTCAGGATGAAGCTTGGTAATCAACTCTCCGTCTGACGACACTTTAAAGCTACCACCCGACGAGATGTAGTTAGGGCCTTCGGTATTTTTAAAGTCATAAAACTCAACACTTAAATCTTCAACCTCAACCGTTTCTCCCAGCCGAATTTTAATGTTTTCTTCGATACTGAAGTATGAAGTAAGTACAACGCCTAATACGGTCACAGCCACACCCAAGTGCGCCACTAACATGCCCCAGTAACTGCGGCTGATTTTTTTCAAGCCAGCAGAAAAAGAGTCACTCTTTGACGCCTGAGCCAATACGTATTTGGCGCAGCCAGCCAGCACCCAAAGGCCTAAAGTTGTACCGACAATTGCCATAGGTTGTAAATCGCCCATGATAATGACAATGGCTAGACCGACGATAATGCTGCTAATAGCCCACAACCAATACTTGGTTAGAAGAGGCTTAATTGGCTCCTGTTTCCAATTAATTTGCTGCCCAATCGGCATCAAAATTAAGATCGGAATCATGAAGATAGAGAACATCAAGTTGAAATACGGAGGGCCGACGGAGGACTTACCGCCAGTAAAAGCTTCCTGAATCAGTGGGTGAAGCGTTCCCAACAAGACCATAAAAGTGACAACCGCTAGTAACGCATTATTAAACAACAAAGCCGTTTCACGAGAGAATAATCCAAAGTTGGCTTTAGATCGTATTTTGCTGGATTGGATCGCGTAAATCAGTAAAGAAACGCCTACTACAATGCCTAGGAACACTAAAATAAAACGTCCACGAACAGGGTCACTGGCAAACGAATGCACCGAGGTCAGGACACCTGAGCGGACTAAGAAGGTTCCTAACAAGCTCAACGAGAAAGTTAAAATAGCGAGTAAGACAGTCCAAGACTTAAAGACGCCACGTTTTTCCGTAGCCGCCAAGGAGTGGATTAGTGCAGTACCTGCGAGCCAAGGCATAAAGGATGCATTTTCAACGGGATCCCAGAACCACCAGCCGCCCCAGCCGAGTTCGTAATACGCCCACCAACTACCTAGGGCGATGCCTAACGACATGAAGATCCAGGCTACAGTGGTCCAAGGGCGACTCCAGCGAGCCCAGTGGTGATCCAAATCACCCTGCAATAAACCCGCTATCGCAAAAGCGAACACCACTGAAAAGCCTACATAGCCCATATAGAGCATGGGCGGATGAACGATTAGACCAAAGTCCTGCAATAACGGATTTAGATCAGCGCCGTCAATGGGGATAAACGGAAAGACCCGCTCAAAAGGGTTTGACGTAAATAATGTGAAAGCAATAAAACCAACGGCAATAAAACCCATCACACCCAAGACGCGTGTCACAAGAACCTTAGGCAGAGACTTGCTAAATAGAGCAACCGCAGCCATCCAGCCGGTTAATATCAGCACCCACAGCAACAAAGAACCTTCATGCGCACCCCACACTGCTGATATGCGGTAATAAATTGGTAACTGAGTATTGGAGTGGTTAGCCACATACTGGACGGAAAAGTCGTTAGTGATAAACGAAACCGTCAAGCAAATGTAGCTTAATAGTATGAGAACAAAACTACTGATGGATGCGCGCTTTGAAAAGCGCATCAAGCCTTTGTGTTCTTTTTGCGCGCCAACGAAGGATAAAACACCTAAAAATATGGCGTTAATAAACGCCATGATTAAGAAAAAATTACCGAGTTCAGGAATCAAGAGTCGTACCTAATAGTCAGTTGATTGCTTTTTACCAGGGTGGCCATATTTCTCCAGCGACTGCTCAACCTCTGGTGGCATATACTTTTCATCGTGCTTGGCTAAGACCTTCGATGCGACAAACTCTGTCTTAGAAACCAGCTGACCTTCAGCGATCACGCCTTGGCCCTCTTTAAACAGATCAGGCAAAATACCATGGTACTGCACGGTTAACGAGTTTTGGTTGTCTGTTACAGTGAACTCGACATCAAGTCCATCGGCAGCACGCTTTACCGAATTATAAGCGACTAACCCACCTACTCTGATGGTTTTGTCTAACGGCGCTTTGCCTTGGCTAACTTCTGTTGGTGGATAAAAATGATTAATGTTTGAACTCAAGGCATACAAAATCAATGCAACTGCGCCAGACAGTAATAATAAACCACCAATAATAGCGAGTAATTTATTGCGACGATGTGTTTTCATGAAACCTACAATTTTTTGAATAAATACAAACAACGGCCTAATCAGGCTGAGACACTTTCAACTTTCGTGCTTTCGGCTTTTGCGACTCAGGCGCAGCGGCCTCTGCTTGAACCTGCTTTTTTAATGATTTCAGCATCATTCTAAAACCAATAAACAAGCCCACTAATACAATCAAGCTCATCATGTAGCTCGACCAAACGTAAGCACCATGCTTACCCATAAAAATAAATTCGTGCCAACTACTCATGACTTAACCTCGCTACCGCTCGCCCACTCTTTGACCCAACGTGACTTTTGATTGCGTAGAATAATTTCAGCGCGCAAGCGCATGAGGACCAAAGCCGCGAACAGTAAATAGATGGCACCTAACATCAAAAACAACGGCGTTTGGAACGCAGGATCAAGCGCACCTTTTTCTGTCACTGAGTAGCCCTGGTGCAAGGTATTCCACCACTTCACTGAGAAGTAAATAATCGGAATATTAATCACACCAACAATCGCCAGGATAGCTCCCGCTTTGTCCGCTTTCGAGCGATCTGAGAACGAAGCATGCAGAGCAATGTAGCCAAGATAAAGGAACAGTAATAAAAGCTCAGACGTCATACGAGCATCCCACTCCCACCAAGTACCCCAAGTCGGCTTGCCCCATACAGAGCCTGTAAATAGCGCTAAAAAGGTCATGGCAGCGCCAACAGGTGCAATAGAGCGCACCACGGCAAATGCCATCTTCATTTTCCAAACTAAACCTACCGTAGCCGCTATCGCCATTGCAATGTAGGCGATCATAGATAAAGCGGCGGCTGGTACATGCACGTACATGATGCGGACTGTATGCCCCTGCCCCTGACGAACTTCAATCGGCGATGCCCACAGTGAGTAGTACAAACCCACGGCCAATAGAATCAAGGTCGCCGCCCATACCCATGGAAGCCATTGACCTGTTTTTTGGAATAAATATTTTGGAGAACCCAGCTGGTGAAACCAGCGCCAAGCTTTTGCCATTAATGTTTAACCTACTGAAATCTTAAGTGCGCGGCCTGATGCGAAGGGCGCAAAAACAATTGCTATCAATAAAAAAGCGCCCAAGATGGCGAGTTCGCCATTATAACGCATATTTTCTAAGGATGCTGTAACTGTCGATGCCCCAAAAATCAAAACCGGCACGTACAAAGGAATAATTAAAATCGAGACCAATAAACCGTTTCGACTCGCTGCTAGAGTTAGACTCATACCCACGGCACCCAGCAGGCACAAGGTCGGAGTGCCCAGCACCAAGGTCAGCATCAGCACCCATGTGTGATCGGCGTGTGCAAAGCCATGGTTTATCTGCATCAAAACACCCAACAATGGCGACAAAACGACCAAAGGCAGCCCTGTCAGCAGCCAGTGAGCCAAAATCTTACTCAACGCAACCGAGGTTGGCGAGCTCATTAGAAGCAACTGCTCCAACGATCCATCTTGGTAGTCACTGCGGTAAAACTGCTCTAGGGACAATAACATGGCTAACAATGCAGCGACCCAAATCACGCCTGGGGCAAGCTTTTGTAGTACCGGGGCCTCGGGACTTACTGCAAAAGGAAACAGGCTAACCACAATAATAAAAAATAATAACGGTATCGCGAGCCCAATCCAATTGCGGCGAGCGACTTTCAATTCACGCTTGAGCAGAGTCAGAATCATTCGTGCTCTACCCCAACTTTTTGATCCACAGGTAACTCATCAATGTGGTGATGCGAAGTAAATAGCACCACCCCGCCATTATTCTTAAACTCTAAGGTTTTTGCTGCCAACCAACCGCGGGTCTTTTGATCCAAGTTAACGAAAGGCTCGTCCAGTATCCAAATTTTCGCAGGTTCTAGTATTAAACGAGCTAGCGCAACTTTATGCTGCTGCCCTGCTGACAACTCCGCAAACATACGGTTTTCAAGGCCTCCGATACCTAACTCCAACAGCACGTCAGAAATCTGTTTTGATAGACTTTGCTGCGAGATACCCCCTTTTAAGCGCAAGTTAGCATAAAAAGATAGGTTTTCGGCAATGGTTAGCTCGTTCTTCATCGACAAACTATGTGCTAAGAAGATGAGATCTTGAAAGTAGCTTGAATCAGGATGATTAATTGGCTGTTTATTCCAATAGATAGAACCCTGGTCTGAAGGCAACAAGCCCGCGAGGCAGCGCATCAAGCTGGTTTTGCCTGCGCCGTTTTCGCCATAAAGATAAGTAATTGTTGATGGAGCTAGATGCAGATCAGCATCTTCAAGAAGTATCTGCTCCGATCGAGAAACCGTTAGCTCATGGGCATAAAGTCCATCGAATTGTATGTCTTTGGATTGAGACATTTGAGCTACGGCTTGGCATAAGTTGCTTTGCCCTGAATTATAGTGGGCTTAGCGCCTTATGCCAATGATTTTACGTATATTTACCTAAGCTCAGCTTATGCTAATGCTTTCAGTACAGCGTCGCCCATCTCAACCGTCGAGACCAGCTTGTCGCCTTCTGTATGAATATCCCCAGTGCGGTAGCCTTGATCCAGCACCGTAGAAACCGCTTGATCAATTTTGTCAGCCATCGCACCTTCGCCAAAGCTATGACGTAACATCATTGATACCGACAAAATCGTCGCCAATGGGTTGGCTTTGTTCTGACCCGCGATATCAGGCGCTGAACCGTGAATCGGCTCGTACATACCTTTACCATTCGCGTCCAAGCTAGCAGACGGCAACATACCAATTGAGCCCGTTAGCATCGCCGCACAATCCGACAAAATATCACCGAACATATTGCCCGTGACCATGACGTCGAACTGCTTAGGCGCACGCACTAGCTGCATCGCTGCGTTATCGACGTACATGTGGGTCAACTCAACTTCTGGGTACTCTTTGCTCACACGATCCATCACTTCACGCCACAACTCAGTCGCTTCAAGCACGTTCGCCTTATCCACTGAGCATACGCGCTTATCGCGTAACATCGCTGCTTTAAACGCCACGTGAGCAATACGCTCAACTTCGCTTTCCGAGTAAACGTAAGTGTTAAAACCTTGGCGCTCACCATTCTCAAGCGTACGAATACCACGCGGCTGACCGAAGTAAATACCCCCAGTTAGTTCGCGTACTATTAACACATCAAGATCAGCCACAAGCTCAGGCTTTAAGCTCGAAGCATCTGCAAGTTGCTTATACAGAATTGCTGGACGTAAGTTACCAAACAACTCCAACTCAGAACGTAATTTCAACAACGCCTTCTCAGGACGCACTGAAATATCGTACTGTTCCCACTTAGGACCGCCAACAGCGCCCAAAAGAATCGCGTCAGCCTCTTTCGCTTGAGCTAATACTTCATCCGTTAACGGTGTTTCATGCGCATCAAAAGACGAACCACCCACCAACGCCGACTCATACGTCACGTCTAAGCCATGATTCTCAATTAACGCATCCAACACACGTGTCGCCTGGCCTACAATCTCTGGGCCAATACCGTCACCCGGTAATACCAATACTTTTTTAGTCATATTTAATCCTAATAAATTGTTCTGTTTCAAATCCTGTAGCACAGGGTCTCAAGAAACTATTCTCCCCGTAATATTGAGCTAAAAGACTCGCAAGTCATAGCAATTCAAAACAGGACGTTTTGAATAGTGACATACGGGCCATGGACGGAACGTATGTCACGGTGCGTTAAGTGACTTTAGAGTCTTTTGGGAGTCATTCTTTGAATGACCTCAATATTGGGGTGGCCTTCTTTTGGTTCCTTTTCTTGGCCATGCAAGAAAAGGAACAAATACCATTAACTACTAAATAACCAGGGAGCTCTTTTAGAGCGTTCAGCTTCATATTCCGCAATCGCATCTTCTTGCTGCAACGTAATGCCAATATCGTCCAAGCCGTTATACAAGCTGTGTTTACGGTCTGGTTCAACGTCAAAGCTGATCACATCACCGTTTGGCATAGTAATGGTTTGCTTATCAAGGTCGATATCCAACTTAAAACCTTCATTCGCTTCAGTCTGCTCAAACAAAGTGTCCATAGTTGTGTGATCAAGAATGATCGGCAAAATACCGTTCTTAAAGCAGTTGTTGAAGAAAATGTCAGCAAAGCTCGGTGCGATAACCGCTTTGATACCATAGTCTTCTAGCGCCCATGGAGCGTGCTCACGGCTTGAGCCACAACCAAAGTTTTCTCGGGCTAAAAGAATCGAAGCTCCTTGATAGCGTTCTTTATTCATCACGAAGTCAGGGTTGAGCGGACGCTTTGAGTTGTCCATACCTGGCTCACCGTGATCCAAATAACGCCACTCATCGAATAAGTTCGGGCCAAATCCAGTACGTTTAATCGACTTCAAAAATTGCTTAGGAATAATCGCGTCCGTATCGACATTCGAACGATCTAAAGGCACGACTAAACCTGTGTGTTGCGTAAAGGCTTCCATTAGTGCACCTCCGAAACTTTTGCTAATTCTTTATCTAATTCCAGCTCACGCACGTCAACAAAGTGACCATGAACCGCTGCTGCCGCCGCCATCGCTGGGCTGACTAGGTGTGTACGACCACCTTGACCTTGACGACCTTCGAAGTTCCGGTTTGAGGTTGATGCACAGTGCTCGCCTGATTCTAGACGGTCAGCATTCATCGCTAGACACATCGAACAACCCGGCTCGCGCCACTCGAAACCCGCTTCAGTAAAGATGGTGTGTAAGCCTTCAGCTTCGGCTTGCTCTTTCACCAAGCCAGAACCTGGAACCACCATCGCCTGCTTAATACTTGGTGAGACTTTACGACCTTTTGCAACCGCCGCAGCTTCACGAAGATCTTCAATGCGAGCGTTGGTACAAGAGCCAATGAAGACTTTGTCCAATGGAATTGACGTAATCGGCGTGTCCGCTTTTAGATCCATGTACTGAAGTGCGCGCTCAATACCCTCTTTTTTAACAGGGTTGGATTCTTTTTCAGGGTTAGGAATATTGCCATTCACAGGCTTCACCATTTCTGGCGAGGTGCCCCAAGTGACTTGAGGAATAATGTCTTCAGCCTTCAACTCAACCACTCGGTCAAACTCTGCATCAGCATCGCTGTGCAAGTCTTTCCATGCTTCAACAGCCATGTCCCACTGCTCACCTTTTGGCGCAAAAGGACGGCCTTTGACGTACTCTATAGTCTTGTCATCCACAGCCACCAAGCCAACGCGAGCGCCCGCTTCGATTGCCATGTTACAAATCGTCATGCGCCCTTCCATCGATAAGCTTTCGATAGCCGAACCAGCAAATTCAATGGCGTGACCATTACCACCAGCCGTACCGATTTCACCGATGACCGCTAAAACCACGTCTTTCGCTGTAACGCCTGTGCCCAGCTCGCCATCAACGCGAACCAGCATATTCTTCATCTTCTTCTGGCGTAAGCATTGAGTCGCTAAAACGTGCTCAACTTCTGACGTGCCCACACCAAACGCCATCGCGCCAAACGCGCCGTGCGTTGCTGTGTGCGAATCACCACAGACCATGGTCAAGCCCGGAAGCGTATAGCCTTGCTCAGGGCCAACGATGTGTACGATGCCTTGACGAATATCGTCCATCTTAAACTCTGTCACACCATAAGTATCACAGTTATCATCCAAGGTTTGCACCTGAATACGTGATACAGGATCTGCGATACCGTTAGTACGGTCAGTTGTTGGGACGTTATGATCCGGCGTTGCTAGGTTTGCTTCTAAGCGACGCGGCTTACGGCCAGCAATACGCAATCCTTCGAATGCTTGCGGTGATGTTACTTCATGTAATAATTGACGGTCGATATAGATCAATGCTGACCCATCATCATTTTCTGCGACAAGATGGTCTTCCCAAAGCTTGTCGTAAAGCGTTTTTCCAGCCATTAACTGTGCCTCATTTGGTCTCTTCACGTAATAAAATAGCCGCACATTCGCAGCAAAGTGGAACAAGTGTAGTCCTTCTTGTAGAATAACTCCAATTCATTATTTTTATAAAACCCATAACGACCAGGAATGACCGCTTAAAAGACTCATCATGGATATCGATCTACTCAAAACTTTTTTGACCGTCGCTCGGCTTAAATCCTTTACTCTTGCAGCGAAGGAGTTACAGTTGACGCAACCTGCCCTAAGCAAACGCATCAAGCGCTTAGAAGCTATGGTCGACAGTCAACTGTTTGACCGCGTGGGCAACCATGTAGTGGTTACAGAGGCTGGCCAACTACTGCAACAACAAGCCCCGCAAATTATTGGCGATATTGAAGACGCGGTGCAGAACATCCGTGATCTTAGCGGCAAAGTCAGCGGTCAGCTGCATATCGGCACCAGCCACTACATCGGCCTTCATCTACTCCCGAATTACTTAGAGCAGTACGTCGATACCTTTAACCAAGTTGACGTTAACATCGAGTTTATTGACTCTGAACTCGCCTACGAGCGTGTATTGAGCGGTGATCTCGAGTTAGCCCTGTTAACATTTCCACAACAAAAAGACCCACGCCTTGTGCATGAGCTCATCTGGAAAGAGCACTTAGCCATTGTTTGCCACCAAGACTATGCGTTAGCTCAAGAAAGTGAACCTTTGAAACAACTAGAACACTACCCTTGTATATTGCCTCCGGCCCACACCTTCCCTCGCGAACTCTTTGAAGTTCAGCTCGAAAATGCCGGCGTCACTCTGGGTAAAGTTAAAACGGCTAATTATTTAGAAGTGATTGCGAAACTTGTTGCCTGCAAAATGGGCTGGACGTTACTGCCTACAAGGCTCTTAAGTCCGCCGCTTACTAGCTTATCCTCTGAGCAGTATCTATCTGATCGTGATATGGGTATTATCTATCGAACTAATAAAACCCTTTCCAACGCCTCACAAGAACTGGTTAAATTACTCAAAAGTGAAAGTTAGCAATACAAAAAAGAAGTATTTTTAAGGAGATCGAATGAAACGATTAATTATGACAGTGCTCGGTGTACTTACTCTACTAGCGAGCCATAATGCCAACGCCATTGTCAGCGCTCAAAGCAAGCAGCACTTTTCAGTTAAAATCGAAACCATGATTAAAGCACCGGCCGACGAAGTTTATCAGCAATTTATCAATATCGGCGACTGGTGGGAATCCAGTCATACGTGGTTTGGTGATGCCTCTAAAATGTATATCGAACCAAAAGCCAATGGCTGCTTTTGTGAAGTTAATGGCGACAAAGAAGCTCTGCACATGACGGTTAGCATGGTCATGCCCAACAAAAATGTACAGATGGTTGGTGGATTAGGTCCATTACAAAGCATGGGGGTGTATGGTCACATGTCTTGGAGCTTCGAAGAAAAAACTACAGGGCTGACAACTTTAACCATGACCTACTTAGTCAAAGGCTTTGTTGGCGAAGAGTCTGAAATGATGGCCAAGGCCGTGGATAGCGTACTCAACATCCAGGTAAAAAATTTAGAGTCGAAATTTAAATAGGTAACTAGGAAGTCAAAAGCCCGCAAATGCGGGCTTTTTTGGCAAATTACTTCTTACCAATGACCAGCTGCAATAAGCCGATAAGGCCAACTGCGCCACCACCAATCATTAACCATGTGGCTTTATCTGAGAAAGAACCCGTAAAAGCTTCCTTCATTTCCTCACCTACTGACTGAGTCATATTATAGCCCCAGAAAAATACAGCGATACCAACTGCCAGTAGTACAATTCCAATGATTTTCTTATTCATCTTTTTTCCTCTTTTTGGTTAGTAAACTCTTGCTAATGATTGAGCCGCGGTAGTTTTACTGTGCTGCGCGTCGTTCAACCTCGGTCCAAACTCGCATCAGGTTACCCGATAACATTTTTGCAATATCTTGCTCCGAATAACCTCTCTCTAGCAAACCTTTAATCAAGTTAGGATACGTTGATACGTCTTTTAAGCCCGTCGGCAAGCTGTCGCCCACACCGTCATAATCCGAACCCAGACCAACATAATCAACGCCCACTAAATCGATAACATGCTCAATGTGGTCAAGCACATCTTCACGATCAGCAAATTCAAAAGGGTTTCTCTGACGGTAGCTTTTTCTAAAACTTTCAATTGATGCAGCATCTGCCTCAGGGTCTAAGTTATTCGAGTCGATATAATTTTTCACCGCTTCTTTATAGGCATTATTGTTATCAATCGAGTCCTGTGAAATAAAGGTTGAGCCAAAGTTGATGAAAATAACACCACCCTTCTCAGCCATTGCTTCGATCATGTCATCGTTCATATTACGCTCAAAGCCTGGCGTAAAGTCTCGCGCAGATGAGTGACTGGCGATAACAGGGGCACTCGACACTTCCATGACATCATAAAACGCTTCGTCTGAAAGGTGCGACACATCCACCATAATGCCAAGACGATTCATTTCACGAACGACGTCTTTACCAAAGTCACTTAAGCCACCGTTAGGGCGCGCTTCGTCATAGGACGAGTCGGATAAATGGTTACTGCGTGAATGAGCTAAAGTGATATAGCGAATACCACGGTCATAAAAGTACTGAACATTATCCAGCTTACCTTCGATTGGAGAACCGTTCTCCATACCCATTGGCAGAGAAATCAGTCCTTTTTTGTGGTTCTCACGAACCTCAGCAGGGCTCGTTGCTAACGCAAACTTATCTGGGTTGTTCGCAACAATGGCTTCAACATTATCAATCAGTTCGTTCGCTAACTTATAGCTCTCGCCTTCCGCCTCAAACTCCAAGTTCGCAGGAATATAAATCGACATAAACGGAGCGTCTAAACCACCTTTAACCGCACGCGGATAGTCAAAGTCCCCACCATCAGTCGCTTCACTGATGTCTTCATTCGAATCATGCAAACGATGTGGCACGTCAATATGCAAGTCGGCAATAATATACTTTTTACTAATAGTTTCTGCTTGAGCCGCATAATCCGGCTCTGGAGCATCTTCATCCATGAAAGGTACGCTACTGCACGCAGCAAGCCCCAATAAAGAAGACGCCATCAAAGTAGCAATTAAGGTCTTTTTCATGATACAAGCCTTGTCAGTTATAATTTGAGTTAATAGCATAATAAAGATATCAGCAGTAAATGCAAAGAAGACTGGGGCTTAAATAGCATGAACCAAGAACTCCTTCTCGAATCCATCAACCAAACCATGCCCTTTGGTAAGTATAAAGGCCGCAAGCTTCTTGAGCTGCCTGAGCCCTACCTCGTATGGTTTCACAAAAACGGCTTCCCAGAAGGCAAACTCGGCCAGCAGCTAGCGCTGATGTACGAAGTGAAGCTTAACGGGCTTGAGGGAATGTTACGGCCTTTGCTTAAGAAATAGCGGTATGAATAGCCCGAAAGAGTAACAGTCACTTGGAGTTAGTGGTAGAATTGCCCACAGATTCGCCGTTCACATTGAGTAGAGAACCCCAAAGCACATGAGCATCTTCCAAGAATTAAACCCAAAACTCACCAAAGCTCTCGATAAGCTGAGTATCACCGAACCTACCGATATTCAACAAGAGGCTATTCCTGCGGTGTTGGACGGCTTGGATGTGATGGCTAGCGCTGAAACCGGTTCTGGTAAAACAGCGGCCTTTGTTTTGCCCATTCTGGAACGGTTACTCGCTAAAAAAACGCCAAACTCAGGAACACGGGTTTTAATTTTAGCGCCAACGCGCGAACTGGCACGTCAAATCCATAAACAAACCATGGACTTGGCTAAGTTCACCGGTATCCAAGCGGGATTAATCACTGGTGGCGAAGAATTTAAAGTCCAACGAGCGGCCATGCGCAAAAACCCTGAAATTATTATCGGTACGCCGGGACGTATTCTGGATCACAGCCAGCAAGGCGCGACAGACTTCGATGATTTAGAGTTTTTAGTGTTGGATGAAGCAGATAAAATGCTGGATATGGGTTTCAGTGACGATGTTATTGCCATCGCCAACTATTGCTCTCAAGATCGCCAAAGCTTGTTGTTCTCAGCAACTTTGCAAGGCGCTGGGATTCGCCATATCACCAAAACTCTGCTCAAAAACCCAGAAACTATCACGCTCAACACTTACGAAGATGCGCAGGCCAATATCCATCAATCGATCATCACGGCGGATAATTTAGAGCACAAAGAAAAACTCACTGGCCAATTACTGCAAAACGAAAAATACCGTAAAGCCGTGGTTTTCTGTAATACCAAAACTCAGGTTGAGCGCCTCAGCGGACTCCTCCGTTACCATAAACTGCGTGTTGGTCATATTCACGGCGATATCAAGCAAGACACAAGAAACCACATCATGGTGCAGTTCCGTGATGGAAAGTTCGACGTACTGATTGCCTCAGATGTTGCTGCACGTGGTCTCGATGTCAAAGACGTCGACCTCGTCATCAACTTCGACATGGCACAAAACCTCGAAGACTATATCCACCGTATCGGGCGTACCGGACGCGCAGGCGCAGAAGGCGCCGCCATATCCTTGATAACCCACAAAGACTGGAACCTCATGGTTACCATTCAAACCAAACTCGGCGCACGATTCGACATCAAAACCGTCAAAAACCTCGTCGCCAAATACCAAGGCCCACAAAAACTCAAAAAAAGTGGCAAAGCAGCCGGCACCAAAAAACGCAAACCCGCTGGCAAAAAAGGCATGACCGCCCGCGACAAAAAACGCCTGGCTAAAAAGCAAGACAAGAAACAAGACAAAAAATCATCAAGCACAGGAACTAAGCCAAAGAAAAAATTTGGTGGTATGAAGCGAACGGATGATTGATCTCATTCACGCCATTTTTGTGGACTGCCCCAAATTTATTGGCAACTGGCTCTGCAAAAAATTACTCCCAGATATTGAGCAAAACAGTTTAGCCAGTCAGTGGATTGGGTTTGTCATTCTCCTAATTATATTATCCTTTTTTCTAACTATCCCATTAATGTTTTAAACACCTAAAAGACACTGGATCCCGCGGTCAAGCCGCGGGATGACAAAATATTGGACTAACAGGCTACACCAATTACCCATAAACATTAGCCGATGTGATTTAAAATTATAGTGTAAATTAGGCAGGGATAGCCTAATTTAATCAAAACGAAACAGGAAGTTTCGTTTGATGGCACGTTATAATTTTTAAATTACGAGGGCAGCCTTTAGGTCTAATGTTTGGGGTGTCTTTTCTTTTCGCCCTTTTCTTTGGACAAGCAAAGAAAAGGGTAAATTATATAACTACAAGCCTAACTCTGATACAAATCAAACAAAACAATAAAAAAACCACCCATCATACTCACCAACCCAACTACAACCACAAATATCGAAACTAATCCTAAAGTGGTTTGTAAAGCACCCGCGGCAATAAACGAAGCGAGAAACATAAGCGGTAAACCAATAAAAGCGGCGAGAATAAAGCTGAAAATAACAATTTTCCAACCGCGTTGGATTTTTGCTTTTAAAATATAATTTAACGGATTCATAAGTTATAGCGTATCAAGAAATTCAAGGCGTTGCGGGTAGGTTTTGCGCAAAAAATCAAATTTTTGAGGGATCTCGTCCTTAACTTGGCGCATACGCTGGTCATCGGCCTCAATATCGTAATAGGGTTTAAGGCTTTGATATAAGGCTTCTAGCGAGCCACTCCATTGCCATTTCGGTGCCTCAGGCAGTAACTCGTTAATCAGAATGTCGCTTTCTAGCCCTTTCCATTGATTAAAAGCTTGGTACAACTGATACGTACCGCGGATTTTGCCTTCTTGCGAATACCCAGCAATATGTGGTGTGGCAATTAAGGTTTGCTCGAGTAGCTCAAGGTTTACGTCAGGCTCTCCTTCCCAGACGTCGAGAATATAATCAATCGCTTTACCTGCGCGCTTAATCTCAAGCGCAGCAGTGTTATCGACCACAGCTCCTCTAGAACTGTTGATCAACAAGCTTTGCTCAGACATCCCTTCTAGAAAAGCATCATCGACCAAGTGATAAGTCGCGAACTGTCCTTCTTTTTCAAAAGGTACGTGGCACGTCACTACATCACATTGTTGTATTTGTTGGAGGTTTACAAAGTTTCTAGTGTCGCCCTTTGCAGCTAATGGCGGATCATTAAGTACATAATCAATACCAAGACTATCAAAGACTTTAGCGACACGACTGCCGACATTTCCAGCGCCAATAATACCAACTGTAATGATGTTTAGATCCACACCTCGCTGTTCTGCCCAATAAGCAATACTGGTTAACACATATTCAGCCACACCTTGTGCGTTGCAGCCTGGAGCATTGGAAAATGCAATGCCTTGTTTCTCTAGGTAATCTAAATCAACGTGATCCGTACCAATAGTCGCGCTGCCAACAAACTGTACTTTTGAGTCTGCGAGCAACTCTTCATTAACCTGAGAAATTGACCGCACTAACAAAATATCCGTGTTTTTGAGATCGCTTGAGGTGATGCTACGCCCTGCTAATCGCTGGATCTGAGCGGGCTTGCCGTTAATGCTGGAAAACAGCTCCTCGACTAATGGCATATTTTCATCGGCGACGATATTCCACATGGGTATTGACACATTTGGCATAATTATTTGGGTATTGTAGCGATATCCATTAGAATTACGACTGAAATTGAAACGGGAAATGGCAAGATGTCCGATAAGTTAGCAAATTTATACAAAGATGTGTTGGTCGAGCTGGGTGAAGATATTTCACGCAACGGTATCCTAGACACGCCTACACGCGCCGCCAAAGCGATGCAGTTTTTGACTCAGGGTTATGAGCAAGACCTAAATACCGTGGTCAATGGTGCGATATTCGATTCCGATAACGACTCGATGGTAATCGTCAAGGATATCGAGCTTTACTCTATGTGCGAACATCACATGTTGCCATTTATCGGTAAAGCGCACGTTGGTTATTTGCCGACGGGTAAAGTGATCGGCTTATCGAAAATTGCTCGCATTGTTGACATGTTTGCGCGCCGTTTGCAAATTCAGGAAAACTTAACCAAACAAATTGCTGAAGCGATTCAGGACGTGACTGGCGCTGCGGGCGTTGGCGTGATTATTGAAGCGAAGCATATGTGCATGATGATGCGCGGCGTAGAGAAACAAAACTCGGTAATGACCAGTTCTACTATGCTCGGTCAGTTCCGCTCTTCACAAAATACGCGTAACGAGTTCCTAACGCTTATCGAAAAGAAATAACCTCCTATGCATAATGCTTTTCTGGGCGTAAAACCCGCTGTTATCGAGTGGCGTCAATACGACTCAGAAAAGCATCAATGGCTGGAGGCCCCAAAAGAACAGCTTCAGTCGAAAACTAGCCAAATAGCACCCTACTCCCCAGCATTCGATGATATCTACTTCAACCCTCAAGACGGCATAGCTGAAAGCACCCATGTTTTTCTTGAGGGTAACGACCTCAAGCAACGTTTTAGTCGCATTGAACAAGATTCTAAACATATTGATTTCAATATCTTTGAAACAGGGTTCGGCACGGGTTTAAACTTTTTACTGACAGCCCAACTTTGGCAGCAAACCGTTTCGAAGGATTCACAGGCTCACCTCCACTACTGGTCGGTCGAACAATTCCCCATTAACCCCAATGACCTAAAGCAAATTTATAGGGTTCTAGGGGTGGAATCAGACGTTTCTCAGTCAGTTATAAGGCATTACCCGGATGCACTTCCCGGTGTTCATAAAGTTCAAATAGGCGACAACATCACACTCCACTTAGTGTTTTACGCGTTAGACAAAGCGCTCAAAGAACTAGCACTGCCGGACAACTTTAGTTTTAATGCCTGGTTCTTAGATGGCTTCGCACCGAGCAAAAACCCTGATATGTGGGTCAAAGGGCTGCTGCATTTTATGGCGCTGCACAGTGATAGAGACACGACTTTATCAACGTTTACCGTAGCTGCAGCATTGAGAAAACCTCTCCCGCATTATGGGTTTGAGATTCAGAAACGTCCCGGGTTTGGTCGTAAACGCGAAATGTTAACCGCTCGCTTTACTGACAAAGAGCTCTCGACACCCAAACCCACTTTAGCCAGCGACTACATCAAACCACGAAAGCACCCCACAAAAGTTGCGATCATAGGCGCAGGGTTGTCTGGCTGCTCGTTAGCGCACAAGCTACACCAAGAAGGTATAGAGGCACACCTTTTCGACAGCAAAGGTGTATGCGCTGGCGCCTCTAATATGCCATCGCTGGTCGCGTTGCCCGTTATGTCCATTGATCATAACGCTTACAGCCAACTAACATTTCATGGGTTTCAGCACTTAAAAAACTATCTAAGCCAGTATCATGAGCTAACTTATAGCGAACTAGCTCATCAGCTTCATAACCAAAAGTACTCCCAACATCACCTCGAACAGTATCAAGAGGTTTATTCGGCACAAACGTGGGAGCAAGACGAAGCATGGTTCCAGTTTGAGTCACTCACAGTTGGTGACACTGACATTACAGGACTCAAGGTTCCTGCCCTTCAAGTAAACGGTAAAGCCTTTTGCCAGCAGCTCGTCCAAGAGCTTCCTAAAGATCAGTTACACCTCAACACAGAAGTCGAAAGCCTTGACTCTTTAAGTGACTTCGATCATGTTATTATCGCTAACGGTTATCAAAGTGCTCACTTTTCAGTTAATACAAGATCTCTGCCACACACAGCGCCTATGCGTGGCCAACTAACGACGTTAAAGAACCCAATCCACCACCGCACTCCAATCAACCATGATGGGCATATTGCTCACTATAATAACCAGCTCGTCATCGGAGCAACTTTTGAAACGAGTGACGACGATTCTATCCAACGAGAAAACTCACGACACAATATTCAAAAAGTGAATCAACGCTTTGGGTTTGAATTTACGGAGAAAGATATTGCTGCGGAACATCCTGGCATACGGGCGACCAGCTATGATCGCTTTCCGTTTTGTGGGTACTTCGAACAGGCAGGTGAACAAACGCTGTGGCTGAACTATGGATTTGGGGCTCGTGGGCTGTGCTTTTCAATATTATGCGCCGACGTCATCGTAAGTGCCATGCTTAACCGCCCGTCGCCACTGCCGAAAACATTGCTCAGCCGGATATCTCCACTACGAGTAGCTTAGCTCTTTAAAGCTAAGCTTTGTTTATATCGCGACAGTAAATACCAAGCGGTTGAAAATGCCGAAGAACACAAAATCGCAATCATAATCACAATTTGATAGCGCACCGCGACTAAAGGACTAACGCCTGATAATATTTGCCCCGTCATCATGCCTGGTAGCGCCACTAGACCGACAGCAAACAAACCGTTAATTTGTGGGATCATGGCCGTGTAAAATGCTTTGTTTCTCGCAGCTTCACCATCAGAGCCACTACTCACCTCAGTCTCGAAACGCTCACCTGACAAACTCAAGCTATTCATGGTATTGGCTAGGAGCATTCCAGCTAAAGGAATCACAAACCGAGGTTGGTACCAAGGTGATAAATCTAGTACGAAAACAATGATAATCGCTAATATCGATCCGCAGCCTATTAATAGGGATAAAGCAAGTTGGCCGATATGGTGCCAGCTTTTATCCTTCAGCGGACGCATCGCAATCCAACCAGCAGCCACCAACATAACGGTCATGACTAACAGGCCTAACCAACTGGATGTTTCTTTAAATAAGTATACTAGAACAAAACCAATCGCAATTAATTGCCCAATCATGCGCAGAGTGGCGATGATCAGTTCCTTGCTATTGGCTTTCCAGCGGTAAAAAATAATGGCGACTAAAATTACCGGCAAACAAGTTACTACAAGCTCTAAATAGCCAATATCTGGTAACGTCAAAACTATGAGCTCTCTTTGTTAGTGATTGCGCTAGAAGAACCTTCTCGCACATCTTCTTTCTCGTCGTTTTCTTCCTCTTCAAGCGATACTGGCGTATTCCAAGCTCGGCGCATTGCCTTGGAATCTCTCTGATCGGCTTTTAATACCGCTTCCAGCATTTCAGCTCGCTCAGCAGCCTTAATCACGTACTGCTTGTCGCCCCACAACTCGGCCAGTTCTTCTAGGTGCTGCGAGTCATAATGATAAAACGCTGTAGCAGTACGGTGAGCTTGATACTTTCGATAGCCAAGCCCCATCAACGCTTCTCGTCCTAAAATCACAGCCGAACCCAATGTTTCCCGCATCACAAAGTCAGCGCCAGCACGCTTTTGTTCATAAGCTTCACGGCGACCTTTAGCTCGCGAATAAATTTTTAAGTGAGGGAAATGTTTGTGGCACAGATCAATCACTTTCAAAGTTTTCTCTTGATTACCCACAGCGATGACCATCATCTTGGCATCATCTGCACCAGCGGCTCGTAAGACTTCTTCGTTAGTCACGTCACCATAGTAGGCTTTAGTGCCAAACTTTTTAACTAGATCAATTTGCACAGCATCGTACTCCAATAACGTCGTATCGAAGCCTTGAGAACGCAAAATGCGCGATACAATCTGACCAAAACGACCATAGCCTGCAACGATCACTGGAGTTTCACCGTCATCCACTTTGTCGAACTCTCGGCGCTCTTTACCAAACGATAGACGAGGAATGATCAGCTTTTCACAAACAATCAGCAACACAGGCGTCAGAGCCATTGAGAGAGCAACCACAACCGTTAATAAAGAAATAATGTCGTTACTCAACACTCCATTCTGAGAAGCAAAGCTAAACAATACAAAAGCGAACTCACCGCCTTGTGCTAGCGCAAAAGAAAACAGCATGTTCTCAATGAGAGACATCTTGAATTGCTTCGCCAAAATCATCAAGACAATGATTTTTATCGCAATTAAAGCCACCAGTAAGAACAAAATCAACCACGGCGACTGCATCAATACTTCCAAATTAATACTGGCACCTACCGTGATAAAAAACAGCCCTAAAAGTAAACTTTTAAACGTTACCAGCCCGACCTCAAGCTCATGGCGGTACTCACTTTCAGCTAAGACCACACCCGCTAAAAAAGCGCCCAACGCAGGCGATAAGCCGACTTTTTGCATAGCTATGGTAATACTCAAAACCAGTAGCAGTGACGTCGCGATAAAAATTTCACGAAGACCCGTTCGGGCAATCCAGTTAAAGATTGGGCGCACGAGGTAACGTCCAATTAGAATAATTCCACTGATGACGGCGAAAACCAATGCCGCCTGTTGCCATGCTTCGAGTTCAGTGTGCCCAACGGACTGTGAGCTCTCCACCGGAAGCGTTGCCAATAAAGGCAATAGCGTTAACATTGGGATCACGGCGATATCTTGAAACAACAGCACCGAGAATGCGGATTTTCCAGCATCCGTTCTGAGCAAATCCTTTTCTGACAAGGTTTGTAATACGATGGCGGTTGAAGACAAAGCTAGAATCATGCCGATAGCCAAAGCCATTTTCCAATGCAAATCAAACGCCAAGGCCAATAGCGTTAGTAAAATCATGGTAATAACGACTTGCAAACCACCTAAGCCCAGAATAGGCATTCGCATATTCCACAGCTTTTTAGGCTGAAGTTCGAGGCCAATCAAAAATAACATCATAACCACACCGAATTCAGCGAAATGCATGATGTCAGTAACGTCTTGGCCAACCAACCCCAGAGCAAAAGGACCAATGATAATGCCCGCAATTAAATACCCTAAAACCGAGCCCAAGCCCAACTGCTTAGCGATTGGAACACCAACAACGGCTGCTAGTAAAAAGACGAAAGCTTGATAGAGAAACCCCGCTTCTTCCATGCTAAGCCTCCTTATCCTGGTCGTCTTGCTCGACTTCGAGTAAACCAAGCGACTGCACAACAGAGTCAACATAATCACGGTAGCGCTGGGCTTCTTTTTCTACAGCACTGTGACTGATAGTTTCAGCCTCATACATGATAAATGGTTCGACAAAGTTCATACCGCAGAAATCAGCGGTTTGTTCAAAGGGTCTCAGAAGTTCAGTGGTAGAGAAATTATTAAAACCATGCGGTGTATAACTCTCCTTTGCTGCTCCTGCCGTAATTGCATTAAGCCAGTGACGCCCCGCAAGTTGATAACCACCTTCCCCATAAGCAAAACCTTCAGCGAGGACTAAATCCTGCCACTCTTTAAGTAATGAGGGTGAGCTATACCAATAGAATGGGTGCTGGAAAATCACCAAAGAATGCTCTAATAAAAGCTTTTGTTCACGTTTAATATCGACGAAATAGTCTGGATACTCTTCATACAGATCGTTGACTTTAACGTAATCCAGATCTTTTATAGCCTCAAGCATTGCTTGGTTGGCCCAAGACTTCTCAAAAATTGGATGAACTAAATTCAGTAAAACTTGTGTGCTCATTGAATCCCAACGTTTTCGTTATAGTATCGAACAACAAACTGAAGAGTTGTATTCACATAATTATTGAGTCTACACAAGTTCGTATTAAAAAAGAAATTAAGATTTAAGGTTAACTTGATGAATGATATGGGAAAAGGCTGAACAGAGAGGCCTAGTTAAAATCTCTACAAGCTAAAAATAGCAGGCAAAATAAAAGCGGCTAAAGCCGCTTTCAATATAGGATGAGTCCGTCCCACAGTTTTCCGTTATCCAACCTTGGATGATACGTCCGTTTAATAAGTCCTAAATTATTATTCCTTAATCTATCGTTAGATAGTCGATTTGTAGATAGTGTGTTCTCCCTGAACACGGAAGATACTTTAACAAAAACTTTAATAGGAACAATGGACAAATTCATGAGGGAAAAGAAACTACCGCCTGAGAAACCACAAAAAAACATTTCATATCAACAGCTTACAAAATAAGCATTAAAAATACAGGTTAAATCGCTGGGTCTTTTCAGAATATGCTCAAGCCCTTGTGCGAGATCTCGCACAAAACAATGGGCAAATGACTTAGTTTTTACGAACTCTCGATGCCAACAGGATATAAAACGAAGTCTTCATAACCCGTTATAACACGGATCACACCGGCCAAACGTTGGTTTTGCTCACTATCATCGCTATCGACTATCAACGGCTTACCATCCAACTCTTTGAGTTTGGTTTTAGTGGCAATAATGAAAATATCGTCCTTATCGAGTTGAGACAGCACTTTCGCACTGATTTGCTGGTTGCCTCGACCGATAATGTGGCCTTGACCGCCGATGACCGTAATGACTAGTTTAACCTTCCCTTGATGCCGAGACTGCAACTCTAAAATATCTGCCTCAGTCATGTCATTAGCGATAACCTCACCACCATGCACACAATCGATACCCAGTAGCGTGTTCTCTAGCCCCAGAGTCTCCATCAAAAAAGCGCAAGTAGAGCCAGAACCAATTAAGTAATAATCGTCCTGCTCCATGTTATCAACAATGTAATCCGCGATATCTTGCAGCACCAACTCCTCTACTTCACGACCACCAGACTTGGTGGCTTGAATATAGCGGTGCTCAGCCGGTACCTGCATTTCACCGTATTGCTTTGCCCGAACCACTCCTTCTCGGAAAGCCTCTTCATCAATATCCATGACCGAGGTTTCAAGCAGACTGACCAACTCTTTGTTGATCATTTTTTCGATCACCAGCCCCGCTGCATGCGGTGTCACAGCATAAACACCTGAGTGGATTTTGACACCTGCAGGAATTCCTAACACAGGCACAGCACCATCAACTGCCTCATAAATGTTCCTTGCCGTACCGTCACCACCGGCAAACAACAGAACATCAATGCTACTATCACCATTATGCTTTTGATCTTGCCTCAACATACTGCGCGCTGCGGCAATCGTATCCTCATGAGTTGAAGGCTCTTGGCTTTGATGTACCACGTCGAACTGAAAGCCCATCTCTTGTAATAGGTTCTCACCCATGTCTCCAGAAGCCGTTAAGATCCTTAACTCAGAGCGATATGGCTCCAAGCTTTCTAAAGCCACGCGAGCTCGCTCAACGGCTTGAGGTTTAGCGCCTCGGGCAAATGCTTCAGTGCGAATCGCTTCGCCATCACTACCTTTCAGACCGACTTTGCCGCCGATCCCAGCAAAAGGGTTAATAATGAAACCTAAAGTAAACATGTGCTTTTGTGTGGAGTTTGAATGGGTTGGTGATTACGGTACATACAGCTTAACATCTGAATCATACCTAATGCTCGCAAAGGAAATCCAAGCGAGATGTAAGCGACTAACTGCTGATGGACGCGATCTCGGAAGTTCTCAGCATCATGGCGAGCTTCTACGCCTCCGTCAAGATTATCAACACTGATGCGGAATGGAATTCCAGCCGCCAAACTGAACGCCCATTCTAACGCTTGTGGCTTAGCCTCGACTTCAAAAAACAAGGCTTGTTGCTGCAAAGAGCGACCATCGGGCTCATACCAATAGCCATAGTCATTAAGTTTTCGTCGCTTTTCCCCAGCAATACACCAGTGAGCAATTTCATGAAGTGCGCTAGAGAAATAGTCATGCGTTGAGAATATGGTCGCAGGGTTACCGTCTTGGCTCGCCTGATAAAAAGGTTCATCAGCGCCTGGCTTGAGTATCGTATGATATTCAGCAAAAGCCTGATTGAAGCACTCAGCTAAGTGCTGAACACAGTGAACGGGAGTCTTTGATGTTTGTAAAGGCGCGCGCTCAAATAACATGAACTAACTAAAATGTTCCAATAGTTGCTTTTTCGTCAATACAAAAACGCCGTCGCCACCCTGCTCAAACTCTATCCAGTGGAAGTCCACTTCAGGGAATGTTTCTTCTAATGCAGGCCAACTATTGCCGACTTCGACAATCAACACACCTTGTTCTGTGAGATAGTGGCTCGCCGTTTCTAAAATCTGACGCGTAATATCCAGCCCATCATTACCTGAGCCTAAGCCAATTTCTGGTTCGTGATGATATTCTTGCGGCATGTCTGCTAGGTCTTCAGCATCAACGTAGGGTGGATTAGAGACGATAAGGTCAAACTGCTCACCTTCCAAACCATCAAACAAATCAGACTGAACCGCTCTGGCTTTGTGGTACAAGCCTAATCGTTCAATATTAATTTCGGCAACGGTTAGTGCATCTTCAGAGATGTCTGACATCACCACCTCTGCGTCATCGATAAAAGCTGCAATTGCCAAACCGATACAGCCGCTGCCACAACATAAATCCAATATTTTAGGATTATCAGCTTCTAGCCAAGGGTAAAAATCATTATGGATAAGCTCAGCAATCGGCGAGCGAGGTACCAACACACGCTCATCGACAAAGAACTCCAACCCAGCGAAGTACGCCTTATTAGTAATGAATGCCAATGGTTTTCGCTGTGTCACTCGAGTTTTGATAGCATGAATTAAATGCTTTTTCTCTTCAGGCAGAACCTTCGCGCCAAGCATGCTTTGCGGGTAATCTGATGGTAAATCAAGCATTTGCAACACAACTGCAACAGCTTCGTCCCACGGATTATCAGTTCCATGACCGAAATAAAGGTCTGCTTGATGGAATTGAGTCGCGGCAAAGCGTACGAAGTCAGCAATACTGCTTAATTCAAGCTCAGCCTGCTGATAAATATCTTGCTCACTCATGGTGCTACCTCGTCCTGCTGCTGGCGTAACATGCTGTATAAGGAATTATATACTAATTCTGTCAATTCGTTGCGATCGGCTACCCCAAAGTCACGACAATCAATCGCTTTTCCAACTTTAACAGTAACGCTTTGATTAAGTCGCATTTGTAACCACTTTTTATTTGGCAACACCTTATAAATATCTTCAATCGCCACTGGGATAATCAGCGCATTGGTATCAATCGCTAAACGTATCGCGCCTTTTTTTAGCGGATAAAGCTTCCCATCGCTGGAACGTGTTCCTTCTGGGAACATGCAAATTCTGATGCCACTTTCCATTTTATCTTTAGCAATCGACAGATCTTTAATCGCCTGTTGACGGTTTTGGCGATCAATTGACAAGATTTCCGCCGTTTTCATGGCTCTCGACAGTAAGGGTATCTTGAACAATTCTTTCTTAGAAATCATGCGGATACTGCCGGGGAGCGCTGCAAAAATAAGCGGAATATCATAAGCACTAGAGTGATTGGCCACGATAATAACGCGTCTACCAGGCTCAGCCTCTGCCTCCAAGTCACCTTCGAGCGTCCAGCGCAACCTGACCGCTTTGACCAGGCTAGTTCCCCAGCGGTAAATAATGCGGTCAATCTTTGGCCTAACGTGTTGTTTCGCGGCTTCGCTACGATTCATTAAGGCAGTCGTTAACGTGAGCAGACTGTATTTACCAGTTGCCGCGATAGAAGCCAGAATGACCCACCAGGCTCTTAATAAGTTTGCTTTTTTAGGTTGTTGTTGGTTCAAAGCCGATGTCACACAAATGTCATAGAACCGCAATGCTAGCTATTTTTAGCAAGGACTTCCAGTTTATTATTGGGAACCATCTATTCAGGACTTCTAAAAACGACTTTTTGAGTGCGGTTATGCTTGTTATCAGAAGATAATGTCAGGCAACCGATAGACGATGTCGGAAAATATTGTGACTCACCATTTAGCCAGCCCGCCCATAGGTGTGAAACCAGTGGCATGTGACTGATTAATAGGGTTGTGCCGGTCGTCACCTCTTCCACGTAGGGAATGGTTATCTCCGGGTTCGCTTCAGACTTAAGCAACGCTTCTGTGTCACGCTGCCACGAATAATTCACCTGTTGCCTGAATGCTTCCTCAAAAGTATCTGCCGTTTGCTGGGCTCGCAATATTGGGCTCACTAACAGAGTCTCAAGCTCTAGGCCATGCTCAAGCAAATAATCCGCGTACCAGTGAGCCATCAGCTTGATCTGCTGATGGCCTAACTCGGAAATCTGACGCTCGCCATTGATGTAGGGAGCGTCGCCATGCCGCATGATACTGATGTGTCGAGTCATAATAAACAGAGGCGATGCCTAGAGATTAAACTCTTTCTCAACAAACTGTTGCAGCTCTTTCACTGCTCCAGGTTTTAAGCGAGGGCCGAACTGAGTGACTAAATGTGCCGAAGCGAAACTTGCCAACTTACCGGCATCAGCCCAACTCAAACCGTTAGTGATACCGTACATAAATGCACCTGCGAACATGTCGCCTGCACCATTGGTATCAACCGCTTTTACTTCAAAAGGCTCAATGGTTTGCACGCTTTCACCATCAAAGAATAGCGATCCTTTCTTACCCAGTGTAATCACAACTTGCTTGGCCTGCTGTGACAAAATGGTTAAAGCTTTCTCGACCGTATCAACGCCTGTATATTCAAGTGCTTCATCGTCATTACAGAATAACAGATCAACACCGCCATCAAGGATCTGCTCTATTTCTGGCTTGAAAAAGCGAACCATATTCGGATCAGACAAAGTCGTCGCCACTTTAACGCCGTTCTCTCGCGCAAAATCACGAGCTTTTATCGCGGCGAGATGCGCGTCCGGCGAGCTTACGAGATAGCCTTCGATGTATAAATACTGACTATCGGCAAGCGCTTCATAGTTAATATCTTGTTCCTTCAATTCACTGCTGATGCCTAAGAAGGTATTCATGGTGCGATCGGCATCAGGCGTGATCATCACCAAACACTTACCTGTTGTACCGTGATTATCTTCAAGCTTGCTCAGCGTATTAGTCACGCCCGCTTCGTCTAGGTCATCCGAATAAAAAACACCGGCTTCGTCCTTCGCTACTTTGCACGAGTGGAACGCTTTGCCACCAAGCTGTGCTAAAGCGATAACGCTATTCGCTGCAGAACCACCTGAAGCTCGTTGGTGTATATTACCTTCTAAGTGCCCCAGTAAATAATCGTGGCGTTCTTCGTCAACCAAGGTCATGACGCCTTTTTCAACGCCCAATCGCTCTAGCTCTGTCTCATTGACTTCAATTTCCACATCAACCAATGCATTACCTAGCGCATACAAGTCATATTTTTTTGTCATCGTTAAAATCTTCATTAGAGTTTGCAGTGATTATGCTATAATTCACCTCAATATTAAACGTTAACCCGCTCTTGGTTTTGGCTATGCCCGCACTCTTTGTTGACCAACTCACTGTTATAGACTTTGCTTTTTTCGATATTCACCGTGGAATCGTCGGCGAGAGCTGGATCGTTGACCTTGTTTTAGAGGGTGAACTTGACGATCAAGGTATGGTTTTCGACTTCGGTGATGTCAAAAAGCGAATCAAGCAAGCAATTGACGCCACCGTTGATCATAAATTTGTCGTGCCCGCGGGAAGTCATCACGTCAACAGTGAAACCAATGAGCAAGGCGTTAAACTGACTTTAAGCGATACCTCGAACCATCGTTATTATCACCAGTCACCCGAACAGGCAATAGTTCTGCTGGATGCAGAAGAGGTCAGTATGGAAGCTGTGATAAAGGTCTTAAATAAGGCCTGCCTAGACGTCGTCCCGGGGAACGTTGCCAAGGTTCACCTGTCGTTGAGCACCGAAGATATCCAAGGCGATTATTACCATTACGCCCATGGCCTAAAAAAGCACTTAGGCGACTGCCAGCGAATTGCGCACGGCCACCGCTCACAGATTCATATTTATGATAACGGCCAACGCAATAAAGAGCTCGAAGCATTGTGGTGTGAAAAGTGGGAAGATATTTATATTGGTACGGAAGAAGACTTGGTTGAGCCTGAAGTTGAGAGCAGCGCTGACTATTACCGCTTCGCCTACACCAGTGAGCAAGGATACTTTTCACTAGAACTGCCTAAAGCACGATGTCACTTGATGAAGAGTGATTCAACCGTAGAGCTTATCGCCAGTCATATTGCAAAACAGCTGAAAATCATAGAGCCACATGCCACGCTTCAAGTGAAAGCGTTTGAAGGTGTTAACAAAGGCGCTATCGCTAACGCTTAGTTATCACCCTCACCTGCGGTCTCATTTACCGAAGGCTCGTCAACTGCGTCTTCTTCAGCAGTGCCTCCTTCGGTAGCACTCGGTTCGGCATTAGGATCAATCGTACGCTGTTGCTCTTTAGGAATAATCTCAGCACCGTCTTCAGGGTGTGGTACCACGCCTTCATAGATAGCCGAGCAGGCTCCTCCCGTAATTAGACCAACGCCTTGCTTAAACAGCCCTGTGATGGAACCTGTCACAGCGTCAAAAGCAGCAGTAAAGGTTTCAATCTCAGGCGAGGCTAAACTACCATTTAAGGTCTGCCCATATTCGCTACAGCCCTTCTCATTAATGATATCGAACTCAAAATCGTTAAACTGCTGTTCTGCTAAATTAATTTGACCATTAAATGCAAAGCGGTACTTAAGCGTTGCAGCAGCGACATCTTTGGTGGTCATGACGCCCTTGGCAATATCCATATCCACGTTAAGGTGAGAGAAATGCGTATCCCCTTGGTCTGCTCCCAGCTGGCTTAATGTGTCTTGTATACTCACACCTTGTGATGCCAATAGCCCTAACGGCCCAGCTAGTAAGAAACCACCAACATCAAGCAACCCGAATTTTTGACTGTCTAAGAAGCTTCTCAAAACTTTATTCACATTGAGTCGATGCAGCGTCACCGGCGTTTGATTACGAACTAAAATTTTTCCTTGTAACGTATCCGCTATGGTTTCTGCTTCCAACCCATAGAACTCAACGTCAATATCACCCTGCAGGCTTCCTGACATTGCAATGCCGTCTTCGGTTTCTGGCTCAACCAATTTTTCGAGGAGTAAGTTATTGAATTCAGAAATATAAGTAGAACGATACGGTTGCTGGGTGAGATCAATGACCCACTTGGCACTTAACGGTGCTTCGTTTATGGTCATCCTTAACGGCTGAATAGTGATAGTCTGATTGTTTTGAATCGCGGTTACCGTCAGATCATTAATGTCCGTTTGCTTCTGCGCTATTTTGCCGACTTTCAGCGCTACCAAGGTAAAAGCATTCTCAAGTTGAGAGCCGTACCACTGGTCAATGGTCTGGTGATTTTTTGCTAAAACTAACTCTGTAGCTCCTAAGTACAAGTTCTCAACTGAAATGACTTCAGCCTCGTCCTCTTGCTCTTCGCCTGGGCCTTGTTTGATTTGAGCATTGACACCGCTCAGTTTTAAATCACCTATTTTAAGAGTCCGCAGGGCAAACTTCTCAGGTTCGCTTTGTTGTTTCTCCTTAGCATCTTTATCATCTTCTTGCTCAGTTTGGGCTTCTCCAGCTTGAGTCAAAGTGAGATCCGCCGAGCTCGTCCTGAGATAATCTAGCATTAAGTCTTTATTTCGAAGCGTGCCGCGAAGCTGCAAACCATCGACACTACCTTCGGGCACACTGAGCTTGCCAATGTTTAAGTTAATCGAATTCGCAGCATTACTAAAATGTGGCACCGGATCGCTAACCAGCTGGCCGCTTCGCACCAATGGAAAGCTATCTAATGTTAGGTTGCCACCAGACATTTGGTACTGAACATCATCGTTACGGTAGCGCAAACTTATCTGACGAAGATCAATATTGTTAAGCTCCACATAATCAATCGGAAGTGACTCGCTTGATGGCGTGTTTTGATTCTTATCGTCAGCTGCTGCATCAATAGATAGATCTGCCGAACCTAAACCAAGCTCATTAACCGTGACGCGATTGTCTTGATACTCCGAGTTAACTGTTAACCCACTAATATCTCCTTGTGGCATCTTGAACGACGCGGTCTCAAGATTTAACAACGATTTCTGCTGCCAGTTCTGCGGTTTTAGCGCTACCCAGTCCCCACCAGCATAAATAGGTACATTTGAGAGCTTAAGAGTAACGCCTTGAGCGGAGTAGTTTTGCTCATCCTGTTGCAATTCGATTGCACCATCGTTTATCGTTAACTCACTCAATGCAATCGTTTCGAGTGGCAGCATTGACTTCACTGCTGCCACCTCAGATTCGCTCTGGCTAGACTTATCAGTCGACTTTGATGCTTTGGTGTCTAATTGATACCGAACATTGGCTTTGTCTATACCAACACTTTTAATCTCAACGGATGAATCAGCCAGTAACACTTCAGATGTCAGGCTCCCAACATCACCATAGCTTCCAGAATAAGCGCTACTCTTAAGCGAAACACTTGCTTGTTCTGAGCCAACGTTCAATGTATCAACCGCAAACACCGGTTTGTTATCTACCACTAACGGAGTATTTTTAAGCTCAAGAGTTATGTCGGATAACTGGTGTTCCGCATCGCTTTGGGCGTAACGAACCGTTCCTTGCTCTATACTTCCGTTAAGTAACTTGACTGTTTTAAATGGCAAGAACCATTGTTCTGCTCCTTCTGCTACCTCACCACCACCCGAACTATCGCTACCAACGTTCAACTTAAAGATTGGCTTTGCTAACTCAAACTGTGGGATAACAAACTGTCCTTGTTTTAACTCTCCAGACATTTTTAGGCTTTCAAAGTCGACCATGTCCGATGCCATGGCTTCAGAGCTAAGGTTAAAACGGCTGTTTTGTGCGATATAAAAGCTCGGCCAATCCAACCATAAAGCTTTCTTTTTTTGAACTAACAGTAATTCCGAAAATTCCGCTTCTATTGCCTTAATTGACAATTCTTGTTTGTCTTGAATCGCAAGGTCAGTTTTACCTAAGTCGATTTTCTTTATCACGATATCATCGAAAGGTAACTCTAAATCATTAGCTTGCGGGTTTGTAGTTGTCGCTGTCTGAGCAGTCTCAGTTGTTGCTGCCGATGCTTGAGAATGATCCAACAAGTTGATATTGATTGATGACTGCCCCGAATGGATGTCATCAATCACCAAGCGCTGCCCATCGATATGTGCACTTAAGCTAAGGTCATTTAGTTGTGTTTTATCAGACTTCAGGCTCTTTAACCGCGCCTCTAGCGTTGTATTACTTGCTTTGACTAGCCGTTGTAGATCTTCGAATAGGAGGAAACCATCTTCGGCGACTGGGATGTTTCGAACTTTTACTTCAGCGCCTTCTGCGAGCAGAGAAACTTCGCCGCGGTATTCGAAATCGAGATTGTTTACATCAATTGCCGCGACATCAATAAAGTCAAACGGCAACGATGTTTCCTCGGCGCTTTGCTCGCTTTCTTTAAGCTTAAACTCAAAAGGATAGCGCACTTTTGCGTTGTTTAATTGCAGTAGCTCAACCGTAAGCTGGCTTGACCATAAGTGACTATAGTCCAGCTCGCCTTCTAACTGTTCAAATTGGATAAAAGGATCATCTTTCGGGCCTATGATACTGGAGCTAACTTTAATCGTTCCGCTCAGTAATGAAACATCCAACTCACCAATTGTAGCCTCGACGCCAAGATTTTCCTTTAAATAATCTTCAAGGTAGGACTCAGAGTTAATAATATAGACGAAAACTGAAACAGCTAAAAACAACAGTACAAAAAGCCCTAGCAGGACCCACAATATCCTTTTTAACCATTTCCAGCTTTTCGTCATAAATAATTACTACTTGTCTAAGTTAAACTCCGTCCAAACTGGCGCGTGATCAGATGGACGCTCCATACTGCGTATTTCATAGTCGATATCCGAGGCTACCGCACGCTGATTGAGCCAATCGCAAGCGAATACAGAGTCAATACGTAGACCTCGCTTCGGATCGCGTTCAAAACCACGGCTGCGATAATCAAACCAGCTAAACTTATCATCTTTATTCGGATTAATCGTGCGGTAAGTATCATACAAACCCGCACTTAACATGCGCTGAACCCACTCACGTTCCTCAGGTAAGAAACTGCACTTACCCTCTCTTAACCAACGTTTGCGATTTGGTTCACCGATTCCGATGTCGATATCTAGCTGTGACACGTTAATATCACCTAATACGATTGTCCTAACATTCTCGATATCATGCGCTTCTAAATAATCCTGTAGATCTTGATAGAACTTCTCTTTATAGGGAAATTTAGTTGGGTGTTCGCGGTTTTCTCCTTGAGGGAAATAACCATTCAACACTTTTATCGTCTCGTCACCGTATTCAAATGTCGTAATGATCATGCGACGCTGAGCATCTTCAGGATCATTAGGAAAACCCTTCTCGACAGCAATTGGCTTTTTCTTACTGAACGTGGCGACACCATAGTGAGCTTTCCCGCCATGGATTTCCATGTGATAGCCTAAGTGCTCATATAAATCAAAAGGAAACATGTCGTCATGAACCTTAGTTTCCTGAATACAGATAATGTCAGGGTCATGTTTTTCGACCAGAGCCTCAATTTGATGAGCTCGCGTTCGGATACTATTAATGTTAAAGGTCACTATTTTCATTGTTTATTGTCCAGATTCTTTTAAATTTAACCATTGTGCGAATTGTTGTTGGGCTTTTTCGCTACCCTTTTCATCGTAAGTAATATAAGCAGTATCACATTCTGCTGCTTCTAGCGCTACCTCAAACTCCATCAATTCGTCACGTCTAAAAGCTACCAAGGTTACAGTTTCCCCAACCGATATTTGCTGTACTTGTTTATCAAAATCAGAGCCACTGATACGCAGACCATCTATTGCCAGTAAGTGATCGCCAGCAGAAACGCCCGCTTCAGCAGCCACAGAGTCCGCGTAGACATTCTTGACTAGGACACCGACCGCTTTCGACTTATACTCAATACCCAAGTCCGATAACTGCTTATCTTCGGGCAAAGATGCTTTAAAACCACCTCGGTCATTACGATCTCTACGCGGCAGGTAAGCCAATGATAGCCCTACCGATGACAATAATGAGTCTGTTGGTAATGGATCCGTTGTATACAGCGCTAAATGGAAAAACCTTTGTATCTCTTCGTGTGCACTGTCTGGTGTTTCTTCTAACACCATCGATTGAATCGTGTCGTTTTCCACACCTTTTTTAGCTAACCCGTATTCGGACCATAAGCGACGCATAATATCTTTCAAAGACTTTTGCCAGTGGGTGCTTTTACGAATCAACAAATCTAAGCACAAAGCGATTTCTGCACCCTTGGTGTAATAGCTCACCACTGCGTTTGGTGCATTTTCATCCTGTTTATAAAATTTTGTCCAGGCATCGAAACTGGAGTCGGTAACCGTTTGAATGAATCGACCTTTGGAACGTCTTACGGCAGTTAATGTTTTTGCTAGTCGGGTCAGGTACTCTTCTTTATCAAGAGTTTCTGTTTGCGCCAACGCTAAGTTGTCATAGTAAGAGGTAATGCCTTCAAAGGCCCATAATAGCTCAGTATAGCTTTCGCGTTGGGTATCGTAAGGTAAAAACTCAGTAGGCTTAATTTGTTTCACATTCCATGTGTGGAAGTATTCGTGTGAACAAAGGTCTAAAAAGGTCTGATACGTTTCTTTAACACCATCGGTGTCATCTGTTTCTAGCGGCAAGTCCTCACGACTACAATGTAGCGCGGTAGAATTACGATGCTCTAGACCACCAAAGCCATTGCCTAAGACATACGTCATAAACAGGTACCGGTCCATCGGAGCCGGTTCGCCAAAGAATTGAAGGTGATGCTCACAAATTTTCTTGAGATCAGTTGCCAAACGCTCATCATCAACTTTGTGACGACCGGTTAAAACCATATGGTGAGGTATACCGCAAGCCTCAAAGCTGATCAGGTTAAAATCCGACATTTCGACAGGACAGTCAATTAACTCGTCATAATCAGAAGCCTGATAACGTCCAAAGCCAAATTCTGCTGTATCTTCTATCGCCTTCAAACCTGTAGCTAACCGCCAGTGTACATACTCTTCACCATCGGGACGGTTAATATCTACCGTACAAGTTTCCTTTTCTCTACCAGAAACGGCCAAAAAGACACAGGTGCCATTGAAGAAGCCATGAGTCTGGTCAAGGTGTGCCCCACGTACCGACAAATCCCAAGCATAGACTTGGTATGTCACAACAACCGAGGAGTCCGATGCGGGTAGATGCCAGCTCGACTTATCAATACGTCCAAGCTTCATGGGGCCTTCGCTATTTTCGGCACGGATCCACTGGATATGTTTAGAGAAGTCACGGATCATGTAACTTCCGGGTATCCAGTTTGGCATATAAAGCGTGTGCCCCTCAGCGCCAACAGACTCTAACCGGAGAGTTACTTCAAATAAGTGCGCTTCAGGGTTTACAGGATGGATCTCATAATAAATCATAAACTAGACTTTTGACCAATCACATTGTAGATTTCGTTGAATCAATTATAGAGATTTCAGATCTGAATTACAGGGCATTCTGCAAAAGACTGTTAAGCTATGTCAAAATTTGAATTTACTGACCTCAATTTAGCCGAGCTAACCCCAGAACAACGGTTAAAAATCACACAGGGTACCGTAGATGATCTAGTGAGAGCTTTAAATTTAGGTAATTATTCGCTCATCTGGCGCTACTTAGATCAGAAGCTTAGCGCTGAAATAGATGCTGCACACTTTGCAGAAATGCACAACAAGATAAAAGAAGGTTACGGCTCGATAAATAGTTCTGAACAAAAGAGCTCAGCTTTAATTGGTTCAACGCTAACCGAAGAATGGCTACTCAAAACAGAAGATTCGGCGGATTTAGTTCTTACCATCCGTTTGCAAACCATCAGGGAGTTTCTCGCGATTGAGCACTTTTCAATTAAACCACTCTTCTCAGAGTCATCATAATCTATCGTTGAGAAACTCGGCTAATATCAATAATGTAATGGCCAAATGATTTAGCGAAATACCAGTAACTGATAAATAACACCCCGTTGAAGAACAAGTCGCCCAATAAGGTTCGCTGAAAGAACGGTATCGCCATGGTGTAGCAAGTTACTAAGCCTTCCCATGTTTTGGGGTAATAATCACTCACAGCCCACACACCGAAGTTGGTAATGACAAAAAAGATAATCGACCCTGCGACAGAGGCACCGATAACCTTTAAAGGGCTCACTGACTTTCTCAGAAGAAAGCCAATCGAAACAGCGATCAAAATGGCACTATAGACAAATAGCATGGTGTTATGGAAACCTAAGAAAATATCCGCCAAAAACATCGACAGCAACGGTATGGCAAATCCCAACCACTTTCTGTCAAAATAAGTCCCAGCGAACAACCCCATGGCCATCACAGGTGTAACGTTAAACGGATGTGGAAATAAGCGGTAAGCGCCTATTGCCAAAATAATAATGACTAAGGTAGCTGTTTTGACGGATAACTTACTCATGAATCACTCTCTTAATAATTTATTTCTGCCATTGGGGTTCATCAGTTGATACCGTTCGACCTGTCAGTCGCGCCATAATAAAAAAAGCATCAGACAAACGATTTAAGTAAACTAATAATTCCGTCGACACTGTGTCATGCTCACTGAGCCTAACAACATCACGCTCAGCTCGGCGTGCAACACAACGAGCCATATGAGCATACGCTGAAGTTAGGTTCTGCCCAGGTATGACAAACTCCTTGAGCGGAGGAAGCGTTTCATTCATCCGCTCAATAAAATGCTCAACATCAGCTGTTGCGGCGCTTGAAATGAAATGGTTACTCGGTGACGCTAACTCACCACCCACATTAAACAATTCATTCTGCACCTGATAACAAAGAGCTTCGACATCTTCGCGCGCCGCAAAGTCCTGACACTCTTTCTGCTTCAAAGTAGCCACAAACACTCCAATCGCAGCATTTAGTTCATCAACAGCACCAATAGCCTCAATTCGAAGTGAAGACTTAGAGACTCGTTTACCATCCGCCAAACGCGTGTTGCCACCGTCTCCTGCGCCCGTTGTTATCTGAGTTAGTCGATTTGCCATAAGGATTGAACCATGACCATTAAAAGCGGTAACTCAGTTTAACATAACCATAACGGCCATTCGCTGGATAATAGCCACCAAACTGTGCGTAATCGATATATTCTTTATCCAGTAAATTATCGACCCGAATGCCCAACGTCACCTGCTCCCACTGCCAATTAACCGCAGAGTTCAGCACCACATGGCTACCGACTTTAGGCTGTGCATTAGCCACATCACCCTCTTGGTATCGGTCACTGCGATAATTCGCTTCAATATACCAGTTTGAAATACTGTCTATTTGCCAGTCGAACCAAGCATTAACCGTATGTTCTGACACACCTGGGATACGGTTTCCGGCAGTCCCTGACTCGCCGCGCTTAATGTCAGCATCAACAAAATGATAGTTCGCACCGGCGGTCAATTCCTCAGACAACTCCGTTTGGTAATCTACAATTAAGCCTAGACGCTCGGATTCACCACCGTTAACGTTAGCGCCCGGAAAAAATGCTCCCGCTGGCGGTGTTGCTGCTGGATCAAAGAAAATTTCATCATCCAACACTAATTGATAAGCCGACAACTTCAAATAGCCATGCTCAAACGATTGCTCATAACCAACTTCAAACGAATCGCCTGTTTGTGGCTCAAGGCCGACCACACCTTCTGCGGTATACGACTGCTCATCGACTTTAGCAAAACGGTAGTTATTGCTGTAACGCGCATAACCTTTGCTATCCTCGCTGAACTGGTGACTCAAACCCAAGTCATACGCAGTCGCTGAATTTTTTAAGCGAATGCCACTTGGATAAGCGGTTAGATCGACTAAGTCATCTTCAACTCTTGCATATCGCGCAGCAAGCTCAATGTCCGTGCGCTTTGATAGCGGAATAAAAAGTTGTGAGTATAAACTTTTGACCACCTGTTCATTGCTTCGTCCGAGCAGCGAAAAGTCATACTCAGCATGGTCATAATCAATACCATTTATCCAATCAATCGAACCACTGCCAGCCTGCCACTCACCTTTAATTCGTGGATAAATACTCCACTGAGTTCTATCGGTAGTATTCACCGTCGTGGTTGGAAACCCAACAAAACTGTTGATGCTCTCGATATCTGAGTCTAAGTAGTTCACATCCAGCGCGTACTGCCAGTTTTCATCAATAGTTTCTTGGCCAAACACACGCAACACATCCTGCTGGCTATCCACATAATCATTCGCAAACTCAGGGCGAGACTGAATTGGTTCACTCAAATCAAAATCCAATAAAGCGCCTGGTGTTTCTAAGTCTTCTCGGTTGGTATTCGCCTCAAATAACCAGTCTGACGTGTCGGTTAAATAATTAAACTTAACTGCCAACTGGCTTTGGTCACGCTCGTTGTGATCACGGTAATTATCGGTCTCTAAATAATTCGCACTGAGCAAAAATGACCAATCTTGATTTAGTGTATGGTTCAAGTTGACATTGCCCTGCACAGTACCGAAGTTACCAGCAATTAGGCTCGCATTCGATTCTTTACTATTTCCTGAGCGCGTGACTATATTAATCACGCCAGCTACAGCTTGGTCACCGTACAAAGTGCTGGCTGCTCCTTGAATAATTTCAATCCGCTCAATATCTGAGACCAGCACAGATTCTAAATCTGGCGCTGCGATATCCGTATAATTCAGGCGACGACCATCCACTTGAATCAAAACATTGTTACCCGCCTGTTCAGCAGAAATACCACGCATACTGACGGTAGTTTTACCGCTGACAGAGGATACTTGAACTCCAGCCACACGCTTTAATAACTGGACAACTTGAGTGGCGTTGCTACGCTCAATATCGTCTTTTGAAATTATGGTAATGTTGGTTGGCAAACGAGCATTTCGCTCTTTGAAGCGTGAAGCGATAATAACAACCGTATTGTCGTCGTACACTCCCTCTTGTGAATCTGATTGCTCTGCTGCCTTAACTGTTGCGCTTAAGCTTAACGTTGCCGTAACGGCGATAGCGACGAACCTTTGAGTCGCTAATGAAGTTTGTGTCATTGCTAGATCTCTATATTCTAGCGGGCATAAATTTGAGTTCATTAATGTCTACCAAGCAAGAGCCCACCGTTCTGCTCAGCACCTAATAAGGCCGGTCTCCGGACTTAAAAGCATCCCACTCTTTCACCTTCCCAAGACGATTTTTTACTAAAACTAAGTCTCAGTGGCCCATTGTCAGAGCGCTCTTTATTACCGTTGCGGGGGCAGTACCAGAACTACACTGGTTTCCCGATTAATCACATGGAACCTTATTAGCCAATAATGAAGACGTATGTTGTTTTAAAAGGCTATATCGTTTTTAGCTGATAAATAACCATAAATAGGTTCACCCTTCTTCAACTCGGTGGTATTATAGCTTCAAGCTATTTAGACGTCTATACATCTTTTAGTTAATTGCATATTTCACCCAGTTCGGTGGCATCTTCTAACAACGAGTCAGGTAACAGCTTTATAGGTTTCGCAGTGACAATGACAATTCAAAATGAAAATGATCTAAATATCAAAGAGTTACTTAGGGAACGCATACTTGTTTTGGATGGTGCCATGGGCACCATGATTCAGCAATACACACTAGAAGAAGACGATTATCGCAGTGAGCGCTTTAAGGACTGGCACTGTGATGTTAAAGGTAATAATGATTTATTGAGCTTGTCTCAGCCACAAATCATTAAAGATATCCACGAAGAATATCTTAAAGCTGGCTCGGACATCATCGAAACTAATACCTTCAACGCGACTCGTATTGCCATGGCCGATTACGACATGGAAGAGCTGTCTGCTGAGATTAACTTTGAGTCGGCCCGCCTTGCCAAAGCTATCGCCAACCAATATTCGACGCCCGAAAAGCCACGTTTTGTCGCAGGTGTGCTCGGCCCAACAAACCGCACCTGTAGCATTTCACCCGACGTCAACGATCCGGGCTTTCGAAACGTTAGCTTTGATCAGCTAGCGGATGCTTATTACGAATCAACTGACGCGCTGTATCGTGGCGGTGCTGATTTAATCTTAATTGAAACCATTTTCGATACCTTAAACGCCAAAGCGGCAATTTATGCCGTAAAAAAATACTTTGATGATCATGAGATCGAGCTGCCGATCATGATCTCAGGAACCATTACTGACGCCTCAGGGCGAACGCTGACCGGGCAGACCACTGAAGCCTTTTATAACTCAGTACGTCACGCAAACCCTATTTCCATAGGCTTAAACTGTGCTCTGGGGCCAAAAGATTTGCGCACTTATGTCACCGAGCTAAACCGCATTAGCGAATTTAATATATCAGTTCACCCCAACGCTGGCTTACCTAACGAGTTTGGTGGTTACGACGAAACGCCACAAGATATGGCGCATGAAATGATGCAGTGGGTCGATGACGGCATGATTAACATCATTGGCGGTTGTTGTGGAACTACGCCCGAGCATATCGCTCATTTCGCAGAATTAGTCAAAAACAAAAAGCCTCGTACACAAGCCAATCGAGACAAAAAATGTCGCCTGTCGGGATTAGAGCCTTTATTGATCGATGAAGATAGCCTATTTATTAATGTTGGCGAGCGAACCAACGTTACTGGGTCAAAGCGCTTCCTGCGCTTAATTAAAGAAGACGATTACGAAACAGCAATCGAAGTCGCACTACAGCAGGTAGAAAACGGTGCGCAAATTATCGATATCAACATGGATGAAGCTATGTTGGATTCCGAAGCAGCGATGCAACGCTTTCTAAATCTCATTGCTTCCGAGCCTGATATTAGTCGCGTACCCGTCATGCTAGATTCATCAAAGTGGGAAGTGATCGAAGCAGGCTTGAAATGCATCCAAGGCAAAGGTGTAGTCAACTCTATATCGCTTAAAGAAGGCGAAGCGATCTTCCTTGAGCAAGCTAAATTAGTCCAGCGTTATGGCGCAGCAGTTATTGTCATGGCGTTTGATGAACAAGGTCAGGCCGATACCTTTGAGCGTAAAACAGAAATTTGCTCGAGAGCTTATAAAATACTCACTGAGCAGGTTGGATTTGATCCTTGCGATATTATTTTCGACCCTAATATTTTTGCTATCGCGACGGGTATTGAAGAGCACAACAACTACGCCGTCGACTTTATTGAAGCAACGGAGTGGATCAAAAAAAATCTACCCCATGCCATGATTTCTGGTGGCGTCTCTAATGTTTCATTCTCCTTCCGCGGAAACGACAAGGTCCGTGAAGCGATTCACGCCGTATTTTTATACCATGCGATTAACGTTGGCATGGACATGGGTATCGTTAACGCAGGTCAGCTCGAAGTGTATAGCGAAGTACCAGAAAAGCTTCGTGAAGCGGTTGAGGATGTGGTGCTCAACCGTAAAGATGATGCCACCGACATCCTGCTCGAACTGGCTGAGGAGTATCGTCAAGATGGCGCCCAAGAGAAGAATAAGCAAGATCTTGAATGGCGAACCTGGGAAGTCAATAAACGTCTTCAGCATTCATTAGTCAAAGGTATTACCGAATTTATTGACGAAGATGTTGAAGAGTCACGCCAAGGGTTCGAGCGGCCACTTCATGTCATCGAAGGGCCTTTAATGGATGGTATGAATGTGGTGGGTGATCTTTTTGGCTCTGGACAAATGTTCCTGCCTCAAGTGGTCAAATCCGCTCGCGTCATGAAAAAAGCAGTGGCTTACCTTTTCCCATTCATGGAAGAGGAAAAGAAACGTTTAAACCTTGCAGACAAGCCCAAGGGTAAAATCCTTATGGCTACTGTAAAAGGCGACGTTCATGATATTGGGAAAAATATTGTAGGCGTAGTATTGCAATGTAATGGTTATGAAGTGATCGACCTAGGCGTCATGGTACCAACCGATAAAATTCTAGAAACGGCAGTGAACGAAAACTGTGACATTATTGGGTTGTCTGGCTTAATCACACCATCACTAGAAGAAATGGTTAATGTGGCCAAAGAAATGCAACGTCGCGGTATGGATTTGCCGTTATTAATTGGTGGTGCAACCACTTCAAAAATACACACTGCGGTTAAAATCGAGCCGCAATATGATCATGCAACTTTATATGTCGCCGATGCATCACGCGTCGTTGGCGTTGCCAGTAAGCTACTCGGTGATGACAAAAACGCTTTTGTTCAAGAAAACAAAGACGAATACGAAAAGCTTCGGGTTCAGCGCGAACAGCGCATGAATAAAAAGACGCTAACGTCGATTGAAGACGCGAGACAGTTTGCACCAGATATCGACTGGAAAGAGGAAGACATTGTTAAGCCGTCATTCTTGGGCACAAAAGTATTTGATGACTACCCGCTTGAGAACCTACTCGATCGAATCGACTGGACACCTTTTTTCCGCTCTTGGCAGCTGGCTGGTAAGTTCCCCAAAATTTTAGATGACGAAGTGGTTGGCGAAACAGCGACCAAACTGTACCACGATGCGAGGGCCATGTTGAAAACCATTATTGACGAAAAATGGTTAACGGCTCGTGGCGTCATAGGTTTCTTCCCAGCGAACTCAACTGGTGACGATATTGAAGTTTATGCTGATGATACGCGTCAAAACAAAACCTATACACTTCACCACCTACGCCAACAGAAGCAAACGCGCAAAGGCAAGTTCAACCACTGCCTGTCAGATTTTATTGCGCCCAAACACAGTAAACTTAGCGATTATATTGGTGGGTTTGCAGTAACTGCAGGTATCGGTATTGATGAGCATGTTGAACGCTTTGAAAAAGCTCACGATGATTATAACTCAATACTACTAAAGTCGCTTGCGGATCGTTTAGCTGAAGCTTTTGCTGAGAAAATGCATGAACTTGTTAGAAAACAGTACTGGGGTTATGCCAAAGATGAAAAGCTTGGCAATGAGCAACTAATTTCTGAGGAATACCAAGGTATACGCCCTGCCCCCGGCTACCCAGCCTGCCCTGATCATACCGAAAAAGGGACACTGTGGGAGATGCTCAAACCAGATGAAACTATCGGTCTAAATATCACTGAACACTTTGCCATGTACCCAACAGCCGCAGTTTCTGGTTGGTACTTTGCTCACCCACAATCAAAATACTTTGGCACAGGAAAAATTGAAAAAGATCAAGTTGAGGACTATGCTCAACGTAAAGGTTGGTCGCTAGACAAAGCCGAACAATGGCTGGCACCTTCGTTGAATTACGATCCTTAAAGTATTTTCAGGAGCTGACAAATGAGTACCAATACAAAAAGAGGCGCTTGGTGGTTAACTGGCATATGCCTGATATTAGCCATTCCACTGGTTGCGATGCAGTTTACCGAAGAAGTGAGCTGGTCACTTAGTGATTTCTTAGTATTCGGAGGATTACTTGCAATCATTGGCTTTACCTATGAATTTGGGATTCGTAGACTCAAGTCTTCAACAAAAAGAGCGTTAATGACGCTTGCATTGATTGCCGTGTTTTTATTAGTTTGGGCGGAGCTTGCCGTTGGTATTTTTGGTTCACCTTTAGCCGGCTCATAAAAAAGCCCCAAGCCTTTTCAAGGCTGGGGCCAAAAGTATAGAAGTAGGAAAGTTGGCTTCTACTTGCTTTTACCGTTAGCGTTACCATTGCCGCGCTTTTGTCCTTCAAGCGCTACAACGGTCACTACTGCTGAACAAGTCGTTGAGCCTTGCTCACACACTTGGTAACTGAAGTTGGTTTCGCTAGAGTTAAAACGGTCAGTGTAAGAACCATTGTTGCTCGCTTCTCTAATTTTTACACCATCACGATAAATATCAACTTTCGATGTCTTACCACCATTCCAAACTAGATCCGTTGTCACCTTACCGTTACGAGTCGTAGAGATAGCTGACAAATCAATTGCAGCACTCACCGTTACCGACTTAGTCACCGTGTGCGTTGCATCTTGGTCGTCAGTTACTGTTAACGTTACTGAATAAGTACCCGATGCGCTGTATGTGTGTGCTGGGTTCGCTAGGCTAGAACTAACACCATCGCCAAAGTTCCAATCCCAAGCAACAACAGAACCATCGGTATCACCACTCATGTCAGAGAAAGCAACATCTAGGTGGTTTACCGTATAGTTGAAGTCACTCGTTGGCACTTCATTCACTGGCGCTGGGTTAACTACTAACGACACTTGAGCTTCGCCAGTTGCACTTGCACTATCAGACGCGCTTGCCGTCACGATATGAGTACCCACGCTTAACGTATTTGTCGTCACGCTGCTACCAGAACCGATGGCGCCATCTAAGTCAGAACTCCAGACCAGAGAGCCAGTTAGGTCACCGTCTTCAGCATCGTTCGCAGAGCCTGTAAAAGTTACCGTATCACCCTCGGTGAATTCGCTACCACCTACTGGAGAGATAATCGCTACCGTTGGCGCTTCGTTACCAGGATTACCATTGCCACTGCCATCATGGGTGAAAGTTAATACCCAACGATATAAGTTACCTGAGTTATTGGTATATTCATCAGCAATGCGTAGCTGCCACGTACCCGCTGCATTTTCACCGTTGAACTCAATAGGATAAAATGTTTTCTGTAGATCTCGGTAGTACTCGCCTTGCTCTTTTTGATCGAATATCTCTACAGTTGTACCATTCGGTGACACTAAATGAATCAGCATGTCATTGGCAAAACTGTGTTGGATATCGACGAATAGGTTCATTTCTCCTATTTTAACTCCAAGCGGCACATCGATTTCGGCGATCACAGTTTCCAGAGAAGGAATTGGGTAACGCTGCGTATCTTCATACGACACTATCGTACCGTCAGTCACAATGTATAAGTTAAACTCTTTGACGCTCTGCAAGCCTTCGCTATCATTCGCTGTAACACTAATAATGTGAGAGCCCTGAGTTAGATCCGAGCGGCTAAAGCTAGCACCAGTACCAATGACACCATCAAGACTCGACGTCCAAACTAATGAAGAGCGAACGTCACCATCTTCAGCATCAACTGCATCTGCAAGAAAGTTCACCATATCACCAGGTAAATACAAAGCGTTTTCCATTGGATCGTTTACGGTCACTGTTGGAGGAAGATTTGTACCTGCAGATGAACCACCCGTAACGTCTAAACTCCAGTTATTTAACGTACCTGTGTCTACGCCAACGTTATCGCTAACATTCAAGACCCAGTCACCCATGGCATCTTCAAAGTCATAATTATCCAGCGGATAACTCGCAACGATATTATCTGAGCTACCACCTTCGCGGTTATGTAACGTCACAGTTGTACCGCTTGGAGAGGTTAACGTCACAATCAGATCACTGATGTAAGTGTGGCTAATATCAATATTTGCAGTCAGATCCGTAATGGTTAAACCGATAGGAACATTGATCACACTATCAACACCTGCGCTGCTGTTATCAGGGATAGCAACTGGCGTATTATTTTCATACGTCGTACTGTAAGTACCTTCAGGGTAAACCTGTAGCTGTACATCGGTACTCTTACTGATACTTCCGTCAACGGCTGTAACCGTAATGGTGTACTCGCCAGGCTGTGTCTGCGCGCTGGTTTGTACGGTCATGACTGTCGAACCAGTGCTTGGAATCGTGTTTGCCGAGAAAGTAATGTCCGCAACTAAGTTAGCAGAGCTCGCTGACATGGTTACGTTACCTTGATGACCACCCACTGGATTGACGTCAATATCAAAGCTAGTTGGAGAACCTTGATTGACCGTACGGCTACTTGGCGTAGGTACCATGTAATATCCAGGGCCACCGGCTCCTGCCATGTTCAAAGCGCTCTCAACATTCAAGCGCTTACCTGAGACAGTAATACCATCAAGCGCAGGCAAAGGATCGCCCGATGTCATCAACATATCTTTGACTTGAGCCGTGGTTAACGACGGATCCGCTGAAAGTACTAAGGCTGCCGCTCCAGAAACATGAGGTGTCGCCATCGAAGTACCGCTCAACGTATCGTAGCCACCTGGGACAGTTGAAAGAATGCTAGAACCTGGCGCGCCCATATCAACATTATTAGCGCCCCATTGAGAAAAGCTCGATAGTTCATCGGTGCTTGTTGTTGAAGCAATCGACATCACATTCGGAACGTCATAGTTTGATGGGAAAGAATCAGACGTGTCATTATCACGCGCGTCATTACCCGCAGCAGCAATAAACAACATGCCAGCGTTATCCGCTGAAGTAATTGCGTCTTTTAAGGATTGGTTAAAACCACCACCACCCCATGAATTATTTAATACTCGAATGTTGACGCCGCGAGTTTTTAAATCAACCATGTAGTCAATACATTGAATCCCATCAGCTAGTGTCCCGCCTTGCGAACCAAGGAAAGAGCAACCGACCATACTGGTATTCCAGCTAACGCCTGTTACACCGACACCATTATTACCCACGGCGCCAATCGTTCCTGCGACGTGTGTTCCGTGCAAGCCAGTATCTTGTGGATCACCGTTGTCGTTAATGGCCGAAATACCATGAACGTCGTCAATGTAACCGTTACCATCATCATCAACACCGTTACCGGCAATTTCATTTGGGTTAACCCAGATGTTTGCTTGTAAATCAGGGTGGTTATAGTCAAAGCCCGTATCGATAACGCCCACAACGATATCTTTTGAGCCCATCTCCATTTCCCAACCTTGTTCAGCACTGATCTTCTGCATGCCCCATAGACTGCTGTACTGAGGGTCGTTAGGTAGTACTGATGGATAATAAATCTGGTTTAATTCTGCATACTCTACATCTGGGTGATGCTTTAGCTGCTCAATCATCGCCACAGGATCTTGGCCATCTTTCAAGTTAAACTTTGACAGACGACCTTTGGCAATATGACGGAAACGATCATCAACGCCGTCGCCGTTTTTATCTTTAAAGCTCGCGCCAAAAGCTTGGCTAAGCTGTTTTCTGCTTTTTTGATCAACATTCGACTTAAACTTCACAATAATCGAACTTGGATCGTACTCAGGTAATTGTTTACTTTTTGCTTTTGCTGCTTCAGCAGTTTCTACGGATAATCCAGTGATTAACGTTGTAGAAAGTAAGGCGGCAACCACCTTATTTGGTTTAAATTTCATAGTTAACTCCTCGCGCAATGCGATGTTTACCCCATTTATCAAGTTACAAATGTATATATTTTTATACATTTGTAACTAATAAAACATATTTGCATGGTTTTGTAAAATATAATTAATACTAAAACATACAAAACATGAGTTAAACTGATCAGAGAAAAGCTATGAAGATCGATAAAAGCCATTAAATAAATATTCAAAAACAATAACTTATCTTGCATCCTGCTTATATTAGACTTTGTTTTTATTCAAGGATAATGAAAAGAACTTATTGTATTTTTAATTTTACAAAACTACTTGAGTGGCCACTGTAAGGTGAAACGAGAGCCACCTAGGGGGCTGTCTGAAATAGAAACTTTGGCGTTATACAGATGGGCTAATCGTTGAACAATCGCCAAACCTAAACCAGTGCCGCCAGTTGAACGTGTTCGGCTAGGATCTAAGCGAACGAAAGGTTCGAAGACTTTATCACGGTCATTTTTAGGAATGCCTATGCCATCATCATCCACTGATACTTTTAAGACGGAGTGTGAACTGCTGTAATGAATTTCAACTTGTGACAAACTGTAATGGGCTGCGTTACTGAGCAAGTTACTTAATATCCATGTGAAGTGTTTTTGCGGGAGTTCAAACTGTTGCTCTCCCCCACTTGATAGGAGTTTTATGGATTTTTCAGGATACAAGGGCTGGTAAGCAAGCACTTGATCATGAATAAGATCATCCAACAGAGTCGGCTCTACCGGCTCCAACTCTTTGAGGCTTTCCATTTTCAAGAGCTCGATGATTTCCTTCAAAAGGGAGTCCAGCTGTGAGGTTCCTTTATGAATAGTGCTAAACAACTTCTTATCATTAACATCATCACTTTCTTCCAGCATGTCTGCCGCAAGCTGCACCTTAGCCAGAGGCGCTCGAAATTCATGCGCTATAGCCTGCATCAAACTACGTTGTATGCCGAGATGATTCGATAATGCTTTATTGACTTTACGTTGACTGAAGCGGCTATATAACAGCAAAATCACAATTAGAGTAAACAACAAGCTGGCTATCCAGACATTCCTTTCAAACCTCTGTTGCTCAATTTTGGTTTTCTGCAACGCTTTATCTCTTTCGAGGATTTCTATCTGCTTATTCCGCTTTTCAGCTTCAAACAAACTTTGCGCTTGCAATAATTTATCCCTAGTTTCTTCGCTGAACACCTGATCATTTATCGCTTTATGTTTTCGGAAAGCTTGTAATGCTAATTGATACTGCTCCCTCGCTTGATAGATTCGTGATAACAATTCGTAAGACTTACTTTCTTCTGCTTTATTTTTTGTCTCCTCGGAGATTTGTATGCTTTGCAGAACTTCCCTTAGCGCCTCTTCGTAGAGTCCCTGCAACAAGTAAATCTCAGCTTGATGATAGCGAGCCTGTGCTTCTGACTGCCTTAAACCTAATTCTTCTGTTAGCTCTAGGGCTTGGTCTAGATAAGACTGTGCGGGGGCAACCTCTTCCAAGGCAAGGTGAAGCTGAGCTAGAGACAGGAGCACTCCCGCTTCGACTAAACGGTCACTGGTGCTCTTTGCATAGCTTAACGCTTTTTCATAATGCCAAGCCGCCTTCTCATGCTCTTTTTGGTGGAAGTAGGCTAACCCAGTTGCATTCAAGGTTTGGGCGATAGCTCGACTATCCCCCAAGGGCTCGAAGTATCGTATTGCACGAGAAAAGTAATCATGCGCCTTTTCATAATCCCCGATGAGATCGTATGTAATACCGATATTTAATAACATTTCAGCGATGCCAGGCTCATCGCCCAGTTCTTCCCTAACTCTAAGAACCTCAAGCTGAACTTCCAACGCTTGGCTGTAATTACTTTGTGCGGAATGTATCCCTGCAATATTATTCATTGCCGTGGTCATGGCGTGGCGCTTACCAGCCTTCTCAAACAGCTCTTTAGCCTGATTAAAATAATCAAATGCTTTAGGGCTTGAGCCCTGCTCTATATGTATCAAACCGATATTATTCAGAGTTGCGGCTTGTCCCTTCAAATCGTCACTGCCCTTAATCACATCCAAAGCTCGGTAATAAAACTGCAACGCTTCCTCATATCGTCCCTGCCTCCAGTACAGTAAACCCGCGATATTAAGGGGCACTATCAGCGCTTTATCATCACCCCCACCTTCCGCTAACTCCACAGCACGCTCGGCTAACACAACGCCTTTATCGTAATCCCCCACAATCATGTAGGACCAACCCATGTTGGATAAAATCAAAATTTCATTATCTCGGTGAGGGTACTTTTCTAAAAGCTCCAGAGCCTGTTCGCCATATCGAAGTGTGTCATGGGGGGTTTGACTGCGATTATTAACAGCCAATTGAAGCAAAACCTCAACTTTGTCTTGAGGCTTAGCTTGTTCCAATTGAGTCAGTAATTCTTGATCCGTTTGAGAAGTTTGCTCAGAAGCAAAAGCGGGAAAACAAAAGAAGGTAAACAAACAACATAACACCAATCTCACCTTAGTGAATAGCTTACTGTTATATCGTGTATGGCGCGTCATCACTTCAAAGCTAACTGGTAGCCTTTTCCTCTAATGGTCTTAATTAAGTTAGGCACTCGGGGATCATCACCTATCTTGCGCCTTAAGTGCGAGATGCGCAAATCAATGGTACGCGTCGTGCTGTCATACCCCATTTCTTTAAACTGTTGTGAAATAAAGTCGCGCGTGACGACGTCACCAGCGTTTTCAGCCAAAATCCATAACAACTCAAATTCCGAAGTGGTCAACTCTAGCGGTGCATTATCAATCGTTGCACTGCGAGCGACTTTATCAATCATTAAGCCGTTGACTTGGAGACGGTAATCATTGTTTGCAGACTCCGACTCTTCTTGGTACTTTGACAAAAGATTGTATCGGCGCAACAAAGCTCTAACACGAGCCAATAACACCCTTGAGCGGACCGGCTTTGCTAGGTAATCATCAGCACCAATTTCAAGCCCAGTGACTTCGTCGACATCATCTTCAAGCGCTGTTAACATCAGTATCGGCCCTTCATAGTGATTTCGCACTTCCCGGCACACTGACAGGCCATCAAGATCAGGCAGCATGATATCCAACACCACCAGCTTTGGCTGCTCTTCAATAATACGAGTAACCGCATCCACACCATTCGATTCAGATTTAACCGTAAAGCCGTTTTTCTCAAGGAATGCTGCGAGTAATTCGGTCAACTCAACGTCATCATCAACAATTAAGATCCAATCATTCAGTTTCATAAATCACTACATGTTTGTCCTAAACAGCACTGATTGTATCATAATGTATAATTACAAGTACGAAAAATACAATAATCTCACATTACCTTAATATTTCGACTATTTCACAGCTTGCCTTGCCCACCTTCTTTAACCCCGCTCTTTGAAACAAAACGTCGAATCATCCGCATAAAGACTTCCGCATCCAAAGAGCCTCTCGAGTCAAATGTCGCACTATCGTTTAGGGTAAACTTGGTGGAATCCATGCTGACATTGTCCAACAAAGACGTCATGGTGATATTAGCCTGTAACTTACCTTCCACGACTAACATTTTCCCTTGCTCTTGCCCAACCGTTGCCTGAAATCCTGTTTTAGGGTCTGGAGAGTACAAAAAGGCGATAACCGTTTCGCCCTGATACCATCGAGGTAACCCCTGCGGCTCAATTGCAAACAGGCTATGTTCACCTGATTTTTTACGCGGATTAATAAAACCGAACTGGCGGAATGAATATTTTGGAAGCATGCTGACATTATCGGTAACGCTACTATTCATCCTGACCGTGATTTCTGTAAAAGGGGTGCCATTACTTGAAATACCATCGGTTACTGACTCAACTGTCCCGTAGATAATAATATGGGCCTGCTCAATCAATTGTTTGAGACTCTGCATTCTAAACTGACTGGCCTCAACAGCATTTATTACTGACAGCAAAAGAAGCAACATGGTAAGAGAAAAGAATTTGGAAACGCACAGACATCGAGCTTTTGTTTTCTTATTGTTCATACGCTCTGCAGTAGCCACCAGTGTCATCCAACATTGAGTCATTATAGGTAGGGCTTGCACTAGACTAAATCAGGGTTTCCCTGATTTTTGAAGATATTAGCAGAAAATCTTGATAAACAAGACGCTAGCTTTCGTTATGAATCAAGCCAATCCGAATGGCAAAGCGAACCAACCCTGGTACATCGTGAATCCCAAGCCGATCCATTAATTGAGCTCGGTGACTTTCTACAGTTTTCACACTGACACACAATTTATCTGCAATGTCTTTGGTGCTGCTTCCTTCTGCGATCAGCTGTAATATTTGTCGCTGGCGAGGTGTTAACACATCCAGCTCGTTGTGTAAGCCAGCTTTTTCCTTAATAAAGCGTTGAACAACTTCGTCATCAATACCTTGGCTCAAGTAACGCACATTATTCATCACTGCCTTAATCGCTGTTGCCAGCTCTTCGAATGCAGAGTCTTTAATTAAATACCCATCAGCACCAGCCTTCCAGGCTCGTGCAACATACTCTGGGCCAGCATGCATCGACAGCATTAAAATTTTTATATCGTTATTTTGTTGCTTAACTCGCTCTACGACTTCAAGGCCATTTAAACTAGGCAACGTAATGTCTAACACGATTAATGTTGGTGATAACTGTCTAGCTAAGTTCACCACGTCAAGACCATCACCCGTTTCAAAAATTTCACCCACTTCAGGCATTGCCTGCACTAGCGTTTTAATGCCTTCTCTTACTAAGGTGTGGTCGTCTGCCAGTATTAATTTTTCTATTTGCTTCACCGTGGAATTCTCGCTTCAATTGTGCTGCCCTTCCCTAACTCAGAGTAGAGCTTAATTTCCCCCTTAGCTCCCTTTACTCGCTCCATCATACCAAGTAAGCCCAAGTGCTCACCGTGTTTAATTCGCTCATTAACTGCATCAATATCATAACCCTTTCCGTCATCCTTGATGTACACACAAATATGCTCGTTTGCTATTGCTAACTTGATATGCAGTACAGAAGCATTTGCATGGCGTAGCACATTACTGATCGCTTCCTGAATAATCCGAAAAACTACCACTCGAACATCATGCGAGTTACCAGAAACATCCTGCGCGGCATCAAGCTTAATCGTAAGCCCAGTACGCTCCGCTATGACTTCCAAGTAATACTCCAGTGCTGGTACAAGCCCAGCCTCATCCAACAAAGGTGGCCTTAATGACAAAGACACATTCCTTACCTGCTCAATCATGCTATCAACGACTGAAATGCTTTGCTCAAGCCGCTCTTTTATAGCCGCTTGATCCTGCAGAGTGTCAATGACTTGTAGGTTAATCTTTGTCGCCGTTAACGTTTGTCCGAGTTCATCATGCAACTCACGAGAAATATGTTGCCGCTCTTCTTCTTTGGCGGTTTCAATACGGTTGGTCAGGTTCCTCAAGCCTTTAAATGCAATCTTTAACTCGTGCTCTTTTTCACGTATATCCTGTAATGCCTTTTCTTTCTGTACCTGTAGCGCGACCAACTCACGGTTCCGAGCCTTTAATTTATTTAGCCTTAAGCGATGCATACTAATAATAAATACAGTCACTACAGCTAGAACCAATAACTTAAACCAATTCTCCATCCAAAAAGGCGGTATGACATCAATCTTAAGAGGTTCAGTTTCTCCCCATACGCCAAATACATCCTGCCCTCTCACCTGAAGCTCATAACTGCCGGGAGCTAAGTTATAGAATGTCACTTCGCGTCGCCCACCAAGATCAATCCAGTCTTCTTCAGCGTTCATGCGGTACTTATAGTTATGCGGCTTTTCGGAGTAATCTAAAACTGTAAACTCAACTGAGAATACATCCCCGTAATCAACCTCCTGCTTATCCAAGCGATGGGATAACAATGTGTCAGACTGCCCACTGTCAGCACTACTTCGCAAGGTGTCTACACTGGTAATTTTTACTGTTGGCTCAGGCGGCATGATAAATGGCGTACCTTTGGGTATCGCAAGGACTCCACCTATCCCACCGAAAAACAAATACTGTTGATTTTGCGACGCCGTGGTTCGGTTAAAGTGAGTAATCAAAAGGCCTGATTCAGCTTTATAGTTTCTGACGTCACCAGTTCGACTATCGAGCTGGCTAATCCCTTCACGGCTGGCTAGCCAATACAACCCGTTGATGTCTTGCTGGATACTCATGATGACGTTAGATGCTAGTCCATCAGCCTCTCCCCATCCTTTAAACTTTACACTATGCTCATCGATTAGTTGATACGCCCCACCGCCATTTGTTGCAACCCAGAGATCGCCATCATGTCCTTGATAGAGGTGCGTGATGTTATCGCTCAATAACCCGTGCTGTTCTTTATTGTGACGACCAAAGCGTTGACAACTCCAAGGAGAGATTTGGCACCGGTTGAGTCCACTAGAGCGAGTGCCAACCCACAAGATGTTATCATCGGTTTTTAAGATCGTTGTAATGTAATAACCACTCAATGAATTGGGGTCATCTGTCCTGTGACTGTACGACTTAAAGGCATCTTGGGTATGCTCTTTCCAATAGAGGCCTTCAGCGCCTGTTCCGATCCAAACACCATCATCAGTAGCAACTAAACTATTAATATAGCCTTTACCAATACTCGTTTCGTCTTCAACCGAGTGTTGATAATAACGACCGACACCATCCTTTTGAATTTGCCATAACCCTGTTGATGACCCTGCATAAACCCAGTCTTTATGCTTGGTAATAGACAATATACCTTCAGCTGCAAAGATTTGATTGGAAGCTAGTTGCTTTGATACCAACCCTGTTTCGACATCCAACATTTGAGCACCACCACCAAAAGTGCCAACCATCTGATGTGAGTTATCGGAGTACAAAGCAGTCACATTATGATTACTCAATCGGTAATCATCGCTGTCACCATTCCCCAGAAAGTGAAAAGGAAGCTGCCCCAAGCGTGCGACATAAACACCGCCCCCCCAAGTACCGACAAATAGCTTTCCTTTATGGTACTCCAGCGCCAACACGGGTAAAGTCGGTAGCTGGCCGCTGCTTCCTAACGGGTTTGAGTTAAAAGCATCATAACGGTTTGACTCTGGGTTATAGCGCAACACACCTCGGCTCATGGTCCCTATTAATAACTCTCCGCGAGCAGTCCACTCTAATGAAACAATAGCAGGATGCTCTTCACCTTCTCTTAAACCGACCATTCTTGCTTCGCGCGTGCTAGGGTTGTAATTTATTAAACCTCTGCGCGTGCCTAACCAAAAGCTACCATCTTTAGCCTGCTTAATTGCAAACACTTCATCATTGAAACTATCCCCTGTAAGCCCGCTGAGGCGGTGACGAACAAAGGTATCGGAGTCTTTTTCTTTGACATTAATTCCACCACCGACCGTGGTGATCCATAAATTATGGTCTCTATCAATAAAGAGGTTGTAGATATAGTCGTTACTTATGGTGTTAGGTTGCCCCTTTACAAAGTAGTGGCGGTCAAAGTCTCCGCTAGAAAAGTGTAATTGATTAAGACCAATATCGGTGCCAACCCAGTAGCTGCCATCATCCATTTCAACAATGTCATAAACGCTATCGTTACTCAGCGTAGACGGATCATTAGAGGTGTGGCGATATGTTTTGAACTGTCTAGTGTTAGGGTTGTAATAATTTAAACCCGCGGTATTCGTCGATACCCAAATATTACCTTTACTATCCTCATAAAGGTTTCGAATATCTGTATCGCTGATGGTATTCGGGGTATGAATGTCAGGTTTGAAGTGGGTAGCAGAGTAACCATCGTAGCGAAATACCCCCTCTCTTGAGCCCACCCACAAGAAACCTTGTGTATCAACTAATAAACTCGAGACGACTTCCGCCTCCAAGCCACGGCCCTGCCCCAAGGGGTAGTAAGTGACTTCTGCTCTCAGTGTATTAATACAAAGATACACTAGAGCAACGGTAGTCATAGCAGATATGCGCAGGATCTTAATCATGGTTTCTCGCAAAAAGGGGTTACTTTGAATATAAGTGAAGTCACTGCATAAAATCAATTAAGTCCAGAGATTATGCTACAACGCAAAAAAGGCGGCCTTGGGGCCGCCTTTCATATCGATATCAAAATACCGGTATTATTTAAGTAAATAGGCTCGAACCATTGTTTGATCCACTGTTGAGCCATTGTAATCCGACAGAATTACACGCAAGTGAACATACTGACCTGCTTCTGAATCGTTTGGAATCGTTACAGACCAATTGTCACCAGACTGAGTAGCATCTACTGACTGCCACTCGATACGTGGCCAATTTGTATTGCGGTGAGTTCCGTACCCATACTCAACGTGTACAGATGATAGCGGCACACTGCCAAGACCATCAACCAAACCTTCAATTGAGAATGTTATAGGCTCGCCCGCCGCTACTGTGTTATCCATGTCTAAAGGAATATCAATGCTCGGTACGATAACAGGTTGAGGACCTTGCATAGAGCTGTCAGTCATGAAGTTCCATGTCGTGACATGGGCAACACCAATACGCTGATTAGCCGTCCCAACTTCCGCCATTCTTGTAAAACCAGAGTCAATGGTCACAAGCGCAGGAGCATCAGGTAGCGCCACCATACCGTTTGCTTGTGGTGAAACTCTTTCACCATTGACATGAATACGGCTAAGAATACGGTCACGTAATCCACTTGCAGCAACACTATCATGACCAGCAGCATCACCAAAGTGTGGAATACTGAACTTCATCTCGTTGTTAAAACGATTTGCCAGCACAGTATTATTCGTCAACTGGCTTGAACCAAACGGACCTTTATACCAAGTAGTTTCTTCGGATTGTCCACGACTAAACACTCTTGGGCCATCAAAGCTACCGCCACCATTAACACGCATTGGCATAACTTTGTTGGTCCAACCCAATGTCTCAGGCGTGAAGTACTCAACACGCTCGATAGGTGCCAAAATAGTTTGTGAAGTACCTGTCGAATAGAAACCTGATGCGCCTGGCACGTGAGCGTAAACGTCAGCATAAATAATGCGCTCATCACCCTGTGAGAAATACTGGGCAGTGATAGAAGCTAAATCGCTTTCATCAACTTTTACTTTACCAGTTTTGATTTTGCCACTCGACTGATGCGCTAATGAGTAAGCGTATGGAGAGCTTTCAGGTGCAGTACCTGACCAATGCAACTCCAGTGGTCCTTCTGACATTTCTTGCTTTAGAACTTCGCCCACATCCGCAGTAACCGTAATGATAGGGAAATCATAGCTACTGGAGCTAGAGTTATGTCGGCCCACCGAGTTAGGGAAGTTAGCAATCAAACCGGCAACACCAGCATTCCTAGCATATACAGCTTGTTGGCCCAACAAAGTGCTAATGTCGATTAGCGCAATTTTGCCCTCTACATCCACTTCACTGAACGCTTGCGAGCTTCCGTCTCCAGCATAAACAACCTCAAGGCTGCCTTCGCCATTAAACATCCGAGCTAAACTTGGCGACAAATATTCGATAGCAGTACCGTTACTGGTCGCTAACTCTGGCATCGGAGTGGTCGCGCGAGTGGTTACAGCAAAATTGAAGTTTTCATCGTAACCATGAGACCAGCCATAAACGGCCTCAACATATTTTGGCGCGTAATCGAACGCTCCAGCTTTAAGCCTATCATTTGCACTCATATCGTAAGTGAAACCACCACTGAAACCTTGCATATCAATCGGGTTGCCAGCCTCAAACTCGATCTCACTGGCATTACGAGCATCAAGCACAACCTCAGTACTGCCATCAATTTTACGATCTAAGTCTGCCATGAACGATACCGACTCAACCAAACCTTGATTGGTTGGCTCATCACGCGTCATGATGCTTGATACGATGCTAAAACGACCAGAAGGCACATTTAAGCGAACTTCCCCGTTAGTGTAGCCAAAGCGGTTCACAACTTGGTCTTCATGATTAAGCAACGTCACGGTTGATGGCGACTCAGCTGGATTACCAAAGCGGTCAAAAGCTGTAATGGTTAACTCAGACTTCGGCTCTTCAAACCAAACCGATACAGGAACCGTAACTTTATCGCCTTGGTTTGATGTACCCACCAGACGACCTGTAATCGTTCCATATGCACTATTACGAAGCGCAGCAGAGGCATCTACCGTAACAGGAACATTAGCTTCTCCGTGGGCTGGCACCACAACTTTTCTGGTGTTCAGTTTAACCAACTTAGCAGGAACATTCGTATCACCGTCATCGCCTATCATTTTCAACTTTAGATGCAAGGTGATATCGCTATCACTAATATTGCTAAGCGTTATCTGCTTTTCCACAACATCATATTCGTAAGGGCTATAAAAATTACCCAAGCTTAAATTAGGCTGACCAATAATGTTTTGCGAAACGGCACGTGCAACATCCATTGGACCAGCACCCTGCTCCATAATTGGTGCATCAGTATCAAATACTGAGGATGTTAACATTGCCTTGAGCTCTGCTGGTGATAGCTCAGGATTTGCCTGTAGAACCACGGCTGCGCCACCTGCAACATGAGGTGTAGCCATTGAAGTACCTGACAATAAACGGTACTCATTACCACTGATACCACCCGTAGAAGCAGACACTACGTCAACGCCTTGAGATGCAATATCAGGCTTTGCAGTTTTACCATCTATCGACGGACCACGACTTGAAAATTCAGCGGTATTACCATTTCGGTCAATAGCGCCAACGGTCAAAGCCTTTGGTGAACACCCAGGAGTGGACACGGTTTGGCGAACGTAACTATTGCCTGCGGCCACCACAAATAACGCTTGCTCACTCAATACTTCTAACATATCGACAGTAGGCCCAACACAATCAGAACCACCAGAGGCTCCGAGAGACATGTTCACAACGTTAGCGCCACTTTCTACAGCCCAGATCATACCCTGCAGAATACCACTCATTGAGCCAGAGCCATTGTCGTTTAATACTTTACCCACCAGTAGCTTTGCGCCTGGTGCAACACCGGTGTACATACCTTCAGAAGCAACACCAGTACCAGCGATCGAGCCCGCTACGTGTGTGCCGTGACCATCCAAATCTTGACCTTCAGAACCCCAGACAAAAGATTGAACATCAATAACTTGACCATTCAAATCAGGGTGAGCAAAGTCATAACCAGTATCCAACACCGCGACTGTTACGCCAGTGCCATCAAAACCCGCCTGATATGCAGAGAGCGCTCCCGTTAAAGGAACCGTTGGTGAAGGTAAACCGACATCCATAGACTGATAAACCTTATCAAGCCATACAGACTTGATGCGATTGTCACTAGTCAAGTCACTGTATGATTCACCAATACCGTCCTTATCAATCGACATGGTGGCACTATCAATCACATCAAAACGGTGTGTCATGCGAGAGTTTCTAAGTTGAACAGGCGCAACGCCGTCTTCATATTCAACGATGACAGAAAGTTGCTCGGCACGCTCGTCGTCATAACCACTTTGGTACAAACGTGTTAAATTGAACAACTCTTTATCCAATTTTCCAGCATCAACTAAAGGTTGTGCTTCTGCTGGAATAAGGTATAAATTCGGGCCAACTTGTAGTGTACTCGACACAACCTCTGTGCCGTCAGCCTTGGCCAAACGAGCACCTAGCATCTCGCCACGATTATTCACGGTTGCATGCGCAACATCGCCTGTGATTAATGTAAAGGCTAGCGCTTTCGCACCGACCGTCGCATCAACCGTGTTAACCGGCTCACCATTTGGTCCGCTTTGTACCACAGCTTGTGAAGTGGCTGTATAACTCATCGATACAGCCAGAGTTACCGCAGTAACGCTGGGCAAAAATGATCTTAATTTCATAAACGATTCCTACTCTCACTTGAAAACCTACCTAGGTAATGAAGTTCATCAGCTGTATTAGGCTAGTGTTGGCCCTGATTATGTTTTTGTAGTAAACCAACATGCCAAAGCTTACAATGACGCATCATTACCTTGTGACTTATGGAAAAGCTTCAATCTCTATTGCTAATAATCTAGATGAATTCGTATTAGCTTTTCTCATACCAAGCAAAGTAGCACAGAGCAAGAATTTCAAACTATAGGGAAAACCCTGATATTTCATCAGAACGTCATCAGGCCTTCATGCTTTTGTAAAAATTATGGACAGCTGCACGAACTGGAGGGGTTCCGTCTTTTTAGAACTCACTAAACGTAATTACAGGCCCTACAACGAAAAAAGCCTTGCAGAAGCAAGGCTTTAGGATTCTTTAGAGTCTTTTTAAAGAAGATTAAAGAATGGTGCCCAGGGCCGGAATCGAACCGGCACGGTGTCGCCACCGAGGGATTTTAAGTCCCTTGCGTCTACCAATTTCGCCACCTGGGCAGATGACTGTATCAGAGAGAAATTATGGAGGCTGAGGCCGGAGTCGAACCGACGTCCACGGATTTGCAATCCGCTGTATAGCCACTCTACCACTCAGCCAAAACCGACTTCTCTGATATAAAAAACCTCGGACTAATTTAGCACCGAGGTTTTTAAGAATTTGGAGCGGGAAACGAGATTCGAACTCGCGACCCCAACCTTGGCAAGGTTGTGCTCTACCAGCTGAGCTATTCCCGCGTCGTTTTGATGGCGTGCATTTTACTGTGAATTCATTTTGTGTCAACAATAAAAATCACTTTTTTTGCACTTTTCTTACGATTGATTAAGGCTTAAACAAAGTGTCGTTTTTTCGACCAAAATCAAGGTGCTATCCGTAAGAGAGGGTTATTATGCGTCATTCTTCTCACTTGTCAAGTACGGCCAAGCCGCCTTGAGATACACCAGCATTGACCACAGGGTTAATAATGCAGCAACCCACATAAAGACATAGCCAAATACTTTAGGTAGCCCGAATATCGCTGGAGAAGCAATCAGTAGCAAGAAAATCGCCAATAATTGGCACATGGTCTTAATTTTGCCAATAACTGATACACCGACTACCGCTCTGTTACCCAACTCAGCCATCCACTCTCTCAAGGCCGAGACGGTAATCTCGCGACCGATGATAATCATGCCTGGAATCGCTAGCCATGGAGAGCCTTCACGTCCTATTAGTAAAATCAAGGTGATAGCGACCATCAGTTTGTCTGCGACCGGATCAAGGAATGCGCCAAAAGGCGATTCAATCTTCATTTTCCGCGCCAGAAAGCCATCTAACCAGTCGGTCCATGCGGCCGTGCAGAAAATGGCTAGCGTGATCCAGCGTGCGGCCACACCATCTATAAAGAAGAAAATGACAAAAAGTGGTATCAGTAAAATTCTAAAAAAGGTAATGATGTTGGGTATGTTCCACATAGAGTTCCCAGTACGGTTATTCTTAGGCTCTTTAGATGGCAATCATTGTACCCTAAGAAATTATAAAAATGTTGCTAACTGTGTAAATAATCGTAGATTTTCTGCGCTATCGACAAGCTAATACCCGGAGCTTTAGCGATATCTTTAGCGCTAGCCTTCTCTATCTCCTGCCAACCACCAAAGTGTCTTAATAATGACTGACGGCGTTTTGCACCCACGCCCGGAATTTCTTCGAGTAGCGACTTAGTACCAGACTTCTTACGCTGATGGCGGTGTTTGGTGATCGCAAAACGGTGTGATTCATCACGAATATGCTGAATAAAGTGCAACGCTTTCGAATCTTCATCCAATAACAAAGGGCGGTGTTGGCCAGGAAACCATATCTGCTCCATGCCCACTTTACGATCCGAACCTTTCGACACTCCAATTAACGGTACATTCGTAATATCAAGCTGATTAAAAACATCTTCAGCCTTCGCCAGTTGCCCTTTACCACCGTCAACAATCACCAAGTCCGGCAATGACTTTTCTTCGTCTTTTAAGCGCTTATATCGACGTGTCAGCACCTGCTCCATCGCGGCATAATCATCGCCCGGCTCAACGCCAGAAATATTGAATATACGATAATCTGACTTTTTAGGGCCATTTTCGTCAAATACCACGCAAGAACCCACGGTTTGATTACCTTGAGTATGACTAATATCAAAGCATTCCACATGCTTTGGCATTGACTCAAGCTGAAGGGCTTTTTGCAGTTCCAACAAACGCTTTGTGAAATTCGATTTGCTGTTGAGTTTTGCTCTTAACGAGTGCTGAGCGTTCTTATTAGCAAACTCTTGCCACTCTTTCGTCTGCCCTCGGCTCGCCACCTTGAGACTGACTTTGGATTGTTTATGCTGTGACAAAGCCTCGCTGATGGCCTTACTATCTTCCGGCATTTTCTCAAGGAATACCTGCTTCGGGACTTCTGCGCCCGATAAGTAATAGAAGGTCAGGAAAGAGCTGATGATTTCATCTAAGTCACTGTGCTTGGGAACTTTGGGGTAATAGGTTTTATTGCCAACAATCATGCCATTTCGAATAAACACCAACAGTATGCAGCAAGTGCCAGAGGCATAAGCCACACCCACCATATCCAAGTCTGATGCGGTACCACTAATGACCTGCTGCTGCATGACGTGACGCATCTGCTTGATCTGATCCCGGTAACGCGCGGCTAACTCAAACTCCAAGTTTTCGCTCGCCTTGTCCATCTTCTTTTGTAAACGACTGATCACCTGATCGCTCTTTCCGCGATAGAACAGACGAATATTCTCGACGTCTTTAGCGTAGTCTTCTTTCGATATATAGTTCACACAAGGCGCGGTACAACGTTTGATCTGATACTGTAAGCAAGGTCTGGAGCGGTTAGCGAAATAACTGTCTTCACACTGCCGAATCTGGAATACTTTCTGCATCAACGATAAACTTTGGCGTACCGCGGAGGTACTTGGGAATGGCCCAAAATAATCGCCTTTCTCTTTTTTTGCGCCTCGATGATAAGCCAAGCGAGGATAATCACCAGACGAAAGAAATACAAACGGGTACGACTTATCGTCGCGGAAAATCACATTAAACCGAGGTTTATACTTCTTAATAAGGTTGTTTTCGAGTAATAGAGCTTCGGTTTCCGTTTCGGTTACCGTCGTATGGATGTCTTCAATATAGGTGACTAGTAGCTCTGTCTTGGGCGATTGATGCTGCTTGGTAAAGTAGCTTTTGACGCGATTGCTGAGATTTTTAGCTTTACCGACATACAGCGTCTCACCCTCTTTATCCAACATTTGATACACCCCAGGCTTTTTGCTGAGGTGAGCCAGTATTTGTTTAATCTGAGGCTTTATAGTGCTTGCGGAGTCTTTTTCCGACATGAATACAGTGAAGAGTTACTGAGACTCGATGACTTTATAGCGTAATGCTAAGTGGGTCAAACCAACATCATTCTCAACGCCCAACTTCTCAAACAAGCGGTAGCGGTAACTGTTAACCGTCTTTGGGCTAAGGTGCAGAGTGTCTGAAATATTTTGAACCTTCTCACCGCGAGTGATCATGAGCATGATCTGCATCTCACGCTCAGAAAGCTTAGAAAAAGGATTATCATCGTGATTTTTGAACTGACTGATCGCCATTTGCTGCGCGACCTCAGCCGCCAAATACAACTTACCGCGGTTAACCGAGTGAATGGCTTTTACCATTTCCTCAATGTCGGTGCCCTTAGTTAAGTAACCCATGGCTCCAGCACTAATAAACTGGCTCGGATAAGGCTCGTCACCATGCACCGTGAGGGCGATAACTTTGAGATCAGGATCAAAGCGCAACATACGGCGAGTGGCTTCTAGGCCACCAATTCCCGGCATATTAGCATCCATCAACACCACGTGTGGCTGATGTTCTTTTTGCTGTGTGATAGCTTCTTCACCTGATTTTGCATCGCCGACTACTTCAATACCTTCTGCATCTGACAGAAGACGACTCAGTCCCGTACGAACTAAATCATGATCATCGACTAGCAAAACTTTTATCACACAACCCCCCTACTCTTTATCAAAAAAATCCTAGATAGAACTTCAATTTAGCGGTTCAATTATTATGAAATTAGGTTAAGATAGCAAGCAAGATCAAGATAAGTTTGGAAGATTGTATGATTATTAAACGCATAATGTTACTCAGCTCACTTTTAATTATTAGTTCACATTTACAAGCCGCTTCTACAGCCGAAGACTGTGCTGCCATTACTGATAATAACAAGCGTCTTGAGTGTTATGACAACTTCCTCAAAAAGCAAAAAGAACAACGCTCTCAAGAAACACCAAAACCTGCTAAACCAGCCCCTCAGGAGACAGAACCCACTGTGGCCGAAACGCCTGAGCCTACTGCTGAGGAAAAGTTTGGTTCAGAGCAGCTGAAAAATAAGCCATACCAAGAAAAAGAGAAAGTAGATAAAATCCGTTCTCGCGCGATTGGCCTCTATAAAGTTTGGGAAAAAGGCGTTCCGGTAACGCTAGAAAACGGTCAAGTTTGGGAAATTATTGATTACCGTAGTGCTTACCATATGATTGAAGACCCTGAAATCACTATCGAAAAGAACATTTTTGGCGGTTATCGCCTTGGGGTCGAAGACCTCAATAAGACATTCCGCGTAAAACGCAAAAAATAATGTCTTTTAGACGCAAAAGCCCGCAATTCGCGGGCTTTTTTTATTCTCTAAATACTGTTGCGCTCGAACATCAATGCAAAACTGCTTTAATCACCTTGAATCGATCTCCTAACCAAGATAAACGTTTCGCCCAAGAGCAGGCAAACATAACCAATAAAGAAATATACTCTTGACTATAATCGTAAGATCCCACTATCGGTATCCGACACTTTGCTGTATCCGACAAATTGTCTCTGCTAGAGCAACATCGATAACTCATTTGTTTGCTTGAACATCTGCTCGAATTGCAAATTTGCATCGTATTTGCAGATTTTTCGCACAGAAATATCCTTATTTACCTATAGCACCAAATCCACAAAGGAGTAATCTAAAGCGAAGGCCTATGCTTTGAAGAGTATACGTCTGACTTCTATGTAGAGAACACATGGAAGGAAAACATGGAAAACATTAAGAAGGAGTTTTAACGATGTCACTATATAGCAAGTGGGTAATGCCCTTATGCGTGGCACTTTTCGCTGGTGGCCTACAAGCCGCAGAAAAGTACCCCCATCGACAATATGATGGCCTAGCGCCGGTCGATGATAACGGCAATGTCCAAGAATACCTAGAAACAGGTTCTTCACTCACCCTCGCCGCTTCAGGTTTAGAGAAAAACCGCATCTATGAAGTTCGACTCGGTATCGATACCGAATATGTCGAAAACTATGAAGAAGCGGTCAGTTTCGCCCGCGTCAGCACCAACGCTCGCGGTGAAATCCCTAACTTCATTTTGTGGTACCACAGCGGTGTTATCGGTTGCTCATACCGCTCTAAACAAGAACTTGAACAACCTTACGCCTTCCGCAGTTTCGACGAAGCACAAGAACGCTTAGCGGGACGTCGCTTGGCGGTAAGTTTGCACGAAGTTGAACGCGACGAGTCGGGCCGCGTACCACCAATGAAACTGGGCGTGAGCAAGCCGATTCAAACCATGCAGCTTCCTATCGTCAAAGCGAAACACCCTACTGTTTACCCTTCTGACGGAGAAGCCTGCCTACACAACAGTATGCACAGCCAAAAAGAAGATCTGTATATTTCAGGCAGAAACTTCGAGCCAGGCGAAAAGCTTCGCGTATCGCTAGTGCCGAACCAGCGTCGCTGGACAGTTGGCGATCAAGTTAATGATATTACGGGCGAATTCAGCGCAGCAGCCGCTGAGTGGGTTGAAGCTGATAGCAACGGCCGCTTTACCGTACGCAGCTGGGATCGCGAGCTACAGCGTCGTGGCGCTTACGATATCGTGGTTCAGCGCGAAGATCGTGAGCTAGATTACGATCGGTTGGATATCCGCGACCGTATTTCTTATGGTCAAGATACCGCTTTTGTCCTATATCTTTACTACCCTCCGGGTGGCCCATTGATGGACATCGCAGGCCGTAAACTCAATAGCGGTTTCCCCTACTTTGAATTTGCCGATTCGTTTGCCGATGAAAACGATGACGTCTGGGGTGCCGTCGATCCGACTTACGTACAACCGAGTCACGCTGGCGGTAATTATGCAGCCTATTACGTGGTTGACCATAGAACAACGCCACAGTGGGATCCCGGCATGGGTGGCTCAACCAATTTAGTGGATGTGTCTGGCGGCATTGAAATCATGCGTGTTAAATCGGGCTGTATCAACGGCACTGACACCATCATCTGGCACGCGCCACTGAACGAGGGTGAATATGATGTCGTGGTGGATTTTGGCTCAACTGTCGCCATGAATCCAGGAGACTTTGTCACCGACAACAACTACGACAGCAGCACCGACTTCTTAGACGGCTCGACACAAGTGGGCTTTGTGGTTGCAGACGATCCCTATGATCTTGGCAGCTACGCTATCGGTGAGTTCGAATACAGCTTCGATGATTACTTCGCCACTATGGGCGGCGCTTCAGACGTCGACTTACGCGCAATCGTTCGCTACCCAGCGACCGTCGCTGGAACCAACACTCCCGTTGCCGCAGGCCAGCACCCGATCTTCTTTATTCAGCACGGTAACCACCGGGTCTGTGAAGTATCGGTAGCGCACCCTCATCACGTCAACTGCCCAGTCGGACAGCGCACTCCAAACCACGAAGGTTACATGCGCTTACTCGAAACCCTGGCCAGTAATGGCGTCATTGCAGTCTCTATCGACGCTTTTGATTTAAGCGGATGGGTACCTCAATGGATTCCTGAGCGCGGTGAGTTAATCTTACGTCACATTGAGCTGTGGTCGCACATGGACGATGCAGCAACCTTCCCCGGTTATCCCGATCCAAGCACAGGTTTGTTCAGCAACCATGTAGACATGACGAAAATTGCCGTCAGTGGTCATTCGCGTGGTGGTGAAGCCTCGGTTTCGGCCTACGTGCAAAACACAGGCTTCAATATTGTCGCCGTGTCTTCAATCGCGCCAACGGATCAATACGACCCAGGCAACCCACTGTACACATTAGGCGATGTTCCTTACTTTGTAATGTTACCAGCTGCCGACGGTGATGTTTCGGATATTCGGGGCCAGCGCATTTATGATCGCGCAGGCAGTACGATTAGCGATAACACCGTAAAAAGTGGTTTCCATCTGTATGGTGCAAACCATAACTTCTTCAATACGGTTTGGGCTTCACATGGCGATGATGCCTCGCCATCGAGACCACAGTTTATACCTGCTGCACAGCAACAGCGTATTGGCGAAGCCTATTTAGCCGCCTTTAACCTGATCCACCTAAAAGGCGAATCGGTTTACCAAGATATGTTGCGCGGGAACCTAACCTTCCCATCAACCGCAGGTGTTAACAACTACCATTTCCACCATGAAAAAATTCACCAAAAGGTTGAAGATGGTTCAGACAACACCACAAGTTCCACAGCAGTCAGCAAGGCGTCGGTAAACGGACCATCGGTTCACAGCACACAAGCGCTACAAGTTGGCTGGGGCTCAAGCTCCGCAACCATGGAATACGCCATTCCAGCTGCACAACAAGACGTCTCAGGCTATGAAGTCCTATCGTTCCGTGTCGGCATGACCAATGCAGGCTCAAACCCAGTATCAGGAACACAAGACTTCCGTGTAGAACTCGTCAGTGGCTCAAACCAGCGCTCAACACACGCCGCGAATTTCGACCAAATACCTGTACCTTATGATCGCCCAGGAACCGACCATAACGTCATGACTACGGTCAGAATTCCACTACACTCGTTTATCGTGAATAACTCGAATGTCGACCTAACTGACATCGACCTTATTCGATTCAAATTTAACCATCCATCACAAGGAGAAATCTATGTGGACGATATTGAATTCTCACGCTAAAAGCTTAATCGCGGGGGTTGCCCTAAGCTTAGTAGGTGCCACTAGCTTCGCTGCTGGTAGCAACGTCGAGTACAACAAAATGGCAACCCAAGGCAAACATACTATTGATGTTAAAACAGCTGAAATAGTAACGCTGAACAGCAAACAGCAAGCCAGTATCTTCGGCAAAAGCTCGCTGAAAAGCCTAGAGCAGGACCAAGTCGTGATAAAAGTGGTGACCCAAAACCCAGTAAACTTATCACTCTCCAGCTCACCGACGATTACCGTCAACGGCAAAGCCGTACTGACCAAGTTTGAGCCACATCAAGACACCACTTTCTACGCCTTCGTAGACAAAGGTGCACTACAAAAAGGCACAAACTCAATCGACATGATCTGGCCGGATAAGCCCAAAAGCGCAAAAGCCGAAAAAATGCGCCACGCCTATCAGCTAGAACTTAAAAAGTAGGCAAACAAGCAACCACTAAAAAGCCCGCAGTTCGCGGGCTTTTTTTTGCAGATACGATAAAGGATAAAAAACGTTATTCACTTGGAATTAGAATCAGCTCTTCTTGAGGTGGTATCAGGTATTCAGCACCATCTTCAGTAATCACCGCCATCTCCTCCACTGAAATCGTTTTAGTGGTTCCATCATCACGCTTCCACGCATGAAAGCCGTCAAAGGCGAACACCATCCCCGCTTTCAATGTCTTCTTCGCTGCTGGACGTACTGTCGCACCACGTGAACCACCTAGGTTAGGCCCAGTGTCATGTGCCACATAACCCACAGGATGCCCTGTACTCCACATTACGTGTTCAGAGCCATTCTGCTTCATTAATACGCTTTGCGCCGCATCCACATCGATCCCACGAACCCCTGGTTTCATAGCTTCAAAAGCAGCACGACCACCAGCGCGAGCACTTTCCCAATAATGCTGAATATCCTCTGGAGGCTTTGTTTCGCCCGGCTTCAGCACATAGGCAAAACGCTGAATATCGCTGACCCAGCGACCATGAACCTTAATCCCAAAGTCCGTCTGAATCACGTCACCCGGCATAATCACTTTATCGGTCGCGTGTGAGTGCCCACGATCGGGACCAGAGTTCACGTTCGGGTTTTGATCCGGCGCCCAAGCGTCGGTCACGCCATGCTCCTCCATCTTAGCTTTCAAAAAGCGCGCCACATCAGCATCCGTCGTCTTGCCCGGAACTACCTGTTTATATGCCTCGATTTGCCACTCAGCAGTCAAACGAGCCGCCTCGCGTATAATGTCCACTTCCTGCGGCAACTTAATCGCTAACCACTCGTATACCAACTCTTCTGAAGACACTAGACGTTGCGCAAACTTATCTCCCAAAGCATCTTTTAGCGCCAAGCGCTGCGTATAACTCAACCCGTCTGCCTGCGCATTATTCACCGATGAGTTCACTGCAATACGCTGAAAATCATGCTCCTGAATAAACTCAGCCGCCTGCTTTAACGCAGACTCACCTCGCGGTACAGACACAACCTTGTCATGAATCTCTAACTCAGCAAGCGCCGTAGCCTCGCTCGACGGCGAAAACACCAACGAATGGAACTCGCTGCCACCTTTCTCATCGCTTAAACGATAAAACACATAAGCCGCAGGCGCCCCAGCATTCTCACACCCAACATGATCCGCTAAAGGATCATTATTGTTCTCACGACACAAAATCACCCACGCATCAACATCCGCCGCCTCCAACGCACGAGGCAATAACATATTGATCCGCTCCTTGCGAACCTCTGGCCACGGATTAACAGCCTCCTCTGCCACAGCAGACGCCTGAGCAAAAACTAGCGCACTAAAAATGAAACTACAGAATAAAACCAATCGCTGAATCATAATGTTCTCTTGTTATTGATATGATAAATCACGCCGCGAAAAGATTAAATCTCGCAATAAACTACTCACAACATAAAGAAAATATGAAAAGTAGTAGTGGCCTGCTGAGTTTGCTTTTCTAAGCAAACTTGCACACTCTACTCTACAAGGTACCCAAAAAAGACGCCATATCCAAAGATTTTTTATTAATTTTCCAATTCGGCATCACTTGCTCCATCAGCTTGTAGAACCGTTTGCTGTGGTTGTGCTCTACTAAGTGGCAGAGTTCATGGAGAATAACGTAGTCGATGCACTCTTTGGATGCTTTGACGAGGTGGGTATTGAGTAGCAGTCGACCTTTGGGGCTACAACTTCCCCACTGTTTCTTCATGGCTCTAACAGTAAATGGTGTTGGTTCGGTGACCCACGGTGTTTTTTGTACTACTCGGCTTATTTGTTCTGCAAACACTTGTTTGGCTTTTTCTTTGTACCAGTTATCGACTAGTGCTTTCACATTTTCAGGCGACTTATCTTTGCAAAAGACCTCTAAGGTTCCTCTGAATAACCTAACTCTCGGTTGATAGTTTTTATCTTGATGTACCTTGAGCATATACCTACGACCTAAGTAGAAGTGCGATTCTCCACTCACGTACTCTCTTGGGCTGTGTTCTTTATCAAGTGCTTTAAACTCCTTTAACTTGCTATGAATCCACTTACCGCGCTTCTTGGTGGCGTGGATAACATCACTATCAGAAACGTCCTTGGCTGCATATACTCGCACCTTACAGTCTGAGTCCACTTTAATGCTTACCTTAGGGCTTGGCTTTTGCTTTTCCAACCGCTCAAAGACTATAGCTTCTTCACCATAATAAAAGCTCAGAACTTTTTTACTCACAGCAATACCCATTACCCCTGACCCGTTCCATCTCTAACTATATGCTGGATAGAGCTAACGATAGCTTTTGCGTGATCAAACCCAGCACCAGCCTCTTTACACATTTTCATTGTCGAAGGCAGTAGCTTCTTCTGGATAGCACTTTCCATATCTTGTGGGTTCAAGGAGTTTTCGTGAACCGCTGTGTCTACAGCTTTATCGCACTCGAAGGCAAAGTCTATCCAAGACTGTAAGTCGTCTTCATGGATCGTTCTAAAGGTTTCTGGGAGCTCTTTCTTAAATACACCAAAGAAAGCTTGAGCTTGTTTATGATCTTTAAGCTCACTAGGTATTCCCTCAACATCACGCTCCTCAACCTTTTCCTCAAACTCTTTAAAAAGCATGTATTGTTTCATAGGATGATCAAACTGGCTTTCTGTCTGCTCAATCAATTCTCTTAGAAGCTTAGAGAAGGCTTCCTGAGCGTACGGATCGTCTCTTAAATCCTGTTCAATGGTTTTAGTAACACGAGTTTTAATAATATCAGTTTCGTTTCGAGTCTTTTCCTCTGACCAATCGTCGACCTTCTCGCCGAGCCCCATCTTGCCAACTTCATAAACTCCTTCAGACTCTCGAACTTCTACACCAACAACGTGTTTATCCATTAACTTACGAATACTGTCCGCATACTCACTATAGTCGACACTTTCACCAATCGCATTTTGTACGGATTGGCGAATGCCTGTCATAGTTTTAAGGGTTTTCTTATATTCTTGGCGATCTTCATCGCTAAAACTCTTGTCTTCAAAGAAGTTTGCAGACTGTAAAGCGACTTTTAAACATGATGAGAACTCTTTTAATGCATCAAAGAACTCGTCACGAACTCGCTGGTTGCTATCAACAAGTTCACCATTGACTTCTTTTGTTTTGGGCAATAATACTTGTCGGAATTGCTCTGTATCACCGCGATTCTTAACTGAGTCGAAGAAGCTCCAGACTTTTTTATGCAACTGTGGCAACTTTCGGTACTCGGTATTCATGTGGGAATAGAGCCCCTCGATATCGTTAATATCATAACCGCCCTGAGTTCGAGCTGCTAAATCCTGATATTTACCGATAGCTGTATCCAACTCAGCGAGAATGCCTCTATAATCAATCAAGTACCCATGCTTTTTACTAGGATGCAGGCGATTTACACGAGCAATGGCCTGAATGAGGTTATGCTCTTTTAAAGGCTTATCAATATAAAGCACCGTATTTTTAGGCTCATCAAAGCCGGTTAGTAGCTTATCCACCACAATGAGTAGCTTTAGCGCAGGGTCTTCATCAAAACGCTTAACAATATCCTTGGTGTACTTCTCTTCATCCTGATTGCCGATGTTATCTTTCCACCACTGTATAACTTCCGGGACATCCTCAATATTTTTATGCCCCTCACGCATATCGGGCGCCGACATTACAATCGCACTTTCAAACAAACCCAACTCATCGAGGTACTTTTTATACTTAACGGCTGAATCCTTACTGTCGCAAGCAAGCTGAGCTTTTTGATCGTCCTCAAGGTTCTGCGTCAAATGCACCGCAATATCTGCCGCAATCAGCTTTATGCGGTCTTCTGAACGATAAACTTCACCTTTCTTGGCGTACTTACGCTTTAAGTCAGCAACTTCTTCTTCATTCAGCCCACCCGTTAAGCGTTCAAACCAAGCATCAATCGCCCGCTCGTTGACGTCTAAATCAGGCACACGCTCTTCATAAAGTAGCGGCGTAACTGTTTTATCCTCAACGGCACGCTGCATGGTATAAGCATGGATAATGGAACCAAACTTACTGGTCGTCTTATCGTCTTTTAGCAGCGGTGTACCAGTAAAGGCAATGAAGGAAGCGCTTGGAAGCGCTTGGCGCATACGAATATGGTTTTCACCATCTTGACTTCGGTGTCCCTCGTCGATGAGAACGATAATATCCGAGCTGTCGTTATGACATTCAGGTAATTTGGCAGCAGAGTTAAACTTCTGAATCAGCGAGAAGATAATTCGCTGCGTACCTTGCCCAATCTGTTTTGCCAACATTCTGCCAGAAGTCGCCAGCGAATCTTTCTTATCTTTTTTGCTATCGACCTCACCACTCGAAGAGAAGGTATTGCTTAACTGGGTTTCAAGATCTTTTCTATCGGTTATAACAACTACCCGGCATTTCTTCAGGCGTTCATTGAGAAGTAACGCTTTCGACAAGAACACCATGGTTAAGGACTTACCCGAACCTGTGGTGTGCCAAATAACACCACCGCGACGTGAACCATCGTCGTTTTTCTGCTCGACTCGCTCCATTAGCTTTTTAGTGCCAAAGAACTGCTGATAACGTGCAACGATTTTACCGATTTTGCTATCGAACAAGACAAAGTAACGAGTTAGTTCTAATAAACGCTCTGGCGTTAACAAACTGATGAGTAGTCGATCTTGCTTGGTGACCGCCAAATCACCACCAGCAATTAAATCATCATACCAATCCTGGTATTGCTTTTCTCGACATTCGAATATCGCTTTATGACTACTTTTAGTGAGCTTTGTATTTTTTAACGAATCTAACTGTTCATCCGCAAAATCTTCCTCTCGCCAAGCCGCCCAGAACTTGAAAGGTGTGCCGCAAGTACCATAACGTCCATCAACACCACTAATACTCAGTAATAATTGGCTATAAGCGAATAAGTGAGGAATTTCATCAGGATGCTGATTACCAATGGACTGTTCAATACCTTCTCTAACCGTAGGCCCTTTACTCGCATGCCCATCAGGACGTTTAGCCTCAATTACCACTAAAGGTAGTCCATTAACGAAACAGACAATATCGGGCCTTCTAGTACCAACTCCACCGTTTCGCGTGACACTAAATTCGTCGGTGAATAAAAAGCTATTATTATCTATGTTATCCCAGTCGATAACTGAAACCGTTGGATGAGCTTTTTTGCCCTTGATAATCTCAGTAACAGAAACCCCATAAACTAAAGCGTTATAAATCTTCTCGTTCGCTTTAACCAGTCCCTCATTTAATTGAGGCTGTAGATTAGCGATAACAGTATCTACGCTACTGTCGCTGAGGAAGTATTTCTCGCCATGAAACTCAAACTGACGCTTCTTCAACTCCTCCCGAAGCACATCAACTAACACCACCTCGTTATAGCTACCACCTCGAAGCCTAAGGGCTTCCTCTGGACTTATAAACGTCCAGCCTAAGTTTGCCAACAATGTTAGCGCAGGGATCTTAGCGCTGTATTCTTCTTGGAGTTTCAGCATTAGAAAGGCTTCCCATCATTTTTATACGATTCCCATAACTCAATAGCAGCCTTCTCTATATCTATATAGGATTTTGGAATTAATGGGGTTCTAATTGGTGCGTTGTCTTTGCTCCATTCTACGACACTTCCATCCTTTTCTTTCCTACGCAGCTTTGAGCCTGAACCCAAGCTCATTGAAAATAGATCTAAAAATCGTCTAGGCCCAATTCCAATAAAAGGTTCAAAAGAAACCAAATTATTAGTTTGTGAGAGAGATTCAAGTTCGGAGCGTAACTCAATGGATTCGGAGTGAAACTCTAACGCACGGCTTTTAGGATATGGCTCGACGTACACAACTCTAGTTACACCACTTGCTATAATATGCTTTGCGCAGTTATGACAAGGGAATGTTGTACAATACAACGTAGTACCCTCTGTAGGTATACCAGCTCTACTACAAGAAAGCAGAGCATCCATCTCGGCATGGGCAATACGCCCAAACTCCGTTAAGTCAGATATTTTACTATCCAATAGCAGCTTTCTTAGTTCATCTTTATTTTCATCGCTGACTAATTTGTTGTGAGTAAGTTTTTGAACAATTCCATCTATGATTTCAGACTGAGCCTGCTTATTTGAATCAGCCTCCCTTGTATAGTCTTTACCATCAGGGTGGTCTTTTACCTCACCACTTTCTTCATCGGCTTCTGCCCAATATAAGCCACCTCCTGATTTAGGTACATCGTTTGCACCTGTAGCTATTATTTGCTTTTCTTTGCTTATTACAGCTCCTACCTGTCTTGATAAGTCTCCAGATCTTACGGAACTATTAAAAGCCATAAACATCGCAAACTCGTCAAAGGTTGGATTTTTGTAAGGGTGTGAAAATATTAATTCAAGGAATCTTTGTAATCCATATTTAACATGATCATTATTACTTCCTAAGTTTAAAAAGAAATCAGCTAGGTGATAGGTATCTCTTGTTTTTTGACCATGAGGTAAACTTTCATCTTCATCAATTATAATGAGCTCTTGAGCCTGTTCTTGGGTACATCCTTTATCTTCAGTAAGAAACTTGTGCCTTCTCTTTTCATCTGCATGAATACCAATTAAATAAAACCCATTCCCATAAATTTTCCTAAGGAACTCAACTTCCCTTGGATGCTTTAATGAATTGACAATGTAAGCCGTTTTGCCCCTGTCTGGATTGCGACTCTTTGAAATTTCTTTTGAAACACCAGCTGCTAATATTGCATTATCACCACTAGTTTCTCGAGAGGAGTCACCCTCAGACATATAATGCCTTATACGCTCATACTCATCGGTTCCACTTAAAGGCGTAAGAATCGATGAGACCCTAATTTCTTCAACGTGATACCCAAATCCCTTTAACCTATCCTTTAATGGTTCAGTAACTCTATTTACCTCTGTTCCTACAGCACTTACTACCCCTAAAACTAGCTCACTCTCATTTACACCAGTAGTAAGAAGCTTTTTCTCAATAGACTCAGCACTATTGATATTACTTCTCAAACATTCTTTTTCTTCTTGGATGTATTCTGATTCTTCTAACTTTTCAGGCTGATCCTCTACTTCCTGTGGGTACAATAGAATAGGCACTTCTTTAGATAACCTCTGTTTTCCTGGATCTTTTCCTTGAAACTGTATAGTTCCAGTGGATTGGTACCAGTTAAGAATACCTCCATCAAGCTTTAGAACTTTTTTGTTAGGCTGGCTCCCATCCCACTCACCAGATAACTTGCTTAGCTTTTCCTGTAACTCTTCAAAATTTCCAGTAAATTTCAAACTCATGTTCCCTCCTTAATCTATTTTTACTCTTCTTTTTCCAGTTAAAAGCTGTTGCATTAGCGCTTTTTTCTCTTGTTTCAAGTGCTTGATTTTATTATTCAAAAACTCCAACTCTTTATCTGTTGCGGATAGCGCCTTGCCAATAGCTACTTGCTCTCTAATTTCAGGACAAAAGAACTCTGTTTTATCGAAGTCTTTCATAGAAAGCTCTAGGAAAGTTGATCCTGATGCTTTTCTCTTAAACTCATTTACTTTAAACGTAAACAAATAGTATAAAAACTCTACAATAAACATTTCATTAGGTATCAAGTTCTTAAAACCCTGATTAGTGGTTATTTCATTCTTAGAAATAGCCATCGCTCCAATTGTGGCCCTTGTGCAGATCAACAGACTACCTTTTGGTAGCAATTTGGCTGAGCTGAACTTTACCCCTAGTTCGGTAATTTTCCTCTTTGTTTCATATACATATTTTGTTTCCAGTGCAGTGACATCAGTAGGCGTTAGCCATGAAATTTCACCATCCCAAAACTCTATTTTACTGGTGGCAGGTGTGCCACCCGATGAAGTTTCTCCCATATTTGAAACTTTATACTTTCGCCACTCACCACTAAACCTAACGCCGTTGTCGTCTAGGAGGCGTTTTTTGCCGGTAAGGAGTTGTTGCATGAGGGCTTTTTTTTGTTGTTGGCTGTTTTTTAGGAGCTTTTCGGTGGTTGTGATGGCTTTGTCCCATGTAGATAGGATTTCAGCAATTTTCTTTTGTTCGGGGAGTGGCGGCAAAAGAAATATATAGGGAGTTATGTGCTTGTTGTTTATTTGAGGAATTGTAGATGTATCTGCAATCCTGTGAAGCTCCTCACGAATTAGACAATAATATAGGTACTCAGTTATAAGACCGTCCTTTGGGTAAAGTGACATCATGTTAGAGTCTAGATAGATGTCCTTTGCAGCAATGCGAACTTTATTGTTCATGATAGCTGCACCTCTTTTTGGGAATATCACTGCGCCTTTTCTTATTACTTTCAATTCATCATCCGTAAATGTACGACTATCAATCTGATACTTCGAACAATTGTTCATATCTTCTACTTTTACATAGGGATACTTTCCTACTTGCTTTAACCGCAAAGAAGACGGAGCTATTCCAGAAGCTATGTTTACAAAACTACCAAGTTTAGTTCTTTCCCAACCTTCAGGAATCATTACTTACTCCCTCCGTCACCTGCCGCTTCCGTCGTCTTGCCTCTCGCGTCACTTATACTTCCTGGCACATCGTACCCTAACTCCTTCAGATACTTCTCCATTTCGCTTTCTAGCTGATTAAGCTCTTGGTTAAGTTTTAGTCGCTCTTCTCTGACGGCCATAAGGTCGATTTCTTCTTCTTCTTCGAAGGTGTCGACGTAGCGCGGGATGTTGAGGTTGTAGTCGTTTTCTTCTATTTCCTTTAGGGTCGCGATATAGGCGTATTTATCGACCAGTACGCCGGTGTTAGTTTCTGAGTTAAACCCTTCGTCGTTCATGGCTTCATTGAACTTTTCGGTCAGTTCTTTCGAGCTTTCTGTGGTGCTATCCATACCGATTGGGTCGTTACCGTCTTCTGCGCCGAGCAGTTCGCGGTATTTACGGTAGGTTTGCACGACGCGACTAATATCGTCCTCGGTTAGCTGGTTTTGGTTCTTGCCGGCTTTGAAATGCTTTGAGGCGTCGATGAAAAGGACTCGGTTGTTTTCTTTGTGGTCTTTTCTATCTTTACGGAAGATTAGAATCGCCGCTGGAATACCGGTTCCGTAGAATAGTTTTTCTGGTAAGCCGATTACCGCGTCGAGTAGATTTTCTTTAATAAGCTGAGTACGAATTTTTCCTTCGCTGGAAGAGCGGAATAGAACGCCGTGTGGCACGACAACGCCCATACGACCGCCTTTGGAGCCATTACTGTTTGGCTTTAGGGTTTCAATCATGTGGGTAATAAAAGCGTAGTCGCCTTTCGTTTTAGGCGGCACACCGCGACGGAATCGACCGTGCGGGTCGTTTTCGGCTTCGTCATGGCCCCATTTATCCAATGAGAACGGTGGGTTGGCGGTTACGACGTCGAATAGTTTTAAGTTGCCATCTTTGTTTAAAAGCTTTGGGCTTCTTAGCGTATCGCCCCATTCGATTTTGTGGTTGTCTTCGCCATGCAGGAACATGTTCATTTTAGCCAGCGACCAGGTCGAGCCGATAGCTTCTTGGCCATAAAGCTCGTAGCGCTTGGAGTTGTAGTGCTTTTTAATCCAGTTACTGCATTTTAAGAGTAGCGAGCCAGAACCACACGCCGGATCACAAATGCTTTCGCCCTCTTTCGGAGCAAGGATACGCGACATTAAATCCGAGACTTCTGGTGGCGTATAGAATTCACCGGCTTTCTTACCACCCTGGGCCGCGAACTTACCGATTAGGTATTCGTAGGAGTTACCAATGACATCAAGATTGCCGACGCGGCTTGGCTTGAGGTTCATTTCAGGTTTCGCAAAATCTTCAAGCAAATGGCGCAGAATGGAGTTCTTTTGTTTCGCATCACCTAATTTATCGGTGTTATAACTGATGTCTTGGAACACCGACTTGCTGGCGTCTCTTAGCTTCTTACCATTTTCTTCTTCGATTTTATGGAGCGCCTTATCGATACGTTCGCCATTACCGATTTCATGCCGCTGTTCGTATAAGTCATAGAAGCTACAACCCTTAGGTAAAACAAAGCGCTCAGACTTCATCAGCTCTTCAATCACTTCTGGATTATCGCCGTACTCTTTCTTGTATTCGTCATAGTGATCTTGCCATACATCCGAAATGTACTTTAAGAACAACATGGTTAAGATGAAATCTTTGTAGGTATCTGCTGAGACTGTACCGCGGAAGGTGTCGCAGATGTTCCACAGGGTCTTGTTTATATCATTTTGGTCAATTTTTTCGGTCATTTGTGCTTTTCTTTTAATGTATTGAAGAGTTTCTCAGTATTTTTATTTTACTGATTATATTTGGAAGCTTCCCTGTTTAATTATTTGAACCAGTCTATAGCTCCATTGATACTAGCTTTAAAAGTGAACCAGTTCAACTTTTCAACAAAGGCAAATTTGCATTGACAAAGCTATAAGGGAAGAGTTGGTAAAGAAGTTCAGGCATAAAAAAACCGGCAATTAAGCCGGTTTTTGAATCTCTTTCGAGAATATGGCGGAGAGGGTGGGATTTGAACCCACGAAGGGCTACAAACCCTTGCCGGTTTTCAAGACCGGTGCATTCAGCCGCTCTGCCACCTCTCCTGATTTGCGCGAAATAATACCGTAACAATGGATTAGATGGAAGCCCTTTATTCAAAAAAGTGTCACTTTTTTAGGGCTTCTACCTAAGTTTTGTACAGTTTGTTTAATATTTACCCACGAAGTTGATAAACCAGCCTTCGTAGTTGAAGTCTAGGTTGGCTAGGTTGTCGCTGAACTCGGTGAAGTTGTAGCCTATACCAATCTTGAAGTTGTTGCTGATGTGGTAATCCGCACCGGCTAACCAACCTTCGCGCTCATCCTGGCTTTCTTCAAGTTCTAGCCAGCGGTACTCTAGCAAGGCGTCCCATTCGCTAATCAGGTGATAGCGGGTTTGGGCTGCGTATAGGTTCGCGGTACTCTTGAACCATGCGCCTGAGCCACGGTTTTCGCGGACTTGGCCACGGCGGTGCGCGATTTTGGCGGCCACTTTCCAGCGTGGGTTAAAGCTGTAGATACCTTCAAATGAGTAGATATCTGACTTTTGATCCGCGCCTGTAGTGACTTGCGCTAAGGTTCGTAAGTCGTACAAGTAGGTATATTTACCGAGCAATGCCCAACGGGTGTTATCGATTGGTCGGTAGGCGAAACCTAAGTTACCTTCAACGAACTTGGCATTTTGCGCAGGGTCGATAAGGTCTTCGGTGTCGGCGTAGTTAATACGCGCAGCTAAACGCCAGTCTTCGGTTAAGCGGTAAGTTAGGCGATTAGTCGTTAACCATTGCTCACGCTCTTCCGCCCCGCTATCTTCGCGGTATTCGATTTTCGAGCTCCAGTCCGCGTCTTTCGAACGGTAGCCACCGCTAATGGTTGCTGCCTGACGGTCGACAGGGCCGGAAATCGCATCAAGATTACCGTCCTGCAAGTTGAAACCAATGGTCCAGCCTTGCGACGGATAGTAATCCATACCGAAAGTATGCACGATGCCTGACTCTTGAGGCGCTTTGAAGTGCTGGCTTTCGTTATAAATCGTCACTTGGTTCGATAGGCGCAGTTTTTGGCCTAAAACAATACCGTCGTTGATCTGCGAGCCGAACACGTTTTGCGTGGTGTCTGTCGAGTAGGTATAACGACCATACACTTGGTGCTCGTTATTGATCTGGTATTCCGCAGTTAAGCTGGCAGCGTCGCCACGATGCCCCGTGGTATATTCTGCGCCAATCGATGAGCGGTCACCAAACAGGTAACGCGTACCCACAGTGAATAAGTCATTGTTGTCATACTCGCCACCGTCGTTGTCCAACGTGAACTGCCCTACGGTGTATACATCCCAAGTCTCGCCTATGCGATGGTTATACTGCAACGCAGCCAAAGTCGCTGAGGTTTCGACACCAAGAATGGTTTCTTCAAGCTGACGTAACTCAGTAGTGATATCGATCTTTGGTGTAATCTGATAGTTCACGCCGACTTGTGCCTGGCGTAAGCTGTTATCAGCACCACGCTCGTAATTGCTTGCGCGAGTGGTAATCGAGACGTCATCACTAAAGTAGCCGTTAACTTCGGCACCAGTTTCAGTCGTTTCTTCGTTCAAAGTGCGACGTGCGACCGAGAAGCCTGCATCAGTTTCACGGTGCCATGCGCCTGCTTTCCACTCATGCTCTGACCAACCTAACTCTTTAAAGTTAGCGCGGGCTTCGATGGAGTAAGCACCGCCGTTCTTGTCCGTGACCTCATCCGTTGGATCAGGCACAACTTCATCGAAACTGAAACCACCGTTGTCGGAGAAGAATGTCGCCGCTTGATTCGCTTCTGAGTCAGCGGATTCTACTTTAAGGTAAGTACCACGACCTGCCTGCAGCGTGACGTCTACGCCCGCTAGCTGGTAATCATCACCAGAGCGGTTCTCATCGACAAACGTACCGCCGACAGCAACATGCTCGCCGAGCCATACTTTAGCGCGACCACCAACGGTTGTGCTATCTGCTTCAAAGCCTGACGGACGGTATTCGTAATCGACCAATAAGACGTTGTCAAAGCCGTCTAGCGGCTGATCACGAATAATGGTGTCTAAGTTACGACGCGAAATTTGCGATAGCGGCGTGGTCAGAATAATACGACCTTGAAGCTCATCAATTTCGTAGTCTGCGCCACGTTGTAGATCAACGCGCGTTTCCACACGGCCAGTGGTGTTATCACGAATTTCTAAGGTGACTTTGTCTGACCCCGGCAAAATGTCGGTATGCTTTAAGTAGTACAAGCTACCGCCCGTGCCTAAGAATTCAACATGCCCCAGTGCGGTTTGTGCTTCAGAAGCAAAAGCTTTTACCTGCGTTTTTGCTTCGCCTAGCTCAGTGGTATCAAGCGAACGCCAGTTAATCGCAGCGCCGTACAGCGAGCGTGAGTACTGGGCAAATTCGTTGCCTGTTATACCTGTGTTGAAATTACCCCAAAGCGCTTGGCTTTTGTCCCAGTCGACGCGAACGTAGAAACGGCCTTGCGTATCGACGTCGCGATAGGTCGTCGAGTCGTCACCATACACTGGGTAATAACGGTCAGGGTCAAGACGGCGGAAGATATCTTGAGGGTCTTTATCCAAGAAACCGTCAAACATTTCGTCAAGCTCACGCTCCTGAGTATCCGCTTGTGCGGTGATCAGGTATTTACCTTTAATCTTGCCTTTTAAGTAAAACGCGAGACGACCTTCCATCAGGAAGTCATCTTCGAACTTGTCACCCTCGTCAACTGCTTGAATACTGTCAGAAACTGAATTCTTTGACGCGGTTAAGTCAGCTAATGCGACCATAAACATATGTTCGCCAGTAACATCTACCGTTAAGTCGTTAACGATTTGTTCGTCTTCTTCATTACCAATAACAACATTGAACTTATGTTGGCCGACCGGTAATAAATATTCAGCGACAAAGCGACGTTCTAAATCAACAGGAATAATATCGCCGTTGATCGTCATAGGCTGATTTTCAGGAATGTCCTGACCAAAGATTCTGACACGCGAACCGTAGATTGGGATATTCTGTTGACGCAGATTATTTTGACCAAAGGTTTCACTTTCGATCAGCTGGTTCGCCAGTTGCTGATCCGAAATTTCGTCTTGAGACTCACCACGACGAATTTGATCCGCAAATTGCGCGATATTATTTTCCTTTTCTTCAGGAGAAACCAGCAACAAACTCTTAGCAGTGGTTTCATCCATGCGCCCTTCTTTGTCATAAGCACGAAGAACGTAAATAAGGCGATCACCTTGAACTAATGGTCGATCTAGGGTTAGCTGTCCATCCCAAGCATAGCGGCCATTATTGGTTACTTCTAAAGACTCAGTCGCCAATGGCGTCACTAAATCTGTATCCGTAGCATCAAATACAGTCAGTTCTAGGCGGTCAATAAAAGCGGCATAGTTTGAGTAATAGCTAAAGTTAACTGGCTCAACGACCTTTCCGTTTTCGAATGCAACCACTGAAGCACCGCTAACACCTAATGATGGTGGCGTTAATGTTGGATCTTCTGTTGCCCACATGATTCCGCCATTAGGCAATTGAATCAACATTTTACCCGCAACATCGGCACGCTTTTGATCAGGTTGGAAGCCAGACTCATCGTAGGTATAAATGTCTCGATAACCGATGTCGACTCGACGGTCTTGTTGCATCTTCGACTTTTCTACCGTTGTAGCCGCCGATTCACCTTTACTTTTCACTCTGAAAATCAAACCTTCTTCAGTTTTACATTCAGAGTTATCACAACTGTACTCTTTCGCTGGCTCTTGTGGCTCAGCACTGAACGCCTCAGGTGCCAAGCTGAACAGAATAGCTCCCAAGCCAAAGCTTAATAGCGGTTGTGCAACATTTTTTACCATTAACCTACTCATGGCTCGCACCTCCTGCTGAAGCTTCATACTGGCCTGGAGCCACCTCAATTCTTACGTTTTTAATCAACTTTTCACCTAAGTGCTTTTTCAATGCGCTATAGACTGCATCGGCGCGCTGTAAACCTAAGCGATAGTTATATTCTGAACTACCACGAATGTCAGCGTAGCCGGATACCCAGATAGCGCCACCGCCCTTCTCTTTGAGATAAGCAGCGATCGTCTTTAAAACTTCCTGGTGCTCTTCTACTATCGATGATTTATCAGTATCGAAGAACAGTTGTCCAAGCTCAACACGGTCGCCCATGCTGATAAAGTTACGGCCATCGACAACGTCAGCAGCGTGAGGATTAATTTTCACTTTGACGTTTTTAGCGATACTTGGCTTAACGTTTTGCAAAATTGCCTCACGCAACACTGCCGCACGGTCTAGGGCAATAGGAATACCGCCCCCATAGCCGTTAATAGTTAAGGTCGCGCCTTTCGATTGGTTAATCTTATCCGCGATGCCTTGAAGCGCTGAGCGGTACTGTTCTTTGATTTCAATACTGTTGTCGTCGAACAGCACGGTACCCATTTCAATTTCAAGCTCACTCGACTTGTCTAACGCAGGCTCTTTTGGCTCTGGTAATTTAACACCGAAGTCAAAACGTACCGGCATACCTTGTGTCAAGCGCTGAACTCGAGGGTTCTCGGTCGTGAACACACTGCCCGATGGTAATGTCGCTGGGTCAACTTTCATGATGAAGTTTCTACCGCGAGCATAATTTTCAACTTCTAGCGCATTCAAGTGGAATCGGCCATAAGCGTCAGTTTCAACAATTAAACCTTCGACTGTGGCGATTCGCACGCCTGGAATACCGCGCTCATAGATACCGTGGTTGGTAATCACGAAGTCGACGCGATAACTATCGCCTACTCGTGTGATATGACGCTCAACACCAATTTTTTGGCCTGATAGATCATCCGCCACTTCATCCGAGTGCTCAACACGCGTCTTGCCATCCGCATCCATCATCAGTTTGGTGCCTTCATCCGTAGTTAGGACGAAGTCATCCGTGAAACGTGGCTCGCTCATAAGCTGTGAAATGACCATGGTGTAGTTCGACGCAGGGTCCATTACTGAGTTGCGGCCACGCAATGTACCCAACTCAATACCATGATTGATCGGTGCGCTAGCATCCGCTTCAGGCTGTGGCCCATTACCACGGTCAACAGTGGTCGAATCCGCTATATAAGCCGACTCATCAATACCACCACTCACGCTAATGCCTGTTGCAGTCGCATCGTCCTGCCAGCCATCACCGTCACGGTCGTTAAACACTTTACCCATGATGGTCGCCTGCTCAAAGTCAGGATCTGAGGTCATGAATACAGAGACTGTCGCCGTATTACTGATCTTGTCACCGTTAAAGTAAGCCGTAACGCTGTTCACATGCTCCGCGCCTACTGCTGACGGGCCAACTCGCATCATGTACTTGATGGTAGCCGTTTCACCTTCAGCAACGTCAACACCGTCAAACTGTAAAGGTTTGTATGGCGTTATCACGTCATTTCCTGAATTCACGTCACTGATTTCACCACTGCTATCGACATAGCCAAACCCTAGTGGCGGAGAGTCAATTACTTGAACATCCGTTACATCTACAGTGCCTACGTTTTCAACTGTAATGGTATAGCTAACGAAATCGCCCAGCTGCACTTGGTCAGTGCTTACCGTTTTAACTAGACGTAACTGAGGTTTATCAGCTGTTTCAATAACCAGCTCATCGGTGGTTGCATCATCCGCTGTGTTACCTGCATCGTCGCTAACGCTGGCAGTAACGTCATAGGTGCCTTCAGTCAACGCATCAGCGTCAGGAACAGTCAATGTCCAAGTACCGTCACCATTGTCGACTAAGTTACCGTCGCCTTCAGTGTAGGTCACGCCATTCACTGTGACCGTTAGATCATCAGCGCTATCCGCTGTACCCGTAATCACAGGAGTACCATCTGTGGTAGTTAACGGATTAACGGTTGGCGTTGTTACTTGCGTATCCACTGTCAACTCTTGATTAGTTGAGTCGTCAGCTGTGTTAGTACCATCGGTGGCTGTCGCTGTAACATCATACGTACCATCCGCAAGTGCATCAGCGTCAGGGATAGTTAATGTCCAAGTGCCGTCACCATTGTCGACTAAGTTACCGTCGCCTTCAGTGTAGGTCACGCCATTCACTGTGACTGTAAGATCATCAGCGCTATCCGCTGTACCTGTGATCACAGGGGTGTCATCATTTGTTAACACGGTGTTTACGGTTGGAGGCGTAATCTGCGTATCCACGACAAGTTCATCGGTTGTCGCGTCTGATGCAGTATTAGTACCGTCAGTCACAGTTGCAACAACATCATAAGTGCCATCAGGGATTTCGTTACCTGCTGGAATCGTCAGTGTCCAAGTACCATCACCGTTGTCGACTAAGTTGCCGTCGCCTTCAGTGTAGGTCACGCCATTCACCGTCACCGTTAGATCATCAGCACTATCCGCTGTACCCGTAATGACAGGTGTATCGTCGTTAGTTGTCTGTGGATCGACTGTTGGGGTCGTGATTGCACTATCAACAACAAGTTCATCGGTCGTGGCGTCTGATGCAGTATTAGTACCGTCAGTCACAGTTGCAACAACGTCATAAGTGCCATCAGGGATTTCGTTACCTGCTGGAATCGTCAGTGTCCAAGTGCCATCACCGTTGTCGACTAAGTTGCCGTCGCCTTCAGTGTAGGTCACGCCATTCACCGTCACCGTTAGATCATCAGCACTATCCGCTGTACCCGTAATGACTGGAGTATCGTCGTTGGTTGTCTGTGGATCGACTGTTGGGGTCGTGATTGCACTATCAACAACTAGTTCATCGGTCGTGGCGTCTGATGCAGTATTAGTACCGTCAGTCACAGTTGCAACAACATCATAAGTGCCATCAGGGATTTCGTTACCTGCTGGAATCGTCAGTGTCCAAGTGCCATCACCGTTGTCGACTAAGTTGCCGTCGCCTTCAGTGTAAGTCACACCGTTGACCGTCACCGTTAGATCATCAGCACTATCCGCCGTACCCGTAATGACTGGAGTATCGTCGTTAGTCACTTGGGAGTTAACCGTTGGTGCGTTTTCAGCAATATTAGTCACTTCAACCGTGGCTAACTCGTTTGCCGTGTTGCCATCACTGTCCGTCGCCGTGATTTGCACTTCGTAGACATTGTCCGCGTTCGCATCCGCTGGCGCTTCAAAGTCTTGCGCTGGCAGCGTCAACTCACCCGTCGCTGGGTCAATCGTGAACAAGGCTTGATCCGCGCCACCAGTAATGGTGTAAGTCACGGTGCCCACTGGGGCGTCACCTGGGCTCAAGTCCGCCGGTGCCGTGGTGTGCGCCGTATTCTCAGGCGTGGTTTCCACAATCGGTGCAATGTCCAAGTTCGCCGTTTCCGCCACGTCGGTCACTTCAACCGTGGCCAACTCGTCTGCCGTGTTGCCATCACTGTCCGTCGCCGTGATTTGCACTTCGTAGAGGTTGTCGGCGTTGGCATCCGCTGGCGCTTCAAAATCTTGCGCTGGCAGCGTCAACTCACCCGTCGCTGGGTCAATCGTGAACAAGGCTTGATCCGCGCCACCAGTAATGGTGTACGTCACGGTGCCCACTGGGGCGTCACCTGGGCTCAAGTCCGCCGGTGCCGTGGTGTGCGCCGTATTCTCAGGCGTGGTTTCCACAATCGGTGCAATGTCCAAGTTCGCCGTTTCCGCCACGTCGGTCACTTCAACCGTGGCCAACTCGTCTGCCGTGTTGCCATCACTGTCCGTTGCCGTGATTTGCACTTCGTAGATATTGTCCGCGTTCGCATCCGCTGGCGCTTCAAAATCTTGCGCTGGCAGCGTCAACTCACCCGTCGCTGGGTCAATCGTGAACAAGGCTTGATCCGCGCCACCAGTAATGGTGTA
>NZ_JAHCLT010000004.1 GCF_020005165.1 Kangiella taiwanensis
CACCGTACACGTCTGCTAGTACTGTACAAATCGCCGCCGTCAAAGTAGTTTTACCATGGTCTACGTGACCAATCGTTCCTACGTTTACGTGCGGCTTATTACGTTCAAATTTCTCTTTAGCCATTTTAAGCCTCCCGGAATTTCCGCGTTTTAAGTTCCAATATTAAAACGGGTGTCACCGGGTTGTACGTCAAAATAGGCGTACTAGCACCCTCGCACCCTAAAAAATTGCCAAACCTGCTCGAAATATCAAAAACCAACAAGAGTGACAAACCTGGTGCCGATAAGCAGATTTGAACTGCTGACCTCTCCCTTACCAAGGGAGTGCTCTACCTACTGAGCTATATCGGCAATTTGGAGCGGGTAGCGGGAATCGAACCCGCATCATCAGCTTGGAAGGCTGAGGTTCTACCGTTGAACTATACCCGCGCTCAACTGATTACCGTATCTCTATAATGCCACCGAGTAAACCAGTAAGTTTACGCACGCACCAAGAACGATATTCGCCTAATTGACAGTAGATGCACATTAGGCTTTCACCCAGCCACTCTTCTTCACTTTTCAGTGACTTAGAGCATTTGGCAGGATGAAGAAATTTGGTGGAGGGGGAAGGATTCGAACCTTCGAAGCTTTCGCGTCAGATTTACAGTCTGATCCCTTTGGCCGCTCGGGAACCCCTCCAAGATTTGAACATCATCGTTGCTCAAAGCGAGCGCGCATGATGCCAATTTACTGGAGAAAATGCAAGTACTTATCTTGGCAATGAGTCTTAGTAAAGAATCTCAATAAGAACTGATACTTACATTTAAAAAGGGTTGCTACTGCAACCCCTTAAAATAATGGTGCCGACTGCCGGAATCGAACTGGCGACCTACTGATTACAAGTCAGTTGCTCTACCTACTGAGCTAAGTCGGCGTCTCAATCAACATCTTTTTGAAGTCCTTCAAGGCGATGTCGTTAAGTGGGCGGAATTTTAGCGATCTGATTTCGCTTTGGCAATGCTTTTTTCAACTTTTTTTGGGGTTTAGGGCATTTTTTTTCACTAGACGCCTAAATTGTTTAATTATTCATCGAAAACCAGTGACTTAGACCTTCCAAAACCAAGTTTGGCTGAATAATCACCTCATGCTTTAGTTTTAACTCTCTAATCGCCTGCTGCAAATACCCAGAGATTAACTCACGGTCGCCACCGGTTACATAGATTCGCAACTCATTACTCGCTCCTTGTCCAGATAAGGCCTTTACCACTTGGTAACAATAGCCTTTGAGCATCGTTTCTGCCCCCAACGACACAGCAGCGGAGGTGTTCTCACCAAACAAGTCCCCTTTCAATTCGCTATCATGTTCAGCGCTCCAAGCGATACCTCCGGTTTCTCCAAGCAAGCTCTGTTGTAACAGTCGATGACCAGCGACAATATGCCCACCTCGGTGCTTACCATCAGAACAGACCCAATCAGTCGTTAAGGCTGTTCCCGCATCCATCACCACAAATCCCTCTGAGGAGCGCTCGAAGCCGGCGATCATTGCTAACCAACGGTCTACACCCAGTGCTTTAGGGCTATCGTAACTATTCGTCATTTTCCTTAATGTTTGAGACACATAAACTTCGGCTGACTCAGCAAATTCTGGTGTCATATTAAGAGTAGTCTGACACAGTGCCTCGAACCATAACTTTCGCTCTTGGCTAGCGACGCTGCTGACGCAAACTCGTTGTATTTGCTTGTCTTTAAATGCTTCTAACTCACGTTTCCATGTTGATGGTTCGAAGTCATCGTTACTCCAGTAGCCACTAACAGAGTCTTCTAAAATACCTAAGCTAGGAGTAAGTACATACTTACAGCGGCTGTTCCCTTGATCGAGTAACAAGTACATGATTAATCCTCGTCTCTAAAACGCAAGCTCACTTCACCCGCATAAATCGGCTTAATGCCTTTCCCTGTTTGCAGAAGGAAGGCTCCGTTTGAATCAACGCCTGCACCAATACCGTTCACCACATCATCATTCTGTATAATTGCGACTTTTTTATTGAAACACTCGTCAACACGACTCCATTGCTCAGTAAACGCATCGAAACCATGCTCAGCAAACTGCTCAAGCGACTTCTGTAGTTCTTGGATGACAGCAGTTAGAACGTCTTGGCGACTGATGTTAGGTTTCAGCTCTTGTAAGTTTATCCATTCCTGCTCGATCGAGCTTGCAGCCCCATTTGCCATATGCACATTAAGCCCAACGCCAATGATGACATTCAAGCCACCGACCATATCACCCGAAAGTTCGACTAAAATGCCGCCGAGCTTACGGCCTTGGTATCTAACATCATTGGGCCACTTGACTTCGACCCCTGTCACACCAAGCTTCTCTAATGCACTCACAATCGACAAGCCGACCACGAGACTGAGCCCCCCTAGCTGTTGGACAGGAAGCTGCGTTTTCCACCCTAGTGACCAATAAAGGTTGCTGGCGATTGGTGACACCCACTTCCGGCCCCGTCGGCCACGCCCTGCGGACTGGTATTCGGCCACGACCAATTTGTTATGAGCAAAACCCTCACCCTTAAGCGCTTCGTTGGTCGAGTCTGTCATCAGCCTCAGATCCAACTGTTGAAGCTTCAGCGTTTTATCTAGCTCATCGCTGGACAATAGCTCAACAGGATACTCCAAACAGTAACCTCTCCCGGTCACTGACTCGATGCCAAGCCCTAAATCTTGTAGTTGTTGGATTAATTTCCACACATAAGCACGAGTCACATCAAGCTTATCGGCAATCGCCTGGCCGGAATAAAAGCCACCCTGCGACAATATCTGAATAATTTCGACTAACTGCTGTTCTTTTTGTGATGCCATGAGTTATCGACTCGCCTCAAAAACGTGCTGCTCTCCAATGATCCAAACCTCTGGCTCTAATGCCACACCAAACTTCTCATTGACCGTGTCTTTGACGTGACCAGCCAACTCCAGTATCTCTTCTCCAGTGGCCTGTCCATGATTGACCATGACCAAGGCCTGCTGTTGGTGCACGCCAGCATCACCTCTTCGATAACCCTTGAGCCCACTCTGATCAATTAACCAACCAGCCGCTAGCTTTACCGAAGACTCGCTGATCGGGTAAGCCACAATGTCTGGAAACTGCGCTTTGAGTTTCTGAAACACTTCCGCATCAACCACTGGGTTCTTAAAAAATGAACCCGCATTGCCCAAAGTCTCTGGGTCTGGGAGTTTGCTTTGACGAATTGAGATGACTGCTTTACTGACGTCTTTTGCGCTTACGCTATCAGTCGAAGCCGCTAACTCCTTTAATGGGCCGTAAGTCAGTACTAACTGTTGTTTTTTTGAAAGCCTTAGCGTGACATCAGTAATGATGTATTTCCCACGATATTCACGTTTGAAAATACTGTCGCGATAACCAAACTCACATTCAGCATGGCCAAATTCACGTTTTTCACCACTGAACAAGTCTACAGCACTGAGAGAAACGAATAACTGCTCCAACTCAACACCATAAGCACCGATATTTTGAATTGGGGCAGCGCCAACGTTTCCAGGGATAAGCGAAAGATTTTCCAGACCTGAATATCCGTTATCAAGCGAATCAAGTACTAGGGCGTGCCAGTTGACCCCAGCACCGGCGGTGACAAAAACATCATTTCCCTCTTCCCTATAGCTAATACCTTCTATATCTGCCTTGAGGAATGTTAAGGGGATGTGGCCTATTAATAACACATTACTACCGCCGCCTAAGACGAAAAACTTCTCAGGCGGAATCGGCATACCCGCCAACCAATCCTGGATCGACTGTTCGGAACTAAAACGGAACAAACTGTCACATGTGGCCTCTACGCCAAAGGTATTAAAAGCAGCTAATGACTGCGCCATAAGGCAGGTATCCTAGAACATGGTAAATCTGACTCGCATTGTAGCAGAAGACGCCTGAATTACTATTTGCTATAAACGCGCGAACCTTAAAACGCGTTTCTTCAAAGCTACATTTGCCAGCAACCGCCTTAACAGTTAGATTATGCAAACCATCATAACAACGTATAAGAGGCACTCATGACATTTACCTCACCAATGAAACTGATGACGATTGCATCTGTCATTGGCTTAACAGCCTTATCCAACACCGCTTCTGCATTTTCTGACCAACCCAATACCACTTGGTTACACTGTGGCAATGTGGTTGACACAACAGAAGGCGAAGTGCTCGGTCAACGATTTATCAAAGTCCAGAATAACACCATTGAGCAAGTGACAAGCGAACGTCCTGTTAACGTTGAACTTGTCGATCTTAGTGATAAAACCTGTTTGCCTGGGTTAATGGACATGCATGTTCACCTTGATGGTGAAATGAATCCAAAGTCCTATATCGACGGTTTTACATTGAATCCCGCCGACCTCGCCTATCGCGCCCAAGACTTTGGCAAGAAAACCTTGATGGCAGGCTTTACTACCGTGCGCAACCCTGGCGATTCGTATAATGTCACAATTTCATTGCGTAACGCCATACGCCAAGGGCTTGTCGATGGTCCTCGTATTTATTCTGCGGGTAAGTCTCTAGCCACAACGGGCGGCCACGCCGATCCAACGAACGGTACCAATGCAGCTCTTATGGGCGATCCTGGCCCGAAAGAAGGTGTGGTAAATAGTGTTGAAGGTGCCAGAAAGGCGGTTCGTCAACGCTATAAAGAAGGCGCAGACTTTATTAAAATCACAGCCACTGGCGGCGTCTTGAGTCTCGCGAAAAGCGGTCAAAACCCTCAGTTCACCGAAGAAGAACTACGCTCAGTGATTGAAACGGCAAATGACTACGGCATGCATGTCGCGGCACACGCTCATGGCGACGAAGGTATGTTGCGTGCGGTTAATGCAGGAATTACCAGTATCGAGCATGGTACTTACATGTCAGAAGACGTCATGAAAGCCATGAAAAAGAAAGGTACTTATTATGTGCCAACGATCATTGCCGGTAAGTTTGTCGCGGAAAAGGCAGAAATTGATGGTTTCTTCCCTGAAATCGTGCGCCCTAAAGCTCGAGCCGTAGGCCCTCAAATTCAAAACACCTTCGCTAAAGCCTATGACTATGGCGTGAAAATTGCTTTTGGTACTGATAGTGGTGTTTCGGCGCATGGCGACAACGCCAAAGAGTTTCAATACATGGTCGAAGCAGGTATGCCAGCCATGGAAGCGATTCAAAGTGCAACGGTAACCACCGCAGAGCTTCTAAAGAACGATAAAATTGGTGTCATTAAAGCGGGTAACCTAGCCGATATTATCGCTGTCGAAGGCAACCCTATTGACGACATTACGTTATTGCAAAATGTCACTTTCGTTATGAAAGACGGTAAAATCTACAAGTAATTACCCAACAATAGTTCAACGTGCAGGGCCAGTGCTCTGCACGTTTTTTTGAAGATACGAAAGAGTAAGTAAGTTAATAACGGAAGGTTTGCACACCTTGAGCACACCCAATTGCCGCTCGATTAGCGTCTTTGATTTTTATTGTGCGATAGACACGATAATCATCAACCCTTGGACACAAGAACTCAATTTTTGCCATGCTCTCACTAACCGAATGAATTTTGTAAAAGTCTGTTGTGCGAGCCACTGTTTGAAGGTTCCCTTTTAAACTAACGACGACATCTGTGTCTTTAGCAATGATCGTAGTGCTACTCACCGCCCAACCAGCATTTGTCATTTGCCGAGTGTAAGCCGCTAAGTCATCTTCTACACCCTTAACCGTGGAAAGCTCCCAGTCAGGTTTTGCGATCACTAGCCACTTCATTCCACCGCCTTTTTCAATCGCAATGACTTCGTTTTGCTGCCAGCAAGCACTCACCAACCCCAATAATACTCCCAAAATCACTAAGCGCATATTATTTCCTTTTATAGATAGTGTATTGAAATACCAAGCTTTTTAACTACTTTATACTATTTTCAGCAAAGTTTTTCTAATAATGCTAACGTTCTGACATATTTACGCGTATAATCGCAGCCTCGAAGCAATGGTCACATGCACTTCCTTTCCTAGTTCTGTGCATTAAGTTGTGGTTTTAGTTGGGTTTTATCAGTTGACCGACGCTTCGCCGAGCATTCCGCTCGACATGCAAATTTAAGGTATTCTGATGACATCTAAAGACACCCCTACCAGCTTTTCAGAGCTGGAACTCGCGCCTGCGGTATTGAAAGCTATTCAAGAAGTAGGTTACGAACAGCCATCCCCTATCCAACAGGCTAGTATCCCTGTTTTATTAACCGGTCGAGACATCATAGGTCAGGCCCAAACGGGTACGGGTAAAACCGCTGCTTTCGCATTACCGTTACTTTCGAAGATAGACCCTAAAGATCGTACAACTCAAGTTTTAGTGTTAGCGCCAACACGTGAGCTCGCACTCCAGGTTGCCGAAGCTTGCCAAACGTATGCCAAGCATATGGATCAATTTACGATCTTACCGATTTATGGTGGACAGCGTTATGACACACAATTACGCCAATTAAAACGTGGCGCACAAGTTGTCGTCGGTACACCTGGCCGTGTTATGGACCATATTCGTCGTGGCACATTAAAGCTTGATAACCTTAAAGCCTTAGTTTTAGACGAAGCTGATGAAATGCTTCGCATGGGCTTTATCGATGATGTTGAGTGGATCTTGGGGCATACTCCCGAAGAACGCCAAATCGCACTATTTTCCGCCACAATGCCAAATCAGATTCGTAAAGTTGCTGAAAAGCACCTTAACAATCCTGAGCATATTAAGATTGAAACTAAAACCTCGACCGCTAAAACCATTAGCCAACGCTATTGGTTCGTCAGCGGCTTGCACAAACTGGATGCATTGACACGAATTCTTGAAACAGAAGAGTTCGATGGCATGATCATTTTTGTACGCACCAAAACAGCCACCATGGAGTTGGCTGAAAAACTCAATGCACGCGGTTTCCGTGCTGATGCCTTAAATGGCGATATTGCACAAAACACTCGTGAAAAAATTGTCGATAAACTCAAACGAGGCAAAATTGATGTCTTGCTAGCAACTGACGTTGCAGCTCGAGGCCTTGATGTAGAGCGCATTAGCCACGTTATCAACTATGACATTCCTTACGATACGGAATCTTACGTTCACCGTATTGGCCGTACCGGTCGTGCTGGTCGTGAAGGTAACGCAATCTTGTTTGTAGCGCATCGTGAAAAGCGTATGCTTAAGGCCATTGAGCGCGCGACGAATCAGCCAATTGAAGAAATGCATTTGCCAACGGTTGCCGATATTAATGAGCAACGTGTTGAGCGCTTTGTACAAAAGATTAGCGATACACTAGCAACCAGTGACCTAGACTTTTACTTAGATATCATTAACAAGTACGTCGAAAACAATGATCAAGATTGGCCCCAGCTAGCAGCCGCTTTAGCTAAAATGGCAGCTGGTGATGAGCTATTGTTAAAAGAGAAGCCTCGCAAAGAACGTCGCGAGCGAGATAGTCGCGATTGGGATGATGATCGCGACTCACGTCGCAAGAACAAACGCGACCGAAAAGAACGTCCCCGTCGTGAAAACACGTTTTCTCCTCACGCCCAGCCTCTCGCGGAACATCCTGATGTCGAAATGGAACGATATCGTATCGAGCTTGGCCGCAATGACGACGTTAAAGTCGGAAGCATTGTCGGCGCTATCGCTAACGAAGCCGACATTGACAGTGAGTATATAGGACGAATCGACTTATTCGACGAGTTCACAACAGTCGATCTGCCATCAGGCATGCCTAAAGAAGTACAGAAAATTCTTAGCGGAGCCCGCGTCGCAGGCAAACCGATGAAACTTGCCCCAATTGGTAAACAAGAAGGTGGCTCGTCAAAACCGCAGTCCAAGTCAAAAGACAAACCAAAAGGCAAAAAGCGTAAGCCTAAGTCTTAATAAAGTATGGCTCCACTAAAAAGGCCTCATAAGAGGCCTTTTTTTTATTTGTAATATCGTCTAGCTGTGAAGGCTAGTAACAACATGCTCAGCAACCAAACAGGTGTTGAACCACCGCCTCCACCGGAACTTCCACCGCCATCATTTGGAGAGCCTCCACCAGAACCATCCTTATTCGAAACTGTCGGATCTGTACCATCTTGATACTCTTGATAGTTCGTTCTACCGTCATTATCAGGGTCTAAATCTCGGTCTTCATCCGATAAAGGGTCTAATCCATACCTGTGTTCCCAAGAATCTGGCATGCCGTCATTGTCATCGTCTGCGTCTGCGTTGTCTCCGATACCGTCATAATCATTATCATTATTTTCACCTGCATCAAATGGAAACTGATCTTCTGAGTTAATAAAACCATCATCATCGGTGTCAACTAAATGTAAATCATACTCTAAGGGATTAGAACCATAAGAAAGCTCCTGCTGGTCAGTTAATCCATCCCCATCAGTGTCAGAGTCTATAGGGTTTAAACGTAGAAGATATTCATCTATGTTGCTCACGCCATCACTATCGGCATCGAGGATTCCATCAGTCGAGTCAAGAGAGTTCAAGCCTAGGGCCATCTCGTAATTATCATCAATTCCATCCGAGTCGGTATCAACTATATCTCTCTTCAATATAAAAACTTCTCTGCCTAAACTTTGCTCTTCAGCGTCTAAAAGAAAATAGTGATTATTTTTACTAATAGTTGAATAAATGAAGCCATCAACTGTAGCTACATGCTCAAGTTCAAGGTTAATATTAAATTTTACTAGAACGCTGCGACTAGTTTCAGGTGAATTTCGTTCTAATGAAAGGTAGCAAATACCATTGTCACATTCAAAATAGTTTGTCTGTGATAATGGACTGTAGTTCTCAGAACTTGGAACTTTTGTTTCTTTAAGATAGTTAAAGTCTTTATCTAATACGAGTAATCTTTTATCTTCTGTTATGCTTACATAGTAGTTACCCACCTTTTGTATTTTCACAATACTGTTAGGTTCGAGACTCACTTCCGATATAGATCCTTCACTGTGATTAAATTTATATAAGTACTTATCGCCATTACCTGAAGTCTGACCTAGGCCAATCATATTAAACAAACTAAACTTACTAGAGCTGGCGAGTAACTTTACATCGGTTTTATATCCATTATACAACCTATAAGGTTCGCCTGCTTTCTCAATGTTATAAATGTAAAAGTCTCCCATATCGTCATCTTGTGCAGTGGATATCAACACCGTACTATTTTTACTTCCGAATGAGAGATCAATACACCCACTTTCACAGTTAATTTCAAATTGATGAACCATCCTGGTTCCTTTTAGATTACCAAATTCATATGTACCCTGAGGTGACTCTCCATACAGTAAGAGATACTCCTTGTACGGTATAAAATCATCAAAGTTTCCCTCTATCAGCATTTCATCTCTTCCATAGATACTATTTTTTACAAGGTTTATACGAGAATTGGGGCCACTGCTTACAAAATGAATAAAAGCGCCTTGGTGAACCTTAAAATTTGGGGCAAAACCAAAGTCTATTAGTTGCAGATCCCCTGTTTTTAAATTAAGCGCAAATGGAAAGTAAGTAGCTAAATCATTCATCCAGCCAAAATCATAATGTTCATGCATTAGGATATGGAGATATAAGTAATGGTTGTCTAATGCTATAAGTTTCGCGTCAAAGTTAAGATAACTAGACTTGATATCAGAGTCATCATACTTTGTTGGACCAGTCATATCATATGACATAAGCTCATGCCCCATAGCGTATAAGCTACGATACAATACAAAAGTACGGTTAGAGTTTGACAGATATGTAAACTCGGAATCACCGTTACTTAGTTCTTTGTTAAAATCTTCTAGCAATGTAGATTCATTTTCTAGACAAGAGACTTTGTGCGGCTCAACACCATGGTCGTTCGACTCAGCAAACACATATTGCCCACTATTGTCATGTAGCTTAGAGACGAACTTAAAGTTATCAATAACGTTGCTTTGCTCAACCACTTCAGAGTGCGTGTTTACCTTATTACAGGTTGTTAGAAGCGGGTTAAACCGGCCGGTACCAGCTTCTTGAAACATAGTTTCTAGTAACATCAAATTTTGATTTTCTTTATATAAATACACCCAAAAACTGCCGCTAGATTGAGTTTCTTTCTTAGAAATTATTTTAAAACCTTCTTGTAAATTTACTTCAATAATACTGGTGTATTTTTCTGCTGATCCTTCTCCATATGTTGTACCCAAAATATAATAACTACCTAAGTGTGCGATAACATCACTTTGCTTATGTAACGGATGACGACCAAAGATAAACGAAGATTTAATACTAGCAAACTTGCTATCGTTAATATTCTTATATAAAAACTTGTTCTCGTGTGCTGTTTGTAAAAGTATAAGCTTATTAGATACAACTTGTGGTTTAAGGTTGTAAACCTCTCCTGCTGAACTTACAAAGCCCTCATACTCTAAACGAACTGAGATACCATCTGTACTGTATATGTCATAAACACTGAAACCGCCTATTACAGTATTAGGTATTATTTTATTGAAGTAGCCTCTACCATTAAATGTCCCTAGATAAAGAATAAAACCAGGCTTATCCAACAACACAGTCGATTCTCCAGTTCCAGTATCAGCCCTCATTACCCTTTCTGTATTAAATTCGTAGTAAATGTAATTGTTGTTTACAGCAAAAGAATGCTTTTCGCTTATGGAAGGAATTGAAGAGTCCATTTTGACTGAGGTATTTCTAAACTCATTAGTTGTTGTATTGTAAACACTAAAACTATTAGATTTTGGCTGTATTAGAATCTCTTCATTATTAATATTAAAGAGGGTTGGGTAAGAACTTCTAAACTGTGGGACGCTGGTTATATCTACTTCTGTTACCATGCTTACTTCATCAGTAACAATATTTACCGTCCAAACTATGATACTGCCATCAAAGTTACTTCCTTGCTGAATAAAAAGATAAAGCAAGTTGTCTTTTAAGATCATCCCTCTATATTGCCTTTTATACACTTTATTCAAAGGTTCTAATACAGAAGCATTGTTGTTTTGTTTATCTATAACTGAAAGTACTTCGACACGCCCGTAGCTAATATCGTTGCTTGTTTTCATAAAGCTATATACTTTAGTATCAGTTAAGATTGGCTTTAGAGCGTGATGCTCTGTGGGGACGGAGTCACTGTTTTCGACTATATTATTGTAATCATGTAAAAGCCTAAGCTCAGCAGACAGAATGGTTGTCGACCAAAATAATAAAATCAAAATGATAATTCGCTTCATTAAGGCTCCTTTAATTTTTAATTGTTATATCCAAATAATGAGTTTACTGAATCAGACTATATAAATGAATAGGCGTAATTCTTAATTTATCTAGCATTGGAAGATTATTTATGCATGGCGGTTAGACTGGTTAACTCTAAATATCCAGTTATTACAGCTTAACCACACCACTTTTGTACTTTTGGTATTGTTTGCTGCATAAAGACTCCCATAAAATCCTCAAATAATTATACAGAAAGATAACGATAAAGATATGAGAATAGAGGCCATTTGCATACTGACATAACGCTATACAAACATGACCC
>NZ_JAHCLT010000005.1 GCF_020005165.1 Kangiella taiwanensis
CGTTTACGGGTACGGACGGTGAAACGATCACCATTAGCGTACCGATCATCAATGATACGACGGTTGAAGGTGATGAGACCTTCACGCTTGACCTAAGTAATCTCAATAATCCAGGCGTCACGTTTGCGGATGATCAAGGCTTAGGCACCATTACGGATAACGACGCAGCGACAGTTGCGATTGATGACGTGACGGTGAACGAAGCGGATGGTAATGCAGTCTTCACCGTGACTTTAACGGGCGACGTACAAGGTGGCGTGAGCTTCGATTACACCACGACGGACGGTACGGCGACTGTTGCTGACGGTGATTACACAGCGGCCTCGGGCACGGAAACCTTCACGGGTACGAGTGGCGAGACGGTGACGATTACGGTTCCGATTACGGACGACACCATTGTTGAGGGCAGCGAGACCTTTACGGTTGACTTGAGCAACTTAACGAACGGTGGCGTGACCTTCAGTGATGACCAAGGTTTAGGCACCATTACGGATAACGACGCAGCGACGGTTGCGATTGATGACGTCACGATTGATGAAGCGGGCGCTAACGCGACCTTTACTGTGACCTTGACGGGCGAAGTTCAAGGTGGCTTCACGCTGGATTACACCACAAATGACGGCACGGCAGCGGCTCCGGGTGATTACACCACGACTGCTGGCAGCTTAAGCTTCACGGGTACGCCAGGCGAAACACAAACCATCATCGTACCGATTATCAACGACACGACGGTTGAAGGTGATGAGACCTTCACGGTTGATTTAAGCAACTTAAGTAACGGCGGCGTGACCTTCAGTGATGACCAAGGCTTAGGCACCATTACGGATAACGACGCAGCGACGGTCGCGATTGATGATGTGACGGTTAACGAAGCGGATGGTAATGCTATCTTCACCGTGACCTTAACGGGCGACGTACAAGGTGGCGTGAGCTTCGACTACACCACGAATGACGGCAGTGCGGCTGCGGGCAGTGATTACACCGCGACATCAGGTACAGAAACCTTCACGGGTACGAGTGGCGAGACGGTGACTATTACCGTTCCGATTACCGACGATACTTTAGTTGAGGGTACTGAAGACTTTACCGTAGATTTAACTAACTTGACCACGGCGGGCGTGACGTTCAGCGACAACCAAGGCTTAGGCACGATCAATGATAACGATAATGCTGAAGTAACGGTTAATGATGTCACAGTAAACGAAAATGCAGGCACAGCGACCTTCACCATCACACTGGATAACGATGTGAGCGGTGGCACGGTCGTGAACTACAGCTTCACTGACGGCACAGCGACTGGCGGTGATGATTTTGATAACACAGCGGGCAGTGTGACCTTTGTTGGTACAGCGGGTGAAACACAAACATTCGATGTCACCATTACCGACGACACTATTGTAGAAGGTAGCGAAGACTTCACAGTCAATATCGATGCTGTGAACCCATTAGTTACGGATATTGATACAGGCCTTGGAACGATTACTGACAATGACAACTTAGAAGTATCGATTGCTGCGACCATTGCTGCAGCGTCCGAGCCAAATACCAATGGTCAGTTTACCGTTAGCTTGAACACCACAAGCTCTAGCGATACCACGGTCACTATTGGTTACAGCGGCACAGCTACTGATGGCACCGATTACAACTTAAGTGGTGCATCGGGTACAACAAGCGTTGTCATTCCAGCAGGTTCTACGGCAGCTACAGTGAATGTAAATGTTGTCGATGACTTCATCACAGAAGGTGATGAGACTGTTATTGCTACGATCTCCGCAGTAAGCAACGGTACCATCGGTACTGCAACGGACACAGTGACAATTGCTGACAATGATGCGGCGAGTGTGACTGTTGAAGACGTGACTGTTAATGAAAGTGCAGGTACTGCGACATTTACTATTACCTTGGACTCTGAGGTCGCGGGTGGCACTGATGTGAATTATAGCTTCACGGACGGCACTGCGACGGGTGGCAACACAGATTATGACAGCACGGCTGGCACTGTTACATTTGTTGGTAATGCTTCCGAAACACAAACCTTTACTGTAGCGATTACCAACGATGCTTTGGTAGAGGGTGATGAAACCTTTACCGTTAATTTAGATGCAGTGAACCCACTGGTTACTGATACGGATACAGCGACAGGTACCATTACAGACGATGATAATCTCGAAGTATCGATTGCGGCGACAGTGGCAGCAGCATCAGAGCCTGCTACAGATGGTGAATTTACAGTAACCTTAAGTAATGTCAGCGCTACCGATACTACGGTGACGATTGGTTATGCAGGCACAGCGACAGATGCAACCGACTACAACTTAACTGGTGCTGCAGGCACAACAACGGTTGTAATTCCAGCGGGCGATACCAGCGCAACGGTTGCGGTTGAAGTCATCGACGATAATATTGTTGAAGGCAGTGAAACTGTAGACGCTACAATCACAGCGGTCAGTAACGGTACTATTGGTACTGCTACCGATACAGTGACGATCGCTGATGATGATATCGCTAGTGTTTCTGTTGCTGATGTAGCCGTTGATGAAGATGCAGGCACTGCAACAATTAATGTGACATTAACTGGTAATACAGCTGCAGGTTTCAGTGTTGATTTCGCAACTGCTGATGGCACCGCTCAAGCTGGTGCGTTACAGGATTATATTGCAAATTCAGGTACTCTAAACTTCGTGGGTAATGACGGCGAAGTTCAGTCAATCACAGTAACGATTAACGATGATTTTGAGATTGAAGGTGACGAAACTTTCAATGTTAACTTATCAAACATTACTGGTGGCCAAGCGACAATCAACGATGGTACTGGAGTCGTCACAATTCAAGATAACGACACTGTTGTACTGATAGAGTTTGATTCAGCTGCAGACTCGGCTGATGAGTCAACGACAGATGCGCCTAGATTATTAATATTAGGCTTCTTACCTAATGATACGACAGTGAATGTCAACGTGACTGGTGGTACTGCAACCGGCTCTGGTACTGATTATACCAATGTCGTCGCGGTCACGATCCCAGCTGGAAACTACGATGGTAGTGCGGGTACTTCGGTGCCGATCAACCTGACCGTAGTGGATGATAATATTCTTGAGGCTGATGAAAATATTAACTTCGAACTCTCAAGCGCTAATCCAAGATTAGTACTTGGAGATGCGGATCTTGATAGCAATACGCAAGCCACGAACACTTACACTATTCAAGATAATGATACCATTACGGTATCGGTCACTGCCAATGATGCGGCTGCAGCTGAACCTGCTGATAATGGCCAGTTCACAATCAATTTGAGCAGCCCTAATTCAGTTGACACAACGATCACCTACAACGTGGCAGGAACAGCAACCGCAACCGATGATTACACTCCATTAACTGGCACAGTGACCATTCCAGCGGGTGATACTTCGGCTACTATTGATGTGACGGTTGTTGACGATGCGATTGTTGAAAGTGATGAGACAGTCGTCATCACTTTAGCGACCACAACTGACGGCACAATTGATGGTGCTAATAATCAAGCTACAGTCACTATTTCTGACGATGATAATCTAGAAGTATCGATTGCGGCTACAGTGGCAGCGGCATCAGAGCCTGCCACAGATGGTGAATTTACAGTAACTCTAAATAACACAAGCGCTACTGATACCACAGTAACGATTGATTATGCTGGTACAGCGACAGATGCAACCGACTACAACTTGACGGGTGCTGCAGGCACAACAACGGTTGTAATTCCAGCGGGCGATACCAGCGCAACGGTTGCGGTTGAAGTCATCGACGATAACCTTGTTGAAGGAAATGAAACTGTAGACGCTACAATTACGGCGGTGAGTAACGGTACTATCGGTACTGCTAGCGATACAGTGACGATCGCTGATGATGATAGAAACCTTGATATAGCACCTATTAATGAGTCTACGCCAGAGAACACGGCCCACACCACGGCGCCGGCGGACTTGAGCCCAGGTGACGCCCCAGTGGGCACCGTGACCTACACCATTACCGGTGGCGCGGATCAAGCCTTGTTCACGATTGACCCAGCGACGGGTGAGTTGACGCTGCCAGCGCAAGATTTTGAAGCGCCAGCGGATGCCAACGCCGACAACCTCTACGAAGTGCAAATCACGGCAACGGATTCTGCTGGCAATACTGCTACAGAAGATGCGACTGTGACGGTCACTAATGTTGTGGAAACGGCGAACTTGGACATTGCGCCGATTGTGGAAACCACGCCTGAGAACACGGCGCACACCACGGCACCGGCGGACTTGAGCCCAGGTGACGCGCCGATTGGCACCGTGACGTACACCATTACCGGTGGCGCGGATCAAGCCTTGTTCACGATTGACCCAGCGACGGGTGAGTTGACGCTGCCAGCGCAAGACTTTGAAGCGCCAGCGGATGCCAACGCGGACAATGTCTACGAAGTGCAAATCACGGCGACGGACAGTGATGGCAACACGGCAGACGAGTTGGCCACGGTTGAAGTGACCGACGTGGCGGAAACGGCGAACTTGGACATTGCACCGATTGCCGAGAGCACGCCTGAGAACACGGCGCACACCACGGCACCGGCGGACTTGAGCCCAGGTGACGCGCCGATTGGCACCGTGACCTACACCATTACCGGTGGCGCGGATCAAGCCTTGTTCACGATTGACCCAGCGACGGGTGAGTTGACGCTGCCAGCGCAAGACTTTGAAGCGCCAGCGGACGCCAACGCGGACAATGTCTACGAAGTGCAAATCACGGCAACGGACAGTGATGGCAACACGGCAGATGAGTTAGCGACGGTTGAAGTGACTGACGTGGCGGAAACGGCGAACTTGGACATCGCACCGATTGTGGAAACCACGCCTGAGAACACGGCCCACACCACGGCACCGGCGGACTTAAGCCCCGGTGACGCGCCGATTGGCACCGTGACGTACACCATTACTGGTGGCGCGGATCAAGCCTTGTTCACGATTGATGCCAATACGGGTGAGTTGACGCTGCCAGCGCAAGACTTTGAAGCGCCAGCGGATGCCAACGCCGACAATGTCTACGAAGTGCAAATCACGGCGACGGACAGTGATGGCAACACGGCGGACGAGTTAGCCACGGTTGAAGTGACCGACGTGGCGGAAACGGCGAACTTGGATATCGCGCCGATTGTGGAAACCACGCCTGAGAATACGGCGCACACCACGGCACCGGCGGACTTGAGCCCAGGTGACGCCCCAGTGGGCACCGTGACTTACACCATCACCGGTGGCGCGGATCAAGCCTTGTTCACGATTGACCCAGCGACGGGTGAGTTGACGCTGCCAGCGCAAGACTTTGAAGCGCCAGCGGATGCCAACGCCGACAACCTCTACGAAGTGCAAATCACGGCGACGGACAGTGATGGCAACACGGCAGACGAGTTGGCCATGGTTGAAGTGACTGACGTGGCGGAAACGGCGAACTTGGACATTGCGCCGATTGTGGAAACCACGCCTGAGAATACGGCGCACACCACAGCACCGGCGGACTTAAGCCCCGGTGACGCCCCAGTGGGCACCGTGACGTACACCATCACCGGTGGCGCGGATCAAGCCTTGTTCACGATTGACCCAGCGACGGGTGAGTTGACGCTGCCAGCGCAAGATTTTGAAGCGCCAGCGGATGCCAACGCCGACAACCTCTACGAAGTGCAAATCACGGCGACGGACAGTGATGGCAACACGGCAGACGAGTTAGCGACGGTTGAAGTGACTGACGTGGCGGAAACGGCGAACTTGGACATCGCGCCGATTGCCGAGAGCACGCCTGAGAACACGGCCCACACCACGGCACCGGCGGACTTAAGCCCCGGTGACGCGCCGATTGGCACCGTGACGTACACCATTACTGGTGGCGCGGATCAAGCCTTGTTCACGATTGACCCAGCGACGGGTGAGTTGACGCTGCCAGCGCAAGACTTTGAAGCGCCAGCGGATGCCAACGCCGACAATGTCTACGAAGTGCAAATCACGGCGACGGACAGTGATGGCAACACGGCAGACGAGTTGGCCACGGTTGAAGTGACCGACGTGGCGGAAACGGCGAACTTGGACATCGCGCCGATTGCCGAGAGCACGCCTGAGAATACGGCGCACACCACGGCACCGGCGGACTTGAGCCCAGGTGACGCCCCAGTGGGCACCGTGACGTACACCATTACTGGTGGCGCGGATCAAGCCTTGTTCACGATTGATGCCAATACGGGTGAGTTGACGCTGCCAGCGCAAGACTTTGAAGCGCCAGCGGATGCCAACGCGGACAATGTCTACGAAGTGCAAATCACGGCGACGGACAGTGATGGCAACACGGCAGACGAGTTGGCCACGGTTGAAGTGACCGACGTGGCGGAAACGGCGAACTTGGACATTGCACCGATTGCCGAGAGCACGCCTGAGAATACGGCGCACACCACGGCACCGGCGGACTTGAGCCCAGGTGACGCCCCAGTGGGCACCGTGACCTACACCATTACCGGTGGCGCGGATCAAGCCTTGTTCACGATTGATGCCAATACGGGTGAGTTGACGCTGCCAGCGCAAGACTTTGAAGCGCCAGCGGATGCCAACGCCGACAATGTCTACGAAGTGCAAATCACGGCAACGGACAGTGATGGCAACACGGCAGATGAGTTAGCGACGGTTGAAGTGACTGACGTGGCGGAAACGGCGAACTTGGACATCGCGCCGATTGCCGAGAGCACGCCTGAGAACACGGCCCACACCACGGCACCGGCGGACTTAAGCCCCGGTGACGCGCCGATTGGCACCGTGACGTACACCATTACTGGTGGCGCGGATCAAGCCTTGTTCACGATTGACCCAGCGACGGGTGAGTTGACGCTGCCAGCGCAAGACTTTGAAGCGCCAGCGGATGCCAACGCCGACAATGTCTACGAAGTGCAAATCACGGCGACGGACAGTGATGGCAACACGGCGGACGAGTTAGCCACGG
>NZ_JAHCLT010000006.1:0-2500 GCF_020005165.1 Kangiella taiwanensis
CTTTTGGTATTGTTTGCTGCATAAAGACTCCCATAAAATCCTCAAATAATTATACAGAAAGATAACGATAAAGATATGAGAATAGAGGCCATTTGCATACTGACATAACGCTATACAAACATGACCCTTTTCATCCATATAACAAAAAAGCCCTAGCATTGCTGCTAGGGCCTTGTTGTTTAGCGCTCACGTGCCTTTTAGGGTATGGCGATGACCAACAATGATTCAAGAAATCCTGTCACGAACCTAAAGATGGACTAAAGTCTATGCAAATTTTTTAGCCAAATTTGTCACAAGACCAAAAGAAGTACCTTTAGGGATGGTGCCGAGCTAATATGATAATAATCACTAAATCATAGATATAAAAAAAGCCCAGTCGTTAGACTGGGCATTAGTATAAGCGCTTGGCTCCTCTGCGCTTCGCTGGAGCCAGGGGCTCGACAGAATCTCGCCCATTTCCTCGGAGCAAAGCAAAATTCTTTGCTTTGCTTATTCCCTCGTAAATCCTACTCCACATGGGAACCCATGTGAGAGTTAACTTTTCGAACATGTAACAAAAAAGCCCTAGCATTACTGCTAGGGCTTTGTTGTTAAGCGCTTGGCGATGACCTACTCTCACATGGGGAAGCCCCACACTACCATCGGCGATGAGTCGTTTCACTTCTGAGTTCGGCAAGGGATCAGGTGGTTCCAACTCTCTATGGTCGCCAAGCAAAAATGTTTGGATAATGACCTAAGTCTTAATAATTTGGCAGAAGAAGTTTTAAATCTGTAAGTAAGATGTTGCAGTATTCAGCACGCTTTCTATGTTTTTGTTTGCTGACCTACATAACCCAATACACTTGGGGTTATATAGTCAAGCCTCACGAGCAATTAGTACAAGTTAGCTTAACGCCTCTCAACGCTTCCACACCTTGCCTATCAACGTCGTAGTCTACAACGGCTCTTTAGGAGACTTAAAGTCTCAGGGAGATCTCATCTTGGAGGGGGCTTCCCGCTTAGATGCTTTCAGCGGTTATCCTGTCCGAACATAGCTACCGGGCAATGCCACTGGCGTGACAACCCGAACACCAGAGGTTCGTCCACTCCGGTCCTCTCGTACTAGGAGCAGCTCTCCTCAAATCTCCAGCGCCCACGGCAGATAGGGACCGAACTGTCTCACGACGTTCTGAACCCAGCTCGCGTACCTCTTTAAATGGCGAACAGCCATACCCTTGGGACCGGCTACAGCCCCAGGATGAGATGAGCCGACATCGAGGTGCCAAACACTACCGTCGATATGAACTCTTGGGTAGTATCAGCCTGTTATCCCCGGAGTACCTTTTATCCGTTGAGCGATGGCCCTTCCATTCAGAACCACCGGATCACTATGACCTACTTTCGTACCTGCTCGACGTGTCTGTCTCGCAGTTAAGCTGGCTTGTGCCATTACACTAACCTCATGATTTCCGACCATGATTAGCCAACCTTCGTGCTCCTCCGTTACTCTTTGGGAGGAGACCGCCCCAGTCAAACTACCCACCACACACTGTCCTCGATCCGGATAACGGACCTGAGTTAGAACTCAAAAGCTACCAGGCTGGTATTTCAAGGACGACTCCACATCATCTAGCGACAACGCTTCAAAGTCTCCCAGCTATCCTACACAAATAGGTTCTAAGTCCAGTGTGAAGCTGTAGTAAAGGTTCACGGGGTCTTTCCGTCTAGCCGCGGGAACACTGCATCTTCACAGCGAGTTCAATTTCACTGAGTCTCGGGTGGAGACAGTGTGGCCGTCGTTACGCCATTCGTGCAGGTCGGAACTTACCCGACAAGGAATTTCGCTACCTTAGGACCGTTATAGTTACGGCCGCCGTTTACCGGGGCTTCGATCAAGAGCTTCTCCGAAGATAACCCCATCAATTAACCTTCCGGCACCGGGCAGGCGTCACACCCTATACGTCCACTTTCGTGTTTGCAGAGTGCTGTGTTTTTGATAAACAGTCGCAGCCACCTGGTATCTTCGACCAGCCTCAGCTTAGGGAGTAAATCCCATCACCAAAGCCGGCGCACCTTCTCCCGAAGTTACGGTGCCATTTTGCCTAGTTCCTTCACCCGAGTTCTCTCAAGCGCCTTAGTATTCTCTACCTGACCACCAGTGTTGGTTTGGGGTACGGTCGGTGTTTATCTGAAGTTTAGAAGATTTTCCTGGAAGCATGGCATCAACCACTTCTCGCCCTTGGGCGATCGTCATCAGCTCTCGGCCTTAAAGAGACCCGGATTTACCTAAGTCTCAAGCCTACCACCTTAAACGCGGACAACCGTCGCCGCGCTGGCCTAGCCTTCTCCGTCTCTCCATCACAATAAACACCGGTACAGGAATATTAACCTGTTTCCCATCGACTACGCATCTCTGCCTCGCCTTAGGGGCCGACTCACCCTGCTCCGATTAACGTCGAACAGGAACCCTTGGTCTTCCGGCGTGCGGGTTTTTCACCCGCATTAACGTTACTCATGTCAG